>NZ_AP043884.1:1637500-2757500 GCF_055392555.1 Paenibacillus sp. JCM 18996
GCAGCATGCGGGCCATAGCAAAATTAGCCTCCGCCAAAGAGGACACCGGACAAACCAAAGTAAAGCCTAACGTCATTGTGGTGCTGAGCGAGGCGTTCTGGGATCCGACCATTTTGAAGGACCTATCCTTTGACAGGGATCCGATTCCTTTCTTCCACTCGCTGCAGCAGAACTATCCGGGCGGATGGCTGCTGTCCCCTCAATTCGGCGGAGGGACGGCCAATGTGGAGTTTGAAGTGCTGACCGGATTATCAACGCGGTTTCTGCCTCAAGGTTCGATCGCCTACAACCAGTACATCACCAAAGGCGTGGACTCGATGGCCAGCATCCTCTCCAGGCAGGGATACACTGCAACCGCAATCAATCCTTTTCATAACTGGTTCTTCAACTCGAAGAACGTGTACCAAAATTTCGGATTTTCCAAATTTATTTCCGGCGAATTTTTTGCCCCCAATTATAAAGGGCCTTTCCTGGCGGATGAAGAAGTAGCCAAAATGATCATGTCCGAAACGGATAAGTCCCCTGGGCCGGACTTCGTCTTCGCCAATACGATGGAAAATCACGCCCCTTTTTATAACGGTAAATTTGAGAAGAACACCTTTAAGGTGCAGGGTCCTGTGTCCGACGAATCGAAAGAAATGCTGGAAACCTATGCTACGGGTATCGCCGATGCGGATGGTATGCTGCAAATGCTTGCCGAACATTACACTCAGGTGGACGAGCCAACGGTAGTGGTCTTTTTCGGGGATCATATGCCTCTGCTGGGGAATAACTACAAGGTCTATAAAGAAAGCAATTATTTATCGGAGAACGACCCGGATTTTGTGAGAAAAATGTACAGCACCCCCGTGGTCGTGTGGAACAATTATCTTCCCGAACAGAAGGATCAATTCAGCATCAGCCCCTCCTTCCTCAGTTCTTATGTGTTGAAGCTGACAGGCTTGAAGGGCACTTACTTTACCGATTTTCTGGACAAGCTGTCGCAAAAGCAGCCGGTTATTCCTCCCAATTACAAATCGTTAACGGATAACGGCAAGCAAATCGGGCAGTACAAGCAGCTGCAGTATGACATTCTGTTCGGCGACAGATACGGCTATCGTCCGTTCGAGAGCAGGATCGTGGACAGCAATTTCGTCCTGGGGTTGGGAGCCATGGCCGCGGTTTCCGTCAAAACGGGTTCAGCCGGAGGCAAGACCGACTTGATCGTATCAGGCCGGAATTTCGTTCCGGGAGCCATTCTGTATCTGGACAATAAGCGGCTCGCAACGGCTTGGAACCGGGACGGCAGCCTGACCGCGATAGTGCCTGAAGAAATATTGAACAAAACGGGACGCCACCAGGCGGATGTCAGGGTGCTGGATTCCAAGGATATGATTATTGCGAAAACGAACGCATTGGACGTCACTTTGCTGCTCGAGAAGCATTAATCAACCCAGGGCGGCTTTGTTGCTTATCCTTTTCCCTCAAGAATCGACTGCATGAAACGGATCCATTCCCTGGCCGCGTAGGATAAATATTTATCTTTACGCCAGATCATGGAAAGACGCCAGGGAATGGCGGACTTCAACAAGGGGACGGTGCGAAAGCGCGCAGGGTCAAGCGATCGGCATACGGACTCGGGCAAAAGAGTCACACCGAATTTGGAAGCAACCATTTCCGTAATAAAGTCCCATTGGGAGCTCTCTAACACGATTTCAGGCTCGAATCCTGCCCGCCGGCACTCCTCCAGAATCAAATAGCGCAGGTTAAAATCTTCACGGAACAGGATAAAAGGCTCCTGCTTCAGCTCAGTTATCTGCACTTGCACCCGTGAAGCGAGCCGGTGGCCGGTATGGACGAGCAGCCGAACATCCTCCTTCAAGCAGTGCAAAAAGTGAAATTTTCTCTCATCGTCCACCGGAAGCACAACCATTCCGAGATCGAGTTCCCCGCTGTCCACCTCCTGTTCGATCGTCTTTCCTCCCTGTTCTGCCAATTGCAGCCGAATGTCCGGATATTTGAGATGGAAACGTTCAATAATAGAAGGGAAGAAGCGTCCGCCCACCATTGGGGGAAGCCCGAAGCGGATGATCCCTTTTTTGAGCTGCACCACATCCGCCAGTTCTGCGGACAAGTTATCGAAAGCTCTCACAATCTGCCGGGAGGATTGAAGAATGGTCCGGCCCGCATCGGTGAGCTCGATCTGTTTGCCTGAGCGGTCGAACAAAGTCACATTCAGCCGCTGTTCCAACAGACGGACCATTTTGGACAGAGTGGGCTGGGTAATATGAAGGCTTTCGGCGGCTTTTGTGAAACTGCGGTGTTCGGCTACTGCTATAAAATAGGTTAAATGGCGGATATCCATCAATTGACTCCTGTTCTTTACGATATGTTTGGCTGTCCGACGACCTATAGATAAAATGAATAAAAAGCATTCGAATTATGTACTTTACCTGTCCATTTTGTTCCTGTACACTTAAACGAAGTAAATATTATATAGGTAAGGTGAAATCGAATGAGCAATCCTCAAGATACTTTGCCCGCCAAACCGGCGAGAGCGTCTTTTACAATAAAAGCCTCCATTGTCCTGCCTCCGGACACGAATCATCACGGCACGATTTTTGGGGGCAAGCTGATGGCCTATATTGACGATGTGGCCACAATAGCGGCCACCCGGCATGCGCGGCGCCCCGTGGTCACAGCGTCCACGGATTCAGTGGATTTCCTCCATCCGGTGAAAAAGGGAGACGCAGTGTGCCTGTCCGCTTTTGTCACCTGGACCCACAAAACCTCGATGGAAGTGTTCGTCCGGGTTGTGACCGAGGACCTGCTGACGGGTGAACGCAAGGTGTGCGCCACTTCCTTTCTCACCTTCGTCGCACTGGGCGAAGATGACCGTCCAACGGAAGTACCCGCTATCATTCCGGAAACGGATGAAGAAAAGCAGCTGTTCGAGACCGCACCGGTCCGTAAGGAAGCACGGAAAATCAGACGCAAGGAAAGCAAATCCTTCGCGGATATTTTCGGCCCCGATTATCATCTTGCAAACCCGCATTTGCTGCTGCCTTAAGCCGTTTGCCCAAATTATTTGATCCGACGGCTGCGTGCCGCTCCATATAGTGGAGGAAGGTAACATCAAGTGAAAGCACAATTAAATACTGTACACAGGAAAGCGAAAGTCAGCCGAATCTGACGCATCAAGAAGCGTCCGCCGCAAGGTAGCTTGACGTCAAGCTTGAAGCTTGTGCCTGGGCAAGCAGCTCCAGCTGAACCGGCAAGACCGCTTCCGCTGCGCTACATTTCCCCCGCCGCTGCTGAAGCAAATCAGTCCCGTACACAAAGAAACCGTGCCTATGAGAGCGCCTGGTCAGTCGAATGGTAGGAATACCCGCAAAAACGAGCCCCGTTAACCTTGAGTTAGCGGTTTTTTTGTTTTTCATCCACCTTCGATGCTAGTTGTCTTCATGGCTGGCCCAATCTAATTCGCAGCGGTATCTCTCTACGCCCGGGTATCGTTCTCCCAAACTGATGACGCGAAAGCCGACATTTCTGTAAAAATCTACCCCATAGTCATCCGTCTCAGCCGAAATGGTCTCAGGCCGCTTTAATTTGGCTAATTCCTTGATCAGCAAAGCCCCATACCCTTTTCTCCGGAATTCCGGGAAAATGGACAAATGTCTGATCTCCAGTTCACCGCCGCCAAGCTTTCTGCACCCTACCATGCCAACCAGCCTGTCCACGGTTTCCAACCCATATAATTCAACCTCCGGGCCGTACCTGTACTCCTCTAACGCTTTATCCACCTTTTCAGGTTCATCAAACATGGAATATTCAAGCAGCTCTCTCACATCTGTTTCGTCTATTCTGTCCTTTAAATTGATAAGCATCCCATCACTCCATAAAAACAAACTGTTTCCCAACAGTATACCTTATGGAAAGCCAATTCGCCTAACTTCGGGTTATCCTGTTATGCTGCCACAAAAAAAGGCTGCTTCGGCAGTTATGCCGGAAGCAGCCTTTTTGTTATGATCCTAGCCTATGAATTCCTGGACCCATTCTCCGTTATATTCAGCGACACCGATTTTGGTAAAGCTGCTGTTTAGAATGTTGGCTCTGTGACCTGCGCTGTTCATCCAATCGTTCATCACTTGCTGCGGGCTGGTTTGGCCTTTAGCTATGTTTTCTCCTGCGGTGTTGAAGGAGATGCCGAAGCTCTTCATCATGTCAAACGGGGATCCGTAAGTTGGAGAATTGTGGTCAAAATAGTTGTTTTTGTACATATCTTGGGCTTTGGCCATTGCAACTTTGGACAAGTTCGTGTCCATGCTCAATGCTTTCAAGCCGGCTTTGGCTCTTTCCTGGTTGACGAGCTGCAGCACTTGCTTCTCAAATTCGGATGCGCTGCTGTTCTGTGCGGCCGGGGCTGGCTTCTGCACAGGCTGAGGCGCTGGCTTCTGCACAGGCTTTTGCTGCGGAACCGGGGCTGGCTTCGGAGCAGGAGCTGGCTGCGGAGCAGGAGTTGGCTGCGGAGCAGGGGCTGGCTTCGGAGCAGGAGCTGGCTGCGGAGCAGGAGTTGGCTGCGGAGCAGGAGTTGGCTGCGGAGCAGGAGTTGGCTGCGGTTGAGGTTGTGGTGCAGGTGTCGGAGCGGGTAGATTTACTTGTCCAGGGAACCCGGTAAATACATCCTTGAAGATTTGCTCCCAGTTATTTCCTTGCAGCTGTGTCCAGGTATAACCGTCAAACGCAAAAGCTTGTACATTGTAGCTTATGCGGTGAACAGGGGCTTCCTGGGTTGTATCGGCGGTTGCCGCGAAAGCGGTTCCTGCGCTCAATAGCGGCCCCAATACCAAGGCCCCCGTCATAATCATTTTACCAAACTGTTTCTTCATTCGATGTTTCTCCCTTCTTAGCCTGCGAGGTTAGCTGACGGATTCGGTTGAGAGTTTCCCCTGCCTTCACGAGAAAGGCTTCACCCCTTAACTTGGATCCCCCGCGCTCTCTATTAAGAGCTTCGGCTGTTTGTTGTTCGAGTACTATTCTGATAGATTCCCAGAGGAATTACAATGAGAATGTTCTAATGTAATTCTCATAGAGTTCTGAAAGCCTTGATGGGCCAGCATTCTTTTGAAACATGGAAAGTTATGGATAGAGCGTTCATTGAAAAAAAAAAAGAAACCGAAAGTCTCCCTGCCAGAGAGAAGATCCGGTCTCTTTTTCACTCAAATCGTTTTGATAGGACTGTCAGGCGGGATAATCCATCTGTTGCTTACCGCAATTACGAAAAGGACGATGGCTGCAACGGTGCAGAGCAGCATCAGCCAGCCTCTGCTTCTTTTGTGCTGAAAAAAGCATAGAACTGCATAGCTGAAAAGTGACCCCAAAATAATCAAACAAAATAGAATAACGATGATCGATGACATAGACGGATCCTTTCTACCTGAGTCTGCTCCTATTACAGTACCACAGGAGCGTTGATAGACTCAATCCCTATCTGGTAAGAAAAACCCGGCGGGAGATCACCAACCTGGGGGAGGAACACAGCTCACCGCGGAAAAAAAACACTCCTTACGGCTCTATGAGCCTGTTCAAAAAGAGCTTTTTGAACAGACCCACTATGCCGAAGGAGCGCTGATAATCAGGCTTTCTTTTTCATCATGTTCATGATCAGGGAAAGGATCGCTATTGCTAAAGCGGCGACGGACAAGTACAGCGGCAGCGAGGAGGAACCGGCTGGCCCTGCTGCTGCGGCCGGTGCGCTTGTTCCTGCGGCTGGAGCCGCCGATCCGTGCCCGTCCGCGGCCCCTGCGGCTGGAGCTGGCGCTCCATGGCCGTCCGCGGCTCCGGCCTGCTTCGGTTTAACCGTTGTAACGGACGCCGGAGTTTTCGCATCCTGCGCTCCCGTCCATTCCACAATAGAACCGTCTTTATAAGTCTGGACGGCTTTCCAGGTGATTTGGGAGGCGTTGTCCGCCACTTTTCCCTGGATATTGAATTCACCAAATTCGGTTGGTCCAAGCCCCTCACCGGCTGCGGACCATACGATGGCGGTTGTTTTGTTGTCGGCTCCCTTGGCCATCTCGTATTTCCAGCCCGGCTTCGGCTCCACCCTGGAAATGTCCACCGACTCGACAGGAATCTTCAATTCTACCTTTACTGTAGCCGACTCCTTCTCTGTTGGAACACGAACGGTGAACTTCTCATAAGAGCCCTGGCTCGTTTCTTTCGGACTAACTGTGACGTGGGCGCTTGCCACACCCGCAAAGAGACCGATGCTCAGAGCGACAGACGTGAATAACAGACCTATTTTCTTTTTCATTTTGTAAAGAACCCCCCTGATTAATAGACTGACTCTTCTTTGCGGTACACTGTCTCCTCATCATTGCTGTCCATTACACGGACCTCCAGCTCCCACCGGCCCGCAAACGGCAGGTAAGGTCCTTCTTTCTCGTAGCTGAACTGTTTGAATCCCGGAAAGAGCTCCGGCTCCAGCCCCTTGGAAGCTTCCAAAGGAACCTCGATCGGCGCCACTTCTGGATCATCCTTGTAATTGAGATACATTTGTACATATTTAGGCATGTCCCGCTGTTCCGGCAGCCAGACGCGGACCGTGAATTTGTTGGTTCCCGGGCTGTTCGGTGTAATGCGGGCAGTCATGTGGATCTTCTCCGCCATCACATGCCAATGGAGCGGCGCATTCTGAGGCAGCGGATTCAAGTAAGTAAACACGCCGACGATCCCAACAATAGCCAGCATGATGCCGAAATCCGCTTTTACCGCTGTATGAACAGCATTTCCCTTATTCCGTTTCATAAAAATCCTGATCGCATAGCCGGCTGCAATGACAAGGATAACGAGGGCGCTTTTGGCGATCAGAAGGTTTCCCCAGGCGGTATACAGCAGATATTTCAAATGAGGGACCATGACTAAAGTCCACAGAACGCCGGTGGCAACCAGGAAAAGAATGCTGTAGAAAGCCATGTTTGAGAAAACCGGCAGAAAGCTTCGTGCATGCTCCCGGTTCTTTTTCCAATGAATGAGAAGATAGAACAGACCGCCCACCCAGAAAGAAGCCGCCATGAGATGGACTATGTCCAGAATGACAGTATTAAATACGGAATTCCCGGTGGCAATGGCATGGCCGTTGATGCTTTCGGAAATCAGCGTTCCGGCCAGCCATACCCACGAGAACCATCTTCTGCGCCCCAAATAAGCAAATGCTGCAAATGTAAGAACAAGCGATATCAGCCATGAAATGCCAACCGTTGTCGCAAATATCAGATGTCCCAGCTGGGAGGGATCCCAGTCCTCGATATAGTTGGGTAGCTGAAAGCCTATCATTGCAATCAGCGAAAGCAGCATTATCCGCAGCAGGTTCAGTCTCCATAAATCGTTGATTCGTCTGGCTTCGTCCGGTTCAGGCGGATATACCAGCCTCAATAATACCCAACCAGTGACAGTGAGAAAGATCAGATAGTACACGATTCGGAATGCAAAACCCAAAAGCTGCGCAAATGAAAGCTGATCTCGAGGCCCGTATCCGCCGAGGTGTTGCGGAGCTTGCGACTGAGGAGACGGATACCCTACACAAAAAATGTAGGAGCTGTCAATCGGATGACCGTCCTGGGAAATGACATGATAAGAGACGGTGTAATATCCCTCTTTCAAGGCAGGAAGCGGCACAGCAATCTCTTTGCGGTCGAGGCTCATAACGGCTTTATCGGATGTGACCTTCCTGCCGTTTGAGTCCAGCACCCTGATATAGAACAGCTGAGTTTCCAACGATTCATTGAATGTTAAGCGAACCTCCGCGGGAGATGCGTCCATCCGGCTTTCCGGCCCGGGAACCGCTTTTTCCAGAACGGCATGTGCACCTGCCGAATTTGGAAACGTGAACAAAAATAATAGAATGATGATAAATAAATACCGGTATCGAATTGAGACGGCGCCTCCCTTCTTTCTATTCATCACTTTATCCCACAAATGGCAAAAAAATAATGGCCCGGTTGGGCCATTTTTATGGATTGTTTGACGAAAGCGTGAATCCGTTTCTGAACGCATAAGCCGTGAGTTGTACCCGGTTTTCCAAACACAATTTGTGAAGAATGTTCTTCAGATGGTTCTTTACCGTGTTTTCGGAAAGGCTCAGCCTCTCAGCGATACGGCGGTTGCTCTCACCCGTGGCGACACAGGCCACTATCTCCCGCTCCCTCTGGGTCAATACGCCGGGATCGACATCCGAAGACACAGAACCTGACCGGAACCTGAGAAAAAGCTTGTCCGCCATCCCGCGGGAAACCTCAGCATTCTCATCCAGCAAAGCCCGGAGATACTTTATCCAATCGCCCGGGTCCATATTTTTTAGCAAATATCCCTGTGCCCCAAACTGGATAGCGGTGAACAGATCAGCGATATCATCGGACACCGTCAGCATGACGATTTTGATATGGGGATGGGACTGTTTAATCCTTCTGGCAGCCTCCAAACCGTTCAGGTCGGACATGCGGATGTCCATCAACACCAGATCGGGCTCCAGTTGTCCGCATAAAGCCACCGCCTCGCTGCCTCTGGATGCTTCGCCGATGACCCGGAAGGAGGGATCGTCAGTAAGCAGGCTTTTTACAGCTTCTCTGGCAAAAGGATGATCGTCCGCAATCAAGACCTTGTACATCGTCATTGTCTAAGGCGCTCCCTTCCGCGAATGCAGCCGGATTATGGTGCCTTTGTCCCGCTTTTTGCCTATATTAAAATCCGCCTGCAGGTCGCCTGCCCTCTTACGGATCATGGATATGCCGTATTGGTTGGCCGAGCCCGGCCGTTCAAGCCCAATGCCGTCATCCTCGATTGTCAGTTCCCAGCTGCCGGCGGTTCCTGTTAGCGTAAGTCGGGCGTTCTCAGCTCCGGAATGCTTCCGGATATTGGTAAAAGCCTCCTGGATGATGCCGAACATAAGCATTTCCTCAGACGAAGTAAAGGTCCGGTCCGTGATGCCGATTTCACGCTCTACCTCGATCCCCGCCACCAAGCTCCACTCTTCCAGCCATTTGTGCAACCTATCCTGGAACTTGACCTCGGAATCCGGTGGCTGCCTCAAATTAAAAATCGCCTGCCGCAGATGGTTGTCGATCTCCGAGATGGCGGAACGGGCTTCGTCGATATGGCCCATCTTGAGCTTCACATTGAGGAAAAAAAGAATTTGCGCAATATTATCGTGTAGTTCCCGGGCTAGCCGCTCTCTTTCTTCATATACTGCTCGCTTGGACTGTTCCGCGGACAGCTTGGCGTTGTTCGCTTCAATCAGGTTGAACATCCAGTTAGAGAACAAATAAGAGAGAACCAACGTGACCAGGACAATAACAAAATTGCCCGCTTCCATGGTCAAATACGGCATGAGAAAGCCATGCCGTATAAACTCGAAGCTGCCGATAATTATCGTCGGAAGCAGAACTGTAAACAGCTTGAGATACCGATTCGACATGCCAGCCCCGCGACCTTCAAACTTTACTCGTTCAGGCAATATTGGCATCCCATTCATGGATCTCCAATGTCCTGGCGCCTTCAATAATATAAGGGTCCTTCTCGGCGATCTCGCGGATATCTTCCAGTGAATTGCCTTTATAAATAACGAGGCCGCCCGCGCCGTCGACAAATCGCCCGCTGGCAAAGAGAGTGCCTTTAGAACGCTGCTCGTCCAGAAAGGCCAGATGCTCCGGCCGGTACTGCAAGCTTTTGGCTTCATCGAACATTTTCAGGAAAACGGCAAAATATTTCATTCATGAATCCCTCCTTAAGCAGGTATGTATATCCTTTCTAAGCATATCATGAAATGGCATAATAATGAAAACAGAACCGGCTCCGCTGCGAGAACCGGTCCTGGTGAGTGACCCGTTTATATTAGCGACATTATGAGCGACTGTGGAATACAACGACTTTTGCCAGTAATTAAACGTGTTCGGCATGGGTCCATTGGGTAGGAGTGCCCGATCTCAAGCAGTTCGGAAACACTTCGCCGGCCTGAAGCATAATGTGCTCAGCCGTATCACTGCTGTAGCTGCCGGTTTCCGTCACGATCTCTCCGGTGTTATGCTTGTGTGCACTATGTCTCCACGTGGTGTTCTTCCCCGTCACTGGACATGCCGGAAAGGTATCTCCATGCATCAATTCCTGCGCCTGACCTGCCTCACAAATGTACTTTCCCGTCTCAGCAACAACATTGTCAGTGTGATGCAAACCCTTTGTGTTGATCATAATGTTCACATCCTTAAAGGTTCTCAGCAGCAGAAGGAAAGCTGCGTATATATGAATAACCTCATTAGGACGAATTGAAACCCATTTGATGAAGTTTATTTATAATATCGATAAATATTTTTGATCAAAAACTACTCTACCTGAACCGCCTGCTTTTGCGCGATCAAGCATAGCTCAGCGGCTTTAAAAGCGTGCTCCTGCGTCATGGCGTTCTCCGTACGGTTGATGCAGTCCAGAACGAGCTGCCCGAAAAATGGGAATCCCACTTGGCCGCCCAGTTCAAAATGCTTCTCTCCTTCGTGGTTCACCAGGAATAGATGATCTCCCTTACGGTCCCTGGCGACATCAATGTATTTGCGCATCTCTATGTATCCACCGGTTCCCAGGATGATCGTCCTTCCGTCCCCCCAAGTGCCGAGCCCGTCAGGCGTCAGCCAATCCACCCGGAAATATCCTGTTGCGCCGTTGTCGGCAATTAGCGTGGCATCGCCGAAATCCTGCAGCTCTTTATAATCCTTGCTGTTATAGTTAGCCACTTTGCTGTGCGCGACGGTCGCGTCTTTGGCACCGGTGTAATACAGGAATTGCTCGATCTGATGGCTTCCGATATCGCAAAGAATTCCGCCGTATTTCTCAAGCTGGAAAAACCATTCCGGCCTCGACGGCGCATTTAAACGGTGGGGGCCTGTTCCTATCACCTGCACCACACGGCCGATGGCCCCTTGTTCGATCAACTGGCCGGCGAAGACAGCGCATTCAACATGAAGCCTTTCACTATAGTAAACCATATATTTCCGGCCGGTCATCTTTACTTTGTCCCTTGCCGCTTCCAACTGCTCAAGTGCCGTAAAAGGAGCTTTATCCGTAAAGTAATCTTTTCCGTGCTCCATCACTCTCAGTCCCAGCGGGCCGCGTTCCGATGGAACAGCCGCAGAGGCCACCAGAAGGATGGAAGGGTCGCTCAGAATTTCTTCCTCCGACGCCGCGGCTCTGGCTTGCGGGAATTTGGCGATAAAAGCCTGTACTTTATTGGGGTCCGGGTCGTATACCGCTGTCAGTTCCGCACCTGCTTCCACTAATCCGTTGCACATTCCATAAATATGCCCGTGGTCCAATGCAACCGCCGCAAACCTGAATTCGCCTGGCTCAACCACTCTGTTCGGCTTGCCCTGCGGCGCGTAATTCATACCGTCATTCTTGTCCATAGTATGCTCATCCCCTTATTCACACCGTTATAATGAAAATGCTTTCTTTTTCTATTATACTAGTTTAACGTGTGCATGAAAACAAAAATTTAGCCGCAATAGATCGAGGCGTGCTGCGGATACGAAAGCGGTACGCCCAGTATAGACGAATGGGGTCTGACAACCCGCCGTGCAGCGCCATAACGCGCGCCGGGAGAGGCGGACGTGGGAAAAGAACGTGTGGACTAGGACCAAAAAGAACTGTCAGGAACAGATCATCCTGACGGTTCTCCTTATCCTCTTTGCAGAACCTTCTGAAGCATTGTTCGGTGCTGCGCGTAATTCGTATGCCAAGACAGCGCTTTTTCCAACACATGCGGGGTTTGCCCGCCTCTGGTTAACGCTTCATTGTAGTACTCCAACAGGGGCTCACGGTACATAGGATGTGCACAACGTTCAATGATGAGCTGGGCGCGTTCTCTCGGCGCAAGCCCTCTTAAATCGGCATATCCCTGCTCTGTGACAACGACATCCACATCATGCTCCGTGTGATCCACATGCGAAACAAAAGGCACGATACACGAAATGTTCCCTTCTTTCGCGATGGATTTGGTGACAAAGATCGCAATACGGGCGTTTCGGGCAAAATCTCCCGATCCCCCAATGCCGTTCATCATTTGCGTCCCCATCACATGCGTCGAGTTTACGTTGCCGTAGATATCGAACTCCAACGCTGTATTGATTGCGATCAATCCCATCCGGCGTATGACCTCAGGATGATTGGAAATCTCCTGCGGCCTCAAGATCAGCCTGTCCCTGTATTTCTCGAGATCAGGAAACACCTGATCCATCTTTGCAGCCGAAAGCGTAATGGAACAGCAGGAGGCAAAGCTGACTTTACCGGCATCCATTAATTCGAACACAGCATCCTGCAAAACTTCGGAATAGACCTTGAGATCCGTAAACTCCGATTCCAGGAAACCGTGAAAGACCGCATTGGAAACGGACCCAATCCCTGATTGCAGCGGGGCAAGGCTGTTCGTTAAGCGTCCCTCCCGCACCTCTCCGCGAAGAAACTCTGTCAGATGCCGCGCTATCGTTTCCGTTTCCTCGTCGGGTGCGGTGATTGTCGACGGCGAATCGGCCTGGTTAGTAAAAACGATCCCCCGTATTTTGCTGATATCAACTGCTATCCCTGTAGTCCCCATGCGGTCATCCGGTTTCGTCAGCGGGATAGGTGAACGTTCGCCTTGTTTGCCTGGTTCGTACAAATCATGTATCCCTTCCAATGACTGCGGTTGAGCCAGGTTGATTTCAACGATCACCGATTTCGCGTACTGTGCGAATACCATCGAATTCCCTACGGAGGTCGTCGGGATAATCATGCCGTCCTCCGTTATTGCAATCGCTTCCACTATAGCGAAATCAATAGGGTCCAAAACACTCGCGCGTACCATCTCCGAAGTTTTGGATAAATGCTGATCTATAAAATAAAACTCGCCCTGGTTTATCTTTTTTCTCATCGTAGGATCTGCCTGAAAAGGAAGACGTTTGTGCAGCAGGCCGACTTCGGCGAATAATTTGTCAATATCCGATCCAAGCGAAGCTCCGGTATACACATTGACTTTCAGCTTGTCGGTTTTTGCGCGTTCAGCTAGCGCAAAGGGAACCGCTTTAGCGTCTCCGGCCCGGGTAAAGCCGCTTAGGCCCAATGTCATACCGTCCTTGATCCAGGATGCAGCTTCCTGCGCAGATACGACCCTGTCTTGTAAGCGGTGATTTCTGATTCGAGTGCAAGCGTTTTCCATCAGGGCTCCCCCATTCCATTTGTGCTTTACATTATTTTAACCTATGTCAAACGGAAGGAAGCCATTTGTGGATGAAAACGGGAAAATACCGGGCGAAGCATAGTTATTTCGGCATGAAGCACAGAAATATATTCAGAAGCCAAGTAGTTTTCGGAAATAACTGACATACGATTGACTTACGGAAATCTTCGCCCCGTTCTTCATAATCAGCACGAGGCTCGAAGTGTCCGGATAAATTTCCTTGATATGGTTCACATTCACTATAAACGAACGATGACAGCGAACAAAATGATCTTTCGGCAGCAGGAAATCAAACTCGTTCAGTGTATATTTATGAATGCCGGTCAGCTTCTCCGCTGCGACATACGTTTTGCGGTCGCTTGCTTCCAGATACATGACATCACTGTAAGGAACCGGAACCCAACCGTCCTCATATTTCACGGTTACCACCGATTTTCCTGTCGTCAAGGTGGGAAAAATGGCCGAGACACAGCCTTCCGTCCCACCACCGCTGAACAAAGGGACAGCCATGCCGTAATAAGGGACTCCGAAGATATCCCGGTCAATAAACTCGGAGATTCTTTGCTGGGCGGCTAACGCTTTATGCGTTATCGTCCCTTCCTTTATAGGATCGCCCTGCTTTATTTTAAGATTGATCCTTTTGCTGGGCCGGTAATAGATGTATTCCTTTGTATTGGAAACGGCGATAGAGGTTTCGTCTGAAAACAATTCCCCGATAGCGTCAAAAATCGATTCCATTTTAAATGGTTCCATGCGGGGCACCTGCCTTGCGTTTAAGTGTATTCTTGGGTGTCAACCTAGCAAAACGTCCAGCGCCTTGCTGTATTTTTCCAGCCGCTTGCGGTCTTTGTCCGTCATTTTTTTTATTCGCGTCAAATCCATATTGTCTTGAAGGTCCAGCACCTTTACTCTCCGGGCGAGGGAGTTTTCCTTAATACGCACAATAAAATCCTCGTACGGCTCCTTTTTTCTTTTGGACAAGCTGTCTACCGCCGCCACGATTTCCTCGCTGAATCCTTCATTGCGCAAATCATCCAGTGTAAGCGTCGTATCCTCAATGGTATCATGGAGAACGGCGACGATCTGCTCCTCTTCCGTCAAAGCTCTCAGCATTAAGCGAAACGGATGAAAAACATAGGGATTGCCGCCTTTATCCGTTTGTCCTTCATGATTTTGAGCCGCTAAAATAATCGCTTTAGCCAGTGTAGCCATGAACATCCCTCCTTTTACTATATTAACTTTGAAAATTCATAAAAATTTTAAGCAGTTCTGCATCTCTGTTAACAATTGTGCTGTAGCTTTAGATAGATGCCGCCATATTTTTGGTCAGCGCAGCATTATATAGTAGGAACAAGTCAACCAACAGATAGGCGGGTCGGAACAACCAATGGAACAAACCTTTATCACGCTGATCGGGGAATTCGGATATCTTGGAATATTTGCAGCTATGGCGCTCGGTATCATTGGTCTGCCTTTTCCTGATGAAATCCTTATGACCTTTGTCGGGTATATGGTTCAGCAGGGGCTTTTATCCTATGAAATGTCGCTTCTCAGCGCCTGTCTGGGGGCGATATGCGGCGTTTCAATCAGCTACTTCCTCGGGATGAGGCTCGGTCTGCCTTTTCTGAGAAAAGTCGGCCCTTACATCTTCATCACCGCGGCGAAAATTGAGAAATCGCAGCTTCTTTTCCAAAAATACGGCTTCTTTATTATATTCGTAAGCTATTATGTGACCGGACTGCGCCATATTGCCGCTTATTTGGCAGGAATTTCGCGTATGAACTTCCGGAATTACATGTTAGTGGCTTATACCGGCGCCAGCCTGTGGTGCTTCACTTTTATCACTGCGGGAAAAATACTTGGAAAACACTGGAAGCGGATGCAGGAATTTATGGACCACCTCGGGATTTTTATACCTGTTATGATCGTCTGCCTGCTCGTAATCATTCTGGTTTTCATTATTGTAAAGCGGAAAAAATCGAAGCAAGAAAAAAATCAAGACGCTCATGAATCCGGGCTGGAATGATATAAGAACGATTGAATCGGAAGCTGGCAGCCTACTTGAATGCCAGAGCCCGGATCGGAGAGCCGGATCCCTCTTTGATTTTGAGAGGAAAGGCAAAAAGCAGCGACTCTCCCACGATTTCCTCCAGCCGTGTCAAATTCTCGATAATGTTGATTCCGCTGCCAAGCAGCGCATAATGAGCCGGGTTTGCACCCGAATAAGAGCTGTCTATAGCCAAAGTGTCGCATCCCACGGCTTTGATCTTTTTCCCGGCAAGGTATTGTGCGGCTTCACCGCTAAGCCCGGGCCAAAAACGGGTATAGGCCGAATCGGCCGAACGGGGTACCCAGTAGCGGTCCCAGCCGAACCGGAACAGCACGATGTCCCCCTCTTCGATGGCAAAATTGCTGTTCTCCCACAGTTCAATCTCGTTTTGTGAGACGGGGTCCGTATCTCTGTAACTTGAAAAATCCAATGTCAGCGCCCGGCCAAAAAACCGGTTCACCGGAGTATCCGCCATATCCCTGTGTTCAGGATGGTCCTTCCGCAAAAAATGCGCCGTAGAATCCATATGCGTTCCGCAGTGTTCATTGATGATCAGCTGATACACCATAGCCGGGCTTCCGGTTTCAAAGCTGTCCCACAGCGTATGAAAATATCTCGAATGCGTGGGATACACGGGCATATCCTCTTCCAGCACATGGGATAGATCGATGACCTTCATTTGGGCCAACTGCTTGTACATTGACATGATATGAGACATAAGTGCACCCGCTTTTTCCATTATTAAGTATTATTGCAGCAGTTTCTTTCCCATCACATGATCAAGAGGAATGAATCCGAGCTCTCTGCTGTCCAGGCTGTTGTTGCGGTTGTCGCCCATTACAAAAATGTGGTTTTCCGGTACGATCCATTTTTTATCCGAAGCATAATTCATCGTTTCTTTGAGATACGGTTCATTGAGAGCTTCACCGTTTCGGTATACTTTATGATCTTTGAATTCCAAAGTATCCCCCGGCTTGCCGATAGCCCTTTTTACAAAGAAAGTGTGGTCCGCAGGCCCCGTCATAAGCTGTATCAAGGGATAATCCATAATATCGTCTTTAAAAGAGCGGCTGCGGTCTACACGGCTGTCGATAATGACGATATCCCCATATTCAGGCAGGTAGGCAAAAGTATGCGGCAGTTTCGAAACGTAAACCCGTTCCTTGTCGTGCAGGGTGGGATCCATGGAGTGGCCTTCTATTTTATAGGGTTGAACAAGAAAGACGCCGATGAAGAGCGTGAAGACAAAAGCAATTCCAATGGATGTGATCCAGCCCCAAATTTTTTTGATGGTCATCATGTCCCCAGCTGCCTTTCAAAATGGTCTGTTTTCCGTATTGTATCATATCCAGGAAGCCTTTTCACCGCTTGCAGGTGACTGTCGGGATATATCTTACCGCCTTATTGACGAGTGATAAGCAGACTCGGCGGCTTGAACCGCCATCTCGTCGACAGGCAGCGTATTTCCCTGCTGCACAGACAGGATCCGTTCCACTACCGAGACCGACTGAGCACGTGTTGTGGCTTCTTCGGGAGCAAGGCGGCCTCCGGTCAAGCCCTGCAGAATGCCTTTGACGACAGCATTAAACAGGACATAATCGGTACTCATCAAGGTCTTCGGCTTATGCAGCGAGGAATCGACTGCCCGGAGGGCGACCGCGCTCATTTCTTTCCTGCTGATCGGCTGGTTCCAATCCCCCTCGAGATCCCCTTCCTGAACAATGCCTTCAGCCCGGGCCGCATTGGCATATCCTTGATACCAAGAGTCAGCCTGAATCAAAGGCTCGGCGGGAAGCTGTAAAGCCGTGGCCACCATTTTTATAAATTCGGCGCGGGTAACCCGGTCTTCCGGTTTGAAAGAGCCGTCGCTGTAGCCGTCGACATAACCTTTTTGAGCAGCTTTATATATCGATTCGCTTGCCCAATGCCCTGCCAGATCGGTGAATTTGGGGCCGATGCCGCTAATCTGGACCGGTATCCGCCGATTGCTGCGCGTACCGTCCCCCAGCTGGCCGGAATAGTTCGCTCCCCAGGACCAGAGAGTGTCGCCCTTTACAGCGAAACTGGACGAACCTCCGGCCCGGATCTTGTCTATATTCGCCAAACTGTTCACTGGCGCGGGAGTGCTTTGACTGGCCGCCGTACCGATGCCAAGCTGTCCGAAGGCGTTGTAGCCCCAGCTCCATACGCTTCCGTCATTTTTCAACGCCAAACTGTGGTAGCCCCCGGCGCCGACCGCCTTAACATCCCAAATTCCGCTGACCTGCACCGGTTTCAAATGATTGCTTGTATTATCGTCGCCGAGCTGGCCGAACTGGTTATATCCCCAGGCCCAGACGGTACCGTCACTTTTAAGCGCAAGAGCATGATTTTTCCCCGCGGAAACCGCTGTTACGCCGGATAATCCGGTTACCTGCACGGGTTGGCGTCTGGAAGCTAACGTTCCGTCCCCGAGCTGGCCGTTGGTGTTGTCCCCCCAAGCCCAAACCGTTCCGTTATTCTGCAATGCCAATGTGAAATTCGCACCGGAAGCAATCGATACGATATTTCTTAACGAAGGAACGGACAGCGGCAGGGACCGGCTTAACGAATTGCTGTCATCGCCAAGCTGGCCTAACGTATTGTCTCCAAAGGTCCACACCGTTCCATCATTCAACAGAACGACCGAGTGGTTGTTTCCCGCCGCTGCTGCAGCGACACCTTTAAGGGAAGGGATTTGGGATGGCGAGGTTCTGTTATCGGTTGTCCCGTCTCCCAATTGACCGAAGAAATTCAGACCCCAAGACCATACCGTCCCGTCCTTTTTGACTGCCAAAAGATGAGATGCCCCTGCCGACACGGCTGCCGTATCTGTGAGCGATATAAGCTGGGGAGACACTTTGGATGCATTTGTCCCGTCTCCTAGCTGTCCGAAAACATTATCTCCCCAAGTGTACACCCGCCCGCTTGTCACTGCTGCTGCTGCGCTATCACCTGCGGCCAAAGGTACGGCGGCAATTCCCGACAGCAGTGCCGGACCGGAGCCTGGCACTGGAACAGCAGCGGAAGCCTGATCCATTGCCGTCATGGGAACCGGCGAACTCTGATTCAAAAGGGTAGTGTCTCCCAACTGCCCGTAAACATTGCTGCCCCACGAGGAGACCGTGCCGTCTTTTTTTACGGCAAAGGTAAAGTTAAACGCAGCGGTTACGGAAACCACATCCTGCAGCTCGTTCACTTTCTGCGGAAATATATGACCGTCTACTGAACCGATCCCAAGCTCTCCGGAGCCGTTTGTTCCCCAAGTGAGCACCTGACCGTCCTTGGTCACTGCCGCAGCATGGGAGTTGCCCGCGCTTATCGATGCAATCTCTCCTAACCCTGTCAGCATGGTTGGAAGCTTTTGGTCATTAGTACTTCCAATTCCAAGCTGTCCGGAGCTGTTGGCGCCCCAGCTCCATAGGGAGCCGCTTTCCGTAAGCGCAAAGGAATAATTATAACCTGCGGCAACCTGCTTCACCTTCGACACATTCGTGACCATCACAGGGGTGTTTAAAGTATTGGCGCTGCTGCCGTAGCCAAGCTCGCCGAAATAATTGTCTCCCCAGGCCCAGACCGTGCCGTCTTGAGTTAACGCCAAAGTATGGTAAGCCCCCCCGGATATCGATTGAATGCCTCCAATCGTTCGTACCTGTACGGGGGATGCATGCTTGTCTGAACTGCCGTCTCCGAGCTGGCCGTAGCTGTTGTCGCCCCAGGTCCAGACCGTGCCATCTCTCTTTAAGGCGACGGAGTGATAATATCCCGCAGCTACGGCGATGACATTATTCAGCCCGGGAACCTGCGCAGGAGAACTGCGGTCCATCGCAGAGCCGTCGCCAAGCTGCCCAAACGTATTCTGTCCCCAGCTCCACACGGTTCCGTCATTCTTCAGGGCAAGCGTATGGAAACCTCCCGTCGAAATGGCCGTGATGCCGGATAATGATTTGATTTGCGCGGGTTTGGTCCGGTTTTCCACTCCGCTTCCAAGTTTGCCCCGCAGATTGTCTCCCCAAGTCCAGACTGTGCCGTCTTTTTTCAGGGCAACGGTGAAGCCCTTTCCGCCGACAATTTGCAGCAAAGCGTGGGATTCCGCCGCAAAGGCCCGGCCTGACTGGAGCGGAACGGCAAACCAGGCCGCAACCAGACAGCACAACAGGAAAGAAAGGGTTCTTGTCAATAGATTCATATCCAATCTCCTCGTAAACTATTATGTTTTTCAGAGGCCTGTTACATCGCGACCTTCGTCTCTACCGGCAGGTTCTCGACGGGTTTTCTGTTGAAGCGGCGTTTGATAAAGTCAAGCCCTCCGTCCATCAGCGTATACACCACAGGAACAAGCACAAGAGTAACCATCGTAGACAGCGTTAATCCGAACGAAACTACGGTTGCCATCGAAGCCTGAGTTTCCGCTCCTTCGCCAAACCCGATAACAAGCGGAAGCATGGCAAGCACCGTTGTGCCGGTCGTCATTAGGATCGGCCGGAGACGAACCTTGCCCGCTTCGATCAAGGCGTCGAATAGTGTCATTCCCCTGCCGCGAAGCTGATTGGCATAGTCTACAAGAACAATCGCATTGTTCACCACGATGCCCACCAGCATGATCATCCCCATGATCGAGTTCATATTGATTGTCCTATGGGTAACCGCCAGCCCGAGTATAGCTCCGATGAATGTCGGCGGCATGGAGAACATGATAATAAACGGGCCGTACAGCGATTCAAACTGGCTGGCCATTACCATGTAAACGAGCACCAGCGAGAGAAGCAGCATAAAATATAAGCTTTGAAACGACGACGATTGGCTGGATGCCTGGCCTCCGATCGCCACAGTATATCCGTCGGGCGCTTGGATGGCATCGATCTTGTCTTTTACCTTTTGCTGGACTTCACCGATGGACGCTCCGAATACGGATGCCTGTACGGTAGCCACACGCTGCTGATCCTGATGGCGGATTTGCGCGGGGCCTGTTCCCGGTGCCACTTTGGCGATCTGATTGAGGGCTACCTGCCCTCCGCCTGAAGTGTTGATTACCACGTTGTTCAAATTCTCCAGCTTATTGGTAAACTCGTTTGGATATTTCACCAGAACGGAAATCTGTGAATTGGCGGTTTTGAAGTTTGTCGCGACGTTTCCTTGGTATGCTGTCCGAAGAGCGGTCATGACTTCCTTGACGGATACCCCATAGTGAGCTGCTGCGTCACGGTCAATAGTCAAATCGTATTCCGGAACCCGTCTGTCGAGTGTGTTCTGGACGTTTCGTGTACCATCCACAGAATTGATTTCCTCTACGACAAGATCACCCAGCTTTTGAAGAACGGCCATGTCCGGGCCTGCCAGGTTGACTTGGATGTCCGAACCTCCAGTTCCTCCGCCTCCAAGACCAGGCAAACGGACACTGCCTGAGGGGACGTTAACACTGATTTGTGCCCCAGGGTTGCCCTGTGTCAGCGTCCTGATTTTTTCGGCAACCTGATCCGTCGTCAGCTTCCGCTGGTTAAGCGGTTTAAGAGTGACCTGAATATTTGCGCTGTTGGTCGCCGAGGATTGGAAAGCCCCGCCGCCTTGGGAACCGACGGAAGTGAACACAGTTTCGATTTCCGGTATATCTTTAAGCTTGTCTTCAATTTTGGCCGCAAGCGCATTGGTCGATTCAAAAGCCGCCCCTTGAGCCAGATTGATATTGACATTGACTTGGCCTTGGTCCGTCTTCGGAGTGAGCTCCGAGCCTACAAAGCGAAGGGAGTAGATACTTGCCGCAAACAAGGCGGCAGTCAGCAGCACGATCACCCACCGGTGAAGCAGCGACCAGCGCAGGAGAGCGCCGTAGCCGTCAGTCAGCCGGTTCACGCCCCTTCCGAACCAGACCAACGGGTTGTAGCTCCTTCCGATCGGAAGCTCTTCTCCCACCTTTCCACGGAGCATTTTGGCCGCAAACATAGGCACCAGCGTAATGGCCGCGAACAAGGCGGCAATATGCGAAAAGCTGACGGTAATCCCCATTGGAGCGAAGAACTGCTTGGATAAACCGTTGATAAACGCAGTCGGGGCGAAAACCGCAATTTGGCAGAGAGCCGAAGCCATCACGGCCGTCCCGACCTCCGCCGTTCCCTGTTTGGCAGCGTCAACCGGGGATAGACCTTCATGGTGCTTACGGAAAATGCTCTCCAATACAACAACGGCAAAATCAACGAGCGAACCGAGACCAAGAGCAAGACCGCCGAGAGTGATCGTATTGATCGTCTGATGTCCGAAGTACATCATGCTGAAAGTAGATATGACGGATATTGGAATGACGACGCCGATGATAAGCGTCGCCCGTATGCTGCGCAGAAATAGAATGAGCACGATGACGGAGAACAATGCCCCGAGCAGAGTGTGGTCAATAACGGTATTGATCGACTGCCTGATAAATTTGGCCTGATCGCTGAGCACGGCCACCTTTACACCATCGGGAAGCTTGGATTGTATGCTTTTCAAAGACTTCTGGATATTGTCCGAGACGGAAACAGTGTTGCCGTCGGACTGCTTCAAGATGGATAAGGAGACACTGGGAATCCCGTCCTTGCGCGATTCCAGAGTAACATCCTGGTAAGTGTCGATGATCTGGCCGATTTCGCCGAGCGCAATCGTCTGCCCTTTTCCTATCTGCACTTGGACTTTGGCAATTTCTGCTGTCGATTTAAATTCTCCATCGATGTGCAGCGGGATCAGCTGCTGCCCTTTATTGACAAGACCCGCATCTATGGAAGTATTGTCATTGCCGAGAGCTGTCACGATCGTGTTAAAAGAGATGTTATATTGGGATAGCTTGCTCTGGTCCACCAGAACCTGGATCTGTCTTACCCTTCCCCCTGTGACCCCCACTGATGCTACTCCGTTGACTCGCTGCACTTCCGGGCTGACCACGTTATCCGCCAGATCCCGCAGCGTAACGGGATCCGTCTTTCCGTACAAAGCCAAGCTCATGACGGGGCTGCTGTTGGGGTCGACACGCGAGACTACAGGCGCGTCGGCATCTGACGGGAGCTGGCGCCGGACGCGGTCCAGCTTATCCCTCATGGATAAAGTCGCCTGATTGATGTCTGCGCCATAATTGAACTGAACCGTGACGTTACTGCTGCCGTTTCTAGAGCTTGACGTGATGCTCGTCACGTCGGCTACAGTCGCCATTGAGGCCTCGATCCGCTTGGTGATCTGCTGCTCGACCTGTGCCGGAGAGGCTCCGCTCCATGAAACGGAGACGGAAGCGGTCGGGATTTCCATATTCGGATACAAATCCACAGGCAACAGAGGAACGGCAATTACTCCAACAATAACGAGAGCGATCATGACCATGAAGATAGTGACAGGGCGGTGAACCGAGAAGTTGGCTAATTTCACTTTCCGGCCCCCGCTCCCGCAGCGCCCGTACCGGCTCCGGCAGCGCCCGCGCCCGCTCCGGCGGAATTATCGCCTGCAGGACGCTGGCCTGTTTGTGAGCCCTGCGGACGGCTGCCATGCCCGCCTTGCGTACGGCCTCCGGCCTGTCCGCCTGGCTGGCTTGCTTGATCTGCTTGCGCTGTATCGGCGGAGGATTTATCTTTTGCAGCTTGGTCTCCGGACGGCTGCCCGGCGGAACTGTCGGTTGGCCCGCCCTTTTGGCCGTTCTGCGGCTTCTGGCTTCTGTCGCCGCCCTGCGGCGCTCCCTGCTGCCCGTCCTGCGGCGCTCCTTGCTGCCCGCCTTTGGCTCCGCTCTGCTTCTGGCCTGATTGACCCGGCTGCACAACTTGCACCGGTACATTGTCCGACAGCAGCTCCTGCCCTTTCACCACAAGCTCGTCTCCGATGTTCAAGCCGCTTGTAACCTCATAAGATTGACTTGTCATTTGACCAATTTTCACCAGAACCTTCACTGCTTTTCCATCCTTGACAATAAATACCGCGTTGCCGGATGGCTGGCTCAAAACCGCATCTGCGGGAACCATAATCGCCTGGCGCCCTTCATTCTTCAGGGAAGATTCGGCGAACATACCCGGCAGCAGCTCGTGATTAGGATCATTAAGCTTGATATCCGCTCCGTAAGATTTGGTCGCAGCATCCATCGTCGGGCGGATGGCCGTAACCTGACCCTCGAAGGTTTTGTTCAATGTAGGCACCTTCACGGACATCCCCATGCCTGCTTTGATCTTGCCGATAGAAGCTTCGGACACGTTCACAGTGGCCAGGATTTGATCCATCGAAGCCAGGCTCACGATGGCGTTCTGTGCACCGGCGTTCTGCCCAGGCGGAGTCCCAATGCTCGCTACTACGCCGTCAAAGGGAGCTGTAAGCATACCGTCCTGGAGCTGCTCGCTGAGCACCTGCACATTGGTTTTAGCCTGCTGCAACTGAGCGGCGTTCACCTGCAGAGCCTCCGTGGATTTAGCCGCTTTCACAGCCTGCTCGGCCTGATCCAGCGAGGCCTTAGCGCTGTTCAAAGACGCCTGCTGAGCCCCCTGTGCGTTTACCATGCCCAGCTGGCTCTGGAAAAGCTGCTGCTGGCTGACATCAATTTGAGATGCGGCCGAGCCTTGTGCGTTAGCCAATGTGAGCAGAGCGGAATTCAGAGCTTCCTGCGCCACCTGCACGGATTGGGAGCTCTGTGCCTGAAGCAGCGCGTTCTGCAATGATGTAAGCTGCGATTGCGCCGACTGCTGCGCGGTTTGCGCGTCTTTGTATTGCGCCTGCTGAGCCTGCTGCAGCTGAAGCTGGCTGGACTGAACCTTGGATAGAGCCGCATCGATATCTTTTTTTACGCCGGATTGGGCGGCAGTGTTATAGGAAGAGAGAGCCTGCTGCATGTTAAGCTGATAAGTTTGCAAATTATTATTCTGCTGAGTCAGCAAGTTGTCCAGTGTAGCATTCAGGTTATTCTGGGCAACCGTGATCGCGGTGGAAGAGCTCGCCTGGGAATTGTTTAAAGAAGCCTGTGAGCTGGCCACCCCTTGCCTGGCTGTCGCTACGGCATTCTGCTGCGTGGTGATTGCGTTATTCAGCTGAGCCTGCGCCAAAGCTACCGCTTGTTTGGCAGAAGCTACAGCATTCTGCTGGTCGCCCACGGTCTTGTCGTATGACGCCTGCTGCAGGGCCAGAGCTTTTTCCGCGTTGCTTACCGTATTAGCCTGATCGCTCACCGCTTTGTTGTATTGGGCTTGCGTTACAGCCACCGCGCTTTTCTGCTGATCCAGCTGCTGCTGCAGCTGCGCGGTGTCAATCCTGGCAAGGGCCTGTCCTGCTTTGACGTGGTCTCCGACCTTTACTTCCAACGAAGTTACCCTGCCGCTGATCTTCGATGACAGATTTGTCGTAAAAGCAGGTGCAATCGAGCCTGTAAAAATTTGCCCGCCCGAGGCGTCCGACAGCTGGACGATCTGCGTCTCCACAGCCATTTGGCGAGGCGCACGGTTTCCTCCGGCACCTTGCTTGCCTGCCGAGCCGGCCGCCGAGCTTTTGGCGCAGCCGGTCATCGCAGCTGTGATTGCCGCAACCAACACGGAAGCCGCAATCATTCTTAGAGCAGCGTTTCTCTTCATTCCATACCCTCCACTTGATCATTCATCCGAATTGTTAAATCCGACTGCTTACCCTATTTTATCGATAACGCAATTCAGGTAAAATTTAGCACGCAAACATGAAAAAAATATGAATAAAAAGTAAAAAAATTATAAACTCAAAAGAGAAACCTTAAGGCTCCCCAAATCAGCCTGGACGAAGTTGACCCATTGAAAATCCCGAGCGAGTGAGATGACCTGGGAAAAGAAAAACATTATCTCCCCCAAATTTATAACTTTCTATACATTAAGAAAGCTAAGAAACAAAAAAAGGCCCTAATAGTTACAAGGCAGCTCATTAAAGATTTGTAGTAACCGTTGAACATCACCGTTCTAGAAATCGGCAAACGCTGGGTGCGCTGCCGATTTAAACTACCTCATCCGAATTCTTTTCAAAATCCAACTTGAAATCATACTTCGTAACAATCATCTTGATGAACGGTTCTACAAACTCAGGATCGAACTGTTCGCCCGCGCAGCGTCTAAGTTCCAGGATCGCCTCGTCAAAAGTTTTCGTCTGCTGATAAGGCCTCTCCGTAGTCATCGCGTCAAACGAATCAATGACACACAAGATTCGCGCCAGCTTTGGAATCTCTTCCCCTTTCAGGCCATAGGGATATCCGTTCCCATCCACACGTTCATGATGGAGTTCAATCAGCGGCAGCAATTCCTTGTACTTGTCGATGGCAGACACGATTTCCTTGCCCCATTCGACATGCTTCTTCACCGTTTCCCATTCTTCTGCGGTCAGCTTTTCCTTTTTCTTGAGAATATGCTTGGGCACCTCGAGCTTGCCGATATCATGGAACAGCGAACCCAGCATCAGCGTCTTCTTGTCCGAATCGCTCAAAGGGATATAATTGCAAAGGTCCATTGCATAGCTGAATACCCGCTTACTGTGCTGGAACGTGTACACGTCTTTGGAAAGGAAAATTTTTAACTGCTGCTCAATTTCCTGGATATCCTTCTCAATGTCAATGCTCTTCTGTATGATCGATTGTTTATTGTAGATATGAACCAGGTTTCGTCCCTGGGCTTTGGCATAGTACATCGCTTGATCGGCTTTATCCAGAAGAATGGATTTATCGTATATGTCTTTTTTATATTCAACTACTCCAGCCGAAAAAGATAGGCAGCCATGCGGAAAAACATCGACTCCTTCGAAATAGGAATCATTGGCCTTCTTCCTCAGCGAGTTAACAAACGAAAAAGCTTCCTTTTCATGCAATCCCGGTAGAAGGACCGTAAATTCTTCACCGCCGTAACGCGCAACTATATACTTGTTTTTTTCACACTCGCTCAAAAGCAGCTTCCCGAAAAACTCAAGCAGTTTATCTCCTTTTAAGTGCCCGTATGTGTCGTTATATATTTTAAAACTGTCCAGATCCAGAATAGCGAGGCTGAAAGTGGAGCGCGTATCTTTGGCTTGGTTCAGTGCTTTCTCCAATAATTCCTCAAAATAGCCGTGGTTATAGAGGCCGGTCCTCTGATCCCGGATGGCTTTGTTGGAAACTTCCTCATATAATCGAAAGAGGTGTTTAAAGGATATGGATAAGAGGACGGCGATCGTGAGGAATAAGAAAAGTCCAAAGTAAAAATACAGCTGAAAAATCATAGTTAACATTAGAGACATAACAAGCGTACTTATATATGCAACCACAGTGTCGTTTATGATGCCTTTTATAACTTGAAACAGATTGCCCCCAATTAATAATAAGTAATAAAGTCCAACTGAGAGCACATTAAGTGTAAAATAAACTGTCAATGCGAGGATGTAAGAACCTATGCGATCGGTGTCCATTGGTCCGCTGACAGCGCCAGTTTTGATAAATATGTAGTAAGCACTGGAAATCATTAGAGAATAATTAGAAAAATTACCCAGATGCTTCCACCAGCTGACCTTACGTTTATAAAAGGCAAATATAAAAGTACTCACAAAGAGTACGTTTAAAGTGGTCTGTAATCCAAATGTGAACATACACGCCAAATATAAAGCGGAATCCATGGATAGACTATTTCCCTTAGGAGGAAGCTGAAATTTAACTTGATTTAGCAATAATATAGAGCCAATCAAGGAATATAATATAACCCACTCTGACTGGGATGGTGAAATTAATTTTATATTTAATAGGAAGCAAGCAGTCCCAACCACTGACAAGCTCAAAAAATATAAGTTAGTAGGTTTTAAAAATTCTGTTTTAAACTTTGCTGCTCGATCCATCTAAAATTCAACCTTTCCTAGAGAAGGTAAAGGGAAGAAGTAAAGTTACTCCTCCCCGTACCAAAAAGTTATTCAAATTGAAACCCAGATGTTAAACCAACAACCAAAGAAGCGATAATTACCAGGTTAAACAAAATTACTTTTACTTTCAGTCCCATGTTTTCACCTCCTTTTTATGAACATGAAGAAGTGGATTCTTTTAAAGCAGATCTGTAGGATTTCTCTTTCTTACCCGATAGGAGTATATTTTGAATAAAAAAGAATATCCCTACATTCATGACCACATCACCAACACTTATTACCTGAGTTCTGGGGTATGGACTGGACAAAGGAATAATATCTCCTAGAAACCCAAACCAGGTTTTATCCGTTAAGATTTGATGTTTGGCGTAGAGCCCTTCTTTCAGCATTTGAATAAATTTGGGATCAAGCACTGCCGCCGCTTCTTCCGAAACCGGCATTCTTCCCCCGTTTGCGGCCATTACGATAAAATTCATGACCACTCCAATCAGGATTAAATGAAACCCGGTATGCTGACGGTTGACCCAAAGAAAATACAAGCCCACGACATAAATCAACAAAAACGAATAATCGCTCAGTACCGCAACCCAATGCACCTTTGTCTGTAAACTGAAAATAATGATCTGCACGATAAGCAGTATTGGAAAAACCCACCCGTTCTTCAAGCGAAGATCGGCAAAGCTCTTGAAGCTGCCGCCCCGAAACAGGGCAATAACGATGGAGAAAATAATGCCGTCGAAAACCATCAGATTCGCTCCATTTTGTAGTATTTTGTAGTATTTATTCGATACATTTTGTAATAATCCTCTATTTGTCTCTGGAATTTCCAAAATTTTTTTTGCAGTCAAATCAAGTTTTGTTTAATGAAAAATGCGATATGGCCCTCCATTCGCGACAGGATATCCGCCGTTTCATTCCCGTCCAGCCTGAGCAGGAGGTAATCAGTAACCATAGCGAACAGAGGATACTGATATTCGGCGGCAAGCAGTCCCGGATTATGGTCTCTGACCTTGCCGAGCGAGATCATTTTGGCGAACACCGTCTCCATAAAAGTAAGCACCTGCCTGACGATATCATGGAGATAAATCTCCCGGGCCAGCGGATCGCGCCATTGCTCCAGATGAACGATCCGCCAGATTTTTTCCATATTCGGATCCTTGATGTGCTCCATAAAATTTTGAAAACCCCGATTCAGGAAAGCCTCGGGAGTCATTGCATCAAGAATGGCGTCCAGCATCTCCACCGGCGGCATAATTCGGGCCACATCGAGGCGGAAGTTATAAAAGATCGTTTCCTGCAGTTCTTCCTTACTACGAAAATGATTGTACAGCGAGCTTTCCTTAATCCCCGCTTCCCGGGTGATATCGCGTATGGACACGGCGCTAAAGCCGTTGCACGAGAAGAGATCGATAGCGATTTGAATTATTTTGTTCTTGTTGCTGTTTCGGACAGGCTCGCCGTCCAGGTTGACAAACTGTTTGCTTTCGCTGGCTGCTTCCACACAAAGCACCTCCTCTATGATGTAAACTATCGAGTGTTAGTTCCCTGCTGTCATTATATTAGATACCATTAGCAAAATCACCCGGTTTTATTTTTTTACCACATTGAGCTGTTCCCTGTACTGCCCCGGGGTCATGCCTACATATTTTTTGAACACACGGATTAGATACGACGGCTGGTAGCCGAGTTTTTCGGCGATATCATTGATCTTCAGGCTTGGATCGTACAGCAGCTCCTTCGCCTTTTCAATGCGCAGTTGGGTGATATAATCGATAAAATTGACTCCGGTGATATGTTTGAACGCTCTGCTCAGCGTATAATAGCTCGTACTACAAGCGTCTGCGCACTGCTCCAGCGAGATTTCCTCCAAATAATGCAGCTGCAAATATTCGGTCACCTTGTCAATCAGCCGCTTCATCTGCAAGTCCTGGTCACCGGTTAGCTGATCCATGAAAGGCCGGATCACTTTATGCTGGAACCATTTGACCATTTTCTCCGGCTCCCGCATTTGGTACAGCTGCTCGTACAAATTGCCCCCATGGTACAAATAGTGAGGATGATACCCCGACTCCAGGATCGCGTGCTGAATGCTTCCGAGCAGCTGCAGTACTCCTTCCTGCACCAGCTTTTCCTTGCCCGCCCTCTCGGCCAAAAGCTCTATGAACCGCTGCACGAGCTGCATGGACTCTTCCCTGTACCCCGTGCGTATGGCTTGTATAATTTCTTTTTCCAGCTCAAAAGGATAGTTCACTTCTTTATGCTTGCCGGGCAGCAGCTCATCGAGAAACAGGATCTGGTTGTCCTCCTGCAGGTCGCGGTACCTCACAGCCTGCCGGACACTTCGCAAGGATTCCGGTATGTCCTTGATTTCGGGAGTAAACTGTCCGATGCAGACGGTGCAGTGCACTTTGAGCAGTGCGCTTAGCGTATGCGAAAGTTCGTCCGCTAATTGAAGCACTTCGGATTTAACCTGCTCACCCGGCATATTCAGCGAGTACGCCGTAAGCAAACCGACCGACAAATCCTGAAAATTGATGACATCCGCCTGTTGCGCGCTTTTTTCCGTTAATTCCTGAATGACGTTGGCGGCTGCAAAAGTAACGAGCTGCTCGTCACTATCGGTAAACTTCCCCTTTGGGTTGGAAAATCCCGAAATCTGCACCAGAATGAGTACAAAGCCTTTACCCGCGGTATCCCAGCCGAAAGCTTCCATCCGTTCCCTGATCTGTGTTTCAGTCAATGAGTAATAATGACCCTGCACCAGCTGGAGCACAAATCCGGCTCGCAGGGAAGGCTGCGCTTGCTGCAGTTTATCCTGCAGCTCTCTGCTTTCCCGCGTCAGATGCCGCCATTGCCTTTCAATAAATTCAACTTCATCCGTCATTACTTCTCCCGAATACCTGGCTTCATGAAACAACCCGACCAAATGGCGGATCGGCCTGTACAGCCGCTTGGAAGCAAGCCACGACAGCAGGACAGCCATAATCAAGCCCATCAGACTGATTCCCAATATAATTCTCGACATGAGCACCACCGGTTCGGTGATTTTGGAAAGGGGCGTAGCGGTGACATACTTCCATCTCTGCCCCAAACGCGAGAACTCTCCGTAAGAGACCGAATAGCTGTTATTTTTCCATGTGAACAAAAAAGCATCGCTTTCCGTACCCCGGCTGGCCACCTCTTGCTTTAAAGCGCTTTCAAAATCGGTAGGTTGCGGCGAATCCAAACTGCCCCTGAGGATAAAACGCCCTTCGTCGCCCAGAATGAAAGAACCTCCCTGCTCGTCAGCCGACAGTTCCTTCACCATTTTGACCAGTTTGTTTTTGTCCAGATAAATTATTAACGCGCCGTAAGGCTCGCCTATGCCCGGAAGCTTGTGCACGAGCGCAATCGCAGGCTCCCCTTTCTGGTTGACCCGCCGAAAATTATCCAGCCAGAAGGCACCTTTGGAACCTGTCAATAGCTGCCGGTACTGCTTCTTTTGATCTTCGTTCAGGATAGGACTCACTCCCTCGGAGTCCGACACGACCAGGGGAGTGCTGTGGTTCAAATATAAATACACCTGGTCGATCAAGGGATAAGAACCCTTCATCACGCTCAGCGAGCGGTAAAGATTATATGTTACGTCATACCGTTCCTTAAGATTGATATTTCGCAGCTGTTCGTCGAACCTGGGATCAAAGGCCCATTGGGTGGCTGTCAGCTCGAGATGAGTCAAATCGTCGTTGATCCGGTCGAGCGCCTTTGTGACAAGGACTTGGTGGACGTGATTCTCCGCCTTCTCGATCTGCGTTTTCCCCATGATGTACGTGGCAGCGCCAATAATCGCCGTGGGAAGGCTGGTGATGCAGAGTACAATGATCAAGCTTTTACGATAAAAGTTACTTTTTATGGAACGTTGATTCCACCAATGCCAAAGCTGTTTCATCCGGCCGATCATGCACTCTCCCCCTTGCTTAAGTGTATCCCCATTTTACAATAATCCGGATATTTCAACAGCTTTTTTTAAAGAAAAAAGCCTTCTGGCCCAACAATCGGGAAACAGAAGGCTTTTATTCGTTTGATCAGCTTAACCGCAGATTCGTCCCGAGCCGTCACCGGCTCTTTTCCGGAAGGAGGGAGGGCCTTAGCTGCCGCTTTGTTACTTTCCGGTTACGCGCTTTGCATAGGAATCGTTGATTTCCTGCGTCATTTTAACCATATCCGGATCCGTCTTGAGTTTGGTGGCAAAATCGTCCCAAGCCGTTATCGGTTCCTTGCCCAGAATGACTTTGGTTTTCAAATCCTGAATCTTTTTATCAAGCTCGGGGCCTTTCAGCACAGCCGTTTCCGAGTAAAGTCCGGTAGCGTAATCCGGCGTGCTCGTTTTTGCGCGTGTATCGATGATTTTCTTGTTGCGCTCGAGAGTTGCCGGATCCATACCGCTGCGGTATGCCCTCTGGTACATGTCGTACTTCCCGAAAATTTGCCCGAACGCCTGCTGTGCGACGATGTCTTTTTTGGCCTGCTCCAGAACCGTGTACACGCCGTCTTTTTTAGTGAAGTGTGTGCCTTCAATGCCGTACCACGCCAGCTCATGGCCTTCATCGGATGCGCCGTAATCGAGGAACTTGAGCAGGGCCTTCATTTTTTGCTCGGGCACTTTTTTGGGGATCGCGAACATACCGAAGAAACCGGAATCTTTTTTGTTGTAACCGTTCAGTTCAGTCAGTGGAAGGAAGTCAGCCTTCGGGTTCACTTTACGCTGGTTTTCCGTCGGTTCCCATGCAGCCTCCACAGTGTCGGCGAAGCTTCCCGCTCTGCCGGAATTCATCATATCCTTGCTTTGGCTTTGCTTTAAAACAGCGAAATCCTCCGGGATGATCTTCTCTTTGTAGGCGTTATTCAGCCATACGAGAGCTTCTCTCGTCCCGGGCAGAAGATTGACGTTCACCAGTTTTCCGTCGGCCAGCTTCCAGCCGCCGTTTGCCTGGTTAAAAGCTTCCTGGGCCCAATAGAAGTTGCCCATATCATTGGCGTTCACGTAGCTTGCGTTGCCGATGGTGTCATTTTTACCGTTTCCATCAGGGTCGTTGTAGGTAAATGCTTTCAACACTTTGTACAGGTCGTCCATTGTCTTGGGAACCTCAAGCTTCAAATTATCCAGCCAGTCTTTCCTTATATACAATGTCCCTCCACCTTCCACCGGACGAACCCGCGGAACTCCGTAATTCTTGCCGTCAGCCTGTTTCGTGTTTGTCCAGGTTTCCGCCGGATATTTGGAAAGATTAGGGTAATCTTTGATAAAAGGCGTGAGGTCCCAGAATGCCCCCTGCTTTACCATTTGTCTGACTTGAGAGGTAAAAGGATTATCAAGCAGCATCAAATCCGGAATATCGCCGGAGGCAAGGGTGACATTCACTTTATCCGCGTAATTGTTTGGGGAAACCCACGTGATCTTTAATTTTGTATTCGTTCTTTTTTCCACTTCTTTTACCACAACATTGTCGGGTCCAGGCGGCTCCGGCGTATAATACATGGACATAATGCTGATTTCAAGAGGCTTTTGCGATTTCGCGTCTGCTGCCGCGCCGGCGGTGTCGGTCCCATTGTTTCCTCCGCATGCTGCCAGCATGGATGATGTTGTCAGCGTGGCTGCCGCGAGAAGTGCCAATCTTTTTCCAAATTTCATGTTAAACCCTCCCTGTATGATTAAAATAGCGGGATTTCCTGGGAAATCGCCTTATTCCTTAACCGAACCGACCATGGCTCCTTTAGCGAAATGCTTCTGTAAAAATGGATAAACCGCAAGAATCGGAACCGTGGCAATGACGACAGCCGCCATTTTCAATGTCTCCGGGGGAATTCTTTGCTCAGAGATCATTTCCGCCGCCGCAGAACCTCCCGCTGCCGTCGACGCGTCAATCAGCATGTTCTGGAGCAGTACCTGCAGCGGATGCTTGGTAAAATCGTTGATGTACAGCAGAGCCGTAAAAAAGGTATTCCAGTAAGCGACCGCGTAAAACAGTCCGAATGCGGCAAGCGACGGAAGCGACAGAGGAAGAATTATGCGATACCATACACTAAGGTCGTTGCAGCCGTCTATTCTTGCGGCATCCTCCAGGCTGGACGGGATACTGTCGAAAAATCCTTTCATGAGCAGTACATACCACCCGCTGGTCAAGACAGGAAGGATCAAGGACCATATACTGTTAATCAGGTGCAGGTCGCGGACGAGTATATAAGGCGGAATGATGCCCGGGTTGAACAATGTGGTGAGCAGGATGAGCAGCAAAAAGATGCGCCGGCCCTGCAGCCGTCTTCTGGAAACGGCGTAGGATAAACCGGAAGTGATGATCAGGCTGAGTGCCGTGCCCACGATACTGAGGAACGCGCTGTTGCCTATGGCCCTCAGAAAAGCGTTCGTCGACAACAGATATTTGTAGGAAGCAAGGCTCCACTGAGACGGGAACAGGATGACCCCGCCCTTGATGTACTCGGAAGGTTCGGTGAAAGACACGACAAACACATAGTAAAGCGGAAAAAATGTGATCAGGCCGATGATGCCGAGAAAAATGGCATTGGCAACAGAAAATATGCGGTCACCCAGGCTTTCTTTCATTTTCGCGGGCCTCCCCTGCAGATTAGTAAACGCCGTCTTCGCCGAATTTTTTGGCCAATTTATTGGCCGCGACCACCAGGATCAAGCCGACAACCGACTTGAACAATCCAACCGCCGTACTGAAGCTGAACTGTCCTTGCTTGACTCCAAGCCTGTATACATAAGTGTCAAACACGTCCGCAACATCGGAGACCGCCCCGTTCATCATCAGGAACACCTGCTCGAAGCCGACGTCCATAATGTGGCCGATTCTTAAAATGAGCAAAATGACAATCACCGAGCGAATGGCCGGCATAGTGACGTGCCACATTTGCTGGAAACGGTTGGCTCCGTCGATTTTGGCGGCTTCATACAGCTGCGGGTCGACACTGGCGATGGCGGCGAGGAAAATGACCGTTCCCCATCCCGCGTCTTTCCAGATCGATTGTAAAGTGAGGAGGCCCCAGAAGTAATTTTTGTTGGTCAAAAAATCGATCTTATCCATGCCGAAGCTAACGAGCAGCTTATTGATGATTCCGTCTCCCGTCGACAGAAGCAGGAACGTAATCCCTACAATGATGACCCACGAAAGGAAATGGGGCAGGTAGACGATCGATTGGACGAACTTCTTGTAAGTCATATTTTTTAATTCATTTAACAATACCGACAAAAAGATAGGAAGCGGGAAGAAAAACACCAGACTGAGCAAATTAATCGCCATCGTATTCCGGAATAACACGAGAAAATCCGGGTTGGAGAAAAAACGCTGGAAATGCTCGAATCCTACCCATGGGCTTTGCCAGAATCCTTGATAAGGCGAATAATCCTGGAAGGAAATGAGCACCCCCCACATCGGCACATAGCGGAACAGCAGGAAATACAGCAGCCCGGGCAGCGCCAGCAAGTACAAGAACTTGTCCCTTTTGATGCCTGACCATACTGCATTCCGATTAGAGGCAGCGGTCGCGGAACGAGGTTTCTCAAGCGGGGGTTCTTGGACTGTGATCAAGTTTTGTGCCATAAGATATCCTCCTTGTAGCAATTGAGTAGTAGTGTTTGAGTAGTGGCAAGAGCTGGCGGTTGATAGGTGGCATCTGGGTAGGTCAGCATTTTAGGTAGTGAGCGTCTGCAAGCATTAGGCAGGTAACGTCGCGGTAGAGAGCATTTGTTAGGTAACATCCGGTAGTGTGCATCTGTCTTTGTCTCTATGTGAAAGCGCTTTTATATCACTGTAAGTGAAGGTCTTATTTCCGGCAATCCAAAAATCTTGCAATCTCCGTTTCCGCCCATCAGAAGTTTTTGCGGGCCAATTTCCGCTGATAACACTTTTTTGCGATGATTGATAAAGGCTGTGGCCGCTGGTTGGTGGCACAAAGCAGCGTCTGCTTGATGGCGCAAAGGACGAAACGGGACGTAAATGATGTACACTTGTTCCTTTACATTCAGAAAATATTGGTTAATACTGGATATACCGAGTGTCGGTCTGTGATCTTCCAGGCTGCTGCAACGATTGTTGCAAGGAGCTGCCCGCCGCTTTCCGGGTTTCATTTTATCCACCGGCAGGTGCTTCTTAACGTAAAATTTAGTTTTTTTGACGCGGTTTGGTTATACCCGAATAAAATAGGGTTAAGAATAATTCTACCGGAACCGTTTACAAATCGCTTTGTTGCATGCCCGGCATAAGAAAACCTCTACCCGAGGCGGTTCAGGGATGAGCGACCGCGTTTTAAAGTTTTGTTTTCTTGGTAAAACACGTCTCATTTGGCTATTTGTTTTTGCGGGACGAATATCTCAGGTAAAAGGTTGTGATCGTTTTGGGTGTTAAATTCAACAGGGAGTATAAGGAAATCGTCACAGACCTGGCCAATGCCATCGGCCATATCGAGGATTGCCACAGTACTTTTGAAATGAACCGGGAAGACTGGGAGGCGCTCCAGATGCAGGACCGGCAGGAATACATTCGCACTCTCGCGGACGATCTTTTTTATGCGCTGGGCTCCGAACCGAAAATGAGTGTCGGCTCCGGCTCCGTGCATTATGACCCTTCCGTTCATGTGATTAAAATTTATTCGGACTCGCAGGTTGTTCATGTGGTGAACCTTAAATAGCGCGATGGTGATCAACCATGCGAGGGGCGGTGCTTCGGCATGCATGTGCTGACTGCGGAAGAAATGAAAAAAATTGACCGTTACACGATTGAACGGATTGGGATCCCTGCTCTGGTCCTGATGGAAAATGCAGGCCGTGCGGTGGCCGAAGAGACCTTGAAGCTTGCCCCCACGGTTGGACCGCGTTGGTTGATCCTCGCGGGAAAGGGCAACAACGGAGCCGACGGTGTCGTGGCGGCCAGGCACCTGCAGGACGCAGGGCTGAGCGTCACTGTGTTTTTTGCTGTAGATCCCGCGGAACTGACGGGCGAAGCTGCTTTTCAGCGGGATATCGCGCAGCGGCTGGGGATCCGCTGCCTGCGGTATGGTGTTGACGAACCCGGCTGGGGCGGGTACAACGGCATTGTCGACGCGCTGCTCGGCACCGGCTCAAGCGGCGCTCCGCGCGGGCCGTACGCCGAGCTGATCGCGCAGGCGAATAAAAGCGGGATGCCGATCGTGGCCATCGACATCCCGAGCGGTCTTGACGCGGATACCGGGCAGGTGTACGACCCGTGTATGCGCGCGGTTGTTACGGTGGCGCTGGCGTTTAAGAAGCGCGGCCTGGTGCAGTTCCCCGGCGCAGGCTGTGCCGGGGAAGTGGTTGTGCGCTCGATCGGCATCCCCGCCAGGGCGGCCGATGAGCATGAGGTTGGCGTGTTCGAGCTGAGCGAGAACGTGCTTGCCGCGCGGCTCGGCGTCGAGCAGGACGCGGAGCGGGCGCAGGATGCGCACAAGGGCAGCTATGGCCATGTGCTCGTGGCTGCCGGCAGCCGCTCCATGAGCGGCGCTGGGCTGCTCGCCTCCAGCGCAGCGCTGCGGGGAGGAGCCGGGCTCGTGAGCTGGGCTGTGCCCGCGAGCGTTATGGGACCGCTGCTCGGGCAGCGGCCAGAGCTGATGCTCGTCCCCGTCGAAGACGAAGGGCTCGGCGATTGGAGCGCCTCCAGGCCGGAGGCGGTGCTCGAGCTCGCGCGCGGCAAGCAAGCTCTCGTGATCGGCCCCGGCATGGGCCGCTGGGACGGCGACAGCGCATGGCTGCGCGCGGTCTGGGAGGGCTGCGCCATCCCGCTCCTGATCGATGCCGATGCGCTTAACATGATCGCCGGTGCGGGCGATTTTTCGGCCTGGCCGCAGCGGCAGGCGCCGACCATCCTCACGCCGCATCCCGGCGAAATGTCCAGGCTGGCCGGGCTCAGCACGGCCGAAGTGCAGCGCGACCGCATCGGGCTGGCTCGCGGCTATGCCGTGCAGCACAGCGTGACGCTCGTGCTGAAGGGCGCGCGCACCGTGTGCGCCGCCCGTTCCGGTGACGTTTATATAAACGTCACCGGCAACCCGGGCATGGCGACAGGCGGCGCCGGCGATGTGCTCGCAGGCCTGATCGGCAGCCTGCTCGCACAAGGGCTTTCCGCCGAGCAGGCTGCCGCCCTCGGCGTGTACAGGCACGGCGCTGCGGGGGACCGCGCCGCGGCCAAACGCCATGCCCCCGGCTCACTCATCGCCGGGGACATTATTGCGGAGCTGTAGCCGCTTTACAGCTCCCTCCGGGAGCTGATCCCTGCTGATCCCTGCACATCCACCGGCTCCCACGCTGCGACAGCGCTTACAAAATGACCATTTTAGGCCTTCCCCTCCCCTCACCAGCCTTGCAAGCCTACAACTCCACAACGGCCTTAATCACGCCGGTTTCCGGCTTCAGCCAAGACTCATAATGCCCGATCATCTCGTCGAAAGCCGACCTGTGAGTAATGTACGAACCGATGTCCACCTGACCGGCGCTGATGCTCCCGATGACATGTTCAAAGTCGGCGCGGACCGCGTTGCGGCTGCTCATGATCGTCGCCTCTCTCTTGTGGAGTTCCGGGTCGCTGAAGGAAACATTCGCTTTTACCAAGCCTACATACACCAACCGGCCTCCATGGGCCAAATATTGCAGGGCGCTCTCCATCGATTTGACGTTGCCCGTCGCATCCAGCACTGCGGTAGGATAATCTCCTCGGGTAATCGCCTCGATCTCCTTCACCGGATCGTTCTTCACATTCACCGTAAAATCAGCCGGTACCCACCTTTTACAAAACTGCAGCCTCTCCTCGTTCATATCCAGCGCGATAACTTGGGTGCCCGCCAATTTGGCGTATTTCATAACGCCCAGCCCGATCGGTCCCGCTCCGATGACCAGCACAAACTCGCCTGGAACAACACCGGCTCTTCGAACCGCATGCGCGCCAATGCTTAAACATTCCACAACCGCGGCTTGATCGAGCGTTAGCCCGTCCGTTCTGATCAAATGGTCCGTCCGCACCGCCATATATTCCCGCATCCCCCCGTCTTTATGGACGCCAAGCACGCTCAAAGAGGTGCAGCAGTTGGGCTTCCCGTTCCGGCAGGCGACACATTGACCGCATTCAAAATAGGGCATTACGGTAACGAAATCGCCAGCTTTCAACCCCTGCTCATTGGGTCCTGCTTCCACTACCTCCGCCGCCAGTTCATGGCCCAAAATTCTCGGATAAACAAAATACGGCTGATTTCCCCTGTAAGCGTGCAGGTCGGTTCCGCAAATGCCGATCCTTCGTATCCTGATCACAGTTTCTCCTTCAGCGGCTGAAGGCAGATCCGTCTCCTTCAAGACAAAGCGGTTGGGTTCCTCACAAACGATCGTTCTCATACTATAACGCCTCCATCTTGATTAAAAATTAAGCGTTTACATAGGACGATATTACCATAACAAACATCCTCTTTATTGGTCAATGTCAGTTTTTCGACCAAAATAGAAACCTCCTTTATACGGGTAATAGGTTCACTGGTGAGGTCAAGCAGATCGTTCACCGGTATCCATTCATTAGGGGGAGGTGGGGGGTCCTGCTGCAGCTGCTGAGGCACGGCGTTTCGGTACTCGCGGACGAACACCGGATCCTTCAAGATCCGGTTGACATCTTCGTATCCGGAGGCCGCCCAAAACCCGCGTTCTTCTATAAAACAAAGCGGCTCGTGCTCAAGCAACTAAGCATAAAACGGATATGGATCACTGTGCAAGCGATTGGAATATGTACGGAACCAAGCTTTAATGTCTGGCTTTTCGAACGCTGACAGCTGCTTTTGCATCACTATCACACACCTTTGCATAAAATTCGAGGGCCCTTCCAAATTGGACACTGCAACTTGAAGATCTGTCAATATTTAATTCCAGCTGTCTCTTTATGTAGTGGTGAGGATCCCCAATTTGGGGCGTATATTCCATTCCATTATTTTCCGCTATTGCTAAGTGCCTCTCTGTTATAAATTGACATTTCTTGGATGGATAGTCAAACATTTTTTTACCACACTGCATGTGGCATACGAATTGAGCGCGTTTAACAACAAAAAAAAGCCTCTGAGACATAACTGTCGTTCAGGTGGCTTTTCTTCGATGCCTTTGATCAATAAAGCTGCTATTTCTAAGATGCGTTGTACGTCAACGTTTGCCTTCTGCATAGCCTCACGGAACAATGGAAGTTGGCCGGGATACCCCGTGTCTATCAAAATCACCATATCTTCGTCCCAGAGAAGCGTAGGATGGATAACATCCACTTTTCCCAGCATGGTTGCTGAAATTTGCAGCATTTCTACTCCAGCGGCAACTTGCATATGACCCCTCCATGCCGTTGTTTATTTTTCCCAAATCCGGACTAGGGTTTTATCATAGCAAGCAATGAACATCATGCCAAAAGAATTTAATTCTATCATGTATTCGATAATTTGTCAACTAAAATTCTTCATGCAAAAAGTTTTTGGTTCAGGCCAATAGCTTCATACCGTAAACAAATAAAAGGCGTAATCGGTCGGAACTCCAGGATGTCCGGATTGACGCAGCATAGCCGTCAGATTGCCGCGATGGTATGTGCCGTGGTTCACGACGTGCTGTACTAAGCCTGACAATGGAGTGTCAGCCGAACCGAACACGGGATGTGCGAGGGAGATAACCCTCTCTGGCTCACACGTAATCAAAAAGTCCTTATACTCAGCCTCTGTTTCCATGAATCGCTTTTCCATGCCTTCCAAGCTCTCCATTTTTGATTCCTCAATCAGCCGCATTACTAGTGTCCTCGCCTCGTCGAACGGACGTTCACGCATTACGCTAAACCACATCGTGTCCATTGCGTAGATATGCGACATCAATGAACACACAGATGGAAACACGCTTATCATGTCCTTGGTCCATAAGTCTTCCGGCAACTTCCGCAAATGCTCAAACACGCGCCGATTGGCCCAAACATGATACTCGTACAACTGAATTATTTGATTCGGCATAAAAATCCCTCCACTGTTCGGTCGTATAACTTTATTATAAACAAAGACGAGTTCCCATTCACTTTTCTCCAATATGTCTCACCGACTCCACCTCGCGGTCGCTGATTTCTTTATCTCCATACCGCACCCGCTCGTACAGTGAAACCAGAGGGCCAAGTCCTTGTCCGTCCTCCTTATTCCAGCGCCGGATATCTTCATCCGTTTCCTTCGGCGTAAAATACGGCTTGAGTCCATACCCTTTTCTTACAGTCTGCCGCAGCACGCTTTGGTATAAATAACGGATCCGCTCCTTATTGCCGTTCAGCTGCTCCCAGCGCTTTACAGTCCGGCGGCGGCTTTTCGGCCTACCCGGCCACCGCATCCGGCCCCAATCCGCGATACTTTCCACCTCGTCCCGGTAACCGTTTCCGCTGCGCTCCTTATAACCCGATTGGAACACCCGAATAAGCCACACAAAATAGCGCCTGAGCATGGAGAAGATCACTTTGCCTGCTAAATAAAGCAGCACTAACCCGATAATGACCGCCATGGCCGCTGCGGCTCTCTCCAACCAAATTAGCCAAGCTGCAGGCGGCGCAGAATGCCCTGAGCCGAACAGGTTGTTCTGCGCTACAGAATCCGGCGCATCTTTTTGCGGCAGCGGATGTTCGGCGAATAGCCTGAGCAGCAGGGCGAACACCAATTTTTTCAATTGATCGAAAAGCTCCGCAAGCTGCCGATACAAAGATACCGCAACAATGACGCAGAACAGAAGCAGCACCCAAACACGGTTCTGCCAGAGAACGACGGGAGTCAACGCAGCGCCTTTACCTCCGGACAGGGTTTCTGCCTTCATATTCAGCTGGTTGCACACAAGAAGAGTGACGACAAGCGCCGCCAAACCGCCCCAAGTGAGAAGCGGGTAAAACGGAAAATCCGCGATAAACCGAAAAATAACGGATGACACGAAGTAAGTGATCAACCCGACAATATAAAGAACCGCCGGAAACGCATCCGACCAGGCCGCCGACACCAGCAAAGCTCCCCTGTAAACCGCCAAACAGCAGAGCGGCAGCATCAGGAAGAAAGCATAGGAGGCGCCGGACAAGGAATAGCTGCAGATTGCCCCCGCCAGAAGGGACAGCGAAGAAACCTGGTATACCCGCTGCAAGGGCAGTAAGCTTCTCGCCGCAAAACCCGTCAGGTAGCACAACGGCAGCGCCGCTATCCACACCCAGACGGAAGAAGGAACAGGCAAAAAATAGCCCGCCGCGAGAAGCACCGGCAGAAAGAGCAGAAGCTCGATTCCCCCTTTTAAGAGAACAATAAGAAATTCCATCCATTTCTTTTTCATGTTCCGGCACCTGCCTTCCTTTTCTCCGAGGTCTCATCCTTCAGCACAATAATCTCCACCGTATTACCGTCATAACGAAGCTGCTCGATTGGGGCCTGCATTTTGCTGCTGACAAACGTTGTAATGATAAGAATGTCCTGCCGGGTACGTGCGCGCAAAGCCTCTTCCTCCAGGAAAGTGTCAAAAGGAATACTTCTGGCCACCACCATTCGTGCCATGGTTTCGAGCAGGGCATTCATCTGGTCCGATCCGCGTGCGGGCTCGATCCTGATCGCCTTCTTCGTGGCATCGATCAGATGCGCGTTGCTGCCAAAACCGACCTCCATCCCGCTATCGACAGACTGCTGAGCGACGGCTGCCGCATAAGAGATGCCTTTCTCGATCAAGTCCTCATTTTCAACCTTGTCCCACATATTCTCGTGGTCTTCCACATTCAAATAAATCATGAAGCGGTTTTCCGCCGTGTAATCGTGATTGTGAACCTGCAGGCTGCCGATTCTCGCTGTCGCTTTCCAATTGATGCCTTTCATCGGATCGCCGAAGCGGTACGGCCTGACACCGGAAATCAGGAAAGGATCGTCGACAATCCAGCGCCTCACTGTCATATCCCCGTGCCAGCTGCTCGCAGGCAGATTCAATTCTCCGGCATTCGCAATGGACGGATAAACCAGAAGCTCGGCATCCAAGTCAACCTGCAGCGTGGTTTTGTGCAAACCCATCACGTCCCCTGTGGTCAAGGAAGCCGTGTGAAGCCGGTAGCACCCTCTGCGAAGGCAGACAACCCTGTGCCGCCTTGTAATCTGAGTGTACGGCAGCAGGCTGAAAAAGCTTTTGTGGTTCTGGAACCAATGCCCATCGTTGATATCGAGGTTTTGCTGGCGTTCAAACTTCAGGCTGGCATGCAGCAGCGATTCGAGGCGCAGCCATGGCACCGGCAGCAGCTTGCGGTTCGCGATTTGCTCCACCATCTCGATTTCGTCTCCCTGAAAACACGCATTCGTGCTGAAGTATCTTCGATAGCTCAGCCTTCTGGTTCCAAACTTGCGAGAAACAAACCCCTGAATAATAAGAATGATGGCCGTTATAAAAAGAAACCAATGGATTCCCATACCACACGTCCTATCTCGAAAACAACTGTTCTTCCGCGGGCACCGGCACTTCCTGCAGGATGCCGTCGATAACCGCCTCTGCCGAGCCGCTTCTCGCTCTTAATGCGTTCTTCAAAAGAATGCGGTGCGCAAGCACAGTCTTGGCATTCGCTTTTATGTCGTCGGGCGTAACGAAATCGCGTCCCTGCAGGATGGCATGCACCTGTGCCGCCTTCAAAAGCGCCTGCCCGCCGCGCGGGCTTACCCCTATCGAAACTTCGCTGTGCTCTCGCGTTTTGTCTACAAGCCTGATCAAATATCTCAGCACATCGTCATCGGCTGTGACCTGGGAATAGCTCTCTTGAGCGGCAACAATATCTTCAGCGGCCACCACCCCTGTAATCGTTTCCAATGGATTGCCGGACTTGAATCTTTTGAGGATTGCAAGGCTCTCGTCCGGGCTCGAATACCCCATCCGTACTTTAAAAAGAAACCGGTCCAGCTGCGCCTCAGGCAGAGGAAAGGTACCCTGGTTCTCAATGGGATTCTGCGTAGCGATAACGATAAAGGGCCGGTTAAGCGCTCGCGTTTCCCCGTCGATAGTGATCTGGCGTTCTTCCATACATTCAAGGAGGCTGGACTGCGTGCGCGGTGTGGCCCGGTTGATCTCGTCGGCAAGCAGAAGATTGGTAAAAAGCGGCCCTGGGCGGAATTCAAACTCAGACTGCTTTTGGTTATAAAAATTGATTCCGCTGAGATCCGAAGGAAGCAGGTCCGGCGTAAATTGAATGCGTTTGAAGGAACCGTTGATGGACTTCGCTGCCGCCTTGGCGAGCAATGTTTTCCCTGTGCCGGGCACGTCCTCAAGCAGGATATGGCCTGAGGCGATGATAGCAATAATAAGCTTGTCGATCACTTCTTCTTTACCGACGATGACCTGGCCCACATTCCGTCTGATGGCTTCGGCAATTTCCCTGATTTGCGCAATGTGCACGGAAAAACCCCCTCTTGGCTTTTGTTTGTCCATCATATCAGATATCCAATCTCAACCAACACCGCTCAGAACCAAGTATTCACGTAAACGACTATTATTGGGCTTGTTCCAGATTTTTAAACTGGTTGAAGAACATATCGTGATACTCGCCCTTCTTACGAATTAATTCATCATGGCTGCCTTTTTCCACGATTTCTCCGTGGTCGATAACCATGATCGTGTCTGCTTCGCGTATTGTATTCAGCCTGTGGGCGATGACAAAGCTGGTCCTCCCTTGCATAATTTTCAACAAAGCATCCTGGATATGCAGCTCCGTCCGCGTGTCAATGCTGCTTGTCGCCTCATCCAGAATGAGTATAGAAGGCTTGGCCAGGATGACCCTCGCGATCGCCAAAAGCTGCCTTTGTCCCTGGCTTAGATTCCCTCCATTTTCCGTCAGTACGGTTTCATAGCGTTCGGGTAGGCGTTCGATAAACGAGTCGGCGTTGGCTGCGGCGGCTGCCGCCTTCACTTCCAGATCTGTCGCTTGCGGGTGGCCGTATTTGATGTTTTCCTTTATTGTGCCCGAGAATAAGTAAGTGTCCTGGAGGACGATTCCGAAGCATCGCCTCAAGCTGTCCCTCGTATACTCCCTGATGTTCCTGCCGTCTATGTAAATGGCACCGCCCGTGACGTCATAGAAACGGGTTACCAGATTGACGATCGTCGTCTTTCCGGCTCCCGTGGGTCCTACCAGTGCGGAACTGGTCCCTTCCGATGAGGCAAAACTGACGTTTTTCAATACAGGCACTTCCGGCCGGTAGCCGAAGCTGACATTTTCAAAAACGACATGGCCTTTGGGATTGTCCAAAACGACGGTTCCCGGCGGATCCGCGGGCTCCTCTTGTTCATCCAGTACCTCAAACGCCCTTTCCGCGCCTGCCACCCCGGATTGCAATACGTTATATATATTGGCGAGCTCATTCAAAGGCCTGACAAACTGTCTCGAATAGCTCAAAAAGCTGGCGATAACCCCAACCGTTATATTTCCTTGCACTGCAAGCATCCCCCCGACTATGGCGACAGCGGCAAAACCGATATTATTGATGACGCTCAGCAGCGGCATTAGAAAGCCCGACCAGATCTGCGCCTTTAATCCGACTTCGAACAGCTTCGTGTTCACCGACTCGAACTCTTCGACCGCTTTTTCCTCGTGGTTGAAGGCTTTGACCATTTCGATGCCGGAGATCGTTTCCTCGATATGGCCGCCGAGCTTCCCAAGCTGCGCCTGCTGCTCCTTGAACAACACACCCGTCCTGCGGGTTATGGTTCGTGCGAGCAAATACACTAAAGGCACCGTAATCAGGCTCGCCAGTGTAAGCGTAGGGCTAAGCCAGAGCATCATGGCCAGGGAGCCCGTCACAGCAATGCATCCGGACATCAGCTGCGCCATGGATTGGGAGATTGAGTTGCTTACGTTATCGATGTCGTTAGACAGCCGGCTCATTATTTCCCCGTGCGGACGGGCGTCGAAAAAAGACAAGGGCAGCTTTTGAAGCTTATCAAACAAAGTGCGCCTGAGATTCATTACGATTCTTTGGGACAACCCTGCCATTAACCAGCTCTGCAAAAAGGTGAGCAAGCCGTCCATCAAATAGGATGCGATAAGAGCGGCAAGGGCGATTTCAAGCAGCCTGAAATTGACGGCTCCGCCCGTCAACGCGTCAATCGAAACACCGATGAGATAGGGGCCGGCCAAAGTAAGGGCAGAATCGAGCAAAATAAATAAAAAGACCGTCAAGCACAGTTTTCTTTCCCTGTCCAGGTAAAGCCACAGCCTTCCAAGGGTCCCTTTGAAATTCTTCGGTTTCGCGGCAGCACCTTGAGCGCCGCGGCCGCCCAAGCCTGCCGGCCTGCCCGGTGCGTGCAGAAGAGGGGCGTCCGGCTCACTTCGACTGGCATTCTTCGGGCTATTCGGCTTTGACATCTGCACGCATCTCCTTCCCCGACTGGGATTGGAATATTTCCCGGTAAACCTCGCAGCTTCGCAAAAGCTGCTCGTGAGTGCCGATGCCTGCGATTTCCCCTTGCTCCAGAACCACGATTTTATCCGCGTCCATCACAGAAGTGATCCGTTGGGTGATAAGCAGGCAGGTCAGGCCTGCGGCGTATTTTTTCAAGGATTCTCTGATTCGGGCCTCCGTAGCAACATCAACCGCACTCGTACAGTCATCCAGTATCAGGATTTCCGGCTTTCTGATCAAAGCCCTTGCAATCGAAACACGCTGCTTTTGCCCTCCGGACAAGTTGACCCCGCGCTGTCCCAACCTCGCCTGGTAGCCCTCCGGAAAAGATGTAACAAATTCATGGGCTTCGGCGATCTTCGCTGCGCTCTCAACCTCTTCCAGCGTCGCGTCTGCTTTTCCCCATTTGATGTTTTCCATGACAGTGCCCGTAAAAAGGACGGTTTTCTGCGGAACGACCGCGATCTTCTCTCTCAGCTTTTTCGGATCGATCTTCTTTATATCCACTCCGCCGACCTTGACTGTACCGCTGACGGTATCGTAGAACCTTGGAATCAAGCCGACCAGCGAGCTTTTCCCCGAACCGGTGGACCCGATAATCCCAACCGTTTCTCCCGGCATGCAGGTGAAGGTTATATTTTTAATGACAGGCGCTCCTGACGGACCCTCATATGAGAACGAAACATTGTCGAAATCCACCCTTCCTTTTGCATCGGGGTTTGGTGAAGCCCCGTCCTTCCATTGCATGCTGTTGACCTGGGAGAAGACTTCTCCCATCCGGCTGGCTGAAGCCCGGGCCCTCACAAACATATTGAACACCATGGAAATCATCATTAAGGCAAAAAGAATTTGCGTCATGTAGTTGATAAACGCGATGATGTGCCCCACCTGCATTTGCCCGCGTTGCACCCCCAAGGCGCCCAGCCAAATGACAGCGATTATTCCGAAGTTCACCGTAAGCATAATGGCGGGATTAAAGATGGAGGTGAGCCGCATAACGCGTACGGATTTGTCCTGGTATTCAGCGTTAGCCGCATTGAATTTATCCGTTTCGTAATCAAAACGGTTAAAGGCTTTGACAACCCTGATCCCGGACAAATACTCCCTGATGACTCCGTTTACTTTGTCAAGCGCCTTTTGGACCCGCATAAATCGCGGCAAGCCGACTTTCATATTCCAGGCGACCAGCAGGGCGATAACGGGCACGACTACAGCCAAGACTATGAACAGATGCGGGTTCAGCCGCGCGGCCATGATCAGGCTTCCGATGCACAAAAGCGGCGCTTTCACAAAAATGCGCATAAGCCCGTTCACAAAGTTCTGCACCTGTGTGACATCGTTGGTCAGCCTGGTCACCAGAGAAGCCCTTTCAAAATGATCGATGTTTTCAAACGAAAGGGATTGAATTTTCTTGAACATGTCGGATCTCAGTTCCGTACCAAAGCGCTGCGATACATGGCTGGCCACGATGTTGCGGGAAGAAGCGGACACCGCGCCCAAGGCCGTGATAAGCAGCATAAGCCCTCCCATGCGCAGAATGTAGTCCAGCTGTCTGTTCGCTACGCCCACATCGATGATTCTGGACATAATGGTCGGCTGCAGCAGATCGCACACGGCTTCCAACGTAACGCATGAAACCGCAAGACAGAACAGCTTCCAGTATTTCCGGATATATTTTGTCATGAATTGCAACCGGCTTTCCCCCCTCGTCAAGTTAGCGATTCTGCATTATAGTGACTTCATTTAAAAGCATCATATCTTTCTTATTCGATTTGCTGCTCTCATAATCCTTGCTGAATATTTCGGAGTTTTATAATAGATGGACGGATTGGACTTCATATGTAGTTTATTGTTGGAAATTCACTCCTTTCATTAATACTTGAGAAATATAGCTCAAATAATGACATGATTTCCCGGTGTTATTACATGGAGATTTTGGTTACCACAATGTAATGCGGGATGTCAAACCATCCCAGCACAACAGTAAAAAGAATCATGAACACTATAAAACTCATTGCCCTACTCCCTCCTGTGAACTGCAAACTTATCCGTTAATCCGGCTGTCAGTACCTCCAGACCCAGATCAAAAGTCGAATCCAGTCTCCCCATCAACCCGTCCGCGTCTTCCTCAGAACTGATATAAGTGCCGATCATCCCGTGCAGGAGAAAAACATAAACACGTGAAGAAGCCAGCAGCGCATCGTCATCCATACCCTGCCGCAAACACTCTTTCAGTGCCTTACCCAGCATGGCGAACAGCTGGTTTCTTAGCTTCTGAATTTCTGATGCGGGATGCTCTTCATCCACCCTGGACGCTTTTGCATGAAAGAAAATATTGAACATAGTCCGGTTGACGAGACAAAAATAGATGAATTTTTTGCCCACTGATTTCAGCCGGTCCGCGGGAGATAACTCTTTGTTTAATAATTCCGCTTCCATTTGCAGCTTTAACGCTTCAAGCGGCCCCTTAGAAAGCTCATGCAGGAGCGCTTCTTTATCTTTAAAGTAAATATAAATGGTCGTATGAGAACATCCGGCTTCCTTGGCGATCTCCCGCATGGTTACCCCTTCATATCCATTCTTTGCAAATAATTGCCCCGCTGCTGCTAAAATGGTCCTTTTGGTATCTTGTGACCGGCTTTCCAGTCTTCTTGGCATAATTTTATCTACTCCTTTCAAAAAAACTGAATCGCTTTCGGCTAATCTCGGCAAATGTGAAAAATAACCAATGGTTACCTGTAATGTCAATAATAATATTTCAGTTGGCTTTTCATTTCGCTTTAATCCTTTAACGCACTTAAACATTCTTTAACGTTAAGAAAAACACCCGTTTACCGGGCGCTTTTCAAACAACACGAAATCAAACGACTAGCCTTTCACGGCTCCCGACGTCAACCCAGAGATAATTCTTCTCTGGAATATAAGCACCATCACGATAAGCGGTATCGTTACGATAACCGAGGCAGCCGAAATATCTCCCCATGGCAGGTCGTGTTCTCCCTGAAACATCGCGATTCCAACGGGCACCGTTCTCATAATGTCTTTGGACATAAAAGAAAGTGCAAACAAAAATTCGTTCCACGCTCCTATAAAGACAAGAATAGCGGTCGTAAATATACCGGGAGTGGCGAGCGGAACGATGACCCTCCAGAATGCGCCGAGACGGGAGGTACCGTCGATCCTTGCAGACTCCTCCAGTTCGGATGGGATCTCTCGAAAGAAGCTTGCCAGAATCCAGATGGTCAGCGGTAAACCGTGTGTCGTGTAGGGAAGGATCAAGCCTTGAAACGTATTTAATAATTTGAAGTCCCTGAGCAAAATATAAAGCGGGCTAAGAATGGCTATCGCCGGAAACATGGATACTGTCAGGACCACCATCAGTATCACATTTTTCCCTTTAAAATGAAGCCGCGCAACGGCATACGCACACAGCGATCCAAACACGACGCTGTATAATGTGCTGGCTGACGCGACAATCAGACTATTCTCCAAATAAATGGTAAACGGGTGCTTCGTAAAGGTGGATATATAGCTGCCGAAATAAACGGGGGAAGGAAACCAGTCAGGAGGCATTTTGTACAGCTGCTCCGGCGGTTTAAACGATGTAATGATCTGCCAGAAAAAAGGAAACATGATAAAGAGCACGAATAGCCAGACGGCGGCATGGAACAGTACGGTTTTCAAGCGATCAATGAGCAACGGGAATCCCTCCTACGCCCTCTTATCTGTATTGACTCCGAGGAATCTAATGTAAAAGAAGCTGATGAACATAACGCAAAGAAAAGTAATTACGGCTAAAGCGGACCCTTTACCGAAATCCAGATAACGCATAAGGGTCGTCTGCGCATACATCGACAGCGTTTCCGTCGAATTGGCCGGCCCCCCGCCGGTCATCACGAATACGACGTCGAACACGCGGAACGCATCGAGCGTCCTGAACAGCAGCGCCACCATAACGGCGGGCTTTACTAATGGCATCGTGATTCTGACAAGCTGCTGGAAACGCGTCGCGCCGTCAACCTTGGCAGCTTCATAAATATCGGCCGGGATTACCTGCAGGCCCGCCAGGATCAATAAAGCCATAAAGGGTGTAGTTTTCCATACATCCGTGATAATAATAGCCCACAAAGCGGTCCCCTTGCTCCCGAGCCAAGCGATATAATGGTCGAGAATGCCCGCTTTCACCAAGAGATCGTTCACAATCCCCAGCTGGTCGTTAAACATGAATTTCCACATCATGGCGGACACTACAGTCGGGATGGCCCACGGCACAAGCACGGCCGCTCTGACAATCCCCCTGCCCGTGAAGCTGCGGTTAATCAAAATCGCTATCGCAAATCCAAAAACCAATTCAAGCAGAACCGAGAAAAAGGTGAAATAAAGCGTATTCCAAAGAGAAGCCCAAAATCTTTCATCGGAACCGATAACTGCGTAATGTTTCACACCGACAAACGGATTTCCCAAATAAGGCATATTAAGCTTTAATTCGTGCAAACTGAGCCAGACGGTGTTTAAAATCGGATATAACGCAAACAAACCGATCGTCAGCAGAGCCGGCGCCACCAACAGGTAAGCCAGAAGCGATTCCTGTCTTTGGCTGTTGAAGTACCGCTTCTTGCTTGCGTTGACGGACGGCCCCCCCAAATTTACAGGCTGATTCTTCACGTGCAAAACCTCCCTGCTTACATTACGCCTTCATCGCCAGGTCTATAGTGAAAAGTTCGAGGCGAATCCGGCACTGATATCTCGAGCGAAGAAAGGAAGCAGCCCCTGCGAAGGGCCTGCCCCATTTTATGAGTGCTACTTTTTGTATTTGGCCAGCAGGTCGGTGATGTCTTTTTGCATATTTTTCAAGGATTGATCCACAGGTTGAGCACCCGTTATCGCTTTGTGCACCTGAATCTGCATAACGTCCGAAATCTGCGGGTAAATCGGTGAAACCGGACGCGGCTTAGCGTTGATAAACACATCGTAAAGAGACTCAAAGTGCGGATTGGCTTTCAGTACATCGGCGTTTTTGAACAAATCCTTGCGCACCGGAATTCTGCCGCCGTTGACAGCCTGGAATATTTGGGCCTCGTCGGAAGTCAAGAATTTTACAAATTTTACCGCAGCGTCTTTCTTTTCCTTCGAAATGTTAACGTTGATACCGAGATTCCAGCCGCCAAGCGTCGCGGACGGACTTTTGCCTGACGGACCCATCGGCATCGGAACGATTCCGACCTTGCCCTTAATCTTGGAGCCTTCCCCCTGTGAGGCTGCCCAAGCGTATGGCCAGTTTCTTAAAAATACGGATTTTCCTTCCGTGAAAACAGCGAGTGAATCCGCCTCCAAATATGTGGTGATTCCTTTAGGTACGAGATCGGATTGTGTCATGCCGGCGAACAGCTTTAAGGCTTCTTGGTTGTTAGGGGAATCGATGACCACTGTTTTGTCCGGTCCGAGAACATCTCCACCGTTGCCCCAGATATATTCCAGTACGTTGCACACAAGCCCTTCGTACTGATTAGCCTGATAAACCATGCCGAATTCGGTCCCGCCCTTGCCTTTCAAGGTTTTGGCAAGGTTATTCAGCTCGTCTAATGTTTTGGGGGGCTTAACTCCGGCCTCATCCAGAATATCCTTTCTGTAATAAAGCAGCCCCGCATCGGTATAGTAAGGGATGCCGTATAATTTGCCGTTATAGGTGTTGCCTTGTACCGGACCAGGGAGAAATTTGTCCAGCTCCTCTTTCGTAAAGTAATCGTTCAGCGGTTCCAGCCATTGGGAAGCGCCGAATTCCGGTGGCCAGATAATGTCGATATTCATGACATCGATACTGGTATCTTTGGAAGACAGCTTGGTTACATAATCGTTGTGCTGGGCGTCGGATTTTGAAGGCTGTTCCATGACATTGATTTTGGTGCCGGGGTTCTTCTCTTCAAACATTTTGGCCAGCTTTGGACTGACCCCCGTAGCGTCCTTACCAAAAGACCAGTTCAGCGTAATTTCTTTTTGCTGTGCCGATTTTCCCGGGTCATTGGTTTTGGCGGGTGCCGCTGTGTCTTCACTCCGGCTGCAAGCAGCCAATGATGTTAACGCCATAGATGCGGTGAGCATAATAGAAAACGTTTTCACATAACTATTCATGTTTGACCTCCCATTTCTATAAAAATAATACATCATAACCATTAATAGCGCTTACAATCTGGTTACTAGATTAATATAAACCTTTCCAAACAAAATTAAAACAAGTAAATTTTCGAAATTACCCGATCCTTTTGCGGTCCCGACAAAGAAAGCAGCGGACTGGCTAAGCCCCAACCGAAAAACCCCGCTCCCTGCTGTACGGCCCCCTGCAACGCGGTTGCATTGAACAAAATCTTGTTGGGCACGAAATGAGGCAAAAGCGAGTTGGAGCACGTTATCTGCATATTGAAAGAGATCCCTAACAAAAAAACGCTTAGGATAATGACCCAAGGTCTTGCATATCAGAAGCTTAGAAGCAGCGCCAAACATCCGATGTTGCAGGCGCCGAGCAAGAAAGAGAGCGTCAATAAGCGCCTCCTCACATAGCGATCGACCAAGACGCCGTCCAAGGGGCCGAACAATACGCCCGGGATCATGGAAGCAAATACAGTCGTCCCCACAAGAGCAGTAGATTGAGAAAGCGAATAGACCAGCCAACTGGCTGCAACGGTAAATGCATATTGTCCGCTGTTCGCCATAGCCGTGCCGAACCATAAAAAACGAAAGTTTCTGTAACCGGGTGAAGAGAATGTTTTGGGCAGCATCACCCGACCGCTCCTCTTTTATGAATCGTTACCGGCTCCACGCCAATCGTCCAACAGCCTCCATTGCGCTCAGCGAGCCAGCCCGTCACAATGATTGATAGCCCCTTACAGCGTCCGCCAATTGGTTTAACGCCTTTTCCAGCAGCGGCCGAGGGCACGCAAAGTTAACGCGTTGAAAGCCCTCCCCGCCCGGTCCGAACATGTGGCCTGCGTTCAGGGATAAGCCTGCTTGCTCAATCATAAACCTGTCCAGCTCCTCCTTTCCTAAACCCAAGTCTCTGCAATCCAACCATACCAGGTATGTGCCTTCCGGGGGAATGACTTTTATCTGCGGGATATGCGTGGAGATGAACTCAATCAAATAATCCAGGTTTCCCTGCAGGTAACGAATCAATTGATCCAGCCATTCATCCCCGTGCCGGTATGCGGCTTCCGCCGCCACAGTCCCAAACACATCGGCGCCCCCGATAAAAGAATTCGACAGCTCCTGATCATACCGCTTTTTAAGGTCAAGGTTCGGAATGATCACAAACGACGTGTGCAGGCCGGCCAGGTTAAAGGTTTTGCTGGGGGCTATGCAGGTTATACTCAGGTTTGCAAATTCCTCGGACACTGACGCCAAAGGGGTGTGAGCAAACTCTTTAAACACCAGGTCGTTATGGATTTCATCAGACACAATGAGAATATTGTATTTTACGCAAATTTCACCAAGCCTCCGAAGCTCATCGGGAGACCATACGCGGCCGACAGGGTTATGAGGGCTGCATAATAGCAGCATCTTGGTGCGTTCCGTAATGACAGATTCCAGATTCTCAAAATCCATTTCATATCGTATGCCGTCAAAACGTAAAGGATTTAGTGCCAACCCGCGGTGCTGCTTCTCAATAACGTCATAAAAAGGGTGGTAGACAGGCGGTTGAATGATGATTTCATCTCCAGGGCTCGTGAAAGCGCGAACAATGACACTTAATGCCGTCACGACGCCGGGACTATGCGAAATCCATTTCCTGTCGATAAGCCACCCATGCCGGCGGCCCAGCCATTCGACAACCGCATCCAGGCACGAGTCGGGTCGCATTGCATAGCCGAACACGCCGTGGGTTGCGCGCTTGACAAGCGCCTCCACGACGGGCTGGGGAGACATAAAGTCCATATCGGCCACCCACAGCGGTATCGTATCCTTGCGGCCGACCCGCGCTTCATTGGCGTCCCATTTGGCAGCGCCTGTGCCGGTGCGCTCAATCCATTCGTCAAAATTATAATCCATCACAAAAACCTCCTTCTCGGTTCTTTTCCCCGTATTCTCTAGGTGTTTATTCAATTATAACCGGTTTTGCGTGTTTCAACTTAAGAATCCGGGCCGGATTTCCACCGAAAAAAACAAATGCATTCGCCGGGAAAACTCCTAAAGAGCTCACGGGCTAAATTAGCAGGAGCTTTTCCTGTTCGTCTTGCCTGGTGCTCTGCGCTGAAGAGGGTGCCATGCGATGCTGCGTCGATAGCTGCAGAGTAATCAAGTAACACATATGATGCATAGCAGTTCAACTTATATCTGCGTGGCTTCATCAGATCGTTCGTGACACCGAGCAAAAATTGTCTCATCAAAAACACACCGAACGCACTGATCATTCTAGAATACATAATCCCGCAATATGTGTCCACCCGAAGTACACATTCAGCCGAAATTCGACTGAATACCGCACAATTGACAAATATATTTTCCCGTTTTAACATGGTCAATGAAGTAAGAAACCGGAAAGATATTTTATTAAATTATTAACGGGGCAATTTACCTTGGCGAGGCGGCTGCCGCCTTACAGCTTTCATTCATTGGTCGAGCAACGATGTGCCGGGGAGCTGTTGGAGTGGAAGAAGAATATTAACGGATGACACAGGTTCCAAAGTGAAAAACACTAAATCAGAGGGAGTTGAAAGTGGGATGCAGGTCATTGATAAACATTTAGTTCAAGAGAAGCTGGATGAATTTCTGGACCGGAAAGTTTACCTTCATCTGGAAACAACCAACGGGTCGTACGCCTCCCTGCAGGGGGAGCGTGCAGTTTCTACATGCGCCTTCATCCGCAACGGCACAATAAATTACCAGCGCGGTCAAATCACAGGCAGCGGTCCCTATTGCGTCGGATTGAAAATGCAGCTCGGCTGGGTTTACGCCGAAGGATTGACCGATTATGAAGTTATGAACGGAGAGCAGCTGCTGCTTGCCGGACACGATGATGACGGCCAGCTGAGAATCGCCCTCCATCTAAGCACTGAGCCGTTTGAAATATAACCGCCAGACAGAAAGGAGCAAGGCATATGACTAAACCTATATTGGCTGTATATCCGCATCCGGACGACGAGACTTTCGGCAAAGCAGGTACATTTGCCATGCATGCCAATGCGGGCGTGCCCATTACACTGATCTGTGCCACGTCGGGCCAGATGGGGCGCCGAATGGGCAAACCATTTTTTGCCAACCGGGAATCTTTACCGCTAATCCGCGAGCAGGAACTGCGTGACGCTTGTCAAGTCATCGGCATACAGGACTTGCGTCTGTGGCGGCTGCGCGACAAGACTCTTCAGTTCGAAGATCCGGAAGAACTCGCTGACAGGATATTTGAAGTGATTATGGAAATCCGTCCGTTCCGCATTTACACTTATTATCCGGAACATGGCGTGCATCCCGACCATGATGCTCTTTCGGCAGCTGCCATCCGTGCGGTCCGGCGTCTGCCGGAAGCTGAAAGACCGGAGATTCACGGTACAGCATTCTCCAAAAATTGCCCCGAAGTGTTAGGCCCGCCGGACATCGTAATAGACGTATCGAGTGTGATCGACCGCAAAATGGCCGCCATACGAGCTCACCGCTCACAGTCGGAAGTTTTTATGAAGAAACTGGAACTCGACATTGCCGAAAATCCCGACCGTAAAGAAGAGATTTTGGCTATGCAAATGACTGAGAGATTTTGGACTTACCGCTGGCCAAAGGCCGAGCTAACCGCTGAATAATCTTTATTTCCTCGTCGATAGTTATACAAATAAAAAAGCAGACCCTGCACGGCATTCGGATCTGTTTTTTTTTCAAGCAAGTCCTAATCCATTTCAGCTACCCTCATCTCATGTCTCAGCTCACAGGGGAGTATGACTTCAACTGTCGTGCCCCTGCTTTCCTCGCTGAAGAACTGGATGCTACCGCCGTGTTCTCTCACAATTTTGTGGCAAATGGTTAACCCCAGCCCGGTTCCCTTTTCTTTGTTGCTGTAGAACGGTTCGCCTAACCGTTTCAATCTTTCTTCGCTGATTCCGCATCCGTGGTCGATGACACTGATCTTGATTTTCTGTTTATCCAACAGTTTCGTTTGTACCAGCACTTTGCCATCCTGGGGCATGGATTCCAGCGCATTTTTTACAAGATACACGAACATTTGCTTCAAATGATTTTTATCCCCGATTATCTGCATGAGCCTATTGTCGTATTCAGTAATGATTCGTACATTATTAAGAACAGCTTGTCCCTCCAAAATCAGCAATACCTCTTCCAAAAGCTTTTCCAGATCCGCAGGCTCGTGTTCAGATGTTTGCGGTTTGGCGAGCATAAGAAATTGATTGATTATGGATTCAAGAGATTTAAATTCCGAAAAAATGATTTCAAAATATTCGGCTTTAACCTTCTCGCGCCTTAATAGTTGTACAAATCCTTTAATCGCTGTCAGCGGATTACGGATTTCGTGGGCCACGCCCGCAGCCAATTCACCTACCGCGGCCAATATTTGGGATTTGCGCAAAAGCTCGTCGGCTTCTTTCCTCTCGGAAATATCGCGGGAAACAACGATAATGCTGTCCAACTCGCCGTCTTCCCTCAATACCGGGGTGCCTTTGGCTTCAACATAGGTCCTTTTCCCGTTTTGCAGTTTTAATGAGAATTCAGCTTGCTGGGGGGACTTTGTCATCAGCATTTTCGAGAAAGCTTGTTCAATGCCGGGTTTATCGGCAGGAAGCACCAAATCGAAAATCGATTTCCTTTCAATATGCACGGGCAGGATTCCTAAAACCTTTTCATGGGAAGGCGAGGCATACCTTATTTCCCCGTTCACTTCCAGCATCAAAATCAAATCCGACATGTTATCCGCAATGAGCCGGTATTTCTCGTTGGTTTTTTTAATCGCCGACTCCACTGTCTTTCTCTCGGATATATCACGCAGTACGCCGGCAGCTGCCACGGTAACCCCTTTTGAATCGCGGACAGGCGACACGGTCATGTTTACGTCGATCACTGCGCCGTCCTTACGGGTTCTCACCGTTTCATAGTTGGTAATGACATCGCCTTTTAATAAAAGTTCAATCAGAAAACAAAACTCATTTTCGAACCCCTCGGGTATATAAGGTATAGTTTGGCCTATTAACTCGTCCGAACTCCAGCCGAACATTTTTTCGAAAGCCTGATTCACCCTGAGCACCTTCTTCTGCAAATCAACGATCCATATGGCGTCAGAATTGTTGTCGATGAAGGACTCGAGTTGATCCTTGGTCGCCTTAAGCTCCTCCTCCGTGCGCTTACGTCCTGTGATGTCCACACAAGAAGCGATCAGCTCGACCACGCTGCCTCCGCGCCTGATCGGCCGCAGGGAGGCCATATACCAAATCCCGTTCAATTCGCTTTCGTAGGTGATTTCCTCTCCTGTCCAAGCCCTGCTGTAATAGTAAGTCTTGCGGACGGCCTGATCTTCAGGCAAAAAATCGAAAAGCTCTTTTCCAATAATTTGCTGCGGAGAGAACCCCAAACGATAAAGCAGCTCACCGTCACACAGCGTATGAATAAATCGCCCGTCCTGCTTTTTAATCTTGAAGGTCATTCCCTGCTGCCGACGGACCGTATCTTCCAGATCCTGCCGGGCAGCGCGAAGCTGTTCCTCGATCCAGACCTGCTCGGTGACAGCGTTGTCCATCCCATACTCCTGCAACTTGTTGGGCAATTCAAAGAAGAGCTGCTCCAGTTCCCCCGCTGAAAGCGGTTTGCTAAACAAATAACCCTGTGCCTCATTACACAAATGCTGCTGCAGAAATACAAGCTGTTCCCTCGTTTCCACGCCTTCCGCGACCACATTCAGATTCAGATTATGCGCCATGGAAATAATGGTTTTGACAATCGTGGCGTCACTGGCGTCGAACGGGCATTCCTGTATAAAGGATTGATCGATTTTCAAGCTGTCGATGGGGAAAAGTTTAAGGTAAGACAGCGAACTGTAACCCTTTCCAAAATCGTCCATGCTAATATGAACGCCGAGCGATTTCAGTTTCTGTAAAGTGCTAATCGTGCGATCCACGTTCATCGCCATCGTCTCGGTAATTTCGAGATCAAGATATTCTGCAGCAAGACCGGTTTCATGCAGTGTGTTGATGATCACATCGATAATATCATTCTTCTCGAACTGGCGGGGAGAGAGGTTTACGGACATAACCATCGGCTCGTAGCCCTGGTCCTGCCAAGCTTTATTTTGTGCGCAGGCAGTCTTGAGCACCCACTCTCCAACAGGATAGATCAGTCCGGTTTGTTCGGCCAAACGGATAATTTCATCAGGGGCAACCATGCCCCGCTCCGGATGCTTCCAACGGATAAGCGCCTCAATCCCGACTACTTTTCCATTACGGATATTGACTTGCGGCTGATAAAAAACCGTCAGTTCGCGGCGCTCCAAAGCCCCGCGCAATTCCTTCTCCATTGAGGACAAGCCATTTTTATCCATTTCCGTGCTGTAAAAGCTGTAATAACCTTCATGATTGTTTTGGCATACGCCGGGACCAGGTTCTTCATTCATAGCTTATGCACCTCCTGCTGCTGCCAGCGTAATGATCCTGCATCAGGTTCTATCGAGTAGGAGACAATACGCAATATCACATATAATTGGTTTCACAGAATTTTAACAAAAATTTTCATTTGACAGAAAAAAATCCGCACTGTGCACGGATCAGACGATAACTTTATTTTATCATAAGTTCACTGTTTTTTATATACGCCGGAATATTCAGATAGCGTGGGTCTCCAGTCCTCTTATCGTGCTGGAAAGAAGCAACAACCCTGCAGAGAGTGTTGAAGTCGAAGGTCCTACCGAAGTAGAACTGGAAGACTTTAACAAAATCTTCATCGCTACCTACCACATTGTATCGTTTGGTCCGGAAATCTTGCCGGATTGACTAGGTTAAAGCTTCCAGACACTCTACTAAAACAAAAAAACTGCCTGTCGCATCCATTGCGGCAGGCAGTTTTTCCCGAGGCCAAAATTTTAATCGACATTTAATCAATCTGTTATATAATCTTCATTGAAGCTAATCGACAAACAGGAGACTCTTCATGCTTAGAAAATTAAAACAATTGGATATCGGAATTCTACTTATTTTGGGATGCTTTTTGGTCATCAGTACGGCTGTCATCTACAGCGCCACACACAACACCAAGTACCAGGGGCTGCACATCAATAATTTAGTCACTTTTACAGTTCTGATGCTGCCCATGCTGGCAATTGCTTTAATGGACTATCGCTTCCTGGTGCGAAAGCTGTCTCCCTACCTTTACGGCGCGGGGATTCTCATGCTGGTCTTCGTTATGTTTAAAGGAATGAACATCAACGGCTCTCGAAGGTGGATCAACCTCGCGGTGATGCAGTTTCAACCCTCGGAGCTGATGAAGGTTTTTATCGTTTTACTGCTCGCTAAATGGTTGGAGAAACGAAATGGGGAAGAGCTTCGGTTTTGGGGAGATCTTGTTCCTTTGGGAGCCATCCTTGCCGTACCTTTCATTATGATCTTTATGCAGCCGGATCTGGGAACTTCGATTGTGTTTGTATGTATTTTCCTGGGTATGCTTTGGCTCGGTAATATCAAAATGTCCCACGTACTGATCGGCAGCATATCCCTTTCAGCAATAATAGCTTTCGTGACTGGCTTGTACTTTTATGACTTTGCACTTTTCTCGAAAATCGTGAAACCCCACCAGCTGCACCGCGTGCAGACGTTCCTGGATCCTTCCAGCGACCCGGCGCACAGTTGGCACGTTGTAAATTCCATCAGCGCAATAAGCACAGGAGGAATGAAAGGCGCGGGATTTGTACAGGGTCCCCTTGTCCAGGCCGGGTTTATTCCCTACGATTATGCGGATTCTATCTTTGTCGTGATCGGAGAAGAGTTCGGTTTCGTGGGATCCGCGGTTTTAATCCTGCTTTATTTTCTGCTGATCTATCGGATTATACGGATTGCTATCTCTTGCGAGGATCTATCTGGGAGCTACATTGTCGTGGGGATCATCTCTATGTTTACTGTGCAGATTTTTGAGAATATCGCCATGCATACCGGATTAATGCCTCTAACAGGCATTGCTCTGCCTTTTGTCAGCTACGGGGGAAGTTCTTTATTGACGAATATCATTTCGATCGGACTGGTGCTTAGCGTACAGCTGCATCATAAAGCCGAGCATGAATTACTTACTTTGTAATTTCATGCTCGGCCATTTTTTGTTTGCTTTGTTTATAATCACGAGAAATATTTAATAGAATTCCCATACCGGACAAGCAAAAGAGTAAAGAAGAACCGCCATAGCTAATAAATGGAAGAGGTACTCCCGTGATCGGAATGCTTCCCGTTACTCCACCCAAGTTAATGAGAGCCTGTACGGCAATCATGGAAATGATACCGATCCCCACCAACGTGCCGAATTCGCTGGAGCAGCGAAGGGATACAATAATTCCTCTCCAAATGAGCAGCAAGTAAATGAGCAGAAAAAGCACGCTCCCGATGAGCCCCAATTCTTCGCCGATAACGGAAAAAATGAAATCGGTATGGGCTTCCGGCAAATAAAACGCCTTTTGAATGCCTCTTCCGAATCCTGCACCTCCTACCCCTCCATGTGCAAAAGCGTAAATCGACTGCACCAATTGATAAGAAGAGCCCTGCGTATCTTTCCACGGGTTCAAATAGGAGGTGAACCGCTCCATCCGGTAGCTTTTTGCAGATACGATAATGACCGCGAGAGGGGAAAAGACCAGAACGATTCCGAGAAGATGCTTTACATTGGCCCCGCCGACAGTAATTAAAATTGCCGAACTTAGTACAATGACAATCACCGAACCGATATCCGGCTGCATCATAATTAACCCGCAAACGAGGCCGATGATGATAATGACCGGCAGCAGCCCCTTTTTAAAAAGATAAAAATTGTCGCCTTTTTTAGTAATGAGAGCGGCCAAATAAATAACTAAAGCCAGCTTTGCAAATTCAGTAGGCTGGATTCCGAAAGAACCGATCCCAAACCAGCTTCTATGTCCGTTCACCTTAGTTCCCACCAGAATAACCAGGACAAGCAGAAAAGAAACAATCGCAAAGAGCGCCAAATACCATTTCCTTAATTTCAAATAATGCAGATTCATAAAAAAGAACATGGCTGTCATGCCCAGGCACGCCCACATTAATTGTTTTGTCTCGAAATGCCAGGCATCCTTGAATTTAATGATCGATGTCATCGAGCTTGCGCTGAATACGACACACAGGCCTATACAAACCAATAGAATGGTTAAAAATAAAAGAATAAAATCTGGCGGATTCCTTTTCACTTGATCCATCTCTGTTCCTCCGGGTATAGCAAGATTGACAAATGGAAAAAATAGTTAAACGTCACGCCTGCTTTAAATTTTCTATAAACCTGTCGACGAGAGGATATGATTCTTTGCAGCGAATGGTCCGCATGTTTCCCAACCTTTTCACCTTATTGAATTTAGGCTGCGGGATCCTCGCGCTGGTGTTCATCGTCCATAATCTGCCGATCATCGCCCCTGTTTTGGTACTATGCTCGGCCCTGTTTGATTTATTTGACGGAAAAATAGCCCGCACCCTGAAAGTCACCAGCGAATTTGGCGTCGAGCTTGATTCTTTGGCGGATGTCGTCAGCTTTGGAGTTGTTCCGGCACTCGCGCTGTTTGAAACGGTCCCCCATCAAATCGCTTCCACAGCCGCTTTAATGGTATTTCCGATGGCGGGCGCATTGAGATTGGCGCGATTCAACACCCATCCGACCAAAGGATATTTTGAAGGTTTGCCGATCACGGCGGGAGGATTGATATTAAGTGTGCTGCTCTGGTTTCCCGCAGTTTACGGTTTCGCTGCCTACGCCGCGCTGATCCTGGCATTTTTGATGATCAGCAAAATACGCATCAAGAAGCTGTAGCCATCCAATGCGGGCGCCATAATTATGCGATATTAATGGCCCGGGCGGTTAAAACAGGGAAAGAACGAACAGCAGTAGCGATAAAACCACCAGAATGACGATGGTCACCCAACCGATCGCGTTGTTCCATGTTTTGTTGGTAAATTCGCCCATCACTTCTTTATTGTTGACCAGGAGCATCATGCAAATAAGAACCACCGGAAGCAGGATGCCGTTGAATCTCTGGGACCAAAGCGTGATGGAAATGAGCGGAGCGTTCGGTATCAAGATGATCCCTGCGGACAGGATAAGAATGATCGTATAAAGCGTGTAAAATTGGGGCGCTTCCCTCCACTTTTTCTCGATACCGGCTTCAAATCCGAACGCTTCGCATACATAAAAGGCTGTAGCAACCGGCAGGATCGTTGCCGAGAAAATGGAAGCGATAAACAGGCCGAATGCGAAAACCTGTGAAGCCATGGCGCCGGCAAAAGGTTTCAAGGCTTGCGCCGCATCCTTGGCATCCGTGATCGGCGTGCCGTGTCCATTGGCATAAAGCGTCGAACCGCATGCAACCATAATGAAAAAAGCAACCACAATCGTAGCCACACAGCCAACCGTTACGTCGAGCAGGGTGTATTTGTAATCCTCCACTTTAAGACCTTTCTCGATGACTGCGGACTGCATGTAAAACTGCATCCATGGTGCGATCGTCGTGCCGATGATGCCGATGACAGTGGAAATGTAATCCAGATTAAACTTCATTTCCGGGTGGCTCACGGCGTGACCGATCTCGGACCAATCGGGTTTGCCCATTAACGCGGATACGATATAGGAAAGCAGGGCCACGCTGAAAATCAAAAAGATTTTCTCGGCAAACCGGTACGTCCCTTTGACGACCAACAGCCACACTGCCGCCGCGGCAAGCGGGACAGAGATATATTTGGTAACGCCGAATACTTCCATGCTGCCCGCGACACCGGCAAATTCTGTCATCGTATTGGTGATATCGGCAAACAGCAGGCCCACAAAAATGAAAAAGGTGACCTTTACGCCGGCATTTTCACGGATGAGGTCCGCCAAACCCTTTCCGGTGACGATACCCATCCTGGCGTTCATCTCCTGCACGATTAAAAGCACGATAAATGCGGGGATCAGTGTCCACAAAAGCTTATATCCGTAACTCGCTCCCGCTACGGAATAGGTTGTAATGCCCCCGGCGTCGTTATCCACGCTGCCAGTAATGATTCCCGGACCGAGCAGTGCTAAAAATACCAGCAACCGGCTCCACCAATTCGATTTCTTAACCCCGCTCATTCCCATGGCCATTTCCTCCCTTCTATGCTTTTTTTCTTCTCGATTTCAGCAGGTTATATACTACATCGTTAATGACGACCGTTCCCAAAAGAACCATCCGGCCGTCTACCACCGGCACGGACAATAAATTATACTTGGATAGCGTCTCATACAAGGTGTCTAATTCTTCATCGTCCGTGACAAAGACAATCTCCCGGTTCGCGATTTCTCCCAGTATGCTGTCCGGTTCCGCCAGAATCAAATCCCTCAATGAAAGATGGGCAATCAGCTTTTCGCCTTCATCTACAATATAAAGGTCATACACGGTGTCCGACTCCGGCTTCAGCGTTCTCAGTTCCTGAATCGCCTCGCTCACTGTCGTCCGTTCAGTGAAAGCGATGAAGTCGGTCGTCATGAGACTGCCGACTGATTTCTCGGGATATTCCATGAGCTCGCGGACTTCCTCCGAGATTTCTTTCTCCATTTCATTCAATATTTCCTGCGCCTTGTCTTCATCCATTTCCTCCAAAATATCCGCCGCTTCATCAGCAGGCAGCCGCTCCAGCATCGTCGCCGCTTTATCCACGGAAAGGCTCTCGATCACGTTGATCTGGGCGTCCGTTTCAAGCTCTTCCAGCACATCGGCCGCCTTCTCTTCGTCCAAAGAAGCAAAAACTGCGAGCTGCGTGGAACGATCCAAATCCTCCAGTATGTCCGCCAGATCGGATGGATGCAGTGTGGACAGCTTCGTGTACGACTTGGAAAGCATAATGCCCTTATGCTGAAAATCGATTGTTTCCACGTCGTCCCAAAGCAGCAGCTGGCTCGGTATGCTGATCCCCAGCGGCTTCAGCATGGCTTTGAGAGGCTTTGCCGCACCCAGCCGCCTTAACAGACCTTCGAACCCGACATCCGCGGCGACCAGATAGATGCCGTCCGATAGAGCGGCAAGACGAAGGTCGTTCACCCGGACCACTTTTCTCCCGAACATATCGACGATTTGTTTATCGAGCACATGCTTGACGAGAAACAGCGTATTTTCGGCAGGTACGGCAATGTCTCTCATATTCACACATTCGATGTAATACTGCTTGCTCCTCTTCGAAATCGTGAAATCCGCAAAATCGACGATTTTTACCTTATTCGCCATTTTAAGCTTAACCGCAATCACTCGCGGCCGGACCGCGCTTACGTCGACAATGAGATCGGCCAGCTTTCCCGCCGCTTCATCCCCTGCCCATACTTTATTGCCGAGAATTCGGCTTAAATAGAATGTTTTTGCTGCCGGCATCGCGACTTCCTCCCTATCCAAGGTAGTAGTACCGGCTGCTGCATAGAGCCCTCTGCCCTTGGATTTATACTTTCTTGTCTTAGAACAAAAACCCCCTAAACAAGTTAGGGGGTGAAAACTTCAACACAAAACGAAGTCAGCATCCCCCTAGTTTAGCTTTAGCACTATACAACGTAGAGCAACTGCTTTGGCTCAGCCATGTTAAGTAAAGCCTTAATCCGGCAATACCTGTTCGACCCATTGGCGTCTTTCGACGTTTCCGGGCAATGGCCTGTGTTTGTATAGTAGCCTCGCCTAACGAGAATTTAATGTAAGACAGTAAAATAATTTTACGTCCTGTTTACTGACATGTCAAACGAATTTACTGTAAAGCCGGTTCAAGCATTGTTGATTAAACGGGCGGTAAACATCGATCTGGCAATGCAGTTCCCTTTGCTGAAAATTTCAATGTCCATTTTGCAAAACCTTCTGCTCATCTCAATTATGTTCGGCACAATATCGATGATGTCTTCCATTTGAACCGGTACGAGAAAATAATTCGCATTGCTGTCCACAATCAGGTCGCCCTTCTTATGCTCCTTGACGGTGTGATAAGCGGCGCGCATCAGCAAGGTAACGAGTACCCCTTCGGATACCATTCCGATGTAATTGGTCATCTGAGGGGAGACGGCTCCGCGAAAATACACACTCCCTTTCTCGTCCCGCATTTCCTTGAATCCCGACCAGATCATATCCTCGAAGGTCCCGCCGTTCTGCGGCTGCATTTGAATGGACTGCATCGCTTTGAGCACGTCTTTGCGGGTAATGACCCCTACCATCCGCTGCTCGGGATCCACGACCGGCAGCAGCTCTATCCCTTCCCACACCATCGTATGGGCTGCTGCGGCAGCGGAGGTCTGGGCCGTAATGGTAAGAGGGTTTTTCGTCATATAATGATCGATGATTTCGCCCGGATTCGCCGCAATGACGTCTTTGGTCGTAACTACGCCAATCGGCCGTCCAGCCCCGTCCAGCACGGGGAATCGGGTATGGCGCGTCTCTTCAACCAGATTCCGCATGTCCTCGACCGAGCTTTTTTCCCTTAAAGAAACAATGGGTGTATCCCGGCGCAAAATATCCTCGACGAGAATAATTTTCTTCCTGATCAGCCGATCGTCGATTGCGCGATTAATGAGCGTCGCCACCGAAAAAGTATCGTAAGAACAGCTGATCACGGGAAGCTCCAGTTCATCCGCCTTCCGTATTACTTCAGAACCGGGTTCGAATCCTCCTGTAATCAGAACCCCTGCGCCCTGGGTAAGAGCGTTGAACTGAGCCTTGGTGCGGTTGCCCACAATAACAAGATTACCCGGCTCGACATAACGCAGCATCGCTTCGAGCTGCATGGCGCCGATAACAAATTTGTTTAACGATTTATTCAGTCCGGCGGCTCCGCCCAGCACTTTTCCATCCACCATACTCGCGATCTCGGCAAAAGTCAGCTTGTCGATCTTCACATTCTCTTTGCGCTGCACTCGGATCGTCCCCGTTCTTCCTTTCGTGCTGACGATGCCGAGATTTTCCGCTTCCTTGATCGCCCGGTAGGCGGTGCCGTCGCTCACTTCGAGTTCCTTGGCTATTTTGCGGACGGACAACCGGGTTCCTACTTCGAGAGATTCGATATACTGAATAATTTGCTCGTGCTTGGTTACCAATTCTTCGTGATTATCTTCACTCATATAGAACACCTCAGCCAAAACTGTATTATACTGTTTCAGCCATTATAACCTAAAACAGAAAGAAAAACAGCTATTCCCGAGAATAGCTGCAAACAAACTGTATTACTCCTGTATTAGACTGTTATACAATGTCATATATAGAGGCGATAAAGGATACAGCGCGGTCTCTGTGCAGCTCCGGCATTCGCTGCCACCGTGTATAGCCGGTTCTTCGTGCGTTTCGCCACAGCTTGGGCAGTCCACCGATCTGCGGGCTGTTTCTGTACTCATCATTATCCGTCTCACTCCTTCAAGAGATTAATCCAGATACCTGTAACCCTGCAGCGTCAAAAAGTCCTCGAAATCATCGGCCGCGGTCATTTTGTCAAACAATTCGACGGCCTCGTCAAACTTTCTGTCAGACCGCTCCGCAGGCGCCGATTCGTTCTTGATCGCTTCCAGCTCCTCACTCATCATCTGACGGAATAATTCAACGGTCAATTTGCGTCCATCATCGAGAATCCCGCGCGGATGGCGGATCCATTGCCACAGCTGCGCCCTTGAAATTTCGGCTGTCGCTGCATCTTCCATCAAATTGCGGATCGGCACCGCGCCATTTCCTCTAAGCCAAGCCTCCAGGTATTGGATGCCTACGCTTATATTTGTGCGTACCCCCTGCTCCGTAATAGGTCCCTTCGGAACCTCGAGCAGCTTGGAAGCGTCTATATTAATCGAGTCAAGCTGTTTGTGAATTTGGTTCGGCGTCGGCATCGCTTCGTTGAATACGTCCATCGCCACTTTTACCAGTCCGGGATGCGCCACCCAAGTTCCGTCGTGTCCATTCCGCGCTTCGCGCAATTTGTCGTTCCGCACTTTATCCATAGCTTCTACATTAGCCTTGGGGTCGCCTTTCACCGGGATTTGGGCCGCCATACCGCCGATGCAATGCGCATTGCGCTTGTGGCAGGTCTTGATGGCAAGAAGCGAGTACGCCTCCATAAAAGGAGATTCCATTGTAACGAGGCTGCGGTCCGGCAAAATGACATCGGGCTGGTTGCGCATCTTTTTGATATAACTAAAAATATAGTCCCAGCGGCCGCAGTTCAATCCTGCCATATGCTCGCGCAGCTCGTATAAAATTTCATCCATCTCGAACGCTGCCAGGATCGTCTCGATCAGCACAGTCGCTTTAATGGTGCCTTTGGGCATCCAGAGCTCCTGCTCGGCGAACAAAAACATATCATTCCACAAGCGTGCTTCCAGATGGCTTTCCATTTTGGGCAAATAAAAGTAAGGTCCGCTGCCTTTTTCAATCAAAGTCCGAGCATTATGGAAAAAGAAGAGTCCGAAATCGAACATGCTGGCGGAAACCGGCGCTCCATCCACGTACAGATGCTTTTCTTCCATGTGCCATCCGCGGGGGCGGACTTTCAGCACAGCTGCGTCAGGCTGCAAGCTGTAGGTCTTTCCGTCGGGATTCGTGAAGCTGATCGTACCGTTAATCGCATCCCTGAGATTGATCTGACCGTCCAGCGTGTTTTCCCAAGTCGGCGAGTTCGCGTCCTCAAAATCTGACATATAAACCTTTGCTCCTGAATTGAAGGCATTAATGACCATTTTCCTGTCGCCCGCAGGGCCCGTAATTTCGACTCGGCGGTCCGTCAAATCCTGCGGAATCGGAGCAATCTTCCACTCTCCGCTCCGGATATGCCCTGTGTCGGGCAAAAAGTCGGGCAGCTCACCAGCATCTATCCTCGCCTGCCGCTCCTTCCTTAATTCCAGCAGCTTTCTGCGCTCGGGTCCGAACTGTCTTTCTAATTTTGAAACAAATTCAATCGCTTCCGGAGTAAGAATATCATCATAGCTATGTTTGCCGGCCGTTTCCTTAGTTTGTATGCCTTCACCGTACATTCTTCCATCCCCCAGTCCGATTAAAAGCTGCAGTTCATTATGAACTGTTCTTCTTCCGTTGAGCCCGATAATGCTGTTGTCGTTGAGCTTCCGCCCGCAATGATTTGCGACACCTCATCAAAATACCCCGTTCCAACCTCTCTTTGATGACGCGTTGCCTCGTAGCCGCGTACCTCACTTGCAAATTCACCCTGCTGGAACTCGGAGTAGGCGGACATGCCGCGTTCTTTATAATCCCTGGCGAGCTCGAACATGCTGTGGTTCAGAGTGTGGAAGCCTGCAAGCGTTATGAACTGGAATTTGTATCCCATCCGTCCGAGTTCTTTCTGGAAGCTCGCGATGGTTGCGTCATCCAGCTTCTTTTTCCAGTTAAACGACGGTGAACAGTTGTAGGCCAGCAATTTATCCGGATATCTTGCATGTATGGCCTCGGCAAAACGTCTCGCTTCCTCCAGATTCGGCTCGGACGTCTCGCACCAGATCATATCTGCGAAAGGAGCGTAGGCCAGGCCGCGGGAGATGGCTTGTTCAATGCCGTCATTCACATAGAAGAAGCCTTCGGGAGAGCGTTTGCCCGTCATGAAACGGTGATCGTAGTCATCCACGTCGCTCGTAAGAAGCTTTGCTCCGTTGGCATCCGTCCTTGCAATCAGCACCGTCTCCACTCCCATTACATCGGCGGCAAGCCTTGCAGCAATCAAATGACGGATCGCCTGCTGGGTCGGAAGCAGCACTTTGCCTCCCATATGTCCGCATTTTTTCTCCGAAGCGAGCTGGTCTTCAAAATGTACGGCTGCGGCACCTGCTTCAATCATGCTTTTCATCAATTCGAACACATTGAGCGTTCCCCCAAAGCCCGCTTCCGCATCGGCCACGATCGGCACGAAGAAGTCGATGTCTCCTTTCTGTTCGGCATGCTGGATTTGATCGGCGCGCTGAAGGGCCTGATTGATCCGCTTCACTACTTGCGGCACACTGTTGGCCGGATACAAGCTCTGGTCAGGATACATATGGCCGGAAAGGTTCGCGTCCGCCGCCACCTGCCAACCGCTCAGATAGATCGCTTGTAAACCCGCTTTTACCTGCTGCACCGCCTGGTTTCCTGTTAATGCGCCAAGCGCCGGTACAAAATCTTCTTCGTTCACCCGCTTCCACAGCTTCTCAGCGCCCTTCTTGGCAAGCGTATGCTCCACAAGCAGCGAACCGCGGAGCCGAAGCACATCCTCCGGAGTGTAAGGACGTTTAATTCCTGCATAGCGTTCAGAGTTCCAGCTGTCCTGCAGCATTTCCAATTGTTGTTGACGATTCATCGTAACCTCTCCTTGTAAAAAGATTTTATTTGTTAAATCGTTGAACACTTGGATCACACTTCCAGATATCCGCTTCCATTGCATCTGGGGCATACAACGTTAACCATCCTGCCGGGCGCTTCCTTATGCGTGCCTTCGCGGTCTTCCTTCTCGGCAACAAAAGCGGGACGTTCCAGTTCTCCGTTTCCTTCGCAGTTCGGGCAGTCCATACGAACACCCCCTCTCTTGTTTTATGTACTATAACAGTTGTTTATTTATGTTTTTATTATATATCACAATCTAACACTGTGCAATACTGTTTTTTAAAAATTTTATTGTTATATAATAAAGTCGTGTGAATCCGCTGATACTTCAAATAGACCAGTCTTCGGGGCGAAGTTGGCCAAGCCAATTGAACTGCCTAGCGATGTACAGGAGACTTTTACTCCTTAGTCGATTTCGCTGACAAGCGCACAAAAAGCCGTCCCAAGTGGATAAAACCACTAATAGGACGGCTCTTGTACAAGCACATTCCATACCCTTTCGCCGTTGTTTGCGCGAAGAGTACAGGCCTTACTCTTTTATTTTCTCAAAATGGGCGTCATACAGCCGGAACATCGTTTTATATCCGGATTGGTCCAACTTAATGCCGACATCCAATCTTCCGGTGATTTTAAGCGGGCCAGAAGTAAACCTCAGCTTCGTATCGTCGGGGACGAAGGCGATCATGATCTTGTTCCAATAAGATTCATCGCCATTGTCGAACGGGCATTCTGCACCCGGCTGGGGAATGATCAGAAACCAGTGCTTTTCAAAGGAAAGCACCTCGCCCATGAACCCTTTGATCTGCACCGTTTTCCCATTTAAATCCCAGAATTTGTTTGACGGAGTCGTCTGCTTGTCGTTATCGAAAAATTCAGACCACTTAATCTCATTAGAGTTTGTTGCGCCAGAGTTTGTTGCAGCGGCCGCATTTTTCTTTTCCGGCTTCACCTCCGAAACGGGTGCTTCCTTCGCCGCCGGGGCCGGGTTAACCGGCTCCGCCTCTTTACTTGCGGGGGCAGTTTTATTCTGTGGAGCAGCCGGTGCATTTGAAGGCGCTGCGGGACTTGTCCCCTTTACAGCAGGTGTTTTCTCCGCTGCCGCCGCAGATGTCTGGACAGGCGCGGGTTGCGCAGCAGAGGGAGATGCTTCGGGAACCGCCTGAGCAGCGGGTGCCGGCTTGTGGACGTCAGCTTTATTAGTCTCGCTTGGGCTCGCAGAGCTTGAAGCACTGTTTGCAGCACTGTTGCCGGCATCACTCTGTGTGGCTTTGGGCTGATTATCCGTGCCTGAAGCTTGATTGCTCTGGGCCATCGAAAATGACTGCGGGCCTTTGTCGGCAACTTCACTTTTCTTTCCGCACCCGGCCATCACAATCAAGAAAGCCAAAGCAAATATCATATGATTTCTTTTCAATACAATCACCTCAAGATCTGAACAGTTGGAGAGGATCGACCCGATACACTTTCAAAGCCGGACCCAAAGATGCCAGGGCGCCAATAATCAATGTGCCGGTGATCAGCAACCATTCGCCTGATGCGAACGTCCATGCGTCGATTTGAATACCGGAAAAGTCAAACAGAGCATCGGTGCTCAAGAAGCTCCCAATATGACCGATCACCATACCTAAAATAAGTCCTGTCGCGGTCAAAAGCAAGCCCTCCCCGATTAAAACGAGCCAAACGAATCTTCTCGACTTTCCTATCAAACGCAGCAGTCCGACATCCTTTTTCCTTTCATTCACCGCTGCTATCAGTGACAGCAGAATGGAAATTGCCGCGAGCAGGATACAAATAACGGTTACGACACTAATCACCTGGGTTCCTTTATCGACCATATTGACCACATCGGCAACCGCCTTGCTCGTATAGACCGCCTGCACGTTATCGATTTTGTCGTATTTCAATTTAATGGTCTGGGCTCCAAGCAGCGATTTCGGTTTGACCATCAGGGCGGTCACGTCTTTGTGTTCACCTTGCTGCGTGTTGTGCACAGCCCAAGCGTAGTCCAATGTCGTAAATACGGCGCGGTCGTCGGAAGTATTTAAATTAGGAAGAATGCCGACAATAGTGTAAACAAAATGGTCATGCTCGTCTTCGTCATGCCCAGCCGCATCGTGGCCAGCTGCATCCTGGCCCGCTGCATTATTGCCTGCCGCGTCATGCCCAGCCGAATCATGGCCGTCAGCGTGATGTTCTTCCCCCGCATGTCCACTCTCTTTTACCAAGCCATGTCCGCCTTTAAACGTATCCCCGACCTTAAGTCCCATCGTTTTGGCGACATAAGAGCCTACCACCGCTTCCCCCAGCTGTCCGTACAGCTTGCCTGAGGCCAGTTTGCGGTCGCCGTATCTTGTGTTAAAATAACCTGGGTCAATCCCCACGATCGGATATCCGTTGTAATTATCCCCAGTAGTCATTGCATAAGCAGCGTCAACCTGATCTTCCTTCTTCAGTTGTTCGGCGATCTCATAAGGAATATTGCCCGTCGGCGTGCCCACATGATAGAAAGTGTTCAAAGACAGCTGCGTTTTGCTGCCTTTTGCGCCGATGACAAGTTCGAAAGGTCCGTATCCTTTTTCGGCTCCATGCTCGACACCCGCGCTGCACAGCTCGAGAAAAATAATTAACGCCACTGTCACAGCCACGGAAAACACGGTAAGAAGGGAAAGCATTTTGCGGTAAATCATATTTCTCCATAAAAGATGAAGCAAACTCATCCTACCTTCTCCCCTTTACTTTCTTGATTGGAGTGTTGCTTATCCCTGTCGCTGAGGCCCAGCACATTAATGTCGGTCATGTGAACCTGTGCCGGAAAAAGCTTGGCCAAATGCAGGTCATGCGTAACGGTTATTAGCGTTGACCCTTCGGTTTCGCATAATTCGAGCAGCAAATTCATAATTTCGCCGGCTGTTTCCCAGTCCAGGCTGCCTGTCGGCTCATCAGCCAAAATAATCGGCGGATTATTGATCAAAGCGCGTATAATGGCTACCCTTTGTTGCTGGCCGCGGGAAAGCTGGGAAGGCAGATGGTTCATACGGTCCTGCAGCCCAACTTTTTCAAACCACTGATGTATCAGGTCCCGTTTTTCTTTGGCGCCTAATTTTCGCGGTAACACTAACTCCACATTTTGTTTTGCCGTCAGCGAGGAAATCAGGTGAAAATCCTGAAAAATGTACCCAACATTTGCCGCCCTGAATGCGTCGCGCTGGGATTCGGTGTACGAATGCAGAGGTTTCGAAGCAACGGCCAGTTCTCCGCGGTCCACGGCTATCACGCCTCCCAGAAGGTGTAGGAGCGTGCTTTTCCCGCATCCGCTCGGTCCGATGATTGCGATTCTTTGTCCTTTGTTAACGTTCCATTCTTTAATATCCAGGATGGGAACTTCCGTACCGTGCAAATAAAAGCTTTTCTTCATATTCGAAATCTCAATCATCACTAAACCTCCATTAGGAAAAATCGGCAGGGAAGCATGCTTCCCTGCCGATCCCAAAGAATTTTCAAACCAGGTTAAATTACTTTACAATTCTCTCCGAAAGTTTATCCCAAGTCATATTCTTGCCGGTCAATTGGTTGAACGCGTCCAGGCTCATATAGAGCGAACCGTTATCCACTTGAGCATTAATGCTGCTGTCAGCTCCGTTGAGCATCAGCTTCTTGGAATCTACGTTATACTCAAATTTGTTGCTGCCTTGTGTTAGAACGGCGCTACGTGCGGCATCGTCCCATGCTACAGTTGCTCCCAATTCCGTTGCCAATGCTCTAACCGGGAAGAGGACTGCTCCCTCACGCGAAACTTTAAACATAGGGTATAAATATTTGGCCTGCAGCTCTTGTGTAGCGGCATTCAGATCCACACCGATCACTTTTGCTCCGGATTTGGCGATATCCGTGTTGTCGATATCTCCTTTAACCAGGTCGGCAATAGGGCCGTATGCCCAAACTCCTACGTCTACCCCAGTGTGGCCATGTCCGGTCCAACCTACGGAAAGTCTCTTGGACATAACCGCATCGTAACCGCCGGCACGCTTATAGGAAGATCCGTCACCGTTCAGGATCAGGTTGACTTCGTCGTCGGACAGGTCATTGAAGCCTGTATTGTCAGCAACAATTTTTCTGATCTCGTCGGCCGTTTTGGCCTCCTGGAGCATTTTATCAATGTATTCGTAAGAGTGCTTTTCTTTGTTCCACAGATCCACATTCAATTCGTAAACATTGTTGATCCCAAGCGTCATTCCGCCTGCTTCGTGGTCGGCTGTGACAACAACGGAGGTATTGCCGTCTTTTTTGGCGAACTCCATCACCGCTTTAATCGTCGCATCCATTTCCAAAGTCTCTTGAATATTGGCAGGAAGGTCGTTGGCATGTCCGGCGTGGTCGATACGCCCTGCCTCAATCATCATGGTGAAGCCATTTTTGTTTTTGGACAGGATTTCGATCGCTTTTTGCGACATTTCCGGCAAGGAAGGCGTCTTGTCATTGCGATCCAGCACGTAAGGAATTTCGTTCATCGCGAAAATTCCAAGCGCTTTGTCGGTGTCGTTCGGGATGGCATTCAAACCGCTTTTATCATATGCCGTCTTATAACCCTTAGCTTCAAAATCGGCAATGATGGATTTATCCGTGCGCTTTCCTTTTTCTTCCTTCGTTACAAAATTTGTCTTGCCGCCGCCGAACAACACATTCACTCCGCTGTCCAGATACTGCGAGGCGATGGCATTCTGGTTGCTGCGCAGACGGACGTGAGTCGCGTACACGGAAGGTGTAGCTCCGTTAATGTTGTCGGTTGTCACAAGTCCTGTTGCTTTGCCCGCTTTGATGGAAGCTTCAATGACGGAAGCGAAAGGCTTGGCAACTTCGTTATTGGAAACACTGATTGCATTGTTGTACGTTTTATTGCCTGTCGCAAAAGCCGTACCCGCCGCTGCGGAATCCGTCACCGCACCCGATTCGGTGCTGTAAGGGCTCTGTTGCGAGTATGTAGTGGATTTCCCTACGTAAGTTCCATTATCAAACCCTTCCAGACGGTCCTTGCCCAAAAACTTTTTGGAATAATAGCGCGCAGCCGTTACTTGTGCAGGCCCCATACCGTCTCCGATGATAACAATCAAATTCTTCGAGGGAGCTTTAACCTCGGCTGCTTTGGCTACATCCTTGTACTGGGCAATGAAAGGAGCCGAAACTAAACCGAGGGCCAAACTGGAAGCCACTATAGTCTTTGTTACTTTCTTCAACGAAACAACCTCCGCTTTTTTCTATTTAATTGCTTGTCTACTTCATAAGTGTAGTTTCAATTTGTTATCGCACTATTAAAATAATGTTAAGCGGATGTTTATTAATAGATATAATGTAAAATATGTGAAAAAACTGCTCAGGTGCTGCATAAAACAATAAAACCCCGCCGGCTCCGAAAAGGCATAGGTATTTAACGGATATTTGCCGCCACTTTCAGACGCTTGGAAATTTCCAGGAAATCTTCGGCCGAAATACCTGGCGCTTTCATTTTGGGAGAGTTAAGCCATAGACGAACTTAAACTTTCTTTATGGTTAAAACAGCCTCCGACAGGAGTTTTTGTTATTCTTCTATCTATAAATTTCCAATAAAAACCATTCATAAAAAAATGAGCGGTAACTGAAAATATAAAAGGCTTCCTTCGGACTGAAAAAAAGGATATGTCCCGGAAGTACACCTATTATGGAGGAATACGATGAACTTCCAACAATCTTTCCCAACTTCAACTGGAAATCGTTCCACCGGGATCGGTTCGATCGGCAGCGGCATGTCCCAAAGCTCCTTCGGCGGACAAAGTCTAATCGGCAGCAGCATGGGCAATGCAGGTATGTCCCAGGCCGGCTACGGTCAATACAATCCGTACGTCCAGCAATACCATGCGGCTAACTATCAAGGAGACCAGCCGGGACATGATCAGGACCTGCGCGGAGATTCCACCCGTCCGGCTCAAATGGGAGGCAGCGCGTACCTTGGCCGTACCGGCTTTACGGCTGGCGTGAATCCGGACAACAGACAAGGCGTACAAAGCTCCTACGGGATGGGTCAAAGCTCTTTTGGCGGAGGCATCGGACAAAGCATTTACGGAAGCGGCCTGGGTCAAAACACTTATGGCAGCACTATGGGTAATGCCGGTATGGGCAGAAGCTCCTTCGGCATGGGCCAAAGCGTAATGGGCAGCAGCATGGGCAATGCAGTCATGTCCCAAGCCGGCTACGGCCAATTCAACCCGTACGCGCAGCAGTACCATGCGGCTAACTATCAGGGAGACCAGCCGGGACATGACCAGGACCTGCGCGGAGATTCCTCCCGTCCGGCTCAAATGGGCGGCAGTGCTTACCTGGGACGTACCGATTTTACAGCAGGCGTGAATCCGGACAACAGACAAGGAGTGCAAAGCTCCTATGGTATGAGCCAAGGCTCTTTCGGTGGACAAAGCACAATGGGCAGCTCCATGGGTAGTGCTGGTATGGGCAGAAGCTCCTTCGGCATGGGCCAAAGCGTAATGGGCAGCAGCATGGGCAATACAGGCATGTCCCAAGCCGGCTACGGCCAATTCAACCCGTACGCGCAGCAGTACCATGCGGCTAACTATCAGGGAGACCAGCCGGGACATGACCAGGACCTGCGCGGAGATTCCTCCCGTCCGGCTCAAATGGGCGGCAGTGCTTACCTGGGACGCACTGGTTTTACAGCAGGCGTGAATCCGGACAACAGACAAGGCGTACAGAGCTCCTTCGGCGGATTCTCCGGCCGAACTTTTTAATTTCAGGCTTGGCTTCAGAAAGATCAAGTTCACCATTCGAACAAAAGTCCAAGCGGACCCGAAGCGGTCCGCTTCTTCACGTTCTCCCGCATCACCACTCGCCTGTTACTGCCTGTTGCATATTTGACCGCACAATAGCGAACCTTAACGTATAGAACAGCTATGGAGGTATTTCCATGATCGAAATGAAAGTCAGATACGGCCTGTCAAATATGGACTTGAAAATCAGCAACGTCACTCCCCGTGAAACCCAAGACAGCTATGTCCTTATTACGGCATATGATGAAAATAATAATGAAATTGCCTTTGCTCTTTCCCATGAACAGGCGGAGCGTCTCGAAATCGAGCTGTATGAGGCCAACCGCCGCTGGAGAGAGCATTCCGCCAACATGTCCATCCAATATGCGGAGCCGGGAACGGAATCGAACGAGCGGATGTTCGACACTCTTTGAGTTGCACGGCGGGTGGGCAGACCTGGTTCGGCGCGTATATCGATGTTATCCCCTTGAATGCACCGCAGTTGATTTTCGTACGACAAGATTTTCAATGACGGAGACTAGCTCTTTTGCGGCTTCGCTGCCTATTTCCTTCCCGTCGGGCAGCATTTATGAAAGCAAGGATCTTGACTATACCATTTCTAACCGTACAAGCCAAGCGGCAGTCCGAATGTGAAAACATGTTCGGACTGCCTTCGTTTTACTACAACGCCGAGATATTCCCCTCATCATGAATGATGTTTTTCATTTTGTTCAGCTCGTACTTAAACGTCTTTTCTATAGTCGTCTTGTTTCCATAGATAAATAGAATATCTCCCGCTTGTATGGTCAATTTTTCGCGGTCACGTCGAATTTTTTCATCGCCTCTTTGGATAAAAAGCAGCATCATATCTTCCTCCGGAACAAAAACGTCAGCGATGTCTTTATCTGCCGATTCGGAGTCGTTATAAATATGCACTTCAGTTAGCAGATCCGTCTCCTTGATGTAAAGAATTTCTTGTATTGGCAGCTCATGGAGTTCAAAATCATCTATCATCTCCTGCTGAAATGATTTTGAGAGCATTCCGCTGATGGTTTTATTTTTGACTACAAGCAATACAAGTCCGAAAAACAAAGAAATGCCTATCATCTGAGGGATTCGAAAGCTCTGCGCCAAAATATTGCTTATGGACGAAATCACTACAGCCAGAGAGAAAGCCCCGAATAAAATGAGGAACACCGCAATTTTCCGGCGTATGGGATGCCTTAGAATCAGCTCTGATTCTTTGGTCGTAAATCCTGTGGACGTCATCATCGAAACCACTTGAAACCTGGCAATCTGGGGCTCCAGGCCGGTGGTGATCAATAACGCGATAGCAATTTCCACAACGAGGAAAATCACGGCAAAATAGATCAGGATAAAAATGAATCCTATATCGGCCCTCTCCCTTCCTTGCTGCTTTTTATGAATAATTACCATCTTTCGCCGCGGTTAAACCTCCCTTTTCTCGTGTTTTGAGATCGTATCTTGCGGCGGGCTTGTTTTTCTTAGGAAGATGGATAAAACTCCAGGATCGGGTGCCCATTTTTTTGCATTTCCTCCGGTGTTTTCATTCCCGCCAAAAGGATGTTCGATTATAATGGTTATAGCTAGCCCAACCAAATGATCGAGAGGGGTAATGTTTCATGCTTTACGAGCTCCGTATTTACCACATGCACCCAGGCAGAATGCAAGCGATCAACGACCGCTTTGCGAATTTCACTTTGGGTATTTTCGCCAAGCACGGGATGCGTGTAACCGAGTTTTGGGAAGATATCGACCCTGATCACAACCGGCTTTACTATATCATGGAATTCGCTGACATGGAAGCGCGCGACCGCGGGTTTGAAGCTTTCCGCAGCGACCCGGAGTGGCAGAAAGTGAAGAGCGAGTCGGAACAAGACGGCCCGATCGTGGAAAAGGTGGAAAGTATCTTCCTGAAGAGAGCATCTTATTTTCCACAATAGTCGGGGCTTTATTTACCCTTTTTGTTCTTAAGGAAAACATGAAAGCCAGGCAGGTCTTTTATATGGTATAAAAAGCGGACCTTTTTCAAACATTATAATTGTAGATTGATGACGGAGGGAGGAATGCGGAATGGCAAATCGACAAAAAGACTCCAAGATGCAGCAGCAGCAGGAAAAGGAAAATATAAACCGCCACAGAGGCGAGGACACCAACGGTGACGGTAATATTGACAAAAAACTGGATGGTCCCAATTTTCCTGCCGATTAGTATAGCAGTTTCACAGAAGCCCGCCCTTGTCAGGGCGGGATTTTTTCGTTCAAGCGCGGTTGCGATCCTCCTCCATCTCCCTGCTGAGGAGAGCGGGCAGACGAAGGAGCACCGTCACTCCGTTCCCAATGTCGTTATTTCTAATCTCCAGCTCGTACACCCCTTCAAAAAAGGCCTCGAACCGTTCCCTCACGTTGCGGATGCCGTATCCGCCGGTACTTCGTTTCTTTGCTTCATCCCAGTTCGGTTTAAGCCCGACGCCGTTATCCGAGATGCGGACAGCGACCATTCCGTCTTCCTCCGCAGCTTTAATCTCTATCCGGCCTTCTTTTCTCCCGGTAAAGCCGTGCATGACCGCATTTTCCACAAATGGCTGCAGTGTCATCTTGGGGATAAAAAAATGCTGCAGCTGTTCCGGCACGTCGATCTCTACCGTCAGCCCTTCTTCCCAGCGCAGCTGCTGGATTTTCAGGTAACATTCCGTGTGCAGCAGCTCTTCACGCAGTGTAATCAGGCTCTCCCCGTTGGACAGTCCGATCCGGAACATTGTACCCATCAACTCAAGGATCCTGCTCATCCGGTCCTGTCCCGCTTCGATGGCCATCCAGTTCAGCTGGTCGAGTGTGTTGTACAGAAAATGCGGATTAATCATCGCTTGCAGCGCTTTTATCTCGGCGCTGCGCTGACGCTTATACTGGTCCTCCAGTGACACATACAGCTGCTGGATCCGGTCGATCAGCTTCCTGTAGCCGGAGAAAAGGACACCGAATTCGTTCCGGTAATCCTCCGGCAAATTGATTTTTTTCGCGCTGCCCGAGTATCTGCCCATCTCCGCCAGCAAAAGGCGGATGGGCTTGAGGAACTGGTTTGAAAAAAGTAAAGTGAATAACATGGAAATGACCACAGCAGATGCTCCTGCAGCCGCCAAAACAACCGCCGTACGCACGCTGCCCTGCGTAATCTGTGCCCAAGGCGTAAGCTCGACAAGAATCCAGCTGCCGTTAAAATGTTTGGCCCAGACGAGCAGATGCTCTTCCGCCTGTGGCTTGCTAATTTTCAGATAACCGGACGTGTCGTGCATGTTTGACAAATATTCCGCGATTTTCTGTTCGATAAATGGGTCGCCGACCAAGGTGAGAATCCGGCCGCCCGAGTCCAGCAAAATCCGGTTTACCCCCGGCCTCTCCCCGCTTATCAAATTTTGGATGGCGGACGCCTTCAAGTTCAGCACCAGAATGCCGCGATAATCACCCGCTTCGGAATATACCTTTCTTGCGAAGCTTATCACGGGAATTTCTCCGTTGAAAGATTTGATCCTATGCTCACCCAGCCAGGCGAAATCCGCGTTCTCGATGGAACCGTACCATGGTTCATCCGGAGTTTTTTCATTATCGATAAATACCACCGGCCCTAGCGTGTCCGATGGAATTTCATGGTTGGTGTAATAATGGATAGACTGAATGACAGGTGTCGCATTGACGATGTTCATCAGGAACGACTTCAACTCTTCTCTTTTCCGATAATCCGCATAGGGGTCGCCGCTTCCTCCGGCGTATTCCGTTAAAACCGCATTCCGCGCGGCGGCAAGCGAAATATTTTCGACCGAACGCATCTGGATTTCGACTTTATTATACAGTTCGCCGAGTAAAGACTGCTGGTAGAAAGATGTATTCCTGGTGGTTTCCCGGGTCGACAGTGTATAGCTCAAACCGATGACCACAGCCAGCAGAATGACCAAAAAACCCGAGAAGCCGCCGTACAGCAAGTAATCTATCCGGTGCTTTTTGAAGATGTTTTTCACCTGCCACCCGCTCCCCGCTGCACCCTGTTATCTGCTCACATCGGCAGGTGTAACGCCAAAATACTTTTTAAAGGTCGTACTGAAATAAGGAATGTTCCGGTAGCCTACGCAGTCCGCGATTTCATAAATTTTAAGCTTTCCTTCGAGAAGCAGTCCCTTGGCTTTTTCCATCCTTACGCGGACGATGTAGTTGTTGATCGTTTCCCCAGTCGCGTTCTTAAAAATTTGGCACAGGTAATTCCGTGACAGGACTACGTGCTCGGCCAGTTCTGCGATCGTCAGCTCCCTGTCGTAGTTCTCATGGATATATTGCTTGATAAAATCTACAGTCCGCTTATGCTTCATATTTTCCTGCCAGTGCCGGTTGTTGAAGATTCCGCTGACTTTCTCTTTTAACCAATGCTCCAATTGATCCGCCGTGCTGATCCGGTTTAGCTCAAATTCCATCTGCTCTTCCGGATAAATATCCTCCAGCCGTATTTCCTCGTCATTCAAAGCATACCGCAAAATGGCCCAAAACTGGCCGCCGATCTTCTGCAACTGCCCGGAGCTGTGTGTCCTGCCGTATTTCAGACCGCTGACATATCTGTCAATGATTTTTTCGGCGTTTCTTCCCTGGGTATTTTTAATGTCCTCAATCAGTTGATGATAAAATCTCATCGGCTTCAAAGAAGCCGGGTTTACCTGGCCGGGCAGCTCGGGAGAACGATAATATTCGTACGGCTCAGATGAAAGTATGCCAGGCGCTTCTTCCGACAGAAACTGGAACGCTTCCTCCAGCGAATCGGACAGTGCCGCCCAGCTTTCTTTCAAGCCGCCTATGCCGATTCGTATTTTGATATTGAGATAATTATGCACGGATTCTGTAATCCGTTTAGCTGTTTTCCTCAACTCCTGAATCAATTCTTCATAATCGGCCGATTTCTTGAAATGCAGTATGACCGCCGATTGATAACCGTGCAGCTCGACATAATCGAAACAGGCGTTCTCAGCCTGCAAAATTTCCTGGATGATATTATGAATAGCAAACCGGAACAAATAGCGGTCAGACGCGCGCACGTTAGAAATTCGGGGCGTTCTCGCAATTTCCATTCCAAGCACAAGATGATTGCACGGTTCATCGTCCGGGAACAGCAGATCATTGCGGTTTTCGCTTTCCCACGTCCCGATAATCGCCGTTTTCAGCTGTTCCTTTCGCACGAAAGGTTCGTAAAGCATCAACTTATCGCGCAGCTTCTCCTGATCTGCTTTCTTTTTGTTTTGTTCTTCCAAATCGCCGATTACCCGCAGCAGTACTTCCCGAATAGTCAGCTTGGAAACCGGCTTGGATAAGTAATCATCCACGTTCAACCGCAGAGCTTTACGGGCGAATTCAAAGTCCGAATAGCCGCTGTGGATCACTATCTTGCCGGCGTACTGCTCCTCACGCAAAATTTCAATCATTTTGAGCCCGTCCATAATGGGCATATAAACATCGGTAATGATGATATCAGGCTGTGTTTGACGCACGAGTTCCAGTCCTTCTGCTCCAGACATGCTTTCCCCTGCCCAGACGGCGCGGATCTCTTCCCAGGGAATAACCTGTTTCATGCCTTTGAGTACTTGTCTGTCATCATCGATGATTACAATTTTCCACATACGAACCGCTCCTTCGGCAAAAATGGGGCGAATTTTCCGGCTATCGACGAAAACATGCGATTGTAAGCGCTGGTATTTGTAGTATTAAGTCAAATCATACACGAATGTGCGGGGGATGTCGATGATCAGGGCAGCACGCCGCAGTCCGCAAATGGCCAACAAGCCGACATTATCATCGATAATGGCGGCTTGCTTAAAGCTTTGGATCAAGCTTTGGAGAAAGATTGGGCGATATCCGTTTCCACCGGTTCCTGTATTTTCTTCACAAATTTGGAGTTTTTGATGAGCTCTTTCAGGAGGCTCTCATATTCATCGGCATCGAACGGAACATCGACCATCCGTTTGGTGAAAGAAGAAAGCATGATGCCGTTGCCGATGGTTAGCCCCTTAATGCCCTCGGTGCCTTCTGCGATCAGCTCTCCTCCTCCGTTCAGCACGACCTTGACGAATTTATCAGCCACTACATCATGGCCATTCGGTACATTGGTATTCACCGGAATTTCCGTGTACCAGGTTTCGACATTGCCGAAGCCCTCTTTGGTTTCCTGCAGATACTTCAGCATTGACATGCGATTCTTGTATAGAACGAGCTTCTCATTCTCGTAGACAAGCTTACCGTGCTCCCCGATCACTTCAAAACGGTTGGTGCCCGGAGTCTCGGCCGTCGTTACGATAAAATGTCCGATCATGCCGTTATCATGCTCAAAGTAGGCCGTTACCTCATCTTCAACTTCAATGTTGTGGTATTTGCCGATGTGGGCATGGCCGCTGATGCGGGCAGGCATCCCGAACAGCCATTGATACATATCCAGATTATGCGGGCATTGGTTTGTCAGAATGCCTCCGCCCTCTCCGGACCAGGTAGCGCGCCAGCCTCCGCTATCATAGTAAGCCTGGGAGCGGAACCATGCCGTATTGATCCAGGTCACCCTCGTCAATTGGCCGAGCTCGCCGCTCGAGATAATATCCTTCATTTTCTTATAGAAAGGAAGGGTACGTTCCTGGAACATCATGCCGAAAATGAGATTTGGATTTTTTGCTTTCGCCTGCTCATAGGCGTCGATGGTTTTCTGCGCGTCGTTTACATGGACCGCGAGCGGCTTTTCGCACAGCACATGCAGACCGCGGTTGAACGCCTCTACGGTGAGCGGAGTATGGTAATAGTGCGGTGTGGCAATAATGACAGCCTCCAGCCCGGATTTGTCGAGCAGCTCGTTGTAGTCGTAATAGGCCGTAGTGTTCGCTTCCGCCGCATAGGTGTCCGCTTTCTCTTTCACGACATCGCAGACACCGACGAGTTCGACGTTATCCATCGTTCCAAGATACCGTATGTGGCGGTTGCCGCCGATATTTCCGAGTCCGATCAGGCCGATTTTCAGTTTCCGGTTGGCATCCATTGTTCAGCTCTCCTTTGGTTAATTTCTTAATTCCAGACAATACCTTCCGCATCGAGCAGCTTTTTCAGCGCCTGGACGGCGCGGACGAACCGGCCTGGATTATCGAGATCCGGCAGATAGTTATGCAGATGCGGCTCAATGGAAAGAAAGCCCGAAAACCCGCTGTCCTTCAAGCTGCGGATGAATGGAGCGAGCTCCCCGTCCCCTTCCCCAGCCGGAACAAACATGCGCTCTTCGCCCAATGCGTCCTTGACATGCACGTATTCCAGGTATGGCTGCAGCTTGGGCAGAGCCTGGGAAACCGGCTTCACCCCGTTCATTACGAAGTTGCCGGGATCAAAGGCGAGACGCAGCCGCGGGCTGCTGCAAGACTCGAGAAGATCCAGGCAGCGGTCGTCGATGTCGCCGTACACATGGCTTTCATTTTCCAGCAGCAGCGTCACCCCGTAAACTTCAGCTGCGTCAATCAGCTGCTTCATGCGGGAGATCACTTCATCCCTGTAGACAGCCGGCTGTTCCCCTTCGGGCATAAAATAAGAAAAAACGCGTATGTAAGGGGCCGACAGATAGCCCGCGATTTCGCAGGCCCGCTTGATATTGCCGAGCTCAACCGAGAAATCATCCCGGATTCCGTATTTGCCCACCGGGGATCCGATGGAAGAAACGCTGAAATTACGCGAATTGAGCCGCTCCTTGACCTGTTTCAATTCTTCGTCCGTCAGCTTGAGCACATTTTTTTCGTTTACTCCGCGGAATTCGATATGTGAAATACCCTCGGACTCCAGTACATTCATCTGCTCCTCGAGATGAGGAGAAATCTCATCCGCAAAACCGGTTAAGGTCACCATCACAAACACCCAGCTCCCAATTAATTTTAAGGTAACGATCCCCCGATCAGCTTGTAACCGCCTCAAAGGGGATCGAGCGTTAACCTTTTACAACCCTATATAGTGATCTTTAATTGAAGATTAAAGTCTTTCAGCTACGTGTTACTTCTCGTATTCCTTCGCTTTCTTCTTCAAATCCTCAAAGGACTGGTCAGCGGTGGATTTACCGAACATGAGCGCTTCAGAGATGGCTTTGAAATCTTTGGTCTCGAAATTGTTCCAGCCTTTGGCTCCCGGGTTGAACTGCTGCGCACCTGCTTTCGCCTTCTCGATCATTTCCACCGTCAATTTGTCGGCGGCGGTGAATTTCGGCTGCAGGCTGGAGACGATTTTGTTCGACACCGGGATTCCGCGAGTTGTGCCGGCAATTTCTGCGACCTCCGGATCATTGATAAACCATTCAATGAACTTCTTGGCCTCTTCCTTATTCTTTGAATCCTGGCTTACCCCGAAGAAGAAGGTCGACTTCAACCAGCCACCGCCCTGCTGGCCCTTCGGAATTGCCGCAACACCGATGCTGCCCGGCTTCAAGCTGTCCCAAGAAGAAGCCTGCGCCGCGTGAGCCGCTCTAAAGATCACTTTCCCCGTCACCATCAAGTCCAGCTTCGGATCCAATTCTTTATCGGATACGGCAATATCCGCCGGAGGAACAATACCCTGTTTGCGGAAGTCATCGAAAATCTTCACCCATTCCAGCCAAGTGTCCCTGTCCCAATTGAATTTACCATCCATAGTAATCGGGTGCCCTTTGCCCTTGCTCAGCTGGTAGGAGGAATAAAGGCCGCGATTGTTCGTTCCATCCATCATAACGTATTGATCCTTACCCACCTTGGATTTGATGTCTTTGACAAGTTGGAAGAACTCATCCCAGGTGATATCGTTCTTCAGTTGGAATCCAAGCTTTTCCAACGCAGACTTGTCATAAACGAGTCCCCAGGCGTTCTTGCCGAGCGGGACTGTGGTCTGCTTGTCCTTGTATTTCCCCTCTGCCAACAGGCCGGCGTCGACATCCTTCACATTGACGCTGCTCAGATCCGCCAATTGGCCCCTAGCATTCCAATCGGCAAGCCAAGCTGCATCCATCTGCATAATATCCGGCGCGTTTTTGGCCGCTGCCTGCGTCGTCAATTTGTCAATGTAGCCGTCCCATCCGGAATATTCGGGCTCAAATGTGATATTGGGATTCTTCTTGGTGTAAAGGTCAAGGATCTTCAGCGTGGCATCGTGTCTTGACTGAGCGCCCCACCAGGTAATACGGAGCTTAACCGGTTTGCTGCCTGCTGCTGACGCATCGCCGGCTTTGGTTTCTGCCGGTTTCGCAGCGCCGCCGCAGCCTGTCAAGGAAAGGCCGAGCATGGCTGTAATAACCGTAAGAACCAGTTTGTTTCGCTTTGCTGTCATATTTTCAATCCCCTTTTCTCTGCTTGTACAGAATTGATTATTTTAACGATAAACGAAGTATAAATTCGCTTAAGCGAAATGAGACTTCTTTTATCAGTGAACCCTGCCTAAAAGTCGCCCATCCCGGAAATCGCCTCGTAAGATTGGGCATCTTATCCCTTGATACCCGTAGTTGCGATCCCTTCCACAAAGTGCTTTTGCGCAATGAAGAAGATAATGGTAGACGGGATGACGGATACGAGCCCCATAGCCAAAAGCTGGCCCCATGCCTGGGCGGATTGGGAGTCGTTGAACATGCGGAGCGCGAGTCCCACCGTATATTTGTCGACAGAGTTGATAAACAGCAGATGTCCGAAGAAATCATCCCAGTTCCAGAGGAAGCAGTAGATCATCACAGTCACCAACGCCGGTTTCATCAATGGCATGATGATTCTCCAGTAAATTCCGAACCAGCTGCAGCCATCCATTTTTGCCGATTCATCCAGCTCGCGCGGAATTCCCCGTATAAACTGCACAAGCAGGAAGACGAAGAAGGTCCCGCCTGCGCCTGCAGCCAGCAGATGCGGCACATAAAAAGGCAGATACGTGTTGACCCATCCGAATTTATGGAATAAAGAGTACTGCGGGATAATCGTAACCTGCCCCGGCAGCATAAGAGTCAGCATCAGAATGGAGAACCAGAAGTTTTTGAGCGGGAAGTCGAGCCTGGCGAAACCGAACGCAACCAGACTGCAGGAAATCACCGTTGTGAACAAAATCCCGATTTCAAGCTGAAAATTGTTGATGTAAAAATCTGTGAACGAATGCCCGGGTATGGCGTGCCAGCCCTGAGTAAAGTTGCTCCACCTGGGCATGGTCGGGAACAGGCCGGGCAGACTGAGTTCCTCGTTCGATTTCAAGGATGCCCCTATCCACCAAATGACCGGATAGATCATAATGAGGCTCATGGCAGCAAGCAGAAGATGGCGGCTTATATTTTTACGCTTGAGCGCATTCATCATTTACTCTTGCCCCCTTCCGATTCATAGAAAACCCAGTATTTGGAGGTTAAAAAAATAAGAGAGGTTGATGCCACGATAATCAACAGCATGATCCAGGCGAGACCTGAAGCGTAGCCCATCTGAAGCTGGCTGAAGGCCCGCTCGTATAGATAAAGGGCATACACGTAGGTAGCATTCATCGGTCCGCCTTCTGTAATAATCATCGCCGGTGTAAACATTTGAAAAGCCGAAATGATTCCCATTACAAGATTGAAATAGATAGTAGGGGATAGCATTGGGAGCGTTATGTTGAAAAACTGCCTCACTTTACCGGCTCCGTCTACTGAAGATGCTTCATACAGATCGTTAGGGATTTGTTTGAGGCCTGCAAGGAAAATGACCATAGCCGAACCGAACTGCCAGACCACAAGTAAAACCAAAGTCCATAACGCAGTATTTGGATTTGTCACCCATCCGGTGCCTTCGATGCCCAAATAGCCGAGCAGGTGATTGATGTATCCTGTCTTGCCGAAAATATTTTTCCACAGCAGGGATACGGCGATGCTTCCTCCGATCATGGAGGGAAAGTAGATTGCGGTGCGGTATGCCGACATGCCCTTTAGGCTTTTGGCCAGCAGGATGGCAATGAACAGAGCGGCAACCAATCTCAGCGGGACGGAGCCCAATACGTAGAGAAACGTAACTTTTACGGATTGAATGAATCTGTCGTCCGTCGTTACAATCTTTTGGTAATTCCGCAATCCTACCCAGCTCGGTTCCTCAAGCAAAGAGAAATCGGTAAACGAATAGTAAAGGGATTGGATCATCGGGTAAAGGGTCAACGTAAAAAATCCAAGCAGCCAGGGGGAGATAAACAAATATCCGGCAATGGGTGAATCCCAACGTTTCAGCTTGACGGCTTTACTTTTAGCTACCCGCATTGTTGTAAGGGCTTCCATTCTGGAGATCACCTCGTTTGTCTTTTTATTTCATTATAGAATCGATCGGGCAGCATGCCTATAAGGTTAGATTCCGATTTCTTTCAAAATATTAAGATATTGAGGATTCAATACAGAGGAATAATGGTAGAAGGAATATAAAGGATAAGTGCAACTAACCCGTGCAAAAATCTCTGATTACAGGAGGCTGATTGTGTGAAAACGGAGCAGTCTATACAGGATGTCTTAAAAATTGCATATAAAAATCCTACAGCCTCCCTGCAGCTTGCCAAACAGTTGAATGGTTTTCTCGAAGGGCTGCATACAAACAGACGAATTGTGGTTGTCTGCTTAGGCACCGATCGTTCCACCGGCGATTCGTTAGGCCCCATTGCAGGCTCCTCACTTCGTAAATTCCGTTCTTCATTGTTTGATCTGTTTGGAACACTTGAAGAACCCGTTCATGCAATGAATCTCGATACAACACTGGAACAGATTTATTCCAACACTGCCTGCCCTTTTATAATCGGCATTGATTCCTGTCTTGGCCAAGCTGCCAGCGTCGGCTGCATCCATATCGGAGAAGGTCCTATCCGTCCGGGAAGCGGGGTACACAAGGAATTGACTCCGGTGGGAGATATTCATATTTCGGGTATAGTGAATGTCGGCGGTTTAATGGAGTATCTAGTACTGCAAAACACTCGTCTTCATTTAGTTATGAGCATGGCCGAGCTGATTGCACGCAGTCTTTTCAGAGCGATTTCGACCGTTTCAAAGAATAATCTCCTAAAACGTTAAAAGTATTGGGTTGTACATATTGTTGCTGACAATGCGGGAGAAGTCATTTATGCGGCAACCTTAGCCGTAAAACATGGATTAACCGTTATCGATTTACGTGAAAGCCTTGCTCCGTATTTAACAATGGCGGAGGGATTGAAATTGGCGGCTATAACGTTAGATAAGGATGTTGGAAAATTATCTTGCTGTGCCGGATAGGAAAATTGACCAACCCGGAAGTAAAAGCCCACTGCGTGGCATAATGGCGGAAATGACAGCGCATAACATCAAAAAGATGTTCGAGTGGGCTACTCCGAAAACGGTTTGGCCGAAGCCTCCAGCCATTGAACGATTGGGCCAACTCCATACAAGAACGCTACTCATTTTAGGAACATCCGATTTTGCTGATGGTTTCCGGATAGCCGACTATTTCCGGGCGGTTCCTAACATTCATTTTGTTGAAATTCAAGGGGTAGACCACAAGATCAACCTAACACACCCGGAAGAGGTTTATTCTTTAGTGAAGTAACTTTCTTCTTAGCTTGCGTGGTCTGTTCGGATTCCAATGATAACGTTAGCGTCCTGTTCTGCGGAACGAACCCATTTTGGAAGCAATCCGTATTGAGCAAAGAGTTCGGCAGTCAACGGCGCCTGCCTCTCGCTAGTTTCGACTAGGAGAAAGCCCCCCTTTGCAAGCCAGAGAGGAGATTCAGCTACTATCCTTCGTTGGACGTCAAGTCCATCAGCTCCTCCATCAAGCGCAATCCTTGCCTCGTGGACGCGGGCTTCCATTGGCATGAATTTTATTGCCTCGGTAGGTACGTATGGGGCATTGGCTATAATAACATTGACGCGGTTATAAAGCTGAACAGGTAGCGGATCGTAGAGATCCCCTTTATACACAAAGCTCTCGTCTAAATGAATATTACGACGGGCGCATTGTACTGCTGGAGGGTCGATATCAACCGCGTGCAATTCAATACGCTCCATCAAAGCGACTAAGGCCGCACCCACAGCTCCAGAACCGCAGCATAGGTCAACTACTATGTTTCCTGGTTGAGTGAGGGCCACGGCCTGTCGAACAAGAAACTCGGTTCGTGGCCGGGGTACGAAAACTCCGGGATCCAACTGAATCTGCAAACCACAGAATTCCGCCCATCCGATAATGTGTTCAAGGGGAAAACCAGCAATTCTCCGATCCACCAGTTTGGCTAGTTCGGTAGAATTCCGTGAAGAAGACATAAGCAACCGAGCCTCATCCTCAGCAAAAACACAACCGGCAGAACGAAGCTTCCTAACAATCGTTTTCCAAATGGCACTTCCATCATCGCAATAATCCACATATCATCCTACTTTGGCATGTATTTTGTATCAACACCAGTCTACATGTTATTGCCGTTTTCTCAAAAGATAGAAATTTCTTATATTTAAATTATCCTGCCCGATAGTTCAGCAGGCTGCCGATTATGCTGGCAGCCTGCTGTCATGCTATTGTCCTACCGTTAGAATTCCTGTAAAACGAATAATTAGGAGTTTGAATAAAAAGGAGCGCCTCTGTACGATGGGAGTACGCAACGGGTCAAAAGCCCTTAAAATCCCACATCAGGAGGTCGCTCTACTATGAAGTTTAAGGCACAAGACAAACAAAATCAACTCATTGAAAACATTACCGCAAGCCATCTTGTCGTCGGTGTAGATATCGCCCAGGAAGCTCATGTGGCTCGCGCTGTCAGTTTTCGTGGAATCGCCCTGGGCACACCTCTGGAGTTTGGAAATCACAACGAAGGTTTTCAACACTTGGGCCGTTGGATTCAGGATCTATTCAAAACCTACACGCTGAACAAAGTGATCGTTGGCATGGAACCAACCGGTCATTGCTGGCTGAGTTTGGCTCGTTGGCTCTCTTCTCAAGGAATTGAAGTTGTTCTTGTAAATCCCCACCTCGTCAAAAAGAATAAAGAAAACCGCGACAATACCCCATCTAAAAGTGACCGGAAAGACGCACTTGTTATCGCGGATATGATCAAAAACGGGTACTACTCCCCCTGTACGTTTCCATTGTCAACTGCAAACGAAAATTACCCAAAACCGGCACTTGAATTTTCCCCAAAAGGTGCAAGTAGAAGGCCCGCGTGAGGCCGGTGAAAATCTATTTAATTTTCTTTTTCCTCATCCGGATCGGGTCGGAAAAATCCGGCTTTTTTCTTCTCTTTGATTCGGTAGCTCTCCCCCTTGATGTTAATCGTGCTGGAGTGATGGAGGAGGCGGTCGAGGATGGCGGTAGCGAGGACCGAGTCCCCAAAGATTTCTCCCCAGGCGCCGTAAGACTTGTTAGAGGTGAGAATGATCGAGCCAGACTCGTAGCGCTCCGCGATGATCTGGAAGAAGAAGTGGGCGGCAGTTTCATCCATCTTCCGGTAGCCGATCTCGTCGATGATCAGCAGATTCGGTTTGGTGAGCGCCCTCATTTTCTGCGTAATCGTGTTATTGAGATGCGCTTGCTGCAAGGTCTGTACCAAATCGTGTGCGGTGGTGAAATACACCGTGTAGCGCCGTTTAATCGCCTCCAGCGCGAGTGCTACGGCCAAATGGGTTTTACCCACACCGGGCGGCCCCAAAAAGACCAGATTCTCTTGGTGCTCGACAAAGCGCAGTGTCGCCAGGTCCCGGATGCGCCGCTCTTCGACCGACGGCTGGAAGCCGAAGTCGAACTGATTGAGCGTTTTGTGGTACGGTAAGTGTGCCATGCGGGTTTTCATGCGGATGAACCGGTCATGCTTAGCGGACAGTTCCTCCTGCAGCAGCCCATCCAGAAACTCCAGATATGTCCGGTTCTGTGCCGCCGCTTCCTCGGCATGGTGGTGCAGAATCTCCGGAATCCGGCTCCACCCGAGTTCTTCGAAAGCCTCTTGTAACCGTCGGTGACCACCATCATTGGATCACCGCCTCATTCAGAAACGCCTCGTAGACCGACAGATCGCGCACGACCACGTCGGGCAACGCTTGCTGGACTAAGCGCGGCATGGGCAGCTGCTTGGGCTTCCCGACTGCGGAGCGGATGCCTTCGGAATGCTTGCGGTCGAAGACCACCTCATGGTGCCCAGTGGCTTTGTCGTGTTCGGCGATGAGCTTGTCCCCAGCAAAAATTCGGAGGCGGCCATTGCGCTCATCCTGCACCTCCACTGTTTGCCCCACATACCGCCAGGGCACCGAGTAGCGATTCGCCGCATAGGAGATCAGGGAGTCGGCGGACACTTTGCGGGCATGCCGCTCCGCTTCATCGAAGGGGCGCACATTAAACTTCTGCAGAACTTCTTGCTGTAAACGCTGCAGCGGCACTTCATGCGTGGTGCCGTGGATACGGACATTGGCCACCGTATCGAGCCACAAGCGGGCTTGGATGTTCAGATCGGTCAAACCGGTAAAGGTGCGCACGCGCGGCCAAAAGTTTTTGCGTACATACGCGACACCGTTTTCCACTTTCCCTTTGGTGCGTGGACGATACGGCGCACAGCGCCGGAGCAGGAACCCGTGATGAGCGGCAAAACGGGCGAACCGCTCATTCCATACCGGGTGGCCCTGATCGTCCACACCGGTGACAACGGTTTTCATATTATCGTAGAGCACGGTTTCCGGCCTGCCGCCGAAATACTGCATCGCCCGGACATGGCAGCCCATCAGCGTATCCAGTCGTTCGTCTTCCGTAAATTCGAGGTACATCGTCCGGGAATAGCCAAGCACCATGACGAAGGCATACAGCCGTTTCGCCTCGCCCTTCCATTCGACTTTGAAATGTCCCCAGTCCACCTGCGCTTGTTTGCCGGGCGGCGTTTCAAAACGTTCGGTCGCTTTGGCGAGCACCGCTGGCCGCAGTGGCTCCATGAACGAACGCAATAGTCGGATCTGGCCCATGTAGCCTTTGGCTTTGATTTCGTCGAACAGTACCGCTGCGTTCAGGCAGCCTTCTTCCATTCGCGAACGGATGTAGTCTTGGAACGGCGCCAGGATGCTCGGTTTCGGCGTTTGCCGCTTGTAAGCTTGCGGACCGTCTTCCCGGAGCCACTTCCCGATGGTCTTCCGGTCACGGCCGAGTTCCTCGGCGATTTGCGTCTTGCTCATTCCTTTTTGTCTCATGTGCTGAATCACGTAAAACTCCCCATTCCTGATCATTGTCTCTCCCCCATAAGGAAGAGTGTCTGCCGATTATGGGGAATTTTCAAGTGCCATTATTGGGGATTTTAGCACTGCCGTTCACACCATCCAGAAGCCTTCGAGGAACTACGGATTCTCATGGCTAACCGGGACACGGTTACTAAACGGCTCAACAGCGCTGTTAACCAGATTCATCGTTGGGTAGATATTGTGTTCCCTGAGCTGCGCCAGGTTTTTAAGATCCTTACCTGCACGAGTAGCATTGCTACGCTTAGGCTCTTTCCCTTACCGGAGGAAATCAGATCTTTAACCACTGAACAGGTCCTTGCCGGTTGGAAGCAATATGTCAAACGTCATGCTGGCGTTAAACGAGCGGAGCAGCTCATTGCACTAGCCAAATGCAGTGTTGGTGCTACGCAGGCACTCCACGCCTACAAGCTTCACTTGAGTCAACTGCTTGAGGAATACGATTTGGCACAGCGTCAGCTAGAACAGATTGAGCATGAACTCCATCTCATCCTGGGGCGTATTCCCTATGCGCAAAAGTTACTTGAAATACGAGGTGTAAATGCAACGAGCTTAGCCGGTGTGCTAGGCGAAGCCGGTGATCTAAGTGGCTATGCACACGGAAATGCTCTACTACGACATGCTGGCTTGAATCTAGCTGAGGCAAGTTCCGGGAAATGGCGCGGAAAGATGGTACTCAGCAAACGAGGCCGCCCTCGTCTGCGTCATTTTCTCTATCTCATGACGATGTGTATGGTGATGACCAATCCGGATGTCAGGGCCTTGCACCACTCCAACGTTGAAGTGAAGAAGTTAAAGAAAATGAAATCCATTATGAAATTATGCGGTAAAGTTGCCCGTATGCTTGTCGGGCTGGCCAAGAGTAGCGAAGCTTATGACTCTACTAAAGTCTTTCCGCAAGCAGCCTAAGATCAGTCTACTCTCACCAGCTGATGCATTCGCAGGATAAATCAGAAGCACGGAGTATCGGGAGACGTTACGCAAAAGGGCTCGGACCCGTTCCGTTAGAAAGACCGACCTCCACACCCTTAGTTAGATGTGACGAAGGAATGAAAGGGCTTAGACCCGTTGAGACATGGGAGTGAGAATCGCTAGGGGCTACATGGAGACGTGCAGGATATGGAACAAATTGGGTGTTTATGCCTCACCCTTATTCCTGTATGCCCTTTAGACTGCCTCAAGCTACCTGCTCCTCCGTGTACTTCCTTCTCCCACATATAGCTAAGAGTGAAATCCTGCGAATTCATGAGCCTGAGTGAGGATACTGAATCATTTCGAGGGAGCTTAATAATAACTCATCATCAGTTGGTAAACCTCCTCAGCCGACATCTTTGATAATGAGTAAATGGTACTTGTATCATTTATGTTGCGGTTTCTTTTATAAGATTCGCTTCTGCTGCCAGAAGTAGAGTATAGTAGGAGTAGTTGAAAATATATTCCAGGAGGCTACAGCCATGTCACAGGCGATTTGGATTAACCTGCCGGTCAAAGATGTTGAGAGGTCAACTGTCTTTTTCAATGAGATTGGATTCCATGCGGTGAGCGTTGGCAACGAGAGAGCCAAGCTTGCCATAGGTCAAACAACGATTCTGCTGTTCCCGGATGCGGCGTTTGAGAAATTTACAGGTTCAAAAACCGCAGATACTTCCCATAGCGCAGAAGTAATATTTTCCATTGGCGCTGAAAGCAGAGAAGAAGTAGATGCCTTTATTCAAAAAGTAGAGTTTGCCGGAGGAAGCATCTTTGGCAAGCCGAGTGAAATTGACGGCTGGATGTACGGCGCAGGATTTGCCGACCTGGACGGTCACCGCTGGAACCTGCTGTACATGGATGAGAGCAAAATGCCGAAACGCTAATATATGGAAACGCCGGTCACCTGCTTAAGGTCACCTGCGTTTTTTTACACCCCGTATAATCTCATATCTGTCATTCAAATCAAAATCGTTGCTTAGAAGGAAAAATTCCTGGGTTAAACTAATACAAATCACCTGGGTTAGCCCGTGTTAATTTATTGGTCTTACATAAACTATATTAACACATATTGGAACCAACCTGCCCGCTAGTTCAGCTGGTACATAGTGGCTCCATCCACCGGAGAAGTGGCTCATTATTTCCGGAGGGGCCGCTCATTACCTACCGGAATGATGGCTCTTTTAGACCGAAATATTCAAAGAACAAATAAGGTGGGCAATTGTCAGGATAGCCCACCTTATTGCATTTTTATTCAATTATGCATAAGTAAAGTTTTCTAACGAATTCTGAAACATTTCTAACGAATTACGGAATTTCACATAAAAAAAGAGCGGCTAGTGCCGCTCTTTATTAGCTGCAGCGGCTGTAGCCGCAGTTGGTGCAGTTTTTGCATCCTTCCATGTTCACAAGTGAAGCGGATCCGCAGGACGGGCACAGGTCGAGGGAAGTGGCCGCCTCGGTTGTTGCAGCCGAGTGTTCCTCGACTTCAGCCGTTTCGGCGGTTTCTTCGGTTGCAGTGACATACTGCGGTGTATTAGCCGAATAATCCAAATGCATCTCCAAAGCTTTCGCAACCGCATCAGCGATAGACTCCACTCGATTAGCGCCGAAGCCGATGGCGCCAGAGCCTCCAATGCCTTTGAGGTGCTTGATCAGCAGCTTCGTCTTGTTGCCGTGATCTCCGTAGCGCAGGAACAAAGAGCATACGCGTCCCAGCGCTTCAGACATCGCGAATACGTCGGAGCCTGCTTTGCCCACGTTCAGGAAAATTTCACTTGGAATGCCATCCAAATCGTTGATTGTAATATAAGCCATGCCAAATGGCGTATTGATTTTGTAAGTCGCTCCGCGAAGAACGTGCGGGCGCCTCTTGTATTCTTTATCCAGGACGCGGTCAGCCTTCTTCTCTGATGCCGCGCTTATTGTGTTGGTCACGCCGGCAAGCACAGCAGCTTCTTTCGATTCCTCTTGCACAACGGCGGCTTCCGCTTTCGGTTCTTCAGCGTTGTCTGTGGATTTCTCTTCTTTTGCAGTACTCAGCACCTGCACGTCGCGGCTGCCGTCGCGATAGATCGTTACGCCCTTGCAGCCAAGATCGAACGCCAACTCGTAGAGCTGCTTCGTATCTTCCACTGTGAAGTCCGCCGGGCAGTTAGCCGTCTTGGATATGGAGCTGTCTACCCATCTTTGAATGGCCGCTTGTGCCCGGATATGGTCTTCGGCAGATAAGCTCATAGCGGTAACGAAATAATCCGGAAGGTCTTTGCCCGGGTTCCTGTCCTTCCACTCCTGGGCGATAGGCACATACTGCTTGTCGAAGCCGAGACGGCTTTGGCGGAAATATTCGAACGCGAAGTAAGGCTCAATGCCGGTGGAAGTTCCCACCATGGTACCGGTCGAGCCGGTAGGCGCTTGAGTGATTACCGTCACGTTGCGCATACCGTTCTTCTTAATGGCCTCTCCCACTTCAGGGTATGTACCGACCATATTCTTCATAAATCCGCTCTGCATGAAAGGCTCATAGTCATAGTGCTTAAAGGAGCCCTTCTCCCCGGCGATTTCAGAGGAAGCCAGGTAAGCTTCTTTAGCCATAAAACCGTACAGCCGGTCAAGGAAATTGAGCGATTCCGGGCTGCCGTAACGGATTCTCAGCTTGATCATCAATTCCGCTAATCCCATCGAGCCCAGACCTACACGGCGTTCTCCCTGCTGATTGATGCGGTTCTCTTCGAAGTGGTAAGGGGTCTTGTCGATGACGTTATCCAGGAAACGGGTAGAATAGCGAACGACCTTGCCCAATTCTGCCCAATCGACGTCATGCTTCTCTTCATCATAGAATTTGGACAGATTGATTGCTGACAAATTACATACGCCCCATGCAGGCAGGCCCTGCTCTCCGCAAGGATTGGTACAAATAATCGGATTGAAATACCAGCTGTTCGACATCTGGTTGTAATATTCCATGAATACTACACCCGGCTCAGCCGATTTCCAGGCGGATTCAATAATCGTATGCCAAACGTCGCGGGCTCTTACCTTTCTGAAGGTCTTGACCGCCTTGCCCAATTGTTTCCATTTATCAAGGTTTCCGTCCCATATATCGTTGTAATCGGGATCTTGAGTGTCCGGGAACACGAGCTCCCATTCCAGATCCTCTTTGACGGCTTTCATAAATCCATTGCTGACGCAGACCGACAAGTTGGCGTTTGTGATCTGGCCCATAGTCGATTTCACGGTAATGAAATCCAGCAGATCCGGATGCCAATCGTTGATCATCAGCATCAACGCTCCGCGGCGGCTTCCGCCCTGCTCAATCAAACCCGTAGTATAGCTGAATAATCCGCCCCAGGACACGGCCCCGCTGGACGAACCGTTCACGCCTTTAACAACGGAACGACGCGGCCTTAAGGAAGACAGATTGATGCCGACTCCGCCTCCGCGGGACATGATTTCCGTCATTTCCGACAAGGTGGCCATAATGCCGCCTCTGCTGTCGTGGGGAGAAGGAATAACGTAGCAGTTGAACAACGTCAGCTCATCGCTTGCATCCGCTCCCGCTGCAATCCTACCGCCGGGAACAAGCTTCCAGTCGTCAAGAATATATCTGAATTTGTCCGTCCATTCTTTCTTCTTCTCGGGAGTTGCCTCGACGGAGGCCATCGCGCCTGCCAGGCGGTCCCACAGTTCTTCTGGAGTTTTCTCGATGTTCAGCGTAAGCTTCTCGACGTCCGATTCGACCAGTTCGCCGCTGCGCGTCTTGACCGTGACTTTATTGCCTTCACGCGCCAGCACTTCCCCAACTTCCTTGGCAGGGAATTTCGGATCGTCTTTGGTAAGAACCAACACGGTGTCGCCCACCTTGGTTTGACTTGTATCGGCGTTCTTCAGCGCGTACCGGTCCAGAAATATCTTCTCGCTTAACCCTTCCAATCGTTTCAGCTGCTCTGTTGTCTCCAAAAAAAAACCTCCCAAGTAATAATTCTATATAGCGCCAAAAAGGACTAGAGTACTAGGATATGTAAGCATTTGGCACAATATATTGTGTGCGTACTTCATTATACAATACAATATGTTGTGCATCTAGCGACTCGTGTCGGATTTTGGCACATTTGTCCAAACCATGCTTTTCTTTTCTTCTATTTGCTTGGTTTTTCTCTATTTTTTAATATACTCGTTTATCAAATAATATCATTCGGCTGAGGAACTAATGGACAAATACACGGCTATTTCAAAAAAAGCTCTGCCAGTATTTGCATATGCCCTGCTTCTTTGTTACTTTATATATTATCACCATATAAGATCAAAAGCAAACACGTGTTCGCATATATTTCAGATACAATCCCGAAAAAAATATGGAACGGAGGAAGATCCTTGATCATTTACAAAGGCGCTCTCATCCCTGAAGAAGATTGCTCGATCTCGCCCGACGACCGCGGTTATTACTTCGGCGACGGAGTGTACGAAGTGTTTCGGGTATACAACGGCCAACTGTTTGAAACAAACCTTCATTTTGAACGTCTCCAAAAAAGTGCCGCTTCCGTTCAGCTTCAGCTCCCTTACGGGATGGACGAGATGGAAGAGAGATTGAAGGAGCTTATTTCCATAAACGGATTGAATGAAGGCACGGTATACCTGCAGATCACACGGGGAGAGGCTCCGCGGAGTCATGCGTTCCCGAAGGACACGACGCCTGTCGAGCTGGCGTTTACGAACGGCTATGCCCGACCGCTTCAATCGATGCAACGCGGGATTCGCGCCATTACAATGGACGATATCCGCTGGCTGCGCTGCGATATCAAATCGCTTAATCTGCTTCCGAATACGATGGCCAAGCAGCATGCTTTGGACCGTGGGGTGGACGAAGCCATCATGCACCGCAGAGGTACGGTGACCGAATGCAGCGCCTCCAACCTGCTGATCGTACAAAATGACACCGTCTATTCGCACCCTGCCGACAATTTGATTTTGCATGGAGTGACCCGGGCTGTAATCATACGGCTGGCCGGTCAGCTTGGAATCCCCTTCAAAGAAGAAGCTTTCCACATCGATACTCTGTACGGAGCGGATGAGGTGTTCATCACCGGCACTACCGTCGAGATAACCCCAGTCGTCGAAGTGGACGGGCGCCAAATTGGAACAGGTGCGCCCGGCTCCCTGACCAAACGCCTGCAGGAAGCCTTCGAATCCCTGATCCGCCAATCCTGACCGAACCTTAGGATCACCTCCTAAGGTTCCATTCTTTGCTGCCGTATTTCTCCTCCGCCAGACGCTTAGCCAGTGCCCGCTCGTAGTCCGTCAGGCCGCCTTCCTTCAGTTCCACGCCTAATCCCCGCTCAAGGCCGCCTCGAAAGGCCGGCACCAGGTCGGACAGTTCCAAGGCAGGCCTTGCCAGCCCTCGGAGCAGATCGTTAATCGCTACCGCCTTGCTCCTGAACGATTCCTTCAGCCTCTGCTCCAGCCGCTCGCTGCGGAACCTCAGCAGCCTGAACAGCTGATCGGCATCCAGATCCAGCAGGATCGAGCCGTGCTGCAGGACTACGCCTTTCTGCCGTGTCTGGGCGCTTCCTGCGATTTTCCTGCCTTCCACCACCAGCTCGTACCAGGATGGGGAATCAAAGCACGCGGCCGACCCCATCGATTCGTACTTGGCCTTCTCCTCTTCCGTAGCAAGATTCACCATCCGGGCGTCCAGGCCCAAAGATCGGAACCCGAGCAAAAGCCCTTCGCTCAGCACGCGATATGCCTCCGTCACCGTACTGGGAATGCCCTCGTGTTCCTCCGACACGATAATGCTGTATGTCAGCTCCCGGTCATGCAGAACGGCCCTTCCTCCTGTCGGGCGGCGGACAAAGCCGATCCCTTCCCGCTCCAAAGCTTCAAAATTGACTTCTTCTTCCGCTTTCTGAAAATATCCGATAGACAGCGCAGCAGGCTCCCACTCGTAAAACCGCACCGTCGGAGGAACCCGTCCCTCGCTGTGCGCGGTAAGAATAGCTTCATCCAGAGCCATGTTCCCCGCCGGAGAACCGGCCCTTGTATGTATAAATCTCCAAACTGATGACATAGCGCTACTTTCCTTCCTTTTTTACAGCCAGCCTTCTTGCATGGACCATGTCCGGTATCGTAATCTCCTGTGTTATTTGAGGATGATCGTCGGTGTTCAGGAACGCAATCGTGCCGTCCTCGCCGAGCACCGCGAACCGGTCATTGGTTTGGTCGACCGCCACCGGCTTGTGGTCCCAGGATATATGTTGCTGCTTTCGGAGCTTTATGTCAAGCAATGACAAAGACGGATCAAGGTCTGCGCGCGCTTCGGACTGGTCCAGGCGCGTGATCAATATTTTATGGTTCATTGCCGTAATATTGTTTGAATGACTCTTCGTATTGGACACAAAGTGGCTGATCAGGCCGTAGCCCGCGTCCTGCGGCTTATAAACAAATATTTTGTTGGAAAATTCAGATTGCGCCCGCTGTGAGATCATAAAGTAAACCTCGCCCGTCTTCTCCACCGCAACCGTATCTACAGGATATCTTCGCTCCTCGCCAATCAGTTTGGTCATATCCCCTGCACTCATATCCGTCCGATATACATTTGCGCTCGTAAGTTCATTATTGGACGCAGCAAAATAAACCTCCTTGCCTCTGCCTTTTACGTCATCCACCCTGCCCGGAATGGTCCACTCCTTCAGCCAGGTCCGCGTAGACAAATTCATGATACCCACCTTGGTGTAGCCGGCTCCGTTCTGCTGAATAAGGTCTGAACCGGCCAGAAACAGATAATCTCCGGACAGGTAGCAAAATTTGGGACGTATGGACGGGGTAGGCACTGGACTGAAATGCTCCTCCTGCTTGACGCGCAAATAGAAGCCCTTGAACGATTTATCGTCGCCCGGACTTACGGCTACCACCATATAATCGGAGGAATACCCAAGATCGCTGATCGGCTGTGCCGAAGTAAACACGAGCACCGGCGTTCCACCCGGGCCGCCCGCACTGTATACGTTTTTCTCATCCGCTACAAGCAGGATACCGCTCCCGTCCATCGCCGACACGGCTTTTTTTTCCATGGGAATCTCGGGTTTTCTTAACAAGCCGCACCCCGAGACCAGCAACACCACGGCACAACCAAGCAGCCCTGCCAAAAGCCTCATCCACTGTCTTCTCAATGCTGATCACCTCACGCTATTACATTAATGATAAAACAACCTCCGGCAGAAAACCATACTTTTATCCTGAAAATAGAAAGGAAGGTTATGAAAGAATCCCGATTCGACCATACTAAGAAAAACTTTCATGAAAAATAACCGCTCAGGGAGGCCATATATGCGTAGAACAGATCTGCAAGATCCTATTCGCCATATCCATGAACGTCTCCAGCTTCATTTTGACAGGGAATGGTTGGAAGAGATGATGCTGAGATCCGAACGCAACGGCCCCTGGGACCATTGGACCTTATACCAGCTTGCCTACCAGACTGAGCAGACGGGCTTGATTCATAGCTTTGACGAGCTCCAGTGCCTGAAGCATATTCCTCAAATCGTGCCGATGCAGCACCAGATCGAGACCGCCCAGAAGGTTCTGAACGAAATGCGGGGACGGGCGATTCTTGCAGATGAGGTGGGACTGGGCAAGACCATCGAAGCCGGGCTTATCCTGAAAGAATATATACTGCGCGGCCTGGTCAAAAAGGTGCTGATCCTCGTGCCCGCCTCCCTCGTGCTGCAGTGGGTCCGTGAGCTCAACCAGAAATTCGGCATTCCCGCCGCCGCCCAGAAGAAAGATTACATGTGGAAAATCGCCGATATCATCGTCGCTTCCATGGACACGGCCAAGAGGAATCCCCACAGGGACATGGTCATGGGCATGCAGTACGATATGGTGATCATCGACGAGGCGCACAAACTGAAGAATAAGAAAACCACCAACTACCAGTTCGTCAACCAGCTGAAAAAAAAATACTGCCTGCTGCTGACCGCCACTCCGGTGCAGAACGATCTGAGCGAGCTGTATAACCTGATCACCCTGCTTAAACCCGGCCAATTGGGGGCACAGGGAAATTTTCAGGCGAACTTCGTCGTCGATAAGCGGGTACCCAAGAACCAGGAACAGCTCCAGCACGAGCTCTCCAAAATCATGATCCGCAACCGGAGAGGCGACGGAAATGTGGAATTTACGAAGCGTATGGTGAAAAATATCATTCTGCCGCTCTCTCCTGAAGAGCAGAAGCTGTACGATGGGGTGACGAATTTTGTAAAAGGCAGATATGAGGATGCCAAGGGAGACATCACCTCCATCCTCGCACTGGTGACGCTTCAGCGGGAGGTGTGCTCCTCACGGGACGCGGTGTTTATCACCTTGGTCAACCTGTTCAAGAAAACCACGGAGGATTCCCCGGTGCGTGCCCGCATTTGGGAGCTTGTGGAGATGATCCGCGGAATCAAAGCCAATACCAAGGGCGACAAAGTGCTTGAAATCATCCGGGAGGCCGGGGAAAAAGTGATTATATTCACCGAATACCGGGCGACCCAGGAATATCTAATGAAGTTCCTCAAGGACCATAATATTTCCGCCGTACCCTACCGCGGGGGTATGAACCGGGGCAAAAAGGACTGGATGATGGATTTGTTCCGCAACCGCGCGCAGGTGCTGATCGCTACTGAAGCCGGCGGCGAGGGAATCAACCTGCAATTCTGCCATCATATCATCAACTTCGACCTGCCTTGGAATCCGATGAGAGTGGAGCAGAGAATCGGGCGCGTGCACCGGCTGGGACAGCAGCAGGACGTGCGGATCTATAACCTGTCCACCAAAGGCACCATCGAGGAGCATATCCTTTCTTTGCTCCACGAAAAAATCAACATGTTTGAGCAGGTGATCGGAGAACTGGACACGATTCTGGAACGCTTTGAAAAAAAGAAAACGTCCTTCGAAACCCAGCTCGCCAGAATGGTGCTGGAATCCAAGGACGACACCGACCTTCGCAGGCAATTTGACGAGCTCAGTGAAAACATTCTATCCGTCCAAGCGGAAGTGGAGCAGGATCAGAGCGGCAGGGCTCCTTTGCAAAATATATTGAATGCGGTCGGACGGACGGTTGAGGTGAAGCCGTGAATATTGAGGAAATTCAATCGCTCGTCCTCCAGTATTTAGAGGCGATGGACTGCCAGATTCTGGAGAAAACTCCCGCTTATATCACGGTCAAGCTTTCAGCGGAAGCCGATAAGGACCTGACGAACCGCGCTTATTACTGGAGCTTTGTGGAAAGGTGCGGTATCGAGCCCGAGACACTGACGATGAAATGGGTGCTCGACCCCGCCAAACTCGATAACGGCAAGCAGCCGCCAAAACCGGCCGTCGCGCCGCCTGCTGGATCGAGTCCTAATTCGGACAGTGTTCTCGGCAGGTACTTCAGCCACGTTCCGACTCCCGTCATTGCCCGGGTGCCGACGGATGAAGTCACCTACGGAAGCCGGAGATTGGAACAGATTTTCGCCTCCATCAAAAGCAAGGGACGTTTCGTCCAGCTGTTCGAGGAACCCGAGACGGCGCGCCGAGGCGCAGCCTCCTCCCGCGGATACGAATCCTGGCTGAATATGAATGTGAAGGTCGAGTTGGCCTGCGACATGAAGCGCAGCGAGATGCACTCTTTGGGCATCAATCTTTCCAGCGGAGCGATCCGTGAAAACTTTTTTGAAGAGATGCTCGGCCGGAAGCTCACGCCGCGGCTCCCTGCCCATGTTCATATCAACCGCGGCCAATATTCTTTGGAAAGAGCCGTATATTTGGCGGAGGAATATTTGCTGCGGAAGCTTCAAGCTTATGACCACAGCTGGTCTTATGAAGCCCATAACCGGCTTGAGGAAGAACTCCAGCGTGTGCATGGCTATTACGACAGCCTTCTGAAGGAGACAGAGGATCCGGAGGTGAAGCTTGCGATCACCGAACAATGGAACCACCGAAGGCACGAATTGGAATGGCAGTACAGTCCGCGAGTGGGCGCTTTCGTCATTAACAGCGGTTTATTTCATTTGAACGGCCTGCCGCAGCAATGAACCGCGTCAGCAGGACGGGACTCGCCATAAAGCGGCAAGATCGGCTGGCAGAAAAAAAGTTTTCGACATGCAAGTTCTAACAAACTTTTTCAGACATATTGTTTACTATTAAAGCATAGAGCTTGCAGTTCTCCTCTATGCCTGAATCGACACGTTCCCGAAACGTCCAAGCAGGTGACAAGATCATGAAGCAAAAATGGATTTGGCTGACATCCGCCCTGCTCGCTGCAGGTATTGCCGTTTCCTTGACCTTCCCTTCCTTTGCGATGGAGAACAGTCCAGGCAAGGCCCCGCCGGATAAGCCCCCGGCGCCGACCACCGATCATCCTGCGGGCGGCAGGGATCTGGATACTTTCATAAAAAAGTGGATGGATACCCTGCAGCTGCAAAAAGGCTTTGAAGCCTGGCAAGGGGCCATAACTCGCGTGTATCCTTTGGGACCCGGCGTACACGGCTGGATCGTCCATATCTCCAAGGATGGCAAAGATGCGGGATATATGGTGATCAACGCCAGGGAAGACGGCACCTTCGAGCTTGCCGAATACGGCACAGGAGAGCATCCTTTATTCAGTCTTATCACGCTGTATCAATCTTTGATGCAGCAGGCAATTATCCCTTCCACAGTCACTTATGCACAGTTTGCGTCGTTCTACAAAGCGGAACGCTGGTACAAGGACGCTTTCCACGCCTTGTGGAAGCTTCAGCTGGACGGAAAGAATCTGATCTTTGACGCCAAAACTGCGGAACAGCTGCCTTTACAGGATAAAGAGATCCTTGCAGAAACGCCGGTCGAAGAACCACCATCCTTCACACCGGATCCGAAGATCCTGGAAACAGCTTCCGTCGCTTCATTCGACCCTTACGAGAATATGGGCTGGGTAGTCAAGCCCCCCGCCGTTATTCATAATTTCGCACAGTTAAAAGAAGACATGCAGCGGTTTCAAAAAATTGCGCTGGTGAGTCATCCTTTTTCAGGCAGAACCACTTTAGCTTTTGCCCTGACCGGCTATCAATTGACGGACAGCGGACTTTACCTGCGGTTCGAACAGGAGGGCAGCAGATTCGTTCCTTTCCTCACCTTCCTGCGGGGAGGGCAGTTTTATAACCTATAGTTATTCTCCTCTCTTCCTATATAGAAAAGCTTCCGGCCCCCTCTTTTCCGTTTGCGTCAGCGGAAAAGAGCCCGCGAGCTTTTCTTTTTTTTTGGGTGCATTGGGAAATATAGCGGATTTTCGGGGCGTTGTTGACTGTATCAAGCAAGTTCACCTGTAAACACCCGAAAAGATATAAATGCTTTAATGTCAAACGTCAAACAAGGCTGCGAGTGAATCCCAAGATTCACTCGCAGCCTTGTTTGCTGCCGATATTTACTTCAAAAGCTCCTCAGGAGTTTCTCCGCGGTTGCACCATGCTACGCAGTTGGTCAGAACCAGCTTTTTCGCAAGAGAAGTCAAGCCTTTGTTTACCATCTTCAGGACCATTTCTTTCATTTTCAACACCTCTTCTATCATATTTTATAATAATCTACAAACCGCTGCGCTGAATTAAGACAGAGCAGGGATTGCAGAAAAAACACCCACGAAAGAACAGGCCATTGGAGAAAAAAGTTGACTGAAACAATCAGTACGGCGATGATTCGAAGAATGTAATAATGCTCTTCCTTGATCTTGCTGATTCCGTGGATTCCAGCCGGAGCTCTAAGCAGTAAAATGGCAATAGAAGCAAAGGTAAAAAGAAGGCCGGTATACCAAAAGTCGATAGGAATGTAAACAGCGATGAACATTAATACTGAGGAGAAGGCAATACAGCTGCTGGACGATTTCAGATGGATGCCGCCGCTGAAATATTTCAGAATTGGAAATCCGGTCACGGCAATTAACCCATCGATGAAATGGCCGGTTAATGCGCAGATCGTCAAAGTAATGATATTGACAAAGATTGCATTGAAAAGATTCTGCAGCGCGTACTTCAGTACGGCAATCGAGGAAGCATCCTTAACGTTGTTGTGTATGTAGACAGATATTCTATTAGCCAGGAATTCAGACATAGGTTTATTGAACCCCAATCCTATTTGGGATACCTGATTTTGATAGACTTCTTATTTTGAATATAAGAATAACAAAAATTTGAGAGAAATACAAACAAAAGAATCCATAAAATAGTTCCATTCAAGGAAAAAATTTCTGTTTTATAAATGATAAACTGGAAAATGATTATACCGGACATGAGTATACTGGCCCACATAAAATTATACGACTTCAGAATCTGCTTGTTGGAAAATCTCCTGATGATAAAAGAAAATCCGATGTCAAATTTCCGCAATACAGCCGAGACCGCCAAATAAAAGCCGCATAAAAGCAGGCTCATAAACGCATACTGCGTTTCCGGATTAGCGACCCAGTCATGATTCGTCAAATTTAAGGCCATTATGGCATAATCCACTACAACTTCAATTACGACATAGATAAAAAAGGAGGTTGTGCAAAATACAAAAGAATAAAAAATGGGATAGTTGTTTGTGATGGTGATCAAGCAAATGAATGAAATGAGAATAATCAACGAAAAGATCGGCGTCTGCAGTAAATTTTTCACAAAGAAATTAATCAGGCCCAAGGAAACTCCAAGGACGATTATCCTGTTCTTGTTCTCCCGTATGCGGACGCGAAAAATGCTAAAACTCAAAATAACCACACAACTGTACAAAATGAGCGAAACAAACAGGCTGATCAACAATTCCATTATGCGTAAGTACCTCCTGATGTTAAAATCGACAATTAATATTATACTTGTATTCTACAGGGATGTAAGGACAAATATGAACTCTTTATGACATAAAGGCTATGCATTCTATAACCATGATTGCGGAAAGTTAAGGATAAACCACATTACAACACAAAAAAAGCCATAGACATAAAAACGTCTAGTGGCTTATTTGTTTGAGTGATGCGGTCGAGAGGACTCGAACCTCCACGGGGGGTTAGCCCACACGGACCTGAACCGTGCGCGTCTGCCAATTCCGCCACGACCGCAAATCGGGAAATATCTCGTAGCCGACAAGAAATATAATATCACGGCTGAAGATTGGAAGTCAAGTTTTTTATTTAATAAATTTTCTCGAACTCTCTCGAGTCCGCACTCCCTACTGAACCGTGTAGGGTTCCCCCTCAATCCTCCATAATGAAATCCGCCTGTCTCGCTTCTTCAAAAGGCTGGTATTTGTAGCTGCGGTCCAGTTTTACGATTTTGCGGTTCTGCTTGCGGATCAATACGGATTGATTATCCCAGGCGACGACAATTCCCTTCACATCGTTCTGCTCATGGATGTCCCGGATGATCCGGAGCTTGGTGCCTTCCACGCGAAAGCGGTCCAATTGTTCGTCAGTGATCATGATTGCTCCTCCTTTTATTTTACCTTTACTTAGAATACAACAACATCGGTGCAGAAGCTACGCTCGTGCAGCTCGGCCCGCTTGCGGGGATCTGCCGGTTCATTTTACACAAAGATGGTTAGTATAAAGAAAAAGACCGAGGAGGAGTCTGCCATGGATAAAAAAACGTATTACATCCGCGTAGGTTCGGGAGAAATACTCGAGGATCCCGAAGCTGCCGAATTCGAGTATGAAATTAAGGCTACCGACGCAGAAATCGACAAGCTCAGCGCTTTATTCGAACAGCGCGCCGATACCGACGATGCATCATTCTTCCGTGCGGGTACACCCTACAAAGAATATCATAAAGATAATCCAAACGTGGAATACGATGAATATCTGAAAGAAATTTACCAGATGATCCACGATCTCGGAGACCAAAAAACGAAACGGCACATCGAACAGATGAATATACTATAACCCCGCAAAGTGACGCAGACTTCACAGCTTTTTATACCTTGTTTCAACGAAGACGTAAAAAAAGCCCGGCGGCCGTATGAACGGTTTGTCGGGCTGGATTTATGAACAGGATCAGCTTACGTGCTCTTTGGAATCGTTCTTCTCGTACCAGCAGTCCAGCACCTTGCCGGACATCACGCGGGATTCAAGATATTCCACCTGCAGCGACGAGAACTGGCCTTTCCATTCCAGGGAAAGTTCATTGCACAGCTTGATAACCGTCAACAATTCGGACCAGGCAACGTAACGCTTATACCAAAAAAACTGTGGATGCTCAATCATATAGGGATATAGATCGTCAAACTCTGTATGTTTACAATCGAGGGCACGTTCGAAATGAATTTTGGCCTCTTCAATTTGGGTTTTCATAAAATCGGCTGAAATCAGTTCGCTTCCCATAACGTTCATTGCCTCCTTAATGTTACATAATTTTATTATAAAGGAAAAGCTAATGATATGGAAGGATTATTCGAAGGTAATCTTTCCATTCTCAAGAGATGAGATTCTGACCAGGGAGTCCACTCGGATCCCTCTTTCGCGGATGGTTCTGCCTCCGGCTTGGAACGATTTCTCGACGGCGATTCCCACCCCCACCAATTCGGCTCCGGAGATTTCGACAATTCGAATCAACCCTCTGGCGGCGTCCCCGTTGGCAATAAAATCGTCGATGATCAACACGCGGTCCTGCGGCTGCAGAAATTCCTTGGAAACCATAATATCCGTTACAATTCCTTTGGTGAAGGAAGGCACTCGCTCGCAATAGGTGTCTTGATCCGTGGTTAACGTTTTTTTGCGGCGGGCGAAGATAAAAGGAACATGAAGCTCATATGCCGCAGCCATGGCCAGCGGTATTCCTGACGACTCTACCGTTAACACCTTGGTAACATCACATTCTGCGTAAAGAGAGGCAAATTCCTTGCCTAAAGCCATGATCAACGCGGGATCCACCTGATGGTTCAATATGGCATCCACCTTCAACACTTGATCGGATAGCACAACGCCCACTTCTTGAATACGCTGCTTAAGCAAATTCATCTTCATTCCTCCACCTTGGCTTTGCTGTTTAACTTATCATAATCCCAAGGAGCGTTTCAAGTGGAACGGGCTTTTCTTTACTTATGTATGAAACTTTTTGGCAGAAAGAACCGTCTATATAAATATTAAAAGCACTTTCTTCAAAATGAAACAACGAGTTAAGTCCAAATGCAGCGCGCCATGAAACAACGAGTTAAGTCCAAATGCAGCGCCGCCAGCTTTACCGATTGGCTAAAAATGGGCATTGTTTATATGGATTTTCAAGATTATGATAGTACAAGCTGCCAAAATTTTCAGGCATGGTCGAACACTCATCCGGAAGGACAGATAAAAGGTGAAACTAACTCCAAAGCCGATCGCTGCCGCCCTATCCGCCTTTTTGGCCGCCGCTGTGCTGCCGGGCTGCGAAGTGACGGGACTGCATAACTCCCCGCTGCCCTCCGCCCTTTCGGTTTCCGCAGCCGCTTATCAACTTCCGTCCGAAGCTGAGGGTCAGGGAAATCCGCTGCAGATTTCTTCTCCTTACGCGGCGGTTCCCAAAACGCAGGCAGACACTGTCGAGACCAAGCATGGTTCTGCGCATCCGCTGCCTGAAGCAGGCAAAACCGCCGGCAAGATCCGGATCGACCGGCAGAACGCTTACAGCGCGAGCAGGCCCGCCCTGGTCGGAGCGCAGCTGCTAACACATATCGAAACGCTCCGCCGGCAATTCGGCAAGCCGCTTCAGGAATACGTCATGAATAACGGGAAGGATTCGATGACCGTGCTGGATTACGGGGATTTTTCTCTCGGCTTCAATCAGTTCGAGCTGCTGCAGTTTATTACTATAAGCTCATCCGACATCGACCCCGGATTAAACGGCCTGCGCCTCGGCGAAACGACGCAGGACGCGGTCCAAGCGTTGGGCACCCCCGACACGAATACCAAATACGTGCTGACCTACAAATCACAGGGAACGATCCTCAAGCTGGACGCCGATCCGGACACCCAAATCATCCGAGCCATTACGTTGTTCTCAATCTATTGAAAAACCCGAGAAGCCGCGAGGCTTTCGGGGTTTTTATTTTGGGGCTCCCCTAAGTTCCTGCTATAACTTGGGAGTTCCACTCACTTTGGTGGTAAACTTACAGCATCTAGTTGCTCCAACCAATCAGGGGGTTAAGAGGTTGTATGCGAGAGATATAGGGATTTTTTGAGGCGTTGAACAAAAAAGCCCATGCCTGCGGACATGGGATGAATTGCCTACGAGCAAGGGGTGTGATCAGACAGCTTAATTGTTCAGATCTTCAACCTGTCAAGACTCGGACTTCTTTTTTTTACGCATACGCCAGTACAGATACAGCCCCGCCCCGCCTGCGACCGCAGCTATCGCGACAGCGGCTCTCATGTACCGGTGAACAAGCGGCATCACGTATTGAACGCTGCCGCCGATAAAATGTCCCAAAGTGACAAACGTGGCAGCCCACAATAAGCCCCCGGACCCGGCGTAAAGCGCATACTTCCATAACGGAACCCGGGTTACTCCGGCCCAATAGCAGGTCAGCTGCCTTAATCCGGGAACAAAATACCCGAAAAAAACCGTCCACAACCCATATCGGTGAAACCATCCCTCTGCCTTGTCCAAACGGGCCGGAGTCAGCATAACCCATTTGCCGAACCGGTACAGAAAAGGCTGCCCGATCCGGTAGCCGAGCAGGTACGATACAAGCATGCCCGTCATAGCGCCGCAATAGCTGATCACAAGCGTAGTGCCGTATTTCAGCATGCCGCCTTCCGCGGTCAAAGATCCGACAAACGTCATTAACGTTTCGTCAGGCAGAGGCAGCCCGATGATTCCTATAACCAATAAAATATATAATGCCAAATAACCGTGCTGAGAAATGATCTCGACAATGGATTGCTCCATACGCACACTCCAGTTCTTTTTCCAGTAGCCCTATTCTAACAGATTCTTCCCCTTTTCCCAAGCGAGCTTGTCATGGCCGTCGCCGGCTTTTCATACGTTGTAATATTAGAGCTTGGCTTGCAAAGGGGGCGGCAACCCATGAGACATCTGGGCAAAATAGCGCAGGTATGCTTCACGTATGTGGGTACGGTGGTGGGAGCGGGGTTTGCTACGGGACAGGAGATCCTGCAATTTTTTACCCGGTACGGCTGGTGGGCGGTGGCCACGATAACGCTTGCGAGCCTGCTGTTCGTTTGGCTGGGCACGAAGCTGATGGTCCTGGCTCACGATATGAAGGCGACAACTTATGAAGACCTCAACTCGCTGCTGTTCGGCAAAAAGCTCGGAGTCTGGATATCCACCTTTACTCTCGTTATTTTGTTCGGGGTCACCACTGTCATGCTGGCGGGCGGCGGTACGGTATTCCTGGAGCAGCTTCATCTTTCCTATCAATCGGGCCTCCTGATTACGCTGTGCCTTGCTTATTGGGTGCTGTCCAGGGGAATTCAGGCGATTGTGGCCGTGAACTCGGTGGTCGTGCCGCTGATGATCTGCTTCAGCCTCGCCTCTGTGTGGAGCACTACGCATTTTCCGGGGGAAAGCAATTGGCTTCATCTAAGTTCGGACTATTCGGCCGCCACAATCTGGTTCTCGCCCTTGCTCTATGCTGCTTTTAATTTGATGACGGCCCAGGCCGTCCTCGTGCCGCTAGCTTCTACGGTAAAAAGCAAAAGTGTTCTTTATTGGGGGGGCCTGCTCGGAGGCTTATGCATCGGTTTGATGCTGCTTGCCGGCCACTACGCTTTGTCGGCGCGCATGCCCGGTATCGTTCAATTTGAAATTCCAATGGCTCATATCGTGGTCGATTTGGGCAGGCTGGTGCAGATCCTGTTTATACTTGTGATTTACGGGGAGATTTTTACTACTTTTATTGCCAACGCCTACGGATTAGCCCTGCAGATCGGACAGCGTTCGGGCATCGGCCTGCCCTTCCTGATTCCCGTGATTCTGCTGTTAAGCTATATTTTCAGCCTCATCGGGTTCAAAGCGCTGCTGTCATCGCTGTATCCGTTCTTTGGCTTCCTCAGCCTGATCTGGCTCGCCCTGATGATTTGGAGAAAGAACTCCACCCGTCCGTAAAAGAGGCCAAGCTGCAAAGATGAAAGCATTTTTGCCTTTGGACGCGCAGTTTGGTACATTTTTGGGTAAAGATATCGAAATCATGGGAGGTGTGGGCCGTGTACCTTAAAACCGTTGCCGTAACCGGAGGAGGCCAAGGAATCGGAAGGGCGGTTGCGCTGGCTTACGCGAAAGAAGGTTACTGCGTATCGATCGCGGACACTGACAAGGAAGCCGGGCTGGAAACGATCCGTTTTCTGCGGCAGTATACGAATAAGGCCATGTTTATGCGGGTGGACGTATCCAGAGAAGATGAGGTCAGACGTTGGCTGGAGCTGACTGTAGCCGATTTCGGCAGAGTGGACGTGCTCGTCAACAATGCGGGCATCATGCATAACGGGCCGGCGCTTGACCTGCCTTTGGAGGCATTTGACCGTGTGCTCTCGGTTAATCTCCGGGGCACGTTCATCTGTTCCCAACAGGCGGCAAAGCTGATGAAGGATACCGGGGGAGGCTGCATCATCAATATGTCCTCCACCAGGGCGCTGATGTCTGAGGCGAATACGGAGGCCTACTCCGCTTCCAAAGGAGGCATCTCCGCATTGACCCACGCGATGGCCGTCAGCCTTGGGCCGTACGGCATCCGGGTGAACGCGATACTGCCGGGTTGGATCGAAGTGAGCGATTGGCAGCTTTCCTCGCGTGCGCAGGAGCCTCATCATTCGGAGCGGGACAAGTCCCAGCACCCTGCAGGGAGGGTCGGAAGACCGGAAGACATTGCGGAAGCCTGCCTTTTCTTGTCTTCCTCGAAAGCGGGCTTCATAACCGGGCAACATCTTGTCATCGACGGCGGGATGACGATTAAGATGATCTACGAGGAATAAGGGTGGCTGAACGCCGAAAAGTAAACTTTGAAGTTGGTACCTGGTACTTTGCGGGGGACCCAATAAACATCTAGCCGGTTGGAGGTTTCGGGGAAAATCGCACCCCGGCAGGACAGTAGAACGGGAGTCAGCCGAGGTGTGTGGCAAAATTTCACAAGTTGATGCCGGTATGGCCGGGTACCCATCTGACCGCAGCATCCCGCACGTGAGGGTGGCAGGTGAACAGAAGGATCTGATGCTTTTCGGACATCGACCGGAGCAGAATAAGGCTGCGTTCCATCCGTTCCCGGTCGAAATTGACGAAAATATCGTCCATCACGATCGGCAGCGTTACCGTCCGCGCATATTCATCCGCCAGGGACAATCTCATGGCCAAATACAGAGCTTCGGCGGTTCCTCTGCTGAGCAGCGCGGTATCGATCAACCGGCCGTCCTGCACGGCCATCAGCCGCTGCTCGTCCATCGGCACGACAATGCGCTGGTACCGCCCGCCCGTGAGCTCGGCAAAATAGTGCGAGGCGCGGACCAGCACTCCGGGCTGCCTTTCCTTTTCGTACACTTCTCTCGCCTTGCGGAGCAGGTTCAAGGAAAAGGACAAAATCATCCAGCGGTCCGCAGCCGCCTGAAGCGACGCAAGCTGCTCCTGGTACCGCTGCAGGTTCTCGCCGTGTTCTCTGCCTGCTTCCAAAGCCTCGATATCACGACGCACTCTGCCTCTTCTGTCACGAAGCTCGCCGCATTCCTGCTCCAGCGCAGCCAGGCGCTCCTGCAATGAACGCGCTTCTTCCTGGAGAGTGTCCAAATCTTTGGACTCAAGACAGGCGGCGAGCCGGTCCAGCTGATCCCTGCCCACCGTCGTTTCCAACGCTATTTTAAGCTGCAGCAGTTCATGCTTGAGCCGCATGCGGCGGGCATGGACAGCCGCCCGCGAACGCAGCTCCTCCTCGCCTGAGGCGCCTGCTTCTTCGAGCAGGCGGGACATTTTTCCGGCGTTTCTTTCAAAGAGTCCGTTCAAATCCAGAAGCTCACTCTCTATAGAGGAAAGCTCTGACTGCAGGTTGGCCTGAAGCTCAAGAAGCCGGACCTGCTCTTCCGCAGCTTCCTTCCACTTCTTCAGGGCGGTCACGGGGTCGGATTCCGCCTGTGTCCCCAAATATTCGGCCGCCTTCTGTTTGAATGCTTTTTGCTCCGATTCCAGCAGCCGAAGCTTGGACAACGCGTTGTTCTCCAGCTGCATCGCCTGCTGGCCCTGTTCGACGAGCAGGAACACTTCTCCCGCCGTTTCGGGCGTCAAGGAAGGCTGGAGGCCCATTTGTTCCAGCCATTCCATCCACTGGCTCCGCACCTTGGCGAGCTCCTCTTCAGCCTGTATCTCCTTGGCCTCAAGCTCGCCCAGAATTCGCGCCTCTTCTTCCAGAGCTTCGTTCATCTCCGTCAGCCTGCTTTCCTGATGGGCCAATTCGCCCTTCTCCCGGCGCCAGTCCTCCACAAGGCTCTGCCATTCATCCAGAATGGTTTCAAAGCGGCCGCCATCTGCGGCGGCGTCCGAAGAAACCGCAGCTTCCAAAGCTCCCGACAGCCACTCCGTTTGCGACTGAAGCTCCTGCTTCAAAAGCCTGGCTTGATTTTCCTGCTGCTGCACCCTTGGGGACACTTCCGGACTGCCGCCTCCGCCGAAGGGCCTGTCCGAGCGCCCGGACGGGCCGGCGGAGCGCGGAAACAACACGGCGGCCGCCGCAGCTAAGAGGATGAAGGCCGTGAGGGCCGCGGTTTTTTGTCCGAATACGAGCAGCGAAGCCGGCAGAAGCACGGCGGCAGCCACCGTCCACATCACCGGGCGATGAGTCCGCGAAGCGGGCGGTTTGGCTGCGGCTCTTTCATTCGCCAGCAGCTCCTCATAGCGAAGGCGGTCCTGCTCCCGCCGCCTCTCGCTCTGCAGCTCGTCTTCCGCCTGCCGCCACTGGCGGAACAGCTTGCGGGCCTGCCCGATCGCAGCGGGCAGGTCCGCCTCAGGCAGCCGGTCCGGCCACGGATACCGGGCCGACAGGCTCTCCGCCAGCCGCTGGGCCAGGTCGCGCTGGCGCTCTTTCTCGCGCTGCGCGCGGCGGTACTGTTCCGCCGCGCGCAGCGCTTCCGCGGACAGGAGCGACAGCTGCCGCTCCTGCTCCGCAAGCCGCCGCTGGAACCGGCGGACAAGCTCCTTCCCGGCGACCGTCGCCGGGAAGGCTGCGAGCGCCCGGGCGTCCCAGCGCTCGTCGATCTGCCGCAGGAGCCCGCGCAGCTCCTGCTCCCGCTGCCGCGCCTCCGCGCGGAGCTCCGCCGCTCGAACGATCCCGTCCTGATAGGACGAGATCCGTTCGAGCATGGCGTCCAGCTCCGCTTTGCGCGCGAGCAGCTGCGGCTGCAGGCTTAGCGCCTGCAGCGACGCCTGAAGCTGCCGGCTGCGCCGCAGCTTCGCTTCGCGCTCGGCCAGGAGGCGTTCCGACTCCTGGCCGAGTGCCTCCCACCGAGGGACGGCGTCCTCGGGGAAAGCCTCTATCGCAGGGAGCTCGTCCAGCTCCCTGCGCAGCTCCAGCAGCCGCGGCCAGTGGCGCCCCGCTTTGAGGCACAGCTCCAGCCAGGCGGCCTCGCCGGCTGCCCTGCTGCGTGCCGCATCGGCTTCCTCGATGCGGCGGCTGAGCTCCTCGGCTGCGGCGGTCCACTCGTTGTACCGCCCAGCCTGCTCGCGCCCCCGCCGCAGCGCCCCTTCCGTCTCTTCGATCTCCTGGAGCAGGCGGTGGATCTCCTGGTTCCGGCCTCTCGGCTTGAACAGCTGCTCCATCTCCGCCGCCAGCTTGCGTTCGGTCTCCATGATGGCGCGGCCTGTAGTTCCAAGGCCCGCGCTGTACAAATAACCGCTGATCTCCTCGCTCTGCAGCGTCCTCAGCTCCTGCAGCTCGCTGAGCCCGAACGCGAAGAGGCTGCGGTAGAGCTCCCCGCTCATCCCCCCGAGCAGCGAGCGGAGCAGCTCTTCACCGCCGGCCGTGCCGTCCCCCAGCGTAACCTTCACCGTACCGGAGGAGCTCCTTCCTCTGGCCCCCGCCTCTGACGCGCTTCCGGCTCCGGCCCGGCCTCCGGCATAACGTTCCACCAGGATCCGCTGTCCCTGCCGGTCAAGAAGCGTGAGCGAGCCGCCGTGGACGCCGCCGTGCAGCGGTTCGTACCGGCCTGCAGAGGAGCCCCGGGGCGGAAAGCCGAAGAGCGTCGCCCGGATAAATCCCATCAGCGTGCTCTTGCCCGCTTCATTCGCGCCATAGAACAGCGTCAACCCCGGACCGGGACGCAGCGTAAGGTCGCGCAGCGCGCCAAAGCCTTTCAGGTCGATGGATTCGATCCTCATCCATCCCACCCCCCGTCGCCAGCCAGGCTTTCGAGGATAAGCTCCTCAGCAGCTCGCAGCTTCGCCTGCAGCTCTTCATGGCTGCGCGCGCCTGCTAAATGCCTGCCCAGCTTAATGTGCCCCTGCAGCGGCTCTAGAGCCCGGTCGGCGAAGGCCCCAAGCGCTAAGGGATCGTCTGCGAGCCGCTCCGACATCCGCATCAGCTCGCCCAGGAAACCGTTCTGCTCTTTTAATGCCTCCCGGTCAAGATCCGCCCCGGTCTGCGTCTCAAACGACTCAATCCAGACGAAGTCCACTCTGCCGCTTTCGGCGTCACGAATTTCCGCCGTCAAATCCCGCAGCAAAGGTTCCTGTCCCAGCAGCCGATGCAGCGGGCCTCTGCCTTCCAGCACAAGCCGGATAACGGAGGCCCTTCCCCCGGCCTTCGTCCGGACGCGCTCCATTTCATTTTCTACAGCATCCTTCAGCTCCTGCACATTCTCCATCCCTTGAATCGACAGCCGTTCCACCTGCCACCGCACATCATCCAGGGCATGGAACGCCAAAGCGGTCCGAAAATCATCCGCCACATCGACAACATAGCAGCCTTTCGCGCCGGTCTCCCGGACGCTTCTTCCCTGCAGATTGCCCGGATAGACGACAGGCGGCCGTTCGCTTAGAACCCGCCGGTTATGTATATGTCCAAGGGCCCAGTAATGGAATCCCGAGCGGACCAGTTCGTCCAGCCGGCATGGGGCATAGTTGTCATGCGCTCCGTCGCCGTCCACATTGGTGTGCAGCAGGGCGATATTGAATACGGACGCATCCTTTACGGCATAACGGCCTGACAAATTTTCGGTCATCGCCGCCGATCCGTAAGAAATCCCATGGATATGTGCGACGACGCCGCGATCCCCGATACGCACAGGCACCGTCCTCACATCGTCAGCCGGAAAAAAATGGACGGATGGCGGCCAGCTCAGCTGCGCTCCCCGTCCGTCCAGCGGATCGTGGTTTCCGTGAATGATGAATACCGGTATATTGTGCTTGTGCAGGGCATCCATCGCCTTTTGAAAGCGGATCTGGGCTCTCAGGGACCGGTCGGACGCGTCGTAGACGTCTCCTGCGATCACCACAAAATCGGCCGTTTCCCGGACAGCCAGCTCAACCAGTCCGTTCAGGGCGGTGAAGGTCGACTCCCTCACCCGTTCCCTGACCGCTTCCGGCAGAGACTGCATCCCCCGGAAGGGGCTGTCCAGATGCAGATCCGCGGCATGTATAAAACGAAATAATTTCAAATCAAAAAACCTCCAACCCCGCAGCTCCAATTCTTCTTATCTGTCAAGTTTCAAATTGCCTCCGGTTTTCTTCTTTCTTTCCACCAAGCCGCTCCACGTCTCTCGCCAACCATCGGCATCGATTCGCTCCTCCGGCGTCAAACCGGCTCTCAGCTCCGCCTTTTATGGCTCTCATACACCGCCTTCAGTTGGGCCATGACCCGGTTCAGGGAGTAGTTGTTCTTGGCATGCTCCCACGCGTTCCTGGCCAGCAGATTGCGGTAAGCGGCGTCGGTCACCATTCTCTCGAGTGTCGATGCCAGCGCCATAGGGTCCCCTACCGGGACCAGCATCCCGTTCTTGCCGTGTTCGATTTGCTCCGCAATTCCGCCTTCATTCGTACCGACTAATGCCAGACAGCACAAAGCCGCCTCCGCAAACACCGAACCGAACGATTCCGCGCGGGAAGGCAGGACAAACACGTCGAAGAACGGCATAAACTCCTCGGGATGAAGCATGTAGCCGTAAAAAATCGTCTCCTCATATATATTGCAGTCGACCGCCAGCTTCTCGAGCTCCTGCCGGATCGGTCCGTCCCCGATAAGGTGAAGCACGAAATTGTGTCCCCGCTTTTTCAATTCCCCGCACGCGAGCAGCAGCGTATCCAGCCCTTTGGCGGGCACGAGACGGCAGACTGTAATAAACTGGGTCACGGTATTATCGTGGATGACAGGCCGGAATCTTCTCTCGTCGAAACCGTTAGGAATGACTCCGACCCTGTCGGGATCCTGCATATACTCGGACAAATATTTTTTGAAAGCGTTCGACACGGTCAGAATTTGATCGAGCTTATACTCCAGCTCCCCGTAAATGGAAATAAGAAAAGCCTGTTCCGGGCCGTTCTCTTCGATTCTTCCGTTCAGCAGCAATTCCCTTTCGAAAGAGGAATGGATGGTCATAATGACCGGTGTCTCCGGAAACAGTTCTTTCATAGCCAATGCGGCAATCGGATGATGGGCATGTATAAGGTCGTATTTCGATGTCATCCGCATTTTGGTCCACCAGACATAGTCTTTATAAGTTTGTATATATTTATCGACGATCGGGTTTCCGGCGAAATCCCGCCAATCGAAGGTTGTAAATACTACTTCTCCGGTGCCTTTGCTGCGGATTCTTTTAGGCAAGGAAAAAATATCCATCTCCCAACCTATTCCGTTAAAAGGCTCCACAAGGTAGGGCACCATCGAAGACACCCCGCCCGGCTGCTCCGGTGGAAAGAACATAGCTTGCAGAATTCTCATCATTTCCCTCCGTCGGCTATCTATTATTTATCCAGCTCCCCGCGGCCGTCAAGCACCCGGAACAAGCTCCATGGCAGCACTTCACTTTGCGGGGTTATTTCTCTCCCTTTATTGTAACTCCATCCGGCAAGATAGAAAAGCATACCCGGCCCGGGAAATTTCAACCTTACCCATACCCGGCATGAAAGTCTTTCCCCTTAAAAAAATCAAACATGCGTTCCCTTAATTATGGTAAAATAGTATGGGTGCAGAAAAAATCGGCATTTTCGTACTTTTTACACAGCACATAATCGCCTGATGCGGAGGGACGGCCAGTGGCCAACTTTGAGTTTATCGCAGGTTCCACGGGACATTTTTATACATATACGATTATACTGGTGATTCTGGTCATGATGCTGGCCATATCCGTCCGCTTGCTGATCGGCCACCGGAAGAAAGCTTATTTCTCCACGACTGTGTCTCTATTGATCCTGATCGTCCATTATCTCCTGCTCTTTCGGATGGAATCGGGAACGGCGGCGCCTGTTTCCAATTACCTGTCTCTTTTGCTAAAAACCGTTTCCTACTTGCTTATCAACATGGGCATCTATCAGCTTTACAACCGGACCCGGACCAAGCATTATTTGTTCGTTTTCGGGCTCTTCGCCGCTGCCGCTGCATTGTCGCTGCCATATTTCTATACTCCGGGATTTATGCTTTCGGCAGCGGCGGAAGCGCAGGAGCTCTGGCGGGGAATAGGCTTGGAGCTGTATATGTTCGTGCTGATTTTTCTCAGCCTGTACCTGGTCGCGCCTTCCATCGGCCAAACGGTCAAATTCCAGATCAGCGCAACCATATATTTTTTCGCACAAATTTCGCATCTGCTGAACAGTTACATGTTCAAAGGCGTTCAAACAGTGCTGGCCTTCCTGGAATACGACCTTCCGGTGCTGTTTTACTTTTTGATGTTCCTCATCCTGTTCGAGCGGGTGCTGGAGCTGATGCAGGCTATGTACCATTCTTCGGTGACCGACGGGTTGACCGGCCTGTATAACCGCAAATTTGTCTATAACCGGCTGGCCCGCTGTTTGAATCGCGGAATACCGGTCTCCGTCATTTTCGCCGATATCGACAATTTCAAGCTGCTGAACGACACCGAAGGACATCAGGTCGGCGACGAGGTGCTGCGGCAGGTGGCCCGGATCATGCGCGAAGAAACGGATGATTTCGGCTATGCCGGCCGTTACGGCGGTGAAGAGATGGTTGCGCTGATTATGGAGGAGGATGCCAAAGCGGATAAAATCGCAGAGAAGATCAGGCGCAGAGTCGAGCAGGAGACGATAGTGACGCTTAGCATCGGATTCAGCAAGCATAAAGAAAAGCTGTCTGCGGAAGAGCTGGTCCAACGAGCCGACGAAGCCATGTATACCGCCAAAACGACAGGCAAGAACCGGGTGGTGCCCTACGCAAAAGGCAGGAAATCGTCTGCCATCGTTTCCGTGTAGCTTATTTGAACTTTATTTGAAAACAAATATTTCTTCCACCGGCTTCTCCAGTTCTTCGCTGATTCTCTTGGCAGTAGCCGGTCCCACGCTCTTTAACGACCTTTCCAGCAGGGAAATGTAAGCATAGCTGATTCCGCACCGGGCGGCTAATTCCCTCTGGGTGAGTCCCTTCAAAATTCTCGCTTTTGCAAAAGCTTCAGTTTTGGCGTGGATCTTCATTCAGTGCACTTCCTATCTTGGAGATGTTTTGGTTAAACCTTCAATTTTTCCCATTATAACACATGAATTTACTAAAGCAACAAATAATGATAACTTTTGTTATATTAAATTTTACTTTTGTTTTAAGTTTTTATTTGAAGGCGGTGTCAATAGCTGATAAACTACAATTATTATACAAATATTTACCTGCGGCAGCTGTCCCCGCATTATCCAGATTCAAAGTTGGTGAATTCCTTGGATTTCTACGAAAGCTTGAAAGACTTGCGCAAATTGAAAGGTTTTACCATACGGGAGCTGGCCGACCGGTCAGGCGTGTCTACCGCCTACATTTCCCAGCTGGAGAACGGCAACCGGGGAATACCTTCTCCCGATGTCCTGATGAAGCTGTCCGAAGGGCTGAACACCTCCTATGACACCTTAATGGAGCTGGCCGGATATCTTGAGCCCAAATCCTCCGACAAAGTCCTCGAGCGCAGCCCGGTTAATCTGCGCCGATTTCTGCGGGACAATGAGCTCATATTTGACGGCAGACTGCTCACGGAAGAAGACAAAGAATGGGTGGAGCGCATGCTGACCGTGCTTTTCTGGAAAGAACGGCAGCGCTCGGAAACCTCGTAAGTCCCATGGCGACTGCGCTCCGAGCAGGCTGACATTCACGATCAGCTCCGTGAGGGGCTTTTTTCTTGTTTAAAAAAGTGAGTTCCCGGATAAAGAGAAAGTAAATTATTCTACAAATTTTTTACTCGGGGGGATTGTTCAATGCAGATGGAAGCTATCTATCACCGCATCAAAAACAATTGGATCTATGCATATGATGAGCGCACCTTACATATCCGGTTGCGGACGAAGAAAGACGATATCGATGCAGCCTATTTAATCGCAGGGGACAAATACAACTGGGGGGGAACCTCCAGCCGGCATCGCATGTCCAAAATCGGCACGGACCTTCTATTCGATTATTGGCAGGCGGAGGTGCAGCCTCCGCATAAACGTCTGGTCTATGGCTTCGAGCTGCATTCGGGGGACGACGTCCGTTGGTTCACGGAGAATGGCTTTCCCGATGAGACGCCCGAAGGGTTTGAAGGCTTCTTTGAGTTTCCTTACCTGCATGCTGGCGATACATTGAGCCCGCCGTCCTGGGTGAAGGAATCGGTGTTCTATCAGATTATGCCCGACCGTTTCGCTAACGGCGACCGTTCGAACGACCCTGAGCAGGTACAGCCTTGGGGCGGCAAGCCGGAAGCGGACAACTTTTTCGGAGGGGATCTGCAGGGGGTGATCGACCGGCTGGACTATTTGAGCGAGCTTGGCGTGAACGCGATCTATTTCACTCCCATTTTTGAAGCGCACACTTATCATAAATACGACACTGTAGATTACCGTAAAGTTGATCCTCACTTCGGCACCGCAGAGACGCTTAAAAAACTGGTGAAGGCGTGCCATGAAAGAGGAATCCGGGTTGTCCTGGATGCGGTTTTCAATCATTCGGGAAAAGGCTTTCCTCCTTTCCAGGATTTGATACTGCGCGGGCAGGCTTCCGAATACGCCGATTGGTTCCATGTCAAGGAATGGCCGATTACGGTAAAAGACGGAGTCCCTTCTTATGAAGCGTTCGGATTTGAAGGATCTCTTCCAAAGCTCCGTACAGAACATCCGGAAGTCAAGAAATATTTGTACGACACGGTGAAAAAGTGGATGGAAGAAACGGGGATTGACGGCTGGCGTCTGGATGTGGCCAATGAAGTGGACCATAAATTTTGGCGGGGATTCCGGGACTTGGTTAAGGAGCTCAATCCCGACGCTTACATCCTGGGAGAAGTTTGGACCGACGCTCGGGTATGGCTGCAGGGCGACCAATTCGACGCGGCGATGAACTATCCTTTTATGTATGCGATGCATAAATTCGTGACGGGGAAGGCGGACGGCGCCCAATTTGCCCACAGCCTGACAACGAATTTAATGGGCCATCAACGCCAGGTCAACGAGGTGGCGTTTAACCTGCTCGGAAGCCACGACACCGCCCGTATTCTCACAGTTTGCGGTGAAAACGTCCAAAAGCAGATGCTGGCCGCAGCGGTGATGTTTACTTATGTGGGTACCCCCTGCATATTTTATGGCGATGAAATCGGATTAAGCGGCGAGAACGATCCGGACTGCCGCAAATGTATGGAATGGCAGACGGAGAAGCAGGATCGGAAGCTTTTCCGCTTCTACCAGAAGCTCATTTCTATCCGTAAAAGCGAGCCGGCTTTGCGCGATGGATCTATCGCTTTCCTGCACTGCAAGGAGAACGATAAGACAGTAGTGTACGAGCGCACGTCCGGCGGCGAACGCATTGTTGTTATATTGAACGGCGACGAGAATGCAGCCGAATACACGATGCAGTGCGGACAAAGCAAATGGACAGACTTGATCGCAGGTAGGGCGCTAGCTGTTTCGAACGGTGTGTTGAATTTAAAGCTGGCACCCAACGGATTCTACATTCTTAAGGAGCAATGACACAGACTGCAGCAGCAAAAAAGCGGGAAGAGACCATTGGCTCTTCCCGCTTTTTTGCTGCTCGCGATCCCATCAGACCAACTGTTTATAACGAATCGGGTCTTTCGACCCCGCCTGCTCAAACCCTCTCAGCCGCAGCCGGCAGCTGTCGCATTCGCCGCAGGCTTCCTCCTGCCCGTTGTAACATGAAGTGGTCAGCTCGTATGGGACTCCGAGCCGAATGCCTTCGCTGACAATATCCGCCTTCGTCATATCCGCCAGCGGAGTTTCTATAGAGATCGGCTTTCCCTCTACTCCCACCTTGGTCGCATAGGCGATTACATCCTGCACCTTCTCGATAAACTCGGGGCGGCAGTCCGGGTAACCGCTGTAATCGAGCGCGTTCACTCCGATATAAATGGCCTGCGCTCCGATCGTTTCCGCATACGAAGTGGCAATGGACAAGAAGAGCAGGTTTCTCCCCGGAACATAGGTGACGGGAATTTCCGAAGCGTCCGCATCGATGCCTCCTTGTGCTGCATTAGGCACGTCAATGCTGTCGTCGGTCAGCGCACTGCCCCCGAAATCGCGAAGAAATCCCAGCTGGATTACTGTATGCCGGTTGGCCGTACCGTAAAATGCGGCCACCTGTCTCGCGTTCTCTATCTCTCTCTTATGTCTTTGCCCGTAATCGAAAGAAATCGGATATAGCTCGTACCCTTGGTCTTTGGCCATTCCCATGCAAGTTGTGCTGTCCAGGCCGCCGCTCAGGATGATAACCGCTTTTTTATTTGCTGCAGACTCTCCGTTCATCATAGCCGCACCTCTTTCCTATACTCCTCTGGCCGCGGGATCCCAAATGATTTTGTGCATCTGCAGGTTCAGCTTCACTTGGGATAAGCCGTTAGCCAATATTAACTCTACTAGTTTCACCGGGGGCATCGTTTCCCACACCGGACTGAACAAAGGCAGCGCCTTCGTCGGATGGGTTTCCAAAAGCTCCTTTGCCGCACGGAAATCGGCCTCGTTGCCGACGACAAACTTCAGTTCATCCTGGCCGCGAAGCAGAGGCAGATTGGTAAGCAGCATGGCGTCCGTCTCGCCCGAGGCCGGCAGCTTGTAGTCCATGATGTAACGAACCTTCGGCGAGCTCACGCGCTCCATGAAAAACTGCAGGTCCACCGCGCCGTTCGTTTCGATATGAATGTCCTGTATATGCGCAAGTTCCAAAAGAGCCTCGATCAAAGCGAGCGATTTTTCTTTATAAAGCAGCGGTTCCCCGCCCGTCAGGCAGATATGCCTCGACGAATACCGCTTGACCTGTTCCACAATCTCGGCGATCGTCATTACGCTTTCCGCTTCTTCCGGAGGGTAACTGTATTTCGTATCGCACCAGGTGCAGCGCAGATTGCAGCCGAACAGCCGGACGAACACCGTTGGAAACCCGGCGCGGGTGCCTTCTCCTTCGACGGTTTCAAAAATTTCCACCATAGGTATTTTGATATCCCGCATTCACTCTTCCTCCATCCATGCCCTGGTCACAGCCGCATAGCTTGTCGGCGTTTCCCACAGCCGCATTTCTTCCAGCTTGATGTCCGGGTACAAGCCTTCATCCTTCAAAGCTCCGTCGATTTGCTCATACATCCAGACGACCATGTTCTCCGCAGTCGTGTTCATCGGAGGAAGCGTTTCGTTCAAATATTTATGGTCAAGCCGGTCAAGGACCCGCTTTTTGACAATCCTTTTGATATCCGTAAAATCGATCGCAATCCCTCTCTCATCCACTTTGCCTGCCATGAGCACCTGCAGCTTATAAGTGTGGCCGTGGAGGTTCTGGCATTTGCCCTCGTAGCAGTGAAGATGATGCGCGCTGTCAAATGTAAATTCCTTGGAAACGAGCACTGTTTTGTGATGATATTTCAATTGGTCCTGTTGAATGTCCTGACCTAAGATCTGGACTTTTCTCGGGATTTCGTAACCCACGAGCACCACCTCTATCGTTAAAAAAATACTATTCATTATAGCACGCGATCATATGAATGCTCAATCTTTTCATATTTACGCGGGAGCAAATGAAAACTTGCATGTGAACCGATTCACTTATTTTTGCAAGTTGGACTTGATTTCCTGAAGCCGGTCATTCTCCGATCGCAGCTCCAATTCCGTATGGCTGAGCAGCTCCGCAATATTCTCCGCCACGGAATCGGGCAGTTCTACCTCTTCCAACGATTTGACGACATACAGCAAGCACTGCAGCATCGCTTCCATACGGGATTTCTTTTTTCCGTTCAATATAACCTCAGTCAGAAAAACCATATGTGAGATTTCTTCCTGGCTCAACTTCATAACCATGCCCCCAAACCAAGCTGCGACCTAAAACCGCTCCTTCCCTATTATCCAACTTTTTGTCGAAACTTGAAAGAACAAATTTGCCAGGGAAACTGTAAACCGGCCTTCCAGGGGCTGCTCCAACGTGGAGGTTTTGCATATGTTCACAGGAAAAGCTGCGGTGCTGCATTTGGATTGAACACCAGCAACCGATGCGACCATACCCCGCCGCAATCCCCAAGTTTGTCGAATTTATCAGCATTTTATCTGCAGCCGCCAAACATTATTTCCTCTACATGAAAAAGAGGGGCATATGCCCCCCTGCCGCCGTATCAGTGAACCTGCTCCATTTCCACGAAGATCTCGTCGATCAGTTCATCATTATACATCATCGACATATTCAGACCGTCGTAGTCCTTTTCTTTATCCAGTTCCTGCATCAGCATCGAAACAATGAACTCGCGGTCGTCGGCAGAGCCCGGTTCGCGGAAATCGATAAAACCGGTCAACTGCCGCTGGCTGATATCGACAGTGGCCGTTCCGATCGGCAGCTCGCCGTAAGAGTCCTGGTAAATCTCATAAGTGAGCGTATCTCCGTCATCACGGGTCAGCATGACCGAATATTCTTCCTCGTCCATATCCTCGCTGTCCATGTACATTTCATCGTCTGCCTCATCCAGCAGGTCCTCATGGGTCAATTCGATCGTTTCCACCAACTTGCCCTCGAAGCTCATATGAATGACAGCCGTGTCAATTTCATCTTCATCAAAATCCTGCATCAGCAGGTCGGCAACCAGATCGATCTCATCTTCATCGGGCTCAAACATCCAATTCACGGTGCAGATAAGGTCTCTGCCGTAAATTTTGGCGAAGATCTCCGCTACAAATTCCTGGTCCTGGTCATACACATGGTAATCCACCCGGTTGCGCGCTTCGTCGATAATAACGAGTTCATATTCGTTGCCTTCAAGCAGATCGTCCGACAAATCATAATATTCCGCTTCATCTACAGCGTCCAGATCCGCCTCGGATGTTTCCCAGGACTCCGGGTCCACATCGTTAAAGCTCGCCTCATCGCCGGCCCATTGATAATCGTTATTGGCATCGTCCAAGTAAAGCTCGTCCTCTGCATCCACGATCCGATCCGCAAAAGCATCGTGATCATCCGAGGATATGACCAGGTCATACGGGCTGTAAGTGACTACGACATCGCATTCTTCCAAGTCCAGAGCGTCAACCAAAGCTTGAATGTGATTTTGAATGAAAAGAATAACTTCTTCTTTGGTTTCTTCGGATAAAGAGCTTTCATCCAATTGAACCGAACCGGCCATCCGATCCGATTCTCTGTAGAGTAAAGTCAGAGATCCCACATAGCGTTGATTGACAAGAATGTCGCACACTTCCCCGCCAGCAGTCTTTAAATCCGGTCTTAACGTGATCTGCGCCATGACCTCTCGCCTCCTGAGATGTTTGAATGCACTGCCTCTCATTAGAATAACCTGAGAGCGCCCAAATTATATGCACCCGCGGCAAACGTCCAGTCCTCTGAGCTAATTGTTCATAAAATAGGTATCACCAAGAGGGTTGACGGTTGCCGTCCATCCTTGAGGATCAGACCCAGGCAGATCATATTTAAAGGAGGAGTTCTCATGACTGGTGTAGGATACGGATATTCTTCCGTTGGAATTATTTTGGTCCTGTTTATCCTGTTGGTTATCATCACAAGAACATTCTTCATTTACTAATTTCGATCCTCATTCAAAACGAACCGCGCAGCGGGCGCAAAAACACACCCGCGAACCCGCACACAGCTTTGAAGCCGACTGACCGGTTTGCAGGGAGTCCCCCATCAACCACCACAGCGTAAAGGATAAATGCTCCGGCATTTATCCTTCCTCTATTTCATGGCCCTTCTGCAGCAGCTGCAGCTCCGTCTGCGAAAGCTCCCGATACTGGCCGGGAGTCAAATCAGGATCGAGCTTCAGTGGTCCCATCTGAAGGCGCTTGAGGAATACGACCCGCTTGCCTGCGGATTGAAACATCCGCTTCACTTGATGGAATTTCCCTTCGTGTATGGTCAGCCTGATCCTCGACCTCGACTCCTCCGCGGCCAGAACTGTCAACTGGGCAGGCATTGTTACATAACCGTCGTCGAGTGTGACCCCTTGGCGAAAAGCTTCTACGTCCTCCTGTCCGACAGGCGGGCCTTCCACCTCCGCATAATACGTTTTGGGCACGTGCTTCCGCGGTGAAAGCAGGTTATGCGCCAGCTTCCCGTCATTGGTCAGCAGAAGCAGGCCTTCGGTATCCTTATCCAGCCTGCCAACGGGAAACAGGTCAAAATGGCCGTAGCTGTCATCCAGCAGATCGATCACTGTGCGGTCTCTATTGTCCTCCGTAGCCGAGACGATGCCCTGAGGCTTGTTCAGCATCAGGTAGACAAATTCGCGGTACAGCACCTCTTCGCCATCGACCTGGATAGCGTCCTGGCCGGGAAATACCTGAATCCCGCTGTCCGTGACCGCTGCGCCATTAACGGTGACCGCGCCGTTCTTTACCAGTTTCTTGATCTCGCTGCGGGAACCGTACCCCGAATGCGAGAGAATTTTATCGAGACGCTGCCTTTTCATTATTATCAAGTCCACCTCCAGCCGGCCGGGTACTCGTTTTTCAGGATTCCATCCAGCCACTTACCCCAGCCGACCGGAAAGCCGTCCACCCCGACCAGGCAGTAGCCTTTGGCAGGGAGCCCGGGATCTCTCACAACACGTTCTTCCGGTATTTCGAGAGTCTCCCCTTTCAGATAACTGACCGCACTTGGTTCCGTTGAAGCCAGCATAACGGTCCTCGCGCATTCTTCCATCCTCAGTCCCATCGCCAGGGCATGGGAAGGAGTGAACCTGCCGTTTCTCAGCACTCCCAGGTGCCAGCCCGGCCGGACCACTTTAAGCCCCCGCAAATCCGGCAGTCCGTCCGGCATTAAATAAACCTGCTCCCCGTGAGCGGCTTCTGTTCCCTTTACCGCAAGCTTCGTATGGGTGAGAAGAAACTCCTCTACCGGCGACAAATCCTTGCCTCTCCCGGTGGTTGGACGGACAGTCCCTGTGCCGCCGCTCCGCGGCTTGCAGGCGCCCTGGGAACACCGCTCCAGCCTCTCCTGTTCGGTTGCGATATCCGGCTTGCTCCGCTGCACATCGTCGTCTCCAGCTCCATTATGCTGGAGGGCGGCGGCAAAATGCCCCTCTCCCCTCACAAGATGCGGCCAGAGGCGAACTGTGCAGGTGAGCTCGTCAGCAATTGCTTCAGGCAAATCGGCGCAACCTCCGACCTCCATCCATTCCGGCCGTCCGGGAGAAGCCCCTCCCGGCAGCGGCACTTCCGCCGCTCGAAAAGAAGGATGCCCCTGCAGAAACCATCCGACCATGCATTCGTTCTCTTCCGGGGAGAAAGTGCAGGTGGAATACACAATCCGGCCGCCGGGAGCGAGCATTCTGGCCGCTTCCCGCAGAATATCCCGCTGCATAGCCGTATACCGCTCCACCGCTTGGGGCTCCCACTGCTTGATCATATCTTCTTCTTTACGGAACATGCCTTCTCCGGAGCAGGGCGCGTCGATCAGTATTTTATCGAAATAACGCTCGAAGCGGCCGGCTAAGCGGTCCGGCGTTTCATTCGTCACAACGGCGTGCCGGATCCCGGCCAATTCTATATTCTTCGTAAGAGCCTTTGTGCGGACGTAATGGTTGTCATTTGATACCAGCACCCCTTGTCCCTGAAGCTTGGCGGCAATTTGCGTGGATTTTCCTCCCGGAGCCGCGCAAAGATCGAGCACCCGATCCCCGGCCTTCACATCGAGCAGTTCAACCGGCGACATTGCGCTCGGCTCCTGGATATAATACAGGCCTGCGTGATAGAAAGGGTGCTTGCCCGGCCGTTCCCCCTCCTTATAATAAAAGCCTGCAGGCGCCCATGGAACCGGCTCCAGCTGAAAAGGGGAAATCTGCAAGAAGTCGCAGGCGGCGATTTTTAATGTATTCACACGCAGTCCATAATTACGGGGGTCGTCGTAGGAAGCCAAGAAAGCTTCGTAATCATTTCCCAGCATGCGCCTCAATTTATCGGTAAAAGCTTCAGGCAGCTTGGCGCCCATCCTATTCACTCTCTTCGCTCAATTTACAGGAAACGAGAATATCCACTGCCCGCCCGCCGCGGGGGACACCCTGACCAGCCAATGGGTTTTGGTCCAGTAGAAAGGCTTGGGCGGCATATTGTGCTTTTTGTAATTCAATGTGGTCACCACAAGGTCGGGCCGGGTAAAGGACGTCATATCCACGCGCTTCCCGCTGTCATCAAGATACAAGACCAGGTCTTCCTCCCGGCTGACGGCGATCTCCTGCTGCATCCAACGAGGAATGACATAAGTGCCGTCAAGCAGATTGACGAATGCGTGCTGCCTGGCGTTTTCCGAGAAGCTGTCCATCGTTGCCGTGGCCAGATAAACGTCCTTCTTGTCCCAATTGTCCGGAACATTCAATCGAACAAGCGACAGCATGTCCCCCGTCTTCAAATCCCCGGTCAGCCAGTCGACCGTCTTCTTATACGGCTGTCCGCCCGTATTTTGCTCAAGCACATACTTGTGCAGCAGCACCACCTTGCGGTCGTCCACATACCCGGCGAACTCCAGCCCTTCTTTGCCGTCCTGCGGCAGCGCAAACCGCTTGATCGAGTTACCCTTCAGATCCATCACCTGCACGCCGCGGCTCTGCAGCAGTGTTCTGCGCTCTCCCTTCAGGATGCGCTCCGGGGACGGGCTATATGTAAAGTTATAATAAAGAACCGTTCCGGTGTCGTCAAACCCGGGCTCTACGTACCCTTTCTCCGTCAAAAACGGCTGTTTCTTCTCCTTGCTGCCGAAGTTAAGCAGCCACGCGTTGTTCCGGTAAGGCTCGGACACATAGACGCCGCTTTTCTTGTCCGGGGAGAGCAGAAGGCTGGAAGTCGCCGTGTCGTGAGCGGAAGCCTCCAGCAACACTGTACTTTCCGCAGTTTTCAGCGAGTACTGTTTAATCTGGTCCCCGTGACTTCGGATGGCCAGCGTCTGCTGGTCTTTGGCAAGCCAGCTGTCCCGGTACACCGCCTTGGGATTCGGTCCGCTCTCTATCCGGGCAAAATCAAACAGGGGAACAACCTTCAAATCCTTAAGCTCCATCCGGTTAACGGTGTAAACCATGCTGTTCTTCTGGCTGCGCGGGCTGATAAAAATAAAGGTATCCTTCCCTGCAAATCCGCTCAGTTGTGTTCCTTTTGCTGCCGCCTCGCCCCAATCCCCTTCCACGATTGCAATCGGGGCCTGCCGCGTGCCTTGTGTGGCCGGGTCGAACAAGAGCAGATCGATCTGAGTCCACTGCTGCTCTTCCTCTTTTTTAGTGCGCTGTACAAAATAATACATCATCGATTTATCCGGGTCGCTATATTCGCCGATGATATCCGCATCCTTCACCAAAACCTGGTTCGCCCGGCTGTGCTTCGTTTTCACCAATTCCAGTTCGCCGAAGGAGTTCGCGGTCAGCCCGCCGTTGCGGGTTTTAAAGTCTTCCAGCACGTTATAGTTCGGAGGGGCCTGAATAAGCTGGCTGTGAAAAGTGTCATTGTCAGGAGGGGCGTTCGTATATGAGTTGGCGTTCCGATGGTAGATCATATAAGATCCAAGCGACACGCCGGATAGAACAAATAAATAGACCAACGCCAAAACAAGCTTTTTGCGATAAATGGTGTCAAGCATGCTGCAATCTCATCTCCCGATGAATTGAGGCTTTTAACAAGCCGTATCTACATCTATTATAAGAAAAACTCCTGTCGGAGTCTATTCAAAAACCTCACTTATTGCCGCCTGTCCGCAAATTCTTCCACCTGCCTGCGCAAGGCCGGATCCACTATCGTGATGCTAAGATCGTATTGTTCAAACGGGGCTTCCGCAATCCGTTCCAGCTTGTCCAGGTAAATTTCGCTGTCCCGCAGCAAGCCTTCCAAATCGATGCCCGTCCAGGGCGAACGGTAATCCCGGAGCTTCTGCATGCCCGCTGTGAACAATTTCACCGCTCCATTCACATTGCCGTTCCGGTGATGGTACAAACCGACTGCGATCTGGAGCAGCCCCTGATAGAACGGATATCTCCCTTCCTCAAGCCACAGCTCCTCCATCACCTCATGACATTCGAAATAATCTCTGGCAACGTTGAAATGATAGAAAAAAGAGATGTACAAAGGATCATATTTCTCCATACCAGCAGCTCCTCCCGTTTATAGAAAAACAGCCCTCTGACTCGAACAATGGAACCTCGAGCGGAAGGCTTTTCGCAGTTTTTTTTTAATCGCCGGAACGATTGGCGGTCCGGTTGCCCATTTTGGCGCTGACCAGGGCGATTTCCACTTCTATGGCTAGATCCTTGAGCTTGATTGCATCCGCCTCTTCAAATACCTCATTGAAACGCATCTGGAACTCCGCAGCCTGTTTGGCCTTATTGTAAAAATACAGCTCCTGGATGTGGTTCAGGATTTTGGTCACCCTATTCGACTCGTCTTCAAAAATTTTCTGGGCTTCCACGATCTCATCCCTTATGCTGGACATTTCCTGATCGAGCGCGAAGGCGGCTTCTGCCGCTTTGCTGAGGCGGGCCACAACGTCAGGTGGGAGAACGCCTTTATATTTGTAATTCAGCGAATGCTCGATCGTTGCCCAGAAATTCATCGCCAACGTGCGAAGCTGGAGCTCCGCCAGTACTTTTTTCGTGCCTAACGCGGTCTGTACCGGATACTCCACAATCATGTGATAGCTGCGGTACCCGCTTTCCTTGGTGTTCGTAATATAGTCTTTTATATAAAGCAGCTTTAGATCCTCACGCTCGGAGATCAGCTGGGCGAGCCGCTCAATATCCTCAACGAACTGGCACATGATGCGTATGCCTGCGATATCTTCGATTCCCGTTTCCAGCGCCTCCATCGGCACATTCAGCTTCTTGGCTTTGGCAAGGATGCTGGACACCTTTTTCACCCTGCCGGTAACAAATTCTATAGGGGAATATTCCTCCCTTGTCTTCAGCTCCGAACGAAGCGTCTTCAGCTTCACCTTCAGCTCTTCGACCGCTTGATCGTAAGGAAGGAGGAACTTCCTCCAATCGCGACTATCCATAAACTGCCTCCATTCGCAAGCACTTCCAAAACCACACAGTAACAAAAACTCATAAATCAAAGCGAAGCGAAGTTTGGGAGCTTATTCCGAATACTTTCCAGGGAGCCCCGGGTAAACTGGAACACGTGCGGCGCCACCGGCGTCATTCAGCGAGCGTCCGCTCCCACCGCCTGGGAAATATGAGTGAAGCCGTCTCGTTTCAAAAGCTGCAAAAGCCCGTTGTTCAGACGCTGCAGCAGCTCGGGCCCTTCGTAAATTAAAGCGGTGTAAATTTCCACAAGGCTGGCTCCGGCGCGAATTTTGGCGTACGCGTCCTCCGCCGTGAAGATTCCGCCTACGCCTATAATGGGCAGTGATCCCTTTGTACGGGCAAAAACTTTGCGGATGATCTCCATGGACCTGAAGGTCAGGGGACGTCCGCTTAACCCGCCGGATTCTTTGGCATCAGAGTGCGCAAGCCCTTCCCGCGAGACGGTCGTATTTGCCGCTACTATTCCCGACACGCCGCTGTTCATAATTGTATCTATCATATAATCAATTTCTTCATCTTTCAAATCAGGGGCGATTTTTACCAGGATGTGTTTGCCTTCTCCTCCGCGAGCTTGCTTCTGGATATTCATCTCCTCGACCACAGCATGCAGCAGGCTCTCCAATTCTTTGCCGTGCTGCAGGCTGCGTAAATCCGGCGTGTTCGGCGAAGAGATGTTCACCACAAAAAAATCCGCACTCGGGTAAAGAACCCGGATGCATTCCCTATAATCGTCCTGCGCCCGTTCATTCGGGGTAACTTTGTTCTTGCCGATATTTATCGCCACAGGGATCGGGCGATGCCGGGTACCTCTTAAATTGGCAGCCATCTCCTGAACTCCGACGTTGTTAAAGCCCATCCGGTTGATCAACGCCTGATCGGGTGGAAGACGGAACAAACGCGGCCTCTCGTTTCCGGGCTGAGCCTTGGGAGTAACTGTTCCGACCTCCATGAATCCGAATCCCATCGAAGAGAAGCCGGCAACCGCTTCACCGTTCTTGTCTAGACCGGCGGCCAATCCGACAGGATTGGGAAAGGCCAGATCCCACAGCCGCATTGAAAGCTCCGGCGAGCCCGGGACTCCGTAGATTCCGCTAATCAGGCCCGGCATCCCCGGCAGCTTCCCCGCCAAGCTTAGGCTGTCAATAATCAGATGATGCGCTTTCTCGGGATCCATGCGGAACAGAACAGGTTTCGCTAACTTTGTATAAAGCAAACTCGACAACTCCATTCGAAACATGATTTCTATCGAACAGTTTATCGTTTTCGGTACCAAAAAGAAAGCCGCTTCCTAACTAATTTAACCATCTGTATAATTTATTCGGGTTGCCGTCGTCCGTGAGCAGAGGAAGAGCGAAAGAAGCAGGCGGCTTTTGGCTGTCTTTGGGCAGCACGCCTTTTGTTATGGTGACTTTGGTGCCTTTGGGTACCATATCGTACAGCTCCTCCAGATCCCCCTTCACCATCCGCACGCAGCCAAGAGATTGGTCTTTGCCTATACTGTCAGGCTGATTGGTGCCGTGGATCGCGTACAAGCTGTCGGACAGCGTCATTCCGCGGCTGCCGTATTCGCCGTTAGATTTGTTGTTCGGGTTCCTCACTTTCTCCGTCACGGTGAACTCTCCCTCCGGAGTACGGGAGCCTCCCAAGCCGACCGGGTAACTTCTGATCAGCACCCTTCCGCTCACCAAACCCAGTCTGTGAGCATCTTTATCCACGATAATCCTCAGCGGCTCCGACAATGGAGCTGTTGATGCCCGGTTTTTGTCCGCTTCCGCAACCTGTTTGCCGAAAGCAGAAGGCACCGGAGCCAGCTTCAGAGGGGGCGTTAGCGCGGTACCGGAGGCAGTCTGTTGCTGAGAAGCGATCCGCTGCAGTTCCTGTGCAAATTGCTCTTCCATCCCGGGAGTAAAGCCCGGCAGTACATTATTCGGATACGGCTGCGCCAGCTGCCCAATCGCATCCGGTAAGTTCGAGTTCTTGATCCTGTAAGCAGCCATAGCAGAGCGAAGAACGGCGGCTTCTTCCTCCGATTTTTGCCAATGAGTGAATCCCGCCTTTACGGCGTTCGCGTCGCCCGGTGTGCAGCTGCAGCCTTCTGTGCTGTAATAATTGACTTCCAGTTTGCCGGCTTCCGGCCGCCCGTCAATGGTCATATGCACAACAGGGGAGAGCAGCCAGTCGGTCCAGCGTTTGTCCTCGGAAGCGCCGCCCTGCACCAGCGTGAACAGCTGCTTGCTCTGTTTGGCCATTTTCATATACTCCGGCAGGAACGCTTCCCATTTCTCTTTAGTCACATAATCAAAAAGGTAAAGCGTTTGGATCACGCTCTTGCCGCCGTGTCCCTGCTGCGCCGCTTTAGCCCCCTTGGTATGGGCGCTTTCGGCCGCCTGACTCTTTTCATTATTGAAGGACTCCTTTTTCTCGACGTCAACAGGTAAAAAAGACACCACAAGCAGCAAAAGCATCAGAAGGGCAGCCCGAAGCTTCGTACCCGGTTTTTGAGCGCGTCTGCTCACTCTGAGCTGCTCTTCCTCTATAGCTTTCACGATATGCTTCATGTTTTCCGTAACGACGTGGGGAATCACCGGGGCTGCCTGCTGCTCGAAAGCTTCATACACCTCGCCCGCCTGAGTAAAGCAGTAGGTGGCTTTGCCGTGCTGTCCTTTTGACATGTAATCCCTGCCCAGCAAATACCACGCCATCTTGTTATCGGGGTGGTCCTGGACATATTTTTTTAAATATACAGAATCCTCCATAGAGTTCTGCTGCAAGAATAAATCATTAAAATCGTCCTTATCCTTCACAAGCTTGCTCCTCCCGGCCGCTGACTTATTCAAGATCTATATCGGAAGAAATCCGGGCAAAATGAATTAACGCCGCTCGAACTGCGCCTAGCAGCAGCGCAGAACAGCGCTTAGCAGCCTTGTCGGCAAATCCGCGACCACCACCAGCTGCCCGGGGCAAGCTAATTGGTACGCTGAACTTAGGCAGGAAGCGTGCGTGCCACCCGTTTACCCGTCGCTGCAAAAAAAACGAGCAGGCAGCTGTCGCCGCCCGCTCGTTTACAAGCTTTGCTTAATCGTTCAATAAATGAAACATGATATCATTATTATTTCAGTAGCAAGTTAGAGAGAATCTGTGCACTTTCCGCGCGGTTAGCTTCGCCTTTAGGGTCGAAAATGCCATCCTGGCGTCCCTGAATCAATCCAAGCTCAGCACTTACATTGACGTAAACTTTGGCCCATTCGCTGACTGCTGTAAAGTCGTTGAAAGCAGCCGCTTTCGACGATTTCGCTTTTGCGCCCGACTTCACTTCATAACCGCGCACGATCATTTTGGCCATCTCTTCACGCTTGATTGTCTGGTCCGGCGCGAATACCGATTCGGAGATGCCGTCAATGATGCCTGCTTTGAATGCGGCCGAGATTTCTTTTGCATAAGCGTAAGTTGAAGGAACATCAGCGAAACGCATCTCGACAGTCTCTTTCAAACCGAGGCCGCGGACAAGCATAGCGGTAAATTGCGCCCGGCTCACGCTTTGCATTGGTGCGAACTGATCGTCCGACACTCCGTTTATTACATTTTTGGAGCTTAATTGCTTAATGACATTGTATGCCCAGTGCGTTGGAGCTACATCTTTGAATTCCTTGACCGATTGGGCTTCGACCTTAATAAACCGGTTCTCGACGGATGAGGTAATCGGAAGGCCTTTTGCCGTAAAGTTATCCTTGACGTACTGCAAAGTCGCGTCCAGGTCTACCGGTCCAGCGACACGCTCGGTGCCAGACTTGAGCAGCGTATACTTGTCCCCGCCGTTAGCCATAAAATCGTTGACCGTAATGGTGTAAGAGCCATTGTCCTGGATAGGAGTGCCGTCAAGCTTTTTAATATCCATCACTTTTTCGCCGGCAGGTTTGCTGTCATCCCAGGTATAGGTAAAGCCGGAGATTTGGCCGATACGCGGCCTTTGCGGATCCTGTCCTTTCCACTGCTGGTTCAGCAGTTCGCGGAACTGGGCTCCAGTGAGCGTCATTTTGATCAGCACGTTGCCGAAAGGCTGCATCTTGAAGAGGTTGCCGTAAGTGACTTTTCCGGAAGGAATGTCGTTGCGGATACCGCCGGAGTTCATGAATGCAAAATCAGTCTTCATTGCAGCGCGCATACCGTCGGCGATCAAGTTGCCAAGCGCGGTTTCTCCGGCTGCGGAGGCAGTGCGGTCAATATCCTTAGCCGCAGTTCCTACCGCTTCAGTCAATTTCGGAGTTGCGGCAATCAAATTATTGACAAAAGCCTCACTCTCCGGATCGGGAGTTACTCCTTTGTGATTAGTGCTTACGATTTCCGCCTTTTTGCTGACTACCTTATCGGTTGACGGATCAATTTCAAGGTCGACATCGGAGAACGCAGTGCCGTAAGAATAAGCTTGTACAATAAGCTTGCCGTTAACATTGACGTTTAACAGACCATGGTTATGTCCGGCAAAAATGACGTCGACACCGCTGCCGAGTTTTTTCGCCAGATCGACGACTTCGCCGTTTGCATCCTGGTCATTGGTGCCGAAGCCGGGATCATGAGCAAGCAAAACGATTGTGTTAACGCCCTGCTTCTTCATTTCATCGACAGCCTTGTTTACCGCTTCCGCCTGGTCGATGAATTTATACCCTTTGATGCCTTTCGGGTTCACAATGTTCGGAGTTTCCATTGTTACCACGCCGGTGAATCCGATCTTCACGCCGCCCACTTCTTTAATCGTGTAAGCCGGAAAAACCGGCTGATTCGTTGTCTCGTCTACGACGTTGGCGATCACGTATTTAAAATCAGGATTGGCGCCGGCAAAGTTTTTGCCTGTAACAGGATTCGGGCCGCCATATACCAAGCGTTTGGCTTCCGCGACTCCATAGTCAAATTCGTGGTTCCCCATTGTACCGACGGAAAAACCAAGCTTGTTGAGGAAGTCGATCGTAGGCTCATCCTGCGACAAGGCGGAGACAGGAGCGCTCGCACCGACCGCATCACCGGCATGAACCAACAGCGTGTTCGGATTCGTTTTTTTGCGCTCCTTCAAATATGCGGCCAGGTAGCTGGCTCCTCCGCGCTGATCGACAACTTTGCCGCTGGCATCTTTCACGTCTGCCACCGTGTCGAGCTGTCCGTGAAAATCGTTGATGCCGAGCAGTTTCACTTTCACTGAGGCAGCCGGTGCAGCCGCAGCGGTAGCTGCAGGAACTATCGCAGAACCCAGCAAAGCAAAGCTTAATGCCAAGGATAGCATCTTATTCATATATTGGCCCCTTTTCTTAAAAATAGATAATGAATGCAGCAGCTACTTTAGTCTAAGGGGTGAATGTAAATTCTTTTTAAACTCTATGTTAAGATTTTGTATGTTTTGATGACAGCACATCGGCAGCAGTTGATATACCGCCCTCAGCCTGCCATAATCGGAGGAGAAACTGTTTAAAAGGCTGGAACATAAATGAAAAGACGAATTTGGATGCTTCTCTTGGCGCTGTTACTGCTCACCGGCGTTGGTGCCTGGCTCGCCGGCTGCACTGCCAGCAATAATGCAGACAACAATCAGCAGGCCGGTGCAGGACAAAAGCGCCACGTGGTCCATGTCAAAGCGACGGTCAAGAGGTACGAAGGTGCGGGCAATGGACATCAGCATATTATCGTGGATCACATACGCGTGCTTGGCACGGAAAATTTGAACCCCTCCGAAGTCGAGCCGGAAGCGTTCGTAGCCATTCGGTACGGCGACTCGCTTGGCCTGCCAAAACCGATACCGGACCTCAAGGAAGGTGCGGACATTGAGATGCAAGGCGAGTACATCGACCGCAAGCACGCATCCAAGTCCCGCGACAATCCCGGCGACCCGGTGCTTCACTTCACCCATCACCCGCTTGGCTATGTCGTGTACGAGGGGCATAAATACGAGTAAACAACTACCGTCAGCGGACGCTTGACGGCTGCTGACGCAAGCAAGATTTATGAAGAATATGTCTGGAAGGCACGTTTTAGCCATATAGTATTATAATTAACACAAGAAGGTGATAGAGGATGCTGCACATTCTCGTCGGTATCGCAGCGGCTGTAATTATTTGGAAAATGATAAAGGTAACTTTTCGTTCCCTGATTTGGTTCATCCTGGCCGGAATTCTTGCATTTATTTTCTTCCCTAAGGCATTGGCGTTTGTTGGAGGCATCGGTTTTCTCATAGTCGGCTTTCTTGTAGCGCTAATCGTTTTGGCCGTAGCCGGCTTGTTCTTTTGGGAAAATGATTGACGCTATATACCGGCTAATACCAAAATGCCCCTGTCGCCGTCGCCGGTCCAGGGGCTTTCTCCTAAGTATAAATGGCAGTAGCTTATTTATTGAAAGGAGCGTCCGCAACTTTAATGGAGTCCGTTGGGCATCCATCCTGAGCATCCTGAAGATCATCGTAAAGGTCTTCCGGAATCTCTGTGTTACCGGTATTGCCATCGTTATCGTAAATCACTTCCGCCAATCCTTCATCATCGTAGTCGTAGATGTCGGGAGCGGTCGCACCGCAAGCGCCGCAAGCGATGCATGTGTCTTTTTCGACCCAGGTGAATTTTGCCATTTCCAAACTCCTCCTCAAAGATATCCTCAAAGTACAATATAATATAATTGGGGGGAAACTTCAAACGTTTCCTATCAAATTTTATCTTCTCCATCGCTCTTCAAAAAATCCATTTGCAGAGAAGTTCCCCTGACTTTCTTGTTCCTTAGAAGCGTGGAAGGATCGTCTCCCACCATTCCTAAAGTAACGATTGCATCTTCGCCGAATTTATCCCGTATGCCATCCATCGCCTGGGTGAGTTTCTCTCGACGCGCCTGTTTCTCGTACTCAAAAAGGTCCAGCTGCATCGCCGAATTTTCTTTCAGCTTCAGATTTTGCAGTGTCACACCGAGCAGACGGACGGGCTTCCCCTTTTCCCAATGGGAATGAAACAAGGAGCAGGCCGCCTTATAGATTTCATCCGTCGTTTCCGTCGGTACAGACAGCGTGCTTGAACGCGTAATGGTCTTCATATAGGGATCGCGAATCGTAATCTGCACCGTTTGGGCGACCAGCTTCTGCCTTCTGAGCCTGCGTGCAACCGCATCGGACAGATTCAGGAAGACTTTGTCGATCTGCTGTTCGTCCGTGTAATCGTAAGGCAGGGTAGTGGTATGGCCAATGGATTTGCTCTGGTCGCGTTCTGGGTTGACAGGGGAGTGGTCGATCCCGTTAGCAGCCTGCTTGAGCGCGGGGCCAAGCGCACCGAAATGCCGGGTCAGAAACTCCTCGTTCGAGTGAGCGAGCTCGCCCAGATTGCGGATATTGAGCTTACCCAGCTTGTCCGCCGTCTTCCTCCCGATTCCGTAAAGATCCGAGCACGGAAGGTGCCACAGGACACCGGGAACATCCCGCAACCTGAGAACGGAGAGCCCGTTCGGCTTCTTCATGTCGGATCCCATCTTGGCCAGAAGTTTGTTGGGCGCCACTCCGATTGAGCAGGGCAAACCCAACTCGTCCCGGATGCGCAGCTGAATCGTTTCCGCGATTTCTAGCGGGGTGCCGAACTGTTTGGAGCCCGTGATATCTACATAGCACTCATCGATGGACATCGCCTGCACCAGGGGGGAGTAGGCATAAGCGATGTCGAGAAACCGTCTGGAGAACCCTCTGTACAAATCAAAGTCCGGCCGAATAACAATAAGGTCAGGACATACTCTCAGAGCCTGCCTGACCTGCATTCCTGTCTTTACTCCCCGGGCTCGCGCGGCGTAGGAAGATGTTACTACGATGCCTTTGCGCAGCTCGACGCTGCCTGCGACAGCGAGCGGTTTGCCCTTATAACGTTCGGGCTCCACCGCTTCATGCACCGAGCAGTAAAAAGCGTTCATATCGATATGAAGGATGACCCTTCCGTTCTTTGGAAAATAATCACTTGTCCTGTTCATACACGGAACGCACATTAGTGTACAACCCGCCGCGGACATTAAACTTCCCCAGTACCTCCACTCTGCGGGGCTGGATCTGTGCCACAATATCATCAAGGATCATGTTGGTCACCGCTTCATGAAAATGGCCTTCGTCGCGGAAGCTCCACATATACAGCTTAAGCGACTTCAATTCTACGATATAAGGGCCTGGTGTGTACTTTATCGTGATGGTAGCAAAATCAGGCTGGCCCGTCACCGGGCAAAGCGCGGTAAATTCGGGCGTTTCGATTTCCACTTCATATTCACGATCCGGATACGGATTCGGTACGGCCTGTAAAGTTCTTGATGGTTTGGTAGACACACAAAGCACCTCCATAGATAATAAGACACTACAAGAATACAGCCGGAGCCCTGTTTGGTCAAGCAAAATGAGCATATCTTAACTGAGCGCCAACAATTCGTGCTCCAAAACAAGAAAAAACTGTGATATAATTATAAATTAACGAAATCAGTTTCCGGGAGGACAGGTTTATGACTGCTGCAGTGAAAATTTTCGATACGACCCTGCGGGACGGGACACAGGGGGAGGGCATTTCCCTATCCGTGGACGACAAGCTCAAAATTGTACAAAAACTCGACGCTCTTGGAGTTCATTATATAGAAGGCGGCTGGCCGGGCAGCAACAGCAAAGATATAGAATTCTTTCACCGCGCCAAAGATATCAAACTCGTTAACGCCACGATCACCGCTTTCGGCAGCACGCGCAGAAAAGACACCGCCGCCGCACAGGATGTCAACCTGAACCGTATTCTCGAATCCGGTGTGAAGGCTGCCGCTATTTTCGGCAAGTCCTGGGATTTTCATGTCCATAAAGCGATCCAGACCACACTCGAAGAGAACCTGGCCATGATTTACGATTCCGTTCACTATTTAAAAGCTAACGGCCTGGAAGTAATCTACGACGCCGAGCATTTTTTTGACGGATACAAAAATAATCCCGACTACGCGATGCGGACCATTCTGAAAGCGCAGGAAGCGGGGGCAGACTGGGTCGTGCTTTGCGATACCAACGGCGGTACCCTTCCAGGCGAAATTTCTTCGATTATAAAAGAAGTCAAGGCGCGCGTGTCCGCCCCTATCGGCATTCACGCTCATAATGACTGCGAGCTCGCTGTTGCCAACACTCTGGCTGCCGTGTCCGCCGGAGCTTCCCAAGTTCACGGAACGATCAACGGGTATGGAGAAAGATGCGGCAACGCCAACCTCTGTTCGATCCTGCCGAACCTGCAGTTAAAAATGTCCTATTCCTGCATCAGCGGGCAGCAGCTGGCGAACCTCACTTCAACCGCACGCGCGGTCAGCGAAATCGCCAACATGCAGATGCCTGTGAACCAGCCTTTTGTGGGAACGGCGGCATTCGCCCATAAAGGCGGCATCCACGTCTCGGCGATCCTGAAGAACGCCAAAACCTACGAGCACATCTCGCCGGAGCTTGTAGGCAACAAGCAGAGAGTGCTCGTCTCCGAATTGGCCGGCCAGAGCAACCTGATGTTCAAAGCCGAGGAATTGAATCTGGACTTCGATTTAAACAACGAACAGACCAAACAGGTCATCCAGCACATTAAAGAGCTTGAGCATCAAGGCTACCAGTTCGAGGGGGCGGACGCCTCGCTCGAGCTGATCCTGAGGGAAGCCTTCGGCGAGATGGAGAATATCTTTACTCTGGAATCCTTTAAGATCATTTATGAAAAATCAGCCAAGCAGTCCGTCGTTTCCGAGGCGATCGTGAAGGTGAACGTGCACGGCGAAACGATGCTGACCGCGGCGGAGGGCAACGGCCCGGTCAACGCCTTGGACAACGCGCTGCGCAAAGCATTGGTTTCATATTACCCGTCCATCCAGGAAACGCATCTCACCGACTATAAGGTCAGAGTCATCGACGACCAAGGGGAAACCGCAAGTAAAGTAAGGGTCGTGATGGAGCACACGGACTTCGACAACACCTGGAACACTGTCGGCGTCTCCAGCAACATTATTGAAGCGAGCTGGCTCGCCCTGACGGACAGCATCCGCTATGCCTTGCTCGGCAAGGAATGCCGAGGCTCCTCCCATGAAGCGCACAAGGAACGTCTCGGCCTTGCGAACCATTGATCGCACTCACAAAAAATCTCGGAGTGAAAATTCGTTACGCAAACTTTTGACTTCCGAAGTCACTTCAGATGAAAGACAAACTCCCTGTGCTTTTATATCAGCCAGGGAGTTTGTTGTGTTTGTTGTCATTTTGCGTTGATTGCCGCTTCAATTTTTCTTTCGAGTTCCGCCTGCGGCAACGGATGAAAAATATCCCGGATCACTCCGCCGCGGTCCACCAGGAACGAGGTTGGAATCGCCAATATGCGGTAGTTCTCCGCGGTTTTACCGTCACGGTCGAGGAGGATCGGGAACTTCAAACCGTACTTTTGAACGAAAGCGTTAACTTCCTCCAGCTTGTCCGCCCGGGTTACGTTAACTGCGTAAAAATCAATGTCTTTCCGATATTTCTCGTATGCGGCTTCCAAAGCCGGAGCTTCCTCCCTGCACGGACCGCACCAGGAGGCCCAGAAATGAACGAGCACCGGCTTGTCCCTTCCTCCTCCAACCTTGTAATGCTTACCGTCCAGACCGATCAATTGAAACGACGCCGCCGTCTGCCCGACATGAGAGGCTGCACCGATCGCCTCGGCTTCAGCTTGCGGAGTCTTGCCCCAATACCTCATTCCGACAGCCAGCAACAGGATGAGTGCGCCCGCGGCCACGATCCACTGAATTTTTTTTTTCATACATGTCTCCAAATATCCTTTGAATTTTTCAGCTATAGTATGGCCCTTCCATGCCGGTTTTCAACCTCGCTGCGGGAACTTCGATATAAGGTATGTTGTAAAAGGCATCCGGGCAGATTAAAAGTACGATTCTTTATGGAGGAGGTTTGTCGGATGGAAAAAACAAAGAACAGAAAGCTGGACATCATTTTTGAGAGCGACATAGAACCCGATGACCGGGCGCCGAAGGGGGCAGAGAAAACAGGCGAGAAAAAGCAGAAGCCAAGCTCCAAAGGGCAAGTCTGGGAGTTCATCGCCATCGCCACCGTTCCTTTGGTTCTTGTACTCGGCAATTCGATGCTTGTGCCCATCCTGCCGGTGATGGAAGATAAACTGGGCATTTCCAAATTCCAAAGCTCGCTTGTCATTACCCTGTTCTCCGTAATGGCCGGGCTGATCATCCCGATAGCAGGCTATTTATCCGACCGCTTCGGCCGCAAAGCAGTCATGATCCCTTCCCTTATCGTCTATGGCGCTGCCGGTGTCCTCGCGGGATTCGGGGCGGTGTGGAACTCGTATACAGTGGTTATTATCGCCCGTGCAATCCAGGGATTCGGCGCCGCGGGAACCGCTCCTATCGCGATGGCCCTGGCGGGAGACCTCTATTCGGGAGGAACGGAAAGTAAAGCGCTGGGACTGACGGAAGCTTCCAATGGAGCGGGAAAAGTAATTTCGCCGATCCTGGGATCAGCTTTGGCGCTTATAGTATGGTATGCCGCATTTTTTGCATTTCCGATTTTTTGCGTGCTCTCCCTGCTTGCGGTGATCTTCCTTCTGAAGGAGCCGAAAAAGGAGGGGCAGCCCCAAAAGCTGGGCAAATTTGTCAAGACCACTCTTTCGATTTTGAGAAAAAAGGGCCGGTGGCTGATCACTTCTTTTTTCGCGGGTTCCCTTGGTTTGTTTATCCTGTTCGGAGTTCTGTTTTACTTATCCAACATCCTCGAAGAGCCACCTTACAATATCGACGGGGTGCTGAAGGGCTGCATTCTTGCTATTCCTCTGCTGGGGCTGGTCACTACATCTTACACGACAGGGGCTTTGATCAAGAAAAACGGCACACTGATGCGATGGCTCATCAATATCGGCCTGGTTCTGATGACCGTCTCCCTGGGACTGGCTATCCTGTTCACAAAAAATATTTACGTTCTCATTGCGCTGCTTACTGTCAGCTCGATCGGCACGGGCCTGCTGCTTCCCTGCCTGAATACGATGATCACCGGTTCCGTGGAAAAATCCCAGCGAGGCATGATTACTTCCCTTTACAGCTCGCTGCGGTTTCTGGGGGTGGCGGCGGGTCCTCCCCTGTTTGGATTCCTTATGGACATCTCCGACAAAATCGTGTTCATCACCGTATCCTGTCTGTCGCTTATAACGCTGGGACTGGTGTTCTTTCTGATTAAGCCGCAAGGTAAGATCAGCTGACGACATACCCAGTTACGCATCTCCTTTCATACGGGTCGTTTTTCTGGTATGCTACAAGGTACCAAATCACCGTCAGGAGACACTTTGCAATGATCATGCTGCCAAGATCCGTCTGGGAAGCAATGAAAGCTTATTGCCAATCGCTTTTGCCCGAGGAAGCCTGCGGACTGCTTGCGGGCTTCCCAGAGAATTCCGGGACGGGCGCAAGCCGCCTGACCGTCACCGAATTCGTGCCGGTCCCCAATATTTCATCCCACCGTCTGCATGAATTTGAAATGTCCGCCCAAGCCTTGACGGAGCATCTCTTTCACATACAAAAACAGCAAAAATCGCTCATCGGCTTTGTCCACTCGCACCCAACGACACCGGCCGTACCCTCTTCCAAAGACGCAAACACATTATGGAAACAAACCGCGGCCATTATCCTTTCATTCGAGGAACCGGACAATCCCGTGATCCATGCCTATACCTGGACGAAAAAAAGAACAGCCGCCGAACTGCCGTTCAAGCCTTTTCCAATTCGCATAGTGTAAACCATTCAAACGTGGATGCTCAGCTTCTCATACAAATCGCCCAACGTGCAGATCTCTCTGTCCCTCACTTCCTGCAGCATTTTAGTCCATAAACGGGCCGTCATCAAGGCATCCTCCAAAGCGTGATGGCGGCCGGCGATCTCTATCCCATAACAATCGAGGAGTTCGTCCAACCCGTACTTCTTCATACCGGGATGAAGCCATTTCCCGATCATCATTGTATCCAGCAGCCTATGGGAGAACTTGATCCTGGACGTTTTCCACAGCGCGGAATTGAGAAAATGTTTATCATGGCCGCTGCCGTGGGCGACCAGCACCTTGTGGCTGACGAATTCCAGAAAACCCCTTAATCCCGCAATGAGCTCCGGCGCTTCACCCGCCATATCGTTGGTGATCCCGGTCAGCCTCACAATTTCTTCAGGGATTGCCTTTTTGGGATTGACCAAGGTATAGAATGTCTCCTGCTCCTGAACTTGCCATCCGACAGCGGCTACCGCCCCGAAAGATAATATTTCATCCCCGTTATAAGGGGAGAAGCCGGTCGTCTCAAGGTCGAAAACTGCCACATCAAGCGTGTCCAGCTGAATTTCATACAGCGAGCTGCGCTCTTGCTCCCTGATCATGGAGCGGATGAAAGCCATCTGCTGAGCGTTTTGCGCGTCGAAGACAGACGTGATCGCAGGGGTAAGGCCGCCCATTTTGTATAAATGCCACATTCTTCCCATCGGCCTCATGTCCTTCATGCCTCACCGCCTCCATTTCTCATAGAGTCGAATTTCTTCTCCAATTTTAAGGATATACCTTTGGAACTCCGCTCCCGTTTTCAGGCAGCTTTTCAATTCCTGGACGATTTCTTTCGTCAGCTGATTGGCGGCCAGTTTTCCTCTCGTCCGAAACACTCCGTTTTCTTCTTGGTAAGGTGTCATTTCCCTGAATTTAACCGCTGAGGACCACGCCTGCAGAAGTTCGCGAGACAGCTGCGCGGGAAGAATATTCGCTTCGGAAAGCGCATTTAATCTGTCTAACGTGGAAGAGCGGCGGATATGATGCTGTACCGCAAGCAGGCGAACCCCGTTGACAAACGGAATGTATGCCCCATACTTGACGTCTACACCGCCCGCATCCTGTCCGTACCGTTCTTTGATCAGCTGCCCGAAGACACCGAGAGATATTTTATGGTGCAAAGTGTTGTGCAGCATGTGAAGGATGATGGAACGGCGGCTTTTGACATAATTGAAATAAACCTCTTTAAGCTGATCCAAAAGCTTTTCCTGCCCGCACACACAGCGAAAATCGGCGGTAATGAGAAGATACCTTACGTTCTCCCAGTCCGGTTCGCCGAACCACTCCGCAATCATGCGGATCCACGCAGAGAGAGGTTTTCTCCACTGCGGATTCGTACTCAGTACATTTCCTTCGCAAGGCGGGTAACCCACCTTCTCAAGGGAAGCTACCAAGCTTCCGGCAAAAGCGGCAAAATACCGCTCCACCGCATCCCTGAATGATTCTTCCACATCCTCATATATAAGTCCGTTATCCTGGTCGCTCCATAGGGTCATCTCTCTCCTTCCCCCGCTGCCGAACGCCAGAAAAGCGTATTCCGCCGGCGGTGCACCCCATCCGTTGCCGACCATCACCGTTTCGGTGAGCAGCACGACTTTTCTCATCAGCAGATCGTGGAACCGGTTCAAAAACTCATTCCGTTCCACTTGGGAAGAAAAAAGGAGATGCCCTTGGAGCCTTGCATGGGCCTCTGCCCGGAGGGAGCTCAGTGTATCCAGGTCGTCAGTCCTTTCGATACGCTCCATCAGCAGCTGCCATGAAAGTTGTTCCATGGTGTCATCCCCTTCATCCGGTTCAATGATTTCAGTATTACACAGCTGCCGGATCCTGAACAGACGCCTTTTTCATTTGCTCCGGATAACCGTAGCTTCCATGCTCTGAAAGGTCGAGGCCGATTACTTCTTCTTCTTCCGTTACGCGCAGGCCGATAGTTGCTTTGATGGCTCCCAGAATGATCAAACATACGACAAGGACGAACACGAACGCGCCTAGCACGCCCAGAGCTTGAACTCCAAGCTGTCCAAAACCCCCGCCGTAGAGCAACCCGGGTTTGCCGACTTTTACGATTTCGACCAATTCAGGCGTTGCGAACAAACCCGTGGACAAAGTTCCCCAGACTCCCGCAATCCCGTGCACGGAGAAGGCGTAGATCGGATCGTCCAGCCCGGCCTTTTCAAACCACTGGGCGGTAAAGAAGGTCACGATGCCGGAGATGGCTCCGATGAGAATGGCAGCTCCCGGAGTAACGAAAGCACAAGCCGCTGTGATGGCAACCAAGGCAGCCAATACACCGTTCAGCATGCTTGGAATATCCGACTTGCCGAAATACATCCACGATACGATAAGGGCAGCCACACCGCCGGCCGCCGCCGCCAGGTTGGTAGTCAGTGCGATATAACCGAAGAATCCGTCTCCCATCGCGCTTAAAGTGCTGCCCGGGTTAAATCCGAACCAGCCGATCCACAGAATGATCACACCCAGTACGGACAATACCTGATTGTGGCCGGGAATCAAATTTGGGGTTTTATCTTTATTAAATTTGCCGATGCGGGGCCCGAGCAGCCAGGTAGCCACCAATGCTCCCGTAGCGCCTTGAAGGTGAACGACCGTCGACCCGGCAAAGTCCTGCATGCCGATTTTGGACAGCCAGCCTCCGCCCCATACCCAGTGAGCCACAATCGGATAAACGATGACCGTAAACAAGATTCCGAAGATAAAATAGACAGGCAGCTTGGCTCTTTCGGCGAATCCGCCCCAGGCGATGGCCAGTGACACACCCGCGAAGGCCAATTGGAACAAGAATTTGATGGAGATCGGCGCGTCGGAAGCTGACAAGGAGCCGAATACTTGTTTAGCTTGCGCTTCCGTTCCGTCCATTCCAAATCCGGAAATTCCGATCAGGTTGTTGTCCAGAAACGCGCTTCCGTCGCCGAAGGCGAATCCGAAGCCAACGGCCCAGAAAGCAATGGCGCAAATTCCGAAAGTCAGGATCGTTTTGCCGGCAACATGTCCCGCGTTCTTCATCCTGGTGGATCCCGCTTCCAACAATGCGAAGCCGGCCTGCATGAATATGACCAGAATCGCGGCGAGCATTACCCAAACGCCGTCTATCGCGGCCTGCAGCTGCTCGGGCTTCGGTGCTTCATCCGCAGCGAAGGCGAAGGCAGGGAATAACATAACCATGAAGCCGAAAGCCGGAATAAACTTTTTCATCAAATTGACCACTCCCTCAAAATGTTATATTTTATAACATTAAATGAAATTCTTAATGTCATTATATACATCCGACCCTTCATTGACAACATATTTTTTAATAATTATGAGTAAATACGAAAATAACCTGACATATAACAAGCATAATTCGGTTTTTTCATAATATAGAGGCAGGGATCTGTTATAAACTTGACATGAAGCGGGAAATACATTCCTGTAACGAATGTTTAATGCGAAGCATTACGTTTGACTGTATAGTTTGAGTTCTAGTATCATAAAATCACGTTGATGGTGAGTGCAATGAAACATTTATTATGCGGATTTGTCGGAAACTACGGTTCTCCATACTAAGTCGGACAAGAGGTGAATACAGATGGGGATATAAAGCTTTATAAAATAGGCGAGCTCGCCAAACTGTGCAACATGAGCCCAAGGACGATCGACTATTACACCAAGCTCGGTTTGATCCGGCCTGAGACAAGGTCTATTGCAAACTACAGATTTTACAGCGATGAAACCTTATCCCGTTTGAAACGTATTGAAAAATTGAAAAAAGAGAAATATAGCCTAGAAGAAATTAAGACCAAGCTGATGCAGTGGAGCAAGGTGTGCCCGGATGAACAGGCGGCAGATAAACTTACATCTTTGCAGCTTCATTTAAAACAGCTGGCGGATGAAGTGCATGAAATCCGACCGATTATCAACAGTCTCCGTCCGAAACAGGTAAAGCAGTATCACAAGATGCTGACGCCCTATACCGCTGCCTGCATCGAAGCCTTGTTGATCCTTCTAGGGGAGGGCCCTCTTAATCTATAAGGGCTCGCATTAAATGAATATAGGAGGAGTAAGGCATGTTTCGTTTCCATTTCATGGATATCTTTATCTTTATCGCGTTCGGTCTGTCGCTTTGGGCTTCATTCAGGGTAAGAAGCACATTTAACAAATGGTCCGAAAACCCTGTGCAGTCCGGTATGACCGGATACGAAGCTGCCAGAAGAATGCTGGACGCGAACGGCCTTTACGATGTGCCGGTTGAGCCGGTGCCCGGCGCCTTGTCGGATCACTATGATCCTGTCCAGCGGGTAGTAAGGCTTTCCGAACCAGTCTACTATGAAAATTCCATATCTGCTGTCTCGGTGGCCTGCCATGAAGTCGGGCACGCTATTCAGCATAAAGTACATTATCCGATGCTTACTATGCGGCATAATATGTTCCCTGTCGTTAATTTTGCTTCCGGCGTGGCCCCTCTGATGATTCTAGCCGGCTTGTTCTTTCAGCAGTTCAACTTCCTGCTTGGGCTGGGCATCCTGTTCTTCTCGGCGGCGGTAGCGTTCCAGCTGGTGACCCTGCCTGTTGAGTTTAACGCAAGCTCCCGGGCAAGGGATATCATGGTGGCCAGCGGCTTTATCACTAACGAAGAAGAACACGGTGTGGCTAAAGTACTGAATGCCGCTGCATTGACTTACGTAGCCGCTGCGTTGATTTCCGTGCTGGAGCTGGCAAAGTATATCATGATCTTCAACAGCCGATCGGATGATTAAAAAGCACGTTTGCTCGAAAGCTCTTCGGATTGTGCAAGTGACGAAGAACGTCCCGTTCCATTCTGACGAGTGGAAGCGGGACGTTTTCTATTTTTATGGGGCCTGGCACACATCTGTCTGACAGCCATCTATAATTTCCTATACAATAAATAAAGCGTGCAGGAAGCGGGCCAATCGGTCCGCCTCCTGCACGCTTTATTTTTTATCGCATTGAAAATAGTCGAACAAAAAGGCTTGAAACACCCTTGCCACCAGAGGCAGCTTCTCGCCCTTGCGGCGGATGAGACCGATCGTGCGGGTGACCCGGGGGTCGGTGACCCTCACCTTGGCGGGCATCAGCTCGCTGATCTCGGTGAGCGCCATTTCCGGCAGCAGGCCCACTCCCATGCCTGCCGCGACCAGCCCCCTGATCGTATCCGTTTCCTCGCCTTCAAACCCGATCATCGGCCGGAATCCCGCCTCAGCGCATGCTTCCAGAACGATGGCACGCAAAGAGTAAGCCTCGCTGAACATGACAAAAGGCTCCTCCTTGAGCTGCTCCAGCCTGATAGATTCCTGCCCTGCCAGCCTGTGGGCGGAAGGCAGAATCGCGAACAGTTCTTCCGTGATCAGCAGTTCCCCGGTCACTTGCTCATGCCGCTCCGGAAAAGGCGATATAAAAGCCAGATCGATCTCTCCGTTCACTACGTCACGTATCAGGCTGTTGAAGGTGCTCTGGCGCAGCTTGAATTTGACATTGGGATGGGTTTTACGGAAGTCCGCCACGACGGTCGGAAGCAGAGAAATTCCGAGGCTGTGGGGAAACCCGATGCGGACTTCACCCGCCTCCGGGTTAAGAAACTCGTGGATTTCATTCACCGCCCTGTCCAGATCCGCGATAATCGCTTCCACACGGCTCAGAAACAGCTTGCCGACCGAGGTCAGTTGCAGGTTTCGCCCTTTTTGCACGAACAATTGGACTCCGAGTTCCTCCTCCAGCTGATGAATCTGTCTGCTTACCGCCGATTGGGCCACATGCAGCTCTTCGGCGGCGTGAGTCATATGCTGTTTTCTGGCCACTTTGACAAAGTAATATAATTGTCTTAATTCCACACGGATCCTCCGTACTGTTGTCGATAATTTGTCTTGATAGCCCTCTTATTTTATAGACCGTTTCAATAAGTGATACAGGATAAAACCGGCCGCAAAACCTCCCGAATGGCCGATCAGGCTGATCTGCGGGACCGCTACGGAATACAGGAACCCCGTCACGATTAACGTAATAATCGTAGTGCGAGAGCCGCGGTCAAGATCAGCTTTTTGAAATAATCCGATATATAAATACGCCCCGTATACTCCATAGATCGCCCCGGAAGCTCCGGCAGACAATACGGCGTTATGCTGCAGCAGCACACCGGCAATATTGGCCATGATTCCGCTCGCAATGTAAAAAAGAAAATACCGCCGCGATCCGAGTATGCTCTCGAGAGGCGGTGCGAACACGAGCAGCGCAAAAGCGTTGAACAGCAGATGCTCGAAGCCGATATGGAGGAACATCGCCGCGGCGTATCTCCAATACTCCGTTTGGTAAGGTGCCGCGTTAACCATCGCCCCAAACCGGAGCAGCGTGTTTGTGTCTGTAGAACCTCCGCTTACCGTAAGCAGCAAAAACACAACTGCATTGATTCCGATCAGCAGGGTCGTCACAGGATACATGCGTACATACTGCCGGGGGCTTTCGTACCTGACAAACATCTCTTCAATCCTTTCGGCTATGGATGGGCAATTGGACAAGTTCCAAAGCAAAAGATTATAATAGAAAAGGTAATTCATCTCAATATGCTTAAATTAAGGGAGGATCAGAAGAACATGGCTCAAGAACGCACGGGTGTTGCCACTCTGAAAGGCAATCCGATTACACTAATCGGACCGGAATTACAAGCGGGAGACAAAGCCCCGGATTTCAAGCTGAACAAAGATTTGATGAACCAGGTTTCCCTTTCCGATTTTGCGGGTAAAGTGAAATTGATTTCCGTTGTGCCTTCCCTGGACACTGGCGTCTGCGACGCTCAAACACGCAGATTTAACGAAGCTGCCGCTGAACTGGGAGAGAATGTTGTCGTTCTTACCGTGAGCGCCGACCTTCCGTTTGCTCAAGCGCGCTGGTGCGGTGCCGCGGGAATCGATAAAGTGGTCACTTTGTCCGATTACAAATCCATGTCTTTCGGCGAAGCTTATGGCGTACATATTAAAGAACTGCGTTTGGATATGCGTTCCATTTTCGTACTGGACGCTGGCGACACGATCCGCTATGTAGAATACTTGCCAGAAATGACAAACCATCCTGATTACGACAAAGCGATTGCGGCTGTAAAAAGCTTGCTTTAATGCTATAGTTTGTCCTGAAGCAAGACGCTTATGACTTCAAGTGATAGGCGTCTTTTTTCTGTGATGGGGAGGGGTCTGACCAGACGCCGAGGATCGCAGTATCGCGCGCCGGATGAACCGCCGCTTCCCTCAATGCTATTCAGCTGCCGTCCTGGAGCTGTATGGTTCTGCGGAGCCTCTTTCTTTTCCCGGCAAACAAAAATGCTCCCCAAGGAGGAAGCACATCGCCGGATCTAGTCGTTCGAACGATACTGCGCTAACCGTTTGTCCAACTGCCTGTAAATATCGAGAATCGTGCGGTAGTTGGAGCCCAGATCTCCAAGGGAGCCTCTGGAAGCGGAGTAAATGTCTATGGCGGTCTTCAGCGGATTAATGGAGAAAAGAGTGACCGTAATATCCTGCGTCCGCCCGGTCACCGTCCGTTTTTCAAGCACGATCTCGCCGACGTTACGCACCTCGTGCAGCACTCTGTAGCCGTTCATTTTCTTGAGTGTGGTACTAACTTCCTCCCATGCCTTGTCCATCGATAATTTGTAAAATTTGGTCTTTAAAAGCGGATCTTTTGCCTTCTCGCCTGTTTGTTCATAACTGCGGAGCAAACCGATTAATGATCTCTTCAGCAACAGCCTTCCCCCTCAACTCGACTCCGAATCTCACACTTCTCTTTATATTACTTTCAATCATAACATTAATCAAAGGCAATTTGAACATTTTCCGGAATATTTAAGAGTAAAAAAAGTAGTTTAAGAGAAACGCCGTTTTCCGCCCGCAGCAGCAACTTCCGCTGCATCACTTACCTGAACCAGCGCAGAAGTCCCATGATCAAAGAAAGAACGACAGAAATGACAATGCAGGTGACAATCGGAAAATAAAACCGGACATTTCCTTTTTCCACCGAAATATCTCCCGGCAGCCTGCCCAGATGCAGAAATCTTCCTCCGAACTGCCACAGAAGCCCGATCACCAATAAAACGATTCCGCCTGTGATTAACATTTTTGCAACGGGATTCATGCCTTCACCTCTTCCAAATTCATAAAATTTCGGATGACCAGCGCAGCCGCGCCGATCGGGCAGGCTTCCGCCCCAAGCCGGGAATACTTTACGCTGATCTCCCTCATATGAGGAAACGGAATCCGGCTGTTCAACGCCTGGACTACCTCCGCTTCGATCCACTTAGCATATTGTGCCATCGCGTTGCCGATTATAATCATCTGGGGGTTTAAGGTATGCATCAAGTTCACCAATCCAACGCCAAGTGCTGCTCCAATCTTGTGCACCGCAGCCAGGGCGGCAGGGTCCCCGGCGTCCAGCCTGTGCCTGATTTCCCGCTGCACTTCGGGCGTATAAGGAAGCCCCAGCAGCGAAGCGAATGCTTTCTCGGACGCGTACATTTCCCAACAGCCCCTGTTGCCGCAGGTGCACAGCCGGCCCTCCCGCTCGATCGTCGTATGGCCGACCTCCCCGGCATAACCGAAGTTGCCCTTAAACAATTCGCCTTCAAAAATAATCCCCGCGCCTATCCCGGAACCGACGCTGACATAAAGCACGTTCGAACATTCCGCAGCCGCTCCGTGCTCCAGCTCTCCAAGGGCCGCCAGGTTGGCTTCATTGTCAATGCACACCGGCACTCCCAGCGCTGCCTCCAGCCGAACCTTCCACTCCAGCTCATGCCAGCCGAAATGCGGTACGAACAAAATCCGCCCCGAAGGGTGCTGGACAAAGCCGTGTATGCCGAGGCCGAGGCCAATCAAACCGAGCGGCGATTGAGGGAGTGCGTCGCGGAGCCCGGCTGTCGCCTCAATCAGCTGCTGCAGCACGGCCTCCGGTTTAGCGGAATCTTTATATTTGATATATCTTGCGGATATTTTCTCGCCGTTCAGGTTTGTTACAATCATAAAAATCCCGGTTGCCCGCAGATCCGCTCCGATCACAAAGCCTCCGCGCCGGTTAATCTCAAGCAACATCGGCTTTCGGCCGCCCGAAGAGCTTCCGATACCCGACTCCACGACGAGATGCCCCTGGATAAGCTCCTCTATAAGAGCCGATACCGTGGCGCGCGTCAGCTTCGTCCTTTTAGAAAGATCCGCCCTTGAAAGTGGTGCGAACCGCCGGATTAGCTTAAGCAGTGCTTCTTTATTGATCGCTTTCAGCAATGAGCTGTCTCCCGAGACGTGTAGGCTTTTCATTGAAGTGACCTCTATTCCTGATAAAAGTTGCTGCAAACCATGCCTGTAAATTGATGTGCCTTAGAAGGGATTTGCCTGTTGACTGAGAATATAGTATAACAATCTTTGTATAATAATTAAACAAAGATTTGGGTGCGGAGGCTTCAGGCCTCACTCTTTTTACCTTAACTGCGAGGTGATTTTTTTGGGCCGTTATTTTCTTGGCATTGATCTGGGCACATCGGCTGTGAAATGTATTTTAGTAGACGAATCGGGAAATGTCAAAAAAAGCCACAGTGTGGAGTATCCTCTGCTTCAGCCGCACCCCGGCTGGGCGGAGCAGCATCCCGAGGACTGGTGGAACGGCACTGTCGAATGTATCGCTGTGCTGCTGGGCAAAGCGGCCGTCAAGGGCACGGAGGTGGCCGGAATCGGCCTCTCCGGCCAAATGCACGGATCGGTATTCCTCGACTCCGATCTGCAGGTCATTCGCCCGGCTTTGCTGTGGTGCGACCAGCGCACCGCGTCGGAGTGCGAATGGATCGAAGCCGCTGTCGGCCGGGACGAGCTGGGGCACCTCACCGGAAACCGGGCTTTGACCGGTTTCACTGCGCCGAAGGTAGTCTGGCTGCAGCGGCACGAGCCGGAGCATGCGAGCCGCGTAGCGCATCTGCTGCTGCCGAAGGATTACGTCCGGCTGAAGCTGACCGGCGAGCTCGGCATGGACATGGCCGACGCGAGCGGCACGCTGCTGCTGGACGTGGCGGGCAGGCGTTGGTCCGCCGAAGTGGCGGCTAAGCTGGCCATTCCGATGGAATGGCTGCCGCCGCTCTTCGAGAGCAACGCCGTGGCCGGCACCGTCCAGCCCGAGGCTGCGCGCGCCGCCGGCCTGGCTGCGGGCACGCCTGTGGTCGCCGGCGGCGGCGACCAGGCCTGCGGCGCCGTCGGCGTCGGCGTCGTCAAGCAGGGCATCGCCAGCGTTGCCCTCGGCACTTCAGGCGTCGTGTTCGTCCACGACGACAGCTATCAGGCGGATGAAGCGTTCCGGCTTCATTCCTTCTGCCATGGCGTGCCGGGCAAATGGCACCGCATGGGTGTAATGCTGTCAGCCGGAGGCTCCTTCCAGTGGTGGAAAAACCACTTCGCCTTCGAGGAGCTCCGGAAGGCTCAGGAGGAAGGCCGCGACGTCTACGAATATTTAACGTCAATCGCCGAGACCGCTCCTCTGGGCAGCGAAGGGCTGCTGTTTCTCCCGTATTTGACGGGAGAGAGAACCCCGCATCCCGACCCGAAGGCCAGAGGCGGCTTTATCGGCTTGAATCTCCGCCACGGCAAAGCTCACTTGACCCGCGCCGTCATGGAGGGCATCACCTTCGGGCTCCGCGACTCGATGGAACTGATTAAGGCTTCCGGCATCGAGATATCGGAGCTGCGGGTAAATGGCGGAGGCGCCAGGAGCGCTTTCTGGCGACGGATGATCGCCGATATTTTCGGCTATCCCGTGGTCACTGTCAACTCCACGGACGGACCCGCTTACGGCGCTGCGGTTATGGCTGCCTCCGGGGTGCTTGGCAGGCCGATCGCCGAGCTTTGCGAGGAGTGGATTCAAGTGGTAGACCAGGTAGAACCCCACCCGCAAAACCAGACACGATACGACAAATATTATACCGTCTACCGTAGCCTTTATCCTGCTTTAAAAAATACCCTTCACCAGCTGACGGACTTGGCGGAATTCGCCGAAAGCCCGATGTAAAACCAAGAAGCTTGGACCCAACCGGGTCCAAGCTTCTTGGTTTTGCAGTGATTATCGGCGGTCTCTGCGACCTGTCAACTCTTTCTCGCCTTCCACCCGAACGTTGCCTGTACGTTCGATGTCCGCTCTTTCCTTCTTGACCGTGTCACTTACCTGCTCGTTGTCCTGCACCGTCCGTTTGCCGACGGATACTTCGCCGGTGACGACATTCGTCTTCTTCACGTTCACCCGCTCCTCGCTTACCGGGATGCGGATGGTTTCGTTTTTGCCTATCACCTCTCCGTCAGCTGCTCTTTCATCCAGGGCGTTCCGCTCGATAACGACTTCCTCGCGCTGAACGGGGACATTGATAGTTTTATTATCTTTTATCACTTCTTTATGAACCTGAACTTCTCCTGTCTTTACCCGTTCCTTTTCCACGTCCAATCTTTCTTCATGAAGACGCAGCTTGTCGCGCTCGCCAACATTGACTTCTCCTGCGGCGGCCTTATCGGAAAGGATATCGCTATCCTTATTAGTATCGTAACTGTACAAATCAGAGTTTAAAGTCCCGTGATTGCGGAAAATGTCATAGACCCTTGAACGGTGGGCGTCATCCGCTTCGACCATAACCAGCAGTTTGTCCTCCTCTACATAAGAGTTATAGCGCTTCGCTTCGTCTTCAGGAATTCCAAGACCGATCAGACCGCCAACCAAACCGCCCGCACCGGCCCCAACGGCCGCTCCTGTCAGTGCCCCCGCTATCGGACCTGCCGCAAGGATCGGACCCACAACTGGAGCAGCCAAAGCCCCGATTCCTGCAAGAAATCCGGTCAAACCGCCCAGCATACCTCCGGTGGCGGCGCCGGTGGCCACACCTTCTGGAGCTTTCGAGCCCGTTTCGTCAGTAATTGTCTTCATTTCTTCCTTATTTCTGCCAACCACGGAAATCTCATCCGAAGTATAACCCAAACTTTTAAGCTCCTCAATCGCGCGAATGGCTTCCTGTTCCGATGCAAAGACTCCAACAATTTTCTTTTTCATGGTAAGTGCCTCCTTGTGATTGGGTTTGTAGTGCTGCACCTCCTTTATTTAACCCTAATGGAGGAAACTGCACCAAAAAAATGAGAATGCACCAGATTCGTCAACCAACTTTCCTTCAAAGCACAAAAAACCGGAAAGGATTTCTCCTCTCCGGTTATGTATTTGTTATCAGAACGGTTTTTGCTGAGCGCCTTCCCAATCTTTGGTGAACTTTTCGATGCCTGCGTCTGTCAGCGGGTGCTTGGTCATCTGCTCGATGATTTTATAAGGTACCGTAGCGATGTGGGCCCCGAGCAGAGCCGCTTCGATGACATGAGCCGTATGGCGTACACTGGCTGCAATAATTTGCGAGGTGATACCATGGATCGTGAAGATGGAGCTAACTTCTTTGATCAAATTCATGCCGATTTGGTTAATATCGTCCAGCCGCCCGATGAACGGCGATACGTAAGTGGCGCCCGCGCGCGCTGCCAAAAGTGCTTGGGTTGAATTGAAGATCAACGTGACATTCGTCTTGATTCCGAGATCGGTCAATCTCTTGGTCGCTTTCAAGCCTTCAGTGGTCATCGGCACTTTCACAACCACACCGTTGCCCAGAGCGGCCAGCTTTTTGCCCTGCTCGACCATTTCATCCACTTGGAGAGACACGACTTCGGCAGAAATAGGAATATCTCCAACGATCTCGATAATTTCGCGCACCGTTTCGAAAAAGTCTCTTCCTTCTTTCGCGATCAGCGACGGATTAGTCGTAATTCCGGACAGCACTCCCAAATCATGAGCTTTGCGAATATCTTCTACGTTCGCTGTGTCGATAAAAATATGCACTTTGCTCCCATCCTTCCATCGGTAAAGGTTTTATTTTTTTACAGCTGCCCACAATCCGAATAAGCTAATACGCATCGCAAGGTTGCGGGATTATTTCTTGTTTAGTATAGATTTTATTACAAAATTTATCAAGTCTCGCCTATGAAAGCGTTTTCATATATATGTAAAAAAGAACCCGCTTTGCCGTCCGATTTATTGCTTCAAACCCGCTCTCGCAGGTGGGTGTCCGCAACCGTGCTTTTGAAGTCCCTTTTCGAGGGCATGTCAGCCGCAGGGCGATGTAGGTCTCCCAAGAAACAGTCATTGGTTCAAAACAACTTTAAATCGTAACGTGCATCGCAGGATGTATCCCCATTATAGACGTTCAGCAGCAGAAAGTAAACCTTGCCGCTCTGTGAAATTCACCCATAAATGTCAAAGCCGGAGGCTAGTCCACACTTTTTCCTTTCTTTGGCAGCGTCTCCGCGCTGTTCTCCGTCTTCTTGCCATCATGGTCACCCTGATCAGACTGCTCTTTGCTCCATCCGGGCTGCCGGCCGAAGCTTGTATGTCCGCTTCCAGTGTTCTCACCTTCCTCCTGTTGCTCTGCCGCCACATCTCCCTCCGTCGCCAAGTGCTTGGATTGAAGCAGGTTAAAGCTTCGGTAAAACATGAAGAACGAGATGATCGCCATTAAGCTTCCCATAAAGAAAGGAACGAGAAATGTAAATTTGACCAAACTGACATATAGAATTGTAATGTTTAGTACAAGGATGACGATGGAATTGATGGGCTGTCCGACCGTAATCAGGATGCTGTTCTTCACAAGCTGCCAGAATTTCATATGCAAATGTACCATAATGGAGAAGAAATTAAAGAATGCCGCCGTCATGACCACCGTAAAAGTAATGAACAGAATCGAAAGAACGCTCAGAACCCCGCTCTGTTTATGGTAGAACTGATAGTTCGTGTAGATGACCGCGCCCAGGATCAGAAAAATGATCCCTCCCAGCATGCTCTGTTTATAGTTCTCTTTATAGCTGCGGAAAAAGGTTTTCAGAAGAGGCACATCCGCATCTCCGCTCACCCACTTGCGCGCCACGGCAAACATTGCGGCCGTAGCCGGAAACAACGTAAACGGAGCAAGGATGCCCATCATCGGGAGCACCTCCGGTCCGCCGGAATATAAGCCTGCCAAAGCAAGATAAAAGAAAGGCAGCGAGCAAACAACCCATAAAACATTAATTGTTGACAATCTCATGATCCATTCGCAAATTTTGTAAAAACCGCCCATCAGCCCGTTGAATTCCATGGCAGCCTCCTGCTTCTTTTAGTATGTCTATGTTCGTATTATAGCCCATTTTGCTATGTATAGGTAGACGTCTAGTCCGAACCAGACAAATAGCATAAGATATAGTGTTCCTCTGGCAGTAAGGAGCAAAGAGCAAAGGAGGTTAGACTCATGACAGGTGTAGGTGTAGGATACGGACACTCCGTAGGAGCCATTTTGGTGCTGTTCATTCTTTTGGTTATCATCACCAGATCTTTCTTCTACTAAGAGTGAAAAAGACGAAGGCTTCATCGGCCTTCGTCTCACTTTATTTATTATACATAGTTTCGGTTGCGGTCTCTGCCGCCGCCATCGCGGTTGCCGCCTTCCCGGCTTCCTCCATCGCGGTTGCCTTTATAGGAGGAGCGGTTTCCTCCGTCCTTGCTGTATCCGCCGCGGCCGCCTTCACGGTAGCCGCCGCGGTCGTTGGAATAGCCGCCGCGGCCTCCGCCGTTCCGGTTGCCGCCCCCGTACGAGCCGCCCACACGTCTGCCTTGGCTGCGGACGTCATTGAATCTTTTCTTGGCTCGGATCGGATCTTCCGGTGTCAGGTCGATCTGAACTTCCTTCTTCTCACCGGTCAGAAGCTTGATTGCTGCGGCCAGCAGGTTGACCGAATCATACTGCTCCAGCAATTGGATCGCTGCGCCTTTGTATTCGTTATGTCCTTCATCCTGCAATTGCTCCAGTATCCGCTCCGCCGTCATCCTTTGCTTGCCCTCGATCGCCTCAGCCATACTCGGAAGCGGCTTCTTGGTTATACGGTGCTTGGTGACTTTCTCTATGAAATGCAGATGATCGATTTCTCTTGGAGTTACGAAGGTGTAGGCTTTTCCTTCTTTGCCTGCCCGTCCAGTACGGCCGATACGGTGAACATAGCTTTCCGGATCCTGCGGAAGGTCGAAGTTCACTACGTGAGTGACGCCGGACACGTCCAGTCCGCGGGCGGCTACGTCTGTCGCGACCAGAACGTCGATGCTGCCGTCACGGAATTTGCGCATAACGTTATCGCGCTGGTTCTGGGACAGGTCGCCGTGCAGCCCTTCGGCTGCATAACCTCTCTTTTGCAGGGCTTCGGACAATTCGTCTACGCGGCGCTTGGTGCGTCCGAAAATGATCGCAAGTTCAGGCGCTTCCATATCGATCAAACGGCTTAAAGCGTCGAATTTTTGCTTTTCGTGCAGCTCGATGTAGGATTGTTCAATGGTCGGTGCGCTGACCTGCTTGGGAATAACGGAAACATGCTCAGGGTTTCTCAGGAACTGATGCGCAAGCTTCTGGATGTTGGCCGGCATTGTAGCGGAGAACAGCATTGTGTGCCGCTCCGCCGGCACCAGGGACAGGATGGACTGGATGTCGTCCATAAAGCCCATGTCCAGCATCTCGTCCGCTTCGTCAAGGATCACGGTTTGGACATCGTCCAGCTTGATCGTCTTGCGGTTGATATGGTCAAGCAGGCGTCCCGGCGTTCCGATAATGATCTGCGGCTTCTTCTTCAACCCGCGAATTTGCTTGACGATATCTTGACCGCCGTAAATCGGCAGGGAACGAGTACCTTTAAAACGGCCGAGTTTCGCTATTTCTTCAGCCACCTGAATGGCCAGCTCCCTTGTGGGACACATGATCAGCGCGACAATGCGCTCTTCCTTGATATCGATTTTATTGACCAACGGAACACCAAAAGCGGCTGTCTTCCCGGTTCCTGTCTGCGCCTGCCCGATCAGGTCGCGCCCTTCCATGGCCAGCGGGATCGTTCTCTCCTGAACCGGCGTCGATTCTTCAAACCCCATCTCCGTAATCGCGCGCAGTACCTTCGGCTCCAGGCCAAACTCTTCAAACTTTTTCAAATCGTCCAATCTCCTTTGCGTAAGGGCAGATTCAGCCCTTCTCTTCTGTATACCCTTAAGTGCGTGTCCTATACTTTTATAGAGTATCCACAATCCGTCCATAACAAAAGGTTAATTTCACATTTATTTTTGCCCGAGCGGACCGGTATCTGTACATAGTTAAGCGTGTATTCACGCATAAAAGTGTCCGTACTTAAGAATATCTTTCACATTATAGCATAAAACAAAGAGTGATTGCCAGTCTAATCCATTCTCTGCACGGAATGAAACCAAGCCGGATCCCGAGCGTATACATATTTAAGAATTCAAAAAAGGTATAAGGGGAATGCGCTCATGTCTATTTTTGAAAGAATGCGCTCGATTATAAAAAGCAATAAGCCTCAGGAGCCTGTTCCGGCGGCCAATCCGTTTGAGGATTCCAAAGTCGGGGACATCATCAATGTCGATTTGGAGGAATATGTCGTTTCCGGCAAGGTTTCGTATTTTGACAGAGGCTTTCCAAACCACCGCTTCGCCTATTACCTGCAGAACGGCAAACAAATTTCCTGTCTTATAATAGAAAAGGGCCGCAATTATGACTGCATCCTTTGCCATTTCATGGAGGGCGCGCTGGACGATCCCAACGACGTTCCGAGCAAACTCGATGTCGGCGGCGGGTTTTTATATGAACTTGAGCATTACAGGACGGATGTGACAAAGACGGAAGGAAATACTGATTTCCGAAACGGGGACGAAGTGTTATTCTGGAGATATTACGGACCGGAAGACAAGTACTTCTTCCTTCAATGGCAGGACGGCAAATTTATCGCTTTGGAAGGGGCCCGGACTCCGGCAAGCCAAATAAAATTCATGAAAGGTTCTAACTAATCCGCTCGTGAACCCAAAGCGTCAAAGGCAGGTGAAAATCAATGAAAGCATGGAAGCCGGCGCTGGCTTTCCTACTTATCCTTTCGCTTCTCGCGGGCTGCGGCAACGCCACAGGCTATGTACAGGACCAATATCCGCTGGTAAATGTGCAGGGCAAAGGCAAAACCGCCGCGAAGATATATGAAGCGGAAGGCAAAGATGTCCCAACTGTAGCCAGGGAGCTTGCCGACCAGGAGAAACCGAAGGAAACGAGCAAGACGTCCCAGGACCAGATGTTTCTCGTTTATCAGGACAAAATCATTAATTTGCAGAAAAATCCGGATCATCCAGAGAATACTTTGGTCGAAGTGGATACGATCGAGTATGCGAGACAGAACTATGACTCCTCGTTCCTGCAGGGGATGCTGACCGCAGCCGTGCTGCATTCGGTACTCGGAGGCGGCTGGTTTAACAGCAGTCAGCCGTCGACTTACAGAGGGTATACTTCCGTTCCAAGAAATTATTCGCCGGGCGGCTCATACTCCTCACCGAATTCTTCCACCGGCAGCCAGTCTGACAAACCCTCGACTTCCGACCGTACCGGCAGCTTCGGGAAAGACGCCGGGGGCGACGCTGGCAGTTCTTCTCCAGGCTCGGATTCAATCAAAAAAAATGACGGCTCGACGCCGAGCTACAAATCCGGCTCGAGCTCCAGCTCGAAGCCGTCGACCAGTTCGCGTTCCGGCTCCTTCTCTCGTAAAAAGTAGGCTTTCCATTCAGGAAAGCCTGCTTTTTTGTATTTTACTCGCCCTGGTTTATTTGTTTTTCGGATGCATTATATTGGTATAAGATAACATACTAAATTTGAGGTGAATTTGTTGAAACAAATTTTCGCTGTTGTCGTCATTGCCATTAGCGCGTTTCTCGTGGCGGCGGGATTCAATTTCATGCTGATTCCCCACCAGCTGCTAAGTGGCGGAATTTCAGGCGTGTCGATGATTATAGGGTATTTTACAAACTGGAATATCGGCTATCTCTATCTTCTGCTCAACCTGCCGGTCATTGTCTGGGGCTTGCTTGTGATCGGGCGCAGATACATTGTGCTCAGCGTCATTTCCGTCATTCTTACCAGCTGGTTTTTACAGCTAGTACAGCCGGCCTCCATCACCAAGGACCCCCTCCTTGGGGCGGTGTTCGGAGGGCTGCTGGTCGGCCTGGGCAGCGGCATGTCGCTTAGAGCCGGCGGCTCTACGGGAGGCTTCGATATCATCGGGTCGATCTTGACCCGGCGCTTTGATTTTCCGATCGGGTCGGTTATCTTGCTTCTGAACGGCGCCGTCATTCTTTTTCTCGGTTATTATAAAAACAATTGGGACCTGGCTTTATTCTCCATGGTCTCTATTTTTGTGTCCGTCAAAATTATGGATACGGTGTATATCCAACACATTAAAGTGACGGTGTTTATCGTTACCCAGCAGAAGGACAAGCTGCTGCAGAAGCTCCTTAAGCTTCCGCGGGGCGTAACAGTCATTAAAGCGCAGGGATCTTTCTCAGGAAAAGAACAAGACCTGCTGATGACGGTGACCACCCGCTACGAGCTCATGGAATTAAAAAAAATCATCAAGGAAACCGACCCGAAAGCTTTCGTTAATATTACGGAAACCGTAGGCGTGATGGGACTTTTCAATAAAAATTAGCTGCAGCTTATACGGCAAATACACCGTTTTTACAATTTTGTACCCGACAAATTAAGGTTTTCATGTTATAATAAAGGGGTAATTTCATATAGTTCTGGTTTTCCCTTGCCTGCATTTCTGAAATCTTTTCTGATCGAACTACCAAATGACGATTGGAAGGTGATGCATTGTGGAAACGGTAAAACTGTCCAGGATTGTAGCGGAATTAACTCCGGAGCTCTTTCCATTCTTGAAGAAGACGGAATTGGATTCGGATATTATCCTCAGGTACGGATTTGGGTCACTCGATCCCGAAGACGCCGCTGAAATTGTCAAGCTCAGTATTTCCGAACATCAGAAAGATGCGTTTTTACAGTAGGTTTTTGTACGGGTTCCTGTTATAATAGAAATCATCAAGTTTTGAATTGGGGTGTTTGTAAGTGGGTAATTTGTTGACTCCCATGCATGTCCTGCTCATTGCCATTGTCGCTTTGATTTTATTCGGGCCAAGCAAGCTGCCTGAATTGGGACGCGGTTTCGGAAGAATGTTTCGTGAATTTAAAGACGCGACTAGCGGGATGATGTCAGATGACAATCGGTCGAAGCAAGAAGTGCAGGCGCAAGAGGTGAAGCCGATCGAAACACCGGTGCAGACTGGAACCCAGGTTCATCAAGCACCTGCTCCGAAAGATGCTTCCAAATAAGAAGCTGCTCCCGGTATACAGCAATCCCGATTCCTGCTCAGGAGTCGGGATTTTTTTTCGTTGTATAAGGAAATTATGATTTTCGGTAGCTGTGGATAAGTGTGGGTAGATACATTCATCCGCTGGGAGATGTTGTTTTGGTAAATCCCCTCTGTTCCAATCCAGAAGATCACCTTAGCGTTATAGTTGTGTTGCATCGATTCAGCTTCATCGGATATTTCCCCTGCTTTAAAGGTCTGAGCACTTACCGTGCAGTGTCGCATCGTCGCCCGGAGAATCGCGGGATGATAGGAAGGCAATCAAACGAGCAAATATCAGCATATTTTCCTGTTAATCAAAGCAATCCAGCATGCCGCGGGCCAGCACATTCCGGGCAACCCTTACACCATTGCCTCGCAAAGAAGGGGGCAGCCAGCCTTCTGTACATAACTTTTTCCACATCAAGACCCCCGTCTTATGTTTTAAAAAATGACGCTCTACCTCTTTCGGCGGGAACGGCCAGCCAAGTCAGTCTCTCATACCCCTCCATAAAAACAGAAAAACGTCCTGCTCCCACTCGTCAGAATGGAATGGTATTTTCTTCGTCACTTATCCCTGATTATAATGTATGAACAAGACAGTCCCGATCCTTAGAAACACTTCTTTATTCACCCGCAGGGTGATTTTTTTCTTTACCATAAAGATCCATATTCTTGAAGACGTACTAAACCCGCTTCCTTCTTTCATACATCTGGGTGGCAAAAAATAAAACAGCTGCAATAAAGGACATGACAGCGCCGAAAACATACATCTGCCTGCCGCCCAACGCATCGTTGATCCATCCGCCCACCAAGCCACCTGTAAGTCCGGCCATTCCCATAAACACGGCTCCGAGCAGCGATTGTCCCGTAGAGCTGAATTCCCCGGGCATAAGCCTCGCCGTATATTGGACAGCCACGATCCACAGCACAGCGAAAGTAATACAGTGAGAAGCCTGAGTCAGCAGCAGGATCCATGGATCGTCCGTTACGCTTACAAACAGCCACCGTACCACATAGATGCAAGACACCACACCAAGCGTGGACAGTTCGTTAAAACGGTTCATATAACGGTTCAGCAGCGCAAAGGTTGGAATTTCGCTTCCCGCCGCAAAAGCCCATGCCCAACCGACCATGCCCTCGGTCGCCCCTTTGCTTCCCAAATACAAAGAGAACAACGCGTCATTCATCCGGTGCGGAACCGAAATGAGAAATATAAGGAATAAAAACCATAGAAAAGTCGCGTTTTGCCCTATTTTACGGACCGACTGCAGTGATACACCTTCCCCGGCCCCTTTTTCATCCTTCAAAAAGAAAAGCAGCAGCAGCGGAAGCAGCCACAGCACCCAATAAAGGTACGGAATATTAGCGACTCCGCCAAGTCCCGCCAGCACAATGCCCGATAAAGTGGCGACAGACATGTAGCCGAGTGACCCCCACATCCGTACGGAGCCGTAACCGATTCCCAGCGCGCTGGCGGATTTGACGGCAAAGGCATCAAGCAGAGGCACGGAAGGCAGCATAAAAAAGAACATGAGAAGTACAAACCAAAACGCGGAGCCAAAGCCCTGTGTGGTGAATAATCCGATACTGCACAAGACGGTCAAGGCCCACAATGCGCCGATGATCGATTTGACGGAATTTAGCCTGTCGCTGACAAACCCCCAGAACGGTTGGGCCAATATGGCGATAAAAGGTCCGATATTAATCAGCAATCCGATTTCCGAAGCGGTATAGCCCTGCATTTGAAAATACAGCGGCAAATACGGGCCCAGGATCGCGGTAGTTGCATAATAAGTGAAAAATAACCCTCTCAATGTCACAATCTGCCTGTTCAATGTGCTGTTCCCTTCGTTTGCATGATGATTAAATCTTCTCTTATCCTACCTTACAATGGTTCAAAAGAGTAGAGTTTGTTTATAAAATTATTATTTCGGAAAGAGGCTTTATTTGACTGTCAGAAAACCGGATGATTCTTTAAAAGCGACATTTTTTTATGTGATTGGAATGAAGGTTCGGTTATAATAGAATTGTCCAACTAGAATCAATAGGGAGAGTAGAAAAGATATGGAGCTTTTGCTCGCGTCATTAGTGCTGCTTTGGGGAAATGTGACGGCAGGCCATCAGGATGTCAATCTGGAACAGCTGGCAAAAGCTTCTATGGATTCCAAAACGGCGGTAGTCCAGTCCAAGCCGGGAGACCCTTCCCTGCCTCCGGTCAATAAAGCGGATCCCCAGAAAGACGCTCCCAAGGTAAAAGGGCTGTATGCCACAGCGCACAGCGCGGGCGGGTCAAGACTGGGCACCTTGCTTCAGCTGCTTGACGACACGGAACTCAATTCTCTGGTTATCGATATCAAGGATGATTGGGGATATATTACATACAACACCGGCAACCCTGATCTGGAAGCTATGGGAACCACCCAGAAGATCATAGCGGATATTCCCAAGCTGATGACCACTCTCCAGGAACATAAAGTATATCCGATTGCAAGAGTCGTAGTATTCAAGGACACGGTGCTGGCCAAGAAGAAGCCTGAGCTATCATACAGAAACCCCGACGGCAGCGTCTGGGGCAACAGCAAGAATCCGCCCGACAGCTTCGTAAATCCGTATAGCAAAGAAGTGTGGGACTACAATGTAGCCGTAGCCAAAGAAGCCGTCAAAGCAGGCTTTAAGGAGATACAGTTCGATTATGTCAGGTTCCCGGAAGGATTTGAGAACCGAGCAGATAAACTGCTCTATCAGAAAGACGAGCGCACGCGAACCGAAGCGGTCAGTCAATTCGTCCAATACGCCAGAGAGCAGCTGGAACCGCTAGGTGCAAGGGTGTCCGTCGACATCTTCGGTTATGCCGCCTCCGTCCCCGCCGCCGAAGGGATCGGCCAGGATTTCCAGAAAATATCCCAGAACGTGAACGTCATCTGCCCTATGATCTACCCGAGCCACTACGGCGCCGACTGGTTTGGATCGAAAGTGCCTGATGCCGCTCCCTACCAAACTATCAATGGCGCTGCGGTCGACACGAACAAAAAGCTTGAGCCTCTGGGCGAGCAGAAGCCGATTGTGCGCCCTTGGATCCAGGATTTTACCGCCTCATGGATACCCGGCCACATCAAGTACGGAAAGAACGAAGTGGAGCAGCAGATTAAAGCCCTCAAAGATAATGGAATTGAAGAGTATCTTTTATGGAACGCAGTCAACACGTATACACCTGGAGTCGATTACAAGTAAAAAGCGAAACAAAGAAACCCAGCCCCGGATTTGGATATGCCCGAGGCTGGGTTTTGCGTGAGAGGCAGTTTCACATCGTTTCAATCACATAAGCCGCCCCCATTAAGACCGGCTTCTATTATCGCTAACTCTTTCACCAATAGAGGCGCTATGAAATGCCGGATCAATTCACTCGACATAATCGAAGGCCTTGCCTTCAATTTTCCCGAGTACAATGATATAGACCGTGTGATCAGATAATACAATTTCCACTTTATTTAGAAACATGCCGTCTTCCCTATGCTTATTGGGAAAGGCGGAGCGCCAGCTCATACAGCTCCATATTGAATTCCTTCTTTGTATTTACGACAACATCGATATCTGTAGCGACCAGCTCTCCTTTAATAATGCCGCACGCCTTGCCGGAGTCGCCTTCCATTAGCCTTCTGACCGCAAAATCACCCAGCTGGCTCGCCAAAATCCGGTCATTATGCGTAGGGGTGCCGCCGCGCTGGATATGCCCCAGGACAGTGACGCGGGCGTCGATACCGTTGCGCTCATGGATCAACTTCGCGATGTCTTCTCCTTTACCAACCCCTTCGGCGACGAGAATGATACTGTGCCTTTTGCCTTTAAGGAAATTTTCCTGCATCCGGCCTGCAATCTCGTCGCAATCATGGGGCACTTCCGGTACAAGAATGGTTTCGGCTCCGCTGGCAAGTCCGGCATACAGAGCAATATCCCCGCAGTAGCGGCCCATGACTTCCACGATAGAGGAGCGCTCGTGCGAAGACATCGTATCCCTCAGCTTATTGACCGCGTCGACGACGATGCTGACAGCCGTATCAAAACCAATAGTGAAGTCGGTATACGAAATGTCGTTGTCGATGGTGCCAGGAAGGCCCATCGTTTTGATGCCGAGTTTATTCAGTTTGTTCGCCCCTTGATAAGAGCCGTCGCCGCCGATGACCACCAATCCGTCAATTCCGCGGTTCCGCAAATGATCAGCAGCTTTTTGCTGGCCTTCCGGCAGCATAAACTCCTTGCTTCTCGCAGTTTGAAGGATCGTTCCACCGCGCTGGATAATGTCTCCGACGCTGCGCAGGTCCATTTTGCGGATATCGTCGTTAATTAATCCCTGATATCCCCTCTGGACTCCGTAAACCTCGATTCCTTGAAAAAGAGCGCTTCTGACAACGGCGCGGACAGCCGCATTCATTCCCTGGGAGTCTCCCCCGCTGGTTAATACTGCAATGGACTTAACTGCTGACATGATGATTTCCTCCTATACTCCTATCGCTATTTATCTAAGTTGAAGTGGATCTGATAAACATCGTATTAAACATGAAAAATACTCTGGCCATCGGGCTGTTTCGCATCAACTGACGGGAAATCTGCCGGACTTCTTTCTGGCTTCTCACCTTAGGGTCGGACAAATAGAGAGCTAACAATCCTTCAATAATCATTTTATGAAAACGGGGGTACTCCAGGTGCCTGGTATGGGAACGGGCCTGCTTGGCAAAGTAGGCGATTCTGCCGACCGTGGTTTCCATGCTGTCATAATAAAAGCAAAAATTAAGGTCTCCGCCCTTACGGTCTTCTTCCTGGTCAATCAAATAATCGAGGAGAATATGAAGGCCGCATATATAGGGAAAATAAGCTTTCTTTATATTATTTATTGTCGCAGCCGCAATGTCGCGTTCCGCCGCAGCTACAAACAGCATAAACATCCCTAAAGTCGAGCCCGTGGCGGCCGCAAATTCATTCCAGCCCAATTCGGGATACTTTTCGTGATGAAGCCGCCACCATTTGAACAGCTCCGCCTCCCTCAGATCATGGCGAATATGCTTATACACCTGAAGGTCGCAGTATAAGCCCACCAGCTCGATCACTTCCGGCGCAACACGTTTGTAGGAAGGCAGCAGAGCGAGCCCGGATTGGCATGTGGTCACCAGCTTAAGCAGATACCCGCCGTCGTCTTTCTCTTGATGGTACATATAGTAATCGCTGACCGGAGCGGCCGGGTCCACAGCGTCCAGCATCGATTGATGCATTTGGCGGAAATCCCGGGGATCCAGGGAGGTGCTGCGGTCGCATAAATTATCAAGATAATCGCTGATCGTTTGGAAAGCCACGATAACTTCGACGAGGACATCTTTATATTCGAGATTCGCCGCAGCGTACACGGAGCCGCCTTCGCAGTGAAACTGCTTGCTGGACATGCTGTCTATCGCCTGCTTGCGAAGCTCCGAATCAGGTATGCGTTCCGCTTGCTTCCTCCATTCGGCCAGCCTGGACCTTACCTCAGGCAGCACATATTTATAAACCCTGTACATCAGCCTCATAGGCCCCTTGGGGATTCGAGTGTCAGTTCTGGATGTATTCAAAACAATTTCCCTCCGCAGCATTGCTCATAAGAATACGCCAGCATCAGACGGATTTCAAGCGCCTGCAGCTCCTGTAAAACGGTTTCTCCTTCAGCTTCCCTGGCCATGCCCACCTGCACTTGCACGGCGTCCGTCATAAGATACGGGTCCCACTGTACCGTCTTCGCCATCTCAGCCAGCAGCCCGCGAAGCCTGACGCTTTGGAGGGAAGACGTCTCGTGCCGTTGCAGTATCGGCCGGGACTGCATCCAAAGGTCTTCCAGCATGGGATGGCGGCCGGCAGTGCGAAACCAATACTTGGCGTTGCTGTAGTCGCCTTCCATACGATGCATAATGCCGTGCCAATAGCTTCCTGTGGACTGCTCCAAGTCCTGGGATAACACGTGTGAAGCGTCCAGGCTTTCATTTAAAAGATACAAACCGGCCTTGAACGCTTTTAAAAACTCTCCGGCATCGGGCCGGTCCGTACGCAGCTCGGGAGAATATTTGCGGATCTGGATATCCAGAATGTCATCCCATTCTTCATTCGGATAGAGGGAAGGCCGGCGTTCCAGCAGCTTCCCGATAAATGCGGGCATCGATTGCATTCCTTGGCTTTCCTCCTCTCGCCAGTATTCCCATAATTATCAAGTTTTAAAGGTTGTGTCAGTAGTGCGATGCGGACGGCTGAAGGTCCTGATTGATCCGGAACCATAGATGAAGGTCGTTGATTGCGCTGGCCAAATCGGCTATTTGATAAGTTAACAGGCAGGAAACCGCAAAGTTCTCCTCCTGTTCCAGCTGATTTTGTTTGAGGACGATCTTTTTTTCCAATTGCAAGATTTGCTCGGGAATGGCGCCCCGAATCTCTTCCCACCGCAGTACAATTTGCTCGCGCTGGTTGTCCGAATATTCCTCCCACTCCAGTTCAAGATGAGGCAGTTCGATTCCCAATCTTTCATTATATTCGAATGTCCAGGTCATCTTGCTCCCGCCTCCAAATCCGGTAAAGAACGCTTCAAGACATTATATCATAATATGTTCCAATAGATTAACTGCTTTCCTATTTTATCGCTATTTCAGAATCGATTTCATGGTATAATTTTATTTAACTTTGCATTCAGGGGGAGGGGTGTACAATGCCTCATCGGGGTGATGCCGTCAGCTTCAAACAGTTAAGCGCTTTCTTCCTGCCTTTGGGCGTTTCAGCGACACTCGTCACCGTTTCTCATGTTATAATTAATTCTACGCTGGCCAGAGCGTCAAGCCCCGAAACGGTGATCGCCTCCTACGCCATCGCTTTAAGCCTTCTTGGCATTACGGAACGGCCGGCGATCCTAATCCGACAGACCTGCTCGGCGCTGGTGAGGGACCGGCTTTCTTTTCGCGCCATGGCTTCCATCGCTTTCTATGTGTTCGCCTGCCTCCTTATTTTCGGGGCCCTTGTGTCGTACACACCGCTTGGAAAATGGATATTCTTAGGCATTTTCGGAGTGAACCCGTCTCTGCTGGATCCTATCGTCCACGTTTATCGAATCATGATGTTTGTCAGCTTGTTCTCCGGTATCCGCTGCTTGTACCAGGGCATCATCATTTTCAACATGAGAACGAAATGGCTTACGATAGGCATGGTGATCCGGTTATTGGTGATGGCCTGCATTTCTTATTATTACATAGCTGTGGGAGGGATTGATTCCGGAAATGCAGGCGCCGTTATTTTTTTGGCGGGTATGATGGTTGAAAGCTTGGTCAGCTTCCTGGAAGGCAGGCTCCTTTTACAAAAAGAAATCCCTTTGAAAAAAGCCGGCCATGCGATCGAGCGCAGAAGGCAGGTGTTTGAGTTTCTGAGGCCACTGCTGCTTTCTTCCTTTCTGGCTGTCCTGTCCGGGCCTGCTATTAACGCAATGCTGGGGAAAACATCCCAAATCGAGCTCGCCATAGCTTCCTATGCGATTGCTTTCTCCCTGATGAATTTGGTGTTGAGCTTTTTCTCCTACATCCATCAAATCGTATTGAATTTTTACCTGCGGGATCAAAAGGCCGTTGCCCGGTTCGCTTTGTTTGCAGGCTTTATCCCTACCTTTCTGATCGCGGCTTTGGCTTACTCTCCGGTTGGTCCGTGGCTGATGACACATATAATGGGAGTGAATGAACGGTTGATGGCGGCCTCCATTCATACGCTCCGGGTTTTTATGCTGACCACACTCGTGTTTCCATGGCTTGATTTTTGCAACGGCCTCCTGATGTTAAAAGGCGACACGAAGGTCATGCTCTGGTCCCAATCCGCCAACCTGCTGGTTACGCTCATCACCTTGTTCATATTGGTCTCCCTGTCCCCCGGCTGGAACGGGATGATCGGCGCGCTGGCCCAATCGCTCGGCACGGCCGCAGAGCTTTCCGTGGTCGCTTATGTGCTGCTGTCCGCAGCCCGAAGCGCGCAAAAGCCGTTGTCCCCAAGCCTATAGCATCTATTATGGAGTGAGAGAGAGATGTTCGATACGTGGGGTGCCTATGCAGTTTATCTCGTTGTCTCCGGCCTGGCATTTGTTTCGATGTCCGGCTTTCTTTTCACACATGCCGTCTATAAAAACAGTTCCTTCTCCCATCAATTGAATTCTTCGGCGTGACCGCATATAATTAGGATTAAGTATTAGTACCAAGTGTTGAAACTGGCCTATGAGGTGAGATCTTGAATTACCTGGATTTTAAAAATATTATTTTGGATCGAAGAAGCATCCGCAAATTTACCGAAGATGAAGTTTCCGTAGAGGATATCCGTGAAATTATCGACTGTGCAAGATACGCTCCAAGCGATACGAATTCACAAACGTGGCATTTCATGGCGGTCATGAACCCGGAGAAAATTAAAGCTATCGAAGAAATGACCTGGGAAGAGCTGCGAAAAAAAGCGGCCGAGGCCGAAGAAAAAGGCCTAAGCCGGGAGGGACGGCTGCTGCTGAAATCGTTCGGACCCTACGCTACAGCCTTCTCCGGCGCCCCGGTGCTGATAATCTGTCTCGCCACTCCGTACGAATCCAAGTTCCGGGAAAGAATTTTCGAACCGATCGGGCTTGTAGGAGAAGAAGTATGGGCCGAAGAAGGCATCAAGAGCTCGTGCCTGGCTTCCCAGAACTTAATGCTGGCCGCTCATGCCAAAGGCCTCGCAACCTGCCCGATGACAGGTCCCGTCCTTCTTGCGCAGCACCGTTTGACAGAATACTTGAATATTCCCGAAGAGCAGCAGATCAACATGGTCATCGCTCTCGGCCATCCTGCGGAACAGCCTGGACGCCTGGCGCGAAAAGAAGTGGACGAGATCCTGACGGTCGTGAAGTAGTGTGTAATTAAGCGATATGCCGTTCGAAGACAGGTGAACTGCGTTCTCTGTTTGGCTGAGCGGTTTATCCATTGCGGGGTTCTCCCGGAGCGGGTTGCCGGCGCACGTTGCGGCCCTGCTCAGCGGGTCGCCGGCGTGGGTTGTCGGCGCACGTTGCGTTTCTGCTCGCCGGGTTTTCGGCGCATATTGCGTCATTGCTCGGCGGGTGGCGAGACCCCATGCATAAATCCCGAGTTCTGTCGCTGGTATCCACTTGCACACCCGCCGCTGCCAGCATTAGTCTTCACCGTTTCCTCGCAGAGCCCGCTCAAAACAAAAAGACAGCTAGGAATAAAATTCCTAACTGTCTCCGGTTTATTAGCTCATTTAACTTATTATAATCCGATGGCGCTGGATGTTAATCTTATTGTCCAAGAAAAACTTTCGCTTAAAGCGTCCGGCATCCCCGAATAACTTCAAAGGAAGCTATTCTATTATAATTTAGTTACGTTAGCTGCTTGAGGACCACGGTTTCCATCGGTGATGTCGAATTCAACTTCTTGACCTTCATCAAGAGTTTTGAATCCTTCGGTTTGAATTGCGGAGAAATGTACGAATACGTCTTCTCCACCTTCAACTGAGATAAAGCCATATCCCTTTTCTGCGTTGAACCATTTAACTGAACCTTTCATACTTACAACCTCCTAAAAATATCGTCATCTATGACGAGTAAAGACATTATACCATCATGCATTTTATAAATCAAATCCAGGGCCCGGCCTTTGAAATCATCCCTCGGATCTGTTGATTTATTCTAACCTTTAAGGTATTATTCAACCAAATGCTGCCATAGTAACTATCCGATGATTGGAGTATTCGATATGATCAAAAAACATCAAATTTATAAGCATGATAAATGGAATATGATGACCGTTGAGGTGAACGGTACGCGTTTTATCCTGCGTGAGATATCCGACCAGTGGGGAGAGGAATCCCAAACCTTTCTGAGCAGGCCGGAAATGATGAATTGGGCCGAGCATAGATTCTCTAAAGAAAAATACGCCGGCAGAGAAGAAGAGCGGGAAGCCATTCTGGATGCGTTCCGCGAGATTTGACACAATCTGACAAGGCTGCTTGACAAGAGAATGGCCTATAGTTACAATAGCAGAAATTTAATATTCCTTTCAAAGAGGAGTAGCTGTTACAGTAAAGTCGTCAATTCGGGCATATGCCCCGGCTTTATTGGCAACGTAACGTTGTTAGCAAGACCTTTGCCATCGCGAGTGGTGAAGGTCTTTTCTGTTCTACAGGGCCTTGCCGCTTCAGCGGTTGGGCCCTTTTTCTATTCGGCGCTTTCAGCTCAAAAGGTGTTTTGCGGGCGCTATAGTCAAGCGCAAGTGAAGCTGCAAATGCCTTTATGGCTAGAAAAAAAGAAGGAGTGAACGTGTATGGATTGGTTATCTCAAGGTTTTATGTCTTCATTGCTCAGTATTATTGTTATCGATCTGGTTCTTGCCGGCGATAATGCTATCGTAATCGGTATGGCGGCCAGAAATGTGCCGAAGGAGCAGCAGAAAAAAGTCGTGCTGTACGGAACCCTCGGTGCAATCCTGATCAGGGCGATCGGTACTTTTCTCGTCGTCTATCTGCTGAAATTGCCCGGGTTAATGCTTGTGGGAGGCCTGCTGCTCCTCTGGATCGCTTACAAACTGCTCGTGGACAAAAAGGATCACAGCATCGCGTCCAAGAAGAGCATGGGCGCAGCCATTCGGACTATTATTATCGCAGACGCAGCTATGGGAGTGGATAACGTGATCGCTGTCGCGGGGGCTGCACACGGCAGCTTTACCCTTGTTCTGCTGGGATTGCTCGTCAGCGTGCCGATCGTCCTATGGGGAAGCACACTGTTCATCCGTCTCATAGAAAGGTTTCCCGTAACTCGTGAAATCGGAACCGGACAATGATGTGTACGGCCAAACCGCAGGCTAGCCTTATCGCCCGGAGATCTACAGATGTTCGGGTTGTTTTCCGGGCTTTGAGCGGCCCCCGGCACTCCTGCACTAGGAAGCGCGTTCTGTTTGGAAAACTGGTTAAGTACATATACAATAGCATTATTGTCTCTGGCTTACTCCCTGGCGTCAAAACGCGGTTCTCACGGCGCGCGTTGCGGCGCTGCACTTCGGGTAGTCAGACCCCATGCTGCCGGATGGAAAATTTAAAGCCGGAACCCTAAGACCCGGTTGGAGGTTAACGCCATGACGAATTCAGGCACCCTTTTAACGTTTATTCTTGTTTCGTTCGCTTTCGCGCTTGTGCTTATTTTCAAAAAGGACTCGATCCCTCACCGCGCAAAAAGGCCGATGGCGCTGTTGGCATTGGTGATGATCGTTTTAGCCTTCGGATTCATTGTGTACAGCTTCTTTACCATGTCACAGTGAGCTCTAAACGATAAGGAAAGATTTGGGCAAAACGCTGTTTTCTGCTATCATAAGAATTGGTAACATTGGTCATACTAACGGGAAATTTGGATTTTCCATGCTTTAGGAGCGTGCGAGATGAGATGGATCCCTCTGATTGTGACAACCGGCCTTCTGGCCGCCGCATTAAACCCATTTCTTACATATGCTGCCGACCGAAACCAAATTAAACCAAGCTATAGGAGGACTCCAATGAACGGAACCGTTGCCAGAAAAGATGTGCCTGCAGAACACCGCTGGAAGCTCGAAGATCTCTTTGCAGACCAAGGGGCTTGGGACAAGGAATACCAGGAGGTCAAACAGCTTCTGGCCAAAGTAAAGCAGTACGAAGGCAAATTGAACAACGCGAACAGCATCAAGGAATGCTTCGAGCTGGACGATGAAATTTCCCAGCACACGGAGAGGCTCTACGTATATGCGAACATGAGGCACCACGAGGATATGGCCGAGCCTGGCAACCAGGCGCTGTCCGACAAAGCCAAAAAGCTCAGCGTGGAAGCCGGAGAAGCGACTTCTTATATCTCTCCGGAAATTCTAAGCTTATCCGACGAGCAGTTGAAGAAGCTTGTAGAATCGCCTGAGTTGGGCTTTTATAAGCGTTCATTGGAGGAATTGATCCGGCAGAAGCCGCACGTCCTGTCCAAGCCGGAAGAGGCGCTGTTAGCGCAAGCGGGCACTATGGCCCAGGCTCCGGGCACGATATTCGGGATGCTCAACAACGCGGATATGAAATTTCCGAAAGTGAAGAACGAAGAAGGCAAGGAAGTGGAATTGACTCACGGCAGTTACATCCAGTTTTTGGAAAGCCGTGACCGCGAAGTGCGCAAGAACGCTTTCCACGCGATGTACGACACGTACCGGAAGCAGAAGAACACATTAGCCTCTACGTTGACTTCCAATATCAACAAGAACATTTTTTACTCGAAAGCCCGCAACTACCCGTCTGTCCTGGAAATGTCGCTGTTCGGGGACAACATCAAGAAAGAAGTGTACACGAACCTCATCTCCACTATTCACGACGCGCTTCCACTGCTGCACCGCTACATGTCACTGCGGAAAAAGCTGCTCAAGGTCGACGAGCTGCATATGTACGACCTGTTCACTCCGCTGGTGGAAGAGTACAAAATGAGCGTAGACTACAAGCAAGCGCAGGAAATGGTAAAAGAAAGCCTGAAGCCGCTTGGCGAGAAATATTTGGGCATTCTGCAGGAAGGCTTTGACGACCAGTGGATCGACATATACGAGAATGAAGGCAAACGAAGCGGCGCTTACAGCTGGGGCGCATACGGCACCCACCCTTACGTGCTGCTCAACCATAAAGATAACGTCAACAGCATGTTTACCCTGGCGCATGAAATGGGCCACGCAATCCATTCGTATTTGTCCGACGAGAATCAAAAATACCGTTACGCGCAGTACACGATTTTCCTTGCCGAAGTGGCGTCCACTCTCAACGAAGCGCTGCTGATGAATTATTTGCTGAAAAAGACCACGGATCCTAAAGGAAAACTGTATTTGTTGACGCACTACGCGGACGATTTCCGTACCACGGTATTCAGGCAGACGATGTTCGCCGAGTTCGAGATGATTACGCATGAAAAAATGGAAAAAGGCGATTCCCTGACACCGCAAGAGCTTTCGCAAATTTATTATGATTTGAATCTTCAATATCATGGTAAAGAAATGACAGTAGACAAAGATATAGAAATGGAATGGGCGCGCATTCCCCACTTCTACACTTCGTTCTATGTGTACAAATATGCGACAGGCTTCTCGGCGGCGACGAGCTTTTCCAAACAGATCCTGGAAGAAGGGCAGCCTGCCGTGGACCGCTACCTTGGCTTCCTCAGCAGCGGCGGCAGCGATTATTCGCTTAACATCCTCAAAAAAGCCGGTGTCGATATGTCCAGTCCGGAGCCTATCAAGCAGGCGATGAGCGTGTTTGAAGGCATTATCAATCAAATGGAAGAGCTGACCAAGTAATTCGGAAGCGGCGGGGCTTATGACGGTAACGGCTGAGCCCCGCTTTTTACTTAAAACGGCAGGCTTTGTGGGGTAACCTTTCGGGGCTCCCCGCAAAGTACTCGGATTAAACTTCGAAGCTTCACTTCACTTTGTGGGGTTATCTTTGTGGGGTAATTTTGCTAGGGAGGCATTTGATGAAGACTCAATCGACGATTATTGTCATATTACTTTTTGCGCTGATTACTGCCGTTTTCGCGGTGATTAATGTCGACTCCGTCCAGGTCAACTATTTGTTCGGCTCCGCCAGGATTCCGCTCATACTGGTCATTCTGGGCTCGGTGCTGCTGGGCGGCATGATGATAGGACTTGTCGGCATTATCCGCCAGTACCGGATGAAGCGAAAGATTCAACAGCTCGAGAAGGAGATCGGCGATTTGAAAATAAAAGCCGGTGTTGAGATCTTCTCTTAAATGCGACAAGCTTCGTTCCAGTGTTTCCCGCGGGGCTGTGGCCAAAGAGGAAATGCCGGACCGGTATTCCTCTAAATCGCAGTCGCTCATCCTTGAATGGCCTCGATAGAGGTTTTTTTATTTTTCTTTCCGTGTAACAAAAAGGGCGGTTCATCCGTTAAGAGGGTATTAAGACAAAATTTGCTTATGCCCACTATGCTGCGAAAGGATGAACTTGGATGAAAACGAAATCCGTTTTAGCCGCTGCACTGCTCGCCGCCGCCGTGTTCACATCGACGGGTTCCCCCGTTCGAACTTCGGCCGCTCCCGCCGTCCTTTTGGAGGGAAGCCCTGTGGCATTTACTCAGGAGCCGAAGGTGGCAGGCGGTGTGCTCATGGCTCCTGCAAGGGATTTGGCCGCAGCCTTCCGCATGGACGTGGCATGGGACAACGCGGAGCGAGCCGCAACCTTCACAGGCGGAGACGTCAAGCTGAAGCTGACCGCGGACTCGGATTATGCCCTGCTCGGCGATCAAGCGATTACGACATCTGGAACGCCTTACATCGAGAACGGAACGCTGCTCGTTCCGATCCGCTTCTTTGCCGAAACCTTGAATCACGTCGTCCGCTGGGATTCGGTTACAGGAGCCGTTGCTATTACGAGGCTGACGGGCAGTCTGCCGGTTGTCGGAACTGCGGACCATCTGCTGACGCTTCTTACGCAGAATCGCAATTCAGCAGAAATTGCATTGAAAGGAATGACCGCGACCGGCAGCGCGGCACCGGCAGCTTCCCCCGCCATCGCTATCGGAAGCAGAAGCATGGCGGATTCCAAAGCCGAATCCGCACCCCGTTCCGCGCAGTCTGCCAGTGCAGCCGATTATTCAAAGACGAACGTTCAGGTTGAAGGCGTAGAGGAGTCGGATATCGTCAAGAATGACGGCACCTATATTTACCAGGTAAGCAAAAATCGGGTCGTCGTCTCCCAGGCTTATCCGTCGGATCAGATGAAGGTTATCTCCACGCTCACGTTTGACCAGGGCTCCTTCCAGCCCAGGGAAATGTACGTTGACAACAAATACCTCACACTGGTTGGGCAGAGCTATACTCCAGCCGCCGGCAAGGTGACCCCTGCGAATGAAGCCGCGGACCGGAAAATGATGATCTATCCCCCGATGGGCCGCCAAACGACGAAGGTGAGGGTCTATGACCTTTCCGACAAAAGCAAGCTGAATCTCGTAAAAGAAGCTGAACTTGAAGGGTATTATGTTTCCTCCTGCAAAGTGGGATCATCGCTCTATTTTATCGCAAATAAAAACTTAGACCACTATATCATGAACGGCAAGGACAACAGCAGATCTGACGATTTCAAAGATCAGCTATCCCCCTCCTACCGGGACTCTTTGGACGGTGCCAACTTTACCTCCGTACCGCTTGACCAGGTCTATTACCTGCCTAAAGCGGTCGAGCCGGGTTACGTGCTCATCGGAGGACTGGACCTGAACCTTTTGGACCAAAAAGTCAACGTAACGGCTTACTTGGGCTCAGGACAAAACGTTTACGCATCCGAAAAGAACATGTATGTCGCGGTAACAGAGAATGGGATGTCCCGAATCCGGCCGTCTGCCAAGGGATTGCCGTCACCTCAGCCCCAGCCGTACGAGCCGCCCAAGCAGGAAACCGTAATCTATCAATTTGCGATGAACGGCGGTAAAACCGAATACAAAAACACGGCCAGAGTGCCCGGGCGCCTGCTGAACCAATTTTCCATGGATGAATACAACGGCTATTTCCGGTTAACCACGACGACCGGCGAAGTCTGGGGCCAGCAGGGCAATGTCGCGCAGAACAACGTTTACATCCTGGACTCCGCATTGAAGCAATATGGCAAGATCGAGAACATCGCGCCGGGAGAGCGGATCTATTCCACGCGTTTTATGGGGGACCGGGCTTACATGGTGACCTTCAAAAATGTGGACCCGCTTTTTGTCATCGATGTGAAGGACCCTGCCAAGCCGAAGATACTGGGGGCGCTCAAAATTCCGGGCTACAGCGACTATTTGCAGCCTTATGACGAGAACCATCTGATCGGCTTCGGCAAAGATACGGTTGAATTGAGCAGCAAAGGCGTGAACGGCACAGACACCCCGGCCGCCTTTTATCAGGGTATGAAAATCGCGCTGTTTGATGTCACCGACGTGAACCATCCAAAGGAATTGTATAAAGAATCGATCGGAGACCGCGGAACCGACTCGGAGCTTCTTCATTACCATAAAGCGCTGCTGTTCGACAAAGAGAAGAATTTGCTGTCCTTCCCTGTACAGGTGATGCAAATCGATCCGAATGAGTCATCGCCGCAGGCAGGACGCTTCCCGCAAAACGGCAAATTCGCTTTCCAGGGCGCGTATGTTTATAATCTGGACCTTGCCAAGGGCTTCCAGCTTAAAGGAAAGATCACGCATATCACACAGGAAGAGCTGCAGAAATCAGGCCAGCAGTATTTTGGCGATCACCATGTCCTGCGCATTATGTACATTGGAAACACACTGTACACGGTATCGCTAGGAACGGTCAAGGCAAACGACCTGTCCACTTTAGAGGATAAGAATACGCTGCAGATTCCTTAAAAAGTTCCAGCACAAAAGTCAGCACGACGAATCGCCCGCTTAAGGCCGGATCAGCCAAAAAGCGGGCGATTGTTATTTTAAAAGTAAAGAGCGGACTCCCACAGGAAAAATTAGGTTTGACGCTTACCCGGCCGGAGTTTTTCCTATCAAATTAGTATCGTTGATTTCAAAGACTGACTGCCAGCGCGGCGGCCCCGCCAATCAGTGAGCTGAGCGCATTTACCGCGTCGTTCGTCATAAAACTCCATCCTCTCACAGGCACGCCCGGCACAGAGCAGTGATGCTTTTTTTCGCTTTCTTTACCGCATGACGGACACTTATACATGATCTGGACAGTGGCGCCTAGTAAAGAGTCCGCCAAGGAACCCACAATCCCGCCTATTCCCGCTGCCGCGGTCAACGGCCAAAAACCGGCAAGAGACGCAGCTTCCCATTGTGCTCCGACTGTCGATCGCCTGTCCAAATGCATGAACAACCAGGCGGCAATTCCGATGAATACGGCTCCCGCCGCCGTAGCGGTCAACCCCAGCGCTGTTATTCCTCCGGAAGTCCCGGCCGGAACCGTGCGGCCTGTAGCAATAGAGCGGGGAAGCGTCCTGCTGAGTCCACCGACTTCCGTAGCCCAGGTGTCCGCGTTCACCGTTGCCATCACTCCAATGAACATAACCCACCATACGGGGCTTGGCTTCAGCGCGAACAACACACACAGCAGCCCGCCCAGGGCTCCGTTTGCCGCAACCTGGCCTGCGTCCCGTCTCCCGGTTTTGGCATAACCGCTCTCCACAGCGGATTTTCTTCTCTTCTTCCACCTGGACAACAGTGTCGATGTAACGAAAAAGGCGATTAACGTGCCGAACCACGCTTCGCTGCCTGCCGCATACATAACGGTTCCTAGGACAACGGCCGCCGCCATGCCCGATCCGGATAAAGACTTCTTCCAATAAGCGGCCCCCGCGATAAACAAAGAGCCGATAAAGCCGATTGCCCAATCCGTGTACACTAGTCGAGTACACCTCCGCCCTAATCTTTCTGCAATAATGGTTGACTATACACATGCTCTGCCGATACGAGTACGCCTTCTAAGTTTGCAGCCGGGCATCAAACCCATCCGTCATCGGCCGCCATGCCATTAAACACTCAGCTTCACAGCACAATCACCCAGTGTGTCCTCGCCCAGCTTGAGCAAGAAATGGTCGCCGTTCTGCACGGCTGCCACACCGGCAGGGGTACCCGTATAAATGATATCCCCTTCACCCAGTCCAAAATGAGCCGCAATAAAATCGACAACCTGCTGAAGTGAGAAGATCATTTCCGTTACCGTCCCTTTTTGAGCCTCCTCGCCGTTCCTGACCAAGCAAAAAGGAACAGCGGCCAAAGCGTTCTCCCCGGGAAAAGGGCGGAAAGAAGTGAGCGCCGCGGATCCCGGAAACCCTTTTGCCGCCAGCCACGGGTGACCCTTCTTCTTCAACTCGCTCTGCACATCGCGTAAAGTGAAATCGATGCCCAGCGCCAGGCCGTCGACCAGCTGATCCACCGGAATCCCCTGCTCATATGGCTTTCCAACCCGCAGTACAAGCTCTCCTTCATAGTGAACGGAGCCTCGGCCGGCAGGAAGCGTAATTTCGCTGCCATCCATAAACACCGCCGCATGAGTCGGCTTCATAAAAATCATCGGCTGTTCCGGAATATCGTTTCCCAATTCCGCTGCATGCAGCCCGTAGTTGCGTCCTACGCAATAAATGTTGCGAATGCTGTTCATTATCGTGCTCTCCTTTGTATAAGTGCTCTTTACATCCTAACAAAATTCAGCAAATACGTCTATGAACCGGATGGCAATTTATGTAAATATTTGACAGATAAGTAACTAAAGACCTATAATATTAAACACAGAAACTACGAAACTATGACATTGCAAAACTTTCAGCTTCTACCGCTTCGAAAGGAGAGACGGCCCTTGGACCGATTATCCATATTCAAAATGGCAGCGGCAGGAGCCTTGATGGGCGCTTTGACGATGATTGGCGGGCTGGTCCTCGCCCGGCTGTCTGCGTACGGCGTCGTTACGGCAATATTGTTCACGGCTGCCGGGGGAGCGGTGCTGACGCTGATCGGATCGCGCTGGCACGAGCAAAGCATCAAGGATGACGCGACCGGGCTGTATAATCGCCGTTACCTGTTCCGGCGGCTGGCCATCGAGCACCAGCAGGCGCTGCGTGACCGCAGCTCATTGGGCCTCGCGGTGATAGATGTGGACGATTTTCGCAGCTTTAACAATAAGTACGGGCACCTGACAGGAGACGCAGTGCTGTTATCGATAGCGGAAACTATCTGCAAAGGCGTGCGCAAGGGTGATTTCGTAGGCCGTTGGGGCGGCGAGGAGTTCGCGGTAGTTCTGCCCGGGGCGGATGAGAAGGAAGCGTTAGCGGTTGCGGAGAGGATCAGGAGGCTCATAAGCGAGCTGGCGATCGACACAAGCAAAGGGGAGAAGATTAAAGCATCGATCAGCGCCGGGGTCGCTTCTTTGCCGGCGAACGGTTCTTCATTAAAAGAACTGGTGATGAATGCGGATGCAGCTATGTACACAGCCAAACGACAAAAGAATAAAGTCGTTCCTTTCAAAGCCTCCGATGCCGTTTCAATGTGAAAATAGAGTACAATAGGAAAGCCGCCCTTGTCCGTACGGGAACAAGGCGGCTTTTTGCCGGTCCCAGGGCACTGCCCCTCAACTATTGGTCAAAACGCTGCTCCGTCGGATAATTCATCGGCTGGTACGTGTGAAGCATCGTTTTCGCGGTGTGATCGTGCATGGTCGGCACTTGGTATAACCCATCGCGGTTCATTACAAGGAATATCTCGTAAGCCATATTGGAGCAGCTCACCGCCCCGTTGATCGCCATCTGCCGGATATTCGGGTCCGCAATTTCCAAGGAACCGGCCATATGATTCTTGGCGCTGTTCTTGTGACAGACCAGCATGGCGCTCAGAATTTGCCGATCGTCCAGCCCTCCGCCCGTCTGCGGCGCGACTGTGCTTGGATTATCCAGCCCGTACACGATGTCCCGGGGATCGACCGCCTGCATCCCTGCCATCTGTGCGCCGCCTTCCGCCGCGTTGTAATCATGCGTGTAGCCGACCATCTGGTCATAGCCCTCTGCCACCATCTGCAGGTGGCGCTGCGCCAGTTCCCGGATTTGCTGAGTGCGTGCCTGCTGCGAATATAACGAAAAGTGAGCGATCATATTCATTTTTTCATTGAGCAATTCATGGACTTCCATCGTCTCGTGGGCGCCGAAAGGCATAGTAAACACTCCTTCATCAGTTTCCTTTTTCCAAAGTTTACTATTCCCCCACACTCCGGAGTGTATTCATCGATTCCTTTTACTTTTCGAAAACGGTATAATAATGGCAGTGCCATTTCATAGGGTTCATTCTTCAGCCAAGAAAAGAGGTCCCACCATGGAAAGATGGAAAATCAATCTCATCGTGCTCTGGTTCGGCCAATTTCTGGCGATGTCCGGAATGAGCATGGTGATGCCTTTTCTTCCTTATTACATACAGGAGCTGGGTGTCAAGGAGACTCATCAGGTCGCGGTGTGGTCCAGTGTCATTTTCGCTGCGAACTTCGTCACTTCGTTTATGTTCCAGCCCATCTGGGGTGGCATTGCGGACCGTAAGGGACGCAAGATCATGCTGCTTCGCTCAGGATTCGGAATGGCCTTGGTCACGGGAGCTATGGGATTTGCCACGCTGCCGGTCCACCTTCTGTTCCTGAGGCTGCTGAACGGCGTAATATCGGGGTTTATTCCTGCCGGAACGGCCCTTATGTCAACCAACACACCCAAGGAAAAAATCGGTTTTGCGCTCGGCACGCTGCAGTCCGGGGCTGTCGCCGGAACGATTATGGGGCCGCTCATCGGAGGGCTGCTTGCGCAATATATAGGGTATAAAGATATTTTCTACATAACCGGGGTTTGCCTGTTTATCGCTACCGTGTTTACGATGCTCTTGGTGAAAGAAAACTTTGACCGCAAGTCGGTGGCGGCGAAGCCTAAAGTACCGTTCGTCAAGGGACTCAGGCAAATAGCCGCCATCCCCCAGCTGCCCGCCCTCTATTCCGTGACCATCCTTATTCAATTCGCCTTCTTAAGCACAAATCCTATCATGCCGCTTTATGTGCAGGAGCTCTATGGGCCAAGCAAAAGCATCGCCCTGTTTGCCGGATTGGTGAGCTCAATCACAGGCTTCTCCAATATGATTTCTTCGCCTGTGTTCGGTAAATGGGGCGATAAGCTCGGCGCGGAGAAAATCCTCGGGTTCTGCCTGGTTGGGGCGGCTTTGTCTTTTGTTCCCCAGGCGCTCGTACAGAATGTGTGGCAGCTGCTTGGCTGCCGGTTCCTGCTCGGCATTTTTATGGGGGGTCTGCTTCCCTCGGTTCTGTCCTTGATCAACAAATATACTCCCGCAGGAATGGAGGGCCGCTCCATCTCTTACAATACGAGCGCCTTGGCCTTCGGCAACATGCTGGGCCCTGTCATGGGCGGGGTTTTCTCTGGCCTGTTGGGAGTGAGAGGGATATTCTATATAGCAGCGGCTCTGCTTGTGGGCAACTTTTTCTGGGTTCGGAAATCGCTGATCCGCCGTGCCCATTCCCTCTTGGAATTGGATCCCGTACAGTCGCACCCATCGGAATAAATCCCGCCGGACAAGTGCACAATAGATCATGCTCGTTGTCCGTTGAAATCGGAGACAGCATCCCACAAGGGAAGTTTTTTACATGAAGGTTTCCAGGAGAGAAGGTTGGGAGAGGTAGAGGCGGTCAGGTCACCGGGTTTGCCGGAGAGAAGTTGGGAGAGGGACAAAGGATGATTAGAACGCGCAGCGCTCCCGGCGCGAGTGCGGCGCTGCACCGCGGGTGTTCCTACCGTTAAGCCAGAGAAATATCCCTGAGGCTTAATCGATCCTGCACGATATGACACCGGAGGGCGAAAAGTCGATCTACCGGATTCGAAACAGAGGGATTTGCGATGCAAAACAACCTCTCACTAGCGGTTAAATGTATCTAAAGCCATACTTATGCACAATGGATACTTTATCGACTCTGCCAAATTTCATATATTCCTATCAAATAGAAACAAAGAGCTCTCCTGTGTCAGGGAAAGCTCTTATCGGAGCGTATCACTTTACACGGGCTACAGCCAGACCGTCGTATGCGGAAAGAAGGGTGCTGTCCAGCCTGGAATCCGTTGCCATCATTTCGTTAAACGCTCTCATCGCCGTCACTGAGTTGCCTTTTTCCTCGGGGTCCATTGTCCTGCCGTGCATTAATGTGTTGTCACCGATGATGACGGCGCCCGGATTGGAGAGCCGGATCGCGTATTCCAAATAATTCGGATAATTTCCTTTGTCAGCGTCAATGAAGTAAAAATCGAACCGCCGCCCCTCCTCCTCGAGCAGCTTCAGGCTGTCCAGAGCTTCGCCGACACGATACTCCACTTTGTCACCCAGTCCCGCCTCCGTCAAATGCCGGTGTGCGAGCTGTGCGTAGTCATCTTTCAGTTCAAGCGACGTAAGGCGTCCTTCCGCATCCAGTCCTCGGGCAAGGCAGATGCCGCTGTAACCACCCAAAGCTCCGATCTCCAGCACCTTTTGGGCCCCGGACATTTTGACCAGAAGCGTCAATAGCCTGCCGTAGCCTGGCTTAACTGAAATTTGCGGCATTTGGTGGGCTGCGATGCCTTCAAGCACTTTTTCCAGCTGCTCGTCCCTCGGGTATAAAGATTCATTGTACTGCTCCGCATTCAGAATTTCTGTCATATGTATCCCTTCTTTCGTTAAAAATAAGGTGTTTATTTGTATGCGGTCCCGGTTTGTCCTATACTTAATTGTATGATTTTTCCGGGGAGAGATCAACTTAAAGGAGTGACTTAGCCAGTATGCCGCTTTTGGAATTGATCGCTACCGCTCCCATGGGGCTGGAATCTATTGTAGCCCGGGAGCTGAAAGATTTGGGATATACGGACCAGACCGTCGAGAACGGAAGGGTTACGTTCCGTGCCGACGCGTCGGCAATAGCCCGCTGTAACCTGTGGCTGCGCACCTCGGACCGGGTGCTCGTCAAGATGGGGCAGTTTAGGGCCGTCACTTTCGACGAGCTGTTCGAAGGAACGAAAGCGTTGGATTGGCCGGACTGGATTCCCGGGAATGCCGAATTCCCTGTGGAAGGCCGCTCGCATAAATCGCAGCTTTCCAGCGTCCCCGCCTGCCAGGGCATCGTGAAGAAGGCCGTCGTTGAGAAGATGAAAGAGCGGTACGGGACCGAGTGGTTCCTGGAAACCGGAGCCCGATTTGTCATTGAGGTGTCGCTCCTTAATGACATCGCCACCCTGACGATGGATACAACAGGGGTGGGGCTGCATAAGCGCGGCTACCGCAAGCTTGTTACTGAGGCGCCGCTGAAAGAGACGATGGCGGCGGCGCTTGTGCTTTTGAGCCGCTGGCGGGTCGACAGGCCACTGTACGACCCGTTCTGCGGCTCCGGAACGATCCCGATCGAGGCTGCGATGATCGGGTGGAACCTGGCGCCGGGCATCCGGCGCAGCTTCGCCTCCGAGGCGTGGCCCAATGTGCCAGAGGCACTTTGGGCCGACGCCCGCGAGGAGGCGTTCGATCTCGTGCGGGATGATATCCCGCTCGAGATCGCAGGCTCTGACATCGACCCGGAGGCGGTCGATGTCGCTTTGGCCGCCGCTAAGGCGGCCGGCCTTGGCAAGGAGCTCCGCTTTCATGCGGAGCCTGTTGCCAAGGTCCGCCCGCGCGGCGACTACGGGTGCATCGTCACCAACCCGCCCTACGGGGAGCGGTTAGGTGACCGCAGCGAAGTAGAGACCGTCCTGCGGCAGCTGGGCTCCGTTGCCCGGAGCCTGCCCACTTGGTCGGTCTTCGTGTTAAACCCTAACAAACAGGTCGAGCATTATCTGGGCCGCCCTGCCGACAAAAAGCGAAAGCTGTTCAACGGTCGGATCGAGTGCCATTACTACCAGTACTTTGGCCCTTTGCCTCCGCGAAATAAGGAACAGCCGACTGATTAAGAAATGCTACTGCCTCCGGTGCACACGCACTGCCTCATTGACATTGCCCATGATGCGGACCGGCACTGTCTCTTCTTTTATCACACCATTCCCGTACCGTATGCGGAAGCGTATGTTCTGCAGCCCTTTGGGAAGTCCTTCTGTCATGGACATCAGCTTCTTGTCGAACAACTCCCCCTTATAGAGTGTTGAACCTGGAGCCGCCGTAAGCTGGGCGGCAATCTGTATTCGGTTGCCGTCTATCCCTGTGGCGTCAATCCAGGAAGTGACCTCGCCGACCGCGGTCGGCGAGCTTTCCGTATCCACTACAAAGATCTCACCTGAATAAAAATCTTTTGGCGGTCGGGAAGTATTGTGGCCTTCCCGTACATGGTTAGCCTGCCACTCGGCGGTATGGTTTACGGAGGAGCGGATCGTCAGCGGCTGTGCGGTTATCGTTTTGGCGACAGTACGGCTTTCGTATCCGTCCGAGGCGGTAAGAATGACTTCATACCCGCCTGCCTGCGTAAACAGCAAACTCAAATTCACAGCTGTACTTGTATATACTGTGCCATCCGGCCTTCTCACTGTCCATTCGTAAGAAAGAGAATTTCCGTCCGGATCTGAAGACCGGTTGATCACATTAACGGGATCCCCCTCCCAGACCGGTTTGGGTGTCCAATCGAAATCAGGCACAGGAGGCCTGTTCGTAAGCAGCCACTTTCTTGGAGACCAAGGCGACCATACATAACCGTCATATACCCTAGCCGTGACTTGTACCTTCACCCCTGCAGGCAGCGCCGCATAGTCAGGCACCTTGTAATTGACCACTCTCCATTGTCCAGCCAAGTTTTGAGACATCTCTCCTGAGTCATGCAGGACAGCGGTGTTCGCTTCATTAATAAATTGCACCTGGTATTTGGCAAATGCATTTAACGGATCGGGATCCCATTCGTTAAATGAGATCATCGGTGTCGGACTCATCGGCGCAGGCGCTGTCTGGCTGCCGGATGGATTCGTCACATCCGCGGAAGGTGTCATATCAATCAGCAGCCAAGCTGTGTTGCTCCAATCCGACCATATATTAGGATCGTCGTCCGTGACTTTCATCTTTACTTGCAGCGGCACATTCGTCGGCAAATCCTGCGGGATCGTAAAGCTGTTGGTATTTGAGCCCGTATTCTGCCAAGTGTCCCATCCCGTCTCATACTGAAGGTTGCCGTATTGATCCAATACCTGGATATAAAGCTTCTTGAAGAAATTGTTTTCTTTATCCGATTGTCTCCATGTGATCTGCGGCCTGCGGTTATCGACGATAAGCATTGACGTATCCTTGTCCCGTCCGTTCGGATCGGTGATGCTCACTTTCGGCGGCGAGTTGATGATCATCCATCCGGTATTGGACCAATTTGACCAATCGTAGTCGTCGGCAACCCGGACTCTTACTTGATATTTCTTTCCTGTTTGCAAATCCAGCGGTACCGTCCAATTGGTCACATTGCTCCACTGCGCTGTCTCCCCGCTGCCGACAATGTAAGCCCCGGACTCATCGAGCACCTGGATATCATAACTCTTAAGAATATCCCCGTCTGGATCGGACTGTGCCCAGGTGAGGTTCGGCCGGGTCGTATAAACCAGTGTCGGACTGGCTTGCGAACCATTCGGATAAGTAAGTGTTGCCGCCGGTTTGTTATGAGGCAGCAATCCGCCTGCCGAATAAATGTCAAAGCTGGCCGGAGTACTCCAAGCACCATATTCATCTTTTACCTGCAGATAAGCGGTATAGGTTCCCGCTTCCGATGGACGGGTCAATTTGCCGTTTACGAAGGTACCGCTCGGACTGGTATAAGAGTATTTGCGTTCCAAAATCCCCCGGTTCGCCGCGTAATTGTAGCCTGTCACATCAGGAGCCGAAGCTGCCCCGGTGTTCGGATCAAACCGGTCAGGATCCCAGGAAGTGTCGTTCCATGCAATCGTGCCGTCACCATTGGCAGAGAGCGTAAACTGCGCCACCGGTCTTCTGTGCACGACGACGTTTTGAGTAAAGGAGTTTGACCACTTTCTGTAACTGTCAAACGCGTTGTCCGGATACCGGTGATCCGGATGCGGATCGTCTCGCGCATTCAGCGTCACTGCGTAGACGCCCACTTTGTCGAAAACCATTTGAGGGCCGTCATACGTCTGGCCATTCATCGCTGAATATCCTTGATTGTTCAAAAATTTCGGCGTTTGAACATATTTCCACTTATAGCTTCCGGCAATCGGGTCATTCTCCGGGTCCGTCCAGGTAATATTATCGTAGCGGACGTCGGCTCGGGCGGTTCCTGCATCCCAAATCGCGTAGTTGGTGAGCCAGTCGGTTGAATTACCCGGGTCCAGGTCCTTCGCATATAATCCTTTAAAGTTTACAAAGGAGCGATTGGAATACATGCCAAAGGTTCCGCTGGAGAACGCCGAATCGGATACATTGCTGAACATCGGGATTCCATTAAACCACACGTTCATCGTCGAGCCTTGCGCTTTTACCTTAATGGCATAATCCGTACCTTTTACTAAAGGGTAAGCCTGCTGTGCTAGCACGGATCGACTTCCGTTTATATAGCGGGCGAGATATACAGTTGAACCATCGGTCTCTACAGTATATTTATTCAGGGAGTCCTGCATCCGGAAAGACAGCCCCGCTCTGTCCGATCCATCTATATCCGCCATATTCAAGATTAACCCAATCTCTGCATCTGCCTTTGCAACGGGCGAACGGAACTGTCCAACCGCAAAGCCCTTATGAACAAGCGGATTGGTTGATGGTGTTCCTGTTGCGATTCCAAAAATGAGTCCTTTAGAGTCGATCGCATTGGTTAAGGTAAGCATGATGCCGTCACCGACATATTCATTAAAGATTATTTTCTGCATGCCTGATGCTCCCTGAGCTGCCGAGTAGGGATTTAAGCTTGAAACTAAGGCACCGCCAGCATCATAGATAGCATTTCTGTCCATGTAATAGCCATCAGAAGTTGTTGTTCCTGATTGTGTGCCTGCTATATTTCCATTCCAATCAAATCTGAAGCTGCCGTTGCTTGCATAAAATCTCCCTTGTTCATAGCTGCCTCTGTTGGATTCGAAGGAAGACATGTTGCTCATCCAAATTTTGTTATAAGCAGAATCTGTAATCTCATTTCCATAGCTTCTGGCAATAATGAACTTCGCTAACGGATTGACGACAATGGATGGGAAAGAGTTATCCGTAATACCGTCATTCTCAGCGCAGGAGCTACAATAAGTGCCTTTATACCATCCTGCATTTGTCATTCCCGGAAGTATAAGCGGAGTTGTTCCCCCGATACTCAAATCTCTATTGATTTTTATGACAACCGCATAATCGCCATATAGCGGAATACCTGCTCCGCCTTTGGTTGCGCCTACCGCATACGCTTGTTGATAGACGTACAATTCTCCGTCCGCCCCTCTAAACGGTCTGGAAGTCATGAATTTCCAAGTATAAGAGCTGCTATAGCCGGACCGAAAAGCGGGAGCCAGATTAGGCAAGGTCAATTGACGGAGTACGTTAAAGTTTTTATCATATTCGGCAAAGTGTCTTACATCATCACCCACGCCGTCACTTACAATGATATTGTCACCGTAAGTAAAGGCTGAGGTAATGGCCTGAATGGGTACATTCTTATTGTAAGATTCTCCAACTTTTTGTCCTGTTACCGCATCGATTGATACCAAATCACGGTCATATGTCGGATCACCGTTATCATTCCAATAAGTAGCGTATCTCTGAGCGAAAATAACGGAGTCCGCAACGTAGAAATTATTTTCCGCAAAGATTCCCTTTTTTCCCCCGATATCAAAATTTCCTGTTGTAAAATCATAAGGGTTAGGGTCATTCATTTTATACTTATTTAAGCCCCATATTTTACCCTTGTAATTAAAGTAGACGTATTTCTTATTGAATCCAAAATAGGGTCTGCTGTTATAAAGCCAATTACGGGCATTAGGGTCTTGTGATTGATCGGTAGATTTCCATGTATAAGCAGGGATGTTTTTTGTTACGTCAGTCGGGTCTTTCATTGGACGATAAGTCACATTTCCAGCAATGGATCTCCATGGCGAAAGCCGGTTATTACCATAGCCGTTGTCAGGCATCGTAACTGGTTCAATGGTATATCCCCCACCCATAGCATTCTTAGCATCCAGGACGTAATCCTGATTATGGAAGTCTTTTCCTTCTTTTGACCTCAAATATCCGTTCCTTAGCTCATACGATTTGGACTTGTCTTGGATCACGGTATTCGAATCCGTTTCATATAAAGGCCAATTGTTATAGATCGCATCCGGTGAGTAGTAGGAAGCAACGGTAAGTGTCGGCTGATCATTTTTGCCCGCTGCCGTAAAGGACACCTCAGGAGCGTCATTCACAACATCAAGCACCAGCGAAAAAACATTCGTCGAGGAGGTGTCGCCGCATTGATATTCTTCACAGGCCTGCGCGTAGAAATAGTACTTCCCGACCTTTGGCGGGTTGAAATTGAAACCGTTCAGATCCCCCGGAATGTCATACCATCCATCATCGTAAAATCCGTTGTTTCCCCAATCGTATTTGTATTTGTAATTCATCCGAATAATAGGGTCTCCGTCTGGAGAATACGATTTATTCAAAATGGTAATGTTTTGGTTCCGGATTCCAAGCGGCGGCACCTGCAGCTTCGCAATCGGCGGCAAATCCGGATGTACAACGATACTGCAGGTGTCGGCATCTTTGGAAAGAGACTGTAATCCGCTACTGTCCGTCACCTGCGCAAGCGTCACATTGGCTGTTATATCGTTCGTCGTATCGTTGGAATAGCTCGGTAATTTATTGTTCCATACATCCTTGGAGTGATCGATGGTTCTTCCCAGCGGGCTGTAGCTTTTCTGAGCGCTAAACGATGAAGCGGGAACCGGCCGGAATGCTTTCGTTTCGGGCGGACAGGCCGCCTTCGGGATGGGATTCGGCGGAATCACTTCAAAAGTAGATGAGCGCGTGCTGCAGGCTCCCAAGGAATCGCAGGCGGTTGCAGTTACGGTGTGGAACCCTGCCGTATCTGCCATTAAATTGTAATAGCCTTCATCATGCAGTCCATACGAGCCCTTCACTTGGTTGCCGACATTTCGCACCCAGGCGCTGCTGCTGGAATCAAAGTCCCATGTATAAGTAATCGGGTCACCATCAGGGTCTTTTGGTTCTCCCGCACCGGCATCGTGAATGACCCTTACGTTTACCTTCCCGCCTACAACGGTGGGATTCGCATCCGGGCTTGTACCATAGCGGTTGCTGTCGGTGAACCATCCGATATTAAACTGCGGCGGGCTGTTCGGCCGGGAGCTCGTATCCACTTGCAGCAGCTTTTGCTTGATCCAGCCGCTGTCTCCGCAATCCGTGCTAATATTGATGGAAACCGGTGTACTTCCCACTCCAATTTTGCCTTGATAGTCCGAATAACTCATATTGGTCTCGGCGGTTGGATTGTTGATAAGATTGGAAACCCACGTTTGAAGCCCCTCAAATTTGTACTGATGCGAGAAATAGCTGCAGCCGGCTGGAATGGTGAAAGGCTTCGGTGTCAGTTTAAAAGAGTCCCTGAATTGGATTTTATTAGGTTCTATTTCAAAATCCCCGTCTAAGCCGAAATTTACCGTGAACGGGTAATCCGCATAATTGTTGTTCTCCCCGCCGTCTGTACCCTCATCAATATCGTTTGCTGAATCCACATATATCCGCAGGTACTGGGTGCCTTTGGTGGCGAAGCTGGTGGTGAACTTTCCGGTCACCGTTCCGCCCTTATCCAAGCGACTCTGGTCACTGTATCCGGTATACCTTTTCTGGAAAACAGTGCTCCCCGTGTCCCGATCGATGATCTTGATCTCAAAAGGTTGATTTATGTATCGACCGTTATTCTTAAAGGAAAAATCAAAGTCCACAGGCGTGTTGATCTGTATCGTTGCAGGGGTGGTGATGCTGACCGGCACCAGATCCGGTTTGGTTAGGTCATATTCGACTTCCACATAACCGCTGTATACGTAAGTCGTCCCGCTCCAGAAAGTGTCCACGGTCATAAAATAGTTGCGATCTTCACCGATGCCGGTGGGATCCGTGAGGTCTGGTGTTTGATAATAATCCTTTGGATCGGTAAGGTTTTCGGTTAGCATCAAACGAACTTTAATATCGCCAAAACCACTTTTAGTAGGTGATGGTCCCCAAAAGAAAGGCTGAATATGTGGGGTGTCAGCTGTTGCTTCTGCGTAATGTATGGTAATGCTAGAGAGGTCTAATTTATCCAATGTCTGCATTGGTCCATTTTTATCAGGTACCTCTTTACCAGGTTCTGAGCCAGCAAGAGGTGGGTAAAACTCTGTTGCCGGTGGCGCTTCATAAGCTCTGGTTACAGCTGCCCCCACAAAATCATTATTGGGAGCCTGATCTTGTACGGGCATATTAGAATTATCGTAATTATACGCATATCTTAAGTCCGTCGGGTATTGTGGTAATACTTTACTGGTATCCCGATCATATCCATCCAAGGGGATAATGCCTGGATATTGGGTAATAGTTCCCCCTTTGAAGGTGTCTGACGGAGGGTTAAATTGAATGGCAGGAGTTTTTTGTCCCTTATGTTCCCAACGCTTTCCGTTAGGAAGACGATAAATATGATGACCCGGATTGGTAGAATTTTTTCCGTATAACTTTTGAGCTGTTCCATTTACCGTGATCGCTAATGTATTGCCATTTAGAGTGCCTTGATTGGTGAGCAATAACCCATTTTTGTCATATACTTTATAACCTAGAATGGGGCCCCCTCCGGCCAAGTTGAGATTCATCGGCAAACTTTTATTTGGCGAATAGAAATCTTGCAATGTACTGCCGGACAACGAACAATTTGTAAAATCAATATATAGCCTTTGAGCTTGCGCGGAATCGGCAGGTAATAAAAAAGATCCGATCACAATAGTAATGACAAGCAATATGGATATTCCACTGGTTATTATTCTCTTTCTACTATTCACAGCCTTCACTCCCCTAATCAGATGACTCCATAAAGTCCCCAATTTTAATCAGGGACTTTCAGCAGCAGCGGATTATTCTTTGTTTAAAGGTACGGACCCACCTATGGCCTTGTTTAAAAATATATTTCTGACAAACCCCACTTTTTTAATTCTCTCGTCAACAATGTCTTTCTTTTGGTTAAAGAATAGCCAACCATCTTTGTTCGCGACTTGATCTAGCCAGAACCCGTTGATATCTTGGTTAGAATAAGTCCAATTGTAATCCACCATATTCATTAAAAACGGCAGTGCAGTTGTCTCATGCTGCTTTACTGTTTCGTTCTTGACGCTGATTTTATAACCTATGACATACTCGTTATTGAGAGGCCCTCTACGTCCCTCTACATTCATCTGCCTAAACCCCTCATAATAAGCCCCACTCGGATCAGTCATATCCACGACAATCATCTGATAGATCGTTAGTTTAATGCCACTTCCAAGAGTAATTTCCAAAGGAAACTGCACCGGCTTCGAATTCCACATCGTGAACAGGTTTGTCCCGCGCCAGTCCACTTCTGCATAGCTGACTGCCGCTTTGTCCACCGGCAGCTTGCCGCCCGACTTCACTGTAAGAATCCGTTCAATCACAGTGACCGATTGCGCCCGAGTAGTCGCTTCTTCCCTGCCAAGCTCCCCACCGCTCAAACCTTGAATCAGCCCCGCTTTCGTCGCTTCATACATAAATTCCTCGTCCGTCGCCGGCTTTACACTCGGAGCTGCTGCGCGGACGACGATCCGGGCCATTTCCTGGCGGGTGATCGGCTCATTCATCTGGCTGCCCGAAAACTCTCCCTCTGTCAGAATCCCTCCGTTGACCGCTGCCGCCACATAGGGTCTATACCATTCGAGCCCATTATCAGGGACAACATATTTTCCTAAGCCTGACATCGTTAATTTAATAAACTCCGCTCTCGTTACCTTCATATCCGGCAAAAAACTTCCGTCAACGTACCCGTCAACATAGCCTTTGCTCACCGCCAGACTAATAGTGTCCTTTGCCCAATGGCCGCCAATATCCTTAAACTGTACGGCCTTCCTGGTCTCCGCTGCCGCCGTTGGCGTAAAGCCGGTCTGGCTGCAGCCCGATACGACAATCGAAGACAGCAATAAAGTTACTGCAAGTCTGCCGTTAAACATAACTGTCACTCCGTTCTATTGATTGTGAATTGAAAATTCTAGCATTACTTGTTTCGGCAATGAGGACAAATATTGTGAGAAAAACAAAAAACCGCCCGGATCACGTATACACGCAATCACAGGCGGTTCCTCCGCTCGTCACTTTCCTGTTTATATTACCACTATACCTCGTTTCTGGCAATAGGAGATTCTACTTTTGGGAGATTCTTTTGGACAATTTATAATTCCACACCCGTCAAATCAACAAATGGAACAAATAAGGGTCTTTGTTGATCTCGGCGAATTGCACGCCTTTCTTGACCATTCTATCAATCAGCGGCTCATAGTCATCTTTATGCTTGAGCTCAATGCCTACAAGTGCGGGACCATTCTCGCGGCTGTTCTTTTTGGTATATTCGAACCTCGCAATATCGTCCGTCGGTCCGAGAACCTCATCCAGAAATTCCCGTAAAGCTCCGGCCCGTTGAGGGAAGTTGATCGTAAAATAATGCTTCATCCCCTCATAAATCAATGATCTTTCCTTAATCTCCTGCATTCTTTCAATATCGTTGTTGCCGCCGCTTACGATACAGACCACGTTCTTCCCGATGATCCGCTCCGAGTAAGCATCCAGCGCTGCAATCGGCAGGGCGCCCGCGGGCTCCGCAACGATAGCGTTCTCGTTATAGAGCTCCAGTATGGACGTACACACTTTTCCTTCCGGAACAAGCACGTATTCGTCGATCACCTGATTGCATATGTCAAATGTGATCTCGCCGACCCGGCGCACAGCGGCCCCGTCCACGAATTTATCCATATTGTCCAGCACGACGATCTCTTGCCGTTCCGAAGACTGCTTCATGGACGGCGCCCCCTGCGGCTCCACTCCGATCATGCTGGTATGAGGACTGACCGCTTTGATATAGGTACCTACCCCGGAAGCGAGGCCTCCCCCACCTATCGAGGTGAACAAATAATCCACGGGAACTTTGATCTCATTCAGAATTTCTACCGCAACCGTCCCTTGTCCCGCAATCACTTTGGCGTCGTCGAAAGGATGTATGAACACTTTGGAGTGGTCCTCACAATATTTCAACGCTTCACTCAAAGCGTCATCGAACGTATCCCCCGTCAAAATCACCTCCACAAAAGGGCCCCCGAACAGCTTCACCTGTGTAATTTTCTGCCTTGGCGTCGTGGACGGCATGAAGATATTGCCCGTGACCCCCAATGCTTTGCAGGAAAAAGCAACCCCCTGGGCGTGATTTCCCGCACTGGCGCATACCACTCCGCGGGCCAGCTGCTCATCGGACAGGCTTTTCATCAGGTAATAGGCTCCGCGGATCTTGAAGGATCTGACCACCTGCAGGTCTTCCCTCTTCAAATAAACGTTGCATTGATATCTGTCCGATAAAATGGCATTTCTTTGCAGCGGTGTCTGCACGGCGGCTTCTTTTACCGTATGGTACGCAGCCAAGATGTTTTCTATCGTAACCTTTCCCAAAAACGTTACCTCCCCAGGCGAGACAAGCTCTAATCCATCAAAATTAGACTAATCATAGCTCTTTTGTCCCGCGTATGTAAAGTAGTATCATTTTAACAAAAAAAGACCTCCAAATGAGATCCTTTAGTATCAATCAATTCTATGATATCCGGCTAGGCCAGCTGTTTATTTACGCGACTCCACTGAAGATAGTGGTACAAGTTCATCAGAAGATCGAGATTGGCAGGGTAACGTACAGACAGCTTCACTTGACCTTCCCAATAGAGAACGAAAACATGGGACACTTTGCCGGCGTAGAACTCAACGTCCCAATTATCGCCGCTCAGCGGGTAGCTTTCGTCATTTACGGTCAGCAGCGGTCCTTTGGATGAATACGAAACCTTAATCGCATCTTCCCCGTTCTTCAGATAAAACCCTTCATTTCTCACTTCCTGATACATCGACGGCATGAGGAGCCTCCTTCCCTGCAAAAATATGAAAAACCTCCCCATCAAGAAGGAGGGATTCTGCTATAACTAGCATCCCTTGTTTCTTCGGCAACTGGCTGGCATGCGGATCCACAGATACGCGTAAGCTCCTGTAGCATTGCGTCGCTGACTTTCGTCATGTATGCCAATATCGATTTCTATCGAATCTTGTTATAATATGTAATTCCTAATAAATAGAATAAAGGATTCATGGTCTAAATGCAACATACTTGCAACCTATTTCCTACTGAGCGGACTAATGCCAAAGGCCTACTGCACGCCGAAATGTACCAAAATAACGAGAATGTTAAACTTTTATGTTGATTTTCTTATTGAAGTAACTGGCACACATAAGGTCTGGATTGGCCTGCATTTGCACATAGTATGATTGGAAGATTTCGCATGGATAATTTGCATCAATGTATGCAATTCGTATTGGGTGCAATGGGTGTTTATTTGGAGAAAAGTGATATAAAAGGGTTGAGAAGCACTGTGCTTTCCAACCCTTATTATCAACAGCCCTAACAGGGCGGTTTTATGAATTGTCCAGAAAAGGATAATCCCTCCGCTTCAACCTGCGCTTATTACTATAAAAATTACTGATTGCCGCTCAGAAAAGGGGTCAGCCGGCCCGTATGGTATACATGCAGGTGATGCAGCGCTCTTGTACAAGCGGTATAAAACAATTTGCGCTCGTTCTCTCTTCCGTATATCTCCTCATCGGCATTAAAAATGATGACAGCGTCGAATTCCAAGCCTTTCGCGAAGTACGCGGGCATCAGGAGCACTCCGGACACAAAGGTGCGGGTATCTTTCGTGATCAGCTTCAAAGGCGCAAGCGGCTGCAGCAGCTCATAGGCGGCCAGACTTTCTTTTGCCGTTTTGCATAGCACCGCAATGGATCTTGCGCCCTGCTCCTGAAGACGTTGTATGTCCGAAGAGACCAGCCGGGTCAATTCCTCTTGGGAAGTGGCCTTATCTATAACCGGCTGCTCGCCGCTGCGGCTGTAGGCCTTCACATTTTCTCCTTCCGGTACAATGCGTTTTGACAGCTCCACAATTTCTTTCGTGGATCTGTAGCTCTTATGCAGCACAAACATCCGGGTCCTGTCGCTTCCGTAACGCTCGCGTACATACTCGTAGTTCCGGCCGCTTGAATAAGGGAAGATGCCCTGGTTCAGGTCTCCCAATAAGGTCATATGGCTGTGAGGGAACATCGCATGCAGCAGCGCATAGTGGATAGGAGAATAGTCCTGGGCTTCGTCCACAATGACGTGGCGGATCCCGGAGTAAAGCCGGTTTCCCTCCAGCAGCTCCATAAAATAAAGCGCAGCCGCGCCGTCCTCGTAGGCGATAATTCCATGCTCCATCTTTTCCAACGTTTGCGAAGCGATCGCATTCCATTGTTCGGGCTTGTTCACACCGCTTTCGCGCAGAAGCTTATCCAGCAGCTCCATATCCGAGAAAATCCGTCTGTACATCGATTCCACGTCGATAAATTCGAGGCGCTCTACGCTGGCTCTGAAATCGGTGAAAACTTTGTTCATCGTCTTCCGGCTCTGTTGCCTGAGCTCCACGTCCGTCCCGATATATTGGGGAACCCTGACCAGCTCTTGGTATAGGGCGCGCTCCTCTTCCTTTTGCAGCACCTCCAGCTCGCCCTCGACTCGCTCTTTCAGTTTTTCCAGGCGTCTGCTGACCGGGAGGTGGGTATTTTTACTGTAAAAATAGTTCCCGATCCTGTGCCCCGAAAGTATATCTCTATCTTCAATCCGGAAGCTTGTAAACATCATGCCTTGTTCCTGCAGCATCTTCACATAAGTTTGAATGAGCCGGACAAAATCGTGCGACGATTTCCACTCGATTCCCGCCAGCCTTGCCTCATAATCCGGTCCGTCTTCCGCAGTGAGCAGGGCTTCCAGCTGCCCGTAGGAGTCCTCCGTCTCCTTCTTCCATGCATGCAAGGAATGCGCCACCACATCGGGAAGCGTTGTCTGCCGCATATTGTTCTCGCCAAGCTCCGGGAGGACATTCGATACATAGTCGTTAAACAGGGAATTCGGCGAAAACAGGATCATCTGCTCGGCTGCCAGCGTATTCCGGTATTTGTACAGCAGATAGGCCGCCCTCTGCAGGGCAACGGAGGTTTTACCGCTTCCCGCAGCACCCTGCACGATGACAAGGGGATATCGCGTCTCACGGATCACCTGGTTTTGCTCGCTCTGTATCGTAGTGACGATCGACTTCATCCGGTCATCGGCGCTCTGCGTCAGCATCGTCTGGAGCATTTCATCCACGACGTGGACGCCCGTGTCGAGCATATTCTCGAGCCGCCCGTCTCGAATGATATACTGCCGCTTCAAGCGTATGTCCACTTCCTGCTTTCCTACCGGCGTTTCATACTCCGCGGGTCCGTGAGTGTGATCGTAGAACAGCTGGGAAATCGGGGCCCTCCAGTCCAAAACGACGGGTTCGTTTGACGTTTCATCCGTTATCGTAGCCACACCAATGTAAATGGTATATGGTTCGCTTGCGCCCTTTTCCGTAAAATCCACCCGTCCGAAGTAAGGGGAAGGCAGCAGCCTCCGCAGTGCCCTGATAGCCAATTCGGCTCTGGAGTAGCTGCGCTCCTGTTCCTGGATGAGCCTCGACTGCTGCGTTATGCTCGCTTTCATTTCCATCAGGTCGTCTTTGTTCGCTGTATTCAGAGTCGTGTCGTCCCAGAACTCCTCGCGGAGCTCACGCATTTCCGATTTGCGGTGCTCTACGGTGTCCTGCATACTGTCGATCTGGCGCCGGATCACCCCTTTGACTTCATCCAGACGCTGTGTTTCCGCTTGCCATTCCAATGAATTCATCCTCCGCACCTCCCATAAAGATAGATGCATTATAACCAGAAAAGCCCGCGAAGAAACAGTCTGTAAAAATGTGGATTTGTATGCTATAATGGAATTAGAAAGAAGGATAATCCGCCCGGGTTATCCTTCTTTCTTGAACGATAAAAAAGGACGCCTGCACGTCCGATTACGGTTTTACATACTTTTTTGCTTTTTCGATCGCTTCGTCCTCGGTTGCGCCGGTGACATACCGGCCGTTGATGTAGATAAAAGCAAACCGCGAGCAGGGTCCGCAGTAGGATTTGCAGCCTACCTTCACTTCCGCTTCCGGAGCGATTTTGTTGATTTTGGGCAGTGCCGTCTTGACACTCATATGCTTGCATTTGTTGCAAATTCTTATGTCATTCGCCATGGTATAACTTCACCTTCCTGTAGAGCCTTTAGTGGTCCCCATGATTGCCGTGGGATGGATTTGTAATGGCAAACCCTTCCTCCGGCACATAAAAATAATCAATGCGGATCCCGTCAAGCAGGGGTTCGTCTTTGGCGACAACCACTTCTATCCCTTTATCGGTCATGACCACCTCGTCATTCTCGCCGGGCTTGTCCATATCCATCCCGTAGTGGGCATGGTCTCCATGTGTATGAGTAACGAGCACGCGGAGCTTCAGCTCCTTGTTCTCTTCCTTGTCCAGTTCCTGCTGCAGCATTTTCGCCGCATTGCGGGAAATCTTCACTTTCATGCCGCCCACTCCCCTCTCAGTTTCTCTATATTGTAAAGAATCGTGAAACGGATTGCAATCAGGCGCGGATAATTCGATTCTTTCCCCTTCTTCCGCTTCCGTGGGTATATTAACATCAAAAAGATTTTCTTTCTTTTATACAGCCAATGGAAACTGAAGCCGATTTTCGGTATGATGGCTGTATGCGCTTTTGCCGCGCTACCCTTAAGACAGAGGTGAACATCAACCATGATGACGATCAAGACAAGAGAACAAATCGGTTACATGAAGAAAGCGGGAGAAATTCTGGCCTCCTGCCACAAAGAAATTGCGCGGATGATACGGCCGGGCATTACGACTATAGAGATCGACCAATTCGTAGAGCAGTATTTGGCCCGCCACGGGGCGACTCCCGAGCAGAAAGGGTATCACGGATACCCTTTCGCCACGTGCGCTTCCATCAACGATGTGATCTGCCACGGATTCCCGAAGGCCGAGCCGCTCAAGGAAGGCGACATTGTGACGATCGATATGGTCGTCAACCTTAACGGCTGGCTGGCGGACTCGGCCTGGTCCTATGAGGTCGGCCAAGTTTCGGATGAAGCCAGGCGCCTTCTTCAGACGACCAAGGAATCGCTCTACCTCGGCATCGAGAAAGCGGTGGTCGGCAACCGGATCGGAGATATATCGAGCGCGATCCAGAAATACGCCGAGAGCAAAGGCTACTCGGTCGTACGGGACTTCTGCGGCCATGCGATCGGACAGCAGATGCACGAGGAACCGCAGGTTCCGCACTACGGCCCGGCTGGCAGGGGAACACGCCTCAAGGAAGGCATGGTCATTACGATCGAGCCGATGCTCAATATCGGCCAGCACTACAGCTACGTGGAAGAAGACGGCTGGACCGCAAGAACCTGGGACGGCAGCCTGTCCGCGCAGTATGAGCATACGATCGCCATAACCTCGGACGGGCCGCTCATCCTGACCGAGCAAAAGTAATCGGAATTTCGGAGGTAGGACGATGCTTTCCTTCTATAAAAAATACTACAAAACGGCGTTCGACATCGCGCTGCTGCTGCTGACCGTGTATTTATTCATGCTGCTCTTCAGCTATATCTACAGGATTGCGGCGCCGATCTTTCTCGCTTTTATCATTTTCCTGATCATCGAACCGCTGGCCCGTCTCCTTCACCGCAGAGGATTGAAGAAACCGATGGCCTCCGCCTTCTCCACCCTTATCTTCGTACTGCTGGTTCTGGCCGTGCTGGTCGGATTGGGCGTCATTGTGGCTTCGCAGATTCTGGCGCTGAAGGAAATCATTCCGCGCTATACCGCCCTTCTGCAGGAGCAGATCAATTACAGGATTCCCGACCTGCAGAACCGGTGGGCATCGCTCCCGCCAGATCTTGTGCAGCAGATCAAAGATTACTTCGCTTCCTTTACGGATAACCTGTCCAAAATCGCCACCTATCTGCTTGGAGCGATTTACGGCTTTCTGACCTCGTTCTCCGGCGCGATTTTCTCTTTTGCCGCCAATTTTGTCATAGGTATTGTCCTGGCGTATTTCCTGAGCACGGAGATCGATTTCTGGAAAAGATCAGCGGCAGAGAATACCCCGAGAACGTTCAAAACCGCTTACTATTTCGTTAAACACAATGTCTTGCGCGGCATAATCGGATATATCAAAGCCCAGCTCAAGCTGGTTTCCATCACTTTCGCCATCGTTCTGGCCGGCCTCATTATCCTGGGAGTAGGCAACGCGTTCTCACTGGCGCTCTTGTCCGCCTTTTTCGATATCCTGCCGCTGCTTGGCGTGCCTGTCATTTTCGTGCCGTGGATCGTTTATCTGTTCATTGTCGGCAATACCAATATGGCGGTGTCTCTGCTTGTGCTCCTGGCCGTCGCGATGGGGACGAGGCAGATCCTCGAGCCCAAAATTACAGGAGACACTCTCGGCGTATCGGCCTTTACAATGCTGTCGTTCATGATCGTTTCGCTGTCCTTGTTCGGCGTCTCCGGCTTGATCATTGCTCCTGTGCTGATCATTACAATCAAAGCTCTGCACGAACAAGGATACTTGAAGAAGTGGATCCGCCTGCCTGAGGAAGAATACGAAGCTGCAGTGTATAAATAATAGATCGAAACGATATCGTTTCTCCATCCAAACCGTTTCCGCCGAAACGGTTTTTTTTGCCGCTCACCTGGTGATTCATATGTGTGGAGGCATGTCCGGTACATTTTTTTACCCGTGATGGGAAAAGCTACAAATCAGACCATGCACCGGAAAGGAGCGCCGGATATGCTTCTGAGCAGAATCGATATCCCCCAATCCTGCAAAGAAATGCAGGATTCTCTGAAGGTAAATTTATCCGATAATGCCGATCTGCAAATGAAATGTATTCAATACAACAATAAAAAGATATGTCTGTTCTATTTTCGATCCTTGGTGGACAGCGCCATGATGAATCGGGACCTCCTGCCTGCCATCACGTTTCGGGAATCGGAGCCTGTAACCGTAGACCATCTGCTGCACAAAATTCCTGTAGCGGAAAACAGAATGGCGAAGGATTTCAAAGAAATAATAAGTCTCATTCTCGCCGGATGGACTTATATGCAGGTGGACGGCACCGCTAAAGGTTTACTCGTCAATACTTACAAACGGGCTGCAAGATCGGTAGACACGCCTAAAGTGGAAGACCAGATCCTCGGCCCAAGGATTGCATATACGGAGAGCATACAGAGCAACATTAATCTGCTCACCGCATATCTGCCAAGCCCTTCATTGGTCCAGGAATCGCTGAATATAGGCAAGAGGACAAATACGCAGGTGGCTGTGTTTTATTTGAAAGATCTCGTCAAGCAGGAAGACGTTGAGCTTATCAAGCGAAAAATCCAGGACGTGGATTTTGAAGCGGTTATTGACAGCGCGATGCTGGTCCAGTGGATCGAAGACAATTCGATGTCTTTATTTCCGCAAATGCTGATGACCGAACGGGTGGACCGCACCGTATTTGCCCTTCTGCAGGGAAAAATGGTCCTTTTTGTAGGGGGAAGCTCCTTTGCCATCATTACTCCGGTGACTTTCATCGATTTTTTCAAATCGACGGAAGACCACTACACTCGCTGGGAGCGAACCACATTTATTCGCCTGTTAAGGGTAACGGCTTTATTCATGTCTTTGATGTTTACCGCTTTTTACGTTGCGGCGCTTACTTTTCATTATGAGGTCATCCCGCAGGCGCTAGTCGTTTCTTTATCCAGATCCCGCACCCAGGTTCCATTTCCTCCGCTGTTCGAGGCTTTGTTCCTGGAGTACATTATCGAGCTGCTTGCGGAGGCGGGAGCGCGGCTTCCAACCAAAATCGGCCAAACGATCGGTATCGTAGGTGGTATCGTGATCGGACAGGCGGCTGTGCAGGCCGGATTCACCAGCAATATACTGATCATTATTGTCGCTCTAAGCGCGCTGTCCTCCTACACCACGCCGGTTTACAACATGAGCACATCCATAAGGATTCTCCGCTTTCCCATGATTCTTCTTGCCGGAACTCTCGGCTTTTTGGGAATTACGGCAGGCATGGCCTTTCTGCTCATTCACCTGATCCGCCAGACTTCGCTGAAAAAATCGTATCTTTTTCCTTTCTATCCGCTCAAGCCGTCTAAAGTAAAGGACACGATATTCCGAATGCCTTTTGCTTTCTTCGGTATACGTTCGCCGCTCATCCAAAATGAGGATCTATGGCACATGACAAACCGCAAGAAAGAAGGAAAAGATATCGATGAAGACTGATACTTTAACAACCGAAGGAAAGCAAACAAGCAGACCTTTCCTGTTCAGCGCTTTCCTGCTTGTTTTTGTTGTTTATAAAGTCCAAACGGGAGTCGGCCTTGTCGGCTTTGAGCGCGTAATCTATAAAGACGCCGGACACGACGCGTGGATTTCCGTGCTGCTTTCAGGAGTCTGCGTGCATATCCTGATTTCGGTGATGCTGAAAACATTGGAAAAATTCAAAGACAAGGATCTTTTTGAAATTCAACGCGAAATCTACGGCAAATGGGCGGGAAACGCGGTTAATGCGCTATACATACTATATCTGCTTATCGCTAGCATGGTTATCATGAGAAACTACATAGAAATGGTGCAGGTTTGGCTATTCCCCGACATAAACACATGGGCAATCGCTCTCTTGCTGGCCTGCCTGGCAATTTACACCATAACCGGGGGCATTCGGGTCCTTGTAGGGACATGCTTGCTTTTTTCGCTTTTTACCTTGTGGATGATCTTTCTAATCTACGCACCGCTTCAATACGCCCATTGGAGACATCTTCTTCCCATAATGGAAGCGAACCCGGGGAAGCTGCTGAGCGGCGTTAAAGATATGTCCTTCACAATGGCCGGATTCGAATTGATTTATTTCGTCTACCCCTATATTAAGCAGAAAAGTAAAGCTTCCTTATATGCACATAGCGGTTCATGGCTCACTACGACGATTTACACGATCGTCATCGTGTCGGCCATAGCATTTTTTAGCGATGAAGAGCTGGTCCGTTCGGATTGGGCCACATTTACGATGATGTCCAACATCAGGTTTCCGTTTCTTGAGAGATTCGAGTTTGTAGGTGTCAGTATATGGCTTTTGGTCATTATTCCGAACATGTCGCTGTACATTTGGGCGGCAAGCAAAGGAGCAAAAAAAATGTGGCACATTAAACAAAAACAAGCTGTAGTGCCTGCAGTCCTGCTTATCTTTATCGGCAGCTTGTTTTTTCAGTCTCGCCAGCAAATCGATGCCTTAAACAACCAGTTCTCCAACTTTTCGTTCTACCTCCTGTTCATCTACCCTCTGGTCCTTTATCTTGCAGTTTTGCTAAAAGCCGCAATCAAAAAACACCGGAAAAAGGGTGAAGCCAATGAAGCGTAATTGGAGAGCGGGCCTGCTTCTGCTGGCAATTGTCACATTAACCGGCTGCTCCACGACCAGGATTCTGGAGAGAATCGGGCTTGTGGTCGCAGCGGGATATGAAACAGGGACTGACGGCAACTTGAAAGCTTCTACCGTAGTCCAGCAGGTCGAACCCGGTTCGCAAACGGAAGTACAGGTCATCACCAGTACCGCCGCAACAAGCAAAGGACTGCGCGAAAATGAAAACAGAAAATCCGGTAAAAAACTGCTGGCCGGGCAGCTTCGTGTTGTTCTGTACAGTAAAGAGCTTGCTCAAAAAGGGCTGCAAAGCCTGACGGGCACTTTATTCCGGGACCCGCAGATTTCGAACGCCGTGTATTTGTCCGTTGTCGACGGGGATGTGCATGATTTTCTGTCCCATAGATATTCCCATATCAAAAATATCGGCGCTTTCTTGTTCAATCTGCTGCGTCAGAATATACAGGGAGAAGATTTGATTTCCTGTACGCTGCATGAGTTTCTGTACTCCTTGTACGCTTTGGAGGATCCGGTCCTTCCGATACTGGCGCGCCAGGGGGATCAAATTGTAATAAAGAATGTAGCCGTTTTTAACAATGACAAAATGGTGCATACTCTGTCTATGCGCGACAGCCTGCTGATCAAGCTGATCAGAGGCCGATTCAAGACCGGCTTTATGGAGTTTAATCTGACAAAGGATGATATCGGCGATCTGCCTGCAGAAGGGGATCGGCTGAATGTGGTGCTCAATAACATCCACAGCCGAAGCAGTTTAAAGCTTGTGTCGGCTGAAAATTTACAATTTAAAGTAAAAATCAAGATGAAAGTGGATCTTCAGGAGGCGACGTCCAGCTTTAATTTCGGAGATCCCGGCACGCTCGGAAAGCTTGAAAAGGCCATAGACAATAAACTGCAGGCGCAGTGCCGGCAGTTGTTGGAGAAGATGCAGCAGATTCCCGTGGATCCTTTTGGTTTTGGGGAAGTGTACCGTTCTTCCAACCGGAATTCGAATATAACTCATGACCAGTGGCACAGCGATTTTTCAAAAGCAAAGTTCGACATCGATGTTCAAACGAAGATCATGCGTACCGGAAAGGCACAGTGAATATAGCCGTAAAGTGAAGGCACCTCTGAAAGCTTATTCCTATTACTTTGCGGGGATCCCCCGGTACAAAGCAACCCTCGCAAGGTGAAGTCAATATGAACGTACTATCACAGCCGGCAGTCCTGCAGCTTCCAGTCAATCGGCTCCAAGCCTTGGCGTACAAGGAACTCGTTAGCTTTGGAGAACGGTCTGCTGCCGAAGAATCCGCGTCTCGCGCTAAGCGGGCTGGGATGTGCTGAAGCGACCACACCATGCTTTGCGGTATCGATCAAATGCAGCTTTTTTTGCGCCGGGGATCCCCACAGTATAAAAACGACAGGCTGCTCCTTCTGGTTAAGCAGAGAAATAATCCGGTCGGTAAATTTTTCCCAACCCTTGTTCCTGTGGGAATTCGGTTCGCCCGATCGAACGGTTAGGACGGTGTTGAGCATCAGTACGCCCTGCTCCGCCCAGTCCGTCAGGCAGCCGTGCTCAGGGATGGGGTTGCCGGTGTCTTCCTTGTACTCCTTCAGAATATTCTTAAGGGAAGGCGGAGCGGCGACTCCCGACCGGACGGAAAAGCTCAGTCCATGCGCTTGACCGGGTCCGTGATATGGATCCTGGCCGAGGATTACGGCCTTGGTGTCTTCATAGGAGGTTAGACGAAGCGCTTGAAACAAATGCTCCCGACCGGGAAATATTTGGCCGGATCGGTACTCATTCTCCAAAAATTCGGTTAACTCCTTGAAATACGGCTTGTCCATTTCCGGCTCCAATAAAGCCTGCCAGTCATTCGGCAAATCGAGCATGCACATCACCCCCTGCACGGTTTCATACGGTAAGTTCCCACAGGTTGACCTGCTCAAGCATAGTACGGCCTCCGCCGGAACAATTAATCAAATGCTAGCGATTTCTAAGTCGTTTAAATTTTATTTTATTCTATAAATTCCACTGCCGGATGTCAATTTCAGGCTGATTGCAAGAGCAGAAATAAAGGATCTTTAATCCGCTAATGCGGTTTTTCCCCGTTATTTCCCACAATTAACGCACTGCAAACAGAATAAAAATACGTTTACGATTCTAAAAGCGGCTTTACATGGAGGGCCGGGCATGATAGGCTGGCGAGCCACGCGATGTAATGGTCATAGAGCCCCCTGCCCTGGGATTTATACTTTCTTGTCTTGCAAGAAAAAACCGCTCACACCGTATTGAAGACGGGGAGCGGCTTGATAATGCGATTGCAAGGCCGGGGAGTGCCGGCTATTCGATAATGACAGCGTACACCTTGCCGGGACCGTGGATTCCGATTGTCAAATCGTTCTCGATGTCTGCGCTTCGGCTCGGGCCGGTGATGAGGTTAAACGACGAAGCCATCTCATCCGGATCCAATTCGGCGAACACCTCTCCCATCCGTGTCCTGAGCTGGTCCGCCCGGAACACGGCGAAAAGAATGGAAGGAAGCAGGCTGACCGACCTTCCTCTGCCTCCGTGTGCGGCAAGCGCCAGCGTTCCCGTATTAGCTATTGCGTAGTCCGGCCAGACGATGCCCATCTGGCAGCGCTCCGCCGCCTGTAGCAGCCCGCTGCGCCGGCTCCAGCGCGTCGGCCCGGCCTCGGCAGCCGCTTGCTCCAGTGCCTGCGACGCTTTGGAGTTTAACAGTTTGCTGTCACCGGCAAACGGAGTCTCCGGCAGCTCGGCCTTTGCTGCAGCTGGCTCAAGGGCTCCGGTCGACGCTGCTAATGCGTTTGAGGTAAGGGCAGACAAAGCAGCGGGTGAACCTAGTGCTTCAGACGCGTTTGAGCTAAGGGATGCTGCCGGTGCTTCGTCTGCGTCTTGCCGCCAGGGCACTACAGCGATGCCCTGGTCTGCTAACCAGTCGTCGAGGTTCAGCGCAATCAGCCCGTCATGCTCCCAGCGGGTGATTCTATTTACTTCCAGCTCCCGCACCGCTTCCAGCAGGAAAGCTTTGACAGCGGGCTCGGCTTCCTGTTCCCGGACGACCAGCACCTTTCCGCTCAGCGCCGTCCAGTTCTGCATAAACAATCGGACGTTCTCGTCCTGATTCAAGCGGATGGCCCGGTAATGTTCCGGTGCCCCGACGTGCTGCCTTTCCGGCGGAGCCTTCAAAGGCTCGCCGCGGCCCAATCGCCGGGCCACATTGCTCATGAAGGCTTCGCGGCCTTGTATAATGCCGGTCTGATTGGCATTAGCCATGCAGGTCACCTCCCCTGGAAGCGGGAGGGGCGGCTGCCTCAGGCGCTTGCTGCCGTGCAGCATGCTTCAGCTCCTGTTGCAGCGCCTGCCAGCGCTCGCGGAACGACATCTTCGGCTTCATTGGCAGGAAGCGCGATTGTGTCCAGCCCGCGAGTGGGCCGGGCCCGTTCTTGATGAAGCCGCCTCGCGCGAGCGGCTTCTGCATGTAGTACGCCGATTTCGTCGCGGCCTTGTAGACCGCCACATTCCCGAAGGCGAATTGGAAGGTCTTGAAGGCCATCCGCTCGGCAATCGGCGTGAGCTTCATCTTCACCTTGCGGTGGCGAAGGTGAACCAGCATGTCGTGCAGCGGGATTTTCACCGGGCACGCCTCATAGCACGCGCCGCATAAGCTGGACGCGTAAGCAAGCTGCCCCGCCTCCTTCATGTCCTGCTGAAGGAGAGGGGTCAGTACAGCGCCGATCGGGCCGCTGTACACGGAGCCGTACGTATGCCCGCCGACCTGGCGGTATACCGGGCATACGTTAAGGCAGGCTGCACAGCGGATGCAGTGCAGCACATCCTGGAACACCGGGTCGCCGAGCTGCGCCGAGCGCCCGTTGTCCAGGATGATCACGTGCAGCTCGTCCGGCCCGTCAAGGTCGGCCGGCCGGCGGGGTCCCGTGATCAACGACGTATACGTCGTCAGCTTTTGACCGGTGGCGCTCCGCGCCAGCAGGTTCAGCATGACTTCGAGGTCCTCGAACGTCGGGATAAGCCGCTCCATCCCCATTACGACCACATGGGTCTTCGGCAGCGTCGACACCATACGGCCGTTCCCCTCGTTCGACACGAGGGTGATAGACCCCGATTCTGCCACGCCGAAGTTGCAGCCGGTCAGCCCGATGTCCGCTTCGAGGAAATAATTGCGAAGCTTTTCTTTCGCGTAAGCCGCGAGTACCTTCGTTTCCGGCGGAAACTGCTTGCCCGACTCATCAGCGAACAAATCTGCGATCTGCTGCTTGTTTTTGTGGATCGCAGGGATAATCAAGTGCGAAGGCGTCTCTTTGGCAAGCTGGAGAATGTACTCCCCGAGGTCGGTTTCGATCGCTTCGATGCCTCTCTCCTCCAAATGATGGTTGAGGTGCATTTCCTCGGACACCATCGACTTTCCTTTGGCGACCAGCTTGGCCTGTTTGCTCTCCGCAATGTCCAGAAAACGGCGCACCGCCTCTGCCCCTGTACGGCAAAAGTAAACATGGCCCCCCGCCTTGGCCACATTGTCGCTGAACTGCGTCAAATAGTAGTCCAGATGGGAAACCGTGTGCTGGCGGATAGCTCTCCCCCGTTCCCGCCAAATCTCCCAATCGCCGAGATCAGCAGCCGCGCCAAGCCGGCCGGTCCGCAGTTTGTCGGTTGTAAACGCTACCGCTTTGCGCAGAAACTCGTCGCCCAGCGCCTTCTCCGTTCTTGCCTTTAACCCGCTGCCGATCAGCGCTTCCTTTTCCAATGCCCGGCTCATTCAGTTCCACTTCCTTTCCCTGCCGCCGCCCGGTCCGCTCCAGGCTTGCGTTCCTTATTGTTCACGCCTTCCTCCAGCAGCTCCGCCAGATGCATCACGCGAATCGGCCGGCCTTCTTTGTTTAACCGTCCACCGATGTTCATCAGGCAGCCCATGTCGGTTCCCACCAGCACAGAAGCCCCCGTCCTGCACACATTCACCGCTTTTTCACAGACCATAGCCTCGGACATATCCGCCATTTTCACGGCAAAAGTCCCTCCGAACCCGCAGCAGTCCTCTTTATGGGGAAGCTCCTCCATTGTCATGCCCTGCACCGACGACAGCAGCTTGACGGGCTCCTCCTTCACTCCCAGCAGCCTCATCGCATGGCATGACGGATGGTAGGTCACCGTTTCGGAAAACTCGGCCCCCAAATCCTCCAGACCAAGAACCTGCACCAAAAACTGCGAGAATTCGTAAGTCTTCTCCACGAGCTGTTCGGCCTTCTTCTTCCATTCGGGCTCCTTCTCGAACAGATAAGGATAGTAATGGTGGATCATGCCTGTACAGGAACCGGAAGGGGAGACAACATAATCGCTGTGCTCAAAAGCCCGGATCATCCGGCGCGCCACCTCGCGCGTTTCGTCCTGGTAACCGCTGTTGAAAGCGGGCTGGCCGCAGCAGGTCTGCCCTTCGGGAAAATCCACTTCGCAGCCGTACCGCGCAAGCAGTCTGACAGCGCTTACTCCAACCTGCGGGTACAATTGGTCGGCAAGACAGGTAATAAACAGGGAAACCTTCACATCAGTCACCTCTTTTGGTCTTCATTACTTATCAGGTTATCAGATAAGTTGAATTTTGTGAAGCCAAATTATATAGCAACAGAGTGATATCCCGGAACACCGGTAAAATCAGGCTCCCCGCAGAGCCGGCTTGCCTTATCTCAAATGGCTGATCAGCACCTTCTCGACATGAAAAAGATGCACCTTCATCTGTTCCGCCGCTTCTCCCGCATCGCCCTTCCTCACTGCTTCAAAAATGCTCCGGTGCTCCTGCCACAACTGCGCGGACACGGAAGAGGACGAATACATTTGCAGCCTGCGTGTCTCGCGGATAGCGGCTTCCATCTTCTCGGAGATCGTCTCCAGCAGCCGGACCATTATGGAATTATGAGTGGCCTGGGCAAGAGTCGTATGAAAAAGGACATCCGCTTGTTCCCCCTCGCGTTCATCTCCGAGATGCCGCTCCATCCGCTGCAGTATTTCTTCGAAGGCTGCAAGATCCGCTTCCGTGCGTTTTACCGCAGCCAGTTCGGCATTGGCCACCTCCAGCGCTTTGCGGGCTTCCAGCAGCTCCAGAACCGTTTCCCGGCTTAACAGGAACGAATCCAAACGCGGCATCTCCAGGGAGGCCGGATCTACGCTTCGCACATAAGTGCCTTCTCCGTGACGGATTTCCACCAGCCCCATTGCTTTTAAAGCGCTGAGCGCTTCCCTTACCGTAGAACGGCCGACCTGAAAGCTTTCGGACAATTCCCGTGCGGAAGGCAGCTTCTCTCCCGGCTGCAGCCGGCCTTCGATAATCTGGGCCTTCATTTTGTCGGCAATCACTTCGTAAATCTTGCGGTGAGCCAGCTTCTCTATCTCCATAACATCACTCTTTCGGCTTCAGGTCGTCTTCATTGCAAAGGGTACTTTTTCTCCATTCTGGCGGAAAACCAGTTGGCGAGGAACATCGTAACGGCTATATCGTCAATAGGAACGAACGGCATGATATCCGGGAGCACCCAGTAAAGGATGGCGGGAACGAGAAGCAGCAGCTTTTCGGACAAAGGGATCTGCGGCGATCTGAGCAGTCGGAAAACCCGCCGGAAAACATGGGACCAGTGGCGTAAGGACAGCAACTTTCTCATGGCGGTCTGCCTCCTGTTCGTACTTTACTGTTTATTATACTCCAATACCCGGTACACCGTAAAATGACACTCCAGCAAAAAAGTGAGCGTTTCACTACAGCGGTGTTATTGCTGGTCACGAGTTCCTCGTGCCCCTGCCAGCCAATTTAGCGGAACCCGGGTTTTCGACAGATATTTCCCGGTAAAAAAGAATTTAAAGGAACGGTACGGTATACCGCTCCTTTATAGAGAGTTTTTTGGTATCGCGGTCATTTTCCGAAGCTTCCACACCGCTCTGAGTCCGAACAGCGCACGTTTCACTTGACGGGCACTTTGATCTCACCGTTGATAATTTTTTGCTTGTACTCGTCCACCTTTTTCAAAACATCCTCAGGCACGTTCTTTCTGGAGGTATCCGGCAGCCCCACACCGTTCTCCTTCAATCCCAACGTGATGACCTTTCCGCCCTGCAATGTCCCGCCCGCCGCATCCTTCGAGACCTGGTAAATCGCTTGGTCCACATGTTTCACCATCGAGGTCAGCGTGATGTCGTTGCCGTAATCCAGGGATTGATCCTTGTCCACACCGATAACCCATACTTTTGAGCTGTTCTTCTGGCGGTCCCGCGCTTCATTGAACACTCCGTTTCCCGTAGCCCCTGCCGCGTGAAAAATAATGTCGGCACCGTTATTGTATAAAGTGGAAGCCGCCGCTTTTCCCGTATCCGGCTTGTCAAAAGCTCCCGCATAGTTCACCGCTACAGTTACAGATGGATTCGCTGCCGCAACCCCGGCTTTAAAGCCTGCTTCGAACTTCTTGATCAGAGGGGAATCGATTCCTCCCACAAAGCCAACTTTTCCCGTTTTGGTCATCATTCCCGCGACGACACCGACAAGGTAAGAGCCCTCATTCTCCGCAAAAGTAACCGATACCACATTAGGAGCATCCACCACGTTATCGATAATCCCGAGCTTCGCATCCTTGTTCTGTGCCGCCACCTGCTTGACGGCATCGGAGATCAGGAATCCGATTCCCCAGCTTAACAAGTAGTTGTCCTTTACAAAAGTGTTCAGGTTTGTCACGTAATCCGCATCAGACTTGCTCTGCAAATACTTTACCCGCGCGCCGGTATCCTTTTCAAGTCTCTGCAGGCCCTCCCATGCGCTTTGGTTAAAAGATTTGTCGTTGACCCCGCCTGTGTCGGTGACCATTCCGATGTGCGGGCCGCTTGGTTTGCCTTGTCCGGAGGTGCCGGGATTGCTTGCTGGCCCTTTATTTCCGCAGCCCGGGAGAATCAGGCTAATAGAGATTAACAAAACCGAACCGAGCTTGATTATTGGTTTCAAAGGGAATACCTCCTGAGCGATGTGCAAATTTTTAAAAAGTCACTATTAGTATGAATAAATATTGGGCATTTATTCTGTTATTTGCCACTCAGTGAAACAAAGCGTCTGAGCCAGATCCGGTTCCTTTCACTGGGATCTCAAAACAAGCCGCAACAAAAAGCGCATCCAGCTAAGCTTTCGAAGCTTGGCTGGATGCGCTTATTCGTAACTTATGAGACATGTCTGTCACCTAAAACAAATCTCGCGTTAAACCAGAAGTCCGTGAACCATAATCCCGATGGTATCTTCGTACATTTCCGCAAACTGCTCCAATGGTAGAGGATTTACTCCGACTCCCGATTCAATCGTGAAGCCGGGGCGGCGATATTCCTGGATAAACCAATCTTTATATCCCGCATCGCTTTCGGTGAGCTTCACCGGACGGTAGCCGCTTGCCTGACCGAGCAGCCGGGCCGCGTTCTCCGAATGGCTGGGCTCCAGACCGCGATAATTCCAATAAATTTCCCGGCCTTGGGTGTGGAAAGCGAAGACGGAGGCAAAGTCATGCTCCCGGGTAAAATTGACCAGGGCCTCAGCCTCCGGTTCGGTCAACGGAGCCGTCCCACCATAGTGACAGGGTCCCGGGCCGGATGCGTTCCTTCGTCTTCGCTCCTCTTCCCAGCTTGCGGGGAATTGGTCGTTGAGATCGACTCCGCGTATGTTCGCTTTCCACCGTTGAAACCTTTGGGACCCGCCGTTCCACTCCAGCAGCCGCTCCCTGTGAGGATGGCCGGGCGGGCAGCCTTGCAGCACGAGCTCGGTGCCGTCCGGGTTCAGCATCGGAACAACCCACAAAGAAACCTCTTCATAGAGCTTTGCAGCCGAAACTCCTCTTAAAAGTCGACCGTGACGAACAGCCATAGCATAGTCTTCCAGAAAAGTCATCAGCATCAGGGAAGTGATCCATTCATTGGCATGAATTCCGCCGTTATAATGGATCTCTTTGCTGCCGGTCCCGATTCGTATCGCATACAGAGGCTTTCCAATTACGCTGTTCCCGATGCTCGACAGCTGCAGGAAAGGATACTGCCCCGACAGCAAAGACAGGTCCTCCTCCAGCTCCTGGTACCCGTATTCATAGTGAGAGCTGACCACTCTAAAGGCCCGGCCGGCCGGAATCACTATCGTCTGCCCGATCAGCAGCCGCGAAGGCTGAATTCCGGGATTGGCCTCCAGCAAATCAGGAATGCTTACATTCATTCCCTCGGCAATCGCGTGGAAAGTATCACCCCGCTGTATCATATAATAGCTTGGCGGCTGCGGTGGAATCGCGACCATTTGCCCGGCCCGCAATTGTTCTGCCAGCGCAAGCTGGGGATTCGCCTGCAGCAGGCTGTGGACTGCAATCTTGTATTTTCTCGCAATACGATGGATCGTATCGCCGATCTGGACAACATACATCGGACCATTGCTCAACACAGCAGCCTCCCGTGCTAAGAGTCTATGTACACATTATATCGCTTCTCGCATTTCTCTAGTTAGAAATTATTACCATTTTGTCAAGGAAGTCTGCGGGCAGCCGTTTTGCCCTCCAGGCTTCAAAAATCCTCCCGCCAGCCTGGTTCAATCGCACAAACCTGCCCGCCGCCATATGTGCCCAAGCGGGCGGGATTGACGGATTTTTAAATAATATGCGGGATCTGCCACACAACAGGTCTAACCCGAACCTGCTCTCCAAGCCAGGTCTCCGCAATGCTGCGGAAAACGCGTGGATTGCCGCTGCAGAAAAATTGATGGACGGGCATTAATCCCGATGTATTGAGCTGGCCTTTATGGTGCAGGATTGTGCTGACTTCGCGAGCTGTTTCGTCCGCTGAAGAAATGATGGACACCCTGGGCCCCATCACCCGCGAAATCGCCCTGGCCAGAAAAGGATAATGCGTACAGCCGAGGATTAATGTATCCATCGGTTTGCTCAGAATAGGATCCAAGGATAAATGCACGGTTTCCAAGCTTTGCTCTACATCGAACTTTCCTTGTTCTACAAGCGGCACCAAAAGGGGACAAGCCTGGGAAACCACTTCGATCTGGGGCGAAATCTGCCTCAAAGCCAGCTCGTAAGCCCCGCTCTTGATCGTCCCTTCCGTTCCGATAACACCTACTTGGCCGCTGCGTGTATGCTTTATCGCCGCCCGTGCTCCCGGGTGAATCACCCCGAGGACGGGAATATTCAAGCTGGAGCGGATTTCGTCCAAGGCTATGGCTGTAGCTGTATTGCAGGCAATCACTACCATTTTCGGATCGAACTTTACCAGGTAATCGACAATCTGCTTGGTAAATAGCGTAACTTCTTCCGCAGGCCGGGGTCCGTACGGCGTTCGCGCCGTATCGCCGAAATAGATGATTTTTTCCTGAGGGAGCTGGCGCATGACTTCTTTGACTACGGTTAGTCCTCCCACTCCTGAATCCAATATGGCTATCGCTTGCTGCACAAGTACTCGCTTCCTTTGCCATGTTTTTGAATTACACTGCTCCTTGGTACACCATATGACACGCTCCAAACAAACGTACCTAGGCCATTCTACCAAAGAGTCGTCAATAATATCAAATGAACTCCTTCATTTGGAAGAAATCTCATGCCCCAAACCTGTCCGAAATCTCGATAGCCAACGCATCGAACCGCTAAATAAAGCGGCAAGACGCGACGAAACCTCCGGAACGTATCCGGAGGTTTCGGTTTCTGACCGGAAGATTATACTCCTGCAGGGTTAGCGTTAGGAGCCGTAGACGGCTTATAATCCTGCTTGATATCTTCCATGCGGTTTTCCGCTTTTTCCGCTGCCTGGTTCTTCAAATCCTTCAGATCGGAAGAAATATCGGAAGCGGTGCTTTTCATTTTGCTTACATAATCGGAAGTTTGGCTGGAAACAGTGCTTGCCACCTCCTGTGCCTTCTGTCCTACCGTAGAAGCAATATCCTTTGTTTTATCGCGAAGGGAAGAATATTGGCTAGCCAGATCCTCCCTCATCTCGCGACCTGTTTTTGGCGCCAGCAGCAGCGCGGAAACCGCACCGATTAATCCACCAACAATTGCGCCTGTCATCATTCCGTTTGCCATTGTTACTCATCTCCTTTTTTAAATTGATTCGGCTGATTCCCCTTGGATTGCCTATGGGCTTGCCAGGTTTGCCAGAGCCGGATACCCCCCGCAGTCCATTCCGCTATCTCCGCTATGTCCATGCGGTTTGCGGCGATGTTCTGTTCGGCATCTTTGGGAGTGCCACTAATGGCGGCTTTCGCATTCTGTAAAGATTGCGTTACCTGTTTGCTCTTACTTACCATCATGTCGGCCTTTTGAAACAGATTTCCAATAGAACCCAGCCTCTCCCGAACTTCCTCGGTCAGCTTCCGGGCGGATTCCAAGGATTGCATGGACTGCGCGCTGACCGAATCCACCTTGCTTTGAATATCGGCACACGACTTCCGGAGTTCTTCCAAAGCTTCACTCGCTTGCTTCAGCGTCCGGATCCATGCCGCCACAGCGGCTACAAATGCGAGAACAGCGATGACAGCGCAAACTTCAATTATCATACGCCCGCCCACTTTCCTTTCTGGTCCGGCTTTCCTCTCCCATAGGCTCAAGCCTATTTGATAACACCATATGGCGGCGGGTGCCTTTTTGACACAGAAAAAAGAAAAAACCTTGGGAAAAATCCCAAGGATGCAACTACTACGATATTTTGCCGCCACCTCCTCAATGCCGCGAGGGAAACATCTCGTCCAGCTTCTCCTTGATCCGCTCGATCGCTTCATCCACATCGGACACTTCAAAATTCACCGGATCCTGCATATACTGCTGTCCCGCGTATTCGTAACGGGGATCGTAATAGTGCTCCAGCATAAGAGCAACCGCCTCGGCAAAACGCCCGGTCAGCAGATGCTTATCAATCTCGGCGGCTACCGGCGTATGGATGCGTGATTTTATACGGGAAAAAGCCTCTATGCATTCCTGTTTGTGCAGATGCGGCTTGTAATCCTCCAAAATGTAGCGCACTCTTTCCTCCATCGGCATCTCAAGCTGGAACGGAATTCCCGCCTCCTTGGCTTTGACCAGAAAATCAGGCATCACGACCTTGCCCACCCGTTTGCTTTCCGATTCCATCAGAAAATAGGGCCGGCCCTCCAGCTTCAATAATTCCGTCACCAGCAGCGATTCGAATTCCTTTTGGTTGTTGGCATGCATTCCGATCTCCCCGAAAATAGAGCCCCGGTGCTGAGCCATCTGTTCTATATCAATGACGGGATATCCTTCAGCCGCCAATTTTTGCAAAATCAGGGTTTTACCCGAGCCCGTATTTCCGCTGATAACGATGCAAGGGACCTTTAATTCGAAGTTCTCAAGCGTCTCCACCACCCATTGGCGGTACGCGCGAATCCCGCCCGTCAGGCGGTACACCTTCATTCCCATCAGCGCAAGTACAGTCGCGGACGTTTTGCTCCTCATGCCGCCTCTCCAGCAGAAGACCGCCTTCGGCCTCGACATGCCCCCCATCTCCTTGATAAAAGAGGGCAGTTTGGCGGACACGATCTCCAGTCCTTTGTCCTTGGCGGCAATGACGCTTTCCTGTTTATAAAGCGTGCCGATTTCTGCGCGTTCTTCGTCTGTAAACAACGGAATATTGACCGCCCCGGGGATCGTAAACTCTTCATATTCCCCGGGAGAGCGGACATCGACCAGCGCAACCTCGCCCTTTTTATTCATCTCGAGCAGTTCTTCTATCGTTATGTCCTCAAACAATGGATAACTCTCCTTTGTGCTGCAGACGGAACAAGGGGATCACCCCTTTATTCCGTTACCGTAATGTGACCCGGATGCTCGGCGGTCACTTCTCCTACCAGGCTCGCTTCGACACCGGCAGAGCGAAGCTCCTCCAGCAGCGCTTCGCTATGCTCGGCGGACGCCGCCATCAGTAGGCCGCCCGAGGTCACGGCATCGCACAGAATCCATTGGCCCAGCTCGTCAATGGATTCGGCGAAAGTGACCGAGCCCTCGAGGTGCACGAAGTTGTTCTTGGTTCCGCCCGGCACCGCGCCCGCCTCCGCGAGCTCGCGGACGCGCGGCAGCACCGGCACCTGGCTGCGCCCGATGCGCACGCCGACGCCGCTGCCTTTGGCCATCTCGGAAGCATGTCCGAGCAGGCCAAAGCCGGTGACGTCCGTGCAGGCGTGGACGTCGTAGCCTTCCATGATCTCAGCGGCGGTCTTGTTCAGCGTCGTCATCACCTTCGTGACCCGTTCGATCTCCTCCGCGCTGAGCAGGCCGCGCTTGATCGACGTCGTCAGGATGCCTACGCCGATCGGCTTGGTGAGAATGAGCCGGTCACCCGGCTTTGCTCCCGCGTTCGTCCTCACCGAGTTCGGATGGACGACGCCGGTTACCGCGAGGCCAAACTTCGGCTCATTGTCGTCGATCGAATGGCCCCCGACGAGCGTCGCGCCGGCTTCCCGCACCTTGTCGCCGGCGCCGCGCAAAATTTCCGCCAGAATCGACTTATCCAGCTTCGTGATCGGAAAAGCGACGATATTCAGCACCGTCAGCGGCTTGCCGCCCATCGCGTAGACATCGCTGAGCGCGTTCGCAGCGGCGACTTGTCCGAACGAATACGGATCGTCCACGATCGGCGTGAAGAAGTCGACCGTCTGCACTAAAGCCAGATCCTCGCTGATCTTATAAACTCCAGCATCATCGCTTGTATCCAGGCCGACCAGCAGATTAGGGTCGGCTTCCGCCTCCGGCAAATTGCGCAGCACCTGCGACAGGTCCGCCGGGCCGATTTTGCAGCCGCAGCCTCCCTTCGTGGAAAACGACGTCAGCTTTACCTGGGTTTCTTGTGATTCACTCATACGAATATTCATCCTTTCAAGGTATACAGTGATAGCCCTGCCATATATTGATCCTCCACGCAGCAGATCGCCCAACGCGCGGTTCTCCCGGCGCGTTGCGGCGCTGAACGACGGGTGGTCGGAGCCCATTCTATAGCCCATTCCGTCTTCAGTATACCCCCAGCCCTTGTCCGAATTCCTGTTACTTATCCATCATTCCTCGTCCTGCGGATAAATCAGCTTCAGCGCCTCATCGTCCAGCAGCTCAGGCGGTCCGTCGAAAACGACGCGGCCATCGGCCAAGCCGATCACTCTGGCCGCGTACTGCCGTGCCAAACCGACATCATGCAGATTCATGATGACGGTCATTCCCCGCTCCCGATGGAGCCGGGCGACGAACTGCATAATCCGCTCCGACGTGAGCGGATCAAGGCTTGCGACCGGCTCGTCGCCGAGCAGCAGCTCCGGCTCCTGCATCAGCACCCGCGCAATCGCGACGCGCTGCTGCTGGCCGCCGCTCAAATCGTCCACCCGCCTGCCCGCATAACGCTCCAGGCCCACTTCGCGCAGCGCCGCCAAAGCTTTGTCCTTCTCCGCCCGGGAGAAGCTCCAAAACAGGCTGCGCCGCAGCGGCAGCGAAGAAAAATCGCCGACGATCACATTCGTCAGCACACCGACCCGCGGCAGCAGATTGAAGCGCTGGAAGATCATGCCGATCTTCCCTCTCGCTCTGCGCAGCTCCTTGGCGGGCAGGCCGGTGATCTCCCGCCCGTTCCACACGATCCGTCCCTCGTCCGGCTCGACCAGCCGGTTGATGCAGCGGATCAAGGACGACTTGCCCGCTCCGCTTTTGCCGAGCACGGCCACAAACTCTCCGGTCTCCACAGTCAGGTCAATCCCTTCCAATGCGGGCTGCTTCTCGCCGGGGTAAATCTTCCTCAGTCCCTGGATTTCCAGCATTACAGCACCCGCTTTCGGATATATGCGCCCAGGTAATCGACGAAGGTCACCAGCACAACAATGAATAAAACCTCTACAGCCACTTTTTGATACGCAAACAGTTTAAAATCATTATACAACAGCTGGCCGATTCCTCCAGCCCCAACGACGCCGAGAATGAGCGAAGTCCGAATCGCCACTTCCAATCTGTAAAAATATTGCGAAATGACATGCGGAACCATCTGCGGCATAATCCCGTACAGCGCGACAAGCACGCCGGTTCCGCCGACAGATTCGACGGCCTCCTGCGGCCCGGAATCCATCGCCTCGATCATCTCCGAGACCAGCTTGCCGAACACGCCGACATTGTGGATAATGAGCGCAATGACGGCCGGCATCGGCCCGAGACCGAGCGTTGGGATAAAGATAAGGGCCAGCACCATTTCGGGCACCGACCTCACAAAATTAAACACGGACCGGATAACGTGATAAATGCCCGGTAATGGCGTTGTGTTCCGTGCAGCCAGGAAGCTCGCCGGCAGCGCGACGAACAAAGCGGCCAAAGTGCTGAACAGCGCGATCTGCAGCGTCGCCGCCGTCTCCTTCAAGGCGTAGCCCGCTTCGCTCCAATCGAGGGGAAACCATTGCTTGCCAACGAACTTCACCGTATTGCCGATATCGCCGAAAGCCTTCCAATCGAAGCCGATGCCGTAAGCGGACCAGACCAGCAGGAACAGCACTGTGAGCAGGGCGATTATTTTTCTCATGGCGCCTGATCTTCCTCTCTCCTGCGGGAACGCGTCACTTGATCCTGCCGTCCTCTTTGGCTGCTTTCAGGATGGCGGCGTAATCTTCGTTCTTCGCAGGTATAAAGGAGCTCGCGCCGTTGAACGCCAGCAGGATGTCCGGATCCTTGATGTCCTTCATAGTGTCTTGAATCAGCTTGATGTCGGCATCGGACACTGATTTTTCCACGGCAAAAGGATACTGGAACAGCTGCTCCGACTTCCAGATCACTTTAAACTGGCTGCCGTCGATCTTGTTCGTTTTTACCAATGTATCATAAATCGCGCTGTCAATCGCTCCCGCGTCCTGGGTTTTATTCTGGATCGACAGGGCGGTTGCATCATGGGTTCCGGTGTAGGTCACTTTTTTAAATTTATATTTGTCCTTGGACTCGAATACTCCCGCTTTTTTCAAAGCCATGCCCGGAACGAGGCTGCCCGAAGTCGAATTGATATCGCCGAACGCAAGCTGGATCTTATCCGCGTTCTTTACCACATCATCGAAGGAATTGTAAGGCGAATCCTTGTGCGTGATCAGATAAGAATAATAGTAAGGCTTCCCGCCCACTTCGATAGCCATGATCGCTTTGGCGCCGTACTTTTCGTTCGCGATGACGTAAGTGAGCGGTCCCAGGTAGGCCATTTGGATCTTGCCCGCTCCCAAAGCTTCAACTACGGCGTTGTAATCCGGATACTGGGAGGCTTTTACCGGACGGTTCAGCTTCTCCGACATCAGTTTGCCGAGCTTGTCCATCGCCACCCTGGGATTCCCTTCAGTGAAAGCGGGGATGACGCCGATCAGAAATTCCTTCTGGGCGCTTGCCTTACCGGGTGCAGACGACGTCCCTCCTCCGGGAGCCGCTTCTTTCTTGCCGCAGGCTGCGAGGAGCACGGAGGCCATCAACAATAAACATAACAAAGCAGAAACAGATTTTTTCATGACAAAATAAACTCCTTTCCATATTAGGGATGGTTTTATTCCCTCGGGAGAGTGGCCCATCCATGAGATTAGCACAGTTTGCATTATAATAAAAGCATGTATAATAGATGGCATAACCAATATTGGAGTGTGATAGACATTGAAACGTGAAAAAGGGCTCAGCGAAATCGAAAAAACGCGGATCATCGCCATTCTTCGGGGAGTAGAACGGGAGCATTTGGCTCCTGTGGCGGATGCCTTGTACGAAGGTGGAGTAACCGTGATGGAAGTGACTCTGAATACGCCCGGAGCGGTGTCTATGATAGCCGGACTGCAGGAATCCCATGGGGAGAAAATGTATATCGGAGCCGGAACGGTGCTGGATGTGGATCAGGCCAAAGAGGCCATTGCGGCCGGAGCTGCTTACCTGGTCACCCCGAACATGGAGGAAGAAGTCATCCGCTATGCGGTGGAGCAGGGTGTGCCGATCTTTCCGGGCGCCTTTACGCCCACGGAAATCGTGAAGGCCTGGAAAGCGGGAGCCGCCGCAGTCAAGCTGTTCCCTTGCGCCAGCGTCGGATTGCCGTACATCAAAGATGTCATCGCACCGCTCAATCATATCCCTCTCATCGCCGTTGGCGGCATAACGGAAGACAACCTGCTCCAATATTTGGACGCTGGTTGCTACGCTCTAGGCATCGGTGGCTCGCTGATCAACTTGAAAGAAATCCGCCAAGGAAATTATGGTTGGGTCAAGGAGAAAGCAAGCAGACTGTCGGCTTTGTCGACTAGTCGGGTGTAACTGCAGCCGCTCGGCCGGACGCAGCCGCCCGGCCGGGCAACGGCGCTGGTCCATATGCAGAAATCTTCGAGCCAGTCCATGTAGAAAATCGTCAGTGCCAATCCACATCCCGAGGAATTGACGTGGTACGTGGCTGATTCGTTAGCGGAAGTATCTAAATTTATGGATTTGCAGCAAGAATATGTGCAATGAGGTTTTTTGTCACGTGGTACGGTGAATCCCGCACGATGCGAACAGAGTCTTTTTTAAACCGCAGTGAGCCAATTGGCTGCCATGTACAATTTCGTTCACCTAACCTGTCGCCCTGCTGTGAAAGATGTTAGCCGATGGAGGCCACCGACCGGATCAGGTACACACATTTGGCCCCGCCTTCAGCCAGGCATTCCGTCCGCTCCACCTCGGCGCCCAGGAGCCTTTGGAATAAGGCCAGCTCACAAGCGCACGCCTGCTGATACTTATTCGCCACTCTGGAAATCGGACAGTTATGCTCCGTGAGCCGGAACTCGCCCGCCTTCTCCTGGGACCACTCGGTCATATAACCGTTCGTGTTCTGAATCGCTGCCAGCTCTGCAACCTTCTCGACGAGATCTCTCCCTTCGATTTGCCCGCTGTATTTGCTGTACATTGTCTCTTTCCTGCGCTCAAACAGCCGGCCGACCCGTTCTTCCCCTTCTTCCTCCATCAGCTCGGACAAAAGCTCCAGAGCCAGACGGTGGTACCTTTTGGGAAAATGGTCATCCGCCGACCGTGTCAGAGAATAAAGCTGGGCAGGCCGGCCCAATGGCTGGCGCACCAGCTTCGCTTCAATAAGCCCGTCCCGCTCCAGCGTATTGACGTGCCTGCGGACGGCCATTTCGGTTATGCCTAACTGCCTGGATAGATCGCTCACGCTAAGTGAGCCTTCCGTCTTTAAAAGAGTGAGGACCACCTTGCGCGTCGAGGATTTCTGTTCGTTCATGAGCTTGCCGCTCCCCGCTTCGTAAGGATTGTTCCCCTATTTTAACCGATACCCGGTTTTTAGTAAATTAGAATCTCACGCTTCTGTCGTTGTACACCATAGCCTCAAGCCAGGTGTGACCTTTGATGCCAAGACGATCGTAGCGGTCCGTGAAACCATGCTAGGAAACGTCGTCGTGTTTCGTCAAGGCAGTGCAGTTCAACTGCGAGAAACCGGATAACCGGAACGTGCGATTGCACCACAAAACGCAAAAAAGTTGAGCTCTGCGTCACCACTTAAACCCGCCGCTGGACCTCCGTGGAAAACACCGATTGACCACACTCAGAAGCAAGTTCAGCATAGCAAAAACGTTTATGAATTAAAAAGCAAAAAAAAGAGCAAGACCATTGTGGTGACCTGCTCAATCATTGGAATTGCATCCGTAGGAATTCAACATATCCACATAATCATTTTGTACATTGTCCCGCCGTTTGCAAAGCTGGATCTGATGCCTGGGGTGAAGCACACCAGATATCTTTTCGCACTAACTTAATATACCCCCCGCTATCCTTTTTCATTGCAATAGCTTCATTGGGATCTAAGTCTGGTATTTCAAAAAACTCAGAGGTCTTTGATTCTTTTGAAGGTATTTCCTTTCCTACCTGCTTGATTCCTTCAATGGTGGCAATGTATCGAACTCCATTTACATCACGATAACCGACGGATATTGCACTCCCTTTATTGCCTTGAGTGACGGAGGAACAACCTGCCGTCAGCAGAGCCAGTAATAATAAAATAGTCTTCATTTGAGTAGCTCCTTTGCACTGATATACATATCTGACGGCTTGGAGTTCGATAATGTTGCTACCGTGTTTATGCACGTTTAGTTATAATCGAACCAGCGATTTACAAATGAGTTGGTATTGTAATCATAAGAGGCTAAGGGAGAAGCAAGTACGTTAGTGCCGTTTTCCATAATGATTTGATCACGGCCCCAGTCGCCTAATTTTTTTGAATCACTGGGATTTGCAGCAAACAGATTTGTCCATTGTACGGTATTAAAGTTAGCAAGAGATGCAGGCACATTGTTAAATGCAGGACGTTCATCAACCCACTCTGCAGTTCCACCGAAATAATCATTCATTGCATTTACACCACTGGTAAAGCTAGTGTAAGTATTCTTAGTCAAATCTTGAATATAAAATGTTGCGTTACCAACCTCTACACCAGAGGAATCAATGTGCGTACCATATTCAAGGTGTACATACATTTGGTCACCCGGTGAGACAGGGAAATTGCTTATCATTTGTTCTGTCGGTTGATCCGGCAACTGCTCGGTCCAAACATAATAATTGGCAGTCGTCGGCCCGAACCAATGAGTAGTAGCGTCAGATTCGGTGCCTGCTTGAATTAAACGAGCATCTCCATATCCACCAAGTCCTACCCAACTGCATTCATAGGAATCTTGCGTTGATGAAGAAACGTCCGGTATCACAAAATCACCTGCAATTTTTGTGTAGGGGGCATTACCTGCGCTAGTATCGACCACGTAACCTGACCAATTTGGAGAAGTTACAGTTGCAGAAGGTAAGGCCTTCTCCTGAAATCACCACTTTTGTACTTGTTCATAAACGTTACCGGACCATGTTCCGCAGTCCGGAAAGTGCCCTCCGTGAGTATGAAGGGCTAATTGCCGGTGTAGGCCAGCATTCGGATAACCGTAAGGAATCTCGACTTGATGCAAAATCCGATAAGACTCTGTTTTTATTTCAGACGCCATGCTAAAATGGGAGAGCATCCAAATCATCCCTTTCGTATGGTGGGTAGCGGTACTTTACCATTACGACGATGATTTGGATTTTCCTTTTCTTGTCGATTTGTCGATCTATATTGCCCGGACTTTGTTACTGAACCATTTTTTATATAATCTCGCTTCCCAGACGCCATCTACTCTCAGCACAACAGTTATGCGCAAGGCAATTGGTAAACAAGAAGCGCCTTGCCTAGATGGGTTTACAGGGAGAAGGCGGTCGAGTAGGCTGCTTGCCAAGGTGACTCCCTCTCTACGGGGAGTTGCCGCGGCGCCTTCACACTCAGCTGACAGAGGCTCCCAGTCAACCCCTCGCTTCACCACACAAATGTGACATTTTCACTGAACAATTAAGGCTATTTATAATGACATTTGTCACTGACGATTGACGTTAGAATCTCACGCTTCTTGCCTGCCCAGTTCAGCTTTAATAAATGCCCTGACCTGAGCCTCGAAAGCGGACAGCAGCGACGGCAGCGCCGGAATGAGCGGATGAAGCCCTGTAATGGGCCGCTGGGCGAAATCCTGCACCAGAGGCCTGCGCAGGCGGACCAGCTCCAGTATAGGCTCCGCCACCTCGGCGGTTATTGCTTTTTCCGTAGAAAGAATATCGATAATATCTTCGTAGGAGCTCGCATCCCGCAGGATGAATCCGTCGATAAGCAGGCTGCCGATGTCGGTAACGCATTCGATCGCCAGATGCAGCACACGGTCATGGGCATATTTGACAACGAGGCTGGATTCGTCCCATTGTTCCGCCACCTGCCTCGACGTTTCAGTTACTTCGGAAAGAAAGCTGAGTCGCAGCTCGATCTGCTCTTCATTAAGAAAATACATAGAGTTATCTCCGTTTCTTTTTGTTCCATTTGGACCAAACAAGCATGGCCGCAAATGTGGCGATAATGACCACAATCAATGTAATCGCCTGCATCGGATATTCCAGGGAGAGGTCTTTGCTGTCTCCGGCTGCAAGGTTGGTGGAAGCCCGCAGATACATGGCTGCTGTATTCGTCATCAGGTTCACCCTTTTATCATCTTATATGAGTTTCGAATCTTGTTCAGGCCTGCCTTCTAAATGTGAGAAAGCTCCCTTTTGTACACGCTTTTTTACTTTTACAGTGTATCCCTGCCTCCGCCCAGCGTCAAGACGCGCTTTGCGGGGATGCACGGCGGGTAGTCAGATCCATAACTGGCGTCCTCTCTTTCGCGGTTACAACAAGATACTATGCAGGGCACGCGTGAACAAACCTTTTGACGGAAACAAAGCCCCTTGTTATGATGAAAGCGATACTGCAACCGAAGATTATTCGTAGACAAAAAAAGGAGTCGGATTTTCCTTATGAACGACCGGCAGATGTTGAAATGGAAGCGTTGCAAACAGATCGGCAGATCCAAATATGTTTTATATTACGGGGTGCTTGCTTGGGGGCTCCTGCTCTCTGTGCTGTTTTCGTTGATAGAGGTGTTTGCCATTCATCAGGTGTCGCTGCCTTTCTTCTTCGTCCGCCTGGCAGTGTTCGCCACCCTTGGCTTCTTCATCGGCACCGCCCGCTGGCAATCGATGGAGCGCAGATACGGCGGAGGTCCTTCCTGACGGTCCCGCTGGCATGCAAAAAACCCGATATCAGCTACACCGCGCGGTTATTCCAACGTGTTGCGGCGCTGACGGCGGGTCGGCCAGACCCCACTCCTGCCGCTCTCGCTTCACCCTAACAAACCGGTCAAGCCAACGCCCTGAGTGCATCCATCGGGTTGTTAATTTCCATTCTGCTAGAAGCTGAACTGGGAAGCTTCGTCCGAGGCGCGGCCTGCCTCCAGATCCATAATGCTGTAGTGCCTCAGCGCGGTGCGGATATCCTCCCTCACGCTGCCGAAGCTAAGCACCGCATCGACAAAAGCTGCGCGGCTGCTCCCCATTACAGCTTCGCCGCCGCCGAACAGGTCGCTGCTCGCTTCCTGGAACGCTTCATGGAGATCGTTATCAAACGAGTCTGACTCATCGCTCGCATCGCGGCGATACACCATCATCAGTTCCGGCACATTGAAGCATAGCTCGGAGAAACCCGCGATGTATTCATCCTCATGGCCCTGAAGCTCCACTTCGACCAATGCACAGGGCTTGTCGTCGTATTCTACCACCATCATCGTTTGCGCGTTGTTTACTTTAAACATGGAGACCTCCTTTGGGCACATTGTGATGTACCAAGTATCTCCTTGTGCGCCTCTTCTTATGAATGCTCCGGCTGGAACCATACCTGCTTGAAATCTATCATCCCCAACGAAGTGAGAGAGATCCCTTTTTACCGAACGGGGAAATGAAGCCACATATTTTTTATGCAGCAGAAAAACGATTCCCGCCTGCGGGGTGAGCAGCCGTTCCAGCTCCTCAATTTGGTCCTTCGCTCCGCCGGCAGCGGTTCCTTCAACAGCTCGTCGACGAGCCGGTCCATGCTTTCCATCTCCTTGCCCATATATTCCCTTAGATAACGTCCTGTCATTTGATAGATCTCCAGCTGTGACAAGTCGTATTCTTCTCCCATCACAAACTCGCTAAGAATGAGATCCGCGTCCTGCAGCATTTCCTTGGCCATCATGTATAGGCTTTGCGAAGTGTGAGATAGTGAGGATGGAGCTGGAAGAAAAAGCGTAGGAACGCGTGGAACGAAAGCTGTGGTGGGAACCGAAGCCCAAAGCGCTGAACAAAGCGGTCCTGCTGCTGATCCAGCTTTTCCGCTAGAATAAAGGTCCATAAAGACGAGCATCCTAATCCTGTCAACGATATTCAACCGAATACGGGAGGGATGGCAGTGGATAACGATAATCAAAACAAAAAAGCGGCTGACGGGCCCGCTGCGCGTGACGATCAACCGAAAATTGTGGCGGAAATGCCTCAGGACCAGGAAATGCGGGAGCATTTGGATGAAATGAAGCGCAGCGACGGTTATCCTGGTTCATGCGGGCTATAGCTGGCGCGATCCTCCTTAGCGGGGGTTTTTCTTTTGTATGGAGAGAACGGCGAACATGGTCAGCAGAAGATTGTTGAAGAAAGCGATCCCGTAAAAGCCTATGTGGAACAGCCTGCTGTAATGCGCTTCGTCGATGCCCGCCCACCAATAGGCTGCCGCTGCGGACAGCACAAAATTCAACGCCTGGGAAACAAAAAAAGACGTCTTGAGCGAATTCGTTTTTCGCATCAGGAGGAGTCCGGCAACCATAGTCAGCACAAAAATAAATAACAGCAACACCCAATATAAAGCTTCATTAGACATAAATTTCATAGATTTCACACTCCGAATACGCCAATCCGGCTTACAGCTTTCTCAGCTTGATTTGGTGGACAAAATGGTCCTGTCCCTTCGTCAGAATCAACTGGGCGCGTTCTCTGGTAGGCAAAATGTTCTGGTCCAGATTCGCCTCGTTAATCTCCTTCCAGATCCTTGCCGCCGTCTCAATCGCCTGTGCTTCCGTCAGCGACGCAAACCGGTGGAAATAGGAGTCTTCCCTTTTGAAAGCGGTACGGCACAGTGTTTTGAACCGCTCGATGTACCACTTCTGCAGATCCGGTTTGCCGGCGTCCACATAAATGGAAAAATCAAAAAAATCCGAAACGAACACTTTCCGCTGCTTTTTTGTTTCCCCGACCTGCAGTACGTTCAATCCTTCGACAATGAGAATGTCCGGCTGCCTGATCACTTGCTCTTTTTCCTCCAGGATATCGTAGGACGAGTGTGAATACACAGGCGCCGCTACTTCAGGGCGTCCCGATTTGACATCGGCGATGCACCGGATCAAGCTCTGCACATCATAGCTCTCGGGGAAGCCTTTGCGCTGCATCAGCCCTCTCCGCTCAAGCTCGGCATTCGGGTAGAGGAAGCCGTCCGTCGTTACCAGCTCCACTTTCGGCGCATGGGGCCAGCGGGCGAGCAGCGCTTGAAGTACGCGCGCAGTCGTGCTTTTGCCCACCGCGACGCTTCCGGCGATGCCGATAATAAACGGCACTTTGGCCGTCGGCTTGCCGAGAAAGGTGTTCGTAGCACGGTGCAAATCCTTGGTAGCGCTTATGTACAGGTGCAGAAGGCGGGAGAGCGGAAGGTAAATATCGACGACCTCGTCCATCGACAAATTTTCGTTGATTCCCTTCAGCTGCAACAGATCCGATTCAGAAAGCGTCAGCGGAGTGTTGTCGCGCAGCTTTCTCCATTCTTCCCTGCTCATCGTCACGTATGGCGAATATTTCACTTTATCCAGTCGTTGTGTCACCATCGCTTTGCCCCTTTGCATGCGTCCTTTTTGATCATACAGCTTATTCTAATGCCAATTCCGTTAAAAGTCGACATTTGTACGTACAGTCCGTAAATTACGCAGCATTTTTCCGCAAAATGTGCCGCAGGCGCGATGAGCTCCAATGCAGCAAAGGCCTATGATGAACCTCGTGGCTGCGGCTTTGGAAGTGATTTTGGCCGCAACGCCGAGCTCCAACGCAGCAAAGGCTTGCTCTGTTAAGAGCAAGCCTTTTGGCCACGGGCGCCGCCGTTAGATCTGGTCTCTCGCTTTGGTGTTGTTCTCCAGATTCATTTGCGCTTCATGACCGGTGTTCTTCTTTAGCACTTGATCGGCGTAATTATCATTCTTATTGTACTTGCCGCCTTCGGTTTTCTTGAATTGCTCCGGCATATTGCCTTCACCTCCGGAGTTAGTATGGCTCAACGAGCGAAGCCAAAAACAAAAAAAGCCTCCGCCGGAGGTTCTTTCTGCTTAATAAAGGATTCTTCTTTTGATCATTGCATTGCTGCCGTATTTGCGGGCGATGACCTGCTTCTGTGCCTGCATGAGCTTCAAAATGTCTTTCAGCCGCTGGTTTAAAGGCCTGATCGTCTCTTTGACCTCGCCGTTTACCACAACATCAAACACAACCATGGGCGGTTCCTCTCCATTTCTTTTTATGTATCTGTCATTTATACGTTCATTGTAGGCAAAGAGTGTCAAGCGAGATGCGCTAAACTTTATCGTTTTTGTGAACATTGTTAATTCTGTATCAAAAATGCGGCACATTGCGCACGCCCCATCCCGCCATATGGCCGGCTGAAATATGTTTCAATCTGACGGGTTTGGAGTAAAATGATATAAAAACCTGCGTGACCATAATCAGGGCAGCGTCTTGCGTAACCATAAATTTTATTTTAGGGGTGCCTCTTATGTTTACTGTAATCAATGGGCTGCAGTATTTCTACGAAGATCAAGGGCAAGGGGATGCTGTCATCCTTCTGCACGGTTTTCCATTAGACCATACGATGTGGAGGAGCCAAATCGGCTTCTTCCAAGAGCGGTATCGCATCATCGCGCCCGATCTAAGGGGTATGGGCCGGACGGAGCTGCACCGCGACGTCTCTTCCCTGGATGCCATGGCGCAGGATGTCATTCAGCTGATGGATGCTCTTGAGCTGGAAAAAGCCGTTGTTGCCGGATTCTCCATGGGAGGCTACATCGCTTTCTCCCTTCTGCGTAAAGCTCCGCAAAGAGTCAGAGCGGTCGTGCTGGCCAATACGCGTCCTGAAGCGGACACTCTGGAAGGGCAGATCAACCGCCTTAAGATGGCGACAGACCTGCTGGAAAAAGGAACGTCCGCAGCCAAGGAAGCTATGGTTCCCAAGATGCTCACAGAGCAGACATATGAAACAAGGCCCGAGCTGGTCGAATTTCTGGGCTCCATGATTGATGCTATGGACCCTCTTGGCTTGGTCCACGCCAGCCTGGCGATGGCCTTCCGCAAAGATTCAAGCGAGGAGTTGAGCCGGATTTCCGTGCCTGCGCTGGTCATTGCGGGAGACAACGACAAAATATCAACCCTGGAGATCATGAAAAACATGGCGGACCGGATTCCCGGAAGCCGAATGGCAGAAATCAAGCAGGCTGCGCACCTGACTCCGGTCGAACAGCCTGAGCAGTTCAACCGCGCCCTGGAGCAGTTTCTGGAAACGTTAGATAAATAGCGCGCATCGCCTCTTTAAATATGCCCAAAAACAAATAAGTCCCCGCTTCCTGTCGTCTATCGACCGACAGGGCGGGGACTTCCTTTGCTTATTGCACGCTGTCCAGCCAACTGCGCATCATCGATAGCAGCTGGGCGCTGTTCACCGGCTTCGTAATATAATCGGATGCCCCGGCTTCGAGGCACTGCTCGCGGTCGCCCTTCATCGCTTTCGCGGTCAGGGCGATAATCGGCAGATCCTTGAACTTGGGATTCTGGCGGATCGCTCGGGTCGTTTCGTAACCGTCCATCACCGGCATCATGATATCCATCAGCACGATTTCAATGTCCGGCGTCTGCTCGAGAATCTGGATAGCGTCCTGGCCGTTCTCGGCAGGTATCACCTTCATATTATGCCTCTCCAGAATCGTAGTCAGAGCAAAAATGTTCCGTATATCGTCATCGACGACAAGCACCTTTTTGTACTCGATCATCTCGTCGGATTGGTGGATCTTTACCAGCGTTTCACGCTGTCTTTCCGGCAGATTTTCCGCTTTGCGGTGAAGGAACAAGGTAGTCTCGTCCATCATGCCGACCGGCGACTTCACTTCTTTCACGACAGCCGTCTTGAGCAGCTCTTCCAAATCGGCTTCTTCCTCGCTGCTCAGCTTCTTGCTGCGGTATATGATGACGGGCTTAAGCCTGTTCTTGGCGTTCTTCTGCATCTCCCGGACAAAATGGACGCAGCTCATATCCGGCAAATCCATATCCGTCAGGATGCAGTCGAAATCCTTGGTCCTCAGCTGGTTCAAAGCCTTGCGGCCGGTGTCGCTCACTATCACTTTAATATCTGTATTCTCAATGTATTCCAGCGCTTGCTGGCGCCGTTCTTCATCATGTATGGCTACAAGAAGGGAATGCGAAGTCCTTTCGGCAAAAGCGTTCAGCTTATCCATCGCCTTCTCCAGCTCTTCGTTGTTCACAGGCTTGCAGACATAATCGTAAACCCCGCGCTGGAGAAGCTTGACCTCGTCTTCCTCCACAGTGATGACGCAGATCGGAATATGCCTGATGCTGATATCGTTCTTCAGATGCTCTATCACCAGTGAGCCGTCCGTGTCCTGAAGGCGGAGGTCCACCGTAATCGCCGTCGGCTGATATTTCCGGGCCAGTTCGAGCGCATTGTTGCCGGTCGTGGAAATGATCACTTTAATGCCTTTCTTCCGCAGCAGTTCCAGCAGGATTTGGTTGAACTTCACGTCGTCTTCGATGATAAGAAATACCCGGTCCTCCGGTTTGATGGAGTCGCGGTCGTCCGTGAGCTCTCCGGCTGAGTTCAAGGCAAGCGATGTTCCGCGGGTGCGCTTGGGCGGTGTGACGTCAATCACTTCCGGCACATACTTCGGCGGCTGCGGCTGCAGATCAAGCTGCTCCACGTCCAGCGGGAGGTACACATTGAACGTGCTTCCGATGTTCACGACGCTGTAGAGCGAAATTTCACCGTTCAGCATAGCCGCGATTTCGCGGGAAATCGCTAGTCCAAGCCCAGTGCCGCCATACTCGCGGTTAGTGCTGCCGTCCGCCTGCTGAAACGCTTCGAAAATAATCTGCTGCTTTTCTTGCGGAATACCGATTCCTGTGTCGCTGACGGAGAAGCAGACCACCATTTTGGCCCGGTTTAAAGCTTCGTTGTCCGATCTCCAGCCTTCGTACGCGCGCCGGATCAGCAGCATGACCTGCCCTTTTTCAGTGAACTTGAAGGCGTTGGAGAGCAGGTTCTTCAAAATCTGCTGCAGCCTCTTCGGATCGGTCACCATCGCTTGAGGCACATTAGGCTCGGTCTTGATCTTGAAGTCCAGCTTCTTGTCCTCCGCGATATGGCGGAAAGTTCTGTCCAGGCTCTCCGTCAGTTCCACTATCGGCATTTCGACCAAATCCGGAGTCACCGTTCCCGATTCGATCTTGGACAGATCGAGAATATCGTTGATCAGATTCAGCAGCTCAAGGCCGGATTCCTGGATCGTCATTGCGAATTTCACCTGCAGGTCCGTCAGGTTCTCATCAGGGTTCTCAGACAGCTGCTCGGCTAACAGCAGCAGGCTGTTGAGCGGCGTCCGCAGCTCGTGAGACATATTGGCCAGGAACTCGGACTTGTATTTGGATGTGAGTGCAAGCTGCTCCGCTTTCTCTTCTAGGAAGCGCTTGGCCAGCTCCACCTCGTTGTTCTTGCTTTCCACTTCCGCCTTCTGAATGACCAGCAGCTTCGCTTTTTCCTCCAACTCTTCGTTCGTGTTCTGAAGCTCCATCTGCTGCTTCTGCAGTTCTTCCGTCAGAGACTGGGACTGCATCAACAGTTCTTCCGTACGCTGGTTCGCCTGCATCGTATTGATCACGATACCGATGGATTCGGTCAGCTGATCCAGGAAGTCGATATCGATTTCGCTGAACGGCCGGAACGAAGCCAGCTCCATGACCGCCTGTACCTGGTCTTCAAAAATAATCGGCAGCAGCACAATATTAAGCGGCGTCGCTTCTCCCAAAGCGGACGAAATGACCACATAGTCGCCGGGCACATTCGTGAGCAGAATGCGCTGCTTTTCGATGTAGCATTGGCCTACCAGCCCTTGGCCCGGCCTGAACTCGTTGGACAAATGCTTGCGCTGCTGATAAGCGTAGCTTGCGAACAGCCGCAGCACAGGCTCTCCGTTCACAGGCTCGTTCATATAGAACACACCGTGCTGCATCGACACCAGCGGAGCCAGCTCGGACAGGATCATCCGGCATACGGCGTACAAATCGCGCTGGCCCTGCAACAGCCGGCTGAATTTCGCAAGGTTCGTCTTCAACCAGTCCTGCTCGGTGTTGATGCGTGTAGTTTCTTTCAGGTTGCGGATCATCTCGTTGACGTTATCCTTCAGAGCGGCAACCTCTCCGGCCGCCGCAACCGCAATCGTACGCGACAGGTCTCCTTTGGTAACCGCGGTCGCAACGTTCGTGATCGCGCGCACCTGGGTGGTCAGCGTACTCGCCATGTAGTTAACGTTGTCGGTCAGGTCCCGCCAAGTTCCCGCGGCGCCCGGCACATTCGCCTGGCCGCCAAGTTTCCCTTCCGCGCCCACTTCGCGGGCAACCGTAGTTACCTGGTCGGCGAAGGTGGCAAGCGTGTCGATCATGTTATTGATCGTATCGGTCAGCTCCGAGATTTCGCCTTTTGCATCCACGGTGAGCTTCTGCTTCAAGTTACCGTTCGCTACCGCGGTCACGACTTTGGCGATTCCCCGCACCTGGTCGGTCAGGTTGCTCGCCATGATGTTAACGTTGTCGGTCAGGTCCTTCCAGATACCGCCTACGCCGCGGACCGTCGCTTGGCCGCCCAGCTTACCTTCCGTACCTACCTCGCGCGCAACGCGCGTAACCTCGGAAGCGAAGGAATTCAGCTGGTCCACCATCGTATTGATCGTGTTCTTCAGCTCCAGCAGCTCGCCTTTGACGTCCACCGTGATTTTCTTCGAAAGGTCGCCGTTCGCGACCGCTGTGGTTACTCCTGCGATGTTACGCACCTGAGAAGTCAGGTTGCCCGTCATATAGTTCACCGTGTCGGTCAAATCTTTCCACGTTCCGGAAACGTCCTTCACATCCGCCTGGCCGCCCAGCTTTCCTTCCGTGCCTACCTCGCGCGATACGCGGGTAACCTCGGAAGCGAAGTTGCTCAGCTGGTCCACCATCGTATTGATGGTGTTTTTAAGCTGCAGAATTTCTCCTTTGACATCTACCGTGATCTTCTTCGACAAGTCCCCTTTGGCAACTGCCGTCGTCACGTCGGCGATATTCCGCACCTGGTCGGTGAGGTTGCGCGCCATGTTATTAACGCTTTCGGTCAAATCCTTCCATGTGCCGCCTACGTCTTTCACCTGTGCCTGGCCGCCCAGCTTCCCTTCCGTACCTACCTCTCGCGCCACGCGCGTAACCTCGGAGGCGAACGTGGAAAGCTGGTCCACCATCGTATTGATCGTGTTCTTCAGCTCGAACATTTCCCCTTGAACGTCGGCTGTAATCTTCTTCGACAAATCCCCGTTCGCCACCGCAGTGGTGACTACGGCGATATTCCGCACCTGGTCTGTCAGATTGCTGGCCATATAGTTAACGCTTTCGGTCAAGTCGCGCCATGTGCCCGCAACTCCTTTAACCTGGGCTTGTCCGCCAAGTATTCCGAGCGTACCAACCTCGCGCGCCACCCTTGTAACCTCGGAGGCGAAAGTGGAGAGCTGGTCCACCATCGTATTGATCGTGTTCTTCAGCTCCAGGATTTCGCCCTTCGCGTTGACGGTGATCTGCTTGGACAGATCCCCTTTGGCGACCGCGGTCGTTACCTCGGCGATATTCCGCACCTGGTCGGTCAATGTGCCCGCCATGTAGTTCACGCTGTCGGTCAAGTCTTTCCAGGTGCCCGACACGCCTTTCACGTCCGCCTGCCCGCCCAGCTTGCCTTCCGTCGAAACCTCTCTCGCCACCCTTGTAACCTCGGAAGCGAAAGTGGACAGCTGCTCCACCATCGTGTTGATGGTGCTCTTGAGCTGCAGCATTTCCCCTTTGACATCAACGGTGATTTTCTTGCCAAGATCTCCGTTCGCGACCGCTGTGGTAACCTCCGCGATGTTGCGCACCTGGTTGGTCAAATTGCTCGCCATATAGTTGACGCTTTCGGTCAAGTCGCGCCATGTGCCGGCAACGCCCGTAACCTCGGCTTGTCCGCCGAGAATCCCTTCGGTGCCGACCTCACGGGCCATCCTCGTCACCTCGGAGGCGAATGTCGAGAGTTGGTCCACCATTGTATTGATCGTGTTCTTCAGCTCGAACATTTCCCCTTGAACGTCCGCCGTAATCTTCTTCGACAAATCCCCGTTCGCCACGGCAGTGGTGACTACCGCGATGTTCCGAACTTGGCCGGTCAGGTTGCTCGCCATATTGTTCACGCTTTCGGTCAGGTCGCGCCATGTGCCCGAGACGCCTTTCACGTCCGCCTGGCCGCCCAGCTTCCCTTCCGTACCTACCTCGAGCGCCACACGCGTAACCTCGGAGGCGAACGTGGAAAGCTGATCCACCATCGTGTTGATCGTGTTCTTCAGCTCAAGGAACTCGCCCTTCGCGTTAACGGTGATCTGCTTCGACAGATCCCCTTTCGCCACAGCCGTCGTCACTCCGGCGATGTTACGGACCTGGTCGGTCAGATTGCTCGCCATGTTGTTGACGCTGTCGGTCAGGTCCTTCCATGTTCCGGATACGCCCTTGACGTCCGCCTGCCCGCCCAGCTTGCCGTCCGTACCTACCTCCCGCGCAACGCGCGTAACCTCGGAAGCGAATGTCGACAGCTGGTTCACCATCATATTGATGTTGTTGGCCGTCCTCAAAAATTCGCCTGTCAGGGCGCGCCCTTCGTACTCGAGCTCCACCTTTTGCGACAGGTCCCCTTGAGCCACCGCGTTAATTACGCGGACCATTTCGCTGGTAGGCTGGATGAGGTCGATAATCAGTCCGTTCAGCGACTCGGAGCAATCCTGCCAGCTGCCGCCCGTATTTTTATGCGTAAACCTTCTGGACAATTTTCCTTCTTTGCCGACGACTCTCGCCACCGTCTTGACCTCATTGACGAGACTTTCCTGCATCTCCATGATCTCATTGAAGGTATCGGCGACTTTTCCCGTGATTCCGGTCTGGTCGTACGGCATCCTGTAGTCAAACTTTCCGTTCTTCAGAGCAATCAACGCGTTGAGCAGCTCTCTGGTATCTATTTGCACATCAGATTGGTTGTTTTGCAGGTTGTGGTCCTGTCCGTTGTTATTTTCCTGTTCCGACATATTCCGTATCCTCTCCAGATCAGTTTTGCTGTCAGTACGAGTTGCCTATTTTCTCCCACATTCTATTGTACTATTTTACTCCCTCTTTTGTCTTGTAAAATATTGCACATTGACCGCGGATTTGACAAGGCCCGGCAGTCTTTTATTTTCATCATACGACACAGTTACCGTCTTCCGTATGGATTTTGCCGCGGAACTCCGTCGGGGAGCAGCCGTACCATTTTTTAAACTGCTTGGAAAAATAGAGCGGGTCCGCAAAACCCACCGAAGAAGCGACCTCCTCAATCGTCAAAGGCTGGTCCAACAGCAATTTGGCGCGCTCCATCCGTACTTTAAGCAGAAAATTCATCGGCGACATCCCAGTGAACTGCTTGAACATCTTGGACAAATACGTGCGGTGGTACCCGAGCGAGCGTGCCATTTCTTCGATCGAAACCGGCTGGGAGTATTGCAGTGTAATCCACCGGACCGCTTGTTCCACCTGCTGGCGGATGGCTTCGCTCACCTTCTGCTCCTTTACCGAGGTCTTCGATTCTTTGGCGTATTCCGCCAGCAGCAGCCTCATATAGCCGCCCGTCTTCATGTCGCAGCCCCTTTCGGCTCTCTGAAGGCAGACGAAGGTTTGGCTCAGCAGCGCATTGATTCTCCGCTTCTGTTCCGTATGGATGACAGGCTGGTGGGGAGAAATTCCGATTTGGCTGAGATATTCCGCGATACGGTCGCCCCTGAATCCGATCCAACGGTATTTCCAGGGCTCATGCGGATCCGATTCGTAGCTGGACAACTCTCCCGGAAAAATAATAAAGCTGCTGCCCGCCCCAATCTCATATCCTTTTCCCATTGAATAAAAGCTTCCTTTACCAGAAGTTACAAAATGCAGCAAATAATAATCCAAAAGCTGGGGGCCCACTTTATGGGACGCCCGGGTTTGCGATTCTCCGCTGAACAGGACTGTGATCTCACCTTTGCCGGGAGAGGGATTGATCGCCACCGCATGTGAATAGGCCGGCATAAGCCGCACTCCTTTCGGATTTTCCGGTTCACAGGAACTCAGGCTATTATTTCTCATTTTATCAACAAAAAACTACATCTGTCCATATGAAAGTGGAATCTCTCCATTCGAAACCGTTGTATATAGGCGTATAGTTTGTTTAGAAATGAAACCACTTTCAAGGAGGAACACAGCTGTGCCGAAAATTACCTTTTTAGGAGCAGGAAGTACCGTTTTTGCCAAAAATGTCCTTGGAGACTGCATGATGACCCCCGCGCTTCAGGATTATGAATTAGCTTTGTTCGATATCGACCCTGAGCGTTTGAAGGATTCGGAGAACATGCTGAACAACCTGAAGGCCACTACAGGCAGCGGCTGCAGCATTAAAGCTTACAGCGACCGCAAAGAAGCGCTCAGGGGCGCGAAATTTGTAGTAAACGCCATCCAGGTCGGCGGATACGACCCTTGTACGATTACCGATTTTGAAATTCCGAAGAAATACGGCTTGCGCCAGACGATAGCCGACACTGTCGGAATCGGCGGCATTTTCCGCAACCTGCGCACGATCCCGGTGATGCTCGATTTTGCCCGGGATATCCAGGAAGTGTGCCCTGACGCTTTGTTCTTAAATTACACGAACCCGATGGCTGTTCTCACCAATGTAATGAACACTTACGGAGGAGTGAAAACAGTCGGACTCTGCCACAGCGTGCAGGGATGCATCCCGCATCTGTTCAAAAGCCTCGAAATGGACACCGAAGGAGTGCAGGCCAAAATCGCCGGAATCAACCACATGGCCTGGCTGCTGGAAGTAACCAGGGAAGGCCGGGACCTGTATCCCGAGATCAAGCGCAGAGCCGCCGAGAGACAGAAAGAAAAGCACGACGACATGGTGCGCTACGAGATGATGTTCCGCTTCGGCTACTACGTGACCGAGTCTTCCGAGCACAATGCGGAATATCACCCGTACTTCATCAAAAGAAATTATCCGGAGTTGATCGACCGCTTCAATATTCCGCTCGACGAGTATCCGCGCCGCTGTGTCCGCCAGATCGACCGCTGGAAGACAATGAGGGAAGAGATGGTGAACAACAAGAATCTCGAACATACGCGTTCCAAAGAGTACGCTTCTTATATGTTCGAGGCAATGGAAACCAACGAGCCGTTCCGCATCGGCGGCAACGTGATGAACACCGGACTGATCACCAACCTGCCGAAGGAAGCCTGCGTGGAGGTAACCTGCCTGGTGGACAAGAACGGCGTCACTCCGACTTATGTGGGAGATCTGCCCCCTCAGCTGGCCGCGTTGAACCGTACCAATATCAACACCCAGCTGCTGACCATCGAAGCGGCAATGACGCTGAAGAAAGAGCACATCTACCATGCGGCGCTGCTAGACCCTCACACAGCCGCCGAGCTGTCGATTGACGACATCGTGGCCATGTGCGACGAGCTGATTGAAGCCCATGGCTCTTGGCTGCCCAAATACCAATAATCTGTGTAAACGACAGATTTCGAGAGTATATGGCAGATACCTTGAATAAAATATCATTATTTTCGCCAATAATCTTCAAATATTCGCTGTAAACGGTCATATTAGCGGTTTGACATGGTTTCAGGAGTGCCTTTTGTAGTTTATAATAGATGTACAGCACTTTATCTGTTTAAGTGAACTTTTAAATCGCTGAATTCTCATTTTCGAATGAGAAGCGGGGGAACCAATCGGAGCTGCCGGCGCGCCGGCAATTCCAGGGGTGAATCCACAGGAAGGCTTCTTTGGTAGGGTGACTCTCACGCCCGAATCCGTCAGCTAACCTCGCAAGCGTATAGGGAGAGGCAACAACTATCGTGCAATGCACGGCTTCCGCCGTGTGGGAAGAAGTCCACGAATAGAGTTCCCTCTATTTCGACGGGCTTCTTTTGTTGTCTCCCGCAAAACATTGCCGAATAGGAGTGAAAGCACAATGTTAACCGATGCAAGAGCCGCTATGAAGCAGTCGATCAGCGAATGGTATAAGCACTACGAAACGGAAATGCTCGGCAGCAGTTCGGAGCGGACCGAAATTCATATCGTCAAGAATAAAATCCTGATTATCTCTCAGGGAACTCCGGTGGAAGAAACCTTTGCCTTCGCAGGTGCGCCCGACGTGGAGCCGACCCAGACAGGCGAAGGCGAAACGGACGAGGCGGGCGGCGATTTGATGAAGAAAGCCCTTTCCTTCGTTACGCGCTGCGAGGTGGTTTCCTCTTTTACCGCTGTTTGCGAGGTGACAGGCGAGAAGACGGAGCTGTACACCCTCGACTGCAACCTTGAGAACATCCTGGAGACGCCGCACCAGTTAGGCGACTAACCCGATTTCCATGTTCGCCTCTTTTGAAACAAGCAAGCAAAACAGGATGTTTTGCTTGCTTGTTTTATTTTGTGAGTTATTGTATTTGTTTCTATTTGTCAAACAGCGTTAAATACTCTCCGTAGCCTTCCCGCTCCAGCTCTTCCCTGGGAATGAACCTCAGTGCAGCGGAGTTGATGCAGTAACGCAGGCCTCCCGTTTCGCGCGGACCGTCGTTGAAGACATGACCCAGGTGGGAATCCGCCTGTTTGCTGCGTACTTCCGTCCGCACCATGGAATGGCTCAAATCGGATTTCTCGATCACTTGGCTCTGATGCATCGGCTTCGTGAAGCTCGGCCAGCCGCACGCGGAGTCGAACTTATCCATGGAGCTGAACAAAGGCTCGCCGGATACGATATCCACATATATGCCCTCCCGATGGTCATCCCAGAATTCATTGCGGAACGGAGGCTCCGTGCCGTTGTTCTGCGTGACGTGATACTGCAGCTCAGTCAGCCTTGACTTCAGTTCATCCGGGTTTTTGGTGAATTTCCAGTGTTTGTCGATGAAGGCGTCGCGGCCCGAGCCTTTACGGTACATTTTATACCTCATCGGGTTTTTGTGATGATAGTCCTGATGATAATCCTCGGCCGGATAGAATTCCGCTGCGGGAACGATCTGCGTGGCGATCGGACGGTCAAATCGGCCGCTTTCCTCCAGCTCTTTTTTGCTGGCCTCCGCCTGTTCCTTCTGCGCCTCGTTATGATAAAAAATCGCCGTACGGTACGACTCGCCCCGGTCAAAGAACTGCCCGCCCGCGTCGGTCGGGTCGATCTGCTGCCAGAAAATCGACAGCAGCTTTGAATAAGGGAAAATGCCCGGGTCGAATGTGATTTGAACCGCCTCGGCATGCCCCGTAGTCTCCGAGCATACTTCCTCGTACGTCGGATTCGGCTTGTGCCCGCCTGTATAACCGGATACCACTTTTATTATGCCGGGAAGTTCCTCGAACGGCGTGACCATACACCAGAAGCAGCCCCCTGCAAAAGTCGCGAGTTCATATTTTGATTCCATTTGCTCTGCGCTCATGCGATCACTCTCCTTTACCTAACAGCATACCAGAATCGCCGCGCAAAATAAAAATCCCGCCCTCCGGATCCGGTTTAAGATCAGATCGTCATAATGGCTCTCCGGCAGTAATCATTGAAATACCTTTTCAATTCCAAGAAAGTCCTATCGAATTCAGCACGTTGAACGAGTTCCAACCGCACAGGAAGCTGAACGCTTAAGATCCCTGCATCACTGCAGGTTTAAGCAAAAACCAAGCGGCTCCCCCATTTAAACGGGAAGAAGCCGCTGTTGAAAGTTGTAATAGTCGGCTCCGAATTTACCGGCATTGGCCCCGGCCGTACCGCTATGCTAAATGCACGTTACGCACCAACCTCAAGAACGCTTCGATCAGAAGCTTCTTTTATAGTCCATAATCCGTCGGTACATCCTTCTGTCTTTGAGCTTAAGGAAGTAGGAAATGCCTGTGTAGGCATTGATTGATGAAAAAAGAAAGAAATATGCAAGCCGATGAACGCAAAAAAACCTTGATTACTCAAGAGTAAGTCACGTAAAAATCCGCTTTCAATTGTTTATCCCAACCAATAAAAAACGGATTTGGCAGCGGTTTCATTCTTGTTCGGCTTTTGGTTGGAAATAAGTCTGTCGACATTCAATGCAACAATATTCTCATATGCCGGCGGGAAGCCCTGCACGATTTGAACGGGAGCCCCTTTCGGAACGAGTGGAAATATTTCCGTGATATCCCGATTGGATAACCTGACACAGCCCAGCGATTTATTCGCCGCTATCGACGATGGGTCATTTGTACCGTGAATCGCGTATTGGCCCATGCCCAGACCCGCTTCACCATAAACATTCGGCTGACTGCCCGTCGGCTTGATCACCCGCTCCCGTATCGTAAAATCCCCTTCCGGCGTCGCATCCTGGTTACCGAGCCCCACCGGTTTGCTTGCAATAACGGTGGACCCGCTCACCAACTTCAAGGTGTAGTCTTGCTTCGAGACTATGATTTTTACAGGTTCATAGGGAATTTGCTTCGCCTGCTGCTCGTCCACGCTGTTCGGATAGAACATATCCTCAACCTGTCCTGCGCTCGGATGGAACACCCATCCCCCCTTGCCGTCAAAACTGGCTGCAACATGGTTATCCCCCGTCACTGCCTCGCCAGGAATGATGCTTAAATAATTATCGGGGTAATCGGCTGTGAGGGACTCTATGCTGGTAGGGGGAGAACCCTTCTCCTGTATGTATGACTGAAGCGCCGTTCTCACCAGATTTACCGCCACCTGATTAAGTGGAGTCGAGACAGCGCTTTGCTTGCTGACATCGCGATTTATGAACCGGATCCTCACCGACGGGTCGATGGAAGCGTTATACTCAGCTTGTACGAAAGCCGATTGTTTTAGAGCTTCGCTGGTTAAAGGAATCGTTCTGCCCAGCAGCGACCGGTCCGAGGTCATGATGCCGAAAAGCTGAATATTGCGTCCCGGCTGATTGCTTGCCATCTCCATCGCTTTGCCGTATAGTGTCTTTTCTATTTTCTCGACTGCCTCGTTGTAGGGGAGATAGATCACAAAAGAGACATCAACCGTCTCGTAAACCACTTCCTTTCCAACCGGCCAATGTCTGGCTTTGGACACAACGGCTTTTACCGTATCCATGTTCAACAATAAAATGAGAAGCACCAGATTGGCGGCAAGGAGGATGAGCAGAAGCCATTTAACCCAGCCTGAGACTTTCCTTTGCGGAGCCATCATGTGCAGCTGCTGTTGTCCCGCTTGACTTAGGCCTCTCAAGTTTCTTGCCGCTTGTCTCGCTTTCATTGCATAGGGAGAAGTGATCGTTCCGGCTGCCTCCTGGTAATGAAACAGCGCCTTGGCCAAAGCACCGTCTTTCTCGTATTTCCTGGCAAGCATGTAATGTGCTTCAGGGGATTTGGGATCAGAGTAGCGCAGCATTTTCTCATAAAATAAAGGGTCGCTCGAATTCAGGTAAAGATTTTTGCGAATATGGATCAAATTGGATTTCAAATAATGTTTAAACCGAGGATGCACCGTATCCTGCACCGTTCCGGCCGAAGTTTCCCCATTTTCCAAAAGGTTGTCCTCCTGTCAGTTTTTGATACATATTGTATCATATGTTGAATACTACTGCCAATCCTTATATTGACAACTGGATACGTTTTGTATCTTTCAGCTTAAAAAAACACTCTGCCCGAAATACCCCCTCTGGACATCAAATAGCGGAATACAGTTCCTTTATGATTTCTTGCATGCACGAGAAGTTGTAAATAACGAAAAAAAAGTACCTTACTACAACGAGTCACTAGGTGAAATCAAGTCCCGAAACTTTTGCCCGCTCCCGAAGAACGCGAAATAAGAAAAACTGTTGTCGGAGTATGCTGGAATATATTATTAAGTACTTTACAGGTAGTTTTTATTGTCGTGTCAGATGCTAAGCGTTAGCGAATCATGGAAAAGACAAAAAGAACCTTTCCTGCCCTGTCAGGAGGTTCTTTTTGTCAGCGCAAGCTGATAGTTTAATCCTTGATAGCCCCCGCCGCTAAATCGGAGATAAATTGGCGGCTGACCAGCAGAAACATGATGATTAAAGGAAGCGTCGCCATCAATGTGCCTGCCATGACCATAGCAAAGTCCGTGTTATAAATACCGTTTAATTGCGACAAAGTGATCTGAAGTGTATATTTTTTTGGATTATTGAGGATGATCAGCGGCCACAAGTAGTCGTTCCAGCTTCCGATAAAAGTGAAGATCCCCAGAAAAGCGAGAGCCGGCCGCAGCACAGGAAGCCCCACATTCCAAAACAAACGGAAATGATTACAGCCGTCTATTCTCCCGGCATTCAACAAATCATCGTGTATCGCCCCTGATGCATACTGCCTCATCCAGAATATTCCAAAGGCAGAAGCCATATGAGGAATGATCAGCGCTTTGTAAGTGCCGACCCAACCCAGCTTTTGCATAATGATAAAGGAAGGCACTAGGGACAGTTGTCCCGGAATCATCATGGTCGCCAGCAGCAGTATAAACAATATTTTTTTCCCGGGAAATTCAAATTTGGCAAATGAAAAACCGGCCAGAGAACAAAAGAACAATACCAGCAGCGTAGATACCGCGGCTACAAAAACAGTGTTCATAAAAGCGCCAAAAAAGTCAATGTTCGCCAAAACATTTTTTATATTAGTAAGCAATTGCGTTCCAAAAGTAAGCTTAGGCGGAAATCGGTAAATGTCGCTGGTTGTTCTTGTTGACATCACCGTGAGCCAGTAGAACGGAAACATGGACAGCATGACCCCGACGAGCAACGATACGTGTAAAAACATTTTTTTTATATATGCCTGATTGCCTGCCATGTCTAAACCCCTTTCTGTTATTATGATTCAGACTTTTGCACAATTTTCCAATTCACTAAAGAGAAAAGCGCAATCACGACAAACAATCCCCAGGCTACTGCGGAACCATAACCAAATAAATTTTTAACAAAAGCCTGCTGGTATAAATACAGGACGACAGTCATTCCTTCTCCGCCCGGACCGCCGGTGTTTCCCGTCAAGATCTGGGATTCAGTAAAAGTCTGCATGCCGCCGATGGTTGATGTGATGACAGTGAATAAAATGACAGGCCTAAGCAGAGGAATCGTTATTTTGAAAAATGTCTGGGCCGTGCTTGCTCCGTCAATACGCGCTGCCTCGTACAGCACACCCGGTATGCTCTGCAGGCCCGCCAGGTAAATAATCCCATTGTATCCGGTCCATCTCCATACAATCATGGATGCGATAGCAATCTTAAGCCAGAAAGGCGAGTTCAACCATTCAATCGGCTGCAACCCTAAAGTGGTCAGGATAAAATTCAGGAAGCCGTAATTGTTACCGAATAACGTCCCAAATATAATGGCAACGGCTACAATTGAAGTGACATTAGGTAAAAAATAAAAAATCCTGTAAACATTCCTGTAGCGCAAAAAAGCCGAATTCAGCAGAAAGGCAATGAGCAAGGCAAAGAACAGCATAGGGATCGTCGAGTATACCCATATTTCGAAAGTGTTCTTGATCGACTTCCAGAAATCAGCATCCGTCAGCAGAAAGCGGAACTGATTTAACCCGACAAACTCCATTTGCCCTATGCCATCCCATTTATGGAAAGCGAGGTAAAAAGAAAAGGCGATGGGAAACAAGCCGAATATTGAAAATAAAATATAGAACGGAGAAATGAATAAATAGATCGTTTTATTGCGATAAATTTCCCGCCATAATTTCACTTGGCTGCCTCCGGTCTTCTGCGCACGGACCGGCAGCGTATCCAATTTGTTCATCAGCTTAATCCTCCTTCTATATTGGAATGAAATCTATCGGGATTCGAATGTCCGAATCCCAATAGATTTATTGTGGAGAACTATTAACGTGACAGTTCCTTCTTAATCTGGGCGATTGCATCGTTCCAGGCTTTTTCCGGATCTTTGTTTTGCTTCTCGATGTTAGTCAGCTCGTTCTGGAAGATCGTGTTGGCAATTGAAAATTTGGATCCGCGATAGGCAGGTTTTACATTTTCGGCAGACTTGATAAAGATCTCATTTGTTTTTTGGCCGCCGTAAAAATCTTCTGGCTGTGTCATCTTGGCATCCTTAAAAATGCTTGGCGTCGAAGGGAACAAATTCATCGTAACCAGTGAATTGAGCTGGTGTTCTGGCGTCATCAGCCACTTGATGACCTCGTAGGCTTCTTTCGGGTGCTTGGACTGTTTGGTGATGCCGATGAAGGAACCGCCCTGGTTTCCGTCTCCGCCGGGCGCTCTGGCAATGCGCCATTTTCCCTTTGTGTCGGGAGCTGCGTCTTCCAGTACCTTCTTCATCCACACAGCGCCGATAAAGGAAGCCACCGCGCCGTTATTCATCGCCGCGTTCCATTCCGGTGTCCAGCCGCTGATTTTGGCGTTCAATCCCAGTTGATGGACCTTTACGGCATTGTCCCATGCACTTTTCACATGCTCTTTATCACCTATAAAGTTATCCGATTTATCGAAATACAATTTGTCGTTTTGACCCAGGCTTTGATTGAAAACGTTGGTGATATTATCGAACATGTAAACCTTCTTGCCGCCTGATGATAACCCGGAAAGTTTTTTTCCTGCCTCCAGATAGTTATCCCAAGATTTAATTTGCGCGCTTACCTCGTTTGGATCCGTCGGCAGGCCCGCTTGTTGAAACAGGTCCGTGCGGTAAAAGAATGCGGTCGGGCCAGTATCCATAGGCAAAGCTATCTGGTATTTTCCGTCAGGAGTGATCGTCTGCTTCCATTTCCATTCCAGATATGTAGACGCAAGCTCCTTATCGCTGCCGTAATCAAGCAGATTGACGAACTTGTCTTTGTTCGGGAACAGCTCCGCAACCCAGTCGTTCAAACCAACTATGTCCGGTCCGCCGGTTCCCGCCGCCAATGTAGTCGTTAATTTGGCTTTGAAGTCGCCGCCGATTTTTTCCGCTTTCAAATCGATATTAGGAAACTGCTTGCCGACTTCTTTGAGCAAATTATCGTCAATGGAGCGGTTCCAATACCATAATGTGAGCGGTATTTTACCGCTGTCCTTCGCGGTTGAGGCCGGCTGGCTGCTGCTGCATCCAACTGACGCTATCATTAACGCTGCAATCAAGACCAGGCTTACCCATGTTTTTCTCGACATTTGCATTTCTCCCCCTAAGTTTAATAAAGGTAAATTAATTCAATACATGCGTTAAAGCGCTTACATTAATTCGATTTTTAAGCTGTAACCGCCTCCATAAACCTCATTGCTGAATTTCGATGAATCATATTGCAGCCCCTCCCTAAGAGATATATAACATATTTTTATTATAAAACGATGGTAATACCTAGTAAATATAGTATAATTCTGGATATATATGAGAAAATGAAGATTGCTATTTCCAGAGAAAAAGGAGTTGCTTCTAGATGAGCCAATTTTTTCGCAGACTTTTTCTGTTGTCTTTGATGGATCAGCATCTCCCCTTGTTTATCGAAAGTATCGGCATCATGTCGGACCAGGAGCCCATTCATCGAAAAGAAGGATATCCTTACTTTCATTGGCTCCAGACACTGGAAGGTGAGGGGGAGTTTCACTTCTCCGGCGAGCGCCTCTCTCTCCCCGTCAACTATGGCATATTTCTATTCCCCGATGTTCCTCATTCCTATGAAAGGAAACTATCCAAATGGACAACCATGTATATCACTTTCGGCGGATTGCAGGTGCAGTCCATTTTGACTACGCTCGGTCTGCATTTTTCCACACTTTATAGTTGGGAAGACTGCTCGCCGCTTGGCAAAATCGTCGAACAAATCCTGTTAAAAGTAAAAAATGATCCGGATTTCTCCGGGCTGGACGGTTCTATTGAACTGTACCAATTTTTGATTTACCTGAAAAAATACGGCCAAATCAATAACCAGACTTCATTGTCGCGGATGTACGAAAGATTGCGGCCGCTGCTTCATTGGTTAAAAGAGGTGTATCCGGACGAGAGCATTAATTTGGTCGCCATGGCACAGAGGGTACATCTAAGCCCGCAGCATTTGAACACGTTGTTCCGCAGCACTTTTGGCGTTAGCCCGTATTCCTACCTGGTTCATCTCCGCATTCAAAAATCGAAGGAAGCGCTTGTCGCGGATCAGCAGTCTACCGTCAAATCGGTTGCCAATAAAGTAGGCTTCCTCGACGCCAGCCATTTTATCGCTACTTTCCGTAAAACGGTCGGCATGACGCCCGACCAGTTCAGGAAGCTTCACAGCTAATGGTTGTTCATATGGATTTATAATAAGCTTGTCTGTACTCGGTCGGCGTCATATTCTCGTATCTCTTGAATAGCCGCATAAAATCTTTTTCATCGTTACTTTGCCTTGGATATTTTCATCAGGTGGATGTATTCCTGGAGGGTAAACCCTGTCTTTTTCTTGAAAAAGCGGGAGAGATAATCTTTATTGTACATAAACTTCTGCGCAACATCGGTCACCGAAATCTCTTCCATGGCATGACACCGGTACCCGCAGCGAGCTTACACCTGACGACGAGGGCACTCTATATACAACGCATGCTTATCGGCGAGTTCCGGCCGCGTTTAAAGCGATTCCTTATTTTGCCTGGAGCAACCGCACACCGGGCGAAATGGCGGTATGGATCCGGAACGAGTAGCTCGGACGCTGAGGTGAGAGTAGAGTAAGAGCAAGAAGCTGACGTCCGCATCATTTGCGGCGCCAGCTTTTTTGATGTTTTGCCAGTAAAGCTTGCGCTCATCGATTTACGAGAGATTGGTTTGAATATTCTTTTGCAGCTGGATACATTTATTTTTTTCATCTTCATTATGTTTCCTTAAAATCCGGCTTCCTTCTCTTTTTACGATCCCCAAAAAAATTTCTGCGATTTCAGGATCAAACTGCGCCCCTGCACTTTTACGTATTTCCTTTACAGCGTATTCCAAACTATTTTGCTGCCTGTATACTCGCCGTGAGGTCATTGCGTCAAAAGAATCGGCCACTGCCATAATTCTTGCCGCCTGAGGAATTTGATCTCCTTTTAACCCTGTGGGATAGCCTTTTCCGTCATATCTTTCATGGTGGTATAAAACCATATCCAAAACCCCATTCTTCTCAAACGAAGAGACATGCTTAAGCGTTTCGTATCCGGTGACAGGATGCTGTTTGATTTTTTCAAATTCACCGTCAGTCAGTTTGGACGGCTTGCTTAATATCGTTTCAGGGAGCCCAATCTTGCCGATATCGTGCAGCAGCCCGCCTACATAAATGTTGTGGCACACTGTCTTGGACAGCTTCATTTCTTTTGCAATCATTAACGCGTAATTCGCTACATTCTCAGAATGGTAAGCCGTATAGGGGTCACGTGTATCGAGTGATTTGGCTAGGGCCATTGTTAAATTGAGTGTATGCTCCTTTTCTCTGATTCTATTTCTGATTAGACTGGATGTCGCTTCTGTTACTATAAAATAAGTCAGCCATTGAAGAGCAAAAATACCGGCACCCGGGGAACTATACGGAGCCAATTTGTAACGCGTATAGGTGCTGACACCTGCAAGGAAAATTCGTATCCAAATCGTGCTGTAGAAAGCAAATCCTGCAATAGTTATAGGCAGAATGTAGATGCCGGTTAAATTTACTTTGGAATAATAGTAATCTATACTGGCACACATCAAAAAAGTGACAAAGAAGACGCAGCGCGTATAAACCCGGCGCTCAAACAACCAATTTAAAATTTTTTCCGCTAAAGAGTTAGCCATAATTCTCCTACAACTGAATGTTTTTTGATGGTTACCATTTTAACTTACCTTAATATAATTGCTTCCGTCTATCTGCTTTGCCTGCTTCTTGAACTTTGCTGCTGCCAATGAAATCTCGGAAAGCTGCGTGAATTTTTGCGAGGAAACGTCTATAATCACCATGGATAAACTTAGAAGCTTAAATTTTTGCATTTTATGATCTCTATCCAGCGAATAAATGTAATTGTTTGAATAATCTTCATCCGAGTAAAAACGGCTTTTTTCCAATTCAAACTGCTCAATCACTTTCTTGCAATACTCTTCTGCATGATGGGAGGGAAGACATGAGATAAAATCATCGCCGCCAATGTGTCCGACAAACAGTTCAGTATAATGAACGGAGGACAGAATTCTGCCAACCCATTTAAGCACGTCGTCACCGTATTTAAAGCCATACACGTCGTTATAGGATTTAAAATGGTCGATGTCTATATAAATGATGGAAAACGGTTGTTTCTGTTCTATTTTAAACACGAGATAACTATGGATATATTCGTTTCCCGGCAGCCGCGTCAAAGGATTCTGCTGAACGGCTTCCTTAAGCTTGAACTCCGTCATAAAGTTCAATAATTCATAGACGGGTATTACTCCAATAAACTGCTGCGCCCTGGTCACTAAAATGTCATCGTAGATATCTTCATACGTTCTTGCCATAGCTTTTCTCGATGCTTCATCCACTTGGATACCGGAGTCGACTATAAGAATATTTGAGTACATTACTTCGCTTAGTCGCTTTTTATAATTTAATGCTACGCCAAAAGGAGTCCCTAATAAGCGAAGCATATCCACACTGCGGATAATCCCGACCGGCTTCGCGCCGCTCATAACGACATATATACGGTTAGACGACTTTTGCGCCTTTATCGTATTCATAAAATCACCCAGCAGCTGATTCTCATCAACTGTGTGGCCGGGCTGTATATGTATCTCTTCCAGGCTGGGAACAGTACTCCACTTTTCCATTAAAATACACTCCAATGTTAGGAATCACCAAAATCAAATCATATTTTAGTCTCTCGCAACCACCTTCAAAACATCTATTTGGCATACAAATAAAATGTAGCATAATTCGGCAAATTTCGATATGCTTAAATCGTTTATTACTGTTACTCTTTTGTGAAAATGTTTTAAAAAGAGTAGCATAAGCGAGGTAAACCATTGTGGAAGCACCGGCGGGCGGTGCAGTCAATCCAGGCTCAGCCGTTTGGCAATGGACAAATTTCCGCGGGCGCGCTTCCTGCATAAACTAACATTAAGTTTGCCATGATTGGGGGGTATTTTATGGGGCACTCCCACCTGCACGGTAACGGACATTCCCATGGTCATCTACACGGGCCGCCGAATTTTAATACAGCTTTTGCTCTGGGGATAATATTCAATACGGCATTTGTCATAGTCGAGGCTGTTTACGGAGTTGTCTCACACTCCCTTACCTTGCTTGCGGACGCAGGGCATAACGCAGGAGATGTATTGTCACTATTGCTTGCATGGACAGCCAGCGCATTAAGCAAAAGGGTTCCCTCCGCACGGCGGACCTATGGTTATCGCCGCTCTTCCATATTAGCTGCATTGTTCAATGCGCTATTTTTATTATTTTCGATCGGAGCTATTGCATGGGAAGCCTTTCGAAGGTTTAGCGATCCGACACCGGTCACAGGACAGACTGTCATCTGGGTCGCGCTGGCAGGAATAGTGATCAACGGGGCAACCGCTTTGCTGTTTCTGTCGGGCCGCAAGGGTGACATCAATCAGCGCGGAGCATTTTTGCATATGGCTTCAGACGCGATAGTTTCGCTTGGAGTTGTAATAGCCGGAATCGTTATTTTATACACCGGCTGGTTGTGGCTCGATCCTGCCGTAAGCCTGCTTATCGTTGCCGTCATTTTTCTCGGCACATGGGGACTGCTTAAAGATTCGATAAATATGGCGCTTGACGCCGTTCCAGAGGAAATTGACATTACCGCTGTAAAAGCGTATTTGGCGGGTCTTCCTGAGGTGACTCAGGTGCATGACCTTCACATCTGGAGCATGAGTACGACGGAGACAGCCCTCACCGCCCACCTCGTAGTGGACCGGCACAATGATCAAGATGCTTTGCTGCACAACGTGTGTAAGGAACTGCACGATCAATTCGGCATCGAGCATTGTACGATTCAGATCGAGAACGGCTCTTTTGAATGTGGTTTGGCACCGGATGAAATTGTTTGAACAAGGTTAAGTGCCCAAACCCCTCAGCTCCGACCCTCATACAATGAAGAGAGTGAAACGGAGGGATGCACTTTGACTGCAACAATCGGCAAGAAATATGGAGTTTCAATTATCACTTGCACCAATCGCCCCCGATTTTTTATGAATATTCTGAAGAATTATCATAGTCAACGCTATCGGCATAAAGAATTAATCATTATTTTAAATAAAAATAGTATGGATTTAAATAAATTTCGCAAAAAAGCTCTTCCCTATCCGAATGTTTCCGTATATAAGGTACCACAGAACATATCTCTAGGCCATTGCCTAAATCGTGGAATCGTCAAAACCAAATTCCCTCTCATTGCCAAATTTGATGACGACGATTATTACTCGCCTTATTATTTGTTGGAGCAGGTCAAAGCGCTCGTTCGTAAACGCAGCGATGTTGTCGGCAAACACGCGTGTCTGGTTTATCTGGCTGCAACAAAGAAGGTTATCATCCGGTCTCCCAGCGAGAAAAATAAATTCCTAGACTTTGTGCAGGGAGGAACTATATTGTTCCGGAGGCGTGTTTTAAAAAAAGTTCGCTTTGCCAATCGAACCGTAGGTGAAGATGTGACATTCTTGAGCGCCTGCAGGAAGAAAGGCTACAAAGTGTACGCTACCTCCCCATATAACTACGTTTATATTCGTAGAAAAAACAAGAGCAACCATACATGGAAGGCCAATGACCGCTTTTACTTGGCGGGAAGCCAGCCCGTAGCGAAAACGATACGTTACCGTGCCATCGCTATTCGAAAAGTAAAATAGGAACAAGACCCGGGATATCTGTTCTTTTGTGACGATTAAGTGTTTGTTGTGATACTGTTCATGCATATTGATTGTAAACTCTGACATGCTCTCACAAGTAATCCCTCAGACCCTTTTCCTGTTTCCCATAATTGCTTACACAAAAAAAACGGCATAACTGCCGTTTTTTTTGTCTTCTAAAATTTGTCTTAGTTGAAGCAGCCCATTCCGTTCCAGAGTCAAAGAACTATCTCGGTGCGCCTTTGGAACAAAAATCTTTAATCACGAGAAAGAAACCGATACCCAATCCCTGGCAAAATCGGGAGAATATTTGATGGAATTGCTCAAGATATTGACCAGCACTTGCTCCAGCAGCACTTCATCTCCCAAAATCAAAGGAACACGTTCCGGTAACCTTACGCGTATATCTCGATGCTGTTGAAAACCCTTTAGCTGGGACAAAGCCACCCCGATGATGTCTTCTACATCGCACCAATCCTTGTGAAGCCGAAGCATACCGCTTTCTAATTTAACAATCCCAAGTAAATTAGTGACAAGACGGTTCATCCGCAAAGCACCAACTCGAATCGTGGTAAGTAAGTCCAGTCTATCTTCAGTGGAGAATAGCACGTCTCCTTCAATTAATCCAGTTGCAGAACCGATGATGGTTGCGAGTGGAGTTCTTAGTTCATGAGAAACGGAATCGAGTAATGCAGTCCTTAGTCTTTCCGATTCGGCAGTAAGATGAGCGATCTTTGCTTCCTCTGTCAGCTTCACTCGGGCGATACCTATGGCAGCCAGTCCGCCTAAAGCCTCCAGTAAACGCCGAGTATCAGGTGAAAGTGTACCATCCGTACTCTCAAGTTTTACAGCCAAAACTCCGTAAACCTGATCCTCGATACGCAATGGAACATAAAAGCCGGAGGTCTCTCTCAAGGTGCTTGACCCCTTCCCAGCCGCTTCACCATGTTGATACACCCATTTGGCTATCATCGTAAAAAAAGGCTATCCTTCAGTCAATGTTGCTTTGACCGAATGATAGCCATAATTTGATACATTTTCAATCTACTTTCTTCGTTTTCCGGCATAAAGGGAAAAGCAAAATCAAAAACAAAAAAAACGACATCTCTGCCGTTTTCTCGCCAATCTCTTATGGAGAATAGGGGGCTCGAACCCCTGACCTCATCGCTGCCAGCGTAGAGAAGTAATGGTTACAAGTTATTTTTCGTACCCTACAATCCTTTATTATCAAGTATCTCAACAATGTTGATCTCAATTATACATTGTGGTTATTTTTTGATTATTATTGGTTTGCCACCAAAATGCCACCAAATAAGAATAGAGAACTATCGTTATTTTTATGGTTTAATAAAAGATATTTTTGTGGCTGTTATCGCTTCCACTCTTTGAGAGTGTGTTGAATACCCCTGTTTGCTAAGGTAGGTAAAGAGGGTCTTTCTTCATCTTATCGATTTCTTGTTGCCTGATCAAGTCTCTTTTTGTCATAAATGTTGATACCTGCAACATAGTGCTTTTAAGCTTTTCGTTAATCTTATTCCTTTCTGCCGCAGTATTCTGATAAGACGCAATATCATTTTTGATGTCGAGAACGGAGTTTACTGCTTTGGTTAAAGATTCGTGTATATCCTTTCTTTCTTCAGGTACATAGTCGATTTTTTTGAAATTATATTCAGTAGTATTGATTTTGGCGAGTACCAAATCCTTAGCGCTTGGCAAATTACCATCTGGTAAATCACCAGCATTAACGATTTGCTTCTGACATGTAAGTAGCACATCAGTAATTGAACTCAAAGCACTTACGGCTAACGAATCATAATCAGAATTCTTCACAGTCACTTGGGGTCTTTGAACTTCTGTTGCATTAGCTAGTGTAGGGACAGCAGATGTAGTTTTGTTCGTGTTACTACAAGCCGACAAAGCTATCGCGACAACTGTTCCAAGCAAAATAAAGTGTAATTTCATACTGATAATGCTCCTTTGTATGCTTGAATCAATACATAAAACAAATTATCATCATCCAATTCATGACCGCATTTTGTTAATAAATCATCTTCATACATTTATCGAACCATTAACGTTTTATGAAAACAGCTAGAGGCTTTTTTAGTGTCTACTATATTGGGGATTGACCACAACACTTCATTGTGTTTTTACTGTAACTATTTAAGTTTCTTCAATGCATCTTCCGCATCTAATCGGGACTTATTATACTTATCATCCTCTGTAAGTTGGATAACTTTTTCAAAATATTTTTTTGCTGAAATTTTATCGTTACCACGAATTCCATAACCCATATATTTAAAGTATTCCGAATACAACACCTTATTGTCCTTTATAATTTGAGTAATGAGCGAGGAAAACAACATATGATCCGAGGATTTTTTATAATCTAAAATTTCATCTTCTTTTGGAATAGGATAACCTACACTTTTAAAAGATTTTAAATCACGCGAACCTAATTTATTTTCAAATGAAATATTTTTAAAGTTTAAACTATTTTTATCGTCTGAATAATAATTTATCACATATTCCGCAGCTTCAAAAAGTTTCAAAGAATATTCATTAAAATCTCCTTGAAGATTATCTCCATAATTCTTTAACAGTTTGAAATCTTCGTCTTTATACAGAACATTTCCTTTTTGTGCTCCTGTTGAAAGTATATCTGCCAAAGTACTACTCGTGGTCAGTTCTGACACATATATAATGCTTTTTAATAAATTAGCATTATACACAAAATTGCTGTCTGGGAAATCAGTTATTGTTAAATCTAGATATTTAATAACATCTTCAATATTGCCTTGTTTAAGTTGATTTAAGGCAAGTTTATATGGTTCTGGATACTGTTCATCACTATTTTTTACCTCCGGTTCTTTTAAATTTAGATTAGAAACAGAATCATCACTCTTCTTCTTATTAAGTTCAGTTGCTCTTTGTCTTAATAAGGTTATCTCTTTGTTCAGTTCTTTTTGTTCATTATTAGCCTCTTCCATTAACTTAAGATTTCTTTGTTTACTTCCATCTAAATACTTTTGTTTAGATTGGTAATACCTCTCAACCCAGTTAATAAAATCCTGATGATACTTTTCGACTTGCTCATTATCAGGTACTTTCATATTTTTTACTCCGTTAAGTGTTTTTTCTAGTTGAGAAACGGCTTCCGCAAGTTTATTATTATTACCGATTGCTAAAAAAAATTTAGTTAGGTCTTTATTTATGACTGTATCCCAGTCTTTGTTATTTTGTATAAAATAATTTTGGACATCTAAATTATTTCGGGCTTCATCAAGTAACTTCTCTACGTTACTATCATTGTTTTTTTCCTTTAGTGCTAAATTAAATGCATCAATAGAATCTTGATACCGATTTTCGTCTAAAGCTTTTTTTCCTTCTGCAACATATTGTTTAAATTTCTGAGAATCACAACCAAAAAGAAGTACAGAGAAGATACATAATATCATTATCTTATTTTTCCGAAACAAAACACACTCCCTCTTCTTGTATAGGGAAACCCGGACTTATTTATTAAAGATCACCTTTGATAATTCCTTGATATTATTGACTTATTTAAGTTCTAAAAGTCAATAAAATCCGACATTCATCACCTCATAATCCCGCTCCATGGAACAAAGAAAAAAGCCCAAGGGAGGGTATCCTTCGGCTTTTGACAAGCGAATGCTATTTGAAGAGTAATGGAAACAAATAAATTAATCCGACTGCGGCTATACCCATGCTTCCAAACCACAAAAATTTCTTTCGTAATAAACTGGATACAGAAGCCAGAACGATTGCAACCTGAAGGAAAGTCATCGCCATTCCAGCACTATGATGTTTATGGACGAGCGCTGATGTTTCCCCTATTTTTTCTTCTCGATTTTTTTCTAGCTCATTTGCCTTCTTTTCGATATCCTTTTTTTCTTTGTCGTATCGGCTTGCATTCGCTTCAAACTCTTTCTGAATCTCTGTTGAACGTTGATCTCCAGTTACGGAAAGTGATTTTGATTGACTTTTGTAGATCTCTTCTTTAATGCCTTTAGCTTGATAATATGCCCATTGATCGGATGCTTGTGATTGCAAAAGAACAGCATTATCCATTTGTAGCAAAGTATCAGTTGTTATTTGACTTTCCTTTAAACCCGCAAGAGCAGTAAAAACGGCATAAATACTTATTGTGATGGCCACAAAATTATTAAATCTGCTTCGTTTCTGCTCCTCCCTTTCATGCCTTTTCTCTTTTTCTTCGAGTTCTTTGACTTCTTCTTCGACTTTTTCCAGAGGATTCTCAATTCCAAAGTTTTCTTCCACTTGAATCAAACTCCGTTCTCTCAATTTAAATATTTTTGTACTTTAAATCACTTAGTAAAAAGCTGATTTTCACTTACGATATCTTTGTGACGATTCATAATATCATGTTCCTCAATTAATTTAAACTACGAAGAATCAGAATAAGAAAAGCCCTATTTCTGGTCAGATAAGACGAGACAAGAATTTTTCCCTTCGCTCTTTTGTATGTAGCCGCAACGACTACAACCCCAAAAAAACAGCAACTGTGAGGTAAGATTCTAAAATATCAATTTACTTTTGACGATATTCATTATATAGCTATTCATAACCTTCAGCAGAATCAATGAATAGTTTTATTATTACTTTCAGAGAGGAGGTGAAGACAATGAATATTAGTAGTTTTTCTTACAGTCCTTACATATATAGCAGCCCTTTTATCAGTAGTTCAAATAATAGTTCAAACGGTACAACGAATACCTCGACACCCCCAACCAGTACTAATGTTCAAAATCAAACAGTGTCGGGGAATACGACTGATCTCTATCTGTATAGAAATCCTTATGCAAATAGCCCATTTAGTCAGCCAACAATTAGTAATTCAAGCAGTTTTCCAAGCATTGATCAATTCAACTCACAAATTGATGGCGGAATCGTCAGCAGCATGATGTCCGTTGATAATTCATCCCTAACTTCAAACACTCCAGATACATCTTGGATGAATTCGTTTGACCAACTTTCAAGCATGACAAGCAGTGAATTTGCTTACATGAACAATAACACTGCACCATCAGCGTTAGGACAGAATGCTTTATACAGCACAAACCTGATGCAAACGGCATATTCCCAAGCAAGTCAACTCTTCTCAAGTAATACTTCCAGTGGGAATTTAATTAATCAAATTGCTTAAATATGTTTATTAAAAAGTAACCCTCCAAGTATGTAACTCTCTGGTGGGTTATTTCTAGCTGCAGAGACATTAGGGATTACTTCACGCCTAAAATTTTTTGATGCTAAAATATCCCCCTCCTACTTAAAAACCCTTATAAATACTACCAATCGCTTCACCTTCAACAGCGCTCTGTTGCTTGATGTGCAAATTGCTTTATCTCAGTAAAGTAAAAAAGTTACAAACGAAATGAATGGTTAGCTACAATGGATGCACTAAATAATGCAGGGTGTGAGCGTATCTATACAGGGAAAGCGAGTGGAGCAAAGGATGATCGTAAGGAATTACAACGTGCTTTAGACTCTTTAAGAGAAGGTGACGTATTCGTTGTTTACAAGCTTGATCGTTTGGCACGTTCAACTAAGAAGCTAATTGAGGTATATGAACAAATGACTCAACTTGGAGTTGAATTAGTCAGTATATGTGATGGATTAGATACGACAACACCAACTGGAAGGGCGATGTTTAAAATGATTGGTGTAATTGCTGAATTAGAGCGTGAAATGATTATTGAAAGAACTAAAGCAGGTTTATCTGCTTCTAGAGCAAGAGGACGTAATGGAGGAAGACCTAAGACCGATTCAAAGATAATAAATAAGGCTTTGAAGCTTTATGATACAAATACTCATTCAGTTGCAGAAATCATTGATGCAACAGGAATTATGAAACCGACATTGTATAGAGCGCTGAAGGAACGTAATCAAACAAGAGAAGCCCTGTAATTAGGGCTAGAGACCCTCTACACAGGGTCTCTTTGGGTTAATAATGTTCGTTTTAGCTTGTCTTTTGAACTTATGAAATGTGCAATCATATAAATCACGATTAGGATGGGAAACGAGTATATATATTTCCATTCCTCAGGATCATACGTTCGTATCCAATGGAAGAATGGTTCTCCAATAAATGCACTTAATCCGGCAAAAATAACTGCTTTTATAAATGGATGTACATGCTGTTTTAACTGAATTGAGGCCATGATACATATTGGAATTAATGTGAAATCCCAAGGTACAAAAGCGGGCAGCAATGGAATAACATCATAGTTATAATGCCATAGCCCAAGCGCGACTCCGATATAGTCCAACCAAGAACTAATAGCCATAACGAAAGCACCAGATGCAAACAATCGAACCGCATATCCTTTTTTTCATATGTATAATAGCCAAATAATTCATGGGATCACCGTTAATGTGACACCGAACCACCATTGCCAAGTGAAAAGGACATTCTCCATCCAAAACGCCTTTTTTTCAGCGTGTATAGCGGCAATTCTGTCATACAGTTCATTTGCCTTGTTAAAGTAAATCCCCTTATCAGACATTTAATTGACCTCACCTCGATTCGTCTTCAGATTCATTTTATCTCAAAGCCATAGATATAGCTTTTGGTTCCGATTCATTTAACCATTGAGTAAAACACTTACCTTTTTTGTTTTCCAGCATCCTCATACCAACTTGCAGAAATTTTTCAAGCGATTTATTATCAAGACCTGTGAAATTGAAAGGGAAATCATCATCCTTCCACATTACACCTAGAGCCAATTTCTTTAATTTTTGTTTTCCCATCTCGGTTAGCGAAACATATTTGTATTTACCATTTCCATTTTTAATCATTATGTACTCTTCTCGCATTAATGGCTGTAACAGCCTCGTTACTGTAGATTTATGCCAAGAACCTAGTTTACTTATTTCACCTATTGTCAGAGGCTCGTCACTCGATGATAAAATAAAAAGAATGTGTTGTTGTGCAGAAGAAAGATTATGTGATCTTTCCACCAACGGACCATTCCTCGAGTATGGAGAAATATAACGCTCTAATCGTTAATACCATTTGCTTTTTTAAATGATCGTTCACAGTGTATGATTCCTCCTTCTAGTTGTAAATGCAACATCATAATAATTTCCTGAAGATGTATGTATTATACATATCAGCCTGTAGACAAAGTTCCGCGAGGAGCAGGATCTACTGGCTTATTTGTCGTATAGATAAGGAAAACGGTGAATTGAGGAATGGGAGATGCTGAGTAAGAACATTTACGAAGACCGGTTTCAGGTTTCCGTTAATTCGTTGGACGAACTGGTCTCCAAAAATCATTTGGTTCGCAAAATTCAAAATGCTATTGACTTAAGTTTCATCTATGATTTGGTTCAAGATAAATATAGTGCAGAAACGGGACGTCCGAGCGTCGACCCCTTTGTGCTCATCAAAATTGTGCTCATTCAGTACCTCTTCGGAATCCGCTCCATGCGTCAGACGATCAGAGAGATCGAAACGAATTGGCGTATCGCTGGTTCCTTGGCTATGACTTCACGCAGCCCATCTCTTTGTTGAATCTGAGCGTGCAAGAACAATTTCAAGTAGGCACAGGTCGTGAACTTTTTGAAATGCAGTATTAAATTTATGGTTAACTTTCTATTGTATCTGCTTTTGCAAACAAAGAAATTGCCCGCCAGCTAGCACGTGATTCGTCTGAAACACATTGTCGATATCATTAATATCTCTTGCTTTTGTATTAACTAACAATAGCATTTTTCCACGACTTACAAAATTTCGGTATTGTCTTACTTCGCATCTGGGAAGGTCAATACCGTTTAGATAATGAAATTTTTCCCAACTAATAATCACTTCTTGAATCTTTGTAACCGGAATGTTTTTCAGATTTTTTTCTTTCCCTACTAAGAAAATATGATCGGAATGATATCCCCGGATCCTCAAATCATCAAGCGCTTTAATCGCATCGTATTCCGTGTTAAATACCCCAACAATTTTCCAATCCACAAATATCGCCTCCTTGTTCTAACTAAAGAAATAGTAAATAAACAATATTTTCGTTACATAACCTGAAATAATGAGCAGTTATTTATTACCCTTGACCTAAGAAATGAAACCTACGTGCTTTCACCTCTATATAATGTCCAATACCAGTACATAGTCCAATACTAATGTACAATCGAATAATAACAAGTGCTTAATAATTTAACAGGTGGAAATGATAAGAAGTTTCCAATCAGCATCTTCAACGTTATGTTGATGCCATGTGTTAGACTCCCTCATCAATATGTCAATGCAATAGTTACCGGGAAAATGATTCAACAACAAAATGGAGCATCGACCTGGAACTTCAGGTTCATCAAGACATGTTTTATTAGAATTTGTGTTAACAGGTGAAAGAAATATTAAAATATTTAAAGCGATAATGTGTTACAGCAATAAATCGTTAATACTTTAATGTAAATAAGTGACGTAATCTGACAAGATTGTTAATATGCGATTGGATTAGGCAAAAAATTGAGCTTTAAATTTATGCATATTATACATTGAGGGTTTTTATCAATAAGTTAAAACTCTTGTAGAATAAGGATTTTTCACTATTATTCATTATAAGCTTCACTTGAATATACATAAAATGTATAAAAATTCAATCGTAACACCACATCGTCGTGAAGCGTTACACCCTTATAAATAAAGGCTATTTGCTCTTTAATCTTTGATACATGTATGTTTAATATAGGAAAAGACCAAAGTCGAGTCATAAAAATTAAAAAAGAACCCTTATAAATCAAGGGTTTAAGCGATATGCATAAACATTGTTATCGATAACCGAATGGTTTTTAGAATAGTGTTTGTAATTCCATTGACTCCTTCTTCACATCTTACATTCTTCTCAATGCATCTATTTGTTCCTTTTGTGATGAATCAACGTAAATTGCTGTTGTTTGTATATTCTCATGTCTAGCTAGTCGTCTTATAACAGAACTCCGGTATTGGCAAGGTTTTTACAAAATGAATGTCTCAATCTGTGAGGAGTTATATTATCCATATGTGCTAGTTCAGCATATTTATCTAACATAACTTGGATTCCTCTTGCTCCAAGCTTACCAGTACGCTCTGAAACGAATAGATAAGGTGAATCGCAATACATCTCTTTCGTTAATGTTTGACGATATTTAACCCATTTACACCCTGACGGTCTGTTACTCGAAACTCTACTTTATTGGCTTCGTTAGAGTGTCGTCGAACATCGGCTTTAGACAATACAAGTTCAAAGAATTTTTTAGCGTTATCGAGTAAGATCAAGTCTTCAAAAAACAGTTCAATATGATAACCCTTACCGCCGCTAAAACTTATGTAATATTGATCAATCCTTAATTCATCAAGAGCATTTGCAACCTTATATGTAATCCATTTCGCAATTTGTGGGTCATGAAAATCTACGTCAAAGCAAATGAATTTGTTTTTGAAAACTCCACCGTATGCACCTAATGTGTGTTTGTATTTTAAGTGGTTAATAATCTGCCAATCACATACTGGATGAATTTTGTTACCTTTAGCAGTTTTTTTCTTCGTATCACACGTTATGTATTCGGCTTTTTTGGTTTGTACAAGATACTTTTGTGCCTGAACGAAATATAAATCAATTAAACGTTTGCTGACCTCTTCTACATTTGTTTTCGTACTTTTGGTTTTGCTCACTTATCCCCTTTCTGGTTTTACATTCATCAATCAAATCTGAAAATTGTTCGTTGCAGCTGAAAAAGATACTTACTCCCAACGTTTGAGACTTTCTTATTATGGAGTTTTTGCCCGTTCAACATCAGCCATCCCGCCAACCTTTGCGATTTAATAATGAAATTTTCGCCATTCCGCTTGTTATTGTTGATATGAATTGCTCCTTAAATTTATTAGGGAAAGTAGGGAAACAAAGCCTACTCCCCCACCCAATTTGTATAAAATCAATTTTAATTTTTGAGAAGCGGGATTGCGGATAAATGCACAACCCGCTTCCCTTGTTGTTTCTCCTAGGCCCCCTAATTAAACTGGAGTCCGAGCCCCCAATAAATTAGACTGAAGGTAATGGGAGGCGGGACAAAATGCGTTCGAAAAAAGTATTTGAAGAGACTCGGTTAAAGATCGTTCGAGAGGCCCTCTCAGGGATCAAGATTGCGGTATTAGCTAGAAAATACGAGATTCATCCCGAGACCATCCGTAACTGGCTTAGGGAGTACCGAGATCAAGTGGGTACCGACGAAATCCCTTCGACTGATGAACAAATTCAGGAGCTGAAAAGGCTTCAAGAGGTCGAAGAGAAATATGAGAAAGCAGTCAAAATTCTTGGTGAAAAAGAGCTTGAGATTGAAATACTGCGTGAACTCTTAAAAAAGAAGAACCCCGCTTATCCGAAAAATACGAAATAGCAGACCGGTTTATTAAGCGGGGTGAACAAGCAGCGCTAGTTCTGCGAATCATAGGTCTGTCAGAGTCAACTTACTACGATCGGAGGAAGCGAGCGGCTACAGAGACAGTTCACGCGTCTAACGGCCAGAAAGGTAGGCCCTGCCCCGGTTATTCATTGACAACCGAAGGGAAGAAAATAAGCGATGAACAGATTAAAGAATGGCTCTTGCGTTATGGCGAGCGCTACAGAAGCGAATCCATGCGGGAGAAACGCTACCCGTGATTCGCACGGACAACGGGCCTCAATTCGTCAGCACACTTTTCGGAGATACTTGTGAAAGTCTCGAAATGGTTCATGAGCGGATCCCGCCGCGAACCCCAAACATGAATGCATATATTGAATCCTTCCATAGCTTGCTGGAACGTGACCTCTTTTCAAAGATGGACTTCATGTCCTTTGAGGAGGCTTACGCCGAGATCGATCGTTACATGGACTTTTACAATAATCGAAAAATGCACGGCAGCTTAAAACGAATGCCGCCTGCTAAATTTTCAGAGTGGGTCATGCAACTGGAAGACCGTTCGATCTTCCACAAAGCCCTGTAAAATCTCAAGAAATAGAGCTATTCTGATAAACTACGGTTTTAATTGGTGCGGACTCCGGATTTAGGGGGCCTAGCCGATATCACAAGGTATATAAGCCCGAATTTAGGTAATGTGGAACTGCAATATTTAAATCAGGAAATGATTCACAAGTTTTATCATAGGCCAAGAAGCGAACACAACATCTCAGAAAGAACAATAAAGGATATCCATGTAGTACTACATAACTCATTACATAAAGCTGTTCAATGGGGGTATTTATCCAAGAATGTGGCAACTTTCGTTGAAAAACCGAGAGCACGGAAAAAGGAAGTTCACGTATGGAATGAACTTGAGATGGAGCAGTTTTTAATTAACTCGAAAAATGATCCACTTTACGTAGCTTTCCTATTAGCTCTTTCCACAGGAATGCGTCAAGCTGAGATTTTAGGTCTTAGATGGAAAGACGTTGATCTGAATGCTGGGATCATTTCAGTTAATCAAACACTAAGCCATGATGGCAAGAAGATTATTCCTGAAACCAAGACTAGAGCGGGGAATAGATCGATTACGCTGCCAACTGAAGCTTTGGAAGAAATTCGAAAACATAAATCATTCCAAGCTCAAGTTAGATTACAGAGCGGAAGTCTGTACCAGAATAATGATCTGATTGTTTGCACAATGATTGGAACTCCAATTATCCCTAGGAACCTACTTAGATCATTCTATAGGCTAATTAAAAACACAGATATTCCAAGGATTTCATTCCATGACTTAAGGCACACTCATGCCTCGTTATTACTTAAACAAAACGTTCACCCCAAAGTGGTGTCAGAGCGTCTAGGACATGCTGACATTAGAATCACCTTGGACACCTATTCACATTTATTGCCAAACATGCAATCAGAAGTAGCAAAAAATTTCGGGAAAATGTTCCTTTCCAAGGTATAAATTACAGTATGCCACCAAAATGCCACCAAATACTAGTTTCCACATAATTTATACTTCCCAACATCGAAGCAAAGAATGCAAAAAACCCTTGATTTCTCAAGGGTTTTCTTCATGCTTCTTATTATGGAGAATAGGGGGCTCGAACCCCTGACCTCATCGCTGCCAGCGATGCGCTCTCCCAGCTGAGCTAATTCCCCGTGCATAAACATGCTGGTATTAAATTCTTGAGGCACTGTAACCAAGAAACTTGTGCTCCCAGCTGAGCTAATTAAGCTGTAAACCAGTGTAACCAACCCGCATCCGCCCCAAGCTCAGCTACGGCCCCAACTGATTTTCAAACCGCCGACAAGAATTTATTTTACACGAAGTGAGGCGCTAATGCAAGCTTTTTTTACTGGAACAACTCTTGCTTCTTCCACTACTATTTGCCGCGGGAGTCGTCCAGATGGTTTTTGCCCAAGAGCTCGTTCAGTTCTTTCATGAACATGTTTATATCTTTGAATTGGCGGTATACGGAAGCGAAGCGGATATAGGCCACTTCATCCACTGTGTACAGTTCCTCCATCACCAATTCCCCGATGTCCCTTGCTTCCACTTCGGCTTGCGCGGTGTTGCGCACCCTTTTCTCCACTTCAGACACCAGGGTGTCGAGACGGTCAACAGACACTGGACGCTTCTCGCAGGCGCGGATTACGCCTCTTAGTATCTTATCCCGGCTAAACTCTTCTCTGCTGCCATCTTTCTTGATCACCATCAGCGGCGTTTCCTCTATGGTTTCGAAGGTGGTAAACCTTCTGGCACACTGCTCGCATTCACGCCGGCGCCGGATGGATTTGTTATCGTTCGCGGATCTGGAATCGAGCACTTTGGTCCCCGAATAATCGCAATAAGGGCATTTCATCACGCAATACTCCTTTCCGGAAGCGTCATTCTATTACCAATCCTTCCCTGTTATGATCCTCAGAAAACCGCACATAATATGTTTACCAACAGAAAAGGAGGTGAATTCAATGGGCGGAGGCGGTCGTCAAGGCGGCGGAGGCGGTAACCAGAACATTCTGGTCGTTCCTCAAGCTAACCAAGCTTTGCAACAACTGAAATATGAAGTTGCTCAGGAATTGGGTATCCAAGTTCCTCAAGACAACTACTACGGCTATATGGCTACTCGCGATACTGGAGCTATCGGAGGACATATGGTACGCCGTATGATCCAATTGGCTGAAGAGCAGCTTGCTAGCCAATCTTTTCCAACTGGTGGTCAATCCCGATAAGCTTTAACAGCTTATAACGGATAACCCGGAAGTATTGGATCAACTCTCCCCGAGTTGTCCAATGCTTCTTCTATTGTTCCCGGTCCGTCGCGTTAGAATAAATTTTATCATATTTATGATAATAATACATGACCCTTTGTACATAGTGCCGGGTCTCTCCAAAAGGAATCGAATTAATGTGCTCATAGGTGCCGTCCCATCGGCCGCTGCTGATCCACTTGTTCACATTCCCTTGTCCAGCGTTATAGGCCGCCGTGACGGCCACGATATTCCCGTTATATTGTGTGGAGAGCCAGCTAAGATACCATGAGCCCATCTGAATATTAACATGCGGCTCATGGATCTGGTCGATCGTATGATTGGCAAAATCACCCTTCTCCATAACCCATTGCGCAGTGTCCGGCATAAGCTGCATTAAGCCGATGGCCCCTTTTTTGGAAGTGATTCCGGTTTGATATTTGCTTTCGACTCTTACGATGGCCGCGATTAATAACGGATCTACGCCATAAGCCTTGGCATTCGACCTGATTTCATCCTGGTAATAGATCGGGTATAACCATTTGCCGATCAAGGTACTGTTGAAAAACAGTATTCCCAAAAAGACGATCAGCAGCAGGATGAACCACCGTTTTCGCCGAAAAAGCCTCATTGCAGTCCTCTGGCGCGAAGGAATTCTTCCACCTGCGCTTCCGTTTTCTCAAGAGATCCACCGTTATCAATGACAATATCGGCAAGCTTCCTTTTCTTGTCGATTGGCCATTGGGCCATCAGCCTGCGCTCGGCTTCCTCCCTCGCCAAACCGTCCCTGTTCATCAACCGCTCTATTTGGATCTCTCTCGGTACGTACACGACCATCACTTCCGTATACGTTTGCTGCAATCCCGACTCGTACAGCAAAGGGACATCCACTACGACTAGCTTGTCCGGCTGTTCTTTTTCCGCAGCTTCCATCCTTTGCTTCATCAACGCCCTGACACGGGGATGCAGAATGCCCTCCAGCTCTTGGCGCGCAGCGGGATCAGCAAACACAATTTGCCCTAACGCCTTGCGGTGCAATGAACCGTCGGGCAGCAGGACAGCTTGTCCGAACCGCTCGGCGATTTGAGCCAGGGCAGGGCTGCCCGGCTCAACCACTTCTCTCGCTATACGGTCCGCGTCCACCAGTATTGCCCCCCGGCTAACCAGCATTTCCGCAACTGTGCTTTTGCCGCAGGCAATCCCACCTGTTAAACCAATATTCATGGCTTGACACCTTCTTTCAAAAAAACCTCATAATTCCTATCATGATAAGCAGGCACCCAGGCACTACAGCCAGTTTACGGATCCAGCTTAAATCGGAATAAGTGTATCCTACACGGAGTCCCATTGTCAGGAGAGTGCCGCTTACCAAAGCGATCACTGAAGAAGTAACCAGCGGCGAAAATCCGATCAAAGCAGCGCCGATTCCCGCGCCGAAAGCATCCAGGGAAAGGGCGATTCCCAGAAAAGCCGCTTCTGAAGCCGAAATGTTCCCTGATCTGTCCATATCCGCCGCAGAAGGAGTCTTAATGATTTGAATGACGATTCCCAGCCGTTTAAGCTCTATGAGAATAATTTGCCTCACAGTAGGCTCGGCGGTTTTGGAAGCGGCTTCCATTTCGGCAGCGTCTTTTCCCGCGGCATCCTCCCTGTTCTTTTTTATTTGATATAAGGCCCAGACTCCCACACAGATCAAGATCATTGCTCCCAAAGATTTCGTATAAGCCAGCGGAAGCAGACGGATCAGGGCCGCACCGATCAACATGGAACTCAAAACGACCAGACCGGAGCAAATCGAAATAATCGTCACTGACAGGAGCGGAATACGGATTTTGCGAAGTCCGTAAGTGACCCCGACGCTGAAGCCGTCCAGGCTTGCGCCTAAAGCTAATATGAATAAGGAAAATATAGGAAGCATTCTTCTCCTCCTTTCCATTCTCCTTATCATATGGGCTTCGGAAAAAGATGGTGCAGGGCGTTACTTTGCCGGTGTCCTTCTTTTCCTTCTCAGCGGCTGGCATTTGGTACATAGATGGGTGCCTCTTCCGCCCACGAAATATTTTTCGATCGGATGTCCGCAGCTTCTGCAGGGCTCGGATGCCCGTCCGTATACCTGCAGCTGGTACTGGAACATCCCGATTTCTCCTTGACCGTTCACATACGATTTGACTGAAGAGCCGCCGGCCTCTACCGCGTCCGAAAGTGTCGAGATAATCGCCTCATACAGCTTCCTTAATTCAGTATTCTTTAATTCATGCGCCTCGCGCTCCGGATGGATTCCAGCTTTGTGCAGCGCCTCATCCACATAAATATTTCCGATACCGACAATATATTCCTGATTGAGCAGCAGCGGCTTGATCTTGGTGGTGCGGCGGCCGATCCTGGCTTTGAAAGCTTCGAAAGTAAAGCTGTCGTCGAGGGGCTCGAGCCCCAGCCTCACCAGCGGTGGAGATACCAGCTCCTGGCCCGCGGGGAACAGATGCATCGTTCCAAACTGCCTGACATCCTTGTATCTTAGTTCCAGCCCGCCAGTCAAATGAAAAATGACATGAGTGTGCTTCTCCAGTGGTTCTTCTTTGCGGTACACGCCATAGCGGCCTTCCATCCGTAGATGGGACACCATAACATAATCATCGAGCATAAAGCGCAGGAACTTCCCTCTTCGTTCAACACGCCCAATGGTCTGACCCGCAAGCATCAGCGCAAACTGGTCTATATCATCGGGATATTGAATGATCCGGGGGAGCAGGACGGTTACCCGTTCGATCGTGTGCCCTGCGACCAGCTCATTGAGCGTCCGCTTGACCGTCTCGACTTCCGGCAGTTCCGGCATCGGTCTCCCTCCTCCTTATTTTGCTTCATACCAGTTGCTGCCATAATCCACATCGACCTTGAGCGGCACGTCCAGCTTCAACGCGCCCTCCATAATCTCGGGCACCAGGGAGCGCATCGTCTCAAGCTCGGATTCCGGCACTTCAAACACCAATTCATCATGCACCTGCAGCAGCATTCGGCTCTGCAGCTTCTCCCGCCGCAGTCGCTCGTCCATCTGAACCATGGCCAGCTTGATGATATCCGCTGCCGTTCCCTGGATGGGCGAATTCATTGCAGTCCGCTCGGCAAAGGAGCGCAAATTGAAATTAGAAGCAGTGATTTCCGGCAAATAGCGGCGGCGCTGCAAAAGCGTAGTCACGTAGCCGTTCTGGCGTGCTTGTTGTACTATATCTTCCATATATTTGCGTACCCCTTGGAACACATGGAAATAGTGCTCAATGAAGGCAGCCGCTTCCTTGCGGGTAATATTCAAGTTTTGGGACAAGCCGTAATCGCTGATTCCATAGACGATCCCGAAGTTGACCGCCTTGGCTTGTCTTCTCATATTGGAATCCACCTGGGACTCGTCCACTCCGAATACGTCCATTGCAGTCTTCGTATGGATGTCCATATCTTCCCGGAACGCTTCCATCAGCCTTTCATCCTGGGAAATATGGGCCAGGACGCGAAGCTCGATCTGTGAATAGTCCGCGGTCAGGATGAACCATCCGGGCTCCGAAGGCACGAATACTTTGCGGATTTTGCGGCCTTCCTCCAGCCGGATCGGAATGTTCTGCAGGTTCGGGAATTGGCTGCTCAGCCGGCCGGTAGCAGCGATCGTCTGCTGGTAATAGGTGTGGACCTTTCCCGTCTCCGGCTTTACTTCTTTCAGCAGGCCTTCCACATAGGTAGACTGCAGCTTGGCAAGCTGCCGGTAGTTCAGAATCTCTCTTACGATTTCGTGATGCGGTTCAAGCTTCTCCAGAACCTCCGCATCGGTGGAATAACCGGTTTTCGTCTTTTTCACCACCGGCAGGCCGAGCTTATCGAACAGTATCTCCCCAAGCTGCTTCGGAGAGTTGATGTTGAATTCCATTCCCGCTAGTCCATAGATGCTGGCCATAATCAGGTCAAGCTTGCCGCTGAGCTCTTTGCCGAACTCCTTAAGTTCCTCCACATTCACCTTAATGCCCTGCCGTTCCATGTCGGCCAGCACCTTGGCTAATGGAAGCTCCAGATCGTAGCAGAGCGGATTCATCTCATTCTTTTCCAGATCCGCCTGCAGAAGAGGCACCAGATGCTGTATTGTGGCCGCCTTGCGGCACATATGCTCGCCTGTTACACTGATCCCGGGAAGCTTGAACTTGGCCCCTTTGCCGAACACTTCTTCATCCTGCTTCAACCCCGGTACGCCATACTTTGAAGCGAGCCAGTTCAAGGTGCGTGTGGACTCCGTAGGATCGAGCAGATAGGCTGCCAGCAGTACATCAAAGGCTACGCCTTTGAGTTCAATGCCTTCCCAGCTTAGAGCGACCTCCGCCCTGTGCAGATCAAACATCCATTTGCTGCAGGCCGGGTCCGCCAGCCATTTCCTGACAGGAGCGGCCGGCGCTCCCTGCAGCACCTCCAGCGGCACATAGTAGCCTTTGTCCGCGTAATGAAAAGCGACGCCATGGACGGAAGCTGTGTGCGGATTATCGCCGAAGGCTTCCACATGGATCGTCTGCACTTCGGGAAGCGACTGTATTAAAGCAGCGATGTCGGACGAATCGGCCACTATAAATTCGATCACTTCCTCTTCCGCCGACTCTACCTGTTCCGGACCGGTGAAATCGTTCTTCTCCAGAAGCGATTTGAACTCCAGCTTACGGAACAATTCCGCCAACGCTTGTCCTTTGGCGCCAGTGAACTCCAGCTCGTCCAGCTGCAAATCCACCGGCACTTCCCGGTAGATGGTAGCCAGCTTCTTGCTCATCCGTGCGTCCTCGGCGTGAGTTTCCACTCTCTCCTTCATTTTGCCTTTCAACTGTTCCACATTGTCCAGCACAGATTCTACAGAGCCATACTCGTGCAGCAGCTTAAGCGCCGTCTTTTCCCCAACACCCGGAATTCCCGGAATATTGTCCGAAGGATCGCCCATCAGACCTTTCAGGTCAATGATCTGGGCCGGGTTCAAATCATATTTCACACGGATCGCATCCGGATTGTACAGCTCCACTTCACTGATCCCTTTGCGCGTCAAAGCAACGGTCACATGGTCGGAAGCCAGCTGCAGCATATCCTTGTCTCCCGTGACGACCAGCACTTCCTGCCCTTTTTCATCCGCAAGGCGGGTTAAAGTCCCGATAATATCGTCAGCCTCATAGCCGGCCAGCTCAAACTGCCTGATCCGAAAAGCTTCAAGCATCTCCTTGATCAGCGGGAACTGCTCTTTCAATTCCGAAGGCGTCTTCTCGCGTCCGCCCTTGTATTCCGCATAGCCCTCGTGCCGGAACGTTACCTTCCCCGCGTCAAAAGCGACAAGGAAGTGAGTAGGCTTCTGTTCATCTATCAGCTTCAGCAGCATAGTTGTAAAGCCGTACACCGAATTGGTATGCAGCCCGCTGGAATTCGTCAATAACGGAAGGGCATAGAACGCCCGGTATGCAATACTGTTGCCGTCGACCAAAATCAATTTGCCCATTTGCCGCACCTCATTTTACATTCTACAACCATCATATCATAAAGCGCGCCCAACTGAAAAAGAAAACCCTTTCCAATCAAGCTCTATAGGTACTTGGTGAAGCTTCGTTACATAACATAATATATAGAGTGATAACGGAGCCATTGTTTGTTGGGAAGGAGGATCGAAGATGAAACGTTTTTTCTCCCCCGGCCGAAAGAAAGTGATCTTCTTTGATATGAACAATACGTTGGTCGATCAAAAGAAAACCTTTTACGGCTGTTTTCTGGAAGTACTGAATGAATTTACTGGAAGGTGGTCCGCGGAGGAAGCCGAGTGGAAACCGGAGGCTGTGCTTGACGCTTACCAGAACCTTTGGAATGATAAAGGCAAGCTCAGATACCGTACGGAAAACCAAACGAAAGAACAAATCCAGCAGCTCTGCCTCAAGGAAGCCATTTCCTCATTTTCTGTGCCGGTCAGTGAAAATTTCCCGAAAATGTTTTTTTCCCGCATGAAGGAGATTCAAGGCAGCCATACGGAGCTGTTCCCCGACGTGCTGGAGACGCTCACCGCCTTATCTCCCTCCTATTCTCTTGCCATCATCAGCAACGGCAACAAGGATTTGCTGCAGTCCAACCTGACGCGCCTGAACCTTTCGGAGTTTTTTCCCGAACAAAACATTTTCACATCGATAAAAGGGGAATACAAAAAGCCGAACCCGACCATATTTCAGCATGCTCTGAAATCGATGGACATTAAATCCGGCCAAAGCGTAATGGTGGGAAACTCCTGGCGAAACGACATATGCGGTGCCACCCAATCCGGCATGGACGCCGTATGGATTCATCCGAACCACGCAAAAAAAATGTCCCAACGCAAGGTTGGGAACGGTAAAGTGATTACGATTGTAAAAATCAAACAACTGCTCGATCTGTTCTGACTGCAACACTTTCTCTGCGCGGGAGACCTGCATGCCTGTCGTTTCAGATCTGTCCAACCTGCGCCGGTCCCGTTGTCCGCGGTCACATTCACTTCCTAGATGTTCAAATCTTTTCTTTTTCCGGTCACCATGTAAATTACGCCTTCCCCGATATTGGTCGTATGGTCTGCGACTCTTTCCAGGAAATGGGCGACAAACATAAGCTGCACCGCCTGCCTGTTCAAAGCCGCGTCGGCTCCCAGAGCTGCGGTCGTGTCCGTCATGACCGTGCCGTACAGCTTATCCACAGCGTCGTCTTTCTCGGCAAGAGAAGCGGCTCTGTGCACATTTCTCTCCGTATAGCTTAGCAGGGCCTCACGGATCATTTCTTGGGTCAGCTCGGCCATTCTCGGAATATCGATCAGCTTCTTGAACAGCTTTTCGCCTGACAGCCGGAGCGCGATCTTGGCGATATCGACCGCATGGTCCGCAATCCGCTCAAGGTCGCTTGTGATTTTGAAAGCCATGCCGATGATTCTCAGATCGCTCGCCATAGGCTGCTGCAGAGCGATCAGACGGAGACATTTTTCTTCGATTTCCAGCATCATGTTGTCGACTTTGTCGTCTCTGCCAATGGTTTCCCTGGCTAATTTTTCATCCAAAGAGGCAAGAGATTCCACCGCCTGCCGGATCTGGCTTTCGACTAAAGCTCCCATCGTGAGGATATCCTTTTGCAGATCTTCCACCATTTGATGAAAATTGAATCTTGTATCCATTATGTTCGCCCCTTCTCAAGACTGCATTTATCAGCTCGCTTTCCAGGCTAGCCGAATCTTCCGGTAATATAATCTTCGGTTCTTTGATCGTTTGGGTTTGTAAAAATCTTCTCGGTTTGATCGGATTCGACCAAGATTCCGTTCAGGAAAAAGGAAGTATAATCAGAAATACGGGCCGCCTGCTGCATGTTATGGGTTACGATAATGATGCTGTACCGCTCTTTCAGCTGCTGGGTGAGCTCTTCGACCTTTAAGGTAGAGATCGGGTCGAGCGCGGAAGTGGGTTCATCCATCAAAAGCACATCGGGCTCGACCGCGAGCAGCCGGGCAATGCAAAGCCTTTGCTGCTGTCCGCCGGATAGACCAAGCGCCGATTTGTTCAACCGGTCCTTCACTTCGTCCCACAGAGCCGCCTGCTTCAAGCTCCGCTCCACAATCCCGTCCAGCACCTGCTTCTTTCTCGTGCCGTGGATTCTCGATCCGTAAGCAACGTTGTCGTATATGCTCATAGGAAACGGATTAGGCCGCTGGAATACCATCCCGACGCGCTTGCGCAGGACGACTACGTCCGTATCGGCATCATAAATATTCTGGCCGTCCACTAGAACTTCCCCGGTTATTTTCACATTGTCGATCAGGTCGTTCATCCGGTTCAGCGTTCTCAGGAATGTAGACTTCCCGCAGCCGGATGGTCCGATCAAAGCTGTCACCGAGTTGCTCAAAATATCCATCTTTATGTCATAAAGGGCCTGATTGCTGCCATAGAACAGATTCAGTGAATTCACTTTAATTTTATGCGATGCCATAGTGTTTAGTTCCCCCCGGAAAGTCGTTTTTGGAGAATACGGCTCGGTATTCCAACGAGAAGATTAAAGATCAGGACGATGATGAGCAGCAGCGCGGCGCTGCCTTTGGCAATCTGCTTGGCGTCCGGAACGATCGCTTCCGATTGGATATACCACAGATGTACGGATAATGTTTCTCCCATTGTGAGCGGATTGAAATCCGGGAAATGTCGGGAAACGGACAGGCCCGCCGTATAGATTAAAATCGCCGTTTCCCCGAGGGCCCTGCCCGCGACCAAGGTCACACCGGTTATCAAGCCCGGCAGAGAGGAAGGGATCAGCACCTTGAGAATAGATTGCCACTTCGTGGAGCCAAGTGCAAGAGAGGCTTCCCAGTAAGAGCCCGGCACGCTGCGGATGGATTCTTCAGTCACCCTGACCAAGATCGGCAAATTCAACAAGGACAAAGTGGCCGCCCCGCCGAGAATGGAAAATTTAAGGCCCATCAGGTTGGCGAACAGCAAATATCCGAACAGCCCCAGTACAATGGAAGGCACGGATGACAAAGCTTCCACTGACACCCTGATGAAATCGGTGAATTTGTTTTGCTTGGCGTACACCGCCATATAAATTCCGGCCCCGAGCCCGATCGGCAAAGAGAACAGCAAAGAAAGAGCGAGAATATAAAAGGAGTTAAACAACTGGGGCCCTACTCCTCCGCCGGCCATAATTTCCTGGGGCTTGCCGAAGATAAATTTCGAGGTAAGATAAGGCAGCCCGTCTCCGAGAATGCGGATGATAAACCATGACAAAAGAAGAATAATCAGTATTCCGGACAGCCAAAAAAACATCGTTGCAATCCGGTCCGTCGTTTTACTGTTCACTTAATCTCATTCCTCCTTGCCACAATGCGAATGATCAAAATCAAAAGCAGCGAAACAATCATCAGCACGAGCGCCATCAGGTATAAAGCGTTGTTCCAAGTGGTGCCGTACTGGGTATACCCCATATCTTTAACGATTGCGGTAGTCAAAACCGTGGTTGAATCCATCAATGATTTCGGCAGCTTTGGCGAGTTGCCGATGACCATAAACACAGCCATCGTCTCGCCAATCGCGCGGCCCATGCCAAGAATGATCGCCGTCAGTATTCCAGGCAGCGACGCGGGGATCTGCACCCTCCAGATGGTCTGCCAACGAGTCGCTCCCAGAGCCAGGGACGCTTCCTCCAAGCCTCGGGGAAGGGTTCGGATGGCATCCTCAGAAATGGAAAGAATCGTCGGCATAATCATTATCGCCAATATTATGGCCGCCGGAAGAATGCCGTACCCGATATTATGAAATATCTTTCCCAGCGTAGGCACAATGACGGTAAGTCCGATTAATCCGTACACAACAGACGGTATGCCTACAAACAAATCCGTAGCCGGCCTCATTATTTCTCTCATCCAGTTCGGCGCGATCTTGGCCAGGAACACGGCGCCGGACAATGCTAGCGGAACGGAAAAAAGTACGGAAAGAAACGTTAACAATAAAGTGCTGTACAAAAAAGAAAAAGCACCGAATTTATTTTGACTGGGCGTCCATTCCCCGCTGAAGAAAAACTGGGCCGGTGAAACGTCCTGAAATGTTTTCAACCCTTGTAAACCTACGAAAATAATAATGGAAAATACAACTATGGATACAAGAACAGCGCTGACAATAAATAGCCATCTCATCATTACGTCGATGCTCTGTTGAGATCTTGTCCATTTGGACGCATTGCAAGAATTGCGTGCCTTGTCTGTGTTTACAGATTCAAGCAAGATAGGGTACCCCCTCACACTGTTCTTTCTTTACAAAAGATTAACATTTACTTCCGATCATGGCAATAACGGGACACTATCATAGCGTCCCGTTATAGTCATTCAAGCAGTTATTACTTGCTCAACAGGTTGGCAGGAAGGAATTTCAGCTCTTCGACTTTTTTATCTTGGAAGTCTTTGCTTACAATGTAGTCGATGAATGCTTTGGCAGCACCTTTAGCTTCACCTTTAGTGTACATGTGTTCAATACCATATAGAGGATATTTTTTAGTTTGGATAGCGTCTTTGCTGAATGCTACGCCTTCGAATTTCAATGCCTTCAAGCTGTCGTCCACGTAAGGAGTATCCACATAACCGATGGCGCCAGGAGTAGAAGCTACTGCAGTTTTCATTGCGCCGCTGGAATCCTGTACTACGCCTTCTTTAGTGAACTCTTTGTTATCAAGAACGATTTGCTGTACAAGCTTGCGGGAACCCGAACCTTCTGCACGGTGCACAATAACGATCGGAGCGTCTTTGCCGTTAACTTCTTTCCAGTTCTTGATTTTGCCGGTTAAGATATCGGCAGCTTGCTGTTTGGTCAAGTTATCGATAGTTACATCTTTGTTAACGATCAGAGCAAAAGGAGCGATAGCGGCCACATGGTCAACAAGACCTTTATCTTTGTATTCGTCGCCTGCTGCCACGTCGGAGTTACCGATATCGGATGTTCCGTCGGCAACGTTCTTCAAGCCAGTACCGGAACCGCCGGCAGTTACGTTAATCGTAACTTTAGGATTCTTATCCATAAAATCTTTTGCAGCTTCTTTAACCAGAGGAAGCAGCGCGCTTGACCCTGAAGCTGTTACCGTTCCGCTTATTTCTTCTGCTTTAGGTGCTGGCGTTGTCGGTTGTGCGCCCGGTGTCGGTGTGTTTTCTGCTTTCTTTCCGCATCCGGCTAGAACCCCCAAGATTAGAATCGCAATCATGGTGAAGCTGACAAGCTTTTTCGACATTTCCCATGTCCTCCTATCAAATGGTTAAAATCTCCTTACCACGTCATCATATCAATGGTTTGTAAACGATGATGCCGATAATTGTAAACTCTCTGTAAAATGATAGGATTCGATAGAATTTTCGCTTTTTCGATATATTTTTACAATGGATTGACAAATGCGTTCTTTTCTCTTAACATATCAACCTTATAGTAGTAGTGAAACTGTATTGAACCATTACATAAGTGGGGGAATCGACGTGTTCCGAAAGTTTATCGACGAAAGAATCCAAAAAATGCTGCCGTTCTCTTTGCAATTCTCTTTGCGCGCTAAACTGATTTTAAGCTTCAGCATCGTCCTGGCGTTTTTCCTGATTGTCGCTATCTTCAACCTCCAGCAGATGAGGGCGATCAACCGGGACATTGAAACGCAGGATGCCAAAGTCCAGTTGAAACTGCTCTCCCTGGAATTGAAAGAGACGGTGCAGGAGATGAATATCATCGCTTCGGGCCTGGAACTGTCAAAGAAACCTGAATACATAGATAAGTATAACCAAAAAAAGGCGCCTTATAATGAGATGGTCAAAAAGTTGGGAGAAACTGCCATGACGGCTGAACAAATGAAACTCCGCAGCCAGCTGATTATGGCTTCCACAGATTATATCAACAACTTTGATGCAGCCGCCAGGACCGTCCAGGACAAAAGCTTGAATCCTGTCGATATCGATAAAAACATGCTTTATCTATACAATGAATCTCAAATGCTTAAGGATAATATTTTCGGTCTGGTTGATCAATTTTACGTCAGGTTCTCGAATGAAGCGGACCAGGCTAAAGCGACCTTGCACCAAACCTCCGCGAACACCTCCAGGGCTATGCTTTGGGCCTCTGTCATTGCCCTCTTGTTCGCCGCAGTCATCGGGTACATTCTGCTTCGTTCCTTGCTCGGCCCTATTCTGAAACTTCAGCATGCGGTAGGGTTCATGGCGGAGGGAGATCTCCGGCATACACTGAATGAAACGCGTAAAGACGAGCTTGGGGATTTAAGCAGGGGGTTTGACAGAATGACCGGAAACGTCAGAGCCATGCTCGGGAACCTGCAGGGAATTGCCCTGTCACTGTCCCGCTCCTCCCTCGACTTCCAATCATCGTCATCAGTCACCGCCCATGCCAACGCGGACATTCTGAAAGCTATTGAGGATATCGCCGTCGGTGCCGACAATCAGGCGTCCGCTGCGGAACAAAGCGCCAGTATCCTGAACGAGTTGGAGGACAAAATCTCGGACATCGCCAAATATACGGACATCATGAAGGAAACAGGCACCCAGGCGAACCAGAAGACCCGTATAGGCTATGAAGCCGTGAACTCCCTGAAACAGTCGTCGGAGCTGTCCGAAGACATGCTGAACAAGGTGTATACTTCACTGGAAACGTTAAGCGCGAGCTCCGTTAGAATCGGGAAAATCGTAAATACGATTACCGAAATCTCAAACCAGACCAACGTGCTGGCTTTAAACGCCGCAATAGAAGCGGCCAGGGCGGGAGCGCATGGCAAAGGCTTCGCCGTTATTGCGGACGAAGTGAGGCATTTGTCCACGCAGACAAACCAGTCCTCCAAGGATATTTCAGTTATGATCCACACCCTGCAGCAGCAGATGGAGAAAGTGCAAAGCCAGATGAGGCTGGCCAGGGAAACGCTTCAGTCCCAAAGCTCGAAGGTGGAGGAGTCCCATCACTCCTTCGATTCCATCCGGGAATCGATACAGCTCATTTCTTCCCAGATCGAACAGATTTACACGAAAGTAGACCAGGCTACGGCAAGCAGCGCCATATTGGCAAAGTCCGCACAGACCGTCTCCGCCACCGCGATTGAGACTGCGGCCGGCGTCCAGGAAGTGAACTCCGCCTCCTTCCAGCAGGATGAGGCCATTCGCGCAATTGCCGCTCAGGCCGCCGACATGAACACATTGGCCCAGAATTTATTCATGGAAATAAACCGTTTCCGGATCGAAGACGCCGCTCCGTCTGAAGACACCCCTCCTTACTCTCCCGACCAAGGAGGCAAGACTGAGGAAGGACATGCGACGCAGCAGCCGGATAAAACGGACAGCAAAGAGACGGACGGCAAAAGCGATGAAAAACAAGCGAAGCCAGAAAAAGAGCCCGTGCTGGTGTAAAGCGAATAACCAGCTGTCAGGCGGAATGAACGAAAAGCCATAATAAGGGGCTGTCCGATATGCGGGAATATCCGTTTAAGGGCAGCTTCTATTTGATTTGATTTGATTTTCAAGTTAAATTGTTTTGGGTAATTATCTTTTAGTAATATCTGTATGTTTGAAAATCCTTTCCCGTCGGCCGCATGTACATAAACCCGTCAAACAATTTTCATACAATGAACATATTTATTGTGAAAAAAATCACATACTCGGCATAAAATATAGAAAGGGAGCCTTCCATTATGGACAAGTACGGAAAACAGGAAAAACGGTTGATCCTTCTGTGCGCGGTCGTCGCTTTCGTTATGCTTCTGTCTCTCGCGAGCCATTTTTTTCATTAAAGTAATCCGTGTGCAGCACTTGTAACCCACGAACAACCAAAGGAGTGATTTTATTCATGTTCAATCAAGACCCGGCAACATACAGCAGAATGCTGACTTCTTTGACTTTGGGCTTTCATATCATTTTCGCCACAATCGGGGTGGGTGTGCCTCTCATGGTGGCATTGGCTGAATGGGTCGGAATCCATAAAAAAGATCCCCACTATATTCTGCTAGCCCGCCGCTGGGCCCGTGGATTCGTGATTACCGTCGCCGTCGGCGTCGTCACGGGCACATGTATAGGGATCCAGCTAAGCCTGCTCTGGCCAAGCTTCATGCAGATAGCCGGCCAATCCATTGCGCTGCCGCTTTTTATGGAGACGTTCGCGTTCTTCTTTGAAGCCATCTTCCTGGGTATCTATCTCTATACTTGGGACAGGTTCGGCAATCCGCTCAAGCATTTTTTATTGGTCATCCCCGTCGTGATCGGATCTTCCGCATCCGCATTTTTCATTACGACCGTCAACGCATTTATGAATACACCTCAGGGCTTTACTCTCGCGGGCCGCACAATTACGAACATTCAGCCTTTAACGGCTATGTTTAACCCCGCCACTCCCAGCAAAGTGGCTCACGTACTGTCCTCCGCTTACATGACGAGCGCATTCGTGCTGGCATCCATCGCGGCTTACTCCCTGCTCAAGAACCGTACGCATGTGTACTACCGCAAAGCTTTGAGGTTCACGATGGTGTCCGCCCTCGTGTTCTCGGTGACTACGGCATTCGTCGGCGATTTGTCCGGCAAGTTCCTTGCGGTCTATCAACCGGAGAAGCTGGCTGCGGCGGAATGGCATTTTGAAACGGTGGAGAAAGCCCCGCTGCTGATCGGCGGCGTGCTAACCCATGACAATGAAGTGAAATTCGCGATTAAAATTCCTTTTGCTTTAAGCATCTTGGCGCATGGGAACCCGGCCGCCGAAGTTAAGGGCCTCGACCAGATCGCCAAGGAGAACACTCCTCCGCTGTTTATCCATTATTTGTTCGATGCCATGGTCGGGATCGGCATTCTGCTGAGCCTCGTCAGCCTCATGTTCGTCGTGTCTTCCACCTTGCGCAGATGGAATCCTTACAACCGCATTCTGCTGCGGCTGATTGTCGCCAGCGGACCGCTTGCGCTGCTTGCCATTGAATTCGGCTGGATCTTCGCCGAGGTGGGCCGTCAGCCGTGGATTCTGAGAGGTTACATGAAAACAGCCGAGGGAGCGACGACCTCGGGCCATGTCGGGCTGACGCTCATCATGTTCCTTCTTTTATATATCGTGCTTGGTTGGACCTCCGCCAGAGTACTGAGAAAAATGTTTCGCAACAATACCGCAGAGGACGAGCTGATAGCAAAAGGGATCGAAGGAGGGCCTGCCCATGTATGAGCTGCTTGGCGTTACCACTCTTTGGATATTTTTGTACGGCTATCTGATTGTCGCATCAATAGATTTTGGCGCCGGCTTTTTCAGCTACTACAGCTTAAAAACAGGCAAAAACCACATTATCCAGAAAATTATCGAACGTTATTTATCCCCGGTGTGGGAGGTGACCAATGTCTTTCTGGTGTTCTTCTTTGTCGGACTGGTCGGTTTTTTCCCGGATGCGGCTTATTACTACGGCACGGCGCTGCTTATCCCCGGCAGCATTGCGATTGTGCTTTTGGCCATCAGGGGCTCATACTACGCCTTCAGCACATACGGCACCAGGCATACGCCGATCTACTTGTTTCTTTACGGGGCGACCGGGCTGCTGATTCCGGCTTCTTTGTCCACGGTTTTAACGATTTCCGAAGGAGGTTATATTACCAAAACGGGCGGGAACGTCATACTTTTGTATGAAAAATTGTTCACGAGCGCTTACTCCTGGTCCGTCGTCCTGCTGGCCATCGTGAGTGTCCTGTACATTTCCTCCGCTTTTCTCACTTATTACGCCGATAAGGCCAAGGATAAGGATGCGCTTGAGCTGGTACGGGGCTATATGCTGTGGTGGAGCTCGCCTACCATCCTCGCTTCCCTGCTCGTATTTTTCGCCATAAGCCGGCACAATCCCGAACACTTCAACAACATGGTGCGCCTGTCCTGGATGTTCGTCCTGTCGTTCCTCTGCTTTCTGGCCGCCGTGTACTTCGTTTGGCAGCGAAAGCGGTACGGCTTCGCGTTTTTCATGATCATGCTGCAGTTTGCCTTCGCCTTCTTCGGGTACGGGGCGTCTCACCTGCCTTACATTCTTTACCCGTACATTTCGTTATATGAAAATTTCACCAACGATACGATGGCGCTGGCCTTGGTGGTGGCATTTATTGCCGGGCTGCTCCTGCTCATACCTTCACTGTATCTCCTCATGCGGCTTTTCCTGTTCGACGCCGCCTATGTGCAGGGAAAAATCAAGAAAGGATGATCCAGCCATGGAGTTTTTTCTGCTTATGATCGCCCCGCCCCTTGTCGTAATGCTGGCCGTTGTCGGGCTTTTCGTATGGGGGACGCTGACTAAGGACAACATTCGTTAACGGGCGTGCGTTCTTCCAATGCGCGTTGCGGTGCTGCACGGCGGGTTGCCGCACCCCACGCTTCCCTCCGGCAAAAGCAAAACCAGCATCCCAAATGGGCTGCTGGCCACGGTATGACGGTTATAGATTATTCAAAGTATACTGCTTGCCCGGTTCTAGCCGACTCGTAGATCGCTTCAAGAATTTCGGAAACGACGCAAGCCTGCTCTGCCGTTACAACCGGCTCTTTGTCATTCTCGATGGCGTCGATCCAAAGTCTCATTTCCAGATCCGAATCTCTTTCCGCCTTGCCGCCTTCAAAGAAAGCCACTCCGCCGGAGTTTAGCGCGATGTTGGTAGTATACATGCGGCTGTGCTTCTCGCCGTTGATTCTAAGGCCGTCTTCCATATCGGCTCCGCCTTCCGTACCGGAAAGCGTACACTTGGCTTCTTTCACATCAAGCGTATTCAATGCCCAAGAGGATTCAAGGACAATAGTTGCGCCGTTCTGCATAGTGATCATGCCGAAAGCGGAATCTTCCACTGTGAATTTTGCCGGATCCCAAGGGCCCCAAGCATTGGCAGCGTTTTCTTTACCGGACAATTTATGGAACGTAGTTCCAAGGACGGCCTTGGGCTTGTAGTTGTTCATCATCCACAATGTCAAGTCCAATGCGTGGGTTCCGATATCGATCAGCGGGCCTCCGCCTTGCTTCTCTTCATCCAGGAACACGCCCCAAGTAGGAACTGCACGGCGGCGGATCGCGTGGGCTTTGGCATAGTAAATTTCGCCAAGCTCTCCTTCGGAGCAAATCTTATGTAGATGTTGGCTGTCGGGACGGAAACGGTTGTTGTAGCCGACAGTCAGCTTCTTGCCTGTGCGCTTCGCCGTCTCCACCATACGGCGCGCGTCATCGGCTGTTTTGGCCATTGGCTTCTCGCACATAACGTGCTTGCCGGATTCGAGAGCGGCAATGGTAACTTCCGCGTGGGAATCGTTTGGCGTACACACATGGATGATATCCAGTGTTTTATCTTCAAGCAGTTCAGTGTAATCGCTGTAGACTTTCGCTTCGGGCGTCCCATATTTTGCAGCCGCTTCCTGCGCTCTCTCCATGACAATATCACAGAAAGCAACGATCTCAACATTGGTCAATTTAGACAAGCTGGGCAAATGTTTGCCGTTGGCGATTCCGCCGCAGCCGATAATTCCGATTCTGAACAATTTTCTGGTCATGTCCTAAAAAATCCTCCTTTTAATCTGAGCGATGGAATACTACAATATATAATATAGAGTTTGTTTGATAAAAAAGATATTGCGTATATAGGGAAACTTGTATGCAATTTTGTTGTTGGAGGCCAAGTAATGGAAGCATTTAACGAGAAGATCAGCTACGAAAATCCTTTTCTTTCCATGAAGGTGATCAGGACTCAGAGAAACCAGGAATCCTTCGGAAGATGGCACTACCATAAAGAGCTCGAAATTCTGGTCATTCTTGAAGGTTATATGGATATTCACATTGGAGACCATGTCTATCAACTCTCACAGGGGGACGTGCTATTTATCGGATCCTCCGAGCTGCACAAGGACCGCTGCTATGAAGGCGCAGGTCTGCATTATATCATACTGCAGTTTGATGTAGGCCAATATTTTGATCCCAGCACGCTTCCTTATTTGAAGTTTTTCTCAGAAACGCATACTCCTTTAAGCGAACTGAATTACATTTTTCAGGAAAATGCCTCGGCCAGACAAGCTATTTATAACAATGTAAACGCAATCTATTTTGAAACCGTAGCCAAACAGGAAGGCTATGAGATCGCTATCTCCATCTTGATCAAACAAATGGTGCTTACCCTCGTGCGCAACGACACCAGGAAAGGGCTGACGCAGAAGGATTCCGCCGATATAATGCGTTTAAAGCCCGTGCTCGACTACATCGAACAAAACGTTACCAACAAGATCCATGTCGAAGAAGCCAGCAGGGTTGCCAATATCAGCTATTATTATTTTGTGAAATATTTCAAAAAGGTGCTTGGGATGTCATTCCTCGACTACGTTAACTACAAAAAGATCAAAAAAGCCGAGCAGTTGCTGCTTACCCAGGACTACAGCGTGGCTTATATCGGCGAGCAGATCGGTATGCCCAATATGGCCCATTTCTATAAAATCTTCAAAAAGTTCAATCACTGTTCCCCTAACGAATTCCGCAAGAAAATGCTTTAAACCTGCCCGACGGAACAAATCCCCCAAAAGTGAAACAAACCTGCGAAGCATATATTTCCACTACTTTTGGAGGAACGCCCTTGATCCCACAGTAATTGCTTCGCATAATTTCCTATACAACAAAAAAGCCGCCCCTCGCAGCCAACACTGTGAAAAAGCGGCTTTACCGTTATCGACAACTTGCCTTCTTAACGTCAAGAATGTACATCCGGAAGGCTCGCATAGAAAGCTATTTCTTGCTTGTCTGGGAGACAAGTTTATAGCCTACTCCCCGGATCGATTCGATCTGTATGGACTGCTGATTCATCTCTAGCTTTTTGCGGAGCGAGCTCACGTGCACATCTACCGTGCGCTGGCCGCCTATATAATCGAAGCCCCATACGATGTTCATCAGATCGTCACGGGTTACGACCACTCCGGGCCTTTGGATCAGGTAAAGCAGCACTTCAAACTCCTTCGGCCTCAATTGGATTGACTCACCGTTCAGAAGCACTTCATATTTCTCGGGATATATATTCAGTTCTCCGATCGTGATCACTTTTTCCCCATCGTCCGGTTTGTCCATTACGATTTCTTCCGCCGCTGTGCGCCTTAATACGGCCGCTACGCGGGCAAGCAGCTCGGCGACCCCGAACGGCTTCGTAATGTAATCGTCCGCTCCGTGTTTAAGCCCCTGGACGACTTCTTCTTCCGCATTACGCGCTGTAAGGATGATCACAGGAGTTTTTATCCCTTTTTGCCGCAGCTTGGAAAGAATTTCAAACCCGCTGAGACCGGGCAGCATAATGTCGAGAACGATAAGATCGAAAGGCTGTTGAAGAGCAGCCTGCAGGCCGTCTCCCCCATGATCGATGACTTGGGTCTGATAGCCTTCTTGATTCAAATTGTAGGACAAAAGTCTCGCTAACGTAGGCTCGTCCTCAATGACAAGAATTTTGTGCGACATGGGAATCCCCCGATTTATAAATACTTACTTAATCAAAACTTATCATATCATGATTTTACAAAACAATTGTAAAATTCATGTTAATTCTTATGGCCCCCGCTGCTCATGGACAATAGGAAGCTCAATAATGAACCGCGATCCGATCGAAACTTCGCTTTCGACCCGGATCGTTCCCCTGTGCAGCTCCACAAGGTGCTTCACGATGGACAGCCCGAGTCCCGTGCCGCCGGAGCTGCGCGAGCGGGCTTTGTCCACCCGGTAGAAACGTTCGAAGATGCGCGGCAGATCCTTCTTGGGAATGCCTAATCCGGTGTCCGATATCGTTATCCGCAGCAGCTCGTCTTCTCCATCTCCGTTCAGGACGGGCTCCACTTTCACGCGGACATGTCCCCCCTCGGGAGTGTAGTTGATCCCGTTAGACAAAAGATTGATTATAATTTGGCGCAGCCGGTCTTCATCCGCCTCCAAATAAATCGATTCGGGGACGGACATCTCGAGACCGATCTTCTTCTTCTGCGCTTCGGTCTTCATCATGTCAAGCGATTTGGAGATAAAGCTGTGCATATGAATCGGCGAGAAATTCAGCGGAATCCGCTTCGACTCCACTTTGGACAGCTCCAGAATGTCGCCGATCAACCTGTTAAGCCTCTCACTCTCATCGAAAATAATCTGCAGAAACGACCTGGTCGTCTCTTTATCGTTCATCGCTCCGGCCAGCAGCGTTTCCGCGAAGCCTTTGACCGCGGCAATAGGGGTCTTCAGCTCATGGGACACATTGGCCACGAATTCGCTGCGGATCCGCTCCAGCCTGCGGACAGCCGTTATATCGTGGAGCATGACCAAAACTCCGGACCACTCCTCGTCCGCCTGCGAGATCGGGCTAAGTGAAATTTCCAGGATCCGCTCCTCCGGATAATAGAAAATAATCTCATCCCTGAGAGGCTGACGGGTATCTATGCATTCCTGGATCATCTGGGTAAACTCAAAAGGCTGCTTCGCTTCATTATAAGGCTTGCCCACCAGCTCGGCGGAAGAAAAGCCCAGAATATCCTCTGCGGAGCGGTTGAGCAGCATGATCCTGCCGTCTTTATCGATCATGAGCAGGCCGCTCGGCATGTTCTCCAGCACGCTTTTGGTCCTGCTTTCATTTTCCAGAATCTGGTCCATCTGCATTTGCAGGGAATCCGCCATCCGGTTGATCGCCTGCCCGAGCTGCCCGATTTCATCGCCTTTACGGAATTTGACCCGCGCCTTGTAATTCATATGCGTAATCTGCTGCGCCACCCTTGTAATTTTCGCAATGGGCTGGGTAATCCCGTGCGCTATGCGGAAGGAAATAAGACCCGCGACGATGAAGAGAGCGAACAAACCGGCCACTAGGACGTACCATATATGTTCGATGGACTGCTCGATTTCCGTAAGGCTTATGGAAAGCCTCAAATATCCTGTGACGGCACCGTCGTTCTTCATCGGAACGGCGACATAGAGCATGTTGCTTTGCGTCGTCTGGCTAAACCGGATCGCTTCGCCGACATTGTTTCTGCCTGCCTCGATGATTTCCGGCCGTGTCAGATGGTTGTCCATTTGGGCCGGATCCGTGTCGGAGTCGGCAAGCACCTTGCCGTCCGCCCGGATATACGTGATCCGGGCATTCGCCGATTCCTTCAGCTTGTTTACTTCAGCCGAGTAGTAGGCGATGAGCTCGGATTCGGAGCCTGTGCGCTGCCAGTCGACGGTCGTGCTTATAATTCTCAATTCACGTAATAAATGGTTGCGCAAATTTTCAATATGGGATTGCTGTACCATTTTAGCTACGAAAATTCCGGATGCAAGAACAGACAGGCCGATGAGAGTAATAAATATAAACGTTAGCTTCGTACGGAATTTAAACACGAAAATGACAGCCTCCCTGCACACTGCACCATTTGTACTTTACTGAAATACCGGTTCCTTCATCGAGGAAAGTTTGTCCATTGAATTCTTCTCCACGTCCGCATGAAGGCTGTTTCCATGGGAGTCCATGGTCACGATAGCCGCAAAGCCTTCGGTTTGCAGATGCCACATCGCTTCGGGAATACCGAATTCCATGTAATCGACTCCCTTCACTTTCTTGAAGCATTCGGCATAATACTGCGCCGCTCCTCCGATGGCGTTTAAATAGACAGCACCATGCTCTCCAAGCGCTGCAAGCGTCTTCGCTCCCATGCCGCCTTTTCCGATTACCGCACGAATGCCGAATTTCTTAATGATATCGCCCTGGTAAGGCTCTTCCCGTATGCTGGTAGTCGGCCCGGCGGCTCTGACCTTCCATTCTCCCTGCTCATCCTTGGTCATGACCGGGCCGCAGTGGTAAATGACCGATCCGTCCAGATCGACAGGTGCGTCATGGTCCATCAAATATTTGTGCAGAGCATCCCGGCCGGTGTGCATCAACCCGTTGATAATCACCACATCTCCGACCTTCAGCTGGCGCACCTGCTCTTCCGTGATCGGCGTGTGCAGCACCACCTCTCTGCGTTCAGGCTGGCCTAAGGCAGCAGCTTCCGACGGCTCGGCCGCGCCCGGTGACATCGGAAGCTCGCTGCCGCTTTGGTAAACCCATGCCTTGATCGTTCCGTCGGTCGCGTCCAGCAGCACTCCTTGGCGTCTGTAAGCCCAGCAATTATAGGCGACGGAGACGAAGAAGCTGGCGGGCAGCCGGTTCATCACTCCGATTTTGCATCCCAAAAGCGTAACCTGTCCGCCGAATCCCATCGTTCCGATCCCAAGTTTGTTGGCGTTCTCCATAATATAGTCTTCCAGCTCGCGCAGCTGACCGTTCTCATTCACATCGTCCACCTTACGGAACAGCTGGTGCTTGGCCAGCTCGTACCCTGTCGTACGGTCTCCGCCGATGCCCACGCCGATGAAGCCCGCGCTGCAGCCTTGGCCCTGCGCCTGATAGACCGCATGCAGAATGCATTTGCGGATTCCGTCGAGATCGCGTCCCGCCTTGCCGAGTCCGGGCAACTCGGCAGGCAGGCTGTACTGAATATTTTTGTTCTCGCAGCCGCCGCCCTTCAGGATCAGCTTTATTTCTATATCGTCGTTTTCCCACTGTTCAAAATGAATCACCGGAGTCCCCGGTCCCAGGTTGTCTCCGCTGTTGGCGCCAGTGAGGGAGTCTACGGAGTTGGAACGCAGCTTGCCTTCCAGTGTCGCCTGCCTGATGGCGGAGAGTATGTCTTTCTTCATAGCGATCTGATTCGCGCCTACAGGGCAGTGTATAATAAACGTGGGCATTCCCGTATCCTGGCAGATCGGGGACACGTTCGTTTCGGCCATGCTTATATTCTCCGCAATCGTACTGAGCGAAAGCGCCGAACGGGTACCTTGGTCCTCCCGCTCCTGCGCCGCTGCGATCGCTTTTCTTACGTCTGCCGGCAGGTTGCTGGATGCTTCTACAATGAGATGGTATATACTTTTTTGAAAACCTTGCATAAATCGCATAACTCCTCTCGGGACTCATAGAATAAAGTAGACTGCTCCAAATTAAAGTAATTCCATTATAGCATAATTGATCCCCGAAAGAGCGGTTTTACTATTGCGAAAAAATAGCTAGGCAATTATAATGAAAGCGATTACAATTTTTGGAAGCGAATTTATATTTACACAATCTATAATTACTAGAAGCAGGATATTGCGAAAATAGGACTAATTATTATAATATCGGGAATATTGAACCACATAAGTAAGGGAGTATCGAACTACATGACAAGAAATTTGTTGAAAATTTTTATCCTGACTCTAATTGGGATAACGATCATCGCCCCTGTTCTCAGAGCCGACAAAAACAACACTATATTATATAAGGAACAGGTTGCCGTCATTATGTACCACCATGTGGATGATATGGCGAGAAGCTCGGGTACGGTTACAACCAAGCTGTTCCGGGACCAGCTCGCGTATTTGAAAGAAAAAGGATATCAATTTATCACGTTAAAGCAGTTCAAAGAATATTTGCAGGGCTCATCCGTTCCCAACAACGCGGTTCTGGTTACCTTTGATGACGGATATGCCAGCTTTTACGACAATGCTTACCCTATCCTCAAAAGCATGCGAATACCCGCAGTGAACTTCGCCATAACCGGAGATTTGGATAACCCGCTCGCCAGCTACATTCCCTCCATGTCACGCGAAGAAATCATCGAAATGACACACGACACCAACTTCATCGATATCCAATGCCATACCGACAAGCTTCATTATAAGATGGCCGACGGCAGCGCCGCATTGATCGGATTGGACAACGCAGGCGCCAGGAAAGAAACGGAAGCCGAGTACAAGCAGCGGATATTGAACGATACCAAAACGTGCGTCCAGAAGATCAGCGAGCTGTATCCCGAGCCAGTCGACTCATTTGCTTATCCTTTCGGAATCTTCACGCCCCTAGCCACAAGCTTGCTTATGCAGAGCGGAATCAAGTACGCTTTTACAGTCACTCCTGATATGACGACCCGTGGAACGGACATTATGCAGATTCCCAGAATTAATGCCGGTAATCCTTCGATCACCCCGGAAGGCCTTCATTCATCCATATTGAGACGTGTCGTTGCCGCGAATTCCCCGTTAAGCGAGATCAGCCTTGCGGATGCTTTGGAACAATTAGGCGGAAAACTTGCAGTGGACAAAGAGAACTTGACCATCGAATACAAAGGCAAGCAGTGGACCGGGAAAGTGAACTCCAAAACGCTCTCGACCGGGGGCAAAAATGTAAATCTCGTCAAGCCCATCATTCAAAAGAACAATCGAGCCCTGATCTCCCTGGATGATCTTCAGACGGTGTTAGGCTTCCAGATCGTTTACAACCCTAATGTTCAAAAGTTTTCCGCCCGCGCGACGACTAATGCAGCGAATTGATCAGCATACAAAAAAAGAGCAGATCCCGTGAGGACTGCTCTTTTTGAGTCTGTTTAAAAAACATTCGGGTAAACCATCAAGAAGATGATCAATAAGAACACAACCGCCGATAAAAGGCTGAACGTCTTGATACGGCTAAGGTCCGACTCCGTCCCCTTGCCTCCTCCACTCACCTGCTGCATAAACAGTCTCAGCCGTTTCAGAAGGATTCCGCTGAAGGCAGTGAGCGCAAGCAGCAGTACAACCGCCAGAATCATCCATAGAACGGAATAACCTGCTTTGCCGACCAAATAGCCGCCGGTCAGGAAAGCGACCAGGATCGCATATTGCGATGAGCGGACAGCCGCTCTGAGAACACCAAGGAAACCGGCCTGCGCCTGGCCTGAAAGGGAGCCGATTCTGGCGGCAAGGAAAGGCAGCATTAGGAATATCCCCATAAAAATCGCGCTTAGCACATGAAGAAAAACGAACAGCTGATGCATGGATGCCTCCTATCAGTACGATGATTTTATTTGTTTTTAATTATAAAGGATTGTGAAAGACAGCACAAGCTAATGGGCCCGCACAGCCTTACGGTTTCTCCAGGTTTCATTTATGCAATGTTTGAATACGTTTGTATCGCCACGTTGAACCCAAAGCACCTAAAGAAGGAGAGCAAAAAGAAAGTCGCTGTTCAAAAGCACGGGAAAAGGGTTTGAAAAGAGGCCGCGAACAGGGACAAAAGTGAGTTGGGACTGAATCGATCCTCAATCACAATTTCCTATCAAGAAAAAGGCACCGCAGCATAAATGCCGGATGCCTTCCTTTCTTTATACGCTGCTTAGCCGTTTACCACTTGAATCACATTGCGAACGGATTCGGCGGACTTGTCCAATGCCGCTTTCTCTTCCGCGGTCAGTTCCAATTCAAACACTTTCTCGATTCCGTCTCCGCCCAGCAAAGTCGGTACGCCCATAAACAGGTTATCGTACCCATATTCGCCCTGCAGCAGTGCGATGGCGGGAATAATGCGCTTCTTGTCCTTCAGGATCGCTTCCGTCATTTGTACCAAGGAAGCCGCCGGAGCGTAATAAGCGCTGCCGTTGCCAAGCAGGTTGACGATCTCGCCGCCCCCTGTGCGGGTACGTTTAACGATCGCTTCGATGCGGTCCTGCGGGATCAGCTTCTCGATCGGAATACCTCCCACATTGGAGTAGCGAACCAATGGCACCATATCGTCGCCGTGTCCGCCAAGCACGAAGCCGCGGACGTCTTCGACGGATACGTTCAGCTCTTGGGCGATGAATGTGCAGTAGCGGGCGGTGTCCAGGACGCCGGATTGACCGATGACACGGTTTTTAGGGAAACCGAGCGTCTGGAAGGCCACATAAGTCATGGCGTCAACCGGGTTGCTCAGGATGATGACGATCGAATCAGGGCACTGCTGCTTCACGTTCTCGCTGACGGATCTCATGATGCCGGCGTTGGTGTTGACCAGGTCGTCGCGGCTCATGCCAGGCTTGCGCGCAATACCCGCAGTGATGATTACGATGTCGGAACCTGCCGCGTCCTCATAGCTCGATGTGCCGATAATATTGCTGTCAAAGCCTTGCACCGGGCTTGCTTCCAGCATGTCCAGCGCTTTCCCTTTGGTCGGATTCTCCAGCTGGGGGATGTCCAAAAGAACGACATCGCCCAATTCTTTCTGTGCAAGCATGAGAGCAGTCGTTGCACCGGTGAATCCCGCTCCGACTACAGTGATCTTTTTACGGCGAATAGCCATGGGGCAGACCTCCTTGGGATAAAGATCAATTACATATTTTCGATGATTTGATCGGCAAACTCCGAGCATTTCACCTGCGTAGCGCCTTCCATCAGACGGGCGAAGTCGTAAGTTACGGTTTTGTTGTTGATGGAAGTTTCCATGCCTTTATAAATCAGGTCGGCCGCTTCCTGCCATCCGAGATGCTCCAGCATCATAACGCCGGAAAGAATTACAGAGCCAGGGTTGACCACATCAAGGCCCGCATACTTAGGCGCCGTTCCGTGAGTCGCTTCGAAAATGGCGTGTCCTGTCACATAGTTGATGTTGGCGCCGGGCGCGATACCGATTCCGCCAACCTGCGCAGCCAAGGCGTCGGACAGGTAGTCCCCGTTCAGGTTCAAAGTTGCGATCACGTCAAAATCTTTGGGGCGGGTAAGCACCTGCTGCAAAGCAATATCCGCGATAGCGTCTTTGATGATGATTTTGCCTGATGCTTCCGCATTCTTTTGAGCCTGGTCGGCTGCTTCCGCGCCCTGCTCCGCTTTAATACGGTCGTATTCGGCCCAAGTAAAGGTCTTGTCGCCAAACTCCTGCTCGGCCAGCTCGTAACCCCAGTTTTTAAAAGCTCCTTCAGTGAACTTCATTATGTTGCCTTTGTGAACCAACGTCACGCTCTTGCGGCCGTGCTTAATCGCGTATTCGATAGCTGCGCGTACAAGGCGCTTGGAGCCCTCGGAAGAAACAGGCTTTACACCGATACCGGAAGTTTCAGGGAAGCGAATTTTGTTCGCTCCCATTTCCTTCTGCAGAAAATCGATCACTTTCTTCACTTCAGCCGAGCCTTCGGCATATTCTATGCCTGCATAAATATCTTCGGTATTTTCACGGAAGATAACCATGTCCACCAGCTCAGGATGCTTCACAGGAGAAGGGACTCCGTCAAAATAACGGACAGGGCGCAGGCACACATACAGATCGAGCTCCTGGCGCAGCGCCACGTTCAAGGAACGGATACCGCCTCCGATCGGAGTGGTCAAAGGCCCTTTAATGGATACTATATATTCTCTCATTGCAGTCAGCGTATCATTAGGAAGCCAGTTGTTGTATTTGTTAAAAGCTTTCTCCCCTGCATACACTTCATACCAGGCAATCTTCTTCTCGCCTTTATAGGCTTTCTCAACCGCAGCATCAAGGACGCGCCGGGAAGCCGCCCAGATGTCCGGGCCTGTTCCGTCGCCTTCGATGAAAGGGATGACGGGCTGGTTTGGCACCTGCAGTTTGCCGTCCTGAATCGTAATTTTCTCGCCTTGCGTTGGAGCTTCATAATTTTCAAACTGAGCCATGATTATTCCTCCCTGGGTTCGATTGCTTTAAACACGGACCAACGGGAGAACCGAGCGAAGCCGTTCCTTCAATGTGGACGCCTCCCATGCGATTCCGCCCGTTGCAGACTTATAAAGCTATTATTTGCGCTGTCCGACAGGAACAAATTTCGCGTTCACCGGTCCGGTGTATTCCGCCCGCGGGCGGATCAAGCGGTTATTCTCGTACTGCTCAAGAATGTGCGCCGTCCATCCGGACGTACGGCTGATTGCGAAGATCAGCGTAAACAGGTCGCGGGGGATTTCCAAGCTAGTATACACGGAAGCGGAATAGAAATCCACGTTGGGCTTAAGGCCTTTCATACGGGTAACCAGTTCTTCCACCTTGATGGACATATCGTACCATTTCAAGTTGTTGTTGCGCTCGCCGAGCTCCTTGGACATTTTCATCAGATGCTTGGCGCGGGGATCGCCGTTCTTGTAGACGCGGTGCCCGAATCCCATGATTTTCTCTTTATTCTCGAATTTTTTATGGATGTAAGCGTCGACATTCTCGATGGATCCGATCTCTTCAAGCATGGCCATGACCGCTTCATTGGCCCCGCCGTGCAGAGGCCCTTTCAGGGCGCCGATGGCTGAAGTGACGCCGGAATAAATATCGGACAGTGTGGCAACGGTTACACGCGCGGCGAAAGTGGAAGCGTTAAGCTCATGATCGGCGTGGAGCACCAAGGCTTTGTCCAGCGCTTTGATCGCGACTTCATTCGGCTCGCTGCCTGTCAGCATGTACAGGAAATTCTCTGCTAGGGAAACTCCGCTCTTCGGTGCGACAGGCTCTTGCCCCTTGCGGATGCGGTCGAAAGCTGCGACAACTGCCGGAAGCTGCGCCTGCAGGCGAATTGCCTTCCTGACGTTGGCTTCGTAGCTCATATCGTCGGCTTCGCCGTCGTATAAAGCGAGGCTGGACACTGCGGTACGAAGAGCCGCCATCGTATTCGCGTCCTTCGGATACTGCCTGATTTGTTCAATGACTTCAGCGGGGATTGCAGCGCCGGCGCCGAGGTCCGATTTCAATTGATTTAATTCGGATTGCGTAGGGAGCTTCTTGAACCACAGTAAATAAATAACTTCTTCAAACGATGCGTGTTCGGCCAGCTCGTCAATATCGATACCGGCGTAAGTGAGCACACCGTCAATAATGGAACTGATAGCGGACGTCGTGGCGACAATGCCTTCCAAACCTTTAGTAGCTGTCATTCATATCTCTCCTTTGCAGTGCTTGTCACATTTCCATGCAGCCTGGAATGCTGGCTTCATTTCACCAGCCAGAAACATAAGATCGATATTTCATGTAAAATACATTGCCCTAATCTTTACTATAAAGGAATTTACGACCGAAAGGAACAAAACAAGACATAAAACTTCATTATCGCCACTATAAACTTTCTTTCTTGCATGCCATTTGGACGGCCAGTGAAACGATGGTAAAATAGTTGTAAATCAAGCAACGGAGGCTTCTCGATGGACACAAAGGGTACCAGGTTAGGCATTATAGACATCGGTTCGAATTCAATACGTCTTGTTATCTACGAACTTACTACGGATTCCCACCGGATCATAGACGAAGCCAAGGAATCCCCTCGGCTGAGCGAACGCATCGGAGCCGACGGCAGGCTCGCCCATAGCCAGATCATGAATATTGTATCCATTCTCTCCCATTTTAAAGCGCTGTGCGAAGCAAGCGGCGCCACCCGGGTCAAGGCCGTGGCAACCGCCGCGATCCGCAACGCTTCGAATTCGCTCGAAATCGTCTCCCTGCTGAAAGCCCATACGGGACTGGACGTGCAGATTCTTTCCGGCGAGCAGGAGGCGTATCTCGGCTTTCTGGGAACGGCCAACACGATGGATGTCGACAAAGGGTTTCTGGTCGATATCGGCGGCGGCAGCACGGAGCTCACTTTGTTCCGTGACCGTGAAATCGTGAACAGCTACTCTTTTCCCTTCGGCGCCGTCAATTCGACCCGCCGCTATGCGAAGTCGGGAGAGTTCAGTCCGGAGAGCCTGAAGGAGCTGCGTCAAATGGTACAAAGCGCCATGGAACGGCATCCGTGGACGTTGAACTCTCCCGGCGTTCCGCTCATCGGCCTGGGAGGGACCATGCGAAGCTTGGGCAAAATCCATCAGCGCAGGACGAGATACTCTCTTCCGCTAACGCACAACTATGAGATCTCCAGCAGGGAGATGGAGGATTTAATCCATTGGATGGCGGAGATGCCTCTAGACAAAAGAAAGAAAATCGACGGCCTGTCCAAAGAGCGCGCCGATATTATCGTTTCCGGGGCCGCCATCCTGGAAACGGTAGGCAAAACCGTGGGCGCCGGCAAATATGTCACCAGCGGCTCAGGCTTGAGAGACGGCTTGTTCTTCCAGATCGTCCAACCGGATAGGCCCAAATTGGACAATGTCCTGGAATACAGCATACGCAATCTGCTGGCGCTGCACCCGACTTCCACCGTCCGCCATGTTGAGCAGGTGAGCCGTTTGGCCTGCGCTTTGTTCGACGGGCTGAAACAGCATCGGCAGCTGGATCCCAAAGCTGAAACCTACATCCGCACGGCGGCGCTGCTCTACCGGATAGGGGTGACTGTGAATTATTATCAATTTATCAAGCACACGTTCTACATGATCGCAAATTCCCGCATAGACGGCTTAACCCATCGGGATATTCTGCTGTGCGCCATGACAGCCTCTTTCAAAACAAAAAATCAGACCCAACAGACCGCGGGCAAATACGCCGATATTCTGCAGGAGTCCGATCCGGAACTGATCAGCCAGCTTGGTTCGCTGGTAAATTTGGCTATCGCCTTGGACCGCAGCCAGACACAGCCGGTCCAGGAACTGACCGCCAAGGTCAAGAACGATATTTTGCGGCTGCAGCTGAAATGCGAGGGAGAGGCTTCCGTAGAGCTGAGGGAAGCCGAGGCCGTCTCCAAAGATTTTGAAAAAATCTGGCGGCTGCAGGTCATTTTCTCCCCTTTGGTTTCCATGAACTGATATCCATCGCTTCGAACTGGCTGCGCAGCGGCGGACGGTCATCGGTTATACGGCGGTACAGGCCGCTGGACAACAGCTCCCTCGCCTTAACATTGTCATTCAAGCTGAGCTCGAGAATCCTGATGACGATCCGCTGGATGCCGGGATCGAATACCGGGCACATCAATTCCACCCTGCGGGTCAAGTTCCTGGTCATCCAGTCCGCGCTGGAAAGGAATACAAGGGGCTCTCCGTCATTTTCGAAGTAAAAGATCCTCGAATGCTCAAGGTAGCGGTCCACGATGCTTCTTACCGTAATATTCTCGCTCAGTCCTTCCACACCCGGACGAAGGCAGCATACGCCTCTCACGATCAGGTCAATCTTGACCCCCGCTCTGGAAGCGGCATACAGCTCGTCCACCATTTCCTGATTGGAGAGCGAGTTCATCTTGGCAATAATTCTCGCTTTGCGCCCCTCCGCCGCATTCCTCGCCTCCTGGCGGATCAGATCAAACAGCGACGCCTTGAGCATGCTTGGAGCCACGCCAAAAGCCTTCCATTCGTGAGGGGTGGAATACCCCGTCATCTCGTTGAACAGCTCCGACGCGTCCTCCCCGATCACCGGATGGGAAGTAAACAGCCCTACATCGGTGTACAGCCGCGCGGTATTATCGTTATAGTTGCCTGTCCCCACATGAACGTACCTTCTCAGCGAATCCTGCTCCTGTCTGACGACCAGAGTGATCTTCGCGTGAGTCTTCAGACCGACCAGCCCGTAAACTACATGGCAGCCGGCTTTCTCCAGCTTGCGCGCCCAGGCGATATTGCGTTCCTCATCAAACCGCGCTTTCAGTTCCACAACGACCGTAACCTGCTTGCCCGATTCGGCAGCATGGCCGAGCGCCTGGATCAGCGCGGAATTTCCGCTCACCCGGTACAGCGTCATTTTGATAGCCAGAACTTGAGGATCTACAGCGGCCCTGCATATAAAATCGGTCATCGCTTCAAACGACTCATACGGGTGGTACACCACTACATCCTGCTGCCGCAGCGCTGCAAAGATGTCAGTATCGGCCAGCTCTGCCGGGTAGACCGGCTCGATCGGCTCATAGCGCAAATGATGAAAACCGCTTAGGCCCGAAACCATTTTCATCAAAAATGTCAAATCCACCGGTCCGTCAATCATAAAAATTTCATCCGTAATCTCGAATTCTTCCTTCAGCATATCAAGCGCGTACGGGTGTATGCCCTTCTCCACTTCCAGTCTGACCGGAGCGCCCCAGCGCCTTTTGAGCAGCTCTTTCTCAATCTCTTCCAGGAGATCCTCGGCCCCTTCCTCGTTCAATGGCAGGTCTGCGTTGCGGGTCAAGCGGAAAGCGTGCACGTCGATCGGGATATAGCCGCTGAAGAGGGATTGAATATGCTGCTCAATCAGGTCTTCCATCATGATGAACTCCTGCTTTTTGCTGTTGGGGCGTGACGGCACCCGGATCGTGCGGGACAAATTCGAAGGCACCTGGAGAATGGCAAAATAAGGCTCATCCGTTTCGAGCTCCTCCTTGCTGGTGAGCACCACGGATAAATAGACCGAATGATGGTGAACGAGCGGAAAAGGACGGCTCTGGTCCACCGCCATAGGAGTAAGCACCGGAAAAATGATATCGTGATAATAGGCGTCCACTGCCTTTTTCTGCGTTGCGTTCAAATCTTTATAATGGGAAATGTATATTCCTTCTTTGGCAAACTCCTTCGTGATTGTACGGTACGTCTTATACTGGTCGGACACCATCTTTCCGATCCTTCGCATAATTCGCCGCACAAGCACTCCAGGAGTGTATCCCGTAAAATCCTTCTTGGCATAGCCCGCCTTGATCTGGTCGTGAATTCCTGCCACGCGTACGCTCATGAACTCGTCCAGATTGGAAGAAACGATAGACAGGAACTTAGCCCTCTCCAGTAAAGGCGTCGTCTCGTCCTGCGCTTCCTCCAGAACTCTTCGGTTAAACTCCACCCAGCTTAAATCCCGGTTGATATATTCCCGGACCGGTTGCTCTCCATTTGTGTTCATCGATCAAGAAGCCTCCAATAAAACAGTAGTTTATCCAAGATTACGGATAGAACCGTTTTGTGTATGTAAGCATATTTTACTATGCCCTCCAGGCTGGAACAATCATGCTTTACTTTCCTGCAGCAGCCTGTATAAGTCCGGAGCGCTCCGGTCCAGCCGGGCGGGCTTCCATTCGCCGTTGACCCAGACATGCCTCGTGCCCCCGCTCACCAAGAGTTCCCCTGCGGGCTCCCCGGCGGAGCCAGGTTGTGCGAGCTTGTCGTTTCCTTCCGTGTAAGCATGCTTCCTGCGAATCTCGCTGCGAAAATCCATCCTCAGACGGTCAAAATAATCTATACGGGTGTATATGTCGATAATGTCATCGTAACGGGCGGGCAGATGATATTTGGCCTCCACCTCGAGGACGGGCAGCATGAGCCCCAGCTCCTCCACCCTGCGGTAGGACAGGCCGAGCTGGCGGATCAACTCCGTACGGCCCAGCTCGAACCAATTGATATAGTTGCCGTGATAGACGACTCCCATGCCGTCGGTTTCCTGGTAGCGCACCCTGATGGTGTGTTTGAACCACTTTTTAATCAAGTCAACCTCTCCTTGAAGAAAAAAAGAGTGAAATATCAGATGCCTCTGACTTCACTCTATCCGTCGTATTTTTTTCAAGCGGGCAAGGCTTACAGAACTTTCGCTTTACCGCTGTAAATAACGCCGACTTCAGGATACAAGGACACTTCCATTCCATCCTTGAGCAGCTCCGTCGCCTTGTCCACGCCTACGATAATCGGTACGCCCAGGCTGAGGCCGACGATAGCGGCATGGGAAGTGATGCCTCCCACTTCGGTGATGACGGCGGCCGCCTTCTCGAATGCGGGGACATAGTCCTTATCCGTTGTGACGGTAACGAGCACGCTGCCCTGCGTCACTTTGCGGACCGCTTCTTCAGGCGAGCGGGCAACGACGACTTTCCCGGTAGCGGTCTGGGTGCCGATCCCCAAACCTTTGGCGATCATTTCGCCGACGTGATGCACTTTGATCAGGTTGGTGGAGCCGGAGCGGCCGGTAGGAACCCCCGCGGTGATGATGACGAGGTCGCCCAAGCCGATGATGCCGGTCTTCCTGCCGTTCTCAACAGCCAGATCGAACATGTCGTCGGTTGACTTCGCTTGTTCTCCCTGAATCGGAATGACACCCCATACGAGTGCCAGCCTGCGCATAACTCCTTCATCGGAGGTGACGGCAATGATCGGCGCACTCGGGCGGTATTTGGATACCATACGCGCGGTATATCCGCTTTCCGTAGCCGTGATGATCGCTTTGGCGTGAAGATCCAGCGCGGAGTTCGCCACCGCTTGAGAGATCGCTTCCGTAACGGAGGTCTGCTGGGCGTTGCTTTGTCTCAGGAAAATTTCGCGGTATTCTAGCGCGGATTCCGCTTTAACCGCGATGCGGGCCATGGTTTCCACGGATTCGACCGGGTACTTGCCCGCAGCCGTTTCACCGGACAGCATGATGGCGTCCGTCCCGTCAAAGATAGCGTTCGCCACGTCACTCGCTTCAGCGCGCGTAGGGCGCGGGTTGCGCTGCATGGAATCCAGCATTTGCGTTGCGGTGATAACCGGCTTGCCGGCCATGTTGCACTTTCGGATAATTGTCTTCTGGACCAGCGGCACCTGCTCGGTCGGAATTTCAACCCCCAAGTCTCCTCGGGCAACCATCAGACCGTCGGACACTTCCAGAATTTCATCCAGATTCTCCACGCCTTCTTCGTTCTCGATTTTGGAAATGATCTGAATATGCGTCGCATTGTGCTTCTCCAGCAGCTCGCGGATCTCAAGGACGTCGGCCGCTTTGCGCACAAAAGAAGCGGCGATGAAATCGATGCCCTGTTCGATTCCGAAAACGATATCGCTCGCGTCCTTTTCGGTTATGCCGGGCAGGGAAATCTTCACTCCCGGCACATTGACGCCCTTCTTGCTCTTGATCGGCCCGCCGTTGACTATGCGGCATTCGATTTCCGTCCCGCTGGTGGAAAGCACCTCCAGACCGATCAATCCGTCGTCGATCAGAATTGTCGATCCTTTAGAAACATCATTGGGAAGATCTTTATAAGTGACCGAAATGCGGCTCGCATCGCCCAGAATTTCTTCCGTCGTCAGGATGATGCGGTCATCCTGCTGCAGCTCGATCGGCTCTTCCTTGATCTTTCCCGTACGGATTTCCGGGCCTTTGGTATCGAGGAGCACAGCTACATTCTTGCCTGTGTTCCTGACGGCTTCCCGAATATTCTTTATCCGGTTGCCGTGCTCGTCAAAATCTCCATGGGAAAAGTTCAGGCGAGCTACGTTCATACCCGCTTCAATCAGTTTCGTCAGGTTCTCGAGCGATTCGCTGGCAGGTCCGATGGTACAGACAATCTTGGTTTTACGCATGGTTTCCCTCCTGAATATAGGTGAATCTGCCGATTTCTCTAAATTTCCGGTAGCGGTCTTCCCGCAACTCTTCATCTGTCATCGGCATTAACTGCTGCAGATGGCGCCATACCATCTCTTTGATCGTAGCGGCTTGTCCGGCCACATCACGGTGGGCCCCGCCTTTGGGCTCCGGCACGATTTCGTCGACCACGCCCAGGGAATGGATGTGGTCCGCCGTGATTTTCATCGCTTCGGCTGCCTGCATAGACTTGCCCGCGTCCTTATAAAGAATGGAAGCCGCCGCCTCGGGCGTACTGACGGAATAAATGGCGTTCTCCAGCATCAGCACACGGTTGCCTACTGCCAAAGCCAGCGCCCCGCCGCTTCCTCCCTCCCCTATAATAACACAGATGATGGGAACTCCAAAGGACGCCATCTCCATTAAATTCCGGGCGATAGCCTCGCCCTGTCCCCGCTCCTCCGCCGCATTCCCGGGAAAAGCCCCCGGCGTATTGATAAAGGAGATGATCGGCCTTTTGAATTTGTTCGCCTGCCTCATCAAACGAAGCCCTTTGCGGAAGCCTTCGGGATGGGACATTCCGAAATTACGGCTAATATTGTCTTTCGTGTCTTTTCCTTTTTGGTGGCCGACCACAGTGACCGGAATGCCGTTAAGCTTGGCGAGCCCGCCTACAACCGCTTGGTCGTCTCCATAGAGACGGTCCCCGTGCAGCTCCATAAAATCTGTAAAAATATGAGGGATCAGGTCGAGTGTAGTGGGACGCTGGGGATGCCGCGCCAGCTGCATCTGCTCGGACGTGCTCATTCCCTGATACAGTTCCGCTTCCAGCTGGCGGTATCTGTCTTCCAGCCGCTTGATTTCTTCGCTGAAGTCGATTCCTTTATCCAGGCCGAATTTACGTAATTCCTCGATTTTGCTGCGCAGTTCCGCCAGAGGCTGCTCAAAAGGCATCTCATTTGCCATAAGACCGGTCCCCCTTTTCCATATGCATGTCCAGCAGCCCGGTCAACACCGTCTTCAGATCCTTGCGGTGCACCACTTTATCGATCAAACCGTGCGCCTGGTTAAATTCAGCCGTCTGAAAATTGTCCGGCAGCTTCGCCCGTATGGTCTGCTCTACGACCCTCGGTCCGGTGAAGCCGAAAGCGGAGCCGGGCTCCGAAAGGATGATGTCTCCCAGCATGGCGTAGCTTGCCGTCACACCGCCGTATGTCGGATCGGTGATGACGGAAATGAACAGTCCTCCCGACTCGTTGAAACGGGATAGGGCGGCGCTGGTCTTGGCCATCTGCATTAGGCTCAGGATGCTCTCCTGCATCCTCGCCCCTCCGGAAGTGGAGAACACAATGAGCGGATATTTCTTCTGCATCGCCGTCTCTATCGCACGGGTCACCTTCTCGCCGACCACCGAACCCAATGTCCCGGTCATAAAATCGAAGCTCATGACGGCGGCCACGACTGGAAATCCGCCGATTGTGCCTTCACCTGTAATTACGGCGTCGTTAAGTCCGGTGTTCTGCCGTGCTTTTGCGTACTTCTGCGCGTAATCGGGAAAGAGCAGCGGATCCTCGGACACCATATCCTGTTCAAATTCAAAAAGACGGCCTTCATCCATAAGCATGGCAATCCGTTCTTTTGCCGTAAGCTTAAAGTGGTAGCCGCAGGCCGAGCATACTTTCAGGCCTTTCTCCAGCTCCTTGCTGTACTGGATGGTGCCGCATTTTATACATTTAATCATCAATCCTTCGGGGATCTCCCGCCGCTCAGACCGCGCTGTTGCCGTCTCCGAAGGTATCGTTGCGTATTTTCGTTTTTGAAATAAGTCCTTTAACACGTATACACCTCACCAAGCCGTTATTGTGACGCGGGACGGACAGACTAAAAAACCATTTTCACCTATGTAAAATGGCGTTGAGAACTTCCTGGACTTCCTCCAGCTCCCCTTCGGGAATCAGGATTTCGTATTGATTGTTGTTCAAAGAAACAGCCCGGACTTGTACGAGAAAGCCCTCTTCGGAGAGCTTGTTTTTGATTCGTTCGGCAATTCTAGCCGTTGGGGCAATGTAAATTACCGTCCACATAGGACAAACCTCCCGATCGAATGCAGCAGCCGATTGATAAAGCTTTTCACACAAAGCACGCCGACATAATGGAATAATAATAACATAAGTTGTTTTTTTACCGCAACAGCGGTTATAAGCGATCAGGGTTTGAATGACGGGATCATCGGCCTGGCGCGGGCGCAAAACGGTGTGTTCCCGGGCATGCTACCGCTCCGCTTGGAGGAGCGAAGCATGCCGAACCATAGAAAAGGAAGGATCTTCCTGGATGCTTGCTCCCGCGTTTCCTGATCGAAGTTAAAGGGCTGCCGAACCATAGAAAAAGAAGGACCCGCCTTGGAGGCAAGTCCGGTTTTTGGCTCGTTAACCCCGGGGATTGGACGGATTTTGAGGCTATTCCACATCGTCTGCCGGGTTTCCACAAGGATCCGCCGGCTGGTGGTAGCTCGCCGCGTTTTTGTTCTTATGGGCGATACGGGCGGACGCCGCCGCCGCCAAACCAGCGATCAAATCGTCCAAAAACACGTGGATACGGGTCGCGCTGTTGTTCAATTCCTGGATGATGCCCGGCTTTACTTTATCTAAATAGCCAAAGCTAGTAAGTCCGATCATTCCGTAAACGTTCGTGATGCCCAGCGCCAGCGTCTCATCGACGCCATACAGCGATTCATCGGCTTCCATGATCGACTGCAGAGGTTCCGGCAGCAGCTTCCGTTCCGCCAATTCGTCCAGCGCGATCCCGGTATAAAAAGTATACTGCACTTCCCTTTTCTGCAGCACGGCCAGCACGCTTTCGGTGCACAGGTCCTTGCTCAGCCGGTCATTGTAAGGCTTCTGCAGGGCGAACACGATATCGGCTATATCGTCGATCTTTACGCCTCGCTGTTCCAAAAGTACGACTAAATGTTGAGACATAGGCAAACCTCCCGGATCCTTTACCCCGCCAAGGTCGTGCCGCGCATAGAGCTGCGCTCTCACGGGTTCTTAAATCTATGCCGGGAAATGCCGGATTATTTCACTTTTACGCAATCTTTGCCCATGATGCTTTCAATTTGGCCGAACAGCTCGGGGGAGGGCTTGACCGTGTAAGGACCGGTCAGCTCGATCACCTGCTTCGTGCGTTCGTAGAACAGGACGACCTTGAGCGGGCCGGGGTGCGACTGGAGCAGCGTTTTGAGCTGCTCCAGGCTGTACGGCGTCTCGAGGGCCGCGCCGATCTTGACGAACACCCGCTGGGCGCTGCCTGCGGGTGCTGCCGACGCCGCGCCGCGGGGCGCAGTCGGCCGCCGCGGGCCGCGCGCTGCGGCGCTGGCGCCAGCGCCGGCGGCGGCCGCTTGCGGCTGCGCCGCCGGCGGAGCCGTGCGCGCGTGCTGCGCGCGCTGCGCCGCCGGCGCCGCGGCTGGGGCGGACCGTCGCTGCTTCAGCCGGAGGAGCCGATCCATCGGCTCCTCCAGCGGAAGCAGCTGGTCCGCCAGCAGCTTGGCGTCCTCGTCCTGCTGTTGGAGTTTTGCTCTCAGCAGGACGAGGCGCCCTTTTTGCGCCAGGGCGGAGGCCTGTTTCCAAGTTTCGGGAAACAGGACGACCTCGACCTTGGCGATGCGATCCTCCAGCTCGGCGAAGGCCATCGCCTGCCCTTTCCTGGAGACGATCGTCTTAAGCGAGACGATCATCCCGGCGACCGTCACCTCGGCGCCGTCCTCATATTCCTGGAGCAGATGCAGCGGATCGGGCTCCAGTTCCTTCAGGGCCTCCTCATAAGCATCGAGCGGATGCCCGGAAAGGAACAGGCCGAGCAGCTCGCGTTCCATCTCCAGCTGCTGCATCGCGCTGAACGGGCGGATGTCCGGATACTCGATCGTCCAGTTGATCTGCTCCTCGAAGCCTTCGAGATAAAGCTGGAACGCTTCGCGTTCCTTGCGCCATTTGACGGCAGCCTCCAGCGTTTCCTCAAGCATCGCGATCAATTGGGCGCGGTGGCCGGGAAGCGAATCCATCGCGCCGCCGTGGATCAGCGACTCGATCACCCGCTTGTTGCATACGCGCAGATCGACGCGCCGGCAAAAATCGAGCAAATCCGCATACGGGCTCTCGCGCCGCTCTGTGCGGATCGTATCGATGGCATGAGTTCCGACATTCTTGATCGCTCCCAAGCCGAACCGGATCGCCCCAAACATAGGCGCCTCATGTCCGCGCGCTCTATTTTCCGATTGTCCTGCAGCTCCCGCGGCTACCAAGCCTTGGCGGGCCTCGTCCGCCGCCATTGCTGCAGACCCGGTTCCTCCCGCCCATCCGGCGCTCCCGCCTGCTTCAAGCGGGGCCGCAGCCCGCCTCTGCCCAGCGTTCTCCACCGGCGTAAAAGCGACGCCGCTCTCGTTCACATCCGGAGGAAGCACCGGAATCCCCATCCGGCGGCATTCGTCGACGTACTCGGCCGTTTTCCTGTGGTTGCCGACTACGGCGGTCAGCATCGAAGCCATAAACTGCACCGGAAAATGCGCCTTCAGGTAAGCCGTCCGGAAAGCGAGCACCCCGTATGCGGTCGCGTGCGCCCGGGGGAAGCCGTAATCCGCGAACCGGACGATCATGTCGTACACCTTGTTCGCCTCTTCCTCCGTGTACCCCTGATCTGCGCTGCCGGCCACGAAATGCGCCCGCTGCTCGTCCAGCACTTCGCGCTTTTTCTTGCTTACGGCGCGGCGCAGCAAATCCGACTCACCCAGCGAAAATCCCGCCATTCTGGACGCGATCTGCATAATCTGCTCCTGATAGACGATGATGCCGTAAGTATCGGCAAGAATCGGTTCCAGATCGGGATGCGGATATTCCGCCTCAATCTGCTGGTGCTTGGCGGCAATATATTTCGGGATAAATTCCATCGGTCCCGGGCGGTACAAAGCCAGCACCGAGACGATATCCTCAAATTCCGACGGCCTCAGCTCCTTGAGCACCCGCCGCATGCCCGCGGACTCCAGCTGGAATATGCCGGTCGTATCCCCTTTGCTCAGCAGCTCATAGGTCGGTTCATCGTCCATCGGAAGGTTCTGAAAATCAATCGCAACCCCATACTGCTCTTCGATCCAGCGGACCGTCCTCTGAATGATCGACAAGGTCCGCAGGCCGAGAAAATCCATTTTGAGCAGGCCTATGGATTCCAGGTTCTCCATCGAATACTGCGTCAGCGCGGTCTGCTCCGAGCCTTCCTGCAGCGGAACGTAGCGGGTGAGCGGCTCACGCGAGATGACGACGCCCGCCGCGTGCGTGGAAGCGTGGCGGGGCATGCCTTCCACCTTCATCGCCATCTGCAGCAGCTCCGCGGTGCGGGCGCTCCGCTCGGCCAGCGTTTTCAGGTCCGGATTCAGCTTTATCGCCTCTTCCAAATTATGGGCTCCGTAAGGAATCATTTTGGCCGCCTTGTCCACTTCGTTATAAGGAACGTTCAGCGCCCTTCCGACGTCGCGGACAGCCGCTTTCGCGGCCATCGTCCCGAATGTGATGATCTGGGCCACATGCCCGGAGCCGTATTTTTGCACGACGTAATCAATGACCCGGTCCCTGTCCTCGTCGCTGAAATCGATATCGATATCGGGCATCGACACCCGCTCCGGGTTCAAAAACCGTTCGAACAGCAGCCCGAAACGGATCGGGTCGACGTCCGTGATCTTGAGCACGTATGCGACCAGACTGCCTGCGGCCGATCCCCGTCCGGGACCTACCGGTATCCCGTTCTCATGGGCATACCGGATGAAGTCCCAGACGATCAGAAAGTAATCCGAATAGCCCATCCGGTCGATGACATCCAGCTCGTACCGGAGCCTGTCCTCCAACATTTTGCGGTGCGGTTGTTCCTCCCAGCCTGCAGTTTGGGAATATCTGTCCCACAAGCCTTTGCAGCACAAATCCGCCAAATAGTCCGCCGCTGACTGCCCGTCAGGCACAGGCTTGAACTCCGGCAGGATAGAGCGGCCGAATTCCAGCTCCAAGGAGCAGCTGTCCGCCACTTTCAAAGTGTTCGCCAGCGCTTCCGGAACATGGGGAAACAGCCGCTCCATCTCTTCCGCGCTCTTCAGGAACATCTGGTTCGTCGAGAACTTCAGCCGGTCTTCGTCCTCTACCGTTTTGCCCGTGCCGATACAGACGAGAATGTCCTGCACGGGTTCGTCCTGGGCCGCGACATAGTGCACATCGTTGGTGCAAATGAGCGGGATCCCGGTCTCTTCCGACAGCTTGATCATCGCTTTCATTACTTTTTTCTGCTCCACAAGGCCGTGATCCTGGATTTCCAGATAAAAATGCTCCCCGAAAATGCCCCTGTACCGCTCGGCAGCCGCCCTGGCTTCTTCCTTCCGGTCATACAGCAGATGCTGGGAAATTTCGCTTCCGAGACAGGAGCTGAGGCACACCAGCCCTTCCCCGTACAGGGCGAGATGCTCGTGGTCGATGCGGGGCTTGTAGTGGAAGCCTTCCAAATGGCCAATCGAACAAAGCTTCATCAAATTCTGGTAGCCGGCCATATTTCTCGCGAGCAGAATCAGATGGTAGATAGGCTGCTCCTGCCGTGTCCCTTTATCTCTCAGCGAACCGGCGGTGTAGTACATTTCACACCCGATGATCGGCTTGATCCCGCGGGCAGCGCAGGCTTTGTAGAAAGGAATGGCGCCGTACATGACCCCGTGATCCGTGAGGGCCAGCGAAGTCATGCCGAGCTCCGCCGCCCTCTCCACCAGCTGGCTGGTCCGGGCCGCTCCGTCCAAAAGGCTGTATTCGCTGTGAACGTGCAGATGCACAAACTGGCTCATGTTCGTTCTCCCTTCATTTTCCCGGCTGCTGCCCGCGGGGTTTCTTAAAATTATTTTATCATAATAGAACATAGATTCCCATATACATATAGCAATGAGTGTGCAATCTAGGCAGCCGCTTCATGTGGAAATGGACTAGCCTTGTGAAAGAAGGGATATCGATGCCGATTAATTTTATAGCCAAAATGGCGCTGGATTTTTTTGTAGCCTTTGGAGTTGTGCTTGGCGGCAGCCTGCTGGGCGGGATCGGCGCGGTGCTGATCCTTCAGCCTCCGACAGAAACGATGCTGCGCATCTCCGAACAGATCAAGATATGGGCCATGGTCGCGGCCATCGGCGGCACGATCGATCCGATCCGGGTCATTGAATCCAATTTCGTGGAAGGCCATCTGTCCCCCGCCGTAAAGCAAATCCTGCTGATCGTCTGCGCTTTTATAGGCGCTTCCATGTCCTGTTCGCTGATTCAATGGATGTGCAAAGGCGGCGGACAGTCTTGAGGGTGCCTCCTTTCGAACGATACCGCAGACTGATGCAGGGGTCGGGTCTTTTTCTGGTCGGGGTGATTGTCGGCTGTGCATTATTCCTGGCGGTTAACCGCCGTACAATCGATTTGGTCTATACCCGGAACCTGGAACTGCAAGCGCAAATAGAGATTTTGCATAAAGAAATGAAACTGCTCCACAAAACCAGCAACAGAGCCGGAGTGATCAAAAAGCTCGATATCCGCGTGCTGCAGGGGGGCAAGAACACGATTGACAAAGGGACGGAGCAGGAGCTTAGGAGAAGGGTAAGGGACGATCTCAGCATCGTTCTGGGACGCGATAGCGCCGCCTTCGGGGAGAGCTATCCGCTCTATGAGAAGCTGATCTCCGGGAAAGTCTACCATGGCATACTCGAGAAAAATTACACCGTGACGGTACGGACGATGATGCTTGTGCAGACGGAACTGATCGTGTGGATTAACGCCGATGTATTCAAAGGGGTGGAGCCTTGAGGAAAACGTTTGATTTTGCCGTCCGAAATCGATAAAGTAGAAGCAAAACCTCCAAAGGATGATCCCATTGCTTCAGACGATTCAAACCGCACTTTTTCTAATTATCTGCCTATCCGCAGGCGTCTCCGTCTATTACAGCTTCAAATACAGAAGGCAGCAGGAGCCCAAGCTTCGCGGGACTTATGCCGCCAAGATGAATATCGCGATGGGCATGATGCTGGTCGCTATCGCGGTGACGCAGCTGTTCTTTTTCTCGGATTCCAATACCAGGCGCATGTTTGGCACGGTGTGTTTTTTGCTGGGGCTGTTCAATTTGTTTGCCGGTATCCGCAATTTCGGCTTTTATACTCGGCCCAGGCGGTGACCGCTACCCTTCGATCATTTGAGCCGTGATCAGCGCTTTGCCGACCAGCGATCCGGCGTGGAACACTTCGACATCGATTTTGCTGAACTTGCGGCTGGATTCGAGAATTTTGGGGCAGATCTGCACCTGGCTTTCGATGTGCACGGGCTTAAGGTAATAGGTGGACTGGTTATCCATGACCATGTCACCTTTTTTGTGCTCCTGGACCACGTGGTATGCGGCTTGGGTCATCAGTGTGGTGAGCACGCCTTCGGACACCGTGCCTAGGTGGTTCGTCATCTGCGGGGTAATCGTCCCTTTATAGATCAGCCGGCCCTGCTCGTCGGTCGCTTCCTCAAACTGGGACCAGATCAAGTCCTCGAACGTTTCGCCGTTCTGCGGCTGCTTCTGGATATACTGCATAGCTTTCATCACATCGTTCCTGGAAATGACGCCGAGCAGCCTGCGGCTTTCATCGACCATGGGCAGCAGCTCGATCCCTTCCCAGATCATGAGATGGGCCGCCGATGCCACCGGAGTGTGGGGCGAGACGGTGAGCGGATTGCGCTTCATCATCTTGTCGATCGTCTGGTCGGGGGTTGCTCCCACCATATCTTTGGGGGTGACGATCCCGATCACCCGGTTCCGCTCGTCCACGACGGGAAAGCGGCTGTGCCCGGTTTCGTCGGAGAGCAGCCTCCATTCGGTCAAGGTTGAGCCTGGACTTAGCGTGCTCACCGGTGCGCCGGGGGCGATGATGTCCTCAACGAGCATAATTTTCTTCTTGATAAGCCGGTCGTAGATGGCCCTGTTGATCATGGAAGCCACCGTATACGTGTCGTAGGAGCTTGAAATGATCGGAAGCTGCAGCTGGTCCGCCAGCTTCCGGTTCTCGTCATTCGTGTGGAAGCCGCCGGTGATGAGCACTGCCGCACCATGCTCCAACGCAAGGCTGTGGGCCTGGTAGCGGTTGCCGATGATCAGCAGGCTGCCCGGCTCGATATAACGCAGCATCGCGTCCTGTTCCATCGCTCCGATAACGAACTTGTGCAGCGTTTTGCCCATTCCGCCTTCGCCGCCCAGCACCTCTCCTTCCACTATGTGAACGACTTCGGCAAAAGTAAGCTTATCGATGTCCTGCCTGTGCTTGCGCTCCACCCTGACGGTCCCTATGCGCTCCTTGGTAGATACCAGTCCCCGGTTCTCCGCCTCTTTAATTGCGCGATAGGCCGTGCCTTCGGACACTTTCATTCGCTGGGCGATTTTCCTTACGGAAATTTTGGAACCGAGCTTCAAGTCCTCGATATATTGAAGAATGTTTTCGTGTTTAGTTATGGAATCATTGCTTGTCCGGTCCAAACCGACACCCCGTTCATAAACTGTACTACTATTTTTATTATAATCTGTATTAGAACAGAGCACAAGCAAGGTATGCGGCAAAACGAGGAGTCGGCGAAAAGAGAGGTGGCGGTGAAAAGTGCAGTGTAAGTATAACGGTCACGGGAATACGGATCGTCAGTTGGATGGCAGCTGCTTCTGCGGGAGTGAGCACAACGCCTCTATTACAAAAACGTGCAGCGATGGCTGCTAAAAGTTACGCCGCTCGTTTTTCATTGTATGCTCGTGCAATCCGCTACCGAAGGAAATGACTCGAACCCGAGGCCAGGTTTACACCCACAACTCCCGCAATAATAATGAAGATGGACAATATTTTTAACAGCGTGATGTGCTCGTGGAAAACGTAGAACCCGACAATCGCGATTAGCGCTGTTCCGAGTCCCGACCAGATTGCATAGGCTACACTGATGTCGATGGTTTTTACTGCAAAGGTCAAAGAGGTCAAAGAGCAGCCGTAAAGGACAAACATGATGATCGAAGGAAGCAGATTGGTAAAGCTCCCTGAAAACTTCATCGTTATCGTCCCGGCCAGCTCAAATACAATCGCTAAAGCTAAAAACAACCAGCCGATCATTATTCATCATTCCATTCATTTTATTCAGGTACGCGAAGGGGGTGCGAAAACTATTGCAGGCATCCGGCATGCTTCAGGCAGCCAGCGTGCTTCAGGCATCCGGCGTGCTTCAGGCATCCGGCGTGCTTCACGTGTCCTGAATGCCTGGGCATGCTTCTTCATTCGTTCACCGCTCCATCTTGCATGTCTGTCTGTCAAGCAAGTACGCTGAGTTGGCTGAAATCGGTGATCATAAAGTCAGCTTGCTTCAAACGGATTTCGGGATCCGCGTTTAAACCGATCGTTACGGCAACTCCAGCCGCTCTTCCCATCTGCATATCCCCGTTCGTATCTCCAATCACGGCCACTCTCGAGGGTTCAATCCCTAATCTTTCACAAGCGAGTCTTACCATCTCCGGATCCGGCTTTCCCTCCGTCACCTGGTCGTCTCCGATGACATCCTGAAAATAGTGCAGGGCATTCATCCATGTCAAATGCTTACGAGCCTCAGCTGTATCGTCAGCAGTCACCACACACAGAGGAATTCGGGATAACACGCATTGTTCGAGGAATGGCAGCAGTCCCGGCGTAGGGACTGCCGGACGTGTTCGTTCGATTTCCTCATTCGCTTTATCGCGAAAGCCGCGGATAACGGTGAGGGATTCATTCCATGGCAAGCCGTGTTTGTAAAGCTGCCAGGCGAGAATGCCTTCCACTTCGGGAATCGAAGCTATCGATAAAGGGCCCTGCAGATCGTAGCCGGCGAGCTGCCCCAGTGAATCATATTGAGTGCCGAGAAGCTTGCCCCTGAATTCACCCGAAATGTCGCCGCCCAAAGCGGCCACCCTGTTGCAAACCTGATCGCTCATCAGTTTGCCCCATACGCCCCACAGCCGCAAAAATTCCAACAGCGTTCCATCCTTATCAAACAGAATCCCTTCGATGGAAAACTGCTGTTGTTGAACGGTCAAAACCGGCATTCTTGCCCCTCCTATTATGCATATTGCTTTAAATCCTCGCAAGCGGCCTGCAGAATATTGTGTTAAGTGATGACTATAAAATCCAAGCCTTGCGAAACCGCCTGCTCATTGAGCTCCGCCGCCGTTTGCTTACCGTCCTACAGAACCGGTTTCCTCTGCGGAAAGAGCAAGAACCAAGATGCTCCATTTGCCCTCCGGCAGTTTTCTATAACGTTAAAATAGAAAGCCAGATGCGCGAGTTGATCGCTGCATCCGGCTTTTTTTAAGCTCGCGCTAAAAGAGAAAAGATGCGTCAAAGACACCGTCATCTCCTACTTGCGGAACTGAAACAATTTACGGCGCCCTTGGACGGCTTGCTCCATCTGCCACGCTTTCATGCGTTCCACCTGCGCCATTCTTTGTTTCATCTCCGCGTCCACACCGAGCAGCTCATGCAGATGCGCAGCGATAATGAGCAGCGCCAGGCAAATCCACAAAATCCCGAAAATCGTAGGCGCCGTCAGCCCTTGTCCAATTTCCAACTGGGGCAGCGCATAAATCAGCATTCCCAGTGCAACAGCCATATAAACCATATTTTTGGTACCTTTCACGGCCCTCACTCCCCCATCTGACTACTTGTACATTCTATTTTATTAGCCTGGGAGAGAAAATATGATCGCTTTTTCAGTCAGCCGGCTTGACCGTCAGATTTGCTGTTAACGGGATACCCTACGCTTAAACTGCTTTTGGCCTGTTCTGTACACAATCATCGCGAGCCAAGGAACGGCAAGGGTCACAACAAACCCGAGCAAGGACATCAGCAAAAATGTATGCTGTGCAGCATGGTCCGTAAATTTCAGGTTCCACGCGGTAAGAACCATCGGATGGATGAGATAAATTCCGAAGGAAACACCGGCTAAAGCATTCAGAACACGGTAAACTCCGGGCATCCGGCCCGGCAGCCGGCTTCCCGCCAGTATAAAGCACAGAAGCGCAGCGCAGCAGTACATGAAGTACACCAGGTCATACCAGTAGCCGGGGAAAAAGAATTCAAACCGATTCAGCAGGAACATGCCTGAGTAAACGATTCCCGCAGCGGCAAACAGCGAGTAAACCGCCGTTTTATGCTTGCCCAGCCATTCGTGGATGGCACGGTAGTGCAGTCCGATAAAGCTGCCGACCGCAAAATAACCGAAATAGGTCGCACAATACAGATAGGCGTGCTCAAGAGGCTTCTCCAGCCGGTACCTGTACACGTACACGGCAAGCTGAATGGCAACACCTGCGACGGGCAGCAAGACCCTGAAGCTTCTAAACTTGTGCACGAGCGTCATCAGCAAAGGAAAAAGCAGGTAAAACTGAACCATAATGACCAGATAATACAAATGGTACTTCGCTTCTCCCCACAATACCGTTTCTCCAAAACGGTCGAAATTGAGCTTGAACGCCTTCGGGTCATATACCCAGGCCTCGTACAAAGTGTAGATAACCGTCCAGATCAGATAAGGGATTACAATCTGGCGCACTCTTTTTATCCAAAACTGTACGGCCTGCCGGCCGCACCAATCTCCGTCATACCTGTAAAAAAGCACCAGGCCGCTCAGCGCGATAAACAGCGGCACGGCAAAATAACTGATTTTGTTCGCCCATAAATAAGCAAGTCCGGACAGCCCCGTCTGCGGGAGGGTAACTGTCCCCTGCGCGGTGACGTGGATAACAAGCACCGCGAGAATCGCGAGCGCCCGGACCACACCCAGTTCCGTCAACTTCTGCTTTTTTATTCCCTGTCACCTCTTTTTGTCTATACAAGCGTGCAGTGGATTTGAATGAAACTTAAAGGGACTGTCAGAGTTCCAACAGCCCCCGATGATTTACAATACTTCCCTGATCGGTTCCGTAATAATTCTCTGAATATCGTCCATGATGACGGAAAGCCTGTTTTCTGCTTCGTACATTTGACGGATGAGCGGGTTGGAATTAACCGCCTGATACAGCTTGTCCATATTTTCGGATGTTTCCGGGGAAAGGCTTTGTCCCGAAACCAGCTGCTGCTGGATGTCGTATTGGCGTTTTCTGAAGTCGTCGAACATCTCTTTTGTCTGCGGATCTTTTTCAATTTCGGCTCTGTATTTTTTAATGTCGCTTATTTCCTGGCTTGCTTTAAGTGCTTTCGCCAAATCGTGGGCAATGTCGTGGATATTCAACTGATGATCTCTCCTTTAATTAAAGCAAGTGTCAATGCACCCTCTATTGTGCCAGAATTCGCTTCATGAATCAATGAGCTTCTTCATTTCGTCATTTTCTGCCCGGCAAAACGTTTTCCGCTTTATTTTCACCAAGAGTTTTGGGCTTTCATATGATGGAGTAGTCAATTGGCAGTCAGAAACAGGTATCTGCGATGCTGGAAGGAGGTTCATGAATGAATATCAGAGCCAAATTAAAAATTCAGATCCAAAGCGCCAGCAGCTCCCTTACAGACCAAACGATCATGCTCAGCCAAACTTTTATGAAAAAATGCAGGATTCCGTCGGGGGAAACGGTCCAGTTGCAGTTCGGGTCCATGAAGCAGGAGGTAAAAGCCGTTCCGTCCGCCCACCCATCCTTGCTTAGAATGAATGTGAGCCTGGCCGGCAGGATGCAGATCGAACGCGATATGGAGCTTTGCGCAAGCTGCCAAACCGGTTCCCGGACGTTAAGGCTCGGTCCCATCATCGGCGTGCTGGTTTCCCGCGTCCATACACACACTCCGGATCGTCCGTTCGGATCTACGACTTCGTTTTGCAAAGAGTTGACACAAGCCTGTTCCAATTATGGAGCCTTCGTCTTCTTCTTTACTCCGCAGGAATTGAAAGAGGGTTCCCAAGCGATCAGCGGCTACACCTTTCATCACGGATGGAAGAAAAAAACCTTTCCCGTGCCGAATGTCGTCTATAACCGCCTGACCTCACGCAAGCTGGAGAATCTCCAGGCCGTGCAGCATTTTATGAGTGAAGTCAAGGAAAAGCATGGCGCCGGCGTGTTTAACGAAAAATATTTGAACAAAAATGAAGTCTTCGACGCTTTAAACAACGAGCGCGGCCTTCATAAATATTTGCCTGAATCCCATATGCTCCAAAGTTATGCAGTACTCAAAGAAATGATGTCAAAATATGATTCCGTGTTCCTGAAGCCGATCACCGGCAGCTTGGGTAAAGGAATTATCCGTGTCAGCCGTGGAAACGGTTCTTACATTTGCCACGTAACCCGGGAGGACGGCGCTAAACGTACGTCATTCGCCAGGTTACGCCAGCTCTACTCCCGGCTGTCGGGAAAAATCAAGCAGCGGAACTACCAAATCCAACAAGGGCTATCCTTGATGTCCGTAGACGGAAGTCCGGTGGATTTCCGGGTGCTGGTGCAGAAAAACGACAAAGGGCAGTGGAGCGTGACATCGGCTGTAGCACGGATTGCGGGCAAGCAGCATTTTGTATCCAATATTGCCAAAGGAGGCCGGTTAAGCTCGGTGAATGATGCCACGTCCAACTCGGATCTGGAGGCCGGCGCCAAAACCGGTTACTCCCCGAAGCTGCGTAGGGCCGCTCTGGAGATCGCGTCAGGCATCGAAAAGTATGTCGACGGCCATTTTGCCGAGCTGGGTGTGGATTTGGCCATAGACCGGAGCGGCAGGATTTGGCTGCTTGAAGTCAATTCCAAGCCTTCCAAGGACGATAATTCCTCCACCTCGGGGGGAGAGAAAATCCGGCCGTCCGTAAACAAAACCGTAACTTACGCCCGTTACCTGGCGAAGTTCTAGAGGTGGTCCATAATGGCTTCATCCAGGAAAAACATCAGCGTAGGCATCATGACCGCCGCATCCCCTGGCCTTCCGCCCTTCGCCAGCCAAAAGTTTTACAGCCGGCTCTGCAGGGAAGGCAGCCGTCTGGGACTCTATGTTTTTGTATTCTCTCCAGCCGATATCCACTGGGAGGCCGGCCATGTCACCGGCTATGTTTATTCCGGGAAAACCTCCGGATGGGAGCGGCGATTGTGCCCGTTCCCTGATTTTGTGTATGACCGCTGCTTCTGCACAAACGGGAGCCAGTTCAACGAATACGCGACCCAGCTGCGCAGAATCCGCAGGGAACCCGGCATCCGGCTGCTCGGCAGCGTACTCAAAGGCAAAGCCGATGTGTACGCGGCGCTTGCAGCGGATGCCGAAATCAAGCCCTGCCTGCCTTATACGATTAAGCTGGAGAAGCAGGCCCTGCTCACCTGGCTTCAGCGGCACGATGCTGCCTATCTTAAGCCAGAAGCCGGTTCCCAAGGCAAAGGAGGCCTCTTGGTCGAGAGGCGCTCCTGCGGAGAGCCTTCCGAGGATAAATATTCGGTCAAGGGAAGAGATTTTAACAACCGGCAAATTGAGATCAGCTTCCGGGACTCCCGGGAGCTGCTGGGCTGGCTGCAAGCCTTCACCGGACAACGCCGGTATTTGCTTCAGCCCTTCCTGCAGCTGACCGACTTCTGGGGGGAGCCGTACGATATACGGGCGCTTGTGCAGAAGGACGGCACCGGAGGCTGGACGCTGACGGGATTCGCCGCCAGGAAAGGCGCAGCAGGGGGAATCACTTCCAACCTGCACGGCGGAGGGACCGCTTGGGAGGCAGCGCCCTTTCTGCAGAAGCTGTTTGGCGCGGATGAAAGCTCCGCTATCCTGCAAACATTAAACCGTTTATCCGCCAAAATCCCCCCCTTGCTTGAGCAGTCCTTCGGCAGGCTGCTTGAGCTCGGCATCGATTACGGCATTGACCGGAGCGGCCGGATCTGGATTCTGGAAGCCAACTCCAAACCAGGCCGCTCCGCATTTGAGCATCTGCCCGATCAGCAAATCAAAGCCTGTTCCGTGGTCAATCCGCTCCGGTATGCCCGCTATCTGGCTGACCGGACCTTATCGAATAGAGTGATTTTAGGAGGCTACCCATGAGTTTGACTACCTGCACGATCCATGCCGCACAGCGTACGGAAAAAGCGGTTTTTTTATCCTCATCCTTAATCAAGGCTCTAAAACTTGGCAAAGCAAAGACCGTCTCCCTGAAGCTGGGCTCGAAATCGGTAACGGTTCAGGTCAGAGCGGTAAAAAGAATAGGCAACCAGATTCATATCCCGGTCTCCATAATGAACTTGTTAAAAATACCGAAAACCGGAGCCTGTTCAATCCAGAGCGATTCCATAAACGAAATCCGGCTGGGCCCGCTGATCGGCGTGCTGACCGGTTCCGGGCCCAACGCATTCATCAAATCCTTTGTGCAGGCCTGCGCCAAAAAGTCCATCCCCTTCGCCTTTACTCCTTCGGATGTGAACTGGCAGCAGGAGACGATAACCGGTTATTTTATCCATCAGAACGGAGGCTGGTCAAGAAAAACCGTCCCGCTGCCCGATATCGTCTACAACCGGCTGCACAACCGCAAAGTGGAAGCCACGCTTCAAATCAACGAGTTTAAAGAAAGGTTCGTGCGAAGGAATATTCCGCTTTACAATTGGAGTTTTTTTGACAAATCCGACGTTTACCGGCTGCTGGAAGGGGAGGAGGCCCACAAGCATGTGCCCGATTCGATTACCAACCCAACCGCCGCGGAACTGAAGGAAATGCTTGAAAAGCACAAATTCGTTTATTTAAAGCCGACGGGCGGGAGCCTGGGCATCGGAATTTACCGTCTGACCTATGCGCCCGAACGGGGATATTTTGCAAGATACCGCAGCGGCAGCAGAAATGTGCTACTTCGGTTCAACAAATTCAGCGACTTGATGAAGCTGTTCAAAAATAAATCCATATTCAACCAGTATGTGGCGCAGCAGGGCATCCGGCTGGTTGAAATCGATTCCTGCCCGATCGACTTCCGTTTCCATATGACCAAGAACGGAAACAACGAGTGGATCGTCGCTGGAATCGGGGCCAAGAAGGCTGGTAAGGGAAGCGTAACGACCCATATCCGCAGCGGTGGCGTGCTGATGACGCCGGAACAGGCGCTGAAGCAAACCTTTGGCCCCAAAGCCGAAGCCGTGCTCGACAACGCCAAAGAAACCGCCGTGATGCTGGCGCAGCAGATCGAGAAGAACAACAAATATTTGCTGGGTGAGCTCGGCTTCGATCTTGGGATCGACCAGGATGAGAAGGTGTGGATGTTCGAAGCCAACGCCAAACCGGGGCGCTCTATCTTCAAGCACCCCTCCTTGAAATCCCAGGGCAGGGAATCGATTGAGAATCTGGTGGATTACTGCCTGTATTTAAGTAAATTCCGCGTGAGGAGGGACTCCTGAATGGGATTCACCTACCACGAGCACATCGTACCGGCAATGGCGATCCTGACCGTGGATGACGGGGCGGGGTTGTTCAAAGGGAATCAGGAAAATTTTATCGACCTGATCCGGACCGGGCAGCAGCATGGGCTGTTGGTGTATGTAGTGACAGCCAAAGAGTTTTCTTTATCCGTCCCTCATTTGAACGGGTTTCAATACAATTTTCTGAACAGCAAGTGGTACCGCACGAGCGTTCCTGCTCCCAAGGTGGTATATAATCGCGTTCCTTACCGCTCCCAGGAACAGCTCCCCGAGGTGCAGCAGGCCATACAGGCTTGCATGAAGAGCAGTTCGGTGAAACTGTTCAACCCTTGCTTTTTCAATAAATGGACATTGTTCGAATGGCTGAATAAATCCAAAGCGACGAAAAAATATATCCCTTCCACTCATAAACTGACGGATGCCGAGACGCTGGAGAATCTTTTGCAAAGCTACTCCTCCGTATATCTGAAGCCGAGCAAAGGCAAAGCGGGCAAAGGGATTATGAAGCTGGAACGCAGAAGCGGCAATCACAAAAGAAGAGAGTTCCGGCTGTCGATACAGGACGGCAAGCTAAGCCACATTTCCAGCTACCCTGACATTCGCAGCGTCTGGAACCGTATCAAATTACTGCAGATCAACACAGAGGATTATATCGTCCAGCAGGGGATCGATCTGGCGTCTTATAAGCAAAGGCCGTACGACCTGCGCGTCCTCATGCAGAAAAACTCCGCCGGAAGATGGAGATTATCGGGCATCGGAGCGAGAGTGGCCGGCAAGCTCAGCATTACGACGCATGTCCCGAGAGGCGGTATGATCGATGATCCCGGCAAGCTGCTCACTTCCTCCTTCGGCGTCAGTGACGCCAAACGCGTACTGTCCCGGACGAAGCAGGCCGCACTGCTGATAGCCAAGCAAATTGAAAACTCCTGCGGCAACACCTTGGGCGAAATGTCCATGGACCTCGGCGTCGACCGGGAGGGGCAAATCTGGTTTTTTGAGGCGAACTCCAAGCCCATGAAGTTCGATGAGCCTGACATACGGAAAACCTCATTGGAACAGATCATAAGGTACAGCCTTTTCCTGTGCAAACAAAAGCGAAAGAAGACTGGGGTAAAGACTGCCGAAAGAAAAAGAAGGTGACCAGCCTTGGCCAAAGCACGACTCGGGGTATTAGCCGTATATTTAAACGGCAATAAGCTGGAGGAAATTTCCTATTTCAGGAAGCTGTGCCTGCAGGGAAAAAGATATGGAATCGAGGTCTTCGTTTTTACTCCTGACGACGAGGCTCCGGAGGAGGGCACCGTGAACGCTTTATACTATAATGCCTTATCCTGCGAATGGGTGAGGAAACGTATCCGCATTCCTTCCCTGGTCTATGACCGGGCCCGTTATCAGGGTGCCGAGATGTCGGCAAAAGTAAAAGACTTCCGGGAAAGGAACTCCCATATCGACTACTTGGGGAAGCCGCTTGCCAATAAGTGGGTCATGCATGGAATTTTAAGCGATTGCGACAAACTGACGCGGCATATACCGAAGACGTGCAAATACAGCAGCGGGAAGGACCTGAGCAGCTTTCTTCCGGGCCACAGCCTGCTCATTCTCAAGCCGATCAACGGCACCGGTGGAAGGGGAGTGCTCAAGCTGCATCGCCTCTCCAAACAGGAATATATTGTACAGGGCAGAGACCCGCAAAGAAACATGCTCCACCCTCGCAGAATGACCGAGCGGCAGATTACAGCCCAATTAAAAGCATGGGGATTGTCCGACAAATATGTCATTCAGCAAGGTATTCCTTTGACCCTTTCCGATGGGCGGGTCCACGATTACCGCCTTTTGATCCAGAAAGACAGAAGCGGAAAATGGGACATCACCGGATGCGCGGGCCGGATCGGGCCGAAGCGCAGCATCACATCCAATCTGCATGGCGGAGGCGCCGCCGTTCCTCTGGAAACATTGCTGAAGCGCACATTCAGTTCCGAAGAAAGGATCGGGAAGGTGATCGGCAAGCTGAATAAATTAGGCTTTGATACGGCGGAGTATCTGGAGACCAAATTCGGCCATTTGTGTGAGCTGGGTATCGACATCGCCGTCGATCCTTCAGGCCATCCCTGGATTCTGGAAGTGAATCCGAAACCGTCCCGGGAGATTTTCTACAGGATCGGAGAAACGGAAACGTACAAGAAGGCCATTTCAAGGCCGCTGGAGTACGCGGCTTGGCTGCTGAAGCAGAAAAAGACAAAGGAGACTTCGTCTTAGGAAGCCTCCTTTGTTTTATTCCTTAAACGAGCACGGCCAGCTCGCTGAACTGTTGAATGATCCGATCCGCGCCCGCCAGCTCGTCTTCCTTCCCGAACCCTGCATAGCGGCAGCCGACCACCTCCAGGCCGTTGCCTTTACCCGCTTCCACATCGGAAGAACGGTCGCCTACCATCCAGGCCGTCTTCACACCGTGCTTTTCCAGAAGTATCCGCACCAGATCCACTTTCGTTTTCGTTTTGTATTCTCCCGCGCTGTAAAGCCCATCAAACAAGTGAGCCAGGCCCTTGCTGTGGATGACGCCCTTTACGTACGACTCCAGGCCGTTGCTCGCAACAAACAGGCGGATCCCCTTCCTGTGCAGCTGATCCAAAGTTTCCTTGACTTCAGGATATAACAGTCCCTGTCCCAGCCTTAACCCCTGATCTTCAAAATATTCCAACAGCTCGTCCGCTCTGCGATGCGCTTCCGGTGAAGCGTCGGGAATGACCTGCTTCCAAATTTGCTCCAGCAGCATGCCCAGGCAGCCCAGCATTATCGAGACGTCGGGCGTTTCTCCGGTGTGCAGCCGTTCCTCTCTCAGCTTCTCGAAAGTGGCATGGTAAGCAGGCACGAGCAGCGTTTCCGTCTGAAACAGCGTGCCGTCCAAGTCAAAAATCATAGCCTCTGGCGCGACTTTGTTCACAGTCATTCTCACGGTTCTCCCTTGTTTTTGTATATGTTCACACTATTACCCATATTAGCATACATCGCCGCATTTAGCCGCACAAAAATCTATGCAGCAAAAGTGAGGCAAGCTTGGCCGCTGTGGTAAACTTGGCAGCCACATAGAAATACAGCAAAGCCAAGAGCCTCATGGAGGAGGCTCTTGGCTTTGCTGTATCTATGCATATTCCGGAAGCTTATTGCTGTCTGTGCTCCCAGAAACGCTTCACGGCCGGGATGCTGCCGATTCCTACTGCGATCATAAAAGCTACGGCCATAGCGCCCATGACGAACATAAACCCGGAGGTGACAATGATCGAGGCCAAACCTACCTCCGTTAGTCCGATCACTACCGCCAGCACTACAATAACAGGCTTCATGAATCCTTTAAAAGGGCTCTGTGCGCTGAGTTTGCGTTCAACCAATTCTCCAAGAAAGATTCCCGCATAGATAATAATCGCCGCAAGCACCAATCTGGGAAGCAGTACCATCAAGGCCGCCGCTGAGCTTGAGATAAACTGCAGTCCGAGCAAATTCGTTGCTTCGACCAGAAAGAATCCGAATACCAACACCGAAATCAGGCAGCTGATCCAATGGGTAATAGAAGATTTGCTTCCGGCGATGGAATCTTTGGAAAGAGCTTCCTCTGCTGCTCCCGGCGAAGCCGACAACGGCGTGCCGTCCGCGTTCAACAAATCCGGTTTCGTCCGGATGGAAGGCAGCAAACGAGCCAGCTTCTCATCTATCTTAAGCGGGGACAGAAAGGTGAGCGCCAGATTGTAGACGATCCTGGCAATCAGATACCCTACATAGATCAGCGCTGCCGCGATAGCAATCCGCGGAATCCAGGACATCACAGTATCCAGAACGCGCTGGGCGGGTTCCTGAATCGCGTTGATATGAAGCAGGCCCAATGCTTGTACCGCGAGAGGGAACAGGATGAGGAAATACACCGTGCGGCCCAGAATCACCGGCGCATTCACTTCCGGTCCTGTCCATCTTTCCAAATTCAGGGAACGGGCTACCTGTTCCGTCAAAGTGGCGACGAATTTCGCTATAAAATGTCCGATTATAACTAAAATAAGTGCAGCCGCAATCATCGGCAGATAATTTATGATCAAGTTCACAACCATGCCGATCGGCTCGGAGATGGCCCTGATCTGCAGCGCATCCAGGATGTTGGGAGCAAACAGCAGAAGAATGAGCGCATACATCAAGCTTCCAGCGACATCTTTATACTGGGCGAGATAGGGAACGGCCCGCTTGGCGGTTTCCGTGCCCAGCAAGTACTGTACCGTCCGTTTTGCGATTGTAGCAATAATATGAGCGACGGCGGCAAGCAGCAGGGCGCCAAGCAGCAGAGGAACATAGGCCGTAATGCCGTTAATGATGCCGACGAACGGATTCAGGATGAAACTGAATCTGAGCAGCTCCAATACAATCAGCAAAGTAACGAGGACAAGGAAGCCTCTTACTACCGAGCCAATCACAGAGCTGAGGCTCATATTCTCGGGAAAATATACTTTCCCGTGATTGTCCAAAGAAGTTCTCGCCAAACTTTTGTGTATCGCTTTCCCCGCAAACTTGGCGACCGCCAGTCCCACGAAGAGAACGAGCAACCCAGCCAGGATTCGCCATACCCCGCCATTGTTCATAAGAAAGAAATTCCAATCGTTTACACTATTGTCCATCTGTTGATCTCCCTCTCCTCGACATATACTTTCCTATACTGAATTACCCGAGTACACACAGATGAAACAATCCCTGAATGAATACCTTCAAGCTTGGAACAAAAAGGGAAAAATACGCACTGGAATTAAGCCATTTTTGTGCTCTGAAGACCTTCCAGGATCCGGGGACCTGCCGCAGTTAGAATTCAGCCGCTATTGTCCAGCCGCCCTCCAACCTGCCGGTCTTAGCGCCAAAATACGGTCGGTCCTGAAAACACGCGGGGCTCCATGGGTTAGACAAAAGGCTTTCACCTGATTTCCTTCTATGCTGCGAATTTCGATGTACCTCTGGCTGAATCGGTTATGCCTGTCTAAATAGACGATTTCCACCCTTCTGCCAACCAAGCGAAGCAGTGACTCCTTCATTAGAACACCTCCCGGATTTCCCTGTAAAACGAGTCTAAGTATGACGGCTTTATCTGCAAAACACTCGTTGAATCCCGATAAACAGAACACTTGTTCTTATTATATGCAAAAAAAAGCGGAACGGCAACTGTTACTTTTTGCCTATCCGCAGGAATCGTTTTCTTTCTTGGCCGGGGGCTTGGGTTCCATCTGCTCGAGTTCCGCACACAGCTCATGCAGCCAGTCGTAATCGCCCGTCATCGAGGCGAGCAAGGATAAATTCTCGATTCTAAGCTTCTTCCAAATATGCGTTGCGTTTGCCTCCAGACAGAGATTGAGCTCATCCTGTTCCTCATCCGTCAGCTTCCTCCGTTTTCTGGTCGTCCAGAGCTCCGCCATTCTTTGATATACTGCCTGCATCGTAATCACCCGTCCTGTTCTGAATTCGCCTATAGTACCCAGTATTACAAAATTTGGCGAAAATATAACACAGCGGGGAAAGCTTTTATGCATGCCTGATTTCTTCAATCCCGTTCATATATTTGCGGAGTGCCAGAGGAATATACACCGTCCCGTCCGCTCTCTGGTGGTTTTCCAACAAAGGAATGAGGATCCTGGGCGCAGCCACCATCGTATTGTTAAGCGTGCAGCAGTACTGCAGCCTGCCCTCTTCGTCACGGTAACGGATGTTCGACCGTCTGGCCTGAAAATCGAGCAAAAGAGATGACGAATGGGTTTCCCCATAGCTTTCCCGGCTGGGCATCCAGGTTTCGATGTCGTACTGCTTGTAATTTTTCTGCGAGAGATCCCCCGAGCATACAGCGACCAGCCGGTAAGGCAGCTCCAGCCGCTGCATAAACTCCTCGGCATTTTCCGTAATCTCCTGCAAAATCGCCTCCGCTTCTTCCGCATCGTTCCTGCATATAATCACCTGCTCGACTTTGGCAAACTGGTGCACCCTGTACAGGCCGCGCACATCCCGCCCTGCCGAGCCTGCCTCTTTGCGGAAACAATACGACGCCGCAGCCAGCTTGACGGGCTTCGATACATCGATCACTTCACCGCTGTAATAAGCGACCAAAGGGACTTCCCCCGTGTCGATCAGCCACTTGTTGTCCTCTTCGCCGATCCGGTACGTCTGATCCTCGCCCAGAGGGAAAAATCCAGTATGGAACATCGCTTCCCCGCCGGCCATATGCGGCACTTCAAGCAGAGTAAATCCGCGCTCATGCAGCATATCCAGCGCAAGCTGCTGGACGGCGCGCTGGAGATAGACCCCGGCTCCCTTCAGATAATAATTCCGGGTGCCAGCCACCTTCACTCCTCTCGGTATGTCGATCAGGCCCAGCCTATCGCCGAGCTGCACATGATCCTCCGCCGGAAAATCAAACACAGGAGGCTCGCCCGCCCTTTTGATCTCCACATTATCTTTATCCGACTCTCCGGCAGGTGTATCCGGCGACACCAGATTGGGCACCAATGCCATCTCACGCTGATAGCGCTGCTCCGCCAGAGCCAGTTCGCGTTCCAAGGGTGCGGCCTGCCCGTTGATCCTCTTTACCTCCGCCCGGATCCGCTCGGCCTCCTCCAGTTCTCCCGATTTCACCTTTGCGGCTATATCCTGCGACTTCCCATTCCGCTCCCCGCGCAGCTCTTCAACGGTATGCATTAATTGCCTCCTGCGCTCATCGAGCAGCAGCACTTCTTTGATCGAGACCTTCAGCTTTTTTTGCTCGGCTGCCGCTTGCAGCTCCTCCGCATGCTCCCTGATAAACCTGATGCTTAACATAGCACCGTCTCCTTTTTTATATTTCTAAAAAACACAAAAAGCGCCCTCATCCGATTGGGACGAGGAGCGCTCTGCTCGCGGTGCCACCCAACTTGACCATATCTGCCTTAAAAGCAAACACAGTCCGCTTGGTTCCGCGATAACGGGACGGTTCCCGGTTTATTTAGGGAGCAATTCGATTCCAGACGCTCTGGTCATAAACGCCTCCGAGTTGGATTCTCTTCATCGGCCTGATGCTCATGTTCGATTTCCAATTATTATAACCCGGCTGTAAGAAAATTACAATCCAGGCTTCCGATTATTCCAATTTAAATTTAAAACTGAGCAGTCCCACTTTTCTCATCGCTTGATAGACGACTACGGCAACCGGCCCGAGAATCAATCCCATGACACCGAAAAGCTTGAATCCGACGTACATGGAAATTAATGCAGCCAAGGCGTTAATTCCTACGGCGTTGCCGAGGACTTTGGGCTCAATAATTCGTCGGACGATCGAAATCAGCAGGAACATGACAACGAGTCCGCTGCCAAGAAACACACTGCCGGCTATGTACTCGTATACGGCCCAGGGTATGAGCACAGAGCCAGTGCCCAGAATGGGCAGAACTTCCACAACAACAATGAGCAGGGCGATCGCCAGCGGAAAATCCACGCCCAGAATGAGAAGGCCGAATAAAGTCATAACATAAGTAAGGAGGCTCAAAATGATTTGCGACAGCAGAAAACCGAATACAGCTCCCCTCAGCTTGCCGAGTACGGTATCCATTTTCGCCCGTGACGCAGGCTCGAACAGCCCGAGAAACGATTCCTTCAAGGAAGGCACGCCGAACGCGAACAAATAGACTGCCATCGTGTACACAATCAAATAGATAAATAAACCCGGAATCGTCTTGGCCACATTCAGGACATACGACGAGAAGCCCGCGATCAGGCTTTTCAGCGTGTCTGTCAGCGTATTAAATCCGCCTGCGAGCCACCCTTTCAGCCCTTCGGCAATATTGCCGGGTAGCGCGTTGTATAAACGGTCGGAGGCGTCCTGCAGATAAAGATTGGCATCATTCAGATACCTGGGCGCGTTGGCCGCAAAGGCCCCCAGTTCGGTGACGATTTTGAGGCCGATCAAATACGTCAGGAAGAGCGTCAGCAGGACGAACAGGCTGCACACGATCGAAGCCGCGGCCATGCGCCCCATTTTATTGTATTTCATGATTAACACAATCAGAGGATCCAGGAAGATGACGGTAACCAAAGCCAGCAAAAAGGGAGATCCTACGGTAAACAAACCATAAAGCAAAGCGAAGCCTGCAGCTAAAATCGCTAACGTTTGATATGGCATTCACGCTGCTCCTATTCCCACATGGATTTCATTGCTCCGTACTTTTCCATTATCTGAGAGTAGAGCTGCGGGTCTTCTTTTCTCAGCTTGTTCCTGACCTTCTTCCATGCCTGGGCTTCGGGCCCGTAATAGTCATATATGAGGTCCCACATCTCAGGGTCCTGCTCATGCACAAGCTCATACATACGCTGAACCACCTGTTTCGTGTCCAGCTGGGCGCCCGGTGTCCAGATCCGCTGCGGAAAGATGGCCTCAATTAAAGTACCCAGGTTAAACTCGAACACATAGTGGAGCTGCACACTCATCGGAGCGACGGATCTGGCGGCCTGCAGCCTTTTCTTTTTCACGGGGTCGTTGGTTTCGATATCAATTCCGTGCACCAGGTCCTGATAAGCTTTCAGGTGCTTCATCCCAAGCTCCGAATACACCGGATCGTCATCCTCGACAGGCGGAACGAACACGGTCGCCTCGTTAGCCCTCAGTCCGCCGCAGGCTCTCATGTTCTGGGTCGTATAAGTGATCAAATGATCATATACGACTTTGGTCGTCTTGAATTCAAACCTTGCATGCTCGCCGCGGAAAATAGCCAGAGTGTCGCCTTTGCGGATGATGCTGAGAGGCCTTTTCACGTTGTCCACATCAGGCTTGCCCAAATAAACGGCGGCTGAATGAGCCAAATAAGTGCGTTCGGGATCCGAATAACGGATCAGCTTTACATCAAACATGGATAACGCTTCCCCCTTTTGTCCGCCCCGATTAAACAGACGTTCCGGCAACATTATATCAAAATTGCGCCATTACGGTTAAATCAGCGCTGTTCTCTTTTTGAAGTCTACGCTTTTATAGTAAGAATCAGCCACCAGCAGATTCGGCCCGCAGCAGCTCGCCGCCGGGCAGTGGCAATTGACCGTTCCGTTCAGCGGATGGCCCGCCCAAGCCTCGAACACACCATCCAGCGTATCATCACGCGTTATGTTGCCCAAGGGCAGTAAATCCGCGAAATCCGTCACAAAAATATCGCCTGTAAACAAATTCACATTCAGCCGGTTGCGGCCGTCCGGATCGTTGCGTACCGTTACGTTCGGCTCTTCCCTTAATCTTTGCACCACACGGCGATCTTCAGGCGAATCGCTGCAGGCGAAGAAAGGAAGAGTGCCGAACAGCATCCAAAGCGAAGGATTGCGGTGATCGAGCAGAGCATGGATTGCCTGACGGAACTCATCTAATGAAAGGATCGGCAGACGGGAGGCGAATGCGCTTGGATACATCGGATGGACCTCATGCCTGCTGCAGCCCATCTCATCGATCAACCGGTGGATTTGCGGCAGCTTATCGCGGGTTCTATAGTTAATCATCGATTCGGCGGAAACGAACACACCGCCCTGGCTTAACGCCTTGGCATTGTCCATCATTCGCTCATACATCTTCCACGCCGTTTCCCTGGCAACCTGATGATGCGATCCGGCGAAACCGATTTCGTGAAAATCGTCGCCATTCAAGTAGTTAAAAGAAATGTGCATAACGTCCAGATACGGCGCCATCTCTTCATAACGCGATAAATCGAGCGTGATATTCGAGTTGATCTGGGACCGGACTCCGCGGTCCCTGGCGTATTTCAGCAGCGGAACGATGTACTCGCTTACCGTGTTTTTGTTATACGACGGTTCTCCCCCGGTGATGCTGATCGTTTCCAGATGCTCTACTTCGTCCAGCTTCTTGAAAATGAAAGAGAGGGGCAGCTTGGGTCCCTCTTTCATCGCGAGCGCGTCGCCTACCGCGCAGTGCTCGCATCTCATATTGCAAAGATTGGTGACCGTGAATTCGACGCTGGTCAGCACATGCCGGCCGTGCCGCGTCAAAGAGCGGATCGGATCCCACGGGTCATTGTGCGGGGTAAGCGGAGCCAGTCGCGCAATACCATTCTTGTCGTTCATGTACTTCACACCTGACTTAAAAAAATAAAAATCATTCCACATCGACGATCATGACCGACAGCTTTTTCGATAAATCGATCTCGTATGGAACTTCAAGCTTCTGTCCGGCCGCATCCTGCAGAATCCTTATAATCGGCCGCTGCGGGGATACCGAGTTCAGGTCGACTACCACGCCTTTCTCGAGTGTGCTCAAAGCAACGCCGGCACCGATCGGATAAATGGCCAGCTTGTCTCTGAACAGCTCGATCTTGTTCTTGTCATACAACGTCCCCGCTCCGGTGAAAAGAACCTCCAGCGCGCGGTGAGGCAGCATAGCCTTACGGTAAATCCGGTTGCTCGTCATCGCGTCGTAGGAGTCAACCATCCCTATCCAACGGGCGTAGTCATGGATTTCATCGCCTTTGATGCCTCGCGGATATCCGCTCCCGTCGATTCTTTCATGGTGCTGGTAGGCGCAGTGGGCCGAAAGCAGAGGAATATTGGGCTCATCCTTCAGCAGCGAGAAGCCAAGCTCGGAATGCTTCTTCACCGCGTCATATTCGTCATCACTGAGTTCACCGGGCTTCTGAAGCAGATTTGGGCTGATCAGGGTTTTCCCGATATCATGAAGCAGCGCTCCGAGACCGAGCGTCATTAACTCGTCCCTGGAATAACCGTATGCAATGCCTAACAATGTGGCATAAATGCAGACGTTCAAAGAGTGCTGATACAAATAGTGGTCGACGATGCAAATATTCGTAAGCATGATCATCGCGTCCTGGTGAGAGCTTAGATCGTCAATGATCATGGTCATTACGTTGCTGAAGGATTTTCCCAGATGATAGCTGGGCAATCTCTTCCGGTTGTTCTCATCCATCACCTTGCGGAAATTCAAGCGGATTTCGGAAATCGCCCGCAGACGGGTTTCATCCGAAATCGGGTCTAAGAAAGTAATATCGTCCGTGCTCGGCTCACTGATATATACGTTGAGAAATCCATGGCGCTTGAGAGCTTGCATCAAATTATGAGTCAATTCGACATTTTCACTCAGCAGCACCATACCGTCTTGGTTATAAATACTCTTGGCAAGCCTCATACCGGGAACCACGTTCTCCAGTGGCATTAGGCGCATAGACAGCCCCCGCGTTCCTAAATGTTGTAGTCTATTCCCTACTGTAATAGTTTCCTCCAAAATGTCAATAAGCGCCAAGAATCAATGTGAGAGAGGAAACGCCGCAGTCAAACGGGATCCGAATCACCATCGGACGCTATTTCAGCAAAAACAACCAGAAAATAATAGCCACAAGGAACCGGTAGTAAGCAAAATAGGTCAAGGAAGCCCTCTGCACAAACTTGATGAAGGTAACGACCGCCAAAAATGCGACAACAAACGACACAATAAAGCCTACTGCAAAAAATGCCAGGTAATCGGAGGAAAGGGAATGGTAGCTCTTGAGCAATTCATACCCGGCTGCGGCCGTCATAATCGGAATCGCGATGATAAACGTGAAGTCGGCGGCCGCGGCGCGGCTGGTGCCGGCAAGCATTCCGCCAGCCATCGTGGAACCCGAACGGGAAAAGCCGGGCCACAAGGAAAGGAATTGGGAGACCCCGATTAGGAAAGCTTGCTTGTATGTAATTTCATCCACATTGTCGGCCGTTACTCTAGGCTGGAATTTTTCGGCTATGATCATGAAAATACCGCCGAGCACCAACCCGATTACAACAGTGTAAGGAGAAAACAGATAGTCTTTAATGAAGTGTCTCGACATGAACGCGAGAAGCATGGTCGGCACGATAGCGACAAGAATGTGGACCAGGTTCATTTGAGGGCCGGTTGTCTTGATTTTGCTTAGACCGAATAGCGACAGGATCCTCTTCCAGTAAATAATGACCGCAGCCAGGATGGCTCCGAACTGGATAACCACTTCAAAAGACTTGTACAGTTCATCCTGTTCCGGGATATTGAGCAGTGAACTGGCAAGGATCATGTGCCCGGTCGAAGACACAGGCAAAAACTCGGTAAGACCTTCAACAATTCCGATAATAAATGCAACCCATAAACTTAACATAACTTCCTCCTGAGATTGTCTTTTTCCTGAAAAAACACCTTTTTAATTCTACATTGTACTTACACGGGATTCAAATAAAATAATTATAACGTCCTCCAGCGGGGAGTCTGTATCGCAGAACCGCCGCGGAAGCCGAGCAGAAGCTCTGCCAGAACCTTTCTGAGAAACTCCGGCAAATAATAGACGATGTCCGTCCCTTGCGCCAAGGAAAGATAGCCGATGCCGAAAGTGAACATATCGATCGTCCCGACGATGTATTCCTTTTCCGGGTCCAGAGGCTCCTCGCCTACCCACACGCTTCTCAGCTTGCTGTAAGGCGGCAGACCGTCGTCATATTCAATCGTCATGCCGTCTACACAGAGCGTGCCCAATTCTTTTCCGCGGAACCCGAAGCCGTAGATGCTCTTTTGGATAAATTCGGGCAAAAGCGACTCTTCCAGAGCTTGCACGATATACTTTCCTTTCAGCTTAATCCGGCACGGATTGATGGGCGAAGGGCAAATTTCAAGCAGCCTGCCCTGGGTCACTTTGCCCGGCTCCAGCCCTTCCAGAATTTGTCCGGCATTGACGATGCCGATGTCCGCTTTAGCCCAGCTCCGCAGCCCGGACGCTAAGAGATTACCGAGCGGAGACTCTTTTCCCCACGAAATCTCAAGTTTCTCCGGCAGGACGCACACGGACTGGTCCAATCTTGCCGCGGCCTTTTGCACATGCTCCTCAATAACCTGATCTATCTCGGCGGAAGGCTCTGCCGGTTCCGTTTCGATGCAGCAGCCCTTTACACGGCTGACGGCACGTGAGACAAGATCATATTCAACTTCCAGCATGCCGCAATAGTTGCCGAATTTGCCCGCGGCGCTGATCCATGTATTCCCGATCCTCCTCGGCGTTTCCAAAAGGTGGTGCGTGTGACCGCCCAGAATGAAATCAATCCCCGGGATCGTCTTGGCAATATGCTCGTCATCGCGGAGTCCAAGATGAGACATCAGGATAAGGATGTCCACCTGCGGCCGGATTCGCTCCACCCACAGCTGTATTTCCGACACAGGCTCCGACACCGTCCAGCCCAGCAGCTCGTAAAAATCCGAGAAAGCCGCAGTCGCGCCGATCAGGCCTATGGTAACCCCGTCTTTCTGCAGGATATCGTACGGCTTCATCCAGCGGGGGTGTTCCCCTGTGGATTGTTCCTTTAAGTTACAGCAGATCACCGTGAAAGGGGCGTCACTGTACAGCTGTTCCAATACGTCTGCAGAGAAAGTCAGCCCTTCGTTGTTCCCGGGAGTAACGGCGTCGTACCCGGTCCTTTGAAGGATATCTATATTAACCCTGCCGTCCGTCCCCTCGGTTTCCATCCGCATCCGATCCATATGGTCGCCAATGTCCAGTGTCAGCGTTTGGTGGGGCCCATACCCGGATCTAAGGCTTCGAAACAGAGTATCGACCTTGGCCGTTTGCTCCAGATGGCTGTGAATATCGTTCGTGTGAAGAATGAGGAGCTTGCCGGAATCGGACATTAGACCACCCCCTGCATTTTGTGATGTTTTATAGCGGTTTCTTCTTCAAATCGTTTGCGCTTAATTGATTGCGGTACCCGTACACAGCTTCCCGGCCCAACTGCGTATCGTGCAGCAGATAAAGAGCTGACACGCTTTTTACATTAAGGCAAGTACTGCTTCCGTCCGGCACGTAAAGTCGGATTGGATATCCTTTTTGCAACGGTTTGCCGTCCTGCTCGTACAAAAAAGCCGCTTTAGAAAGCTCGCTCCATGGAATCAACGCCTCAAACTCATCAGTTGCCCGGACTTTAATATGCGTGTAATTCACCCTATTGACCGATTCCACGCCTGCACGCGTGGTGGAGCCTTCCGCATCCGTGCCCGGTTTCCCGTTTTCCGCCGCTTCGCGCGATTCTCTCCATGCCCGGACCCACACCATGAAGTCAAAAGCCATCCCCGTTGTTCCCGGCACTCTCTCCGATATGTCAAAATGCTGCGGCGCCAGACCCGCCATCCTCTCTACGGTCATTTCTTCCTGGCCCGACAGTTCGTCAAATATACGTATCATAGCTTGCCGTCCTCCCGCTTCATTAAGGCTACTCCCATTATATCACTTCTATTTAAAAATATGATATGCTTAAAGGACCTTAGCCTACATAAGAATAGAGGTTTGACATGAGATTAACGATTTTTTTGTTTGCAGGTTTGGCTGACGCTTTCGGCGAGCCCTATCTGACCGTCGAAACGGAAATGGATACTATTGAAATAAAGGAACTTAAAGATCTGATCGCCTCGAGGTATCCGCAGCTGTCAGCCCATCTTCAAAGCGCCTTTTTCGCCAAAAATCAGGCCTACGCCGGTCCGGACGCCACGGTTTCCGAGGGAGACGAGATCGCATTGATTCCGCCTGTATCCGGAGGGGAAGAGCCTTCAGCCGATGAGCGCTTGTATGAAATCACTTACGATGAAATCTCCGTGGATGAGGTTACGCGCAAAGTGATCCATCCCCATCATGGGGCCTGCCTCACCTTTGTGGGCACAACTCGGGAATTCACGCAGGGAAAGCGGACCCTCCACCTTGAATATGAAGCCTACATTCCAATGGCCCGGCGTACGCTGAAGCAGATCGGCGAAGAAGTCGCCAGACAATGGCCAGGCACTCTATGCGCGATTTCCCACCGGTTGGGCAAAGTCGATATAGCGGAAATCAGCGTCATTATTACCGTTTCCTCTCCGCACCGCGCGGATTGCTATGAAGCCAGCAGATACGCCATTGAGAGGCTGAAGCAGATCGTGCCCATCTGGAAGAAAGAAATATGGGAAGACGGTTCGGAATGGAAAGGCCACCAAACAGGTCCATGGAATCCGATGGCTTCGATGAATCTATAACGGTGGTAAACAGTATCGATCGAAATTTCCTTGGGGGGAAGCTCAATACAACATTACATCAATTTACATTCACTGGAGGGTTTTTCATGCCTGAAACAATAGATACGGCAATTGATGCCAGATATTCCAGGCAAATGCTGTTCAAACCGATCGGACCGGAAGGGCAGGGCAAGCTGCAGCAATCCCGGGTTGCCATAGTGGGGATGGGGGCTTTGGGCTCGGTGCTCGCGAACCATATGGTTCGGGCTGGAGTAGGATATGTCCGGCTGATTGACAGAGACTTTGTCGAGCCGAGCAACCTCCAGCGCCAGATGCTTTATGACGAGGCAGACGCGCTGGCGTCCTCCCCAAAAGCAGAGGCCGCAGCCGCAAAGCTGAGGGAGATCAATTCCCTGGTCCGGATCGATGGGGTTGTAACCGATCTTAACACCATGAACGCCGAATCCCTGCTGGGCGAGGTCGATTTGATACTTGACGGGACCGACAACTTTTCGGTCCGGTTTCTTCTTAATGAGGTCAGCGTGAAGCTGGGCATTCCCTGGATATACGGAGGGGCTGTGGCTTCACGAGGAACAGCTTTCACGATAATACCGGGAACAACCCCCTGCTTGCGGTGTATTTTCGACGGAGCTCCCGCTCAGGGCACAACGGAAACGTGCGACACCTCGGGCGTCATCGGTTCCATCATTCATGTGGTCGCCTCCTATCAGGCGGCTGAAGCGCTCAAACTGCTCGTAGGGGACGCAGGCCGCCTAAACACCAAAATGATGCAGTGGGACCTTTGGTATAACCACTTCGGAGGAATCGACCTGTCGCAAGCGCGCAAAAGCGATTGTCCGGTGTGCGGCAAAGGAGAGTTTCCCTACCTGAATGCGAATATGGAAGAAGATACGATCCAATCGCTTTGCGGAAGGGATACCATCCAGATCGTGCCCGTGCGTCCTTCCACTTGGTCATTAGCCCAATGGGAGGAACGTTTAGCCCCTCTTGGCAATGTAGAGAGAAATCCGTTCTTGCTAAAATTCCATGCGAGCGAGCAGGTGAGGCTGGTGCTCTTCCCGGACGGACGGGTACTCGTGCAAGGTACGGATGACGTCACGGCCGCCAAGAGCTTGTACAGCCGCTACATCGGGATGTGATTTTAAGCTTTCTTTATCGTTCAAAAAAGCAAGAGACCGAAAGTTACGATCGGTCCCTTGCTTTATTCACGGGAAACGCCTGGTAAACCTGCGATTCTCGGCGGGCCCTTCCCTACTTGGCAGAACGAAGGGGACGCTATCTTTTTTTGTACTGCTTCTCACGTTTTAACCGCGAACCTTTTTAAAAGGAGCGCAGCTTGGTTGTAGTTGCTGTGTGATGCTGCAGTGGAGAGCTTGCATAAGGGGTGGAAGAGCAGAGCGTCCGCCTTTGAAATGGAGTACCTACCAATAAGCCTGATCCAAGGGGACTCCATTTCAACAGCGGATGGAGCCCATTATGCGAAGTTCGTAGTGATGTATCACTTAAAATCAACACAAAAAAGCCGGGATCTAAACAGATCGCGGCTAAAACTGCGTTACCCGATGGAACCTTCCATTTCAAACTTGATCAAACGGTTCATTTCCACGGCGTACTCCATAGGAAGCTCTTTCGTAAACGGCTCGATGAAGCCCATTACGATCATCTGGGTCGCTTCAGCTTCCGTTAAGCCGCGGCTCATCAGATAGAACAATTGATCCTCGGATACCTTGGATACGGTAGCCTCGTGCTCCAAAGTGATATTATCGTTCATGATTTCGTTGTATGGAATCGTATCCGAAGTGGATTCTTTATCCATAATCAGCGTGTCGCACTTGATGTTCGCTTTGGAACCCTGGGAGTTCCGTCCGAAGGTGGCAAGACCGCGGTAAGTCACTTTTCCGCCATGCTTGGAAATGGACTTGGACACGATGGTCGAAGTAGTATCCGGCGCCAGGTGAATCATTTTGGCTCCGGCGTCCTGATGCTGGCCTTTGCCCGCTACGGCGATCGAAAGCACGCTTCCTTTCGCTCCGCGGCCTTTGAGAATTACAGCTGGATATTTCATCGTGAGCTTGGAGCCGATGTTGCCGTCGACCCACTCCATCGTCGCATTCTCTTCTGCCACAGCACGCTTCGTTACCAGGTTGTAAATGTTAGGAGCCCAGTTCTGAATCGTAGTGTAGCGAGCGCGGGAATTCTTTTTACAGATGATTTCTACAACGGCGCTGTGCAGCGAGTTCGTGCTGTAGATCGGAGCGGTACAGCCTTCGACATAGTGAACGAAGCTGTCTTCGTCCGTAATGATCAACGTACGCTCGAATTGTCCCATGTTCTCGGAGTTGATGCGGAAGTAAGCTTGAAGAGGAATTTCACACTTCACGCCTTTCGGCACATAGATGAAGCTGCCTCCGGACCAAACCGCACTGTTCAAAGCAGCAAATTTGTTGTCCGCTGGCGGAACCACCGTACCGAAATATTCCTTGAAAATTTCAGGATGCTCGCGAAGAGCCGTATCCGTGTCTGTAAAAATAACGCCCTGATCCTCGAGATCCTTCTGCATACTGTGATATACAACCTCGGACTCATACTGTGCGGATACGCCTGCAAGGAACTTTTGCTCGGCTTCCGGAATTCCCAATTTATCGAACGTTTCTTTGATCTCGGAAGGAACTTCCTCCCATGTTTTACCTTGCTTCTCGGACGGCTTTACATAATATTGAATGTCGTTGAAATCCAGGTCTTCCATATTACCGCCCCAACGCGGCATCGGTTTCGATTGAAAAATCTCCAAAGACTTCAAACGAAAGTCCAGCATCCAATCCGGTTCGCCCTTCATTTTGGAAATTTCGGCGACGATGTCGCGAGTGAGACCTTTTCCCGTTTGGAAAACGGCCTTGTGCTCGTCACGGAAGCCATACTTGTAATCGCCGAGTTCCGGCATTTTTTTAGCCATCGTTGACAACCTCCTTATTTTATATCACTAATTACTCTTGCCAACTCTCACACCTATTCAAAAGCCGTCAGCAGCGGTTCTCCCGGCGCGCGGTTGCGGCGCTGCACGGCGGGTGGTCACACCCGGCTTACCCCTGTTTGCTCTGCTCAATTCCTTTGCGAAGCGCGTTCCAGGCCAATGTGGCGCATTTGATCCTTGCCGGAAACTTATTTACGCCCGACAGCGCCTCAATGTCTTCATACTCAAATTCCGCAGGCTCGCCTTTCATCAATCCGGAAAAATCATCAGCAATCCGCAGCGCCTCCTCGACAGATTTGCCTTTAACCGCATCAGACATCATCGAAGCCGAGGAAATACTTATAGAACAGCCTTCTCCCGTATGCTTCGCGTCCTTCACCATACCGTCCTCAATGCGAAGCTGCAGAGAAATCCGGTCTCCGCACGTAGGGTTATTCATATCAATCGTCAGAGCACCGTCTTCAAACTTTCCGCGGTTTCGCGGAGTTTTGTAATGATCCATGATAACTCTGCGGTAAAGATCATCCAGTTGCATCGTCGAAGTACTCCTTTGTCCTTAGTAACGCCGCTGCAAGCCGGTCGATATCTTCTTCCGTGTTGTACAGATAGAAGCTGGCTCTGGCGGTAGCCGATACCTGCAGCCATCTCATCAGCGGCTGGCAGCAGTGGTGCCCGGCTCTAATTGCCACACCTTCGGCGTCCAGTACGGTAGCGACGTCATGGGGATGAATATCTCCGAGGTTAAAAGTAATAAGTCCGCCGCGGTCCTTCTCCGGACCGTAAATAACCAGATTCGAAATTCCCGACAGCTTCTCCATGGCATACTGGGTAATCCGCCGGTCATGCTGATGGATTTCGTCCATACCGATCTGCTGCAAAAAATCTACAGCTGCTCCCAAACCCACGGCACCGGCGATAATCGGGGTGCCGCCCTCGAACCTCCATGGAAGGTCCTTCCATGTGGATTCATAGAGATCGACGAAGTCGATCATCTCGCCGCCGTACTCAAAAGGCTCCATTTGCTCGAGCAGCGCCTTTTTCCCATATAATACCCCAATTCCGGTAGGTCCACACATCTTGTGTCCTGAAACGGTATAGAAGTCGCAGTCCAGATCCTGCACGTCGACCTTCATATGTGGAGTACTTTGGGCGCCATCGATCAGGATTTTGGCCCCGTGACGGTGAGCGATCTCGGCGACAGCCTTCACCGGATTGATCGTTCCGAGAACGTTTGAAATATGGACGATCGCGACCATTTTGGTATTGGCAGTTATCGTTTGTTCAACGTCTGCAAGAGAAATCGTACCATCCTCCTGCATAGGAATATATTTCAAGGTAGCTCCGGTGGCCTTCGCCGCCTGCTGCCACGGGATCAAGTTGCTGTGATGCTCCATTGGAGTGATCACGATCTCGTCACCTTCGCCGCAGATCTTTCTGGCGTAACCGGAGGCAACCATATTGATTGCCGTTGTGTTGCCGCGAGTAAAGATAATTTCCCCTGTCGTTTGCGCATTGAGGAACCGGGCCAGCTTTTCCCTTGCGCCCTCATAAGCGTCGGTGGCTCTGGAGCCCAAAGTATGAACGCCGCGGTGAACATTGGAATTATCCCACTCGTAATACTTCTTCACTGCCTCTATGACCGCCCGCGGCTTCTGGGAGGTCGCGGAGCTGTCCAAATAGACCAGCGGATGACCGTTTACGGATTGATGAAGGATGGGAAACTGTTCACGTATGTCGGCTGTGTTCATTGTCCTAACTTCCTTTCCACCATGCTTTGCAGCTGCGATTCCAAATTGGCTAACGGAATTTCGGAAACGACCGGGGCAAGGAACCCGTAAATGATCAAACGCTGCGCTTCTTCTTTGGTGACTCCCCGGGACATCATGTAGAATACCTGATCGGGATTGACTTGGCCTACGCTGGCCGCATGGCCCGCCTTTACGTCATCCTCGTCGATGAGCAGGATCGGGTTCGCGTCTCCGCGGGATTTCGGACTCAGCATAAGCACCTTCTCCGTCTGCTGTCCGTTGGCCCCGGTAGCGCCCTTCTCGATCTTCGTGATGCCGTTGATAATGGCTGTCGCTTCGTCCCTCATTACGGCACGGGTAATCATGTCGCTGTTCGAGCTTAGTCCGAAATGGACGGCTTTGGTCGTAATGTTCAGCTTTTGGCTGCCGGAACCGACGCATATGACTTTCGCATCCGAATTCGAACCGTTGCCTCTGAGCACCGAGGTGGTGTCGGAAACGGCGTTTCCTTCATTCATTTCGCCGATAACCCAGTTGATCTGCCCGTCGTTCTCCACAAGGGCGCGGCGGAAGGTCAGGTCCGTAACCTGTTCTCCAAAATGGTGCACCGATGCGAAATTCACTTTGGCTCCTGATTTGACGACAACTTCAACGATGCCGTTCTGTACCAAAGGTCCGCCGGTCCCCGCCGATGTAAAATTATCCACGTAGGTTACGGAAGAATTCGCCTCGGCTATAACCAGAATGTGAGGGGATAAGCTCGCTTCCGCATCGTCGGTGAGAAACAGCGCTTGAAGCGGCACTTCCACCTGAACGTTTTTGGGAACATAAAGGAATATCCCCCCGCTCCACATAGCGGAATGAAGCGCCGTCAGCTTGTGTTCATCGGCTTTGATTACCTGCATGAAATGGTTGCTGATAATGTCTCCATGCGTCTTCAAAGCTTCCTGCAGGGAAGCAAACACGACGCCCTGCTTCTTCACTTCCTCGGACAGCTGGCTGTATACCACATTGGAATTCCGCTGTACGATCAGGCATTCGGATAAAGTCTCCCCTTCCGGCTTCAGCAGCTTGGCCGCCGTCTCCGGCAGCTCATCAATCGATGTTATGGGCTGCGCCGATTTATAGGATCCGAAGGAGTCCAGGTTCCAACGGTCAATTCTTGTTTTCTCCAACCGGGGCAGTTCCAACGATCCTGCCAGCTCCAAGCCCCTAAGACGAAGCCGGGTCATCCATTCCGGCTCGGCCGCCGCCTGGGATCCGGTCTCGATAGTATTCCGGTCGATGGGAAGAATGGTTTCTGTACTCATGGTTTTCCTCCTAAAATCTCGCCTCAATTATATTTCGGTGCTGTCGTGTTCATGGGTACTTTGAAATCCTCTTCTTCCTGGCCAACCGTTTCATCGACGATGCCCAGTTCCTCTTTCACCCAATCATACCCTTCCTTCTCCAGACGCTCAGCGAGTTCAGGGCCTCCGGACTTAACGATGCGTCCCTGCATCATCACGTGTACGAAATCAGGCTTGACGTAGTCCAACAGACGCTGGTAGTGGGTGATGATCAGGAACCCGCGCTCTTCGGAACGAAGGGAATTGACACCTTCCGCCACAATTCTGAGCGCGTCGATATCCAGGCCGGAATCGATCTCGTCCAGGATTACGATCTGCGGCTCCAGAAGCAGCATCTGTAAAATTTCGTTGCGCTTCTTCTCCCCGCCGGAGAAGCCTTCGTTCAAATAGCGGTGCATGAACTCGGGATTCATCTCCAAAGTCTTCATTTTGCCTTCCATTTGGCGGATAAATTTGATTAGCGAAATCTCGTTTCCTTCTCCGCGTCTTACGTTGATCGCGCTGCGAAGAAAATCCGCGTTGGTGACGCCTGTGATTTCGCTCGGATACTGCATAGCCAGAAACAGTCCGGCACGCGCCCTCTCATCGACAGCCATGTCCAGAACATCTTCACCGTTCAAAGTTACGGATCCTTCGGTCACTTCATATTTGGGATGGCCCATCAAAGTGGATGCCAGCGTACTTTTACCCGTTCCGTTCGGCCCCATGATGGCATGAACTTCTCCGCCCTTGATTTCCAAGTTCAGGCCCTTCAAAATCTCTTTTCCTTCAATAGCCGCTTTCAGGTTTTCTATCGTAAGTTTCGGTGAAGTACTCATTTGCTTGCATTCCTCCGTGAATTGTTAATTTAATTTTATTTTATCTAAATAATCATTCTAAAATGATTATCAGTGATTCTCAATGATATTATTTTATTATAACCTATACATGGAAAACAATAAAGAACCTTTTCAACCGCCCATTTTCATAAAATTTCTGTTATTGCAGCTCCCTCTTCAACTCATGCACCCTACGGTTCATTTCTTCTTCGGGCAGCACGGGCTTCGTCCCCCGCCGACCCTTGACCCCCTGAAGCTGAACCCATGACTTGCAGCCAAGGTATTCCGGTTTCACCGGCAGCGCAATAGTCTCATCCAAAACATATACCCGCAGAACCAGCACATGAAGCGGCTGCTTTCGTTTCCATCTCAACCTTTCGTCCGCGAATTCATCCGTCCAGATATGAAAAGGGGCCAGCTTGTCCAGCTCTTCCCGGGTTCCAATCTCGAGATCCTCAATCAACTCCGCGTGCAGGCGGATCTGGACATCACTATCTTCCGGGGACCATCCCCGAAGCGTTTCCTCGACATAATGCCGGTGATCATCCTTCAATAGATGGGCTCTTTGATGCTCGTAAGTCGGATATAAGAAAAAGGAATTCCCCTGCACCCGGAAATCTTTTGTTTCCTCTATGATGCCCCCTTTTCTCAATAATACGACCTGCTGTCCGTCCTCCATAGCTTTAAGGGCCGAAGCCCATTCCTTCAAAGCCAAAGCCGATTCGTCCATAAGATGCCCCCACCTCGTTTTTCCGTTACTGAAATCACTCTCTATTATAGAATTGTCGAGGAGCGCATGCAAATCGCTGACCATATGCGCTCTATTAAAATGCCGTAAACGTTCATGGCGCGGCTGCTCTATTTTGGCTCAGGCTATTCCCTGGAACAGCAAATTCATCTATACTAATTGGAAACTAATTGTTTTGAGTCAGGGGGAGTTCCATGTCCACATATCATCCTTTTTCGGAAAACGAAGCGATAGAGTACGCGAGAAGCATTCCGGACCTGTTCGACGGCGAAGCCGAGCTGCACTGCCGCGAAATCGGGGACGGCAACTTGAATCTTGTATTTCATATAACCGACGCCCGTTCGGACAAAAGCATCGTCATCAAGCAGGCGCTTCCTTACGCCAAGGTGGTCGGCGAATCCTGGCCGCTGTCGCTGGACAGGGCGAGGATCGAGAACGAAGCTTTATTGCTCCACGGCGACATCTGCCCGGGCCTCGCGCCCAAGGTCTACGCGTACGAGCCGGATCTGGCCATGACGGCAATGGAGGATTTAAGCGACCATGTCATCATGCGAAAAGGGTTGATCGAACGCAACAAGTATCCGTTATTCTCCGAGCATATCGCAACTTTCCTGGCGCGCACACTGTTTTACACTTCAGACTTTGGCAGCAACCAGCAGGAGAAAAAAATGCGTTTGAAGACTTTCGTCAATCCCGATCTGTGCAAAATCACGGAGGATCTGATCTTCGACCATCCTTATACTAACGCGGAGACCAATAATTTCGAGGCTGCGATAAAGGATGAGGCCGAAGCTTTGCGCGGCGACACCGCGCTGCATTTCGAAGTTGCCCTGCTGCGCCACGCTTTTTTGACGAAGGCCCAATCGCTGCTGCATGGGGACCTGCACACGGGAAGCATTTTTATAACCAAGGAATCCACCAAAGTGATCGACCCGGAGTTCGCTTATTACGGCCCGATGGGCTTTGATATCGGCGCGGTAATCGCTAATCTGCTGTTGAATTATGCCGGACAGGAAGGCTGGAGCGCCGACGCGGAGAGCCGCGGCTCCTATAGGCAGTATCTGCTTCAAACGGTGAAGGAAGTGTGGTCGAACTTTGAGCAGGAATTCCGTTCCTTGTGGCAGCAGCACGGGGCGGATCGGATGTTCTCGACGCCTCAGTTCCAGGAGCATTTTATAAGCGGGCTTCTTCAGGAGACAATCGGTTTTACCGGCGCCAAAATGGTCCGCAGAATCGTCGGATTGGCCCATGTGGCGGACATCGACGGGATTGAGGATGACGCGGCTAGAGAAAAGGCGCAGCGACTCGCTCTATCGATCGGGAAAGCGGCGATTAAGCACCACAGAAAATCGGCGTCCATTGAAGAATTGATCGATATTGCCAAACTATACACTCAATAATGTTGGAGGTGTCTCTACATGGGCCTACAGGAAACTCAAAATTGGTTGCAGTCGCTGCGCTGGAACCGGGATCATCTTGAACTGCTGGATCAGCGGCTGCTTCCTGAAGATATCGTTTATCTGGATCTTACTACAGCGGAGGAGGTGTGGGAGGCCATCTCCCGGCTGAAGGTCAGAGGGGCTCCCGCGATCGGCATCGCTGCTGCTTTCGGAATTTATCTGGGGGTCAGAAGCCTGTCATCCACCGGGTCGCAAACGGAGGATTACCGGCTGTTTCAGGAAAATGTCGTGAGGCAAGCGGAATATTTGGCTACATCGAGACCGACAGCCGTTAACCTGTTCTGGTCGCTGGACCGGATGAAAAACCGCGCGGCCCAGCTCGTCTCGGGCGAAGAAAAACCCGCGCTGGACGCTTTGAAAAATGCGCTTTTGGAAGAAGCGAGACAAATTCAAGCCGAGGACGAGGAAACGTGCCGGATGATCGGCGAGTATGCACTTACCCTGTTCGAGGACGATATGGGTGTGCTGACCCACTGCAATGCCGGCGGGCTGGCTACCGCGAGATACGGTACGGCGCTGGCGCCTTTTTACCTTGCCAAAGAAAAAGGCTGGGACATTAAAGTATTTGCAGATGAAACCCGGCCCGTTCTGCAAGGCGCGCGGCTCACCGCTTTCGAGCTGCAGCAGGCCGGCGTGGATGTAACGCTGATTTGCGACAATATGGCCGGTTCGGTGATGGCCAAAGGCTGGATTCAAGCGGTCATCGTGGGAACCGACCGGGTCGCCGCAAACGGCGATGTGGCCAACAAGATCGGCACTTACAGCGTAGCCGTCCTGGCCAAGGCGCACGGCATCCCGTTCTATGTCGCGTGCCCGATGTCTACCATCGATCTAAACACGCCCAGCGGTGCGGAGATCCCGATCGAAGAGCGGCATGAAGCGGAAATCACCGAAGGGTTCGGCAAGAGGACCGCACCTCAGGGGATTAAAGTGTTCAACCCGGCCTTTGACGTGACTCCCCATGAGTACGTGACTGCGATTATTACGGAAAAGGGTATCGTACGCGCGCCTTATTCCGAGAATCTCAGAAAATTGTTTGAGGACTGATTACGGGGAAATAGCGCTTCAGACGGAAGAGATATCCGTAATTGCTGTCCAAAGGCAATATCAATGGAAGTAAAACGCCTAACGGCGTCCTTTAGAACTTTGCAGCAGAAATAAAGGAATTTTATTCCGCTAATGCGGTATTTCCCGGTTATTGCCCAGAATTAACGCACTGCGCTTCCGATATTTATGGCCAAAACGCTGGCCTGGATGGGTAAAAATCCATTAACGCGAATGCACCATTCAGAGTTGTACCCGCCACTGCATAGAGCACGCTGCCCTCGGATTTATACTTTCAAGCTTATACCTCGAGCCCTACGGTTTGAAGCCATGCTTTTGCGATCAGCATATGTCCTGCCGGGGTGGGATTAACTCCGTCTGCGGCCCAATATTCGCCTGGAACCAGAGTGGAAGCCTGGGCAAACAGGCCGTCCAACGGTACCAGCAGCGTTTTGAATTCCTTCGCCAGCCGGCGCACCGCCTGAATTTTGGGATCCAAATCTTCACGCCATTGCTCTTGTCCTTCCTTAACCGGCAGCACGAACGGCTCGAGCAGGATAATTTGGCTGCCCACTGCTTCTCTGGTGCGGTTCAACAGATCCCGATATCCTTCCTCAAAGGCTTCCGCCGAAGTAGGGTCATTGCTGTCATACCGTCTCCAGGTATCATTAATGCCTATGTAGATAGAAACCCAATCAGGCTTCAGGTCCAGGCAGTCCAACCGCCAACGGCCCTGCAAATCTTTTACCCGGTTGCCGCTGATCCCGCGGTTCTTGAACGTGACTTGTCTCTCCGGATATTTGGATCCCAATAAAGCGGCCGCCATCAGCGCATAGCCTTTTCCTAAATCCGCGCTGTCTCCGATGCTCCGTCCCGCGTCTGTAATGCTGTCTCCCTGGAAAACCACGACATCGTTGGATTTTATTCTTACGTCCAATTCCGTTCCTCCTTAGGCATTATTCCGTTCGGATAAATAGAGCATTCTTTCGCCGGGCGCAAACATTTTGAACCGCTGTCCCGGATATTCATGATATAAATAGTCCACAAAGTAAGCAGGGTTCTCGGAGTTGCTCCGGAACAGGTCATAGTGCAAAGGAATCAACAGATCCGCGCCGATCGCAGCCCCTAAGTCGGCCGCTTCCCGGTAATTCATATTCCCTGCCAGATTGGCCGCGCGGCGCTTCCAATCTCTCCCGTTGATCGGCACACAGGCCACTTCGACGTCGAATGCCTTCAGGCTTTCCGGCAGCTCGTCGTAGACGATGGTATCACCGGCATGATAGAGAGTGACTCCGTTCGCTTCAAGAATATATCCAAGAAACTTGTGGTTTCCTTCCCCGTCGTATTCGAACGTTTCATGGGCCGCAGCCACAGGAAAAATACGGGCTCCTTCTGCAAAAATGACCTCTCCCGCTTTGGCCGAAATGATCCGGTTATCCTCAATGCCGAGATCGATCAACGTTTGCCGGCAATGAGGCGGTACAATATATTTGGACTGGGGCGAAATCCGGGAGATCGCCTGGAGCGTAGCGGGATCGAGATGATCGCCATGGTCATGAGTAATGATTACGTAATCAGCATTGGAAACATGCTCCGGAAGAATAGGCGATTCGAAAGCTCTCGGAGCGCTGCCGCTCCCGTTTAAAGCATCGGTCAAATAAGGATCGAAGTAGAACATGCTGCTGCCGCCCTTTACGGCAAAGCCCAACTGCCCTAAATGCCAAAGGCCCAACTCTTTGTTATTCACTTCGGTGCCGTTCATCTGCTCGATGAGCGATTGCCCGGTGACCCCTTTTTTGTAATCCTTGTACAAACTTCAGCCCCCCTGTCTAATTGTGGACATCTGCCGGTACCTGTTGCTCAATAGTTCTGCACACGCCGCACAAAGGCCTGCGTTTTTAAACAGCCTCGGCGGACTTGCCGCATATGGTCCTGTTTTTGCCGCTTCTTTTGGCTGCGTAAAGCGAAGAATCAGCTCCTTTGAAGAGCTTTTCCTTCCCTGTGTTGGCCTCGTATTGTTGAAGCCCCGCGGACAAGGTCACCGCTTGATACCCCAGTTCTTCATGGACAATCGCGCTCACTTCCCGCCGGATTCGCTCCACAACCGTGTAGGCTTCTTCAAAGCTGCAGTCCGCAAATATGATTGCAAATTCCTCACCGCCGTACCTTGCGGCAAAATCGTTGGGCCTCAGCTTATCGCGGATGACCGCCGCCACACGAACCAAGACGGAGTCTCCGGCACGGTGTCCGTACTCGTCATTGACCCTTTTGAAATTATCGATATCCAGGACGGCCAGCAGAATCGGAAACTTGTATTGCGCATTCTGTTCAATCAGGTTATCCAGATATTCATGGAATGTCATATGGTTATACAATTCGGTCAGGGTGTCCATCTTTGACAGCTTGTCCATCAGGATGTTGCGTACCATCAATTCCTGCTTGGTCACCAGCGTTTCTTGCAGCGAGTCGAAAACTTCCTTTCCCCTGTCCACTATCATCTTGGCCATATAAGCGCCGCCCACTAGAATGACGAGCACGCACCAGAAATCGTTGGCAGTCATATGGGCTTGCATAACAGGGTGTAGTAAATAAATAACCGCAAATGAAAGAACATTCAGCACGCAGCTGGCCAGCAAAAATTTTTTGTTCAAATAAAAGACGGAACCCAGCATCGGAATGCCGTACAGCGAAATGATGCCGTGCACTCCTGCATGCGCCAGAATCGTTATATTGGTCAGCGCCGCTCCCGTAAGGACAAAAAACATGGGCCGCGGACGCCTGGCACGGCGGTTAATCCACTCTGCGAGCAGCATCAACAGAAGATACAATGAGGCAGAGGCCTCCCACGCGATCCAGTGGCTGCCGGATTGCGGCGGGGAAGCCAACAGATAAACCATCTCGATCGAAAAAACCGTCCCGATAACAAACCAGTATGCTTTTAAAATCCTTGCATTCAACAGCTTTACGCTGTCAATGGAATCATGCTCCATGTATTCATCTCCCTAAAACCTGTCGCCATTGCATATTGCGATAACAAGCTGGTAAGGAACCCGAGGTTTTTATGTATTTTTACAAATTATTCCTTTTACTATTATCTTGCTATCTATCTTGCTTATGTTCAATCAATTGTCTTTACCCAAAATTTACGCCATCTAAACATTTGTTTTGAAATTTCTTCATTGAGCAAGCCAGCTGTAGAGAGGGATCACGAGTACGGACGTCACAATGGCGTTCATCGCCATGCAGAAGCCGCTGACGCTGCCCTGCAGCTCCGAGTCCTGCAGCACGCGCCCCGTGCCGATGCCATGGCATATCGTTCCAACAGCGGTGCCGATGGCGATATCCGACCGGATGCCGGCCAGCTTCAGCACTTCCGGCCCTACCATGCTGCCCAGCAGCCCCGCCAGCACGGTCACTACGGCGCCCAGCTCGGGCACTCCTCCCAGATTGCGCACAATCTCTATAGCCACCGGTGAGGTCACTGACCTGGGCAGCAGAGTCAGCAGCAGCTCCCTGGACCCGTGCAGCAGCCATACGAACAGCGCTGTCGTTGCCAGCGAAGAGACGCTGCCGGCTACAAGAGCAGCCATAATAGGAAGAAAATGCTCCTTGATTCTCGCTGCGTTCTTATACAGCGGTACGGCCAGGGCGACGGTGGCGGGTCCCAGAAAGAAGCTCAGCATCTGCCCGCCGATCTGATATTCCTGGTAAGGAATCCGGGCGGCCAGCAGCAAAAGCATGACTGCCCCCGAGGTGACAAACAGCGGATGAATCCACTTCCACTTCCGGCGCAGCGCGAGCGCAGCCGCATATGCGGTTAATGTCACAGCCACCCCGAAAGCCGGGGATTGAACCAACTCAGAGGGAATCGGGTTCATTGCGGCCATCCTCCTTTTTTTCGAGTGCTTTGGCTGCACTTCCCGTAATGAGCAGAAGCAGAAGGGTTCCTCCTACCAGGCAAACGACAAGCAGCTCCCACTGCGCTCGGAACAGCGGAAAAAAGACGATGGTCCCTACGATAAAAGGCGCGAAAAAAAGCATCAAATGCTTGAGCAAAAATTGTGCTGCGTCTTCCACCCATTCCAGTTTGAAAGTCTTGGTAAACAGCCCCAGCGTCAGCAGCAACAGCCCGATAACATTGGCCGGCAGAGGAATGCCCAAAACCGTCCGCAGCACGATGCCCGAAAAATAAAACAGTGTCAGAATAGCCAATCCGGTCATGATGTCCACTCCTGCCTGATTCAAATGATGTAGTTAATGGTCCGCTCCCATCTCTTTCGCATGGCACATAGCCATCAGAACGCTTTCCGTAAAGCGTGTCCAGCCGGATTATATGCACACTTTGAAACAAGGAAACGCCTTTATAAATGATCCAGCCATTGTATTCATCTGCGCAATAATATAGTAATGATGCCTTTGGGACGGATTAATCCTAGCAAATCTATTATATAACATGGAATAGGATAATAGGTGATAATTGTAAAATAAAAAAGATTACAAAAACCGCCAGGAAATATCCTGACGGTCGTTTGTAGTGCGGTAAAAGTTGTTGAAATTTCCGTTTTCTTGTTTCTTACTGGCGGCTATTTCACGGCCGCACGTTTCTGCCTTGCCCGCCTTGTGGCTTCCACCATGTTCCGCAGGGCGGCGGCGGTTTCCGCCATCCCCCGGGTTTTCAATCCGCAGTCGGGATTGATCCAAAAGAGGGACGGATCCAGCACCTGAAGCGCCCTGTCGATCATGGCCTCCATTTCTTCCACCGAAGGAACCCGCGGACTGTGAATGTCATATACTCCGAGGCCGATTCCCTGGTTGTACGTATGCTCCTCGAAGCTGTGGATCAACTCGCCGTGGCTGCGCGAGGTCTCGATGGAAATCACATCCGCGTCAAGCGCTCGGATCGAGTCAATGATGTCGTGGAATTCACAATAGCACATATGAGTATGAATTTGGGTTTCATCCTTGACTGTGGCAACCGCCAGACGGAAGGCGTTGACCGCCCAATCCAGATAGTGCTGCCATTCGCTCTTTTTCAGCGGCAGTCCTTCTCGCAGAGCCGGCTCGTCTACCTGGATCATGCCAACACCTGCGGCCTCGAGCGCTTCCACTTCTTTGCGTAACGCAAGTGCAATCTGATTGGCGGTTTGGCTTCTGGGAAGATCGTCCCGCACAAAAGACCAGTTCAGGATCGTAACGGGACCGGTCAGCATGCCCTTCACCGGTTTCAGGGTCAGCGACTGGGCAAACATGCTCTCCGCCACCGTCATCGGCTCCAGGAACTCCACGTCACCGTATATTACCGGAGGCTTCACACAGCGGGAACCGTAGGACTGCACCCAGCCATTGGTTGTAAAAGCAAAACCGCCCAGCTTTTCGCCGAAATATTCCACCATATCCGTGCGTTCAAATTCGCCGTGGACGAGCACGTCCAGTCCGATCTGTTCCTGCTGCTCGATCCAGATCTGTATTTGCTCATGCAGGAAAGCAGTGTATCCGGCGTCCGTCCATTCGCCTTTTCTCCACTTTTGGCGGGCGGCACGTACCTCCTTCGTCTGCGGAAAGCTCCCAATCGTTGTCGTCGGCAGAAACGGCAAATTCCATTTCCGGCGCTGGGCGTCCTGCCGTACCGCGAAGCTGCTGCTCCGTGCGCTGTGCAGCAGTGCGAACCGAGCCGTTTCTTCCCGCACGGTAGCCCTGTGCCTTGATGGATTGGCGTTCAACCGGCCCAGCACTTGTGCGCTTTCGGTTGCAAGGCGGTCTGCAAGTGCAGCATCCTGTGCGGCTCGGGACAGCTGCACGACTTCCTCCAGCTTTTCGTCGGCAAACGCCATGGCGGCGGTCAAATCCGCAGGCAGCTCCGCTTCCGACTTCGTGGTGACAGGCACATGGAGCAGAGAGCAGGAAGGCTGCAGAACAAGCCGCTCCGGCGCAACGGCTTCGGAGATTTGCTCCATAAGAAGCAGCTTCGCTGCGACATCCGAACGCCAAATGTTCCTGCCGTCGACCACTCCCGCACCCAACACTTTGTCCTGCGGAAATCCGGAGGTTTGCAGTGATTGGAGATTGCGTCCGCTGCCGTGGACAAAGTCCAGCCCGATTCCCTTAACAGGCAGAGCCAACAGCTCCTCGTAGAACTCCACATCGTCAAAATAAGTCTGCAGCATAATATTCAGACCGGGAACCGCTTGTCCTATTTTCGAATAAATGGCCTGGATCCACTTGAGTTCTTCCCGTTGCAGCGAAGTGACAAGAACCGGTTCGTCGATCTGCACCCAAGCCGCGCCTTCCCGGCTGAGCTCCTGCAGCACCTGTATGTACAAGGGCAGGAAATCCTCAATAATCTCCCCTATCCTGCCGGATTCGTATCCCTTCGAAAGCTTGATAAACGTGTACAGCCCTATCATCACCGGCTTGCCCTCAATTCCGAGCTCCTGTTTGGCTTCCCGGTAAGCGGCAAGAGGACGGTTTTCGCTGAGCTGAGGCTTAACTTCTTTCAGCTCCGGTACAATGTAGTGGTAATTCATATTGAACCACTTGGTCATTTCACAGGCGGCCGCAGTTTCGTTTCCTCTGGCCATGGCAAAGTACGTCTGCAGCGGCACCTTCCCGCCTTCATATCCGAACCGCTTCGGCACCACCCCGAACATCGAGGCCATATCCAGCATGCTGTCGTAAAAAGAAAAATCTCCCACGGGAATCCAGTCGATCCCTTTTTCCCGCTGCAGCCTCAGATGGCCCAGGCGGATTTGCTTCATCTCCTCCGTGAACGCCTGCTCCTCCAGACGCCCTGCCCAGAAAGCCTCCAGAGCCTTCTTCCACTCCCGGTTCGCTCCGATTCTCGGATAGCCCAAATTACCTGCTGTTATTCCCATAATGCCTACACCCTCCAGTTATTGAATTGTAATCAGTCCAAAATATTCCTCGCAAAGTGACTGAACCTTCGAAGCCTATGCCGACTATTGTGCGGGGAGCCCCGACGAAAAATAGCACGGATACAAAAAAAGCACGCAAAAAAGGCGTCTTCACCCAAAGAAAACAAAGGTCAAGACGCCACAAGTTCACCGTATGATCGGCGGCAGCCGTCTAACACCTCCCTATCTCCCGTAGGTAAAAGCAGTGTCGTCAAAACAGGCAGGTCTCCTGGCTAAAGAATCATCGCCTGCTGCCGCCTTCCCGATCGTTCCGATCAGTGGCTTCTTGCCGCAAGCTCCTCTGTACAGTGGCGGGACCGCGTCGGATTGCACCGAACTTCCCTATTAAGCTCCGGATGTACCGGAGCACCTGTTTCCACAAATATTCAACTGTTTCAGTTAAACTGTTCCTATCATAAAGCGTTTTGGCCAGATGTGCAACGATTATTTGGATCCGATAGTAACCAGCCTCAGTCCTTTTTTCTTAATTCCATTGATGATAGTAGGAAGCGCGGCTATAGTAGACGGACGATCGTGCATAACGATGATGCTGCCCGAGTGCACCTGCGACAGGACGTTGTCGGCTACTTTTGCGGGATCTGTGGTGGCCCAGTCTCTCGGATCCTCATTCCACAGCACCATGTTCATGTTATGTTCCTCGATGACCGCTTTCGTGTCGTTGTTGTAAGCGCCATAAGGCGGCCGAAATAATTGAATCGGCTTGCTGTCCAGCTTTTTAAGCTTGGAAAGCCCGAGCTCGAACTCGCTCTCCTGCTGCTTCAACGTGAGCTGCGTCATCTTGGGATGCGAATTGGAATGATAGCCGATCTCATGCCCGTCGTAGACCGCTTTGATAACGGAGTCAGGGTAAGCCGCGGCATTTTGTCCCAGCAAAAAGAAGGTGACCTTCGTGTCGTTGTCTTTCAATACCTTCAAGAGTTCGTTCGTATATTTCGTCGGCCCGTCGTCTATCGTAATCGCGACCGTACCATTATCCACCCCGTAAATAGGCTGCAGGCCCGACTGCCTGCTCTTGGCCCCGGCGGCCGGAACATTGGGCTCCTCCTTGGCCTTGCCGCTTTCAAAGTCTTTCGGAACGACCTCCGCGGACGGCTGTTCAGCTGCGACTGGAGTCGGTTGTTCAATTGGCTTCATGTTCGCCGAAGGCGTCATATCCGCGGACTGCGGCTGTTCAGCCTGCTTTGCGGGACCAGCATGGCTGATATCGGCCGAAAGGGAATCTTTTGCAGGGGAAGAGGGCTTGTTAGCAGATTGGCATCCGGTCAATGCAAAAGAGAAAGAAAGCGACAGCACCATCAAACGCTTAAAATTCGGTTTCATTAATTAGTCCCACCCACATATAAAGAATACTTTTTTTCGCAAAACTATCAATCCGTTCCTATCATAGCACGAATATGGCAGCGGCAGTTGGATTAATTTTCTGCTGTACAAAGTTTTTAACCAATGTAATGATACTTCAAGCAACGCTTAAAAAAATAAACAATTCAGAATTGGTAATTATTGTAATATACAATTGCTAATGCGCGAGTTGCCCCTAATGGCGGCCCATTGCTGCCCTTCTATCCGATTCGGCTTAGAGCCGCTTATGAGATAGGAGATTAGCTTGGCTGCGCTTGATTGACTGGCCTGTCGCGAGCATTGGACTGGTTGCGACGATGAAGCAATCCATCCCGCCGCAAAAGAAGCTGATCTCTAAGTGAATATATCCACTTAGAGATCAGCTTGTTGTTTGTTCCCTTTTCACACGGGAAACTTACACATTCACCTGCACCCTGACCGGATTGGGCTTGCCGAGGAACCTCCAGAACGAGCCGCCGAACAAGTCGGCAACATCTCGCTGGATCTCGGCTTCCGTAATCTTCCAGCCGGTGTCCATTACGTCGCTGTACTTGTCGTACAACACCTTGCCGATGATCGCGCGGGAGTGGTCCCACTTGTAGAGCAGCTGGTCGAGCACACGGCTGTCCGAGTGCTGCGGGGTTACACTCGCGCCCAGAAGCTCCAAGCGAAGCCTGGTCATTTCTTCGACAATGCTCGGGTTGTTCAGGAACCACCAGCAGCCGAAAACATGCAGGTTGCGGAACTTTCGCGCCGCTACCGTCAGTTCATGCTGGTCGTCGCGCGACAGAACCGTACACAGGAACTTGTTGTCCGGATTCAGGGCGCAGATGTTCTCGACCGCAGAAATGTCGGATTTGCCCACGCTGTCCCCGGCATCGCCCAAGGAGGGGTTGACACTCTTTTTCACGCCGATCATCATCGCAAACGGGATGCCCGCTTCACGCGCGACAGGCAGGATACACTCATCGATGATGCGGCCGCGGCTCGATTTTGCCGGATAAGCGAATGTCGGAGGCAGGGACACCGCCATATAAAGCGGGTTCATCTTGGCGATCCAATATTTCAGGAAGCTGCGGATGCCGCCAAACGTTTTTTCCGTCAGCTCCTGTTCCACTTCATATCCCCAATTTTTCAGCTTCGTCCATGCTGTTTCCCACTGGTTCAGCAAGGGGTCGATACGCAGCGCTGTATTGAAGCGGGAATCTGCAGAGCCCATGCGTTCCCATTGTTCATGCTCCGCGTCCACGAACGGGTCGTTCGTCATGCATACGTTGGCCACGTTGCTCAGAGAGAAAATAAGGTCGATGTACTCGCCTGTCGTCATCTTCTTGAAATAATCGCGGTACGCCTGCAGGTCGCGGCTTTCCACATCGAGCCCGAGCCGTCTCAGGACGGTTAGCACTCCTCGGCAGGCCTCGCTGTAAGGAGTATGCTCGATAAACAGCGTCTGCCAGATGAGGTCGGCCTGCTCCGTTTTGCTCATCGCCCAGAACTCGGTATAAGGCAGCTCCGGACGAAAGCGGAACATCTCGGCAACGAGATAATGGTAAGTAAGAAGCTCATCGATGCCCCACAGCAGAATGTCGCCGAAGGCTTCGGTAAACAAGTGCGTATGGATATCGGAAATCGGCGTATTTCGGATCGTTTGGTCCACAACCGCTTTAAGCTGCTCTTTCGTTTGAATCGCCATCGATTTTTCTCCTCCCCTATTCCTGTTTAGTTGGCCTGTTTGCCCAGCAGCTCGAGATGCCTGCCGATATGGGCTGCCAGCGACTGAGCGTAAGCGTCCTCCTGCTCGCTCAGCGTGCGGAAGAACTCCTCCTTGAACAGCGGCCGGCCCTGCCCGTCCTTTGCCTGCAGCAGAATGCCGTAGGTAATATGGATCAGCTGGCGGGCATTGTCTTCGTTCATATATTCGGGAAGCCCGGCGTCGCTAACTTCGTCCAAAGGTGCAATTTTGCTTAAATCGGTAGTGACGTGGTAGTAAGCTGCCGCTTCTTCAAAATGTTCAAGCGCGTATTGGTGCATTCTGCGGTACAGGGATGGGTTGACCTTCGCTGCGGTGCGCACGGCTTCCAGCCAGTTGGTTCCGGCCGTTTTTACATGGAAGCGTCCTTTAGTGTACTTGGCGATGATTGGGAACACGCTGAATTTATCGCTTCCGGAGTGGATGCTTAGCTTGTAGCCGAAATGGTCGGCAATCTGCGCGTGCACGATCAATTCTTTCTCGAATTGGGCAATGTCGCCTATGTAGTCGATCCCTTTCTGGAACTCTCCGCAGAAGCGGGGAGCCATGCTAAAGATCGCCAGGCCACGGTCATACAGCTCTTGGGCCACGAAGAAATGGGACTCCGGCGCCGTCGCAGTGGCCGTCTCGTCAATGGAGATTTCGAAATCGACTTCACGGGATGCGTTCTTGATGTAGTTGTTATGGATATGCTCCATATAATCGATCGCTGCGGAATAAATGAGCACGTTCTTGATTAGCGTTTCCCGGCTGAAGCTGATAACGGTGTCCGCAACCTGGAAAGTTTGATTCAGATACCGGGACTCATAATGATTGCGCAGCTCCTCCGGCAGCTTGGCGTATTTCTCTTCCTGCTCGGCTGCGGAGGCACCTTCCACCGAGTTGTCGATCTTCTCGGAGCAGTCGAGCGTCAGCATCGTAAAGCCCAGCTCCAGCGCCATCTCGATGTCCTGCTCCACTTTCAGATGGTCGCCGTCTGCGCCGAAGCCGTCCTTGAAGCCCTCCTGGAACACGGCGAAGCACGCGGCGTCCACGACCTGCTTATAGTCGCGTCCGGTCAGGTTCAGCTCGCGGATGCTTTGCTGTGCCAGGATCGGATAGACGGCGCGTCCGCGAATCGTCTGGATATGGCCGGGAGACGCGATCCCCAGACGGTCGCCCAATCCGAAGGTGGCCACCTGGGTTCCAAAGGCGCGCGGCACCGTGTAATCCAGATATTTGTTCAGGATCAGGCGGTTTTCGTGGGTAAGCGGGCACTTCTTGCCCCCCTCTTCCTCGGTTCCCTGCAGCTCGTTATACAACGGGCCTTCACCCACGGCGAGAACATACTTCGTTTGGTTTATTTTGATCATCACCAGCTTGGTGGAGCCGGATTCGGTGATTGACCGCGGGTACACTTTTACCTCTTCGCCAGCGGAAAATACGTCTTCGCCCTGCCTCAACGCTTGGGCCACACTCGCAACAGCACTCATGCATTCATCCTCCTCGGTTTTCTTTATCGTAATGCAAAACAGGACGGCTTTCACCGCGATTTTTGCTAAGATCGTGTTTGAGTATGCAATTCTTGCTGAACATGAAAGCGATTTCTATTATGCAAAAGAAAACCGCTGTTTTCCAGGGGCCGGTAGGCTTTGACAACATCTCTCATTTCGTTTCGGGCGCGCTTCAAAAAGCTGACAAACCATGCTCCCCAAACATACCGCAAGCTTTATCGCCCGCTGTCGGCTGGAAAATCGGAAATGAAATCATCCTTTCCAATAAATTTATCCCAACACGCGGTTCTCCCGGAGTGCGTCGCGGTGGTGCATGACGGACCCACACTTACGCACAATAAATACTTTATCCATAGCCGCCAAAAATCATAATTTACTATCAAACAACAAAAAACGACAGCCCCCGGAGAAATCCCGAGGGCTTGCGTCTTGTTACGCGTTTACAAAAGGCGAGCTGTATCCGCTGATGCCGCTTAATATCCGCTCCGACTGTTCCTCGTCCATCGAGCCGAGCCGCTCGACTGCGTCGACGATTTTGGGGAACAGCCGGACGTCCCCTGCGCTGGCGAAGCCGGCTATTCCCGGGAACGACAGGACGAAATGGACGCAGGCGTCGATCACCTGCTGGTGGTCAAAAGGCTCGTACCAGGTCGCATACGTCCTTTGCTGATTCTCAGCCCATGGCCCCTTGGCAATTGCCTTGATCACTCTCACAGCCGTGTTCTGCCTGCCCGCTTCCTCCACCAGCCGGTCAAAGGCTTCACGGTATTCGGGCAGCGAATACATATGATAGTTCAACGGCAGCAGCACGGTGTCGAAAGGAAACCGGTCCAGTGCCTCCAGGTGGGTGGCGGGAGCAAGATGGCCGTGCCCAGTAATGCCGATCGCTTTGGCGATCCCTTCTTCTTTTGCCTCTATTGCCGCCTGCAGCGCTCCATCCTTGCCGGTGCATTTATCCAGCTCGTCCAACGTACCGACAGCATGCAGCTGGATCAGGTCAAGACGATCCGTCTGCAGACGCTCAAGAGAACGGTAAATTTCCTCCTTGGCCTTCTCCTTGGTGCGCTCCCCGGTTTTGGTGGCGAGAAAAATATCGTTCCGGATCTTCGGCATCCAAGGACCCATTCTTAACTCGGCGTCGCCATAGCTTGCTGCGGTATCGAAATGATTAACCCCATGCTCCAGCGCATACGCAATGGATGCGTCTGCCTCCTCCTGTGTCACATCCCCCAAGCTGGCTGCCCCGAACATGACAACAGAGCTTTGGTAATTCAGTCTCCCAAGTTCCCTTTTCAACATCGTATTTGCCTCCTTTTGATTAAGTACTTCCTGTCAGCAATTCATCTGCGGCGATTCCGGATTCAACTCCATAAATTCAATCCGGTTTCCATCGGGATCTTTCACCCAGCATTGGTAATTCTTGTCTTTCCCCTGCTTCGGCTCGACATCCAAAGTAACGCTGTGCTCCTTCATATGCTCTGCAATCTCCTGAATGCTGTCCACTTCCAGACACAAATGGTTATACCCGATCTGCCGTTCAACCGGCAAAGGCTTGTTCTTTCCGCCGTAGAACAGCTCGATAAACTGCCGCTCGGCCACTTTGATGTAGACGATCCAGGGCTCGTCCTTGTCGTCACGAAGCTCGAAAGCTTTGGAAAAACCGAGAATATCACAGTAAAAATGCAGCGACGACTCTATATCCTCCACGTTTAAAGCGATATGTCCGATCCCTTTAATCACATCGAAGAACCTCCTTAGTTTTAATGGGAAATAGTATGGCATCACATGATCTAATGAAGGCTTACCCTTCCAGTTTACATGTAATCGGATTCATTTTCCACTATTCTCCATTCTTTAAAATAAGGGATTACTTAAGTTTACGTTACTAGGGAACAACATTTTCAGTAATTAACAGCCACTTCCACTCCAGAGTTATGGGCTTTATCTTGCAAAGCAGCTGTGCCCTGTCTGGCGGTTAAAACTTGCCGCAGCAGGGCGCTTTTCGTTGTGTTGCCGCCATTGATGCTTCCACAGTTTTTGCGCCGATTCGGCACGAACTCCCACGGTCACTTATTTTTCTACTCCTTCCTTCTCTAGTTTAGTTGCTATTCCCGACAGTAATGGTTTACTATGAAAGTAGTGCAAAGGTTTACATCAAGTTATTTGTTACATAGCAGCTTACTCTTTGAAAGCGCATTAATGCCGGAAGTGGAAGAATCAAACAATGGAGAGGAGCATACAAGCCCATGTCTACTGCAAGAAGCGAACAAGCTGTTGTCCCTGACAATTATATGCCCAAGCAGCCTGCAACAATTGAATGCTCTGTAGAAAAAACTTTAAATGTAATCGGCGGCAAATGGTCCTTTCTTGTGCTTAGAGAGCTATTCTGCGGCACCAAACGATTCGGCGAGCTCAACCGGAGCATCAAAGGAATCAATCCGAAATCCCTTACGGACACGCTGCGCCATTTGGAGGAGCAGGGAGTACTGGAACGGACCGCTTTTCCTACCGTACCCGTGACGGTCGAATATTCGTTGACGCCCAAAGGCGAGGACCTGCACCAGATTCTTAAAGAGATGAAGCTTTGGTCCGCCAAATGGACCTGATAACAGCTCTCCCACCCCAAAGTGATGTGACCCCTGTCAAGTAGACAGCTATTAAAAAGAACTTTTAAGCAGCCTGAGTCTTGTATTCATAAGGACTCAGGTTGTTTAATTTTTTCTGGAAACGTTCATTGTTATAAAAATGGATATAACGTTGAACAGCGTGCTTTACTTGTTCAACCGAATGAAAGGAATAAAGATCAAAGCACTCTGACTTAAAATGACTGAAAAAGTTCTCCATACATGCATTGTCCCAACAGTTTCCTTTTCGGGACATGCTACCTTTCATATGGTATCGTTTAAGCAAGTTGTTAAATTGACGAGACGTGTACTGGAAGCCTTGGTCGCTATGCAGGAGGATCCCTTTCACATTCCGTTTTCTCTTTGCCTTCCTGATCGTGTCAAACACCAGCTTTAAATCGTTTCTGCGACTGATGTGGTAGGCTACAATCTCATTGTTGTACAGGTCTTTAATCGCAGACAAATAAAGTTTCTGTCCATTGAAAATTAGATAAGTAATATCGGTTACCCACTTCTCATTTAGATTAGAGGCTGTAAATTCCCGGTTAAGGTGGTTGTCCGAGATAACGTAAGCCTCTTTCTTGCCGTAGTAAGGTCTTTTCTTTCGAATGACTGCCTTTATCCCTAGCTCTCGCATGAGCCTTTGCACACGCTTATGGTTGAGGTGCAGCCCATGTTTCCGCATAAGCCAGACCTTTACACGACGGTATCCATAAATCCCTTTCAATTGTCCATGGCATTCTAACATTTTCCCTTTAATTGCCTCGTCTTCCCGTTGTTTTTGGGACACAAATGTCTGTCGTTTTTTCCATCTATAGAAACCACTTCTGGACACTTGGGCCAGCTCACATAGCAAGATGACATCGTAACCCTTGCTGGCTAATTCCTGGATAATGGCAAACTTTTTACCGCTTTGTACAGCATCCATGCCTCCTTTCACATTTTTAAGAGCTTTTTTAGCAGTTCATTCTCCGCTTCAAGACGTTTCAGCTTCACCTCCGGATCTTCGGGTCGTGTTCTCGGTCTGCCTTTTCCAGGGCCATTTGCTTTTCCCCGTTTTTCCTCAAGCCCCTTTATGCCCTCTGCCTCAAAATTCTTCACCCACCGACGAACAAGGGAAGGGTCAATCGCTAATTCCCTCGCTACGGTCTTATAGCCCATTCCTTCTTTAAGATAAAGGTCTACTGCCTTTTTCTTGAATGCAACATCGTATGTTCTCGCTATTTCGCCCATAGAAAAAATCCCCTCCACAATAGACATAGTAAATGGCTTTCTTTTTTCTGTCTACTATGAGGGGATCGTATCAAAGGGTGGGGGGTTCTGTTTTCAAATACAACGCTTATACCAGATGCCTCGTTCGGCCAGCTATCCACCAATTAACTGCCAAATCATATATTATCAAAGGCTCACCGGAAGTTTACCGAACATTTTGCCTAGTTCATCGGAAAGTTCCTTGCGCTCCACAAGTTCTTCGATACGTTGGTCATGAACTGTTCCCAAAAGAAGGAATGACCGGATTTCTTTGTGCGTGCCTCTCGTTTTCCGTCCCAGATGATTTTTGCACAGGTTGACTGCAATTCGCATTAGCCATGCTTTTTCCTGCAGAACTCCAGTTCTGGCCCGCTGCAATGCCTTGATAAGTACTTCCTGACAAATATCCTCGGCATCGGACTTATCCTGATCCTCGATGATCCGCAGCATATTATAATTTACATTCGGGTCGTATCTACCTGGTTGGAACTTCGGACCGCTGGAACAAGGAACCAATCCTTGGGAAGCTCGGTCAAAGGGAGGTACCCATGAGCGCAACCCGACAACAGACCCAAATAATCAACCCCCTCGCACGCCGCACTTGAACTATATGTTGAAATGGATACGGTTACGCATCAAGTAACAGGAAAAGCTTCATCTAATCAGCTTTCTTAGAGGTATGGACAGGATTTAACGGGATTTTCTGCCTTTAATTCGGCATGTTGACCATGCAGGAGACATTTTCTACAACATTAACGGGAGGTTTTCCAGCAAAAGGAGTCTTCAGAGCTCATCCGGGAAAGATTAACCGGAGTTTTTCCAGTTCGCTAATGCCGGGCGCTTTGTGCTCAAGTGGGTGCCGTACTATGTCGCACGAACGCAACCGGGGACAAATTAGTCGGAGTTTTGCCACTTCGATCTTATCCGGCGCTTTGCGCTAGAGTGGGTGCCATACTATGCCGCACGAGCGCTGCCGCGTCAGATTAGCCCGAGTTTTGCCACGCCGATCATATCCGGTGCTTTGCACAAAAGCGGGTGCCTTGCCCATACCGTGCAGATGGCTGCAGAGTAACCAAGCATCACGTGTGATCCATTAGTTCAACTCCCTTTCGACCACTTTAAATAAGCTCGCCCACTTCAAAATACCCCAAGCTAGACCTTAAACCGATACCCGGCTCCCCAAATGGTCTCTATGTATTCGGAGTTGGAGGGGTCCAGCTCGATCTTTTCCCGCAGCTTGCGGATATGCACGGTCACCGTAGGGATCTCCCCCAGGGAATCGAGCCCCCACACTCTCTCGAACAGCTGCTCCTTGCTGAACACCCGGTTCGGGTTCACGGCCAGAAAAGCCAGCAGCTCAAATTCCCTGTTCGTCAGATTGACTTCCCTGCCGCGCACAAACACTCTATGGGAGTCCAAATCAACAACCAGCCCGCGGATCCGGACCTCCTGATTTTTATGCTGTTTGCTGCCCATCAGACGCTCATACCGGGAAAGATGCGCCTTCACCCTCGCCACCAGCTCGCCCAAACTGAAAGGCTTCGTAATATAATCGTCCGCCCCGAGCCCGAGGCCTCGGATTTTATCGATATCGTCCTTACGAGCCGAAACCATAAGAATCGGAATATCCCGCTGCTCGCGGATTTGCCTGCAGATCTCAAACCCGTCCACTTTGGGCAGCATCAAATCGAGAATAATCAAGTCATACTCGCCCGACAGCCCTTTTGCCAGCCCTTGTTGCCCGCTTCCCTCAATATCCGCCTGGTACCCGTGCATCACAAGATAATCCCGTTCCAGCTCGGCGATGCTGACTTCGTCTTCTATGATCAATATTTTATTCATGCGATTTCACCAGCTTTATCCGCCCTTTTTCTTAGCGTAAAAGTGACCGTCGTCCCCATCCCCAAAGCGCTCTCCGCCCAGATCTTCCCGCCGTGCCCTTCAATAATCTGCTCGGCGATCGCGAGTCCCAGCCCGGTGCCTCCCGTCTCCGTATTACGCGATAGCTCCGCCCTGTAGAACCTGTCAAAAATGGACGACAGCGCTTCGGGATGAATCCCCTGCCCGTTATCTGCAACTGAGATACTGACCACGGATTCCGTTTCCTTGGCGTCTATACTGATTTCGGGTTCGGCCTTATCCATAAATTTAACGCTGTTGTTGATAATATTCAAGATGACGCGCTTTAGCTTTTCCCTGTCCGCCGTAACCAAGCAGCCTTGGACTGCCGAAATGCCGGTATGCAGCCGGACACCCTTTTTCTCCAGGTCAAAGGAAAGTTCGTCGATGCAGTCCTGCAGATAAGCGCCGATATCGACACTCTCGAAATTAAACGGAAGATGCTTCAGGTCCAGCTTGGAATAGAGAAAAAGCTCGTCGATCATGTGGTCCATACTGTCCGCCTTTGCGTAAATCGTCCTGACGTACTTGTCCATTTTATCCGGCGTGTCCGCGACTCCGTCCTGGATTCCTTCCACATACCCCTTAATTGCCGTGATCGGCGTTTTCAAATCGTGGGAGATGTTGGAGATCAGTTCCTTGCGGTTTTCCTCAAACCTGAGCTGCCGCTCGATAGACACCTTAAGCTGATGTCTCATCTCTTCAAAAGCGTTGCTGAGCTGGCCGATTTCGTCACGGGACGCGGATTCGACGCTAAAATCTAGATTGCCTTCTTTGATTTCCTCCGCTGCCTTTTTCAATCTGTTCAGCGGCCTGATAATGCTCCTAGACACCAGGTAGGTGAGCACCGAGTTGGTGACGACCAGAATGACCAGCAGAGAGAAGAACAGCAGCGGAAAAAACCTTCTGGCAAAGTTCGTCAGCGGATTCGTCTCGCCCACCATGTATAAATCGCCCGGGCTTTTGTCGGAATAATGCATTTCATAATGCTCGAACGAATAAAATTTACCGCCGATCCGTTTGGTGTATCCGTCATCATGCAGGCCCGCCTTCTGGACAGAAGGGAGCTCATTCATAATATCGGGTTGATTCACGGGGTTAGAAATATAGGTAAAGCGGCCGTTTTTCTTGACTGCCACCCCAATATGCGAGTTTTTAAGCTCAGTGTCTATCTCGGATAAGTAGGAGACGTCCGTGAAAGCGTCAGGATTTTTTTCCAGCGTCCGCTTCAGTTCCCTGCGCAAGCCTCTATCTTCGTGGTCTGTAAATAAGGAGGCATTATAGTTATTAGCGATATAAATATTGCGGATATTCTGCAAATCCCCCTTATAAACAAGAACCAGCAGAAGCGCGGCCAGCATAAACAGAACCAGCGGAACGATCAGCATCGCCGCATAGCTGAGAATGAGTCTAAGTCTTATCGACATCGGGCATCACCTGTCACAGTTCTTTTCTGTCAAACATATAATACCCGCCGGTGAACAGCAAGACAGAGCTGGAAACAAGGAACAGGAAGGTGCTCGCAAGCTTACCTGACGCCGCCTGGCCGCCGAGCCACAAGGTATGCCAGTCCGTATAGGCCGCAATGGAAAAAGCGGAGGCAGAATGGAAGAATAATGGAAGAAGTTTGGCCGCGGCATACAGAAGGATGGAGAAAACGATAGCCCCGCTCGTCCCCTTGAAAAATTGAGCCACGAACACGGAAGCGATACCGAGCGCCATCATGGGTATAAAAGCGGCTACATACGCTTTTACGCCAGACAGGATACCCAAACCGGCGCCGGAGCCGATAAAAAGATCAGCGACCGCAGATGAGATCCCAATCACCAGGAGAAGCGCGGCAATACAGATACCAAGGACCGCCGTTTTGGACAGAAAGACGCGGAACCGCGTGATGGGACGGAGCAGTGTGATTTTGAGAGTGCCGGCAGCCAGCTCCTCCGGAAATAAATCCGCCGAAATCAGGAAAATGAACAGCGGCAGCAAAAAAAAGGTGAACAGGCTCAGGACCTGTACGGGAAAAGCTTCATTAAGAGCGATGATTCCCAGCAGGCTCTGCAGCTTGCTGATCAGCAGGGCGGCTGCGGCTGGGACCAAAGCGGAAAAGATAAATATCGCTGATATTTTTTTATGGAAATACAGTTTGATCAGTTCGTTTTTGATGCCCGCGCTCAAGCTATTCATATCCGTGACCTCCTCTGGCCTGCTGAATCCGGTCAATATAATACTGCTCAAGCGAAGTTTGTCCCGCTAGCAGTTCGCGGGCAAGCCCCTGTGAGATGAGCTTGCCGTTATATATAATACCGATGCGGTTGCACATCAGTTCCATTTCATTGATCATATGGCTGGAAATAAGAAAAGTGATTTCCCGCTCCGCGGCCAGCTGCCCGATAAGCCTCCGGAAATCGACCATGCCTTCAATGTCCAGCCCTGTCGTGGGTTCGTCACGGATGACCAGCTCGGGATTGGATAGCAGAGCCCCGGCAAGCGCCAGTCTTTGTTTCATCCCGGAGGAGAACTGCTTCGCCATTTCCTTGCGGTAGGTGAGCAGACCTACAAGCTCGAGCGCTTCTTCAATGCGCTTTTCCGTGACCTGCGGGTAAAAGGAAGCGGCGAGCTTCAAATTATGGTATGCGCTTAAATATTCGTAGCATTCCGCCGTCTCTATGATGCAGCCTACCCGCTCCATCGCTTTCTCGTATTCGGTGTCAATCCCGTGGCCGAACAAACGCACGGAGCCTTTACCCGCTCTCGACAAGCCGGTGATGATTTTGAGCAGTGTCGTCTTGCCCGCCCCGTTAGGCCCGAACAAGCCGAAGACATCGCCCCGGCAAACGTCGAAGCTGATATCCGAAATTCCACGTTCATTTTTATATTTTTTGGAAACTCCATTGATTTCTATGATTTTCTCCATACTTAGGGCCCCCTGTAAATACAGATGCAGATAGAGCACGGATTCCGCTCTACCTGCAAATGTGCCGGAACTTTTATTGCTGTTTTCCTTGTCCTTTGCGCTCGCCGTCATGGCCGTGCTGGACAGTCTTTACATTCTTCCCTGTCAAATCCACTTTGTCGGGAGTCGTGCTGTTAAGGCCAGACAGATCAGCCTGGAGATTGAGTACCACTTCATGGTCCGCCCCCGCGCTGTCCTTGCCGGTCACGGTAATATGCGCCTCTTGATGCTTGATGTAATTGGAAGCGTCGATATCGGCTTTTACATTTACAGCTTTAATCTTGATGTCTTGAGTCAGCTTTGGAAGATTAGGCTTCATATTCTGGAGCATGAACCCTTCGGCGGGGTCCTGCTGCTCTTGCGTGCCCTGAGCGTGTTTCTTTTCCTCTTCGGCGGCTTTCTTGACCATAAGTGCTCCTACCGCATTGACTACTGCGGGAACCTGCGTATCGGACAGTTGAAGGGATACTTCCTTGGTGCCGTCCGCTTTGTTGTCAACTGTGATATGATCCTGCAGGTTGCCTACCAGAGAGTCGATGACGTTCTCGACTTCCTTAGACATTTGGTCGGGTTTGTTCGCTTCTTTGTGACGCTTGCCCTGCTTCTCCTGCTCTACAGTGTAGACATCGCTTGCGCTGCTTTTCACGATCGTCTGGTTGTCTTGTCGGTAAAAATTCAAAGTTTGCTGGCTGCCGTTGCTGTCAATAGTCACTGTTCCGCTTCCCGCCTCGCCGGCCAAGACCGCCTTTGCGCTTCCTGCGGCGCCCGCGAGCTGCTTCCCGTTGTCCTGCAGGTCGGCCTTTGCGTCGACGCTCAAGCTTTGCAGCGTTTTCGTTTGCTTCACGGCCGCCTTGTAAGCGTCGTACCCGGATGTGTTCGCCATGGCGGCAAATCCGCTGGTAACCATCGCAATGCTGCTGATGCCGATCACGCCGGCAATCATCATTTTTTTGTTCATCTTGTCTCCTCCTCCATGCTTATACTGCTTATAGACTTCCCTCTATTATCTTAAACTTCAAATCTTAACCTGCTATAAATCAAATCTTAAATAAAAATAAACTATTATAAAATCGGCCTTATGAGCGGGAAGAGATTTTCTTGTTCGCCCACACTTTATTTTCCAGCTTTTCATAGGTATCGATCAACAGATCAAGGATTCTGCCCGCAGGCGTCCAATGGGCGAACAGCTGATGTACGGCTAAAGCGGCAGCAAATCCGATGAGTCCCCCGGCAATGACGTCGGAAGGATAATGGACGCCGCACCATACCCGGGAAAAAGCGATACTCGCCGCGAGAGCCAGCCAGACCTTGCCTTCATTTCGGCGGAACAGCCAGATCGCCGCGGCAATCACGAAGGCGCCTATAGCATGGTCGCTTGGGAAAGAAGCGTTGGCCGCGTGCTTGATCAACTGGATTACGGAATGAGTGACGAAAGGACGGTCCCGGTAAAAGAGCGAACCCAGCGCTCCGCTGATCCCGAGAGCGACGCAGGCGGATATAAGGGCTTCCGCCACCATCCTGCGGTTCTCTTCGGTCCGTGTAAACCAGTAAATGATGATGCCGAGATAAAATAAATATTCGGCGTCCTGCGCCAGGAAGCTCATCAGCGGATTGAGGAATTTCACCTGTCCCGCCAGGCTGTTGATGCTTTGAAATAGCTGAAAATCTATACCGGATAACATATTCATCTTCTCTCTTTCTTTTTTATGATTAGTCTACCGCCGGAAACCGCAGCACCGCGGTCGTTCCGCCCTCCGGGTTCGCTTTGACGGCGATGGTGCCCCCGTACCTCTCCACAAGGCGCTTGGCGATGGCAAGTCCCAGCCCGTGTCCGCCATGGGCTCTGCTCCGCGCTTTATCCGCGCGATAGAAACGGTCGAACACATGAGGGAGATCCTCCTCCGGAATGCCCACTCCCCAATCGCTCAGCTCCATCTGCGCGAAGCCGTCCTGCACGGAGCCTTCGGCCCTGATCCGTTTATTTTCCGCCGAATACTTCATCGCGTTGTCCAGCAGTATAAAAAGGATCTGCTCGAAATGCCTGGGCGCTATCTGGATAGTCGCGCTGTGCAGCTTCGAGAGGTCCTGTTCGAACACGAACTCCGGATGGACGGCTGAAGTTTTCTTGATAACGTTCCGGATCGCCTGCTCCGGATTCACAACCCCGGCTTTTGCGTCAGTATGCTCCGATTCCGCCTTGGACAGCACGAGCAGCTCCTGCACTAGCTCTTTTAACCGCCGCAGCTCCTGCAGAGAAACGTTCAGGGATTCGTCGAGCACCGCGGGATCGTTCTTCCCCCAGCGGGTGAGCAGGGACAAGTGTCCCTCTATGACCGCGATCGGCGTCCGCAGCTCATGGGAGGCGTCCTCTACAAACTGCTGCTGCTGCCGGAACGCATCCTCCAGCTGATCCATCATCTCATTGAACATCCGGGCCAGATCGGAAATTTCGTCATGGTTGTCTATGAAATCCACCCGCTCCTGCAGCCCGGTCTGCTTGATTTTGCCCATCGTATCCGTAATGGACTGGACCGGCTTGATCAGCTGGCGGGCCAAAAGCCTCCCGCCCAATCCGCTGAAGAAAATGGCGACGAGCCCGCCGGCAATCATCACGACAAAAATGATATCGTTCAGTTTATCGAAGGTCTCCAGATGATTGACGATTTCGATGGTGCCTTGAAAAGAATTCGAGACCAGGGGACTGCGCAGGACCAACAAGTGATCCTCCATGTGCCAGGTGTAAGCCATCTCGGGTTCAGACTTGTAACGCGGCGCTACCCAATCCGGAGGCAGCCCATTGGAAACTGTAAGCACAGGCGCGCCTTTGCTGTCCACTATGCGGATCATCTGGTTGTTCTGGTTTAATTTTTCAATAAAGCTTCTGCTCTCCTGAATATGCCTGACATCCAGCGCGGGGGCTTTTTCCTGGTAATAAACCTGCAGCTCTCCCATACTTTTCTGGATCGCGGCCTCTGTCTGCGATGTAATCCAATGTTTTATCACAAAATACTGGATGGTGTTATAACCGACAAATAACAGGCAGAGCAGCAGCGAGGAATAGAGAGTAAGCTTCCAAAGTATCGGCAGTCTGGATAACATCAGGGTCAGCTTGTTCATTCGCGCATCACGTACCCGGTTCCCCGCAGCGTATGGATAAAGCTTTCTTCTCCGGGACGGTCAATCTTGCTGCGAAGGTAGCGGACATACACATCCACCACATTGGTTTCAACCCCCGTATCGTAGCCCCACACTTTGTCCAGGAGCTGGTCTCTGGTCAGGACGCGGTTAATATTCTGCATGAACATGACGAGCAGGTCGTATTCCCGCTTCGTTAATTCCACCTGATCTTGGCCTGTTTTCACCGTCCGCGCACTTAAATCCACCTGCAGGCTGCGATGCTTGAGGACCGTTTCCTCATCCTTCCAGCCTTCCTCCATCCGCCGAAAAACAGCGCGTATCCGCGCCAGCAGCTCTTCAATCGCAAAAGGTTTGGCGATGTAATCGTCAGCTCCGGCGTCAAGCCCGGATACCCGGTCCATCACGCTGTCTCGCGCTGTAATCATAATGATCGGCGTCTTTTTTACCGCTCTTACGCGGCGGCAGACTTCGATCCCGTTTAAGCCGGGCAGCATGATGTCCAGCAGGAGGATGTCCCACTCTTCTTCAAGAGCAAGCTCCAGACCCGTTCTACCGTCATGCACGACCGTTACGGAATAGGATTCATGCTGCAGCTCCAATTCGATAAAACGCGCCAAATTTTTTTCGTCTTCAACAAGCATGATCTTCTTCATCTGTTCCCCTCCGATAACTTCACTGCCTTCCCGGATACCTTCCACTTGCGGATCACGTAGACGCCCAGGATGGCCAGGCATACCGATGCGGCCAGCAGCGGGTGATGCGTAATGGCCGATACACGGTGCCATTCGTTGCGGAAGCGCACTCCCAGCCCGACGAAGATGGAAATCCACAGCAGGGAGCCTGCAAAGGCATATACCGCAAACCGTCTGAACCGCATCCCGCTTGCGCCGGCAATAAAAGGGCTGGCATGGCGCAGGCCGGCCACGTAGAAACCGATAAAAATAAACCACGGGCCTCTCCGCTGAAACTGCTCCGCCCATTTGGCAAGCCGTTCCTCGGGCATGTGGATCCATTTGGTTAGTTTACTGATGCGCTTTAGTCCGATTTTATGTCCGAGATAGAAATTGACGCTCATCCCCAGCGAAGATCCCGCCCAAGCAGCGGCTACCAGCAGGAACATATTTATCCGAGCGGCGCCCGCCAGGGAACCGGCAAAAAAGAGAATAAATTCGTCAGGCAATGGCACCCCGATAATACCTAGCATCATGGATGCGAAAATTGTTGCGTAACCGTACTGTTCCATCAATGCCATGACCATATGCTTCATTCGTCTCACCCTTTCAACCCAAGCATAATAGCGGCAATGAAAAAGGAGATGAAAAGCGGATTAGAATTTGATGAGAAAAAAAGCCCCTATATAAGTTGCGCCAAAATTGTGGCGTTAATTTACCATACAATCGTGAACAACGCAAATATACACATCGGTTGGTACTGAACGATAGCATTGACGACCTATCGTGAGCAGCGCAAATAAACTGATAAGTTGGCGCACTTTACGATAGCATTGACGGCTTCTCGTGAATAAACTCATAAGTTGGCTGCCTGTTACTTTTATCGTCCGTCGGATGATTTTCACCCATTTTAGGCAAAATAACCCCGTCGAAAACTAAAAAATAGCAGGTGGGAACTTGATTAATCCATGTATCGCCGGTTTCTTATGCCTGACAATTGCTATAGGCTGCGGCGCCAAACCGAGTACAACTTCCGGGTACAACGGGCCAATGCCGCACGTTGTACCCGATTATGAGACGACGGAATCTTTTTCGCAGCAATCCTTTCTGTCAGACGAGCGGGCTCCTTTGGACTCTACGCACACACGCGGCAAAAGCATTGAGGCGCACAAGCACCATCAGTTGACCCTGTCGGAACTCGCCAAAAAATATCCCGACGTGTTCAAGCTGCACGGTTCCGTGGCCGAAATGAAGGTGGCCTTTACCTTCGACGACGGACCGGATGATAAGTATACCCCGCAAATTCTGGACATTTTGAAAGCGTATGGAGTGAAGGCCACCTTCTTCATCACGGGGCAGCATGCCGAGGCGCATCCCGACATAGTCAAAAGGATGGTCAGCGAGGGGCATACCGTAGGCAACCATTCCTACAGCCACCCTTTGCTCACCAAACTCAAGATGGCATCTTTCGAAACGCAAATCATGAGCACGCAGTCGATTCTGGAAAAGCTGACCGGGCAGGCGCCCACACTGTTCCGGCCGCCGTACGGCGCCATCAATGAGGAGCAGTTGAAGTGGGCGCAGATGCACCATCTGCTCATTGTGAACTGGAATGTGGATTCGCTGGACTGGAAAAATTTGAGTGAAGCCGCGGTGTACAACAACATCACCAAAAATGTGATCCCGGGCTCTATTATTTTGCAGCACTGCGCGGGGGGAGCGAAAGAGGATCTGAGCGGGACAGTGAAAGCACTGCCCAAGCTGATCGACAGGTTCAGGGCGGACGGCTACAGCCTCGTCACCGTTCCGGAGCTGCTGCAGCTGAAGGACAAGTAGCGGGCTGTTTTGAAGCGAAGGATCTGCATCGACGCCGGAAGATTGGACCGTGCAGCCCGCCAGGGGATAGGCCCGGGTCGTTTGGCGGAGCGTCTCTTGGGCCGTCTCTCTGGCCGTCATTCGGGCCGTTATCTATAGCTAAATCCTATAAAACTAATCATTATTATATATTTCATAAATAATGCAATTAATGTGACAATGGTCTTAAGCTCAAACCAAGGAGGAGGAAGACCATGAACTCCATTAACAGCTGGAAGCCTGAATTATATGACAGCAAGCTCGGATTTGTTTCTGAATTTGGCAGGGGCGTCGTAGCGCTGCTTGATCCCAAACCGCAGGAGACCATTCTCGATTTGGGATGCGGAACGGGCGATTTGACGCACGAAATTGCCAAGACAGGTGCAATTGTCACAGGGATGGATTTGTCGGCGCCAATGATCGGGAAAGCCAGAAGCAAATATCCGGATATTGAGTTTACAACGGGCAATGCGCAAAGCTTTCATTTGGAGGGAAAATTTGATGCGGTGTTCTCCAATGCGGCGCTGCATTGGATGAAGGAGGCGTCACAAGTTATCGCCTGCGTGTGGGACGCACTCCGCCATGGTGGCAGATTCGTCGCGGAATTTGGCGGAAAAGGCAACGTCGGTCTAATCGCGGACGCGATTGCCGAAGTGCTGTCACGGGATTTCGGGATAGATAACCCGCTGGATCGTAATCCCTGGTTCTTTCCCAGCATCGGCGAATACAGCCAGCTGCTTGAGAGTCAGGGTTTTCGCGTTGCCTACGCCTGCCATTTCGACCGGGACACGAAGCTGGAAGATGGCGAGGACGGCTTGGACCATTGGTTGACGAGCTTCGGCGATGATTTTTTTGCGGAGTTCACAGAGGAGCAGAAAAGGATAATCTTCAGCAAAATCGCCTCGGCGCTAAGAAGAGAGCTTTTTCGCGGCGGTTCCTGGTACGCGGACTACAAGCGGCTGCGGATTGTGGCTTTCAAGCCTTAAGCTTCCCCGGCTTCCCTTTGAGCGAAGCTCTTAATTCCCTCTCCATTGTATTTCAGGTTGCTCCATGACCTAGATAAACCGAGGGGAGTTGAACTAAAGTTTGAAATGGATACGGTTACGCATCAAGTAATGGAGAAGCTCCATCTAATCCGCTTTCTCAGATGTATGTATAAGATTTAACTGGATTTTCTCCCTGTAATTCGGCACGTTGACCATGCAGGAGACATTTTCCACAACATTAACGGGAGTTTTTCCCGCAAGAGGATCCTACAGAGCGCAGCCGGACAAGATTAGCTGGAGCTTTTCCTGTTCGTCTTGTCGGGTGCTTTGCGCTGAAGTGGATGCCGTGCCATGCCGCGCAGAAGGCTGCAGAGCTATCAAGTAACACGTGTGGCTCATTTGTTCAACCTGGCATGTAACAGATAAGAAAACCCTTCCAATGAAGGGTTTTCCAGATTGCAGACAAACTCCTTTGTTCCGAATGGAACTCAGGAGTTTGTTTTGTTTCATGGCTATGAAATATAAAAATGTAACGAATCTTCGTTTCGAGCCACCTGTCCTCCAGAGCCAGGTGGCTAATTTTTTGAGATTCATGCAAGCAAAAACGAGCGTCGCCTGCATGGACACCTTCCGCAGTCCTCGTAAGGTGGTCCATCGCATGCCATGCTTTTCTTTCATGTCCGCAAACACGCGTTCAATCGTTTCCTTGCGCTGCGAGTAAATTTGTTTGTTCTTTGCCGTGTGGCGCAGGTGATCTGCCTCTTCTAAATAGTCCGCCCAGATGTGGCGGCTGATCCTTTTGGTGAAATCTTTGCTCTCCGTGCAACGACTCAAGAAGGGGCAGCTTCTGCATGTTTCCGGATTGGAACGGTACATTTGGTATCCATCACGGTTCGTCAGTTCGTAAGTTAAAAACTCATGGTTTGGACAAATATACGCATCGTAGTGCTCGTCGTAGACGTAGTCATGCTTCTTGAAAAATTCATTTTTTGTGTGGGGCCGGGTGTAAGGCATGACTGGCCGAATACCATCATCCATTAGCAATTTACTTATGTAGGGCGTTTTGTAGCCTGCGTCTACCGCAACGGCCGTTGGCTTTCCGAATGGCTTTTTAACCAGTTCCAATACGTCCTCAAACACTTGACTATCGTGTACATTTCCAGGTGTCACTTTCGCCCCCAAAATAAAGCCGTTTCGATCGCAAGCCGTATGGAATGTGTAGGCAAATACGCGTTCTTTCTCACCCTTTACAAACAGCCCGCTCTCAGGGTCAGTCTTGCTCACTTTCGCCTCTTTCAGAGCAGGCTCAGGCTTTTTTCCAAGCGGCTTCTTTCCGTGTTTGATGCGGTTTTCGTTGATTTCTTCCTCAAGCTGCTCTTGGTACTTCTTGCTCTGCTCCTGTACAAGTGCCTTTACATACTTGTTCTTATTCGCATTGGCTTTCACATGAGTCGCGTCCACGAAAAGAACATCCGGCTCAACAAAACCCTGTTCGACAGCCTCTTCAAGGACGCGTGAAAAGATCATCTCAAAAATGTCGGTATCCCGGAACCTGCGTACGTAATTTTTCCCGAACGTTGTGAAATGTGGAATGGGCTGTGTGAAGTCATAGCCAAGGAACCAGCGATACGCCACATTCGTCTCGATCTCTCTGATCGTCTGACGCATGGAGCGGATTCCGAAGAGGTACTGAATGAGTACAATTTTGATGAGCACAACGGGGTCGACGCTCGGACGTCCCGTTTCTGCACTATATTTATCTTGGACCAAATCATAGATGAAACTGAAGTCAATAGCATTTTCAATTTTGCGAACCAAATGATTTTTGGGGACCAGTTCGTCCAACGAATGAACGGAAACCTGAAACCGGCCTTCGTAATTGTTCTTACTCAGCATCTCCCATACCTCAATTCACCGTTTTCCTTATCTATACGACAAATAAGCCTGTAGATCCTGCTCCTCGCGGAACTTTGTCTACAGGCTGGAAAACCCTTCCAATGAAGGGTTTTCTTTCAGCAGGGTTTACACTACCGTATTCACAGGGCGGCCTTCCAGGAAGGCCGAGACATTGTTCACCGCCGTGTCCATCAGGCGCGCTCTCGCTTCTTTCGTGGCCCAGGCGATATGCGGAGTAACGATGCAGCAGCGGGCAGACAGCAGCGGATTATCCGGAGCAGGCGGCTCCGAGCTGAGCACGTCCACAGCGGCGCCGGCGATCCGGCTTTCATTCAGCGCATCCGCCAAATCCTGTTCTGCGATCAAGCCTCCGCGGGAAGTGTTGATCAGCAGCGCCGTCGGCTTCATCAGAGCAAGCCGCTCGGCATTGATGAGCTTCTCCGTGTCCGTCGTCAGCGGGCAGTGGAGGCTGACCACATCGGACTGCGCCAGCAGCTCATCCAGCTCCACCCACTCCACGCCCTCCGCATCCGGAGGAGTCCTTCTGCCGCTGCCAACCGCCAGAACACGCATCCCGAACGCGTTGGCTATGCGCGCGGTCTGGCTGCCGATCCGGCCGAGGCCGATCAGCCCGATCGTCCTGCCGGCCAGCTCGATTAGCGGCGTCTTGGCGAAGCAGAAGTCCCTGCTGCGCGTCCATTCCCCTTCGTGCACGGCGTCGCTGTGCGCCTGGACATGGCTACACAGTTCAAGCAGCAGCGCAAACACAAACTGGGCTACCGACTGGGTGCCGTAAGTCGGCACATTCGTTACAGTGACACCCCGCTCAGCGGCCGCTTCAATGTCCACCACGTTATAGCCGGTAGCCAGCACGCCGATATAACGCAGCTTGGGCAGTTCGGCAAGCGTCTGCGCGGAAAGCGGAGTCTTGTTCGTGAGCACAATCTCTGCGTAAACTGCCCGTTCAATGATCTCTTCCGGAGCAGTACGGTCATATATCGATAAGGTTCCCAGACGTCCGAGAGCGTCCCAGCTTAAATCTCCCGGATTCAGCGTATAGCCGTCCAGCACTGAAATGTTCATTTTTCTCACCCTACAATCCCATTAAAAATTGATACACTTTATCCTGCATGCCGGGCAGGTTCTCATGGGCGAAATCCGGATAAATTTCCAGCTGGAGCGGCGAACTGATTTTATTCAGCGCAGCGAATTGGCTGGAAGGCGGACATACGGTATCCATTAAACCGACTCCTGCAAGCACTTCGGCACGTATGCGGGGCGCCAGGTATTGGATATCGATATAGCCGAGCCTGGTAAAAATGCCATCTTCCTGCTTATGCTGAGGATCGAATAATCTGAAATAAGTGCGCAGCTCCGCATAAGCGTCTTTGGCCAGGTCCATTTCCCAAACCCGCTTGTAATCGCATAGAAAAGGAAAGTTGGCGGCGACTCTGGCCACCCTGGGCTCCAGTGCCGCACAAGCCAGGGCCAAGGCTCCTCCTTGGGATCCGCCTGCCGCTGCCACACGGGTTTCGTCCACCTCCGGAAGCTCCATCACAATGGAAGTGAGCTGTGCAGTATCGAGAAACACCTGCCGAAAAAAGAGGTTGTCCGGCTTGTCGTCCAATCCGCGGATGATATGGCCGTGGTGCGTGTTCCCAAGCACATTCCCCGTATCCTGCGACTGACCGCCTTGCCCGCGGACATCCATGGAAACGACGGAATAGCCCAGCGCGGCAAACTGGAGCTTGTCCTGCCAATCCCCGCAGCTGCCGGTATAGCCGTGAAACTGCACAACGGCGGGATGCGGCTCGCTTACATTTTTGGGCCTTATGTATTTGGCGTGCACTCTCGCTCCTCTGACACCGGTAAAATACAGGTCGAAGCACTCGGCAAAAGGAACCGTAAAATCCGATGGAACCAGCGCAACATCCGCGCGGACACCCCTCATTTCCGTCAATGCGGTTTCCCAATACAGCTCAAAATCATCCGGCCGCGGATTCCTTCCTTGATATTCCTTCAATTGTTCCAAAGGCATGTCGATTAGCGGCATTTTTCTTCCTCCCACATCAGTCGGCTCCCTGCAAAGGGGCATTTATGCCTGAGCCCAAGCAGCAAATTTCCTCAAGCCCCATTTTACAAGATATTGGATTGTTAAGGTAGAGGAATTTGGGTGCCGGGAGGATTGGCTTGAACTTTTATGCATCGACATACACAAAAGGACCAATGAAGCGCATTCTTTCCCCCCAAGGCCCTTTTCCCTTTGACTGCTCTACCCATTATCCATACTAAGCAAACAAATAATCCATATCCGTCAGCACCTGCTCGGCAAGCGGAAATACCCATTGTTCTTCTTTGTCCAAACGGCCGGATAGAATGCCGCAGGCTTCGAGGAAGGTAGCAATCGTACACAGAAAATATCAATCTCGCCCAGGAAATTCAGCGTCCAGAGCCTTAAATGGCACAGCTGCTTTTTGCTCTTGCCATGTTCTTCTCCTTTACCGATTTTACGGCCATGGCTCTTGAACGCATTTTCCGGACGATCGCTTCCCACCGAAAACCGCGGCCTCAGTGAATGTCTTTTTTCTTGAACCTGCCGCCCTTTACGTCATGAATATTGCCTATCGCAACAAAGGCCTTAGGATCCCATTCGTCGACGATGGCTTTCAGCTTGGCTTCCTCCAGACGGGTGATGACCGTAAAGATCACCTTCTTGTCATCTCCGGTAAAAGCGCCTTCTCCGTGCAAATAAGTCACGCCTCGGCCGAGCCGGTCCGTAAGCGCATCCCCGATTTCCGCATGCATGTCGCTGATGATCCATACGGATTTGGACTGATCGATCCCTTCGATAGTCACGTCAATCATTTTAAAAGCTATGTAAAAAGCAATCAGCGAATACATGGCATGGTCCCAACCGAACACGAACCCGGCGCTGCCAAGTATAAAAATGTTCAGGAACATGACGATCTCGCCAACGGAAAAAGGGCTTGTCTTGCCGATCAGGATAGCGACAATCTCGGTTCCATCCAACGATCCGCCCGAGCGGATGACCAGGCCGACACCGATCCCGAGTATAATTCCGCCGAATACGGAAGCGAGCAGCGGGTCGGGAGTAATGGCCGGAACCGGAACCAGCAGCGCCGTGCCGACGGACAAAACGATGACGGAAAACAAAGTGGAAAGGGCAAACGTTTTGCCGATCTGCTTATATCCCAGAAATAAGAAGGGCAGGTTGAGCAGGGTCAGGAAAATTCCGAGCGGCAGACCGGTTTCGTGCGACAGCATAATCGAGATCCCTGTGATTCCGCCGTCGATAATATTATTGGGGACCAAAAATATTTCAAGGCCCGCGGATACGAGAAAAGCTCCCAGCACGAGGAGCAGAATACGGCTTAACAGCTTCAATGGAGATAACTTGGAACGCTTGGAATAGTCTTTGATTGGCGGCATAGCTCCTCCTGTATTTTTATCGCGTAACTACTATTTTAGCACAGCGGCCTCCCCTGTAAAAAGCACCAAAGGACTTCAACCTTCACAGGTTAAAGTCCTCTTGCCTAATCGAACAATTTATCGGGCTATTTCAAATTCTGCACTTGATCCAAAGCGGAGTTCAGGTCGGCGATCGATTTATTTAACGAAGCTGCATCCACTTTGGCGGCTTTGGCGCCTGCTTTGATCGCATGAAGAGGATCTTCCACCTTGCCGTATAAAGCCGCGTCTTTCTTCTTCACATCATCTTCGAATTTCACCCAGCTTGCTTCCAGGTCCTCGTACTCTTTCTTCACTTTGGAGGCATCGCCGGCATCTACGCTTTTCTTGAGCTCCACGATCGTTTCCTTCATTTTTTTGCTTCCGTCAGCGATAGAAATAGACGAGGATGAGCAGGCCGACAGGATGACCATCATGATAGCGATAAAAGGAATAAGTAATTTGATTTTCAATTATAATTCTCCCTTGTAATTTATTTTAAGATTGTGCGTTAAACTGCTTTTTGATCACCTGGTCGCGCTTGCGGTTCCAGAGAACGGCAGCCACTGCCAGTATCAGCAAAATTGCTTGCGGTACCAGATTTTGCCATGTGGCATAAAGCGCCAGAAAATCTATTGTCGGCAGGTGTTTAATTTGCGAAGCTTTAAGTACTCCGGCCAACTGCAGCCCATGGATGCCCATGCCCAGAAACTTGAAGCACAGATAGAACACCAGCACGCTCGAAACCAGGAAGAAGGGCCGCATCGGGATTTTCAAGCCAACCTTAAGCACCAAATAAGCGACAATTCCCAAAATGGCTGCGCCCGATGCAATTCCGAGCAGGAGCGTGGACAACTCAACCGATGACGCCATACCGATGAAGAACAGCACCGTTTCGGTCCCTTCCCGGAATACCGCGAGGAACGACAGGATTGCCAGCGACCACAAGCTGCCTGTAGCGAGCGCCTTCGTACTCTGGCTGCTTATGTATTGGTGCCAGTTAGCCAGGCTTGACTTGCTGTGCAGCCAGTAGCTCATATAGAGCAGCATGACTGCGGCAAAAATACCCGTGCATCCCGCAATCAGAAAGTTGTTGCTGCCAAACGCCCCGGCGGAGAACAACAGCTGCACCACCACACCCAAAATAATGCTGACCACCATTCCGCTGCCCAAACCATACCAGATCCACTTTTTCTTGTCTTCGTGGCCGGATTTCTGCAGAAACCCCAGGAGCGCGACCACAACCAACAGGGCTTCAAGGCCTTCGCGCAGCAAAATCGTAATGACATCCAGCACCGTATAACTGGTTTTGGCGCTTAGAGGGGCCAGATAGTCCCTCATGCTTCGTATCGTGCGCTCCGCTCCTGCCGTATCCGGCGGGTTTGACGACAGCATTGCGTAGGAACTGACCATATCCCGTTCGGCGTCGGTGTAAATTTTACTGGATTGCGTCAGCACCACACCCTCGATCTCGAGCCATGATTCACGGAACTTTTGGATGCTGGCTTTGGCCTCGGCGGGATGGTTCTGCTTTAAATCGGCCAGCGATTGATCGAGCAGGGAGACAAGTCCGGCCACACTGGCTTTGCCGTCACCTGACGATGAGGCATCCTTGAACGACGAAAAGTCTCCTTCAATCACTTTCTTGTTGATGTCTGCAAGTCCCTGCAGCGCCTTGACCACGGTGTCTTTATTCTGGGGCTGCTGGGCGAAGGAAAACCCGATTTCCCCCATCTGATCCTCAATCGCCCGGTAGGCTCCTTTGGATTTCTTTTTCACACCTTCTTCAAATTGATACCAGCCGGAATGAAAAAGCTCATATTCATCCTTGGCCGCTTTCAAATCATTCTGTTTGGCCAGTTGTACCGCTTGCTGTACATGTTTGTCGGCCGCTGCCAGTTCCTGTTCTACTCCCTTGGCATGCAGCGTCGAGGGAAAAAGCAGCAGGAGCAGGAGTATTATAAGAAAGCTGTATCTATTCATATGCCCTCCCTTTGTTGTGATTGATAATCATTATCATTGATTGGCACAAGATTTATTTTATTGAGTTTAAGTGCAGTTGTCAATAATGATTTTCATTATCAAAAAAGAAATGTATGAAAAAAACTCCAAGCCGTCCTGTGCTAAGGACAGCTTGGAGTTTATCTGTTACTAGCCGCTATTCCAACATCCGTCTCATTTGGGCGGCGTAGCTGTGAAGCAGCTCTTTCGACCCGTACGCTCCGCTGAAGTCTTCCACGCCGAGCCAGCCGTCATATCCGACCTCTTTCAGGTCGTGGATGACCTGTTTCCATTGTACGGCGCCTTCCATGATAGGGAACCACACGGATTTCCACTCTGCCGCGTGGTGTTTGCGCCCTCCTGTGGGAATCCAGCCCGCGTTCTTTACATGCACATGCGCCAGATAAGGCCCGAGCAGCTCCATACCCATACGGAAGTTCTCATAGCCTTCATGCACCATGTTGCCCGGGTCGTACAGGACGCCGATGTGGTCGGGATTGAATCTGCTCACCAGACGGTGGCACAATCCTGCGCTTGGGGCAATGGTCATGTGATGGCTTTCCACAAGCGCTTTCACGTCGTATGTACGGGAAAGCTCTTCCACGCCGTGCAGATATTCCACGGCTTTGTCGAAAAGGGCGTTGTAGTTTTCTTTTCCGCTGTATCCCGGGACCCCGGCACGGATCGTGGAGGCGCCGACTTTCTTGGCCACGCGCATGACATGCTCGGTTGCCTCCAGGTCGCCGCATTGAAGATAAGGCGTCACGCTGACAGCGGTCAACCCGTTGTCTGCGGCCGCTTTCCTGAAGCGTTCCAGCTCTTCGTCCGGCGCGGCGGGATCGATGGAGCAGCGGTTGTGCCTCCAGAAGGAGGGCTCTTCATGCCTGGCCTCTTCAGGAATTTCCTTAAAGCGCCATTCGATTCCTTCGATGCCCGCTTCCTTCGCGGCTGCGGCGAGCTCCTCCGGAGTCAGATCGGGTGTTACGACAGTAAATACGGATAATTTCATGTACTTCCATCCCCCTCGATTAATATTGGACCATATCGTTCCTTCCGACGAAGCGCCAGAAGTTGTTGCGCAGCAGATCCGCTACATCGCGTTTGATCTCCGATTCTTCGATCGTCCAGCCCGTACGAATAATGTCGTTGTATTTGTCGATCAGCACACCCGCAATTATCTCTTTAGAATGGCTCCATTTGTAAATGAGCTGATCCAGCACTCTGCAGTCCGAATGCTGAGGAACCATGCTTAGGCCCAGCATTTCTACGCGCATCCGGGTGATCTCGTCCACGAGGCTCGGGTTGTTAAGGAACCACCAGCAGCCGAACACCAGCAAATTGCGGAATTTACGGGCAAGCACGATCAGCTCATGCTGATTTTCCCGCGACAGGAAGGTAGTGATGATCTTGTTGTCCGGATAATTTTTCAGTATATATTCCAACGATTCCAGGCTTGCTTTATCCAAAGTATCGCTGGCACCGCGCAGCGAAGGGTTGACCGCCCGCTTCACCCCGATCATCATGGCGTAAGGAATCCCCGTTTCCCTGGACACCGGCAGGATGCAGTCCCGTATGATCCGTCCGCGGTCCGATTCTTCGGGGAAAGCAAAGGTCGGCGGCAGTGAAACGGCCATATACAGCGGATTCATCCGTCCGATCCAATCCGTCAGGAAGCGTCTCACTTCCTTCACAGACTGCGCGGTCCACTCCTGCTCCACTTGGTATCCCCATTCGCGGAGTTTGTTCCTGCTGTTCCCGTAATCGTTAAGCAGAGGGTCGATCCGCAAAGCCGCATGAAAGCGCGGATCCGGCTTCATGCCATCCATCCACAGCGGGCGCTCCAGGTCGTCAAACGGGTCGTTAGTCATCACCACATGGTCCACATTCGACAGCTCCAGCACTTTATCCGTATGCTGAAAAGCATCCGACTTCGCATAAGCTTCACGGAACGCAGCGAGATCGCGGGTTTGCACCGCCTGCCCGAAGCCCTGCAGAGAGGTCAATACTCCCCGGCAAGCCTCACTGACCGGAGAATGGTCTATGAACAGCGTCTGCCAAATGTGATCGGCCTGCCCGGTTTTGCTTAATTTCCAGAACTCCTCGACATCCAGTTCGCTCCAGCGCATCACCTCAGCGATCAGATAATGGTAAGTGAGCAGCTCGTCCACTCCCCACAGCAGAAGTTCGCCGAAATTCGGCGAGTACAGGTGGGTGTGCATGTCGGTTACTTTTTGGTTCTTTACCGCTTCCTTCACAGCTGACTGCAGTTGTTCTTTAGTTGTAATGGACATGGACAGCCCCTCCTTTATGCACACGTTAACATTCCAATTCCTATTATAGAATACTTTGCGCTCTATTGGTATCAGTTTTTTGCACTCAACGCAAAAAAAGCTCTCCTCGGCATCGTCGTAAAGGACCATATCCTCGAGAAAGCTTTGGGTGTTGACTATGGCAGGTTTAGAACATCAATGCGACCGCGTCGATCCCTTTCATCCCCGGCTGGATTCCCATCCGCCCGGCTTCCAGGGTAACCGATTCCAGCGGAGCCTCCAGGAGCTCCTGGATCGTCCTTACGCCTACAGCCCTGCCGGCTATGATTCCACGGTCTTTTAATTTTTCGTTCAGAAGTCCGACATCCAACGCACCGCACATAATGTAGCCTTTATCGGTTGTCACGGCGAGCAATGTGGTCTTCGGAAGCTTGACCTCGACCGCGAGAGCGGTCCTTCCGCCTATGGAAACCGGCTCCATTCTCATCATTCTCAAGCATCCCCTTTTTACCGTGTTCGCTACAGTATATGAAGACACTCGGAAAGAAGTGTACAGCGAACGGTTTTTGCCGGGAAAAAGCGACCGATTGCCCTATACAAGCCGACTCGCTTTAATGATACAATAGGATCACTGCTGTACTAAACACGGAGGCGTTTTGATGGTGAGTAAACAACAATCGAACAAACAAGGACATCTGTTTACTGTCGAAATACTGATTGAAGAAGAGACGAACGGCAAGGCACTGGAAAAATTGCTCGGGCTGCTCGATAACCCGCAAATCAGCGATTACCGTATTATACGAGGCATTGCTCTGGGTCCGGTGATTTCTGCGGCTCTTAACCGCCAATCGTCCGATACTTCGGCCGATCCGCAAGCAAACAGCGCGCCGGACGCGGCTTCCGGCAGCTCTTCTGGGCACGGTGAGCTTGGACATTCTTCACCCGGATCTTCGCCCAATCCGGCGGATAAGCCGTTCTTCACCGCTTCAGCAGGCAATCTCGGCATTCAAGAGGTCCTTCAGGAATACCGCCGGAAGAATGTGCTCGTGCGCTTGAACGTGATCAAAGCCAAAGGGATCAAGCTAAGTCTTCCCTGCCGGATTCTTAACATGGATGCCGGGAGCGGCAACGTGTCCGTGTATCATGTAGATGAAAAGACGGTTTACACCTTCCATTTAAATGAGATTGACGAAATCGTCACGCAGTAAACGAAGAAAGTAAACCGGGCCTGCCGGATAAGCGAGTTCACATAGACAGCTGCCGCGCCGGCTGAACCGCCGAAGCGTAAGAAAAACGCCTGGCGGCGTCCTTAGATCCTTGCATTAAACCAAACTATTGGGCGTGGAGAAGAAAAGGGTATGGGGTTCCAGCCGTTGTTGGTGCCCTCATTCCTTGATGAGGGTTAAGAGGCGGGAAAACGACTCCAAAGGCGGCCCATCGCGAAGTGTCCGTTTCACCTGCCCATACCCTTTTTTCTTTTTTGTGTCTACTCCGAGATGTCTTTCCGTTTTCCTGGCTATTTCCCGGACATTTCCCGAAATTAAAAGAATTTTATTCTGCTAATGCGGTATTTCCCTGTAATTGCCCGGAATTAACGGACAATGCTTCTGTTATTTATGTCAACAACGCTGGTCCGGATGGGTAAAAAGCCTGTTTGCCAAAAATAGAGGAATTGAATTCCGTTAATGTCAGGCTGGGAGCGGGAAATCTGTGAATAAAGAAATAAAAAACCGTTACCGCCGTTCATGCACCATTCACAGAAGTTTCTGCCACTGAAGGGAGCCCGCTGACCTCAGATTAATACATTCTGTCCTTTCAAAAAAACCTCATGGAGCTTTCCCTCGTCCATGAGGTTTTTCCGATTATACGAGAGCTATGCGGCTTTGTCCGCGCAGCATTGACAGCATTTCTCCGGAGGTAACGGGAGGGCTGAACAGATAGCCCTGAACTTCGTTGCACCGGTTTTTGTGCAGAAACTGCAGCTGCTCCTCCGTCTCGACTCCCTCGGCAACCACTTTCAAGTTCAAGTGATGTGTGATGGCAATAATGGAGGCCACGATAGCCGCATCATTCGGATCCTCCATAATGTCGCGAACGAAAGACCGGTCGATTTTCAGTTTGTCAAGCGGGAATTTTTTTAAATAATAGAACGAGCTGTAGCCTGTGCCGAAATCGTCGATCGAAACCCTCACTCCAAGTTCTTTCAGCTCCCGCAGCGACCTTGCCGCAATTTCCGCGTCCATGGCCATGCTCTCCGTGATTTCCAGCTCCAGATACTCGGGCTGCAATCCGGTCATATCCAACACATGCTCTATTTGCAAACGTAAATCGCTCTGCATGAATTGGCGTATGGACAAATTAACGGCAACCGGAATGCGGGGCAAGCCCATGTCCTGCCAAAGTTTATTTTGCCTGCAGGCTGTTTGCAGCACCCACGCGCCGATCTGCACGATGAGTCCCGTCTCCTCCGCAAAAGGGATAAATCCGCCCGGCGCAACGAGTCCCCTCTCGGGATGGTTCCACCGGATAAGCGCCTCAACCCCTATGATCATGCCGCTGGAAATATCGACCTGCGGCTGGTAAAACAGCTCGAATTCATCCTGCGCCAAAGCTCTCCTCAACTCGTTCTCCAAGGTCAGCTTCTGGATCGATTGCACCGCCATATCCGAATTATATATCTGGCAGTTGTTCCTTCCTGTCTCCTTGGCCCGGGAAAGTGCGATGTCGGCCTGCTTGATCAAAGCCTCCGCATCGTCATTTCCCGAGCAATATAGAGCGATCCCTATGCTGGAAGTGGTGTGGATTTCATACTGCTCGAGATAAAAGGGCTGGTCCAATATACGGGAAAACCCGGCTGTTATTTTCAACGCCTCATCCTTGTCCGTGAGCCCCGTGCAGAAAACGGCGAATTTATCTCCTTCCGTCCGCGCCACAAAGGAATTCTCCGACGAAACGCGGGTTAAACGCTCCGCCACCTGCAGCAGCAGCATATCCCCGTAATCGTGGCCGTAGCTGTCATTCACCAGCTTAAAACGGTCGATATCCAGATGAATGACCGCAACCAGCGATTGATGGCTGCGCGCCGCTTCTATGGCCTCCTGCAGATGGGCCGTAAACAGCCTGCGGTTGGGTACTCCCGTTAAATCATCGTAATAAGCCAGATGCCGTATTTGCTCTTCAGTCCTCATCCTGTCGGTCACATCCTGGCAGATCAGGAAAGCTCCCCCGCTGCCCGTGCCGGATTGAACCGGCACGACTGTCCCCCGCAGGTCAATCCGGTAGCCTCTTTTGTGCAGCATAGCCGTATCGAGCGGTTGAGGCGATCCGCCGAACGCATGCCTGAGCTGCTCGCCTGCCTTAAGCCTGTCGTTTCCCGTTGCAAAAATGCTCCATCCGGCCGCCAGCAGCTCCTCCTCCGAATAGCCCAGCAGCGATTTGGCCGTTTCGTTCACTCTCCGGAAACCGCCATGCTTATCGAATAAAACTACAAGGTTCGGATTATAGTGAAAAAACGAATTAAACTCACTCTCGGAGGTGTGCAGGCGATCCAGAGCTTCCTGTTGTTCTCGTCCAAGAACGAATGCAGCCAACGAATCTTTAAATATAAGCAAATAAATCGCCATGAGAGCGAGTGCAATCATAATCAGCTGGCCCCAAAGAAAGCGGCCCGCCTGCCACTGAAGCCAAACCGCGCCGGCCAGGGCGTATACCGAGACAATAATCGGAATCCACTTAGCCGGCGCTCCTTTTACCAAGGTAAACTTTTTCAATCGAACTCTCCTCCCGCCTCGTCACCGAAGCTCATCTTACAGTCTTTCATTTGACCCCGGCTGAGTTCCGGACGGCCCTTCCGAGCAGAAACCAGCCCAGCAGGAAGGAAACCCCGCCCAAGGGAGTAATCGCTCCAAGTACGGAAACGTGGGAGATTCCAAGCGCATAAAGCGAACCGGAGAAGAGGATGATTCCAAGCTGCATTAGCCTTCCGGCCCATAGGAGGGAATTGGACGGGCCTAGCCTGTCTGCCAGGAAGGCGACGACGAACAGGCCCAAAGCATGCATCATGTGATACTGCACTCCGGTTTCGAATACGGACTGCTGCGCTCCGAGGACCGGCTTTAACGCATGCGCCCCAAAGGCTCCTATAGCAATGCAGAGAAATGAATTCAAACTGCCTAATGCGGCATATGTCCGAAAAACGGAATTTGATTCGCTGTTTGCCATGATGTCTCTCCTTTAATAAGCTTTCTGCGGCGACGCCCCGGTGCTCCGGAGCTTCTTCACTTTGTCCGGGTATATGTACCGCCTACGGGAGGGCTGCCTTCAAAAACCAGTCTGTCTCCATTTCGCGGATTCTAAACAGGCCGATTGATCCTGTACGTGAACTTTGTTACGTAGTGTCTCACCTTAATATTCGCTTAGAAACATGAGAATCCTGCCGAATAATGCCAACAATTCGTGAATATTGTCGCAAGTAAAAATATCCCAAATGTTTCGGACACAAAAAAACCGACCCTTTCCAAGGAAAGGACCGGTCTGTGAAACGCAGTCTACCATGTAATAAACGGTTTGGAGCCCGGCATATCGTGCCGCAGAGTATCGAGTACAGGAACGGTATACACGACGACGATCAGCACCACCAAAATGCCGACCCACAGTCCCCAGCGCTCGAATATAGCGGGAGTTGGCTGAGCGTCCTCCGATACTTCCGCAACAGGGAATTCCTGTATCCAGCAACCAGATGAACGCCGTAATCCATAATATGCTGTGGGTGACGGGACATTTTCATCTGACCGTGGCGACAAGCATGGCATTGACCTTCTTCGGCATTGCATATTGGCTGATCCCTGTCGTCAGCGGTCGCAAGTTCACCCGGAAATGAACAAAATGGCCATTGCCCAAACCTGGGTATGGGTGATCGGCATGTTCCTTTTGTCGGGTCCGATGCATACCGTTGGTCTGCTCGGCGCTCCCCGCAGAACGGCTTATACGCTGTACGGCGGAGCCGCTGACGCGCTGTCGTGGATTCCTTTGCAGCGGCTGATGGCATATGGCGGTGGAATTCTTTTTATCTGAGTCCTGATGATACTGTATATCGTGTTCGAACTGGCTTTCTTTGCGGAAAAAGACAACGATGGCATTGATAATGCCTCCGGCTCCGACTGGAATGAAGATCACCATTACCATAAAAGACGCGAAGAATCGGGCGTCCTTCCAGGGCAGCTTGCGGAACCAGCCGAACAGCCTTTTGGCGCCAAGTGCGCGGCCTCTGATTTCAAAGGTGGCGAACATGGAGAAGGCGAGTGGTTCACCTCTCCGGGCACGATCATTGCGTTAACGTTGGTTCCGGGAAATCTTTTTTGCCAACTTTTTCGTCTGAAAGTCCCTTTTTACGCATAAGAAAACCTTTATCGAGGCCCTATATGGATGAGCGACCGCGAGTTAAAGCTTCAAAAAGCTCTCTCCCGCACTTTTGGAAATAGGGAAACGTCCTCGTTTAACATTGGAATAATCCTGGCCCGTCAGGTAGAAACGTTCTCCACCTCGACTGCCAGCACATGCTTTAATTGTTTAATCTCGTAATACATCTTGGTGGTACGGTATTTTTCCGACGCGGTGATGATCATTTGAATTTCCTGCCGGTCTCCGGGCAAGTCTTTTACTTTTATATGCTTGATTCTGTGCTTCTTTTGGATAAAATCGATCAGGTACAGAATTTCTTCGTTATAATTCATCGTCACTTTGACGGAAATATTCTTCTCTCTCAGCTTCTCGGGGCCCAGCATCCTGACGATAAGCGGGAACAGATTGATTGCCAAAATGATGAACAGCACGGCGGCAAAAGCCTCCGTATAAAATCCCGCCCCCGATGCAATACCGAGCGCCGAAGCCGCCCAGACCATAGCCGCTGTAGTCAAGCCGGAGATCATGTCGTTGCTGCGCCGAAGAATTACGCCCGCCCCGATAAAACCCACGCCGCTTACGATTTGTGCCGCAAGGCGCATCGGATCCATATTGGTTAGCCCTTGCACAGCATACTTTTGGACGGAGTGGATGGAAACGATCGTAAGCAGGCAGGAGGCCACCGAAATCACCATACTGGTCTTTATGCCCAGCGGTTTGTGCCTGAGTTGTCTGTCGATGCCGATCAGAAGCCCCAAAAACATGGCTGAGCCAAACTGGGCCAAAATTTCATAAGTCATTCGCTCTCCCCGTTTCCATCACTGGTGCCTTACGCTCTCTTCGAGGCCCTCGTTCGATACGCAACCGGAGGCTTCGATACCATAGTACTCCGTTCAGGGCGGGGATGTTCTTTTTGCAAAAGGTTAATATTGTGCAAGTAGAAATTAGCTTCTTCCATTCAGTTTTGGAGGCGGACTCCGTACAATGAAATTACGGTACCAGCCGGCCGCCGGTTGGCTTGGAAATCGATTATGAGGAGGTCGTCCCCTTGTCGGATCGCGAATTTTTACTTACGGATGAGCAAATGAGGAAGTTTGTTTCGGAAGGTTTTCTGCTTCTTAATACCGATTTTCCACAGGAATTCCATGATGGGCTGCTGGAGAAATTAAACGATGTTTACCAGAACGAAGGAAACCCCGGAAACAACATTCTGCCAAGGATCCCCGAACTGCAAAAAGTATTCGACCACCCTGCGGTCACCGGCGCTTTGACCAGCGTACTCGGCTGCGGCTACATGATGCACCCGCACCGGCACGGCCATTTCAACAAGGTGTCCGATCCCGGCGGTTGGCACAAAGACAGCTATTGGGGCCACTCCAAAATTCGCAACCACCACTCCTGGTGGGCGATGATTTTCTACTTCCCGCAGGAATGTACAATAGATATGGGCCCGACCGGTGTGATGCCCGGAAGCCAGAACCATCAAAGCCGGTATTTCGAATCCGATGAAACGGCGGAAGAGGTTAAGGCGGCAGGCAGGGCGGGCACCTTCGCTTTGGTGCATTACGATATTTGGCACCGTTCCAACGCCAATCTGGCGGGAAAGGACCGCTACATGCTGAAGTTCCAGTTTGTGCGCACACAGGCTCCCGCTCAGCCGGAATGGAATTGCGAGGATGAGGAATGGCGGAATCCGGCAGCCTTCACAACCTCCCTTCCTTCGCAGCAGGTACAGTGGCGTGAAGCTTGGGACTGGCTGACCGGCAAAATCAACGGCTCGCCCGCACAGCAGGCTGCAGTTGGCGACGATGCGCAGACTGCTGAATGGCTGGCGGGCCTTGGCAGCGAGGAGCGCAATATTCGCGTGAAATCTGCCGACGAACTCTCCCTGCGAGTGAATTCCGATTCTTCCGATGCTGTCTTGTCCGCTCTGGAAAACGCTTTGCAGGATGAGTGGGAGCCTGTGGCGCTGAACGCTTCTTACGGACTTGCACGTGCGGGTCAACGCGGCGTCGAGGCTTTGATGCGCGGATTGAACAGCGGATCGAAGCCGCTTATCCGCCTGTCCGGATACGGCTTAGCCGCAGCGGGGCCAGCCGCCGTCCAGCCGCTGGCTGAAGCGCTGCAGAGCTTCAATCCCGACACGGCGGCACATGCGGTGTTCGCTTTGGGTGAGCTGCGGCATTATTCGGAAGAGGTTCTGCCCAATATTCTTGCCCTGCTGAGCCATTCCTCTGAGCTCGTGCGCAGATCTGCTGTCGAGGCATTAGGCTTGATCGATATTCCAAGCCAGCCGGTCATTGCCGGACTGTGCTCCAGCCTGCGCGACAGCGATTCCCAAGTGCGTTTCACCGCGGGCTTGTCCATCGCCCGGCTCGGAGCCGACGCTGAAGAAGCGGTCGATTCTCTTGTTGAGTCACTCAAGGACGAGGACCGGTATGTGCGCGCGAACGCCATGGAAGCTTTGTACCGCATCGGTACGGAAAAAGCGAAGGAAGTTCTGCTAAGCGTTCTAAGAACGTCCCGTTGGTGCGCGGCCACTACAAAGGCGAGCACATTCTGACCGGTAAAGCCGCGCACTAGGGCTGGCAGAGCATCTGGGTCTGACTGGTGAAGCCGCGCTTTCTGGGTGGAGGAGCATGTGCGATGTGCTTCGACCTTTTGCCACGCTCGCTCTGTCATGAGAGAACGTGGCTTTTTCCATTTTGCCTCAAATGAAAAGCCTTACAACGGATCGACCTGAACGGCTGCCTGTTTTCCGGCTAGCTGGACGTCAGCCGAACTTCCGCCACCTTGATTTTCTCATTAATGATCATTGTGGCTCCACCTGAACTTTCGCTATAATGTACCCATATTACCGTCTGGATGGTGAATTTACAATGAATCAAAAAGAGAGGGACCAGCAGATCATCCGCAGCTATCAGCGGGACGAACAGATGATGGTCCTCCTGTTTGCGCAGTGGTGCGTCAACCATGATCTGGATCCGACTGAGTTGTACTTGCGCGCATATCCGCATCAAGCGGCAAGCCCCGCCCTGCAGCAGGCTGTCGACTTGACCGTACCTGAAGAGGAAGCCGGCGAAGTCCCGGATGAAACGCTGCTCAGCGTTTTATCGCTCTATGACAACGACGAGCTGGCTTTCGTGGTGACGGAGGAAATCGGAAAACGAAAGCAGAGCGGACGTTAAACCTTCTATAATCGGAATAGGGTTGTGCCATAACTGCCGCAGCGGGCGCCGTGAGAACTGCCGTGTGCTTTGGGTGCTTGACGACAGCTATATTCGAAGTGATTTCAAGTTTAGGATGGACTTTCCTTTGACTAATGCGGACTCGACTGCGAGAGCAAGGCAACCATGCCAATTCTCGCCAGTTGTCCGATACAGCGCATCAGCATAATGGAATTTTTTTCCGCTAAAGCTCTATTTCCCGGAAATTTCCCAAAATTAGCAGAACGCGGTTCCTTTATATCTCGATATTTCGGGTAAAAAGCGTAAAAAAACCAATTCACATAAAATAGCGGAACTAGATTCCGCTATTTTAGTCGATATGTAGCATAACTTGAGAATAGCGGAAAAAATGTACGCTATCGCTTGCGGGCGGCTGCTAGAGCTAGGAGGTTCTGCGAGTGGCAGCTTGAAGGGGCTCCGAGCGGTGGCTATGACATGCTGCGAACGCTGGCTGCAATGTTTGCTGGCGCCGCTTCGAGGTTCTGCAGGCGCTTGCTTGAAGGTGCTGCGGGCGGCCAATTTTCCAAGCTTCGTCTCGTTATCCGAACGCAGCCGAGGCCTTTGTCGCTTGATTCACCGCGGCTTGCCCGCCTTCGCTAATTCTTCTATTTAAACTTGTTCAGTGCAAGAACCGGTTCAATGCTGCCTGTCTCCTTTTGCTAACAAAGCTAATCTCTTTCTATACAAAAATTGGACATCATTTAAACAAAATTGTAATGGATGGACCGGCCCGGATGAGATACAATGAGAGAGATATGTCAAACTTTTGCACGGAGATCCAGGTGACCTCATGAAATCAGAATACAGAGTACTGCGCGGCAACATCCAAAATAATCTGTGGAACGGCATTGCCTGGGCCATCGGCTTTAACTTCGTCACTCCCTTTATCGGAGTGCTCGCCGCCCAATTGGGCGCCACTAACAATGACTATGCGCTGCTTTCCTCGATACCCGCGCTGCTGACCATTCTTATTACCCTGCCGGCCGCCGTCATTATAAGCCGTTTTCGGAAGCAAAAAAGGATCATTGCCGGTATGATTCTTTTGTCCCGTTTCTTTTACTTTTTACTGGTGTTCGTCCCTCTGCTCCATGTTTCTGCGATGATGGCGTTGATCCTGCTCGTCGGCATGTATAATGCCACCAATACGGTCATTGCCGTCGCCTGGCAGTCGATGATGGGTGAAATCATTCCCATCAAGTACCGCAACCGTGTATTTGCACAGCGCAATATCTGGACGGGACTTGTCGGGATGTTGGTGGCTTTTGTGGCGGGGTGGGGGATTGACCGGGTTCCGTATCCGTACGGTTATCAGGCAGCTTTTACCATCGGATTTATCGCAGCTTTGGTGGAGACCTGGTATTTTATGAGGCTGCATATACCAAGCGAGGAACCCGACAGCGCTCCGCGGCAGCCAGCGGAGTCTGCCGCTCATGCCTCTGGTGCCTCTGCCAGCCGTGAGAGCGGCCACGGCAGTTTTGCGCTTCGCAGCGCTATCGGCAAATACAAGCTGAACGCAGGCGTGGCCTACTATTTATTCTGCGTCAGCGCCTTGATCTATATCTTTGCATGGCAGGCGGCTTGGCCGATTTATACAAAAATTAAAGTCGACACGCTGCACGCAACCAATACTATGATCAGTATCGATACGATTGCCGGAGCGATCGGTTCTTTGCTTGGATTTCGCCCGTGGGCCATGCTGTCAGACCGCAAAAGCACGGAATGGACCGTGTTCTGTTCGGCCCTGATGTTAGCGCTTACCCCGATTTTCTGGATTTACGCCCCGAATATGAATTGGGTCTATGTGTATGACTTTATCGGCGGGTTCGCCACGGCGGGCTTTCAGCAGTCGATGTTTAACCGTTTACTGGAAATCGTCCCGGAGCAGGGACGGCAGCGGGCAATCGCGATTTATACGACGCTTTCTCAGATTTCGGCGATTTTTGCTCCCCTCGTGGGCATGAGGCTTTTTTCCTCTGTGTCTTACGAAGCGTGCATGTCAATGATAGGGGCCGCCCGGATCTTCGGCGCGTTATGCTTCCTGGTCATCCTGTCCCCGCTCGTCCTTAACTGGATCCAGCGCAAATCGGTCAATAATAAGACGGATTCGGCTGCCTCTTGACTTTGAGCTGTACAGTAAAAACCAGAGTGTTCGTTAATAGAAATTCACGTCACTCCGGTTTTACCGCACAGCTTTTTTATAATTAGAAAAACCTCTGATTTTGATGGAAGTTTTCCAGGTAAATGCCCCCTCTAGCGATATGAGTCAAATAGATCCATGATTTCCCGTTAACTTATCCCAACGAGCGCCGCAAGGTTATCCATGCGACACTTCTCCCGGAGCGCGTTACGGTGCTGCACGGCGGGTGCACAAACCGTTAAGCCAGGGAAACATAGCTGAAGCTGAATCGTTCCTCCACGATATAACCCGATGGGCGAAGAGCCCTGCAGCCGGTCTGCAGGGCTCTTGCTCTTGTATTGGTTTGCTGAATTTGAATTGGTGTACGGATTGCTATTAGTTTGCGGGTGTCGCGGCTGAGTCGGCAGCTTCAGGCGTTCTTTTTTCATCCTTATGCTTTTTGTCTACAAATTTCGAAATTTTGTCCGTCATGCTGTCTTTGATTTTGCTGACCAGTTGATCCTTCTCGATCCCTTTTGCTTGCGCAATTTCGGAGAGAGATTTACCTGCTTTTAAATCTGCAGCCAGTTCCTGCTGGGTGACCCCGAGGATTTGCGATAACACTGCCCTGTCGGCGAATGGCTCAAAACGGCCTTTTTCATGATGGACATGTTTAACGGTGCTCTCGACTTCTTTCTTCAATCGATCCGCCAATCCGGATTTATGCTTGTCTGCCTGGGCTTGAGTAATCTTGCCTGCAGCCACTGCAGCATCAATCGATTGATTTTCGGCCTCAGTCAGCTTTTGCAGGAGAACTTCCTCGCTCACACCTTTGTCCTGGGAGATTTGAGCCAGCGTTTTGCCTTGCTTCAATTGGTCTATGACCGTTTTCTCATCCACGCCTAGGATAGTTGCGGCTTCTTTAATCATATGAGTTTCATGGCCAAAGCCTTTGTGTTTCCCGTGCTCCGCCTTATTTGGAGAAGCAGCGTCCGCCGTTGTGTTTGTGCTTTCCGCAGCATAAGCCTGGTTATGTAGCACTCCAACCCATCCGCCTCCCAAAATAACTCCGGCTGCCATAGTACCTGCAACGATTTTCTTTTTGATCGAATTCATGCTTTATTCCACCTTTTCTTTGGGTTTGCCTTACAATTAGAAATATAACCCAGGTTTCTTAAAGCGACATGAATGAAAGATGAATATAAACTAAAACTTTGGCTACAAAATGACCGGCATTCAAACTCAATACCTGAGAGGAATTCGGGAACGCTTCACCTTGGCTTCGGAATATCCTTTAGTTTTCAGATAGTAAACCATGCCTTTCTCCGCGATGTCTATGTTCAGCTTCGGGCCAATGGTGATGTCGAAAATGGCGTTGGACTCCCGGCTCCCGGCCGGAATCTCGATATAAGGGATAATGGCTCCGTTCCTGAGCCTGAAACGTACGGTATCGCGCTCCGCGGTGAATACTATGCGGTATTCGTTCTCCTCGGTAAAACACTCGTCTTTGAAAAAGATGGAATACATCTTGCAGCGGTCCAAAATGGCTTCCCTTACGATTTCCGCCGTTTTCAGATGGCTGCAGCCTTTATCCGCCTGTTCCCAGGTATGGTACACTTCATTCAGGTCTTGATATAAAATGTTCCTCTGCTCCTGCTTGTCATAAACTATCCGGCCCATGCACAGCGGCGTGAAACCCTCCTCCCGCCACACCTCAAGCAGGCTGGAATAGTCGAATTGGATGTTGTAGCCGTGGTGGCCGCTGAAATTGGACCAAAGGGTATACGAGTCCGCATGATGTGTGAGCGACAGCACGAAGAGGTCCTGCTCCTGCAGCCATCCCGGATTGTCTATCGTTTCCATAATCCCCGCCAGTATAGCGTAGAACTGCTTGCACCGGAACATTTCATCCTTCTCCGACTTCAATCGCAGCAGAAGGTTTGCGTACACCTGGCGAAGGTAGACGAGCTCCGAGTAATCATTTAGAAAATCACTCTTCGTCACCCATATCGTGCAGTTATCCAGAATGCCCAGCAGCCCTTCGACGCTTGTATAATGATACAGCATGTACTGTTCCGGCTTTTCGGGGATGGGCATGGGACGTTCACGAATAAAAATTCTAAGCTGCTCGATAGTCAAATCGTTCATCTTAATTCCCCCTTGCACAAATGATTACCCGGCGGGAACATGGCGGAATCAAAAGCACATCCTTACAGCGGTCCAGGTAATCAATTTATTTTCATCCTCCATTAACTTGCCCTCGTTTTTTAATGCTTACTTCAGGTAAAATAGAATAGAAAGGAGGAATGCAAATGCCAACGATTAAAGTAGAAGGAAAAGGCTCGTTCCAAGCCGAGGAAGGCAAGAAACTGGTACTTGCGCTGGAGGACAACGGGGTGGATATGCTGCACCGCTGCGGAGGTAACGCAAGATGCACAACTTGCAGAGTGGAAATCCTGGAGGGGATCCCAGGTCCAATGGGTGAAGCGGAAGCGGCTATTCGCGAGACGAAGGGGATAACGGAGCCGAACGTCCGTCTTTCCTGCCAGATCCGCATACATACCGACCTGACCGTGAAGCCGGTGATGACTATATCCGGATCCGGTCTGGAACCGGGCAAGCGGCCTCAAGATTAAACAAGTGATTGCCGGCAACAAAACCGCGCTGCCTTTTCCCCTCCGGGAGGAAAGCAGCGCGGTTTTCTTCAAAATATCGCAGCTTCAGCGTTTTATGGCCGCTTATTTAAGGCCTTTGGAATCATTCTGTCCGCGCCTGGCCAGGAAATAATAACAAAGTGCCGCTCCCACATCCGACGCGGCGATCATAACCCCCATCGGTACCGCTGTGTGGCTGCCGCCCAGACCGACAAGAGGCGCTGCAATTCCGCCGGCGATGAAAGAGATTAACCCCAGCAGGGCCGCAGCGCTGCCCGCCGATTTTTCCTCCTTTTGCATGGCTAGCGTAAAGCTGGTGGAGCCCACGATCCCAATACTGGATACGACCAGGAACAAGGAAGGCATCAGGGCGAACAGCCCCATTCCTGTCATTATACTGGCAAGTGTGGAAACGCCTCCCACAGCGGCTATGCCGAGTCCGAAAACAAGCAGCCTGCTCACATTGATGCGCCCGGCCAATCTGCCGGTGATTTGTCCGGCGACGATGATACCGAAACCGTTGATCGCAAAAAACAAACTGAACATTTGCGGGGACGCCCCAAAAATATCCTGGATGACGAACGGCGATCCCGACACATACGAGAATATGCCGGCAGACACAAGTCCCTGGGCTAAGGCATAACCCATAAAGCTGCGGTCGCTGACGAGCCTGCGAAAGGTAAATAAAGTGTTCCTGATACCGCCTTTGGAACGGCGTTCGTCGACTAGCGTCTCAGGCAAACCGAAAAAAACGATCAGCAGCATGACGACGCCCACAGCCGCCAACAACAGAAAAACTCCCGGCCATGAGGTTATCCGCAGAATCTGTCCGCCTGCAATCGGCGCAAGAATCGGAGCCGTGCCGTTAACAAGCATCAGAAGAGTGAAGAACTTCGTCAGCTCCGGCCCGGAGTATAAATCCCGGACGACTGCGCGGGAAATCACGATCCCTGCGCCTCCGGCCATCCCCTGGATAAACCGCAGCACAATTAATGCCCAGATCGAAGGGCTGAATGCGCATAGCAGCGATGCTGCCGCATAGACTGCGAGCCCTGCCAACAGAGGCCTTCGCCTCCCGTAAACGTCGCTTACGGAACCTGCCAGCAGCTGTCCCATAGATAGCCCTAGCAGGCAGGCCGTCAAGCTCAGCTGGACAAGCGATGTGCTGGCGTGTAAAGTTTTGGAAAGCGTCGGAAAGGAAGGCAGATACATATCGATGGACAGCGGACCAAAAGCAGCCAGCGCCCCTAACACAAAAGCCAGCCACAGCCTGTGTAACCTTATTGCAGGACGGGCTGCAATTTTGACAGTCAATTCGTTTTGAATTCTGTTCATCCTATGCATCCTATCTGTTAGTATAGTTGGTATAAACTCGGCAGCAGGTTTTTATCTTATACTAACTATTCGTCAATCCCAGAAAATTTCCTTTTTTATTCAAAAAGAATCTGCGATCACAACGGCCATCCTGGCAGATAAGCTTTGGTGTATTCAGCATCTGATCAAACAATTCTTTGGCCTCAGCGGGCGGCAAACTTACCAGCGGGTCGTTCACGAAGGCGCGGGAAGCTTTATCCCTATCCGTGCGCAGCGCCGCTTGCAAAGTGGTCTCTTGATTCAGCACATGACGCAGGACGAGATTATTGATTTCAGGCGGCAGCTGGCCAGAAACGACCGGTTTAATGCTGTCACGGCTGAAAATCGCGTTAGTTTCCACAACAGAGCAATACCGTACAGAACCGCCGAAATGAGCACGCCAAACTTCCGGTCGAGAAGCTCAAGACAATCAAAGCCGAAATCGTAATCACAAGGGCCGGTACAATGACAAACGTCTCGCCGTACCTGTCCGAACGGCTCGAGGAATGGTTCCCAAACCCGTTGTAATTCACAAAACAAATCCTGCAGGTCTTTTTAGTGTTTTTTCTTTTTCAACTAATGTCTGTTCATATCTTGCAATTTTATAATCCAGGCGTTCCAACACTTTCTTCATAGCTTCCATGCTTGTTATGAGCTGCTTACGCTGTTTGATCAGGAGTTCTTTTCTAGCCTCAATGGTTTCATCCCCCTGTTGAAACAACCCAACATACTCAATTAAAAGTTCAACAGGAAGTCCTACGCCTCGCATACATTTGATATATTCGACCCACCTGCAGTCTTCTTCCGTGTAATCCCTGATTCCGCTTTTATTGCGGTTCACCCGTGGAATAAGTCCGATGCGTTCATAATAGCGGAGTGTATCCTGTGAGAGATCAAATTTTTCACTTACTTCTGCGATCAACATGCAGATTTCACCTCCTAATTTCAGATCAAGAACGCCCATGAAAATGGTTAGGGCGTTCTTGTCGTTTCTTATATCAAACTGCACCAATTACCGGATGGGGAACATATGGCTCTTCTAGCCACACAATTTCTTCTGGTGTTAACGTAATCGAAAGAGCAGCTACCGCATCCTCGAGATTGGACATTTTCGTAGCACCGATAATGGGAGCTGTTACTGGTTCTTTCTGCAGCAACCAGGCAAGTGCGATTTGAGCTCGGGGAACGCCACGTTTTTCTGCGATTGCTGCAACGCGCTCCACAATCAACCGATCAGTATTTGCAGTCGCATCGTATTTAGATTTCTGAACTTGATCAGTTTCGGAGCGATATGTTGTTTCCGACCAATCACGCGTCAATCTTCCTGATGCGAGCGGGCTATATGGAATCACTCCGATTTTTTCCTCCCTACAAAGCGGCAGCATCTCCCTCTCCTCTTCACGGTATATGAGGTTGTAATGATTCTGCATCGATACAAACCGGGTCCATCCATTTTTCTCAGCTACATGTAACGCCTTCAGAAACTGCCATGCGTACATGGCAGAAGCACCAATGTATCTCGCCTTCCCAGCCTTCACAACATCATGCAATGCTTCCATCGTTTCTTCAATAGGAGTATTGTAATCCCACCGATGGATTTGATAAAGGTCTACGTAATCTGTTCCCAGTCTCTTCAGGCTCTTATCAATTTCACTCATGATTGCCTTTCGGGAAAGACCAGCACCATTTGGACCTTGATGCATACGGAAATGAACCTTTGTCGCGAGGACAATTTCATCACGATTGGCATAATCCTTTAGAGCACGTCCAACAATTTCCTCGCTTGTTCCGTCTGAATATACATTCGCCGTATCAAAAAAATTGATGCCAAGCTCAAGGGCTTTTTTAATAATAGGACGACTGCGCTCTTCATCAAGTACCCATGGATGAACCCACCGCTCTGCTACACCAAAGCTCATACAGCCAAGACAAAGCCGAGATACATCCAAGCCGGTATTCCCAAGTTTCACATATTCCATTTGATTGTTCCTCACTTTGCAATAGATATTATTTCCTTCAAATGTAGTTTACTCCTTGGAGTTAACTCCAAGTCAAGCGATTCTAGCAGCAAGCGAAATAGTTCGTCTGTAAAGGCCTCAAATTCGTCCTCATCTTGCTACGGTGATTTATCGAATAGCGATTCACCTGATTTTTCGCGGTTAGAGATTCCTTTGTATTTAATGCGACCGTTCGTCATGTATAAAACGTATTCTCGCGCTATGATCGGTGTTATTTCGCGTAGCTGTATGCCGGGATGCACAGGCGTCAATCCAATAACGGAAATACCGCCAGTGTGCTTTGTAGTCTGCTAACGTTCGCTCACGCATACCTTCGGCTTTCTTAACGTTATAAAACAAACCGAAGGCATTGTCCAAATCGTAATCTAACGCTTGTTGTTTTATTAGCCTATCGTCACATTCAACATACGAAAAACGTTGATCTGACAAGATTTTTAACGGGAAAACGTCCTAGAAGGGATTCGAAACCTGATACACGGTTTAGAAGGCCGTTGCTCTATCCAGCTGAGCTACTAAGACAAATGACTAAGCGGATGATGGGAATCGAACCCACGCCACCAGCTTGGGAAGCTGGAGTTCTGCCATTGAACTACATCCGCGCACTTTTTCCATGGTGGGAATTAACACGGCATGCTCAAAACCACAGCATCTAACTAGTGCTTCCCTCGTATGACGTTGTACATTGACATCACCCGGGGACAATTAATTTATCATATCACGTCTATGCTATCCATTTAGTTGCAGTTCGTTGAAAAAAAGGAAATCCCTCGAATTAAAAAACACTATCCTTATATTTCAGGACAGTGCCTTAAGGTTAAAGCGTGATGCGCATACCTGATCTTGCCATTTCGACCGGCCCAGCAAACGTCCGGGAAGCTTGCTCAACCAACAATTCTCTGTCGCCATAATGAGGCAGATGTGTAAGGATCAACCTCCCCGCGCGGGCTAATTGAGCAATTTTCCCGGCTTCGGGTGCAGTGCAGTGACCGATTTTATCGCCATTCTGGCCGTCGTACAGACTTGATTCGCAGATGAGCAGGTCGCAGTCCGCAGCGAAATCCGCCAGTCTTTCGTCGAATGCCGTATCCCCCGTATACACCATATGTTTCCCTTCCGATTCAATCCGGATCGCCAGGTTGTACTCGGGATGAACGGTTCCCTGGAAGCGGAACTTGAGACCGGCTATTTCCAGATCTTCTTTCTCCTGTATCAGGTGCCCTTTCGTATAGGATTCGTAGGAAAGTTTGAAGAAATGCCCGGACTGGTCGTGCCCATAGATGGGAAGCGGACGGCTCATTTTCCCGAGCTGGGTCGCGATCAGAGCCGAATACTGCAAGCAGCCCAAGTCAGCTATATGATCCGCATGATAGTGGGTTAAAACGACGGCGTCCAGGTCTTCGATCTGTGTATGACGAAATAATTGGGCGAGCACTCCGCTTCCGCAGTCCAGCAAAATACGCCGGTTTGCGGATTCGAGCAGCAGCCCTGCCGTCGCTTCGCCGGCTTCAGGGTATGCCCCCCAGCAGCCTAGAATTGTTATGTTCATTATGCTCTTCTCCTGACTTCTATAACTACTCCAGCGATATTCAATTAAATACGGGCTTCGGAATCGATTCAATCAGCCGTCTCGTATAAGGCACGACGGACTCCTCAAAAATGTAACGCGCGGAGCCTCTGTCCACGATTTGACCCTGGTTCATGACCAGAATAGAATCGCAGATCAACCGCACTACATGCAGATCGTGTGATATAAATAAACAGGTGATCCCGTACTCGCGCTGAAGGTCTTTTAACAGCAAAAGCACCTGCGTCTGCAAGGAGACATCCAGCGCGGATACGATCTCATCGCAGACAAGCAGCTTCGGTTTCAGCCCCAAGGCCCTCGCTATGCCAACTCTTTGGCACTGTCCTCCGCTTAATTCCGCCGGTCTTCTATGCCCGAATTCTTCCGGCAATCCGACTTCCCGCATAAGCTTATATGTTTCCTTCCGCAGCACTTCCCGGGACGCATACATCCGGTGGATCTTCATCGGTTCCGATATCAATTCCTCGACATTCATCCGGGGGTTGAGACTTTCAACGGAATTTTGGAAAATGACCTGCATGTCGCGCCTGACAAGCCTCCGTTGCTCCGAATTAGCCCCGGCAATGTCGATTCCTTTATAATAAATTTTCCCCGCTTCAGGCTGCTTTAGACCAAGAATAAGCTCTCCTAATGTGGACTTGCCGCTTCCGCTTTCTCCGACGATGCCGATCGTCGTGCCTTGTTCGACATGAAAACTGATTCGGTCCACTGCGGTAAAAGTCTCTTTTTTGCCCCATAATCTTTTGTGCGTGTAGCTTTTAACCACACCTTCCACCTCAAGCAAACTTTGATGGTTTGGCATCTGCCCCGCCTCCCTTCTCAAAGTGCACTAACGGATGATGGCATGCCGCCCTGTGCAGCATTTCCTTGGTACAGGAAACCGGCACGGGGCTTGGCTCCACGGCTAGGCACCGCTCCTGTCTGTACGCGCACCGCTCATGAAAAACGCAGCCTTGACCGGCTGCAGTCTGCGCCTGTACGCTGCCGGGAATACCTCTCAAATCGTCAAGTGAATCGTGCAGTGAAGGTGTCGCCCGAAAAAGGGCTTCCGTGTAAGGATGCGCGGGCGATGAAAATATATTGGCCGCTGGAGCTTGTTCTGCGATCCGGCCGGCGTACATGACCGTAATATCGTCGCAGATTTGTCCGAGCAGCCCCAAGTCGTGGCTGATGATTAACAGCGACAGACTGTATTTCTCGCGAAAATCGTTCAATAATTTCAGTATTTGCGCCTGCACTGTCACATCCAGGGCGGTTGTGGGCTCGTCCGCAATCAGCAGGGACGGACGGCACATCATTGCCGCCGCAATGATGACGCGCTGTCTCATCCCGCCGCTTAAACGGTGCGGATATTCGTTAAAAACGCGGTTCAGGTCACGAATCCCCACTTGTTCGAGCAGATCGAAAGCCCAGTCCCGGACGCTTGCTTTCGACTCGTGCGGATAATGGAATCGATAGCCGTCCATCATCTGTTCCCCGATCGTAAGGGTCGGACTTAACGACGTCATCGGGTTCTGCGGCACAAAGGCAATTTTGCGGCCGAGGAAGTTACGGTTGAACGCCGCATCCTTTATATCGAGAAAAGACTCCCCGTCCAGCGACGCGTTCCCCGAAACGAGCCGCACGGTAGGCGGCAGTAGCCTCGCCATCGCTTTGGCGGTAATCGATTTTCCCGAACCGGATTCGCCGGCGATACCCATCACTTTGCCGGCGCCGAGCTGGAAGGAGAAGTCGCGGACAAAAGGCTGCCAGCCCCGTTCCGTCTTAACTTCAACGGTGAGTCCTTCCACCATGACCCCTTTATTCATGCGATCCCCTCCCTTTGCGAAGCGAATCTCCGATCAAGTTTCCGCCCAGCGCCGTCATGATCAACGCCAGCCCGGGAATAAACGGAAACCAAGGGGCGAGCGCCATAAATTTGCGCGATTCCTCCAACATTCCGCCCCAACTGGCCTCCGGTAGCTGAATGCCCAGTCCCAGAAAGGATAAAGAAGCTTCCGTCAAAATGGCAATGCCGAAGCTGGAAGTGGCTTGAGCAAGCAGACGATGAAAGGAGGCGGGCAGGATATGCCGAAATAAAATATACCCCGCTCCCGCGCCGTACGTGTGTGCCGCTTTGACGAATAGCGCCTGTTTGGTCTCCATGACCATTCCATACGAAAGACGGGCGAACACCGGAATGTTAAACAGGGCTATGGCCGCGAGGGCGTTGATTTTACCCGCACCCATCACTGCAATGATCATCATGGCGAGAAGCAGATGCGGGAAAGCGAATAATCCGTCGACGAACCGCATCAAGATCTCGCTGCCCCAGCCCCGCAGATAGCCTCCGATACCGCCTATCAAACTTCCGGCAAGCCCGCCGAGAAGGACGGAAACCAGTCCGACCTCATAAGCGTTTTTCGAGGCTACCATTATTCGGCTTAACACGTCACGCCCGAATTGGTCCGTTCCTAACCAGTGGCTCGCATCCGGCTTCGCCAGCCGAAACGCCATATTCATCTGGTTCGCATCATGCGGCGTATAGAACAGGGCAGTCAAGGCCAGCAACGCCGTTATGGAAACGAGAGTCACTCCGAGATATCTCCATACTATCATAATTATTCCCGCTTTCTGTATTTACACCGTTAAAGTCTGCTCCATCCTGGGATCAAGCTTACGGTACAGCATTTCAAGGCCAAGGTTTAGGCATACGATCATCCCGGTTACAAATAAAACCAACCCTTCGAGCAGCATCGCGTCCCTTTGCTGTACAGCTACAAGTATCAATCTGCCTATGCCCGGGATCGCGAAGATCTCTTCGATTACAATCGCGCCGGCCAAGAGGCCGCCAATCTGCAGTCCGATCAAAGTAACCGGAGCGATCAAGGCGTTGCGCAGTCCATAGCGGAAGTACAAGCGAAATGCACTGATGCCCTTGCTTCTGGCAAAGTAAACATAATCTTGAGACAGCACCTCCAGCATGGAAGCGCGCACCATGCGAAGCAGAACACCCGTTTCAATGATGGAAAGAGACAGGGAAGGGAGGACTAGACTTTTTATAAACCCGCCGGGGCTCTCTCCCATACCAACGTAGCCGCCTGGCGGAAACCAGGGAAGATAAATGGAAAAACCGATGATGAGTACAATAGCGACCCAAAATGACGGAACCGCCATCCCCAGCTGCATCAATATCCTGCATACGTAATCGGCCAACCGGTTCGCATGCACCGCAGCCAGCACTCCAAGAGGCAGCGCGAGCACAACACTGATAAACAGGCTGAATACCACTAAAGAAACAGTGGCCGGCAGCCGCTCGGCAATCAAGCCGGCCACCGGTTTGCCATAAACCGACGACTGTCCCAAATCTCCTGCCAGCACATGACCCAGCCAATGTAAATATCGGACAGGCCAAGGCCGGTCCAATCCCAATTGATGCCGAAGCTCCTGCACCGCCTCCGGGGAACCGTCCATGCCGAGCTTGATCTGCGCGGCATCCCCCGGCACGATCTGGAGAAAGAAAAAGACAAGGAACGATACGGTCAACATGAGCCCTAAAGCGCCTGTCAACTTTTTAATGAAAATTTGCGGCATCGTATCTTTCCTCCCAATATTCCGAAACTTATTATTTATTCAAATACACTGTCGATAATTCGTAAATGTCTATCGGATAAGTTTCAAGCCCCGTCACTTTCTTGCCGGTTCCAAGCAGCGTTCTCGGAGTCTGCAGGTAGACGGCCGGCACGTCTTTGGCCAGCTGCTCCTGGATGGATGCGTAAATATTTTTCCGCTCAGCTTTGTCCGTTACTGTCCTGCCTTTTTTGAGGGCTTCGTCGACCGCCGGATTTTTATAATTCATATAGTTTTCTTTATTGGCGGACTCGTACCGGCTGAGCATCGCGTCAGGATCCAAACGCCCGGTGTGCGAAATGACGGTCATTTGATAATTCCGTCCCGTATACACGTCCTTCACCCATTTGCCCCAATCCACCGTCTCCAGCTTCACATTGATACCGATTTGTTTAAGCTGGTCCGCAATCACCTGTCCTGCTTTTACGTGGATCGCATAAGGCTGGGGCAGCGACAGCGTGATGTCAAAGCCTTTCTCAAAGCCCGCTTCTTTCAGCAGCGCTTTTGCTTTAGCTATATCGGTCTTCCACACATTGTTCTTGTCGGCATAAAAGGGGTCCGCGGGAGACATATGGCTTCCGATCGGATCGCCAAATCCCCAGTTGGAACCGGCGATAACCACATTTTTGTCAACAGCCAGATTAATTGCTTGTCTAACCTTCAAATTATCAAGCGGAGCGACCGAGTTGTTCATGGTCAGAATTTGAACGGCGTTGGAAGGCTTCGTAACCAGGCTCAGGTTGGAATCCTTCTTTACTTGATCGGCTTGTTCCCCGTCCACGGTGGCTACATCGATCTGCCCGCTTTTCAAATTGATCAGCTGTGTCGCTGTGTCGGGCATGACCCGAAACTCGGCGCTGTCCAGATAAGGGCGGTCCTTCATATAAAAAGATTTGTTTTTCTCTAGTACTACTTTTTGCTGCGGGGTCCACTCTTTAAATGCAAACGCTCCTGTGCCGACCGGATGCGTCTTCAGCTGGTCCACAGCTTCTTTGGGGACGATGGCGGACCAAGGCATGGCGAGCGAGGAAAGAAAAGGCGTATTTGCGTCTTTCAGTTTTATGGTTACTTTCGAGGAACCGTCAACGGAAATATCTTCGATCAGGGCATAATCGCCCGCGCGAGGGCTGCCTTTCTCCATCAAACGCTGCAGGGAAAACTTTACGTCCTCCGCCGTAAATTTTCTTCCGTTATGGAACTGTACATCGTCGCGAAGCTCAAACACCCAAATCTTGCCGTCAGCCGAAGGCGTCCATTTCAAAGCAAGGCGCGGAATAAGATTGCCGTTCGGGTCGGTCCCCACAAGCGTGTCAAAAATGCTGTTGGTCACCTGGAACGTTGAAGCGGATACGGTGCGCTGAGGATCCAGACCGTCCACATCATTTTGTACCGCTATTCGAAGCGTGCCTCCTTGCTGCGGGGCGGAAGCGGCTTTCTCGGGTTTCGAGCCCTTATCGGAAGCGCCGCTCGATGGTTGAGCGTTTTGCCCGCATCCGGCCAAAAGGGCTGCCGTCAATAAACAGACTGTCAAGAGTTTTCCGTGCTTTTTGGTAAACCGTGTCATTGGTTTCATCTCCTAATGTTTAATTCCATTGATATATTTCACGGAGTTCTTTGAGGCTTTGCTCCATTTTTTCCAAATGCTCCAACACCCGTTCTTTGCAAAGGTGGCTGACGGCTTGAATCAGGCTGTTGCTGAGCGACAACGGGGCCGTGTAAGAATCCAGGAACCCGTCCGAAGATGTAGCTGCAAAAAGCGACACATCCGCAAATTGGCAAAACGGAGAAATCGGACTGTCCGTGATAACCACGATTTGGGCCCCGCGCTGCCTGGCCATTTCTACCCCCTTCAGCAGAATATGGGAATATCTTGGAAACCCCGCCGCCAAAAATAAATCCCCGGGTTCCAGGACGGCGACTCTTTCAGCGACATCTCCCTGCTGGATCAGCGAACAATTGCCCAGCATAAAATGCAGGCTGTACGCGAGAAACCCGCTGACGGAGAGACTGGCTTTCCACCCGGCCGCGTGGATGCGTTTGGCTTTGCAGATCAAGTCGGCGGCAGCCCAAATCTGTACATTTTGCTGGAGGTCAAGCGTCTTTTGCAAATTTTCAATGTCAGTCAGCTGCGCTTGATCCGGCTTGAATAACTGCCCCCGGGAGGTCTCGGTAGAGCTTTTCAAACGCACGATCGTGCGATTTTCCATAACTTTGGATTTCAGGAATTCCTGCATATCCGAAAAACTGTTGAAATCCAGGGCAGTCGCCAGCCGATGCACCGTTGCCTCGCTCACCCCGGAAATTTCACCGATTCGCGACGCCGAAAGAAACGCTGTACCGACCCAGTCCCGCCTGATTTCGGCCGCGACCTTTTTCATGCTTTTGCTCAGACCGCCGAACTTGTTATCGATAATGGCTTCAATTGTTGATTCCCGTCTATCCAACTTCTTCGTTCTCCCTGTCCAGGTTTTCCTGTAGAAAACGAATGTCTCTGATCACGGTCTGGTTCCGGATTTCTTCAATCCCGAAGCGTTCAAACCGGTTAATAAGCAAGGACGCTATCCCCGCATTTCCCGCTCCGACGCAATCGTCGTAAAAGTTGTCTCCTACATATAAGGCTTCGGACGGTTTGGACTGCATGCGCTTAAGAGCCAGTTGAAAAATTTGGGGATCCGGTTTCTCGCAGCCCGCTTCGGAAGATACGATGATTTCATCGAAATAGCGTTCCAGTTTGAATTTGCCCAAAATCTCCCGCGCCGTTTGATCCCAATTGGACAGCAGAAACAGACGATAGCCCTGCGATTTCAGCTTGTCCAAAACCTCATGGGTCCACGGGTATACGGCCCAATGCCGTTCACGGTCCTTCGCTTCCGCAAGAGTCCTGCAAAAATCAAACAAATTGACGGATACACCCAAATGATAGTTGACAGTTCCCGTATACCATGGAAAATATGTATCTGCTTGTTTGCCCAGCACCCCCCCAAACTCTCTCATGAACAATTTGTCCGCCCAATGCTGGGCCCGCTCGATGCTCTCTAAAGAACGGTGGATGCCGATGCTTTTTAACGCCTCCTGATAGGGCTTTTCTCTTTCCAAATAAAGAAGCGTGTAGCCCAAATCGAATCCGATTACTTTTTTCAACCCAGTTCCACTCCAATTCTTTCCGGTTGTGTAGACTACATTTTACATTCAATGAAGGATTGGCTACATTTTTTATAGTAATCCTGCTTTGTCATCCCGGTGTTAATTGTTTTTAAATAAATTGTTAAGCGAACTGTGTACTGATTAAGCGAAAAAAATCGCCTGGCGGCGTCCTGTAGATCATTGCAGTAAATCAAATTATTGCTCGGTTATCCACAGAACTTGCTTCCGCATAGTTTCCTATACAACAAAAAAACCAGCTGCTCTTGCGCAGCCGGTTGTGGAATATTTGGTACTATCAAATTTTGCTTTCTTTCGTGTGAGAGTCTCTCTCTTCATCTGCGCAATCAAAACATACCAACGATTTATCCTCCAGAACTATACCGTCCAGAAACCCGTCGCGACAGAAAATCTGCTTCCGGCACTTTGCGCAATGACCGACAAATTCCTGCATGCTTGCCACCTCCTCAGCTGAAGTGAACGTGATTGCTTCGACCGGACTGTGCAGCATAACGCGTGCTGTGTGTAGGCCCGGTGCCGCGTGAGCAGTCCGGGACAGCAGCCTAGCGGTGCTGGGCGTAGCGGCCCGGTTTGCTTATCCTGCGGATTGCCTCGCATACCTGCGGTGGGAGCGGCTGTACGTCACCCGCTTGAATATTGTGCAAAAGCTGATGCAACGTGCTCGCTCCGGGTATAACGGTGGCAACGGCGGGATGCGACAGCGGGTAGCGCAGAGCGGTTTGTGTGAGATTCGTTCCGCCGTCTAGCAGCGTAATCAGCTTCCCGTGGAGCTCCAGCAGCTCTTCCCTGGTGTAGTCCAGGAAGCCGTTGTCCGCTTTAGCATAGCCGTTGTCGGTCAAAATCCCTTTAGCCAGCGGCCCCCGCGCTATCAGACTAATCCCATGCTCGTCCAGAAGAGGCAGCACTTCCTCCTCCGGCCGACTGTCCAAAATACTGTATTGGCTCATTACGCTTACAATGTTCGACCGCTTCACGTATTCCCGGATTACATTGGGGCGTATGGAGGAAATTCCGTAATAACGAATGACTCCTTCTTGCTTGAGCTCTTCAAAAGCTTCTATGGTTTCGTCAATCGGGTCATCCAAAGTGCCTCCGTGCAGCTGATATAAATCGATAAAATCGGTTTGGAGCCGCCTGAGGCTTTGCTTCACCGCCGTTTTTATGTATGCTTTCGACGGGTCCCACGTCCATCCTTCCTTACCGGCTTCTCTGCGATTGCCGACCTTGGTCGCCAAAATAACATCCGCGCGCCGATCCCGAATCGCCTTGCCGACAATCTCTTCATTGCGTCCTTCATCGTACAAATCGGAGGTATCCAGAAAGTTTACGCCCCGGTCTAGGGCTGCATGTATAACGGCAACCCCCTTTGACTCATCGGTTCCCAAAGACATGCAGCCGAATCCTATCTCACTGACATACAACTCGGATGACCCCAAACGATTGATCTTCATTGCATTGCTCCTTTCTTTGTTCGTTTATCGGCAGCCGGGCGAGCAAGCGCGACTAAACTGCAGGGAAGCTGATATTATATTCCGTGCCCTTTCCGGGCTCGCTCTTTATATCGATTTTCCCGTCCATCTTTCTGATGATACCAAACGATACCATGGTGCCGAGACCGGTTCCTTTTTCTTTTGTCGAGTAATAGGGGGTGCCCAGTCTGTTGATCTGCTGCTCCGTCATCCCGACTCCCGTGTCGCACACGGTCAGTACAACGGCCTCACCCGCCGCGTTCAGCTTGAAATCCAGAACTCCGCCCTCCGGCATCGCCTCGATCGCATTTTTTCCGATATTGATTAACGCCTGGCGAAGCTTGTACCTGTCTCCTCTAATAAAAATTAGCCTATTTTCCAATAAATCCACGTGTATCTGCACGTTTTTGTAATTGGCGTAAGTCCAAAGAATATTCGAGACATATTTGATTTCGGCGTTGATATCTATCTTCTCGATGTGGTCCGGATCCGGTTTGGCAAGCGAAAGATAGTCCGAAATAATAAGCTGCGCCCGGTCCAGCTCCTCAAGGGATATTTTTTGATAAAACTCCCTTCTGTCCTGAGTCAGCTTATCGCTTCCCATCAGTTGTATAAAACCTCTCACGGCGGTCAGCGGGTTTCGGATTTCATGGGCCACCGATGCCGCTATATCGCTTACAATTTTTATTTTCTCGCTTTTGATAATTTCATCCTGCATAATAAAATATTTGTTCACCGACTCCAGCAGATACACATATAAACCGACAATGAACGCTTGCAAAAGAAAAGTTTCCAGATGCCGAAGCGGATAATTATATAAAAGTTGAAGGTTGGAAGTCAATGAGAGGAAGATCGTGAACGTCAGCAATTTAATAGATGAGCATATAATAATCGAATCAATCACTTTACGGTATACTTTCAGGGAATGCCATGTTTTCATATACCAAATTACTATGAAATAGGTTGGCAGCAATGCAATACAGTATAAAAGATTGCTGGGATTCTCCATAACGTAACGATACAGCACTAGGGTTATGTACAGCATTATTGCGACCTGCGGCCCTCCGTATAAAAAACCAATCGTCAAAGGGATGGAACGCAAATCATAAATTAATCCGTTTAATTTCAAAGGAAAGGACATGGTCGATAGGAGCGGCACAGCAAAAAGGATATATAGTAAGAAGCGATGAAGCAGGAGGTTGCTCCTAGCTTTAAGGGTATATGGATAAAACACCAGCGGAAAAAAAATAAAGAATATATTCAATAGGAAGTCTTTATGATAATTGATCATTGGTTAATCCCCATATCTGTAAGCTTTGGGTGCTAATTTCTACCATAGTTATAGTAACATTGGCGGAATGGGTTGTCACGCATGATTTACAGCCGTTTGGAGAAAAATGAAAAGCGCCCAAGGCATCAGGTCGCTGCCACAGCTGCTGACATGCCTGACAAGCCTTGGGCGCGGCGCCGAACCTTCTACCTCCTTGGGGCTGCAACGCCACGACGCGCGCCGGGAGAGGTGCGCGTGTGGGCATTAGAAACGGGGCAGGTTCGACAGATTGTTGCCTGGATAACCGTCGGGATAGGATCTCAGCGTCTTTTGGCCTTCACGGTTCCTGCCTGTGTTTACGTCTTCTATCATGCCCGCTTCCGCCATAGCTATGGCATACGCGATGTCCGCTACGGTCCCGTCCTGAAACTGTACGGCGCTGATCCCGCCCCCATCATAGCGGACGGCCCGGATGATCGCCTTATTCGGATCAATTGTGTGGGGACCTGCTCCATACTGGGTTCCATCTCGCATAAAAGTGCCGTACTGGACCGGTTGGCCGTCAGGGCCATAGCCGGTGTAGCCCCCTTGAAAGCCCACGCTGCGGGCATCCGCATTGTTAATACCTGTGTTGCGCTGCCCATATGGGGCATTCAAGCTGCCTGCCTCCGCATTCTCGTAAACTGGAGACGGGCCCATTTGTTGATTCATCATCCCATACTGCTGACTTTGGCTGTTTTGCAGCCCGCGTCGGCGTCGCGGCATAGACAGACCAGCTCCTTTCGTTAGGATGTTTGCCAACATTTATAGCATGCGTCGCTTTTATGAACGTTATGCCAACCGTAAGCCGGCGGAACTGCAAGACAGGCATGCCGCCGCAGCAGCATGCCTGTTTCCATGCAGGATTCTATGGAGTGTCACTTGGTGCGCTTCCCGGGCATGACAAGATCCGCTCAGGATGCGTATAGACATTAAACGATTGATTTCGGATGAATCCCAGCGTCGTCATGCCCAGCTGATCCGCGAGCTGCAGGGCCAATTCGGTAGGGGCCGATTTGGACAGCAGGACGGCGCAGCCGATTTTGGACGTCTTGACCACGATTTCGCTGGAAATCCTGCCGCTGAAGACCAGCGCTTTGTCCTCGAGCGAAATGTCGTTTTTCAGACAATGGCCGTAGATTTTATCAAGCGCGTTGTGCCGTCCGATGTCCACTCGAGATATGACTACGCCATCGCGGTCACAGAGAGCGGCGTTGTGGACGCCGCCTGTCCGCTGAAACGTGTCGGCCTGCGACTGCATCATCTGCATCAGGGAAATGCATTGCTCCGGCGTAAAAGAAATCGGGTTCCGATGCATCTTTTTGGCGGTCATGGCGTCATTGACGAAATAAAAGCCCTGCCGGGACATCCCGCAGCATGATGTAATGTACCGCTTCGAATGGAACCGGTCGTACAGGTCGTTCCTTTGGTCCACTGTCACGTGCGCGAAGCCCAGGGAACGGTCGATCCACAGATTTTTTATGTCCGATGCGCGTGAGATCACATGCTCCGAAGCCAAAAATCCGACCACCAGATCTTCCATATATTCGGGCGTACATACCATTGTCGCAAATTCCCGTTCGTTCAGCTTGATCGTCAGCGCAAACTCGGTGACCACCGTATCTTCCCGTTTGGACCACTCGCCTTGATCATAGTGAAACATCGTTCGATTCGTTTCAATCCGTTCCATTGACATCGCTCCTGATCGGCTGTTCAAAAATAAACACCGAGACGGCCTCATCTTCTTTTACATGAATGTCGGAAAACAAGCTCAAAAATTTGGAGCCTATCAATTCTTCCATTCCCTCCGGCACCTGGCGCTCGTAGTATTCCTGGATCAGCCTCGTCCGGGCTTGATGGACCATATGGACGCCCTGCTCGGTCTGAGTCAAGAACTTTTCCACCGGCGTCAAATTGCCTCTCATCATTGTAATCGCCATGTTGTCCACAAACACCGTCCTCACATCGTGAGGGCTTTTTCCGAACAATTCCTTTCGGACCCTGCGGACCATCTCGTTGAATAAATGCTCTTTCTTCTGCATCGCATATCATCCTTCCGAGGATTTTCTCTTGCCTCTCGGGTCAAGCAAAAGGTAGCCGATAAGCAGCAAAACGATCACCACGGACAGCAGCAGATTCTGCGTCGCATTATCCCGGCTGATAATGATAAACCGAAGGGTGGCTGTAATCCCGATATACAGCAAATATCTGATCGGAAAATGGTAGTCCTCTTTAAAATAAACCACGATCATTGAGACGAACGCGAAATACAAAAAGAAATTCACCACTTCAGCGAGCACTTCATGCACCTGCGAGGAGCCATGCCACGCGAGAACTGCAATGGAAACGACTTCTTTGACCATGAGGCACAGGAGAACCAGCATAACGGCGATCAAAGACACGTTCATCATAAATTGCGCGGACTGGATGACATTACGGTTCCATTTGGAAGTCATTAGACAGGCTCCTATTCTTTTAATCCTCGGCCCAGGCCTTTGAGCAGGTTCAGCCCGAAGGTCAATGCGCGATTTATGTCCGGGTCCGTCATGACTTTCATCAGGGTCCACACGCTGGTAGTTTCGTTGTCCGACAATCCTTGCTGCGCTTTTTTCAGTCCCTCCGCAAGACTTGCCATAAGCTTCTTCGTCGTTTCAGGTTCGATTGAAGTGAGAGCGCCGGCTGCTGCCATGGCGTTGTTCATCATGTTGGTCACAGGCGGACGCAGCATTTGATTCACGGCAATCTCCGCCACCTGTTCCTTTGCTTCCAGGAGCGCCTGGAGAGCGGGCAGAATGCCGCTCCCGTTCAACTCCTGCAGCAGTTTTGCGGTTTGCTTCACCCCGTCCGCGTTCTCGATCAAGGTGCCGATCAATTGATTGAGAGTCTGTTCGTTTTGCTGCTGCGGCGTTGGTTCCGGACTTTGTACAGTAGTGATCGGTTTAGCCACGGTTAGTTCCCTCCTTGACGGGAGCCGGGTTTGATATATTCATTCGTATCCGCGATAGGGTCGTAATCGGACCGGCCCCATTTGCGGAAAACTTCCACGCCCATTTGCGGTGTCCGTTTGGCGTTGCGCGGATTGTATTTAGGAAGCGGATTTTTCCCTTCCAGCTGCAGGATCTGCATACGCACCTTGATTTGCTTGTAGGCCGGAGTGTTCGTTTGAACGTCGAACGACCCGCCTGTGAGCAGATTCACCGCGCTCTCGTGGCTTGCGGAGTGCATTGGAACGTAAATGTTGTGTCCTTCCATACGGTCGGTGACCACCACGCGAAGTTTTATCGCGCCATATGGCGATTCCAGACGCACCAGCGTTCCGTCAAGGACTCCCCGCTCTTTGGCCAGTTCAGGAGAAATTTCCACGAAAACTTCAGGGAATTTATATTGAATGCCTTCGGATTTGTTTGTAAGGTTGCCCTCGTGGAAATGCTCCAGCAAACGTCCGTTGTCGAGCGTCAAATCGAACTCTTCCGGGAATTTCACAGGCGGCACATAGTCGAGGATCGCGAGCCGCGCTTTTTTATCAGGGAAGTTAAATCCATCGGTAAAGAGAAGCGGCGTATTGCTGCCGTCCGGCGATCCCCAATGGAAGCTGTTCCAGCCTGCCAGAACGCCATAATCGCACTGCGAGAAGAACGGCGTAAGGGAGGCCATTTCGGCGAAAATTTCACTCGGATGGCTGTAGTTCCAGTCAAATCCCAGACGGTTAGCCAGTTGGCTGAAGATCCACCAGTCGGGTTTGCTGTCCCCCAGCGGGTCAAGCGCTTGATAAAGACGCTGTACGCGGCGCTCGGTATTGGTAAATGTTCCGTCTTTTTCAAGGGAAGGAGCAGCCGGCAGAATGACATCGGCAAATTGGGCCGTCGTAGTCAGGAAGATGTCCTGCACCACAAGGAAGTCAACATTCGCCAGAATATCCTGAGTATGGTTGGAGTCTGCATCCACCCAGGCCATGTCTTCCCCAGAGATGTACATCGCCTTCATGTCGCCGCGGTGAATCGCCTCAAGCATTTGTATGTTATCCATACCCGGCTTAGCTGGAATTTGAACGCCGTAGGCTTCTTCGAATTTCGAGCGGATCGCATCGTTTGCCACCGGCTGGTAGCCGGGGAAAATATTAGGCATCGTTCCCATGTCGGCCGCGCCTTGAACGTTATTATGTCCACGCAGCGGATATGCACCCGCGCCGGGACGCATAAAATTACCCGTAACAAGCAGCAGGTTCGCAATAGCGGCCGATGTATGCGAGCCTGCTATATTTTGAGTGACGCCCATGCCCCAACAGATTACAGTGCCGTCCGCGTCGCGGATCATTTCCGCCACCCGGATCAAGGTTTCTTTGGAAATGCCTGTTTCCTGTTCGGCAAATTCCAATGTGAATCTCTCAATCAATCTAAGATATTCGGGATAGAAATTAACATGCTGTTCGATAAACTCAGGTTTGTGCCATTTCTGGTCGATCATATACTTAGCCACGGCGGTTAGCCACACATAGTCGGTTCCTTGCTTCGGACGGATAAACAGATCCGCGCGATCGGCCATTTCATGCTTGCGAAGGTCTACTGTGATCAGCTTCTGGCCGTGCAGCTTTTGTGCGCGTTTGATGCGAGTCGCGAAAACAGGATGTCCTTCGGCGGGGGAACATCCGACCAGGATCACAAGACCTGCGGCCGCAATGTCATGGATCGAACCGGAGTCGCCGCCAATACCGCCGGTTTGCTGCAGGCCCCAAGAAGCCGGAGACTGGCAGTACCGGGAGCAGTTATCGACGTTATTGGTTTGGAACACTTGACGGGCCAATTTCTGCATCAAGTAGTTCTCTTCGTTAGTCATCTTGGAAGAACTGATGAATCCGATCGCGTCGCTGCCGTAAGTCTGCTTGACGCCAGCAAGCTTTTCCGCAACCAGAGTCAGCGCCTCATCCCAGGAGGCTTCCACAAACGAATCGCCTTTGCGGATGAGCGGTGTGGTTAAACGCTGGTCGGCATTGACGAAATCCCAGCCGAATTTCCCTTTGACGCAAGTGGAGATACTGTTGACCGGCGCTTGCTCCACAGGTTCGATTTTAAGGATTTTGCGGTCCTTCGTCCACACCTCGAAGCTGCAGCCGACTCCGCAGAACGTACAAACCGTCTTGGTTTTCTTCGTCCGTGTGTCACGCATGGAAGCTTCCACTTCGGAAAGCGCAAAAATCGTTTTGTAATCGGGCTCCACTTCTTTAACCAAATCGATCATCGGTTGAAGCACAGGGTCTTTGATGCCGGAAAGGAAGCCTGCTTCCCCAAGCATCGATTTCTCTTGTAGGGCGTTGCAAGGGCACACCGTTACGCAATGCCCGCAGGACACGCAGGACGATTCGTTGATCGGCTTCCCTCCATCCCAAAGGACCCGCGGCATTCCCGCTTCCCAATCGATGGACAGAGTTTCATTGACCTGCAAATCCTGGCAGGCTTCTACACACCGTCCGCAAAGAATACATTGATCGGCGTCATACCGGTAAAAAGGATTGGACATGTCCTTTTCATAGCCTTTGCTGCGGAAAGGACGTGTCTGGTGTTCGACCTCCAGCAGTTCGGCGGTATTGTGGACACGGCAGTTCCCGTTGTTATTATCGCAAACTGTGCAGTACAGCAGATGGTTCTCCAAAATGCGGTCCATGGCTTCGGCCTGCGCACCTTTGGCGCGGTCCGATTGCGTTTCAATGACCATTCCGTCCTTGATCTCGGTCGCGCAGGCGCGCACCAGTTGGCCATTGACCTCGACCATGCAGGTGTCGCATGTCTGGATCGGGCCCATGACCTCGGAGTAACAAATATGCGGGTGCTCGACGCCTTCTTTGAGCAAGTGGTCGAGAATGCGCGTCTGGCCGTCAACTTCTTGTGTCTGCCCATTAATGGTTACAGAAATGGATCTCATGTAGAATTGCCTCCTTTAAAATAAAAAGATCCATCATAAAGCAACCATTTACCTTTACCGGTAATGGCTGGTCTTTATGATGGATGTATAGCCGGCATCGCAAAATGCCTTTTACCAATCCAATCATCCAAACTATCCATAGTGGATGAACTTCATACCAAGTCCACCCGCCATCGCATTGTTACTTATGATAGACCTACTGGCCCGATGTGTCAATGGAACGGGCAAATTTATCTTTGCCGGCTGCCCCTGCCGGACTGTCGGGACCGTAACCCAGCATTTTACAGAAGGACGGATTGACTCGCAGCCAAACGCCGTCGTCGGGTGAGACTATCGCAATACCAGTCGGGGCATACATGTAGGCATGATGAAATATCGTGCCGATTTCTTCCACCGGATGATTCTTACGCAACCCCTCTCCCCGTGTTATCGTCTATTTCGAACCTCAAATTATGGGAATAATTCCAACGCGAACCGGTTTCAATTGCTGCTGCATAACAAAAAAACCTCCATGAACTCGGCATGAAGGCTGATTCGGTGCTGCGGACTGACGATCAGGAGGGAATATTTAAAGCGGTCTGGGCATTATTACGATCAAGCTGGATTTGCTCGGTTACATCATATGGATGGTAAAAACCTCTTTGCATCATATAAGCCGTGATTTGCTCGTGTGTCTCGACGGCTTCCTCAAGATGCTTGCGCAGCACCGTTTTAATCTCGGGTGTGGCGGTTTCTGTGAGGGCCAGCGAGTACATTTTGATCCCCGATTTAGCCGAAATGAGAAAATCCGCCGCAATGACCTGGTCGGTCAGCATGTTCATTCCCGTTAAATTTTCAATGATCCTGTTCATTATCTCATCTCCTGTTTCATCGCGTTTGAAAGCAATCCGTCCAGCTCCTGGATCTGCCCGGTGGACATCCGGACGTCCCGTTGTAAAATATTCTTCAGATCATTGTCTTCGACAAGAGCCTGCATGGTTTTGGATTTAGTCATGCAAACCGTTTTGAATACGGTGAGCTCATGCAGCTCTAGCGTTTCGTGCAGCCCGTATTTGGTATCCATTTGATTATTCACCTCCGGCAGCTATGGCTTCAGAACGACTTTAATGCAGCCGTCCGTTTTGGTATCGAAAAATTCATATCCTTTTTTGGCTTGGTCGAGCGGTATGACATGGGTGACCACATCCCCCGGATCTACTTTGCCTTCTGCTATAAGGTTGTACAGGTGCGGCATATAAGGGATGACCGGCGCCTGCCCGGACCTGATATTAATGTTTCTCTGGAAAATATCTCCCAGCGGGAAGGCGTTATACCGCATGCCGTAAGCTCCCGTGATCTGGATGGTGCCGCCTTTGCGCACAGCCTGGGCAGCTATCACGAGCGCGCCCATGGAACCGCCCTGCAGCTTCAAACCGGTCGCAAGAAATTCCAGCGGCGTCATCTTGCCATCCATGCCGACACAGTCCAATACAACGTCAGCCCCGCCCTGCGTAATTTCTTTCAGGTGAGTTCCTATATTTTGCTCCTGCTCAAAATTTATCGTTTCAACCTTATTAGTGCGTTTGGCGTGCTCCAGGCGGTAATCGACATAATCGACCGCAATGACCCTTTTTGCGCCTTTCAGCCAAGCGAATTTTTGCGAGAGCAGTCCAACCGGACCGCATCCAAGCACAATGACCGTGTCCCCGTCTTTTACTCCGGCGTTATCGACCGTCCAGTAAGCAGTCGACATCGCGTCGGCGATCAGCACCAGTTTCTCGTCTTCCACTTCACAGTTGTCAGGAAGCCGGAAAGGGGTGAAATTGCCGTACGGCACCCGCATGAACTCGGCCTGCCCTCCGGCATACCCGCCGAAAGTTTCGGAATATCCGAAGTAGCCCCCGGCCTCCCCGTGAGGGTTCGAGTTGTCGCACTGGCTGGTCAGCTCATGCTTGCAGAAAAAGCATTCACCGCAGGCCACGTTGAAAGGAATAACGACGCGGTCCCCTTTTTTCACTTTGGTTACGTCCGGGCCCGTTTCTTCGACAATTCCCATCGGTTCATGCCCGATAATATAGTCCTGCGGGAAATTGGGGACCATTCCGTGAATCAAATGCAAATCCGACCCGCAGATCGCCGTACTGGTGAGTTTGACAATGATATCGTCCGGTTTTTCGATTTTGGGATCTTGAACCTCTTTGACCCTCACATCTTTGATGCCTTGATACGTTACGGCTTTCATTATAGGGATGACCTCCTAATTTTAATGATCCAGGTCTGCGAATGTGCCAAGGCGGGAGGTGTGGTCAGGGAAAATCTTCATCTCGGCAATCTGGACCGTCGTCTTCGCGGACTTCATATCCAGCTGGTATTGTTGGTCCAGATTATAGGGATGCAGCCAACCTTTGCTGATCATAAGCTGGGCGATCTCCTCATGAAGCTGAAGGGCTTCCTCCAGCTGCCTCCGCAGGATCTTTCTGGCGTCAGGCGTAGCCGTTTCCGACAGTGCCACTGAGCAGTTTCTAACCCCATTCTTGGCAGCCATCAAAAAATCGAGGGCAAACATCGAGTCGGCCATGTTGGGCATTCCTTTGGAGTTGATCGGGTCTAAATAATCGTAGTTCAATGTTACATGCCTCCTGTTAATGGATTGGAGCCTTTGTATAAATGTTCTGCAGTTCCTTGATCGCTCTCATCGACTGCTCTACGTCTTTTTGCATCAGTGCTTTCAGGTCTTTATCAAAAACCAGGCCCTGCATCATTTTCGACTTGGTCAAACAAATCGTTTTGAAATTCAGCATTTCATGGATTTCCATTGATTCATGCGGCGCCAAACTTTGTCGTTCCATCTTGCCCTTCACCTCCACTCATTGAACAATGCTATTTTCTCCATAACATTTGAGGCTATCCATTCACCATAACTTCAAATCCGCAGTAGGGAACATGAGTTCAAATGAGCGTGCAACATACATAATTGATCCGGGTTTGGTTAGATTAACCTTTGTAAATTCCGATCAAGCGTCGCCTGAGGAGCTGTTTGCCGCATGAAAATAATCTTTGCTTTTTTCCTGTTTTTTCTAATGAGCGTAGCCTTAGTTATAGTGATGGATCTGATGATGGGGCTGAATCTTTCCATGTCGCTTAGAAATCTTGCAAACCCTTTCCGCGTCATGACTATCCCGGAGTATGCCATCTTCGTTGTCCTGCTGTCAGCTGTATTCATTCCTCCTGTTGTCTCTTACCTCAAACAAAAGGAAACAGGCCAAAACCGGTAAATAGCCGCAGTTTGCGCTCAGCTTAAAGGACGGTTTACGGACGGTATAGGCCAAACCGTTTGCGGATCAGATGGACTGCCAAAAGCAACACGGGAATTACGGCAGAAAAAAGGGGCAGCAGAAATATTAGATTAAGTTTCCCTTCTTGCAAATGCTCCGGGAAATTGCTTGCCAGCATCATTGAGGAGTATAGGACGATGATTCCGACAGGCAGCACCAGCCTTTGCAGTTTCGGCACCTTGAATAAATCCGAGGCCACTATCACTGCGGCATAACAAAAGATTGCGACCTTGAAAAAGTCGCCGATAAAGAATGTGAGGATCGCAATGATATCCATCCGCTGCAGGAAATCGGCCAGGTTCACTTTGCCGATCGTTGTCAATAAAGGAAAGACAGCCCGGCCGTAAATGTCCTCCCCAAGAACAGAGATTTGAATTGCATGCGTCACACTTAATATAATGCCGCTGAACAACAGGGCGGTCAATCCTGTCTTCCTCCCAGATCGGCGTTTATTTAAAAAGGGAAGCATCGTGGTAAAACAAATCATTTCACCGAACGGAAACATGAATATATTGGGATATGCTGCCGTTAATATGGGTTTCCACCCTTTTTCTAACAATGGAAGCAGATTCTTAAGATCGATTATTCCGGAAAACAGCACAGACAGATTGCCCAAAAAACCTAAAACAATCAGTATGACCAGGTAGATTTCTCCCGTTCTTGCCAGCACTTCGATCCCTTTATGGAGTACATAAACAACCGCAACAATCATCAAAGCATTAATTGCAAACAGCGGCGTCCGGTCATACACAGAGGTGATGAGCAGGTCGCCTGCATCACGCAGGTCCCTTGCAGCGATATAAATAAAAAAAGCAACATATAACAGCCCTAAGGGCCATCCGACATATTTGCCGAGAATTTTCCGAGCATATCCGCTTATAGGCAGATCGGGATATTGACGAAAAAGATACTCATAAACGAGAAATAACAGGATCCCCCCTAATAAAGCCAACAGGATCGAGAGCCAGACACCCCTTTGTACCGTTAGTCCCACTGGAACAACAATTGCGGTACCGAGTTCAAACAACACGATCAAAGCGAACAATTGCTTTGCGTTAATCCTCGCTTTTTCCATTTCATCCTGTTCCGCCCTTCATGGTCACTCTTGTTCCTCTTTTTTTGACATATACGGTTTCAACCGCATGCCTGTACGCCGGATGTAAGCATCCACCTGGACGTCTACTTCACTTTCAGCAAAAGATTTGCCCCAGTCTTTCTTCATTTTCTCCCACGCTTTCGGGTTTGTCCGATTCACGGCTTCTCCAAAACCAAAGATATCGCTTTGTTCGCTCTGGGCGGCTTTCACAGCCTTCATGACTTCTGTCTTTGTCTCCGTTGCCCACTCTTGTTCAAGTCCGTTGATTATCTCTGCCTTGCTCAGGTCAATTGGACATTTAGCCTCGAGCACATTTCCTTCTTCCCGTATACGGATATGGAAAATCGGCTTCCCGTCCTGGACTTCCGCCTTAACATCCGTATGTGAACGAATATTTTCTATGCCGATGGCATTTTTTTTATCTTTACAATCAAGACTGACAATAGTGCCCTTCATTTTATTTTTAATCCATACGGTTCCACGCGCCTCAGGTCCATCCAGCCAGCGTTTTAGCTTTCCGTCCTTGAAAAGGGCTATCCCTTTGATATCCAGCTCGGCTGGCAGTGCAGACCGTTCCACATTGGATTTCTTATATCCTGCTTCCGGGTCCCCGACGAGTTGGACTCCGCTGATAATCGGATCTCCTTTGCTTGATAACGACTTAATCAGGTCATCAATTTGGACTTTACTATTCTCAGACCAAAGTTTGGCCGTATTTTTGATTTTCCCTGCAACAGCATTTGCCGGTATTTTCTCCAATGGCGTCAGGGTTCTGAGAATCGGATAAGCTTCGCTTCCTCTTGCGACAAGCACCATAGTAGTGAGACGGGCCTTATGTGACCGTTCGAAAATGTCAAATAAGTCCTGTATTCCATCCTTTGCAAAATCTTCTCCAATGATCAGCAGCTGCAGATGCGGAAAGAAAAGCTGCCGCGGCGATTTTTGCGATGATTTGCGGACCGCTTCTGCCAGAGTACTGCCTGTTCCCGTATAGACCGTTACCGGGGTAACAGTTAGTCCTCCTCCTCCTCCTCCAGTTGTTCCTGTCGCTATGGCACCCGGATTGATAATTTGAAACGATACCCGATATTGATCTGTTTTTGGCGCCTTATCTACCCCCATCGCCATGACAATCGCCATATTTTTCAGCTCATTGCTGTCCCAGCAGCCTGTCAGCAGCAGCACCGCTCCAAAAAGAATAACGGTTCGTAACCCCCATTTAGCTTTCATCCATATCCCCCTTAGACATATTGCTTTTTTGCTTGGGAGGAGAAGGCTGCAGATTTCGTCCCATCCTGGTCTTGTTATTTGAGCCGATCAACCGGGGTCTGGTAAGGAGTGACCATAAGGGCAAACGCAGCACTGCATCCTTCTGGTCCGCCGCAATGAACGGGCCAAGAGGAGACATATAAGGAACCCCGAAAGAACGCAAGCTGCACATATGGGCAATGATGATTATGTTGCTGATTGCAATCCCGTAAAAACCAAATGTCGCAGCTGCAATCATGATCACAAACCGGAGCAAACGAATGGAAATCGACATATTGAAAGCCGGTGTGGCAAAACTGGCAATCCCGGTAATAGATACCACGATCACCATAGCTGACGATACAATCCCCGCTTGCACCGCCGCCTGCCCCAATACGAGCGCGCCTACAATCGATACCGCTTGACCGATCGCCCGCGGCATTCGAACGCCTGCCTCGCGCAGAATCTCAAAAGTGACTTCCATCATTAAAGCCTCGACAAGCGCAGGGAAAGGGACATTTTCCCGCTGTGCCGCCAGGCTGATCAATAGAGGAGTTGGAATCATCTCCTGGTGGAAGGTGATGGCCGCAATATAGATAGAAGGGCCCAATAATGAAATCAAAAAGGATACGTACCTCAGCAATCGAATCATCGTTGAGATATCGTAACGTTGATAGTAGTCTTCAGCGGATTGAAAATACATAAAAAACGTAGCTGGAGCAATGAGGACAAAAGGCGTACCGTCCACGAAAATGGCTATTCGGCCTTCCAACAAATTCGCGGCGACGCTATCCGGCCGCTCGGTATTGTAAAGCATCGGAAATGGGCTGAAGGTTTGATCCTGGATCAGCTCTTCGATATAAGCGGATTCGAGGATGCCGTCAATTTGTATACCCTTAAGCCTTTTCTTTACTTCCTGCACGATTTCATCGTTGGCAATCCCTTTGATATACATGATCCCCACGTTCGTTTGGGTCACATCGCCGATTTGCATACCCTCTAACCACAGATTAGGGCTTTTAATCCGCCGGCGGACAAGGGAAATATTAGTCGCGATGGACTCCGTAAAACCGTCCTTCGGTCCTCGAATGACCACTTGGGACGACGGTTCCTCAACCGCCCTCGATTCCCCTCCTCTCGTGCTGCTGCTGATCGCTTCGGCGGAGCCGTCGATTAGGATGACCGTATCTCCAGATAATATGCCCGTTAGTAATGCGTTCCAATCTTTGATGACCTTTACTTCTCCGACTGCCAAAGCATTATATTTGATGATATCAAGGACATTTTTATCGGATGCCAGGTTTTTGAATGTCTCCTCGGCAGTATCGATCATTAAGGAACGCATGACAAAATCGTCGACCAATTTCTTGTCGATCAAATTGTCGATGAAAACCGCGGCCGCTTGAACCTGCAGGCTTGCAATCCGGAATTCCCGGATAACCACATCCGGGCTGTTTCCAAACTTCTGCCGAATCTGCTTCATATTGATTTTTAAGTCACGGGGAAGGGGTGTTGTGGCATCGCTCGCCGTTTCTTCGTTTCCATTGCCCCTGTTCATATTTCTACGAAGCCGGCCTTTAAAGGACAAGCTTATCCCCCCTGCTTCAACATATATAGACATTTATTGACATAAGATTTTTTTTTATACGTGTGTATGGCGAACGTGGACTGCGGGAGGGAGAAGCTGCGGAAAATCAAAAAGGGGAAACCTTAAGGCTTCCCAATTTATACTGACCAAAAGAAGACCGCCCACTGAAAAGGCGCTTAATGTAATTCATTCAGCTTGACAAACCCATTCAGAGCCTAATATAAAGCATAATTATGCGGATTCTACGTAAAAGGGTATGGGTTCCTCACGTCACAGGAAAGGAGTAGCAAGCTCCTTTACCCGTTCAATCCCTTCCCACATGTCATGCGGTCCGTCATATACGATGGTGATGGGTCCTTCGAAGCCGGACTGCTTGACAATCTCCATGCACTCCAGGAATTCTTCCCTGTCGGGAAGCCCTTGCATGTCCGTCAGCGCCTTTGCATGAATCGACTCGCTGCGGGGTACGATCTTTTGCAGCTCTTCGTATTTTTGCGGTCCTTTGAAATTGCCGAAATCCGCAATCAAACCAAGACGATCGCCGCAAGCGTCCAGAAGGGCGAGACAATTGTCCGCGCTTGAAGAAAGGGGACGGAAATTTTCCGTCACTATACGGACTCCTTTGCCGGAGGCGTAATCGCACAGAAATCGCAGCGACTCGATCGATCGGGCAAGAGCCGTCCGGTTGGCAGGATCCGCGTCGCCTGCAATGATGCGGACACGCTCGGCGCCTGCCAAAGCCGCGATGTCTATCCACTGCATCATCCATTCGATGTCCGACTTTCTGCGGGCCGGATTTTCACTGGAAATGTCGCCATAATCGATGAGCAGCGTGTATAAACGGATACCCGTTTCTTCCAGCGAGCTCCGCAGCTGGCGTAAATAATCTTCGCTGGTATCGGGAATCTGGAAATGGCATATATCCAAACTGCGGTAGCCCTTATCCGCGATATAAGCCGGCAGCTCCAGTAGCGAAATCGTCTCGGGCTGAACATTGATGTCGGTCGATTGGGTTCCTTTTTCTTCGTCCCAGCGGGTCCAGCGCAATGGTCCCAGGTTCCGGTGCAAGCTCCATGTAGTCAGAGATAAATAAGGCATTTTCTTCACCCCTCAGTGTAATTTCCAGTCTATAAAACGAGTGTTCGGTTAATCCAGCTTGTTGTACTTGAGGCCCATCGGCAGCGGAGCGGGACGCTCGACCGCGGATTGAATATGAACATGCTTCTCCGATACCGACGCTTCAAAAATGCTCAGCGAAATATCCAGAACGTGCTGAGCCAATCGGCCGTTTGCCCGATGAGCTCTGCCCGTTCTGACCGCATAAGCCATATCGGCCACTCCGATTCCCCGGCTGTCCTCGGTAAATCCGTGCGAGAGCGGAAGCTCCTTTGTCTGTCCGGTGCTGAATTGAATGCGGATTGTACTGTCGAGGCCAGGGACAGGTCCAAAAAAGTTCGGATCAGGCACAGTCATATTGCCTTCCGTCCCGAAGATTTCAAGCCTCGGCTTATAGCCGAAGCTTTCTTTGGCCGCCTGCAGGCTCGCTATCGCCCCATTGTGAAAATCGAGTACAGCCGTGACATTGGTAGGCGCTTCCACCGGAACGGTATCCCCATAGCGGGTGGATTTGGGGTTGTGGACGGTTACTTCCTTGTGCAGCTGGCCAGCCGACCCGGTTACTCTCCGCACAGGTCCCAGCAGGTTAACGAGTGCCGTCAAATAATAAGGCCCCATGTCCATAAGCGGATCGCCGCCAAGCTTCAGGAAATTGTGGAAGTTCGGATGCGTGCCGTCTCCTGCGTGACCCATAATAATGGTTGCGTTTGCAGCATAGGGGGTGCCGATCCACCCTTCATCGATCAGTTTCCGGCAAGTTTGCAGCCCGGCTCCCAGGAAGGTATCGGGCGCGCAGCCGACAAGCAAACCCTTGGACTCGGAAAGCGCCAATATTTCGTGTGCGTCTTCGCGCGTCAGGGCAAAAGGCTTTTCGGTATACACATGCTTGCCGGCCTGGAGCGCATTCAAATTTATCTGTGCGTGTGCCGCGGGAGCCGTCAAATTGAGAACGATCTCAATTTCCGGATTGGCAAGCAGCTCCTCGACCGTACAGGCCACCGGGATATTGAACTCTTCCGCGCGTTTTACGGCGAGCTCGGGCACCTGGTCGGCGCAGGCGGCAACTTCCACAATATGATTAAAAACCTGCGTGCAGTTCTTCAGGTAAATACCGCTTATCATTCCGCATCCAATAAGGCCGATTTTCACTTTCTGCATCACAATCACCTTCCTTATTTTACTTTCCGCTTTCTCTATCCAGTTGCAAATAAGTGTGACCCGCATTCAGTACCTCGATGATCCGATCCACGTCGTAGACACTTCCGCGCCACGTCCCTCCGCTTGCGGCCTGCAGAGCCGCCCACAGCCTCGTATCGTCCGGCAATTGCGGATCCGGTTGAAGCTCAGGATGAGGAGCGCGCAAAGCGAGGATTTCCGCCCCGGCTTCCGGACTGAACCGCTCTTCCTCCTGCCCTATGAAGTTCACGCTTCCTTCCAAACGGTTCACATCGATCGTCACTTCGACCAAGTCCCCGTTGCGAAGCTTTCCGATAGGGCCGCCGGCTAATGCTTCCGGACCTGCATGCCCGATGCATGCGCCTGTCGATACGCCGGAAAAACGCGCGTCCGTGATCAACGTGACATATTTGCCGAAAGGGAGATGCTTTAACGCGGAGGTCAGCTGGTAGGTTTCTTCCATCCCCGTCCCAGAAGGCCCCCTGCCCATTAAAATAAGGATGTCGCCTCTCACGATTTTTCCCTCTTTTATCGCCTTGACCGCCGCTTTTTCCGTTGTGAACACTTTAGCCCGGCCAGTGTGGCGATAGATGCCATCGTTCCCGACCAGCTCGGGATCAATGGACGTCGATTTGATGACAGAGCCCTCCGGCGCTAGGTTCCCTGTCGGGAAAGTAACCGTAGACGTCAAACCCCGCGTCTTGGCTTGTACGGGGCTCATGACGACATCACCCGGGTCGATGCCGTCCGTCTCCTTCAAATGCTTTCGGATCAAATATCTCCGCTCGGAAGACTCCCACCAGTCGAGCACTGCCGAAAGGCTTTCGCCTGCAACCGTCTTCACTTTCTCGTCCAGCAATCCGAGTTTCCGCAGATGCAGCATCACTTCCGGAACGCCTCCGGCCAGGAAAACTCGAACAGTCGGATGATATTCCGGTCCGTTCGGCAGAACGCTGACCAGGCGAGGCACATTTTTATTGATCCGGTTCCAATCGCCAACATCAGGAATGCGGCATTTCGCAGCATGCGCAACCGCAGGGATATGCAGCAGCAAATTGGTGGATCCGCCGAAAGCCGCATGAACGACCATGGCGTTCGCGATTGCGGCGTCGGTCAAAATATCGCCCATACGCAAGCCGCCCTGCTGCATCCGATAGATGGCCCTTGCGGATTGCCTGGCTATATTTTTCCACAACGGCTGCCCGGATGGCGCGAGGGCGGAATGCGGCAGGGCCATGCCAAGGGCCTCCGCCACTACCTGGGCCGTCGCCGCCGTTCCCAGGAATTGGCACCCCCCGCCCGGAGTCGCGCAAACACGGCAGCCCATATCCGCCGCTTCCTGCAGCGAAATTTGTCCCTGGGCAAAGCGGGCGCCTATCGTTTGGATCTTGGCCGCATCCTCGCCCTGCGTCGGCGGCAACGTAACCCCGCCGGGCACAATGATGCAGGGCAGATCGTGCATCGATGCAAGCGCGATCATGGTTGCGGGAAGTCCCTTGTCGCAGGTGCCGATTCCGATCACCCCGCTGCGGGTCGGCAGCGAGCGGATCAAGCGCCGATATACGATGGCCGCGTCATTGCGGTAAGGCAGGGAATCGAACATGCCGGTCGTTCCTTGGGAACGCCCGGCACAGGGATCGCTTATGTATCCCGCGAAAGGAACTCCTCCCAGTTCGCCAATTTCCAGCGCCGCCTCTTTCATCAGCAGGCCGACTTCCCAATGGCCGGTATGATAGCCGAGGGCGATCGGCGTGCCGTCGTCGGCCCGCAGTCCCCCTTGCGTGCTTAGAATCAGGATCTGCTTCCCGTTCAGACGATCCGGCTTCCAACCCATCCCTACATTTTGGCTGAGTCCGAATAAATCGCCGCTTGGCCAATTCAGAAGCATGTCGCTTGTCAGCGGAAGGGTTCCCTCCGGGCCGGGCGCATGAGTTTGGAGCCTAAAGCTTTCCGTGTCCTCCTGCCCCATGATAAAAGTCATCGCTTCGCTCATTTTTCACCTCGCCAAGGTTATTTCCAGCAGACGATCGTCTCGCCGGATAACGCATCGGACTGCGGCCCGCAGAGGAACAAAACGATGTTCGACATATCCTCTGGCTGGGCGATTCTCTGCAGTCGCGATCTTCCTTCCTCGCTTGCGACGGTCCTCGTTGCGAGGAAACGCGCGGTATAAGTCGGCGCCGGAGATATGCAGTTTACGTTCACGTCATATGGCCGCAGCTGCTCAGCTAAACTTCGCGTATATTGCGAAATCCCCATTTTTGCCGCAGCATAAATTACACCCTCCCGCACGGGCAGATGTCCGGCGATCGAGCCTACATTCACGATCTTCCCGAAGCGCCGCTCACGCATATGTATCCCGGCAAATTTACACGCGTACATTGTCGACAGCAAATTGCGTTCCACGACGGAACGAATATCGTCCACGGAAATATCCAGGGCATCATTAGGCTCAGGGCGAGGCGTTCTGCGGCCGATGTCGCCTCCGGCGTTGTTAACTAAAATATCGATCGAACCCAACGCCTGGATCGATTGTTCGATTAATGCTTTCACATGATCGGGGTCGGACAAATCGCCGGCGATAAATTCAGCCTTAACGCCGAGCCCGGCAATCTCTTTCGCAACGTCGCTGCCTGAAGCCGCTTCGTTAAATTGCACCGCCGCCTCTTCATTCACATCGTGAATGATCACACTCGCTCCCGCACGCGCCAGATCCAAAGCATATTGCTTTCCAAGGCCCCGGCTGGAACCGGTTACCAGTGCATTTTTCCCTGTCAAATCCATCGCTTCCACCCGCATCACCCCATTGGATAATTAAAAGCTCCATGTTTACGCATACCGCTTGAGCAAGGACGATAAATAGGCCATACCGATGTTCAATTCCTCGATTTCGTAACCGGCGATTTCGTCAGGCGATGCGCCTTTCTCGAAAGGCGTGCGCCAGTCGCCCCTGTTTCTTGCGTGATTCTCCACGAAGCGTAGCAAACGGGTCAACTGCCGAGCGGAGCGTTCAGGATACTCCGTCCAATAATCTTCCTCCAGCACCCGCACGTGTCTGGCTTCCAAAGCGCCGTGTTCCACGGACATGGTTACTTGCGGATTGACTTCATTAAAAATGCGCAGCAATTCAGGAAAGTCGATGACTCCTTGACCGAGCGGTTTGCGAACCAGCCGATAACCTTCCTCCGACCAATAGATCGCATAATCTTTCAAATGAACGTTTTTCACAAAAGGTGCAACCCGGCGAAAGAAGTCCACCGGCTCTTCAGCCGTCGCCAAAGGGTTTCCCGTGTCGAGCGTAATCCCGAACTTCCCGGAACCGATGCTTTCGCACAGCCAAAGCAGTTCTTCCGAGGCCAGGTCCTGATGATTTTCGACCGCAAGATTGGGGCCGTCCGGCTCCGCCGAATCCACAACCTCCTGCAGCGACCTTGTAATCGTTTCCAGGAACGGTTTCCACGAACCCGCCATATGGCGCCGGTCGCCTCCAAGCTTAGCCCCGCCGACAACCGTTCTTACCGTCAGCGCTCCGACCCGCTGCGCAAGCTGCATCGCTTCCTTCAGCCCCGCCGGGTCGAAGCCCGCAGCAGCAATATTGATAAACATCCCTTTCTTTCTCGCGCATTCGGCTGCCTCATCCGGATCGCCGCTCTTCAGAATGTCATAAGGGACCTCAATACCTTGAAGACCGTATGATTCGGCCATATTCATGAGCTCCACCGCCGTGATGCGGTCCCGATTCGTTTCCGGGTGGATCCCCATATAATAGACTGTCCCGTAGGCAGTTAGTCCATATTTCATTGATCGGGTGCCTCCTTGTTCCGTTCCTTATTCGGCGGTCCATCCGCCGTCGATTACGAGTGACGATCCGGTCATGAAGCTGGATAAATCGGAGGCGAGATAAATGATCAGTCCCGTCAATTCTTCCGGTTGGCCCCATCGCTTAACAGGCAAATGACTCAGGAAAAACTGGTTGGCTTCCGGATTATTGATAACCACCTGGTTCAATTCTGTAGCAAAAGGTCCCGGACAGACCGCGTTAACGGTAATGTTGTGTTCAGCCCATTCCAGGGCCATAACCTTGGTCAATTGAATTAAACCGCCTTTGCTCGAACAATAAGCGGACCTTTCGGCAAGCGCTACCGTACCCAGCATGGAGGCGATATTGATGATTCTCCCGAATTTCTGTTTGATCATCTGCGGGGCCACCGCTTTCGCGCACAAAAACGGAGCTTTCAGGTTCGTGTTCTGGACAAGGTCCCAGCTCAGCTCGTCATACTCCAGAATCGGTTTACGGATATTGACCCCGGCGTTGTTGACCAAAATATCCAAACGGCCGAAGGTTCCGACCACTTCCTCTACCATACGCCCAATTTGAACGGAGTCCGTCACATCCACGGCGATAGCTAAAGCGTCCCGCCCTGTTTCGCCACGGATCGCATCCGCGCTTTCTTTCGCTTTCTGTGCATCGCGGCTTGTCACGGCCACACTTGCCCCCGCTTTGGCCAGCGAGCGGGCAAATTCCAATCCCAATCCCTGACAGCCGCCTGTAATTACAGCAACTTTTCCATCCAGCCTAAAATCGACCATGCACCTATGCATCTCCTTTAGAAGAGAAAGTAGAATGACGGACTACTTGTTTAGCGGCAGCCATGCGAGTACATCCTGGATTTTGCTGTCCCAATAAGCCCAATCGTGGGCTCCCGGTCCTTCGTCATAAGTGAGCTCAAAGCTTGTCCCCTTGCAGGCGTCGCGGAAAACCACATTTTCCTCATATAAAAAATCTTCCGTGCCGCAGCATTGATAAAGCTTGGGCTTCGAATCGCTCTCCGTGTCCCTTTGCCCCAGCAGCCACATTAAGTCGTCCTCTGTCCCTTCCATCCCTTCATCGCCGAAGATCAGACGGTAATCCTGCATGGTGTTGCTTCTCTGCGCCATATTGAGCGCCCCTGATAAACTGGCTGCCGCTGCAAAGCGCTCAGGCTGGCGCAACGCCCATTTGAAAGCCCCGTAACCGCCCATGGACAAGCCGGCAACAAAGTTGTCTTCTTTCGCATCCGACAACGGGAAAAACGATTGCGCGATTTCAGGCAGCTCTTCGCTGATAAATGTCCAGTACTGGCTGCCATAAGCCATATCGGTGTAGAAGCTTCGATGCACCTGCGGCATGACTACCGCCAGCCCAAGCGGAGCTGCGTAACGTTCGATCGACGTGCGTCTGAGCCATATCGTGTCATCGTCCGACAACCCGTGCAAAAGATAGAGCGTCGGATGGCGTTTGCCGGATGAAGCCACATTTTCCATGCCGATCTGCTTCTTCGTTTGCTGCGGCAGGATGACGGTCATGGAAGTGCTTAAGCCAAGCACCTCGGAAAAAAAATGACATTGAATGAGAGCCATGTAAATCCTCCTATACGATAGAGTGAAAGCGCCGAGCCGCGTCATAGGCAGCATACGCTTTTCATGACCGGGGCGGGATGCACAGCTGTGCACGCAAATTACAAGCCGAGGCCCCCGTTTATGTGCAGCTCGGTGCCCGTCACTTGGCTGGCTTCGTCGGATAATAAAAAGACGGTGCCGTATGCCATGTCTTCCGGAGTTTGCATGCGTCCGCCAGGGATTCGGGATTCGGCCATTTTATTCAGTTCATCCGGGCTGAGGCCCATGTTTTGGTGCAGCTCAATCTCGCCTTCGGAGGCCACCCAGCCGACCGTAACCCAGTTGGAGCGGATGTGTTCCCCGGCGTAGTGGGCCGCAATGTGGCGGTTTAATGTAAGCATCGCACCCTTCGAGCAGGAGTAGGCCGCAAGCTCTTTGGCGCCTTTGTAGCCGTTCGTGGAACCGATGTGGACGATGGAGCCTCCGCCTGTTTTTAACATCGATTGAATCGCATACTTGGAGCAAAAGAAAGCGCCCTTCATATTGACCGCAAAAATCGAATCGAACAGCTCCTCCGATGTATCCACCATCGTACCCCGGGGGAAAATGCCCGCATTATTGACCAGGCCGTCAACTCTGCCGAAACGGCCCACCGCTTCATCGAACAGCTCCTTGCAGGCCTGTTCTCGGCTGATATCGCCTTTTACGAACAACGCTTCAGCACCATATTTTTCCTGGATATCCCGCACAACCCTTGTGCCGTCCTGCTCATTCCTGCCGTTGATGACAACGCGCGAACCCTCTGCGGCGCACATGTAAGCGATGCCTTTTCCGATTCCCTTTGTTCCCCCTGTCACGACGACAACCTTTTCGCTAAGCCTGTTTCCCATAGTTTTGTTTCACCCCGTTTATGTAATGAAGTTTCTTTCAGTCGCCTGCACTGTAAGTGTTCTTGACTGATTCCAATCCCGACCTGGCCACCTCGAGAGCGCTTTGCCCCCCATAGCTTTCGATAAACAGTTCCAGCGATAAATATCCTCTATAACCGATCTCGTACAGCGAACTGGCAAACCGCCGCGATGGCGCGCTGCCTTCTCCCGGAAAAACGCGGTGCCGGTCCTCAATCGCTTGTCTTGCCGGCTCGGCGGGATAATCGTTTACATGGACGATGCCGATCCGTTTCCCGTTCACATAGCTGAGGCTGTCCACGCTGCTGCCGCCCGTGTACATATGAAACGGGTCCAGCAAAATTTGCGCATCCGGCACACCGCTTTCCATCGCTACATACATCGCCTCGCTTAAGCGGGACAGTTTCCTGGCCCTGCCCCAAAATTCCAGATACGGCTTGATCCCGATGCTGCTTGCCAATTGCGAGAGCCTGGCAAAATTTTCAGCCATCCTGTCCAGGGAAACCTGTTCCACATCGCCAAAAGGAGGCGCCGCCACCGCGGCGCAGCCGAGCTCCGCAAGCATGGCCATTTCCTTCTCGGCCTGCACGTATGCCCGCTCCCTTATCGCATCGTCCTCATCCGACCACTTAAAAAAAGCAATCGCATTCACAACCGCTATGCCCGTGTCCGAGATGTACCTTTTCAATTGATTGACGGTGCCTCCGCCGGCGAGGTAAGCGTCCACATCTTTGACCCACAGCTCAATCCCCTCATATCCGGCTTCAGCCGCAATGCGCACCTGCTCACGGACATCCAGGCTAAAAGGAAACAAGGTCGACGCATTAAGCGCCGTTTTAAACGGAAACATCTCTGCTGCTCCTTTCTTTCTTGAAGATCACGCCTAGGGCGTCACTTCAAAGGTTCTTTTTTCGCTGCTGCTCTGCAGCCCCAGCTCGATCAACCGGATGGCCATGCGGGCCTGCTCCGGTTTGACGGCAAGCTCGTCGCGGCCTGTGACGGCGTCGTAAACATTTTGAAAGTAGGAGGTGTATGAGCCTGGCAACGTACGGATACGGCCCACATAATGGAGGCCCGCTATGGAGGTGTTCAGTGTTCCCCACCGGCTCTCCGGCTCAGTCCCCCAGTTCGGCTTTGACGGCGTTTCTCCGTTGATGAGCGCTTGCTCCTGCGGATCGATTCCATATTTGATAAATGAGCCTTCCGTCCCGTGCAGCGTATAACGCGGACCGCGCTCGCGCACCAGCAAGGAAGACTTCAGGCGCAGCCTTAACCCCTCTTCATAGCCCAACACCACACTGAAGTAATCGTCTGCCGCAGCGTTCCGGCGCGTGCTGCCGATATCGGCGTTGATCGTTGCCGGCGTGCCGAACAATGAAAGCGCCTGGTCGAGAAAATGCACGCCAAGATCATAAAACACACCCGAACCCGACGCGCCGCTGTCCCGCCAATTCGACCCTACTTTCGGGTGATAAGAATCCCAGCAAAATTCGGCTTCATTGATCCGGCCCAGCATCCCCCGGCGGACTATTTCCCGGACTGTGAGGAAATCTCCGTCCCAACGGCGGTTGTGGAACACGCTCAGCACTTTTCCCCTTTCCCGTGCCAGATCGATCAGCTCGTCCGCTTCGGCGGTTGTTACCGTGAACGGCTTTTCGACAATGACATGCTTCCCCGCCTGAAGGGCGTCCTTCACGAATTGGTAATGGTCGGTGCTGGGAGTGGTAACTACGATCAGGTCGATACTGCCGTCTCGGTATAAATCCTGGACATTGTCCACCACATCGACCCATGGATACCTCTCCTTGGACGACGTGCCGCTGCGCTGGACTACTTTTGCCAGGTTCAAATCGGGAACAGCCGTAATGACCGGCGCATGGAAGGTCCTGCCGGCAAAGCCATAGCCGATCAAGCCTACACGGAGTTGGTTGCCCATTGCGTGTCTCCCCCTTTTTACCGCTCGATAATATCCATTCTGTTCAAATTGCGGTAGCTGATCGCCAAGCTTTCGAACGGGTCTCTGCGGCTCTCATCCTGTTCCACGACAAGCCATTCGGTGCCGACTTTCTCCGCCATTTGCACGATCTCCGTAAAATCGAGAATGCCTTCCCCGATTTCCGCAAAAAATTGTTCGTCCCCTTCCTCCATATCCTTGATATGAAGCAGCGGACAGCGGTTATGCAGCTTTTCGAGGTATTCCGCCGGATCTTCCCCACCGCGTTTCACCCAGTACGTATCCAGTTCCAGCTTTACATACTCGGCATCGGTTTCACGCAGCAAAATATCAAAAATGTATTCGCCGCCGATTTTCTTGAACTCCCAGTCATGAATCGTATACGGCTGCAAAGCGATTGGAAACCTTTTCATTTTTAACCGTCCTTCGCGTTTAATCCAATAGAAACGGGATCAGGAGGATATCCGAATCCCCCTCATCCCTGACGTATTTTATTTAAAATATAAAGCCAAATGTTGGGCAGCCTTGACAATCCCTTCTCGTTCCTTCTCCAAAGTGCCCCAGAACCGGTGGTCCTCCAGCTCAATGCTGACGGCCCCCCGGTACCCCAGACGGTCGAGGCGAACCGCTACCTTGCTCCATTCCACCTCGCCGTGCCCTGGAATCGTATATCTCCATGAGCCTTCCGAAAATCCGTACTTGGCGCCGAAGGTTGCAGGCAGAATACCGCACTCATACAATTCGTCATGCAGGATTTCGGTATCTTTGCCGTGGCAGTGGTTCACTCTCTCGCCGAACTCCGTCAGCGCCCGCAAATAATCGATTCCCAGACGAACAAGATGGGACGGGTCATAATTCAGCCCGAAATGCTTCGAAGGAATCGCCTCGAACATCGCGCGCCACATCTCCGGAGTGCAGCCAATCGTCGGATATTGGGGAGCGGGTCCGGGCCAGCCCTCTATGGCGATATACACGCCTTCGCGTTCCGCATGGCGGACGAGGTCCGGGAACGTATCCTTCCAAATCGCGAAGCTTTCCTCGCGTGGTGTGTTGCGGTCCTCCGGCACGAGGCACATGAACATAACCCGGGCGCCCAAGCCGGACATCTCGGTCATCTGTTTCTTTACCGCTTCAACAGCGTTCATCCGGCGAGAGTCGTCACGGCTTAACAGACCGCCCATCTCGACCGAATCGACGGAACCGATACCCATACCCGCTGCGTCACAAATTTGCTTCACTTCCGGCGTGAGCCTCTGTACATCGAGTACGTCAAGCCCTGCTTGTGCACTCCAGGAAGCCAACCGCTCCAGCCCTTCCCCGCCCATTTTGGGCGGGATGCGCATGCCTATTTTGAAACCCATGTTCTTATTGAGCCTCCTCTACAAGCTGCTCGGAGAAAGCGGAGTACGGATTATAGCCTGCCACTTGATAGATCATTTCGGTCAATTTCACCACTTTGAGAGCAAAGCTGCCGGGCACCATCACTTCATGCCGTCCCAGGATGGCATCCACGAAGCTCTTGTCCTGGTTCGTCGTTTGCTTCGGCAGATCCGGCACCACCGGTTCCTGTCCGAGACGCCGAATTGTGATGTTACCGTTATCATAGAAGATGCCGCCGTCCTCGCCGCAGAAGACATACGTTTCATGCCAGCATGGTGCGAAGCCCACTATGTTGACTCCAGCGACCGGGCCTTCCTCAAAGCGGAGGGATGTGAACGAATCGATCTCCACCGGGGCCCCGTGCTGATGCAGCTGCACCTTCACATCGGCCGGGGTCAAATCCGTCGTCCAGAGCAGCACATCCATGATATGGCTGCCCGAATCCATCAGCATGCCGCCGCCCGATAACTCGGGTACCTGCCGCCACAGCCCGGTCGTACCCTGCTTCCATTCCTGGTACAGCGACGCTGTGACGGATGTGAGCTTGCCTATCGTCCCATCGGCAATGGCCGACCGAATATACAGAAACTCCGGCTGGAAATGGCGCTGATAGGAAACCTGCAGTATTTTGCCCGCTCTGTTCGCGGTTTCAATCAATAGCTCCGACTCCGCGGACGAACAGGTCATCGGCTTCTCAATCAATACGTGGCAGCCATGGTTCAATACATCGGTCGCCTGCTGGAAATGCAGCGTATGGGGAGAGCAAATAACAACTGCATCCAGTTCCACCTGATTCAGCATCTCCAAATATCCGTCAAACTGCTTGACGCTTTGGAGCCCAAACTTGAAAACGAATTTATCCCTGTTTGCGGCACTGGTATCCGCGATAGCCGCGAACTCCACTTCTTCCAGTTCCTGCAGCTGGCGTGCATGCAAATGTGCGATGCCTCCGGTACCGATCATACCCAAACGAATTTTTCCCATGTCCTTGCCTCCCATTATTTTATTCCTGAAAACGTAATGCCTCTGATGAACGCCTTTTGAACCAGAAAATAGAGTATGATAATCGGCAGAGTGACCAAAACCTGTGCAGCCATCATCATCTGCCATTCGGCGCCGTGCTGGGATTTGAACGCCTGCATTCCGAGCATCAAGGTGTACTGCGCCTCATCCGACAAATAGATGAGAGGTCCCTGATAATCGTTCCAGCTCCCCATAAATTGGAATAAAGCGATGGTCAGCAGCGCAGGCTTGCATAAAGGAAGAATAATCTGCCAGTAAATGCGCAATTCGGAGGCCCCGTCCATTCTAGCCGCGTCCTCAAGCTCCTTAGGCAGCCCCATGAAAAACTGGCGGAGCAGGAAGATAAAGAACGGAGCGCCGAAAAATGCGGGCAGCCAAAGTGGAATATTGGAACCCACCCAACCGAAATGCTTGAAAACGATAAAAATCGGGATCATCGTAACCTGGTAGGGGATCATCATCACGACCAGCGTGATCGCAAACAGCTGCTTGGCGCCTTTCCAGGGAATTCTCGCCATGCTGTAAGCTACGAGCGGGCAGGAGAACAGCACACCCAGAGTGGCCAGCCCGCATATCGTCAGTGTGTTCCCCAAATAAGTAAAGAAAGGGATATAGTTAACCGCATCCGGATAATTGGACCACACTAAGGTGCTAGGGATCCATTTGGGCGGCCACAAAAACAGTTCGTCATTCGATTTCAAGGAAGTGGAGACCATCCACAGGAACGGCGACAGAAAAAAGAGTCCGACCAAAACCAGAAAGGTATGGGCCGCAACTGCTTTTGCGCGTACAACTGAGCTTTGACTTCTCATCCGATGACCCCCTTATTCCCTTCCCTGGTAATGGACCCAGCGCTTCTGCGTAATGAAAATGACCGCCGTGAGCAGGCCCACAATCAGGAACAGGATCCATGCCATGGCGGAGGCAAGCCCCATTTTCAAATAGCTGAAAGCGTTTAAATAGAGATACATCACATAGAACATCATGGAGTTGGCCGGCGTCCCCTGGCCGTTAGTGAGCACAAAAGGCAGCACAAAGTTCTGCAGGGCGCCGATCGTGCCCATAATCAAATTGAAAAAGATGACCGGAGTAAGCAGAGGCAATGTAATATGCCTGATACGCTGCCACATCCCTGCCCCGTCCACGTCCGCCGCATCGTAGTAATCCTGCGGAATGTCCTGCAGTCCGGCGAGATATATGACAATGGACTGCCCAACCCCCCATAAACTCATTAATATGAGGGAAGGCTTCGACCAATGCTCGCTACCGATCCACGGAGGTCCGGAAATGCCGATCTGGTCGAGCCAATAATTGACTAAACCGAACTGCGGGTTTAGCAGCCACAACCAAATAATCGTCGTCGCAATCGGCGGAACGAGGCTGGGCATGAAAAACACCGTCCGGTAAAACCCCTGGCCGCGGATTTTCGCGTTTAATATCATGGAAAGCCCTACTCCAAAGATTATGCTGACGGGAACGAAGAATATAGTAAAAAACAGCGTATTGTATATACTTTTCCAAAAGATGTCGTCATGTGCCAGGATGCGGTAATTTTCCAATCCGACCCATTCGCCCGCTTCCAGGATGCTGTACGAAGTGAAGCTGTAATAAACGGACATGATGAGCGGATAGGCGTGAAACAATATAAATCCCAATATCCAGGGGGAAGCAAAGATAACGCCCATAACGGCCAGTTTTCTTTCGAATCGGTTCCCTTTGCGTTTCAATTGGGCGGCTGATTTTAGGTTTGTTTTTACTGCAGAACCAATATCAGGCAATGTCATGACCTCCTTTTAGAATACTATCAAAGATGTATAAAAGAAAGGGTAGATTTATCCGCTACCCTTTTCCCGCGCTTACTGCTGGCCAGCTTTAGCCAATTCCGCGTCTACATTCTTCTGTACCTCATCAAGGAGCTGCTGTGCTTGTCCTTTGCCGTGAATCGCAAGATCCTGCACGCGCATGGTTTCGTTCCACAGGAAGGAGCCTACCGGGGACACCGGTCTTGTAAAAACTGTGGGCAATCCGTCAACAAACAATTTCAGGTTAGGGTTGTCAGCCAATTTCAATTCCTCGTTCACTGCAGGCATGGCCGTAAGATCGTTTCCTGCAGTCGGGCGTTTGGCCCACAGCAGCGTACCTTCTTTATGCGCTACAAATTTAATGAATTCCCATGCTTCTTTCGGATGTTTGACGCCCTTGGGCATAATGTAGGACCAACCGCCTGCCCAGGTCACAGGCTTGTACCCTTCGGCGGGAGGCATCGGAGCCACGCCCCATTCGAATTTTGGCTTATATTTGTTAAGATCGTTCATAATCCAGTTTCCGTCGAGGACGAATCCGACTTTTCCGGTCCAGAACGGATTCATTCCGGTTTGGCCCATAGCGTCGGAGAAGCTCGTCAAGTTGGAAATGTCGTATTTCTTGGCGTAGTTAGCCATATAGTCCAGCGCTTTTACGTTCTGCGGGTCGTTGGCTGTGATCTTGCCTTGGCCGTCTTCCCACTTGCCGCCCCAGTTCCAGGCTTGCGTGTAGAAGAATCCCTGGTTCATCCACGGTATATAGCCGACTTGAGAGTATTTTCCGTTATCGCCTTTTTTGTAAATTTTCTCGGCCATTTGATCCAATTCCTGAATTGTTTTCGGAGGAGTGTTCGGATCAAGGCCCGCCTCTTTCATCAAGGTTTTGTTATAGTAGAGCGCGCGGGTATCCGTACCCCAAGGGAGGCAATACACTTTATTTTTATAAACGGCCTCTTTCCACAGCCCCGGATAATAATCCGTAGCGCTGATGCCGCTTGTTTTCATATAATCTGTCAAATCTGTCAGCGATCCTTTGGCGGCCCACGACCCGATCAGGAAGCGGTCAAACAATGCAACATCGGGAGGATTGCCCCCGGCGATGGCCGTCAGCAGTTTATCTGATGCCTGGGTGGAACCGGTCGTTTCGACAAACGTCATTTTCACTTTGATGTTAGGATTATTCTTCTCGAATACATCAACCACATTCTTTTTGAAATCCTTCTGGTAATCTCCCGCCCACGGGAACCAGAAGTCAATGGTGACAGCCTCTTTACCGGCGCCCTTCGTGTCGGTTTTCTTGTTATCCGTGCCGCTGCAGGCAGCAAGCACTAAGCTGAAAACAAGACTGACGATCAAGAGCGCACTTAGCGGTTTCATTCCTTGCCATGGTTCTCTGCTTTGTTTCATTTCGCAACCTCCTCTTTTTTATACTCTCGAACGAGTACAATCAAATTGTATCCGCTTTCAATACAAATAGTAATGAGGCTATTTTTGTTTTTGGTGTATTATTTTTTGGAAATTTATTCCTGCTATCTTAAAGGGAACACCATCGCCACTTTCGTCCCTATGCCAGGTTCGCTTTTTATGTATAAGCCGTACTGCGGGCCATAAGTCAGCTTTATTTGCATATTGATATTTTTCAGGGCAAAATTGTCCTCCCCCGGCGTATCCTGATTGTCAAGCATTTCTTTCAACTCGGAGAGTTTATCCGGTTGGATACCGACGCCGTCGTCGATCACTTCAAAGCATAAAATTTCGTCCAGCTTCAACCATCGGATATCCAGCCTTCCTTTCTCTTTCTTGCTTTCTAACCCGTGATAGATGGCGTTTTCCACCAATGGCTGAAAGACGAATTTGAGCACCTTTTTATCAAGCAATCCGGGCTCCAGCTCTATATTCACCTCAAACTTATCCTCGTATCTCATTTTTTGGATCAACAGGTAGTTTTCCAGAAGCTCGTCGATTTCCCTCACCGATACCAGGTCTTTCCCTTCACTTAAATTGATCCGTAAATATTTGGAAAGGCCGAAAATCATCTCGCTGATTTTATCGACTTTGTGTATGCGCGAAATCCAATGTATCGAGTCCAGCGTATTGTACAAGAAATGGGCGTTAATTTGTGAGCCAAGCATTTTCAACTGAGTTTCCGTTTTGAGCAGCCTCTGGACATATAATTCATCAATTAAAGTTTTTATGCGCGTGACCATCACATTGAATCCTTCAAACAGGACGCCGAACTCATCCTTCCTGCGGCTGTCGATCTGCACGTCGAAATCGCCCTCCCTCACTTTGCGCATCGATTTCAACAGCACTCTCACGGGCTGCTGAATTTCCCTGGCGGCTATGAAGGCAAGCAAGATGGAGACGAGCATGAAACCGGTTGCAAGATATAATGTATAAAGCCCGATTTCACTTGTATCCTGAACGAGATTTTTGGCGGGCGCCATCCCTACGAGCTTCCAGCCGCCTACGCTTAATCGGTCAAAAACAGTAATCATTTCCTCCCCCTGAACGACACTGTGCTCTATTCCGCTGTCTGCCTCCGGAAGCTTTAAACCCGAGGATTGCATGGTATGCATGCCGCCGGCGTCCGCAGCCACCTGGTTGTCCTTATCTACAATAATGGCTGTGCCAAATGCATGAAAATCCAGCTCCGATAAAATATTCTGTATCTTGTCCGGCTCGATTTCCAATAATGTAACTCCGATGACTTCATCCATATGGTCCAGGTTTTTCAATGCACGTCCCAGGCAAAAAACCAGCCTTTTATCCTCCGCCGCCCCCTCCTGTTTTATGAAAGACGGCCGGATGCCGAACCAGACAATCCGTCCGTCGGCTTCTTTTATTTTCTTGTACCAGTCCTGGGACCGGATTGCGTTACCCACGGGAGGCAGCTCGGCTATGGTAGGGGTATCGTTCACCGAATAGCGGTAAGAGGCCATCTGCTCGCCAAGAATATAGGCACGAACCGTGTCGTTTTTGGAATTGACCATATTGGACAAAAAATTGATGATCTGCACTGTATTCTGATTATGCTGATAGGAATCGGGGAATTTGCTCAGAATGCCTTTCTGCAGATCCTTATAGCCCATGATTAATTGGGATCGGTTCTCATATTCCTCGAAAATGTTTTCAAGCCGCTTGTTCGCCTGTTGGATGGTCTGCAAAGCCACTTCGGATACCTTGGATTTAATGATTTCGCTTGCCTTTCGATAGAAAAAGTAACCCATGAAGGTAATAGAAATCGACATGCTGACAAAATAGAGAATAAACACTTTATATCCAACCGATCCCCACTTGCGCAAAATCAGCCCTCCATTTAACATCGTCATTCTATTCCGAAATCCCGGTACTGAGCGGGGGTGATGCCTTCCACTTCCTTGAACGTCTTGGCAAAGTGCCGAAAATCGTTGTACCCTACCTCGGTGGCGACCTCATAGATTTTGAGGCTGGACTGCTTCAACAATCCCTTGGCTTTCTCTACCCGGATACGCTGCAGGTATTTGCTGAACGTTTCCCCCATTTCTTCATGGAACACCTTGCTGAAATAAGAAGGATTCAAGTAATGGCGTTCCGCGACGTCATTCATCATAATGCCTTCCATAAAATGCTCCTCTATATATTTCAACGACGAATCTATCACCTTTTTACGGTTGCCGAGAGTGCGGATGACTTGATTGAACTGCATCAATGTATTCCATAATTGGTCTTTCAACTCGGACAAGGGGCATAAAGGGACCTGCAGCTCCGGAATGACGCTGTCTTGGGAATCAAGGAGCGGATAGCATAATTTTAGTTTCTTTACCGCCTTTTGCATCAGCAGTTTCAAGGCCCGTTGTAAAACCAGCGGACAATATTTATCTCGGCTGATCTGCAGCTGGGTTACAATTTCCTGTACCGACTGCATTAGTACTGTTTCATCCCCTAATTTCATTGCATGGACCAGACGTGTTTCCCAAGCATCCAGACCGCTGTATTCCTGATGCGGACTGCTCATTTCCGGCAGCTCCGCAGCATGATATATTTTTCCGTAGCCGTCGTAAAAAGCGTAAGCGGCTGAATAAACCGCTTCTTCAAAGGATTGGGACAGCATCGTCCGCGTTCTTTTCCGGCTCACGCCGACATTGGCCTCGACATCCAAATAACTGTGCGCAGCCTGGATGAAAGAAACGATTGTATTGTTAAATTGATTCTGGTCGGCAAACAGTCCCCGTGCGGATTGTAAAATGACCAGGTCTGCGTCCTCATGGTTATGAAGCGGACATGCCACTGTGCTTCCCCACCCGGATCCTATTTCTTCCGCCATATTGCCCAAAGCGTATCGGATCAGCGGCCTTTCTCTTTTTTCCTTTCCCCGCATTCCCCAATTGAAAATTTTCACGGTCACCGCTGTTACATGATCAGGGTCCAAATTGATGCTCAGAACTTCCCATTGTCTCTGCACGTTTCCCAGCGATGCGGTCTCGCCTTGCAATATCATTTCCAAATAACGCTGGCGCGCGAGGGGCAAGCTTTCCCTGATGCAGTCTGACATCTTCTCTTTCTGGTCGTGCGTCGATCGCTCTTTTTCCAATACAGACACGCATCTGCGCACAACCTCCAATATATTCGTTTCCTCGATCGGCTTCAAAACATAATCGAACGCACCGCACTTCAATGCCTTCTGGGCATAATTGAAATCGCTGTATCCGCTGATAATAATGATCTTGGTATGGAATTTGCGCGCCGCCAAAGTCTCGATAAGCGCAATGCCGTCCATCCCGGGCATTTTGATATCTGTAATGATGATATCCGGCGCATGGGCCTCGGCTAATTTCCAGGCCTCCTCTCCGTCAGCCGCTTCCCCCTGCAATTGTATTCCTTCCGATTCCCAATCGATCGTTAACCGCAATCCCTCACGCACCCACTTTTCATCATCGACGATAAGCAAGGTATACATCACCGTTTGCCCCCATTCTATGGACTGTAGATACAAATGAAGCAACCCATTTGTAGTTAGATTGCTTCATCTGCAAGAGAAAATAGGAGTACAGTATAAGGAGATCACCATATCATCGTAGCCGACGATAGAGACCGAATCCGGGACCGGGCGGCCCAGCCGTTCAAGCGCCTTCACAGCACCCAAGGCCATAATATCACTGGCGCAAAAAACTGCGGACACATCGGGGTGCCGGGATAAAATGAGTTGCATCGCCCGTTCTCCCCCTTCTTCCGTGAACTCGCCGTTGAACACCTTGGAGGGATCGAACAACAAGCCGGCAGCTGAAAGCGCTTGCTGATAACCCTGCAATCTTTGCTGGCTAACATACGCCTCCAGGTATCCATTGATCATGGCGATGTTGGTGTGATTCCGCATAAAAGTTCAAAAGCGAAATTGCCTTTGACTCCGGCATACTCGACTCCGTAGAAGATGACTCCTACGGTATAGGTTTTCTTGGATACCAGGCTTCTTGCCGTAACATTGGGAGAATAATCCAGATTTTCCGCTATTTCCTGATCTTTCTTCTTATCCGCTCGCTGACATCGTCATATCCGTTACTACATTATATTTTCTTGCGTAAGCGGTTGCAACACTTTTCTTTCATGAAAAAAAGGGACTTCCATAAGCAGATTTTGCCTGCATGGAATCGCCCCTTTTGCGGATTAAACTGCATTTTAAAAGTTATTTTGCTTTATCAAGCACCGCCTGTGCCGCTTTATCGGCGTCTGTCAGCATCTTGTTAATGTCCGTTTTACCTGATAAATAGTCTTGAATAACAGGATTGACCGCTCCCAGCCATTCTTCCCACACAGGACTGTCGCCTAAATCGCCGGCATATTTCATGCTATCCAGGAAAACTTGGCTATGTTCCGGTTTGCCATGATTATTAGCGATGACTTCCTGAGCAATTTTCTTGTTCGCTGTAATACCTTCTGCCATCGATGCATTTATTTTTTGCGCTTCTTCTCCGAGGAAATATTTCATGAAAGCTAACCCGGCTTTCTGCTCTTCTTCTTTTGCTTTGGCATTCAATACCCAGGTATTTGCAACAAATGCGCTGTAGTGTTCTCCTCCGTTTGCGCCTTTCGGAACGACCGCTACGTCGTAATTGATGCCTTCCTTATCGTTTGACAATCTTCTTTGATAGTTGTCATAAAACATAGGGACAATTTTTCTCGAAATCCATGTATTGAACTTTTCGCTTGCTTCGCCTGCCTGATCTTTCAAATTAGGGGTTAACCCTTGATCCCAGAACTTTTTCATATATTCGAATGCTTCTTTTACCTTTGGGTTGGAAGCGAATGTGCTGTGTTTTCTTTCCTTGTCAAGCAGATCCCCGCCAAATTGGCGTACAACCGTATACCAACCATAGCGGATATGCTGCGGAAGCCCTATGCCGAATTGCTTTCTTGATTTATCAAATAATTTCGATGCGGCATTGTAAACGTCATCCGTCGTCCAATTTTCGTTAGGATAAGGAATCTTGGCCTGATCGAACATATCTTTATTATAATAAAGAACGTTAACCTGAATTGCCTGCGGTACGGCGAAAATTTTGCCGCTCGGGTTTTTGATGACATCAAAGCCATAGTAATCATTTAAATTCAAGTCCTTGAGCCGGTCCGTCAGATCTGCGATTGTTCCTTCTTTGGAATACTGCGGTATATAAGGACCGTCAAGCAAAAATACGGTTGGTCCCTGCCCGGCGGCCAAATCCACTTTTAAATTATTATAGTGCGTTTCCCAATCCGTGGACGATATCTGCACTTTGATGCTTTTATTTTGTTCCATAAATTTGTTTATGATCTTATCCATTGTCGGTCTGGCAGGTTCATCGGCATAGTAAGCAACTTTGATTGTTACTTGTTTTTCATTGCCTGGCGTTGAAGTGGGAGGATTGCTTGTGCTGCCGGTATCTGTACAAGCCGTTAAAACAAGCGAAAAAACAAGTGTGGAGGTCAGTGACACTGCCGCTAATTTTTTCATACTTTTCCCCTCGCAATTTCAGATTTAAGTATAAGAGAGTTAACCTTTAACGCCTTCCGCCGTTATACTCTGAGTAAAGTATTTCTGTGCGAAGATGAACAGAAGCACAACCGGCAGCACTAACATGACGTCTCCGGCCATTTCCAGCTCTGGCCTCGAGTTGTATTGTCCTGTTGAAATATCTTTGATCTTTAAAACCATCGTCCAAAGCGCTTGATTTCTGCCAACGTAAATCATTGGGGACAGGAGTTCGGCCCATTTTTCCTGGAAAGTAAGAATGGCAAGAGTAACCATGGGAGAGATAACGAGCGGAAGATGAATTCTGCTGTATATATGAAACCAACCACACCCGTCTATTTTTGCGGCCTCGTCCAGTTCCCTGGGAATGGATAGGTAATACTGTCTCATCAAAACAATTCCGAACGCCCCGCCAAAGAAGGACGGCACGATCAAGGGATAATGCGTACCAAGCCAATTCAGATGTTTGAATATAATAAATTGGGGAATCATCGTAACCTGAGTCGGCAAAAACATGGACATGATCGCTAATGTGAAAATGATATTTTTCCCGGGAAAATCAATTCTCGCGAGGGCAAAGGCGATAAGACTGCAAGACAGGACCATACCGATTACAGAAAGGAGTGTAACCTTCACGGTATTATAAAAATAATGAATAAAAGTGTAACCTTGCTTCGGAAACAACAGCTCTTGATAGTTGGACCACCGCAAATGTTGCGGGAACCATTTGAACGAATTATAGAACTCCGCATTGGTTTTGAGAGACGCGAGCAGCATCCAGAAAAACGGCAGCAGCATACTGGCCGCCCCGCATATTACGACCGCGCTGCAAAACAATTCAAACAGTGACACTTTGCTTTGCACCCGCAATCTTTTGTTGCTTTCCACGATAATCGTGCCCTTCATCCCTTCCACCGCCCGCTGCTTTAATAATTATAATGAACCCATTTCTTCTGAAGAGCCATCACGAAAAGCGTTACCGCAACTAGACAAACGAAGATGATCCAAGCTATAAGGGAAGCGTACCCCATGTCCAAAAATCTGAATGCCTTCATATATAAATAAATCATAGTATGGCTGTCTGCATATTCGTTTCGGTTGTATACCATTACAAAATGCTGGTCGAACGTTCTGAAAGCATCGGCAATGGATAATATCAAGATCATGAAAGTAGTAGGTGAAAGCATGGGAACGGTAATGTTTATCAGCTTTTGCAGCCAGTTCGCGCCGTCTATATCAGCAGCCTCATATAATGACAGGGGAATATTCCTGAGGCCGATATAATAAATGAACATGGCGTAACCGAGACCTTTCCACACGCCTACGGCCGCCAGTGTCGGTATTAAAGTAGTTGAGCCGGGCTCGAGGAACGCTATCTTCTGCATGCCAAGCAAGGAGATGAAACGGTTAATCATACCGACGTCCGTGTTAAGCATCCAGATCCACACCATGCCGACGATAAACCAGGAGGGAATAGCAGGGAAGTAATAAATCGATCTAAGCAGAGCAGCAAATTTTTCATTAAAAAAACTGACTGAATTATACAGCAAAACGGCAAACAATAAGGGTACAAGCACCTGCGCAGGGACGTACAGCAATGCAAAATACCAGGTATTTTTAAAAGAAGTCCAGAAATGCGGGTCCTTCATTAATTCCCGAAAATTGCTTAATCCGTTAAAAACCGGCGGGGAAATGACCTTAAACTTGGTGAAAGAGTAGTAAAGAGACATGAACGCCGGTATTAAGAAGAAAACTGCCGCTCCTACCATATAGGGAAGAGTAAACAGGTACCCTGCCGCATAGTCTGAATATTTTCTTCTCAAAATTCTCTCTCCTTTTCACAATGCGTTAGCTTGAATCTCGTATTGTGACTTCGACCGCACGCGTCAGTTCAGAATATTGTGTTCGCTCTACGCTCCTTCCTTACCTTAGGTGATTATTAGATCCGCTCTCTTGTTGTAGATTTATCATACAAAATACCTATTCAATTGTAAACTGTTTTATTCAATAAAATTAATTTTTCGTTAAAATAATTGAAAGTTGATCATAAAACCATGACCCAGGGCATAGAAAAACCCGCTTACCTTAATAAGCGGGCTTTAGCTGAGGTGTACCTCACCTTTTGGCAAACCGGGTTGTTTTGCGGGAGATCAGCTCTCCCCGTATCCAATATTTCTTTTGATCAAGCTCGATTCCTTCTATTTGCTGGTGCAGCAGTTGAAACGCCTTTACACCCAATTCGTGGATGCCGATTCTCACCGTCGTCAACGGTTTGACCAGCATGGCCGATGTCGGAAAATCATACACTCCGGTAATGCTGACGTCCTCCGGCACCGAGAGCCCCAAATCGAAGGCGGCATTCATCGTATACATTGCGAAATAATCGTCTATGGTTACGACCGCGGTCGGGCGGTCATCGCCGGAAAGCAGGTCCAGTGCGTTTTTGTACTCTTGCTCGGGATCGTCATATTCGGCAAACCTGATTTTGGACTCATCAAAAGGTACACCGTGCTTGGCGAGAGCGGCCTTATATCCCGAAAGCCCTTCCCTGCCGACCAAATCGTACAAGTCAGAGCCGATATACCCGATATTCCGGTGTCCCAGGGACTCGATCAAATGTTCCGTCGCCGTGCGGACCGCATGCTCAAAATCAACATGTATTACAGGAACGTCGGGCAGATCTTCATTATGCGTATGCAGCAGTACGACAGGCACGCCCAAGCTTCTCACCTTCAGAATGTCTTCCGTTTTCCCGCGGTGAATAATCAGGCCGTCGATTCTGCCTTCCTCCGCCAGGTTGACAAAGAAGGTATTCCGGCTGTTCCCCGCGTGATCCATATTGTTGCTGCATAAAAGCAAGGAGAAGCCGTATTTCGCCGCCTCGCTTTCAATACCTTTGATCGTGCCGCCGTGAAACGGGTGCGTTGCGAAATCATAACCGTAGATACAGATGCCGATCGTATGGGTCGCCTGGTTTTGCGCAATCAGATGGGGAGTCATCCGGAAATTCAATTCTTTTGCCATGGCCAGAACCCTTTGCTTTGTCACGCTGCTGATGCGCTGGTCGTCCCTCATGGCGAGCGATACCGTGGAAGGGGTAACCCCAAGCGCCTCCGCGATATCTTTCATCGTTGTTCTTCCTTTTCCCATTTCCAAGCCTCCGTGTCCTCAGCATCCATCGCACAAAATGGAATTCAATCTAAATTCATTATAATTCAATAATTTGAAATTAACAATTTATTAAAATGAATTTCCCCTTGGAAGACAATGGTCTCGCGCGCGTGCGTTCATAGCAAAAAAATAGCCCATGTCCCGGAAAAATTCCGTCATGAGCTGATTCTTCATTTTCGGCAAAACGTATCCTTTAATCAAGACCAATTATCTCCTGAAATTCTGCTGATGCAGTAAATTTGATGTTAAAAAGGTTCCGACAGGAGGCAGTTGATCAATGTGCGTATCGGGCGAGGCGGTCCCGGCCATGGGGTATTCGTCCAGACTTATGTCAGTTGCGGCAATCCAGGTCCCACGTTGACCCGCTTGCAGAGAGGGGGGTTTCATAACAAGACGTCCGTTTAAAACAAAATGCCGGATTCTAATCACAGTATCGTCAAATATGGTTAAGTGACCATAGTATGTGGCATAAGGTGAATCAAATGCGATTTGTTTAGTGCCTTCATTCCAGGAGCCATGGATTGCATTAGGCATACCGCGAAAATTAATCGCGCCCGTTACCCTGTTATCAGAAATTGAGTTAATGACGAGTGTGCCCCAAACTACCGGCCTGCCTATTATATCGGCGTGGATACCCCATTTGGTCGGGGATGGTATACTGGCCATAGTTGCCTGTGCGGTTAGCAATGTTGATCTCTCCTTAATGCTGTTTGAATAAACAATACAGTGTATGCGTGAGCGGCAAAATGATTCATTTAATTTCGACACTTCAAGGTATCACCGGGTGACATATTACCTATACTGGTGCTTGGAGGTGAAGCGTGGTGGGTATGCTGCTGGAAACTATTCTTCGGACGGTGATTGCTTTTGCGCTTATAATGGTCATTACGCGGGTTATCGGGAAACATGCGATCTCACGCATGACTTATCATGATTTTGTAGCTTCCGTTACACTGGGGGCGATCACCGCAAATCTTGCGTTTAACACTCATTTGAAGATGTGGCATCTTATCGTTTCATTCGTGACTTTTAGCGGGATCGCCTATCTCATCGCCTTTCTTTGCTTGAAAAGCCGAAAAACCCGCAAGTGGTTTGCGGGCAAGCCGACGATAGTGATCGAGAACGGTAAAATCATGGAACAGAACTTGAGGAAAATCCAAATTTCACTTGATACGTTAAATCAGGAATTGCGGGAGAAAGATATTTTTGACCCTCAAGAAGTTGAATATGCCGTCCTCGAGCTTAATGGCAAACTGTCCGTGCTGAAAAAGCCTGAATATCGGCCGGTCACGCTGAAAGACTTGCATTTGGCCAGCCCGGCCAAGACGCAATTCCCCGTTGAGCTCATTATGGACGGAAAGATTATGAACGCTAACCTGCAGCAACATAGACTGTCGCCAGGGTGGCTCTCAAAGCAGCTGCAAAAGCGGGGCGTGACCGCGGAGGAGGTCTGTTACGCTGTAAGGGGCAGCAATGGGGAACTGTTCTACGATCTTTACCAGGACCACATCCGGCATCCCATTGATCAAGAGTGAACGGCTTTGACCTGAAACCACGGGGGTTAAGGTCAGTATGATTGGATGCGAAAAAATAGACTATGGGAAATGGTCTATTTTGTGTACAAGTCTATCGAGCTTCTGGAAAACCGCGCCGGACAAGCTCGTTAAATTCCTCAATGAATAATCTAAACCACCTATAAATTCCATTCATTATTTCCAACCAGCAGGCCATATGCCCAGTGCCCGTACAAACTTAGGCAAATGCCGTGTCCATCTTAGGTTCTTCCCCATACACTGTTGTTGTTATTCAGAGTTCATACAAACCTAAGCAACCAAAGCTATGCCTGAGCTGTATTTGGGGTATTGGGATGAAGGTTTTCAGGAGGAAGAATGGTCGTACGTTCTGAATTAGAAAAAATTCGTTGGAGATTATGGGACCGTCTTATAACCATGAGTACGCACTATAAAGTAAATATGTCTTTTGATCACTTGTGGTATGAATTTCTTACAAGAGAATTCATTTCCGATTTCCCGATTGAAATAGTTTACGACGAATTTTGCAAAGACTTGGAAAAACGTTTTCACAATACACAACGGAGGGAGGGAGTGTAAAAAATGGAAATTAGTCAACAGAAAGCGATCAGGGATCTACATGCGGCGATTAGGGACCTCAGGGGAGCAAGAAAGGTCGTTGCGCTTAATCGATTCGAAAACGATGACCGGGAAATAGGACAAACTCTGCACTTTGTAGAAATAGCGATAAATCAATTATCCATGCTGAAGTTAAAAGATGATCAACAAAATATAACGACGGAAGAGGGATCCAACTCATAGCGTACTACACATTGAGAATGCTTCACCTGATACCCGGACATTTTTCCCGGGGCCGCTTAGGATTTTGGAACGGTAAAACCGGGAAGCTTGAGCATCAAAAAAGAGTCATGACGGTAATACCGATTGACTCTTTTTTCACAGATGGTTGCTGCCAATTTCTTTCATCAACCAGCATCAGGAATTAAATTCTTGCAGGCCAACAATTGTAAGGCTGCACTTACTTGAACCTCAGATATATTGCATATTCGGGAAATTTCCTTGGTGTCATTGATTCTTCTTTTTGCTAAAATCGCATACAAGACTAACTGGAAAACGTCCCGCTAATCTTGCCCGGATGCGATCTTCAGGAGACTTTTGCTGGAAAAGCTCCAGTTAATGATGTGAAAACGTTTCCTGTAGGGACAAAGTGCCCAATTACATGGAGAAAATCCCGTTAGATCCAATACGTAAATATAAGAAAGCAGATTAGATGGAGCTTTTCCAGTTGCTTGATGCGTAACCGTATCCATTCCAAACTCTAGCTGAACTTTCCTGTTGCTTGAGGCATAAGCGACCGTTTCAAGCTTTAGTTGGACTTATATATGTATCTGACTTTAAAGCGGCGCGAAAAGGGAAACCCTAATGCTCCCCCATCTATAATGTAAAAAAATCGGAGTATGCGCCTCCGATTTCGTGTCCTGCGTCAAACAGGATTGATTTTGCGGAATACTTCGTAGCTTCGCCGGGCGCATTCCGAGATGGCGATCGGATGAAACCCGCTGAACTCAGCGTAGAGGGTATCATTAAGCTTGGAAGTCCAGCTTTCCGGCAATTGGCCGGCACCCAGCATCGCCCCCATAATGGACCCGACGGTCGCTCCGTTGCAATCCGTATCCCAACCTCCGAGAACAGCTGTCGTTATGGCCTTTTCAAAATCTCCTTCGGCAAATACGAGCGACGCGACCACTAAAGCGGCATTATTGTTTGTATGAACCTCATGGTAATGTTTAAACGCGTCCCACACCTTCTCTACCAGCTCCAGTTGATCCTTCGCCAGGCCTGCAATTTCTACTGCTTTTCGAATATCGTGAGCCAAACGGCTTTGAGTCGGGATTTCGCTGAGCCCTATTTCCACCAGCTTGCGCGGGTCCGTCTCCACGAAAGCGGCCGCAATCATTGCTGCTGTGAACATTTCGCCGTATATTCCGTTTTTCACATGAGAGAAAGAAGCGTCCCGCCAAGCGAGCTCCGCTGCCAGCTGCGGGTTCCCGGCCGAACCGTAAGCCAGTCCGTCCGCCCGGATTTGCGCTCCGATCCATTCCCTGTAAGGGTTTAAATAAGCTCGCACCCAGTGCTTTTTCTGTTCCCAATCGTCGGGCACGCTCGTTTCCATGTGGGAAGTGACCTGCGCGAAATTCAAAAATGCCTGCGTCTCCGCCGTACAAACCTGGCTGTAAGCGAGGTGGCTGTGCCAAAGCTTGCCGATATCCCAGGTACTCCAGTCGGTACCCTTTTCCTCAAGCAAAATCATTCCGAGCACCGTATATCTTATATCGTCATCGCTTTCCATGAAGCGGATGTTCCCCCTTTCGCTCTTCGCGCTCAAATGGGGAAACTTCAGGTTAAAGGCCTCGCTCGCGCGGGAAGATGAAGGCGTATAATCGCGAATCGGCCAGGCTTCCGCGCCTTCGAACCACAGCTGCACATTTTTCCAACCCGGACGTCCTTCCGACCCTTTCATGAAGCACGGCACCTCAAGCGGCTTGCCGAGCGCGCACCCCACCGACCTTCCCAACCAAGCGCCATGAAACTTGTCAAGCAGCTCCTTCTCCGACAGCTCGAGCGGGAGTTTCCTCGGACCGGCCGGACGCTGGGACCGGATTTCCTGCAGCTCGGAAGGCTCCGAAAAAGGAAATGATTCGTCCACCTCCAACTGCCGCAGCTGCTCGTACACCTCCATTAACCGGCCCTCATCCTCTTTCGCTTCCTCCACCCTTTCAATAAACCCGTCGACCTTGCAGCCTTCCTCCCGCCGCTGAACGACCTCCAAGCGCAATAACTCGGCCAGACCTTCCCAACCCGCCATATCATCCACTCCCTGCGATTGTTATCTTATACATACCACAGCCAAACCGTCCCGGCAATGATTCCTGCAAAATAAATTGAACAGTTCGGATTATCCGCGAAAACACTCCTACTTTTACTGATATAGTTGCAATAGAAAAGATGGTAATTTAATTTTTTGAATCATGTCGACACACTGAAATCAGGCGCACGGATGCTCCATGCGCCTCTGGCTGAACAGTCGGCGGGTTTATACTGCGGCACTTGGAAGCCAAGTTTGAACCGCTAAACTTTTTCCCCGCCTTTGATGTTGTTTGTGCAGCGGCCGCTTACGGGGAAGTCTTGAAAAGCACCGCAGTGTGCGGGTTATCGTAAGCCTGCGCCCAATAATATCCGTCCGCCATTACACGCTTTGGCTCGAAACCAACCTGAAGGCCGCTCGCAATCGCTTCGGAGGAGGCGCTCGCCGAACCGTCCGGCGCCGTGGTAATGTTGACATAGCTGCCGCCCGAGGAAGTAAACCGTCCGTGCACCGCGGCTGTAATTCCCGCTTTCGTCTTTTTATCCACTACCCTTAAGGTAACCGTGGCATTAGTCCCGGTGTAAGAGACGGACATGCCGTCAATGATCATCGGTTTCAGTGTGGTCGTTCCCGTCGTTGCCGAGGCTTCTCCCGAAACGGGCCCGACATTGCCTCTGGCGTCCACCGCGGCTACTTTATAATAATAAGTGGTATTCGGCAGCAGACCTGCATCCTGGAAATCGGTTTCTTTTGTACTGCCGGCGAGGTTGGACGGTCCCGGCGAAAATCCGGTGGCCAATCCCCGGTAGATGTTATAATGGTCCACATCCATATTATCGTACGCTCTTCCATAATGGAGATCGATTCTCTGAAAATCGAAAACGGCGGCTTCCGGGTCCGCTGTGACCGCTGAAGGAGCTATAGAGTCCGCAGGGGGAAGCCATAAACTGCCGGTTTGGCTCCAATCCGACGGAAGAGCGAGGATGGAATCGTAATGGTGCATCGCAATTCCTCCGAAAGCCGCATTGCCGCCGTATGCCGCGTATACTTTTCTCAGCTCGCCCTCCATATACGTCCTGCCCTCTTCACGGAAGGTGATCGTTGCAGGATCCCCGCCGTCCGCAATGTCTAACGTTTCCACGCCTATGATAACGGAGTTCTTTTTGCCTATAGCGTTAGCATAATCGATCTCGTCCTTCGCGCCCTGGATAATTCCGGCCGGTCCGTCCGCCGTGTCCCTGTAATCCATAATCGCAATGTAATCGCTTATATCCTGCACATGCTGGGATAGCACCTTCGTAGAGCCATTCCAGGTAAGGTTAAAGGTTTGCGAATCGAACCATTTGGGAATGGCGGGCCCGAACGGCAAGTACAATCCGGATGCATTTCTTCTTTGAATCATTTTGCTCAGGCCGTCCAGGTATTGGGTTTGTATGGATGCGCCCTGGGCGGCAAACTCGGGTACAATGTACGGTTCGATATCCACGTTGACGCCATCGAATTTTTCGTTGGAACCGGATGCGATGTTATAGTTGATCAGCTGCTCCATCAGTCTAACCGCCCTGTCGTGATACCGGCTGTATGTTCCGAAAGCGGCGGGTGTCGTGTTGCCTGCAATCAAGGCCTGCACCTTATAGCCCTTGTTGTGGGCCCAGGCTATAAAATTACGGACTTTGGCCGGATCGTCCTCCAATATTGCTCTATCCCCGTATTGGCCAACCGCGAAATATAAGGTCGTGACCGGATTCGAGTTAAAAGAGGCCGTATCCTTCGCCATTGTATCCAGGATGGTTCTGGAACCGGGATTGAGAAGCAGATTATACGCCGAAAGCTCCCATATCCACATCGCGCGGTCTTGCTTCGCTGCCTTGCCCTGCTCATGCGTTCCCTTTCCGACGTTGGCGTAAGCGGTCAGGCTCCTGCCGATGTTCCCCATCGAATCGAAGGCTCTGGCTTCGATACTGCAGGTTTTGTCGCCGATGCCCGATGTGTTCCAGTTGAATACATAGGAGCTTCCGTTTTTTATCGCTGGACGCCACTGCCCTCCGTTTACCCTGACCTGCACGTAGCTCACCGGATTTCTTGCCTGGACCGATACCTTAACGGGCACGATGCCGCTTACGGAAGCTCCATCCGAAGGATTCCAGATTGAGACTGCAGGTATATTCGCGGCTGCATTGTCCACCTGTAAATTGACAAAAGGCGACCATATCCCGTACCGGGTGACCGTATCGATCGCCAAGGCGACAATTTCAATTTTGCCGTCATAGGCACTGGTGTCCAAATCGTAATACCAGGTTCCCGTGTCGTGTCCGTTGGGATCAACCATGTGGACGTCTACCCGTTTTTCCGCATTGATAAAAAGCTTGACGTCGTATGCATTCGTATAACTTCCTGAAACCTTGACAATTCCGACCGGGACTGGGCTGCCATTTGAATGTGAATCGATCGTCACTCCTCCTGCCGCGAGCGTTTTGGAAGGATGAAACAATCCCCCCGGGAGCAGAAGCGCAAATGCCACCAATAACGCCATACATTTGCACAAAAGGTTACCTCTAATCGCTCTGACTGCCATGCCAAATCCTCCTCTCAAATTTTTGCGTATCCATTCCTCTTTCACCCATGGACCGTTGTTCTCGTCCTGGGGTTCCGCCCCCCTGTCCGGAGGTCATATTAAGAAAATGTTAATAATTTAAGTATAAGCCCACAAGTTAAAAAAATGACTCAAATCTTGTAGTATTTATTCAATAAATAAAAATATTTTTAAATTTCTGTAAACCCCACATACAATCAACACCGGCCTGCAAAAGATGCGCTTCCTGGAAGCGGAATGGGACCAAATACCTGCCTGCGGGTGTCGAATCATTCTGTCGATGAGAGGTATCTCATGTCATTTTTATCTATTCTTAATAGAACTTTAAGCAAAATAATACATTGGGACCATTCTATATAACGAACGCTATGGTACAATCAAGCATGTACATAGACACCGGTCACCTCGCCAGAGGAGAGTCTGCTTGTACCTGAGCATGCTGAAAACCAATCTATTTTAAGAAAAGGGGAATGAATCAGTGGGACTTTATTTCGGTACGGATGGTGTAAGAGGTGTAGCCAATCAAGAGCTGACTCCGGAGCTGGCTTATAAATTAGGGCGTGCGGGCGCTTTTGTGTTAACCAAAAGAAAAAAACAGGCATCGATCATAGTGGGTAAAGATACCCGTATTTCGGGTGATTTGTTAGAATCGGCATTAATCGCCGGCATCCTTTCGGTGGGGGTTCATGCCGTTCGTGTGGGCGTCATTTCAACTCCGGGTGTCGCTTATTTGGTCCGTACGCTGCAAGCGGATGCCGGTGTGATGATCTCGGCTTCGCATAATCCGGTGGCCGACAACGGGATAAAATTTTTCGGCCATGACGGTTTTAAGCTGCTCGATGAGATGGAGGAACTGATTGAAGAATTGATGGATCAGCCGACTGACCCTCTGCCGCGTCCTTCCGGCGCCGATGTGGGACGAATCTTCTATCGTGAAGCCGCAGCCGATTTGTATGTAAAATTTCTGGAGCAAAGCATTCATGAACGCCTGGACGGGATGAAGATTGTTTTGGACTGTGCGAATGGAGCCGCATCTTCCATTGCTCCGGCAGTGTTCCGGGCCTTAGGCGCGGATCTCGTACTATTGGCAACAGAACCGAACGGCTTAAATATCAATGACAATTGCGGATCTACTCATCCGGAAGCCCTGCAGGACGCCGTCCTGAGGGAAGGGGCGCAGTTGGGCCTTGCGTTCGACGGCGATGCTGACCGCTTGATTGCAGTCGATGAGAGCGGAGAGCTTGTAGACGGCGACTACACGGTTGCCATATTGGCCCGTCATCTGCTGGAGGAAGGGCAGCTCGACCACCGCACAGTCGTTACGACCGTTATGTCGAATGTGGGCTTTGTGAAAGCGATGAAAGCCTTAAACATCAAATTAGTCCAGACGTCTGTAGGAGACCGTTATGTGATAGAATCCATGCGCGAAAGAGGCTTTGTCTTGGGTGGAGAGCAGTCGGGCCATATTATTATGCTCCATCATAACACGACAGGGGACGGAATCCTGACAGCCGTTCAATTGGCAAGCGTTATGGCCAAAACCGGCAAACCTTTAAGCGAGCTGCGTACAATCATGCGCAAATATCCGCAGCTGCTTGTGAATGTGAAGGTAGCAAGCAAACAAGGTTGGGAGTCGAATGCTGACATCAGGAACGCGATAGAGACCGTGCAGGCCAAACTCGGGGACGAGGGGCGCGTGCTGGTACGTCCTTCCGGAACGGAGCCTTTGATTCGCATCATGGTGGAGGGACCCGATGCCGCCAAGCTGGAGGCCTATGTGAAGCAAATTGCCCATGTCGTTAGTGAAGAGTTAGGGGATCATAGAAGGGAAATGCTCGAAGAAGCTGTCACCGTTTAATACATGAGCGACCGCGATTAAATGTAGGTTCTCTTGGTAAAAAAGTGTCATTTAGGGTGTTCGAAGGTGTGTGGGTGCCAGCTACGAGAGATATTCCCGAAAGATGATGCGGAATATTGCGACCATAAATTGGGTATGGTGTAATTGAGGTATCGACCACTGGCATCAAATTAACGTTTTTGGGTGAGGAACGGTTAATCAGCAGTAAAAAGGAACGGTGCTAGTAACACCGTCCCAATTCGTTGACAGCCGCTTTTAAGGGCGGCAGGCTTCAAAAGAAGTTGGTTAGCTACCGAAAAGTAGACCGTTTTCCTTTGTCGAGGGGCGGTCTACTTTCGTTTTAAGTAGGTGAGCAAATCTATTAGAAATACCGATGCGCACAGCAAGGTTCACTCAGGCCATCGCACAACGGGCCTGTCCACTTATACGGTGCAACGAACCGCGAGTGAGTACTATTAACGAACAATGGCCACTTCGTTGTAAGACCGAAGCAGCGTATGACGGTTAGGGCGGACATGGTGGGCCTCCCGCAAACTGCGCGCCAATAGCTCATCGTCCACGCCGAGCGCTTGCGGAGTAACGGGGCCGCCAACCGTCCGAATCAGTGCGCGGAGCGATTCCTGGTCCGGAATTTGACGGATTTCCTTTTCAATCTCTTCCCAGTTGGCTGATGCAGCTATACGTTTGTCCTGGCCGTTTGCTATTTGGTGGTAAAGCCCCGATATTTCCGCGCAGGCCGCGCCTACCTTTGCTCCGTGCAGCAGCTGCTTTTTGCCGAGACGGATATACTCCATTTCCCAATAATGCGATAAATGGTGTTCCGCACCCGACGCCGGATGCGACTGCCCGAACAGGAGCATGGCCAGGCCGGACTCGATCAGCGCGCTTATAAGCAGGCGGATACCGTCTTCGTCGCGCTTCGCTATGCTTTCTGCATGATCCACGCACATCTGCAGCGCGTTTCTGGTAATATCAGCCGCAGTTTGCGAGTAAGGCTCGCCGGCAGTAAGGCTTCCGAACTTCCAGTCGAAAAGCGACGTATACTTCCCGAGCATATCACCAAAACCGGCCGCCACCATAGCTGCAGGCGCTTTTGTCAATATGTCCAGATCGGCGAAAATCGCATCCGGTCCGATAGCCGCAATCGTTTTCTTTTCTCCGCGAATGATGATCGGCGCTCCTTTGGAATTGAACCCGTCGACCGACGGCGCCGTCGGTACTGAAACGAAAGGGACACCCACCGTGTAAGCGGAATATCTCGCGATATCATGAATTGTACCGGAACCAACCGCAACCACAACCTCAGCCGAACACTGCTGCATGTCGAGAATGAGCTGAATGATTGAAGCCTCATCGGCGATTACGTCGCCCTGATGGTCCGGCTCAACGAGCGTAAGATAAGCGGGTATGCCGGCGTCTGCAAAAGACTCCATCAACATTCTGCCGGCAGCCTCATAAGTGTTAGCGTCAGCCGCTACCGTCACTTTTTTAAAGGACTTATCTTTCAAATACGCGGCAACCTGCCCGATCGCGCCGGATTCTACAGCAATGATATCGATGTCGATCGCTCTCCGGGTATTCTCGTCCAGTCCTGCCGCCGCCTGCCTGATTTTATTCAAGATGTCCGCCATGCCGATTCCCCCTTTTCCATACCTTTATTTTACAGCCCCTTTACACAGGTCAACCCGCATTCGGTAAGTTATCGAACCCGGGCTGTCTTAAAAGATAAACGCAATTTCTCTTTAGGAGAGCACTAACACGTATACCGATAGACACGCTGACGCGGCCGGTTGCCGAAACCTTTGTGGCAATCATATCTATGGCCGGTACGTTCAACCGTTCCCCGCGATGCTCCACCTCAAAATCAACCTCGTTTTCCGGCATCCACGAGTCGATCACGGTATCCCCCATCAGCCGGGTGTAGAGCAGGAACACAAAATACGTTGAACGAAGAACGATGCCTCCTTTATGCGCGTAAATCGATCCGCGCGCATTAACCGTCGGGGCGAAGTTGGCCATGCCGACAACGTCGAAGTGCTTGAGGCATTGGTTAAAAAAGCATGCGCTGATCACGGCGTCCGCCATTGGAGAGGCAGCGGGCCGAAGCCCGGCGCCTCCCTTAATGCTCACGGCAAATCAAATGCTATTGTGATGCCTGGATACAGAGACATCGGTTATTGCTTTTTCAACCGGATGACGTTCCATGACGCTTTGGACAGGTTCGCGAGCAGTGTCCCGTCTTCGGCGTTGGCGTTACCGCTGCTGTGCGGTTTGACAGCCTCATGCACCGCCGTATTGACTGCCTTCAAATCGTCGTTCTCCAGCACAAGATGCTCGATGACACGGTATCCCGCAAAGCTGCGGATATCGGCTTCCAGCTGCAGCGAGGTATCCAGACTGCGGTTCACGGCAAAAATCGTCACTTCTTCGTTCTCCGGACGATACACCGCCGTCGTCTCCAGATACGGCACATCGGTGAATTCCTTACTGTCGTATTTCGGGGAATTCACGACCAGATTGAGCGCAATTCCGCGGCCATAAACGGACGCGTGAAGATACGGATAGAAGATCGTTTGCTTCCAGGACCGCCCGCCGTTCTCCGTCATGATCGGCGCAATCACGTTAACCAGCTGCGCCATGCACGCCATTTTGACACGATCGGCATGCTTCAGGAAGGTGATCAGCATGCAGCCGACCAGAAGAGCGTCTTCGAAATTGTACACATCCTCTAGCTGCGGCGGAGCAATGGACCACGGCTCAATCTTCTTATCCGCTTCATTGGAATGGAACCACACGTTCCACTCGTCAAAGCTTAAATTGATCGTTTTCTTGCTGCGTTTTTTCGCCTTTATATAATCGCAAACCGAAATGACCGTGCGGATAAAATGATCCATATCAAGCGAATAAGCCAGGTAACTCTGTGTATCGTTGTTGCGGTTGCCGTAATATTGGTGAAGCGATACAAAATCGACGTGATTGTAAGTATAATCCAGCGTCGTCGCTTCCCACTGAGGGAATGTCGGCATTTTCGTGCTGGAGCTGCCGCACGAAACGAGCTCGATGGAAGGATCGACCCATTTCATCACTTTCGCGGTTTCCTCGGCGATGCGGCCGTACTCTTCAGCTGTCTTGTGGCCGATCTGCCAAGGACCGTCCATTTCGTTGCCCAAGCACCATGTTTTTATTTTGTGAGGCTCTTTGTAACCGTGGCTGGCACGCAGGTCGCTCCAGTAGGTGCCTCCCTTGTGGTTGCAGTATTCCACCAGATTCCTTGCTTCATCTGGCCCGCGCGTACCCAGGTTGACCGCCATCATCACTTCGGAATTGACCAGTTTGGCCCATTCGGCAAATTCGTTCGTGCCTATTTCATTCGTTTCCACCGTTGTCCATGCCAGCTCAAGCCTGCGGGGACGATTGGCTGCCGGACCGACGCCGTCTTCCCAGTTGTAGCCGGAAACGAAGTTCCCGCCCGGATAACGAATGATCGGAACGTTCAACTCTCGTACGAGATCTGCCACATCTTTGCGGAAACCATTTTCATCCGACTGCGGATGGCCCGGCTCGTAAATCCCGCCGTAAACGGCCCGCCCCAGATGTTCGATGAACGAACCATAAATCCGGGGATCGATGGCGGAGATGGCAAAGTCTTTGTCGAGAATCATTTTGGCTTTTAGCGAACTCATTGCGGCATGCCTCCTGGAAATGTGATTGTATAATCAATAGGATTCTTGGGTCAGGCAAATGGAAACCCGCACCGCTTATTGCCCGCCTTTGGTTGAATACAAAATTATTGAAGGCAAGTCCTTGTAAGCCCCTGCCGTTAACGAGCTTGCTTGCTGCCGCCCGCAGGGCAGGCGGCAGGCAAGCTTTATTCAGCTTAAGTCGCCGTATTATTACCGCAGCCTCCAAGCCATATCATTCAATCTAAGTTCATTGCGGAAAGCAAGCGGAGTCGTATCTTTATTAATGAGCACACATTCAATTCCCGCCATTTCGGCGAAATCCGTCATTTGTTCGGTTGTCACGACATAGGAGAACCCGGTATGATGGGCGCCGCCGGCATTTATCCATGCTTCCACGCCATCCTTCAGGTTCGGCAGCACCTTCCACAGCACGCGCGCTACCGGAAGCTTCGGCAGAGCGATCTGCGGCTGCACAGCAACCACTTCGTTGACAAGCAGCCGGAAGCGGCCGCCCAAATCGATGATCGACGCATTAATCGCTGCCCCCGATCTGCCGTCAAATACCATGCGGGCCGGATCTTCCTTGCCGCCGATGCCGAGCGGATACACCTCGAGCCTCGGTTTGTTCGCCGCGATCGTCGGACAAATCTCCAGCATGTGGGCTCCCAGTACGAGCTCATTGTTCGGATCCAGATGGTAAGTGTAATCTTCCATGAAGGAGGTGCCTTCATTGCCGGCGATAATTTTCATGAGCCGCACAAGAGCGGCGGTCTTCCAATCGCCTTCCCCCCCGAAACCGTAGCCTTGGCCCATAAGGCGTTGCACGGCAAGACCTGGTAGCTGCTTAAGTCCGTGCAGGTCTTCGAAGGTTGTTGTAAACGCTCCGAACCCGCCCTCTTCAAGAAAAGATTTCAATCCCAATTCGATCCGCGCCTGGTAACGGACAGATTCGCGCACCGAATCCTCTTTTTGACCTTCCGCCACAATTTCGTACAGCTCCGCGTATTCGTCCATCAGACGATTCAGTTCTTGTTCGGAGACGGAGTTCACCCGCTCCACCAGATCGCCCACACCATAGCCGTTGACGGACCAGCCGAACTGGATCTGCGCCTCCACTTTATCTCCTTCGGTGACGGCTACCTGGCGCATATTATCGCCAAAACGCGCGACCTTGAGATTACGGCTTTCGGCAAAAGCGGCGGCGGTGCTCATCCAGCCTCCGATGCGGCGGCGGACCTGAGCGTCTTCCCAATAGCCGAACACGACTTTGCGGGAGATCCCCATACGCGCGCCGATAAAGCCGTATTCGCGGTCGCCGTGCGCCGCCTGGTTCAAGTTCATGTAATCCATGTCGATCGATTCCCACGGAATGTCGCGGTCGTACTGCGTCGCCAGGTGCAGCAGAGGCTTCTGCAGCTGCGACAGACCGGCGATCCACATTTTGGCCGGAGAGAAAGTGTGCATCCATGTAACGAGGCCCGCGCACTCGTCATCCGCATTCGCTTCGAGCACCAATCTGCGAATCGAATCCGGTGTTGTCAATACGGGCTTGAATACAAGCTTGAAATGAATCGCGTCGTCCCGATCCAAGCCTTCCGAGATCGTTCTCGAATGCTCTTCCACCTGCTTCAATGTTTCGGGACCGTATAAGTGCTGGCTTCCGGTTACAAACCAAAATTGATAAGGTTTAACTTTTAACATATGTATAAATCCTCCTTTTCATAGTCAGGCTAATTTAGCTCACGGTTTCTTTAATTTCCTTCAGGCGCTTCATCACGTCATTCCCGCCGCGTCCGAAGTAATCATGCAGTTTGGAATACTCCTGGTATAACCTTTCATATATGGCAGCGTTTTCAGGAATCGGCTTATACGTCTCTTCACGTACGCGGGCCATTTGCTGTGCCGCCTCTACAATGGAATCGAACCCGCCCTTCTCCTTACCCGCCGCCACGGCGCCGAACATGGCCGCCCCTACCGCCGGAGTCTGCCTGGAAGCCGCGACTTTAATTTCCCGGCCGGTGACATCGGCGTAAATCTGCATCAGCAGGCGATTTTTCTGCGGAAGACCGCCGCATGCATACAGCTCGTTCACTTCAACTCCGTTTGAATGGAAGGCGTCCACTATTTTGCGCGTTCCGAAAGCGGTCGCTTCCAGCAGCGTCCTATAAATTTCCTCAGGCTTGGTCAGCAGAGTGCAGCCGATCAAGAGGCCAGTTAAATCGGTGTCCACTAGGACGGAGCGGTTGCCGTTCCACCAATCAAGCGCAAGCAGGCCGGTCTCGCCGGGTTTGTACTCAGATGCCCGCTGTTCCAGCCATTCGTGTATACCTACACCTTCTTTTTGCGCTGCTTCCTTTACATAGGACGGGACCCCTTCTTCCACATACCACTCGAAAATATCTCCCACCGCGGATTGGCCGGCTTCATAGCCCAGATACCCCGGGATAATACCATCCTCCACCACTCCGCACATGCCTTCCACATGGGTTTCCTCCGTGCCGAGCAGCATGTGGCAGATTGAGGTCCCCATGGCCATTACCATTTTGCCTGGTGTAACCACGCCCACTCCCGCTACGGCGGCATGCGCGTCAACGTTGCCGACCGCCACGGCTGTGCCGGGAGCAAGTCCCATGAGAGAAGCCATCTCCTCCGTCAGCTCGCCTGCTTTAGTTCCAAGAGGAACAATTTCGCCGCGCAGCTTCGTTTCCGTCAAATTCTCCAACCGCGGGTCGAGCGACTTGAAAAACTCCCTGTCCGGATAACCGTCCCGTTTATGCCAGATTGCCTTATACCCTGCGGTACAGCTGTTGCGAACGATATTGCCCGTCATTTGGGAAATGACCCAATCCGTGGCCTCGAGGAAACGGTCCGTCCGGTCGTAAATTTCCGGAGCCTCGTTCAGAACCTGCCATACTTTGGCGATCATCCACTCGGAAGATATTTTGCCGCCGTATCTGGGCAGAAACTTCTCGCCGCGCTTCTCCGCAATTTCATTGATCAGATTGGCCTCGTCCTGAGCCGAATGGTGCTTCCAAAGCTTCACCCAGCTGTGCGGGTTGCCCTTGAATTGCGGAAGCAAACACAACGGTTCTCCCTGATCATTGATCGGAAGTATCGTGCATGCCGTAAAATCGATGCCCAGCCCCATCACATCTTCCGGACTTACTCCTGTCATTTTCATTACTTCCGGAACAGACCGCTTCAATACCTCGATATAATCTGCTGGATGCTGAAGAGCCCAATCATGTTCCAGCTTAACGCCTCCCTCCGGAAGCACTTCGTCAATTACTCCGTGCGGATATGGCGTAACATGATCCGCGAGCTCCGTTCCGTCAGCAAGGTCAACCAATACGGCCCGCCCGGATTGAGTACCGTAATCGACTCCAATCGCATATTTGCCCCTCATGTTCGCATCTCCTTTTTATGATTGAATTGTTTGGCCGTAATACGCGTTAGCTCCGTGCTTGCGCAAAAAATGCCGGTCCAGCAAATTCCGGTCCATCGGCGGAACGGCTGCGTTTAACGCATAAGTGCGCGAGGCCATCTTGGCGACTTGCTCCAGGACAACCGCGTTATGGACCGCGTTATGCGCATCCTTGCCCCAAGTAAAAGGAGCGTGGCAATTGACCAGCACACCGGGAACCTGCATCGGATCAAGCCCGTTGAAAGCTTCCACGATAACGTTCCCGGTCTCTTTCTCATAAGCGCCCTGGATCTCGGCTTCCGTCATCAATCTGGTGCATGGGATTTCGCCGTAAAAATAATCCGCATGAGTCGTCCCAAGCGCCGGAATGCCTCTTCCCGCCTGCGCCCAGCTTGTTGCCCACGGAGAATGCGTATGCACAATGCCGCCGATTTTGGAAAAAGCTTTATACAAAACAAGGTGCGTAGGCGTATCCGACGAGGGCTTCAGCTTTCCTTCCACATTAGCTCCATCCAGATCAACCACAACCATATCATCGCGTTTCATTTCTTCATAAGCGACACCGCTCGGTTTAATGACCACAAGGCCATTCTCACGGTCGATGCCGCTCACATTCCCCCATGTAAACGTTACCATCCGATGCCTGGGCAAGTCCAGATTGGCCTCAAGCACCTCCTGCTTCAGCTCTTCCAGCAAAAGGAACCTCCCCCTCCGTTTCGATGTATCTTCATCTCCATTATACATTTGTACGTACGAGTTGGCTATTCTTTTTTATAAAAAGAAAAACCTGTACACACAAGTATACAGGTTCCGCTGTTTCGGTTTATATTTTTCTTGTAGACTCCCTTACAACCAGTTCCGGCTTAAAGACGATGTCCTTCCCGGTGTCAAAAGCTTTATTTTCGATAATGGAGAGCAGCAGCTCTACCGCTTGTACGCCCATTTCCATTTTCGGATGCGTCAGAGTGGTCAGGTTCGTGGCCGTTGCCAAAGCGGAATCGTCAAAGCCAACTATGGACAGATCCTCCGGCACGCTCAATCCGGCCTGCCGTGCGGCATCCAAGAGTGAAACCGCCAATTCATCGTTATAGCAAACGAACGCCGTCGGCCTCTCCGTCCGCTGCAGCATAGCCAGAGCCGACTCGCGGGGCTTGACCGTCTTTTCTTCGGTGGTATAATGAACGACAGATTCAGGGAGCAAAGGCAGTTGAACCTGTTGGTGGGCCCGTATGAAGCCTTTTAAACGATTGACGCCCTGCAGATCATCCGTTTTGAAAAATCCGGCGATGTTTCGGTGCCCGAGTTGGATCACATGCTGCGCGGCCTTGAATCCGCCCTCCTCGTCATCGACCTTTATACATGGACAGTTCATTTCGGAATACCTCTCATTTATCATTACAAAAGGCATGTTACGATACTGCATCGTTAGATAATGCTGCAAATTCGGGTTTCCCTGCGCGCTCTTCGTCGGCTCTACGATCAACCCGCTCAATGGCTGCCCGAGCATCATTTTCAAACTGTCCGATTCCTTTCCTTTATCGTTATCCGTGCTGGACAAAAGCAGCCCGTACCCCCGGCTGCGAAGCGCCGATTCCGCCCCGCGGACGATATGCGGAAAGATATAATCGGATATATGCGTTGTGACCATTCCGATCATTTTTTGCGCTTGCTGAAAGGGTCTGTTTGGGGGTGCGGAAACGAACGTGCCCTTCCCCTGGACGCGGTACAGCCACCCTTCCTGCTCCAGCTCGCCGAGCGTCTGCCGCACCGTTTGCCGGCTCATCTGAAACTGGCCCGCAATTTCGTTCTCCGACGGCATTTGTTCATCCCGCTTCAATCTTCCCGTTTCAAACCAGGCCATAATTTCCTGCTTCAACTGCTGATACTTCGGCACGCGCTTGTCTTCCATTGTACACCTCGGGCTTTCTTCGCTTGTACAACCAGTATAGCATATTCAACTTGTATGTACATTATTTGATTCAAGCCCTCGATTTAAACTGTATGTGTGAACATTTGAACAAGCAGGAAGAAGGCCAGGGATTGTGTTATCACCCCAGGCGTTCAATCTTGTGACCGGATTTGCTGCAGTTTGCCCGATTACGAACCAAAAAAAAGGGTATCCCTTTGAAGTTGAACTATCAGCAGGTCTCGAAATAAAAGGTGTTATTCTGCCAGATCAAGTGAAAAGCCCGGATTGGCGAGCGAGAAACATTGAAATTAAGGACAGAGCTCCTCAAAAAATCATTGATGAAGTGCTCGATAAAATTCATTCGTTTTTATAGAGCTGTGATGAAGGAACTCCAGCGCTTCTTGATTTATTTTTCTCCATGCAAAGCGCCTGATATCCACTCGTCGAAAAATTCAAGAGACTCCTGCAGCTTTACAAATCCCTGTTCATATATACGCTGATAAATACCATGATACCCCGTATCGGGCAGATAGCTGGCGGCCATTGACTTAGAAACCGCGGAGGACGCTTCCGCAAATGAGGAATACAATCCGGCTCCAACACCTGCCGTAAGAGCGGCACCGAACAGGGCGGCTTCCGCCAATTGGGGAACCTGGATTTCCACTCCGGATACGTTCGCTTTGATTTGCAGCCAACAAGGGTTATGCACTCCTCCGCCTACCGTCGTCATCTGCCGAAGGGATTGCCCGCTCACCTGCTCCGCCCGCCTTCGGATGGTCTCCATCTGATAAGCGCTGCCTTCAAAAACCGCCTTCAGCATGTCCGCTTTTCCGTGCTTTCCGGTGAGTCCGACAAAAGCCGCTTTGGACCTGGGATTGCGCAAAGACAGCCCTCCTCCGGACAAATAAGGATAAAAGAGAATGCCGCCTGGAGAAGAATCCGTTTGCTGTGACAGCTCCAAAATTTGCCCATAGCTTAGTTGCTTGTCACCCAGCAAGTGCCGCAGCCACTCGACCGACCCTCCCGAAGAGGAGTGCCCTCCCATCCAGAACATTTGGCCATCGACCGGATGCAGGCCGAAGGAGAGCCCCGCTTGATAATCCACTTCGTTTAACGGCCGGGCCAAGATGGTTCCTACAAGAGTTTCCGCCGTGCCCATAGAATTATAAGCATCTCCTGCTCTTATGGCACCGACGGCGAGAGAGGCGCAAACATGGTCATGCCCGGCTATAAACACTTTGGCGCCATCCCGCAGGCTTAGCTCTTGCGCGAGCGGCTGCTTAACGTTACCGACGGCTGTGCCGGAAGAAGCGGCCTCAGGAAACACATCGGCACTCAGCCCCAAGTCCTGCACAAACGGCAGATCCCACTTCTTCTCATCTATTCGGAATGCAAAGGTGCGGGCGGCAAGCGTATACTCTTCCTGAAACCGGCCAGTCAAGCAGAAGGCGAGATAAGCGGAGGCCGAAAGCCACACGCTACCCTTAAGCGCCTGCGGATCCCTTGCCCTGAGCCAAATGATCTTGGCAATCCCCTGCTTGTAGGAGGGACGCAGGCCTGTTTTATAAAAGTGTTGTTGTTCATCGATCCGGTTCTTTATCCATTCCGCTTGAGGAAGGCAAGAAGGCTCAAACCAGGGGATAAGAAAAGATTGCGGCTGACCGGTCGACCTGTCCACCAGAAGGCCGGTTTCCGCCATGCTCGTAATCCCGACGGCTTGTATCTTCGCGTTCCCTGCGCCGCCCGTCACTTCCCGGATCAGCTCCACAGCCGTCTCCCGGAACTGATGCGGATCGTAAAAGGTGAAACCATCAGGATGCTGAAACTGATGATTCGCCTTTACAGCGCCAGCTAAGGCATTGCCGTATTCGTCAAAAATTCCGGCTTTTATATTCGTTGTTCCCGCGTCTATGGCCAGCAGCATGCGTTTCCATCCTTTTCAGTGCATTTTTGTTTAAAAATGAACGATCTCTATCGCTACTTCACCGGCACAGTCTCCGCATTCCACGATGTAAACATTTCCGCCCGCAGACTGCAGCTCTTTTTGCGTGCCGGCCAGGATAACTTGCTGCGGCTTGTTCTTTGCATAGAACGCGAAAGTCCCTCCTTCTTTCAAGGAAACGAGCGTAGATCGGCCGGTATCTCGGAGTGCAAGGACCGTATCGATGGAGATGTATTTATTGATCAGGCCGATGGGTGTAACGGAACCCGTCAAGGGAATCAGCAGATAGAGAGCGCATTGTCCGGCTTTTAAGCTGAACTCCTGCCGTTCTTCCGGAAGAAGGACAAAGCAGCGCTTGGAAAAATGCTCGTACACCAGGCAGGCAGTACCCTCCAATGCGGGAACGTCGCGAACCTGAAGTGACCCGGTGACAGACGGTTCCGTCCGGTGAATGTGGAAGGCGGCGACTGCACCCGCTCCTCCGCCGGCGGTATTCCAAAGCTTTAAGGGTACGGCTTCCCTCGTCGGATCCAGAGTCAAGATGTCCTCCGTCGGGTTCGCCGTTTCCTCGCAGCGGATGACCCTGCCATCCTTGTAAATGAGCGGCCAAAGCTTGCGGGGATCGGTGCGTCCCACGGCATCGCTTATATAAACAGGCCCGCCGCTGATGGAGCGCAGCAACGCGTTTTGGACGTCATCGTGATTGATGGTCCAGAACATATCCCAATCACCCCAATAGAGGGGCCCGTGGAAGAAGGAATTGTAGCCGTTTTGCAGAGCGTGCTCCTGAAAACCGTGCGGCTCCTGCGGAACGAAATCGTCGCTGCTGCGGGAGACGGCGGATTGCGGGCGGTGCCAAATATTTTCCGAGGCCATGCCCATGCAGTTAATGACGGTTTTATCAAAATGGAGGGCGACGGACGCTTCCAACGCCTGATGTGCGGCAGCGGCGGCTTCCCCAGCGGAACGGTGATGCTTCAAATAATTGCCGACCGCGCTTTGGCTGTCCACCTTCACAAAATCAACCCCCTGCAGCCTTAAAAACGCATGCCAGGCGTTCCAGAAGCCGAACCCTCTGCCCGCGTCGGGAAAGGGAATGAGGTTTCCTTTTGAAGTGGTCCATAAATAATCGCCATACTGCCGGGCCAAAGGACTGCCGGGATGAATGCCTCCCCAATAGCCCATAATGGTATGCCAGACTCCGACCCACCGGACTCCAAAACTTTCTTTCAGCTCCGATACTGTCCCCGCCAAACCCTTGGGAAATTTTACGCAGTCCGCTTCGAAATCGATCAGCTTATGCTCCGAGGTTTGGGACCAGCCGTCGTCGATCATGAACCAGCGCACAGGCAGTTCCTGTTCCTTGAATTCCTGCGCTTTGGCAAGAAGGCCTTCCTCGCCAACCTGATGGTAAAAAGCGTCCCAACTGCACCAGCCAAGGTAATCCAGTATTTCCGGATACGCTTTGCGCTCGCGGGGCAATGTAGAATAGTCCAATTCCTTAAGCGCTGCACCGACTTGATCCCGCATAAGCTGAAACGGCTTGTCTCCGGCTCCAAGAATAAAAGCAAAAGCGTCGCATCGGCTCAGCCCTGCCTGCCGGGAGGAAATGCGGACGGAAAAGCCGCCGTCCTCTCCGCCGAGATCCGTGCGGAATACGGGTCCGCAAACAGGCAGAAGATGGTAGTAGGTATTCTCTGTCTTCCAGAGCAGCGACAAGGTTCTCTCGGGCAGGCGGGACAGGTCCTGATCGAAGTGGGGACGGGTCCACCAATCTTTATGCTGGTAATTGGCCATAAGTCCCTTGAGCTCCGGCAGGCCTTCTACCCGGACGTTGATCCCCGCTTCAGCAGAAAAATTCCGCTGGCTGCCGAAATCGTTCGCATTCCTGATCTCTCCATGGACATAAACGAGCACAAAATTTCCGCAGCAGCGGAATACGAGCCGGACGCTAATAGAGTCGTCTTCGCTGCCGTAAAGACAAGTATAATCCGTGTAATGTCCAAAACGGCCCGTGTCTACAGACGGCACGCAGCTTGTGAACTTAAGCTCTTCCACCGTGTTCGAATCAAGCCTCACGGAAACGTGAAGCCCGTCCATCACGATGCGGCTTCCATCCGATAAGGTCCCTCGGGGACCGGAAAAAATATAATTAAACATGGCAGCTGTCTCCTTTACGATGCATTTCATCGAAAGCGTGCAGGGCTACAGAGAGGCTGGCGGCGTCGCCGACATTTTCCTGAAGTCCCGCCGGCACGATCCGGCAAGTTTCAAGGGACAACGGCAATGCCTCCCGCCTCAGCTCCTCCATCACAAGAGGCTCCAACAGCGCCTGCTGACGCGCATAGATGCTGCCAATGACAATCCGCTCCGGATTCAGTACGTCGACCAGAATCGCCAGCCCCCTGCCCAGCTGCTTCCCTACGGTTCTTATGACATTGAGCGCCAGTTCGTCTCCGGCCTGCGCCGCTTCGGCGACCTGCTTGGCGGTAAGCCCATACGGATCCGCCGATTGCAGATCGGCCAGCGTCGTTGAAAGGCCGGCCCGTGACCATTCCCCGGCCATGGTACGGGCAAGCCTGGCGATTCCGCCGCCGCTGCAGAAGCCTTCAAAAGAGCCGATCTTGCCGTAGCCGGCCGGTCCTTCCTCCTGCAGCCGCATGTGGCCGACTTCGCCAGCCATATCGTTCGTTCCCGAGTACAGCCTGCCGTTCAGGATCAGGCCGGCCCCCATCCCGGTTCCGAAGGTCAGGAAAATCATGTTCTGCGTCCCCCGGCCCGCTCCCCATTTCCACTCCGCCATCGCGCAGGCATTGGCGTCATTCTGCAGGGCGACCGGGACGCCGAACCTGTTCCGGAATGGTGCAACCACGTCAATCCGGTCCCATCCCGGCAGATTGGGCGGCGACAGCACCAATCCGTTCGTGCTGTCGAGCGGACCGCCGCAGCTGATACCGACCGCATGCAGGGAATCGATGCTTTCTTTTCGCATAAGCGTTTCCAAGGCATTTTCCAGCTCCAACAAAGTTTCCCCGGCCCCTTGCCGTGTTGGAAAGCTGATCTTTGCCGCGATCTCCAGCCGGCCGTCATTTTCAAAACCGAGAACCGCCGCGCATTTCGTTCCGCCGATGTCTATTCCGCCAAGTACAGTTTTCATGAGAAAAAAGTCTCCTCAAGCATGAGGCATATCGCGTGATAAACGGGAAGATGGCGTTCCTGGATATCGTGCGTGCGGTCATAAGGGACAAGGATGGCAATGTCGCACAGCTCTTTCAGCCTGCCTCCGTCCCGTCCGCTAAATCCAATGGTGACCAGGCCCAGAGTCTTCGCCACCTGCACGGCACGCACCACGTTCACCGAGTTGCCCGAGGTGCTGAACACCGCCAGTACATCTCCAGGCTGACCATAGCCGTAAACCTGCTGCGCAAAGATCATATCCGCTGCGACGTCATTGGCGAAAGCAGTCATCAGCGATGTTTGGCTTACAAGGGAAATTGCCGGAAGGGCCCCCTGCAGATGGTCCGCCAGATAGTTCCCTTCTTCATCTTCTTGCTTCATCAGCTTCTCCCTCATGGAAGAGGGAACCGGCCGCTTTGAGACGAAGCCCTTCATCAGCTCCCCCATGACATGCTCACAGTCCGAGGCGCTGCCTCCGTTGCCTGCAAGCAGCAGCTTCCCTTTGTTTTCGAACGACCGCTTCATCGCTTCGAACGCTTTGCCGATGTCTTCCCGGCATCCGTTCAAATCGGGATATTTCTCCGTTAACTCCTGCAAAATAGTGTTCATCCGCGTTCCTCCTCCTTATTACTGTTCGCTTCCAAGCCCTTTAAATGCTCCATCGCCCTGACAAAAAAATCTTCGCTCCCGAAGCTGCCGGATTTGAGCACAAGCAGCAGGCCGGGCTCGCCCAGCGATAAGCAGGAAGGAAGCCCGGGTTCAATCTCCTGCAATATTTTCACTCCGTCCACACCCAGTCCCCTGCAGACAGCCGCCGAGGTTTCTCCCCCTGCAATCAGCAGCCTCCTTTGGCCTGTCGCGTCGGTCACCGCTTTCACAATATCCGACAGTGCGTTCGATACGAGCCTGGACACTTCCGTCTTGCCAAAGCCGAGTTCTGCACCGCGCGTTTTGGTCTCGGCCACTTTATCAAGGGAATGAGAGCTGTAGACAAGCACATCATGTCCTGCCGCCAATTCGCTGATTGCCGCATGTGCCACATGCATCCGATGCTGCTTGCTCTGCTCAGGTTCCAGCAGCTGCAAGGAATCCACTTCCAAAGAGACGATTCCCTGACGTTTAGCGTATGCGATTTGGGCGGCGGTCTGTGGCATGAGGCTGCCTGCCGCACACAGCACATTGTTCCGGGCTTCTGCCGGAGTATGCAGGGCAGCATCGCAGCCGCCGCTTCTGCTGCCGTTCTCACCAAACTCTTCCGGCCCATCGAATGCGAAATCTGCGGACTCCGGGGATTTGCCGGCAGTCAGGGCGTTCGCATTAAGCAGCACCAGCTCTTCCGCCAATGCCGAGCTACCGCAAAGGATCGCTTCGTCCTTGACGGCCTCGGCAATGATCTTCAGCGACTGCTGGTCACGAACGTCAAGGAGGAGATAATTGCACGTTTCTTTTTTTTCCGTAATCTCTTGTCTGAGCGCATCGCTTCCCTGTTCCACTACACCGATATCGAGGAAGTCAACCTTTCGGCCCGTCTGGCTTTGAAGGATGTGCACCAGATTGGATTCCGCCATCGGATGGACCGGATCGCTGCGGAATTCCGAATCCTCCAGCTTCCTGCCGTGCACATAATGGATCGCACCGATAGTGGTTCGGCCGTTTTTGGGAAAACCGAGAACAACGACCGCGAACTCCTTATCCAGCGCATCCAGCATAGCGTCGAATTCCGCACCGATATTGCCTCTGAACACCGAGCAAGTTTTGTTGATAAAGGTCCCGCAGCCTAACGCTTTCAATCGTTTCGTCGTCCGGTAAACCTTCCCGTAGGCGTCTTCCCGCCCGTCCAGCCGGGAGTTCGTATCGATGATAAGCACATCGGGAAGGCGCTTACCCGGCGTACCGCCGGCCATCCACGATTCCATCGGATAAACGTAGGTTTCCAGCCCCGACTTGGCAAACATGATTCCAATATCGTTAGCTCCCGTAATGTCGTCTGCAGCGATTCCGATCATGAATTCCACTTCCTTCTCGGTCTGTATCCGGAGTGATTGAGGAAATCCTGAACTGTTTCTTCCGGAAGAGGCCGAAGGGAGATGCCCGAGCTTTTGGCCTGGACAAGCATCCGGCACGCCATCTCCAGCGTTTGCAGCGCCATTCTCGCTTCCTTCACGCTCGTGTCGTATACAAGGACCCCGTGATTTTCAAGCAGCAGAATATTGGCTTTGCCGGCCTTTTCCCGAACGGCCTCCCCCAGCTCCCGTGATCCCGGATGGCAATACTCTACCCGATCCACCCGCTCCAAATAGTACATCGTTTCGACGAACCATTCGGAAGGGACCGGTTCTCCGCTGCAGGCAATCATCGTGCTGTAAAAAGGGGAAGCGTGCAGGATTGCGTTCACGTCCGGGCGGGTTTCATATACCGCCTGGTGCATCGGCACTTCCTTCGAAGGCTTCTGTGTTCCCGCAGCCTTTCGGGAAGCGCCTGCAATGGAGCATTCGGCGAAGTCTTCATCGCCCAGTTCGCCCATATAAGTGCCGCTGGCAGTTATGATATAGCGGTCTCCATCCAATCTTGCGCTGATATTTCCCGCGTTTCCCCAGGCCAAACCATAATCCATCATGTATTTTCCCGTATCCTGCAGCTGCTTGCGAATGACTGTATCCTGATTCATTTTTACATCTCATCCCATTCCAGCAAATTGGTTTCCGTCACGGCCAGCTCGGAATTTCTAAACACACGGAACGTTTTGATTTCGGCAGGCTTGAAATCTGCGCGGATCACCCGAATTTGCGGCAGCATGCCGTTGTGTCCAAAGCTGTCCACGTTGTATCCCACTTTGGCCGTCACACCGAACTTTCCCTTGAAATAACGCTGGCCGTACAATCCCTGCCTTACGAAGGATTCCCCTCCGGGGACATTGCAGTCCGGTTGAATCCACCAGCCCCCGACGATATTCCAGCGGCCTTCGGCGACTCGCTGCCTGATTTCCTCAAACATCACAGGATCGTTATTTTCGACCCACTCATATGACGCTGCTGAACTTGAGGTGAATATAAAATCCTCCGATTCCTTCATACGGTCCAGTGCCGAGCGGAAGGTGGCTTTCGTTTCCTGGAATCCTTCCTGCCACTGCCACAGCCATACAGGGTCCAAATGAGCATTGCCAATCATATACAGCTTTTTATCTTTCACGCGATCCACTCTCCCGTATCATGTAACTTCTGAGGCGCGTAACCTTAGGTAACAGCTTGATTCGTTAGTCCATTGCATTTTGTGCAACAGAAGAGGTAAACAGGACAGTTAATAGACGAACCCGTTGCAAAAAGTACAACAGTGCCCCGTTGCCTTCAGCTTAACTTCGAAAGCTCCAGTATCCTTTTCACTTTCTCCATTCCCAGCCTTGGGCTCGTAATAAACTTCTTTTGCTCTTCGTCAGAAAAACGGGAAAGCACACGGGCCATCGAAGCCTGCGCCAGCACGACGATGTCCGCATTTTTGGCCATCTCCCGCAGAGATACGGACAACTCCTGATCGTGGCCTTCTTTGTCTCCGGCCATAAGTTTCCGGTAGGCCGCTGAGATGATCAGCGGATGCAGCCGCACCGCCCTGCCGGCCTGCTCCGCTTTGTCTTCAAGCAGGCGCAGCGTAGGCTGCAGCGTCGTAGCCAGCGTGGCGGCAACGCCGATTTCAGACGCTGAGCCAATCGCGAACTCCGCCATCGCTTCATCGATCCGTACGATGGGAATTCCAATTTCAGGCTGAACAAGATCTACCAGCCCTCCGATAGACGAGCAGGCGTTTAAAATGCAGTCCGCCCCCAGCTTCTCAGCGATCTGCGCATACTGGCGCCAGCGCTGCTCCACTTCCTCGATCCGTCCTCCGTTTGCACCGAGTTCAGGGAGAATCGAATCGTCCATCAGGTTGACGACATGTACGCCCGGAATCATTTCTGCCGCCAATCCCTTCAGCGAATCAACGGTCGCCGGTGTCGTATGTATGATAGCCAATTTAAACATGGTCATTATTCCTCCTTGAAGGTGTACTGGATCGCTTCCTCATAACCCGCAAAACTTCCGCAGCACACTCCGGCATGAAGGGCTGCTCCGAAGGCGGCTTCCTCATGGGCAGCGGATAAGTATACGGGAAGATTCAGCCGCTTGCGCAAAAGCAGCCGCATCGCCGGGTTCCGGCGGATTCCATTACCCGAACCTGCGGCGGCTGTCAAGCTTCTGCGCAAGTCTGCCGGAAATTCCCGAGTAAAATCCAGCAGCTCCTGGACGATCCCGTCTAAAAAGCCGGCTGCCAAATGCTTCGGAGTAAACGTCCGCTCCGTTATGCCGGCAATCGAGCCGGTTAATTCAGGGCGCTGTCTCGCACCGTAAAACTGAGTCCCCACCTGAAGAAACTCCACATCTTCAGTCATCGTCTTTTCTGTCATCGTCTCTTCTGTAATCGCGTCTTCTCTGATCGCCTCTTCCGCCATCCGGTTCATTTGATCGAACAAGCTATGTTCCTCAAATGCACCAAAAGTTCGGCATACCTCCCGAAAAAACCGCTCCAGCAGCGCGTAAGATTTACCCCCGCCCAGCGAAGAACCGACCAGCAGATACCCTCCTCCGGGAAAAGGACGGGATTCAATAATCTTGTCGCTGGATCGGACTGAGCACCCCTGACGGAGCGTCTCCGAAAAGACAGAAACCTGGGCCCCGGTTCCCACGTTGAAAAGCAGCGTCCCTCGAAGACCCGGCACAGCCCCCAGGAAGCTGGCCTGGTTGTCCCCTATAGCACAGGCAACAGTCTTGCCATCCTTGGTTATTCCGATAATGCCTTCCGCGAGACGGGGTGCCATCCCGGGATCCATCCCCACTTTTTCCATGGCATCAAGAGAGAAAGTTAACCCCTCTAGAGAGAAGAGGCCAAGCCCGGCCGCATTGGAAGCATCCACCAAAGGTACAGTTTCTCCGCACAGCTTCATAGCGATATAATCGCCGATAGTGCAGAAGCAAACGGCCTCCGGCGGGACCGCGTTATTTTGAATATTATAAAAATGAGTGACCATCCCGTACCCTGCAGCGAGCGTGTAGCCCGTAGCTTCTTTCAGATAGGCCGCATAAGTGAGGCCGGAATCATGCTTCAGACCCCCCCGGCCGTCCTGCCAGGTAAAAAGCGGGCTAACCGCCTCTCCCTCACGGTCAATATATACAATCCCGTGCATTTGGCAGGAAATCCCTACCGCCTTAACGCCTTCCCACACCTCGCCGCAATCCCGAAGCAGCTGCTGAGCCAGCTCAACAATACGGGCAGGATCCTGCAGCTTTTCCCAAGAGCGTGGTGACACTATGCCGGAATCGTTGGCCCTGGCCACCGTTCTCACGAGCCTCCCGCCATCCGCTTCGACCACAACACAGCACAGTGAAGTGGTGCCTATATCGATACCTCCCAAATACATTGAAATCCCCCATTCACCCATGGCGCAGGTCCAGAATGCCGACAAGTCGTGATGGAGTTCCGATCGGAATAAGTAAAACACTTTTCACACATAATGCAGTCCAGAACTACCGGCAAGTGATCGTTCCATCCAGCTCCAGCCCGTAGAGATCGATAAGATTTTTACGCAGAATCCTGTCGGCGAACTCACAAGCCTCTTTTTCATCCAGCATGCCTTCTTCCACCTTCTCCGTAAGCACGTCCGCGATGATTTTTCTGGCCAGCTTCTGGTGTTCTGCGATTGCCGTTCTCCTGGACAGCCCGCAATACACCGATAGCCGTTTCGTCATTGGATGCGATCACAGCGGTGATGTCGGGACAGCCGATGAGCTTCTTCATCGCATTGTAACCGGATTCATTTGACCAATCGGATCTGACCACCCATTCTGCATTGTAGGTCAAGCTCAGCTGTTCCAAAGACTGCTGTACCCTTTGAACCTGTACCTGCTCGCGGATGCCGTGTCCGGCCCTGCAATAAAACCGATATTCCGGTGGCCGATACTGTGCAGATAAGCTACGACCTCGGCAATCCCCGCCGAATTGTCTACATCCACCGAGCACAGGCCTTCCATTTCCCCATGGTCTCCAATCAGGACGACGGGTGCGCCCTCCTCCTTGATCCGCTGCAGTTCCTTGCGCTCCCGCTGTTGGAAGCTGACCAGGATAATGCCGTCCGCCTGCCCTTCATAAAGAAGATCGAGGAAAGAAGTCTCTTTGTTTAAGTTGGAAGTCCGGCTTAAGAACACACAATTGTAGCCTTTACTTTTGGCAACGCTTTCAATTCCTCTAATAATTCCCGAGTAAAAGATGTTCGAGATGTCGTCGACAATGACACCGATAGTATTTGTTTTATCCAGAACCGTATGAACTCTGTAGGATCCTTTTGCGGGAAAAGCTCCAGTTAATATGGTGGAAAATGTCTCCTACATGGTCACTGTGCCGAATTACAGGGAGGAAATCCTGTTAATAAAGGCACGTACACCCAAGAAAGCAGATTAGAGGGAACTTTTCCTGTTAGTTGATGCGTAATCGCCGTATACTTCCCGGTATAAGAAAACCGGTACAACAAACCCGGCACATTCTAACATGCGACTCTCCCGGCGTGCGTTGCGGCCCAACACGGTGAGCGGGTCAGACCCAAAGAAAGGCTAGTTCTAGCCTTCCTCAACCACCGGCAGACGCTTCACGTTCGGGTCTGTGAAAATGTCGAATTCGTCGCGGCTTGTGCTGGAGAACTCTGCAACGATAGCGCCTTCCTCACCGGCCTGGAACCAGTGCTTTGTGCCTGGTAAAATCGTGTACTGTTCTCCCGGATTCAATTCAACTTCCCTGAACACCGTGTAATATGGCATACTTTCGGCCGGAACAACCGCCTGGATAACGGCCGTCGGCTCACCCTCGACATACAGAAACACTTTCCCCCAGCGGCAGCGGAAAGTTTCCATTTTGCCGGGATCCGCGCCGACCGGAGGATGAAGATGCTCGGGACAAGTCTGACGCGGAAAAAGCGCCAGCTCCTTGGCGCAGTAACGATCCGTATTGATATACGTGAGCAGCTCCAGTCCTTGGCGTTCCAAGCTGTCCAGTCCGAAGCACGCGACTTCAATGCCCGCTTTCTCCTCCGCAGTCAGCACGATTCCGGCTTTCTCAAACATTTCCGCCGTCCTCGCCTGTGCTTGCCGCCCTTCACTTCTTTTCATAAAAGGTCGCCTCCGTCATTTCTAGTTCGGCTTAATTTGGGCCATAACCGTCTCTTTCCTTCCGCTAAGCATGGTTCTGGCCATTTTTCACGGATACCGCTATTACTTCCACGCCTTGTTTTTCGATTTCGCCCAGAATATCCGGGTCGGCCAAATCGCTGGTGATCAAAATATCGACATCCGCAAAGCTGCTAAAGGATAGCAGCGCCTGGCGGTAAAATTTGCTGTGGTCCGCAACGATGACGACCTTCTGTCCGGATGAGATCATTACCCTTTTTATTTCCGCCTCGTACAGGTCGGAGCTGGTGAATCCATTTTTCAAGGAGATTCCGGAGGTTCCCAAAAACACATAGTGCGCATTGTATTTCTGCATTTCGGCTTCGGCCTGCGGTCCGACAAGGCTCATCGATTTTTTGATAAGTTGTCCGCCGATCAGAAAGATGGATGCGTCCTCCGAGCTGCTGCATTCGTCCGCAATGTTGATCCCGTTCGTTACGATGATCAGTCTGGGAGTAGGCTTCAAATGCTTGGCGACGCACCACGTTGTGGAACCGGAATCCAGGATGACAATTTGTTCTTCAACCACCAGTTCCGCGGCCCTTTTGCCTATGGCGTCCTTTTCCTCATAGTGCTCGAATTTACGCTGTTGGAGAGGGGGGATATGGCTCATCGCCAGCTGGAGATCGTCAGCCAGAATCGCGCCTCCGTAGTTTTTTACAATCAACCCTTCTTGCTCCAGCTGATTCAAGTCCCGGCGGATGGTTTCTTCGGAAACGTTGAATTCACGAACCAAATCGGAAACCTTGACACTGCGTTCCTGAAAAAGGATCTCTTTAATCTTGTTGCGCCTTTGAACGACGATCATGAATTCTCCCCCCTGGATATTTTTAAATGATTAATTCGGCACATATTCGTATCTTACCTGAATTCTGCATAAAATGCTCACTGCCTGCATGATAAAATCCGGGTTTCCCGCGAATTCCAACAGGTCAGCTCGATGCACCGTTCTTCGGACGGGACTCCCGACCAGTCGGCCTCTACCGTCCGGCTTTCGCCGGGAAACAGGTTGAGGTCGTTCCGCGAAAAATATACGTACCCCGGGGCGTCGGGCTGGCGTGCGTCATCCAGCCGCAGTTGTACCGCCGCATGAGTTCCGGTGTTAATGAGCTTGATGTTCCATAATCGGTCATCGACCTGTTCGCATACTGCCTGGATCGCGGTTTCCGGGATTCTCCCAAGGGGAGCCAAATCTTTCGTCCTTGAAAAAAGGTACCGATTGTCCGAGACCACTTCTCCCTCCCGGTCTCTGAGCACAAGGTCCAGGAAAAAGATTTCGTCCATCCATTCATTCAAGTCGGCGTTAATGCCTGTCAGCCGGGTCGGGCGGTCGGCTTCAACGGTCACCGAGTAAGACCTTTCCAGGTACCTCCCGCCGCCGGAGCCTGCCAGGGCAGCTTCCAAGACGGCATCCTCCAACGGCTGCAGAAGGCAATTGACCGCCCACAGCTCCGCCTCGAACGCTGCCCTTCCTGCCCAGGCTTGCGTGGGGAAGCTCGCCGTCACGTGCACCGGCCGATAAGCCTCGGCAGCGGCATAGTAAGCCGATTTCGGTCGGGCATAGTAGTCCAGCGCCGAGGTGCAGTAGCCGTTCGGATAAGGCTCGTTGAACTGCCACGGCAGCGTACCGCTGTTTTGGTACTTGCGCCGGCGGTTGGATTCGATCGCATAGCGCAGCCCGTCCGCCTGCAGCATCTGGCTCGCTCGGATCATATGCCCGAGATCGTCAATCCCGTCGAAAGCCTCCTGGACGAGCTGCTCATTGATCCACCAAGCACCCCGGTGAAAATAGACCGGATTGTCTTTGCTCGGCGGCCATTGTCTGCTCGCGGATATGCTCCGGTCGAGCGTTTTGCGGTTAGTCATCCCTTCCACCCCGAATTCGCTGTGCAGAAGGGAAGTCCCCCTGTTGTAAAGCGTATATTGGCCGGTCAGTCCCTGGTGTTCCCATGGGCCGTGCACGTCATGCAGCCCTGCCGGATCTTTCGCTATATTGTCAAGAGTATTCGAGAACAATCTTCCGGTCGGGGAGGTAGGAAGCCAGTGGCGGTCCGGATCGAGCCGCTTGACCACCTCGCTCAGGGCCCCGAGCACAGGCTCCCTGTCGTCCAGCGGGACGCCCCCGGGACCCTGCAGTTCATTGCCGCCGCACCAGAGCACGAGCGAGGCATGGTTCCTTTTGCAGGGGATGATTTGCTCCGCCTCGTCCACCATCATGGCCAGGAATTCCGGATCCGCAGACGGCTTGTTCGCGATCCCCGAGCTCGACTGGATAAATTCCTGCCACACCATGATACCGTAGCGGCTGCACCTATCATAGAACGCGTCTTTTTCAATCAGGCCGCCGCCCCACACCCGAAGCATGTTGACGTTCGCCCGTTTGGCCAAAGTGAGCAGCCGTTCAAGCTTTTCCGGACGCTCCACCCCATACATGACGTCGATCGGAACCCAGTTCCAGCCCTTGATGTAGACTCTTCTGCCGTTGACCACAAACGTGTAAGGCAGGGCAGTCTGATCTTCCGTCTCATTGGAAACCCGTTCCACCGAACGGATGCCGAAATAAATTGTTCTTTCATCCGAAGGCAGCCCGGCAGCAGCATCCGATCCGGTGCTCAAGCCTGCAGGGGTCACGCTAATTTCCGCCTTGTACAGCGGCTGCTCCCCGTATCCGTTCGGCCACCAAAGCTCGGGATTCGGGACGGTGACATTTTGTACAAGCTCGGTCCTGCCTTCCTCGAGCCGCCGCCTGCTTTTTCCGGATGCCACAGTGTTGCCGTTCAATGTAATCCTCGTTTCCACCTCGACCTCAGTGCCCGAGAAGCCTGTCAGGGCAGACGTAACGCAAATCGGCGCCTCTTCCTGCCCCGGCTTCCACAGCGGACGGACAAAAACATCTTCCAAACGGACCGGTCCGGTGATCTCCAGGAACACATCATCCCAAATCCCCTGGTGGATCATGCGCGGGCAAAAATCCCACCAGTAGGTCATCCGGCTTTTGTGCGTTTTCACGTATTCCGTTTTGCTGACCTGGGGCTGCTCGTCCGGCGCCTTCCCGATCACCACGGCAAGCAGGTTTTCCTCCCCGTACAGCAAATCTTCGCTTACCTCAAACAAAGCGGGGGTATACATTCCCTTATGCCGGCCGACAGGTTTTCCGTTCAAAAAGAACTGCGCCTCATAATCCAGGCCCTTGAAATGCAGACGAATTCGTGTCCCGCGCTCTTTTTTATCGACATTAAATGTCTTCCGGTATACCCAAGTCCGCTGAGGCACCCACTCGACCAGCTTGCTGTTCAAATCCCGATAAGGATCCGGGACATGGCCGCCCGTCCAAAGATCATGCAATACGGTGCCGGGTATCGTGCCTTTGTTCCACCAACGTGTATCGCGCGTGCTCGGCTTTTCGGAATTCCGCCAAATCCAGTCTTCACCGATGAATTCCTTAAACAGCCAGTCACTGCCGTTCAGCGATATTACTTTTGCCATTGCCCGCTCCTCCGTTATTGTGTAGTGGGGGCTCCCCCAAAAGCAGCCGGAATAATCATCGAAGCTTTGCTTCACTTTTGGGGGACAAGTTCTACCATTCGAGCAGATTCGTTTCCGTGACTGGCTGTCCGGCATCCTTCGGGATGCGGAAGGTTTTGATTTCGCAGGGGCCGAATTCGGCCTCAATCGTCCGGTTCCACTTGGGGAGACGAATAACCGCGCTGGTCGCTTCTTTATTCGTCTCGTAGCAGCGGAGGATAAGATCGCCGTTATCTTCGGCCTTCTTCAATGCGCTGACAATAATATTGTCCCTGTCCACGGAAAGATAGGAATCCTTTTGCGGAAGCCCGCCGTCATGATAGGTTTCAATGATCACGGTCGGACGTTGATTCAGCTCAGCTGCTCGTTTGACGGTTCCGGCTGTCTCCCAATTCCCTTCATGCGGAAGCAGCGTGTAGTTCAAATGCTGGATGCCTTGGTCGATGAACGAATAATGGCCGTCCGGGTCCGGAACGAGCGGGTCGTGGTGGGCATAGATCGGGCTGCGCAGCACTGTCAGCGCCATTTCCTTGTTGTGGATGCTGTAGCTGTATTTGGAGTCGTTGAGCAGGCTGAGGCCGTAAACGGTTCCTCCTTCCCGGGTGATGCCCGAATAATCGATCCAGCTTTGGCCCGGTTCTTCTTCCCCGTTGTGCTCCCGTTCGATATACCCGTAAGGAGTCTCGTATGACTGGCGGGTAAACACCAGATTGACGGGGAAGACAAGCTTCAGCATTTTAAAATGGTCACGCCAATCGACCACGGCTTTGACCTCGATCTGGTCCAGCTCGCTGTACATTGTAAAATCCTGAACCAGCCTGGAGCTGCCGTATTCGCTCGTTACACGGATTACGGATTTAACCGGCCCGTGCTCGACCAGCTTGACGCTTTTTGCCGTGAAGGCTCCTGTCTCTTGATTGAAGTGCAACACATTATGGCTCCATGTATCGGTTCTGTCTTCGATCACGACCGGCTTTGCGCCGCCAGCCCTCAGTACTTCGTTATTCGCCTTTTTATCGAAAAGAGAGCGTATGTAACCCGTTGCAGGGTCGAATTCAATCCGAAAACGGCCGTTTTCCATGGAATAGTCGTCTGCTTTGATCGGCATGGCCTCCGCTTTCGGAGCCGACGGGTTCATCGTAACCTTATACACGCGGTATCCGAGAGCAGGCAAATCGGCGACGAAGCTGAGCCGTGAACGGCCGTTCGCTGTTGCTGCCGGCTGCACCTTTTGGAACGGCACCGCGCGCCCTTCGTCATCCACCAGCACATGTTCGTCTTTGAGGCCCCCGACTTCAACTTCCACACCCACGCGGCTGTTCCAGGAATGCGGGTTAAAAATGACGACCGGCTTCATCCCCTCTTCCTGCTCGATGCCGATGTTCCAAGACAAGGACTGGACAGCGTAGTTGAGCCCGCGTCCGGCTATAGCCATCGCTTCGCCGTAGTCGTTGCGCGCGTCTTCATAAGCGGACTCGATGCTGGTACCCGCCAGAATGTCATGGAACTGGTTGAACAAAATATTTTTCCATGCGCGCCCGTAATCGGCAGGATACGGCTGTCCCGTCACCCACTGGGCTACGGAGGCGAATTTTTCAGCAGCAATGATCAGGTTCTCGGACCTGCGGTTCCACATCTTCACCCCTGAGTGGGCGGCGTAGCAGCCGCTGGCGTGGTGCTGAAGGTCGTCATGGACAACAGGGAACTGCAGGTCCTTCTTTTCCACTTCCGCGAAGAACTGGTTAGGCTGGCTGAACACGAGCTCGGGCAGTTCCGGATCTTCCTGCATACGGCGGATGCTTTCGATATTTTCTTTGGTCGGGCCGCCGCCATGGTTGCCTACTCCGTAGAAGCACATCAGCTCGTCAAAAGGCGCTTTCAGCTCCGTGGCGCAGCGGCGGATATGTTTTTCCAGATCTTTTCCCCAGGTGCAGTATTCGAACAAAATGCGGAACGCCAGCACACGAGAGCCGTCATCGGATTCCCACTGGAACAGACGGCCGGGCAGGCCTTTCTCGTTTGGCATCGGGCGCATCATCACATAATAGTCCATGCCGCTTTTCTTCAGGATTTGCGGCATCATGCCGAAGTGCCCGAAGCTGTCCACGTTGTAGCCGACCTTGGCGGTGACGCCGAATTTTTCCTTAAAGTAGCGCTGGCCGTACAGGCCTTGGCGCACGAACGACTCGCCGCTCGGGATATTGCAGTCCGGCTGGATCCACCAGCCTCCGACGATCTGCCACCGGCCTTCGGCCACACGCTCCCTGATTTCACTGAACATGGCGGGATCGTTGTTCTCCACCCATTCGTAGATGGCGGCGGAGCTGGAGGTAAACAGGAAGTCGTCCGATTCCTTCATTCGGTCGAGCGCGGAACGGAAGGTCGCTTTCGTCTCCTGGAAGCCCTCCTGCCAAGGCCACAGCCATACGGGATCCAGATGGGCGTTTCCGATCATGTGCAGCTTTTTACCGTTGTTTTTTTGCGGCATCATTCATGCTCCTTTCGATTAATCCGGATTTAATATCTGAACTTCATATGGAACGGTTTGAACCAGGGGTTAAAATAAACGCCGAGCTGCTGCCGGGCTTCTTCCACTTTCGTTTTGGCGTCGAACACCAGCGTCGGAGGAATGTGGCCTGCCGTCATAACGTCAAAATCCAGCTGCAGCAGCCGGTCCAGCGAATGCCCCCAATCTTCCAGGTTTGACCTGATTCTCGGGTGATAACCGCCCCACAGCGTGTCGCCGGCCACCAGAAGCTTGGTCCCGCCGATCTCCATCCAGTATGAAACGCAGCCCGGTGTGTGGCCCGGAGTATGGTAAACGTGAATTCGATACCCGCCAGCTTCTAACACGTCCCCGTCTTCTATCAGCACATCCGCTTTCACCGCGGGAAACGCTTCATCGTACAAAAAGGCCGCCGTCAGCGTCCTGTCTCCCGCCTCCACCGCTTCAGCGGCATTTTTGTGGATGTACAGCTTGGCGCTGCTTTCCCGCTTCAGCTGCGCTATCGCCGAGACGTGGTCCCAATGGGAATGCGTAGCCAGCACTCGGCGGATATCTTTGGGCGCATAGCCTAGCTCCGCGAGATTTTGCTTCAGCGCCTCGTAACCGCTGGTACTCCCGCAGTCGATCAGTGTCGGGTCGTCACCCGCTATGAAATAGGCGCTCGCATCCCAAGGATGGGTCAGCTTGTCCCCGGAGATTACATAAAAACGATCCAGCAATTTCACCGGTTTCCCCATTGTCCGTTCCTCCAGAAAGGATTCGTCGTATAGTCTCGCTTACGTTGTGCCCATTCAGTCGCCAAAACCCAAAGCCTTTCCTTTGCTTCCAAGGAAGTTCGTAATCTTGTCAACCACTAAATTCTCGACGGCCGACCTGCCTTTTTCGAGCAGATCTGAAGGTAGGTTTTTGCACTCCTCATTCGTCATCCGCTCTTCTCTGCCCAGCGCCCCCAGGAAAGCGAGCTCCAGGTCAGTTGCGATATTCACTTTGCTGACTCCGCCTCCGGGGAGCGTGATCGCTTTGGCCATCATTTCCGCCGGCACCCCGGAACCTCCGTGCAATACCAGATGCACCGGTGTCAAAGAGCGGATAGCGCTTAAACGGCCGTAATCGATTTTCGGCTGCTTCACCATGTACACCCCGTGAGCCGTCCCGCAGGAAACCGCCAAAGCGTCCACTTTCGTTTCAACCACAAACCTCTCGGCTTCCGCCGGATTGGTGTAGAGCTCCTCATCCTTGTCAGTCTCCACAAAATCGGTCGTTCCGATCATCCCCAGCTCGGCTTCCACCGATACCCCTTGGGCATGGGCGTACTCGGCCGCTTCTTTGGAAATGGCGACGTTCTCCGCAAATTCCCTTTCGGAGGCGTCTATCATGACGGAGGTAAAACCTGCCGCAATCGCGTCCCGGATGACGGCCATCTCTTTGGTGTGGTCAAGGTGAAGCACAACGGGTACGGTAATGCGTTCGGACTTTATACACGAGTAAAATTCATCGGCGAATTCCTTCGGGGTAATCCCGTAGCGCACAAGCTCCTTGCTGGAAATCTGCACGATGAGCGGCGATTGCGTTTTGTGGCCGGCCCGGAGGACAGCTGCGATCATCGGTGTATAACGCGGGGAAAAAGAACCGAGGGCATAGCCCGCGCTCTCCGCTTGTTCCAATCCTTTCTTCAGGGTAATGACATTGCGCGGTTTGTTTTGCAGTTGCATCGGGAACACTCCTTGTTTTCTATTTATGTGATATGGCAAAAGTGCAGCCGGATTTTTATATTATCCTTTGGTGCCTGACGAAATGTTCATGCCTTCGATAAAATAGCGTTGGAACAGGAAGAACAGCGCAATCACGGGCAGCAGAACCATAAGCGATCCCGCCATCAGATAATGCCATTGGGTCGTTTCCTGGCCTTTGAAGGCCTGGAGACCGATCTGCAGGTTGAACATCGATTCGTTGCTGACGTAAATGAGCGGCCCCAGGAAGTCGTTCCAAGCCCCCTGAAACGTGGTTATGGCGATAACGATCATAGCCGGTTTTGCGAGAGGGATCATGATTTTCCACCAAATGTAAAAATGGCTGGCGCCGTCGATTTTGGCCGCTTCAATCAAATCGTTCGGGATCGACATGTAAAACTGACGGATAAGGAAAATCTGGTAAGCCGACCCAAAGAAGCCAGGGATGATGAGCGGCAGGTAGGTTCCGACCCAGTGCATTTTGGCAAACAAAATATACTGGGGAATAAGCGTAACGAAGCCCGGTATCATCATCGTCCCAAGCATGACGGCAAACAGAAATTTGCGGCCGGGAAACTTGATTTTGGCAAATCCGTAGGCGATGAAGGAATTGGACAGCACATGGGAAACCATGCCGGCTCCGGCAAGAAACAGAGTGTTCAGCGTATAACGGGTGAAATGCCCTTTGGACCACGCGAGCTTGTAGTTTTCCCAGTGGAATTGCTTCGGAAAGAAAGTCGGCGGGTACAGCATGATTTCCGACAGCGACTTCAGCGAGGTCGAGATCATCCACCATAAAGGCATCAATATAATGACACCGAACCCGGTGAGGATGAGAAGCAGGATGGCTTTGTTAATTGCCTGCTTTCTCCGGCGGCTTTGAAAGTACTGTTTGGCGCCCGGAAGGTCCTTGGATTCCATTTGAGCGGTAGTCGTTGTGCTCATCGGTTGTCCCCTCCTTCATAGTGCACCCACAGCTTGGACAGAAGCATATTGATCAAGGTCAAAATAATGACGATGACAAAAAGGAACCAGGCCATGGCCATGGCGTATCCCATATCGAACGCTTTAAACGCTTTAAGGTACATGTGCAGGTTAAAGAACAAGAGAGAATTCATCGGGGAACCCGGCGCGTTCATGTCCTGCGACATGACATAGCCTTCCTGGAAAATCTGGAAGCCTCCGATGATGTGGGTGACCAGCTCGAAGAACAGGACAGGTGTGATCATCGGGACGGTAATATGCCAGAACCTGCGCAGCACGCTGGCTCCGTCGATTTCTGCCGCCTCGTACAGCTGCTCGGGCACTCCCTGCAGGCTCGCGAGGTAGAGAAGCATTCCGCCGCCGACTGCCCACAGCTTCATCAGAATGATAGCAGGTTTCGTCCAGGCGGGGTCGGTGAGCCAGGCCGGTCCTTCGATCCCGATCCAGCTTAAAGCCACATTTACAAGCCCGGTTCCGGGAGTAAGCAGCATCGACCACAAAATGTAAACGGCGACCCCGGACAGTACGGCTGGCAGATAAAAGACCGTCCGGAAATATTTCATGCCGGGGATTTTCTGATTTAGCGCCACCGCCAAAAGTAAAGAGCCAATGGTGGTCAAAGGTACGCTGAAAGCCACATAAAAAAGCGTATTGTATAGCGATTTCCAGAACAGCGGGTCATGAGTGAACATATTGCGGTAATTTCTTGCGCCGATCCAGTCCATTTGAGAGGTAATGTCATAGTTCGTAAAGCTGGCGTAAAGCGAGAAAAGCAATGGGCCCGCAGTAAAAACCAGAAAGCCGATTACCCACGGAGACACAAAAACGAACCCCTGCATTGACTCCCGCCGTTCCAGCGAAAGCTTGCGTGTTTTCTTCGCAGCCTGGGCCATGGATTTCACCTTCTTCCTTCTTAATAAAATATCCCCGCAAAATACCCAAAAATCGTTGAGGCGGGGAGCCTTGAACGATTTGGAAAAGGTGGAGCGGCTGCCATCGACCGCTCCACCTCGCTTTGTTTGATGTTATTTCGTATTTTGCTGGATCAGGTTTTCTACATCTTTTTGAGCTTTGTCAAACGCTTCTTTTGGCGCAACCTTACCTAATAAAGCGGCATCGCGCTGCGGGTCGACCAGTTTGAGGAAGTCGGGCGCATTAAGCGGTGTAGGGAAAACTTTCGTTACCTTCATATTGTCTACCAATGCTTTGTAAACCGGATCCTTGGACAATTCGGGATCATTGGAAGCCTCTTTGTTGGCGACGTTGTCGAAGTTCTTTTGGGCCCAGTACATTTGCGCCTGCTTGTCGGTGAGGTATTTCATAAATTCCCAGGATTCCTCGGGATGCTTCGCTCCTTTCGGAATTTCAACCACGAATCCGCCGCCTACGCTGTAATGGCCGGAGCCGGCTTCCTTTTCCGGGATCGGGGCGATGCCGAATTCCATTCCCTGGCCATAGTCGCGGATCTGGGTGAAGAAGGTGCCTACATCAGGCCAGATGGATACTTTGCCGGAAATAAAAGGATTGGCCTGTTTGCTTCCGAAGTCTGCTTTGAACGCGTCCAGGTTCTTTTGGCCGATCCGATTGGCATATCCGAGAATATAGTTCATGGCATCCACATGCGCCTGGTCGTTGATGACCGGCTTGCCGTCTTTGTCAAACCAGCTGGTGCCTTTATTGAAGTTCATTGCGATGCTGCCCCAGTCGAATCCCGCAAACTGCGGAGCGTAACCGATCCGTTCGTATTTGTCGCCGTTTTTCTTATCCAGCTTCTTTGCGGCTTCGTCGAGTTCAGCCCATGTGTTAGGGAATTTCTCCGGATCAAGGCCGGCCTCTTTAAACTGCTTTTTGTTGTAGAACATCACACGGGTGTCGGTGTTGAAAGGAAGCGCGTAAGCTTCGTTCTTATAAAGCACTGTGCTCCACAATTCAGGGAAGAAACGGTCTTTAATGTTATCCTTGGCCATAAATTTGGATAAGTTCATATTCTGGTTTTTGCTTGCGCGCTGTGCGGTCGCATTAATGTCGTTGACAATGACATCGGGCGGGTTGCCTGCGGCTACGGCTGCCAGTTCCTTCGTCCAAATATCGCCGAACGGATAATAAGTATGCTTGACGGTAATGCGGTCCTGGGACTTGTTGAAGTCGTCGATGATCTTCTCAATAATCGGACGGCGTGTTTCCGAACCCCAGAATGTCCAGAAGTCCAGGGTGACTTTTTCCTTCGGTTTAACGCTGTCGACCGCTGGTGCAGCAGCCTCTTCCTTCTTTGCGCACGCCGAAAGGGCCATTCCGGAGCCCAGTGCGAGAGTCAGCAGTGCCAGCGCAGTTTTTTTACCTTTCTTCATAAACAGGTGACCTCCCATAAAAATATGTTATCTTTCACGTTTCATTAACGATCTTCCCACATACCAGTTACTATCTCTCCCATACAATAAACGATTTCGAAGCTTTTTGTGGTTTATTGAGTGTTTATTACCATTAAAACCTATGAAAGCGCTTTTGTCAACGTTTTCATAGGGGTTTTTTATTTATTTTTTTGTTTGGAAGTGGGTTAATCCACAGATCAATGGTAACATTGTGCATAAAACCACATAAGTGATAGCTTCACCATGATCTTTGATTCTATCTATTCTCTTGTCCGTTATTCCAGCCTGCGAGTGAACGATATACGGAATTACGCCCTTCGGATCCGCTAATACTGCTGCGGCCTATGGCATTCGCCAGGCAATTTTTCCAATCCCTTCTCTACTTTTTCATCAAGGTTGCCTTTTTCGAAAGAGATTGTAGATTTGGCTGTAATATATCCATCATCCGCTCGTCATCCTTAACAAGTTGAATAATGTCTTGCTCATTTCCTAATTTCAAAATCATCCCCCTCCGAACATATATTCTCGTCATATCTGATAACGAGAGAATGCGCAAAATGCAAAAAAGACCGACTCCAGGCCGGCCTTCTTTACCATAACAATTTTCCTCTTGCGTGCTGCGTGTCTCATTCAAACCAACTGCTGAATAGTTTGTTTTACAACCGCGTTGAAAGCGGAACGATTCTCCCATAAAAATGAAACTACACTGTCACGTTCCTCGAAAAACGATTCTTCCTCGTCCGCATAGTCTTCTCCTGCGCCATGTACGCTGAAACGATTGTCGGAGTAATTCATCAAGGTCCACTGTCCCCCACGCTTACGGTCAGCAAATACCAGGTAACTTTTTTCTCCTGAAGCGTCCCATTGAGCAATGGAGGAAAAGTTGTCCAAAATCATGTCAATGTCGTTTTTCTTTTTGATTAGCATCGTCCATCACCTTTTTTCTTTCATTGTATACACAGCAAAAGGAAAATACGCTAGCTATAAAGAAATAAAACAGCTATATATGAATGGCGGTAACATACACGACCAATCTACAGTTATATATTATGCAAGCTTGCCTAACGGCATCGTTTCTTTAAACATGGTTTTCCATTCCATCATTTGATGCAGAACGGTCAGGAACACGTGCTTGAAGCCTTCTGATATAACCAGAACAGGGTTCTCGTAGACAAGTGTGCCTGGAAGATTATAGACAGCTTGTTCGATTTCATTCGTGGAGTTGTCTCTCTGCGGCAGGCAAATGGACAATTGGATGCGTCCGAACACCCGGAACTGGTTGCTGTATACCGCATATTCCACGTCATACCAATCCATTTCCTCCACTTCGGAGACGGCAAAAATCTTGGATGTTCCTATATTATTCTGCAGAGTAATCTGTGGAAGACGAATGCTGTTTTTGTTCAACCCAGAAGCTGCCTTTTCCAAAGCTTGCTTTTTGGTTTCAGCGACAATCAAGTGCGAAATGTTTGCGTGAAAAACTGCCTCTGATTGAAGTAGTTTGTTTTCCATTTGGGTAGCTGATTTCTCCTTTGAAAATAAAGTGGTATTTTCTAATTTTTAACAACATAGAAGATTTTATAGTAAAAATGATAAAAAGTTTGTCAAACGATGGGGGAAAATTTTAAGATGTTTTGTCGAAAAATGGAAGAAGACCCTCTAATAGGGCCGAATTTAACTGCGTCATTTTAAAATTGTGCTCCCGCCAGTTCGGCTGTGCATATAACTATCATATTCCGCCTGGCTTTAAATGGCATTCAGCGCTTTCCTTACTTTGTTCGCAAAAGCCAGAGGTTTTTCCACAGCTTCGAGATTGATGTAGATCAGACGCGGACGTTCGAACAGCCAGTCGTTGTGCAGCGACGAAATTTTTATCCCCTGCTTGCGGATTTCTGTAATAAACGCCTGGTTTCACCTTCCAGCAGTGCCGCTCTGCCCAAACATAACGCTCTGCCGGTGCTCTAATGCGATCCCACTTTTGCAGAATGAACTCGAAATTGCTCGTGTATTCTTTACGGTAAGATGAGGCGTTTATAATAGATTGTTAAATGAATTCGAGAGAATTGTAAATTGTAATAGGTCAATTGTAAACGCGCTGTCGGTTATGCCAAAAATATGGATCCCTGTTATTCTCCCGGATGGTCCTGATTAAATCGCATTTTATTCCTTTTTTCTAGTAAAAGTACCTATTTTTGTAATTCAAATGACCGAATAATTTCCAATTTAAGGGTCTTTTGACCAGAACCATGCTCCAAAAGGACCGGGTATATCGTAGGAAAATCACCATTTACATTATCTACATATCTATCTAACAGTGACCTTATATATCTTGCATACAGTTGAGAGAGTTAGATATTTTCAAAACCAGATCGGAAAGGAAGAATGAAATGAAAAAGCACTGGAAACAAATGAGCAAGAAGAAACTGTGTGCCTTAATTTCATTGGGAACTGTCCTTCTAGGTTCAGGAAGTGTTTACGCCAAGGTGTGGACTCCATTTGGATCCAGCTTGGTCGGACGTCAGTCCAATGATTCGGTCTTGACGCCTGTCAACCAGTTCGTAACACCGGCCGGTCAGCAGGTAGAGTTTGGCGGAAATCCGATTTCCGTTAAAGTTCGTCCGGATGGAAAGACCGCTGCGGCCCTCATCGGCCGGAAGGATTATGGCGGTGATGGAATCAACATCGTGGACTTGAAGACAGGAGCTCTGACTACTACCAATCTGTCCTTGAAACTCAGCCATATGTGGGGATTGGCATACTCTCCCGATGGAAATCAACTCTATGCAACGGGCTCGTCAGGTAATACAGGGAAGATTGTAGTTATGTCAGTCGCTCAGGACGGGACTCCCACCGTGCAAAAAACGATCGATCTTCCTTTAGCCGCTGTAGGCGGAAATATCAATCCCCAAGACATTACAGTAACTCCTAATGGCAAGAACCTGCTTGTCGCGCTTAACCGCGATAACAGCCTTGGCGTTGTCGATCTTCAGACGAATCAGCTGACTGCCCGCATCCCTGTCGGGAACTCTCCGACCAGCGTCGTCATAAACGGGAACATGGCATACGTATCGAATGTAGGCGGCAGGAAGGCCGAGCCGGGAGAGTTGACGGTCGATTCGTCGGGTACGCCCATTGTGGCCGAGCCTACGGGAAGTTCAGCGTCAGGCACCGTTTCTGCAATTGACCTTTCCAACAATACGGTTACGAAGACACTGCCTGTCGGTCTCCAGCCGTCGCGGATGACCGTATCCGGCCAATACGTCTTCGTCGCCAACACCAACAGCGACACAGTATCGGTTATCGACACAAGCTCCAATGAAGTCGTGCAGACCATCAATATCGCACCTTACCCGAATGCGCCTCGCGGATCTGCTCCAAACGCAGTGAAGATGGTGGGCGACCGCCAATTGGTCGTCAGCCTTGGCCGCAACAACGCTCTGGCCGTGTACGATTGGAAGGGTCCCAAAGCCGCCCCTCGCCTCGCGGGACTGCTGCCGACAGCCTGGTTCCCGGTCGATATAGCAACCGATTCCAATAACCGGCTGCTTGTCGCCAACGCGGACGGAGTCGGTTCGCTCGGTCCCGAACGGACATTGACCATACAAGGCATGACGGTCAAGGGCCACTCGTCTTACGCGCAGCAGGGCTCGTTGTCGATGATCCCGTTCCCTTCAAGCAAAGACCTGGCCCATGGGACAGAAGAAGTATACGCCAACAACAACTGGTTCAATGTATCGAGCCGAAACGCCAAGCCCCGCAAGGAAGCTGAGCCAGCAGCAATGCCCGAGCGGATCGGAGAGCCGTCCCCTATCAAACATATCTTCTATATCGTCAAAGAGAACCGCACCTACGACCAGGTGTTCGGCGACATCGGCAGGGGAAATTCGGAGCCAGCTTTGACCCAGTTCGGCGAGAATGTCACTCCCAACTTTCACAAATTGGCCAACACGTTCCCGCTTCTGGACAATTTCTACATTTCCGGCATTCAGTCGGCGAGCGGCCATCAATGGGTGATGCAGGCGACGAATAACGATTATGAAGACAAGGAAACGGACACAGCCAACGTTCGCAGCTATCCGGGCGGCGCGGGCGACTCCCTGGCCTACGCACCGACCGGCCATATTTGGGATAACGCGCTCAAACACAACGTGTCGGTGGTCAACTTCGGAGAAGACACCAACAAGTTCACCGGTCCGGAAAAGCCCGGCAGCTGGGCGGATTGGTACAATGACTACTTGATCCTTTCGGGACAAAAACAAGGCAATCTCCATGTACCAGTCGGACACTACCAGGCGACAAGCGATATTCCGTCCCTCAATCCGATCACCTACAAGCCGTTCCCTACATTCGATTCGTCGATTCCGGATATGTACCGTTATGAAATTTTCAAACAGAAGTTCGAAGAGTACGTGAAAAACAACAATTTGCCGCAGCTCACACAGATGTGGGTGATGAACGACCATACCGCCGGAACTGCCAAAAATTTCCCGACGCCTCAGGCACAAGTAGCGGACAATGATCTGGCTGTCGGTAAAATCGTCGATCTCATCTCTCACAGCCCGTACTGGAAAGACTCTCTGATCGTCATTACGGAAGATGACGCCCAGAACGGCCTGGATCACGTGGACGGCCATCGCGCTCCCGCCTTCCTGATCAGTCCGTGGATCAAGCGCGGACTTACGACAGACAGCCACTACTGGACCGTCATCAACATGGTCAGAAGCATCGAGCAGATTCTGGGGCTTCCTCCGATGAACCAGAACGATGCCGCAGCTGCGCCGATGAGCGAGCTGTTCACCAACGAGCCTGACTTCACGCCGTATACCTTCGAGCCTAACCGCATCGCGCTCGATGCGATGAACGGACAGCCGGGATCCGATGCCCCGGCGGCTCCGCCAGCGAAGCTGGCGCCATCCTCACCTGCAGAACCTGCAGAACCTGCAGAACCTGCAGAACCTGCGAAACCGGCAACACAAGAGCAGAAGGAGCTTGAGCAGAAGTGGGCGGAATGGTCCGATAAGAACAAGGAACACTTTAGCGGTGACAACGCATCTCCGGACAAAGTGAATGCAAACATGCTCAATCATGTCATTTGGTACGCCACCAAGGGATTTGACAAGCCATATCCCGGAGATGACAAGGTTCTTACACCTGATGAAGCCGGACAGCAGCAGCAAAGCAAAGGCTCGTCCAACGAGCAGAACTGAGCACAAAAACGCAGCTGGTGAAGAGGCATTCCCCATGCTCCGGGCCTTCCGCCCGGGGGCATGGGGTTTCCCTGTATATACGCGCAAGGAGTGAAACCCGTTGATGAAAAAACTCATAGAAGCGACAATGAGCCGCACAATCTTGATCGTCACCTCTGTCGTCATGATCCTGGTCTGGGGAGGAATCTCCGCATACCAGATGCAGCGGGACTACCTGCCGCCGATCAATAACCCTACCCTGATGGTAGCGGTACGTGCACAGGATTTTCAAGCGAATCAAATAAAAACTGCCGTTTTGCGGCCTATTGAAGAATCGGTCCGAAAGGTGAACGGACTTGAAACCATGGAAACCAACAGTTTTGACGGCGGGCTTTTGATAAGCATGTACTTCCCTGCCAATTACAATATGGGCGGCGCGGAGAGCGATGTGGTCAATGCATTGGAACATCTGTCTTTACCGGAGGGTGTGGACAAGCCGTCTGTAACCCGGGTCAGTACGAGTTCCTTTCCGATCATGAGACTGAGTCTGACAAGCCCATCGGGCAAAACGGATGAAGCTGTGCTTCGCACAACGATTCAAGACCAGGTTGCAAAAGAGTTGAAAAGCCTGCCGGGAGTAAGCGACGTACGAGTAACGGGCGCTGGAACCAATGGCTATGTATTGTCGATCCGGATGGCGGACCTGAGAAGGAACGGATTGACAATAGACGATGTAAAGCAATCGCTCTCCGGTATTCAATCGACATGGGTGCAGGGGAAAATAACCAACAATCAGGTGTCCATCCCCATCCACGCTGCCGGTTGGTACCAAAACGAGCAAGATATGAAGCAGCTCCCCATCCATGGTAAGGACGGACATACCGCTCCTCTCTCAGCCGTAGCGGATCTTTCAAAATCGATGATAGATGTGCAAACGATATCCAGGACGGATGGAGCGGCCAGCGTCGTTTTTGATGTGCTGAAAACGCCAACGTCCAATATTACCGATGTATCGAAAAAGGTGCGTAACCGGATCCAGTCAATTCCAGGCGTTCAACAAGGCGATATCAGGCTGTCTGTGCTTTTTGATCAAGGCGAGCAGGTGAATTCAGCATTACAAGGTCTGTTAAAGGAAGGTTTGTTAGGATGCCTGCTTTCGATGGTTTGCGTTTCTCTCTTTTTCCGGAACTTGCGGTCCACCGCACTCGTCGCCCTATCGCTTCCCATCTGCCTTATGGCAACGACAGGCTTGCTCAAAACCATGGGCATCAGCCTGAACATTCTTACTGTATCCGGCCTGATCGTGGCTATGGGAAGGGTTATCGACGATACGATCGTGATTCTTGACAACATCTATCGCAAAGCTCATGAATCCCGGGCCAAACCGAATGCAGTTCTTCTATCGGAGGCCGTCATGGAGATGGCACCTGCCATCATCTCCTCCACAGCGACAACCGTGGCCGTGTACATTCCTATTGCCCTGATCGGCGGCATGATCAGCTCCGCTTTTTCCGGCTTTGCCTGGTCCGTTGTGATTGCGCTTCTGACCTCGCTTTTGGTTGCAATGTTTGTGGTACCGGCACTCTATCATCTATGGCACAAAGGACGGACGAGCGATTCGGCGATTTCCATCGAACCCGTCTCGCAAAGAACGTTAAATTGGGCTTTTCAAAGAAAAAGAAGGATCCTCGCCGCATTCTGTCTGATGTTCGTCATTTCGGGTACGGGAGCGTTTTTCCTGCCGGTGAACTTTCTGCCTGCGAGCCGCTCCGGGCAAATTAACGTTCAATTGGAGTTTCCCGAAGGGACTTCGTTGACGCAGGTGGATTCCACCGTTAAACGAATGGAACAAAGCTTGAAGTCGGATACAAACATCACGACATTCTCTTCGGTTCTGGGTTCCTCCTTTACCCCTCAATTTGACGACGTCTTCGATACCGGCGGCGGTTGGATTCAAAGCGACAATGTCGCAAATATCGCGGTTTCGGTGAAAAAGGACGCCGATCCCAATGCCGTAAAAGACTTGCTGCAAAAGCGGCTGGCCGGCATGTCGGGCAGCGCTATATGTACGGTGACGAACCAAAATATCTCCGGCGATGATTCGCAGATGAAAATTAGCCTTACCGGAGCGGACGCGGCAATGCTCGACAAAGCAGCTGCACTCATCAGAAGCAAGCTGCAGCTTGTTCAAGGACTGAGCATTGTTGGGGCCGCGGGTGACAAGGAAGCTCCCCCCAGGTTCCAGATTACGTTAAACCGAAATACGATTGAACAAACAGGAGTGAACCCGGAGCAGGTTTACCAGCGGATCCGGGAATATTTGTCGGAACGGACAAGGGTCGAAGTGAAGGCCGGAAATCAGGGAACGATACCTTTTGCAATCCATACCGATATTCTGGCGAAAGTCGGAACCACCTCCGCAGCGACGGATCCGCAAACGGAAATCCTTACGATGCTGGGCAAGGAAACATTCAAGGGGAATGACGGCAGGGACATCCGGTTGGATCAATTCGCGTCCCTCAGCCCTGCAAACGGTCCGTCCGTCATACGGGAACGCGAAGGACGCCCCTTCTCCGTAGTGACTGCGAACATCACTTCAAGAGATTTGGAACAGGTATCCGCTCAGGTAAAGGATTTGGTCGACCACCTGGTCTTGTCCTCCGGTATCCAGTATTCGATTAACGGCATTCCCGCCCAAGCGGATCAAATGATCTATGATATGAGTATCGCTTTGTCCGTGTCCGCGCTGCTTGTTTTGTTTATTCTAAGCATCCTTTTCCGCGGCTGGAGGGCCCCGCTCAGCGTGCTGCTGTGCATCCCATTGGCGTTTATCGGATCTGTCCTCGGCATGCTGGTCAGCGGAGGAGAGTGGAATCTCGCCTCACTGGTAGGTTTATTAATGCTCTCCGGGATCGTGGTTACCAATGGCATCGTTCTTGTGGATAAAATCGAACGCAACCTGTCCGCCGGAATAAGTCCGAAGGAAGCGATACTGCAGGGAACGTCAACCCGCGTGCGTCCGGTTCTGATGACGGCGGTCACAACCATTCTTACTCTGCTTCCCTTGTGTTTCTCCGCGAGCACGGACACCGTCGTTTCCCGATCCTTGGGGATTGTCGTGGTGTGCGGCATGATCAGCTCTACGCTCATCAGTTTGCTGGCGATTCCGATCCTGTACGAATTGCTGCACAGCCATAAAGCCGCGCGGCATGCATCGGCAGAAGTAAAAACCGGCATGACTCCTTCCTTATGGGACGGACTTAAAAACATCAGTCTGCGCAGGCCTAAATGAGTGAAACTTTCAGAAGACTACATGAATTTTGCATTTCAAGCTGGCGTCCGTCTTAACGGGCGTCAGCTTTTTTGAGGGATTTGCGATGCGTATTGGCGCCAAGTGCCAATACCCCTTTTTGAGGGGCCGTTCTCCCGCCTGTGAGATAAATGCTTGTCATAAGAAAAAAATGAGATAGAAGATGAGACGTTTAGACAATAAGAAGGGTCTATAATGAATCTGCCCATAACAATACTTGGAGGTGTTAGAAAATGAAAAAGAAGATTGCATCTTTGGCTATTGTCGGTATGTTATTTGCTGGAACAACTGTTTTTGCCGATCCATCCGTGAAACTGAATTTTAACGGCAGTATCGTGAATGATCCTCAGGCATACATAGCCGGCAACAGCAGCGCTTATGTCACTGTCGATACATTTGCGAAATATTACGGAGTAAAATAGACCACTTTGACATTGACTGGAATCCTCAGGGACATGAAGGCTACGAAGTGCCGCATTATGATATGCACATGTACTTTATTTCTCGCGAAGAACAAAACAAAATCATGCCTGCAGGCGGTATGAGCGGGCATGATATGAGCAAGTAAATGCAATAGGCAATAGCGTTTTAAAGCACTTATGGTCATCCAAAGAGACCCCGGGCAACAAGACGGGGTTGTGGTTATTTCACCACGAGGGATACATAACTTTTGAGGAGGATAAACATTGAATACTTTGTATGGGATTTTAGTTGTTTTGCATGTGCTTGCAGCCATTATAGGTATCGGTCCTGCGTTTATACTTCCGATATTGGGAAAGTCCGCAAAAACCGGAAGCCAGTTAAGATTTGTCTTTGGGCTCATTCACAAGATCAACAAGTTCCAAAATCGGGCGGTATCACTTTAATTATCACAGGAATTTTATTAATGATCTTGGGAAAAGTAAAAGTTTATATGCTCTGGATAAGCATCTGGTCCGACCACTAGTGGTTGGACTAATTTGCGTACTGTTGTTGACCATCATGCATATCACTGATAATATTGGGGACCTATCTCGCAAAAACAGATGGTATGCCTGATTGTTCGATCCAAATCATATCACGAAATTTAAAATCTGTGATCCCAATATCAAAAATTTTCCGCTCCCATCCTTCATATCAAATTTGATGGTTCCTCCTTCTCGAAGTTCCTCCACTTGGAGATTTGGTATCCATCTTACCCGCAGACAAAGGCTTGCACATTTTCGATGAATACCGCATAAAATGTACTTCTTCTTTTTATTATCGCGATGAAAAGAAACAAGTGAAATCCAGTAATAAGCTGAGAGCGGTAAGGAAGCTGGAAGAGGCTGCTTAAGGTAAAAAAGTTAGCAGATGAGCCGATGCTTATATAGCGCCGGTTCCTTGTTATTACGTGATCCTTCCCGTTGGCGCAGCGAAAGGCTGCCAGGCGGCAGCCCTTTCGGTTTATAAGTCAATCAGGTGACTGAAGAGCATTGCGCGTACTTTGTTAGAAATTCTAATCCTGTGCTACCGTGATGACGACATTTCCCTTTTTGTGCCCTTGTTCGGCATACCTGTGAGCCTCGGGGATTTGTTCCAACGGATAGCGCCGATCGATAACCGATTTTATTTTTCCCGTTTCAATCAGATCTTTGAGATAATTTAAATCTTCACTTCTCACCTTTGTGATCCCCTGCCCATCGACCGTGACGTATTTTCCATTCGGAGCCAATGCATTCTTGCAATTCGATTTCGGCATTTTGCCGACGGCATCAAAGATCACGTCATAACGCTCTCCTGTTTTTGAAAAATCCTCTTTAGTGTAATCTATGACGTGGTCGGCCCCCAGGGATTTCACCAATTCCACATTCGCGGCACTGCAAACTCCGATAACGAATGCCCCAAAGTGCTTGGCAAGCTGTACCGCGGAAGTTCCAACCGCTCCGGAGGCCCCATAGATAAGAACTTTGTGCCCATTCCGGATGTTTCCTTTTCTAAGAAAATAAAGTGCCGTAGTTCCTCCCATAGGGACGGCGGCGGCTTCCTCATACGTCATCGTTGCAGGTTTTATGGACACCACCGCATTTTCAGGCAGACAGGCATACTCGGCATGAGCCCCAAAACGCATCCCCGTTAAAGCAAAAACCTTGTCACCTTTCTTGAATTGCTTCACACTTTTCCCTGTTTCTTCGATTTCCCCTGCCAACTCAACCCCCAGTACCGGTTTTCTTGGTCTGCTGATACCCAGAACGAGCCGCATGGGAAGCCATAACAGGAGAGGACTATTGAAGCCCCGAACTCTCAAATCCCCTGATGCCACGGTTGTCGCATGAATTTTTATCAGTATTTCATTGTCCTTGGGAGCGGGTTTTTCTACCTCTGCCAGCTGCAGAACATCCGGTGATCCATATTTTGTGCATACCATCGCTTTCATGGGGTTCCTCCATACTTTACTTTTGCATTTAATGATAAAGCCCTGTAAAAGATGATTTATTTCCCCCGGATGTGTGCTCCTGAGTCGGCTTACATGGTTTATTTTACCATAAAGTCATTTGTATTGGTCATGTGTTGTTCTCATTTTTGCTTCTCGATGCAAAATTTGACAAAAAATAAATTACGTAATAAAATGTTTTTACGTGAAGTATAATTGTTACAGGAGGTGATCAGGGCTTGTTGGAGCAAGAGCAATCCACCCACGTTGTAACATTGCCGGAGCAGGCGATTGCGCTGCTCAATCCGCTGAGGGCGGAAATTTTGAATCAGCTTGCGGAACCCGCTTCAGCAGCCGAAGTGGCACGCGGTCTAAACGAAACGCCGCAAAGAATCAATTATCATTTAAAAGCGCTGGAAAAAGCCGGCCTGGTCCGCAAAATCGGCACGCGCCAGGTTCGAAACCTCGTGGAAGTCCTGTTTCAGTCCATCGCGAAGACTTTCATTCTTTCCGACGCGTTGGGCCTAAGCCCGGAAGCCGTGCAGCGGATGAAGGATCAAAGCTCGCTCTCCCATCTCATGCATGCGGCGGAACGGATGAAGCGTGATGCGCTTCAGCTCATGGAATTGTCAGACAGCCAGACGGAAATTCCAAGCGCCTCGCTGCATGCGCAGGTGCAGTTCAAAGACGCGGGCTCCAGAAAAACTTTTTTGGACGAATATATGGGTCTGGTCAAGCAGTTAGTGGAAAAATATCAAATAACGGACGCCAAACGGGATGATACCGCCGATGCTTATCAAATGCTGTTGGCACTGTACCCAGCCGTCCGATCGGGAGGAACCGGGAATGAATAATAGGACACCGCTCGTGATTTGGAAGACATCCGATAAGTCCCTAAAAGGGCAGCGTTCTGTAGAAAAGGTCGTTTCTCTCGATAAAAAAAGAAATCAAGCCGCAGCAGCGTCAGAAGCAACTTTTGAAGAAATAGGGCTCGTTTCCGGATCTCAACAGGGGGTTACATTTACAATGGTTTCCTCCGGCTTTGCGGCTCCATCCGCGTCGGCGGGAACACCGAAAGCTGATCTTTGCATGGCGGCATGAACATTTTTCAATAAAATAAACCGGAGGGGATCCCATGAGCAGTTTAATTCCTATGGTGATAGAGCAGACGAATCGCGGGGAAAGATCGTATGATATTTATTCGCGGCTTTTGCTCGACCGTATCGTATTCATCGGCAGCGCCATCGACGATCATGTGGCGGGCTCCGTCGTTGCCCAGCTGCTGTTCCTGGCCGCGAACGACGCGGATAAAGACATTCATCTGTATATTAACTCTCCAGGAGGATCCACTACAGCGGGAATGGCAATCTATGACACGATGCAGTTTATTAAACCGGATGTGGCTACACTTTGTGTAGGCATGGCCGCTTCCATGGGTGCAGTCCTACTGGCCGCCGGAGCTGCCGGCAAACGGACCGCGCTGCCCAATTCCGAAGTGATGATCCACCAGCCAAGCGGCGGCGCTCAGGGCCAGGCAACGGATATACATATTCACGCCAAGCGCATATTGAAGGTTCGCGAAATGTTCAACCATATCCTTGCAGAGCGCTCGGGACAGCCTTACGACAAAGTGGAAAAGGATACGGACCGCGACCATTACATGTCCGCTCAGGAAGCGATGGATTATGGGATTATCGATAAGGTGATCGACAAATTATAGAGGCTGGCAGGCTGCCCCGGTAAAGCAGCCTGCTTTTCTGTTTACCGCAACGGAGGCCGGTCGGGCCCCGTGCAAAGCCGCTGCAGCGCCGCTGATTTAGCTTACATTTATCACACGCTGTCACTCGCTTGCTCTCATCGCTCGTTGTCTATGAGGAACTTTTCCACCTCGGCACGATGCGGCAGCGAGGTTTGCGCACCAAAACGGGATACGGTCAGCGCACCCACAGCCGAGGCAAATCGAATCGCCTCTTTGAGCTCTGCCCCTTCGGCCCATCGAACGGCTACCCCTGCGTTAAAAGAATCCCCTGCGGCCGTTGTGTCGACAACCACCACTTCGTAGGCGGGAAAAGAACCTCTCCTGCCGTCCAAATCGAACAGAACGCCCTTGTCTCCTTGAGTCACAATCACGTTCCCTTGTCCGGTCAATATCTTCAACCGCTCGATTCTTTCTCCCATCGTAACGGAAGATTCGACTGTCCCTGCCGCAAGGATGGAGGCCTCCGTTTCATTCGGTGTAACGATGTCCACCTGGTGAAGCAGCGGCTGAGGCAGCTCGCTTGCCGGAGCAGGATTGAGGATGGTTCGAACCCCGTGCCGGTGGGCCAGCTCTATGGCTTGTTCCACCGCTTCGAGCGGAATTTCCAGTTGGACAAGCAGCACATCGGCGCTCCGGATGGCTTCCTCCGCCTGCATGACAATTGCCGGAGTCACGCAGCCGTTGGCCCCCGCAACCACTACAATGCTGTTGTCTCCATCCTGCTGAACCTGAATCAACGCTACACCGGTGGAAGCCTCCTGCACAGTCAGGATTCGGCTTGTGTCAATCCCTTCCTTCCGCATCTGCTCGATAAGCTGAATACCGAAAATATCGCCGCCGACACATCCGATCATGCTGACCTCGGACCCCAGCCTGGCTGCCGCGACCGCCTGATTTGCGCCTTTTCCGCCTGGAATCATAGCAAACTCCTGTCCGGCGATCGTTTCACCGGGAACCGGGGATCTTTCCGTTTTCACTACCAGATCCATATTGATGCTGCCTACGACGGCTATCCTCGCTTTTTTGTTCAACTGCATCCCTCCTCACTCTCCACGTTCCAAGTTAAAATTCAAGTTAAAATTATTGTACAATACTGAAGGGCCCGATGCACAGAAGAACCAGCCTTCCGGCGCATGAACTTCTCTTTTACATCGTGCCTGGAATCCTTTATACTTTTATTAAAAAGCGCTTACATAACCATTCTGTCCCATTGGAGGTTTCTATGGCAATCATACGTCCCGTTCGTCCCGAGGAAATGAATCAAGCTGTACGGCTGTCTGACCTTGTGTTTCGCGATTCCGAACAAGCGTCGATGGGCACCGCGTTTCCGCTCGTTTTCTCCACAAGCCTGGGTCAATCCTTCGGCGCTTTCGAGGAAGACAGACTGGTGTCTTTTATCGGCATTGTTCCCGCCGTCATGAGAATTGGGGATGCCAAAGTGAAAATCTACTCTTTAGGTTCAGTCTGTACCCACCCGGATTTCCGTGGGAAAGGCCACGCGGGAGCGATTCTTAAGGCGGTGCAAGAACATGTGGGGCGCACAGGCGCTTCTCTTCTCTTCGTATCGGGAGACCGTCCGCTTTATAGCAGAGCCCGCTGTTATCCTTTTGGCTCCGTCCGCCGTTATACGATAACGGCAGAGCAGGCGGCAGCTGTACGGAGCGGCCGTCTGCCGGAAGCGCTAATCATCCGGGAACTTGAGCCCCGCGACTGGTTCCAACTGCACCAGCTGGCGGCATCCAGGGGAGTCGCCTATGAGCAGAGCATAACGGAGCTCGCCGTTATGATTGAGTCGGAAGCCTACGCCAGCTGCGTGAAGCACCGGCATGTGGCGCTTGCTGCGGAGCGAGACGGCGAGCTTCTCGCCTGCGCGGTCATCAGCGTCCCTTCGCAATATGCGTCGGACAAGACGCCTTTTGTGGTTGAGCGCTTTGGCGACGACAGCTTGAATGCGGCTCTGGCAGCATATGCCGTGGAAAATTATGGGCTGGATAAGCTTGATGTGACCGTTTCGTGGTTTGAGAATGAGCTTCAGAAGACTATGGAGCCGGTAGAATATTGCGAAGAGGCAAATGACGGCACCGTGCACGTGATCGATCCCGGACTCATCATTCAGCAGTTAACGCCTTATTTGCTCGTTAAGAACGAAACCTTAAGCAGTATGCTGCAGATTACCCGCCTTGATGAGGATAGGTGCAGAATTGCTTTGAACGGACCATCCGCGGAGTTGACTGCCAGGCAGCTCGTCTCCCTGCTTTTTGACATCACGCCGAATTACGAGGCAGACGAGCTGCTGAAGAGTCAGCTTTCCGCCCTGTTTCCGGTGCCTCTGCCTTACACAAGCGGATTAAACTACGTTTGATCATTGTTGAAAGTCCTCTGGCAGCCAAAATGCTGACAGGGGATTAAGCATAAACGGAAAACTATCACTCAGCCTATCAAACAAAAGCAGCCCGCCTCACAGTGAGGATGAGCTGCTTTTGTTCGCTTGTTCACTTACCATTTCAAAAACCAAGTCAGCTCCAAAGTGAAGGCTTTCACACGGCACTGTAAACCGCGGCAAGCGTGATCGTGCCTCTCAATCAAGGAGTGTGCGGTTTATTGCTTTTCTTCTCTTTAAAGGAGCGAAGCGCCGCGCGATAAGCGTCATCGTTCATCGGTGCAGCATCTTTTTCTTTTGCAGCAGGCTGCTGAGGCTGCTTTAACTGCTGCAGCGCTCTGCGAAAGTCTTGATCCGGCATAATATCGCCGGACTTCGCTATTGAAACGCGGGAAGCTTCCGCTGTTTCAGCCTGTGATGGGCGCGCGGCAGGTTCATGCTCTGAAACGGCTGGCTCACTGACCGGCCCCGCGTGTGAGAGGCTGTCGGAGTCCGGTACCTCGACAGGTGCACGCTCAGCCTGCAAGGCCGGCACAGCACCTGTGTGCACCGCTCCCTGCGCCACCTCGCCTTGCTGATCGCTTGGCTCACTTACCGCCAGCGGAGCCTGCGCATGCTCAGTGCCCGGCTCCTCGCCAGGCGTACGCTCCGCAGCCTGCGCCGGCACTGCCGCCTGTTGCTCGCCCGGCGCATGCAGCGCAGCCTGTGCAGCGTGCTCGCCCGGCTCCGTCAACCCGCGTTCACCGGCGGCGGAAGCCTCCGCTGTTCCCGGCTGCTGAAGCTCCCGTTCCGCCAAGCTCTGCCGCTCCTCTTGCTCCTTGCGGATCCCGGAAGCCTCCGTAGAATTAGCGCTCGAAGCCCACTCCTGACCCAGGGGCTGAGACTTCCCGTTATTCCTCTCGGAAGACGAAAGCGTGCGGGCGTTCACAACAATGAGAACCACCACGAGGATAACAGCGATTACTATACACAAGATCCCTATAAGCATCTATTCCCCTCCTGCCGCGTATCCTTTTTGCTTGGGTCAAGCTCTTGTAAACTTGCCGGTAACCTCGGCCACGCGCTCTCCAAGCCCGATGCCCAGCTGTCTGCCGTTCTCGCTCAGAATTTCGGTGCTGTCCACAGGGCAGGTCACCCCGACACCGTAGTAAGATCCGTACATCGCATTCTGCGATATGTTGCCCGGCAGCCCGGCAATGATCATGCCCTGGTGCAGCATGGGAGTGATCAGATTGAGCAGCGTTGCCTCGAGCCCGCCGTGCTCGGTTGCCGTTGTGCAGAACACCGCGCCTATCTTGTCTACCAGCTTGCCTTGGGCCCACAGGTATCCCAGCTTGTCGATCCAGATCTTAAGGCCCGCGCTGATCGTTCCGAAATGGCCCGGGCATCCCCAGATGATCGCGTCCATATCGACAAGATCATGGACATTTGCCTCTGCGACAGGATGGATATAAACCTCCGCCCCATCTACCGAGCCTGCGCCTTCTGCGATAGACTGCGCAAGCGCCTCTGTATGCCCGCCTTCGCTGTCATATACAATGTAGATTTTCAACGTCGCTCCTCCTTTAGTCGCTCCTGCTTTAATTAAAGCTTAAGCTCCGGCTGCTGCACTGCCTGCGTGCGGCCCGCCGGCGGAAGCATAATGACCTCAACCGGCGCTTTTTCCGCTTTGACCGCTTTATCTTTTCTCACATCACGAAGGAAGAAGCTCAAAATCACGCCTGCTATAGTAATAACCGTTGTAATGTAGAATGCGTCATCAATCCCCGCCACGGCGGCATGAAGCTTGGCCTGCCCCGCCAAAGCGGCAACGGCTTGCGTCTTCGCTTGGGCTGCAGGAAGGTTTCCGGCCGCGGCGATGTTGTTCACCAATTCATTAAAAGACGCCATGAAGCCCGGGTTGGTGGTATCCATCTGCTGAGCGTAATTCTCATAATGGAAATTGCTTCGGCTGGTAAAAATAGTTACGATCAGGCTGGTACCGATCGAACCGGCGATCTGCCGCAGTGTATTGGACATCGCGGTTCCGTGCTTGGCCAGCTCTCTGGGGAGCTGGTTAATTCCCGCTGTCATAATCGGCATCATGAGGAGGGCCATTCCTCCAAATCGTACCATATACAGAATCATAATGTAAGAAAACGATGTTTCCATTGTCAGCACGGCAAACTCATAGGTGGTCACCGTCGTAATGATCAATCCGATCACGGCCAGCGGTCTGGGTCCCACTTTATCGAACAGAATCCCGGAAATCGGCGACATGATCATCATGACGATCGCTCCCGGCAGCATAAGAAGCCCGGAGTCAAGGGGTGAAAAGCCCCTCAGGTTCTGCAGGTACACGGGAAGCAGGATCATTCCCCCGAACATGCTGGCCGTAACGACCAGGTTGATGATAGTGGATAACGAAAAAACGTCGTATTTGAACACGCGCATATCCAGCATCGGGCGGTCCGATTTCGACTGCTGAACGACAAACACGACCATTAATACCAGACCGATTACCATATAGGACAGCACAGCCGCGTCTTTCCAGCCCTTGGAGCCAGCCTCGGATAAGCCGTAGAGCAGCAGACCGACCCCTGCCAGAGAAGTAAAAGTACCGAAATAATCCAGCTTGATATTCCTCGGCTCTTCTATATTTTGCAGCTTGAAGAAAGCGATGACCACAACGATAAGGCCGAGCGGCACCATGCCCCAGAAGAGCAGATGCCAGTCGTAGTTCTGGACGACCCAACCGGATAAGGTAGGTCCGATCGCCGGCCCGAACATCATCGCCAAGCCAAAAATGCCCATCCCTCTCCCGCGCATTTCCGGCGGAAAAATAAACATGATCACGCTCATCACAAGAGGTTGAAGCACACCTCCGCCGATGGCCTGGATCAGCCGCCCCGTCAGCATAACGGAAAAGTTGGGAGCTATGCTGCAGATCAGCGCCCCGACGGTGAAACAGACCATGGCGATCAGAAACAGCCGGCGCACTCCAAACCGCTCGATCAAGAAAGCGGACAGTGGAATCAGCACACCGTTCACCAGCATATAACCGGTCAGCAGCCATTGGCCCGTAGTGGTGGCTACCCCGAACTCGTTAATCAGGTGGGGAAGGGCGACATTGAGCAGCGTCTGGTTCAAGATCGCCAGGAATAACCCCAGCATTAACACGACCATTAGAGGAAGATGCTGAGAGATGCCGCTACCGCTGCGGGTTTCCGGTATGGTTTGAGAAGTCATGACGCAGCTCCTTTCTATATACTAAATTATTTCTTCGTGATTTTCACTGCTGCGTTCATCCCTGGAAGCACACTTTCAGGGTAGTTGGCGATGACTATTTTTACAGGCACCTTTTGTGTAACTTTAGTGTAGTTTCCGCTGGTATTGTTCGAAGGCAGCAGGGAAAACACCGAATTTGTGGCATGGCCGATATCGTCGATTTTTCCTTTCAGAAGAGTGCTGGTATCTCCGTCCACAGTAACATCCACGCTGGCACCGACCTGCAGGTCTTTAACGTCAGTTTCATTGATGTTCGCTGTGACGTACAGGTTCTTCATATCCACCACCTGTGCCAACGTTTGGCCGGGCTGAACCATCTGTCCGGGTTTGGCCTGGTTCTTGATAATTGTTCCGTCCAGCGGAGTGGCTACGTTAACGGACTTGGTTCCGTCGGAAATTTGGCCTACCGCGTTGCTTTTGGAAATAGCAGTTCCCTCTTTACCGGCCCATGTGGTCAAAGTCCCTGCGGCAGGCGCAGATACGGTCATCATGTCCCCTGCTACTTTGGCATCGTCCGTTTTGATAAATTTCGAATTTTGGTCATAGTAATAAAAACCACCCAAAACCAACGCCAGAATGACGACTATACCGATAAAATTGGCTAAAATTAAACGCCCTTTCATATAAATCCCCTCTCGAAAATGTATTAGTTTTTTACAATTGCTTTACAGCAAAGTAATTTTGGCATATAGTGAATTTAACACAAAACATTTTTGAAAGCAACAGATTGCGAAATATGCTACAGTATAAACCAACTAGTCCACTTAAAAATAACAGGAGGATGCTGCCATGGCCGAGGAAAAGAACGATGATCTGGCCCGTCAGCTGGAAAAATTGGATATATTGACGGAATCTTTTGCCATGTACAAAAACAAGCTTATCGAGAAAAAATATCAAGAACGCCAATTTAAGATGACCAACACCAAATATCTCATCCTACGGTTGATTTTCATGAAACAATGCTGTATGGTCGTAGATATCGCGCGCAAGCTGCGAATGTCCTCCGGGGCGACCACGATCGCTTTGAACCAGCTGGAAGAGGAGCAATTAATCGTGCGGGTGCGAAGCGAAGAAGACCGCCGCATCGTATGGATCACCCTCTCCGGCAAAGGCCGGATATTAATCCAGCAGATTATCGAAACCAGAAACCAATTCCAGGCCGATATGCTCGAGACTCTCACGGATGACGAACGCGAGCAGCTGTTTACTTTAATGGGCAAGATATCCAAGCGGCTTAACGAAAAAATGGAAGCGGATGAAATTTGAATGGGATGGAGCGGTAAAATCCGACAATTTTCCAGGGAGCATGTTTAAGCACCCCAAATTCACACTTCCTTTTATGTAAAAAAAGACGGGTTGTCTTCCAGCTATCATGCGCCGGTTGAGACAACCCCGTCTTTTTTAACGTTAAATTTCACTCATTCTTGAATAGCGTCTATAGAGGTTTTCTTATTTTCTCTCTGTCAACAGCAGCGGTTGATTTTGCCGCTTTCATACCGCTCCTTTAAGGACAGCATATAGAACTCTTTTTCCGTCAGAGGTGTTTGGCCGGGATGGCGGTCCCGCTGGTGTTTCAAATATTTCTCATAGTCCGGTATGCTGAAAATGCTTTTGATTACCGCCTTTGTCCTGCTTGCGAAACCCGCTATAGTTTTCATCGGTATCAGGCTCCAAATGTGGATTGGGTGAACGGCGCTTCCTTGAGCTCAAGACGCCGCTTCCGGATGATAATGCTGTACCATACCCGCAAAGACTCGAAGATCATCAGAATGACGACGATACCGAAAAAGATGGTCAGGACAGCATCGATATAGTTGTTCGTCACAATTTGATGCATGACATCCATATTTTTCGCCGGGGCTAGGACCTTCCCGCTTTCGATTCCCGCCTGATATTTCTTGGCTGCAGCCAGAAAACCTATGCTCGCCTGGTCGGAGAACGCTTTCTGGTACCCGGCTGTCAACGTCGTGACCGAAAGGAACGCGAACGGGATGATGCCTACCCAGGAATATCGGGCCTTGCCCATTTTTATCATAATCGTGGCTCCAACGGCGAGGGCGATGGCAGCCAGCATCTGGTTGGCGATTCCGAACAAAGACCATAAGGAATTGATGCCGCCGAAAGGATCGATTGCCCCTTGATAAAGGAAATATCCCCAAGCGGCGCAGACGATGACCGACGCGATAAAATTATATCTGAACCTGCCAGTTTGGGCGAACGGCTTGTAAAAGTTGCCGACCAGATCCTGCAGCATAAACCGGCCTACCCGGGTACCTGCATCCACAGCCGTAAGGATAAAAACGGCCTCGAACAAAATCGCGAAATGGTACCAGAACGCCTTGGCTCCGGCCAGAAACGACGTGAAAATTTCGGCCATCCCAACCGCGAGAGTCGGCGCGCCGCCGGTCCGGGAAAGGATCGTCTTCTCCCCGATTTCTTTCGCCGTGCCCGTAATTTGATCCGCCGTCAAAGTGAAGCCCCAGGATGAAATTTTGGAGGCTGCCGCCGCCGCATCCGCCCCAATGATAGCCGGGGAAGAGTTCATGGCGAAATAAATGCCCGGTTCCATGGAACACGCTGCGATCAGCGCCATTACCGCGACGAACGATTCCGCCGCCATGCCGGCATATCCGATGAACGGGGCATGGCTTTCTCTTTCGATCATTTTCGGCGTCGTACCGGAAGAAATTAGCGAATGGAACCCTGAAACGGCGCCGCAGGCGATGGTTATAAACAGGAACGGGAACAAATTACCGGAGAACACAGGTCCAGTGCCGTCAATAAACCTGGTCACCCCCGGCATCCGCAAATTGGGCAAAACCACCATAATGCCGCCGGCCAGTAAAATAATGACCCCGATTTTCAGGAAGGAGCTCAAGTAATCGCGGGGCGCCAGCAGCACCCAAACCGGCAAAATCGAAGCGATCAAGCCGTACACGATCATGAGCAGCGCAATCTGGGGAGCGGTAAAGGTGAACATTTTGGACAGCGCGGGATTTTCCGCTACGAACTGCCCCGCCCACAGCGTGATCATCAGCAGGACGAACCCGATAATCGAGCCCTCGATGACTTTACCCGGCCGTATGAAGCGCATGTAGAAGCCCATGAAAACGGCGATCGGCATCGTCATGGCAATCGCGAACATGCCCCATGGGGACTCTGCCAGCGCTTTCACAACGACCAGGCCGAGAACGGCGACAATAATAATCAGGATCGCAAGCGTGGCAATCGAAGCCAAAGTCCCGCCGAACCGTCCCACCTCTTCTTTTGCCATCTGGCCCAAAGACTTCCCGTCCCGGCGCATCGAACCGACAAGAGTAATAAAATCCTGCACGCACCCCGCAAGAACGGCCCCAATGATGATCCACAGAATACTTGGCAAATATCCCATCTGCGCGGCCAGAATCGGGCCTACCAACGGCCCTGCCCCGGCAATGGCGGCAAAATGGTGGCCGAAGAGAACAAATTTGTTCGTAGGCACATAATCCTTTGAATCGTTATGTACCTGCGCCGGGGTCGCCCGTTTGTCGTTTAATTCGTAAATTCTGGTTGCAATAAACCGGCAGTAGAAACGGTAGCAAAACGCATACGTACAAATTGCGGCTACAATTAACCACGCTGCCGAAATTTTTTCTCCGTTCGCCAGAGAAAGCATGGCAAAACCAAGTGCCCCAAGCACGGCAACCGCTCCCCATACTACATACGAAACCAATTTGTTGCTCATGCGAACACTCCCCGTAAGCGTTTTCTTTTTTTGGTAGAACAAAGATATCACATTAACTTACTTAACCGGTTTTCACAAAGGTGAAACATTTCGCTCACGATAAATTATGTATAGACGCTCAATTATATTCCATGACAGCTATGGAGCCTGCCACATCAACAGGACTCCATCCCTCACCCGCCTGCTTTCAACTCTGCTAGCTCAACGCGGCAATCCGATTTTCGATCTCATCCCACGATAAGGACAGCAGACTCGCCATGCCTTGAAATAGGGAAAACAACTCATGGAACCAATCCTTCTCGCTTTCACGTCTGGCAATCGTCGTATTGATCAGTTGAAATTGGACCACCAAACTTTCCGATACTTTCGGGCGGGAGGGAAGATACAGGATCATCGGAGTAAACCCAAGTTTAATACCTATTTGCAGCACAAGAAGAAAGGCGTCGCAAAACGCCTCGACACTTCTCTCTGTAAAAACGGCGGGCAGCTTGCCGCGCAGCTGGCGCACTAAAATTTCCGGCTCTGAAAGCGCGGCAGAATCGATCGAACGCACCATTTTTTGAAAACTCATAACAAACCTCTCTTCAGCAAATAGTCAGCAAAAATGCATGGTTAGCAGTATGCCAAAAGTAAACAAAAATCTTGCCCCCGGATAGAGGTTTACTTATAATTTTTTTGCAAACTGATTCAGCTTGTCGGACATACCTTGAATTTCTTCTATGAACGTCGAGATTTCTTGAGTGGAAGCCGCCTGCTCCTGGCCGATTGAAGCGATTTGTTCTATCGATGTTCCGATTTGTTTAGTAATTTCCTGGATCTGAACCAGCGTTTGGCGGATCTGCTGAGTGGACGACACTGTTTCTTTGGAAAACTTCCGGATTTCTCTCGCCACGACTTCGAAGCCTCTGCCTTTCTCGCCGGCATTTGCCGCTTCTATCGCCGCATTCAGCCCGAGCAAATTGGTTTGGTCCGCCACTCTTTTGATTATCGACAACACTTCTTCCGTATTCTTGACATCTTCCTCCGCCTGTTGAGACTGGACAAGCAGTCTTTGGGTGAAGTCAGCCAGAGCGTCAGAGCCGCTTGCGACCTGCATGATCCGTTCATTGGCCTGTGCTAATGACACTGAGATTTGATCCGCGATGACCCTTAATTCAGTTTGCCTGCGCAGCTGAACGGCAATTCCGCCGATGACTTTACCGCTTTGGTCATGGACAGGCACAGCGGTTCCGGTGAAATCAAAACCATAGAAATCAGCCGGCACCTCCACAACAAGCGATTTATTCTGCGTCAATGCAATAGAAAGAGGTTCGTCAGGGTTCAAAGCCTGGCCTACACCAATATTTAAATTTACGGTTTCGCCAGGGAAATAGGCAATAAATTTCTCAAGGTCGCAAACGGCGATGGACAAATCAGCGGGGATAGAAGCTTTAAGGACGGGTATTACCTCAAGAAGGTTTTCCAATGATTCGATTTGGCTGCTCATAGAAGTGAGGATCTCCGTTTCTTTAATTATAATGAAGTTGTTATGAAAGAAAGTTCGCCTTTAAAATAAAAAACAATCCTACTAAATTATAGGGATATTAAAACTCTGTTTCAAGCCCGTCCTGTTAAAAAAAGACCGGACTTCCGAAGTCCGGCCGTTTACGATTACTCGCATGCTTCATCTCCTGCATTATTTAAATTTACAGAGCGGCCAATGCTTCCGGCAGAACATTCGGCAAATCATCTGGAAACCCGCTCCAGTCCTGACCCATCTCCTCATCTGTCAGCAGGCAGGCGTCCAGCGTGGAAACGATCTGTTCCCGATCCATATCGATGCCAATGAACACCACTTTATTAACACGGTCGCCATACGCCTCATCCCAATGCTTTGCAAGTACATGGTCTTCATCCATCGCCGCCTGCCGCTCCGTTTCCGGCAAGGCAGCGGCCCAATAGCCTGCAGGCCCGAACGAGATGGATGGCCCGGCCTGGCTGAAGCTTTGCGCAAAATCATTCCTGGTGGCGAGCCACATCATTCCCTTTGCCCGGACAACCTCCGCCGGCCATTCCTCCATCCACTGCAGCAATCTGCCGGGATGGAACGGTCTGCCCCTTTCGTATACAAAAGAAGAAATGCCATATTCTTCGGTTTCCGGCGTATGAACAGACGCTTCCATCTCTTTAATCCAGCCTGCCGACCGGCTCGCTTCATCGAAATCAAACAACCCGGTATTCAATATCTCAGCCGGATCCACTTTCCCGTACGAGGTGCGGATTATTTTCGCTCGAGGCTGAAGCTTCCGCAGTATGCCTTCAAGCTCCTCCAATTCCGCTTCCTCCACTTTGTCGCATTTATTCAACAGGAGCACATCGCAAAATTCTATTTGGTCGATGAGCAGATCCACCACTTCGCGTGTATCGTCTTCCCCCACCGCCTGGCTGCGGTCCAGAAGCGTCTCGCCCGATGCGTAATCGTGCCAAAAACGGTAAGCGTCCACGACAGTGACCATAGAGTCGAGACGGCAGTACTGCGACAGATCGATGCCGTGCTCTGCGTCAATGTATGTGAATGTCTGTGCAATCGGGATCGGCTCCCCGACTCCTGTGGATTCAATAACGATATAGTCGAAACGATGTTCCTTGGCGAGCTTTTCAACCTCTTGAAGCAAGTCCTCCCTCAGCGTGCAGCAGATGCAGCCGTTGGACATTTCCACCAGCTTCTCATCGGTCCGCGACAGCCCGCCTCCCTCTTTCACAAGCGACGCATCGATATTCACTTCGCTCAAATCGTTCACGATCACGGCCACCTTTAATCCATCCCTGTTGTTCAGCACATGGTTCAAGACGGTTGTTTTACCCGCCCCCAAATAACCGCTTAACACGGTGACCGGAATCTTTGTCGAATTCATTTTCTTCCTCCTTAAAATGTAATAATTACGATTTATCATTATGATTTAAATACGGAACTTGAACGTTCAGCAGTGATGGTCGATGTAATTCTCACATTGCCCTGTTTCAATAGGGACTCCTGCCACTACCAGTCATATTAACGGGTCTTGGCTGTTTCCCTCCCACGATAATCAGACGAGGCGATTCCCCCTCATCGTACGGATCTCCGCCGTAGCTGCCATACTCTTGTTTGATCACCAGACAGGCTTCTGAAAGCATTCGCTTGAAATCCTGGAGTTTGTACAGCTTTATCCTATCGGTATAAGTGCGCTCCGGCCGCTCCGGCTCACATATTACGACTTGCTTGACCACAAATCCGTACTGGATGGAGCGCTTTTCGCAAATTCGCACTTCCCCTTCTGTCCTTTCCGATTCCGGAACAAGATTTCTAGCCAAATAATCCGGATTCAGGAAATCGATAACAAATTGGCCGTTCTCATGCAAAATACGTGAAATTTGCTGCAGCACCTTCATATTCTCCGTATCTTCCGAAAAATACCCGAACGAAGTAAATAAGTTTATTACAGCGTCAAATTTACGTCGGACAGGAATACGGCGCACATCGCCCTTAAGCCACGTTACCAGTCCTTCGCGATCCTCACGCTTAGCTTCGGTCAACATCGTTTTCGACATATCCATTCCCGTGACCTGGAACCCGCATTCTGCAAGAGCCATGGCGTGGCGGCCCATCCCGCAGCATAGATCGAAAACCCGAGCCCCCTCAGGCAGCCTCAGCCATCGGAGCATATTTTGCACATCAGCCACTGGATCTTGCCTATCCCGATGTTTATAGACGGCCAGATAATCTTGGCTGAAGCTCTGTTCATACCATGTCAGGCTATGCCTCTTCATTCCGATCTCATCCTTTATTGTTCGGAGTCCGAATGTCCTCACTTCGAATACCCATTCCATCATATAGTAATAATTACGATTTGTAAACAGGAGCAATTACAATTTTCATCTACATCGAATGAAAACAATATACTCTTACACCGTAGTCGCATATATCCATGTGCAAGACCATTTGTCTTGTTTAAAATCCACTTTGAACAGGCCGCTGGACTTTGTTATCATTCTAGTATGATCTACAAGAAAGAAGGGCTGGAAATGACAGACAGGCTGCTGTTCTGGGGTACCGGGGATTCGATGGGGGTGCCGCGGGTATATTGCAAATGTGAAGTATGCGAAGAAGCAAGAAGCAGCGGCAGGAACGCAAGGCAGCGGTCTTCCGCATTGCTGACGATGAATAATGATTCTATCCTCATCGACTGCGGCCCCGACTGGAAAGCTCAAATGGAGAAGTCCGGCAGGCATGAGATGAAACATATGCTGATCACCCATGCGCATTTCGACCATATTGGAGGGCTGCCCGAATGGGCCGACTGCTGCCGATGGACTAAACAGAAGGGACAGGTGTACGCTCCCTTCGCTGTAATTCAAACGCTGCGCTCCCAATTTCCTTGGCTCGGCAGCCAGTTGGAATATATTTCGGCAGACGGCGGGGTGCGGCTTGGAGACTGGCTTGCGGTGCCCCATCTGGTGTGCCATGGCAAAAACGGTACCTCCTACGCGTATGTTTTTTCCCGTGGTAGCTACCGCTGGGCTTACTGTTCGGATGCGATCAATCTTAGCGAGGACGAGAGAAAGCCTTTCTTCGGCCTTGATCTGCTTGTATTAGGTACAAGCTTTTACAAAGAAGAGGCCCCCATGGAAACCCGCTCTGTGTACGATGTCGTCGAAGCACTGGAGCTGCTTGGCGAGCTTGCACCGAAACAATGCGTCTTCACCCATATGTCTCACGGCATAGATTTGCGGCAAGCTTATGACCTGCCCGAGGGTGTAACCATGGCGGAAACGGGCATGATTGTCGATCTTGAATGAGGACTAACCAAATGGAGGTGCCAGCCATGCAATGGGAAGAAGTGCGCAAGATTTATCCTGACCAATACATTAAGCTGCAAATTTTAGCATCCCATACCGAAGGAAATACCAAGTACGTTGATGAAGTTGCCTTAATTAAATCGATCCAGGATCCTAAGGAGGCAACTCAAGAACTGCTTCGTTCGAAGGACGGTATCATTGTGTCCCACACCTCGAATGAAGAGCTAAAGATCGAGCTCCGTACACTTAGAGGCTTAAGGGGAGTTGTCCGGTATGAAATTTGAACTTGTAAGATGGACTCCTGCAGACCTCGATTACGATTAATTACAAGGGACAAGCTCTACCATAGACAAGTTGGTCATTGATACTGGAGCTTCACATACGTTGTTATCCGCCGATGCAGTAGCTGATATTGCTGTCTCTTTTGAACCTGGAGACGAGATGGTCAGTGCTTTTGCCATCGGCGGAGAAGAAAGTTGCTTCTCCTCATCAGGATTATTAGTACCTAATTCCCCTTGAAACGCCTTCGATAAAATGGATAGGATAGTCATTTCTAGGTCAGTTTCTTTTACTTCCAACATCTCTACTGCAGAGTTTTCCTTTTCAATCAACCTATTCAAAGTATTGATAATTTCTTGTTGCTCTTGTAATGACGGGATTGGCATGATTAAATTACGACTTTGATTAACTGAAATGTTACTCTGACCGACGACACCTCGGGTTTCATTAATCACATCCCTTAAAGTTTCGTCATACTGCAAGAATAATATATAAACTTGGTAAGTACATACTTTATTGGTCGGAATCTTACGATAGCTTGATTCATATTCCGATTCGGGATAATCTTCTGGAATAATAGCTATTTTCTTTAGTGGTGGTCCAACGATATTCATAATAACATCGTTAGGAACCCTCGCCAGAGCCCCTACATTTTCACCAAACCGCCTCAATTGACAGCGTCGCTGCTCCTTATACAGCTTTCCCCTTGCAAACTACCGTAAATTTTTTCACCCATAACTCCCCTCCTTATTGGCTTTAAAAAGTAACTGTAAAAAAATAGGCACCTATCCTGCTCACATATCCCCCTGTCTCTTGAATATATTTGATAACAAGCTATTTTTTTCTTGTAAAGGCCTTAAGGCCAGTTCGGCAAAACCAAAATGGCACTTATCGCAAAAACTCAGGAGGTGTCCCGCATGACAGAACCGTTGTTCACCGTTTCCCGCGAGGATTGGTCGCTGCACCGCAAAGGCTACCAGGATCAAACCCGGCACCAACAAAAGGTACGAGACGCGATCAAGCAAAATTTGCCCGATCTGGTCACAGAGGAGAACATCATTCTGTCAGATGGCAAGCAAATTATCAAGGTTCCCATCCGCAGCTTGGACGAATACCGTTTCCGATATAACCACAACAAAGGCAAGCATGTCGGACAGGGCGACGGCAACAGCAAGGTAGGCGATGTGCTCGGCGTCGATCCCGCGCCTGCCCAGGGTCCGGGCAAAGGCCAGGGTGCCGGTGACCAAGCCGGGAAGGATTACTATGAGGCGGAAGTAAATTTGGAGGAACTGCAGACACTGCTATTTGAAGAGCTGGAGCTGCCCAATCTGAAGCAGAAGGAGAACCATGACCTTTCCACCAAAGAAATTATTTTTAACGACATCCGTAAAAAAGGCATTATGTCCAACATAGACAAGAAACGCACTATCCTCGAGAACCTGAAGAGAAATTCCACCTCAGGCAACCCTGGCATCCACGGGATCACACCGGACGATCTGAGGTTCAAGACGTGGGAAGAGGTCGTGAAGCCCCACTCCAACGCGCTGATCCTAGCAATGATGGATACTTCGGGCAGTATGGGAACCTTTGAAAAATATGTCGCGCGCAGCTTCTTCTTCTGGATGACCCGATTCCTCAGAACGAAATACGAGAAGGTGGAAATCGTGTTTATCGCCCACCATACCGAAGCCAGAGTCGTGACGGAAGAGGAATTTTTCACCAAAGGCGAAAGCGGCGGGACCATCTGCTCCTCTGCTTACCAGAAGGCCCTGGAGCTGATCGACCTGCAGTACCATCCTTCCCGCTTCAATATTTATCCTTTTCACTTCTCGGACGGCGACAATCTGACCTCGGATAACGAACGCTGCGTCAAGCTAATCGGACAGCTGATGGCACGATCCAACTTGTTCGGCTACGGCGAAGTGAACCAATACAACCGCAGCTCCACTTTAATGTCAGCCTATAAGAATATTTCCGATCCGAAGTTTGTGTACTATGTCATTCGTGAAAAAGGGGAAGTATACAAGGCGCTTCGCACCTTCTTCTCCAATCCGGTGAAAGGAGCCGCGCTCCAATGAACGCTTCCGAAATCAAAGAACTCGAATATGCGATAGCGGAGATCACGGAAATAGCCGACGGCTTTGGGCTGGATTATTTTCCGATGCGTTATGAAATCTGCCCTTCGGACATCATCTATACCTTCGGCGCCTACGGCATGCCGTCACGCTTCAGCCACTGGAGCTTCGGCAAGACGTTTCACAAAATGAAAACACAGTACGATTTTGGCCTCAGCAAAATTTATGAGCTTGTCATCAACTCCGATCCCTGCTACGCCTTCCTGCTGGACGGCAACTCGCTGATCCAGAACAAGCTGATCGTCGCCCACGTGCTGGCTCACTGCGACTTTTTCAAGAACAATGTCCGTTTTTCCAAAACGAACCGCGACATGGTCGAGAGCATGTCCGCTACTGCGGAGCGGATCCGGCAGTATGAGCTGGAATACGGCACCGAGCGGGTGGAGGAATTCATCGACGCCGTGCTGGCAATCCAGGAGCACGTCGATCCCAGCTTGAACCGGATGAACCGGCCGCGCGGAAACGAAAAGTCCGCTTCGGACAACGTCAAGAAAAAACCCGCAAAAAGCACAGGCTATGAGGATTTATGGGGACTCGATGAGTCGGAGAAAAAAGTGACGGCAGCGGCCAAGGAACACGCGCCCAAGCGGTTCCCGCCAGAGCCGGAGAAGGATCTGCTGCTGTTCATCGAGGAGTATGCCGCTTACCTGGAGCCTTGGCAGAGGGATATCCTAACCATGCTGCGCGACGAGATGCTGTACTTCTGGCCGCAGATGGAGACGAAGATTATGAACGAAGGCTGGGCTTCGTATTGGCATCAGCGCATCATGCGCGAGCTCGACCTCACCGAGGAAGAAACTATCGAGTACGCCAAGCTGAACTCCGCGGTCGTGGTGCCCTCCCAGCATCATTTGAACCCTTATTATCTGGGACTCAAAATATTCGAGGATATCGAGAAGCGTTGGGATAACCCGACTCCCGAGGAACGGGAACGCTTCGGCCGTATGGGCGGTGAGGGCAGGCAGAAAATTTTTGAAGTGAGGGAGTTCGACTCGGATACCTCCTTCATCCGCAATTATTTGAACAAACCGCTGGTGGAAGAGCTGGATCTGTACGTATTCGAGAAAAAAGGGCCCGAGTGGAAAATCACCGACAAATCCTGGGAAAACATCCGCGACCAGCTCGTCTACTCCCGCGTCAACGGCGGCTTTCCTTACATCGTAGTGCGGGACGGCGATTACCAGCATAACGGCGAGCTGTACCTGTTCCACGAGTACGAGGGTGTGGAGCTCGATCTCAAGTATGTGGAGAAGACCATTCCTTACATCCAGCAGCTGTGGGGCAAGACCGTACATTTGGAGACCATCGTAGAGGATAAAAAAGTGCAGTTCTCCTACGACGGCAAAAAGCATCAGAGGAAGTTTTTATAGCCTTGTGGTGGATGCAAGCGGACTTAGCGCAGTGAAAGAGGAACCGGCCTGAAGCGGCTGGTTCCTCTTGTTTTTGTAAGAAGCCTTATTAAAACTTGCGGCCTCCGGCCATATTCAAACCGCATCCACTATTGCCGCAGCGGAGAGAGGCTCACTGGTGTCCATAAAACGGGCATGAACTTCGTATGTAAACCCCCGGCTGTCAGCCCCGGCATTCTTCTTCTCATAGGAACATTCCAACAGCAAAACCGGATGCACGCCGGAGGTATGAGGAAGCAGTTCAATCTCGACCCGCATGGTTTTATTCAGCCCGCCGCCTGTGTTCCCCACGGCCACATGCCATTCACCAAATATTTGGCGCGAGCGGCAGTCCGGAATTTGTATGCTGCTCACATAATCGGACGGCTGCAGTGTGATGCCGACACTGTGATCAAAGTCTGCCGCTGCATCTTGCCCGGAGCCTTCCTGGATCTCGATCAGCAGCTCTGCCTTTAGCGCAGCTCCTGCCGGAAATACCTCTTGGTTCCATTTGGAAATGATTTGAACGGGATGCTTCATCGCTTCTCTCTCCTTACAAAAATATTTGAAGTTTTGACGGTCGATCGAACGGGTTCCCTTCTCATTCCGCTCTCCAGGGGTTTGTGCTACAATACCAGCAAATTCCAATTCCGGGAGAGCGGCAAATGAAAACGTGACATTGCATAAATGAAAGCGCTATCCTTAACCTTTTGGACCGGGATGCCATTTTAATAACTATTCTCGAAAATGCGGCCAAATCCTTCATAAGAACTTTTTCCAGTTGAGAGAAAATAAAAGTTTTTTAACTTTAATGAATGGCCTTGGTAGAGGTTTCTTACAGGCTTTTCTCCGCTATACGATTTGCCGCAGACAAAGTAGAAACAGCCGCCGAGTCCGCCGCCCGGTAAACATCAAGCAGCGTGGAGAAAACCCGTTCCACACTTTGCTTCAAATCGCCTGCTCCGAGGCCGTTCATTTCGCAGGCTGTAATAATGAGCCCTCCCGCGTTGATCACATAATCCGGCGCATACAGAATGCCTAAATCGCGCAGCAGATCCGCATGCCTTTCCTCTACAAGCTGATTATTCGCGGCGCCGGCAACGATTTGGCATGTAAGCCGCGAAATCGTCCGGTCGTGCAATATTCCGCCAAAAGCACAGGGAGCAAACACATCACAGGCCTGTGTGTAAATCGCGTCAGGCGAAACCGTACGGGCGTTAAACATCTTTACCGCCTGCTCCATTCGGCTGGGGATAATATCCGTGACGATCAGCTCCACCCCTGCATCATGCAGATATTTGCACAAAAACCGGCCAACTTTTCCCAAGCCTTGTACGCAGACCTTTACAGCCGAAATATCGTCCAAGCCAAGCTTATATTTAACGGAAGCCTTTATCCCCAGAAAAACTCCGTAGGCCGTCATGTCCGCCGTAAAGTCGCCGGAGGCCATGATCGAGCCTGTTGTGTCCGTCACATATTGCGTTTCGAGCCGAATGATGTCCATATCCTGAACGGTTGTTCCCAGATCGATGCCCGTAATATACCGGCCTTGTAATCCTTCTATAAAGCGGCCCATTGCCCGGAAAAGCGCTTCGCTCTTGTCGGCGGCGGGATTGCCGATAATGACGCATTTCCCTCCGCCGTAACCTAACCCGTAGACCGCCGCCTTGTAGGTCATCCCACGGGCCAACCGCAGCGCGTCCGATACCGCTTCTTCCTCTGAAGCGTAGGCCCACATGCGGCAGCCGCCTAACGACGGCCCCGGTTTGGTATTATGGATGGCAATGACCGCCTGCAGTCCGCTGTCTTGATCCTGACAGAATACAAGCTGTTCAAAGGACAAACGTTTCATTTCGTTTAATACATCCATTTGCCGATTCCCCTTTACTGATGCCTCTTGCGGGTTACATTTTATGACAAGGAACAGCAAAGTATGCCTCTCTCCTCCCTTTTGAAGAAATATTTAATGATACAGCCTTCAAATGTTAATTATGTGTTATTATAAGTTACATAACAGTCACATTATATTCCGTTTTTGTCATATAAATAAGAAAACTCTATCGAGGCTATTCAAGGATGAGCGACGCGAATTATAGGTAGATTTTCTTGTAAAGAAAGTTTCATTTCACTTTAATTTTTTAGCGATCTTAAACTTTCTTTAACGTTAAGAATCAGACTTTTAAGGGAGTGCTGTAATATGGGAAATAAAGCGCGAAAATTGGCTATTGTCGGTGTCGGTCATGTCGGGGCAAGCTGCGCTTATTCCTTGGTCAATCAGTCGGTTTGCGATGAAATCATGCTGATCGGCCGTACCCCTGACCGTGCGTATGCGCAAGCGCTGGATCTGTCCCACTGCATGGATTTCGTCAATTCCAGGACCAAAATTTACACAGGCACTTACGAACAGTGCACGGATATGGACATCGTCATCCTGTGTGCAGGGACTACGCCAAAGCATAGCAAAAACAGGCTGGACGCTCTGGATACGGCTTATGAAATCCATAAGGACATGATCTGGCGCATAATGGACAGCGGATTTCATGGCATTTTTCTTGCCGCGTCCAACCCGGTGGATCTCGTCACCTACCTGGTATGGAAAATGTCAGGCCTTCCCCGCGGCCGGGTTGTCGGAACAGGCACCTCCATTGATTCTTCCCGTTTAAAAACGCTGCTTTCCGAATATCTCCCCGTGGATCCGCGAAGTGTCCAAGGTTATGTCCTTGGGGAGCATGGAGAATCCCAGTTTCCCGCGTGGTCCCATGTCTCTATTGGAGGCAAACCGATCCATGAAATCCTTTTGCAGCACCCCGGTCGTTTCGGCCACTTAAATTTGCAGGAGATTGCAGACAAAACGAAAAATGCAGGTTGGGAAATCCACAGCCGTAAAGGCTCCACCCATTATGGCATCGGCAACGCCCTCGCTTACATTGCCCGTTCGATCCTGGGCGATGAACATAAAATTATCGCAGTGTCGGCCATCCTGGACAATGAATATGGCCAAATCGGGGTTTGTGCCGGGGTACCGGCCATTATCAACCGTCAAGGTGTAAAAGAAATTCTGGAGCTTAACCTCTCTTCCCTTGAAAAAGAACAATTTGAGAGCTCCTGCTCCATTATTCGCAGAGAGATAATCAGGCTTTCCTTGTAGCCTTCCTGCTTAAAGAACAAATCACCCTTCGGGTGAATAAAGACAGAACCTGTTTCTAAGGACAGGGACTGTCTTGTTCATACATTATAATCAGGGATAAGTGACGAAGAAGAACATACCGTTCCATTCTGATGGAAGCGGGACGTTTTTCTGTTTTTAAGGAGGGGTATGAGAGAGTGACTTTTGAAGGCGCACGGCACATTTATCCGGCATCACCTCGAAAGCAGGACGGGAGAGCGCCGGGGCCGGCTGGAGAGGGGGCATCACGCACTGCTTGCCGAGAAAGAAATCATACGTCTTGCGATTCAATTCGGTGGGCAAATCCGGCCGAAGGATGTAGAGCGTCATTTTGAGATCGATCATAAGACGACGGTCCTAATGTTGAAAAAGTTATGTATTTGATTAACGACAAAGAACTCCCTCCGTAAAGGGTTGTGAGTTCTTTTTTCTGTACCTGCAGTACCGCTCAACTCTGCAGTCCAGGCCGCGCCTGATTCTTCTGCCGGCGCTTTGGCCTTTATAGCTACTGCTTCTGCACCGGTTCGGCGTTCGGTGTTCCTGCGGCCCCAGCCTGAAGATCATCGACAAATTCCTCATTATAATTCGGCAGCGCTGCCTTGGTCAGATAGTCATGGTCCACATAGTTGGCCAAATACTTCTGCCCGAACATGCTGTCGTACTGCAGCTCTTTATACTTCTCTACATCCTGCTTCACAGCATCCGGCACCTTTTGGTATAGGCCTTGGTCGCTGTCGACTACCAGATTTCTCAGCAATCCGGGAATTTTCTGGGACAGTTCGTAGTTAAAGGCGAACGACGCCGGTTTATCCATATTCATTAAATTAAGCATAAACGACCCAAGGAACGAGTCGCTCAGCGTAGGAATGTTCTGCTTGGGGAGCGAAACGTTGGACCATACCACAAACGGGACGCTGTGCATTTTTTTCGTTTCCTCCAGGGTCCACTCCGCTTCATTGTCCGTATGGATAAAGCCGGCTTGTTTGTACACGTCGTAGCTGAGGCCCAGCATAGGCAGATGGTCGCCGTAGAAAACAATGACCGTAGGCTCCTCCGAATCCTTGAAATGATCGATCAGCATCTTCAGGCTTTGATCCGCGTCATGAGCGCCATGGGTGTACGTTTCCAGCGTGCTCTGCGCCGACGCCGTCAGATTGCCGGTTGCCTGGATCGGATTGCTGTCGTATCTCGGCGTGTCGTATGGCCCGTGGTTCTGCATCGTAACCGCATAAATGAACATCGGGCGCTCCATGCCGTCCACTTCCTTGATAATATTGCGGGACACCTCGTCATCAGAAATGAAGATGCCTTTATACTCCGGATTCTGAAAATACTGTTTGCTCATAAATCCTTCGAATCCGAGCTGCTTGTACACACTTTCCCGGTTCCAGAACCATCCTTCATAGGAATGAATCCCTAGACTCTTATACCCGTTGTCTTCAAAATAGCTTGCCAAACTGGGCAAAGGTTTATTGATATACTGCTGATAAGGAACAGAGCCGCTTGGAAGGGCGCTCATGGAGTTCCCCGTCAGCACCTCAAACTCCACATTGCTCGTTCCACCGCCGAATTGGGGAGACAGCAGGTAGCCCGAGGTCGAATCCTGCTGAAGCTTGTGTACGGTTGGCACCGGATCCTCGCTGTAGGTCACGTTAGTGAGCAGCGTCGGATCCCAGAAAGCCTCGTTCATAATAAAGATGACATTCGGCTTTTTTCCGTGAAACGGATCTGCAGCGGCAGCCTTTTGATCGCCAATGGTTTGCGCCAGCGTAGAGATGGTATTTTCTCCGTAACCTGCCGGTTTGGCCACAATCGCATTTTTCACATTCATAGTAAATGCAAGGGTGCTCCCGTTGCTGGCATAATTCTGCTGTTGGTCCCACACGATCTCGCTGGCCCCCGCACGGTCAAACACCTCTCCCGCCCAAGCCGTCCCCAGCCCGAACGAATATAACGCAAAAGCGGACAGCAGTCCCAAAGCCAGACGGCTCATCCATGGGAGCGATAAGCGGGGCACCCGAAAGCGCAGCAGGAATATCGCCGAAATCAGAGCCAAGCCGACAGCAAGCCGCACCAGGGCAGCCGAACCCGTAACGAGCGGAATGATATTTCCGCCTTCTTTGTTAAGCAGAATATCCCACGGAAAGAACGGTTCTCCGATCAGTTTGGTTTTAAAATAATTGATGAGCGCGAAGGCAAAAAGCAGCAAAGCTCCTGCCCCGATCGAAGGAATCAAAGAGCCTATCAGGCAGTACAGAACCAGAAGAACAAAAAAATCGATAAGTGCGTTCATGGCAAAAAGTTTTCCGTTATGTATGCCCCAGGACAAAGTACCATATATCGAGCCCCGCTGAATCCATTCCACACCCAAGACGAAAATACCCGAAACTAAAGCAAGAACAGCGGCAACAACAGGGTAATCACGCAAATTTGCCCTTCTTTTCATGGGAACCTTTCGGAGGCCCGTTGATTTGACCAATGACATAGAGTTACCACACCTTCCCGCAGCGTTTTATATTTTCCGGCTCATGACCTTGTTAACCTATTGTAAAGGAGATACATTAAATAAACCTGAATATGGACAGGGAAAAACTGGGTGAATGATAACTACCCTCGCCCGTCAAGGTTGAATCAGTGATGAATAAATTTCGCTACCGAGAGGAAAAATAGTTTCTGCCCACAACTCAGCAAGGAAAGAAGGGAACCTGATGCCGTATATTTGCCGCTTTTGCGAGAAAGCGACCCTATCCGCCCGCACCATACCCGTGTATGAACGCAGCGGTAAGGGAGACCATTGGGAACTGCTCTGCAATCCTTGTTATGCCAATTGGCTGCTTTCGTTGAAAGGGTAAAAGAAATCCCCCGGGCCTGATGTTTCAAGGTCCGGGGGACTTTAACTAAAGTTTGAAATGAATTTTTCTTAGCCTGCATATGGCAGCAAGTTGTGCTTTCTCCGCAAAAAAGAGCCTGGCGAACTTCCCCTTCCGGGATGCTCGTCAGGCTCTTTTTTATTAATATAAAGACAGCGCCAGCGTATCCCATTCCCTCTTGGAATAAAGAATCGCTTCGGAACCCTCTATTTCCACGCTGTCCAGGGACCGGATAAATTTTTGCACCGTTTTCTTGCCGCTCTTCATCTTCTGTTCGAGAATGCTGGTCAAAAGCGCCAGCACTTTTTTGCTCGGACTATCGAAGTACACCGGAATTTGCTCGTTACAGAAATGAATAATCGTTTTCATTTTTGTCTTTTTCATCTGCGGTCCCTCCATCTAAAGATTCTATGAAAATAGTATAATTTACGAATATTAAAAGATACTTAAGAAACTATTACACTTGTGTGACAAAAATGCTAAAATCGTCCTTTTTTTGGTCCCCCACCCCCCTTTACCCCTAATCTTTACTTTTTGCCTAACAACTAATTAACCGCCAAGGGGACAAGGCTAATCAGACTGGATCGTTCTTTTTATCCTTGATCCACTTCAGCAAGAAACCAAAGCCCAGCAAGAAGGCTATAAACAGTCCGGAGAACGTAGTGAACATTGCGATATACTCGAATACGGAGTAGTCCTTGATTTTGCTGAAATCCATTGGCCCTTTCAGGTCCTCGATCACCTGGTTCATTCCAAAGATCCCGCTTACGACCGTGTAAATCGTCAGAATAGCGAGCAAATAGCTCTGCCTTTTATTGCTGAACGCATCCTGGTACTTGAACAGATCGGCCAAGGTTTGCTTGACGTCGATGTACAGCTCATTGTTTCGGAAAATTTTGCGCAGCTGAATGAAGATTTCCCTTCCCTGTGACTGGGACACCAGCTCAATGAAAAAATATTTCGACGAAAACGTAGTAATCTGGCGGATCAACCTGGAAACTTCCTCATTGCTCCGTCTTAGGTCCACCTGGGAATAGCGGTTCGACAGCTTAAGCAGCACGATTTTATGAAAAAGATTCAGCAGCAGACCGTAGTAATACTCCCCGTACATCTGGTTTCCCAGCTTGCGGGCGTGAGTTTCCGCACTACTCGTCAGGCAGCAGAAGGAATGCTCGTTCACCATAAACAACGTGTGGGGAAGCCAGCGGTTGTAGCCGTGGACGTCGATATAATTTCTTACATACTCCATGTTGCTTGATGAGATGATTGGCCGGCCCGACATGTTGACACCGTCCAGATGTACTGCGCGGTAAAAATCGGTTTCGTCCAGTTCCGTTCCCTCTTCAAAGGCGTACACCGCCTGCACATACATCCGCTCATCCACGAAAAAAGGCAGCGTCTCGAAGTAAGCTCCCTCCATCCCGCTTTTATCCAGGTAGGGCAGAACGCTTTTCACCAGTTTGTTGAAGATAAAGCTCTCCACCTCTTTAAATTTTTCGCCGTCACAGTGGATAAAAGTGAGGTTATCACGCTTGCTGATATCCTGAAGCACCCGGAACCTGTCGGCAAATTCGAGCGCTCCGGAGAAGGTTAGCCGCTCTTGCGCGATTTGGGTCCTAATCGTGATAAAGCCCAGATCGAAAGGGCATATTGTAACGTCCACCGAATGTATGACAAAAGGGATCTTCGATGCATTGGTTTTGAGCGCCGCAGACAGGTTCAACGCTTTGGAATAACGCTGGAAAGCTTCGGGGTTTTCCTTGTAAGGAAACAGTACGCTGCCTGTATAGGGGAGATAGTACCGTTCCATATTCGGATGGGACACGTGGTATCCCTCACCGTAGTACGCGTCCTGCAGCTCCAGCTTATCCAGATAAAACGGGGTAAAGCCGTCGGCCAGCAGCGTCTCTTTCAATTTTGCATAGCATTCGCCCTTGAAGGAAAAAGGAAAAATGAATTGGCACAAGGCGGTTTTCACTATTTTTTCCTGCAGCTGTATCGTTTCCATCCTGGCGCCAACTTTCTGAACATTCTGTTTACTTTTATTAAAGACAGATTTCAGATTTTTAAACATAGACGCGAGAATCGGGGGCATAGGGAACAAAAAAACACTCTGCAGGGGGTGGAGACTGTGCCGGGCACTGAGGCCAGCATGGGAGTGGCGAGAGAGGCACCGGAGCAGCACCGGCGCAGCACCGGAGCAGCGCGGAGCGGCGGGTGAGACACCGGAGCAGCACCGGAGCAGCCCACCTTGGCACCGACATTGGAACCAGCATTGGGGCCGGCACTGAGGTCGGCGGCATCATTCTTCCCCGCCGCACCTCCGTTCGTTGAAAGCATTAACATCACAGGTTCTTTACTTTCAACTTTGCTGTCAAGCTGCGAGAAATAAAGGATTTTCAGGGAGTTATTTCTTTCAGATCGGATGAAAATTTACTATAAGGACTTTTTAGAGCGCTATTCAGTGGAATTTCTTGGTGTTAACGCCTGATCCGCCCAAATAAGGCCTTCAAAATCCGCTACATCACAAAATAACCCAGATCTAGAAGCTATAACACCTCGGGAGTCCGCTATTTCGCTAAGGTTCGATGTCTCCTCCCTGCCTCAGGGCCTGAGCTCCGTTCCTTCTCCTCGCTGTCCCAGGCCCTGAACTTCCTTTGCATTTCCCCCCCCTAAGCCCCGAGCTCTCGTTCCATCTCTACCTGCCCCTTGCCCTAGGCACCCGTTCCACCTTTTCTATGCCTAAATCACAACTCGATGTTTTTCCCCTGGATGTTTAACTTGTAGGAACGGACACGAACACTCCCGCTTGCAGGAAGCAGCCTTCTTTTCTCAACAAGATTAGCCAGAAGCCTTCTCGCGTACTTGCTTTCCACCGCCAGATGTTCACAAACATCACTTGGTTTAACAGGACGGCACAAACGAAGAGCCAGCCTCAACACTTCCTTTTCCATACAAGAGGCTTTCTCAACCGGATTTTCTTCCCCAAGCCACCTTCCCATAAGCTGTTGGATAACCTGCTGGCAGTACCTGGGTTTTTCTTTCACATCATCATGGGAGAAGCGGAGTATGTGCCACCCGTCGATCACCAGGTGATTCTGTCTTTGCCACTGATCGGAAAATTGCCAACGGTTCGAATTCCGCATATGCGGGCCAAACCCGTCAATCTCCATAGCCACACGAAATGACGGCCGAATATAAGCAAAATCCAAGTATCTGAACCCGTCTTTAAAATCAAATACTTCATATTCAGGATGCAAATGGTTGAAATGTCCAAAAGAAGGCCACCACACTCCCTCAATAAAAAGCTTTTCCGCATGCCCGTGTCCCTCTTGCAACCTCCGTAAACGTTCCCCCTTTCGTTTTTGTACATGACACTTCAGAAAATCGTCATACGCCTCCTTAAATCCCATTCCTCAAACTCCCTTCAAAAAAAATAGCCGCCTCCCGTTGAAATATCAACAGGACAGCGGCGTATGCTTTACGACCTTTTCCTTACTCTACCATAAAAACCTCGACTGCAAAAGAGTTGATCTTGAAGCTTGCCCGGCAAAGACCCAGTGCATGAATCTCATCTGGCAAAGGGCCTACGGTTGAACCTTGTCTGGCAAACCGCCTGTGAATGAACCTCGTCTTAAAAAGAGTTGATCCTGTCTGGCAATGAGCCTGTGTACGCCTCTCAACTCCTAAACTGCCTGTACATCAACCTCATCCGGCCAACAGCCTGTATATGGGTTTCCTCATAGTATGAAATTGGGTTTCCGCTAGCTGCCGCCGAGTTGTTACTCCTGCCCAAGCAGCCCCCAACGGCTGGAGTACCGCTCCAGCTGCGGATGGGGCACGAATGGATCCCGGCTATCAACGAGCAGGCGCACCTTGCGGATCCACTCCTGGAAAGAAGGATAGGAAGCGAACCGGTTGGCGTATTCCCCGGACATACAGACGAAGAAAGGCGCTTCGTATTTTTCCGTCAAAAAATCGAGAGAGGTTTCCAGCGGCGTATACTTCTTTCGCTTCCCTTCCCACGCGTCCACCTGAATTTTCAAGCCCCTTGAAGGCTGCTCCTCCACAAACCGCTGCAGTTCCTTTAACCTCGAGTGGTAAGGCTGCTCACACGAAAGCCCCATTCTCCTCAAAGTTTGCTCATGCTGGGGGTAGAACACGAAGCCTTTGAAGCTGTGTTTATCGGCCCAGCGGATCAACTCAAGAAGCTCATCTTCATCCGGAGGATCGAATTCCCCGAACATGAGGATTGTCCCTTTTTCCTCCTCCTTGGGAGGCTCATACCCAAAAGGCACATAGCTGACCGAGCGAGGCATAACCTGTCCCCCTAACCGTTTTGTCTTGCATCAAGTTCACTGCCCCGGCTCAAGGAACCCAAAGGTGAGCATCTCCCGCCATCAGCAGACTTTCTTTCTATGTTTCAAGCCCAATCGACTTAAGCAAAACCTCCAGCTCTTGCTTGCTGAGATCCCTCCAAGCCCCGATCCGCAGATTCCCCAAATGGATATTCATAATCCGTACCCGCTGCAGACGGCGCACTTTATAATCGAACACTGCGCACATGCGGCGGATCTGCCGGTTCAACCCTTGCGTAAGTATAATCCTGAACGTATTGGTTCCGACCCTCGTCACCGTGCAAGGCTTGGTATAAGTTCCCAAGATGGGGACGCCTCCGGACATTTTTGCCACAAACTCAGTGGTTACCGGCTTGTCCACCGTCACGATATATTCCTTCTCGTGGTTATTCTCCGCCCGGAGCACCTTATTGACGATGTCTCCATCGTTGGTCAATAATATCAGTCCGTCCGAATCTTTATCGAGCCGCCCGATGGGAAATATCCGTTCAGGATGATTAACAAAATCGATAATATTGCCTTTAATATGCCGCTCCGTGGTGGAAGTGATTCCAACCGGCTTATTCAAAGCGATGTACACATGCTCCTTGCTCTCTCCGATCGGCTTGCCGTCAATTCGAACCTCGTCGCCTTCTTCCACCTGGCTGCCAAGATCCGCGGCCTTGCCATTGATCGTCACCCGCTTACTTTGAATCCATTCATCCGCTTTTCTTCTGGAGCATATGCCGGTTTCGCTGATGTATTTGTTGATTCTCATAAAATCCCGTCTGCCCCTTCCATCCTGCATAAGCTTTGTGTTTGTTACTCCCAGTATATCAAAAGGATACCGCTCCCACATAATCCATGTAGAAACGTGTCAAAGAAGCGGTAATAATAGCAGAAGAACATATATAGGGCGGATGTGATTTATTTTGAAGTGACTCAAGCGGAGCTTGCTGTAAGATACGGCGTCTCTTCCTCTTCCATTTCCCAGCGTTCTCAGCAAATTTTAGATTATGCGGAAGAAAATATGGATGGTTTCCTGGATGACGAGGACCTGACCCCAAACCCGAGTACATTGGCCATGGTGATCAAAATGAAGCCGTGGAATATTACATTACTCATACCCACTTATGGAGCCGTGACAAGAAGCTGCTGCAATGGCTGGCCAAGCAATAGAATCCGCAGTCGCCAAAAAAGCTCACGTCCTCAAGACGTGAGCTTTTCATTCATCACTTTTCTCCCCATTCTCTTCAAAAAACGTTCGCAGTTTATCCAAGGCTCTCCTTTGGATTCTGGATACGCTCATCTGCGACACGTTCAGCTCCTGTGCGATGGTCCTTTGTGACTGGCCCTCCACATAAGCGAGCTGAAGCACCTTCTGCTCGACCGCATTCAAATGGGACATCGCCTGTTTCAGGTCGATACGGTTATCGACTTGACGGTACTCGTCCTCCAATGTTCCCAGCACGTCTCCGATGGTTGCTCCATCTTCCTCCGCCGCGAGCGGCATGTTGAGCGAAACGTAATGGTAGCATTCCCGGCCCGCCAGGATCTCGATCGTTTCCTCCACCGAAAGCCCTACTTCCGCGGCAATTTCATCAACGTTGGGTGAACGCTCCAGCTTTACGGTTAACGTATCGATGACCTGTTGAATATGGAAGCCTTTTTCCTTGATCCGCCGGGGAACCTGAATGTACCACGACTTGTCCCTCAAGTAATTCTTCATGTGGCCGATGATGCTCTTCATCATGTATGGTTCGAATTGAACTCCTAAAGACACGTCAAACTGTTTAAATAATTTAAGGAGGGACATTTGTCCGACCTGATATAAATCTTCATATAAGTCCGGGCGGTTGCGCGACATTTTGCCGGCCGCCATTCTTACCGCGGGTTCATATTGTAAGAGTAAAGAAGTGGCGATGTCATTGCAGGAGGTTTTCTGGTATTCCATTATGAGCTGCAGCTGCTCGAACTCTTGTCTCTCGGAATTTACCTTCATACCATCTCCCCGCTTTTTGACACCATCTTGGTTAGAATGACCTCCGTGCCATCATCCCCCCTGACTTGCACATCGTCCATAAGTGCTTGCATCAAATACAACCCTAAACCTCCGCTGCTAACCTCATCGAGTTCTTTATTGTGCAAGGATGACGCCTCGGATACTTTTTGTTCAAAATTAAACCGTTTGCCTTCGTCTTTAATATGGATGGACATGCCCCCGCTGATCTCTTCGAAGTCAATTTGCATCAACCCGCCTTGTCCGGGCTCATAAGCGTGTACGACCACATTGTTGCAAGCCTCCGAAACGGCAACCTTCATATCTTCGATTTCTTCATAGGAAAATCCCATGCGGGAACTGATGCCATATAAAGTGAGCCTAACCAGGTCGATATATTCAGCTTCTGCAGGCAATGTGAGAGTAACGGTACGGTTTAGCAATATCATGTGTTAATTTCCTTTCTAATTTTCAGTATGAGAATGGGCCGCCAAGAAAGGTGTCATTCCGGTGATATCGAACAACTTTTGAATTTTGGACGGAATGTGTTCTACGGCAAACGACGCTTTCAACGCATGGCGCGTTTTTAGCACAGTGAGGATAATTCCAATTCCAGTGCTATCCAAATATTGTAACTCTTTCAAATCCAAAATGAGCTTTCTATTAGTATCAGCCACAAAAGGATCTATGGTGGAGGTGAACTCAGAGGCTTTAGCCAAGCCCAATTCGCCTTTCAGGTAAAGTATGTTGGTCTCTGCGGTGGTGTGTTTGTCTAGTTGAAATGTTTGATCGAGATTCATTCTTGCTCCCCCTTAAAATTTACGCCTGCGTGTCAACAAGATAATTTACCCCGCTTGGGCGGAGTTGAAACATATGGGCTTAATTTTTATTTTATTTGGCTTTGGCTCGTTTGAAAAGAGTGACAACTGCGGGCAGTACGGTGCTGACAACATACCGGCCTGGATAGTTTCTTCTCTCTACAGAACGGCTGACCGAGTCGGAAACCTTCTTTACGGAATGTGTAATTTCACTGACCACATCGCCGACCATTTTAACCGAATAAAAAAGAGGATCCATTGAGTGCAGCTTGTTGCGGACATCTACAGTTACTTCATCGGCGTGGCGGATCAGCGCGGTTGTTTCCTGCCTCATTTCGTTGACCTGCAGTTGAAGCTGTCCAATGCTGTCATTGGTCTTTGCGATCAAATCGGTAATCGAACGAAGAGTCTTGATCAGGAATAAAACAAGCGCTACAAAAGCGACTGCAATCACGGCGACACTGATCTGAATAATCATACGGTTCCCTCCAAATAGTAGATTTATGAACAGTTAGTTGAAATTACCCGAGTGCTTTTAGGTTGAAACAAGAAAAAGTTGTTATGTTTCACAGGCCTCGGACAAGGGTAAATTAAATCTGAATTTTATTTGAAGTGGAGGGAATTCCATGCCTAAAACATCAACCAAATCCGCTGAAATCATTACGATGCTGAATAAGCAAGTGGCCAACTTGAATGTGCTGTACGTAAAAATTCACCATTACCACTGGTATGTTCAAGGAAGCTCTTTCTATGAGCTGCACGCCAAGTTCCAGGAACTGTATGAAGAAGCGACGACATATATGGACACTGTCGCTGAAAGAGTTCTGGCTCTGGGCGGAAAGCCTTTATCTACCATGAAGGACTACCTCGAAACCGCTTCTATCGACGAAGCCAAGAAAGGCGAAAATTCAGGTCAGATGATCGACCAAGTGTTGGCGGATTTCCGCACGTTGGCCGGAGAATTGAAGAAGAGCGCGGAGGCTGCCGAGGAACAGGGCGACAAGGGTACTTCGGATATGCTGATGGAAATTTGCTCGAGCTATGAGAAGCATATCTGGATGCTGGAAGCTTTTTTGAGCGAATAAGATCAACCGTAAGAAACCCGCTATTTAAGGTCATAAGGCCTTGAATAGCGGGTTTTCTTTTTCCCCGTGCACGGTTCTCCCGGCGTGCGTTGAGATGCTTTCAACCGAATGATCGCCCTTAGTTTCAATGTGTTTGCCACAGGGTAAAGAGAACCAAGCAAGAACTTGAAAACTATAGTGAAGGAGTGAACAGTATGGATATGGACAAAGATGTCAACGTAGAAAAAAGAACGGTCGAGGAAAGAAACGATTCCAGCCTGGTGGCGTCGAATTTTATTAAGTATACGGCATATTTGTTAATTTTCTTCGGTTTCCTTTACTTCCTCGTCCACTATGTATTCCCTAAGTTTTAACAGCTTGTATCGCTAAAAAGGCAGCCGGCAGCGAGCCCGCTGCCCTTTTTGCGTCTGCGGCGATCTACGAAAAGCCGGTCTCTTTAGAGCTCCGGGGCGAGCTTTAGAGGGACAACCGGTTCAACTTTACAAAGAGATGCAGCTTTACCTCCATAGATGAGCGGGTCTACGGATTGGGATAACGGAACGATCAGCATTTTCATCACAACCCCATTACGAATTAAAAGAGTGCCAGTGAGAATTGTCTCATTGGCACCTTGAAAGAATTAGCGTCTGTCATCAAACGCTGGATTCATGAAAATAATGAATAGTCGAAACTTCATCCTTGCCGTTTAAATACAGCTTAAGGACGGAGTTCTGCTTCTTATACACAATTCCATCCTCCGCATTCCAATACGGGGTTCCCAGAGCGTCCATAAGCTTCGCCTTGCTCAATGGGAGCGGAATTCCATCTATATCAATCATGCCCATAGCGGCAGTGACAGAAACATAACTCACGGCGTCATCACTGATTCCAACCGTGCAATCATCGTAGACATATATATTTACGCCGTCCATAGACTTGTCTTTCCTTATTTCTTTCGGCTTTCCTTTGTTCTTCAGCACTGTCTGCTGATCATCGTACAAGGATACGCCACACACCGTATCAAGCATGAGCTTCGGCTTGGTCACTTGGCTGTGCCGCATCTCCCCTTCTCCTATCGGGTTCTCCTCGGACTTAGGTTGGGCAAGCTCATAAGACGGGACAGATTTACTGGCAGCCGATATATGGTTATGCTGCTTTTCAGAACCGAATGTTGTAGAAACTCCCAGCATCAGCATACTTCCAATAATCAAACTATATAAGTAAATCTTGCTCATGACGCTTCCCTCCTTTATCATTCCACAGTAGATTCCGCGTAAGAAACAGTACCGGTGATGGGGAACGGTGCCGCCTTGACAACCTCCTGATCAGGGTAGGCGATAACGGCCATGCGGCCATTGTTAATTTCGGACTCGTAATAATCGGCTGCTTCGCCCGATAGTCCCAGAGATACTAGCTTGTCCTGCAGCATTTTTCCTCTGCCTCTGTATAAATGAATAATCGAGTAGAACATCTGCTCTATGCTAAATCCGATTCGGCTTGAAAAATGAGGTGCCAGCAGATGCTCCGTCCTTTCGCTGTCATCGGTAATGAGGTGGATTTCACTGGCTTCGAATCCCGCGGCAAGATACTGCCTGATCGTTTCCCTGACTTGCGCTTCGCGGTCGGCCAAAACAATGGAATACGGCATAAAGCGCCCCCCCTTTCTTCCCGATTCATCTGTGAAAGCTTATCCGATCCTCTCCAAAATGACGGACGTATCGGAAATGTAAGACTTCTGCTGTTTTTCGTTTTTCTTGAGGATAACTTCTCCATTGCCTACCACAGTGACGTCATCTCGTGTGCTGCCCAAGCTCACGCCGTCATGGATGATGCTTCCTTCGCCGATAATGACCTTTTCCAGCTTGACTTGATTTCCGATTCTGGCATTAGGCATAATGACACAGTCTTTCAGCACGCTGCCCTTGCCGATATGAACGCCGCAGGAAATGACAGAATTGTTGACGGCGCCATAGACGGAGCAGCCCGGGCTTAAAATGGAATTATGGACGGAGGCTCTTTCATCGATATGCATCGGATTGGAATTTGCTTCTCTGGTGTAGAGCGGCCATTCCATGTTCTTCCATGGAGCTTGTACCTCAGGGCTCAGCAGATCCATTTGGGCGCCCCACAAGCTGCCGATCGTACCTACATCCTTCCAATATCCTTTAAAAGAATAAGCATAGAGGTCTTCGTCCTGCTCCAGCATCATAGGAATAACGTCTTTACCGAAATCATGAGAGGATTTGGGATTTCTATCATCCGCCTCAAGGCAATCCATCAAGTAATCCGTGTCGAAAATGTAAATTCCCATGGAAGCCAGATTACTCTCCGGTACCGCAGGTTTTTCATTAAACTCGGTTACGCGCCCCCGCTTGTCCACAGACATCAAGCCGAACCGGCTTGCATCCTCCCAAGGAACCGGGGTAACGGCTATGGTTGCTTTGGCTCCCACAGATTTATGATAGGCGAGCATGGCTTCATAATCCATTTGGTAAACATGGTCCCCGGACAGGACGATAACATAATTGGCGTCGAACTGCTCAATAAAACGCCGGTTTTGATATATTGCATTCGCAGTCCCGGTATAACCGTCCTTGCCGACATGCGGCTGAGTGGAAGGCAGTACCTCTACGTGCCCTTCCGTCCCCTCCAGCCAAGGTGTTCCGCAGCCGATATGCTCGTGCAGAGTTTCCGGCTCATATTGGGTGACTACTCCGATTACATCTATCTGTGAATTCCTGCAGTTGCTCAGCGCATAATCGATCATTCTATATTGGCCGCCGAAGTATACGGCGGGCTTGGCCATTTTTGCGGTCAGCGGATTCAATCTGCGACCTTCTCCTCCGGCTAACAGCATAGCGACGCAATCTTTTTGTCTCATGAATTTTCCAATCCTTTCTCTCTCTTTGTAGTTTAAACATCATAGCGGCAAGCGGAGGGATCTGGATCTGAATGCAGTAAGGCTGGTTGTGGCAGCCGTATTCTTCTGTCGCAATTTCATTGCCTTGCACTCTCCCAGTGCCTCCGTAGACTTCCGCATCGCTGTTGAAAATTTCGCTATAATATCCCGGGTCGGGAACTCCTACCTTATAATCGTCATAAACGTCACTGCTAAAGTTGCAAACGACGATAATTGTGTTGCTCGGATCCGAAGCCTGCCTTTTGAAAATAACGACTCCGTCATGGTCATCCTCCGAGTGTATCCAGAAAAGGCCGGCGGGATCGGTATCCATTTGCCACAGCGCCTTTTCCGAGCGGTAAAGATGATTAAGGTCTCTCATATACTTGTGCAACCGGGAATGCTCCTCCACATCCAGCAGGTCCCAATGCAGCGAGCTGTCTACATCCCAATCCTGCTTTTGGCCGAATTCGCAGCCCATAAAGAACAGCTTCTTGCCTGGATGGCCCATCGTGTAGCCGTATAGCAGCCTCAGGTTGGCCCGTTTCTGCCAGTCGTCGCCTGACATGGTGGCCAGAAGGGAATACCCGTGGGAGACTTCATCATGAGAGAAAGCCATAATATAATTTTCAGTGAAAGCTTGGAAAAAAGGCGAGGTAACGAGCTCCAAGCGGTCTTTTCGTTCGATGGCATTCATTCTCATGTAGTTGAGAACCTGTCCCATCCAGCTCATGTTCCACTTGAAGTTAAAGCCCAGCCCTCCGTCGCACACTGGGGTAGTGACATTCGTCCACTCCGAGCAGTCTTCTGCAGCCATAATCGCTTTTGGAAAGTAACCAAACACAACGCTGTTCAGCTTCTTCATGAATTCGATAGCTTCGAGATTCTCTTCGCCGCCCAATTCATTCTTCACCCAGAGAGATTCGTCTTTCTCAAAGTTCAGAAACAGCATGGACGTTACCGCGTCGATCCGCAGACCGTCTACATGGTACTTGTCCATCCAGAATACGGCGCTGCCGATGAGGAAGCTTAACACCTCGGGTTTGGCATAATCGAATACGTAGGTGCCCCAATTGGACCGGTCCGCCTTCCTGGGATCCGCATATTCATAGCACGGGGTCCCGTCAAACATGGCCAAACCGTGTTCGTCCTTGACAAAATGTCCCGGGACCCAGTCCAGAATGACTCCTATTCCTCTTTGATGGCACCTGTCCACAAAATACATGAAATCTTCCGGCGCCCCGTAACGGCTTGTAATCGAGTAATACCCGGTAACCTGGTAGCCCCAGGATCCGTCGAACGGATGCTCTGTTAACGGAAGCGGCTCAATATGCGTATATCCCAGTTCGAGCACGTAATCGATCAATTCGTCCGCGAGTTCGCGGTAAGTGAGGAATTCGCCGTTCTCATCCCTCTTCCAACTCCCTAAGTGAACCTCATATATATTGACGGGAGCGTGATAAATGTATTCGTCTTTCTTATTCTCCCGCCATTCGGAATCGTTCCACTCGAAACTATCCAAATTCGCAACAACAGAAGCTGTGTCGGGCCTTACTTGGGAATAGAAAGCGTATGGGTCCGCCTTTAACACGGCATTCCCCTCGGGCGTCACAATGGAGTACTTGTAAATCGTCCCTGCATCCAACCCCGGAATATGAAGCTGCCATACACCTGAATCTCCTAAAAGGTCCATTGAGTGGTTCTCTCCGTTCCACTCGTTGAAGTCTCCCACGATTTCCACCGATTGAGCATTAGGAGCCCACACGGTAAACTGGACGCCTGCCTCCGGCCCATCCACCAAGTGAGCTCCGAAAAATTGATAGCCTTGATATAAGGTGCCTTCGTGGAACAAGTGAAGATCCTTAGTGCCGGCAACAAGGTTGGTCATTCCCAAATATCCCCTTTCAAAGCGTCATACTATATCTTTAAACGTCCTGCTTTCAGTTCAAACAAAAATATAGAGCTTTCATAGAATTTCCCAAAAAAAGCACACAAAAAAACCGCAGGAATAATCATCCTTACGGTTTTCTTTGGTCAAATCCAAACCAGTGCGCTTTACTTTCCAGACTGTAAAAGTTAAACGTTTAAGTCAGCAATCCTCATTCAAGCAGGACACTTCCACCTTAAAAGTAAATGTCGTGCCTTGCTGTTCCAAAGAATCGACGGAAATCGAACCATTCATCAGCTCAACCAGATTTTTGCATATCGCCAGCCCAAGCCCCGTACCGCCGTATTTGCGGGTCATGGACGAATCCACCTGCGTAAAAGGCTTGAACAGCTGAGCCTGCTTATCCTTGGGTATTCCGATCCCCGTGTCCCTCACTTTAAACTCGATGGATACGCTCCCGTCGGCTTCCCCCAGCTTGGTTGAAGTGATATACACGCCGCCGCTCTCCGTGAATTTAAGCGCGTTGCCGATCAGATTGATGAAAATCTGACGAAGCCTCGCTTCATCGCCCAGAAGTACGGCAGGCAGAGAGGGATCGAGATCATATTCAATCTCAACGGACCTTTTGCGGCTCTCCACCTGAAACATATGCACCGTCTCCTCCAAACAGGAGCGCAGGTCGAACGGTTCTTTGGCCAGCTCCATTTTGCCCGATTCGATTTTGGTCAGGTCCAGGATATTATTAAGAATAAACAGCAAAGCCGCGCCGCTCTTGTGTATCGTCTCCGCGTAATCCTTTTGTTCCTCGTTCAGCTCGGTTTCCAGCAGCAGGTCGGCCATAGCCATCACCCCGTTCAGGGGCGTGCGGATTTCATGGCTGATCACCGCGAGAAATTCAGACTTCACCCTTGAAGCCGTCTCAGCGGCCTCTTTGGCCTGCATAAGCTCGAGACTGCGCTGATTAAGCAGGTGCGTCTGGAGCTGCAGCTTTTTCTGCACCAGGTACATACTGACGAAGCCTTCGATTTTGGACCTTAGTATTTCCGGCACGAAAGGCTTCACCATATAATCTATCGCGCCGACGGAGTAAGCCGTGAATGAATGCTCCTTCTCGTGCGCCGCCGCGGTAATGAAGATGATGGGGATTGATCTCGATTTTTCTCTCGACTTGATCCATTTGGCCGTCTCAAAGCCATCCATGCCGGGCATCTGTATATCCAGTACGATCACCGCAAAATCATCCTTGAGCAGGCAGCGAAGCGCTTCTTCCCCGGATTGAGCTTTGACCAGCCGATAGTCCTGGTCCGACAGAACCGCTTCAAGAGCAAGCAAGTTTTCCATCTGGTCGTCTACGAGTAAAATATTTATCGGATCGTCCCAAGTCATATATTTCTCCTATTCTCTCTCTGACTTACCTCTTACTTCATTTTACGATATATCTTCTCCTTGTTGTCAAGGATCTCATAACATGAGGCCCTGCTGGAAAAGTTAATCGACTCTTTGCTGCCGAGCGCCAGAATCCCCGAGTCGGACAAGCTGTCATAGAACAGCTCATGCACGCGGTTCTGAAGCTCCAAATCGAAGTAGATCATAACATTGCGGCAGAGAATCGCATGGAATTCGTTAAAAGACCGGTCCGTCACCAGGTTGTGCTGGGCGAACACGATATTCTTCTTCAGGAACGGGTGAAAGGAAGCCGATTCGTAGGATGCGCTGTAATACTTGGAAAAAGAGTCGTTCCCTCCGGCTAGCAAGTAATTTCGTGTGTAGTTCTTCATATTCTTCAGCGGGTAGGTGCCGAGTTCGGCGATATGAAGTACTTCCTCATTGATATCTGTCGCATATATCGTCGTCTTGTCGTATAAACCTTCCTCATGAAGAAGTATGGCCATGGAGTATGCCTCTTCCCCCGTCGAACAGCCGGCATGCCATATCCTGATGTTCGTATAATCTCGCAGCAAGGGCACGACCAACAGGCGGAAGGCTTGAAAAAAACTCGGATCGCGGAATAAATCGGTCACATGAATGACGAGATCCGACATCAGGCGGTCCAGACAGTTCCTGTCATGCAGCACCTTGGCTTGCAGCGCCGAGACGGTCGGCAGTTTCTCCGCTTGGACCCGGTGAAGAATTCTTCGGCGAATGGATGGATAGGCGTAATTCCGAAAATCATACCCGTACACACGGTAGACTCCTTCAAGCAGAAGCCAGATCTCTATCCGTTCCTTCTCGTTAAAAACCTGATCGCTAAAATTCCGGTCCAGGATCGACATCACGCTTTGCTTCACCCCCATCCTCCTTCCTGCTCACTGATTATGACCCGAATTTCCTGATCCACAAACAGCTTAAGCGAATTTATTTAAACAGCCATACCCTCATCAGAGAAAGCAGCTGCTCGTTATTGATAGGCTTCGTGATATAGTCGGAGGCGCCTGCGGAAATGCATTTATCACGGTCGTCCTTCATCGCTTTGGCTGTCAGCGCGATAATCGGCACTTTTTCCAATTGAGGCTTGTCCCTGATCTCGCGCATCGCCTCATAGCCATCCATCTCAGGCATCATCATGTCCATTAAAATAATATCGACACGAGGCTCCTCGTTTAAAGCGTCCAACGCCTGGCGTCCGGTTTCAGCAAACCGAACTTCCATATCGTAGCCTTCGAGCAGATGAGAAAGAGCGAACACGTTACGGATATCGTCGTCAACAATCAACGCTTTCTTCCCGGCAAAAATCGTTTCCTTGTTCCGCAGCTGTTCGAGAATTTGCTTTTTCTCGTCAGGCAGCGCTTCTTCCACTCGGTGGAGGAACAATACGGTCTCGTCAAGCAGCCGTTCCGGCGATTTCACATCTTTAATAATGATGGACTCGGCATATTTCTTTAGACGGAGCCTCTCCCTCTGATGCAGGTCTTTTCCAGTGTAAATAATGACCGGCAACCGGTGTAACCGCCTATGAGAGTGGATCGCGTCAAGCAGTTCGAACGTCGAGGAATTGCCGAGGCTGTAATCGATCACCATGCAATCATATTGCTGCTTCTCCAGTTCGGACAGGGCTTGTTCCTTTTCCGACACCGTGATAATCTTCACATCGTCGTGGCTGATCAGCTCCACCAAAGCGCTCATCTGATTCGGGTCGTCCTGCAGGATGAGCAGCTTTTTCAGCTTCTTGTTCATGAAAGATTCCAATTGGGAGAACACCTGCTCCAGGCTGTCCCGGCTCAGCGGCTTCTGCAGGTAAGCGATCGCTCCCAGCGACAAGCCCTGCTGAATCTCATCCATGACAGATATGACATGCACAGGAATGTGGCGTGTGGAAGCATCGTTCTTCAGATGAACGAGAATGGACCAGCCGTCAACGACTGGCAATTGAATGTCCAGAATAATCGCGTCCGGCTTGTATTCCCTTACCATCTGCATTCCGGTGCCGCCTTCCAGCGCTACGACTCCCTTGAAGCCTTTGGTTCGGGCCATATCCAACACGACCTTGGCGAAGTGGACATCGTCTTCGATAATAAGAACGACCTTGTCATTGGCCTCAAGCTTATCTCTGTCGTCTTCGATTTGCGGGGCTGCCGGCTGCTGTGCATGTTCCTGCTTTGGAAGAATCGAAAGCTTGAGGCCCGGCTCGGGGCTGCGCATGGAAAGCGTCGATTCTTCCGCGGCCGCGACTTCATCCTGCACTATGGACATCATATCCACATGGCTCTCCGGCAGGATCAAGGTGAAGGTGCTTCCTTTGCCTTCTTCGCTTTTCAGCACTATGGTTCCACCAAGCAGCTCCGCCAGCTCCTTGGATATGGACAATCCCAAGCCGGTTCCTCCATAGATCCGGCTCGTGGTGCCGTCCGCCTGCTGAAACGCCTCGAAGATCATCCTTTGTTTGGACGCCGGCACGCCGATTCCTGTATCTTTCACGGCAAAAGCGATTCCTTTGTCCGGCACTTTTATGTGATAAACGTGTAATCTGACGCTTCCGGAATGTGTGAACTTAAAGGCGTTGGACAGAAGATTTTTGAGAATCTGCTGAATTCTCATATTGTCCGTGTACACCGTTTCCGGCAGATTTTCATCGACGATAACTTCGAAATCAACCTTATTCTGCTTCGCCACCGGGGCAAAAGCCCTCTTCATCACATCGGTTATATCTTTAACGAGGACAAACTCCTTATTCACAGCCATCCGGCCGGCTTCCACTTTCGACAAATCCAGCACATCGTCAATCAACCTTAATAAGTCGTTGCCCGAGGCATGAATGGTTTGGGCATACTCAACCTGCTTCTCCGTTAAATTGCCTTCCTTGTTCTCGTGGAGCATTTGGGAGAGAATGAGCATACTGTTCAGAGGCGTCCTTAATTCATGCGACATATTGGCAAGGAACTCCGACTTGTATTTGGAAGACAAAGCGAGATCGACTGCCTGCTTTTCCAAAGAAGTTTTGGCCTGAAGCATCTGTTCGTTGATTGCTTCCGTTTCCTTAACCTGGTGCTCCAGCAGCCTGGTTTTTTCCAGCAGCTCTCCGTTGCTGTGCTCGAGCTCCTCCTGCTGCCGCTGCAGCAGCTCCTCCGAAGCCCTTAGCGCCTCGGTCTGTTCTTCCAGTTTTTCGTTGGACGCGCGGAGCTCCTCCTGTTGGGCAAGCAGCTCCTCGGAATTCGTCTGCAGCTCTTCGGTCAGAGCCTGGGAAGATTTCAAAAGCTCTTCAATTTTCGTTCTGGACTTGGCGGAACTGATAATGACGGCCATGACTTCGGACAACTGCTCAAGAAGGTCGATCTCCACTGCCGTGAATTTCCTGAAAGACGCGAATTCGAACACGCCGACTACCCGGTCCTCGGAATGGATCGGCTGGATGTACAGGCTGGCAGGCTCGATTTCGCCAAACGATGAGCGGACTTTAATATAATTGCCCGGCACATCGTCAATCATTATCCGCCGGCCGTCCTCCGCGGCTTGTCCGATCAAGCCCTCGCCGAACGAGAAACGCCGGGCAGCCTCGTTCTCCCGACCGGACTCCAAGGCATATGAAGCGCCCAAGGCGAGATACCTTTCTCTGCCTTCTTGTTCCGCGAGGTAGAATGCGCCATGGTGGGCTCCGATCATGGATGCCGTCTCCGCGACAAACAGCCTGGCAATCTCCGTCAAATCATATTTCCCTTGGATCTGGAAATAAATATTGCTCAAGTTGGTTTTGATCCATGCCTGCTCTTCGTTGATTTTGCTGGCGGTGCGTTCTTTGTTGAGCGATTCTTCCAGACTGTCGGCCAGCCGGTTGAATACCTGGGCGATCTCGCCGTACTCGTCCTTCAAGTTCGTATGGATCCGGATGTTCCGGTCGAATCCGTTTTTCTCAAAGCTGGTGATCATGCTGGAAAGAGTGTTAAGGCCTCTGCTTTGACTCATCATGATCCAGAACATGACCGCTATACCTAACAACAGGGAAATGAGCATCAAGCTGGCGGTCATCATCAAAGTCGTCTTGTTATTGACTTTAAAGCTCTCTATTCCGTTAGTCATGGACTTGTCTTCGAATTTGTTAAGACGGTCGAGTGAGACGAGCAGCTCATCCTGAAGCTTTAAGCCCTCCTGGCTGCGAAGCTGGCCTGCTTCTTCCTTCTTGCCTGCCAGAGAGAGATTGACCGCATCATTCACATAGGACGAATACTTGTCCCCGTTTGCCTTGATCATATGGATAAGCTGGCTTTCGGTATTATCCGTTCCGCTTTCGCCAAGCACATTAATACCATTAATCAGGGATTGAAGCGATTGCTTGATCAAGTCCGCGGATTTCGCGGAATTCGCAGAGTCGGGGGAATCCGCGAGCAGTAAATTCGCTAAATATTTTGCTATATTCATAACGTCGCTCTGCACATGTTCGGCTTCGCGGACTTTCTGATAATGGATAACGTAATCCTGCTCCATCTCTTTTTTTGTCTTGCTGAGCTGATTTATGCCCAGGCTGGCCATAATCAGCATCAATACCAGAAGCAGTCCAAAACCTACAAACAGTTTTGTTGACATCTTCATGCCGCAGTTCCCCTCCTTTGTCTCGGATTACTTTGCCCCTATGAGCACCATGCAAATATCATCCTGCTGCTGCTGTCGGATCTCGATGGGGAGCAGCTCGTCCATTATCTTCTCTACGTCCGGTTCCGGGCCGATGCTCTGCAGAAAACGCAGCAGAGTCTCTTCGCTTTCTTCCCCCTCTACCTCGATGGCCTCAAGCAGCCCGTCCGTGTACAGAAACAGGCGAAAATCCTTGTTGTAATCAAGGGTTCCCTGATGTATTTCCATTTGGTCGAAGAATCCGACCGCGCAGGATCCCAGATTAAGCCGGACCGGAGGCTTGCCCTCTTCCAGAAGCAAGCCCGGAGGATGCCCTGCGTTCACATAATCGATGGTTTTGGACTCTGTGTCAATCACCAGATAGATTGCGGTAAAATAATACTTCAAGCTTGTGCCGTTCTTATTCAGCTGATTCATGTATCGGTTTAATTCGGCAATGACAAGTTCAGGAGAAACATAGCGGGTAATCACATCCTGAAGCACCGAAGAAATAAACATACAGACGAGGGACGAAGAAATACCGTGTCCCATTATATCGAGCAGGAGGATCCCGTATCGGTGGTCATCTATCTTATACCAGGTGTACAAATCCCCGGCGAGCTCGTAGGAAGGATTGTAAGAGGCGGATATGTCGATGGCCTCCGTGTGCATGGGTAGGCTTAGCACGCTGCTCTGCACCTTTTTTGCCAATTCAAGCTCAGTGCGGATTCTTTGCTCGTTCTCTTTGTGCCAATCCTTCTCGTATTTCAGCCGGAGGGCTACGCGAATGCGGGCGATCAGTTCGATTTTGTTGACCGGCTTCATTACGTAGTCGATCGCACCGGCTTCCAGCGCTTCCGCAAGCTTGATGGAGTCGCCCATGGCCGTAATGATGATAATCGGAATGTCCTTGAATTGGTCCATCAGTTGAATGCGCTTCGTCGCTTCAATCCCGTCGATTTCGGGCATCATCATATCCATCAGGATCAAATCGACGGAGAGACCGGACGGAGTCCCGCTTTCGAGCGTCTGCAGCATTTCCACCGCGGACGATGCCTTCATCAGGTTTTTATACCCCGCGTTTTTCAATATTTTCTCTATCACAATTAAATTGACCGGATTGTCATCCACAATAAAGATATTCATAGCAAGCTTGCTCCTTTTGTCTACTGGCAGTAGAAACGCTTGTTGCAAGGTTTATATAGAGCTTTCGGCGATAGTTTCGGATACCCTCCTCCCACCGCAAAAAGCCGGTTCAATCGATACTGAACTCATTTTATTAATTATAACCTTTTTGCAACCATTAATAAATGACATTACCCGTTTTACAGCTTTATGAAACGTTTTTTCACGGCTGTTTCACCGCCGCCAGGGGCAGGTTAAGAATAGGCAAGCCAGTCAACTTGAAAGTCAACAATGCAATGAAGGAGGGATAAACAATGGAACACACGGACGCAAGGATCAAATTGGCCAAAACCGAAGAGGAAGCGTTGAAGCAAATACGTTATTTCCAGACGCAGGGCTACGCCAATGACGAGATTTATGTTCTGGCCCATGACAATGAACAAACCGAAGGTTTGGTGAAGCTGACGCAAGCCAGCGAGATCGGCATTAATCAAGAAGGCGTTATGACCGCTCTTGCCAACTTGTTCCGCTCCCAAGGCGATAAATTGAGGGCCAAATTGGAGTCGCTCGGTTTGTCCAAGGAGGAAGCGGAAAGATATGAACGCGAATTGGACAAGGGAAGAATCCTGATTACCGCCTGGTCTGACCGTTACACGGACGGAGAAGGCCCGAGCCTCCAGCGTACCGCTGAGCGCGACGAAGTCGTCGTACCGCCGGCCGGACTGTATATGTCTGGCAAGGACGGAAACACATTATAATCGTTTACAACATTTCACACCATATATCTAGAGATGAAAATGAAAAAGGAGGAATTCACATGTTAAGATGGGCATTTTTATTCCTGATTGTCGCTATTATCGCCGGATTCTTCGGATTCTTCGGGGTTGCCACAGCAGCCGCAGGAATCGCCAAGGTACTGTTCTTCTTATTCCTGATCCTGTTCGTAGTCATGCTTCTTATGGGCAGAAAATCTTCGGTCTGACCTAGGGACCGGCTCAAAAAACCGCCGTGCTTTCGGCGGTTTTTTGGCTTGTACGGCTGTTTCGGCTCCTGCGGCTTGACGTTTCCTAAGGCTGTTTTCTGCTTTGGAACGACAGAGCGATATTGACCGTTTTCTCCTGGACATGGACTGCGGCGATGTCCATTTCTCCGTTTCCGTCAAAATCCGCTGTAATCAATGCGCCGCCGGGCGAGTCCCACGGCCCGAAGCGGGAAAGCAGATTATACTCTCCATATTCGTTGCGGCAGTATATCTTACCTTTGAGTTCGACCGGATCCCAGCGGAATGCGTCTTCTCTTCCGTCTCCATTGAAATCGCCCAGTATCAAGTCGCCGTCCTCAATTGGAATAGGCAGCGAAACCTTCTTCACCGTCCACTTCTGGCTGCTGTCCTCATAGTCCATCTCGATCCCGCTGGAGCGGCCTTTTTGTGAAACAAACAAAGTCTGCCGCTCCGGATCGTCCGTTTGGCGGGGCTGGATGCTTCTCGTCCCGGCGGATTTAAAACGATAAGGCCGCACAGCAGACGCCTGCTCCATGCCGATAAGGGCTCCCTGCAGTTGGGTCTGGTCCAGGGATTGCCCGGCTATCAGCCATGTTCCTCCAGGCTTTCGGACCGCGAAGAGGTCCGACCAACCGGACTGGCTTACTTTCACGGAGCGATAGAAAACAAACTTCCCCTTATCGGACAAATAAATGTTAATCGCCCCTTCGGCAGTGCCGATCAACAGATCCGCGCGGCCGTCCCCGTTCAAATCCGCCAATGCGAATGCGCAGCCCTGCTTGTAGGGTACCGATGCCCACACTGACGGCGCGGGCTGGGTTTCGTTGCGAGGCCCTTTAAAATGGCCTTCCGTGACGCGAATGCTGCCCGACGCGGCATCCCAAACAACAAGATCCGCCTGCCCGTTTCCGGTCACGTCGCCGGCCAGCAGCTTGAAGTCTTTGTCCGCCGCTACTTGAACCGTATGGGCCGGCGTGAAAGGCACATAGTCGTGTATCGTATAGAATTTGTATTCCCTTTCTTTCAGCCCGGAAATCAGCTTCTGCAGGACGCTGTGGTTAGATCCCTCATATCTGTATTCCGGCAGGCCGTCCCGCATCACTGGTTCCCCTTGACCGTCAAGCACGGGAACCAGGTGCTTGAATTCCAGAAAAGGATGAAAGAAGAAGGATGGCAAATTTTTATTCTTTTTATTATCAATCAGCTTGAAAATCGCCTTCTCGTCCTTGTTGTAAGCAATATACGAAAAAGGGGTGGGCACATAAACCGCACCGGAGGAGGGGGCGCCGAATCCTTTGTTTTGCTGGGTTATATACCGCACTTCGGGCTGCGGGCCTGCCTGCATATCGGCCTGGTAATTCATTCCGAAATAGCTGCGGAAAACTTTATCCTGGGCGGCTGTCGTACGGTAATGCGGCGCTTCCCAAAAACGCGGCTGCAAACCGGCGGAGGCCATAATGCCCAGCCCTTCCTTGATCCTTCGGTCGGCAAATTCCGGAGTGGAGGTCTCAGCCAGATCGGGGACGTAGAACTCGTTCCCTATCCCCGTTTCATGGTGCCCGTCCTGCCTCACCGTGTCGCCCGCCTGATGCGTATCACCGTGCAGGCCGAGCGAAGCGCCGGATTGTACGGCTTGCGCCAGCAGCTTATTAAAGGACCGGATATAAGGATCCGACAGCTGATCCAGAGAGCGCTCCATCCGCTGTCCTTGTTCGGTGAAGTGGATCCATTTGGGAACGACCGCCAGGTGGTAAACTACGCCATGCTCGCTCAGATATTCCAATACCGTACGCAGTTTTCCCACATTCTCCAAAGAGTCGTATTGTCCCCCCGGCCCGATATCCTCCAGCCGGAGCATCACGAATTTCGGGTTGCCTGCTTCACCTTGGACGGTAATGATCTGGGATAGAGGAAGCATGATTATAATCAGCACAACGGTTACAGCAAAGCGAAGCCAACGATGCCTTTGCAAAATGCCTTTCAAGTTTAATGCTCCTTTTCGGTCACGCAGGACTTTAAAGCGTTTTCATAATGGCCATATGTATATAATTGTATCAAATTTCGATTAAAAGGGAATACTTCCTGGTTCGAAAAATTTATTATTCCCTGACGTTTTGTTATAATGAAGAGATTCCATCATGCAAACAAACATTCGGAGGTTTCATTGTGATTAAAAAGTATTCCGCCCTATTTTTGTCGTCCTTTATCTGCCTGTCACTTACAGGCTGCAATACAGGCGCAGGGGGAGGCTCTCCAGTGTCCCCCCCTTCGTCAACCGTCAGCGGCACCGCTTCGATCGCGGCCGAGCCTTCCTCCCTGATCCTGGCTCCGGGAGCCAAATCGGCGCTCAAAGTGTATTCCGTCGATGCGGCCAATCACCGGCGGGAGCTGCAGGCCGCGGAAGCGCAGATCAGCTCGAGCAATCCGGCGGCTGTGGAGGTTTCAACGGACGGGACCGTTAAGGTACCGGCAGAGGCCAAAACCGGCAGCTCGGCCGTCGTGACGGTAAAATACGCGGGGGCCGCCAAAGAGGTGCCGGTCACCGTGCTGCCCTCTCTTAAAGATACGGTAACCGCCGGATCTAACGGGGTCGATATAGTGACCAACGCGGACGACCGGCTTGTGGTGGTCAACAAGAAGCGGGCCCTGCCCGAAGGATATAGCCCTGCCGATCTGGTGGAGCCGGGCATTCCTTTTTCCTTCAATGAAAAAAGCGAGAAACGGCTCATGCGCGCAGAAGCCGCCAAAGCGTTGGAAAAGCTTTTTGCCGCGGCCCAAAAGGACGGAGTGAAGCTGTACGGAGTGTCGGCTTACCGGTCCTATGCCACGCAGAAGGCTCTGTTCAACAACTATGTACGCACTCAGGGACAGCAGCACGCGCTGCAGTACAGCGCCCAACCCGGCACCAGCGAACATCAGACCGGCCTCGCGATCGACGTCTCCAGCCCAAGCGTCAATTTCGGTCTTGAGGAGTCCTTCGGACAAACCCCGGAGGCCAATTGGCTCGCGGAGCACGCGCCTGCCTACGGATTCATCATCCGCTATCCTAAAGGGAAAGAATCTGTCACTGGTTATAACTATGAGCCTTGGCACGTTCGTTATGTCGGCATCGACACGGCCAAAGAGATAGCAGCCAAAGGAGTCACTTTGGAAGAATATTTCCAGGGCTCCGTTCAGGCGAATAAACAATAAAGCAGTATAAAGAGAAAGGCAGCCTGAGGGCAGGCAGCTGAGCCAATTTAAACGGAACATCCTAACGGGCAAGAAAGCCGCACACAGGAAGGAACCATCCTAACGTGGAACACAATCACCATATGTGTCAATAAAGACAGAGACCTGTTTCTCATAATAGGGACTGGTCACGTTCATACATTTACCTTAGAAAAGCATGCGACGAAGAACGTCCCCCTTCCATTCTTACGAGTGGAGGCGGGACGTTTTCTATTTTTGACGCCCGACACATTCATCCGTTATCATCTCGAAAGCAGGGCGGGAAGCATCGAGGCTGCCTGGAGAGGAGCACCGAGACCGATTTTAGAGGGGCATCGGGGCAGCTCAAGTGGGGCATGGCGCGGTGAGCAAGCTGCATTGCTTTGATTAACGGGAAAATATGCTGCTATTTGCTCTGTTTGATTGCTTTCCGAGCAATATAAATGGAAAATCGCCCGTTAATTGCATCTATCCCGGTCAATTATTAGAATAACCACTGAATTTGATGGATGTTTTCCATTTAGATGCATCACTCACCATATCCAAGTCAAATTAGATACACGATTTCCATTTAATAAAGCAGGGGGGCATCCGGTGAAAACTGGATGGCAACGACCCGCTGTAACAGAATGGCATCCTACACGATATAACGCTGTGCGCGCAAAGGTGACCCTAGATTGGAAACGAAGTGTTTTTCATAAAACAACATCTTCCACCGGATAAATGTATCTAAATCTCTAAATAACACTTATCCACAAATTTATCGAACTTATCAACATTTTATCCACAGCCGCAACGCGGATGGGGAGAGGCTCGTGCTAGTAAAGTTCGCGTGCTTGCAAAAAAGAGCTGTCCCCCAAAACGGAGCTGTCCCCAAGAGGACATAACCATTTGTGGGACAGCTCCGTTTTGGCTTTTAATAGTAAGGGTAGCCGTAGTATGGATACCCATATGGATAGCCGTAATAAGGATAACCGTAGTAAGGATAACCGTAGTAAGGGTAGCTGTAGTATGGATAAGAGTACAACCAGGGGGACAGGAAGAAAAACGGCAGCAAGGAGCCGAAGCCATGGCCAAATCCGTGGCCAAATCCGTGCCCGAAGCCGTGGTGCCCGAAGCCGTGGCCGAAAACAGGCCTTTCCTGCTGTTGTGTTTCTGCATGCTGCTCAAGCTGTTGTGTCATCTCTCAACTCACTCGCTTTCTCTAGTTGTTATATATTATGTATATGATATCAGCGCCCAAAGAGTGAGGCGAATGCCCGGATTTGGGCTTGTTTGCATAAACGCGGCCTGGCTTGACCAAAATTCGTTGAAGGCACGGATTTGTAAAGTTATAATGAAGTGGAGTGTAAAATTCTGGATCGGAGGCATGAAGATGGAAATCGCATTTATCGGTTTAGGCACGATGGGGCGTCATATGGCTGTGAATTTGTTAAAAGCGGGTTACAAGCTGACCGTATTCAACAGAGACCGACGGAAAACCGAAGGTTTGGGCCCTTCCGTCATCATTGCCGATACCCCCGGAGAAGCGGCCCAAAAGGCGGAGCTGGTCATTACCATGCTTTCCGACGACCGTGCTGTGAAAGAGGTCATTCTCGGGAACGAGGGAATCGCCCAAGCACTTCGCCAGCAGTCCGGAGCCCGCGTCCTTGTCGACTGCAGCACGATCTCTCCCGATACCAGCGTGGAAATGGCCGCGTGCCTGGCAGACATCGGCGTGCTCATGCTGGATGCGCCGGTGACCGGCAGCGAACCGCAAGCCAGGGAAGCTCAGCTGACCTTTATTGTGGGAGGGGACCAAACACTTTTCGAAAGCTGCAAGCCCGTATTTCAGGCGATGGGAAAAAAAGCGGTCTACATGGGTGCCCAGGGATCCGGATCGAAGACCAAGCTCGCAAATAATACACTGACAGCAATCAATTTGATGGCGCTTTCCGAAAGCCTGTCACTGGTCCGAAAATCCGGTCTGGATCCTGCGCTGTTTCTCGAAGTTGTGGCCGCAGGCGGCGCCCGGAGCGGAATGGCTGAAATCAAAGGACCCAAAATGCTCAGCCGGGACTTTTCGCCGCAGTTCATGACCCGCCTTATGCTGAAGGATTTGAAGCTGGCCAAGGGATTGGCGGATACTCTCGACATTCCCACCCCTGTGCTGGCAGCCGTCAAAGAGCTGTTTCAAACCGCAAACAACGTCGGATATGGCGATGAAGACATGAGCGCCGTGATCAAATGCTATGAGCAGTGGGCGAAGCTGGAATAAGCAGCAGCGGCCGAACCCCGACTCACAGCGCCATGTTCCGTGGACGGACCGCCCGCGGTGCGGCATCATTATTGGCCGATTTCCCCCTTCAGTTTGCTCGGGCGGTCAAATATACTAAACGCGGGCTTTTTCTAGAGTCGTTGATTTACTATCAAAAGTATGTTTTGAACCCATTTGTTGATGTGCTCCGGATTATCTATACTCCATTCCAAGCTGACTGCTTTCTGGTTCATGCGTCTCGGGATTTTCCCGTCGAAGTTGTATTAACCCTGGAGAATCTATATGGTGTAAAAATCGTACAAGATATAGCTGAGCGAATCATTTTGGCAGACGAATTGTTTCGCAAGGCTGCAGCTGAGACTGAAATGATGCTCTCACAGTCCTATGGCGGCGAAAGCGCATAGCAAATTGCTCAAAAGCTGCCACCAAGAAAAGTGCCATAATGGCATATGTTAAAGGAAAAGCCCTCCCAATGAAGAGAAGAGAGGGCTTTTTTACGAACCTTAGTTATTTCTGCTTCTGAATTGTCTTCTGCGTGGTCTTACGAGCGAGCAGAGGTGCGGCATAATTTCCACGTGCTCTGAATGCTCCTGTTGGATTTTGAGTAAATCGCATGCTCGCCGTTCTTCTGCAATCCTCAAATCCGCCGCCAAATACCCTGCAACGGAAGGTAACTGTCACGCTTAAATCCAATGTTCCAGTTCCTCTGACGACCAGAGTGTTATTCCCTATTTTTCGGGTATCCCCCACTACCTGAAGATTACCGGACAGCGGCACAGCCGTCCAATCATAAATAATATCGCTGTCAATTCCTCTGCATAACGCACCTTGGCACTCCAAATCGGCATCCGCCCGATATACAGCGCTCACCCCGGCTAACGTTTGTGTAATCCTTCGAATGTTCGAAGCGCTGCATGAACAAACAAAACCGCGTCGACCTGGTCTTTTACATCTGCATTGCTTACGGCAACTGCACCCCATAAATTGACACCAATCCTTCCCATCCATGGATTTCCTATTAATTTATTCCAGGAAACGCAATGTGTATGGGTATTTGGACAAGTGAAACAGCCTGATTCAGCAATACAGGATACAAAATTTATAACAGCAAAATTGACTGGAGGGTTCTGGCCATATCGAAAGTCCAATTAGATTCAGGATTTCCATTTAATGTATTCCAACGAGCGGCTCTCCCGGCGAATGAATGGTAGCTAAACCCACACTTATCCACAAGTTTATCGAATTCATCGAATTAAGCAACATTTTATTAAGAGCCGCCGAAAATCATAATTTCCCGTACAAGCACAAAGCCGCTGCGCATAAATGCACAGCGGCTTTCCACGCCTCTTCATAAAATTCCCGCATCTAAGGTATCAGTCAAGTTGTGCAAGGTTATACCGCTGCAGCCCGGCTGCAGACGCGCACTGCCCGTGCACGCCTACCGGTTCAACAAACTTCCCACATACCGAAGCAGCTCGTTGGAGCAGACCGGGCAGTATCCGTGCTCGTCAATCAGCCTGCGTGTCACTTCGTTGATCTTCTTCAGTTGGCTTTCGTCCGGCGTCTTGGTGGAGGTCGTGATTTTCACGACGTCCTTCAAATCGACGAACAGTTTCTTCTCGATCGCCTCCCGCAGCCTTTCATGGGAACTGTAGCTGAATTTTTTGCTCTTTCTCGAATAAGAAGACATGCGGATCAGGATCTCTTCGCGAAACGCTTTTTTCGCATTCTCGGAAATGCCGATCTGTTCCTCGATGGAGCGCATAAGCCTTTCATCCGGATCGACCTCTTCACCGGTCAGCGGATCCTTGATTTTGCCCCAGTTGCAGTAAGCCTCAATATTGTCCAGGTAGTTGTTAAAAAGCGTTTTCGCCGACTCCTCATAGGAATAGACAAACGCCTTCTGCACTTCTTTTTTGGCCAGCTCGTCATACTCTTTTCGCGCCACCGAAATAAAGTTGAGATAACGGTCCCGTTCCTCTTTCGTAATGGAAGGATGCTGATCGAGCCCGTCTTTCATCGCCCGCAGGACATCCAGCGCGTTAATGCACTGAAGATCCTGGCGGATCAAAGCGGTGGAAATCCGGTTGATGACATACCGCGGGTCGATACCGGTCATTCCTTCTTCCAAGTATTCGTTCTGCATTTCCTTCAGGTCGGCTTCCTTGTAGCCTTCGACGGATTCACCGTCATACATGCGCATCTTCTTGATGAGATCCATCCCCTGCTTCTTGGATTCCTTCAATCTGGTCAAGATGGAGAAGATGGCCCCGGCCCTAAGCGCATGAGGCGCAATATGCATTTGGGACATATCGCTCTGCCGGATCAGCTTGGTGTAAATTTTTTCTTCGTCGCTCACCCGTAAATTGTAAGGAATAGGCATGACGATCATTCTCGATTGGAGCGCTTCGTTCTTTTTGTTGGAGATAAAAGATTTATACTCGGATTCGTTCGTATGGGCGATGATGAGCTCATCCGCGGAGATCAGGGCGAACCGGCCCGCTTTGAAATTGCCCTCCTGAGTCAGGGAAAGCAGGTTCCACAGAAACTTTTCGTCGCACTTCAGCATTTCCTGGAATTCCATCATCCCCCGGTTGGCCTTGTTCAGCTCCCCGTCAAAACGGTACGCTCGGGGATCCGACTCCGAACCGTACTCGGTAATAGTGGAAAAGTCGATGCTGCCCGTAAGGTCGGCAATGTCCTGGGACTTCGGATCTGAGGGGGAAAAGGTTCCGATCCCGATCCGGTTCTCCTCCGACAGAAAAATCCGCTCCACCAGCACATCTTCAATCCGCCCGTCATACTGGGTTTTGAGCATCATTTGGCTGTAGGGGGACAGATTGCCTTCGATCTTCACATCCAGCTCACGCTCGATCTCCGGGCGAAGCTCATGCGGGATCAGCAGCAGCGGCTCTTCATGCATCGGGGATCCTTTTATGGCATAGATGGCGCCTTCCTCCGAACGCGAGTACCGTTCCAGTCCCCTCTTGAGCAGCGTGACAATGGTGGACTTTCCGCCGCTGACCGGACCCATCAGCAGCAGAATCCGCTTCTTGACCTCAAGCCGTTTGGCCGCCGAGTGGAAGTACTCCTCCACCAGCTTCTCGATCGCCGAATCCAGCCCAAAAATTTCCGATTGAAAAAATTTATATTTCTTCCTTCCGTTCTCCTCAACCACCCCATGCCATGCAATCATATCATAGACCCGGGTATGCGCGGTTCTGGCTACACTTGGATTTTTCCTGACAATGTCCAGATATTCCCCGAAAGTTCCTGTCCAGTTGACTTTTTCCTTTTCTGCGCGGTGTTCCATAATCCTTTGAAAAATATCCATAGTAACCTCCTTTCACCTGTCACCAAATGAGTTAAAAGCAGCGTCTTGAGGAAGGTTATTCGCCCTTGTCTCGGGTATTGCTTCTGTCTGCAATCGTATGCCCGTTCGTCTCCCGGCACCTTCATGTCAGGAACACTGGCATCGACGAAGTGTGTATTATATACCTATGCGCCCAGACAAGAAAGTTTCCCGAATTTTTGTGAAAGAAAGGCGTGAAAACAAGTTTTCCGCTGCTTGTACTTAGGCTTGGAGAAAGGGTAATATTAATAGCAAAAAAGGACTGGAGTGGAACGCGGAGAATGGAGAAAGAGATTGGGGAGGAGCTCACGGAAAAGGGAAAAATGCTGGCCGGCCTGCCCTATCAGCCGTCGGATCCCGAATTGGACGCGGATCGCCGGAACGCGAGAAGGCTGACCAGATTATACAACGACACGGAGGAGACGGAGTTCGAACGGCGCAAAGACCTGATACTGCTGCTGTTCGGCTCGGCAGGTTCCGGCTTTGACATCGAGCCGCCCTTCCGCTGCGATTACGGCTACAACATCCGCGTTGGGGATAATTTCTATGCCCATTTCGGCTGCGTTATATTGGACCAGGCCCCCGTCCTCATCGGGAACAACGTGTCCCTGTCTCCGGGAGTGCACATCTACACCGCCTTCCGTCCCCTCGACCTGCAGTCGCGTGGTACCGCGCTGGAGCGAGGGTCGCGAGTGTCTATAGGCAATAACGTGTGGATCGGCGGATCGGCGGTGATTAACCCCGGCGTGACCATCGGAGACAACACGGTGATCGGCTCGGGCAGCGTCGTGACCAAACCTGTACCGGCAAATGTGGTCGCGGCGGGCAACCCTTGCCGAATAATCAGGGATTTGACGTAAGGAGGCGCATCTATGGCTGTCAAAAACGAAACTGAACTATACCTTCCCGTCAAAATGTATCTTGAGTCCCAAGGCTACGAAGTCCGGGGAGAAGTCAACCACTGCGACCTCGTAGCCGTGCGCGGCGAGGAAGTGCCCGTCATCGTCGAGCTGAAACGGTCGTTCAGCATCCCCCTGCTCGTCCAGGGAATCGACCGGCTGGCCTTGACGGATAAAGTATACGTCGCCTTCGAGCTCCCCTTCAAAGGAAAAGCCCCTCACAAGCTTTCCTGGAGAGAAGTGGAGCGTTTGTGCCGCATGCTGGGGCTGGGACTGCTGACGGTTCAGTTCTATAAACGGAACAAGCCGTCCGTCGAAGTCGTCTGCCATCCGGTCCCCTATGTGCCAAGAGCGAACAAGCGCGGCAGGGAGCGGATGCTGAGCGAATTCAAGGAACGAAGCGGAGACTACAATATCGGGGGAACGACACGGACGAAGCTCGTCACGGCCTACAGGGAGAAAGCACTCCACTGCGCGCATCTGCTGCAAGTCCATGGCCCTCTCTCGCCTCGCGAGTTAAAGATAAGGACCGGAAACATGAACGTGGCGGGCATGCTGCAGAAAAATTATTACCGGTGGTTTCGAAGGAAGCAAAGAGGCATTTACGAGATTACTCCTCTCGGAATAGAAGCTTTGGCAACTTACGGTCATGTGGTAGAAAAGCTTTGCGAGAAACCGCAAATTTAACGCATATTCACAGAAGCGCCGGTATAAGATAGAGTAATAGAGTTTGCTGCCCATGGTTGGGGGAATTTTGCACCTTTCCAAACCGCGCGAAAAATGCTATCATACTGATTGACCACTTTAACCATCTGGTCATAAGTTCAGATTCATACCTGAGCAGGAGGCGGACCATGTCCACTGACAGAAAAAAATTAATCATTGAGGCCGCAGGCAAATCGTTCGCCCTTTTCGGGTACAAAGCGACGACGATGGATCAGGTAGCCAAATTGGCCAATGTGGGCAAGGGCACGATCTATACCTTTTTTTCCACAAAGGAAGAGCTGTTCGACGAGATACTCAAATCTCTGATCCTCGAGGTGCGCAGCGCGGCGGAAGCGGAGATCGATCCGGACCGGTCTTTTTTCGAAAACCTGAACCAGGTGCTCTATCATATCTTGGAGTTCCGCAAGCAGCACGAGCTGACGATCCGGCTTTCGCACGAAATCAGGGACATGGGAACCCAGGCGGCCAAGGACGGCATGGACAAAATCGAGAAGTCGATCCTGGCGTTCATCAGCAAGTACGTGCAGAAAGCGGTTGAAAAAGGCGAGTTGAAGCCGTGCGATCCGGAGATTACCGCTTTTACGATGCTGAAGCTGTACGCCGCGTTCGTCTACGACTGGGAGAAAAGCCACCCCCCGCTCGACAAAGCGGAAATAGCCCGTTTGTTTCAGCTTTATCTGGTGGACGGCTTGGCGGTGAGATAACTTTTATGGTCAAAATGACGCTCAATTCGGCAAGGCGCTCAATTTTCTGGTAAGGCGATCAACTTTTCGGTAAGGCTTCAATTTTCAGTAAAATAAGGTTAGCTTGGCGCCGCTTTTTTCGGCCTGAAATGACCGATTGAGAAAGATAGTCATTCAGTACTTATAAAGTAAACAAAGGAGAGAGAACCAATGAAAATCCTGTCAGCGCTGAAACAGGAACTGAAAGCCATCTTCACCGCCAAAATGCTTCTGGTTTCCGTCCTGGCCGTAGCGCTTATTCCTTTAATGTACATTTCGGCGTTCCTGTGGGCTTTCTGGGATCCTTACGGCAAGCTGCACGATATGCCCGTTGCCGTTGTGAACGAAGACAAGGGGGCGGTATTCAACGGCAAACAGGTGGATGTCGGGAAAGATTTTACGGATAAAATCAAGGAAACGAAGGACTTCAACTGGCAGTTTGTGACAAAGGAAGAGGCCGACCGGGGGTTGGAGCAGCACAAATATTACATGGCCGTGGAAATACCGGACGATTTCTCGCAAAACGCCACTAAAGTGCTGGAGGCCAATCCGGTGCCTTCGATGATCAAATTCGTGTCGAATGAAAGCACCAACTTCGCTTCCAACCAGATCGGGCGCAATGCCATGGAGAAGATGAAAGCGGAAATCTCCCGCAACCTGACTAAAGCTTACGCCCAGTCGGTGTTCGATAACATCCATACGCTGTCCGATGGCTTGGCTAAAGCGGCAGACGGCGCTTCGCAGCTGTCGGACGGTTCGAAAAAGGTGGAGAATGGCCTGGCCGAGGTGGACCGGAATCTGAGCCGATTGATCGCCGAGGGAACCATGCCGCTGCAGAGCGGTATCCAAAGCCTGGAGGACGGCGCGTCCAAGCTCGCGGGCGGAGCGGAGCAGCTCCGACAGGGCACGTCCAAGCTCGCTGGCGGACTGGGCCAGCTGGCCGGCGCCGGGAAGCAGCTCGAGGACGGCCAGAGCCAGCTGCAGCAGGGCGCAAAGCAGCTGGAGCAGGGGACGGCGAAGCAGCAGCAGGGCGCAGAGCAGCTGCACGGCGGCCTCACGCAGCTGCAGCAGGGCGCAGCAGAGCTGCAAGTGGGCCTGGGCAGCTCCGTCGACAGCATGGCGAAGCTGTCGCAGGGCGCAGCCGGCTTGAGTGCCGGCCTGCAGCAGCTGGCAGACTCGCAGCCTGAGCTGGCGAAGTCGCCGGAGTTCCAGAAGCTGCTTGCGGCAGGCAAGCAAGTGGCTGGCGGTGCGGCAGCGTCGGCGCAGGGCCAGCAGCAGCTGGCAGGCGGCGCGTCCAAGCTCGCCGGCAGTTCGGCGCAGCTGGAGGCCGGAGCCGCGCAGCTGGAAGGCGGCTCGGCGCAGCTTGCGGCCGGCAGTGCAAAGCTGTCGGCGTCGCAAGCGCAGCTCGGCCAAAGCTTGACGGCGTTCGGCGGCAAGCTGAACGAAGCGGCGCTGGCCGCGCAAGCGGTCGACGCCGGAGCAGCCGGCGCGGCGCAGGGCGCGGACCGGCTGCACAGCGGCCTCGGCCAGCTGGGCCAAGGCGCCGCCAAGCTGGCCGACAGCACAGCGCAGCTGAACGACGGCACGCATAAGCTGGCCGAGGGCATGGGCTCCGTGGTCAGCGGCTCGAGCGAGCTTACCGGCAAGCTGTCGGAAGCGGTGGGCAAGACGAGCGGCATCAACGCGACCGACAGCAATCTGGAGCAGTTCTCCAATCCGGTCAAGGTCGATGAACAGAAAAAAACCTCGGTTCCGAACTACGGTACCGGTATCGCACCTTACTTCATGTCTTTAGGCTTGTTCGTGGGCGCCTTGATGCTGTCGGTCGTATTTGCTTTCAAAACCCCCGCGGCACCACCTCAGTCGGCATTCGGCTGGTTTCTGAGCAAGTTCGTGATTGTAATGGCGATAGCTACGCTGCAGGCGCTGCTGGTGGATATCATTTTGCTGGACGTGGTGAAAATTGAGGTGCGCAGCGTTCCTTTATTCATTTTCTTTACGCTGCTAACGAGCTGGGCGTTCATGTCCATCATTCTTTTCCTGGTCTCGGCGCTGTCCGACGCAGGGCGGTTCATCGCCGTCATTGTGCTGATCCTGCAGTTGACGAGCTCGGCCGGAACGTTCCCGCTGGAACTGATCCCCTCTCCGCTGCAAACGCTGAACCACTTCCTGCCAATGGGCTACTCCGTCACCGGATTCAGAGCCGTCATCTCTAGCGGCCAATACGGTTTCATGTGGAGCAGCGCGGCGGTGCTCGGAAGTTTTCTGGCGGTTATGGCTGCAGCTACCTTTGCTCTATTGCTCATCCAGTTCAATCGCGAAAAAGCAAAACAGCCGCAGCTCGATTCCGCTGCGGCTTGACCTGGGCCGGTTGAAGAAGGGCGGTGGAAACACCGCCTATTTTGCTGTATATAGGAAATTATAATTTTGGGCGGCTTTGGGTAAAATGTTGATAAATTTGTGGGTACGTGTGACCCGTTTCCCTTCATCCACTGTATAAAATGCAATGAAACGATCCCAACTCCGACTTACACCGCAAACATATCCGCCCTGACTCTCCCTTGCTCACAAGTCTTTGTCCATTTTCACCAGCGTCTTATGGATCCAGATTGCGCACTGCAGCCCTTCGCCCATCGCGATCACCGCCTGCTCGGAGTGGACGTTGACATCACCGGCGGACCAGACGCCCGGTACGCTGGTCATTTTGCTGCGCGGGTCCGTGACGATGTGGCGGTTCTCCATCCGCTCGACACCCAGCTGCGACGCGAGCTCGGAGCGGATTACATTGCCGCCGAACGCAATAAAGCCGCGCTCGCCCTCCAGCTCCCGGCCGTCCTGCAGCTTTACGCCGCGCATAACGCCCGGATCCTTTCTCAGCACCTCGACAATCTCCTCCTGAACATAACCGATCCCCTTTTGCTTCATCTCATCCATTACACCGTCGTCCACTTCGCCTTGTCCATGGTTAATGAAGGTCATATGAGGCGTCCATGGCCTCAGAAGAAGCGCCATTCTGGCCCCCACGTTGCCGTTTCCCAAGATCAGCGTCTTCTTGTTCTTGATCTCATACCCGTCGCAGTCCGGACATACGTAGACCGTCATACCGAGACAGGCAATTAAGCCCGGCAGCGGGGGGAAGTTGTCGAGCAATCCTGTGGCGAACAGCAATGTTTTTGTAGTAAAATCTCCTTTTTCCCTGCAGCCAGCTATAAAAAGCCCATTCTCTTTACGCACGCTCACCGCTTCATCCTCAAGAAATTCCACACCCGTGCTTTCCGCTTGCTGCCTGCCTATGCGTCTCAACTCCGGACCGGAAACCCCATCAGGCCAGCCCAAAATATTGTGGTACGTTTTACACAGCGTAGACCGCCCGTAGTTTGAATCGATGACAAGCACCTTATGCTCATAGCGTCCCAGTTGAATCGCTCCCTGCAGCCCCGCTATGCCCCCTCCGATAATAATGCAGTCGTAACTCATGAGGCCACCCCTTTCCAAACCGGTTCCGTTATTGTCCCCCGCTTATTTCCTTTCCATGTCTGTATCCTTGCGTTTCAATAAAAAAACAAGAGCGGCCTGGACAACGGATGCACACAAGATTACCCAAGGCAGAGAAGGACTGTTGACACCGTCGGATACAAGCATCAGAACCATAATAGCCAGAATGCGGCCAATGTTCACAAAGGTCTCCCGGACGACCACGCTCTCGACCCGCAGTTCTCCTTTTAAAGGCAGCGAGTCCATTAACCCGAAATAGTTGCTGGTCAGCGTGTTTCCCTGCAGCGGGCTAAATATCGAGTACAACACCATAAAAGCAATTACCGTTCCCAAAGAAATTTGAATCATCAGAATCAGGCTTCCCGATATGAACCCGGCCGCAGCCACAGCCATGTAAACCTTTACATATTTTTCACGCGCATACCTGGATATAGCCATTCCGGTCACAATCGTGACGCTGGAATAAAGCACACCCAAATACCCGACGATATCCTCCCTAGGCATCACTTGAAACAACAGAATGTTGGGCAGAAACAGCATAATCCCCTGGAGCATCCCGAATACGAGAAAAGCGACAAGAGCGCGGCTCCAGTTCCGGTGCTTGCTCATTACCAGACCCGTAAATTTAAGGAAGTACCTCCTGCGGCGGGTTTCCTTGGCCCTGATTTTCATACTGACGACAGCCGCGATTACAAACATGACGAAAGCAATGCCAAAAACGATAGAGTAGCCCCGCAGCCCTTCCTGAAACCGGATCATCAGCCCCGCGAGCGCAGGTCCGGCCAAGCTGGCCGCCGTAAAAGAGATCATGTTGAACGCCAAGAACCGGATCCGGTTCTGCACCGTTGAAACATCGTACATCAGAGTTAAATATCCTGCCCAGTAGAAAGCGCTGGCCAATCCGCCGCATACGGCAAACAAGGGATAGTAAGTCACCACCGAGCTTTTCGCCACAATGACCACCAGATAAAATAGAGCGGTAAGCGCTATCCCCGCACGGTAGGTGACCATACGGTCCTTTTTCTTGTTGATCCAGCCTCCCAAAGCAAAGCCCAGCGGAGCCACCGCAAAGGAAATGATCTGGTACATCGCGTTAATCGAAAGGCTGTGGGTCAGTCTCCACAAGTACAGGTTCAGGAACAGCCCCGACATGGCCGCACCGAATGTGAAAAAAAACTGGATAGCCAAGGTGACGGCCGCTTCCTTTGAAAGCTTTTTCTCGGGGGGGATCGGCACGGCAGCCCAGCGCGACCGAAGGGCGTAGGCTAAGTTTGTGTTCAGGTTCAGCTTCATCTGATGGATTCCCCTTCTTTTTCCTCGTTCCTATCATTGTAACAACGTTGGATAAACCTGTTAAGAGGGAAAATTTCTACAATATTGCTTTGAATATGGTGTTATACTTTTCTAGTAACCTTTTATTTTGATTTTTTTGAGGTGGTAAGGAAATGAATGAGGAGCAGGACAACCGCTTTTCCCATGGCGCGGCCGGCGCGGGGAAGAAGGGAGCGGCGATGAAAAAGCGCGGATTAAGAAACCTGTTCATATCCTGGGTGGTGCTGATCGGGATCGGGGCGGGAACGGCCTATGCTTATACCGATTATTTAAAAAAACAGATGGAGCGGGAAATGGCCAGACAGATGGAGCAGCAGCTCCAGGCCGTTCGCGAGGATTACCATAAACAGGTCAGCGAGCTGAAGGATTCGGTGGCCTCCGACATGAGGAAAATGCAGACGAAGGTGGATTCGCTAAACGATCTGCTCGCCTTTGCCAATGACACCGCGGGTCCGAAGACGGATAACGGCGGCCAGCTTTATGCCCAGCTGGATGAGATCAAGAAGAAGCTCGATGAATTGAAAAAGAATCTGGATGTGCTGCAGCAATGAACCCCGTACAAAAGATCAACCGTTTCTTTCTGCTGGCAACCGCGCCTTTTCTGGGCATGCTTATCTGCCTGTTCTGTTTGCATTTTTCCGTCTCGCTGCCATCTATAAGCTCAGGCCTGTCAGAACCTGACTCTCCGCTCGCCGGACTTTCGCCGGACGGAAAGCTGGACCAGGCGCGGACCGCTGCGGCGGCAGCCCGCACAGTGATTGGGCAGTACTATGAAAGCTATGCCAACACCAAGGCGCAGCTGGCGGCCATCAGCCAATCCGCGGCTGACCAGGCGGGGATCCCGGCTGCCATCTACGACCGGCGTGTAACCGCCAAGCTCGGCGAGCCGATACGGGAGACTTCGACGGCGAACATCGACTTGAAGCTGTATTCATTCGTGGAGCCTACCTATAAAGCTTATGCCCTGAAAGTGAACCTGAAGTCCGATAAAGCAATGACAATGGTATTGGGCCAGGATAAAATCGGCGGAAGTGAAACCACCTTGGAAGCTGCGGGCAGGTATGGCGCTGCCGCGGGGATCAACGCGGGAGGTTTCGAGCAGGACTCGGGCACCGGCAGGCTGAGGGCTGCAGGCACAACCGTCGTGCGCGGCAAATATTTGCAGGGCTTCATGCCGGGCTTGGACAGTCAGGCTTTCGTCGGCTTGGGCGCAAACCGCAAGCTTATTGGCGGCAGGTTCGGCAAACAGGAGGATTTGGACAAGCTGCAGCCTGTGTTTGGCGCGATGTTCGCCCCGGTCCTTCTGCAAAACGGCAGGAAGATGACCATTCCCGGCAAATGGTTAACGTCACCGGCCAGAGCCCCCCGTACCGTCGTCGGCAGCTACAGGCACGATCAGCTGCTGTTCATCGTAACCGACGGCTATGACGAAAGGGGCAACTCAGGGGCTGCTCTGCCGGAGCTTCAGGACAAGCTGCTCAGCCTGGGTATCAGAGACGGCTATAATCTTGATGGGAGCGGTTCTTCCTCGCTCATCTACGATGGACAGGTCATCAACGCTCCGCCCGACGGAAAGCTGCATCCGGTAGCCGCCAACTTCCTGTTTTTCAAATAACATTTTTCTCCAAAAGTTCACAATTCGGCAAGTTTCTTTTTCAGGAAGGGTTGTTTATAATAAAAGTTATATCAAGCCGTGAAAATTCCGTGAACTTCATTAGGAGGTGCAGGCGATGTCTCCCGCATTCTGGATTACTATGCTCGTTATGGCCATGTTCGTGGTCGCTATTCTGACCTCTTCATACAACGAAGATCAGACCAACGGCCTGTAAGTGCTGTGCACAAGTAAAAAAGCATCATACCCGCGAGGGTGTGATGCTTTTTGTTGTTTTCAGAAAATCATTTCATTCCGGCAAACCCGGTCTGCCTCAGTGCCTCATACAATATAATGGCGGCCGAGTTGGACAGGTTCAGGGAACGCACCGCTTCCGTCATCGGCATCTTCATCAGCTGGCCGGGATGGGCGGCAAGGATTTCGGGCGACAGCCCTTTCGTTTCTTTTCCGAACACCAGGAAATCTCCGTCCTGGAACGAAAACTCCGTATAATACCGGTCCGCCTTCGTTGTCGCCAAATAGAATCGGCCGTCCGGGTTCTCCCTTTTCACTTCCTTGAAGGAATCGTGGTAAACGACCCGTACGGAATGCCAATAATCCAGCCCCGCACGCTTTAAAGTCCTGTCATCGGTGTCAAAACCGAGCGGCCGCACCAGGTGCAGCACCGTTCCCGTAGCGGCGCATGTACGGGCAATGTTGCCGGTGTTAGCCGGTATTTCAGGTTCTACCAAAACAATATGAAATGCCATCGTTGTCCTCTTTCACCTCTTCTTCATTCCTGCCCGCTCTATTATACACCAAATCGCAAGGCGAATTTTAACACTCGGTTAACTTTATCTTAATATAAGGTTGATACAGCCGTGCGAGAATGATAGGAGACCAGAGCGTAAAGGAGATTCGAGCGATGAAGAAAAAAATATTGGTAGTAGACGATGAGCCGTCCATCTCCATGTTAATTGAATTCAACCTGAAGCTTGTCGGTTTTGAAGTTCAATGCGTATATGACGGAGAAGCCGTCTTTGACGCAATTCAAACCTTCCGTCCCGATCTGATTGTCCTTGATCTAATGCTTCCCAAAGTTGACGGAATTGAAATCTGCCGCAGGCTGAGGGATCAAAATAATTTAGTGCCGATTATTATGCTCACGGCTATGCAGGACCTGTCTGACAAAATCGCCGGTTTGGACAACGGCGCCGACGATTACATGACCAAACCGTTCTCCCCGCAGGAGCTCATCTCCCGCATTCAAGCAATCCTCCGGCGTCTTCAGACGCTGCCTTCCACGAGTGAAGACAGCCCGATCATGATCGGGCAAATTACGGTGCAGCCCGACCAGCGGGAAGTCACCCTGAATGGGAATCCGATTGAGCTCACTCCCAAGGAATTCGAGCTTCTTCTCTTCCTTTGCAAGCACCGCGGCAAGGTGCTTAGCCGCCAGCAGCTGCTTCACGGGGTCTGGGATTACCATTTCCTCGGCGACACGCGTATCGTCGATGTGCATATCAGCCATCTGCGCGATAAAATCGAAACGAATGCCCGGAATCCCGAGTATATCGTCACAATCCGCAATGTCGGTTATAAGCTGACAGAGCCGGTGATGAAGGAAATTCTGGCCTGACATCCTCCAAGCCTATTGCACTCGCGGAGATAAAGGAACAAATTTTCGTTCCGTTTCAAGCAATCACCCGTGCAAATAAGAAAACCTCTATCGAGGCCATTCAAGGAAGAGCGACCGCGATTTAAAGGTAGGTTTTCTTGGTAAAGAAAGTTTCATTTCGCTTTAATCCTTTATTGATCTTAAACTTTCTTTAACGTTAACAAAAAAAGTCCGGTCCCCTTTCGGGAAACCGGACTTTCCTCTATTCTTGCTTAGCCATTGCGTTTCCGGAAGTCGGTCATGAATTCGGCCAAAGCTTTACATGCCTCATACGGCACCGCGTTGTAAGTGGAAGCCCTCAGCCCCCCGACGCTGCGGTGTCCCTTCAGGCCTACGAAGCCGTTCTGCTGGGATTCCTTTACGAACTGCTTCTCCAGCTCGTCGCTTCCCAATCGGAAGGTGATATTCATAATGGAGCGGCTGCCTTTTTCAATCACGCCTTTATAGAATCCGCCGCTTTCATCGATGGTATTGTAGATTAAAGCGGTTTTTTCCACATTTTTCTTATGCATAGCCTCTAATCCGCCGTTAGCTTTAATCCACTCAAGGACCAGACTCATAATGTACACTGAATAAACCGGTGGAGTGTTATACAAAGAATTGGCCTCGCTGTGGGTCCGATAATTGAACATCGTCGGCAGGTTCGGGTTGACATCGTTCAGCAGATCCTCCCGGATAATCACAACCGTGACGCCTGATGGACCCAGGTTCTTTTGGGCTCCCGCATAGATCGCGGCGAATTTCGAGACGTCCACGGGACGGCTGAGAATGTCGCTCGACATATCTGCGATCAGCGGAACGCCGCCGGTTGCCGGATACTCCGGGTACTGCGCGCCTTCGATCGTTTCGTTGGAAGTAATATGTAAATAAGATGAATCGGGATTTATTTGTATTTCGTCAAGGTCGGGGATGCGTGTGTAATTTTGCTCTTTGGAGCTTGCCGCAATGGCGACTTCTCCGAACAGCTTCGCTTCTTTCACCGCTTTATTCGCCCAGGAGCCGGTCATTACATAGCTTGCAGCTTTGCCCTGCTTAAAAAAGTTCATCGGTATCATTGTAAACTGCGTGCTGGCGCCGCCCTGCAGGAAAAGCACCTGGTAGCCTTGCGGGATGGCAAACAATTGTTTGAGGAGGCTTTGTGCTTCGTCGTTCAGCTGTTCGAATTCCTTGCTGCGGTGGGAAATTTCCATGACCGACATGCCGATCCCCTTATAGTCGACCAACTCCCGCTGGGCCTGCTGCAGCACTTCCAAAGGCAGCGCGGCCGGTCCCGCGTTAAAATTATACGCTCTGTTGCTCATTGCTTTCACACCTTATCTTTAATGGGTTGAACTAATGATAGCAATATTCGCCTGCACCATCAAGTGCAAGAATCGGCTGCTTTTGAAAATTCTCTTCGTTTTAACGTTAAACGAATCCAAACCAGCCGAAACTATGCAGCAAGACCGTCAGCCTGTCTTCTGCTCCATCAGCTTCTTGTGTGACGGCAGGAAGCTCATGGCAAGCAAATTCGCCGCCGCAATCGCGAAAATCACGATGAAAATCAAGTGCATCCCGTGGGCCAGTTGATCCGGAGACTTCTGCGTAACCGCGCTGTTGAACACAGTCCCGAATACAGCCACGCCCAGAGTTTGGCCGAACGCGTTCATCAAGGAATTTGTCGAAGTGGCCACTCCACGCAGCTGCCAGTCCACCGCCGTCTGGATCAGCACCATCGACGGGGTCGTCATGCAGCCCATGCCGAAGCCGATCAGAATAAGAATAAGCACCAGGACCCAATAGGGCGAACCGAGCTGGATTGTAGACAGCCACAAGCTGCCCGCAGTGACGATTATCGCTCCTGTTACCATAAACGCTTTCGCGCCCAGACGGTACATGAATCTGCCGGACAGGTTGGCCGCGATAGGCCATGCGATCGACATCGGCATCAGTGTGAGTCCGGAGCTGGTAGCACTGCCGCCGAGCAGCGTTTGAATCCACATCGGCGTATAGATGGACACCCCTGCAGTGACACAGAAGGCCAGGAAGCTCATCGTATACGGTATGGCCATCCTGCGGTTTTTGAACAGGGAAAGGGGAAGCATCGGTTCCTTCGCCCTGGTTTCAACCCAAACAAACAGCAGTATAAAAAGCCCGGCTATGACAAACAGCGAGACTATGAGGGAGGAGCTCCAAGGGTAGGAAACCCCGCCGCTCAGCAAAGCGTACAGCAAAGATGACACGCCCACCGTGAAAGTTAACGCGCCGAGATAGTCTATACTCTTGGATTTTTGCTCGAATCTTTCATGCAAAAAACCGAATACGAGAATAAACGCGATGATGCCGACCGGCACGTTGACATAGAAAATCCATCTCCAGGAGACACGGTCTACAAAATAGCCTCCAACAAGGGGCCCCAGCAGTCCGGCGACGGACCACACCGAAGCGAACACGCCCTGCACCTTGGCCCGTTGTTCTCCCGGGTACAAATCGCCGATGATCGTGAAGGTCACCGGAGTCAAAGCGCCGGCGCCGATTCCCTGCAGCGCGCGAAACCAGATCAGCTCAGGCATCGTTTGTGCAGCACCGCACAGCACCGAGCCTGCAACAAACAAGGCAAGCCCTACGGTAAAAACCAGTCTTCTTCCGAATAAATCCGCCAGCTTCCCGAAAATAGGCGTAGTAACGCATGTGGTTAAAGTATAAATGGAAAAAATCCAGCTGATCAGGCTTAATCCGTTTAATTCCGTCATAATATGCGGCATCGCCGTGCTGACGACGGTCGCGTCCAGAGCACCGACGAACAAGGCTGCCAGCAGGCCCAAAGTAACCATCGACCGGTTTGTCGTTTTTGGCTTCGTCATCGATATTGACATACACGTCTCCCCTTTCCCATGGTATTATCTCCCTAAATCCGGATGGTTTCAACAGAAAAAAAACTCCCCGCTTGCGAAGTGGAGGAGTTGTCTGGCCCAAGCTTACACAAATTTAATCTTTTCGTACGTTTTTCCCAATACCGCCTTGGCGTCGCCATGAAGCCAATCCTCTATCATCGTGTAGTACACGGAACGGAAATCCACCTGATGGTTCAAATCGCCGTTTGAGAGGTCCGTCAAGCTGGGATGCATTCCATACAAACCGCCTTTCACCCGTCCTCCAAGCACCAGAACCGGCGCCGCGGTGCCATGGTCCGTGCCTCCGCTTCCGTTCTCTTTCACCCTTCGCCCGAACTCCGAAAAGGCCATCGTTACGACCCTATCATGCAGCCCCTGCGCCATGAGATCCTCATAGAACGACACTAAAGCCATATCCAGGTCCTTCAGCAGCTTCGCATGCACAGCCTTCTCCTGGGCGTGGTCATCAAAGCCTCCAAGCTGCACATAGAATACCCTCGTTCCAGAACCGCCGGCAAGCAGTTTGGAAACCAGCTGCAAATCTTTGGCAAAAGCGGTCTTCGGATACTCCACTTTGTTTTGGTAGCTTGAAGTTAACGAATGGACGGCGTCCACACTGTCTGAAGCCTCTTTTCCCTTCTGAGCGATCACTTTGACCGGTGTCAACTGAATAGAGGGGTTATACATCTCGAGAAAAGCTTTCGCCAGCCTGTTCTTCTCCTGTACAGGGGTTTTCTGGTCAAAAATAGTGTACGTATCCAGAGATTGTATGACGGGAACTGCCGCTCTGTCCGAGCTGAAAGCTTTATTCATGGTACCGCTGATCTGCAGCGCTTTAAGGGGATTGTTCACTCCCTCCAGCGATGACTCCACATACCGCCCAAGCCATCCGGTGTACAGCTGCTTTTCCGGTTCGGCCGTGTGCCAGATATCCATCGAACGAAAGTGGGAGTGGTCGGGATTGGGGTAGCCGACTCCTTGAACGATGGCCACCTTGCCGCTCTCGTACAGCTTATGGAGCCCGCTTAAGCTTGGATGCAGTCCCACCTCCGTATTTAACGCCAAGACCTCTTTTTCCGTGATTTTCAACGTGGGACGTGCATCGAAATAACCGCCCATTCCATAAGGAATAACCGTATTCAAGCCGTCATTGCCGCCTGAGAGCTGTACGACAACCAGCACAGGGGAGTCGACATCCTTTCCGCCGAGCGAAAGGATCGACTCCCCGTCCCTCGCCCATATCGCCGTGCCTCCGAGCCCAAATGCAGCGAGCAGCGCGGTGCCCTTGATAAGAAAATCCCTTCTGGACAGCTTCATAGCCGCTCCTCCTCCCATGATTCTTAACGAATTACTTCATCTGCGCTTCCGGACTGATCAACAGCAGCTGCAGCAGCCCTCGCTTGCCGGCGTTTTTTTGCGGCGAATAGACGAATGAATCCTCAGCGTACTTAGCCAGAACTTCTCTGGTTGTCCCTCCGACAGGCGCAAAGCCGAATTCCTTAGTCCATTGGTCGACCCAATCTCCGCCGTTGGCACCGGCAGCAGACGGCAGAAAATCTTTGGTGGACAGCAGGCTGCTGTTTGATTTTTGAGCTATGGACTCAGCAAATTGGTACCGCGCCAACAGCCATGAGGACACAAGCCAGCCTTGGCCTTCCTTCCAACCCGACACATTCGGAGGAAGATACAGCTCCTGTCCCATTTTGCGAAGGGCGGAAGCATAGCCTCTGGACATGGGCAGACGGAGTATCCGGATGATTCCGGCGGCATACTCTGACGGAGTCTTAACCAGAGCCAGCTGTACCGTATCGTCATAGAATTCATCCGAAGTAAAAATGCCGCGCAGCACTTCGCCGACCGTCTGTTCCGTCCTGAAATCATTCGCCACCTTGGCCAGCCACTCGCCGGAAGGGGCATAGGAGCCAAAATATTGCAGCAGCTTGCCCGCCATAAACCGGGAAAGGGCCTCCTGTTTAAACAGGATATCCACTGCATCGCTTTCGTTCCAGCTTCCGGTTTCACCGAGCAGCGTTTTCTTTCCCATATCGTGCTGTTTATCCAGGAAGGAAACCTTATCCTCCTTTTTGTCGTAGTTCCATCCCGTAAAAGCTCTCGCGGCTTCCTTCACATCCTGCTCCGAGTAACTGCCGATGCCCAGTGTGAACAGCTCCATCACTTCGCGGGCATAATTTTCGTTCGGTTTTCCTTTCCGGTTGCTGCCCGAGTCCAGCCAAAGCATCATCGCCGGGTCTTTGCCGATTTGACGGACAAGCTCCTTGAAGCTTCCCAAGGCGTTCTTGCGAAGCAGCTCATTCTGGCGGATCATCAACGGGATTTCCCGGACTTTCTGATAAGATGTGGCAAAATGCCCGTGCCAAAACAGCGTCATTTTCTCAATCAGCGGAGCCTGCGTGTAGGCCATGCGGTACAACCAGTAGGTCTGATGATCCCCGATCTGGTCCTCTGCCAGCGCCTTCCCGTCCGCCTTCAATTCTGTAAAAGACGCCAGATTTTCCTTCTCGCCGGTTAGAGATTGGCCTCCGACGAGCCTTGACACCGTCTCCTCGCGTCCTAACGCCACGGCAGCTTCCACCTCGCGCCTGGTCGCCGAGAAAGCGGCTCTTCTTAATAAATGTCCGGCCTCTTTTTCCGTCCATGCATTTGCCATGCACAGCACCACCCGTAACTATATAGTCTGGAGAATAATCAAGCTACTTCCTATATCGGAAATTTCATCCGGCTTCATAATATGCCGTGTATTAAGATCTTATTTTCAAAAAAAGAGGCCTCCGGAATAAAAAATCCGAAAGCCTTTGTGGTTCAGGAGTATATCACATAATAGCGTTTGTTTTACAGATCGAAATACAAGGAGTACTCATGAGGATGAATACGGATGGAAACCTGCTTCGCCTCTTCGCGCTTGAATCCGATGTAGTTGTCGATAAAGTCTTTGGAGAATACGCCGCCTTCCAACAAGAACTCGTGGTCAGCTTCCAACGCGTCCAAAGCTTCATCCAAGCCGGCTGGAACGCTTCGGATTTCAGCTTTTTCTTCATCGGACAGTTCGTAGATGTTTTTATCTACTGGTCCATAGCCCAACTTGCGCGGATCGATCTTCTTCTTGATTCCGTCCAGACCGGCCAGCAGCATAGCTGAGAAAGCGAGGTATGGGTTAGCGGTGGAGTCCGGAGTACGGAACTCGATACGGCAGCCCTTAGGAGTTACGGAAGCGACCGGAATACGGACCGCAGCCGAACGGTTGCCTTTGGAGAACACAAGGTTTACAGGTGCTTCATAGCCTGGAACCAGACGTTTGAAGGAGTTGGTGCTTGGGTTGGTCAATGCGATCAGCGCCGGAGCGTGGTACAAGATACCGCCGATATAGTTCAAGGCCATTTCGCTAAGGTTGCCATATGCGCCTTTTTCGTAGAACAGCGGAGAATCTCCGTTGAAAATACTTTGGTGGACGTGCATTCCGCTTCCGTTGTCTCCGAACAGAGGCTTCGGCATGAAGGTTGCCACTTTACCGTATTGTCTTGCTGTATTCTGCACGATGTACTTATATTTCATCAGATTGTCGGCAGTTGTAGTCAACGTGTCGAAACGGAAGTTGATCTCGCCTTGTCCCGCAGTCGCCACTTCATGGTGATGGCGCTCGATGCGAAGGCCGGATTCGATCAACAATCGGCACATTTCACTGCGGATGTCCTGCTGGGAATCCGTCGGAGCTACAGGCACGTATCCGCCTTTTTTTGGCACTTTGAAGCCCAGGTTGCCGCCTTCTTCTTTACGGCCACTGTTCCATACCGCTTCTTCGGAATCTACGGAATAGAAAGAGGTGTTCATTCCACTTTCGAACCGAACATCATCAAAAATAAAGAATTCGGACTCAGGAGCGAAGAATGCGGATGTTCCGACTCCGGTCGTCTGCAAATACTCTTCAGCCTTTTGCGCGATGCTGCGCGGATCGCGGTCATAGCGCTGGCCGTCCGGAGTGAAGATGTTACACATAACAACCAAAGTCGCATGCGCTGTGAAAGGATCCACGTATACGGATGCAGGATCCGGCATCATAACCATGTCTGACTCTTCGATTCCTCTAAAACCAGGAATGGAAGATCCGTCAAAAGCTACCCCGATCTCAAAAGTTTCATCGCTTACTTCAGAAGCTGGAAGAGAGATGTGATGAGCTCTGCCGGACAGATCCACGAAACGGAAGTCCACCCACTCGATGTTCTTTTCTTGAATCAAGTTCATAACGTTCTGGACTGACATTCAATAACCCTCCTATTTCCGTACAATATCGGAACTTTCGCTAGTGATTGTTCAACTTTCTTCTTTTACATATGGTCATATTATAAAACTCCTGCTGCCCATCGTCAATACTTATGTGAGGTATTTTTTACTCATATGTAAGGTATTCTCACATTTTTCGATTTATATCCATAAAATGGATGGAGCCTTTCAATTATGCGGCTCCTTGAGTACAGGATAAACATGGAAAAGAGCCTGCTCCCTTTCGGGTAACAAGCCCTCCGTCATCCTTATTCGCGATCAAGTGTGTTATACTGTGATCTTTTCTTTCTTTGTGTCGAATCTTTTGCCGACCAGCGGAGCGAGCTTTTCCAAATCCAAGAGAAGCTTTGCGAACTGATCCGGGAACAGCGATTGAACACCGTCTCCCGTCATGGAGTTATCGGGATCGGTATGCATCTCTACGATCAAGCCGTTTGCCCCCGCGGCCACCGACGCTTTGCACATCGGCTCGACAAGCTCGCGGCGACCTGTCCCGTGGCTTGGATCGGAAATGACAGGCAGATGGCTCAGCGATTGCAGCACCGGAATTGCGGCCAAATCCAAAGTATTGCGGGTGTATGTCTCAAACGTACGAATTCCTCTCTCACACAGCATAACGTTCGGGTTTCCGCCTGCAAGAATGTATTCCGCGGCATTAAGGAATTCATCGTAAGTAGCGCTGAAACCGCGTTTCAGAAGAACGGGAGTCTGGATCGTTCCCAGCTTGCGCAGCAGATCGAAGTTCTGCATGTTGCGCGTACCTACCTGCAGAATGTCCGCATATTGGGCGCAAACGTCGACGTATTCAGGGGTCATGACCTCAGTAATGGTAAGCAGGCCGTGCTTCTTGCCGGCTTCCGCCATCATGATCAGGCCTTCCACGCCTATACCCTGGAAACTGTAAGGGCCGGTTCTCGGCTTGAACGCTCCGCCGCGCAGCACCTGGCCGCCGGCCGCTTTCACAAGCCTTGCGATCTCGTCGATCTGCGCCGGGGACTCAACAGCGCACGGTCCGCCCATAATGACCAGCTGGTCTCCGCCAATTTCCACATCTTTGATCTTGATGACCGAATTCGAAGGATGGAAATCGCGGCTTGCCAATTTATAGGATTTGGAAATTTTTACGACTTGTTCCACGCCAGACATTTGCCGCAGCTGCTCTGCAAGCATGGGCTCCGCATGGCCGATGATTCCGATAACCGTACGGTCTTCGCCTCTGGACACATGCGCCTTGACCCCTGTTTTTTCAATATGGCTGACGATCTCGGCCAGTCTTTCTTCAGAGATATTGTTGGAAGTTACTGCTATCATAATATTCACTCTCCCCCGTAACATTCACTTTTTTACTTCAACGCTTATACGCTTTTAAGCTTTTAATCGCTAAAGTAAATATACATTGGATCCAGTGCGCCGTCAAGAATAATTTACCTAATTGCAGGATGAGAAACAGTTCAAGTTGCGGTCGATATCTCTGTAAGAAACACCGTTAGGAACCACCCATGCTGAATGTCCTTTTTGGCGCTGATCCATACGTTTCTGCGCGGGGAGGGAATGATTCTCGGAATCCAACTCTGTTGAAGTGCATGGCGTCTGAGCCACCCGCCGTGCAACGACACAAAGCACCCTGGGAGAGGCGCGCGTTGGGCAATAAGAAAGCCTCTGTCGAGGCCATTTCAAGGATGAGCGACCGCGATTTATAGGCAGGCTTTCTTGGTAAAGAAAGTTTCATTTCGCTTTAATGCTTTAGACAACTTAAACTTTCTCTACCGTTCATAAAAAGCCTTCCCTAAGGAAGGCTTTCACCGTTATTCTTGATTAAGCGTCTGCTGTGTCTGTGTCTGCTGCATCAACAGCTGCGCTTTGCGAACCCTGCGTTTCTCCTTCCGCTTTGCCTCGTAGATTTTAAGCAGGTAACGGACCGGGAAATAGAACAGCAGCCCCAAGATAACCCCGTCAATCATGCCTCCTACAATCAGCTTCAAGCTCCCGTGCAAAAATTGGAACAGCCAATGGGGGAGAAACTTGAGATGCCGGAACACATGGTTCGGCAGAACCCATTTGCCCACTCTCTCGTTGAGAAGGGCCATCGGAATGTAGATGATTTTGCCAAAAACAAATCCTACCAAGGCTCCGGAAAAAGAGGCGCGCATACAATATACAAGAGGAAAGATGAGAAAAAATGCGAGACCTGCTGTGGGAAGAGTAAACATTTCAATGGCTAGTCCGATCGAGAAACCCAGCGCTACTTTGGAAGGTCCGCCTTTGGCGCGGAATAAAAGCAAATATTTGTATTTGAACCATCTTTTTATGCTGCGAAACGACATATTTCTGAACCGGTTAACGTACTTTTGCAGCTGCGGCATTCTTCTCCCCCCTATCTATTGGTGTATTGGTCGCGCCTTGCGCCTGGGAGAATGATATAGTAAAGCGTTAAGCCTCGCTGCCGGCTTTCACTTTCACCGGCGGGATGAGCTTCTTCATATTTACTGTACGTTTTTTTTCCCATGTGGCGGAATCGTTCGGGTCATATTGTTCCAGGAAAGCAATCACTTCCTTGGTGATCGGAGTCGGTGTGGAAGCTCCGGAAGTAACCCCTACATTCCTTATATTACGTAACCAATCCGTCTCAAGTTCCATGATATCCGCGATGCGGTACGCCTTGACTCCGGCGATCTCCTCGGATACCTGGGCCAGCCGGTTGGAGTTGTTGCTCTTGGGGTCTCCCACCACAATCACCAGGTCGGCGTCTTTGGCCTGCTCCGCAACGGCCTCTTGGCGGATTTGGGTGGCGAGGCAAATTTCGTTATGAATTTCGGCTCGTGGAAAACGGGTGAGAAGACCGTTCATGATCTGCTTCACGTCCCATTGGCTCATCGTCGTCTGGTTCGTAATGATGATTCTCGCAGATTCCAGCTTCAACTTTTCGACCTCGTCCGGCTTCTCGATCAGATGCACGTGATCCGGCGCCACGCCGACAGCCCCTTCCGGCTCAGGATGGCCCTTCTTGCCGATATAGATGACTTCGTACCCGTCGGCTGCTTTCTCCCTGATCAGGTCGTGAGTTTTGGTCACGTCGGGGCATGTGGCGTCGACCACCGTCAGCCCTTTGTCCCGCGCTCTGCGGCGAACTTCAGGCGATACTCCGTGAGCCGTGAAGATGACCGTCCCGCTCTCGATCTGCTCCAGGATTTCCAGCCGGTTCGGCCCGTCTAGAGTAATAATTCCTTCTTCATTGAAAAACTCGGTGACATGCGAATTATGGACAATCATGCCAAGAATATAGATCGGCCTCGGCACGTTCAAATTTTTGGCGGTTTGTAGCGCAAGGGCTAAAGCGTCGACTACTCCGTAGCAATATCCCCTGGGAGATATTTTTATAACATCCATTGAAAGCACCTACTCGTCAGTTCGTCTTGACTATATTATAGCTTATTGCAATGAGGGTGGGAAGCCTAACGGAAGCCAGATGACAAACTTGCTCCCCTCTCCTTTTCGCGTGACCACTTCGATGGAGCCTCCATGCTCGTCGATAATCCATTTGGCGATGGACAAGCCCAGTCCCGTGCCCGATGTTTGCCCCCGGGACACATCCGCCCTGTAGAAGCGATCGAATATTCTCGGAACCTCCTCCTTGTCCATGCCGATACCCGTGTCCTTGATGACAAGCCCCACCTGGTCGGCAGTAAGGACGGCTTCCAACGTGACGCTTCCTTCCGCAGTGTATTTGAACGCGTTCTCTATGAAAATGAATAACAGCTGCTGAAGATAATCTCTGTTGCCGTTAATCCTGATGCCTTCCAATAGTTCAAAATCGCCTGTATGCCACTCAGCGGTTCTGGGTAAAAACTGCGCTCTCCGGGCGACTTCTTCCACCAGAGGCTTCAGCTCGACAGGCTCCCTATGGATTTGAAAACCCGAATCGGCTCGAGCCAAAGAAAGCATATCGTTGATCAGCCGGGTCATCCGCTCTGATTCGGAAGCTATATCCTGCATGGCCTCCAGCGAGATCTCCCTTGTCTCCAGCTCGGAGAGTTGGGTATGGCCGGGAGTCTGCTTCCACATTTTCTCGAGCAGGTCAACATTCCCGCGAATCGTCGTCAGCGGCGTGCGCAGCTCGTGGGACGCGTCGGAGACAAAACGCCTTTGAGCGCCGTAAGCCGTTTCCAGCTCTTTGTATATGATCTCGATTCTTTCCAACATTCCATTAATTGTGCGTGTCAAATTCAATATTTCCTCATCGTTGCCGTTATATTCGATCCGCTTGGCCAAGTCCGTTCCCCGTTCGATCTGGCTGGCTGCGTCTATGACCTGGTCTATCGGTTTCAATGCCTTTCTTGCCAAAAACCAGCCGATCGAAGCGGCGACGACCACGGCAAGCAGCGAAGTAAGCGCCAAGGTCAAGCGCAGCTCCTGCAGGGTTTGCACCTGCTGATCCACAATCGTGGCCACGATCAGGACGCCTACGGTCTCGCCCTGCGGCAGAGTCAGCAGCTTGCTGTATTGCAGCATATGGACGCCTTGTATAGTAAACGCTTCGTAATAAGCGAGCTTATCCTGGATTTTTTTTTCATCAAAAGGAAGCTTCAGGTCGTAGGCCTCCATATTGGCCGAGCGGCTGATAGTGCCATTCGTGAAATTTACCACCTGCAGGAACATGTTAGTAGCCCCGAGGGCGTCTCTCTGGTTTAGGATCAAGCCGAGACCTGCAGGCCCTAACCGTTGGAGTTGAATTCTGGATTCCACTTTCTGCGATTGAAGCCGCAAATTATCCTGTATGTTTTTGTAAGTGCTGATATACTGGAAGAAATAGACTCCGATGCCGAATGCAAGCAGAGTTACGGCGAGAATGCCCGAGTACCACAGGGTGAGCCGAAGCCTCAGCGACATGTCAGGAATCTCCCCTCAGCACATAACCCGCGCCGCGCACCGTCTGGATCATACGCTTATGACCGTATTCCTCCGTTTTCTGCCGCAGCAGCGCAATATACACTTCGAGCACATTCGATTCCCCGCTGTAGTCGTAGCCCCAGATTTTTTCCATAATCAGGTCACGGGACAGCACTCTCTTCGGATTCAGCAAAAACAAATGAAGCAGGTCGAACTCCTTCGTAGTCAGTTCAATCCTCTGCTCTCCGCGGAAAACTTCGCGGGTATCCAAATCCATCAGCAAATCATCGTAAGAGATGCGGTTCCGGGCGGTTTCCTCACGTTCCGGCCTTCTGCGGAGCAGTACGCGAACCCTCGCCATCAGTTCCTCCAAAGCAAAAGGCTTGACCAAATAATCGTCCGCCCCAAGATCGAGCCCTTTCACACGGTCGGAGATTTCGTCCTTGGCCGTAAGCATCAGGACAGGCACATCGGATCCGCTTTCCCTGATCCTTCTGCACACTTCCCAGCCGTCGATATGCGGCATCATCACATCCAGAATGACCAGGCTCGGGTTCTCCTGAAGAATCACCTTCAATCCTTCCGCGCCGTGATTGGCCGTAACTACGGAATAGCCCTCGAAAGCGAGGGATCTGCGCAGCATGGACGTAATCTTCTCATCATCATCAATGACAGCAATTTTATCACGCATCTTCTTTTCCTCCACTACTAGTCTACTTCTATTGTAATCAACGTGATACCGGAAATCCATGGTTCTTGACACGCGCTTACGCAAAAGCAAAAGCAGAGACTCGGCCTTTCGGGTTCCGGTCTCTGCTTCGCTCTGCTTTCGTTCTCTCCCTGACTCCGCAGGTTTGACGATTACTGCTGCGGCGTCTGCTGCTGATTGTTTCTGTCTTCGATGGCAACAGGAATCTCTATCCGTTTGCCGTCCCGCATTACGCCTAAAGTAACCTTGTCGCCGACTTTCATGGCTTTCACTTTAGTCACTAATTCGGTGTAGGTTTTGATATTCGTTCCGTTGATATCGACAATGACGTCATAGGTCTTCAGGCCGGCTTTGAAAGCGGGACTCTTGCGTTCCACCTGCTGGACCAGCGCACCGTCAGTGCCGTTCAGCTTCAGGTCGGGAACCAGATCCGGAGTCAGTTCGGCCAGCACCACACCGATATAAGGAGAGGGCTCCTTAGGAATTTTCACATTGTTCTTCAGGTTATCCAGAACCGCTGAGAATGTGTTGGTCGGTATCGCGAAGCCTATTCCCTGCGCCTGGGCGTTGACGGCCGTATTGATGCCGATCACTTCGCCGTTCAGGTTCAGCAGCGGTCCTCCGGAGTTACCCGGGTTGATCGAGGCGTCGGTCTGGAGCAGGTGCTTATACTCCCGTGTACCTTTATTGTCGGGAATCGAAATCGGACGATCCTTGGCACTGAGAACCCCAACGGTAACCGTATGATCGAATCCGTAAGGGTTGCCGATTGCGACTACCCAATCTCCGGGTCTGGTGTTATCCGCGTTGCCGATAGGCAGTGTCGGAAAATCTTTATCGCCTTCGATTTTCAAAGCGGCCAGGTCGAGATCGTAGCTGTTGCCAAGCAGCTTGGCTTTAAAAGGCTTGTCGTACCCTTGAATCGTAACTTGAATTTCATCAGCGCCGTCAATTACGTGTTCATTGGTCAGGATATAGCCGGATTTTTCGAAGATAAAACCGGTTCCCATTCCGGATGGGATCAATTGGTTGCTTTTCGGCGGCTGCTGTTGCTGGCGGCCTCCGTTATCCCCGAAAAACTGGCGGAAGAACGGATCGTCAAACAAGGAATTCCCTCCGCCGGCGCTGCTTTTGGAGCTGTTGACTTTCGTCTCGATCTTCACCACTGCAGGGCTCGCGTTCTGAAAGATTTCCGAGATGTTGTTGGGACGGGCGATATCCGCCACCGTTTTTACGCCATTGCCGCTTCCGGCGCTGCTCGGCGAAGCTTGCGCGGTACTGGAAGGAGTGGTTGCAAACACGCCACCGTCTCCTGTAAAGAGATTCGTTTTGTCAGCCGCAAACATCAATCCGCCGACCACCACGGCACCGGCGAGGAACGCGGAAAACGCGCTTTTGAACCCGGAAGTTTTCTTCTTCCCGTGCTGCCAGTCTCCCTTCGGCCCCTGCTCAAAGGTGAACGGACGGACAGGGCGCGGCGGCGCCACTTCCACACGGTCTCTGTCTCCGCTCGGAGTCACGGATGTGGTGGGTTCATCCCCCGCCGAATCGCGTGCCGAGCCGGATTTATATGGACCGTACGAGTAGTAGTAGGATTGTTTCTCGTCATAGCCATTCTTCTTATTATCATCCATAGTATGATACCTCCGTTTCAGGTAGAGAATAATAGTATCGTGTAACTAATATTAAACAGTTATTAATATTGTTAACACTATAATGTACCCCTAACCTTAATACTACCTTAAAAACCGTTTAAATGCAGGTAAAAAAACAAAAAAAGAGGGACTTTCGTCCCTCTTTGCCTGTTAATTTTGTTTTATGCGTTGTTGGAGCCTTCAGTGGATTGTTGAGTTCTCTTTTTTGTCGATTTGTTTGCTGCAGCGGTTGTTGTGTTTTCTTGGGCGAATTCAGCGTTGAAATTTTGGTTGGAAGCGTTGCTGGCAGCAGTGTTGTTGTTTACCTTATTGTTCTTCGGCATGTTCTTCACCTCCCGTTGTTCTTATTTTGAGCAAAAGGGATGAGAATATGTTGGTAATTGTTGCCCTATTCACAAGCCTGTTATCTCCTGCCGCAACTGGCTCCACGTTTCTTCGGACACCTTGCCGTCGCCCCGCTTCACAACGAACACCTTTACGGTTTTCTTGCCCCATTCTTTATACACTTGATCTATCGTATCAAAATAAAGGTCGATTTTCTTTCCTTTAATCGCTCCGCCGGTGTCCGCAACGACGCCATACCCGTAACCCGGGATATAGAGCACGGTTCCGATCGGGAATACCTTGGGGTCCGCCGCGATCGTAGAAATGGAACCTTCGTCCCTGCGCACTTTTACTCCGGAGAACGTAATGCCATAATCAGGATGGCCGGGATTTTTGCCGGTAGACTGCTTGCCTGCGTAATAGCCGGTAGCCACAACTTCCACAACGGTGTAACGGGACAAATCTTTTTCTGCGTTGGGCAGGTGCTTATAGGACCGTTTGGCGGATCCGTTCGTCGAGACAGGCTGGACTGCTGCCGCCGCTACCGCCTGACGCCCCTCCTCTGCGTACAGCTTGCTCAGCTGCCCCTTGCTGTACCGCTCCGGGCTGAGGCCAGCCGCGGGCAAGGCCAAAAGCAGCACAAGTCCCACCCATTTGGCCGTTCGGGCCGAAAAATAAACCATTTTTAGTAACCCTCCCTGGTACAAAGGGTTCCCAGGCCCGCCGGCATTTATACGGCGGCGCCTGGGAACGCAGGTTCTAAAAATGGTCTGCAAGTGCTGTAAATTACTTTTTCAACCGAATGTCCTCGCCGATCATGCCGATGACATCTTCGATGCTGCGCGCTCCGATGTCTCCTTCTCCGCGCTTTCTCACGGATAAAGTTCCCGAGCTCAATTCGTTCTCGCCCACAACGAGCATATAAGGGATTTTCTCAAGTTGGGCCTCCCTGATTTTGTATCCCAGCTTCTCGTTGCGCACATCCGCTTCCGCGCGGATTCCTGCGAGCTGCATCCTTTCAGTTACCTGGTTGGCATATTCCTCGAACGCGGTGGACACGGGAATGACTTTCGCCTGAACCGGGGAAAGCCACACCGGAAGCGCCCCGGCAAAATTCTCCAGCAGGAAAGCTGTCATCCGTTCCATTGTGGAGATAATGCCGCGGTGGATTACCACCGGACGGTGCTTCTGGCCGTCTTCGCCGACATATTCCAGCTGGAACCGTTCCGGCAGCAGGAAGTCGAGCTGCGCAGTGGACAGCGTTTCTTCCTTCTTGAGAGCGGTCCTGATCTGCACATCCAGCTTAGGGCCGTAGAACGCGGCTTCCCCTTCGGCTTCATAGAACGGCAGCCCCAGTTCCTCGACCACTTCACGAAGCATGCGCTGGGACATTTCCCACATTTGATCGTTCTGGAAATATTTTTCCTTATCCGCCGGATCCCGGTAGGACAAGCGGAACCGGTAATCGGTGATTCCAAAATCCTCATACACCTGGCGAATCAGGTTGACCACGCGGGCGAACTCGTCTTTGATCTGGTCCGGACGGCAAAAAATATGTGCGTCATTCAAAGTCATCGCACGCACGCGGTGCAAGCCTGTCAGCGCCCCGGACATTTCATAGCGGTGCATCGTTCCAAGCTCGGCCACGCGGATAGGAAGCTCCCGATAGCTGCGCATATCGCTTTTGAAAACCATCATGTGGTGAGGGCAGTTCATCGGGCGAAGGACCAATTCCTCGTTGTCCATGACCATTTTAGGGAACATATCTTCGTGGTAGTGCTCCCAGTGGCCGGATGTTTTATACAATTCCACATTGGCGAGTACCGGAGTGTAGACATGCTGATAGCCTAATTTCTCCTCCAGGTCAACGATGTAGCGCTCCATGATGCGTCTCACTTTAGCGCCGTTTGGAAGCCAGATCGGAAGACCCTGCCCCACTTCCTTGGAAAAAGTAAACATCTTCAGCTCTTTGCCCAGCTTGCGGTGGTCGCGCTTCTTGGCCTCTTCCAAAAGATGCAGGTGCTCTTCCAGCTCAGCTTTTTTAGGGAAGGCTGTGCCGTATATCCTTTGCAGCATCTTGTTCTTCGCGTCCCCGCGCCAGTAGGCTCCAGCCACACTGAGCAGCTTGAACGCTTTGATCCGCCCGGTGGACGGCAGGTGCGGCCCGCGGCACAGGTCGAAAAACTCACCCTGCTCATAAATACTGAGAACCGCGTCCTCCGGCAGGTCCCGGATCAGCTCCAATTTGTAGGGATCGTTGATCTCTTCAAAAATCCGGTTAGCTTGCGCCCTGCTCACCTCCATCCGGGTAATGGGCAAATTCTCGCCCGCGATTCGTTCCATCTCTTTCTCGATCTTCGTCAGATCCTCCGGAGTCAGAGAATGCTCCATATCGATATCGTAGTAGAAACCGTCCTCGATCACAGGCCCGATACCCAGCTTGACATTCTCGCTCCCGTAGATGCGTTTCAATGCCTGCGCCATCAAGTGGGCTGTACTGTGGCGGTACACTTCCAGTCCGTCCGGCCCGTCCAATGTTACGATCTCGATAGCGGCGTCTTTCTCCAGCCGAGCGACCAGATCGACCGTTTTTCCGTCAATTTTTCCAGCGACCGCGTTCTTCTTCAAACCGGAAGAAATCGACGCCGCCACCTCTTCCAAAGTAGTTCCTTCCGCGTACTCCCGTACTGCGCCATCGGGGAATTTTAGCTGAATAGCCATCTGTAAAAACCTCCTGAACCTTTTTATAGAAATAGAAAAAAGCGCAGTGTCATCCCTGAAGGGACGAGTGCGCTCAGCTCGTGGTTCCACCCTATGTTCGATTCATACAAAAGCGATAAATCCTCATTAGATCCGTTAACGGGAATGATCCGGCCAAACTTACTGTTCCGTGCTTCACGGAAGTTGGGTATGGCAGCTACAAAGGGGTAAATCACCAAACGGTACGGAAGGAGCTTGCAGCCGGGGCTCCTCTCTCTGTGCAGCCTTTTCGGGGATTCGTGTCTTTGATATTAGCCTTTCCATAATCTTATACAGGGTCGCCGCCGTTGTCAAGGGGACATCTGGTCCTGTTTTACGGGATCGCCCAATGGAATTTTACAGGTACGGCAGTACGGACAGATCGTGACACGGTCTTCAAAAATCTGGCTGATCGTGGAAATGATCTGTACGTCCGGCTCCCGGGTGTGAATGTAAATTTGTTCGGGGGACACGGTAATCAATGTAGAGACGATCATGTCTTCGAAATTGATATCTTTATCCAAAAGCTCGATGCTGAAAGAGGAGTCAAACTGGTTGGCGTCGATGGGCTGCAGCTGGTCGTTGAGAATGGTAAATTCGCTTCCGCCCTTGTGCATCAAATGCGCTGCCGGGGTTTTCGCTTCCTGGATGTAAACAAAATATTTTAACAAAGAAATGAATTCCTGGTACTGTCTTTCCATCAGAAACTCGTCGACAGCGTAATCAATGACCTCGTGCAGCTCTTCCATGTACTCGCCCAGCCTGAATTGGATAAAGCCCTGAAGGTGAAAATTGATATGTTCATGCAAAAATTGTTGGACTTGATCGGCGATTTTCTGTTTGCGGTGTACGGTGGACTGTAAATTTTTGTATCCCGCATCTTCTTCGTTCCCGTCCAATAACTGGCCGCAATACGATATAATCTTTGCAATCTCCGTTTCGTCGTAATAATCGTATTCCTTCTTGATGAGGCCTTTTATTAAACCCATTTCTTCATGCAGGATGATGTAACCGGCCACCGCTTCCCCAACGATCCGGTACACCTTGTCGCACTTTTTCCTTCGCTCATAGGCAGGGATATTGCCATCGGCTTTTAAGGTCACGTATTTATCGTATGCCTCATAGGAAAAACTGACATCCTTCTCCATATGTAAAAGCGCCAGCTGCTCTTTCAGTGTGGAAATGATCTGTTTCACGAACTCTTCCGAAGGCTTTAACGCAGTTAAAGTAAACAAGTTCATCGGCGCACTCCTTCCCTTCCTAATGATCCATGAAACTTTCTGCTTAAAGTATATGGCCGTTGGGAAACAGATATACAAACAATGATTGGGAGCGGTTAGCGCGCATAAAAAGAAACCTTCCTGATTGAAAATGTTGCGGGAGATATGTTAAGAGATTCCGTTCACGATTTGGGCCAGTGCCTCCTTGATTGGGGTGGCTGGACGACCGAGCAGCTTTTCGAAATCGTTGCTTTCGATCTCCAATGCGCCTTCCCGAATGCCTTGCTGTATAGCTGCGAGAATAGGGATGACGAAATCGGGTACACCCGCGCCTTTCATGATGTCGGCATAAGTCGCATCATCGACCTGCTGCAGGGGCACTTCCTTGCCTAATACCGTGCCAAGAGCAGACGCCAGTTCTTCTTGAGTCATCAGCTTGCCCGAAAGCTCATAGATCGTATTCTCGTATCCGTCACCCGTCAGCACTGCTGCAGCCGCCTCCGCGTAATCTTGCTGCAGTGCCCAACCCACCTTGCCGTTTCCTGCGGAAGTCACCCAAGGAGCTCCTGCCATCACGCCTTGAATGCTTGAAATTTCATTCTCCAGGTACCAGTTGTTGCGTAAGAAGGAGTATGCAATGCCTGTTTTCAAAATAGCTTCCTCTGTTGCCTGATGCGTCGGAGCAAGGAAGATCTTGCTTTCCTTTGCGTTGGCCAAGCTGGTATAAGCAATAAATTTTACTCCGGCACGCTCTGCTGCAGCTACCGCATTGCTGTGTTGTCGAATTCTTGTTTCGTTGTCTCCATCCGCAGAAATAATTAGTAAGCGATCGATGCCTGCAAAAGCAGTTTCCAGTGTTTCCGGACGGTCGAAATCTCCTTGGCGAATCTCAACTCCACGAGCTCTTAGTCCTTCCGCTTTTTCCGGATTGCGGACACTGATAGCCAGCTGGCCCGCCGGTACAGATTTCAATAATGTCTCAACCACTTTCGTTCCCAATTTCCCTGTTGCGCCTGTGACTAAAATTTTCATCTTCTATTCCTCCAAAATGTTTTGTTGTAATTCGAATTGTTATAACTTTATCAGTTACAACAACTTGTTAAAATAAAAGCTCTTAAAGGAGCTCTCGTTTATTTGAACCTTGCTGTGAGCTGGCTCAAAGTCGTTTGTGCCAACCTGTGTTCCATAGCGGATTGAGCCTCATTAAATTCGGATTGGAGAACGAGCTCAATGTTCCGCCCGACAGGGCATCTCTCATTCGGATCCTCGTGCATACGGAATAATTGGTTTTCTTCAATCACATTTACAGCCCGATAAACATCAAGAAGCGTAATTTCCTCAGGTGCTTTGAGCAGAGAAGAGCCTCCCACCCCGGGACGTACTTCCACTAACCCCGCCTTTTTTAACATACCCATAATTCTTCGGATAATCACAGGATTTGTATTTACGCTGCCCGCAATGAAGTCCCCGGTACACTCGTTCGCACTGACAGCAATCAGGGAAAGGATATGGACAGCGATAGAGAAACGCGTGCTTATTTGCTTCAAGTGAATCACCACCGTTGTAACCAGTATAGTTACTATCAAACATTTTGTCAATATCCGTATCACACATCGATCCAGTATCTCTTGATAACTTTTCCTCCTTCCTCCACATAATTTTCGTCCGCTATTCCACCGTTCTTGAGAAAGGTTCTTTCTGAAGCCGTATTGCTTTCATCGCAAACCACAAGGACTTTATGTATCCCTAGCTCTTTCGCTCTTCCGAGTGATAATTCCAATAATTTTGCGGCGTAGCCTTTCCGCCTTTCCGCTGGTCGGATTCCGTATCCGATATGGCCGCCACAGTGAAGCAGCTTTTGCGTTAATTTGTGCCTTATGTTTACTGCATCTACTACTTTTTGAGCGTCTGTAATCAACCAAAACATGCTGTCAGGAACCCATCCCTCAGGCAGACCTACGCCCTGCTCGGAATCAATCAAAGATTGAATCATTGCTTGAAAGTCGGAAGGGTCTTTGCCTATTACCCAAGGAACCATGTCTTCTCCGCTCTCCAACCACTCCCGATAAAATGAAAGATAATCCTCTTTCAATTCCGGACAAGGTTTAACCAGCAATAATCCCATCCCAAATCTCTCCTTCGGATAAAATTGTTCTTTTATGAACGAAGCTGCTAAACGGCTATTTCCTCCGACACAATTGCTCTCTTCTTCCGCGGTTTCGGTGCCAGACAACAAAGAACGCTTATCTACTACTTATACCTCCAAAGGATATAATGATAGACAAGCGTTCAAGTTACTGCCGGATTGCAACGAAGTGTATATACCGTTTGCTGTTTTGTACACCAGCAAATTTGCGCATGGATTATTCACTGTTCACTAATGTCGGTTATTCCCGATCAGTTCTGCATAATAAAGTCCTTCTCCACCGAAGCCGCCTCGTCGTCGTAGACGCGAAGGATCTCGTACTTGGTGTTGCGCTGGGCAGGAATCTTGCCGGCTTCGCGGATGAGGCGAAGGATGCTCTCGATGTTCACTTTGTGAGTGGTCCCAGCCGCGGAAACGACGTTCTCTTCGATCATCGTGCTGCCGAAATCGTTGCAGCCGTATTGCAGAGTAAGCTTGCCGACTTCCGGTCCCATCGTTACCCAGGAAGCCTGGAAGTTCCGCACATTGTCCAGCATAATCCGGGAGATGGCCAGCGTCTTCAGATACTCCTCCGGCGGCACCTTATCCGCCTTCATGTTCGTGTTCTCGGATTGGAACGTCCAAGGGATAAAAGCCAGGAATCCATGCTCGTTCCAACGGTTAGCCAGGTTCTCGTCCTGTGCATCGCGTATTCTGAGCAGATGCAGCGCACGCTCCTCCATCGACTCCCCGAAGCCGATGACCATCGTACCTGTCGTATGCATATCCGCACGGTGTGCGGTCTGCATCACGTCCATCCAATCTCTCCAAGAGCCCTTGGCGCGGCTGATCTTTCTGCGGGTGCGGTCGTCCAGAATCTCTGCCCCTCCACCCGGGAGCGAATCGAGACCCGCTTCTTTCAAAGCGCGTACCACTTCCTCCAAAGAAAGTCCGTTAGAGACATCTTTCATTTTCATAATCTCCGCCGGAGAGAACGAGTGCATTGTAATGGCGAACCGCTTTTTGATCTCTTTCAGCAGGTTCGTATAATATTCAAAAGGCAGATCCGGGTTCGTCCCGCCCTGCATCAAGATTTCCGTGCCGCCTACGTCGATCGTTTCCTGAATTTTTCTAAAAATGGTTTCGTCATCAAGAACATATCCTTCAGCAGACCCTGGCTTGCGGTAAAAAGCGCAGAATCTGCAGTACACATCGCACACGTTCGTATAATTAATGTTGCGGCCCACTACGAAAGTGGTAATCGGCTCTGGATGGAACCTCTCCATAATCTGGTTGGCGGTGTGCCCCATTTTCTCGATCTGGTCCGATTCGAATAAAGTAATACAGTCTTCGAGCGAGATCCTTTCGCCCGCCAGAGACTGGTTAAGTATACGGTCGACTGAGTTCATGCTCATTCAGCTCCTTTTATCTATCTTCGTTCTACTACGCGGTGTAGTTGCCCGCTCTTCCGGTTCATAGTATCCTTTTTATCGTAACATAAAAGAGGTGCCGCCGTCACGCCGCCTGCCCCATTACCCCGGCGCGCCCGGCAAAAAAGGGACCCAAGGGTCCCAAACAGCGCTAAGAGCGCAATGCCGCATCCAAATCGGCAATAATATCTTCAACATCTTCCAGCCCTACGGAATATCTCAGCAGGCCGTCAGTGATCCCTCTTTCGTGCCGTACTTCCCTTGGCATAGAGGCGTGGGACATTTTCGCGGGATAAGAGAGAATGCTTTCCACAGCGCCCAGGCTCACCGCGACCAGAGGAATGTCCACCGCGTTCAGCAGGCGATGCGCCTTTTCTCCCGAACCCACGTCAAAAGAAACGACAGCCCCGTAACCGAGTGACTGCTTTTCGTGGATCGCCCTTCCCGGGTGGTTCGGCAGGCCGGGGTAGTACACTTTCTCCACCAAAGGATGGTCAGCCAGCCATTCGGCCAGCCTTCCCGCTGCCGCTTCGGAATATTCCATACGGGCCTTCAACGTTTTCATGCCGCGCATCAAAAGCCACGAATCCTGCACTCCAAGCACGGCGCCGAGTCCGTTCTGGATTTGCTTTACCCTGCGGGCTAACGAATCCGAATTAACAACAACCAGTCCGGCGAGCACGTCGCTGTGGCCTCCAAGAAACTTCGTCGCACTGTGCAGCACCATGTCCACTCCCAATTCCAGCGGACGCTGATGGTACGGGGTCATAAACGTGTTGTCGATCAAAGTCAGCAGCTCATGCGACTCGGCCCACTCGACCACTGCGGAGATATCGGTAATTTTCAAAGTCGGATTGGACGGCGATTCCATAAACACAGCTTTGGTGTTCGGTTTCAAAGCCGCCTTTATTTTGTCTAAATCCGTCATATCCACAAACGTCGTCTCAATGTTCATCCGGTTCAAAACTGTCGTTAACAGCCGGTATGTGCCGCCATACACATCCTCGGTGCAGATGATATGGTCGCCCGCCGAGAATATCATAAAAGCGGAAGAGATGGCCGCCATTCCCGAGGCGAAAGCAAAGCCCTTGGCGCCGCCTTCCAATAAGGCGATATAATCTTCCAGCGCCTGGCGCGTAGGATTGCCGGACCGGGCGTAGTCGAACTCGGGAGATTCGTCCATCGAGAAGTGATGAAAGGTTGACGCTTGATAGATCGGTGCGCTGGAAGCTCCGGTGGTCTTGTCAATTTCTCCGCCAAAATGAAGCAGCTTCGTGCCGAACTTAAGCTCTTTGTTGTCTTTACTCATGTGCCGTTCCGCCTTTCAGTTCCATTTGAGCTTGATCAAAAGCGTTGGCAAGATCCGTAATCAAGTCGTCGATATGCTCGATGCCCACCGAAAAGCGCAACAGACGGTCGTCGACGCCGACCCGGCTGCGAATCTCAAGAGGAATATCCGCGTGCGTCTGCACTGCAGGATAGGTCATCAACGACTCTACCCCGCCCAGGCTCTCCGCAAAAGCAATCAGGCGGATGTGGCGAAGGATCGGCTCGATAGAGCGGGCGTCTTTCATTTTGAAGGAAAAAATGCCGGTGTTGCCGCTCGACTGCTTGTTCTGTGTGTGGTGTCCAGGGTGCTGTTCAAGCGCGGGATAAAAGACTTCCGCCACCATCGGGTGCCCTGCAAGAAACTCGGCCAAGCGTGTGGCGTTATATTGATGACGATCCATTCTCAGCGCCAGAGTCTTCATCCCCCTCATCAACAGCCAGCTGTCCTGCGGCCCCAGCACGGCTCCGATCGAGTTGTGCAGGAATGCTATCCGCTCCGAAAGCTCCTTGCCTTTGGTCACGATCAGCCCGGCAAGCACGTCGTTGTGGCCGCCGAGATATTTGGTCGCACTGTGGATGACAATATCCGCACCCAGTTCGATCGGGCGCTGGAAGTAAGGGGTCAGCAGCGTATTGTCCACGATCGTAATAATGCCCTTTTTCTTCGCCCAGCCGCATACGGCCTCAACGTCGGTGACCATCATGAGGGGATTGGTAGGCGTTTCGATCAGGATTCCCTTCGTGTTCGGCTGTACGTGACTTTCGAGTTCACCCAGATTGTTTGTATCGAGATAGGTCGCCGTCACGCCGAAGCGGGACATAATTTGCTCCAGCAGACGGTATGTACCGCCGTACAAATCCAAAGAAACGAGCAGATGGTCGCCTTGGCTGAACAGCGTAAAAATAGTCTGGATCGCCGCCATACCGGACGAGCAGGCAAATCCCGCGTCACCGGACTCCAATCCGGCAATAGCTTGCTCCAATACTGTGCGGGTCGGGCTTTTTGTCCTTGCGTAGTCGAACCCTGTGCTTTGGCCCAGCTTGGGATGGCGGAAGGCGGTCGCCTGATAGACCGGAAAGCTTACTGCACCCGTCTCCGGATCGGATGTCGAACCAATTTGAGCTAAACGGCTTTCGATTTTCATAGACTGGTTTCTCCTATCTTTGCTGCTGTATTTGTTTGGCCGTATGCAGATCGTAAGGCGTTTCCTGGTACACATAATAGTTCAGCCAATTCGAGAAAAGCAGGTTGGCATGCGCTCTCCATTGGGTCAAAGGCATACAGGACGGGTCGTCCTTCGGATAATAATTTTTCGGTACGGCGATGTCCAGTCCTTTATCGATATCCCGGTCGTATTCCCATTTTAGAGTAAGCGGATCGTACTCCGAATGCCCTGTCACGAAAATTTGCCTGCCGTCTTTGGAACTGACCAGATAAATGCCCGCTTCCTCCGATTCCGACAAAATCTCGAGCTCCCGGTGCTTTTCGATGTCCTCTTTCCGCACTTCCGTGTGCCGCGATTGGGGAACATAAAAGACTTCGTCAAATCCGCGGGTCAGCTTTACATTCCTTTTCTCCAGCGTATGGGGGAAGACTCCGAACATCTTGGATTCGAGCTGGTATTTCGGAACGCCGTAATGGTGGTACAGCCCTGCTTGGGCGCCCCAACATATATGGAGAGTGGAGGTGACATTCTCTTTGCTCCAATCCATAATGTGCTGCAGCTCCTGCCAGTAATTCACCTCTTCAAACTCCATCTGCTCGACCGGAGCCCCCGTAATGATCATGCCGTCGAACTTCTCGTCTTTAATGTCGTCAAACGTTTTATAAAAAGTAGCCAAATGTTCGGCCGACGTATTCTTGGAAGTATGGGTCTTCGGATGAAGCAGAACGAACTCCACCTGCAGCGGAGTGTTGGACAGCAAGCGCAGGATTTGCGTTTCCGTCGTTTCCTTTGTCGGCATCAGGTTCATGATCGCCACTCGCAGCGGACGGATATCCTGGTGAAAAGCGACGGTTTCGTCCATCACAAATATATTTTCCTGGTTCAGTATTTCCTTGGCGGGTAAGTGGTCCGGGATTTTTATCGGCATTAGGGTCACTCCTTCAGAGGTTTAGTAAAAATTCAACCCACCCATCAAGGCGGGCTCCGCTTCGGGACTTAAATCAAGTCATGTGCGCTCAGCTCCGAAACAGCAAAAAGCCTTTCTCAAAAACGAGAAAGGCCACAGGAAAATCCGGTCGATGTCGTGAACCTCTCTCATCTCCCAGAAGCGTAAAGCTTCCGCAAGAATTAGCACCGTGCGTAAACGCCGGTTGCCGGGTGTCATTGGGCTAGTCCCTCCACCTACTCTTGATAAGAGCTGTAACTATTCAATTGTTCTAACGGTTACTCTCATGTTAATGGATAAAGCGGGTTTCGTCAAGATGCGTTTAAAAACTGATTTCCCCCCGTGTGCAAGCCTTAGAAACATAAAGAAAATGCGCCGCTCCGGGTGTGAATGAACAGAACCGGCCAATATAGCATAAAATAGCTCAAGGAGCCGATTTTTATCGTTTGTCGCAACTTAAATTCCTCTTGAAGTGTCAAAATTGAAGGTTTATACTAGACAGGTGTTTCATTTGACCAAAAAGGGGTGTTTATCGTATGGAAGGCGACCGACCGAAAAGTTGCAGTTCAACTTTTCTATCGTACAGCTTAATAGAACGCGGATGCAGTCGGTATGTCTCCATACGTTTATACCCATAATATAGACGTGCCGGCTGATCCCCACATTGATAAGCTTCCTGCTCGGGCTTTGGCGATTTACGTCTGCCTGCCGGACGCTTGTCCTCCCATGCATGAAATGAAATACCGCAGAATTGAAAGGGTGTGGAAGGAAATGAAGGCACGTTGGGTACAAAACGGCGTTTTCACGTTGGTGGAAGACGTCACACATACAGTGCGGCCGCCGGATTCCGGCTTTTATTGGATCGATGCTTCCGTAGAGGACCTCGAGATTCTTCAGCCTCTGTTCCATATACACGAACTCGAAGTGGAAGATTGCATCAGCGACGAGGAGCAGCGACCGAAGATTGAAACTTACGATAACCATTATTTTATTGTTATGAACAGCATCCGTTTTGATGACGAGGAAATTTTCCTCCGGTCTCTTAATATTTTTCTTGGAAGGCATTTCATTATTACGGTCACCAAGCAGAAAATCAACGAAATCCGTTCCTTGAAGCCCCTTCTGTGGGAGGAGGAGGTTGATAGTCCCGACCGGTTTCTGTATCATTTGATCGACTTGATTGTAGACAACTACGTTATTGTGGGCGATCGGATTGAAGATAAAATCGAAAAGCTCGAAGAAGATATTCTGCTGTCCACCAAAAAATCCCACTTGAACGAAATTATCGGTCTCCGGGGCGAGATTCTGTGGCTTCGCAAGGTGCTCATGCCGCAAAAGGAAGTTATCGCGTCCCTCAACAAAAGGGACTTGCGCCTGATCAATCCCCAGCTGCAAAAATATTTCGGCGACACTCTGGAAAATGCCGTAAAAATCGCCGAAACGTTCGAGACGCTGCGCGATCTGATGGGCAACCTGCGCGAGGCGTACCAGTCTAGCCTGAACAATCAGGCAAACCAGATTATGAGAGTATTTACCGCGCTGACGACAATATTCATGCCGCTGACCTTCATTACAGGGGTCTATGGAATGAACGTCGAGGATGTTCCTTTGATGCACCATCCTTTGGGCGGAATTATTGTACTTTCTTTTATGCTGCTGGTGGGCGCCGGCATGTATATTTTGTTCAAGAAGAAGGATTGGCTGTGAGCAGCCCTACCTCGGCAAAAATAATTAATAGCCAAGAATCCAAGTCTTAAAGGGATTTTTGGCTTTTTTGCCTATGATCCAAGTGCCTGCTGAACCTGTTCCTTAACCTGCGGCCCTTCCCCTTGCCACAATAACTGCATTTCCGTGCTGGTTGTGAGCAGCTCGGACAGAGTGCCCTCCGCTTCAATGCGGCCTTCCTTCATCACGATAATATGATCCGCTCGTTCGAGCACTTCTTTACGATGAGATACCGCGATGCAGGTAACGCCGCGTTCCTCGAACAGCCGGTCCCAGAGCAGCTTCTCCGTCTCCACGTCAAGTGCGCTGGATAAATCATCAAAGATCAGTAAATCCGATTGTGTGAGCATCATTCTTGCTGCGGCAGCGCGTTGGATTTGGCCGCCGGACAGCATTACACCCCGCGGACCGACAAACGTATCGAGCCCTTGTTCGAGGTCTTCAATGTCTTTTTCCATTACAGCCAATCGAATGGCGCGGCCGAGCGAATTCGGATTCTCTTGAGTTCCCAAAGTAATGTTTTCCCTCAGCGGATCGCTAAACAGACGCGGCACCTGCGGCGTGTATGCTGTTCTTGGGGGCACCAGAAATCCGGCAGGATTGTCGACCGCCGAACCGTTCCAATCAATGGTTCCGCATGTCTTGGGCAAGAGCCCCAGAAGTGTCCGCACCAAGGTCGATTTACCCGAGCCGATCCGCCCGGTGATAACCAAGAACTCACCGCGGTCCACCCGGAAGCTGATATCCTTGATACCGTTCTCTGAATTCGGATATGAATACGTCAGGTTCTTAACTTCCAGCCTGCGAAAAGGTTCCTCTCTGCTCGTATTACGTTCCGGTACATCCGGCGGTTCTCCATAAAGGTGTATGTCACGAGATTCCACAATTCGATCCTCCTCGCCCGGACGGAACAGAATCCGCATCCTGTCAAGCGCTACTCTCAACCTCTTATGTTGGAAAACCATATAGCCGAACAGCGAAATACTGAAAGCGAACGTGGACAAGTACGACGTGAACAGGGCAAAGTCGCCAACGGTAAAGCGTCCTGCCTGCATCTCGGATGCACACATCAACAAAATGGCACCGGTGCAGATGCTGAGCACATGGTGGTTTAGAGACTGCATCCACTGCTTGAACATATTATCTTTGAGGGCCGCCTGCCTGCGTTCTTCGTTTAATCTAGTAAATCGGGCCAGCACATGGTCCTCCGCTTGTCCCAACTTCACCGCTTGCACTGCACTAAACGTTTCAGCGATAAATCCGGTAATTCGGCCCGTCGCTTCACGGTTTAACCGACTATACCTTCTGGCCCGATTTCCGGATAAATTGTTCAACAGGGTGACGACCACAAGAGGGAGAATGGCAACGGCGGTTATTTGCCAGTTAATTTTTGCCATAACTACGACGGAAACGATAGCATAGGCCAACCGTCCCCAAAAGTCGACCCATGATTCCACATATTCCACAACTTCGTCTACATCTTCACGGAAGCGCGTCATGGCTTCGCCTGGAGATGCAGGCAGGTTGCGGCCAGGCCAACGCATAATGCCGGCCAGCATGTTGCTGCGTAAAATTGCTTGCAAGTGGTAGATATACGTCACCCATTTGTAAAATGCGATGAAGAACAGACCTACTCTGGAAAACCTGACGAGGGCCACGGCTATGAGCGGTATCGCCAGCCAAAGATAGTTGTCAGATTGGCTGGTCGCCCGATTGAAGAACCACTGCATGCCAAGGCCAATCAACACCGGCATGGAGTGAAACACTCCCCATAACAGTCCATTTATCAAAAACAGCGACAGCCGAAATCGAAGCAGACGCACTATAAACCTGCCAACTGTCATGCCAACTCCTCCTGTCTCCCGGTTCTCAGCAGCTGAGCGTAGTGAGTTGCCGGATCCTGTGCCAAAGCCTCTCGATCATCGAACTCCAGAATGCGTCCATCACCAAGAACCATGATTTTGTCTACTCTTTCGAGCGTGGACAATCGGTGCGCAATCACAATCCCGGTGCAGTTTTCCATCAGTTGGTCCACGGCGTTTTGCAATCTCGCTTCGGTAGCGGCATCGAGCCGCGAGGATGGTTCATCCAGAATGACAAGGCTGGGTTGGGTTAAAAACACACGCGTCAACGCAAACAGCTGCGCCTCGCCTGCAGACAAGGAGGCTCCCCCCGCCGACAAATCAGTGTCCAATCCTTGAGGCAGACCGTCAATCCACTGCCGCAGCCCCAGCTTCCCTATGGTCTCGAGAATCGTTTGTTCCGGCACGGCGCTGTTGAACAGCGTCAGATTATCTCTGAGCGTACCGTCAAACAGCTGGACATCCTGCGTGACCATACCCACTCGACGGTACAGTGCTTCCAACCGCAATGTCTGAATATCTGCGCCGCCCACACGAATCGATCCGCTGTCGATGTTATAAAGACGCAGCAGCAGACGGCTGATACTGGACTTGCCGCTGCCGGTACGCCCTACAATGCCAAGCCGTTCGCCAGGCTGCAGCGAGAAATGAATATCGTGCAATACAGGAATATCCTTGTTATAGCTGAAGTTTACATGTTTGAACTCGACACCGAGAGCTCCTTGTGGAAGCGTTTCGTTCCCGCCGTCCGCAATCTCACTCCTAAGGCCCATAAGCTCGCGGGAGCGGCGCATGCCGGACTTGGCCTTCTGGAACTCCTGCATCTGGTTGCCCAGTTGTTCAATCGGTTCGTTCAACATTTGAGTGTATTGAAAAAAGAGAAACAGTGTTCCGAGGGAGACTTTGCCTGTCAGATAAAAGTGGACACCCATCAGCAAGACCACCGTCACGGCAACGGTAAAAAGCACTACGGTGGCGTTCCAAGGGACTACGCGCAGCATCCATGCTTTACGGCCGTTCAGGAACACAGTGCGCATGGCTCTATGGAAGCGGTTTATGACATACGGAACACTTCCATTGGCCTGCACATCTTCTATGCCTGCGATACGTTCCTCAATTAGGCCGAATAAGGTAGCGCTGGCTTGACGTTCCGTCTGTGAACTGTTCACGCCCAGGTCACGGATAATCATCATAACGCCGATGGAAACGCAGGTGAACACCGTCATAACGGTGGCGATCGGCCAATTGTATGTAAACATAAAGCCCAGAATCCCTGCAAGAAGAATAAAGCTTCCTACGATTTGCACAAGAAACATCGCGAAGAAATTCGACAAGTTGGTGACGTCGCCATCCACACGCTCAATCATTTCTCCGGGCGTTTTGAGATTATGGAAGCGCATGTCGAGCCCAAGGCAATGTTTGAGTAAATCAGACCTAAGCTGATTGGTGGCCCGCCACGCCACGTCATTTCCAAGGTAGCTCATCAGCACTGAGAGAAGTTGGTTGCAAACCGCAATGACGAGATACAGTCCGGCGAGCCCCAATAGACTCGCGACAGCTCCTTTTGCGGCTGCGGTGTCAATGAATTGCTGGACAATCCGCGGATTGATGAGCTGGAGCGCTGTCGTACACAACAGAAGAAGTAACAGGATTACCATTCGGCCTTTGACAGGAACCAGATACTGAAGCAGCCATGACATTATAATTTTAGGCCCCCTATTCGTCGCTGTTCTGCAACAGATTGGATTTATTTCCCATCATACACTAAAACCGGGATGGTTGATATGTACAGAAAAATTATAATTAAGCTCTCGTGCGCTAACTTAGCTTGCGAGCAGAAAGTATGCCTTTCTCTCAAATTCAAACAAGAAATTTTCATCTCGCCTTTATTTCTCTAACGAATTTTAAACTTTCCTTTAATGCTGAAAAAGGGGAAACCATATGAATGCGGTTCTCCCCAGATATTTTCTCAACTATTCTTATATTTCCAAAAATACCGTCTCTCATTTCTTATTAAAGGAGGCGGTCTTCCTGGTCATAATGTCCTTACTTATTATTAATTTCTAACCGGCCTGTACGGCCGCAGCTCCGTTGGACTTGCGGAATTTGATACGCAGAAGCCGCAGCCATTCGTACATTTTCTCGGTAGACTGGTTAGCCAGCTGCTCCTCCGAGTAGACGCAAGCCAGTACTGGCTTCAGATAGCGGTCTCCTTGTTCCGCGAAAGCGTTCCACGCCCGCAGCTGCTCATCATCCGGCACCGATTGAAGCTCAACCTCCACCAGGCTGCTGAGATCGTACCCCTCCTTGTCCAACTCTTCCACCAATTGCAGCAGTTCCCGCCGCGTCACCGATACAAGCTCAAGCAAGCCGTCGATTGATTTGCCTTGAGACAGCCCTTCAAGTATCGTTCGCTTTGTCGTTTTCTTATCGTATTCCTGCTTGTACTTGAGCTGCTGCTGCGTCTTGAACCAGTTCTCCAGCTGCGAAGGCTCGACCTGTTTCGCCACCCAATCCAGCGGGAAAGGCCCAGCTTGAGGATAAGCGCTTGTAATCCGGATTAGCTCGTCCCCGTATAATTTCGTTTTCAAAGGACCGAATCCTGGAATTTGCATCAATTCGTCCGTGCTGTGCGGTACAAAAGCGCTGATCATTCTTAACACGCTGTTCGTGGCCAAAATAAACGCGGATTTGCTCTCCTTGACCGCTTGGTCTCTTCTCCACAGCCGCAGCTGCTGAAACAGCTCTTCATTGCTGTGAAGCTCGCTGAAGCAAAGAAGCATTTGGGTAAACCGCGCTTTATCGGAAGGAGCAGCCGCTCTATCCACGAGGCTTCCGACCATAGGAAAATAGCCTTCCGCCACTTTCTCGGCAACCCTTTCCCTGAGCACGGCGAGCAGCTCGTCCCACCTGCCGCCCCGATACCAATTGTCTTGAACCGTCCTGCCTTCTGCATCGGCGTCGTTCCAGTGCAGAAACCAGTCGCCCTCATCCTCGCCTATGCTGACTTGTGCCGTCTGCACCCTCTCTTCATCCACCTTCTTTTCCAGCGTGTTCAGAAAAAATAAATTCACCTTATGTTCCTCCTTGTGATAATGGATATGTTCCAAAACAAAAAGCACCTCTCCGACGCTTAAGCGTAAGTGAGGTGCTTCCTCTGCGAGTTTTGAAATTACTTATATTATAGCATACAGCCTCTAAACAAGGCAACACCAATCTTTGGCTGGCTCCCCGTCCCGTGGTATACTAAAACAATAACGGATTTCAATCGATAATAACCCTGTAATGGAGTGATCAAATGTCCGATTTCGATTTTTTATATGATACTACTGAAGAAACCACCACCCGATACGTGTGCTTTGTCGGAGAATCGCTCCGTCGGTTTGACCTGGCAGTCACTTCAACCAACCGATTTTACGGAAAAAAGCTGGTAACGGACCTACAGTCGTACAAAACGGCACTGATCGGCCCCGATGACCTGCAAGAGGAAGGCTACCTGGAACATGTATATAAGCTGACAGAAGAGGAAGCGGAAGAATTGGGCCAATTTCTGGCTGAAATCGTGGGCGTCATTAACTTTACGGATATTTAATCCTGCTTGTGGCTATGGTAAGATTGTAAATCCGTTAAGGAGGCTTCTTGCCATGAACGATTTTCTCGAAGAAGATTGCAGACCATATACAGACCTCTCTACGGTGGAGTCCCAGCGCAACGACCTGACGGCGGAGGAGTTTCCCGAGGGGCCTTACCGGTCATCCCTGCCGGCAGAGTCACTCGGAAAGAGCACTCCATGGCGCGAGGACCAAAGACCGCCGAATACGTACAGCTACGAGAACCGCGAGCTTCATGCAGGCAGATCGCGTGAATTCCCCGCGGACCATGACACTCACGACGAGTAGGATGTCCGACGCATGTAATGGCAGCCCTCGCGCGGAATGGAACCGCAACCCTCGGCGCGGCATGGGACGGCCGCCACTCCAACACAAAGCCGGACAAGACGAACAGGAAAAGCTCCTGCTAATTTTACACTAATGCGCTTTGTAGAATCATTTGGCGGGAAAAACTCCCGTTAATGTTGCGGGAAATGTCTCCTGCATGGTCAAAGTGCCAAATTACAGGCAGAAAATCCCGTTAAATTCGATACGTACATCTAACAAATCGGATTAGAGGGACCTTTTACAGTTACTCGATGCGTAACCGCCTGCATTTTAATTGTGCAACTTAGTTCAACGAAATATTTTCACACAAAAAAAACAGCGGCCATCCAGGAGTTGGCCCGCTGTTTTTTTGCCTACAATTAAATTTTCATAACCGCCCCGGTGTTAGCCGATGTGACCAGCTTGGAATAACGCGCAAGGTAGCCGGTCTTCACCTTCGGCTCAAAGCCCTGCCAGTTCGCTCTGCGGCGTTCCATCTCCTCGTCGGAGATTTGCAGCTCGATCTTGCGGTTGGCCAAATCCAGCTCGATGATATCGCCGTCTTCGATGAAAGCGATCGGGCCGCCTTCAGCGGCTTCAGGGGAGATATGTCCTACGGAAATTCCGCGGGATGCGCCGGAGAAACGTCCGTCCGTGATCAAACCGACTTTTGCCCCTAGGCCCATACCGACGATCTGAGAAGTTGGCGCCAGCATTTCCGGCATACCCGGTCCGCCCTTGGGTCCTTCGTAACGGATAACGACTACATGGCCTTCCTTCACTTTTCCGTTGGCGATGCCATACAAAGCTTCATCCTGGGAATTGAAGCAGATAGCCGGGCCGACATGGCGGTCTCCCACTTCTTTGTCGACAGCGCCCACTTTAATGATGCCTCCGTTAGGAGCCAGGTTGCCGAATAATACCGACAAACCTCCCTCCGGGCTGTGCGGATTGTCCAGCGGACGAATTACGTTCTTGTCCAGAATTTCATGGCCTGCCACATTCTCGGCAAGAGTCTTGCCTGTAACGGTAATGCACTCCCCGTTCAAGGCTCCTTCTTTTTTCAGGAGCTCGTTGATAATGGCGCTTACGCCGCCGGCGTTATGCAGGTCTTCAATATGATGATCGGAGGCAGGAGCAAGTTTGGCCAGATGCGGAACGCGTTTGGCCACTTCATTGATACGCTCGATCGGATAGTCAAGGCCGGCTTCATGGACCAGAGCCAACGTATGCAGCACGGTATTTGTGGAACCGCCCATCGCCATGTCCAAAGCAAAAGCGTTGTCGATGGCTTCCATCGTTACGATATCGCGAGGCTTGATGTCCAGCTTGATCAGCTCCATCAGCTGTTTCGCGGAACGTTTCACAAATTCTCTGCGCTCAGGTGCGACAGCCAGAATCGTACCGTTGCCCGGAAGCGCCAAACCTAAGCCCTCCGCCAGACAGTTCATGGAATTCGCTGTGAACATGCCCGAACAGGAACCGCAGGTAGGACAGCCGTACTGCTCCAGCTCTGTCAGCGTCTGCTCGTCGATTTTGCCGACCTGATAAGCGCCGACGCCTTCAAATACGGACGTCAGGGAAATCGATCTGCCGTTCCTGTCTTTTCCGGCTTTCATAGGTCCGCCGCTCACAAACATCGTAGGAATGTTCACGCGCAGCGCACCCATCATCATTCCCGGGGTGATCTTATCGCAGTTAGGGATACATACCGCTCCGTCAAACCAGTGCGCCGAGACGACAGTCTCGAAGGAATCCGCAATAATCTCGCGGCTTGGCAGCGAATAGCGCATTCCGATATGTCCCATCGCAATCCCGTCGTCGACGCCGATCGTATTGAACTCGAACGGTACCCCGCCCGCTTCGCGGATCGCTTCTTTCACCAATTTACCGAACTCCTGCAAATGCACGTGACCCGGCACAATGTCAATATAGGAGTTGCACACCGCGATAAACGGTTTATCGAAATCCTCTTCCTTCACTCCGGCCGCTCTTAACAAAGAACGGTGCGGAGCGCGATCGAATCCTTTTTTGATCATATCGCTTCTCATCTTGGATTTCCCCATATGTTTGTTGAGCTCCTCTCAATGCGCTCTATATTTTAATTGCTTTGTAGTTTCGCTTCATTAGATTTTATCACGTTTCAGACTATTTGAAAATAAATTTGGCGGGAAGCCAGAAAGCTCGCGTCAATTGAAGGCGAGCTTTCTGGCGGCAGGGATTGTTCATAGATAGGCTAAATAGAAAAACACACGCCAGGGCATGTGTCTTTCTCGCGATTTATTGCTTGGCAGCGGCATTGACATCAAACGAGCTCTTGAGCGACACCACCCGGTTAAATACCGGTGCGCCGGGCTTCGAGTGCTTGGGATCCACATTGAAATAGCCGTGCCGGAAAAATTGGAACTTGTCCTGAGGCTGCGCTTCATTCATGGTCGGTTCCACAAAGCCGTGCAGGATTTCGAGCGAAGCAGGATTCAGGCGATTCAGAAAATCCTCTGCCTCTTCCTCATCCTCTTCGTCCAGGATCAAGGACTCGTACAGCCGGAACTCCGCCGGAACCGCACTGTTGGCGTCCACCCAGTGGATCGTTCCTTTCACTTTACGTCCCGTGAAGCCGGAGCCGCTCTTCGTCTCAGGATCGTATGTGCACTGGATTTCGACCACATTGCCGTTCTCGTCCTTGACAAATTCGTTGCACTTGATGAAATACGCGTTCTTCAGCCGCACTTCGTTGCCCGGGAATAAGCGATGGTAGCCTTTTGGCGGATTCTCCATAAAATCGTCCTGCTCGATGTAAATCTCCCTGGAAAAAGGAATCTGGCGGCTCCCCATTTCAGGATTTTCCGGATTGATTTCCGCATCCAGCATTTCCGACTCGCCTTCCGGATAGTTGGTGATGACCACCTTCAGCGGGTTCAGCACCGCCATCGTGCGGGGAGCCTTGAGCTTCAAATCTTCCCGGATAAAATGCTCCAGCATTTTCACATCGATAACGCCGTAGCCTTTGGAAACCCCGGTTTCCCGCACGAAATTGCGGATCGCTTCAGGCGTATATCCTTTGCGGCGGAGTCCTGAAATTGTCGGCATACGCGGATCGTCCCAACCGTCCACCACATTCTCTTCCACGAGGAGCCGGAGCTTTCTTTTGCTCATTACCGTGTTCGTCAGGTTCAAGCGGTTAAACTCATACTGGCGGGGGACATTCTCCATTTCGCATTCTTCGATGACCCAGTCATAAAAAGGGCGGAGCTCTTCGAATTCCAGCGTGCAGATGGAGTGGGTGATTCCCTCGATGGCGTCTTCGAGAGGATGCGCGTAAGCATACATCGGGTAAATGCACCACTTATCCCCGGTGTTATGATGGTGAGCGTGGGAGATACGGTAAATGACCGGATCACGCAGCGTAATGTTTGGCGAAGCCATGTCGATCTTGGCGCGAAGCACTTTCTGACCGTCCTTGTACTCCCCGTTCTTCATCTCTTCAAACAGCTTTAAATTCTCATCGACCGTACGGCTGCGGTACGGGCTTTCTTTCCCTGCCTCCGTCAGCGTGCCGCGGGATTCGCGGATTTCATCCGCTGAAAGGTCGTCCACGTACGCTTTTTGCTTTTTGATCAAAAGCACTGCGCGGTCATACATCTCCTGAAAATAGTCCGATGCGAAAAACAGCCCGTCCCACTCAAAGCCCAGCCACTTCACGTCCTCCTTGATGGAATTCACATACTCTGTGTCTTCCTTGGTCGGGTTCGTATCGTCAAAACGCAGATGAGTGCGTCCTTTAAACTCGTCGGCCAGCTCAAAATTGATGCAGATCGACTTCGCGTGCCCGATGTGCAGGTACCCGTTCGGCTCCGGCGGAAACCGGGTTACGATTTTATCCACTTTCCCGGACTCCAGGTCTTCGATCATAATATTTTTTATAAAGTTGGATGGTATCGTCTTCGTCTCCACAATATCAACCTTTCCGACGCATTATTCTATAACCTTGTATAACATATAATTATAACCAATTTTCCTTGCAAAATATAGATGCCAGCCTATGCTTTGCATATGGATCGCTTTTGCGTTTGCCCGCACTCTCATTATGTCCAGGAACTAACGCTGCCCAAGAACATAAATAAGCGGCGCTGGGAAACTGTTTCTCAATGCTTGTCTTTCCATTTTCATTCTCTGTGGTGCAGCGCTGGTTCCCGCGCTGCGTGGAAGGCTAACGGGAAACAAATGCTCAATAATTCAACTTGACGAGGCTGCCGGCGGATCGATCGGCTGCATCGCTCTGTTAACTGGCAGTTACACGGCACTTCGCAGCGGAATGGTGTAAAAAGAAGAGCACCGCGGGATGTGAGGTGCCCTTTTGCTTCATTCCCCATCCTTATGTTCGCAGTTTACTTCCGTAAATTGATTTAAAGGAAAGATGGTGGGTACTTTTGTCTCCGGCGCCTGTACGAATTCCACAAAATCTTTACCGACGCGGATTAATTTCCCCTTCAGACTTCCGATTTCTTCGGCGGTTGCAGTTAAATCAAAGGATTTTACGGATTTTACGGCCGAGTTCAGCACAATGAAGAAAGACGTTTTGATAACCACCTGCGTTTCTCCAACTATAAAGGACGTAGAACTCACGTTAGTAAGCTTTCCGGTTGTTCGGGTTAATCGGGGAAATCCTGGTTGAAACACCGTTACGATGCGGCCGATCATCGGTTTCAGACGTTGAACCAGCGTGATATTCTCAGGGGCAGGGCAGCCGTGAATTCTGATATCGCTCAACAAGAAACACCTCCTATCGAGGACTGTATGCTTGTAATTTATGCGGACGCTCCGTTATTGACTGGACCAATCACCACGGACGTGCAAACGGGCAGTATAATTGCAAATGATGAAGGATATTTCAGAAAAATGTGGAATCTCTACGAGGATTAGTATTGAAAAGATCAGTTTGTTGATGTGTGAAAAGGGATTCGCACCTCAGAAGGGGGCCCAAATGAACGAAACAGCACTGGAGCATGCACTAGAACTTCAGTTATTTGACAGCTTGAAGCCGGAGTTAACATCGTTCTGTTATAGAATGCTAGGATCGATCGATGACGCAGACGATGCCGTTCAAGAAGCCTTTATTCGTGTTTGGCAAAGTTGGAACTCATTCAGACAGGAATCCTCTTACAAAACATGGGTCTATCGGATTGCTTCAAATATATGCCTGGACAAGCTAAGACAAGCTAAACGGCGAACTCGTCCCGTTGACTTTTCCGACCCCGCGGCATCCATTATCGGCCCCAGTGAAACGTTGCCTGACTCATCCTGGATCTGGCCTGCCCCCGCATTTTCGGAAAATCCAGAAGATATACTCATTCGCAAAGATACCCTTCAACTCTGTTTTATTACACTCTTGCAAATTTTGCCTCCACGTCAACGTGCAGCTCTCATTTTGAAAGACGTATTTGAGTGGTCCTCCAAACAGATTGCAGCAACGTTAGGAATGTCGCCAGCAGCAGTTAACAGCGCCTTGCAAAGAGCCAGAGAAACGATGGATCGGGCGAAACTCCGTTCTGAAGAATACAGCTTGATGGATGTCCAGCCTGATCAAGAACTGCTTTCACGGTATGTGGAAGCTTTTGAACGATTTGATATCCATGCACTGGTAGCCTTGTTTCATGAGGAAGGCCATATGTCTATGCCGCCTTTCCCTATGTGGGTACGCGGCAAGGACGATTTGTTCAAGTTTTTTTCACTTACACGCTGGCATTGTGACGGGTCCCGGTTTTTGCCGACTACGGTGAATGGCGGTTACCCTGCTTTTGCGCAATATGTGCCGAGCAGTGACAAAACCTGCTTGGTACCCTGGGGAATTCACGTCATTGTAATGAAAGACAAGAAGATATTCCACATCCAAAATTTCATCAACACAAAATTATTTTCGCGATTTGGACTTCCTGAACAATTAGACCGATGAATATTGCAATCGGATTTCGTCTAAATAAAAGAGAATCCAAAAAACAATAATCGAGTGAGGTGCTTCAAAATGGAAACAAGTAATAATAAAAAAACGAAAGTAACCGTTCAGGCAGTCATTCAAGCGCCAGTAGAAAAAGTATGGAGGTATTGGTCTGAACCGGAACACATCACGAAGTGGAATCAGGCTTCAGAGACATGGCACTCGCCAAGATCGGAAAATGATTTGCGGGTTGGTGGCAAGTTTCTTACAAGGATGGAAGCGAAAGACGGCAGCATGGGCTTTGATTTCGGCGGGGTATACGATGCAGTGAAGCAGCATGAGCAAATTTCATACACACTGGGAGATGGGAGAAAAGTGGATATCACCTTCGTCAATCAAGGAAATGAAACGAAGGTCGTTGAAATTTTTGATGCTGAAAGCACCCATTCCATTGAAATGCAGCAGGCGGGCTGGCAAGCGATTATAGACAATTTCAAAAGATATACAGAAGAATTCTAATTACCAATCTAAATTCTGAGGTGATTGAAATGGCATTGACCTCCTCACACATTTTTGTGAACTTGCATGTAAAGAAGGTACTCTCGCACTCGGATTTGAGGAGAACCACTTACAACGGTATTCAGACCAAGTTCAATGTCTACGTTCAATCCCCTAGTCTGAAAAGATTGGGGGATTCTGCGTCGTTTTCCGTTGGCAAGAACCCATTTTTCCTGGTATATATGAGTTATAATCAATTTGAAAAAAATGATAAGGATGGCCCGTCTAAAGGCAACCATTGAATTAGGATGGGCGATTTAAGTTGTACGACGCATTCCTTGAACTCTTAGTGGTGTGGAGGTAGATCCTAAGGATGAACAAGAGTTATTGTTTCAGTCAAAATGAAATCGAAAATTTAACTAACCGTTTTGGTAAAGATTTTTATGAAAAAGTTTTGAGGGATATCGAAGTATGTGCCGATAAGTGGACTTTAACTTCTTTCCAATTTATTCCTTCCTATTCTGCAAACTTAGTTTTTATATGCTATTCAGAAATCTTTGGAAACGTAGTGCTGAAAATAGGTAATCCTTCGTTCGGAGAACTATTTACAGAGTTTAATACTTTGTGTCAATATAACGGCAGACGATTTTGCAGAGTCTTTGACGCAGACATTGAAAACGGTATCATACTTGAAGAATGTGTGCAACCGGGTAGTCCTTTAAGGAATGAGAGTTCTCTTGATAAAAGACTATCCGTGTTCTGTTCCCTATATAAGGGCTTGCATCTAACTCCACCTCGAGCAGAAATATATCCGACTTACAAAGAGTGGGTCGCCAGGATAACAGAATATATGAGCAAACGACACGACTGTAAAGAATTATATTCATATATGAAAAAAGCTAAGAATATATGCTTATCGGTTTCTACTCTGTATTCACAACAGATGCTGCTGCATGGCGACTTTCATCATGATAATATTTTACTCAGTAATAATGGAGACTATGTAATTATCGACCCTAAAGGCGTAATAGGCGATCCTGTATTTGATATTCCACGTTTTATATTAAATGAATTTGGTGATGAAATAACTACGGAATTATATAAGAAAATAAACGGTATAATAGGCTTTTTAGAAAAAAATCTTAATATTCCAAGCGACATATTAAAACAATGCCTTTATGTGGAAACTGCAATGGGAGCATGCTGGAACGTAGAAGACGGATCGCCCCCTGAGGATTATCCGAGTCTTATAAAAAACGTGGCTTTCGCAGAATCAATTTTGAATACTTGATTTGAGGAAAACGCAGGTGCCACTATTTTATGATCCATTCAATAAAAGACCCGGGGACCAGTGCCGCAATACCCGATCAACTTCAGGCGCGAACACAGGTTTACTGATAAAATCCTTCATGCCGGCCGCCAGGCACATGTCACGGTCCGTGTTCTGGGCGAAGGCGGTAACGGCGATAATGGCAGGTCCGTCCGAGTCTCCCTCTTCAAAGTGGCCGAGGATAGCTGCGGCCGCTTCAAAGCCGTCCATCACAGGCATTTGCAGGTCCATAAATACGAAATCATATTGACCGTGTTTGACGGCACGAACGGCCTCGGCGCCATTCACGACCACATCTGCTTCGTAGCTCATTTTTTTTAATATTGAGGTAAAAATGAGCCGGTTCACCGGATAGCTCTGAGGATAGCCCTGCTTGGCAAGTCCAAAATGATGCAGCGTTTTGGGGAGGTCCTTTGGATCAACTATAGGGCCCCAGTACATGCCAATTAACTCCTCCAGAGTGTAGCCGGTGAGCTTTTCCAGATTGGCATTCGCCGTCAAATAGTCCCCATCGAGATTCATGGAGTAGACGGCAGCCGGATTGTTATCGAAAAGAGATTTGTAGCGCTGCTCGCTCTCCTCGAGTAGTTGATCGGCCTTCCTGCGGTCCGTGATATCGCGGGAAATGGATATGATCTCTTCCATATTCCCGTTCTCGTCAAATGTGAAACGGCTGGATGATTCGAGCCAAATGTAGCTGCCGTCTTTGCGGCGGAACCGGAAGATGACTTTGTCACGCTCTGAACGTTGGGCGGCGGACAAAAAGTTCTTCACCCGTTCCAAGTCGTCAGGATGAACGAAGTATACACCGCTCATGGCGATCATTTCTTCCGGTTCATATCCCAAAATCGACTTACAAATGGGTGACGAGTAGACCACAGTCGCCTCATCGTCCGCTTTTTGCCGCGAAATCCAATCCAGCGAGACTTCAGCTATCATCCGGTGTTTACGCTCACTGTCCAGCAGTCTCTCAACGTACCGATGCTGGTCTGTGATGTCAGTGATATGGACAAGCAGAAGCGGGGAAGCATCCGTACGCTGACCAGTCAGCGGCGAGATGTTGAGCGATACTCTGACGATATGTCCGTCTTTATGGAGATATCGGCGTTCCATTTTATAGGGAAAAAGTGTCTGATCCGAAGCAGCCCCGATGATTACAGGATCGCTGTTTAACGCCTTGTCCTCGGGATGAGTAAAGCTGCTGTCAATGCTGCCCTGCAGTTCCTCAAGCGTGTAACCGAGTATTTTGCAAAAAAACGGATTGGCTCTAATCCACCGGTTCTTGTCGGGTGCGTAAACACCAATGCCGAAAGGAGCGCTGTCGTAAGCTTGCGCGAATATATGATTGTTACCCTCATTATGAACCATCGTTGGAACAGCCTCCTCAAGGCTTACTTAAGAGATAGTCATCGTCCTATCAGTATACAATTCCATCGATTCGCAGCACAATACGCTTTTCACTCTTAACACATTTGTGTCAGGTAAAGCTGATGATCAGAGTGTAATGGAAATTGCACGATAGACCAATCACCCACAAATGCGTCATGCTACAGTGCAGACCCTTGAGGAGTTGTATGGGATCGTATTGCTTATGGGGGTAGACTGCACAAATTGACCAAAATGACAAGATCATTGAGTTACTGAATGAATTGAAAAGTAACTGAAGGCTGGCGCTCGACAAACGGGCAGCTTTCAACAAGTAGTGTTATAAGCTCCTCACAGTGTGAAAAAGGAGATATGATGGTATGGCAAAACCCGTTTAGCCGATCAACTTCATCAAACCTTTGAACTCCAGTTCCTCGAACTTCAGGATGACCCGGTCACGTTCCATCGCCCAGCAGCAGCGGTCAAGCTCCAAAGTGACCGGCACATCGCACCGGATTCGTGCAAGGTCACGGGATAAATGAAGCATCTCCAGCTCCGCTTCGATCTTGGCGCGGACGCCTTTTGGCAGCTCGCTCAGGTTCTCGATGATGCCGTCAATCGATCCGTACTGCTGCAGCAGCTTGACCGCCGTCTTCTCGCCGATTCCTTTGACACCCGGATAATTGTCGGCCGTATCTCCCATGAGACCTTTGAGATCGATTATCTGGATAGGGGTCAGCTGTTTCTCCACAAGCAGCACATCCGGGTCGTAGACCGCGTAATTGGACAGCCCTTTCTTCATAATAATGACCTTGACCCGTTCGCTCAGCAGCTGCAGCATATCGTGGTCTCCGGAGAGGATCATGACGCCGGTGCCGGTGCCGCTGTACAAAGCCGCCAACGTTCCGATGCAGTCGTCCGCTTCATAGCCCTCAAGCCCCACATTCGGGACACCGAAGCTTTCCACGACTTCCTTGACCAGATCGAATTGGGGGATCAGCTCCTCCGGGGCCGCCAGCCGGTTCGCTTTATAGGCTTCGAACTGCTGTGTGCGGAACGTCTTGCTTCCCATATCCCAGCAGCATACCACATGGGTCGGCTGAAACGTCCGGATCGCATCCCAAAAATATTTGACGAAGCCATGCACCGCATTGGTCGGCAGGCCGTAGCTTGTTTTCTGTATATATCCGCTGAAAGAAGACGCGTAAAAAGCCCTGAACAATAGAGCCATTCCGTCTACCAGCATCACGCTGTTTGGTTTTGTTTCCTGCAATTTGAATCTCTCCCACTGATCTATGATTCTATCTATTATACCACTTCTTTGGAATATTCGGGAGAGTTTAAGATACGGGTCTGACTGTTACTTCAATGATAAGGAAAAACGACCAGCTAATTGAACCCAGCCAGTCGTTTATCTTCCCCCAATAGCCCGAGACGTTAAAAATGGTCTGAACCCTACAAATCCTACAGCGACAAAGGACAGCATATTTCAGCGTTCAACAGCTGCGGCAGCTGGCTGGCTATGGCGTTCCCTGTATTGCAGCGGAGTCATGCCCAGCCTCTTTTTGAAAACATGGTGCAAATAATTCCCATTGGAAAAGCCGTTGCGGACCGCCAGCCGGTCGATCGAATCCTCCGAGACCGTCAATTCGGAACAGATTTGCGAAATGCGCAGATTTTCCAAATACGCCGTGAATGTTCCCCCCGTCTGTCCGCGAAGAATGCGTTGAAGCTGGCGGGGGCTGATCTGTACCTTTTCCGCGACATTCTCCAAAGTTATGGGCAGCATATAGTTATCGCGGATAAATTGCACGGCCATCAGGCAGCGGTGTTCCTTCATGTCCCTAACCGGCAGGGTATTCCCGGGATCGGAAGTGTAGGCGGACAGAGTGCGCAGCAAAATTTGAACAATGGACTGCTTGAGCAGCGTGTACAAACCAAGCTTCTTCTCGCTCCAAGCGGTATAGGCTTCGGCGAAGCCGTCCATCGCTCCGTGCTGGTCAAGCACCGGGATTTTCGGCAGTCCTTCCAGCTCCCGGAAGAATTGTTCGGCCTCGGAATTTTCCCAATTCCTGCCCCATTCGTTCCGGCTTTCTTCGGCTTGTGCAGGTTCCTGTAACGGATGGATGTCTAAATGCAGGCAGAATTCCTCCATAGCTTCAGCAGAGTCAGCCTCCTGCCGATGCACTACGTTTGGTCCGGTGACATACATCATTCCATCCTGAAGAGGGTACGTGGTCCCTTCCAATATGACGGTCCCTTTTCCGCGCGGGATATAGTGAAATTCATATTCGGAATGTTTATGGTAATCGACCACTTTACCGGGAGGGAAGGTGGTGTAGTGGAATTTGAGCACACGGATGCCGTAATTCCCCCAGGTGAATTGGAGTTCAAGGCGATCCAAAGCTTGCGCGTTCATTCTCATCATTTCAAAAGGGAATCGTCTGTCCGGGCACAGCTTCCAAGTCTCCATGGTCTCTCACCTCATTCCTGCTTTAAACGGCGTATTATGCCAATTGGTCCAATGCAATCGCCTTGCCGGCTTTTGCGGAAAGATTGGATGCGTGCATCAGCGTCGTCAAATCGACAGCCATTTGGATGTTCTCCGAAGCGACGGTTTCATTCTTAATGTGGTTAACCCATTGGCTGAAGGCCGATTCTTTGCTGTCAGGCAGGTCTGTCAAGGCGTGCCACTCTTTATTCTCCAGCTCTGTGCTGCGAACGAGCAGCCGGTTATCATGCGTGGAGTATAGCAGCGAACCCTTCGTGCCGTGAATTTCAATAACAAAAGGGGACGACGGATTCACAAATCCCGCTTCAGCGATGCCCACAGCACCATTAGCGTAGTTAAGAACCGCTACCGCGTTGTCTTCCACTTCCCTGCCCGTAACATAGCCATAGCTGGAGCTTACGCTTTGAGGCATGCCGAGGAACAGACGGGCCAGATACATCGGATGACAGCCCAGATCGATCATGGCTCCGCCGCCGCACTGCTCCAGGTTGTAAAAATGCCCCGGAAGCCAGCCGTCGGAGCTAGTGTCGTTAGGCAGCGCTCCATTATGCGACAGTCTCGTTCTCACCAATGTGAGCTGGCCGAACACGCCTTTGGCGATGAGATCCTGTACGGCAAGAGTGTAGTAGTCGTTTAAGCGGGGCAGCGAAACCGTGAGCTTTATTCCGGCGCGCTCGACCTCGGCAATGATATCGTTTACTTCCTGAACCGTCGGCGCGATAACCTTCTCGGTGAAGATGTGCTTTCCCGCGCGCGCGGCAGCCATAATCACCTTGTGATGCAGATTGGTAGGAGTATCCACAATCACGCCGCCAATGTCTTCCCTCGCGAGCAGCTCGTCCAAATTTTCGTAAAATTCCGCCCCCCGCTCTGATGCTTCCTTCTGTCCTCTTTCCTTGATTTCGTCCCATACGGCAACGATCTCCGTCTCCGGGTGTTCTGTCGCCTGCTTGGCGTAATCCTTTGCGTGAACATGCCAAAAGCTTAACATCGCTACTTTAATCATGGAATAAACCCTCCAAAATTATGACTTTACTCCATTGTACAATGAGTCGTATGCGTTATCATATTGTAATATGGCGACAAGCAGATGTGTGAAATTGCGACGTATTGAAGCGGGCCGTTGGCTTGACTTTAGCGTGTTGCGGCATCGACGATAGCGTACTTCCAGTACCTTATCTGCCCGCGGTACTGGAGATAGCGTACTTCCAGTACGCTATCTCGCTGCAGCCGGCCTACACTCCTGCTGAGCTGTCTCCCGGCCTGCTTCCAGCCCTCCATCTCCCCGCACCGCCGCTAGCGAGAAGCCGAAATATCGCCGCTCATGCTTTCTTCAAATGCTTCATAAACCTGCCAAGCCGCGCGGCAGCCTCCAGTAAAACGGGCTCCTCCTGCACCAGGGCAATACGCACATATCCTTCTCCCTGCGCGCCAAAAGCGTCTCCCGGTATAACGACAACTCCCGCATTTGCCAAGATTTCCCGGGAAATTTGTCGAGATGTCCATCCCCTCGGCACCGGAGCCCATAGGAACATTGTCGCTTTAGGAAGAGGCAAATCCCACCCCGCTTGTCGAAGCGCCGCAATGAACAGATCTCTTCGCTTCTGGTAGAAGCCCGCCACCGTTTCCTCCCTCTCCAAATCCTCCTTAAGCGCGGCAATTCCCGCTTCCTGCACAGCCAGGAAGATACCGTAGTCGATGGAACCTTTTAACCTGCGCAGCGCATGAACCGCATCCTTATGCCCCACCATAAATGCGATCCGGCATCCGGCCATGTTAAAGCTTTTGGATAAAGAATGGAATTCGACAGCAACCTCCTTCGCTCCTTCGACTTCAAGGATGCTGATCGGTTTCAGGCCGTCGAACGCCATCTCGGAATAAGCCAAATCATGCGCAATAAGTATGCGATTTGCCTTCGCAAAAGCGACAGCCTTTTCAAAAAAGGCGCGATCCGCCACCGCCGACAACGGATTGCTCGGGTAATTCAGTATCATTAGCTTGGCGGCAACCGCCGTTTCCGCTGGAATATCCTCGAATCGAGGCAGAAAATCATTCTCCGCCCTCAGCTGCAGATAGCAGGGAGTCACCCCCGCCATCACAAGCCCCGCCGCATAAATCGGATAGCCCGGGTCCGGCACGATCGCCGTATCACCGGGGTCCAGAAGTGCCATCGCCAAATGGGCCAGTCCATCCTGCGATCCCATTAACGTCGTAATCTCGTCCGCCGGATCCAGTACCACTCCAAAACGGTGTCGGTACCAGGCCGCTACGGACTGCCGAAAAGCAAGTGTGCCCTCGGAGCTCGGATAACCGTAATTCCGCGGGTTGCGCACCGCTTGCTCCAATGCCCTTATCACCCGTTCGGACGGGGGCTGGTCCGGACTACCAATTCCCAAATCAATTACATCCCTGCCCTGTCTGACCGCCTCCGCCTTCCACTGCGCCACTTCAGCGAAAATTGCCGAGCCCATCTGCTCAAGCCGCTGCGAGCCTTTGATCTCCATATTTTACCTCACTGTCAATTTCGTAATGTTGGTGCGCGTCAATATAAAACGCCAAGCCGATGAGTCCAGTACATCATGCCAATCAGCGCCGCTGCCAGCAAAAAGTAAGCCGAGCCGAAAGCCCACCGGGTTCCCGCCGGCACTTCGTAGTAGCTGTCGCTCTCGTAAGGGGTGTAGTCCATTTGGCAGTGCACAATAAGATGCAGCTGTTCGAGAGTGCTTTTCCTCTCCACCCGCACAACGCGGATTTTATGAATGAACGCCTGCTGGTTCAGCTCGATTTTGTGGTAAAGGCCGAGGCCCTCCCAGGAAAATTCCACCACCTGCAGACCGTCCATATTCGAATGCGTGGTAAAAGGCAGATCCCTCTGGTGGTTCTCCCCCGGAATCATAAAGGACGATTGTGCGAGCCAGTCCTGAATCTGAAGATCCACCTGCATCGGCAGGGTATGCCGCTCAGCGTTTTTGCGGTGTTTCACGTATTTTTTATATAAATCCCAGGCGAAGCTTATCCAAATGATAAAGAAAAGAATGCTTTTCATATAAATAATTAGCGCCAGTCCGCCGACAAGTCCCACCAGCCAGAGCCAACGCGTCACCGCCACCGAAATTCTGCCTCCGTCCAGCGGATGGATGGGAAGCAGATTGATCAGGTTCAGGAAAAACCCGGTATAAGCAATCGACAACAGAAGCGGGTAATGCCAGAGCCATCCGGCAAAAAACAAAACCGCGGCTCCTATACTGCCCAGAACAGGGCCTCCAATACCGATATAAGCTTCTGTGGCCGCGTCCCTGGGATGCTTTTTCATATTTATCAGCGCTCCCAGGAAAGGAATGAAAATCGGCGCCGTCATTGGCAGTCCCTTTCGCTTGGCGGCAATGACGTGGCCCATTTCATGGACGAACAGGAGCAGCACGAACCCGACGGCAAAAGGCAACGGTGCAAAGTAAGCATAAGCCCATATGGAAACGGCCATGGATATGAGGGCTCCTCCGGCCTTGCCCAGCTTGAGCAGCGGTACAAGGGCTTTCAGCTTCCCGAAAAACACTGCGATGACCGCTCCGATAATCCACAGCGGGTTTCGTTTCTTTTTCTTGTCCACTATGATCCCCTCCAATTAAATTATTTACGGTTGGAGCGGGATGTTCGTTTCATTTGCAGCCTGGTTTCCACACTTTCCCTGCTTTCGCAGCTCTTTCTTTCGGCTCGCTTGCTGTGCCTTCCTGCCGCCATCCTGCTGCCTTCCGCACGATTTGGCCCGAATCGGCGTTAGCCCCACACGCTCTCGTACTCCGGTTCCTTGAAGCCTACTGTTATTCTTTCGCCGTCCGCAGCAATCGGCCGTTTAATCAGCCTGCCGTTCGAGGCGAGGAGTTCGAGCATTTCCTCCTGGCTCATGCCGGTAAGCCTGTCCTTCAGGTTCATCTCTTTGTACACTTCGCCGGAGGTGTTGAACAGCTTTTTAACCGGAATGCCGTGCTTTTCCACATAAGTTCTAAGCTCCTCGATAGTAGGCGGCTGCTCGAAAAGATTTATCGCGTCCGTTTCGAACCCTTTGGCTGTAAGCCACTTAAGTGCCGCACGGCATGTCCCGCATTTGGGGTAATGGTAGAAAGTCACTTTCATTTTGAGGTCTGCTCCTTATGATACATCGTTAATATTTACGCACATTCATCAAATTGTCGGGCAAATGCAAAAGGAAGTCAAGAACGCAAGAAAGCCCCTTTTATCCAAAAGGAAGCTTCTCACTCATTCTCTAGTTTCGAGATAAAAAGACGCATATCCTCCGGCAGAGGCGCGGTGAATTCGACCCAGATCTTGGCCACAGGGTGGCTGAAGCCCATGCGGATATGGTGCAGCGCCTGCCTTTGCATGGAACTTGCCGGTTGGGAAGGCAACCCTGTAGGCGAATCCGGCACATAAAGCTTGTCGCCGATCAGCGGATGGCCCAGATGCTGCATGTGCACGCGGATTTGATGCGTCCGTCCGGTTTCCAGCCTGAGGCGAACAAGAGTCGCGCTGCTGAAACGCCGTTCCACCCGGTAATGGGTGACGGAAGGGTACCCGTCCGGCGTCACTGCCCGGAGGTGAGGATTCTCCTTATTCCGGTCGATGGGCTCGTTCACGGTGCCTTCGTCCTCCGTCATAGCCCCATACACTAAAGCGACATACTCCTTGGTCACTTCGTTCCGCTTCATTTGTTCCGACACCTGCTGGTGGGCATAAGGGGTTTTGGCGATGGCGAGCACGCCGGAAGTTTCCTGGTCCAATCGGTGAATCGGGCGAAAACGCGCCGCTACTCCCTTCTCCTGCCAGTGGCAGACAACCGCGTTGGCCACAGTGTTCACATAATGCCCATGTGTCGGATGGACAATTTGTCCCGCTTCCTTGTTCACTATGAGCAGCTGGTCATCCTCGTACAGAATCTCCAGCGGCAGCTGCTGCGGCAAAATATCGTCGGACCGCTCCTGCTCCATCCGTGCTTCGACAACATCGCCCGCCTTGACGTGGACGCTGATATACACCCGCTCCCCGTTTACAGTAATTCCCCGCTCGGTCAGCTTCAGCTTCGACAAAAGCTTCCTCGACATATGCAGTCTTTTTTGTAAAATCGTCTTCAGCACCATTCCCTCTTCTTCGGGAGGCACGATGTAAGTTAGAGGCTCATAGTAGTTCATTATTTAGACGGAACACCTCAGCGCTTCGGATATATTCGACATCGGCAGCCCCTTCGCGGAAATTGGCGGTTCTCGCCACCGTAAAGAGAAAGTCCGAGAGCCGGTTCAGGTACCTGCGGGTATGCCCATTGATTTCCTGCTGCCTCGCCAATGTCACGACACGGCGCTCCGCTCTGCGGCACACCGTCCTGCATACGTGCAGCGCTGCTGAAGCCGGGCTGCCTCCAGGCAGAATAAATCGGGTAATGTCCGGAGTCTCGGCGTCATAACGGTCAATCCACGCCTCAAGGTTGTCCACCATTTCCCCGGTCACTGCAAACGGAGAGTCTGGCTTCACACTGGCGAGATCCGATCCGCAGTCAAACAGCTCATGCTGAATTTGCAGCAGGTCACTGCACATATCGCCGAATTTCTCTTTGTCAAGGAGGCTCACAGCCTGCCCCACAAAGCTGTTCAGCTCATCCACCGTGCCGTAAGCTTCCACACGCACATCGTCTTTGTCGACTCTGCCTCCGATCACTGCCGTTTTCCCGGCGTCTCCCGTTCTAGTATATATTTTCACCGCGATCCCTCCCTTAGCCGGAAGCCGCTTATTTTTCAGCTATGGACTTCATCACTTTCAGCGCGTTATCTTTGTTTTTGACATTCATCGGGATAAAAGCGATCAAATCTTTGCCGTTTAAATTTTGTTCCTTGAACCATTTGGTGTTTTCCAGAGGGAGGCCGTACAGATGCTTCTCGGTTTTACCGTTGTCCGTGGTTTCCAGATAGCCTTGCTGCACGTCCTCGGGCTTCAAATTGCTGCCCTCGATAACAGAATCCAGCGCTGCATAGCCCTTCTGTTCTCCCATTGCTTTGAATTGGTCATAAGAGACCACAATGATTCCGTTCTCTCCCGCTGCGATCTCTACAATCAATTTTTCCAACGAAAAAATCGGTGAACCGTTAATTTCAATTGTCGGCTTATCTCCCACTTTGGCTTGCAGCGAAGCTTTCAGCTTGTCCGCCGCACCTGCAGGCAACCCGTTCGCAGGCATCATAAAGATCGGCACATCCGCTTTCGGCGCTCCGCACCCCATCAGTACCAACAGCAGCAGAAAGGGCAACCATAATTTCCTCATCCGTATCCTCCCTTATGTAACCAGCGCAACTCCGCCTTCAACTATTCAAAAAAAAGCCGGTGAAGATCACCGGCTCCCTCTTTATTGTCAGGAACTTTTGATCCTGTCCACAAACCTGCCCATTCGCTCGATCGCTTCATTCAGCTGGCTCACCGAGGTCGCGTAAGAGCAGCGTACAAAGCCTTCCCCGCCCATGCCGAACACGTGTCCGGGCACCGCGGCAACCTTTGCATCCTGCAGCAGCTGCTGGGCGAATTCCTCGGATCCGAGTCCCGTGGACATGATCGACGGGAACGCGTAGAAAGCCCCCTGCGGCTCGTGGCACTCCAGCCCGATTTCGCGAAATCCTTTGACGACCAGCCTTCTGCGCTGATTGTACGACTCCACCATCCGGTCCTTATCTTCCTGTCCGTTCCTCAAAGCTTCCAGAGCGGCCACCTGCCCCATAACAGGTGCGCACATCACCGTGTATTGATGGATTTTGAGCATGGCCGAGATAATATCGCGGTGGCCGCAAGCGTAGCCCATTCTCCAGCCTGTCATAGCAAAAGCCTTGGAAAATCCGCTGACGACAATCGTCCTATCCCTCATTCCGGGAATGGAGGCGAAGCTGACGTGCTTCTGGCCGTAAGTGAGTTCGGCATAAATCTCATCGGAAATAACGATCAGGTCCTGCTCTTCCACAATTTTGGCAATAGGCAGCCAATCCTCGTATGTCATGATTCCGCCGGTCGGATTGCTCGGATAGCTCAAGATCAGCACCTTCGAACGCGGTGTCAGAACACTGCGCAGCGCTTCCGGCGTCAGTTTGAAATCATCCTCTGCGAACGTTTCAATCCCTACCGCCACGCCTCCGCCGATGGTTGTGATAGGAGAGTACGAGATGTAGCATGGCTCCGGAATGAGAATTTCATCCCCTGCGGTGATCAAAGCGCGCAAAGCCAGGTCAATCGCCTCGCTGCCGCCTACGGTGACGAGCACCTCATCGCCCGGGTCGTATGAAATCGCAAAGCTGTCATGAAGATAAGAAGCGATAGCTTCCCTCAGTGCCGGAATACCCGAATTAGCGGTATATTTGGTCATTCCCCGCTCCAGAGAGGTGACCGCAGCCTCCCGCACCTTCCAGGGCGTGGAAAAATCGGGTTCTCCAACGCCCAGAGAGATAATGTCTTTGCTCGCGCTGACCAAATCAAAAAAACGGCGGATTCCGGACGGCGGAATATCTCTGACCAGAGGAGCCAAATAATCTTTCATATTTTTTGTGCCGGGTGTGGTTACTGTCTGTTCCTGGTTGATCATAGCTTCTCTTCCTTTACGGGGAAATCAGCAGCCGGTGGTCATCCTCGCGATCTTCAAAGATGATTCCGTCCTGCTTGTATTTTTTCAATATAAAATTCGTTTTTGTCGAAAGCACGCGGTCGAGCGGAGAAAGCTTGTTGGAAACGAACGAGGCGACCTCCTTCAGACTGTGCTCCTCCACTTCCACCAGCAAATCGTACGAGCCTGACATCAAGTAAACCGATTTCACTTCCGGATATACATAAATCCGCTCCGCTATCGAGTCAAACCCTCTTCCCCGTTCGGGCGTGATCTGCACTTCAATCAGGGCGGTCACCCGTTCACTGTCTACTTTGCTCCAGTTCACAACCGTCGCATATTTAACGATTATGTTCTCTTCTTCCATCTCGCGGATCGCTTGCTCCACCTGTTCCGTGGAAGCCGCAAGCATCGTGGCGATCAATTCCGCGCTTCTACGCGAATCTTCCTTGAGCAGTTCCAACACTTTAAGTTTGAATTCGTTCATTGCGCAGCCTCCTGAATGGACTTTCCATTTTCATATTACACCTTTACAGCCCGCCTGCAAAGAACGAATATTAATTGTTGATAAAATAGAAAAAACCGGAAGAAGATCTTCGCATTCAAGCCTTCCGCCGGGTAATTTGTACGATTTGTATACGGCTTTCTGATTACGCACTTACCTTAGGACCTGAAAAAATTTCAGTGGAGTGCGCTAGGGTTAAGGGACAACCGCCACTCCGCACCTATCCCGCAGTCGCTTGAAGCTGAAGCAGCTTGCACAGATGCTCCTCAACACGCCTTCCCTCATGCGTAGCGGCAATAAGAAACGAAATTCCTCCAGTCTGCGGCCCGCACGGTGCTTTCAAAGTGCCTACCCCAACCAGCTGATCCTTGTCATACACGGAAATAACACGGCTGCTTTGGCAGAGATCCGCATAATCCAACGCTTCTTTCCGGGAAGCCGATTGTCCGCCTTTTTGCATAAGCTTTGTATACTGAGCTGCCGAAGGCACATCTTGCTGAAAAGACAGCATACCGTTCACACCCTTTTCGATTTATTTGAATTTAATATGGTTGAATGGAAAATGAATATCTAATATCTATAATAATACATCTATATGTATTTTTATTCAATACGTTCCAAAAAAATTCACCCTGGAAACATTTAATCCAGGATGAACCGGCGAAACTTGAACGCCTAAAATATACCCATGCTTAAATACCGTTCTCCCGTATCGGGAGCAATGCACAGCACACGTTTGCCTTTCCCGAGCTCGCGGGCAACCTGCAGCGCGGTCCACACGGCCGCACCGGCTGAAGGGCCCACAAGGATGCCCTCCCTGGCGGCCAGGTCCCGTGTAGTCGCCAAAGCGTCCTCGTCGGCCACCTGCACGATTTTATCGTAGATTGCCGTGTTAAGAATGGCAGGAATGAAGCCCGGGCTGGTTCCCACCAGCTTGTGCGGGCCCGGCTGTCCTCCTGACAGCACCGGCGAGCCTTGAGGCTCAACGACATAAATGGCCAGCCCCGGCAAATGCTTTTTCAGCACTTCGCCCGTGCCTGTAATAGTTCCCCCGGTGCCGGATGTGGCGACGAACGCGTCCAAACGGCCTTCCGTCTGCTGAAGGATTTCCAGCGCCGTCGTAACCCGATGGATATCAGGATTGGCCGGATTCTCGAACTGCTGCGGAATATAGCTGTCCGGGATTTGATCCCTCAGCTCTATCGCTTTCCTTATCGCCCCGGGCATCCGTTCCGCCGCCGGCGTCAGCACTACCTCAGCTCCGTACGCTTTAAGCAGGTTGATCCGCTCTTTGGTCATATTATCCGGCATAACCAGAATAGCTTTATATCCTTTAGCCGCCGCATTCATCGCCAGGCCGATCCCCGTATTGCCGCTGGTAGGCTCAATGATGGTGGCTCCCGGCTTTAAATGCCCGTCCTTCTCGGCCTGCGCTATCAAATTATAAGCGGCGCGGTCCTTCACACTTCCGCTCGGATTGAAATACTCCAGCTTGACGTAAACCTCCGCATCCTCTACCCCTGTCAGGCGGTTGATCCGCACGGCCGGGGTTTCGCCGATCAGCTCCGTAATGCTGTTAACCATTCTGCGCTGCTCCAACTGATATACACCCCTTTTAAGCTTCCTGATGTCCAAATCTTATTCCTGCTTATTTTATCGGTTATAGTCGGATTCTTCAAGATTTCCGCAGGAGTTCTTTGAGCACTAATGCAAATTCGAAATCAAGGCGCGGCTGCTGACGCTGCATCTCTATTGCCCTGCTCAAGAAGCCTTTTGTTTCTTCCTCCGAGTTGGGTCCCTAAATCAAGGGTATGAGACGAATCAGCTTCTCTCCAAACTTTGAAAATCTTTTGTCGCCTTAAACCGGTTCCTCATAAAAAACCACACAAGCAGAGGAGTGCTGCCGATCGCAAGGATCATCCAATTCATCGCGGCGGGCGAGGCCGAGAACCACACGACCACCAGAAATGCCAGCGTGCCGACGATTCTTCCCGCATTGAGGAACAGCTCCCGCATCACGATGTATTCCTCCCGCCTTGCAGCCGTGCGCTCATTCCTGCCAATGATATCGAACACAGTGGACGTCATCGGAATGCCGTAGAACGGCATAAACAAGGAGACTCCCACCCCGAACACCAGCAAGGTTATAAAATTAACGCGCCAAAAGAACGGCAGGATGACAAGCACGAGCATAATGGCGCCGACGAGCATCCCCTTTTTTCGATAGGCCGGTTTGTACCATTTTCCGATCAGCATAAAGCTGAACAAGGAGACCGCCGAGGTAATCAGCGAAAAATTGCCCAGCGACATTTCGTTTCCGGTATGGATATAAACCAGCAGCCCGATGAGGAAGCCAAAAACACCCTCACGGATTCCCTGCGCAAACAAGGCTGCGGCTATACTGCGCCAGGGGCTGTCCTTGGACTTCAAGCTGCGGAACGCCGCCGTCCAGCTGTATCGGCCGTTTACTTTGCGTTTTTTCAAAAAAAAGCTTACGATAACCCCGATAACAAAGATGATGAGGGAAGCGGTGAAGATCAGCCGGTAGCCCAGTGCATCCTCCATGCTCACAATGATAAACCCCGAGATCCATGGCGCGATCATGCCCGCAGCCGAGCCGGTGAGTCCCGCCCAGCCGTTAAATTGATCCCTCGTATGAGGAGTGGTCACTTCAAAATAAACAACGTTGAACGCGACCCAAAAAAAACCCGAAGCAATCCCCTGGATGCCGCCTAGCAGGAGCACATAGTTCACAGCATTGTTGCCAAGCCACAGCACCAGAGTATAGAACACGGCAGACACCGCCACCCCCAGCCTCAGGCTGTTCATTTTGTTGTGCTCTTTTACCCACTTGCCCGCGATGTAGAACGTGATCGCCATGGTGATATGGGTTGCGAGCGAGAACCAGCCGATGATCGACAAGTCGTTGCGCAGCTTCCATAAAAACACGCCTACGAACGTGCCCGACAGCGCATTGGCGGTTACGAACAAAGCGTTGACAATAAGCAGCAGCCAGCATTGGACAGTGAGCCGCTCGGTGTGTTTTTGTTTCTTGGCGTGTTCACCCGCTGCTTCTTCCGTCGAAAAGACATGTTCAGGCCCGGCCGGTTCTCTCCCCTTCGTCAGCCGCAGGAGCGGGGAATGGCGATCGGATGATTTATGAGACATTGGTTTATCCTGTACCCTTCTGTAGAATGATTTAACTTAACATTCCCGAATGGGTATAAAAATAGTCCGTTTTTCCAGACAAACAGCGTATTTGCCCGAAAAACAGACCTTGGTTCTACAAAGCCGATTTCCTCAGCTTCTCGATCAAAGCGAGCCGTGCCCCTTCGGACAGCAGATGATCCACTCTAAAACAGCTCGGACAGACATACACCTGCACTCCAAACGCGGACGGAAGCAGCGGCTGGCCAAGCAGGGCGGGAACGGCGGGCGTAAACTGGCCTTCGCCTGCCGACAGTTCTCCCGCGTGAAGCATAAATTCCCTGCAGTTGGGGCATTCCGGCGCTTCCTCCTGGAGGTCCGTCAACGACTGCGCCGCCGAATCGTAAGGGTCGGTTTCGAGAACCTCCTCTTCCCCGTCCAAATCCATGAATTCGTCATCCAAGGCGCGTCCGGTCCGGCCCCTCTTCGGCTGTTCCTCCTGCTCCCCGGGGGCAAGCTGATCCAAACTTAATACGCGATAATCCCCCAGCTCGTTATAGCAGTGAGGGCAGGTCTCCTCAGGGCCGATCTCCGGATCCCATGTGATCTCCGTATCGCACCAAGGGCAGACTTGCTTATTGTCAGCTTCCATTTCCTTTTTCCTCCGTAACCGTTCACTTCAAGTATGATTGCATGGCTCCGTTTCTCAGGATGCATGCTTTATAAAATAGTAAATGCCGACAGCGAAAAACACAGCCGAAAGCGCGAACAAAGTACCCCACAAATATTTCATCCCGTTAACCTCCATAGACTACCGGACCCTGCGGCCTGCTGCATCAGGTGACGCAAGCGCCCACAACATAGGACAAGGAGACCGACAGCGTCATCGACAGAAATCCCACCGCGCGGTTATCCTTTTGGATTTCTTCGTCTATTTTAAAATAAGGCGTCAGAAATTCAAAGATAAAATATGCGGCAAGCAGGAGCACAAAGCCGTAACTGGCCCAAACGAGAGCATGCAGGATGGAATCGTTGTTGAGAATGGCAAACCTGAACAAGTTGCAGATCCCGAACATTTTGCCTCCGGTCGCCATCGCCACGGACATATTCCCATTCTTTATTTCTTGCCAATCATTGTACTTCGTAACCATCTCAAACACGGCGAGAAAAATCACCAAAGCCAGCACCGCGATCGAGAAAAAAGCCAGTGTTTCCAAATATGGATTTGACATTATGGCGTCTACCCCTTCGACCTCATTTAGCATAGTTCACCTCTTCAGCAAAATCATGCAATACGCGATTCGATTAACGAGGCAATAGACCGGGGAGCAATGGTTCCCCAGTCTCTTGCGATTCGTCGGATAAGTTCGGTTTCCGAGCTTATTGCTGTTTCTTTTGCTGAACCTGGGCCTTCAGGGCTGCCAGTTCGTCCTCTACTCCGCTGCCTTTCTTCAAGGCGTCCAGCTCGTCATCCAGGCTGCGTCCCTTGGAGTTCATCTCGCGGCTCGCTTCGGCTTCCGCTTCCAGCTGAAGCACTTTCTCCGACATCCGGTCAAAGCCTTTGGCCGCGTTATCGGTACCGAAGCCGGACATCGCCTGGTTAATCTGCTTCTGGGCTTTGGCAGACTCGGCGCGCGCTACCAGAAGGTCTTTCTTGTTCTTCATCTTGTTATATTCGTCTTTCATCTCTTCCAATTGAGAACGCAGCTGATCGGCATTCGTCTTGGCATAGTCGTACTGCTTCTTGAACTCGTCGAATTTGATCTGGTGCTCTTTCTTGTCTTCCAGCGCACGGCGGGCCAAATCCTCATTGCCCTGCTCCAGAGCCTGCACAGCCTGCTGCTGGCGCTTTTCCACCAATTCCTGGGCTTCTTCGAACTGCTGCTTGAACTTCTTCTCGATCGCAATCTGCTTGGCTACAGCCACTTCCGCTTCCTGTATGTCCTGTTCCATATCCCGGAGGAATTGGCTCAGCATCTTCACAGGATCTTCCGCTTTGTCCAAGAGATCGTTTACCGAAGCCATCGTCAAATCACGCAATCTTTTAAAAATACCCATTTTTTAAGTTCCTCCCACAATGGAATTGAAATCTTGTTTTTCGTTCTGCTCATCATCGACACAGTTTCATACGCAGAGGAAAAATATTAGTTTCAAAAAATTTTATTTCAGCTCAACCACGGTCACGCCGGTTCCGCCTTCGTTGTAATTCCCCGTACGGTAGCTCTGGACGTGGCCGTGGCGGCGCAGATATTCCTGAAGGCCGGTTCTCAGCACTCCGGTGCCTTTCCCGTGGATCAGATAAACCTGGCCGAAGTTTGCGAGGAAGGATTCGTCGAGGAAACGGTCGACTGCGATATAAGCGTCTTCCAGGTTGTAGCCGCGCAGGTCCAGCTCCATCCGGGCGTTATCGTCTCGGGTGCGCTGCAGGGAAGAGGAGGACTTCGCCGCCTGCTTCGGCTTCTCGCCGGAGGAAATCAGCTCCACATCCTGTTTGTTCACCTTCATCTTCATGATGCCGATCTGGACGGTCACTTCGTTGTCGCCGGCAATATCGACGATGGTGCCTTTCTGGTTCAGGCTCGCCACCTTCACTTCATCGCCGGGCCTCAGCTGCTCGGCTTTCTTCCTGCCGCCCTTGCCCGGCGGCTGCTTGCCCCTTAGCTGCGGCTCCGCCTTGGTCAGCCGCCCCTTCGCGTCGATCAGATGGTGCTCCTTGATCGAGGCGGCTCCTTCCAGCGCCATCCGCCGCAGGTCGGCGATGACTTCGTCGGCTTCGCGCCGGGCCTTGGCCACGGCGTCGCGGGCCTCCCGCTCCGCTTTCTCGAACAGCTTGCCGCGCTGTTCCCGAAAGCGGAGCTGCTCCGCCTCGAGATCCCGGCGGAGCGCTTCTGCCTCGCGGCGCGCCTCCTCCGCGCTGCGTCGCTCGGCTTCCGCGGCCAGGCGGTTCTCTTCGAGAGTCGCGATCATCGTCTCCACACGCTGATCCTCTTCGGTCACCTGGCCGCGGGCATGCTCGATGATCGGGCGGGACAACCCCAGCCGCTCGGCAATGGCAAAAGCGTTGCTTCGCCCGGGCACCCCTACCAGCAAACGGTAGGTTGGGCTCAGGCTCTGCACGTCAAACTCCATGCTCGCGTTGATGATGCCTTCCCTTTCGAAGGCGTAGGCCTTCAGCTCGCTGTAATGCGTCGTAGCGATCATCCGGCAGCCTATCCGGTGGATGTGCTCAAGGATCGAGATCGCCAGGGCGGACCCTTCCGTGGGATCGGTGCCCGCGCCCAGCTCGTCGAGCAGAATCAGGCTTCTCGGCGTCATATCTTTAAGGATTGAAATAATATTCGTCATATGGCTGGAAAATGTACTGAGATTCTGCTCAATGCTCTGCTCGTCCCCGATGTCGGCGTAGATGCCGTCGAACACACAAAGCCGGGTGCCTTCCTGTGCGGGAACGAACAAACCGGTCATCGCCATAAGCGAGAGCAGCCCCACCGTTTTGAGCGACACCGTCTTTCCTCCGGTGTTCGGGCCTGTCACGATAATCGTGTTGAAGCCTTTACCGAGCTCTATGTCCAGCGGAACGACAGCCTCTTGGGGGATCAAGGGATGGCGCCCTTTTATAATGCGCATATAGCCTTGGTCGTTCAGCTCGGGAAGCACCGCTTTCTGCTCATGGGCGAGCCTCGCTTTCGCCGCGATCAGATCCAGCTCAGCAAGCGCATTCACATTGGCCAGCAGCGTTTCCACATGCTCCGCCGCCAGCGCCGTCAGCCTGGCCAGAATTTTTTCTATTTCGGTTTGTTCTTTGAACTTGAGCTCTCTCAGCCTGTTATTCAGCGGTACGACGGACTCCGGCTCGATGAAAAGAGTGGCCCCCGACGCGGACTGATCGTGGATGAGGCCGCCGAAATTCGACCGGTATTCCTGCTTCACCGGAATCACATATCTGTCGTTTCGGATGGTGACCAATACGTCCTGGAGCATCTTCTGCACCGAGGCGCTGCGGATCATCGACTCCAGCCGTTCACGTACGCGGGACTCATTCGTTTTGAGCTCCTGCCGGATTCTTGCAAGCTCGAGGCTCGCGCTGTCCATCACCGCCGCGTTGTCGTCAATGCACTCCTTGATCGCATCCTCAAGAGGCTTATGCTCTGTTATCGCTTCGCATCTCCGCCTCAGCAGCGGCAGCGGATGTTCATCCGAAACCGCCTCGATAAACCGCTTCAGCCTGCGGCCTCCCGAGATCGTAGTGGCAATATCCAGCAGCTCGCCCGGATTTAACGTTCCCCCTACGCGCGCCCGGTGCAGGGAACCCGTAATATTGCGGATGCCGCCGAAAGGAATGCCCCCTTTGAGCCGTTCGACCGCGTAGGCCTCGTCGGTTTCCTGCAGCCGCTGCTTCACCTGCTCAAAATCGCCTGTCGGTACAGCTTCCTCCGCTAATTTTTTCCCGAGGGAAGTGGAAGCGTGCGCGCTTAATTTATGTTGGATTTTGTGAAATTCGAGCGTCCTTAAAATTTTCATGTCCTGGACCTGCAATCCTCTCTGTGGATATGTCTGCTGATTCGAAGGCTGTATTTGTGTTTACTATTTTATCAATAAAAGTCATGATCATGGCGCTCTTGCAGTTACTTTTTTATTATATACAATGCCGCGGCAATAAGCTATTTTCCTTGGCTCGCTTGACACGGTTTCCTTATGAGATTAGCCTTCCGGAGGCACCCGCTTTCTTGTGCAAAGAACGCTAATAATTTTCTGCATTTTCGGCAACGCTATTTCTGCAAACCTATTCCCTGACTTTTCTTGGGGGCTCCTCCAAAAGGATTCGGAACAAGCTAAGAGGCAGCTTCACTTTTGGGGGAATAGCACGGCACACAAAAGAACAAGGAGGACAACAACATGCGTATCATTGCCCATATCATCCGCTTTATCGTGGCGGCCATCGTCTTGATGGTCACCAGCTGGATCGTTCCGGGTTTCACCGTCGGAGGCTTCGGCAGCGCCCTGCTGCTGGCTTTGGTTATCGCCTTGGTCAGTTACATCGTCGAGAACATATTCGGCAAAAGAGTCAGTCCATTCGGACGCGGGCTGGTCGGCTTCATCATCAGCGCCATCGTGATCTACGTGTCCCAGTTTTTTGTCGGAGGCGCAGCGGCTTCCATTCTTGGGGCCATCCTGGCCGCTCTGGTCATCGGGATCATCGATCTCTTCGTACCTACTCCGTTTGATGCCGCCAAGGGCAGACGCGCGTAGGGCAGCGGACCGGACAACAGCGGAACTTAAAAACAAACATTCCGCTATAACAACTTTTCGAGCATAAAAAACAAGCTTTCCAGTTAAAACAACCATTTCCACCTAGAACAACTATTCCAGCAAAAAACAACCATTCCAGCGGATTGGTTGTTTTTTATTGCGAAACTTCATCATTTGTCAACAGATTTTCCCCCTCGGCTGCGTTATAATGTTTGAGGATTGCTCATTTACCAATGAAAGGAAGCTGCCTCATGAACAAAGCATTAACCATTTTATCCGGTCTGCTGATCGTACTTCTGACCGCCTGCGGGAGCAAGGGATCCTCATCCGATACGGGTGCCGCTGTCAACGCCTCCAAGGAACTCGTGATCCACGCCAAAAATTTCGAATTCGACCAGAAAGAATACCATATCAAAAAAGGCGAAGCCGTGAAAATCAGCCTGGACAACACTCAGGGAGCCCACGGGGCGAGCATAGGCGGATTGAACGTACAGCTTGACGGAAATAAAAAGAGTCAAGTCGTCGTACCTGACAAAGAAGGCTCTTACGACATCATATGCAGCATTCCCTGCGGCTCAGGCCACGCTGCGATGAAATCGAAGATCGTAGTTGAGGCGTAGCGTTTCTGCCGATTGCCCCGCGGCATTAAGAGCGATGTTGGTCGTTGGCGCGTAGAGTCTCTCCCCGCTGCCACGCAGCTATGGGATCGAGTTTGGTCTTTGGCGAGTAGATGAATGCAGTTGGAAAAGTGAGCTCCGTTGTTCGGTGTCTTTATATTCTCCTTATAACAAGTAGCCTAGCAAGTGGAGCAAGTATAGTAAAGACGATTTTCTGCACAGACCATGGCGGATTTACCACCCGCTGTGGAGATTCGCTCTCTAACCATAATGAGGATTCAAAAAACGCTTTTTCAATTAAATATAAATCAACTTAAATGCTAAGGCTAACGGAGACGAAAAAAGACACCCTGCGGGCAGAGTGTCTCTTGATTAAAGGATGCCGGTCGTTGGCTTGACGACAAAACATTGGTGCGCTGCCAGCTCCACCAATTCTTAAGATAAAAGTACGCAATCGGTGGCTGGAAGACTGCCAATAAGCCTTGCATCGGCTTTTTCTCATATCCGGTTGCCGGATTCCGGCGGTTTCTTCTGTTCTTGTCGGGGGTTGGTACCGGTTTGCCAAAGCTGCTGCAATTTTTCGGAAACAACAGGAAGCTGTTTAAGCAAATATGGAGCCGTCCGGGACTCGGATAGCAGCTTTTCCGTCTGTGGGGAACCGATGAGAGCCATTACATTCAGTGCGACGATCACCAGAAGCAGCGATTCCAAAGCGCCCAACAGTGCTCCGCTCCAACGGTTGATAAAATTCAGTCCCGGCACTTTCACGATAATGTTAAGCATGCGGCCAATGAAGGACAGTCCGAATTTAACGATAAAAAAGATAAGTGCGAAGCCGATCGCATTGGATATGTAGGTTTCGAGGCTTAAGGTTTCAGTAAAAAAACGGTACTTCTCCTGCGATCCGCTGCCTTGAAAATGAAATACGCGCCGCAGCAAGGCTCCCGCCTGATCGTAGTAGCTGTATGCCGCCCACAAAGCGATGATAAGGCCGGTTATCGAGATCAATTGAATGACCAGCCCCCGCTGATACCCCCAAACCGCTCCCGCAGCGACAAGTATAAATATAATCCAATCCAGAATATAAAATCCGCCCATTAATTACTCGGACCGTCCACTTCCAGCAGTTGAATCCATTCGTTGTACTCGGATTGAAGCTTCTCGTATTCCGCTTTCAGCATCGCATATTCCTGCCTCCAGTGATCGTCGCCCGGCTGTTCTTTGGACGCCGCCGCTTGCTGGTTGGCTTCCTCCCGCTCCTTGGCGGCCGGAGCTTCATCCTTGCGGCTTTCACGGGCTTCTTCCAGCTCTTTTTTCATCATTAGCCAGTGCTCGCGGGCTCTGGCGAGCTCCTCTTCCATCTCATTGCGCTCTTGTCTAGCAAGCTCAGCCTCGCGTTCCAACCGGCTTAGCTCTGCCGCAGCCGCTTCCATCGTGCGCGCCATTTCGTTGCGCTGCCTTAGCGCCGTCTGCAGCTCACCGCGCAGCTCCTCGGCGGCCAAGTGGTGGCCGTCTTCGGCTTCGCGCAGCCGCTTTTCAGTCTCCGCCTGCTCACTTCGGAACGCCTCCAGCTCGCTTGTCAGCCGGTCCAGTTCATGGTCTCGCTGCATTTTGTGCTGGCGCAACAGCTCCAGCTCTGCGGCAGACTCTTTATGCTGCGACTGTGCTTGCTTCCACTTGCGCTCCAACTCGCTTAGCGAGTGCTCCGCCACATCGACCCGCGCACGCAGCGCACTCTCCGCCAAGCGGGCTTCCATCAGCTCCGCCTGCAGCTGCTTCGTCTGGCGTACGCGCTCAGCCTGTTGGCTGCGCAACGCCTCGAGCTCACGCGCTGAGTCGCCGCGTTGGCTCTTCGCCGCCTCGAGCCTGCGCTCGAGCTCGCTGCCCGCCTGCGCCGCTGCGTCCAGCTGCCGCTGCAGCTCGCTCTTCTCGCGAAGCGCCTCTTCCAGCTCGCCGGCCGCTTCGCCTTGCGCTCCCCGCGCCGCTTCCAGCTCGCCCAGCAGCCGCTCCGCTTCCAGCCGCCGCTCCGCAGCTTCCGCACGCGCCTCTTCCAGCTCGCCGGCCGCTTCGCCCTGCGCTCCCCGCGCCTCTTCCAGCTCGCCCAGCAGCCGCTCCGCTTCCCGTTGTCGCTCCGCAGCTTCCGCGCGCGCCGCTTCTGTCTCCTGCCGCAGCTTGCTGAAGTTCCCTTTCATCGACAGTAAATCGGCGTTGATCTTTCCTTTCTCGCCGCGTAAAATGTCGGCCTCCTGCTTATATTTCATCTGCTCGGCAAAAGACTCCTCCAGCTCCGCTGCAAGCTTTCCTTTCTCGCCTCTTAATACATCCGCTTCCAGCTTATACTGATCGCGGTCAGTCACCGCGGACTCCAAATCCGAGGCGAGCTTGCCGTTCTCCGCGCGCAGTTCCTCCGACTCCTGCTTGAGCCTGGCCCCCTCGGCGGCGGCACAGTCCAGGTCGCTCTTCAGCCGGCCCCGTTCGCCGCGCAGTGTGTCCAGTTCCTTGCGGAAGGCGGCCTGCAGTTGAATCGCTTCCTCCAGCTGTTCCTCCAAAACCGCTTTCTCGGACGCAAGCGCCTTAGCTTCCTCCGCTTGCTTGCCGGTTTCCTCCCGCAAAGCTGCGGCTTCCTGCTCCAAACGGTTTTTTTCCTCGAGCACGGTATCAAGCTGTTTTTTAAACTTCGACGCGCTATCCTGCAGCCTTACTTTTTCTTCGTCCGCAGCTTCCAAATCCTTCTTGGTCTGTCCCAGCGACTGCTCCAAAGCGGCCTTCCGCTCCTGAACAGCCTTCAGCTCACCGGATAAACGTCTCGTCTCCTGATCAAGCTTCGCTCTTTCGCCGCGTGCCGTTTCCAAATCCTTATTCAGACGGTCCGCCGCGATGGCTATCGAGCTCTTATCCTTATTGGCCGTGTCCAGCTCCGCACTGAGCCTCACAAGCTCCTGCTTCTGCTTGTCCTGCCGTTCGGCCAGCTGCTGCATTTTTGCCAGTTCGCTCTGGTGCAGAACCTTCAAGCGCTCATGCGCCTGCTTCAGCCTTTCCAGCTCCACACCCTGCTGCTCCAGCTGCTGCATTTTATATTTTAACTGCTCGTTCTCGTCATAACTTTTAAAATTCTCGTCCGCCATATGTACCGCAGCCAGCACGGCTATCCGAGGCACGTCCAAACGGGGGTTTGTCTTTGCGATTTTGCGCATTTGTTCGTCAACCAGCTCGGCCACCTGTTTCATGTAGCTTGGAGAGGTGTTTGCCGCCATTTTATATTGAACGCCGTATATGTCTACCGTCAGTCTCGTCTTCTCGTCCGAGTTCATCGAGATTCCTCGCTTTCCCATCGTGTATTTATATAAATGCCATCGTCTGTTGAAAAAAACTGGTCCTACCGAGTTATTAACTTCGATACGACCAGCCGGATTTCCTGCTGTAAATACAGGAAGTTTATGCTATTTACGCAGCTCCGCGCCAAAAGACCGTTCCAGTGCGTCAACCACTTTTGCGTGCAGCTCCGCCGCTTCTTCATCCGTTAATGTCCGTTCGGGATGACGGTAGGCTAGTGCGATGGCGATGCTCTTTTTGTCGGCTCCCAGCCGGTCGCCTGTGTAGATGTCAAAAACCTGCGAAGCCTCCAGAAGCTCGCCGCCCGCCTCTCTGACCTTGGCGAGCAGCTCGCCCACAGCCGCGCCGCGGTCCACAACAACCGCAATGTCGCGAGTAATCGCGGGGTAGCGCGGAAGCATTGTATATTCAATGTGAAAATTCGCGGCATCCATCAGAGGCGCGAGCTCCACCTCAAGAATGTACGTGTCCTCCAGGTCTTTTGCCGCCTGAAGCGCAGGATGCAGCTGGCCTATCCGGCCCACCGCCGTGGAGTCGCCCTCCGCACTCAGCCTGATTTCCGCCGTGCGTCCGGGATGGAAGCCTTCGGGCTGCGCGGCCCTGTATTCCAACCCTTTGATCCCCAGAGCATCTACGGCCGCTTCGAAAATGCCTTTCAAATCGTAAAAATCGGCTTTACGCGGCTTGCCCGACCAATGCGCGGGTTCCCTGCTCCCGGTCATCACGATGGAAAGCACCAGCTTCTCGGCAGGCAGATCTGCAAGCACGTCGCTGTCCGCGAGGAACACTTTGCTGATTTCAAAAAGCGCCAAATCGGCATTGTTACGGTTGCGGTTATAAGCGGCGGCTTCAAGCAGATGCGGGATCAGCGAAGTGCGCAGCCTGCTGCGGTCCTCGCTCATCGGCATCGCTAAAGCGACGGCCTTGGAGTCCGGGTAAAGCCCCGGGAACTGCTCCATATGTTGAGGATGGGTAAAGGCGTAAGTGACCGCTTCATGAAGCCCCGCTCCGGTCAGCTGCTCGCGCAGGATGCGGCGGAGCTTCTGCTCCTTGGTCAGCGAACCGGCGGTGGTCACACCATACATTAGAGTAGTAGGAATGTTGTCGTAACCGTACAGGCGCGCCACTTCCTCGATCAGGTCCACATCGCGGGTGATATCGCCGCGACGGCTCGGCACGTGAACCAGAAGCTCGCCGCCGCCGCTCTCATAAGTAAAATTCAAGCGGTCAAAAATCCGCTTCACTTCATCCAAAGTCAGCCGGGTTCCCAAATAGCCGTTGACTTTTTCCAGCTTCAGGGAAATATCAACAGGAGATGTTTCGGCGGTTTTCGCTTCCACGATTCCATCCGCCACCGTTCCTCCCGCATACTGGGCCATTAACCGGGCTGCACGGTTCAGTGCCGGAATCACGGCGTCCGGGTTGACTTCCTTTTCAAACCGCAGGCTGGCTTCCGAACGAAGGCCGAGCTGCCGGGACGTTCTGCGTACAGTGCCTCCGTCAAACTTGGCCGACTCGAGCAAAATTCGCTTGGTGCCGTCCGTTACTTCGGAGTTGGCTCCGCCCATTACACCTGCCAGGCCTATCGGCTTCTCGCCGTCGGCAATCAGCAGCATGTGCGGCTCCAGCTTTCTTTCTATGTCATCCAGCGTCACTAAGGCTTCACCCTCGCGGGCAAGGCGCACGTCTATGTGCCCTCCTGCGACTTTATCGGCGTCGAAAGCATGAAGCGGCTGACCGTACTCGAGCATCACATAGTTTGTGATATCCACAATGTTGCTGATCGGACGGATTCCCGCCGCCATCAGCCGGTTTTGCATCCATAGCGGGGATGGGCCGACAACGATATTTTCGATCAAACGGGCGCTGTAGTGGCTGCAGTGGCCGCCTGCACTGATATTCAAGGAAATGCGGTCGGAAGCTCGCACGCCGCCGGACTGAGACCCGGCCTCAGTGTCGGGGAGCTTCACTTCCCTATGGAGCACAGCACCCGCTTCATAGGCCGCTCCAATCATGCTCAAGCAGTCCGAACGGTTCGGAGTCAGCTCCAGCTCCAGCACTTCGTCGTCTATAGCGAGCACGTCCAGAATGCTCTCCCCCACCTGCGTATCCCCAGGCAGCACGAGAATGCCTTCCTGGATTTCCTTCGGCAGCAGCTTGTCGTTCAGGCCGAGCTCCTTGGCCGAGCAGATCATCCCCTGCGACTCGACTCCGCGCAGCTTCGCCCGTTTAATAGCGAGACCCCCGGGGAGCTTGGCGCCTGCCAGCGCTACGGGAACCTTTTGCCCGGCCTCTACATTCTTCGCTCCGCAGACGATCTGCAGGTCTTCCCCCTGTCCGGCGTCCACGATACATACGTTCAACTTATCGGCATCGGGATGCTTTTCACGGGATTTAACATAGCCGACCACGACCTTCTCCACGCCTTGATTGCGGCTTTCCACCACATCGACTTCAATTCCGCCGCGGGTGAATTTTTCGGCCAACTCTTTACCGGTATAACCGGTCAAATCCACATAATCGGATAACCAACGGTAGGATACTTTCATTTGTTTTCACGGCCTCCCTTCTAAAGATGCACAAACTGCTTCAAAAACCGCAGGTCATTGGTATAAAAATGTCGGATATCGTCCACGCCGTACTTCAGCATCGCGATCCGCTCCACGCCCATGCCGAACGCGAAGCCGCAGTATACATTCGGGTCGTAGCCGGCCATCTCCAGCACATTCGGATGCACCATGCCCGCCCCCAGAATTTCCAGCCAGCCTGTGTGCTTGCACACCCGGCAGCCTTCCCCGCCGCAGATGATGCAGGAAACGTCAACCTCCGTGCTCGGCTCGGTGAACGGGAAAAAGCTCGGACGCATGCGGATTTTCGTCTGCTTGCCGAACATTTCCTGCACGAACAGCAGCAGCGTGCCTTTCAGGTCGCTCATACGGATGCCGCGGTCGATGACCAGCCCTTCGATCTGCGTGAACATGTGGGAGTGTGTTGCGTCGTCATCGTCACTTCGGTACACTTTGCCCGGACAGATGATCTTCACAGGCACTTCGCCTTTCATCTTTTCCATCGTTCGGACCTGCACCGGAGAGGTGTGGGTCCTCATCAGAATCTCTTCCGTAATGTAAAAAGAGTCCTGCATATCCCGAGCGGGATGGTTCTTGGGGAAGTTCAACGCCTCGAAGTTGTAATAATCCTTCTCGACCTCCGGGCCTTCGGCCACCGTGTAGCCCATGCCCACAAAAATATCTTCCACTTCCTGGATCACCTTGCTCAGCGGATGAACCGCGCCGCGCTCGTTGGGACGTCCCGGCAGCGTAACGTCGATCGTTTCTTCTCTCAGACGCGCTTCCGTTTGCAGCCGCTCGTACTCGGCCTGTTTGGCCTCGATCACTTCTTCGATGGCTCCGCGCACTTCGTTCGCCACCTGGCCGATGACCGGCCGCTCCTCGGCGCTCAAACCACCCATTCCGCGCAGAATCTCGGTCAAGGGACCTTTTTTGCCCAAATACTTGATGCGCAGCTCACTCAGCTCCTGTTGGCTGCCGACTGCATCCAGCTCGCGCAGGGCCTCTTCTTTTAACGCTTCCAAACGCTCTTTCAATGAGATAACCTCCTCTTTTTTACTCCGCTGGCTCTGTTCCTTTCCAGTACATATACTCCGCTAGAGTCTTACGTTCCAACACAATGCGCAAAAACCAAAAAAGGCTCTTCCGTCCGGTAAGGGACGAAAAAGCCGTGGTACCACCCTTGTTAAGCCTTCATACCGACCAACGGATCAGTTGAGGGCTTCACTTTCATTCGTAACGGACGGTCTGTCCGGATTCCCTCTAATAAGGCGTATTACGCTCGTTCAAAGGTCTGCTCTGGAGCGAACTTCGGCAGCCTGTTTCTGTAGGAACGCTCTCAATCTCCGGCGCTCCCTCCCTGTAAAGAGGCACTGCTTACTTTTCTCCGTCAATGCATTTCAATGTTTTGTTGTTAACCATTATATGCAAAAGCTCACTGCGTTGCAAGCAGGCAAATGTGCACATGGCTTTATTTGGAGTGACAATCTTCTTCCTCTCTTTTCTGTTAATCATTGACGGAAACCCTGCTGCGAATTAAACTATGGATAATAAATGTCCACGCTTGCATCGGCTTTTACATATTTTTAACACGCTTTAATGCTTTTATTGTTAAAAGTGCTACAGAACCACAGGGTGCAGGCAAGTGCGATTATACCGGGAGGGGAACATTATTTTGAAAAAGAGAGTATGGTTACCGCTTGTCCTATCGGCAGCATTACTTGCTGCGGCAGGCTGCGGACAAAAGCCGGGGAACGGAAATACAAATACGGGGACGGACAGCGGGGCGAAAGGCGCAGAAAGCCAAAAAACGTATAAAATCGCCATTTCGCAAATTGTGGAACATCCTTCTCTCGATGCCACCCGCCAGGGCTTCCTTGCGGCATTGAAAGAGGCCGGCATCGAAGACGGCAAGAATCTGAAAGTAGATTACAACAACGCACAGGGCGATCCAACGAACAATTTATCCATCGCCCGGAAACTCGCTTCCGCAGATAACGATCTGGTTCTGGCTATTGCTACACCTTCGGCTCAAGCCGTGGTACAGCAGGTGAAGAAAGCACCCGTGCTGTTTGCCGCAGTGACCGACCCTGTTGCCTCCAAAATCGTAAACAATCTGGATAAGCCCGGTGCCAATGTCTCCGGCGCTTCGGATACGAACCCTGAGGCTATTACAAAGCTTATGGATTTCGTCGCCTCCAACTTTCCCAAGGTTAAAACGATCGGCCTTGTGATCAATGAAGGGGAGCCCAACGCAGTGATTATGGCCAAGAAAGCTGAAGAAGCGCTGAGCAAAAACGGAATCAAGCTGGTTAAGGCGCCGGTCACGAACACTTCGGAAGTAAAGCAAGCGGCGGAATCGCTCGCGGGCCGGGTGGATGCTTTCTATATAACTCTTGATAATACGGTTGTCAGCGGCGTCGATACGATCCTTAAACTTGCCAATGACAAGCACCTTCCTTTCTTCTCCAGCGACCGTGACACCGTGGAAAAAGGAGCTTTTGCCACGGTAGGCTTCAAATACTACGACCATGGTTACCAGGTTGGCCAAATGGCTGTGGATATCCTGAAAAACGGCAAAAAACCCGCCGATATGAAAGTTACCGTGCCTGACAAGCTGGATGTGATCCTGAATTTGAAAGCCGCCAAGGAGCAAAACATCCAGGTGACTGACGCTATGAAGAATGCAGTAAAAGACAAAGAGAAAAACATTATCCAGTAAGCCATACTCATAGGGGTGAGCGTCCCTGGCGTTCATCCCTTTTTAATTGGAACTTATTAATGGAATTATTTAATTACAGGAGGGTTTTAACAATGGCAGACTCCTTATTCGGAGCCCTGGAACTCGGTCTGCTGTATGCCTTGATGGCACTCGGCGTTTACATCACGTTCCGCATACTTGATTTTCCCGACTTGACCGTGGACGGCAGCTTTGCTACAGGAGGAGCCATTGCATCGCTCATGATCACCAAAGGTTTCTCCCCATGGCTGGCCTGCCTGGCCGCTTTTGCCGGGGGCCTCGCGGCGGGCGCATGTACAGGACTTCTGCATACAAAAGGTAAAATAAACGGACTTCTATCCGGAATTCTGATGATGATCGCTCTTTACTCGATTAATATGCGGATCATGGGAAAACCTAACATTTCCCTGCTCGGGTCCGACACTATCTTTTCCTCGGTTTCTCCGATGGTCCTTATGGTGTTTGTCGTGGTTTTTGTGAAACTGCTGCTTGACGCGTTTTTGCACACTGACCTGGGACTTGCCTTGAGAGCCACCGGCGATAACTCGCGGATGATCCGAAGCCTTGGAGCCCACACGGATAATACTACGATTCTGGGCCTCAGCTTGTCGAACGGGTTAGTGGCGGTATCCGGCGCACTCATCGCCCAACAGTCGGGCTTTGCGGACATCACGATGGGAGTTGGAATGATTGTCATCGGACTGGCTTCCGTTATTATCGGCGAAGCGATTTTCGGTGCCCGCAGCGTTTTTAGCGCGACTGTCGCCGCTGTACTCGGATCCATCGTGTATCGTATCGTCGTTGCATTTGCGCTGCGCGTGCAGTGGTTAAACGCATCCGATCTCAAGCTGATCACCGCCATTATCGTCATTATCGCATTAGTCTTCCCTTCGCTGCGGCGTACTTGGAAGCAAAAAAGCCTGGCCAAAAAACGCTCCGCCCAGCTCGCGGGTTTGTCGGCACAGCAAACGGGAGGTGAACGCTGATGCTTGAGCTTTCCAACGTCTCCAAATTATTTAATCCCGGGACCCCGGATGAAAAGATTGCGCTCATCGGAATCAATCTGAAGCTGAACCCCGGTGATTTCGTCACGGTCATCGGCAGCAACGGAGCCGGTAAGTCCACGCTGATGAACATCATATCGGGTGTCATGACGCCGGATACGGGCGAGGTGCGGATCGAGGGAAACGCAGTTCACCAACTGGCTGAATACATGCGCAGCCGCTGGATCGGACGGGTGTTCCAGGATCCGATGGCCGGCACGGCTCCCCGCATGACTATAGAAGAGAATCTGGCCATGGCCTACTTAAGGGGCAAACCGCGCGGGCTCCGTTTCGGAGTGACATCGAGAAAGCGCAAAATATTCCATGAGCAGTTGAAGCGGTTGGGCATCGGTCTTGAGCATCGTCTTCGGGCGAAAGTAGGATTACTGTCGGGTGGCGAAAGGCAGGCCCTCAGCCTGCTGATGGCTACGTTCACCCAGCCGCAAATTCTGCTGCTCGACGAGCATACCGCAGCCTTGGACCCTGCCCGTGCGGAATTGATCACACGATTGACTGACAGCATCGTTCGGGAAATGAAGCTCACGACACTGATGGTTACCCATAACATGGAGCAGGCCATTCGCCTCGGCAACCGCTTGATCATGATGGATAAAGGACGAATCATTCTTGACATAAACGAGCAGCGCAAAAAGAACCTGACCGTGGAGCAGCTGCTTGGGGAATTCGAGCAGATCAGCGGCCATAAGCTGTCCGATGACCGGGTTGTGCTGGGTTGATCGCAAAGAACCGTGAGGGAGTTGTTCCCTCACGGTTCTTTTAGGTTTTGCTCATATCTGCCGGAGTAATGCGCAAGCCTCTATCTCCCTTGATCTGTCGAGCAGTTCTCATCCGGTTTATCATCTACCGCGGGTTTCACGTCCAGGTCCATAGCTTTTTGGGAAACGATCGGCGCTTTTTTTGAAATAATGTCCTGGATTTGGCCTTTCAAAATATCCGACAGCGTGCCGAAAATTGCCTGGATGTTGTTGCCCACCTGCAGCACGCCGGCAGCGCCGAGCTCCTTTAGCCGGTTCTTGTCGACCTTGCCCGTTTCTTTCACCTGCACTCTAAGCCGTGTGATGCAGGCATCGAGAGAGGCGATGTTTTCTTCCCCGCCCATGGCGGAAAGCACCAGCTGCGGCAGATCGTGCCGGTTGCCCGCCGCCATGGCCCCGGCTTTTGCACCGGTTTTTTCGCCGCTTTTCGCACCTGTTTTCGCCCCGGTTTTGTCCCCGACTTTCGCACCTGCCGCTCCCTTCGCCGCAATCTCAGCGCCCGCATTCACATCCGCGCTCGCTCCATCTCCCTGGAACGCTTCGCGTCCCGGCGTAGCCAGGTTCCAATGACGAATGGCAAAACGGAAGCCAAAGTAATAAACGACGGCAAACACTAATCCTACCGGAATGACCAGCCACCAAGCAGTGCGGTTGGGAAGCACTCCGAACAGCAGGTAGTCGATCACTCCGCCGGAGAAAGTCATCCCGATCTTGACGTTGAGTATGTCCATGATCATAAAGGAAAGTCCTGCAAACAGCGCATGGATGGCAAACAGCACCGGAGCCACGAACAGGAACGAGAACTCGATGGGCTCCGTGATCCCGGTCAGGAAGGAAGTCAGCGCTGCCGACCCCATAATGCCCGCGACCACCTTCTTGTGCTCCGGACGCGCCTCATGGTACATAGCCAGAGCGGCAGCGGGCAGGCCGAACATCATAAAAGGGAATTTGCCCGTCATGAAAGTCCCCGCCGTCAGAGGCGCGGCATCCTTGATCTGGGCGAAGAAAATTTTCTGGTCGCCGCGCACCAGCTCACCGGCTTTATTCACATAGGAACCGAACTCGAACCAGAACGGCGCATAGAAAATATGGTGAAGACCGAACGGAATCAGCGACCTTTCAACTATACCGAACACGGGCGCGGCCACCGTCCGGTTCGATTCGATCATACTATGGGAGAATGCGTTCAACCCATGCTGAATCGGCGGCCAGATGACCGTCATCAGCATTCCGAGAATCAGCGACATTACTGCCGTAATAATAGGGACAAACCGTTTCCCCGCAAAAAAACCAAGGTAAGCCGGCAGTTGAATCGTAAAATATCTTTTATACAAAAACGCCGCCAGAATCCCGATTATAACCCCTCCGAACACCCCCGTCTGCAGGGTGCTGATCCCGAGTACATTCGCATAGGAGAAGTTTTTGCCGACCATCTCTGGAGTCACACCCATAATGACTCCCATGGTCACGTTCATGATTAAATACCCGATGATCGCCGCAATGCCTGCAACACCGTCTCCGCCTGCCAACCCCACGGCCACTCCCACGGCAAATAAAAGCGAGAGGTTAGAGAATATAATATCTCCGGCCTTCTCCATCACTCTGGCGACTATGTGTACGATCGTATTATCCAATACGGGCAGATGGGCGAGCAGAGCCGGATTCTGCAGCGCGTTGCCGATGGCCAGAAGAATTCCTGCCGCGGGCAGAATGGCTACAGGCAGCATGAGCGCTTTGCCGACTTTTTGCAATACGCCGAATATATTTTTCAACAAGGGATCTGCATCCTTTCCCGGTTACATTTTTGCTTATTATGTCCAGAATAGGAATTGTATACAGAAAAACATTGCTGAGTTAAATGGATAAAATCGATAAAACAAGCCACGCTATATCCATATAAAATGTCGGGATGGTGAGCAAGGATGAATTTTTTTGAGATAATCAAGGATGCGTTTCGCCCGTTTATCGATGGCGAGAAACCTCCCCTGCACGTGGGAGAAGTGATGAATCTTTGGTTTTATCTGACGGGCACTGAACAGACTTTGCGGGCTGACCAAATTTCATATAATATTGTGCAAGATGAGGACCTCAGGGATAAATTGGAAGATATCATCAATAATGTACACAAGCCGATGGTGCTTGAGTTAACTGATTTCCTGCGGATGGAAGGTGTGCCGCTGCCGGACTCCACTCCTCAAAAACCGGTCGGCGATTACCGCAGCATCCCTGATGGCGCTCGTTTGACTGACAAAGAGGTGGCTAATCTTATCTCCTATAACCTTGTTGTGGGTATGATGTCAGCCGCTCGGGGGATGACCGAATCCGTCCGTCCGGATGTCGCTGCGATGTTTGCAAAGTATCAAGCCGTAAAAATGACGTTTGGGTTAACATTTAAAGACTTAATGAAAAAGAAAGGCTGGCTGATGGTCCCTCCCTACTACAAACCGAATGACCAGACCCATTAATCTATGTATTCAAAAAGCTAGCTCCCGGTTGTCAGTCAGCCGGGAGCTAGCTTTCTTTTTATTTTCATTTCATATTCTGGATTGGCAAACCAAAGTATAACCAAAATAATATAATAATTCCAAAAGAAATAACCCATGCCAGTAATGGACGAAGATAATGCACCCGCAGCATCACAAAAAAAATAATGTTCAATAAAATGGACCACCATATATCCCAACCATTATAATGTGCTATACCTTTTATGGTGGTTAAGCTCGTGAATTCAATCGTTGTGTTAAATAAGACCCATGCAAAAATATATAATAATGGCTTTATTTTCCCGTTGGGGTAATTTCCAAGATACATCAAAACAATAGCCGGAAAATTAATAAAATCAATTCCTAGTGTTATTAAGGTATGATTTGAATAAATAAACTTGTCAAATGATACAGCATTGAACTTCCAAAGCGGATAATTATAACATAGAAAATTATATAATAGATCGCCGATTAAAAGATAAAGAATAGTGGGATAATACTTTCTCCAGTTCCTCCAATCCCCCCACCTCCAAGCAGCTAATATGAATAATACATTGAGAATGATATGCATTTAAACTTCATCCTTTAAATGTTAGATAACCTTTATAATTTACATAAAATAGGTATTTTAATCATGTTTGCTTTCCTCTACATGGCTCGGTTTCATTGGAAACAGCTAAGGCTCCGGTATTATCCCTACAAAATTTGTTCCTTCCCCCCGCCATTTTGCCCTTTAATACAGTACGTTCCTGAGCATTGGCATTACATTTATTGATTTCCAATCTACGCAGCGATTTACCTCTTCTCCAACTATCTCAGCAAAAGAGATAACTTAAAAAAAGTTATATACTGAGCCCCCTCCGAGGGATGCTCAGCATTCTCACCGTGAGTCCATGCGCTGCCAAGCAACGCAAAACGGGACCCGCATCGCTGCGCGGCCCCGTTTTGCGTTGCTTGCAATATAAACGACTTACAAATTTGCCCATTGCTCATAACATTTGGAGACAGAGCTCATATCTTCTTCGCTAAGTCCGGTGTTGCACGCCGTCTGAAACACCTGCTTGAGGGAAGCGGTGGACGGAAGCGGCAAGCGCAGCGAGTCCTCAAGCCTTGCAGCAACACCAAGATCGGCCCGCCATCGGCTTGCCCATAGTGCCTAGACCAATAAAACCGATGTTCACTTGTGCGCCCCCTCCACTACCGGAAACCAACCTGGCGCACGCATAATCGCGTGCCAGAGAGGGTCCGGGATCACTAGACGCTGCTGATCTTGCTTACTCAGCGTCGTCACGATGCCGGCTTCCTGGCCTTCCGCAACCTTAGCGACCCAATCCGGTTCCATGATCAGCTCGCGGCCCAGCGCAACTAAAGCGGAACCGGTCTGCAGCGCCTGTAAAGCCTCGTCGGGCGTATGAATCGAACCGACGCCGATCACAAGCGTCCGATTGGCGACTGTGTCGACAATCCATTCCAGTCTCGACTTGCTGTCGTCCGCCCCGACTCTAGGCTTGGACTGGAAGTCCATTAACGAGACATGGAGGTAATCCAGCTGCTTGTCTGCGAGCACATCAACCAGCTTTAGTGTATCGTCCATCGTGATGCCTTTCTCTTCCGGTTCCTCCGGTGAGAAGCGATACCCGACCACAAACGGCTTATTCGCATGAGCCGCCACGACTCGTTTCACTTCATCCACAACAGCGAGCGGGAACGTCAGGCGCTTATTCAGGTCCCCACCCCAGCGGTCGTTTCGGCGGTTCGTATGCGGGGAGAAAAATTGCTGGAGCAAGTAGCCATTGGCACCGTGAATTTCAACACCGTCGAAGCCCGCTTCAATAGCCCGCCGCGTCGTCTCGCCGAAATCGCGAACGATCGCTTCAATCTCCGCGTCCGTCAACGGTCTCGGTACGACGTTTCCGTTCTGATCCGAAGGAACATCGCTTGCACTGACGACATCGCCACCGGGAACCAGCTGTGGCGGACACATGCGTCCACCGTGGAAAATTTGCAGAAGAGCCTTCGCTCCTTGCCCCTTAATCGCGGAGGCAAGGCGCCGCAGGCTTGTAATCATATCATCGGTATCAGCGCCGAATTCGCCGGCAAAACCTTTACCGTTGCGAGTGACGTATGTACATGCGGTTATTACCATACCTGCACCGCTCGAGCGGCGAACGTAGTAGTTGACCTCAGCATCCGATACCGTGCCGTCCTCATGGGATGACCAGTTGGTCATCGGCGCCATAACAATTCTATTTTTCAGTTGAATACCGCTTCTTAGGGCAATCTCTTCAAATAATGGCTTGTATTTCGCGTTCATACCTGTATCCCCTCCAAATGTGTTATGGCCCCTGTAGTATGTTCTAAGACAGGGAAAATATGTAACAATGTTAAAGCACATTCTTACAAAACTTTCTTTAAGAAACTAAGTATTATTATAATAGTATCAATTTATATTATCAACTTGTGGGTACAGCGGAGATTGAGCCGATCCCAATTGTAGTACCGGTTTCATTATTCCGCTTTTGTTTAGCACACTATAAATCTGCTTTGCATTTTATATAGAGAATCTAAATAGAAAGAGGTGATCGGAATGGCTCATGTCAAAGCTGTTCATCAGCCTGATTTAGTATTGATCAGTTGGACAAGAAACCCTCTGGTTCCCGGTTCTGCACGCAGGATTATTGCTGCTCGTGTTATTGGCAGTGCTAAACCCTGCAGGTCTAAGTTGGTACCCAATGGATTGCTCATCAATGCCTTAAACTGCTTATTAGACCATGATATTGGTTTTAAAGTGGTATTCCAGAAAAAAACGTCAAATGTCAGTGGATATACGTTGTTACAAAGAAATTAATAGTTTCTTTGTAAGGGGGCAGCGAAAACACTGCTCCTTTATTCTTGTATTGGAAATTACGATTTTCGGTGGCTGTGGATAAATGTTGGTTTAACTCATCCGCTGGGAGATCTTGTTTTTGGCAAATCCCCTCTATTCCAATCCAGAAGATCACCTTTGCGCCCCCTGCGTTATAGTTGTGTTGGATCGATTCAGCTTCAGCGGATTTTCCCCTGCTTTACGGTCTGAGCACTTGCCGTGCAGTGTGGCAACGCGCCGGGAGAATCGCGGGATGGGAAAAATTAAAGGGAATTCTCCATTTAATTTGACTCTGATTTGGTTAGAGATGCATTTAACTGGAAAAGTTCCATCAAAATCAGCGGTTATTCTAATATTTGGCCGGAATGGGGTGAATTAACGGGAGATTTTCCATGGATATGGATAGGAAGGCAATCAAACTGAGCAAATGTCAGCATATTTTCCTGTTAATCAAAGCAATCCAGCATGCCACGGGCCAGCACACAACCCTTTCACCATTGCCTCGCAAAGAAGGGAGCGGCCAGCCTTCTGTACATAACTTTTTCCGCATCAAGATCGCCGTCTTATGATCAATTCTTCAAAATGACGCTCTATTTCTTTCGGCCGGAACGGCCAGCCAAGTCAGTTAACACATCGTTTCTATGTTTGTCGAGATGGATTCTCAAATTAGCCATGGCCAGAAATGATTTATTCTATATCCATCGTAGACTGGACACTGAATCAACACTCACTATTCAACCAGGCGAGAGATTTTACATTTTTAGTCCACCGAGAGAAACAACATTTCGTTTAAAGTAACAACGAAGGGGGTGCTGCTTGATCGTGAGAATTGATTCAGTCCCATCGACCATTTGCTACAGAGATAATGCAGGATGCGGAAGACGGTCATGATGCACTCCTTTTGTGAAACGGTGGTTTAACTTGTGCCCCTTATGGATCAAATTATGCGCCGTCACCGGTTGATCTGGCTCGAGAAAAAATGCAAAAACTTTCGTCCCCCAACCTGTCCCCAAAAGCGGATGATGATAGGCTTTTATCAGGCCGAACACAAGGCTTTATAAACAACAAAAAAAACCCTTGCTGCACAAGAGTTTCGGCTATTGCGTATGTATGGAGCGGGTGATGGGAATCGAACCCACGCTACCAGCTTGGAAGGCTGAAGTTCTACCATTGAACTACACCCGCAATAACGGATGGTCGGGACGACACGATTCGAACATGCGACCCCCTGGTCCCAAACCAGGTGCTCTACCAAGCTGAGCTACGTCCCGTTATCCTGATAGTGTCTCTTAGAGACAAAAAATAATATAACACGCGTCGGTCCATTTTGCAATGACTAATTTATTCCTATTTCAGTCCGCCCAACGCGGGCAGCGGGTAATAGCGGAACATGACTTTCCCGATTACACGGCTTTTGTCGACGAAAGGAACCGGGTTGCCGTCCTTGTCCTTCCACAGATGCGAATCCAGGCTGTCATTGCGGTTGTCGCCCAGGAAGAAATATTGATTCTCCGGCACAGTGACTGGCCCGTAGCTGTAGTTGATTTTATCCTTCATATAGGGCTCCTGAACAGCGGCTCCGTTGCGGTAAAGGGTACCGTTCTTCACTTCAATGGTATCGCCCGGCAGTCCGATCAATCTCTTGACGTAATGCTCCGTTTCTTGCCCCGGCACCGGCGGATAGAACACTACGATATCCCCAAAAGCGTACTGCGACGCAGGTTCCACTTTCTCTACAAACAGGCGGTCGTTCACCGCTATGGTCGGCTCCATGGAGCCGGACATCACCTTCATTCCCTGTGCCACATAAGTGTTAAACGTAAACGAGACGATAATGGCTATGGCGATGCTGGGAAGCCACTCCTTTGCCCACTTCTTCATTCCGAGGTTCCTCCCCGATATTTTTTAAACAGTATAACGCAAGGATACTGCACGAACATTAAAACAACGTGAAAAGTCAAACAAACTCTCGTGAGCTCCTTCGCCTGTTCCTATTTTTTGACAACCCGTCTGCCAAGGCGGTAACATAGATGAGATGGATTCTATCATGGGGAGAGTGGCGTTCATGAAATACCGCAGGCTCGGCAGTACAGGCATCAAGGTGTCGGTCGTAGGAGTGGGTACCTGGCAGTACGGCGGCGAATGGGGCCGCGACTATATGCAGTCCGAAGTGGATGAAATCCTGGATACCGCGCAGGAGCTCGGAATCAATCTTATCGATACGGCGGAGTGCTACGGGGACCATATTTCCGAAGGTTTCATCGGTGATTTTTTGCAGCGCCGAAAACGCGAGGATTGGGTCGTCGCCACCAAGTTCGGCCACCGTTTCCACGGCTACCAGGACCGGACAGGCCATTGGTCGGCAGAGGAAGTCATCGGCCAGCTGGAGGCTTCGCTGAAAGCGCTCCGTACGGACTTAGTCGATCTGTACCAGTTCCACTCTGGACCGGATGACGCTTTTGACAACGACGAATTGTGGACAGCGCTGGATAAACAGGTGCAGGCGGGCAAAATCCGCCATCTGGGCATTTCCATCGGCGCAAATGACAACATATATCAAACGCAAAGGGCGAATGCCGTAAACGCCAAAGCGATTCAGGTCGTGTATAACCGTATGGACCGCCAGCCGGAAGCGGAAGTGTTCCCTTCGTGCATGGAGCAGGATCTGGGAGTCCTGGCAAGAGTCCCTCTGGCAAGCGGTTATTTAACCGGAAAATATAAGCCGGGCACCATATTTCCGGATAATGACGTCCGCAGCAACAGACAGCGGGAAGAAACCGAGCGGAGATTGCGGGAAGCCGAGGACATTCGCCGCACAGAGGTGCCCGAAGGCATGGATATGGCCAAATGGGCGCTTGCCTGGTGCTTGAAGCATCCCGCGGTGACCACAGTCATTCCGGGGTGCAAGGATCCGCAGCAGGTCAGAGCCAATGCCGCGGCGACTGAGCTTTTGAGCGACAACCATCCACAGGCTTGGAAAGACGCCCCATTAAGCGATTGATGCTTCGCAGTTATTCCGACTGCTTTAAGGGGACCACCCGGAGAACTCTCTCTACAACTGCAGATCACGTTCTGACACAAAAAAGTGCAGAGCCCGACAGGCCGGGGCTCCGCACTTTATTTCTTACGCTCCTATCAGAACGCCAGCGCTGCTTCTCTTGCTTTCATGATGGCACTTTCCTTTAACGAATCCACTTGGTCTCTCAGTACGGCAACGCCCTCAATGATAATGGAAGGCTGAGCTTCCAGGCCGTAGAACGCGAACACGGTTTGCAGGTAAGAATCGCCATGCTCTGCCGCTGCTGCGGGACCTTCGCTGTAAAAGCCCCCGCGCGCCTGGATATGGACGGCAGGTTTGCCCGCCAACAGGCCGACAGAGCCGTTCTCAGTGTATTTGAAGGTTTTGCCTACAACCGAGACGGCATCGATGTACGCTTTCATCATCGGAGGCAGGCCGAAATTCCAGAATGGAGTCACGAATATATATTTATCCGCCGCCACGAACTGATCGACGATTTCGTTCAAACGCCCGATTTTTTGCTGCTCCGCCGCAGTCAGCTCGCCAAACGGAGTTTGTGCCGTCAATTTGCCGAACCCGCTGAACACATCCTCGTCATAGAGCGGAAGATCCATATGGTACACATCCAACTCAACGATCTCGTCCGCAGGGTTCTGCTGCTTGTAAGTCTTCTTGAACTCCTCCGCCACGGTGAGGGAAAAAGACGCTCCTGCCGGTTTCGGGTTTGCAGTAATCATTAATACAGTTGCCACTCGTACACGCTCCTCTGAGATGTTCCTTTTTGAAACATAATAATCAAATTATATTAGGTTACTTTATGTAAGTTAATTTACAATATGCATTTAAAATTGTCAAGTAATTTTTTTGTGCATCGTGTATAATGAAGAAAAGAAGAAAACTATTCTGCATTTACCTTTATGGGGTGAAGTGTTATGACCAGCAATGAATATTGTCCAATCGTTAACGCCATGGAATTGCTCAGCAAGAGATGGGTTATTATCGTAATTCATAAATTGCTCCGGGGCCCGCTTCGTTTTTCCGAAATTGAGAATTCGCTGCAGATCAGCGGCAAAATTCTGTCCGAACGGCTCAAAGAGCTTGAAGCTCTAGGGTTCATTGACCGCAAAATGTATCCCGAAGTACCTGTTCGAGTGGAATATATGCTGACTGAGAAAGGCCTCGCTCTAGAGCCTGTCATTGAAGAAATCCGCAAATGGTCGTTGCAGTGGGAGGACCCGGCCGGACCAAAGCACGGAGAGTGCAGACAGAATGCTTTCACGGACCGGCCCGCTACTGACCGCGCTAGCAGCAAGTAAGCAGTCAAGCTCCTAGAAACGACATCGCCCCTCTCCATTTACGAGAGAAAGGGGCTCTCTTCTATTCCTTGTCGACGTGCTTCAGCGGCTTGCGGAATTGAAATCCCTCGTATCTTTCGTGATAATGCGAAATGCTTTCTTCCCCATGCTTCCAGCAAAGCAGTACCTCGCGTCCGTCCAGCATCGCCGGAAAATCCACCAAGCCATGCTCGATATCTTTTAACTCCGCGCCTTTCTCATAAATGTACTCGCTGTGCATTTTCACTTCAATCTGCAGAAACTCCAGCTCGCACTCCATTCGGAAATAGGGATCCTGCTCGGTCGGTCCCATTTGTTTATGAAAATCCTTTATATTATGCAGTTCATAGTACTTGGATTCAAACTCCTGCTTTAACTGCCGCAACGACTCCAATTCCTTGTTCAGTAAAGGCAGTAAGGAATTGGCTTCTTCCAAAGTGAACAGTTTTTTTGGCATGAATTTATTCCTCCCTTTTATTTTTTATAGTATCAGATGCCGGAGTGTATTCCCAACGCAGGGTGCTGCTGGTATCACTTGGTGTAGCCCTATGTATGAGTGTGTCCTTCATAGGAAAATCGATTTCTCTATTAACTTACCACAAGATACCGAATGTGAAAAACCTCAGGCAAAAAGATTGACAACCTCCTATATATTGATGTATCTTTGGATAAACCAACTACATATTGTGGGAAAAGGTACCTGCCATATTTTAGAGGATTGGTAGAATATGGTTGGTTTAATAGGGAAACCGGTTGAAAGCCGGTGCGGTCCCGCCACTGTAACAGAGAAGCCCGGGTAAGACATGCCACTGACCGCTATCGTTTGCGTCGGGAAGGCTTGCTTGGGCGCTGTACTCTGAAGCCAGGAGACCTGCCTTTTCTGACAGCACCGATTAAACCTACGGAGAATAGGCAGGTGTTCATCGCAAGCGTTATGCTCGCGTTGAACTTATTGGCGTTCCTTCCGGGGGACGCTTTTTTAGCGTTAAGGCAGGGTGAGTCGCGCTAAAGCCGGGGGCCGCTGGATTTTTCATTTTACATAAGGGAGTGTTGGCTGTGGAAATCGTAAAACGCAACGGGCAAGCGGAAGAACTGATTTTTTCCAAGATGAAGAAGGTGATTGATTTCGCCTGTGAAGGCTATCCGGACTGCGATCCGCTGGAGCTTGAAACCGCGCTTTTGCCTTTATTCCGCAACGGGATTACGACCAAGGAAATCCAACGGCTGCTGATTCAGGTCGCCGCGGAGAAGACGAGCATGGAAACGCCGGACTGGCAGTTTGTGGCCGCGAAGCTATATGTTTACGACCTGTACAAGGAAGCGGGGGTGAACAGGGGGTACGAGCATTTTGGCTATGGTGACTTTTATGAGCTGATCGTCCGACTCACGGGGACCAATCTTTACGGGACGTATATTCTGAAGCATTACACCGAAGAGCAAATCCGGGAGCTTGGAGATTACATCCGGCCGGAGCGGGATTGCCTGTTCAATTACATCGGTGTGAAGACGCTCGGCGACCGATACTTGATCAAGGGAGCGAACAAGGAGATTATGGAGCTTCCGCAGGAACTGTTCATGGGGGCGGCCATGCATTTGGCGATGATGGAACGGGAGCCGGTCCGCTGGGCCAAGCAGTTCTATGACGTAATGAGCCGGCTGGAAATGACCGTGGCGACACCTACGCTGTCCAACGCCCGCAAGCCGCACCACCAGCTGTCTTCGTGCTTTATCGATACCGTGCCGGACAATCTCTGGGGCATCTACCATGTAGACCAGAGCTTCGCGCAGGTGTCCAAGCATGGAGGCGGGATGGGCATTTACGTGGGCAAAGTGCGCAGCAGAGGCTCCAGCATCCGGGGCTACAAAAATGTCGCCGGCGGTGTCGTCCCGTGGATCAAAAACTACAACAACACGGCCCTGGCCGTAGATCAGCTTGGGGTTCGTTCAGGCGCTGCTGCCGTTTACCTCGATGTGTGGCACAAGGACATTATGGATTTCCTGAATCTGAAAACGAACAACGGCGACGACCGGATGAAAGCGCACGATATTTTCCCCGGCGTGTGCATACCGGATCTGTTTATGCGTAAAGTGCGCGAGCGCGGCGTTTGGCACCTGTTCGACCCGCATGAGGCGCGCAGCGTGAAAGGCTATTCCATCGAGGACAGCTGGGGGGACGAGTTCGAACGCCGGTACGAAGAATGCGTGGAAGACCCTTCCCTGTCAAAAGACGAAATTCCCGCCATCGACATCATGAAGAAGATTATGTCCTCGGCTTTTGAGACGGGTTCGCCGTTCCTGTTCTTCCGCGACACCGTCAACCGGGACAATCCGAACAAGCACGCGGGCATGATCTACTGCTCCAACCTGTGCACGGAAATTTGCCAGAACATGAGCCCCACCGAGTTGATCCAAAGCGTGCACGAGGACGGAATCATTACGACCAAGATAAAAAGCGGCGATTACGTCGTATGCAATCTCTCCTCGACAAATCTCGGGCGGACCTTGACCAAAGAGGATATAGCGCGGGTCGTACGCATTCAGATGCGGATGATGGACAATGTCATCGATCTCAATTATTACCCGATCCCGCAGGCGGAAATTACGAATAAAAAATACCGGGCTGTCGGCCTCGGAACGAGCGGCTATCATCAAATGCTGGCTACGCACAGGATCCTGTGGGAATCTGGGCAGCATCTGGAGCATGCGGATGAAACATACGAATGGATCGCCTACTGCGCGATTCAAGCTTCTATGGAAATAGCCGGGGAAAAAGGCGCATATCCCGAGTTCGAAGGCAGCGAATGGCAGACGGGGGCGTTCTTCGAGCGCAGAGGCTACGACAGTCCCGAGTGGCTGGAGCTGAAGGAACAGGTCGCAAGGCACGGCGTGCGCAACGCCTGGATGTTTGCCATCGCCCCTACTGCCTCTACTTCGCTGATTGCGGGTTCCACGGCGGGGATCGACCCCATCTTCAACAAATTCTTTGTGGAAGAAAAGAAAAATGCGGTCATTCCGCAGACGGCGCCGAATTTGAACGAAGACACCACGTGGTACTACAAGGAGGCGCACCGCATCGACCAGCAGTGGAGCATCCTTGCGGCCGGCAAGCGGCAGAAGCATATCGACCAGTCGCAGTCGTTCAACCTGTACATTACGCCGGAAATCACCGCCAAGGAATTTCTGGAGCTGTACATGTCGGCGTGGGAAAACGGCTTGAAGACCGTGTACTACTGCCGGAACAAAAGTCTTGAAGTCGAAGACTGCGTCAGCTGCTCGGCATAGCCACACTGAGGGCGGGCCGCCGGCGCTGCGCTCGGTTGCTCCCGCGACTTCACGTGTTAAAAATTACGCTCAGCTAATCGGATAACAGCCTGCTATTTTACACAAGGAAGGAATGATCAATACATGGAACTGCAGAAAAAGAAGCTTTTTAATGAGGACGGCGACCGGGATTGGGGCAAACGCCGGATGATCGGCGGGAATACGACGAATTTGATCGAGCTTAACAATGTGAAATACGAATGGGCCACCAAAATGTACCGCACGATGATGAACAACTTCTGGATTCCAGAGGAAATCCCGCTGGCGCAGGACGCCAAGGATTACAGGCTGCTGTCGGAGGAGGAACGCCAAAGCTATGATAAAATCATCTCGTTTCTCATCTTTCTGGACTCCCTGCAGACCGCGAACCTGCCGAATATCAACGAATTCATCACCGCTCCGGAAGTAAATTTGTGCTTGACGGTGCAGACGTTCCAAGAGGCGGTACACAGCCAAAGCTACTCCTACATTCTCGACAGTGTCTGCTCTGCGGAGATGCGCGACAGGATATACAACGAATGGCGCAACGACCGGCATCTGTTGAAGCGCAACCGTTTCATCACCGATCTGTACGAGCGGTTCATTGAGGATTCTTCCGTTTCCAACCTGATCCGCACGATCATGGCGAACTACATATTGGAAGGCGTGTATTTCTACAGCGGCTTCTCCTTCTTCTACGCCTTGGGCCGTCAGGGCAAAATGCTCGGCACCGTGTCAGAAATCAAGTATATCCAGCGGGACGAACTTACCCATCTGGCACTCTTCCAAAACATATTCCGGGAGATCCGCAAGGAGAACCCCGAGCTGTTCACCGATGATCTGATCGAGGATTTGCGGGGGATGATGAAAACCGCGGTCGAGCACGAAATCGAATGGGGGCAGTATATTACCCGCAACGCGATCAATGGGCTAAGCAATGAAATCATCGACCTGTACATCAAATATTTGTCCAATGAACGTCTGCGCAAGCTCGGGCTTGAAGTGCTCTATCCTGAGGTGGTGGAGCATCCGATGCGGTGGGTGGAAAGCTTCAGCAACATGAACGGGATCAAGACCGATTTTTTCGAGCAAAAGGTAACCAACTACAGCAAATCCTCCAACCTGGACTGGGACGACCTTTAATTCGCCGTGCGCTCGGAGACGACTTTTATTCTGTCGGATAAAAAGCGGGACGGCGGGTACGACGTCCGTATATTCACTCCGCAGAATGAGCTGCCATTTGCGAGCCATCCGACCCTCCTCGGCCAGCATCATATCCGGCTGAAAGTGGAGCAGGGGTACGAAATCAACCGGCCCTCGCTGCTTGAGCTGCAAGCCGAGGAATCGGCGGAGGGCATTGACGTCCGTGTCGGAGGGAAAGTCGTTCCCGTGTCAGAAGGCTTCCTGTTGTAGACGATCGGTGAAATAACATCGCATAATCAAAGGCGGCCGGTGTACTTCCACCCCGCACCTGGGCATGCGGGCATCAAGTTATTTACCATCATTCGGTGGTACTGCAGGATGCCCGTGATCCATTCTTATCTTTTGATAACCCCAGTGGTAATCTTCATATTAGGAGCATAGGTCAGGAATAAGTCTTTATTAAGAATTTCTGATAAAAACTTTTCTGATCCTGTTTCACCGTTACTAGTTTTGTATCTGTTTCACTGCTTCAACATACTGCTCATGCCATCTTTGCCATTCCACCTCTTGGAAAGTCCATAGAACGACCACTCTAGCCAATGATCAATTTCTGCTAGCGGCTCTGCATGCAGATGGTAAATGTGCTTCTGTGACTCCTTGCTAATCCTGACTAAGCCAGCTTCGCGCAATATTCGAAGATGCTTAGAAACGCCTGGCTGACTCAATGAAGAAAAGGAAAAGATCCTGCTAATCTTGCCCGGATGTGCTCTTTAGGATCCTTTTGCTGGAAAAAGCTCCAGTTAATGTTGCGGAAAATGTCTCCTGCATGGTCAACGTGCCGAATCATATGGACAAATTCCAGTTAAATCTGATATGTACATCTATGAAATCAGATTAGAGTCAGCTTTTCCTGTTACTTGATGAGTAACCGTATGTATTTCAAACTTTAATAAACGATTATAGCTATTCTGCCCGTTCAATGAACCAACAACAAAGTTTAACATAGCTTTTATCAAAGAAAAAACAGCGACGATGGTCACTGTTTTATCTCCCGATTTCCTGCGCCACTTTCTCGCTGGTTCTCGTCTTCACTATGATTTTGCGGATGCTGTCCTCGGACAGATGGAAATGCTGCATAAGCTCACGTACACTGGCCCCATTGCTGTATAATCGATAAATCTCTTTATTTCTTCGTTCGATCAAAACGCGCGTCCCGTTATTCTCGCCCCAGCCTGCGCGTTTCTGCTCTTTCTTGGGTACATAGATAATCTCTCCCTGGATGTAGTTCTGAAGCTGCTTCAGCAAATTCGGAGGGAGAATATCTTTCCCATTCTTATAACTCATGGATGAAAACCTCCTAAGGCTCGTTTGGGCATTCTCTAGTTCTAACGATTCCTTGGGCGCTTTCATCTTAGTACCTCGTAGCCACTTGTAAAAGCACTCTCAGTTCACGCACGGACCCGGCAGCCGCCATAAAGCAGCAAAAAAAACACGAATCCACATCGTGCCTGCGCGTTCTACTATGTATAAACAGGTTCCGGTGGGTTTTACAAATGCTATTCAGTTAAAGATTAAGCACCTCATTGAAGTTTTGTGCGGTAACAATTTGCATTGTAAAACACTCCTTTCACCCGGATTTATTTTCCATTACTTTTCCAGTATACTACACATTCACGAGGCAATTCAATGATTTATAGATCGGGGATCCGAAGACCCCCGACTTAGGCTGCCTTTAAGCAGCCACCACCTCAACGTATGAAATCATTTTACAGATCAGCTCCTTTCCTTGAACTGGGCCGGCCGGCTTGCTTATATTAACTCATATTGCGGGGTACCGCCTCAAGTGAAAGAATCGTTATAATCATTCTGTCCAAAAATTTTCTCACGTCCCCCACAAAAAGAAAGAAGGATACGAATCCTTTGTGTGGAATAGCATAATATGGAATAACAAAATAAAATAGTTTAGGAGCGTTGTTGTTGAATAAAAAAGTAATATCCTCTGTTGCGGCCCTGCTGATTTTCGCAGCCTCTTGTCCCCCCTTGCTCCCCGTGAACAAAGCTTCTGCAGCCCCCGCCCTGAAACCGATCACCGTGTTTCTCAACGGAGAAGAGCAGTATTTTGACCAGAAGCCTGTTATTGTGAACGGATCTACCATGGTTCCCTTTCGCGCTTTATTCGAAGCGCTAGGTGCCAAGGTGGACTGGAACGACTCAACGCGCACCGTCACCGGAACCAGGAACGGCAAGCAGGTGAAACTGCAGATCGGCTCCAAGCTGGCCATGGTAGGCGGCGGCAATGTCAGTCTGGAGCAGGAAGCCCAGCTGATTAATTCCAGCACGATGGTCCCACTGCGATTTGTGAGCGAATCCTTAGGCATGTATGTAGGCTGGAACAACGACAGCCGATCCGTATATATTTCGAAAGATGAGATTCTGGAAGGCAGAACGAAAGAAGAAATCAGGCAGAAGAGCATGGAGTTCGCCCCCACTAACACGGGAGGAACCTTTATCACCGAGCCTTCGGTTTCATCGGCCTCTCCGGGAGTGATCAATCCCGACTTTGTCAACGACGGTGTGAAGATGGCGAACTATATGCGTTACCTGGCCGGATTGCCCGCTGACCTTCAGCAGGACAGCTCGCTGAACGAACAAGCCCAATACGGCGCGGTGTTATTATCCGCTTTTGGCAGGCTGTCGCACACTCCTTCGAAGCCAGCCGGAATGAACGACGCTTTCTATAAAATCGGCTACAAGTCCACATCCAGCAGCAACATCGCCTTTGGCGGAGCAAAAGCGGAGGACACCGTCAAGATGTATATGAAGGATGAAGACCAGTCCAATATCGACCGCGTCGGCCACCGCCGCTGGATTCTGAATCCGCAGTTGAAGAACGTTGGATTCGGCTTCTCCGCGGGAACATACAGCAATTATCCGAGCTATTATTCCGCTATGCAGGTTTTTGACAAGAGCCGTGCCGAGACGGTTGATTTCGATTATATCGCTTGGCCGAATAAAGGATTCTTCCCTTTGCAGCATTTTGCCTCGGAGGATCCTTGGTCGATCTCGCTTAACCCGAAGAAATACAAGAAGCCGGTGGCCTCCAATGTTCAGGTGCAGATCACACGGGATTCCGACAAAAGGGTCTGGTCCCTAAGCTCGCAGGACAGCACCGTCAGCCAGAACGGCAACTACTTTAACGTCAATAACGACGGGTACGGCGTGCCGTACTGCATCATCTTTCGTCCGCAGAATCTGCCCGCTCTCAAGGATAATGACTCTTATACAGTAACATTAACCGGAATTTACGATATTGAAACCAATCCGGTAAAAATAAATTATTCCGTCCGCTTTTTTAATTTGTAAGAAAACCTCTATCGAAGCCATTCAAGGATGAGCGACCGCGAATTAGAGGTTAAAAACCGTACTGGCGGCGCTCCTTTGATGGGGTGCCGTTTTTTTGTTGCCGCGCTCCGGACCGCATTAATGTTAAATGTATGTTTGTAAGGTGTTTCATCCACAATACAAAAAGGTTAGTAACAATCCATACATATATATTATTGAGCCCTAGGGAGTTGATCGCTTATGCCCCAAGGCAAATACTACAGAATAAGCTACGGCATTATTTTGTTCCTGCTGATGGTTTATTTGACCACCAAGATCAGTTTTCTGCTGCAACCCTTCGTCATGATGATCAAAGTACTGCTCGTTCCTCTCATGCTGTCAGGGTTCTTTTTTTATCTGCTGAGGCCGCTTGTCAACTACCTTGCCGGGAAAAATCTGAAGAGGTCGTACGCGATCCTGCTGATTTATTTTGTGGTGGGCGGTATCTGGACTGTGTTTTCTATCGTGTTCGGACCCATGCTGCAGACGCAAGTCCAGGCTTTTATTAAAAATATTCCGCAAATGATAGAAGGCTTTAACACACAGCTGGAAATCGTGCAGACGAACCGGTTTGTTTCCGCTTATATCGCCAAGAACGGGCTTGACGTCCCCTCCAAAATGTCCGATTACTTGAACAAGGGCATCAACGCGGCTACGGATTATGTCTCGCGCCTCTTTTCTGTGGTGACCGGGATTGTCATTATCGTTACTACGGTTCCGATTATCGTCTACTACATGCTCACGGACTCCAATAAATTCGCCGCTTCGATCCTCAAGTGGTTCCCTGGGAAATACAAGCAGGTGGCGAAGGAGATGCTGGATGAGATCGATGATGCGTTAAGCGCCTATATTATCAGCAGGATCGCGATTTGTTTTTTGCTTGGGGTTATGGTTTACGTCGGCTTCATGCTGATCCACCTCCCGTATTCCCTGCTCCTCGCCGTGGTGCTCATGATCTTGAACCTGATCCCGTTTATCGGTCCGATTATCGGCGCTATCCCCAGCCTTATCGTGGCCTTTACCCAGTCTCCCTCGATGGTGATGTGGGTGCTTATCGTCATTCTCGCCGCCCAGCAAATTGACGGAAATTTCCTGTCCCCGCACATTTACGGAAAGCGAATGGATATCCATCCGTTGACGATCATTCTGCTGCTGCTGGCTGCCGGCGATGTGGCCGGTATTATGGGCATCATTCTTGTAATCCCGGTCTATATGGTTTTAAAAATCATTATTCTGCACGTGAACCGGTTGTTTATTTTTCGGTATGATTGATAACAATAAATCCCTGGTCTTATATTGTTAAAAAGCGGTAAAATAAGGTTATCAACCATTTCAGGAGGAACCTATGAATAATTTTAATGAAAAAATGGATAAATACGCGGCTCTGGCCATTGAAGTCGGCGTAAATGTCCAGCCTGGACAGACTTTAGTCGTGACGGCCCCGCTTCTGGCGGCAGATTTTGTGCGAAAGACCGTTAAGAAAGCGTATGAAGCCGGCGCAAAGACTGTACTTGTGGATTGGTTTGACGACGAGGTCACGCGCATCAAATTTGAACTGGCTCCGAGCGAAGCTTTTAAGGAATACCCGATGTGGCGGGCAAAAGGCTGGGAGGAGATGGCGGCCAATAATGCGGCGTTTTTATGGATTATCGCGGACAATCCGGACCTTCTGAAAGGAATTGAGCCGCAGCGCATAGCCGACGCAAGCAAAGCTTCGAGCACCGCGATGCAGCAGTTTCGAAGCTATACCATGTCAGACAAAGTCAGCTGGTCGATTGTAGCGGTGCCCTCGAAAGAATGGGCGGATAAAGTGTTCCCTGAAGTGGAAGAAAAGCTGCGCGTCGGCGCGCTTTGGGATGCGATTTTCCGCGCGATCCGTGCAGATTTGGAGAATCCGGTCGAGGCCTGGAAGGAGCACACGAATACTCTGGACAGCAAGGCCGACCGCCTCAATGAAAGAAGGTACAAGCTTCTGCACTACCGCGCCCCGGGCACGGACTTGAAGGTTGAGCTGCCCAAGGGCCACATCTGGGTGAGCGGAGGAAGCGTCAATGCGCAGGGAGCGCCGTTTGTAGCGAATATGCCGACGGAAGAAGTGTTCACCACTCCGCTGAAAACAGGCGTCAACGGTACCGTGGCCAGCACTAAACCGCTGAGTTACCGCGGAAATCTGATAGAGAACTTCTCTTTCACCTTTAAAGACGGACGCATCGTTGACTTTCAAGCCGAGAAGGGATACGAAAACCTGAAAAGCCTTGTGGAAACGGATGAAGGCTCGCATTATTTAGGCGAAGCTGCCCTCGTGCCGCACAAATCGCCCATCTCGGACACCAATCTTATTTTTTTCAATACGCTGTTCGATGAGAATGCCTCCAACCACCTTGCCATCGGTAACTCCTACGCGTTCTGCCTGGAAGGCGGTAAAACGATGAGCCGGGAGGAGCTGTCCGAGCATGGACTGAACGAAAGTCTGACGCATGTCGATTTTATGATCGGATCCGCGGAAATGGACATCGATGGAATCCGCGAAGACGGCCAAAGCGAGCCTGTATTCCGCAAAGGGAACTGGGCATTTTAAACGGGACGCCTCGCGTGTACGCTGCTTGCGTTGCTGGGAGGTGCAACAGCTTCTTGGCGTCGCTGCTTGCGTTGCAGGAACTACAACACCTCCACAGCGTCGTTGCTTGCGTTGCAGGAACTACAACACCTCCACAGCGTCGCTGTTTGCGTTGCAGAAACAGCAACACCTCCACGGCGTCGCTGTTTGCGTTGCAGAAACTGCAACACCTCCACGGCGTCGCTGCTTGCGTTGCAGAAACTGCAACACCTCCACGGCGTCGCTGCTTGCGTTGCGGGAAGGTGTTTATTTGTCCGTTGACGCACAGCAGTTTGATACTGTAGTTTGTTAGTTTTTGCTTCCCTGCTGCTGCCCCCGCCCTCGCTATATGGTCTATTGATTGCTATAAGGGATTTTTACGGCGCTATTTTGTTTCCTTCTGTGCCATTTCACCTGTTAACGCCGTTTGGAGTTCTTATTCGCTCAGTGATCTCCTACCAGGGAGTCCAAACACCCGAATAGATACTTGGAAATCCGCTATTGCTCCCAAGTGTTAAGTGCAAGAGGAAATAGCACCCTGTAAATCCGTTATTACTCTGATAGGTTTTTCAAATTTAGAATCGTTTTGGACCTCTGTCAAGATAGTGGACAAAAAAGCTAAGCTGTCTTCTTCTTAAAGCATGCAGCAAAATGAACTGGTGATAAATAGCCGATCGCACTGTGGATTCGTTTGCGGTTGTAGAAAAATTCAATATACCGATAGATGGCATTGTAAGCCTGTTGCTTGGTCTTAAATTTCGTGCAGTAGATGAGCTCTTTCTTCAAGATGCTGTGCCATGATTCAATGCATGCGTTGTCGTAACAGTTCCCTTTACGGCTCATACTGGCCTTCATGCAGTAAACTTCTAACTTATCCCGGTAATCTTTGGACGCATACTGTGAGCCGCGGTCGGAGTGATGGATCAGCCCCTTACCCGGCTTCTTCCCATCGTAGGCGGCTTCTAGGTCGTCTTGAACTAGAGGTGTGGCCATCCGATCATGCAGATAATTCCTCATTGTATCGCTGGCGCTGCTCTCCCATCATGGACACCTCTTTCGTTGTTAAGTATATTATCCTGGGTCACTTAACGTTGTGTCCACTTTTTATTCTAGCTGCATTTTGCACTTACCTTACCCGGAACAATGTACAAAAGTACGTTTCTATGGAGACAGCTGTTTAATTGATTATTATACCGAAATAACTGTTTAGCGCCTCCTGGTACTCCTCTTCCGTCTGCGGGACAAAGGTTTGTACACCATCGGGGGTGAAAATGCGAAATTCCCTACCTGCCAAAGAGCAGCGCCCGTCTTGAGTGCGGATGGCGGCCATGGCAGCTTTGGCAAAAATGGAGTCCGGCGAGTTCTCACACCAATAGGTGGCCATAATAAAGTCCTTTGGCAGCTGCGGCTCTTCGGTAAAGGAGTAAAGCCGGCTCCACTCCCCATGCCTCAGCTCACACAGCATCCAGCCGAAGTCAGGGTCGCGCTCCAAACGATAACACTCGTCTCCCTGCTGATGCTCCAGCCCCTCGACCATTCGGATCGGCCTGCGCGGGACTATGCCGCCTACACCAACATCCGCCAAGTAATAAGCGTCCCCGGCCTTGACCTTTAAGACCTGATGGCGCCTTTTGGGCGGAGGATTGGGCTCGTCACGCCAAAAGCGGGCCATCAAATCCGTCACGGGATAGCCAAGCTCCCGCAGCAGCCAGCCAAACAGGGCGTTCAGTTCGAAGCAGTAGCCTCCTCGGCGGCGGACAACGATTTTTTCGTGGAGGTGCGGAATCTCAAGCGAAAGCGGATCCCTGCGAAGAATATCCAGGTTCTCATAGGGCACGATGTGAAGATGTCGTTCCTGCAGCCGGGCAAGCGCTTCGGCACTGCCGTCCAGCGGGCCTTCATAACCTATACGCTCCAGATAAGCGCATACCTCGGGTTTTAGATCTTTATGCGAATCCTTCATCATACCCACTCCTTTACAATAAAGTAAATGTATTCGTGAAGCGCTTTCCAATTCCCTTTTTTTGTTAGAGACAGAACGTGATTTGAAACAATCGGCGTTAAATGTAATATGAGGCAAGCATGAGGTATGACGTTCCGCTAATCTTTCCTTAAATAGAAAAAGCACAACAGGATAACCTTTCTCCCGTTGTGCTTTTTCTATTGGTCAAGTCTCTTGCAGTATACTACTTCTCCTCGGGCACTTCGCGGCGTCTTGCGACTCCATCGGCATGGGCGGCTTTCATGACCGCTCGTCTTACCTTCTCGCTCACCGTCTGGTTGAATACGCTCGGAATAATGTACTGCTCGTTCAGCTCATCGTCGGTTACAACAGACGCGATGGCTTTTGCCGCCGCAAGCTTCATCGATTCCGTCACGCGGGACGCCCGGCAGTCGAGAACCCCGCGGAACAAGCCAGGGAAGCACAGCACGTTGTTGATCTGGTTCGGATAATCGGACCGGCCTGTTGCCATTACGCGGACATAGCCTTCCGCATCCTCCGGCGAGATCTCCGGATTGGGATTAGCCATCGCGAATACTATGGCGTCCTCGGCCATTTTCTTGACCGCGTCCACCTTGAGTACTCCCGGTCCCGATACGCCGATAAAAATGTCGGCGCCCTCGATCACATCGGACAGCATGCCCTCTTCCTTGTTCGGGTTCGTATTGTTGGCATACCACTGCCAAGCTTCGTGCGGATAATCATGTCCGCCGACCAGCGCCCCCTCACGGTCAACCCCGATTATATTCTTTACTCCGGCAGCTAGCAGAATTTTGGTGCAGGCGATGCCCGCCGCTCCAATACCGCAAAGAACGACCTTGCAGTTCTCCAGTTTTTTGCCGACGAGCTTGGTCGCATTCAGCAACCCGGCGAGCAGGACAACCGCCGTGCCGTGCTGGTCGTCGTGGAACACCGGGATGTCCAGCTCCTCCACCAGCCTCCGCTCGATTTCAAAGCAGCGCGGAGAGGAAATGTCCTCCAGATTAATCCCTCCAAAAGTCGGGGCAATCGCTTTGATGGTACGGATAATTTCTTCCGTATCCTGTGTGTCGAGACAGACGGGAAACGCATCGACGCCCGCCAGCTGCTTGAACAGCATGGCCTTTCCTTCCATCACCGGCATCGCCCCAAGCGGCCCGATATTTCCCAGGCCCAGCACCGCGCTTCCGTCCGAGATGACGGCTACCGTGTTTCTTTTGATGGTCAAAGTATGGGCGCGGGAAGGCTTCTCATGGATCGCCATACATACCCTGGCTACGCCAGGAGTGTACACACGGGAAAGATCATCCCGGTTTTTGATCGGCATCTTCGGTGTGACTTCAATCTTGCCGCCTAAGTGCAGCAGGAATGTCTGGTCCGATACCTGCAGGACATTGACTCCGGAAAGCTTGTTCAAAGCGGTGACAATCAAATCCCCCTGTGTCGTATCGGCTACGTTCACAGTCACGTCCTGTACAGTCGTCTTCTTGCCCGGTCTGGTCATATCGACGGCCACGATATCTCCGCCCGATTCTCCAATGGCTGTCGCAATCTGGCCAAAGGACCCCAGTTCCTTATCCAGCTCCAAACGGATTACTACGCTCGTTCCTGCGCCTGCCGGCATTGCCATACGAATATACCTCCTAGAATGCTTACTTTGCTTCATGTTATCGCTTTCAACATCTGCTGTGAAGGATTTGTCCATATTGTTATTTTTGTTCATTTTGATCAATTAATCAATAGACGCCATGATAGAATAATTTTAGTGCACCTGTTAAAAGGACTTATCACCAGGCGCTCATGCTTTTCAGGCTAACTCTCTCCATATAACGATTTGGCGAAGCGACTTTGATCTTTCTACATTTTCCGGCTGTAAAAAAGCAAAGGCCCGCTGCCTTCTCACAGACAGCGGGCCCTTTGCCCGAACTTCTTTACGCGATTCGACGCAACGATCGTACATACTTACTTGAGCGCGAGCCCATTCTCCGTCTCCTCAACCTTCAGGAACAGAGGGCGCTCCTCTCCATGCGGCGTATCGGGATAATGCGTGCAGATCATGAGCTGTCCGTGTAAATCGCGAAACAAGCTCGAATGCCCCGCGTTGCGGTCCATAAACAGCTTCTCGTCGTGCGTCCAGGGTCCCTTGATCCTGCCGTCCGCGGAACGGGCGATCGCAACCGTGTAGCCGCCAAGTCCCTCATCTCCATAATTGGGGATGGAGTAGCTCGACCACAGCAGGAGAAGCTCCCCGTTGCGGGCCCTATACAAGAACGGTGCGTCCGTAAGGTATCCCTGCTTTTCGATTCTCGGATCTCCGAACAGCCGAATCCACTGCATATCCGCCGCATTCAGTATCGTTACGGCTTCACCGCAGGAAGCTTTCAGGTCCTTCGTCAACCGAAGCGCCTTGATCTTTCCTTCATACAGCTCGGTCCATTCATGGCAGAACACGATCCAACGCTGTCCCTCCTCATCCTCGTAGAACGTGCCGTCCAGGCATTCGCTGCCCTTCAAGGTGACCGGGCCTTCGCTGTGAACGCGATAAGGGCCTGCGGGATGATCGGCAGCCAGGATGCCCGTTCCCCTGTTTTCGCCGATTCCGCCTTTGAACGACGCAAACATATAGAACTTCCCGTCCACCTCGAACACTTCAGGAGCCCAGTAATGCCGCACCCCCCAGAATCCTTTCGGCGGTTGGAAAGCCGCGTAGGGTCCGGTCCAGCTTGCCAAATCTTCGCTCACGTAGACTTCAAAGATCGGATCCTGATCTCCGCACCCGTCGGCGAAGGTGGTGCCGAACAGATAATATTTCCCTTCTTTCTCATAAGGAAACACGAAGGGATCGCGCATATGGATGTCGCTGCCAGCCACCGTTTTTATCGTACGAAAACCTTTTTCCATCCTGTCGCCCTCACTCTCCCCGTACCGGGTCTGTAATCGTAGAAAGATGCCACATGGAATTGATGTTTCTGATCTCTTTCAAATCGCATTTCGGCTTGCGGTCGTACGTCAATAACCCGTTCACTTCCTGCTCCACATCAGTTAGCTGTGTGTAGCAGAATCCGTGGATCGCTGTGGAGCTGTATACCGCCTCCAGCACTCTCCGGTACTCCCGCAGGAAATCCTCTTCGCCATTGACCGACGTGTATCCCCAACCTTGCTGCGAGCCCGCCCCGATGCGGTAGGCGATGCCTCCGAATTCCGTCAGCAGGATCGGCTCGCCCCTGTGGGCAAAGCCGTTGGCATAAATGGCGCGGTGCGCGGGCTGCGATTGGAAAATGTGCTCTTTTGTGGACAGAGACAATTTGAAATAATCATACTTGGCCGTCTCGTCCGGCTGGCCGTGATTATAGTTATGGACAGCGCAAATATCGGACACCGTCAGCTCCCAGCCGTCATTGGAAATGACAAGGCGTGTCGGATCCAGGGAATGGATCAGGTGGTACATCGCCAGGCTGTGGTGCTGCTGCTGACCTGAGCTGCGCACCGCGGGAATTCCCCAGCTCTCATTGAGCGGCACCCACGCGGCAATGCAGGGATGGTTGAAATCGCGCTCGATAATCTCCACCCACTCACGTGTCAGGCGCGCCGCCGCATCCTCTGAATAGGAGGGGGAAGCTGCGCACTCTCCCCAGACAAGAAAGCCCAACCGGTCAGCCCAGTATAGAAACCGGGGATCCTCCACCTTTTGATGCTTGCGGCAGCCGTTAAAGCCCATTTCCTTGGCCAGCTCGATGTCTTTGCGCAAAGCTTCGTCGCTCGGAGCCGTCAGCAGCCCTTCCGGCCAATAGCCCTGATCCAACACCAGCTTCTGGTAGTACGGCTTGTTGTTTAAGTACACCATTCCCTGCTCGGCATGGATTTTGCGCAGCCCGAAGTAGGACCGCACCTCATCGGCCGCCTTTCCGCCCTGCTTCAGCGTAATTACAACGTCGAACAAATTCGGGTTCTCAGGCGTCCACGTCCAGCCGTCATGATGGAACGGCGTCCTGAAAATATTCAAATTCAGCAAATTATAAGACCGTTTGGTATACCGTTCATGGACATCAATCTTATCGGAGACCACCTTCTGCCCTTTGAACGAGATATTGACCTCCAGGGACGAACCCTTGTAATCACCCGCCGTCTCGAACGACACAATGACATCTCCGCGGTCCAGATCCGGCTCAAACTTCACTTTTGACAAGTGGGTCGGATGGACCGCCTCAAGCCATACCGTCTGCCATATGCCGGTCGTTCTCGTGTACCAGATGGAAGCCGGCTGCTCAATCCAATACTGCTTGCCTCTCGGTATCGTTTCATCCGTGGAAGGGTCCTCGACCCGCACGACCACCTGTTCTTCCTGCCAGGTCAACGTTTCCGTCACATCAAAATGAAAGGGCGTATTCCCGCCTTCATGCATGCCCACGTATTTGCCGTTCACATATACCCAGGCGCGATAGTCCACAGCCCCGAAATGGAGCAACACCCTTTTTCCTTTCCAGCCCCCGTCAACGCTGAAGTTCCTTTTATACCAAACCCAATCGTGAAAAGATGTATCGTGAATACCGCTCAGCGGCGTCTGGTAAGCAAAAGGCACCTCTATAGTCCGGGAAAAACTGCGGCCGGCATCAAACCATTGTTCCGCTAATCCCGTATTCTCATCATCGAACTCGAACTGCCAGCTTCCGTTTAAATTCTGCCATGCTTCTCTCTCGAACTGCGGTCTCGGGTATTCTGCGCGCAATGTCATAACAACACTCCTGTCTGGTCTGTAAAATGTTTACTTAATGCCCGAACCCGTTACTCCTTTGACAAAATAACGGTTGGAGAACAGAAAAATAATTAACGCGGGAAGCGTGGCGATCACTGTGGAGGCCATCATTTTCGCGGGATTGACGAAGTTGGCGCCTTGAATCAAGCTGGCGAGCCCGGTCGTGACGGTTTTCATTTCCGGAGAATTGACTACCAGCAAAGGCCACAAATAATCGTTGTATATATTCAAGAAGGTAATGACGGTCAGCGTCAGAACTGCTGGTCTAACCGATGGAAAGACGACGGAAACCAAAATTCTCCACTGCGACGCCCCGTCGATGTGAGCCGCTTCTTCCAGCTCCTTCGGAAAGGACAGCAGGAAATTGTACACGAGAAACACGCCCATTGTGCCGGCGGAATACGGAAGGATAAGCGGGACGAACGTATCGGTCAAGCCCAGCCATTTAAACAAGTAAAAAGCGGGAAAAAGAGTTACGATACCCGGAATCGTCAAAGCAGCCACAATGAAAGTCAAAACAAGCTTTTTGCCGGGAAAATTCAACCGGGCTAGCGAATAAGCGGCGAGCACATCCACAAATACAACCAAAAGAGTGCCGACAACCGTCACGATGCCCGTGTTGACAATCCACTGCCCGATGGGCGCGTCCCCGGTTTCGGTAAACAGCTGCGAGTAGTTCTCCAACGTCCAGCTCTGCGGCAGCAGCGAGGAACTGGACATGGCTTCGCTCAGCGTCTTGAAGGATGTGAAGATCATCCAAAGGATCGGCACCAGAAAAAGCAATCCCAGCACCGTTGCGGCGGCGATGTTGAGGATGGAAGACAGGCTTCGGGTTTTCGTTCGCATATGTGTCCCTCCTTTACGTTTGTTCCTTATACGAAATCCAGTACTGAAGTCCGGTCACGATCATCATGATAAAGCCCATAAGGATAGCCATCGCCGAACCCATCCCAAGCTGGTTCATGTCAAATACGCTTCTTTGAATCCCCATGATCAGCGTGTTTGTCGATTCCTGCGGACCGCCGGAGGTAATCAGTCTGGCCTGGCCGAACAGGTTAAAGGAAGCGATCACCGTCGTGATCATAATGAAAATCCCTACATTGCGGATTTCCGGAAATGTGATGTGAACGAACTTGGCAAACCCGCCTGCGCCATCCAAATCGGCCGCTTCGTACACCGTCCCGTCCACTTCGTCAATCGCATTTAAAAATAATATCATATTAAAGCCGATGGTCCACCAGACTGTGGCGATTAGGATGGTTATCCATGCATAAGGCTGCGAGTTCAGCCATTGGATGGGCCCGCCCAGGCCGAGAGAGGACAGAGTGTTGTTGATATATCCGCCATTCTCGTTGAACAGCCAGCGGAACACCGCGGATACAGCTGTAACTGAAATCGAATATGAAATAAAGAAAACGGTCCGGTAGACGGCTTTCAATCTTGGCGGCAGCTTATCGATCATGAGTGCCAGCCCCAGGCTGATGAACACGAGCGGCGGAACGCTGATTAGCACGAACCACAGCGTATTTTTCAATGTGTGGGTGAACAGGTCGTTATACAGGGTTCCGGGCGTGAGCAGCGCTTTATAGTTACCGAATCCGACGAATTCATGGTCCCCGCTTGCCACGTTCCAGTCGAATAAACTGACGACGATTCCGTATACAAGGGGCAGCAGCCAGAACAAAACAAAAGCCAGAACAAAAGGAGAGATAAGCATCAGAGCCCATTTTACGGATTGTTTACTGCTTGTCATAGGCACCACCTTCTCGAAGAAATGGAGGCGGCTCTGTGATTGGCCGACAATTAATTTCACAGTGCCGCCTGATAGCTTGTGTTATTTCTTTTGCGTAGCGGAAATTTGCTTCGCTTTCTGCGTAGCGGTATCGAGTTCCTTCATAATCTGCTCTTTCGTGATATTCTGGGTGGACACGATCTTGCCGAACACGGTTTCGTTCATGTAGCGGATTTGCTCCCCGAACTGGTAAACTTGGGGCGCTTTCACGTAAGTGTCAAACTGCTGTTCGTTCGTGTAAGGCAGCGGATATTTGTCTTTGTTTTTCGCGATCAGGTCCATCGTCCCTTTATGAACGGGGGCTTGTCCGGCTTCCGCCCAATGGATCAAGTTCTCTGGAGTGTACATGTATTTCAGGTACTCCTCAACACCGGCGAGCACTTTCTCGTCCTTTACCTTGGAGGATAATGCGATCGTGTGCGCGTTGCCGTATACCGCCTGTTTGTTGCCGAGCTTCGGCACCGGAGCGACTCCGAGCTGGTCGCCGTATTTCTCTTTGGCTGCGCTGTAGAACCAAGGGCCTGTCATGGCAACCGCGGTTTTCACCGAGGCATTCGCGTCTTTAGCTTGTTTCATGAACGACTGGAACTCCCCGTCCAATCCGAGGCCTGCAGGAGAAATGTGATCCTTGTAAATCATCTGGTTAAAAGTAAGCAGCGCATCCGCCAGTTCCGGCTGGCTGAAGTTCAGATAGTTGTCCTTCTTCAAATCGATTCCATTCTGTGCGGCCATCGTCAATGTATAGAACTCAACCAATCCGCTGGAAGGAACTCCGAGCGAATACAAATTTTTGTCCTTTGCCTGAAGGTTCGCCTGCAGCTTGACCAAATCCTCGTAAGTAGCAGGTGCCTGAGGTGTCAAAGATTTGTCGTAGAACATCGTGAGCGGGTGAATATCGAGCGGCAGCGCATACATTTTACCGTCCAGCTTAGTCAGGTTGATGCCTGCCGGATGGAAATCGCTTTCTTTTAGCCCCGCTTTATCCATTACCGTCGAGATATCCTGAATCAATCCGTCCTGCTTGTAGGTTTGAAGGTTATTCGCATGAATGACGACCAGATCGTAATTTCCGGATTTAAACTTTGTGTAATGGTCCTTGTCCTGGATTTCTTTTACCACATATTTATCCTGGGACTTGTTGAAGCCTTCGGTAATTTGCTTCATATAACCGCCGTCTCCGCCTGTAAAGCCGTTAATGAAATTAATCGTAATTTTACCGTCTTTGCTTTGAGCGGCCGAGCCTCCGCCTTTCGAACAGCCGACCAATGCGAGGGTACATACCAGTGCAACGCTTAACCATTTCATATTTTTCATGTCAATCATCCTTCCACGTCAGTTTTGTCGTTTCGGCTTACATAATCGAGTTTCATCCTCATATCCGTTTCATAATTGCCGAATTTGCTGCCAAACAGGTTCAATCCGCCGTCGTTCCTGGCGTCAGGCTTGATTCCGATCCGCACGGTGACGTAAGGCTTGTCATCCAGCTCCAGCTCGTCCAGCTTGACGTTTGAAATTCTTCTTCCGTCGATAAAAGATCCTTCAGAATTAATGCGCCACGTCTTCAGAAGTCCGTACTGCGTATTCTCGCTCCCCCACCACTGCGGAGTAAGAAGACCCCTCTCCCCTCCGAAATCACCGGGACTTGTCCATGTTCCGAGCTCCTTTCCGTTAATCCATAAGCTTATATCTGAAGGCCAGTCCAAGTTATGGAGCGGCGCTTCCGAGCAAAGTTCCATGGAAAGCTCCAAATTTCGAATGGAGGAACCTCGTGGAACGCGATTGGGAAACCGGTATTCAAGGTAACCCCTGCGAAACCAGATCAACTGCGCGCCCACACGCTCCGGTTCGAAGAAAGAACGAGGCTCGTCCATTTCGCCGATAATCGAATGTTCGCTCAGAATCCCGCATGGAGCCGAGACCTGCATATCGACGAACTGCCCGATCGGCACAACCACCACTGCTGAGCTTTCCGACGGAGCCGGCCGAAAGTGGGAGAAATCGACCACGATTCTGCTGTACACGGCGGAGCAAAGCTTCTGGGTGCCGCGTGTGCCGGGAATCATCTCGGTTTGGATCAGGCCGGCATCCTCAAGCTTTTTAATGTTGATGGCCGCGGTCGATGCGGGAATGCCAAACTTCTCCGAAATTTCGACAACGTTCATCGAGCGGTGCAGCAGCGTTTTAAATATCTCGGTACGCAGATCGGTTGAAAGCGCCTTCGCAATATGGATAAAATCATCGATATTGGTCGTCAATATCCGGTTCAACTTCTCCTGGTTCGAATCATCTCGTTCAATTCTCATATGGTTCCCCCCTTTCCTTGGGCTGCTAATTCATTCAATAATTATTGCAGATTAACCGGTTTCAAATATATTTTGTTGTTTGTAATCGCTTTTATTATAGTTAAAAACAATTAAAATTGCAATAATGAATTTTTTTCCTGAATAAATCCCTTTTCAAACAAAAATAGTTGCGGTAAACAAAGGCCAACTATTGAAGAACTGGAGCAGCATCCGGACAAAAAAAATCAGATCTCGTCAGAGACCTGTTAGATTGTGTAGAAAGTCGCCGTAGGTTGTTGGTTGGAAGCGTGGTGAAAAAAACGTACCAAGTATCTTTGCTATTGATGCGGACGCCACATGCGAACCAAGGGATAATAGAGGCATATTATTCCGTTATTCTTCGATCTTTGACTTCATCGATGGAAATAGCGGAACGACTTGACCTCATTCGCCGCTAGCCTCATTCTCCGCCGGCCCCATGCTCCATTCGCTTCTCCCGGATATCCATCCTAGCGGGCATCACTATTCTCTGCCCCGATCCTCTGCTCGCTCACCTTCCCATATCCAGCTCCAACCTGACCCGTTCGTCCGCCGGTCCCGCTCCGTTCACTGCTGCTTCCCCTTGCTCACCCAAAATTTAATGCTGCCGCCCGGGGCAACCGTGGTGTCCGCCATGGGCTCCTGCCTGAACACCGTATTCGACGCCTGCTCATTGGCTTCGAGGAAAAACTGATAATGAAGCCCGGCCGCCAAAGCGGCTTTCTCAGCTTCCTCCCGCGACAGGCCGACGAGGTTCGGCGCTCCCTTGGAAGATTGGCCTCCCGCCGGCTGGGGTTGGGACGTAAGCGTCTCTTTCGGCGCATCCTGCTGAAGCATATGCTGCGATGCAGACGTCGGGCCCGCAAACGGATCCTGAGCGACCGTGTTGGGCTTGTGGCTGTCCAGAAGCCAGATCAGGATCGCCCCGGCCAGAATCGCGACAACAGCAAAGGTTCCCCCCGCGATTAACAAGCGCTTAAATATCCAGCCAAAGGAATTGCGGATGCCGCCGGCAGACTCCTCCTCCGACTCCCCCATCGCGTCGCGTGAGGGGATCTCCTCGACGCGATCTATCAAACGTCGCTCTCGGAATTCATCCGCCTCCATGGGAAGCTCCGCTTTGAAGCGTTCCTCCTGGCGACGTATCAGAGTCATGGCCGAAAGAGTGTCTCCCCCGTCCACGAGCTCCTTCAGATTCTGCAGGGAAGCCAGAAGCTCCGGCAAAGGCATATCCTCCGATGCCGCCTTGTTCATCAGCTCCAGCACGGCTTCCGTCTGCCGGTGAGTGAGTCCCCGCAGTGAGCCCTGAAGCGCCGCCTCCCTTTCCGGGCGCTCCTCCGGCAACGAAGAAGCGCCCGTCACCAGCTGGTACAGCAGCCCGCACAGCCCTTTCACGCCCTGCCGCGTGCCGGATGCCCTCTCCCAGTAATTCAGTACGACCGGCTGATTCTCATCGTTCAGCCAGATATTGTCGGCTGCAACCGAAAATCCGCTGATCCCTTCACCTTCAGCCTTTTGCATTGCCGCACCCAGCTCGTGCACGAGCCTGACGCAGCCCGTTAAGGACATGCCATGCCGGCTCATCTCCTGAGCCAAAGGTGCGCCGCCGGACCTTTTGAGAACGGCATACAAGCGGTTGGAGGCCGAATCGAAACCGACATCCAGCATATGCATGAACCTTTCCTCCGAATAATGGGAGGCCTTTCTGAGTAACTGTATATAGTTTTCGGCATAGGATTCGTCCGGGCTGTCGATCGCATAAAGGATGACGCTCCGATTCAATATCAAATCCACTCCCGCATAAATCATGCCATTAGGCAGCGGCGATATCGGTTTATCAAGCAAATACCGCTTTCCAATACTCCCCATTAAATTGCCTCCTTGCCAATCGGAATTATACCGGCTTTATTATCCTTATATATCATTTCGCAAACCTGCTCCGATTTTGGGCTTTCCCTATCCACTACTTATCATAACACAGCCTCCGCAAGCTTCAAGATCAGGTATTGCCATAAATGAGAACAAAATCTCCATTGAAACGTTTTAAACATCAGCGGAGGCGATACAAAGCCATTTTACGGGCAATTGTTAAATATTTGTCTTCCAAAGAATCGAATGCGCCCATTGTGGGTAATTTATCCCATAGACTGTAAACGAGGTGAAGAATTATGGATAAAACCGAGCAAGTGGCGCGTTGGTTCGAATCCCATGCTATGGGCTCCCTTGCGATCCGCAAAGAAGAGGACGGAGATATCGATCAGGTGGCAATTAAGGTATCAGAAATAGAGATGAAGGACGTGGACGGCCTGGACGATTATACTTCGGGAAAAAGGCTGCTCCTGCACGGGGAAGGCATGATAATAACGGACCAAGAGCCGGCCGCTATTCCCGGAGACGTATATGAAATTCCTTTGGCCAGCATAACGGAAGTGGAAGAGCTTTCGTCGGGGATCAAGCTAACGACAGACAGAGGCCATTATACGATTCAGGCAGATTAAGCTGCAAAAGCAAAACAAGGCATTCCGTTTCCCTGTATAGCCGGGGTCTGAATGCCTTTTGAATTTGTATACGCGCTTAGCCGCGAACAAATTCAAATCGGCGAAATCACAAAAACTACACGTCCAGTTAACATGCATTTAACGGTTTTGTTTTATTTTTTAATAGCGAAGATAATCATTTGGAGCTAAAAAAGAGGAGGAAGGAGGAGCTATTCTCAAAACGTTATCGTATTTTGTCTATGTATCTATCGATCTTTGGAACGTAGAAAAGTAGTCTTGAAATAATGATTTTTGAGAGGTGAACTGATTATGAAAAAGAAGAAAAAGATGAAAAAATTAATAACCGGCATCGTTGTAGCTTCTGCGATCATTGGTTCAGGTTCGGCGCTTGCTTCCTCCTTTTTGAAGGCTGGGCCTCAAGGAGACGGCACAGCATATACACCTGCCGGATGGCGGGTAACGCCCGCGGGCGCACAAAAGCCTGCCGGCTTCTTCCCCGCCAATGCTGTTCTCTCTCCAGACGGCGCGGCGGTGCTCATTCCTAATATTATCAAGGACGGAAATTCCAAACAAACCTTACAGGTGATGGACGCCAAGGACGGCCGTGTTATGCAGGTGGTGGAACTCGACAAAAATGCAGGCCAAGGTACAGCGGCCGGTCTGGCGTTTAGCCATGACGGCAGCAATGTTTACTTGACAACGGCAAACATGGACACAGTTGTCGTCTTCGGCTGGGACGGAGCTGCACATAAATTGGCGATCCAAAAGACACTTGCGCTTCCGAAGGGATCCTATCCACAGGGGGTAGCCGTTTCGTCGGACGACAAAACGATCTATGTGACAGGTCAATACGCCCGGACTCTTATTGCAGTCGACATCGCCTCGGGCAAAAGTAAGCAGGCTGCAGCCGGGGCCTACCCGTTCGGCGTAGTGCTGTCAGCTGACGGCCGTACCGCTTATGTCAGCAACCAGGGCGAAAACACGCTTTCTGTGTTCTCTGTGGACGGGCTTACCATTGCTCCCAAAAGCAAGATTACTGTCGGTACCCATCCTAATAACATGCTGATCGACGCAAAGCAGCAACGGATGTTTGTAGCCAACGGTGACAGCGATACGGTTTCCATAGTCGATACCGTAAGCAACACGGTCAAGGGCACTATTTCACTGGCTCCTTTTGCCGGTGCGCATGCCGGATCTCAGCCTACCAACCTCGCCATCTCGCCTGATCAGCGCACGCTCTATGTCACTAACGGCGGTAATAACGACGTTGCGGTTGTTGATTTATCCGGTGAAGGTGGCAGCAAAGGCGAACACAATGAAGAGTTCGGCCGTGTCAAGGGACTTATCCCCACAGGCTGGTATCCAACCGGGGTGCAGATAACGCCTGATGGCAAGCGGCTTCTTATTACGAGCGCCAAGGGCCTGGGCACTGGACCGAACAAAGGAACCGATCCTTCTAACCTGAGCGGCTACAAGTATATTGAAAGTCAGCTTCTGGGCTACCTGTCGGTTGTACCTGCCCCGAATGACGACCAACTCGAGAAGTACACCGAGCAGGTGCGCAAGAACAACGGAATTGAACAGAAGAACAATGTGCGCGGTTTCAATGAAGATACGCAAAATACGATCGTACCCCGCCGCCTAGGTGGAGCTTCCCCGATCAAGCACGTCATCTATATCGTCAAGGAGAACCGCACCTACGACCAGGTTCTTGGCGACCTGAAGAACCCGGACGGCAGCAAGCGCGGCAACGGCGATCCGTCGCTGACGCTCTTCGGTCAAGATACAACACCGAACCAGCATAAGCTGGCCCAGCAGTTCGTCACCCTGGACAACTTCTACGTCAACGGAGAAGTAAGCCAAAACGGCTGGCAGTGGGTGACTCAGGCGAGCTCCAACCTCTATAACGAGACCGCAACTGCCCAAGGCTACGCAGGCAACGGATCAGATTACGATTCCGAAGGCTATCACCCTGAAGTTGCTGCAGGCAGCGCTGATCCTGCCCATGCTTATTTGTGGGACAAGCTGGCACTGCGCGGCACCTCGTTCCGCAACTACGGCCAATTTGTAGTGCCGAGTGACTGGATCAAGCCCGGTGAGCCAATCAAAGCTGAGGCTGGAAAGTACTATGCCCACGACCCGATCCTGGACGCCAATACAAACCACGACTACCCATGGTTTGACATGGCTATTTCCGATCAGACTCGATTTGACATTTGGTACAAGGACTTTCAGTCATTCGTAGCGAATAACAACCTGCCTGCGATGCAGTTTATCGACCTGCCGCGCGATCATACAGCGGGAGCACAGACGGCTAAAGAATTGGTTGCCGACAACGACCTTGCCCTTGGCAGGATCGTCGATGCGGTATCGCACTCGCAGTATTGGAAGGACACAGCGATTTTTGTGGTAGAGGACGACGCCCAGAATGGGCCGGATCACGTAGATGCCCACCGTACGATTGCACAGGTGATCAGCCCGTACACGCAGATTGGAAAGGTCGATTCGCATTTCTACAGCCAGGTGTCGATGCTGCGTACGATGGAACTCTTCCTGGGTGTCGAGCCTATGTCCCAGTATGACGCTGCCGCGCTTCCAATGATCTGGTCTTTTACCGATAAGCCGAACTTCTCGCCTTATCAGGCGATTACGCCGGGATTAACAGCGAAATCGCCGGCAACGGCAAACACCGCTGCACCGTCAGCCGCTTCGGCGTCAAACACACAATCGGTTATGACGCCTGAGAACATGTCTGGCCGGCCTGACCAGGCAGACTCCCAGAAGCTGAACGAAGAGCTATGGAAGGAAATCAAGGGGCCGAATGTTCCGATGCCCGCACCTAAACACCATGTAATGGGTGAAGACAACGACGACAAAGCAACGAACAAACAGAACCAAGTACATTGGTAGGACCCTCGGCATCGTGACATCTCCTCATACAAGACTTGAGCGTTGACAGCTTGGGGTCCCCGGAAGTTCCCGGGGACCCCAAATTTACCTATTCAGCCTATGAAAGGCTTTATCAATCATTAGCGCTACGTGCTCGCTTTTCAGCGGTTTGCTGATGTATTCGTCCATTCCGGCCGCCAGAAATTTCTCCCGGTCGCCTTTGAGCGCATTCGCTGTTACGGCAACAATGAACGGACGATTCTCCGGAGGAGTAACCTGTTTGATGATCTGCATAGCTTCCAAACCGTTCATGACAGGCATCTGGATGTCCATAAAAATCATGTCGTACGCATCGCCTGCGACGGCATTCAGAACCTCCTGTCCATTATCGACTACGGTGGCTTTATGACCTATCTTCTCAAGCATCTTCGTTAAAACCAGCTGATTGATCTCGTTATCCTCGGCTATGAGTATTTTCAGAGGCTTTTGGTCGGCTGAACCAGGCGGCAGCTGTTCAAATCGCGGAACCTCCGCATAGGTTTCGGTTTTCAGGCTTACCGTAAACACAAAGGTTGCTCCAGGTCCCTCCGTCGGTTGGGCATAGATTGCCCCGCCCATCAGCTCCACAAGCTTCTTGCTGATCGCGAGGCCTAATCCGGTGCCCGTCCCTGACTTACGGGTCATAAAGTTGTCCAGTTGATAGAACGGTTCAAACAGCTTTTCCATTTTATCGGCGGGAATGCCTATCCCGGTGTCTTTCACGACAAATTCAAGCTCAACTTTATTGCATTGCTGCGAAAGCTTTCTCACCGACACATACACACCGCCGGTATAGGTGAATTTTATCGAGTTGCCCACCAGGTTGATCAATACCTGCCTGAGCCGGCCGGAATCGCCTATGAGCGTATCGGGCACATCAGGAGCAACGTAGAACGTCATATTCAGCACCTTTTCAGAAGATTTGGGCGACAAGACGTCAAGCGTTTCCGCGATGCATTCCCTTACATCAAAAGGTTCTTCGAGCAGCTCGGTCTTGCCCGACTCTATTTTGGAAAAATCCAGTATGTCGTTGATAATGTTAAGCAGCGTGTCGCCGCTTTTACGGATGATTTCAATGTATTCTTTTTGCTGCGAATCCAGATCGGTCGTATCCAGCAGCAGATCGGTCATGCCTATGACCCCGTTCATCGGAGTGCGGATTTCATGGCTCATCATGGTCAGGAACTCGCTCTTTGCTTTATTGGTGCTCTCTGCCGCTTCCTTCGCGATAAGAAGCCTGCGCTGCTCGGTGATATCCTTGGCGATAATATAGTATCCGACGTTTTCGTTATTGATAATGATAGGGGCCATTGTGGTCAGCACTTCAATGATATGGCCTTCCTTGTGCCGGATTTTGTCAATGCTGTTATCGGAGTGGGTGTCAATGGCGCTTTCTGAAATTTTCCTTTGCAGGTTGTCCGCTCCGAGAAATCTTGAGAAATTCACGCCGATGAGATCTTTCACATCATATCCGGTCAGCTTCTCGCCCATAACATTGGTATTAATGATATTGCCTTCCGGGTCTATCGAAAAAACCGCGTCATGGTTGTACTTTTTTAACGAAGTGTATCTTTGTACGCTTTCCTGCAGCTTCAGTTCCACATTTTTTCTTTCCGTGATATCCTGGACCGTGCCGTTGATTTTCAAGGGTAATCCGTTTTTGTCACGGGACACCAAGCCTCGAATATGGAGGAACCTGATCGAATCGTCTGTTTGTATGCGAATTTCCAGGTTCATATCATGGCCCCTTTTCGCACTGGCGAAACCTTCCAATACACACTGTTTATCGCTTGGATGCACTACGTTTAAAAGCTCTTGCGGCGGTACCTCGCCTTTATTGTTGTCGACATTGCAGAGCGAGTACACTTGCCGTGAGAACCAAAGCTCATCTTCGGCCAGGTCCCATTCCCAGCTTCCCAGCAAGGCGATCTTTTGCGCTTCCTCAAGGATATCTTCGCTTCTCTTTCTTTCCGTAATATCTCGTCCGATGCCCATGATATATTCAACATTGCCATCATCGTCCCGGATCACCTGGAAAGTGGTCTCAACCCAGATGTAGCTGCCGTTTTTGTGCCGGACACGATAGGTAACGACATCATTATCCGACAAGTGCATGGATTGGAGCTCCCGCAAATCATCCGGATGGTAATATTCATAGGACGGTTTTCCGATGACCTCTTCCGGCTCATAGCCTAACAAATTCCGCACAGACGGGGAGCAAAATAGAGTGATTCCATCGGGCGAGCTGTAAGAGATAATATCCTGGGCATTTTCCGAAATCAGTTTATATAAACTTTCAATTTCCAACAATTTTTGTTCGGCGGCTTTTTTTTCGCTAATATCGATTATATTGGAAATATAATAAAGCGGGTCACCGCTCGCCTCGTCACGGACTAAAGAACAATGAAGCGCCACCCAAATGTTGTCGCCGTTTTTGCGGATATAACGCTTTTCCGTTTCATAAGTCGAAGAATGTCCGTCCAGCAATTTCTCAAGGTTCTGATTGCTTGCCGTCAAATCGTCCGGATGAGTCACATCCTGAAATCTTAACCCAGTTAATTCCTCTTGCGAATAGCCTAATATTTTGCATAACGCCGGATTGACCTTAAGCCAGCTGCCGTCCATTGACACTAAAGCTATACCGGCAGGAGAAAATGTGTACGCGTGCTCAAATAAAGAGTGATGATCTATTGGTTTGTAATGCATGGAACATCCTCTCTCTCTACTTTTATTGACAAGTTCAGGTTAAATAAAGTATACATGATTGAAGTCCTTTTTCCCAAGATAAATTAGCTGTATAATAGAAACAATGTCCAATCACAGAAAGAGTGAGCAAATTGAGCGGCAGCATCAATTTCCTGGGAGATATCACCATTTTCCTCTCGCCTGAGCTTGTCATCCGCAATGTCAATAAATCCATTTTCAACTTTTTGCAATACACGGAGGAAGAGCTGATAGGCGAGCCGCTGCAACTTATTTTGCCGAATTACAATTTGGAGCCGTTGACCGCCCGCGGCGCCGACTATTTACCTTACTCGGATACTCAATTGATCAACCGTTACGGGGAATCCGTCCCGTTATCCGTCTCAGCATCAGCCATCCGCGACAACCGGAACAGCGTCGTCGGCTTTTGGCTTCTGCTGCAGGATATCGAAGGACGCAATCAATCGCAGACGACCCTGCGAGACATGCAGAAGAGGTACCTGGCTGTAACGGACCATGCGCTCGACGCAGTGATTGTAATGGACTCCACAGGAAGAGTGACGGAATGGAATCCCCGGGCGGAAATCGAATTCGGTTGGCCGAAAAGTGAAGCGGTCGGCAGAGATCTGGCCGATTTGATCATTCCGCCAAGCTACCGCGGGCCGCACAAACTCGGACTGCAGCGTTTTATGGCGACCGGGCAGGGAAAGATACTGAACAAACGGCTTGAACTGTCAGCGCTTCATCGGGATGGCCATGTTTTTCCGGTTGAATTGACTGTAACTCCCATTCAATGGGGCGACGGCTATATATTCAGCGCTTTCGTGAGAAATATAACAGAACGTAAGAATGCCGAACAGGAATTGATCGATGCCAAGGAAAAAGCGGAGGCCGCCACCAGAGCGAAAAGCGACTTTCTCGCCATGATGAGCCATGAAATCCGGACGCCGCTGAACGGCATTGTCGGTCTCACCCATGTGCTTAAAGACACCAATCTAACTTCCGAGCAAAAAGAATATGTCGATTATATCGTGAAAAGTGAGAATGCACTGCTTTCCATCATCAACGATATTCTGGATTTTTCCAAAATCGAGTCGGGCAAAGTCGAATTGGAAGCTGAGCCTTTTGACTTAAAAGCATGCATAGAGGAAACCTTCGATGTCCACTCGGTTTCCGCCCAGAAAAAAAAGCTGGACATAAGCTCCTCCGTCGATCCGCAAATACCTGCTGTCGTTGTTGGCGACCATACGCGGTTAAGGCAGGTGCTGATGAATTTGGTGGGAAACGCGATCAAATTCACTCCTTCAGGCAGCGTAAGGGTGTCGATCGGGCTGCTGGATCAGAAGGAAGATGGGCTAAAGCTGAAATTTAATGTCAGAGACACCGGAATCGGCATCCCCAAAGAGAAGCTGGGTCAGCTGTTCGAGCCTTTTTCCCAACTGGATTCATCCAATACACGCAAATACGGCGGGACCGGACTGGGGCTGGCCATCTGCAAAAAACTCGTTCAGCTCATGGGCGGAGAGATATGGCTTGAGAATTCCGGACGGGAAGGGGCTGATTTCGCTTTCACTATCATGGTTACGGCCGACCTTGCCCACAGCAGTCATGCCGGGAATTCGACCGCCGTACAGGAGGATAGAGGGGCTTGTTCCGTTCGTATATTGATTGGGGAAGATAACGAGATCAACCAGAAGGTGCTGCTGAAAATGCTGGAGAAATCCGGTTATACCGCCGATATCGCGGGCACGGGGATCGAAGTTTTAGAGTGTTTGAAACGGAAGCCATATGACCTGATCTTCATGGATATTCAAATGCCCGTGATGGACGGGATGGAAGCAACCAGAATCATCCGCGAGACGATACCGGAAGATACGCGTCCCAAAATTATCGCCGTCACCGCAAACGCTTTTGAAAGCGACAGGGAAGAATACCTGTCCGCCGGCATGGACGATTACATCAGCAAGCCCATTAAACGAGATCAGCTGCAGAAAATAATCAGTAAATTTGTGTGAAATCTGAAAAAAAGAGGCTGCTCTTTCCGCACAACAAATCTGCTTGAAAGATAGCCTCTTTTCTATTGTGTCTATCATTGCCGTGTCTATCGCCAGTCATGAAGCTCGCGGACGCCAATTGAGGGCAGGCCTTAAATAGATTCCGGAACGGATAAGACGACGAATCTTACGGCTGTACGCTCTCCTTTTCATATTCCGAGTCACACTCCTCTCAGTCTAATCAGGCAGCAGCGTGGTCTTGACCATCTTTTGATGGCTCCACCCGGCAAACTCAAGTCTTCTTATCTATCACTAGTGTAATAAAGATTATAGTCATTTTTCAAGGTTGAATGGGGTTGGATAGAGCCCAAAGATTGGTAATATATCAACTTTTCGCCCATTTCTCTGTCTGATTCTTACAATTCCTCTTTTTCTGCTTTGGCAGTGTTCCACGGAAGCATTATCGGGTGGTGGGTGTAAGCATTTTCCTTGGCTTTCTTCGCAGGATTTCAAAGAAAGCACGGAGTACCGGGTGTATTGAACTAAAGGGCACCGACCCGTAAAGATAGCAAGACCGGCCTCCACCCCTTGGAAAGGTGTAACGAAGGAATGAGAGGGCGAAGACCCGTTGAGACATGGGAGTGAAAACCTCCAAGGGTGACGTGGAGAATACGTGCAGTATATGGAAATATATGGGTCATTAACATCCCCCTCTATTTCAGTGCGCCTTCATGTTGCCAAGGGTCTATGTCTGAGTCTCTGTTCACATATTCCTTCCCACTTAACATGGGTGAAATCCTGCGAATAAGTGAGCATTGCGTGAGAAAAATGAATCGTACCGAGGGAGTTCAATAAGAACCCAACGCAACTTCAGGATTTCCTTAGGCTGCATAGAACCGCAAGGTGACTATGCAGTGACGGAGTCGGTCTGAACTAGGTTTTTCGATGTGACTAATGGCAGTGGAAAATCAAAAAAGAACCTGGTCAGTTTTACCAGGTTTATTTTATATTGCACATAAACAGACACGATGATATAATCAGATTACGACTACACCAAGTTCTACAGTTATAACTATTGCATCTTACACTTAAATTGTACCATGCCGGGTAAACTCTTGTCAAATGTTTTTTCTTAATTTAATGGTTAGGAGAGATATTGAATGAGTTCTCTGGTTCTCGGTTTTCAGGAAATGGAAAAAACGCAGCTTTTGCTCGTTGGCGGAAAAGGGTTTAATTTAGGGGAATTATCAAAAATTCAAGGAATACAAGTACCAGAAGGATTTTGTGTTACAACAGTAGGATATCAAAAAGCCATCGAACAAAACGAAACGTATCATGCTTTGTTGAATCGACTAACCATGCTGAAAGTAGAAGATCGAGATCAAATTGGTGAAATCAGCAGGAAGATTCGACAAATCATTATGGAAGTAGAAATTCCTTCCGATGTTGTGAAAGCAGTTGCTCACTATCTCTCCCAGTTTGGCGAGGAACATGCTTATGCAGTGCGTTCCAGTGCGACTGCTGAAGATTTGCCGCATGCTTCTTTCGCCGGTCAACAAGACACCTATTTAAATATCATCGGCAAAGAAGCAATCTTGCAGCATATGAGCAAATGTTGGGCTTCCCTGTTTACGGACCGTGCGGTCATCTACCGTATGCAAAACGGATTTGACCACAGTCACGTTTATTTAGCCGTTATCGTTCAAAGGATGGTTTTCCCGCAGGCTTCAGGGATTTTATTCACCGCCGATCCTATTACCTCCAACCGAAAGCTGCTATCCATCGATGCCGGTTTTGGACTTGGAGAAGCGCTGGTCTCCGGCTTGGTATCTGCCGATTGTTATAAAGTACAAGAAGGGCAAATCGTCGATAAGAGGATAGCAACCAAAAAATTGGCTGTCTATGGACGAAAAGAAGGCGGAACAGAAACACAGCAGATCGATCCCGATCGGCAAAAAACTCAAACACTTACTGAACAACAAATTTTACAATTGGCACGCATCGGAAGACAGATCGAAGCTTATTTTGGTTGCCCACAAGATATCGAATGGTGTTTGGTTGATAATACTTTTTACATTGTCCAGAGTCGTCCAATCACGACTTTATACCCCATCCCTGAAGCGAATGATCAAGAAAATCACGTCTATATATCTGTTGGTCATCAACAAATGATGACTGATGCCATGAAGCCGCTGGGATTGTCTTTTTTCCTGTTAATAACTCCTGCACCCATGCGTAAAGCCGGTGGAAGGTTGTTTGTTGATGTCACCCATAGTCTGGTTTCGCCTGACGGCAGAGTAATTTTATTAAATGCCATGGGACAACACGATCCGCTCATGAAAGATGCGCTTACGACCATAATAGAGCGAGGAGATTTTATAAAATCGTTACCAATTGATAAGAAAGCACCGAGTCCCAGCAGAAGCAATACAGATATGCTGGCACAAATTGAAAACGATCCGTCAATCGTTTCCGATTTGATTAAGAGAAGTCAAGTATCGATAGAACAGTTAAAACATAACATCCAAACGAAATCAGGATCGGATTTATTCGATTTTATTCTAGAAGATATCCAACAATTAAAGAAGATTTTATTTGATCCACAAAGTTCGGCTGTGTTTATGGCTGCCATAAATGCTTCGGCGTGGATCAATGAAAAAATGGAGATGTGGTTAGGTGAAAAAAACGTAGCCGATACGCTTTCTCAATCAGTACCTAACAATATTACTTCGGAGATGGGTCTGGCGCTATTGGATGTCGCAGATGTGATTCGCCCTTATCGGGAAGTAATTGATTATATACAGCATGTAAAAGATGATAACTTTTTGGATGAACTGGTTAAGTTTGATGGCGGACAGAAAGCCCAAGACGCTATCTATGCTTATCTCAACAAATACGGAATGCGATGTGCCGGAGAAATCGATATTACAAAAACTCGTTGGAGCGAAAAACCAACTACACTTGTCCCCATAATTCTCAGTAACATCAAAAACTTTGAGCCTAATGCTAGCAATCGGAAATTTGAGCAAGGGCGACAGGAAGCTTTGAAAAAAGAACAAGAGTTATTAGATCGATTGAAGCAATTACCGGATGGTGAACAAAAAGCCAAAGAGACAAAACGAATGATCAGCCTGATCCGGAATTTCATCGGTTATCGTGAATATCCAAAATATGGCATGGTTAATCGCTACTTCGTTTATAAACAGGCTTTACTGAAAGAAGCCGAACAACTCGTACAAGCCAATGTTATTCATGAAACAGAAGATATATACTATCTCACTTTTGAAGAACTTCGCGAAGTCGTACGTACAAATAAACTGGATTATCAGATCATTAGCAACAGAAAAGACAAGTACAAATTATATGAAAAACTAACTCCCCCACGCGTTATCACCACTGATGGTGAAATCATTGCCGGTGAGTACAAACGAGAAAATCTCCCAGCCGAAGCTATTGTTGGTCTACCTGTGTCTTCCGGGGTTATAGAGGGACGAGCACGTGTCATCTTAAACATGGAAGATGCTGATCTAGAAGATGGAGATATATTAGTCACCTCCTTTACTGACCCTAGCTGGACACCATTGTTTGTATCCATAAAAGGGCTAGTCACCGAAGTTGGTGGACTGATGACCCATGGAGCAGTTATCGCGCGTGAATATGGCTTACCAGCAGTTGTCGGGGTGGAAAATGCTACCAATCTGATCAAAGACGGTCAACGAATTCGCGTGCATGGAACAGAAGGGTATATTGAAATATTGTAATGGCTGAATACGTCAAGTAAGAACCGCTGTCATAATGGACGGCATTAAATGCAATCTGTCATGGATAAAAGGACAGTTACCCTTCACAGAGCTCATCTAATTCCAGCGGGGAGAAGAATAGCGTACTCCCGTTCCGCTATCATCTCGCGCCGCCAATACTAACGTACCGACGTACCGCTATCTCAAAATCTCATCGATCCGATCCAGCTCTGCCCTGCTAAAATCGAGGTTGCTAAGCGCCGCTACATTCTCTTCGATCTGGCTGACGCGGCTTGCGCCGATAAGGGCGGAAGTGATGCGGCCCTCGCGCAGCACCCAGGCCAGAGCCATTTGCGCCAGGCTTTGGCCGCGTTCGGATGCGATTTCGTTCAGCTGGCGAACCTTCGCGACCTTTTCTTCCGTCACATCCTTCTCTTTCAGGAAGCCGGTCGAGCTTGCCGCTCTGGAATCCTCGGGGATGCCCTTCAGATATTTGCCCGTGAGCAGCCCCTGAGCCAGCGGACAGAAAGCGATGCTTCCCACGCCATTTTCCGCCAGGACATCCTGCAGGCCGTCTTCCACCCAACGGTTGAGCATGGAATAAGAAGGCTGATGAATCAAAAGCGGCGTTCCAAGCTCCTTCAGAATCCGCACGGCTTCAGCCGTTTGCTCCGCGTTATAGCTGGAGATGCCGACATAAAGCGCTTTCCCTTGACGCACGATTGAATCCAGCGCCCCCATCGTTTCTTCCAAAGGCGTCTCCGGGTCAAATCGGTGCGAATAGAAAATATCGACATAGTCCACCCCCATCCGCTTCAAGCTCTGGTCGCAGCTCGCCATCAGATTTTTGCGGGAACCCCATTCGCCGTAAGGCCCTTGCCACATGTAGTAGCCGGCTTTGGAGGAAATGATAAGTTCGTCCCGGTAAGCGGCCAAATCCGTCTTCATCATACGTCCGAACATCTCTTCCGCGGAACCCGCAGGCGGACCGTAGTTATTGGCCAAGTCAAAATGCGTAATTCCCAGGTCAAAAGCTTTGAGCAGCATCGCCCTGCCGTTCTCGTATGTATCCACACCTCCGAAATTATGCCACAACCCCAATGAAATCGCCGGCAGCTTGACGCCCGAACGGCCGCAGCGATTGTACTTCATCGTACTGTAACGGGACTTGTCCGCTTGATAAGGCATGGTGAACCTCCTTGTATTATAGAAAAGTATGAACAAATAAATCCTACAACACAGCAAGTTGCTCCGCAAGATAGTTACCTCGGGTTAAGTTAGACACGTCGTACAAGCCGCGATCCTCCACCGTTGCGGTGCTGCACCGCGGGTGGTCAGAGCCCATCCACAATATGGGAGCGTCCACTCCTGACATTTTACAATTATCAGCCCTAAAAATTTGGTTGATATCGGCACAAATGGTTCATAATAACTCCCTGTACATCCAAATAATCATTTCAGGTGATGAATGCCATGCTGTGGAAAAAGGTCAGAAACGGGATCGACCGTGAGCACAAAGAGTCTCAATATTCGCTGCAATCGCCTATCACGCTGGAGGCCCTGAAACATTTTACAGCGGGCATGCAGGATGCGGAGATCATTGAACGGCCCACATACAATGAGCAAAAGGTTACACTGCTGTACATCAGCTCGCTGATCGACCGGAAGCGCCTGGACCAATTCATTATCGAACCGCTGAGCCGTCTGTCCCGGGACACGGTGTATGAAAGCTTGCTCACGTCCAAAATATCGGAGATCACGACATTGGAGCAGGCCATCACCGAGCTGCTGCAGGGATCCGTAGTCCTGAACGACACGGCACGCAGCCAGTGGTGGGCCATCCCTCTTGAGAACCCCTTGGGCCGCGCCATCGAATCATCCGAAACGGAGACGATCCTGTACGGACCGAAGGACAGCTTCAGCGAGCAAATAGACAAGAACATCACTCTGCTGCGCAGGCGGCTTCCTTTGGCTGCGCTCAAAACCGAAAAGTTTACGGCGGGTACCCTTACCAAAACATCGGTTGTCTTAATGTACATCGAGGGATTGACCAATCCGGATATCGTGGAAATTGCTAGGAACAAGATTGCCGAAGTAGACTTTGACCTCATTCTCGAATCCTCCCAGCTTGCCGCTTTTTTAGAGGAGCATACCCATAGCGTCTTTCCTCAGTTTCAACAAACCGATCGGCCTGACGCCGTCGCTTATTACCTCGGTATCGGCAAGCTTACGATCCTGGTGGACAATACGCCGTTCGCGCTGGTCGCTCCCACCACCTTTTTCGACCTTTTCGTTTCGCCGGAGGATTACATTAACCGATGGATCGTCGCCAGTGCCTTACGGATTATCCGATATCTCGGTTTTTTTATTTCGATGACACTCATCCCTCTTTATGTGGCGCTCACGTCGCATCATTATCAAATGATCCCGCTGCAGCATCTTTTTGTTCTTTTGGAGTCCCGAAGCAGACTGCCCTTTTCTCCGTTCTGGGAAGCCGCGCTGATGCTGATCACCCTGGAAATCATCAAAGAAGCAAGCCTTCGCATGCCGACCAAATCCGGGCAAACCCTCGGGGTCATCGGCGGTATCGTTATAGGGCAGGCCGCGGTCGCAGCCGGTTTCGCGAGCAAAGTGCTGATTGTCCTTGTCGGCATTGCCGCCATTGCCTCATTCCTGGTGCCCAATTATATGATGACGAGAGCGAACACGTTGGTCCAGTTTTTTCTCCTGGTACTATCATCCCTTCTGGGAATGCTGGGAATCTTCCTGGGGTTCGTGGCGGTCCTCATCCATTTGAACGGCCTTTCTTCCCTGAAGCAGCCTTACTTCGTGCCCGTGACGCCGCTTCACATCCACGATTGGAAAGACCTTTTCATAAGGGCCCCTTTGACCAACATGAAAAACCGGCCGGAATTTTTGCGCCCTCTAAAGAAGTGGAGATACAGCCGAAGGAGATGACAGCGTGAAAGCATTCCCGTTATTTGATAGAACGGCTACTTTTGGCGGCGTATACGCCATGCTGATGGTAAACCGGCTGCAGCTGCTTTTTTTTGTTCTGGTCCTGCCCGCATACCTCGTCCATTCTTACATGGTTTGGGGAATTATTGCGCTCGGGATCTTGTCTCAGGTCAATCTGTGGATGCTGTCCAAGTGGTTTAGCACGGAATATGCCTCTCAGGGATATGAGGGCTTTGTGAAGCTTTTCGGTGAACGGACGGTACGTTTTGCCGCCATGGCCGGTATCGCTCTGATTCTTGTTAAAATCAGCGTGATTACCCTCGGTTACGTGGAAATTGTCCATCAATTTATCTTTCCCTGGATGAACAGAAACTCGTTGGTTCTGTACACTTTACTGATCAGCGGCTACATGGCTTCCAAAGGAATGGAAAAAACAATGCGGTTTGTCGTAATCGCGTTTTTAGGCGGATTTTGGGTCATTGCGTTTTATTTTCGATTTTTCTTACCGCCGGACGCCCATCTGCATGACTTATACCCGCTCGTACCGACAGAATGGGCGCGGTCATCCTGGCAGGGTATGCTCCTGGTATGGGCATCCTTGTCGGGACCTGAATATTTGATCGTTTTGGGCAGCTGGCTGGCCCCGCAGAAGAAGCTGCTGAAATATTTGACGATTGCCAATGCGATGTCTGTTTTTGAATATTTGCTTTTGTTCATAGCGTCGATCCTGTTCTTCGGTTCCAATTACTTGAACCAAAGCAGCTATCCGGTGGTGAATATGGTCCGTTATCTGCAGTCGCCGATTCTGGACCGGATCGATATCATCATGATCTCAGTCCAGTTATTTTATTATGCCTGGGCCATTGGCCTGTTCCTGCTGTTCTTTTACGGGGCGATCCGCATCCTGTTTAAAAAAAGGGATAAACCAGCCACACGGGCCGGTTTTGCGGCAAGCTTCACCATCATCCTTGTGTGTACCATAATCGTCAATCAAACCTTCTGGAAAGCAGCACCGAACCAAAATATCTGGCCGTCCGTGCAGGTTATCCTTGGGGCGCTCACCTATTCTCTCGTACCGGCAATCCTATTTGCGGCGATCAAACGGAAGGGGCATGATGCGGAATGAACCGGTTCAAAGCAGCTGCGCTGTCGATCATTTTATGCGGGGTTATGCTTATTTCGGGATGCGGCCCGCTTGTGGAAAACAACAGGATTGAAGAAATCGCTCCGGTCATTTTCTGGTCGATCGAAGAAGCCGGAGACGGACGCTTAAAAGTGAGCACCCTGATCCCTCCTTTGATTAAAGAAAATAAGCAAATGCTCACCCACAAGGTCGATCTGCAGAGGGAGGCACACAAGGCTTTCAATTTATCCTATTACCGTGAAGTGAAAACCGGACAGCTGCGCATGCTGTTCATCAGCGAAGGGCTTGCGAGAAAAGGCGTCAGTACGCTGATCAATACGGTTATGGCCGATCCTAATATTTCCCAGCGTCTCTATCTTGTGATCTTCAAAGGAAATTTCGAAGAGTATATCCGCAACGAGCTGGACAGCCAGCCCAATGTCGATTATTTTCTTTACCGCATGTTCAAACATTACGAGGAAAAAAATCAAGGGGAACTCACCGTAGTCAATTTGCATCAATTTGTGAAAAGGCTGTACTCCCCGGTTTCGGACCCTGTTATGCCAGTGTTCAGAGTGGACAAAGACCGTTTCAAGTACGAAGGGACGGGTGTGTTCAGGCGCGACAAATTGGTTGGAGTTCTCCGCGGTATGGAAGATCAAATATTCCAGCTCGTCGACAACCTCCACTATCTTAAAAATTTCCCTATACCGGAATTATCCGTCGGTTTGGGCCATATCCACGCGAACCCCCATATTACCTTGGACAAAAAAAATTCGTCGCTTGCCATTAGAGTGGAGTTGAAAGGGAGAATCGAGGAATACCGGGGGGATAAAAATCTGGAGGATGCCAGTGAAATCGCGGATATGGATAACAAGATCCAGGCCTATCTGAAAGAGCAGACGGTGAAGCTGCTGCAAAAATTGCAGCGCTGGGGGGCGGATCCGTTCAAGCTGGGGGACCGGTCATTGACCGCTTTTTCCAAACCGACGGATAAAGAAGAATGGTCGCGCAAATGGAGCGGGATGATGATCGACGTCGCCTATCAGCTGAATTTGAGGCCATTGGCGACGACTCCCAACATTAAGCCGCTGCCAGGCGAATGAAAAATCATCGCCGGCGCTGCTCTTCCATTCTCAGACACCTCATTCGTCGTTAAGTCTATCATTGCAGGTCACATAACGTTGTGTCCATGGCCGGGCTGAATTAGCGCAAAAGAAACCAACACGGCCTCCGCTTGAGCGAAGACCGTGTATGAGCCGGCGCCGTTCAATCCCCGGCGACTGTGACGGACACATTATTTTCCTGCAGCTGCCGGATCCATTCAGGCCCTGTGCCGGCATCTGTGATGACATGGTGGATGGCCTCCCAGGAAGCGGCCTGCGCCAAAGCCTGCATTCCGAATTTGCTTGAATCCAGCAGCAGGTAGGTTTCATCTGCAATGGACAGCATTTTGCGCTTCAAAGCCGCCTGCAGCTCGTTCGTTTCGCTGATTCCGCGCTGCGGATGGGCGCCCTTGCCGGAGATGAAGGCTTTGTGCACATGGTAGCTGTCCAGCGCCCGCTCGGCCAAGGGGCCGACGTAAGACAGCGATTTGGCACTGAGTACGCCGCCGGTGGAGATGACCTTGATGTTCTCTTTGGGGCTAAGCTCCAAAGCGACTTTGACGGAATTGGTCAGCACAGTGACCGGAATATCAGGCAGCAATTTAGCCATATACCATGCCGTGGAGCTGGCGTCGAGCGCGATAGTGTCCATGGGAAGGATATGCTTCACCGCTTCTACAGCTATCGCCTGCTTTTCCCGCATGTTGGTGACTTCCCTGATCGTATAGGGAGTCTCGGCCAACGTTTCCTTGATGGAGACCGCCCCTCCGTGGCTGCGGAGAAGCTTGCCCTCCTTTTCGAGCTTGTCGAGATCCCTGCGGATCGTTTCCTCGGTCACATTGCACAATGCGCTGAGGTCTGTGACGCGTATGCTACCTTTTTCGTTGACGGTGTCGACGATCTTCTGAAGACGTTCTGCTACCAGCATAAAGACTCACCCACTATTTATAAAAGCTTCTCAAACTCCGAATACACTCCGCTCCATATTTCCCGCTCCTGAGGCTCGTAAACTGTGACAGGGAAGGACTGCCTGATCAGCGCCCGAGCTTCCTGCAGAGACCGCAGCTTCCCAAGGGTTCTGTACTGCATCAGCAGATTGCCGATCGCGCTCGCCTCCGCCGGTCCCGCAATGACCCTCTTGCCGGTAGCGTTCGCCGTAAATTGGCATAACGCCGTGTTGTTGATTCCGCCGCCCACCATGTGCACTGCGTTGAAAGAAGCTCCGGCGAGCAATTCGGCTTTTTCAAGGGTATAGCGGTACTTGAGAGCCAGGCTTTCCATCGCACAGCGGATGATTTCGCCTTCGGTCTCGGGCACAGGCTGGCCTGAGGCTGCGCAGTACCGCCTTATCGCCTCCGGCATATGGGGCGGATTCAGGAAGGAAGCATCGTCCGGGTCGACCAGGCTGCGGAAAGGCCGCGCTTCCAGTGCCAGCCCGACCAGCTCGGCAAACGTGCGCTGCCTGCCTTCCTTTATCCAGTTCCTGGCGGACTCTTGTATGAGCCACAGACCCATAATATTCTTCAACAGACGGTAAGTCCCCTCCACTCCGCCTTCGTTCGTAAAATTCCATTCCATAGCCTGCCTCGTGAGCACGGGCTCTCTCAGCTCGGTGCCGAGCAAGGACCACGTGCCGCAGCAGATGTAGGCAAATGACTCTCCGTCTGCAGGAACCGCCGCTACAGCGGAAGCCGTGTCATGTTCGCCGATGCCTATCACCGGAAAAGGCTCGACGTTCAGTTCCTCGCAGACCGACGGCTGAAGGGTGCCGAAGATTTGGCCCGGAGGGGAGGGCGGCAGCAGCAGATGCGTCGGCAGACCAAGCCCGTTTAACAGCGCCGTATCCCAGTCCTTAGTACTTGCGTTCAGCAGCTGGGTCGTTGTCGCGTTCGTGTACTCCGTGATTTTCTCGCCGGTCAGAAAATATCTCAGCAAATCGGGAATCATCAAGAGAGCGTCAGCCTGACCAAGCAGCGGAGAGCCTGCTTTTTTCAAGGCATAGAGCTGAAATAAAGTATTGAACTGAAGAAACTGGATACCGGTCCGGGAAAAAATCTCTTCCTGAGGAATCTTCGCGAACACTTCGCTCATAATGCCGTCCGTATGGTGATCCCTGTAATGGTACGGATTGCCGAGCAGCTCGCCGGAAGGGCCGATCAAGCCGAAATCCACAGCCCAGGAATCGATGGCCATGCTTACTATAGTGTACCCTTTTTGCTTCGCGATGAGAATGGCCTGCTTGATTTCGTGGTACAGCCTGAGGATATCCCAATGCAGACGGTCGCCCACCTGCACCGGGTCATTGGCAAAACGATGGATTTCATCCAGTGTCAGTCCGCCGTTCTGCAGCTGTCCCACGATGCCTCTGCCGCTGCTTGCGCCGAGATCGATGGCCAGAACCGCTTCGCTCACCAGGAAGCACCGCCTACGCCGCGGGAGGCGATTTTTTCGGTGTATCCGCTTTCAAGGAAGGCTTTCATCGGATCGGCCGGCACGCCAAGCTCTTCCCTTACCACGGCCAGCAGAGGAGTGACATCGAATTCGAAAGCTTTTCGCACTGCGTCCTCAGCCGCCATTACATCCTGCTTCTCCTGCACTTCTCTCACTTCGTCATGGCTGATCAGCAGCGCTTTGGCATATTGAGTCTGCACATTGAGCACGGAGCGGATCATGGCCGGGATTTTGGGCTCGATATTATGGCTTTGGTCAATCATGTAAGCGATCCCTTCGGCGGTTCTGCGAACATTGGCACTGCTGTCCTGGGCGGCTTCGAGAATCTGATAGAAAATAAGGAACAGCTCATAAGGGTTGGCGGTACCGACAATCATGTCGTCGTCCGCGTATTTCCGGGAGTTGAAGTGGAACCCGCCCAATTTGCCCTCGTTGATGAGATAGGCGACGATATGCTCAATGTTGGCGCCCTGCGCATGGTGGCCGGTGTCTACCAGTACCTGCGCCTGATCCCCCAATTTATTAGCCATGTTAAAAGCCATGCCCCAATCCGCCAGATCGGTATGATAAAATGCCGGTTCAAAAAACTTGTACTCGATCAGCATCCGCATGTCCGGAGTCATGGCACCATACATTTCGCTCAGGCTTTCGTACATCCACTGGATCCGTTTGCGGATATTGGCCTGGCCCGGGTAATTAGTACCGTCGGCAAACCAGAGGCTGAGATCGCGGGAGCCGACGGTTTTGGCGATTTCCACGCACTCCAGAAGATGATTCGTGGCTTTCCGACGGATATCCGCATCCGAATTGGTGACGCTGCCGAACATATACTCATCCTCCTGGAAAAGGTTCGGGTTAATCGCCCCGATGCCGACTCCGAGCTCTTCGGCGTGACTTTTCAACTTGGCGTAATCGTCCACCTTATCCCAAGGGATATGGATGGCGACGGACGGACAAGCCCCTGTCAGCCTGTGCACCACGGCGGCGTCTTCGAATTTTTCGTAGGGATCCCGCGGTACGCCTGCTTTTTTGAACACTTTGAATCTCGTTCCCGAATCCCCGTAGCCCCAGGAAGGAGTTTCAATCTTCAAAGCTTTGAGCCGTTCTTTTACTTGCTCCAGGTTCACTCCGCGGTTCTTTTGCTGCTCTTCAAACAACGAATATGCGCGATCGCTCATAACGGGCACCTCTTCTGTTCGATTTTTTCGTCTGCCTCTTGCTATCTTGTGAATGCGGCTGGAACGCCGCCGTCTACGGTGATCATGCACCCGGTCGTTTTATCCGCTTTGGATGAAGCGAAAAAGGCAATCGATTCCGCGATATCCGCAGGATAGATGTTGACGAGCAGCGTCGTTCTTTTGCGATAATACTCTTCTAGCTGATCCGGCTCAATTCCGTAAGCCGCCGCACGCTCGTTTCGCCAGTTGGAACTCCAGATTGCAGAGCCCTGAAGCACCGCATCCGGCAGCACGGAGTTGACGCGGATACCGTACTCGCCGCCTTCCGCCGCGATACAGCGGGCGAGGTGGATTTCGGCCGCTTTGGCCGTGCTGTAAGCCGATGCGCTTCGGCCCGCGTAGACGGAATTTTTGGAGCCGACGAACACCATGCTGCCTCCTGTCCCTTGGACTTTCATCAATTTGAAAGCTTCGCGGGCTACGAGGAAATACCCTGTCGCCAGGACGCTCATATTGAGGTTCCACTCGTTCAAAGAAGTTTGGTCAAAAGGGCTCGAGGTAGCCAAACCCGCATTGTTCACCACGATGTCCACGCCTCCATAGGCGATTGCCGCCTGTTTGAACGCGCCAATCACTTCGTCTTCCTTCGTGACGTCCATTTGTACCGCAATCGCCCGGCCCTCGCCATAGGAAGCATTGATTTCGGCCGCCAGGTTTTGCGCGCCCTCAAGGTTTAGGTCGGCTATGACCGCATGCGCTCCTTCCGCAACCAGCCTCTTAATCGTAGCACTGCCGATGCCGCCCGCTCCGCCGGTTACAAGAGCCACCTTGCGCGAGAACTCGGCCTCCGCGGGAGCGAGCGTTAGCTTATACAGCTCAAGCGGCCAATATTCCACGTTGTACGACTCGTTCTCGCTCAGGGAGACGAATTGGCCCAGCGCGGCGGCACCTCGCATTACGGCAATCGCCCGGTGGTACAAAGCCCCGCTGATTAACGACATGAACTTGCTTTTGCCCGTATTGATCATTCCGACGCCCGGGATAAGAATGACTCGCGGCGCCGTGTCGCCTATCACATCGCCGGGATTGCTGTTGCGCTCGAAGTACTCCCTGTACTCTTCCTTGAACCGGGCAATGCCTTCAGTCAAAGCTTGCTTCAAGCCTTCGATGTCGCCGGAAGCCGGATCCCATTCGACGTAGAGCGGCGTCATTTTTGTGTGCACCAGGTGGTCCGGGCAGGCCGCTCCGACCTGGGAGAGCCTGGCCGCGTCAGAGCTGTTTGCAAACTGCAGCACATCCTCCGCATCGTCAAAGGACAGAATCATCCGCTTGCCGTCGCTTACCGCCTGACGAATGACGGGCATGATATCGGCCGCCGCGTTTTGACGGTCTGCTTCTGTAAGCGCTTCAACTTTTGGTCCGCCGAACAGGTTCGCTTCCTGCACTCTCGCTTCAATAAAAGCTTCCGCTTCTCCGATAATGGATAATGTTTGATGATAGCAGGCTTCCGAGGTTTCTCCCCAAGTGACCAGCCCGTGCTTTTCCATCAGTACAAGCTCCGCCTTGGGGTTTCTGCGCACGCCTTCTGCGATCATTTTGGAAAGAGTAAATCCTGGGCGGACGTAAGGCACCCACACGAAACGGTCCCCGTAAATCTCGCTGGCGAGCTCCTTGCCGTTGTCGGCACAGCATAAGCTGATAATCGCGTCGGGATGGGTATGGTCCACATGCTTGAAAGGCAGGAAAGCGTGCAGCAGCGTTTCAATCGAAGCGCGGGGATGCTTGATGTCAATCATACAGTGGCTCAAATACGCGACCATCTCCTCGTCCGACATGCCCTCCCTCTCGATCAGAGGGCGGATATCCTCCATCCTTAACGCCGTAAAATGTCCCGCCTTCATCGTACCCAGGTCGGAGCCGCTGCCTTTGACCCACATGATCTCCACATCACGCCCGCGAAAATCCCGGACCATCGTCTTCAACGACGTGTTGCCTCCGCCCCAGTTCGCCACTGACCGGTCGGTCCCGAGCAGATTTGAGCGGTAGACCAGTTCCTCCAGCCCGCTCGCGCATATCGATGCTTTATCATTGCTCCACAGATTTGCCGCCATCGCGTTTCCACCTTTGTTTGTTTTTGTTTTCGCCTTTTGTTTATGTTTGTTTTCACTATATCACATCTGTTTTTATATGGGTATTGTTTTTTCGTCCGAAGCTTGAAAATCAGTGTCCGTAAATCGTTCACCTGGAAATCAATCGTTTGAAGAAGCAATAAGCGATCGTGTGGTGGATTTACCAGTAACGCAGCAGAAGGCCCTTGCTGGTTAAAAGCAAGGGCCTGGCCATTCATTATAAAGGAATAAATCCGCTCACTTTCCATCATCTTTCACACGCCAGCAAATTCGCTCAGAACGTGCTTTTCCACTTCAGTGTCTCCCATGCAGACTGCTTCGGGTACCCTTTAGGAAGTCGATCCTCGACTATCCGTCCCAGCTGCCATAACCTTTATTTGTGGGCGGTACCGTAGTTGCTGGATACCGAAGACGAACCGGAATTGGAAGAGCCCGAATTATTGGAATGCGAACCCGATTTAGAGCTCTTCGTGTCGGCCTTCGCCTGGGCCTCCTCCTTTTTGCGCAGCTCTGCCTGATACTCAGGATGCGATTCAGGACCGCCCGGATCGATGTAAGACAAGCCCTTCCAAGGGCTGGTTACAGCCACTTTCTCCGGATGGTCGAACACAAGAAATGCCGATGGCAGCCTGCGTTCCCCGTATTTACTGGAAGGATGGGTGACCAGCTCATCGTTCACAACCAGCTCGGAGGAAGCGCCCCCGTCCAGGAATCCAGCATTGATCACTCCCTGCTCCAGGAATAGGTCCTGCACTTCCTTGAGCGTTGCCCCTACACTGCTTGTCTGACGTCCATCGATTACAATAAAGATAACCGTACCGTCCGCTTTTTGTCCGACTGCCGTGCGCGGCGCTCTTCCCCATCCCCCGTCACCGCTCGTGATCAATGGTTTCCCGTTTACAATCACGCGGGGATAGAACGAAACTGCCTCGCTTACTTTCAGCTTTCTCAGCTCATCAAGGGTATATTTACCAATAATTAAAGTACCATCCTCGGCAAAACCTACTATATGTTGAGGAGTGCTGCCCTCCAGATCGCTGTAAAGCACGTTAGCCTTCGACATCACAATCCCGATCGGTGCGAACCCGTTGCCCAGGCCTTGAGGATCATCGAAGCCTCCGGCATTCAATCCCGCCACTGCGCCTGTCCGCTTCACCATATCGGTAATCTTCTCGCCCTCGCCCTGTTTAGCTGGAACCACTACACGGATGCTTTTGGGATCGAAAACAGTCATCATCTTCCCCTGCCACATCTTCCCGGAGATATCCTCCACTTTTACCAATTCCCCGGCGTGGCGCTTGCCAAGCTTGATCAGGCTGGTGTTCAGCGGATCCTTTGCTTTTGTATCGTTATCGGTTAGCAGAGTTTGAATCATTTCATCACGCTTGGCCGTACCCACCAGAAGCCAGGCCCACTGCCTGTGCTGGGTGGTGATCACCGTTTCCGCCAGAAACATACGGATATCCGACCCTGGTCCGGTAAAGTATAGAAAGCCTAATCCTGCAGTAAACAAAATCATCATAACTGTAAAAAACCTTCTCAACCGGCGTTTCCGCGGGCGGATTTTCCGGCTTGAAGGAGCTAAGGTCGTTTCCACTTGTATGTCCTCCCCTCCAAAGATGTATTTTAACATGAATAAATATTTTTTGTATTAAAATAATATTAAAACCTGTCGGTAATTGTTGCTTATTGTTGGAACTTTTGCTTCTACAAGAAAATAAACCGTTTTGATCGTTGTCTAAACATCCAGCTTAAAAAACTCTGAGCAAGATCCGTCCAATAAAAAAGGAAACCCTAAGGCTCCCCAAATTTAAGCTATGGAGTGGGGGAAGAACAAGGCAGGCGGTTCCAGCCGCTAGTATGGGAATAAAAGGTTAGGGGACCACTGACAGTGGGAAGAAAGAGGTAGGGGGTCGCAGCGGCTGTTGGCTTCCTGTTCCTCGGTAAGGTTGAGCGGCAGTTATTTATGGCCAAAAACGCTGGCTTGGATGGGTAAATAGTCTGTTTGCCCAAAATAGAGGAATTGAATTGCGTTATTGTCAAGCGGGGAGCGGGAAATCTGAGAATAACGGAAGAAATCCGTTATCACCGTAAATGCATTTGCAGTCCTCTCTATTCTTGTTCAGGTAGTGACTTTTTTTCTACAGCCTCATTTTTTATCCGCTCCGCATTAGGCTTACGGGTTAAAATATCCCCAATCCGTTGGGATGAGCCATCCAACCCAAGCTCACGCAGGATCATCCGGATATCTAAGGAGATCACTGATTTGCCATCCTCCATGCTAAGGCCCTCCTTGTAAGAAATGTTATTGGTCGCTCCGCAATGCTTGTCAGCTTTTTTAACCATATTAGCAGTGCGCCATTACAAAATCGTTACAAAAAAACCCTTCACGCATATTGTGATGATACAAATTGTATCTTATAATAATTGTCGAGACGTATATGGGAGCGTAGAAGTCAAATTCGCTATTCTGGGCACTAGAATTTGATGGAGCCAGTGGTGCAACCGACCATCTTTCTATCAATTATTTTGAAAGGTGGATTAACAAATGAAAAGCAAGCTCAGGAAATTGGGAATCGCAGCCGCACTGGTATCGTTGATGGGGAGTTCTCTCGCAACCGCAGCTCCAACCCCTCTGCTCAGTCCAACCGGCACCAACAAGGGACAAGCGGGATTAACACCCGGACTGCTCGCCTTTTACTCCGTGCCTAGTGATATTAACTTCAACACGACGCTGTCAGGGGACGAGCAAACGATTAAAGCCGATCTTGACCCAATTATTGCTTATGATGCGACCGGTACCGGGGCGGGATGGAAAATCTCCGTTGAAGCCAAACAATTCACCGAAGACACTCCTGCCAGCGGCTTTAAACCCGGAACAACAGCACGCACTTTGCCGCTCGGATCTTTAAGTTTAACTGCTCCTTCCACAATCATTGCAGCCGCTGTCGCTGGTGGGAAAATTACCACTTCTCCTCTTCCTAATCTGGTCGCTCCCGCTACAGCTGCCATTGATAATGGAAGCTCTGTCAAGATTGTCAGCGCCGATCCCAACAAAGGAATGGGCGGCTACCAGATCAAATTTCCAAGCAACGCCCTTGCTTTAACATTAAACCCGGCAACAACTTACACGGACTCCGTAAATTATCCTTCAACAGCAACGCCATATACTTCCGCACTGACCTGGACACTTTCCGTAGGACCTTAAGCTCCTGCCTCCCGGTGCCTTCCGTCTGATGGCATCGGGAATTTTTTTATCAATCTTTTACATAAGTGAGGTAACCATGATTAAACGTACATTATTGAGAACTATCCTTATTTTTCTACTGCTTGCAGCCGCTCCTACCAGCCTTTCTGCCGTTCACGCGCAGGATAATAAGCTGGGCACTCCTTTCACCGTCACTCCCGTATACCCGGACAACCAAAGCCAAGGCGTAACCGGCTATTTTAACTTAAACGTCTCGCCCGACGCCAAGCAAACGATTTATTTTAATGTTACCAATGAAACCGAGAGCCCGCTGACCATGAACGTAACTCCGGCTAACGCTTTAACTTCCGAGTACGGCGGCATTCAATATACACCGGATAACGGCAGCGAGAAAACCCGCTTTACGGACCCTTCCTTCGCCATTCGCGGTATTTTTAGCACGGATTCCAGTATTGCTTTAGAACCCCGCTCCACCAAAAAAGTCCCTGTTACCGTCAGCGTTCCACAGACCGACACCGGGACCTACCTCGGCGGGCTGCTGTTCAGCTCGGACCAGGCCAACTCGACCAGTACCGCCAACCCTGACAGCAAAAACGCCACTTTTATAATGAATAACCGGCTGGTCATCGCTATCGCCGTCCAATTGAACCTGCCCAAATCTTTCGAAGCCAAACCCGAGTTGGGGAAAGTCGGCGTCCAATCCATCGCGTCCGGGTCCCAGCTGTTCATCAAGATGAGCAACGATGCCCCCCAAATAGCTAAAGAATATAAAGGTACCTATGAAGTCCTGACAGATTCGGGAAAAAGCGTCATGCACGGCCAGTTCGGCCCATTCAATATGGCGCCTCGGACGGAGATCGCTTATCCGATTTTCTGGGACAACACGCTTGCTCCCGGCACTTACCATGCCAAAGTGAATGCCGCTTACGGCTCCCAACAAATTTCGAAGGATGCCAGCTTTACCATAGGAGTCAAGGAGCTCAAAGAATTCCATGACGCCACCGGCCGAAACCCCATCCCCTTCACCATTCCTTGGTGGGTATACGCCGTGGTTGCATTATTCCTCGCAGGCATTCTATACTTTGTGTACTGGCTCGGCACGCGCAACAAACGCAGCAAAGACGTGTCCGGTTAAGAGCCGGAGACGTCTTTTTTAGTTTATATAACCAAGACCAAAGCCGGCTTGCGATTAGACTTTTCGGCGGAACCGCTCGATTGTATTTTGTACAACAGAACAATGGAAACGGAGCACTCTCATTGCCGATTTATCTCGTCTCCCCATTGTATGAAATGCAACCAGTTGGCACAGTGCCGTAACGTGCGCCGTGCAGCGCCGCAACTTGCAACCTGGAGAGTCACACATCGGGCGAATCTATGACATCGCTTACCTCTTCAACGCCTCGATAATCATCTTGAAAATGGCCAAATCGTTTTTATAGTCCTCCGGTCCTGTCTTCGGCACAAGGTCTTGCACAATGACATCATAAAAATACCGAAGCTCAAGCGAATAAGGATCTGTAAAAGTCGGCCGAATGACGGACTCCGTATACCTTTCGCCCACAGTCTCGTTGATGAACAGTTTGGTCGGCAGATGGCGGATATAAGGCGTGTCATACTGCACCTTTACGGATTTAGTGCCCGAATAGACCTCCACATGCGCATCAAAACGTCCTTGGCCATCCACACCGGTTTCAAAGGTCACAGTAAATTTATCATAATCAAAAATAGCCGTGAAAAACAAGCTCCCTTGATTAGACGAAAGCTTCGCCCCCACAACCCCTTTGGGCATCCCGATCGCTTCCCGCATAGCCGATAGGTCGTGGCTGGACAAGCCGCAAAGGAATCGATAGAAGCTAAAGTAAGGTGAATCCGCTTCCAATCCTGTCGCTTCCTTTACCATTCGCTCCGCGCGCTGCCTTTTGTCTTCTTTTAGCGCCTCCGGTATGTCGTTAAAGGACACCACATGACTCGTCGGCCTCACAAAATAACTGTTGGGCCCGATAATATCTCTCACTCTCGCATACGCAATATGGTCGAATCCGCCGATCTGCTTCACCGCTTCCTCGAACGATGCTGCAAAGCGTCTCATATAACCGACCATCATTTTCACGTTGTTTCTCTGCTGAGCTTCAATGACGGCATCCGCTTCCGCCTCTGTAAGGCACATTGGCTTTTCTATGAGCACGTGCTTCCTGCAGTCGGCCGCCGCGATAGCGCATTCTGCGTGATATTCATCGCTGTTCAGGACAAAAACTGCATCCAGATCCTCTTGTTTCACCAGCTCGGCAGCTTCGGTATAGAGATTGGCAATGCCATATTTTTCTCCCATATACCGGACAAGCTTCGGCGAAATATCGCATAAGGCCGCGATTCTGTATTGCTCCGGCATAGCGCTTAATACAGGCAGGTGAATCACCTGCGCCACTTCCCCAAGGCCAATGATCCCGACATTCAAAATAGTACGTTCCATCTCCATATTCGCCTCCTTCGTTTGATAATCAGTCAGACGAATATTAATTCCACAAGCGCGAGAAAATACCTTTACATAAAAATCATAAAACGAGAACAGTTGTGTTACGTGTTTTCGTCTTTAGCAATATTCAACAACTGCGGCACTGTACGCAGCTTATACCCTCTGCTGCGAAGCCTTTGTAAGAGGATCGGAAGGGCGTCCACCGTATCCTGCAGGCTTTGGCCCACGCCGCCTGCGCTGTGCATTAGAATAATGGAACCCGGACGGGTATGGGACAGGATATTGGTCGCAACCTGCTTGGCGGTCAGCTGCATCCAATCCAGGCTGTCTACGTTCCATAATATTATTTTTTTCTTCGCCCTTTCCGCTTCAGCAACGACCGTTTCACTTAGTGCACCATAAGGCGGACGGAAGAGCGCAGGCTTTTTCCCGTGAGTTTGAATATCGTATCGTCAGTCCGCTGAATCTGGGAACGGATTTCCAGCGTCGTCAGCTTCACCAGATTGGGATGGTCCCAGCTGTGGTTGCCGATCACATGTCCTTCCCGCACCATTCGCTGCAGCACATCGGGATTTCTTTCGCTTCTGCGGCCAACGACAAAGAACGTCGCCTTTATATGGAAGCCGGCAAGCACATCAAGCACCTTCGGTGTCCATTCGTCATCGGGACCGTCATCGAACGTAAGGGCTGCTTCCTTGCGCTCCGGACCGCTGAGAATAACCTCATCCGGATACATGGACGACCAATCTACATGTTCGGCTTGCGGCGGACGTTCCTCCGGGGTGTGAGGTCCCCCGCTATGCGGCTCCACGGGCGCGCGTAGGCTCATCAAGCAGACCGTGGCTGGTGGGTAATACATGTTTATCACTCCTGCATGCTTTTCGTGAGTAAAGCCGATTTCGGAACAAGAAGCCATCCGCATTCCCGCGAACGTTTTCCACTTCCCTGCCTTTTAGCCTATGTTCTGACATATAGGAGGGTTCCTGCCCAGCCTACTTGGATAAAATGTGGCATACGAGCGATAATTACCTGAACTAGAGGGATACTAAACGAAGACTAAATTTTCTCTTGGGAGCAGCATGAAGCATGAAAAAGACCAGTGTTTGCCTGCTAATTATATTGTGCCTATTCATCCTGCCTGTGGAGTCAAAAGCACACCCGTCAGCACGGGACATCCCGAAACCGAGCATAGCCATTGAGGTCGATCCGCTAAAAAACAAGCTCACCGTATATAAAAATGGAGCCAAATACAAAATTTACCCCATCGCTCTGGGTAAACCCGATACTCCGACGCCAGTTGGGGATCTGAAGGTGATCAACAAATATAAAAATTGGGGCTCCGGCTTCGGCACCCGCTGGATAGGACTTAACGTGCCCTGGGGCACCTATGGTATCCACGGGACGAACCGGCCTTACTCGATCGGCCATGACGCAAGCCATGGGTGCATACGGATGTTGAACCGTCATGTGGAAGAGCTCTATGAGCTGGTGGAAGTGGGGACCCCGGTTTTCATTCTCGGCCATGTGCTCGGAGAGCCGCATATGGAGATCCGCCGGTTAGCAAGAGGAGACAGCGGGGCAGACGTGCAGCTGCTTCAAAACCGGCTCAGGAGCGCCGGCTACTATAAAGGCAGATGCCGAGGAAACTTCGACCTTGGAACGGAGCTCGCGCTTAAAGCATTTGAAAAAGCCCATAAGCTTCCGGTGGACGGAATTATGAGCAAGCATGATTACCTGGAGCTAGGAATTTTGGAGTAAATAGTCGCACGAGAAGAGCCACATTCCTATAGCAGTAAGGTGGCTCTTTACATTTCCTTGTATTGAAAAAATATTCAGCATAACGGGTAACAATTCGGTAATAAAGGAGATAAAGAATTCTTTTAAATTGTTTAAAGAATGGTATACTCCTGTGTATATGATAATAGCAGGGGTGCAGCCATGGCGTATACAATCATACAATTTTATTTCGTTTTTGTTTTGGCCTTCTTACTAGGGATTGTTGCTGTGGAAATTTTTAAAAAAGAATCCTTCAAAACAGCTGCAAAAAATGCTATGAAATGGACTCAGTATTTTTTGTGGTTCACTTTCGTCCTCATGGTCGTATACCTGTTTTTTAGCAATTTGAAAGTGATCATGGATCCCACCAATGGCAAATTTGATATCAAGACCTTTGACGATCTTAAAAGAGCGCTGCTTCAATCACAAGCGAATATTATGCTCATCTCCATCAGCGCATTTTTTGCTTTGGCAGGTATGCTTTCTTTTGTAATCCGTATGCCTTTTGCTAATTGGGAGCAAGTGAAAATTTTCGGGTTTGAATACAAACGAAAGATAGAAGAAATAAAAGAAAGTGCGAAAGAAGTATTTGATGATGTCAAAAAGTTGGGTATCCTACGGTTACAAATTATTGATTTAATCGCTTCAGATGAGGTTTACCAGTCTGTAAAACAGTGGTTGGCAGGAAACACTGTAAATGGTCATGCAGCTTTGCTGGAAGTGCTGAATGTGATCGAATTGTTCTATGAAAAAGAGCTGGACATTCAAATTAATGCGGGGCTGGTACCGGTTGTCACGGGACAGTTAAATCGAGAATATTATGATCTTCTTCCTCAATTTATCAAAGAATCGGTCTATCATACATATACATCTCCTCAATCGCTTAAACCTTTTACAAATACAAACAGTCATGCTATTTGTGTCCCGATGACTGTAGGAGAAACAGAGGATCCATACTTTATTCTTTATCTGGAAAGTTCCGAATATGAGTTTTCTGGAGCGGATATCGTGATGTTGAATGTTGTTCATACCATATTGGATATGCATATTGCTAGAGCGGAAAACGAAGTCGGATATAGCGGATGGACAAGCAAATGGAGACGTAGTATGATAAAGGCAAGGAGGCGAAAACGTATGTTGAATGTTACTTTTGCTCGGCCTACTGATGAGCAACGAAAAGAAAGACGCCGTGCCGCACAGAAATTGATCGAGCGTAAAGTGAAGAACAGTCCTACAGTTCTTTCAGATCGTGATCCCTCATATGACCGGTTTGTCAAAAAAATACGCAGCATCTAATAGTTAGTTCGTTATAGAATAATCAAAAATGGACACAATAATCACTTAGAGGTGATTGATGTGTCCATTTTCTTTTTCCCGGATAAATCCAAGGGCTCAGAGAATGAAAGAAAGAGGAAAGAGAGATTATCCATAATCGTAGATAATTATCGCAAAAAGAAGGGATTAGATGTACCAAGAGGTAAAATGAAGCCAGAAACACGCAAAGAGAGAAAATTTTTTGAAGATTAGCACTTTTGCTGATTGTTGTCGCTCTGTAGGATCTTTTTGCGGGTAAAACTCCCGTTAATGTTCTGGATAATGTCTCCTGGGAGAGGAATTTCTTTATTCATGTTGAATAACTTTACTTGAATTCAATTATTTTCCGGTAAGGTGGCCCATCATGAGAGCAGCAATCCCATTATTGTTATTTATGACCGGCGTTCAGGGCTGGGTTCTTTCCCTGCCGTTATTCGGTCCGGTGTTGTTTAAGCTTGCAGCGCATTCCGGCCAAGATCCGGTTCAAACGGCTTCCTTGTTTTTGAACTGTTATTCCCTTTCTTTTGTCCTGTGGGGTGTTCTCTTATACAAGGCCAGGCCGGATTGGAAACTGCTGCTTACCATCAATTTCATCAGTATTTTGCTGTGTCTGCTGCTCAATCTATCTTTATTAGGAGTACATTCACGCGGATGGAGCCTCGTCTTCGCCGGGATTGGTCTGTTCGCTTCGCTTCCGTCCCTCAGCTGGCTTTATTTGTTAAAGAAAATGATCCCCGGAAACCGTCTCGGCTTCGCATTCGCCTTCAATGGAGTTCTGGTCACCGTTGTAAACTATACCTTTAAAGCTTCTCAATTCTCGCCTGTCCCCGGTCTGCTTCTGGGATCGACCATGCTTGTTATCGCTTTACTCACGATTCCAAGGATATATAAGCTCGGACCTGTCATACATCAATCTTCAGAGGAAACCAGAGAACACCGGAGCAATCCGATCCCGCTCTACCTGTTCATTTTTATTATTTGTTTGCTGGGCGGCATCATGTACCAGGTTGTCAATCCGTTCCTGGCCCAATTTCCAGCCATCCCGAATTATTATGAAAAGCTGGTGTATTTGTTGGCCCTGCCCATTGTTGGCCGTTTAATGGACCGGCAGGGCATTCGTGCCGTCATTTACGGAATGGCGTTCTTGGGTCTGGCTTATACGGTCTATGCGTTCTCTTCTTCCTTCTTTGCCGCTTTCTTGGGGAGTACCGCGATGCAGATAGGTTTTGCCTTTCTTGACGTCTTTGTGCTTTATGCCTTGGCGACCTGGATAGGCAGCGGACGGCCGTTTCTTTTTCTGGGATTGGGGCTTGGCCTGTATCTGTTTTCCATCCGGGTTGGACTTATTCTGAATGCCGTGGTCGTACCCGCTTCGGTCGGGAATTACAAGATCACTTACTTGATCGCATTATGTATCTTATTGATAAGCTTCCTGCTGGTGCATTGGCTGAGTGACGCCGAGCCGAAGGAAATGGAGAAGAAGGCTTTGTTCCAGGAATTATCAGACTATTACAATGAGAAGGACGAGGAACTTAAGCTTGCCGGCAAGATCCAGCAGCAAATGCTCCCTGACCGGAAGAAGCTTCCGGAGGGGGTTGAGACATCCACATTTTTGGCCGCAGCGAGGGAAGTGGGCGGAGATTTTTACGATGTGATCGCCCTGGATGATAAGCGTGTACTGTTCGTAATTGGAGATGTAACGGACAAAGGGCTGCCCGCGGCGTTAATCATGTCCAAGGTCATCGGATTGATTCGTTCGGAAGCTTATCATAACCATACACTGCCGGATATGATCAAGCAGTTAAACCGCGTGCTGTATTCCGATTCCAGTTTCATGCTGGTTACGTTAGGGCTCGTCTTGGTGGATAAGGAGTCCGATACTTTGACCTATGCGAGCGCCGGACATGTCTCTCCATATTTGATCAAAGAAGGACGGGTTGAAACGATACCTTCCTCTTCCTTTCCTATCGGGGTCGATTCGGACATTAAACCGTTTATCGAAACCATGCCTGTCCGCCCGGACGACACTTTTGTGTTGTACACCGATGGCATTATCGAGGTCCGGAATTCGATGGAGGAAATGTACGGGTTTGAAAGGCTGGAACTCATCCTGAAGGCCGGGGCTTCGATGAATGCTTCCGCTGAGGACCTCCAATCGCTAATCTTATCCGATGTCAAGACCTTCGCGGATCAAGGTGCAAATCAGGATGACATGACTTTGGTGGTTATTAAGTTGACAGGATATTATCGACGGGATCAAAAAGGGACAGCTAGAATCCTGGATTCGTCTGTCCCTTTTTGATTTTAATAATATTAAGGATTAGTGATAATCAATTTAGCTTGAACGTCTTCCGTTTCTGTATACAGATTTACATTATAAGTGCCTGCTGCCAGGCCGCTTGCTAAATGTAAAATCGCATTGGTTTCGTTTAGCACCGTTAAAGTGGAGGCTCCTGTGACGTTTTTGTAGTCCTGTTGATTAATGGAAAAAATGGTTGCCGGAAATACACCCCCGGGTACAAAATGGGTATCGGTTGCCGTGATCAATAAATCCTGGCTGCTGTAACCCACCGGTAAATTACCAGGTTGGATAGTGAATTTAGGACTAAACCGTTTTACCGTCAAAACAAAGCTTTTTTTCTCAGTCGTACCGCCTTTGCTGATAGTTGCCGTTATGGTTACGGTTGCGTCTGAGGCATACATATTTGGCCGTTTCACTACTCCATTGTCCGCAATAACACCGGGATTGCCGGAGGACCAGCTGATCGTAGTACCGTTCCTGCCGTTGATCGGCAGCATCACATCTTTGGTAATGCTTTCCAAGGAATCTCCCGGCATGATCTCAACCCTTAAAGATGCGCTATCCGCAGCTACAGCCTGGGCAACATCGAAGAATCCCGGAAAACTTTTGCCGGTGGAGATTCCTTTGTATCTAAGCGCGTAGGTTTTCGTAGAGTCCTGTGGACCTGTTTTTAACTCGACCGTCCGGTTTGAAGAATCTAGATTAAACAAGTATGCGGAAGTGACGTTCAGCCCTTGATCCAGCGAGTAATCAGCGGACAATATCGGTGTGCCGACAGGCTGATTAAAGGTTACATGCACCGTCGTGCCGTCAACCGCCATCACGGATTGAACGGACGGTTGCGGGACTAGCTCACTACTAAATGTGAAAGTTCCCGTCGTTTCAGCTCGCCCAAGCACTTTGCCTTTCAGTTTGCTTAATAACGCATCGTAGCCGTAATAAGGAGGATTGGCGTCCAGTCCGTCCAGCTTATTCGTATTTAAGGCATACACTACTACATGATAGTGATGTGTACCGGAAGGAGGCATCGGTCCGCCGTATCCCGGAGAAAGGAAGTCACTATACAGCTCTTTGCTTCCTGGCGGCATGGACGAACCCGATGCGCCTTCAGCAAGGGACGTTATTGTGGAGGGTATATCAACAACAGCCCAGTGCAACCAGTTGGAAGCGTCGGAGTCATACATAATAATTGCAAAAGATCGCGTGCCCGCCGGCGCGTGGTTCCAGCGTAAAGGAATGCTGGTATTGGAAGCTCCGATCCAGGAATTAAAGGCGTATTTAAGCGGAATGCTTCCGCCTTTAGGAAAGCCTGTTGAACTTACAGTAAAGGTAGAAAGCGCTTTGGTTACAGCATTAACCGTTGTTACATTACTGTAGTTACCTGCCGCATCAAACGCTTTAACTCCAAACAAATAAGATGTAGCCGGTGAAAGCCCAGAAACCTTATAAACCGTGTTGGTCACCGTTCCGATTTGTAAGTTATTTTGATAAACAGCATATCCTACTGTCCCCACATTATCACTTGAAGCGTTCCACGTTAATTGCAAGGAGTGAGAGGTTACATCGCCGTAAACCAGATTGGTGACGGTTTCTGGAGGCACTGTATCCCTTTGAGCTCCTGCCGGGTTAATTCTCACCGCGATCGGATCGGAATCCAACAAATTCGGAGTTGTTACGGCGCCGCCCTTAATAGCAACATTTACGGTTACCGGAGACAGGATTGCGGCATTTGCTGTTCCGAACACGTCGACAATAATGATCGTACCGCCGCCGGCCGGACTGCCGTTCGATTCTCTCATGATCATGGCGTCATAGCCCAGTCCACCAGGCAATCCTGTGACGATCACATCATTCTTGCCCATATCCTCTTTGGCCACGGCATTTGTAATCTTGAACAACCAATACCCCGTTGCCAGCGTTGTCGGTGTATCCATGGTCAATTCCGAATTGCCATAAACGACTGCTGTAACCGGATTGGATTGCGGAGCCTGAGAAATGATCTTCACTGTCCCTGTATTTTCAGCCGATTCTGTGGTGCTATTAAGTGCAATGACGCTGTAGCCCCAATCGCCTGCATACAAGTCTGCGCCTGATGTAAAGGTGAAGGATCCGTCAGCATTCAGCGTTATACCATCTTTCTTCAAATGAGGGTATCGCTGTCCGTCCGGGCTGATTAATGTGATTCTCAAGTCTGTGGCATTACTCGCCATACCGGAAACGGTAATGGAACGATCGGCATTTGCAGCAACCTTCACGGAACTTACTTCCGGTGTCAACGGCGTATTCCTTACGGTATAAGCAAACTCCGCGGTTACGCTATTCGTCATCCCCGTCCTGACAGCAATGGCCTTTATTGTTAATGACGTGTTGATTGTGATCGGACCGGAATACGCAGTGCTCAAGGTAGTAGGCGGGCTGCCATCCAATGTATAATAAATGGTCGCTCCTGCCGTTGTTGTGCTCAAAGTCACCTGGGTGCCTGCGGTTGCTTCACCTGCCGGCAGATTGGCCGTTGGTGCGGCCGTTCTTGCACTGGTGTCATCACTGCTGCTGCCGGTGCTGCCGGTGCTTCCGCCGCCACTGCTGCTGCCGGTGCTGCCACCGGCACCGCCACCGCCGTCACCGGTGCCGGAACCCGTCTTGGAACCGGGCTGCGTCTGGAAAGTCGTATTTGACGCAGCGGAGTTGATCGTTGCTTTGTCGATTTTGCCTTCACCAATTACTTTCAGAACGGCATTCAATACGAGATCGACGATCTTGGCGTCTTTACCCACATTTAACGTCGTATCCCCAGCATTGTCGGCCACGGTTACGTTCTTGACGGACCCGGCAGGAATCTCGACGGCTATGCTCTTGGACAGGATCTCCAGGTTTTCAAAGCTGCCCAGAAGAGTAACGTTCGAGCCGGCGGGAAGTGCTGTCGTCAGTTTAACATTAGCAAAACCATTCCCCGTCGCTTGGGTATCGTCTATTTTAGCTCCGGTTTGAACATCCACCTGTTGCACGGAGGTTTTGCCTTCCGCTACAATTCGTACGTCGCCGGTTTTCTTATCGACCACCAAGGTAACAAGTACGGTGTCTACGAGATGAATGGAGTTCGCGCCCCCGCCGTTGACATACGTATTTCCTTTGACCGTTACGTTGCGCAGTGTAACATCCCCTTCGCCTATGCCTGCTCCCAGCGTCAGGTTTCCGGTAATCGTCACGTTCTGCAGTGTTATGCCTGCCGTATCTATGAGCACATCACCCTCGATGGTTTGGCTGCCGGATGCAGGACCGTGGGTGCCGGCTGTGTGATATGTAGTTTGATATGTAGTTTGCCCTGCTGCCCTGGCGCGTTCCAGCGTAACAACCGCTTCTGCGCGTGTAGTTTGGTTCTCGAAACCAAGCGAGCCGTCCTGATATCCGTCGAACAAGCCTTTCGCCACGACAGCACCTAGGGCGCCCTTGCTCCATTCCGGAAGCTTTCCCGCATCCTTGAATCGGCTGAGATCAATGGATTTGGTAATATCCAGCTTCAACAGATTCGCCAGCATCACAGCCGCTTCTTGACGGCTGATTCGATTGCCGGGTCTCATGGTCCCGTCTTCATAGCCGCTGATATATCCCGCTTTCAAAGCGATGGCGATTTGTTCGTACTCCCAGCTCTTGGGATCAATGTCCTTCGCTTTCACTTCGGCTTGTTCCTTAAGTCCGAAGGACCGGTTCACTAAAGTCACAAATTCAGCCCGGGTAACGGTATTATCCGGTTTGACCGTTCCATCGGCATAGCCCTGGATATATCCCTTGTCAATCCAGGCCTTGAGCTGTTTTTCCGCCCAATGGCCTTGGATATCCTTCCCTTCCCCAGCTGCAAGTGCTGTACTGAAGGGGGACACTAAACATAAGCTTAAGATAACGGCCACTGCTTTTCTTGCCCAAAGGCTCCTTATCCTACTGTTCATAGTTACACCCTCCAGAGGTTATTTTACCGGCAGCTTATACCCGTATTTCCAGATCGAGCCGGTTTTGTCCCAAGCAATGATGTCGCTCTTCGATTGCTTCGTCCCAGCTGTAATGTACCAATCATGCCCTTCCTCTCCCTTGAGGATGGTGATCGGGTAGCTGCTGTCCTTGCTGCGGACCCACTGGCCGTGGAGCATCTTGCCGTCCCAGCTGCTGTTCCAGTCCCAGGTGCCGTTGCTGTTGATGGTGAAGGACCCCGCGACGGCTCCGGAGGAAATGTTCAGCGTGCTGAGTCCGTTTCCAAAGTTGTTAACGTAGGCCACACCGGGGACGAGAAGCTGGTAGCTATTGAAAAAATAGTTCAAATCCGCATTATCCGAACCTGCCGCAGCTGCATTCTCGCTGCTCTTGGGTGCTTGAGCGGAGCTATCCAGTGGAGTTAGCGTGATCTGCTGGGTTTGAGGCTCCCAATCTACCTTTTGCTTCAGGTTTTCGCTGACGAAACGCAGGGGTACCAAGGTACTGCCTTGAATGATCCGGGCCGGTGTTTCCAACTGAATGACGGCACCATTGACAAGCGCTGATTTTTTGTTGATCCAAAGCAGAATCGTGTCGCTTCCCAAGGAGATGGTGACCATTTGTTCTTCGCCGTTCCACGCGACTTTTGCTCCGAGCGATTCCGCAACGAAACGGATCGGAACGATGGTATTTCCTTCCTCCGAAATACGCGGCGCCACTTCCAGCGAAGAGGTTGTATCCCCTACTCTAACATCGGTGGCCCCCACCTTAAGTACAATCGATTTATTGATCGTTGTTGTGGTCGTTGCAGTCGTATTATTGCTGTTCGTGTTTGTACTGCTCGTGTTATTGCTGTTGGTGCTCGTTGTGCTGGTATTGTTGCTGTTGTTCGCGAACTGGTTGTTATTGCCCGTAATCGTTGTATTTCCGCTGTTGTTTCCGTTATTGCTGTTTACCGTGTTATTGCTGTTGGTATTATTATTGATGATGTTGAAGACATTGCCGGAATTCGTATTGGTTGTCGTGGTATTCCCGCTGTTGATGTTGTTGGTTGTGTTGTTAATCGTTCCGTTATTGCTTGTGCCGCCGGTTGTTGCTCCGGCCGGGTTCTTGGCAGGATCCGGTTCCGTCGTGCTGTTTGCCGGCGGTATCACGGGGGCAGCGCTCAGCAGCGAGTATTTAATGTTCACCTTTTTTCCGATAATCGACTTGATCAGCAGCTTGGCGAAGTTCCCGTCATGCGTTGCAATCAGGTACAGATTTCCAGGAGCCGTTTTACTGATAAAAGTGGAATAACCGCTGGCGGGAATGGCGTTCACGCTTTCGAAATCCGTCTTTCCCAAATCGATGATCCCGTTCGCTCCGAGTCCTGCGCCCGTGTCAAATACAATATCCACTTGACTCGCCTGTTTAAAATCGACCATGGCTTTCGTAGAGAGGTTCATCCCTCCCTGGCTTAATTCGTTCTTGTACACCAGAATGGTGCCCGGAATATCCATGTCATAGCTCGTTTCAACCGCCGATCCCCAATTGAGCCTGGTTTCGGCTGCCAGCGCCGAAGTCGTAAACATCATGCCGATCAGGCACAGTACCAGCAGCCAAGCTCCCTTTCTCTTCATTCCCTTCAAACAAGACCCTCCTTCGTTTATTTAATTACGGGTCTTATTATAAGGAGCCGAACTTACAAGACGGTTACAAATTCTCAACAAAGCCGGTTCTCCTAATTGGCAAAAAAAAATAGATCCGGCGCTGTTATCGCCAAGATCTATAGGTCAAGAAGATGCTAACGCCTCGATCCGCTGCAAAATCGAATATTCATCCGGATAAACCATCATGTATTCCGTTAGTCCGACCATGAGGAACAGCTTCTGGTAATGCGGCGTAATTCCGTAAGCGAAGGTTTGGTTCCCTGCTTTGGCGGTTGTACGAACAAGACGGATCAGCAGTGCGATTCCTAAGCTGTTAATGTAAGGGACCCCGGTAAAATTAAGCACCATGAACCCGCTTCCGCGGCTTCTCTTTTCTTCCCAATCACGCAAAAAACCGAGGATGGGCTCTTGCGCGTTTCTGGACAAATCGCCGACCAAATCTACAAGGACGGCTTCCGGATGCTCCCGAACCTCCATATGAAAACCGGTGTCCAAGCCTCTCACCCCGATCGTTTAAATTCCATTTCAATATAAAATTTACCCCTGCTGCGACCATACGACCAACGGTCGGCCAACGCTTCAATGAAGAGCAGCCCCCAGCCTCGGAATTCCTCTTCGCCTTCTGGGGAGCCTGCCTCCCGCTTAGGGGAATTAAACCCTTCTCCTTCGTCCGAAATATGAAAGAGATAGCTGATTTCATCCACCTTCATTCGAACCCGTACGGGCAGATTTATGTTCAACCGGTTCCCATGCTCGAACGCGTTCAGGCAGGCCTCCGCTACAGCCGTCAGCATGTCATCCAATCGGGTGGAAAGCGGATCCAACCTTCCGATGATAGCAGAGATCTCGCTTAAGACGTTCTTCTCCTGCCCATATTCACTGGATAAAACCCATTTGGCGGCAAAAGGAACCCTGGTTTCCATACAAAACATCACCTTCTATCTGATCCAAGCACTAAGAGCTTAACATATATTGTCTATTATAGCTTCTATCGATTACAAAAAACTTACAGAATCCAGTCGAGAAACACCTTGCCTTCTGGCATGGGATTAATCGCTTTCGTCTTTCGCGTGAGGAGTGTTAAAAGCTTTATGCTGCTGGTAGGATATAATGCGTTTCGTTTCTTCCGAAGGGGATGCATTCAGTTCCATCCGGCACACATCCGCGAGCTTGCCGTACCACCGCTCCGCTTCTTTATGTCTTCCTATGAGAACAAGAAGCTTCATCATCGCTTGATAGGCATCCTCCTGATAAGGTCTGAGCTCAATCCAGCGGCGGTAATACGATTCGGCCTGGTCGAACTGCCGCTCCTTCTCCGCCGCTTTTCCAAGCTTGTGAAGGACGAAGGTTTGCTTTTCCAATAAATACTCCCGCCGCTGCTCCAGCCAATCCAGGTAAGGAAGCTCAGGAAGCAGCTTGTCGTATAACGCATTCGCCTGGCTGTACAGATCGGCCGCCATACCGGGATCCTGAAGCCACAGTCGATCGGCCACCCGAATGAGGTTCATATACTTCTCCACATCCACAAACTCGATCATTGATTCGTTCAACCGAATCTGGTCGTCCTTTATGAGTACGCCGTTGTCGATTTGCAATGCGCTTTGCAAGACCTTCCTGAGCTGATGAACAATAACAGACAGATGCTTGAGCGCCCGCTCCGGCTCATTTCCAGGCAGCAGCAGCTCCGCGATCTCCTCTTTGCCCGCCGAATAATTGGGCTCTAACAGCAGATAGATGAACAGCTCTTTGGCTTTCTTCCGTTTCCAGGGAATGTCCGCCGCCTCGCCTTGCCTGCCGATGAGCCTCAGCCCCCCGAAACAGTGAATCGTCAAGGGACCGCCCGCTGCCGGTGAGGCCTCTTCGCTAATGACGATGGACGGGCCTTCCGCCGGTTTCTCCAGAGACGGCTGTTCCCTTTGTTCTTCACGCTCCCGCTTCATATAGGAAAACTTCAGCATGCCGCCGATGGCATCCATTTCCTGAAAAGCCTGCTCTGCGGCTTTATGGTTCCCCTGGGCTTGATACCCGTCCGCCAGGGCAAGACGAACCGAATACTGCAGCTCCCAATCAGAAACGTAGCTTATCTTCAACCGGTCCAAACGGGCCAGCTGCTGCAAATAAGCCCGATTGTTCGAAAGCCTCAAGGCATAAATCAACTGCAGCTCCGCCGCCGCAGCCAGTTTATAAGGCAGATGCTCCAATGGAATTCCCATCAGGATCCCTGCCGCTGCTTCCCACTCTTCCTGCTTTGCCAGCCTCAGCGCCTGGAGCAGAAGATCATAGGGCTTGAATCTCTCGTTTGCCGCCGCCAGCTTTTGTACATGCATCACTAACGCTGTCTCGAGTGCGGTGTCCTGCTCCCGCCCTTCCAGCATGAACAGCTCGACCGCCATGTCGGCTTGTTCTGCACTTCCGTCCCGTACAAAGGCATCGAAAGCTTCCAGAAGCAGGGCCTTAGCCCCCGAAGAACCGCACAGCAGCCACTCCGCCCGGCCCAAAGCGTAAGGGACCTGACCGTCCAGCTCCATTCCTGTACCCCGCTCATATTCCTGCTTCAGAAATTGAAGAATCGTCTCGGCCGAGCTCAGGTTCCCTGTACGCAAAAGAAGGTCAGCCCAAAGTCCCATGGCTGACAAGAGCGGCCTGCGGAAGTTCTGTACAGCAAAGCCCTTGACGGCTAAAGCCAAATCGCGTTTGGCCTCCAGAAGCCGGCCGGACCGATAATGATGCTCGCCGCCGGCCTTCAGCAGCAGCGGAGACCCTTGAAGCCGGGATTTGGGAAGAAGCGACAGCATGTCCTCTCCCGCGTCCCGTCCCTGTAATATTTCATTCTCCAACCACATGATCGCTTGTTGTACGCGTCCTGAACGTATCCATTCTTGCAGCTGCCCGTACAAATACACCATCTCCATCATCTATCGGTGCTGTTTATTTTACAGTACACAAGAACTAGCGTAAACGCGAATGGTGTCGATAGCGTAAAAAAAATTATAAAAAATGAGCTGTCTATAAAAATAACCCCGACGAACTCGAGTCCTAAGACCTAATTCCGGGCAGGGTTGCATTATGTTACAATAGGTTTCATTAAATTCTTCCGAATAGGGGATTATGCCCAGATGATGATCACCTTGATTTTATTGGGGGCGTTTGCGTCGGCATTAATAGGGTACCTGCTGCTAATCCTGCCGACTCAATGGCTAAAGGTGGAAAGGGTAAAGTACAACCTAGGTCTTGGGCTAAAAATACTTCAACTGAGTGATCTGCATGTGGAAAGACTGAGGATTAGTACGAAGAATCTGCAAGCGGTGATTGAAAAAGAAAAACCAGACTATATCTGCATAACAGGCGATTTTACCAAGCTGCCCGGCAGTTTACCGAGGTTAAAGGAATATTTGGCCGTTATTAGGGACTCCCAAATCCCCACCTACGCCGTGCTGGGCAACCACGATCATCAGCAGCTAAAACTCCGCAGACTCATTCAGCTCATAGAAAGCTTCGGCATCCGTATCCTTAGAAACGAATCTCTTGTTCTGGGAAGCTTTCAGCTTATCGGAATCGATGATTATGACAGCGGCAAGAGCAATATCGGCAAAGCCTTTTCCCGTGTAGACTCGTCCATTCCGAAGATTGTGATAACCCACGATCCTAATATCGTACTGGTGCTTACCCGAAAATATGATTATTTAATGGCAGGCCATCTCCACGGAAAACAATTCAATATTCCTTACTTCTATAAAATAAGGCCAATGGGTCCTTTGCCCGCCATGGGGATCTACAAGGGTCTCAACAGCACACCCTATGGCACCTATTACATTTCCAAAGGGATGGGCCAGACCGGCATCAACATCCGATTCCTGGTCCGTAGCGAGGTAACTATGCATTATTTGTAGATATTGACTTGGCTGCCAACACCCGATGCCGGAAACCACGTGAGATAATAAAAGACAGGCATAGGATATTGAACTGCCCCCCGGTTGTTAGGCACAACTAACATTGGGGGTGCAGTTTTTTTCATGACAAAATTTAATATGGAACTGAAAATGCAAGCCATTCTCAGATATCAGGCAGGACATGAAGGCGTGAAATGCATTGCAAAGTCATTAGGGGTTAATCATGAAGTGGTACGTATGTGGATTAAACAATATGAATATCACGGTATAAAGGCTTTTGAAAAAAGCTATACAGCTTACACTAGGCGGTATAAACCAGACGTACTCCAATATATGAGTGAGAATGGGACGTCTCCAAATGAAACAGCCGTCATTTTTAATATTCCTTCTCCTGGGATCATTAGAAAAAAAGGCATGAGCCCAGTACAATACCGAGCTCATGCCCAACAGGCCGCCTAACGAAATTAACTGTCTAACTTTATGGGGTCACTTCATACCCGACTGCCTGCCTTACTTTATATATATCTTTGCTTTATTTACTCAAGGCTTTACGCGCCGCAGCTTTCTGCGATTCATACTCCTGTCGGTAAGTGCCAATGATAGCAGTATCATAGCCGTTACTCCGAAGTTGCCCCTCCAAGGTATCCATAATTGTGGAGAACTCGGCGTCATACCCATTCAGGGCAGATTCGGCCTGCTGCTTCATATTGGTTCTCACTTGCGCATCCTTACTGGAAATATACTGCATGACCAAATTGGACAATTGGGAAGAAGCCCTGTTTTTCAAGTCACTGATTTGAGAATTTGCCTTTGCGACAATAGAATCATAAGTCGGCTTAGTTGTGCTTCCTCCATTGCCTCCAGCTATCGAAGGCAAAGACGATGGAGCAGCCAAGCTGGATGCAGACGGTGCAATTGGTTGAGATGGAGTGGCCGCACTCTGAGCAGGCGGAGCGGAATCCGCGACAACCCTCTCTTGTTTGGAGTTATCCGTTGATGTGGAAATAACAGAATAGCTTTCCTGATCCCACTCGATCTTTTGGCCCACCATTTCCGAGATAAAGCGAATTGGAACATAAAGCGTATCCTGGTAGATAAATCCGCTCGGCAATCCGGAAGAAGGCTGTTTAGCTTCACCTTGAAAACGGTAAGATACCTGTTCAAAATAAACATCAATCTGTTGAGGCGTCAGATATCTATTATCCCTTTTCACGCTGGTGACATCCCGGTTAAGATGATTGATCCGATATTCATCGATCAGTTGCTTGTCCTGGGCAATTGGCTTCGATAAGGATACAGTGTACGTGTCGTTATCCCATTGCACCGAATAATTCAATGCATATGCCACAAACCGCAGAGGCACATAGGTGCTCCCCTCGTAAATAAAACCTTTTTGACCATCAGATGGAACCAACTCGGATCCGTCAAATATAAAATGCATAGAGGGATAGTAAACATCAACCGGCCTGGACTTTTGTACGGCATCCGCAGTACCGATCAAGAACGTGGACAAAATGAGTAAAAGAGCGGCGCTTCTGATATAATGGGCTTTCAATTCATTCACCTTTTTCTGTAGTTTAACAAGCACTCTTAAACGTATTAAACCCTCATTTATGTATAAATCTATAGACAAGATAGATTATTAGAATCCACAATGGAAGACTGAGAAGTATCCCGGATAAACAACCTTTCGAAAAATCCAAGCCATTTGGTTTGTTCACCGTATTCATCATCCCCAATCCTTTTTACGATCCAGGGGAACTATACAGCTCGAGTTTTAATAGTTCCAAAATAAAAAAAGGCACCTACTAATGCCCCGCAGGTATCCAGCAGCACATCTGCAAACAAAGGCGTTCTATTCCCGGTCAAGTATTGATGAAATTCATCAGACCCCGCATAGACAAAGCAGCCAAAAAGCACCAAATAAAATGCATGCCGCACACGAGCATTGTATAAAGCCCTTGCAGCTAAAAAACCTAATGAAGAATATAACATCAAATGGGCACCTTTTCGAATAAAAAACTCAATAAATCCATAGGGCCCATTATTATTCACGCTAATTATTTCATGACCGTAACGGATTTGTACAGAAGAAAAATGGTTTTGAACAAATTCTTGGGAAATCACTTTTTGTAATCTTGGTCTAAGATCTTGCTTCTGATATGGTTGAGAAGAAAAATAAAAGATAATTAACATAAAAACGATAACTGGAAACCAATATTTTAGAAATTTTATAGCAGAACATCCTCCCACTATAAAGTATTGTTTTCTCCTGTTTTCTCACTTATCCTTAGGTTTTCGACTTTGACGCCTTGAGGGTATTGGATGAGAATTGATGTAGATACATATTTTTCTGTAAGGGCCGGTGGCGGGAATAGAGCCTGTAATTACCAGATTCCAGACTGTGGATAAAAAGGTGGGATCGCACAGTGGATCTCCACATCCGCCCTCGGGGTTTACCCTCCCATATCACGCTGGGTCTATGCTCTTACATTCCTTCGTTCTATCTCTCAAGGGGTATTGGTGGAGCGCTTTAAATTCTTCGTTCTTGGCCACCATAGCGCGGAACAAGATGCCTCTAAGTCGAGAACGCCCCCGCTTGCTAAACTCGGTCTTTCCCTTCCGTTTTACGTAGCTGTTCTCTGTCAGATTCAGTCCGGCCAAGCGGATGATCTGCTGTCCGTGGTCGTAGTTGTTTAGTACGCCAATCCCGGGGATGCTCAGCATTTGCACCGTCCCGGGGATTTTCTCAAGAATCCACAAAACTTCTGACATGATGGTTTCTTCCTGGTCAGTCAACAGGTCGAACTGCTGCAGCAAGCCAGCAAGCTCAATTCTTGATGCCCACTCCACGCTTGATTTCCGTCTTCCAATATGCGAGAACGCCTTTGGCGCCTGTAGAGATGATTTCCTCTGGAGTTGGAAACTGACGCATGGTCATGAGTGATGCTTTGCCTTCCCAGTCCTTCACACCTGTGGATACTCCGGAAAGTAGCGGTCAAACCAGTTTGCGATTCGAGCTTTCACTTGATTCAAACTCACCATGATCTTCTCGCGAAAATTCATCAGAATGCGCAGTTCTGCACTTCCATAGTCGGTAAGTTGGGCTCTGAATACTTCCCGTTCCGAATGAGGTCGGCAATGACCTTCGCATCCTTATAGTCGCTCTTAGTGAGTTGTCCTCTAGCTCCTTGCTTTTGTTGACATGATGCGGATTGACAACGACGATTTTGATGCCTTGCTCCTTCAGAAACACCGCTAACGGGAACCAGTAGTGTCCGTTAGGCTCAATACCAAATACGATGTCTGTTTTCTCATGAGCTTGGCCTAGCTCCTTCATCAACGATGCCAGCTTCGTTAGCCCTTCCTGATCGTTGTGGAACACGTAGTCCTTCCCGAGCTCAATGCCGCGGAAATCCACTTCCCGAGCTACGTGTATCTTATTGGCGATGTCCGCGCCGACGATCAGCGTTTTTTCGGTAATTCGTGTAATGCGTTGAATCTGTTTCTGCTTCATCTTATACTTCATGTGAGCGCCTCTTTTCGTATGGGATTGTTCTTGCCTGAACGTATCCCAGTATACTAGAGGCGCTTTTTTCGTTCAAAGCCCAAATTACTTCATTACAGGAATTGCTCCATATATATATGGTTTCTCATATTAATTATAATCTCTTCTCTTTACTATGATCAAATAGTTGCCATATGCGATGTGCGCTTACGATAAAAGCTGCGTTCCTCACAATGAAGATCCTATAGATGTTAAACACAGCACATCACAATGTAGTAACTATATTAACTTAAGTAAAAGATTTACTAAACGACAATTTCCCTTTACTCGTAGTGAATAAATTTCCAACTTTAATAGGAATTCCTAGAAATTCATTATATCCATTAGGGTTATTTGACTGCCATTGCCAAGAATCTGAGCACATTTCTTCAATTCCCCTTTCAGCAACCCAACCAAGCTCTTGTTTTGCTTTTGTTGGATCTGCATAACATATTGCTACATCACCAGGTCTTCGTTCTACGATGGAGTAGGGAACCTTTTTACCAGAAGCCTTTTCAAATGCTGCAACCATCTCAAGCACAGAATATCCTCTTCCTGTACCCAGATTATAGGCAGCAATTTCTTTAGTTGACATTATTTTTCCCAGGGCTTTCAAGTGCCCTTTCGCTAGATCTACTACATGGATATAATCTCTCACTCCAGTGCCGTCAATTGTAGGGTAATCACCTCCGAATACCCTTAGTTTATCCAACTTACCAGCTGCTACCTGTGTGATATATGGCATAAGGTTGTTCGGGATGCCATTCGGATCTTCTCCTATAAGCCCACTTTTATGCGCTCCGATAGGATTAAAATAACGGAGAAGTGCAATGCTCCATTCATTATCAGATCTCTGTATATCTCTCATTATCTCCTCAATCATGAGCTTGGTTTGTCCGTAAGGGTTAGTAGCACTTAATGGAAAGTCCTCTGAGATGGGAACACTCTCCGACATCCCATACACGGTGGCCGATGAACTGAATACTATCTTCTTTACTCCATATTTTTGCATAACATCACATAGGATAAGAGTCCCAGTAATATTGTTATGATAATATCTGAGCGGTATTTGCACTGATTCACCGACTGCTTTAAGTCCTGCAAAATGGATGACTGCATCAATGTTATTATCCATAAAAATCTTTTCTAACTCTTGCTGATTTAATAAATCAATGTCATAAACTGCAAAATCCGTTCCAGTTATTTCTTTAACACGTCTCAATGATTCTTGTTTACTGTTAGAAAAGTTATCAGCAACTAAAATATCGAAACCTGAATTTAAGAGTTCCACACAAGTGTGGCTTCCAATATAACCTGCTCCTCCTGTTACTAAAATTGACATATATTTTCCTCCATTAATATTTTTTGAATATATGTAATCTATGAAACTTTTTAATTTGTTTTAATTTATTTGTTGAATACTAAAGTAAACAGCTACTAGAAATAATTTTTAACCAGCATCACACATCAAGTATATTGTGGCAGAATATATGGACAGGTAATGTTTAATGAAAACAACAATTGAGAATCTACAATTACAGGACATTGATACACAATCTACCATGTATAACGCCTTAGGATTATAATCGTTACCAAAATAGAATTTGCAAATATACTTATAGTGTTGAACGAAATTTTATCTACATTATCCGCTCAATTATCAAATAAGATAGCTAAAGGACCTGGTATATATGGTTCCAAACTCGAGATAAGACTCAAAAATTTGATTTGCATTCAAACATGGGATTTATTGATTAATTAAATTAAGTTTTATCCCTAACATCTCTATATACTGATTCTCTAAAGATTCAATCATTTTTTTTATACTATACTTTTTGCTACTTTCTATTGAATTCATTATTAGTTGGTCATATTTAAGTTCTGTTAAATTTATAACGTTTTCCATTTTAGCAGCTAAATCAAGCGAATCCTTAGGTTTAATTAAATAACCATTCACACCATCTATTAAAGCTTCAGGAATACCTCCAACTTCACTTGCTATTACTATTAACCCTGCAGAGAATCCCTCTATTAAGGTATATGGAAAACCTTCCTGAATGGATGGCATTAAAAATGAATCATACTCTTTTAGAATGCTAAAAACATTTTTAGGCTCCACAAAGCCTTTTAAATTAACATTCCGTAATTTGTATGAATTTACTAAACTTCTAATATCATCAATTAAAGGTCCATCACCGTACAAATCAACATAATACTTATTATTATAATTGTTATTTAAATATTTTATTGCCTCAATCAAGTAAACTAATCCTTTTTCTTCAATAAACCTTCCAAGGAAAATGAATTTTTTGGGATCGTTTCTCTTTATAGTAAGAGTTGTTTCACCGTCTATTGGAATACCATTATATATCACAACAACATTTTCATTATTAACACCTGTTGAGATGATCTGTTCTTTTACATTATTAGACACTGCGATAATCTTATCATTATATTTGAGAAGATTAATATATAAAAACTGATAGAGACGTTTTAACTTCAATCTTTCAGGAATCCAACCATGTGCAGTAGACATTATTTTAAATTTCTTCCCAGCTAAGAAACTCGCTATACCACCTAAAAAAGTTGCTCTAGGACTATGTAGATGTACGATATCGGGTTCTATCATTTTTATTATTTTTTTTATCTTAAATATCGAACTTATACCTCTATCAATTTCGAACACATTTATTCCACTAATTGATTTTAGCCTTGTACAGATCTCCGAATGACTGGGGATAACAACATTAAGCTCGAATAAAGTTTTATCAATATTTCTAATAATATCAATCACGTGTTTTTCTGTTCCACCGAAACTTGAATTCAGAACAATAACTAAGAGTCTTATATTTTTCATTTTATTAAGAACTTTATTTATTAAAGTTCTACTCCTCTCTATTATGAAATATTACATTTTTTAAAATTAGCTTTTGTTGCAAAGATTATCGTCTTTGAAGGTAATCAAGATTATTAAAAATGGATTTTAAATTTGAGAACAATATAGAAAATAATATAGATTTATTAATGTATAATGAGGAAATTAATGATGTACAAGAGATTAAGATCTATATAATAATTAAAAATTTATCACTTTTTTTTAATCAGAAAATACTTGAACCGGATATATAAAAAAATACTTCCAACTATTGGATTATTTTATTCCTGTTGGTGTATCTCTGTCTTTTGCGTTTAAAGATCCTCTTTCACTTGTTGCAAGGGCGCCCGTTAGCGATAGTTCAATGTTTTTTTACATATTGCATTAATCGGCTGAATTAACAATGTAAGCCATTCGAATTCATTTAACTACTGTTGTCACCGTATCGGACGATTAATCAGTGTGATTATCAACAGAGCAATCCAATAGAACACTAAAGCAAATATGATGTTATTTGCGACTTGAGACAATGAGTCACGCTGAAATATCATGATCACCGGAAGTGCAAAATACTTCATTGGTGAATTCGAGCGTAACTTGGTCAAGATAAAACCAATGAGTGCGAACACTACGATGATTCCACCATACCCTCCATTCATCCAAGCCTGAGCTACTGGAGAAAAGCCAAGCCCGCCTCCGCTGATAAATATACTATAGAAATAGTGTGCGACGTACCACAATTCCAATGTAGGCGGTTTTTCATGACCAAAGAAAAACGTATAAATCGATGATGGAATCACATACAGAATCGCGTGGATATATGACGGATATGAGCCATAATAGTCGTTACTTTGGGCGATTTGTTCTGTGACTTGAAATGCACCGCCGGTCTCTCCACTAGAAAATGCCCAAGCACTCGCCGGAAACGTTGAAAGGGATTGACCCGACATAAGTGCATCCCGAAAATTGGTCATTACTGGCGAAACTGTGACAAGTATCAGAACAACAACGATAACTGTCCATATTTTATTTATACGAACAACTCCACGATCAATTAGTAGGGCGACAGCAGGAAAACAAACTAGTAAAATAGTTGACCGACTTCCAAAACCCAAAAAGAAAAATGCGGCTAACATTGCTAACAATAGCAAGAACCGTCGTGTATCTTTTTTATTGTTAACTGTAAAGGCTAATAAAAACAGTCCTACTTCTAAAACTGCTTGCCAGGGGACCCATAAATAGGTGCCAGACGTTTGGAGAGAATCGGAAATTGCTTTCAGACGATTGGTTATTCCAAATGTAGCTAGACCTCCTGTCATCATTTGGGTGTAAATCATCAATACTAATCCGAGGACAATGAAAAATATTGCAACTTTTCGCGAACTATTAGGTTTTGGCGTAAACTCTATGTTTTGTTCTTTTAATTGAGACATACTTATGTTTCCGAAGAGCCATATCGACGCAATAAGTGAAACGTCCGCTACACAATATAGCGTGAGTGCACTGAGTAAATCTGATTTTGAAGTGTTTGTTAAGGCCCCGGTTACAAAATCAAGTGGTGTTGTCATCATGTATAGTGTAAAAGACAAAATAAACAATACGAGAAGGTTTGTGAATATAGATCCGGTAGCATTCTTCCTTACGTTTACATATATGATATATAGGTTTACAATTGTAAGGATGAAACTTATTGCCAAAACACCACTTGATTGGATTATGTTTGATAACCATAAACTAATCAATGCAATCACTATACTCAATGTAGTTAAAGCAGATCCCCATTTTAAACATGATGACCTACATAGAATTGAAAAAGCAAAATTTGACCGGAAAATATTATTAATATTGGATGGATTATTAAAATTATTGTCTATTGTTGTTTCGTACTTCTTATTATCGAGCATAAAAAGCCTCCAATTGAATGCAAATAAAATTTCTTAACTTGATCTATTATCTTTGATAGCTAATTTCATTAGTATAAATACTTTGCATCTTCAGCGATACTTCGGTAATATCATAACCCGCTGCTTTTAAAGCAAATTGTCGAACAGACCAATTTGGTCGATCTGTTTCAAGGCTTTTTAAAATTTGATTAACCCAAAAGTCAATATTACTCTGCAAATCAACAAACTGTACTAGACCAATGTTAATATCTACATCTCTACTAACTGTACTTGCTATCACACAAGGTACTCCTGCCGCCTGCGCTTCAATAGTAACTAATGGAATTCCCTCATACAGAGACGGAAATACAAATACATCGAAGCAATGCATGATTTGTGGAATGTCAGTACGGACACCAAGCATGTGAACATTTGAACATATTTCATTGTCTTTCACTAGATCTTCAATTTCATTTCTCAATGGTCCGTCTCCTACTAATATTAACTGTGCGTTAGGTAACTTTCTTAAAAGATTTTTAAAAATATTAATTAAAAAGCGATGATTTTTAACTGAATTAAAACGACCAACATGCCCAATTAAAGGAACGTCTATTGGAAGATTAAGTTTTTCTCGTAATACTTTTTTCTCAGGGGGAGATATGTTATAGGGAATTAAATCAATTGCGTTATTTAATACCTTGGTACGAAGATCATTCCGGCAATTAATACCATACAATGATTCACAGGCATTTTGAGAACATCCTAGTAAATGAGTAGCATTTTTTAATATCATATTAGTCATATACCATCGATAAACTTTTCGTAGCAATGTATCTTTCTTATCATCTTGAGTTGTATGGCTATGAGCCAAACGAAGCGATATACCCGATTTATTCGCAATATTTAAAACATATCCACTAAAATGATGTACATGACTGTGTACACCAGCGAAAGGTCCATATTCATTTATAATATGTGCTAAAACTTTTCCATAAGCAATTAATCCAACATCGGTAGGACTAGAATGCGGAAAAATCCTGCCTCCAAGTTTATAAATTTCATTATCAAAATCACAAGGCTGGTTGCTATTCACTGCAAAGTCAAATTGAACTTGACTCCGATCAATATTGCGATATAAATTCATAATTAATGTCTCTGCACCGCCACGATTCATGGCACTTACAACATGAAGAATTCGAACGCAATTATTCTTCAATATCTTCACTCCATTACTCCATTATTAACATATTTTCATTATCAAGAAATCTTGATAATGGTCGACTGCTGTTGTTATATTATATTCAAACTTGCCTATAAAAATAAGGATCTTCGCATTATTACCATATGAAAAATCCATTAATTCTCAGTTATGTTATATCAACCATTTAGAGGATTATCCACGGTGAACACACTATTATTACAACCTAAAACTCGTAATAATACTCGCTTGGGTGCAACAAAAACCATTTACCAATAAATCTGGAACTTATCTTCGTAGCCTGATGATTCAAATCATCATTTCTCTTAAAAGTTAGCACTGCAACAACATACTGAGCCAATTGGTTTTTAAATATAATTAATTCGAGTTATCATAAACTTTATCCCCTGAGCGTAGGTAAATATTTTAATAACTTGTTATTATAGCCATATAGAAAGACAGTAACCCAAGTCCTAAAGTATTTAATTTCCTCGTTAAAAGCAAATAAAAATCCGCGATTATCCCTAAGAATTTGGTGAAAAAAATTATTGTATTTTAATTTTAGAAAACCACTTTTCTTTTGAAGTAAGCAAATCTTTAAGTAATTTTTCTTTATCACATGGATTATCCCACCAATTCAACGTTCGTAAATACTCTATCTCTTCATCATTAAATCTACTTCTAATAACTTTTGCGGGGACTCCTCCCACTATTGTATACGGTGTAACGTCTTTAGTTACAACTGCCCCTGCAGCAATAATTGCCCCATTACCTATTTTTACTCCCTGTAGTATTACTGATTGACTTCCCACCCATACATCATTTTCAATAATTGGCGGGGAGTTATAATCATCATAAAGCTGATGCATCTTAAATATATTCTTTTTTCCGTAAGTATACGGAGAGGTCGATATATAATTTATAGGGTGTTCTGGGAGTCCGATTTGGCAATAATATCCTACAGAACAGAATTTACCTATTATACCTGATGCAATAATAGATCCCCTATTTATATAAGAACACTCTCCTATACTTACCCCCTCATTTATTTCGACCCCCCTAGAGATCGAAACATTTAACCCTAATTTAACATTTCCCTCTATCAAGTGAGATTCAATATTTCTACCAATATATTTTCTTTTGAGCTTGAGAAGCTTAATATATTCTTTTATTCCATTGGGAATCAAATCTTTAATTAACAATTCATCAGCCCCTTTTTATTACCAAAACCCATGCCAATAATCTAGAACTTATTAGCCCCGATATTAATATTATCCATACCGATAACGAGAAGGGATTAAAGGTTAACTGTTTGATAAAAAATTTTATCCCTTTCAACCTATCCCCTGCTAACAAATAAAACAAAATTCTCATCTTACAAAACGTTTTATACCTAACCGGAGCTACTTTTTTCAGAGCATCTCCATGTCTTAAAAGTAATAGTTCAATCCCTTTCGCGCTATCCGGAGCATCAAGCAACGTTTTGTCAACTAATTTCCTTTTATTTAGATTACTTGTCCGATTTATTGCATCTGTATGCTCAATAGCAACTATTTCAGGTACCATAAGTGTCTTATAATTTTTTGCAAAATCCAAATGATATATACTCTCATAACTTCGATCCTCAGGTAATTTAACATGGGTAAATGTTTTCTTTCTTATACAATTATTAAAATCCGACAAACCAATACTTTCAGTCCATCTCATATACCCCTCATAATCAAAAATCTCATTATTAGGTATTGGATCAGGAGAAACTCTTCCATCATCCCATTGATACATAAAGCCTATTCGGTCAATATCATCGGAAACTTCCTTTGTTTTTGTACTTATATTCTCAAGAGCACCAGGTAGAAATTCATCATCGCTGTCTAAAAATATAATCCAATCTGCACTAGCATGTTCTATTCCAGTATTTCTTGCAGGGCATACACCTTTATTTACATCATGCCTTATAAGTTTAATTCTGGGATCATCAAAGTTATTTACTTCTAGTATAGAATTGTCTGAGGAAGCATCATCAACGATGATAATTTCGAAATCCCTAAAAGTTTGTGTTAAACAACTTTGAATTGCACGCTTTATCTCCTTTTCACGATTGTACATTGGTATAATAATACTAAAGTAAGTTTTTAAATCATTAGACTCCTCTATTAACTGCATTTAATTTTCTCCTTCTTATTAATAAGCAATGAAGCTGAATAATATGATGCTGCACTAAACATATGTGCTAGTAAAAAGGCAAATCCCAATCCCATTGCACCCATTGTTTTTATAGTTACTATGGTAAAACCAACAAGTATCATACTCCAAATAAAAGAAATCAATGCTTGCCACCAAATCTTTCCATGTACGAATAGTGTCTGGAACAAAGCTGTAGCAATAACTTCTATAAATGTTGAGAAAGATAAAAGCATTACTAATGTCCTACCACCCACAAAATCTCGTCCATAGATGTTTAATAGAAAAGGTGCACCAATTGAAATTAAAATAGCAACTATTAAAGATATCCCAGCCGTGACACACAAATTCATCCAAAACATATTCTGATAATCAGCATTATTTTTTTGACCGATAAGATTTGACAAAATAGGTGAGGCAACACGTGATATAAGTCCTGGAACAAATAAGATAATGATTCGAAAGTTATTTGCTGCATTATAAATTGCCATTTGTAAAAATCCATCAGTTTGTTGTACAAGAAGTGCATTTGTTTCCCAAATTGCAATTCCTCCAATAATTCCTGAAATTGCGGATGGTATAGCAAAAGTAGTAAATATAGAACTTTCGGACCACAAACGGTTATATTGTATTTTTATACGGTAGTAATTACATGCGTTTCGTAACTTTACTAGATATAAAATCCAACTTACAAATGCTGAAATCCCCAATGCAATAGAAGCCCCCGTTAAACCAAATGACGACGTAAATATATAGGTGATAATTAATGAAGTAACACCTTGAAAAACGCCAATTTTTGCAATTGATGAAAAACATTCAAACCCAATTAATGCTCCTAATTGATAACCATTAATCGTAAAGAATAAAACATATATTGAAGCTATACGAAGTTGGTTAGTGATGTCTGGATTATTTAAACTATGTGTAGCTAATAAAGGTGCAAAGAATAATAATCCTACTGAGAATAACAAACTAGTTACCCAAGCTATTGTAGAACACAATCCAATGATTTTTCCTGTTTTTTTAGGATCACTGATTCTAAATTGAGAAACATATTTAGTAGCAGTTGAACCTAATCCTACACCAGCAACTGCGCTTAACATCCCAACTGTACTTTGAATTATTCCAATTTCTCCAAATAACTTTGTCCCAAGTAATCGTGCGACAATAATAGAACTGGCAAATACACTTCCTTGAGATATCACAGAAGCGAGAAAACTCCACTTTACACCATCTATAAATCTGATCAATAATTTACTCTTTGTAATATGTAAAAACATATTCCCACACCCTATAACTGATTATCTATTTGCATCTGAAAGGATTCCTACTTATCACTCGTCTGATATGTTATGATCACCTGTGGATGGATAAAGTGTCATCGAAACAATGATTCAACAGTTACAAGAAGTTAAAACGTGTTTAAAGTACGGGAAAACTCAGCGTTTGTCGCACGATATCACCTCAGAGATCCGTAAAAAAGTTCAAGCCTTCATTGATAACTTTATTTAAAATCTAATAAATATCATCTATCGCCTTTGCATTTGAAGGTAGCCTTATTAGTTTAACTTAAAACTATTCTAAAAATTTATCACTCAATCAAATAGTCTACCGTCACTAATCTTTCGAGAAGCACCAACATAAAAGTTCGAATATGTATATTGCCCTTTTATCTCGCTCCATCCCCTGTTAAAACAACATTAACCGTCTTCATAATAATCTTTAAATCTAACCAAACGGAAAGCTCTCTAATGTAGTATAAATCAAGTTCTAATTTTTCCTTAGGTGTGATCTCATACCCACCGTTAACTTGAGCCCATCCAGTCAGCCCAGGTTTCACCAATAAACGATTTATAAAACCCGGGATCTCCTCATTAAATTGAGCAGTAAACACCGGCCTTTCTGGACGTGGTCCAACTAAACTCATTTCACCTTTAAGCACATTAATTAGCTGCGGGATTTCATCAATTCTAGTTTTTCTAATAAAAGAACCAATTTTTGTTACTCTTTTATCGTTTTTTGTAGCCCATTGGGCACCATTTTTTTCCGCATCAATAAGCATGGATCTCAGTTTAATCACTTTAAAATATTTGCCATTAAGTCCAACTCTCTCTTGTAAGTAAAAAGCTGGACCTGGAGTTTCTAACTTGATAGCTATGATAAAAAATATTAATGCAGGTAAACATAGAAATAACCCAGTTAAAGCCATAAAAATATCCATGGTCCTTTTTATGTATGGGTAAAATCCTACTTTTCCAATTCCATTGTGTACATTTGATTGCTCCATTATAGCAGCATAATCACTATAGAAATTTCCCTCAATTTTTTGAGCCAACATTTCCACCCATACCTCCAGCCCCTATTTATTAAAGTTTTAGTTCTATTGGTTTGATTTTAGTAAATAATAGAACTAATCAACATTTGTCTTGATTAGACACTCCCCTAAATGATCCCCTAAATGAGTTAATTTTAAAATCCCTAGAACAGAAGACCACAGGTTTTAAAATTAGCTCACTTAGTGTGTCTATACGTGTAATTCTAAAAAAATAACATTTGAGTGTTTCAAACTATTATTAAATGGTTAATTATTAAAGGGCATCAAACCCATCCTCACATCAAACCCTTGACGATTAACGTCTAAGGTGATTCACCCACAGCTTGATCGAGTGCCCGCAGTGATAAAGGTGCAGCAGACATTACCATAAAAGTAAATATTTTGAGGAATTAGTAAAATATTTTCGGGAACCGATCCCCAATAGTTCACCAAAAATCAATTCTCTCTATTGCCGTAATAATAGTAGTAATAAGCTCCACTATTTTTACGATCCAGGTTATTGAGAACGACACCTAGAATTCGTGCTTTGACATGCTCTAGATTCGCTTTTACTTTCAGCAGAGCTTCTTTTTTCACTGAACCCGAATCGATGACCAGAATAACGCCATCACATTTAGTAGCCACAACCTGCGCATCGGTCACAGCTAAAGCGGGTGGTGTGTCTATGATGATTACATCGTAATTTTCTTTCAGAGAGTTAAGCAGCATAGTCATTCTATTGGAAGATAACATTTCGGAAGGATTCGGCGGGATAGGGCCTGAGGGTATAATTTCCAGTCGATCGACATCCGTGGCTGTGATCACGTCCTGCCAGTCCGATTGACCTGCTAATATGTTGGTTAGTCCTTGCCGATTAGACCTTTGGAAGGTATGGTGCATCGTTGGCTTCCTTAAATCGGCATCCAACAAGACGACTTTCTTTTCTGATTGCGAGTAGGCCACAGCCAGATTGGCCGCAGTCGTCGATTTGCCTTCCCCTGGTCCGGCTGAGGTTAACATTAATACCTGCAGCTGATCATCAATAGATGAAAAGTCAATATTCGTCCTTAAAGTGCGATAAGCTTCGGAAATTGGGGACTTTGGATTCTCGTGCGTAATGATCGGCCTTTTAACTGTTGATTGTGACATGATTTTCTCCCCTGATCTGCTTTGCTTGTGTGCTTCTTGCTGCCTGTAGGTCTTCCGGTTTCATCTTTGTTATAGCGGCTAAGGTTGGCAATTCGAGAATACGTTCGACATCCGCTTCGGTTTTAATTGTGTCATCCAAATATTCAAGCAAGAAGACTAATCCGACAGCGACCATTAAGGAAACGACAAATGCTATCGCGATATTTAATGTTTTATTTGGCTTAACGGGCTCTGGCTGTTTCTCAATCTTCGCTTCGTTCAATATCGAGACATTATCTACCTTCATAATCTTCGGTATTTCCTGCTTAAAAGTATTGGAGATGGCGTTGGCGATATTTGCTGCTTTCGCCTGGTCTTTACCTTGTACGGACAGTGTCATTACTTGTGTATTGTTCACGGTGCTAACCTTCACTAAACTGCTTAATTGATCTGAAGTAAGGTTAAACTCGGGATGCTCTTTAGTTACAATGTCCATTATTGCCGGAGTTTTAATTATTTCTTTATACGTTTCAATCAATCGAATCTGGGTGTTGATAAGGTCACTATTCAATTGATTAACTCCTACTTGATCATTAGACTTGTTCACAATTAATTTGGTACTGGCTTCATACACAGGTTGGATAACAAAAAAGCTCACTACCCCGGATGTTACAGTGGAAATTAGCACCAAACTAACAATAAGCCACAATCTTTTACGGATTACTTGAAGATAATCCTTTAAATCTGATTCCATTATGATCCTCCACTCTTGAAGTAAGTCCCAAAGTTAGTAAATATAAAATCCTCCTCCCAACCGCGAATGTGAGAGGAGGACATGTCTGGGTGTTTGTATTATTTATTTAGTAACCGGTAAATCACAACCGCTGCTTGAGCACGGGTCGAATCTGCATTTGGATTGAATTTGTTGTTTTCTTCGCCAACTACGATTCCTTCTGCAGCGGCCTGAGCCACGCCTTCCTTAAGCGAAGAATGGATTACGCCTGCATCCACAAAGCTTTTCAAAGCCGCTTCCAGGTTCTGCGGTTTCTTAAAGTCACGAATTTTCACCAATGCCCTGGAGGCCATTGTAGCCATCTCGGCGCGTGAGATATAAGCGTTTGGTTCGAATTTGTCAGCAGAGCGTCCGTCTACAATCCCGGCCTTCACCGCAGCAGCAACATAAGTTTGGAACCAATCAGAAGTTTTCACATCAGAGAAACTCTGAGTAGCTGAAGCATCCTCAAGATTGAATACTTTGACGATCATTTTCGCAAATTCCGCACGGGTTACTTGTGCATTTGGCACAAATACCCCGTCAGCCCGACCTTCAAGAATTCCTTTGGCTGCGGAAACGGTGATTTGCCGCCCTGCCCAGTCATTCACACTTGCAGTGTCCGCAAACTGCACTTTATTTTCAATAATCGCGTAAGTTGAAAAAGATTTGTTCGGTGCGATAAATTCATTGCTGGCCTGGTTATATTTACCGCCCTTAAAAATAAGGCTGCCCTTATCAATCTTGGTTAACACTAGTAATTCAGTATCCACCAGATTGGCGTTAGTGACCGGCAAACGAACTTCAACCGGTTTGCTGAAGTTATTGATTTTCTGTCCGCCTGATGTGAAATCAAATTCAAACACGTCCGAAGCTACGGTCTTATTGGTTACGCTCGAAGCAACGGATTTATCTTGCTTGGTAACAGTCAGTGTGGTATCCGATGCTAATTGGTCGACATCAACAGTAAGGGAAACTCCATTCACCTGGATTGCAAGTGCATCGATCCCGTTCTCCTTCGCCTTGTTCAACAAATCTTTGGAAATCGGTATTTCAGAGGTCTTGGCATTAACGGTTCCCAAGTCCAATGTCGCGATAACCTTGACTGGTTTAGCATCAGGTACAGAACCCTTTAGCAGTTCATTCGCTTTTTGCGCAAGATCTTTCACGTTCTTAAAGACATCTGCCATCTTGTTCACATCAATAGCAGGTTTGGCCACATCGCCTTGCACAATAACGGTCTTCGAAAGATCGATGACTGCCGCTTCGCGGAGTGCTGCGGTAACAGTTTCAACCACTTTGGCAAGACCGCTGTTCGAATTATCCTTCAGAAGATCTGCCAATTTTTGAGTTACACTATTCAATTTCTCAACAGACTTGGTTACATCCAAAGCAGGAGTTGCACCAGAAGAAGGAATTACGGCTCCGCCCCCAACACTGCCAGAAGAAGGAGTTACACTTCCGCTGCCGCTGGAAGTTCCGCCGTCAACTGCTTTCAGCGAAATGTCTTGTTTGTAAATCAGCTTGTTCAATATTCTCGCCTGCAAAGTTCCGGAGCCGGAAGTTGCGGTATTGTTCAATGTGACTTTGCCGGAGCTATCAACCGAGATATTGGAGTTGTTTACCGTTTCCCATTTTACAACTTCAGCAGGTACATCGTAGCCCAATACTTTCAATGCCGGTGGAGTCATGATGCGTCCATTCGAAGATACAACAGGCGCAACGGCGGTTGTTTGTGAACGCACGAAAGCAAGAGCCAAAGCCTTCTGAGCAGCGCGATCCTGAGTATCTACTTTTGCGGCGAAGTTATTTTTGACAGTGATGATATCAGTGGAAGTTATCGAGAAGAAATTTAAGAACTGGGCAAATTTTGTTTTATTATCGGTGAGGACTTTATCCAACGCATTTTTAGAGACGGTTGTCATGCCGGTTCCATTGGCAAGCGCCAGGAGATCCGTGATCGATGTGTTTTTCTGAAGCTCGCTCGTTACGGCAGTCTGGTAAGCAGCCTGGAACTCGGCAAGATCATTAAATGTGATGTCGCCTGTACCTGCAAATTGTGACAATTGTTGCAGCATCGGTCTAAAGGTTGGATCCACTCGCAGTTGATCCCACTTCGTGAAGTCGGTATCATAGCCCGCACCCATTGCTTTGATGAATTTGATCATTTTCTGATGGGTAACATCAGGGTATTTAGTGGAGCTGAAACCTTTTTTGTTAAATATCTTGCCGGAAACAGCATCGATCAGAAGATAATCGTTTTCGTCAACCGAACTCAATTTTGTGAGAGCAGCGTCAACCGCAGCTTGTTCCTCCCACAGTTTGCCGGCAACAGAGTTTACTAATCCCTTGGTTGAGCCGTAATCCGATGCTGCTGCGGATGCAGTCGATACGAGACCTAGCTTTTCACCAAAACCTTTGGCGCTTAAAGGAAGGCCCGCCAATGAACCGAACACCAAGCTTGCTGCCAGTGTCGATTTGATAATCTTGTTCTTCATTATTTCTTAATCTCTCCTTTGCTGTGGTAAGTATATTTATAAACATCAAATATGTAATACTTAATCGAATTAACTTCCTTGCAAATAATACCATAGCTAGAAAAAGTAGAACAAGATACGTTTTGTATTATTAAAAGTTTAATGATACATACAGTATCTGTCCGATCTGAAGCAAGAAAGGGCTGCCCTGATACCAAAAAAAAGTGCAAGCTCTGCCGTTTTCACAATAACGGTGCAGCTTGCACTTTTATTAGGGGTTGGGAGAAAATCCGGTTTATTTATTGGCTGCCTTCATAAGCGCCTTTAGTTCCTCTGCAGAAAAACGGGAAAGAACCTCTGATTTAATTTGTTCCTTTTCTTTCGCGCTTAGCTCATTTTTGTTTGAATAGCTTGCCATGTAATGTGTCAATTCTTGGGCATTGAATTTCTTTATCGCGTAATTCATGGCATCGTTCTGGTTTTTAAACTGCGGGACTGGTTTGGGGCTTTCATTCTGTGCAGTTGAGTTGGAAGGAGACGTTTTTCCTGCTGCATTCGGTTGGGTTGAATTCTGAGCTTTGTCCGTCTGTTCTTGGGTTGAACGCGGAGCGTCGTCCGTTCGTTGTGCGTTAGCGGTTCCTGTTGTTGCTGGAGCAGAAGCAGCTTCTTGACTTGATTTATCAGTCGAATTGGAGCCGCCTTGAACTGATTTATCGGCTGAATTCGGGAGCGATTTAGATAAATCGCCGACAGCTGCATTATTGATCATACTCTCCACCGACGGGTCACTCTTAAGAGAGTCCACTGCTGAATTTAATTGCTTCTGAAAATCCGGCGATGAAGCTGCACTGGTTATCGTCGAATAGATTTTGTTAGAAACATAGATCTTTGCTCCCCACGCTGCGCCGCCAAGGACGACAAGGGAAGTTACAATAATACCAATTTTTGTAAATTTTCTCATTATTATTCCTCCTTCCAGTGCAGGTAATTTTATCATAATTCTTGACAGCGAACAAACTGTCGACAAGATTCGTCAAAATCTCAAATTAAATGTCGAAAATCTAAAAATAAATAATGAAAGTCAGGCGGGAATAGTTTACAATGAGCAAGAGGCGGTATTAAAGGGGGAGACTTCATGATTGACATTCATTCACACATTCTCCCATTCTTGGATGATGGCTCGCGGGACATGGAAGAATCGCTTCGACTCGCGGAAATGGCGGTTACAGAGGGCATTACCACAATAATTGCAACCCCTCACCATGCGAACGGACAATACTACAATGAAGCTGAGTTAGTGAATAATCAGGTGCTGTCCCTGCAGGAACAGCTGCAGATAAACAACATAGAGCTCTCTGTGCGGACCGGCCAGGAAATTCGAGTATATGCGGATTTATTGGAAGACTACGAGGCGGGAAAACTCCTGACGCTGGCGAATTCTCATTATGTACTTTTGGAGTTTCCTTCCAATCGTGTACCGCAAAATATAGAAAATTTATTATATGAGCTTCAGATTCTCAACATTACACCGGTTATGGCACATCCGGAACGCAATCTCGAACTTGCGAATAACCCGGATCGTTTATGGGAATTAGTGCAATCAGGGGCGAGATCCCAAGTTACGGCGCATTCAATTAACGGCCTTTTTGGCAAGAAGGTGCAGCGGGCGGCTTTAGATATTTGTGAGAGAAATTTGGCGCATGTGATTGCTTCAGACGTACACAATACAGGCCCCCGAGATTATGGGCTGCAGCAAGCCTTTGACTTGATCGGCACTCGATTAGGTCCCGACTACGCCGATTACTATAAAAACAATGCACAGCAGATCCTTGATTCTGTACCTTTATCCATACGGGAGCCGGAGAAGACTAAGAAACAATGGTATCGTTTTTGGTCTTGATATATTCCCTATTCGCAAGCAGACCAAGAATAACCCAGAAATAAGGGGCAACAGATACAACACTAATATTGAAAAAAGCCTGTACCATATAACCAATTGCTGCGGCTAATAAACTATACTTCAAGATTTGTGCTTCTCCATTCCCTTCTTGTGCCTTTTTAAATCCCCTGTAAATAATCATCCAATGAAACATCAAATAAATAAGTAGTGCAGGGACTCCCATCGTTAGAGCAATTTGTAAATACTCATTATTTTCATCATAAATAATGCTGTTCCCAATGTAATTATTGTAAGCAGGCAGATCGTGCGGTTTGAACACTTCCCGGAATGTATTCGGACCCGTACCTAGCCAAAAGTGCTCCTCTATAAGCGGCATGGATTCCTGCCAAATAAACCAACGGCTTGCTCCTGCCGAACCCCTGTCTTGATTGACTACGATCTTTTGTACATCGTCTGCAACCGTAACGGCACGCTGAACATATCCATGCTTCTGAACGATATTCATTAGGGTAAAGATTAACCCGAAGGCCAGAAACATAACGCCCAACCTTCTCCATAAATATCTTTTTTGTCTTACAGTAAATACGGTTAGGATGAACAAACCGACCCCAGTTCCCAGCCACGCGCTCCGTGTTTCGGATTCAAGCAAGGCAATATATAGAACACACAGGATGACCAATAAAAGGGCGATTCCTTTGCACTCCTTCTCCGATAAGAATAAGCCCATCGTTATAATAAGCATCAGGACTAAATAAGACCCGAAATAATCGGGATTATCAAAGAAGGAAAAATTCCTCGAGCCAAATTCCATCATATGATCTTGCAGCAAAAATCCCCTATGGAAATGCTGAAGAATACCATATAGCGACGCAATGAAGGCGGATACTGACATGAAATAAAAGATCTTTCTCTGTTCTATGTACGCACTTGTGCGGGAAACAAAGACAAATGAAGCCACATAAGAAGTCATGACCAGAAAACCTTGATGCTCGGTTAGATAACCTACGAGTGACATTTTCACCGAAAAAAAAGTAGACAAAGCATTGAGTAATAGAAAAACAAGCAGGAGCCACTCTATTCCGGTTACTTTACGAAAGGATCGTCCATTTCTCCTACCGTTGAATATACTTGCGGTACATATTATAAAGAGAATCCCAATAAAATAATAAGCTTTAGCGTTCGCATAATAAACTTCGGCTCCCCAGGGATAGATCAGAAACGGAAATAAAAAGATGAAGATAAAAAAAAGGGATCGAATGAATTTTTGCACCGTGTGTACTCCTTTGTTCACTTTCTTTTCTCATGAATGGTCGGCAGCATAATCCGAAAAACAGCGCCTCCATCCTGATCATTCCAAGCCGCAATACTTCCACCAGACTGTTCGATAATTGCGCGGGAGATAGCGAGTCCCAAGCCATTCTCTCCATTCTTCCCCTTGAAAAACCGCTGGAAAAGATTTGGAAGCACTTCTTCAGGAATTCCTTCACCATCATCCTTGATGTCAATCCAAACCTGCCGTTCTCTTTCCAATATAGAAATATCAATCGCATGAGCTGCGTGCCGCAGGGCATTGCTTAATATGTTCAGGAGCGCTTGCAAACATTTTTCCGAGTCCACTTTAACCAAAGGCGACCTTGTACCATTTAAAAAAGTTTGATGTATATCAACCCTTACTCCCTTTTCTTTAAGCAGCGGGTTAATGCGGAATATCGATTCCTCCAGTAAATATTCTAAAGGTACAGCCTGCCATTCAAAGCTATTCTCTTCGTTCTCTATCCTGGAAAGAAGAATCATGTCGGTGACCATCTTTTTGAGCCTGTCGCTCTCATTTATAATAATCTTAAGAGAATCACCCGCTTGTTCACCATCTATGGTTCCATCAAGAATGGCTTGAGCATAGCCTTGAATCGACATCAGCGGAGTCTTAAGTTCATGTGACGTGTTTTGAAAAAACTGCTTTTGAGCTTTCATATGATGTTCCAGTTCAATTTTTCTCGACAGAATCCACCCCAAAGCAATCGTAAATAAGATAAAAGCCACCGTGATAGCCGTATCTACCTGCTGGATAATAAAATTAGTCCGATTAATATAAAGCTCTTTCTTGTCAGCGAGTTCCTTCTGCTGCTCTCTCATGCTGTTAAGGCTTTGTCTGGTTTCATTAAAACTGATCTCAATAAAGGCAGCCCTTGATTCATCCACCCTTCCTTCTTTTTCGAATTGGAACGCTCTCTCGTTATCCTGCACGTAGTTGTTCCAATTTTGCTCGAAGACGGATAATGACTGCATATTCTCTGGCCGACTTAGTAAAGCTCGAAAACGCTCCAGCTCTTTATTTACCGCTTCTACATTATTCTTATACTTTTGCAGATGCCCGTTTTTGTCCCGAGCAGCAGTACTTAAAAAGTAATAAGCTCCTTCATTGTCCGCTACAAGACCAAGACGGTTGATTTTCTGTATCTCGATCAATATGTTTTTTTCCGCCAACAGTTCATTTTTCATTTGAAGCTGCTTATCTTTCAATGTTTGATTGGCGAGAATGACAAGGATACAAATGAAAACAATAATGACAAATCCAATAAAAAGTTTATTTCTCGACGTATAAAGCTTCACCTTCATTTCGTACTCCTTTTAGCAACATGCCCACGCACACTCGTTTATACTTGGCCTCTCAAGCGATAGCCATATCCCCATACGGTTTCAAGAATAAGTCCATCCATCTTTTTACGCAGTCTCTTCACAAAATGGTCGACATTCCGGTCCGAGCCGGCAAAATCGTATCCCCACACTTTATCCAGCAAAGCTTCCCGAGAACAAGGACGATTGATATTCTGCACCATGTAAAGAAGGAATTGAAATTCCTTTGTGGTTACCTCAATTTCGCTTCCTTTCCAAACCACCCGGTGTTCGTCTTCAAAAATTTGGAGTCCTGGAACAGAAGTTTCGCCCGTGTTTTGACTTGGTCCTTTCGATAAAACCTCTTCGTGTTTACTGAACATTCTCCAGCGATATAACAATCGATTTACCCTTGCGACCAATTCCTGCGGATTAAAAGGTTTCGTTAAATAATCGTCACTGCCTAACTTAATCCCCTTAATTCTACTCATCTCTTCATCCAGCGCGGAAATCATGATGACCGGATTCTCCGATTTCTTTCTAAGCCGTTGACAGAATTCATAGCCATCCATTCCGGGCAGCATAATATCCAATACCCATAGATCAGGCGGATCCTTCCGCCATAGATCCTCAGCCTCTTCCGCCGATACTAAGCCAATCGTTTCATACCCTTCCTTAAGCAAATACGATTCGACCAGATTGCGAATATTCGTATCGTCTTCAACTATTGCTATTGTAGGCGTCGACATTTTGCATTCTGCACATCCTTTTTTACTCCGTATCCTACCAGCACTATCAAGCTTGTATTTTTGCATAATTTAATATTACCAGAGCACACCAAAATTGTCTTAAATTCTCGCTGGAAACGATTAGAAAATGTTGGATGATACAGTTTGTATCATATTTCTGCCACATTTTTATCTTATATTCGGACAATAGCAAGTATTTAACATTTTTCCATTTCTTCTTCCAGTGTCTCATAATTTTTTTCTATTTTGAAATCAAAGGATGGTAGTTAATGAACAAAACAGAAGTAAACGCAAACTCAGAAAAAATATTTATTATTGGAGCAGGCGGCCTCGGATTAATGACAGTTAATATCTTGATTGATAATCAAATAGATATTAAAAATATCGCGTTTATTGATGATAATGAAAATCTAATTAATAAAAATAAGCACACTATTCCGGTTCATGGACCAATTGAAACGTTTCTTGATAATTTATCATCAAATGAACTTCAACATTACAAGTTTATCATTGCAGTAGGGAATACTAATTTAAGAAGGAGAATTTCTGCTAAATATTCAAATCTTAATTTTATTAATGCTATACACCCAACAGCAATTATTTCTCCATTTTCTAAAATGGGAACAGGCAACATTATTCTACCTGGCGCTATTATTGATCCGGAAGTTGAAATAGGAAGTCATGTAACTATAAATAAAACTGCGACAATTGGCCATAATACATTGTTGGAAGATTATTCGCAAATATCTCCTGGCGTCAATATAGGCGGTTATGTCCATATTCAAGAAGGGGTCTTTATTGGATTGGGTGCCGCCATATTACCACACGTGGTGATAGGATCAAATTCAATCCTTGGTGCGGGCTCTACCGCCGTTAAGAATATCCCTGCAAATTGTACGGCAGTGGGATCACCCGCAAAACCTATAAAGTCAAATCTATCTTTGAATGCCATTACTTCTTAAATTTTGTGACACTCATCTTTCAAAAATGTATGAAGGATTAACCGTTATAATTAAAGCGGTTAATCCTTATTTATTTCTTATCCGCCTTACAGGCAGAGGGCTACTTTATATGGTACACTACGTATCAAATAAATGAATTTTTCGGGTAGGAAAGACTGAGGATTAATACGAAGAAACTGCAAGCGGTCATTGGAAAAGAAAAACCAGACTATATCTTTATCACTGGCGATTTTACCAAGCTCCCGGGCAGACTCCCGAGGTTAAAAGAATATTTGGCCGTTGTTAGGGACTCCCAAATCCCCACCTACGCCGTACTTGGCAACCATGATCATCAGCAACTAAAACTCCGCAGGCTTATTCACGTTTTACACGGGTCTGCACAGCACTCCCTATGGCACTTATTACATTTCAAAAGGAATGGGCCAAACCGGTATCAACATCAGATTCCTAGTCCGCAGCGAGGCTACTATGCATTACTTGTAAACTACTGCCTTTACCGCTTAACCGCCAGTCTGTCAAGATTCTACTATTTCCTCTAGCATCTCTTCCAACGTCCAACCGGTTTCCTTACTGATTCGAAGCAGATAACCGGGATGGGGAATTTCGCCGCTGCACCAGCGCTGCGCCTGGGAACGCGAAGAAGCACCGGCAATTTTAGCGAGCCAGTTCATCGACTTTCCTTCCCGCTTCAAAAGCTCTCTGAGATTGCAAACCAGTTTCATTTTAATTGCCGCCATATTTCCACCCTTATCTTTAGGTATAACTAAAGCGCTTGCATTTATTTATTGCTTTTCAGATACCCACGTATGGCTTCAATGCTCACTCCAGAAGCCTTCACTTCTTGGACCAGCTCAATCCATTCCTTACTCAAAAATTCGGGTGAATACTCTTCACTAACCAGACTATGTATATCGACCCCAAGCTCGGGGGCCAGCTTTTGAAGAATTTCAATAGACGGATTCCTCTGAAGATTGCGCTCAATCGAACTCAAATAAGATTTAGCCACACCCGAGCGGTGTGATAATTCAGTCAGGGATAAACGCTTTTGCTGCCTCAGCTTTTGAATACGGTTGCCTATCAATTAGATCACCTTATTTTATATAATATCGACCCTATTTGGGATGTTGTTTTTCCAATTCGGTTAAAGCCCTTGCTTGTGCAGCTCCTTTGACCGCCTCATACTCCTGACGCCAGCCGTCCGGTCCGGAGTCATCCAGTCCCGCTTGACGAAGCTCATCTTTAGCCTTCTCAATAATCGAGCCTACCTGCCGGTCGCAGGAAGCCTCGGCTGCCGAGATTCGTGATAGGTATTTTGATTTTGATCCATTAATGCCGTCCGTGGAATTCTGGCTGGACAAGTAGGCAGCAATCTCTCCGACAATGGAGCTCGCCTGGGCTTCGCACTGGCCTTTAAGGCTTAGCAGCTGCGCTCTGTATTTTGCTTCTATATCCGGATTAGCTGCTGCGGGTTTATTGGGTGTAGAATCTGCTTCCGGCTTAGGTGTTCCACTGGAAGTTGAATCTGCCGCTGGTTTAGACGCTGATGCGGGAGCAGGATTGTTCTGCGATGGTTCTTCTGTTGGAGCAGGATTGCTAGGTTGGACCGAGTTTACTGCCTGATTATCTGTTTGAATCTCTTGCTGTTGGACTGCTGGAGAGTTCGTCTGCTTAGTGGTGCTGCTTTCATCCTTCACAGATGGCGGACCCTGGTTTACTGGGGTACTAATAGAGGTAGCCGTATTTTCCGTCTTGCTATGCATTGGTTTCTCCACTATAGTTTGCTGTTTTTGCGGGTCCCCTTGCTCCTTGATATCCTTGGTGTGCTGCTGGTGATTGTCCACAAGCTTGATGCTATTCTCTGCCGCAGTGATGTTTTCACGCTGCCAGTAAAAATAGCTTAAAAAAACTATACATCCGATGAGAACGACAATCCCGCCACATTTCAACCACGCCCCACTCTGTGATGAATCGAAATTCTTACTCATACACAATCACCGTCCGTCTTCTTAAAATGCTTGATCAAGTAAAGAGAGACATAATGCGTAATGCCGCTCCACAAGTGTCCAGAATGACATCAGCAAAGAGCGGTGTTCGGTGAACAGTAAACGTCTGATGCTTCATGTTCGGCTTTTAGCCAACCCCCACCAAGCGGCAGTACTTAACGATCTCATCCCATTGTTTGAGAAGGCACACGCTATCATCCAGCGCAAGATCTTTGCCGGTCTGGATGTCAATCCACTCCATATCGCAAATAGCATTCATGCTGTGAATCGAACCTGAGGGGATCTGCAGCACATCTCCTGCCTTGACATGAAGAAACCCGTTGTTTAACACGAACTCCCCGACGCCGGACACGACAATCCAGCATTTATCGCGATTTTTATGCATAGAATAACTTAGGTTATGGCCTGCTTGGACTTTAACAACGCTGGTCAGCACTTCTTCCCCTTCATTTAATTTTGTGAAATTTACGATTTCTGTTTTCTCCATTTCTATATATCCCCTTTATCAATAGTTTTCTATTGATTAACACATTAATGAAATAATCCAGCTTGAATGCAAAAACCCCGCTGTTCCAAAGCGCATTTGCCTCAATCAAGGCATGTGCTTCTTCATCGCGGGGTTTCTCAATGAAATGACATACTTCAATATATTTCCCAATCCAGAAATCTTCTTTCAAGATCAGTTGTTATTTTAGATTTTCTTTCAGCGAATCTTGATACGACTTTCCTTCACTCAAGCCTAACTTGGATGCTATGGCAATGAGATCGTTATATTCCTTCTCTGAAAGCTTCACTAAAAATACCTTCTTGGCCTGCCTCTTATCCTCAACCGAAAGACCGCCTGCGGCTAATTGCGTAAATAGCTTAATTTCCTCTACGGATAATTTACTAAGTAAAATTGACATTATCTTGGCTTTATCTTTAGCAGACACTGAGTTTTCAGCACTTTGAGCTTTCTCCGGTGAGATCTCCGCTTCATACTTAAGTTTTGGTTGTTCTGGTGGTTTAGCAGCTGGGTTGGATGTACTTAGTGTGCCAGGTTCTTGTTTTGGGCTGCTATTTGGTGAGACATCTGCTGCTGGTGTTTGAGCCTCAACATCTTTGTTTGTTTTCAAAATCGTGGTTGGTGACTCTTGAGATTGGCTTTCTGATGAAGCTTCGGTTGGCGTTAGCTCTTTAGCCTTGGATGTTTCTTTCTTTAAACTTTGCTGTGTTGAAGTGTTTTTGGGAATTAGAAAGGAATGAATAATGTAATTGGCTGACTTGTCCAATACGTAATATCCGGAAATAAGAATGATTAGCAGTATTGAACAAATAAAAATCCACTTTTTTTTAATTGATTTCATAAGATAATCACCTATTTAATTAACGCTTCCTTTATGCTTATAATTATAGTTTTACTTTGTTAAGCACTCTCTTTGCATCCGGGCCATTAAAACCAAAAGCATTTCCTGCAAGTTTAATGTATTCATCAATTGTAATCAGATCGTTCGGGTTTTTCATCTAATACCAAAAATCGCCCAGCAAACAACATCGCTAAAATTATAGGCAATAAACAAACGAGAGAAATAATATAAACCTTTTCCCTAAGCATTCATTAAAGCACCGCTATTTTTAAACACTTACTCATAGAATCTATTACTCGTTCTTGTTCTTCTAAGGTCATATTAGAGCCAGATGGAAGACACATTCCATATTGGAATAATTGATCTGAAAAACTATAATCCGGTGTATGAGAGAAGTATTGATTATTTTTGAAAAGAGGTTGTAAGTGCAATGGCTTCCATACAGGCCGTGCTTCTATGTTTTGCTCTGCTAAATAATCTACAATTTCAATGGAGCTAACCCCACAATGTTGCGGATCTATGGTCAAAGCCGTAAGCCACCTTGTTGATTGACCACAATCAAGTTCCGGCATAAAACGAATACCCTCAATCTGATTGAACGCATCATAATAACGGTCAAAAACAGCCCGGCGCGCCGCTACGCGTTCGTTCAATACCCGTAATTGTCCCCGACCTACTCCGGCAAGGATATTACTTAAGCGGTAATTATAGCCCATTTGGCTGTGTTCATAATGCCTGGCGGTATCACGAGCTTGCGTAGCCCAGAATCGAGCCTTATTAAGAGCCTCCAAATCATCGGATACTAACATTCCACCACCGGATGTTGTAATAATTTTATTTCCGTTAAACGAATAAATGCCAAATTTGCCAAAGGTGCCGCTTGCTTGACCTTTATAGTTAGCACCTAATGATTCAGCCGCATCCTCAACAACAGGCACGTTATAATGGTCACAGATTTCTAACAATGGCTGCATGTCAGCGCTCTGACCATATAAATTAACAATAACGACAGCCTTGGGCAGCTTGCCCGACTTCTCGGCTTCATTAAATGCCCGCTGCAGTGCCTGTGGCGACATATTCCAGCTTTCTGGTTCTGAGTCTATAAACACAGGTTCGGCAATCTGATATAGAATTGGATTAGCACTAGCGATAAAGGTAAGCGATGAACAAAAGACTAAATCTCCCGGTCCAACACCCAACAAACGAAGCGATAAGTGAATAGCCGCAGTTCCAGAGCTTAGGGCTACAGCACCTTTGCTTCCAACATAATTCGCTAACTCAGCCTCAAAAGCATTAACGTTTGGGCCAAGAGGCGCAATCCAGTTGGTTTCAAAGGCTTCGGAAACAAATTGCTGCTCATCACCGCCCATATGGGGAGATGAAAGATAGATTCTTTTCTGATTAAGTGACATAAAACCCACTCCTAGTATTTTTTCTTTAAAATCAACTAACTATATAATCTAATTCCATTAACGATTTTATTTGAATGTCCGCTCGATATGTGATGTCTACTTCAAGATTGCTGTATACTCCGTTAGGTCGATTGATTTGTATCGTTTTCCATCCAAGTTTTTTCGCTGCAATGAAATCCTTCCTAGGATTATCACCAATGTAGATACAATCAGTGCCTTCACATTCAAATGTTTCCATAATCTTTTCATACGGCATTGGACTAGGTTTCCAATTCCCGCGTCCAAACTTATCAGTACAGATGATTAAATCAAACAAACTTTCTAAACCTAGTGATCGTACTTTATTCTCCTGAGCCTCAAGATAACCGTCGGTGATGATTGCCAGACGCTTTTTATTCTTAAAATGATTAATAGCCCATGTTGCGTCTTCATATAGGTTAATCTTGGGTGAATGTCGTCTATAAATGTTGACGAGTGTATTAATAAGTTCTCCGTCATAGGAAATTTCCAGATAATCAAGGGTCTGATTAAATATGTTGCCACTCTGCCCAGATTTAAGCAGACTGGAAGCTATATCATAAAATCCAATAGTAGAGTAAGTTTCCTCTATCCAACTATTAACAGCTGTAAATCCGCTGCGAACATAGTCATGTTCGGGGTATAATGTATCATCCAAATCAAATACGACAACATTGATCACACTATCATATCCTTTGTAGTAAAGATGGCATCATCGAATCTTAACATGGCAACATCCTCTTTCCATTCATCAAGAGCAATATTAATTTCCTCATTGAGCAGCATTTTAATGATCCATAAAGGAAAGTCAGCTCCAGCTGCAAGGGACAAAGGAAATCCACCACCAAATCTAGGGTTAATCTCCAAGAACTTAATTTCTTTATTTGCTGTTAAAAAGCACTGAACAGTTATACATCCTAATGCTCCCGGTAATGCTTCTACTACCTTTTTTGTAGCATTTATAATGTCATAATTTTTAACTGTTAATCCTTTACTCACTTCCCCAGCTCTAGTCTCTAAGCGTAGTCTGGGAACTATAGAACGAACATTTCCTTCAAAGTCCACTAATACATCTAATGTATATTCTTCACCAGTGATGAACTCTTGTAAGATTGCATTAGGAATATAATCTTTAAAAAAACGTAATTCCCGTTCGTTATTAATTTTTGTAACGCCAACACTACAACTGCCATTAGATGGTTTAATGAGAAAAGGATAATTAGAGTTAGATTCGCCTAAAATGACATCTGGGTTTAAAATTTCAGGCGTATCAACTCCTATGTCTCTAAAGAAGCTATATGTATTTCTCTTATCAAAACAAATTTCATTTACTGCTGGTGAAGAAATTAATACTTCTACACCACTTTCCTCAAATTCTTTCTTATTTGATGCCAATATGTTAAGTTCAGTGTCAATCAATGGGATTAAAAGGCCAATCTCATATTTAATGCACAACTCTTTTAATGTAGAGATGTAATTAAGATCATTTACTCTTGGAACTAATTCATGCACATCCGATATGAAAGCAGCAGGTGCATTTCTTTTAATATCTGTAGTAATTATGCGTCCCCTTATTCCAAGTTGATCCAAAGTATTTTTGAAATGCTTAATCAACGAGACTCTTCTACCCGCACTTGTAAATAATATGTTTAGTGTATTCATTGTTTTTCAACTCCTTTAAAGAAGGGCATTGTTGCATGCCCGTTCTGATTAATATCTTCTGATCGAATTACTTTTAAGAAGGTTAACCATAGAATCTTAACGTCTAATAAAAAGGATTGGTTATCAACATACCAGACATCTAGAGCAAACTTCTCTTCCCAAGTAATCGCATTTCTTCCGTTTACTTGTGCCCAACCCGTTATACCCGGCTTTACTGTGTGACGTCTAATTTGTTCCGGCGTGTATAACGGAAGATATTCCATTCGTAATGGCCTGGGGCCCACCAAACTGATGTCTCCCCGTACTACATTTAATAACTGAGGTAATTCATCTAGACTGAATTTCCTTAACATCTTTCCAAAGGGTGTTAAACGAACCTCGTCAGGCAATAAGTTACTATCCTGATCTCGTTGATCGGTCATGCTACGAAATTTCAATATATAGAATGGTTGTCCATTTAGCCCCGGACGTTGCTGTTTAAATATGGCGGGAGTTCCCAATTTCCAACGTACCATAATATAAACCATAAGGATCACAGGGGATAAAACAAGCAATAGAACTGTAGAAACTAACAGATCACAAAACCTTTTCATGTTAATTCGGCCCCACTTTGGTTTTTTATAAATTAAAAAAGATAAGATTATATCTAAAATACAGATACTATCTTATCTCTACTTTCACTTTCTCTTGCGAAATATGATCTTTTACAATATATCCGTTTGGGTTGTTGAACTGCCACCTCCAAGCATCCGCGCACATTTCTTCAATACTTTTCTCTGCAACCCAACCCAGCTCTTTTTTTGCTTTTGAAGGGTCGGCGTAACACACTGCTGCGTCACCGGGTCTTCGGTCAACAATTTTATATGGGATCTTCCTGTTAGATACCTTTTCAAAAGCATGAATCATTTCAAGTACACTACACCCCTTCCCTGTGCCAAGATTATAAGCATTTACACCGCTTGTTGACATCACCTTCTCGATTGCCTTGAGATGACCATTTGCAAGATCCACTACGTGGATATAATCTCTAACCCCGGTTCCGTCAGGAGTAGGATAATTATTTCCAAACACACGAAGCTCGTTTAACTCTCCTACTGCTACTTGAGTAATGTAGGGCAATAAATTATTCGGAATGCCGTTGGGATCCTCTCCGATTAAACCACTAAGATGAGCACCAACCGGGTTAAAATATCTTAAAAGGGAAATACTCCATCCATTATCCGAAATATATAGGTCACGCAGAATCTCTTCGATCATCAATTTCGTACGGCCGTAGGGATTTGATGCTTTGAGAAGAAAATCCTCAGAAATAGGACCATCTGTTTTTGTACTATACACAGTAGCCGAAGAACTGAACACCATCCTTTTTACACCGTACTTTTGCATAAGCTGGCATAGAATTAATGTACCAGTTACATTGTTATGATAATATTTCAGAGGCATTTCAACGGACTCTCCAACCGCTTTATATCCGGCAAAATGGATTACAGCGTCAATCTTATTTTCTAAAAAAACGGCTTCTGCACTTTCTACATCTAATAGATCTACATTATAAAATTTTATCCTCCTGCTTGTGACAGTAGTCAACCGCTGTAAGCATTCAATCTTGCTGTTCGATAAATTATCTAGTACAACGATTTCATAACCAGCGTTTAATAACTCGATACATGTATGACTACCAATATAACCTGCTCCCCCGGTTACGAGTATAACCATGAGCATACACCTCCCGAAATAAGTGTCAAAACAGCAATCTACCAAGCTTAAACATTAACTACAGCCCCTTGAAAAGCAAAAAATCCCGCTCTAAATTAGGGCGAGATTGCATGATACAATTCGATTTCATAAGTTATTACTTTAAAAATATATTTATACAAAAAATCCTTATTACTAAGCTTTTCTGTTTTTTAATACTTTAGCAGGGTTTCCTCCTACAACAGAGTGAGGAGGTACATCTTTTGTCACGACAGAACCTGCCGCAATAATTGATCCGTTTCCAATTGTGACGCCAGGTAACATAATCACTCTTGAGCCAATCCATACATCATCTCCTATTTTCACTTCTTTAGGTACCGTTGTCCCTTGTTGGCACATAGGAGTTTCTACATCAGATGTCTCATGATTAGTGGTGTAGATTAAAACCTCAGGTGCCATCATTACATTATTACCTATTGTTGTTGGTCCTTGAATATAGCATCTTGGGCCAATTCCAGAATTATCTCCTAATTTCACATTTGATGAAAATACGGACTTTCTTTGAATGTTTATGTTAAAACTATTGCTCTCTGTTATATGGTTAAATAAAAAACCTCTTATTTTTTTACTTGGCTCACCTATAAATCGTGAATCGGAATTAGGTAAATAAGTTGCGAAAACTTTATAAAAATAAAGCATTAGTTTTTTTTTCATAATTTATCTCCATTTACCTTTTTCAAACTGCCTTATTTAATTCTTTACGCTTCAAAGTATTTTTCTTAATTTGTCTCCAGATTTCACTCATTGTCCTAGGGTCCACAATGGAATTACCTATTAAAATAACGACTAATGTCCATGATCCAACAAGGAACGCCCAACTTAACCAGTCAAGAAAATTATGTGCTTCAACTTTAACAAAAATAAGAAACGGAGCTGCAGCGATTATTGAAAAAATCATATTACGAAAAAGTTTATTTACTGTATGCCTTGGAGAGTTCTTTAAGATATTACGAGATACATATATTATAAAATCAGTGGTACGGTATGCATAAGAACATAGACTACCCAAAAGAATACCTTCAACACCTAAATAGTGGACAAAAATTAGAGATGCAACGATGTTAACTGCTGCTTCAATGATTGCACGCCACTTTGTTTCTTTAAAGTGCCCAGCAGAATTAACTAAAATACTTGCAGGAATACGTATTGCGTTTGCAATTCCAACTAAAATAAACAAAGTAGCTAGCAACGGTCTAACATAATTTGCATCGTGAAACCCGGAAGTATAAAGTTGTACAAAAGGCAATATTAACAATGCTGCACATGTATAAAAAATTGCAACAACAGCATAAAATATATATTCAAAGTTGCTAAAATGCCTATGCAAAACTTCCTTTTCATCTCTAACTATTAAATCTCCAAATGCGGCCAGCATTGCAGATGAAAAAGTTGAGATTATTAATAATATTGCATTAAATGCCATATTGTATATTGTGTATACACTGACTTCCTCAAGTCCAGCAAATATAGTAATAATTATTATAGGAGTATTAAATATAACTAAACCTGCAATTTGGTGAATTAACGCATCCCATTTACTCTTTATCGCAACAGTGTCAGGCTTAACTTTAATATTGAAGAATGGATAAAACTTGTTTACATAAATTCTTAAAAAGAGGACGATTGACACTGTGATAGTAGTTGAAACAGCAATAACCATGACAATAGAAAAACCTAATTTAATAAATAATATTGAAAAAATCGCACTTATTATATTTAAAGCAGATCGTATATAAAATATAACAAAACTTTTTTGATCAGCAGTAAGTAATACTATGTATTTGCCTAATAAAAAGTACTCAACTATACCACTAACCCCTAATATGAATACCAAATAAAAAGCTAAAGAAACATCTACCTTGTCGGCAGCAATTAGTGGAAAACAAAAGGATAAAATAAATACAAGAACAATAAATATATATCCTGAGCGCCTATAAAAGTAGTTTGTCGCTGACAGAATTCCGTTGATCTTACTCCGATCATCTACACTTAAGGGTTTGTATAATGCTGCAACTGATGCATTACCCACACCTGCTTCTATTATTTTTAAATAACTCAAAAACTGGTTAATGGATGATGTTAGTCCAAATATAGATGATCCGTAGTTAGTAATAAAAAACCTGGGTAAAATAAAACCAATCATTACAGATACACTTTGAAGTAAAAGGTTTGAAATAAGATTTATTATTGCTCTTTTTGTTCTCATGTTTGATCTCCTAACTCCAAAGGAGAAGAATTGGACCAGAGCTATAATTCTTTCTCTTTTATTTTTTAGATTAAACTTTCTTTTTGTTAGCAATCATCTTAAACATAATCAAAAAGTTCATTAAAAAATTTTGATTTCTTAATAACGTAATATATACTTTTGATTTCAAAGACATACCTTTTATTTTAATATTATTTAATGCTTCGTTTATATCATCATTTAAAAGCATTTTTTTAATAAAGTTCCGTTTTTCACCGTTGCTCTTTGTGTTTTGTTTACTAAATTCATTATTTAATGCCCCAATCACTAAGAAAGTAAGGTAATAATTTACCTGTTCTGATAGGTCGAATACACTGTTTTTCTTAACTCTCTCTTTTAATAGATTATTTAAAACTAAAACTCGTTCTAAATATTTATCATCGTACTTTCTTGTCATAGAAGATTCAATTTGACGATAATGATAAAGGAATTTATTATCTAATACATAAATTGAATTTGAATCTAATAAACAAGGATAAGTACATGCTGCATCTTCTCCCATTTTTATTATGTCATCAACGTTATATTGATTTTTTTCTAATAACTCCTTCTTAAATATTTTATTCCAAACTGCTGGATACAAACCAAATTGATAAAATTTCCCTGAATACAGCATGATGGGATAGACCTTTTTTGTCATATCCTTTTTGTCGTATAACCCAGGCTCTATCATTTGTTGACTTCTAATGTTTTGATCAGGATAACTGTGTATTACATCGCACATAACAATATCGGTGTCATATTCCTTTGCTGCATTGCATAATAACTCGAACATTTTTGCCTCAACCCAATCATCGCTATCAACATAACCTATATACTTTCCACGAGCAGCTCTTAGCCCTGCTTTACGTGCACTTACAAGACCTCCATTAGCTTTGTGTATGACTTTTACCCTTGGGTCTAATTCCGCATATTCGTCACAAATTCGTGGACAGTTATCAGGTGAACCATCATCAACTAAAATCAATTCAAAATCAGCAAAAGTCTGTGCTAATATGCTATCAACACACTGGTGGATATAAGGTTCAACTTTATAGACTGGTACAATTATACTTAAATATGGATTCATAATTTAGCCCCGCTTACTTATATTTTATTTATTATGGAATATACAAAATTCCATTTGATCCAAAAATTGCAACTATAGTATTAAGACCAATATCACATGTTTCTCAGGTTCAGTAGTGATTTTTGCCGTTACTTCTGTTCGGCTCTCGGCGGCAGGAACGTTTTTTAGGCCGGAATCAACAACTCCTCCTCAGAGAACAGTTGAATGTTAAATAATAAATAGAATTTTCTGTTCATGCGGATATTCCTTTTTTAGCGAAGGACCTGTTATATTATTGAACCATAGAACTTCGTTAGTTAAGATAGTCTTCTTTCTTTTACAACATAACAAGGCAAAAACCGCCCGGTGGTGTATCTCTGCTTGACTCATGTTGTCTGTAATGATTTTATTTTAAGTTGTTCTTTCCTCGATATCTTTGCATGGTAATTCGATTCATTTGGCATATTTGGTTCTAATACTGATATAAATCCCCAAATGATGAAGATAGCTTTGTGGATTTCCCAGTTTAGAGTTAAAGAGCCAACGAGTAACACCGTCAAGGAGAAGAATAAAGACATTTTCAATGCTAAATCATTAAAATATGACAATTTCATAGTGATTATTTTTTTGAAGTGTAAGATCCATAAAATACTCCATAATCCGAATCCAATGATCCCAAGATCAGCCCAATTTGATAAAAATGTATTGTGAGTAAGAGTTTGTGTGGGCGAAACAAAAATAAAAGTGCCGACCCCGTTGCCGAACCACGGAGAGGCACTTCCTAAATTCCATGCTACTTCCCATATCAATGTCCGCCCTGAGCCTGTAGCATCTGCCGAGCTTTGACCTATTCGCATTAAAGCAGTTTCAGGCACGAACTGTCCAACTAGTAATATTAAACCTGCTATCGTTACAGTCAAAAACACTGTTTTCTTTACAGATTGTAGAGAAATAAAAGTGTAAGCGATCGCTATGATGGAAAGCGCCACAACAGCGCCTCTTGAAGATGTGGCGATAACGATAGGTATAGCTAGTATGATGTACAGAATACTTAATTTTGACTTCTTCTCGACAAAGAGAAAATAAGCGATTGGAATGCTAGAAGTAACAGTAATGCCAAAATCATTAGGGTCTATACCCATAGCGCTAAATCGGTTTTCAAATCCGTTAAAACCTGAACCCGTAAAAATATTAATGACAGCTGAAACGGACAACATCGCAATACCTAAGACATAAGAGGACATCAATCGTACAAGAGTCTCTCTTATTTTAATCACATCAAATATAAGAAAATATAAAGTAAATACCTGGAAGTACCCCATTATCGAAATTACAGATGCTGAGTAATTTGCAGACCATAAAATACTACAAGCACTCCAGCCGCAAAATAATAACAGACAAATCACTTTATTGTTGAATCTAATTTTTGTATTAATCAACGTTTCCATTAACCAAATAAACACCAGAAAGAAACCTAAATATTTCGTTCCTATCGGAGTATGTGAATCATTAGAATACCCCTCTAAAAGAGGATATAAAAATATATAAACCCCTAGAAAAAATATAGTAAATTTCTTTTCTCGTACCTTTTCTAACGTATTCACAAAATCCATCTCCTATGTTTTGTGGAGTTAATTACCAGTAAGCTGGAGGGCTTAAATATAAATTAACTACACAAACAATTGAAAAACTGATGTAAAACCTTATCATTCGAAAAGTGATCTAATTTTAAGTTTTCTTTCATCTTATCAACGATATGTGGATGAATTAAAAGATATTTGAGTCCCAAATAAATATTATTTATTTCCATTCCAGTAACAATTGCGTTATGATCCTCTATGACCTGCTCGGAAACGGCAGCGTATCTAGTTGTTAATACTGGTGTTCCGAGCATTAATGACTCTGACACTACCATAGGATAGCCTTCGTATGCAGACGTTAAAACAAAAATTTTACTTTCTTTTATATAAGGATATGGATTGTCTTTTTCGCCAACAAATTCAACTAAATCTGACACACCTAAAGATTCTGCAAGATGTTTATTCGACTCATAATCTGGTCCGTTACCAACGATTCTCCAATAAAAATTTGTTATTGAATCCTCCTTTAGCATTTTGCATATCCTCGGTATCAAATCGAAGCGCTTTGTTGAATCATCTATTCTTCCCACAGAAACAATACTAACCCCTTTCGGCTCGAAAGGAGTGTAACAAGTTGCCTTTGCTTTTAATTCATCTATTGAGAAAAAATTGTTAACAACACATACTTTATTTTTAAATTCTGGCACCAGTTCAATTAAATTTTGTCTGTTAGCAGCTGAGACACAAACAATATTATCAAACTTTTTGTAAGTATTTAATACGGTTTCTCGGTTAAATCCTGCTTTTAGTGGATCTGTGTGGATCCATGCAATCTTCTTTTTGGCGTCTACAAATTCATCAACATATTGGTTAGTTCCACGGTTAAAATATCCGCCTTGCACATCGTTAAAATAAGAAATTGCATAATCATATCCATCTAATCTTTCTTGCATCTTAAAAAGAAGTCTATAAAACTTTTCAGAGCCGATTATTCTGACAAGTAACATACAAAAAATTCTAAGTAATATATAAAGTATATTCATTTGATCTTTTACTACTGAAAAAGGTGTTGAAATTAATCTTAGTAACAATGATCCTCGATATACGTTAATGTTATCTGGTAATTCTTTGACAAGAATCCCGTCTCCAAATAAAAAGATATCAATATCGGGAATAGGATAATCTTTTTGTCCGCTCTCTTCTTTTAACTCTTTAATCGTGTTTATTAGTGCTTTTTGAATACCACCCATTTGTAAGTTTTGTGCTACAAATAATATTTTCATACTTTTTTCCCTTCATCACTTCACAATAACGTCTGTAATTTCTAACTTGCTTTAATCTAGTGTTCTAATCCTTTGTATATTCCAATTAACCTTCTTTCCATTTCATTCCAGCTAAAATCGTTCTTATATAAATTTTTCATTTTATTTGATATGTCCTGCCATTGGCTTCTTCTTCTTATTAGATTTTCTATCGCTGCTTTCAGACTTTCGGTATTAAAGTCAATTACTTCTCCAATATTATTATTTGCAACTACTTCCGACATGCCGGTATTCTTTACCATTATTACTGGCTTTCCAAGCATTAAGGCCTCATAAAATTTATTAGGAGCAGCATAATAATGATTACCGACTGCTGGATCGTAAATTGCAGTCATAATGTCACAACTTTTTTCTAGTTCTAATGTTTTTTGATAGGGCAGCTTTCCATAATATTTAATATTTTCATATTTTGATGCCATATATTGGAAATAATTTTCAAATTTTCCAAACCCACCTATGTGCAACTCACATTCATTATTGTCCTTAACAATATCCGCTAATTCTTTTATAAATCTCTTGTCTTGAAGTATTCCAACATACACAATTTTCACTTTATTTTCATTTACTTCTAATATGGATAATTTTTCATTTAACTCAGGAGGACTATTATGAATTATAATTAATTTTTTCGGTTTTGCCCCTTTTATCTGTTTTATCCTATGCTCTGTACAGATAATAGTGGCATCTGCATGATTAATTATTTTGTGTTGCCAATATACAATATACTTCTTTAGAAAACCAAATCTACCGTCTGTTTCAGTAAATAAATAATCAAAGATATCAAATACTAACTTTTTTCTAAGTAATTTAGAACAATGATATGCAGTGAAAGCAGTATCAAAATCACAAGCATGAATGATTTGGTATTGATTTTTATTCTTCATAAGCCACGTCAGCAGGCGCAGTTGAAATAAAATAAAGGGTTTTAAGCTGAGTAATCCTGCTCCATATGCAGCTGGGATACCAAATCTGTATATTTTTGCCCTTCCATGACTAAAATCTATAAAAGATTCTTTAATGTTATATTTCGAACTTCTATCCCATGCCAGTATGTTAACGTCATATCCTGCCTTTATAAGACTACTAGCCTCCTTCTCAACCCTTGAATCAGGGTCAACAGGGTTTGATCTTAAAAGTACAACACTAGTTTTCATATCACAGCGCCTCATTACCAACTAATTTATAAATTTCTTTCATCTTCTCTTTTACATTATTTAAACTAAAGTATTGTATTCTTTCGAAATTATATTCACCCATTGCTACTCGTGACTCTAATAATTTATCAATTGCTTTAGCAAATCCCTCATCATTAATTGGATGAATTAAAAACCCGCCTTTTCCTTCCTGAATGAGATCATTGTTTCCTCTAATGTTAGAACAAACAACTGGCAATTTTGAGGCCATGGCTTCCATCAAGGATACAGGTAAACCTTCCCTGAAAGAAGGAAAGGCAAAAATATCTGCTACCTTGCAAATTTCAGCTATATCTGTACGGTAGCCTAACAATTTTACTTGATCTTCTATTCCTAGTTCTTTAGATAAGTTCCTTAAACTATTTTCCAATTCTCCTCGTCCACATATGACATAATAAATATTCGGACGGTTTAGCTTTGCTATTCCTCTAATAACAGTTTGATGGTTTTTGTTCTTATTAAGTTCACCAACTGAAAGTATAACAACAGCATCCTCCGGCACTCCTATTTCTTTACGCTTTGCTGCTTTATCGACAACTAATTCATCAAATCTTCGAGTATCTAGCCCAACTCCAGGGACATATTCAATTCTTCGTGCATTGAAGGAATTCTTAGCTCTTTCATAATCCTCTTTATTAATGGTAATCAGTACATCAGTATATTTTGCCAAATTGCGCTCAATAAGATAGTATATTAACCAATTTTTAAGAGGAGCTCCTGTATAAAAATGAAATCCGTGGGCAGTGTATATGACTTTCACATTCTTCATTTTTCTACACGCAAGTCTTACACATGCTGAAGCAACAGGGGTATGGGTATGGACTGTATCATACCCGCCTTTTTTTATAATTGTTTTCAAGTTTTTGTAAGCTATATAGTTACTTTTTTTTAACGGTGAACGTTGAAATTCTATATTAAAGACTTGACAACCACGTTCAGTCAAACTACTGCTTATCTCACGATCGATATTACATGCAATATCCACATAATGACCTTGCTCTATTAGCAGTTTGATGTGCGGAATCATAAATGCATTTATGGTACTAGCTATCGTGGATACATATAAAATTTTCATTCAAAATTGTTCCTTCCTGACTAACTTAAAATCAAGTAATAAACCTACTTTTTAATAATGTTTAATAAAATCTAGTCCCCATTTCAAGTTATGGTATATAACTGTTAAATCTATTTTATTATTAATTCTTGTTCCATTACTTTCGAAAGATACTCAAGTATACTGTGTCTTAAATCTTCACGTTGTAATGCAAATTCAATAGTCGTTTTGATAAAACCCATTTTTTCACCAACATCATATCTAACGCCTTCAAAATCGTAAGCATAAACAGCTTCATGTTGATTCAGCTGCGCAATAGCATCAGTCAGTTGGATTTCTCCACCTGCTCCAGGCGATTGATGATCAAGAATCTCAAAAATTCTTGGGCTAAGAATGTAGCGACCCATGATAGCAAGATTAGACGGGGCGTCTTCTCTTTTCGGTTTCTCTACTAAACTATTTACGCTGTAAAAGCGATCATTTAATTGTTGGGCGTCAACTATTCCATAACGTGAAACCTCATCATCAGATACACGCTGTACCCCGATAACCGATGCTTTGTAACGTTGATATTGCTCAATCATTTGTCTTAAGCAAGGCTTTTCGGCTTGTACTATATCGTCTCCCAGAAGCACAGCGAATGGTTCGTTGCCTATAAACTTTCGTGCACACCAGACGGCGTGGCCCAATCCTCTGGCTTCCTTTTGGCGGATATAATGAATGTCTACCATTTTGGAGGATTTCTGCACTTCGTTCAGCAGCTCAAGCTTTCCTTTTTCCAGCAAGCTTTGTTCCAATTCAAAGGAATTGTCGAAGTGGTCTTCGATCGCTCTTTTGCCTTTACCGGTGACGATGATGATATCTTCAATTCCCGATTCGACTGCCTCTTCAACGATGTATTGGATAGTCGGTTTATCAACGATAGGCAGCATCTCTTTAGGCATGGCTTTGGTGGCAGGCAGAAACCTTGTTCCAAGTCCAGCTGCCGGGATAATGGCTTTGCGTACCTTCATTCCGTATTTTTCTCCTTTTATTCCGGTTTGTACTATCTTCATCATTGCACAATGCTCTTGTTACACTTGAACAAGCACTTTTTTAGATTCATGTTGGAACCCGGGCACCAGCTGCTTTACCATGTCGCGGATCATTTCATGTCCTTCGCCGACTACTTTTTCTAACCGTTTGATTTCAAGCTCTAATTCCTTGTGATTGATAAACATCGGCTTTCCGATGAATATCCGGTTATGCGAAGTATCCGTGATGCCTTCCTCGTCCATCAACAGCTCCTCAAACAGCTTCTCTCCCGGACGTATACCGGAGAATTCAATCTCAATATCTTCGCCTGGCTCGAAGCCAGAAAGCCGGATCAAATCCGTGGCGAGGTCGACAATCTTCACCGGACTTCCCATATCCAGGATGAATACCTCTCCTCCTTGGGCGAAGGATCCGGCTTGGATGACCAGCTGTACCGCCTCCGGAATGGTCATAAAATAACGGATCATGTCGGGATGAGTTACGGTGACGGGTCCGCCTGCGGCAATCTGCTGTTTGAATCTTGGAATTACGCTGCCTCTGCTTCCGAGCACGTTCCCGAAACGGACAGCTACGAATTTAGTGCTGCTAGTCTTGTCCAACGATTGGATAAACATCTCGGCGATCCTCTTGGTTACGCCCATGATGCTTGTCGGGTTAACCGCTTTATCCGTCGAGATGAGCACAAATCTTTCTACTTTATACTTATCTGAAGCGTCAGCTACATTCTTTGTGCCAAACACATTGTTCTTAATGGCTTCCGATGGATTCCTTTCCATTAACGGCACGTGCTTATGGGCTGCTGCATGAAATACAATCTGCGGTCTGAATGTATCAAACACATGGAAAATCCGGCTTCTGTCCTGGACATCAGCAATGATGGTCTCTAATCGCAGCTTCGGGAACTTGGCTCTTAACTCCATCTCAATCGTATAGATGCTGTTCTCACCATGCCCCAATAAAAGAAGCGTCCGCGGTTTAAACCCGCTGATCTGTCTGCAGAGCTCAGAACCGATAGATCCTCCGGCTCCAGTAACAAGGACAACCTTGTCTTCGACGAAATCGGCTACACCGTGCAGATCGATCTTGACAGGCTCTCTTCCCAGTAAATCTTCGACCTGGACATCTCTGATTTTATTGAGGAAAGCCTCTCCTTGTATCAATTCATCCAGTTTGGGGATCAGCTTCAGCTTGGCTTTGGTTTGCTTGCAAATTTCAATGATTTCCGATGTTTCTTTTCTGGTAAGTGAGGGGATAGCAATAATAATATGTTCAATGTCATTCTCTTCCGTTATTTGCACAATCCGGTCACGGCCGCCGAGTACTGTTATTCCGTTCACCTGCTGCCGGTGCTTCATAGGATTGTCGTCTATAAATCCAAAAGGATACATAGTTGCTGAAGCATTCTGTTTAAGCTCCTTGACAATGTTCGCCCCACAGGCGCCGGCGCCGATAATGAGAGCTTTGCTCATATTGGTATTCCTTGAATACCGATCCCGTACTATTCTCCATACGAACCGGGACCCGCCTTCCAGAAACAAGATCGTTTCAAAGGAATGCATATAAACTTGCAGCGGAATTCTCCACCCTGTGAGCACAAGGCCGATTACATAAGAGATGGAGCACCCTGCCAAGACCGCTTTGAAAATGGATACCATTTCACCAACGCTGGCGTACTGCCAGATGCGATTATACAGCTTGAAATAAAACATGCAGCAGGTACAAACAACGGTCGAGATAATGGAATAAATCAGCATCTGCTGCATATACAGGCCGGGTACGTGACCTTCGAACCGCAAGTAATAGGACGAAAGGATGCTTACCCATACGATCAGCATATCCATTCCAATCAGAATAGACAGCCGCTTGTGAATTAAAAAGTTCAATCCACGAATTCCGCCGGTTATTTCTGTGCTACTATGCTTTACATACATCCCCTGCTCAACATCCTTCTTTTTAATTTTTCTATTAAATGATTACTCGTTTGTCGAATAAAAATGTAAGCTATACCGTTTTGCCAAAAACGGCATAACTTGCACTTTTATGTGCAAACAGGGCATCAAACCCTTCCTCACTTCACACCCTTGACGATCTACGTCTAAGGCAGCTTGTGCCCACGGCATGAACGAGTGCCTACAGTGATAATGGTGCGGTAGACATTACCAAAAACCGATCTTGCAAATTGCTCTATTCTGCCGAGCTTGCTCCGTAATAATAGTAGTAAGGCGCTTCGCTCTTCCGGCGCTCTTTGTTGTTCAGGACGGCTCCAAGCACTTTGGCGTTGACATGTGCGAGACGATCCAGTGCTTTCCTCGCGGATTCCTTCTTCACTTTGCCGCTATTGAGAACGAGGATGACCCCGTCGGCTTTGGCGCTCAATACTTGAGCGTCGGTTACCGCCAAGGTAGGCGGAGAGTCCAGAAAGATCATATCGTAACTGTCCTTAAGCTCCTTCAGCAGCTGATCCATATGTCTGGACGCGAGCATTTCCGCCGGGTTGGGCGGTACGGGACCCGAGGTGATGATCGCCAGATTATCGATAGAGGTTTCTTGTATGCCCTGAGCTATCGGAAACTGATTCGCCAGCAGATTGGATAAGCCGGCCCGGTTCGATTTTTGAAAATAGTTGTGAAGGGTTGGCTTTCTCATGTCGGCATCGACGATTAAGACTTTCTTTCCCTCTTGGGCAAACACTGCGGCGAGGTTCACGATGGTGGTCGATTTGCCTTCCGACGGCTCGGGAGAGGTGATGACTATGCTTCGGATCGGTTCATCGATAGATGAAAACTGAATATTCGTTCTTAATGTCCGGTATGCTTCTGAAATAAAGGAGCGAGGATTCTCGCTGGTAATCAATCTGTAATCATTGGCTGATGCCCGCATACTGCGTTTCACCTACTTTGCTGTTCTGCTTGCTTGTTTTGGAATTCTTGAACTCTTCTTCTTTGATTTGGTGGATCGTGACCAGGACGGGCAGCTGCAGAGTCGCGTAGACATCAGCCTCGGTTTTGATCGTATCGTCGAGGTACTCCAGCAGGAAGGCCAGTCCGACTGCAGCCATCAATGAAACGACGAAGGAAATGGCGAGATTGAGCTGCTTATTGGGCTTGACCGGTGAAGGCTTATCCACCATTTGGGCTTCATTAAGGATCATTACGTTGTCGACTTTCATAATGGAAGGAATCTCGTTCTTGAACACTTCCGATATGGCGTTTACGGTCTTGACGGCTTTCTCATAAGAGTTGTCTTCTATAGTGAGGGTGATCACCTGCGTGTCGTTGACTGAGGAAATATTTACCTTCTTGATCAGCTGGTCCGTAGGTAACCCGAGCTCCGGATACTTGGCCGCCACTTTATCCATGATGGCCGGAGTCTTGATGATCTCCTTGTACGTATTGACCAGCATGATATTGGACCTTACGAAGTCGGAATTTAAATTTTCGATCTGCTTGTCGCTTGATTTGCTGACGATCAGCTTCGTATTGGCGGAGTACACCGGCTTCATATAATAAAAACTGATGATTCCTGTCGTGATACTTGCAACTAACACTATCGCCGTTATCATCCATATGCGCTTCTTGATAATGCCGAAGTATTCTTTCAACTCTAATTCCATACCGTTTTTCCACGTCTCCTCGAAAGTTATTGAGCAAGATACATTTTGTATCATCGCGCGCAGATTAGTTCCTAATTGGATCTCCTTTGCCGATTTTCGTTCTTGCATGAGAACATCAGCCCCATACTCAGATACGCAATGTATCAATTTCACATGAGTTCACTTTACGATACAAGTCGTATCATGTCAACGTAATTTTCATAGATTTATAAATTCTTTACCTTTGCCGTCCTGTTGGTCCGATGCAGTGCACCTGCCGTTCCGGCCGGAATCGTTGCTGGCAGTATAATCGTTCAACTTCAATTGTGACAGAATTTTATCCATGCTGATCACCGTCTTAATCGGCTTTGACGCTTCTCTGTTCATATTGACTCTCCTCGTCTGGCACAGGTTTTAAAATCTATAAGCGGGAGACAATGATATTGTGGGCCGAAAGATACATAGAATGTGTTTGCCGATCTCGGGCGAGGCAGTTCAGTGCTGAGATTTTTTTGGTCCACTTGGCATCTTCCCATAATCATTTTTTTTAGGTAAAATAAATAAGGCTGTGTTAAACAATAATTCGACAGAGTATAAGAATGAGATAAATTATGTATCATAATGTCGAAAGAAGTCACTATATTGTGGCCGTATACCAGCTTCGATGATGAATAGAACGGATAGCCGCATATTGTTTGTGACTGGGGGAATACAACAATGAAATACGGGGAGAGAATAGCTCAGCTTCGAGAAAAACATTCCCTTACGCAAGAAGATTTATCCAATAAACTGGGTATCACCCGGGCTTCTCTGTCCCACTACGAGAATAACAGAAGAGAGCCCGACTACAGAACGATTGAAAAAATAGCGAATCTGTTCAACGTTTCCGTCGACTACCTGATCGGAAGGACGAATGAACCCGACAGGGAACTGGACGAGGATGTGCGCGAGTTCGTTGACAGCCTTGAACTGTCGGACCGCGAGATTCTGAATAAGTTTGATTTGACCATTGACGGCAAGAAGCTGACTCCGGAGGAAGCTATGCGGTTCATTGCATTCATCCGCGCCGAGCGTTCCATCAGGGACAAGTAATTTACTTCCCTTAATTTACGATACGTAATGTATCGGTGTCAATGGTTTTACCGGATATTTACATTTAGGAGACTAAAAATTAACAAGGTATACTATACATAGCAGTCTGATAATGACAGCCAAAAGGAGCGCTTTACAGTAAGGGCCTCTTTTGGCTGTTCAATGAATATGTTAAGTTCTTGGGTTATGCCTTTGGGAAAAATGTATAGTTCATCCGTATCCGTGAGACAGCCTTAATCCCTTGATACAAAAATTGAGACAAAGTATGATTGATTCGGCGACCTGTTTCGACAAATTACTCTCTATTTATCTGATAAACTATGGGTAAATAAAAAATTGGAAGCGATGATATTGAATCTGTATCTGGGCACTTGGATTCGAAGGAGCGAGTAGTGCAACCGACCGTCTTCTAAGGGAGGATGGATTTATGTTAAGCAGAAGGAAATTGGACTTATGCACTATCGTCGCACAGTTGGGAATCGATCCGGAAAGCTTCAAGCAGTGGCAGGAAGGCGAGAACCGTTTATCCCCAACCGATTCGGCTCCACCGTCGTTTCAATTTCCTCTTGCCGCTGCGAAGCCTGTAGTAAATAATAAATTATCCGTCTAGAGGAGAGCTGCTGCGGCAGCTCTTTTCTTCCTTTTACAAATATTTTAAGTTCCTGGGTAAACCTTGGCGAAAGATGTAGAATTTACAGGCTGCCTTCACTGTACCGTGGGTTCGAGGATCGTGAGCGTGCCTTCATCTGCATCCATATGCACATTCGCGCCTATCGGAATCGCTGCCTTATAGCGGCCGTGGCCCGAAGCGAGACCGGTGATAAGCGGTTTGCCCATCGGTTCGAAGAAGGTACTGATCAGCTCCTCGTAATCCACCCCATAAGCTGGCACGCAGTTGGTGCATTCCCCCAGTACGATGCCTGCGCAGCCCTTGAACTTGCCGGCCAGCTTCAGATGGTTCAGATACCGGTACACCGTATTGATCGCCTCGTGGGTCTCTTCCAGCAGCAGGATTTTGCCCCGGGTATCGATCTCGTAAGGGGTCCCGAGCATTCCCACAAAAGAAGTTATATTCCCTCCCACGATACGCCCTGTTGCGCTGCCTCCTCCTCTTCCTGCCAATGGCATGCCCGGCGGATTTTCGATTGTACGGGTAGGCGAAACCACCGACACCGCCGAAAAAAACTGGTTGAAGCTGTAGTCCGGAGTCTCCGGTTTGAAGTCGATCAGCAGCAAGCTGTGAAAGGTGATCAGGTCGACTAATTCATAAAGGACGTTTAACAGAATCGTAATGTCGCTGTACCCCGTTATGATTTTAGGGTTTTTCCCTATCACCTTATAATCAAGGTAAGGCAGGATGCCGGCAACTCCTACGCCTCCACGCACGGGCAGAATCATTTTCACAGCGGGATTGCGGAACATGCTCATCAGGTCGGCTGCGCGCTCTTCGTCGGTGCCTGCGAGGAAGCCTGTCTCCAAGTAGACCGTTTTGCCCATAACGACTTTGAATCCCATATCCTGTAAAGTGCCCACCCTTTCATCAATGACCGAGCGGTCGAGCGGACTGCCTAACGTCACCAATCCAATCGTGTCTCCACTTCGTAAAGCCTTGGGCTTTATAGGCAAGGTACTCCCCCCTTAATAGCGGAATGCTCTTGTAGCTTTTATGCGCGGCGGGAGTGTTTTATGCTTTCTTTTGGCGGGGGTTTTTGCAATACAAGCGAATAAGTTTCTTCTGCCGGGGGACATTAGTTAGAGTCCAAAATATGACAGTATATGAATGGGGAGAATCTGGTGAGTGCCTTTGTATATTTAAAAAATGTGATCACAGACAAGCATATTGCGTCGATCATGCCTACTTCCGCGTCGGGCGTCCAAAAGGTATGCAGCAAAATCGACTTTTCCAAAGATAATCTTTTTGTCGAGTATGGTCCGGCTACGGGCGTATTTACAAGCTATATCCTGAAAAATATGACTCCTGGTTCCAAAATTATCGTGATCGAGCGGAATCCGAACTTTGTTTCTATACTGCGGGAGACGTTTTCCGATCACCGCTTGACGATTTACCATGACAGTGCCGAGAGAGTGGCCGAGCTTGTATCGCGAGTTACTGACGAGGGCGCCGATTATGTGCTTTCGGGGATCCCTTTCTCTTTCTTGGACACACCCACGCGACAAGATATCGTCCGTCAAACACACCGCATTCTCCGCGAGGGAGGAAAATTTTTGCCTTATCAGACCTTCTTCCAGCACAACCGCCATCTCCTCGATCATATGAGAGATACATTCGCCACGGCTAAAGATGAGTATTATCTCTGGAACGTGCCTCCTATGCGGATTTATGAAGCTGTGAAATAGCGATACGGAACCCGCCGGGGGCCTATGAACTGAAATCCAAAGACGAGCAAGAACAGGCGATCAAGTGCCTAACATATTATGGCACGCAAAACTGTGCCGCCTATGCGGATATATGAAGCTGTGAAGCAGCGGTGGGACACGCATAAAGGACACTCCTGTTGTGTCCCTGGCTTTGTGTATAAGGAAAATGATTTAAAGATTGCTGTTTACGTCCGCCGAAGATAGCTTGGTAATTTCTTTATGATCTGTCGTCTGTGGAAATTCCAAATTTTGATCCAAAAACCTCCTTCGTCATCTGTAAAAAACCGAATCCCAATGATTTTAAGCGGCGTCCAAGACTCTTTAAAGTATAAATACGGCACTTCTTTACCTCCTCTTTTTAGATACAATTTGTATCATTTTATATGTTTTATATTACCAAATAAAATGAAAATATGGATGTTGATTATTTGTTAATCTAATATAACAGCTCCTTAAATAGCAAAATCATTCTTCGGCCGAAAAATACATAATTTCCTTACAACGATAAAAGGGGCTTTTCCCGTAAGCAGCTGTCTGCTGTTGGGAAAAGCCCTTAATAGTTACGATAAGTTATACAAAGAAAGGTCAGTTGTGGATCGAAATCACTTGAACATCGCCGGACTGCACCCAGCCCACTCTTTTGCCAAACACTTCGGAAACGAACCGTAGAGGCACCATCCACTCCCCGTTATCGAGGGAGGCCGGAACTTCTAACGTTTGGGAAACCCCGCTTACCTTCACTTCCGATGCATCCGCCTTAAATTCGATCGTTTTTCCATCCAGAGAGAGGGCAACGGTTGACGTTCCATTCCAGTCCGCTTTCGCACCCAAAGCATCTGCCAGCGCTTTTGCCGAAATGAATGTTCTGCCTTTACGGGACGCCGGCTGGACATTGTTGAATTTTGAAAAATCGATCAACTCGCCGTTGGCAATGACTTTGATTCCTAGTTCCTTGCCGTCCTTGAACATGTCTGCAGCTTCCTTATAGTACTCGTCTACTGCGGGCAAGCTCTTCAATTGGTCGAGCACGTTCTGGCGTGTTTTCTTTTCGTGCTCATTACGTTTCTTCTTCGTCAGATCAAGGCCCGGCAGCACCTGCGTATGCTCGGCTTGCACCGCTTGCAGCGCTGCGGGATCTAATCCAAGGGCCTGCAGCATCGTTGGCGCAACCTGCGTCGTTTGCACGGCGTCGTTGTTAACACTTGCTTTTTCAAGTCCGTTGTAGGAAGCCAGCAGCGCCACATGCGTGTCGTCTGCGCTGAATCCGCCGTGTTCGGCGATTTTCTTGCCAGGTTTTGTGTAGATGACGCCATCCTGCGGCTGAACTACGATATCCGGAGTCCGGGAATCGGTGGCCGGATTATTGAAGGGCCATTCAGGACTTGCCGAGGTATAAATATCTTTGATGTTCGCCGCATCTTTATTTTTTTGGAGAGCTGAGACGACTTCGCCGGTTTTCGTCGAATCGGTCAGCCAGATCAAGGCGACATCGTCTGTCGTCAATTGGGCGATCATGCCGTCCGCAACGCCGGCTGTTATCTTCTTTTCATCGGTGATTTTCAGTTTTGCCGGATCGATCGGAGATTGACCGTGTTTGGCGGTAATCAGGATCAAAGTCGAGTCCAGCAGGTTTTGCTTTTTCAATTCGTTGCGGATTTTGCCGAGCGATTGATCGGTATGCTGCAGTGCTTCGGCCAATCCTTTGCTGAATGTTCCGTTGGCATCGGTATAGCCGTTGCCAGGCAGCTTCTCAGCGACGCTCACAGCTTGGAAATTCATTCCGAACAGGTTTGGCACAGGGGCGGAAGCTGTTCCGTCGTGCGTTTTGCCGTCGATTTCATTCATCACGGCGGCTACCTTCAAGTCGTCGTTTGCTTCCGTAGTGGCGATCCCTTTGGTGGCATCTCCGTTAGCTGCAATCTCAGGCGTATACAGATCGTCCACGCCTTTTCCCGAAGGACCGTTAACAAGGTCGTACGCGAGATGCTTGTCGCTCCATGCTGTGTAGAGTCCAGCCGCTTTGGCCGCTTCGAAAACGGTGTTCACTTTTAAGAAAGAGTGGGGATATACAGGCTGCTTCGTAGCCGGATCGCGAGGGAGGCTGTCCGAATCGATTCCGCCGCCGCCGTCAATCTTGTCGGCATTCTTGTCGATCGACTCGTCGTAAAGCACATTTGTGCCCGGCTTATCCCCTGCTTTCGCGGAAACGGGAGGAAGCAGCTTACGGTCATAGCTGTTGTCGTAAAACACACCTGTCGATTTGGGCGTTCCGCCGGTGACGAGAGCCAGAAGACCCGGGAACGAGTCCGAAGGCTTGGAAGATGTGGCATTCGTATAGGTAACGCCGTGCTGGCTCATTGCGGCCAATGCGGAGTCGGGATTGGCTTTGACGTAATTCGCCAGGTCGCTTGCATGCAGGCCGTCGACGCTGACCATCAGGACGCGCTTCACTCCCGATTTCTCGTCGTCTTCCTTGACTTTCATGCCCGTAATAGGGTCAAGGTAAAGTTTCGAATTCTCCGGTTCTTTTTTGAAATCGAACATGTTGTTCAGCGTTCCCGCTTGTTCGTCGAACGAGAAATCGCCGATGCGTCCCAGGTTCCAGTTATCTTCGATAAACCGCAGGATCGAGGTCTGGTCGGTCAGCGTATGGTCGACGAAGTTCTTCTTGGCGTAAGGTGAAATGACCAGCAGCGGAAGCCGCGGGCCAAAGCCGGCGCGATCCTGATAGCTGCCCAGATCCGGATTGCCCAGATAGGTAAGGACATCGTTCTCCGGATCGTTGGAATGGTTCACAATCGGAGCCGCTACGTGGTCATACCAGCCGTCGGAATCATCATAGGCGATGACGACCGCAGTATCTTTCCAGCTCGGAAGTGTTTGCAGGTGATTGATCGTTTCCACGATGAAATGCTGTTCATCCAGCGGATCCGAATAACCGGCATGTCCATCCTGATAGTTAGCCGCCTTCAGATAGCTGACGGCCGGCAAATTCCCCGCATCGGCTGCAGTCCAGAAATCCGCCAAATCATACTGGTGGTTGGCCTGGTCGGTGCGGCCGATCATGTCCGGGGAGCTTGGCGGCAGATGCTTCGGATTGGACGTCGACTGGTAATATTGGAAAGGTTGGTGATGGGCGTTATAGTCTTTCTGCGAAACGCCCGCCATGTTTTTGTGCGTACTGGTGTTGTCGCGGAAGCCGCCTTGGAACCAGCCCCATGTCAAGTTCTTCGCATTAAGCAAATCACCGACGTTTTTGCCGGTGACGGCGGCCTGCGCTCTTTTAGGGTCGGAAAAATTGTCATAATACGGATCCGGATCGCCAATTACGGTTCCATTGACGACGTTGTCCTCAATGTCGCCGAGTTTTTGTCCGTTTTTGTATCCGACGGCTCCATGCGTTTGGCCCGAAATCAGGTTCAGCGCACCCGGAGTGGAAGGACCGAACACGGTGTTGAACGAGTTGTCGCTCATCGCAAACTGCTGTGCGTAATTCCACATAGCCGTAACCGTATTGCCGTCGTAATAGTTCATTACGAGAGATTTATCTTTGGATTTACCGGAGGTGTACTCCATAAACTTGTCCATTTTGCCGCCGTTAAAAGCCTGCTGTTCCGCCTTGTATTCATGGTCCATATCGTCGGTCATGGCCTGCGACCGGTCCAGACGCTTCGGGTTGGCCTGGTTAGGGTTGTGCGTCAGCAAATCCTGCGACAATCCGTTCACGGACGGCGTACCCGGTGCTGCCTTGAACACGGGCTGTCCGGCTGGATTAGCCGCATTAGGGTATGTACCGAAGTAATGATCGAAGGATACGTTTTCCTGGAAAATCACAACGACATGCTTGATTGGCGTCGTTGTCGGAGCCGCTTGTTCCGCGTTCACCGTGCGAAGCCCGTTGAACAACGGTGCAACGATCAGAGAACCCGCAACAGCCGCCGCGGTGAAACCTTTCATCTTAAAACTCACCATTCCCATCCCTCTTTCTGGATTTTAATGTGAATCTTCTTTTATTCTAAAGGAAAGATCGTTACCATGCGATAAACGTGATATTAAGTATTTGTAAAGTATCAAACTTTTCCGCTGAGAGTTGTCCCGCTTTAAAGTGGGCAATATGGACAACCAGTGTTTTCGACGACCAAAAAAATCTTTCCACAAGCACGGGTGTCTTCTGATATGATCCATTTATCAAGGAACAAGTTGGGGGAAGGAAAAGGATGACGACTTTCTTAAAAATGATTGTATTGGTCTTATCGTTAGGAGTGGATACGTTTTTGATTTCAACATCCCTGGGCGTTTTACAAACGAAGGGAAAATTGAAAATTGCCATTGTATTTGCATTGGCAGAAGCTATTATGCCGCTTATCGGTTTATTTATTGGCAAAGGTCTTGGACAGATCATTGGCTCCTGGACTTCCATGGTTGGAGGAATACTGCTGATTGGCGTTGCTCTATGGGTATTATTTTTTGAAAATGAAGATCAACAAGAGGAGAAATTAGAAAGAAACCTTGTTGGATGGACACTTATTACAACTGCTGTAAGCATTTCTTTAGATGAACTGGCCGTTGGATTTTCCCTGGGGTTTGTAGGAGTCCCTACTGCTTTAACCATTTTCCTTATTGCCCTGCAAGCCTTTATATTCACTTTTTTGGGGCTTACCTTTGGATCGAAATTTAAATATTTGTTAGGTGAATGGTCTGAAAAAATGGCGGGGGTTGTGTTAGGTCTGCTTGGATTATGGATTATTTTCGAAGCAATACACAAATAGAGAGCTGCCGCGGCAGCTTCTACCCTTCATTTACTTAGCCGATGTTTAACCGCTGACTTCCTTTGGGTAATGTTTTATTTAAGGAGATTAAATATTTCAGGTCACACCCGTAACTCAAAGGGGCCCAGGGGGAAAACAAGATATGGAACGCAATCATACAATCATGCAATTTTTTGAATGGCATGTAGAAGCAGACGGCTCTCTTTGGAACAGCCTGGCGGAGCTCGCACCCGAACTTAAAAAAGCGGGGATGGATGCCGTGTGGATTCCGCCCGCCACCAAAGGCTTATCGGCAGAAGACACAGGATACGCTGTGTATGATCTCTATGATTTGGGGGAATTCGACCAAAAGGGTACTGTTCGCACCAAGTATGGGACCAAAGAGGAACTAATGAATGCCATCGCAGTCTGTCGTAAGCATGGAATTCCCGTATACGTGGATATAGTGATGAACCATAAAGGGGGAGCGGATGAAACGGAAGTTTTTCAAGTGGTTGAAGTGGATCGGGAGAATCGGTTGAAAGAAATTTCAGAGCCTTTTGAAATTGAAGGCTGGACGAAATTCACATTTCCAGGCCGGGGGGATCAATATTCTGCTTTTAAGTGGAATTTTGAACATTTTAACGGAACGGATTATGATGCGAGGCAGAATAGGACTGGAATCTTTCGCATACTGGGTGAAAATAAACACTGGAATGAGAACGTGGACGACGGATTCGGGAATTACGATTACTTAATGTTCGCGGATATCGACTACAATCATCCGAAAGTGCGGGAAGAGATGATTAAATGGGGGGAATGGCTGGTCGATACGCTACAATGCGGCGGCTTGCGGTTGGATGCAATTAAACATATCAACCATGATTTTATAAAAGAGTTTGTCAATGCTATTTATAGAAAGGTCGGAGACAGCTTTTATATTGTGGGTGAGTTTTGGAATTCCGAGCTTGCAGCTTGCCAGCATTTTCTGGACACGGTTGATTACAAAATCGATTTATTCGATGTTGCTCTTCATTACAAACTGCATGCCGCCTCGCAAGCCGGACGGGATTTTGACCTAAGGACGATTTTTGATGATACCTTGGTGAAATCGCATCCATTGAACGCGGTCACTTTCGTCGATAACCATGATTCACAGCCCCATCAATCTCTGGAGTCCTGGGTAGCGGATTGGTTCAAGCCAAGCGCCTATGCGCTGATCCTGCTTCGTCAAGAGGGTTACCCCGTTGTCTTTTACGGCGATTATTACGGCATTGGCGGACAAGAACCGATAGAGGGAAAAAAAGCGGCCATAGATTCCCTTCTTTATGCCCGTTACCATAAGGCTTACGGAAAACAAGAGGACTATTGGGATCATCCGAATACGATCGGTTGGGTTCGCCGCGGCGTGCAGGAAATAGAGCGTTCCGGCTGTGCCGTGGTCATTTCTAACGGCGATGAAGGGAACAAACGGATGTTTGTCGGAAAAGAACGAGCCGGAGAGGTATGGGTCGATTTAACGGGCACAAGGGGCGAACACATTTCCATTCAGGAGGACGGCTTCGCTGACTTTCCCGTAAACGGAGGAAGCGTATCCGTATGGGCGCTCCCCGAAAAAGATATGGAGTAATCCTTGTTGTTAAATACACCATATAGAATCAAATACCCTGCAAGCTTTTCATATTCGCTCATTGTAAATCCCCATCCGCGCAGAGTAGTCCACCACAAATTGGGAGAGTAATCTGGAACTTTCGCCTCACAATAGGTCAGCCTGATGCCGGATCCTTTGAACACTTTATTGAAAATGTACTGCCCTCTTCTCATATGGTAAGAGGACGATACGACAATCGCTGACCGGAAGTTATACTTCTCCATGGTGACTTCACTAAATACAGCATTTCCGTATGTACTCTGCGATTGAAGTTCCGGAATGATGGCTGTGTCGGGCACTCCGTAGCCCCTCAGCCATTCTATCTCCTTCTCGGCCATTTCAGTCGACGGCTTTCCTCTTGTTCCACCATTCGATACGATTATATAAGGCGCATAATGCTCCTTGTACAACCTGCTTGCTTGCAGCTCCCTTTCACCTGATCCGCCCCCGAGGACGATTATCACATCAGATTTTACCGGGGTCTCATTCACTACCAAGAACTTGCCGGCAAATAAAAATACGATCATCACAATGAAGCTTGCAATCAATAACCATCGTGTCCTTTTTAACACAGTGACAGTCTCCCCGTTAAAGCTTTTCCGTTTAATATAGCATATTGGTACTCTGCTTTACCTGTTTTTTAAAAAAAGGGTGTGTATATTGAGGAATATTGATCTGTCATCGTATTCATCATTTTCATACATTGTACTATCTCCATAGAGCGGGGGTGGTAAAATGCAAGTTAACTATTACTCGTTAGCTATAGGCTTATTAGGTGCCTCGAAATTGATACTGAACTCCTTCGGATTAGATATCATCACAGACAATGATATCAACGCAATCGCCAATGGAGCAGCGGCTGTAGCTACTGTTGTCGGGGTCTATATGAACCACAAAAAAGTATAGTCCCACACTGACCGCAGGCATGTTGCCTCTATCCAGCTATCCAGCTATCCAGCCGCGCAAAGAGATCAAACGCAAAACGCCTGCCACTGTTGGAGGAATCACCAGTGCAGGCGTTTTTGCGCAGATCATCAAGACAACTTGTACACTCTTGCTTCGTAAGGTCTCAGCGCTATCCGTCTCCAGTTCTCATCCGGATCTACCGCGTAGTTGGCAATAAGCAGCTCCTGACGGGAGAAGCGGATGTCCTGCGGGAGTACGAACTCAGCGGGCTGCTCAAAGAAATTGAGCACTACCAGCAGCTGCTCGTCCTCCAGCGTACGCAGGTACGCATAGATTTGCTCATCTTCCGCCATAAGCAGGCGATAATCGCCGTAAACGATAATGTCGTGCCTTTTGCGCAGCTCGATCAATGCGCGGTAATAATGGAAAATGGAATCCGGATCGTTCACCGCTTCCTCCACATTGATCTCCTTGAAGTTCGGATTGACCGCAAGCCAAGGAGTGCCTGTCGTGAAGCCGGCATTGGCACTGGCATTCCACTGCATCGGCGTCCTCGCGTTATCTCTGCCTTTGACGTAAATCGAATTCATGATTTGCTTTAAGTCCGCGTTTTCCGCAGCCGCTCTCTCCCGGTACATGTTGAGCGTCTCGATATCCCGGTATTCGTCGATCGTCTCGAATTTTACGTTGGCCATCCCGATTTCTTCCCCTTGGTAAATATAAGGGGTTCCCTGAAGGGTATGAAGGAGTGTGGCCAGCATTTTGGCCGATTCCTTGCGGTGTGTTGTGTCATTGCCAAAGCGCGATACCATCCGCGGCTGGTCGTGGTTGTTGAGATAAAGGCTGTTCCAGCCCTTGCCGTGCAGCTCGGTCTGCCATTTGCTCATGATCCGCTTGAAATCAAGCAGCTTCCATGGAGTGACGTCCCATTTGCCTCCGGGACCGGAATCCACATCCATCAGCTCGAACTGGAAGACCATATTCAGCTCGCCGCGGTCATTCCCGACATAGAGGGCCGCTTCTTCCGGAGTCACGCCCGGTGCCTCTCCTACGGTCATGATGTCGTACTTCGACAGAACCTCGCGATTCATCTCCTGCATAAATTCATGCACCCGCGGCCCGTTCATGAAATACTCGCCGCCAAAATGATATCCCCCGTCCACCGGTTGAACATCCGGCAGCTCCTTCACTTTCGAGATCAAATTGATCACGTCCATGCGGAAGCCGTCGATGCCTTTTTCCAGCCACCAGGTCATCATGTCGTACACTTCCCGGCGAAGCTTCGGATTTTCCCAGTTCAGGTCGGGCTGCTTTTTCGAAAAGAGGTGGAGGAAATACTCGTCTGTCTTGTCGTCATACTGCCACGCAGGGCCGCTGAAGAACGAGCCCCAATTGTTCGGCTCTTTGCCATCTGTGCCCGGACGCCAGATGTAATAATCCCGATAAGGGTTATCCTTGGACTTCCGCGATTCGATAAACCATGCATGCTCATCCGAGCTGTGGTTTACGACCAGGTCCATGATCAGCTTCATGCCGCGGTTGTGCAGCCCCTTCAGCAGTTCCTCCCAGTCGGCGAGAGTGCCGAAATCGTCCATGATGCCTTGATAATCGCTGATGTCATACCCGTTATCGTCATTAGGCGATTGATAAACGGGAGAAAGCCAGATGACATCCGTTCCCAGCTGCTTCAAGTAGTCCAGCTTGGAGATAATCCCGCGCAGGTCCCCGATGCCGTCGCAGTTGCTGTCCATGAAGCTGCGGGGATAAATCTGATATACGACGCTTTCTTTCCACCATTTTTTGTCCATAGCTCATGCTGCCTCCTTCTGGCCCGGATATCCGGATTATTTGACCGCCCCTTGAGTCAGGCCTTTGATGATCCATTGCTGCGCGAACAGATAGATAAAAACCATCGGCAGCAGCGCCAACAGGTAAGATGCGAATGCGGTGTTGTAGTCGGTGCTGAACTGCCCTTGGAATACATACTGCACGAGAGGAAGCGTAAACGACTCCTGATCGTTCAGAATGATGAGCGGCAGCATAAAGTCGTTCCATGCCCACAGGCAGGTGAGAATTCCTACCGTAGCGTTCATAGGAGCGAGCAGCGGGAAAATGATTCTCCAGAACGTTCCTAATATGGTCGCCCCGTCCACGACTGCCGCCTCTTCGAGTTCTTTAGGAATCGACTTCAGGAAGCCCACGTAAACAAAGATGTTGAAAGAGAGTCCGTAAACGATGTAAAGAAAAATCAGGCCATAGGTGTTATTCAGGTGCAGCGCTGTAGTTTCTTTTACGATAGGGAGCATGATGATCGGAAACGGAATGAACATGGCGCTGATAAAGTAATAGTACAACCCTTTGAAAAACTTCTGGTCCAGATTCCGCGAAATGGCATAAGCCACCATCGAGTTGGACAGCAGGGTCAGAATCACGGTGCTTACCGTAATAACGGCGCTGTTGGAGAAGGCATGCCAGAAGTTCGTCAATTCGATGGCCTTGGAGAAGTTCTCAAAATGCAGCCCGGTGGGCAGAGCAAATATCGACTGGGCCATCTCCTCCGGATTCTTCAGGGCAATGGCTACCGTCAAGTACAGCGGCAAAATTATAAGCAGGGAGCCAAGAGCGATAAGGACGGTGGACACCCAATTTGTTTTTTTATCCATTACAGGCTCAACTCCCTTTTCTGCAGGAATTTGATCTGGAGGACAGAGATGACGACAATGACGATAAAATAGATCACCGAGTTCGCGGATTGATAAGCGAATTCTCCGCCCTGGAAGCCGCCTGTGTAGATGAGCAGGGAAATCGACTCCGTCGCACGTCCGGGGCCGCCTCCGGTCATCGCCATGATAAGGTCAAAGACCATCAAGGAGCCTTTCATTGCCAGTACCATATTTATCGTAAAGGAAGGGGCGAGGAGCGGAAACGTAATGCTCCAGAATTCCCTCCACTTGCTTGCTCCGTCCAGGTTGGAAGCTTCGTACATATCTGCTGGAATCGTCTGCAGACCCGCGAGGTACAAGATGGTATTATAAGCGATGGACTGCCATACGCCGACCAGGACGATTCCGAGCCAGGCCCATTTTTCATTCCCCAAAATGTTGGTGGACAGCAGGTCGCTCCCCCACTTCGTCCCGAGCATTGGGACCACGTTGGAAAACAGGTAGTTAAAGATAAAACCGACAATCAGCACGCTAAGGATGTTGGGGAGAAAGTAGACGCCCCTGAAAAAGTTCTTTCCTTTGATCTTGGCGTTCAGGCCGAGTGCGATGAGCAAGCTCAGCACGTTAACGAGAATTGTAGAGACGATTGCATATTTAAACGTAAAAACATAGGAATTCAGGACGTTATCGTCTTTGAAAATATTGATGTAATTTTTGAGCCCGACGAAATCATAGCTTTTGCCCAAGCCGTCCCAGTTCGTAAAAGAATAAAAGATCCCCTGAAGTGTCGGCAAAGTATGAAATGCGAAGAACAAAAGCAAAGCCGGAAGTGTCATCAAGTAATAAACGGACCGGCGCTTAGACATTCAGCCATCCTCCTTTTGTAGCAGGGCGCCCCGAGATCGAACCGACGTTTCACCGAAAATCTGAAAGGACAAGGGGAGTCTCTGTGAGCCCCCTTGGTCCCTCCCTCATTTCCGCTAAAACTGTGCATTCAAAGCTGGACTGCCCATGTCTTTCTTGTTATTTGCGGGTTTGGACCTTGTCCCATTCTTTATCAAGCGTGCTCAAGTAGTTATCGACATTTTTCTTCTGCAGGAACTCCTGGACGATCTTGTCCACCTTCATGGCAGAAGGGATACGGTGGTCAGCAAAGTCAACCAGGGATCCGCTGTCGAACGCCGGTTTCAGCTCCGCCAGGCTTGGATCGTCTTGTGTTACGCCCTGCACCGCGGAGAATTGTTTTTGTTCATCGATATAGGCTTTGATGTTCTCCGGCTGAAGCAAAAATTCCACAAATTTGGCCGCTTCTGCAGAATGCTTCGAGGATTTGGATACTGTCAGAAGAGTGTCAACAGCGGAAATCAATTTGTTCTTGGCCGGATCATTGGTTGCCGGGAACACGAAGGAGCCAAGCTCCACGTTCGGATTTGCTTTTTTGATCTCAGGAATCGCCCATACGCCTTGCAGGTACATCGCGGATTCGCCCTTGGCGAAAGCGGCGTTGCCGTCAGCATAGCCCTTGCCGAAGTTGTCCTTATGGCCGAACTCAACCAGCTTCAATTGTTTTTCTGCCACTTCTTTGTAGCCCTGCGCGAAAGTCGTCGTTCCGGCTGTACGGTCGTCCATAAACTTGTCACCCGGAATATTCGAGGCTAGAGCATTAAACATCGGAAGCGTGGTCCAGGAATCTTTAAAGGTGAAATAGAACGGAATCTTGCCTGCGTCTTTCACTTTTTGGGCGGTTGCCACAAACTCGTCCCATGTTTTCGGTACAGTCAGTCCCAGTTCCTTGAACATCGCTTTGTTGTAGAGGACGCCGTTCGCGTTGGCTGCGAAAGGCAGGCCGTTCAATTCGGCTGTGCCGCCCTGCTTTTTGACCATATCAAGGTAAGCGGGTTGAATGTTTTTGGCGAGTGCATCGTTGGAGAAGTCTTTGAAGGTCCCGTTTTTAGCGAGCTGGGTAAAAGTATCCACCGCGCCGATTCCGACTACGTCGGGAACGTCATTTTTGGAAACTCTTGTCTTGAGAACGGTTTCCGCATCGGGCGGATTCACTTGTACCACATTGATGTTAGGGTTTGCGTCATTGAATTTTTTGATCAGCTTGTCAAAAGTGCCCTTTGCTTCCGTCTTGTTTTGGAAAAACTCGACCTTCACTTTGCCGCTTGCAGAGCTGTCTTTCGAGCTTCCCTGTTCTCCCGCTTGTTTAGTAGAACCGCATCCTGCCGCTACGAGAGAGACAGTCATAACACCCGCCATTACAGGCATCCATTTTCTCAACATGGTAAATCCCCCTAAGATTATTTTTAGTAGAAAAAGTAAACGTTTACTCTGAGGATAAAAAAATAATGGCCCGTCGAATTCCTTTATTCCTCGCAACACCTCCGCCGCAAAGTTTTCCATATTATGTTAATCTTGAAAAAAAGAGTAAACGTTTACGTTAAGGTGAAAAAAATCAGCGGATGGCTTGGACCGTTTGTCTTTCCACCACCGAGTGCGGCAGGATCGTCCCCCCGACAAGCTCCCGTCCCTCGATGAGGGCGATCAGCTTCTGCGATGCATTGCTTCCCATTTCAAAAAGCGGCTGTGCAACGGTCGTAAGAGGCGGAATCGCCATTTCGGCAAGTTTTAGGTTGTCGTATCCGATGATCGACAGTTGATCCGGTACCCGGATGTTCCGTCTGGCTGCCGCGGAAAGCGCGCCTAAAGCCATTTCGTCGCTGGCGGCAAACAACGCCGTAAAGCCGGGAGCGGTGTCGAGCAGAGTTTCCATAGCCAAACGTCCGCTCTGAAAGCGAAAATCGCCGTACACCAGCCGTTCCGGCACAGGATCGATCCCGTGATCCCGCAGTGCCTGCAAATAACCTTCCACCCTCGTCGTACCTGCGATGATGTCATCCTTCGTTCCGCTGATCATCGCGATTTCTCTGTGTCCTTGGCGGATCAGATATTCCACCGCATGGTAAGAGGCCTGTCTGTCATCGACCTTCACATAAGGCACCGAGTAACGATGGGATAAGGAGGAAATGAGCACAAAGGGAGTCCTCATATCCTGAAGCGTACGGTAATATTCTTCCTTCAGCGGCTCGCTGACGAGAAGAATTCCGTCCACCTGCTTTTCCCTCAGTACCTGCAGGTAGTTCATCGTCCGTTTGCCATCTTCATCCGTGTTGCAAACGATTACACTGTAGCCGTGAAGTTGGGCAAAATCTTCAACCCCGGACAGCACTTCGGAAGCAAAGGAGCCGGACAGGTCGGGAACGAGTACGCCGATGGTTTCGGTGCGTTTGTTGACCAGACCGCGTGCGATTGCGTTGGGCTGGTAGCCCAGCTCCCGGATGGCTTGCATCACTTTCTGACGGGTCTTGTCCGAATAGCCTGTCAGGTTGTTCAGTATTCTGGAAACGGTTGCAACGGAGACATCGGCTTTCTTGGCCACATCTTTGATCGTTGGGTTCATAACGATTCCTTCTTTAAACACTTGTTATACTGCAGATTGAAGCTTAGTAAAAGGAAGTTACGTAAACGTTTACCTGAATTATAACCGCTTCCAAATTATATGTCAACGCTTTCTTAACTTAAATGCTTACGCAAATTGTTATTACCTGCAGTTTCCACCCTATGTTTTTGGTTGTACTCCGGGATGTCTTCCCGTTCACTGACTATTTCCCGGTTATTGCCCGGAATTAACGAACTGTGATTCCGTAAATTCCGGGCAAAACGCTAGTCTGGACAGGTAAATAGCCTATTTTCCAAAAATAGCGGAAATGAATTCCGTTATTCTTACGCGGGGATTTTCGAAATCTTCATGGAAAATGGGGAAGTCCTTCAAGAATTTCATGCTCACTATCATCCCAATGAAGCTCCGGAAGATGTGAGCCAATTCGATCCGTGGAACTTTCATGTACTACAGACGATTGGTGATAAAGATGGTCACAGGGTAGCTGGAATAGTTAAGCCGGATCCTCCGGGGGTTCCGTTTTGCGGATAAAAAAGGATAGCGCGAATGCGACGACCGTCAACATCGTGGCCACATAAAACGCGTCATTGATCCCGAGCACCATGCTTTCGTTCGCCGCCGGCGCCATTCGGGCATGATCATCCAACGGGATGTGTTGCGCCGCCGCGATCTCCTTAAGATGCGCAGCCGCTTTACTCGTCATGATGGAGACGAAAAAAGCCATGCCGACGGCACCGGCTACCATGCGCAGCGTATTCACCATTGCGTTGCCGTACCGGTTCAAGGTGCGGGGCAAAGCATTCAATCCGGCAGTAAAAATGGGCATCATCAGAATCGACATGCCGAACATGCGGGCGGTAAATATAGAAGTGACATAGGTGAAGGATGTCGTAATTGCCAGACGCGAGAGCTCATAAGTGGTGATTACCGTGATAAACAGGCCGACGACGGCCAGCCATCTCGCACCGATTTTATCGAACAATCTTCCCGTAATGGGGGACATGACCCCCATAATAATGCCGCCCGGAAAAAGCGTGAGTCCCGACATTAGAGGCGTAAATCCGCGAACATGCTGCATATACAGAGGCATCAGGATCATGCCGGAGAACAAGGCCATCGTCACGATGACGTTGATGATCGTCGTCAGCGTAAACATGGGATACCGAAAAATGCGAAATTCCAGAATCGGATGTCTCACCGCCAATTGGCGCCAAATAAACAAGAGTAACGCGAGCCCGCCTGCAGTGAACGCTGCGACTACAGTTGTGCTGCCCCAACCGGCAGTCCCTACGGTAGCAAAGGCATATAACAATCCGCCGAAACCGATCGTGGAAAGAATGACGCCCGCCACATCCAGTTTGGGACGTGCGGTCTCCGAAATATTTTTCACCAAAAAGATGGCGACGACCAAATTGAAAAAGGCGATGGGAAAAATGATGAAGAACAGGACCCGCCAAGAGTAGGTTTGCACGGTCCATCCCGATAAAGTGGGGCCAATCGCAGGCGCAAAATTCAAGGCCACTCCCAGCATTCCCATCGCCGCGCCGCGCTTGTCCGGAGGATAAAGGGTGAAGATCACATGGGTAATGAGCGGAAAAAGAATGCCCGCGCCCGCGGCTTGCACGATACGGCCCACCAGGAGGACCGGGAAATTCGCCGCCAGGCTGCAAATGAGCGTCCCCGCCGCGAAAAGTGCCATGGAGGTTATGTATAACTGGCGGGTCGTGAACCGCTCCAACAGAAATGCGGTGATGGGGATGACAATTCCATTCACCAGCATAAAAGCCGTCGTTAACCAGTTGGCGGTAACGGCCGAGATTTTTAAATGGTCCATTATTTGCGGAAGCGCGATGTTGATCAACGTTTGGTTTAGAAAAGCGACAAACGCTCCCACAAACATCACGCCGAAAATCGGACCTGAGCGCAAGGTTGCCTGAGTCAGTGCTTGAGTATTCATTTTGAGTTTGGCTCTCCCTGCCTATTTGGATAAACTATCTTTCAGTTCAAACGCACCTGTCCCATATGATGATTTTAACGGGCTCGTTCATTATTATTCCTCATCATGGTAGAGGTCTTTGCGGCGGACGAGCTCCATTTCTACAGCACCTTCAAACAACTCGCGCTCCCGCCGATTAACCGTTTCTTTGGATGGGGGATTTCTGAACGGTGCCTTTGGGATCCGGATATCCCGACTATTTTCACTTGATCGCTCATACTGTATTTTGTGTTGGTTAATCCATTTATATACAGCCTTATATGAAACTTTAAAGCGCTCGGCTACTTCTTGTACCGTATAATAATCCTCTTTCTCCGAAAGGGATTCTGTCGCCAATTGGTGCGCGAGAATCCGTCGCCTGCCGCGGAGATGGGGAATCCCCTTACGGGGTGTACCTTTCCCGGTCGTTGCTGATTTTTATGCTATTCAATGACCAGGCAGAGGTCGATCTTTGGAATCAGAGGCAGCACCCGGGCTATAAACCTGGATCCATGGCCGTGTTAAACGATGACCGATCAATATATGCCTTTTCCGGCCTCCTCAAATGCGGAAGATGCGGCAAGGCGATGGTAGGGTTTAGCCGCGGTGCGAGATTTTACCGATGCACTGCCGGGCGAATGCCGGTACATGCAAGATGCCGGCCATTCATTCCGGAAGGCTAGAGCAAGCTATGCTGAACAGCCAAAAGGAAAACCGGCACCTGGTCGCTACAATATGCCGGTCATTTTAGAACTGGTGCCCCGTCAATCAAAATCATACCTCTGCTCTTTCCACGGATCGCCGTACATATGGTACCCGTTCCGCTCCCAAAAGCCCGGCCTGTCCTTCTCCATAAACTCGATCCCGCGCAGCCACTTGGCGCTTTTCCAGAAGTAGAGATGCGGCACGACCATCCTGACCGGGTAGCCGTGCTCGGGGCTCAGAAGCTCTCCATTATGCTTGATCCCGAAGAAACTCGTCTCCGCCAGAAAGTCCTCCAAAGGCAGATTGGTGTCCCAGCCCTGCTCGGCGTGGAGCATCACATACTTGGCCTCCGGCTTCAGCTTGACCCGCTCCATGACGGTGGATACCGCAACGCCTTCCCATACATTGTCCAGCTTCGACCAAGTGGTCACGCAGTGAATGTCGTTGGCAAACTCCCGGCGCGGCAGCGACATCATTTCTTTATACGATATCGACACTTCTTCATCGACTAGGCCGAAAATCCGCAAATCCCATTTGCCCATATCCCTGTAATAGGGGACATCCCCGTAATGCAGCACCGGAAACCCCTGTGTCAAAGTCTGTCCGGGCGGCACTCTGTCCTGCGTGTCTTTGCCTTGATTCAACATCATTCGCTTCCTCCTCTGCGCTTTATTTTTCCCCCATACTTTACCATGCTTTTGCCCAAAAACAAAGCTACCTGGAGCGCGCGAGAAAGATCGGCCGTCCGGCAAAAGAAAGGATCAGCAGCAGCAGCCCGATACCGAGCGATACCCCATATGTCTGGATTTCCAGCGGCATGTCCTTTAATGCCTTGTACAGCCAGCCTCCCAGGATCGGCCCCAAAAATGCGGCAAACCCGGTCAAAGCGGCGTAAACGGCAAGATACATGGGACGCTCGCTTTTGGGAGTATCCCCTATAATGTAATTAAACACCAATTGATTGAATCCGCCGGTCCCCACCCCCAGCAGCACATGCGCCAAAGTCAGCACGACAAAAGCCGGAAGCACCGCCATGGCCCCCCACACCGCGCAGGAGAGCGCAATAATCGGCAGAGTCCAGAAGAGCAGTGTCTGCGAGGAATATTTGGCGTTCAAATTTCCCCACACGTAGTAACCAATCATCATGACCACCGTTTGCACGACCGTGTAGATGGATACCCATTGATAGCCGATTTTCATCACGTCGAGCATGACATAACTGAACAGCGGAACCGCGACACCTTGGAGAAACAGCCAGACTGAGAGGAACAGGATCGTTTTTAAAAAAGAGGAATCCGCAAACGGCTTTCCAAGCATCATGAAAAAGCGCCCGCTCTCGGATTTTTCAAACGGAAGATTGGGGTAATACCAGTAGGCCACGACATTGATGACTGTACACACCGCGCACACTGCAAACAGGATCGAGAAGCCGTCCCCTTTCGGATAATGGTCCAGAATTTGGCCGCCCGCGTACAATGCCAGAGCCCCCGCCGCAAAATGCACGGTATTCCTTATTCCGAAATATTTGCCCATGACCTTGTTCGGCACCATATCGCTGATTAGCGAGGACCAGAGGATCCCTCCCGTCGCGTTGCATAGATGCGCCAGCGTATAAACCAGTATATAAACCGGCACCCACCAATCCTTCGGAACCAGGAAAGGAATTAGGCCCGTCCCGGTCCACAGAATCCGAAACAGAGTTCCGAAAATAAGCAGGGCGTACCGGCGGTTCGTAACCTTTTGCATAAAATAGGCGATGAAAATCTGTGCTACGTTAACTAAAGTGGTGATCGCAAGCACGATACCGATCTGCTGGGCGCTTGCCCCCAAATAAATCAGGTAACCCGTAAGGAACGGGCCCCCTAACAGCTGCTGGATAATGATGGCAGGGAAGCCTTCCAATAAAGCCACCCATAAATATCTCCTGGTATCGGACATCCCCCTTCCGGCCAGCCTCCTGATCGTTGTTCTGCGTTGTAAATTCATTCGTATTTAGCCTCTCATTGTTGATTTATTGAAAATTTCTTCTAACCTGGCAGCGCTTATGTTAAAATAGATTCATCTGTGCTTAAACTGACCAATAGAACCATCATTTGGGGGAACTGAATCACATGTCCAAACGCCGTATGCTGCTGTCACTTGGGTCACTCGTTTTCATTGTTGTACTTGCACTCGCCATCGTCTATCAATCCAGCACCCTGCTGTACCTGGCAAGCGTCATTCCATTATTGATCGTCCCTTTCCTGCCCGACCTTCAGGCACATCAATATCTTAAGCCAAACCGGCCCAAAGGAAAAGCAAAAATTATTCGGCTCGGAGGAACGGTTCCCTCGGATTCCGACCTTCTGGTCATTACTTTTGAGCCGGGAGCCATAAAGTGGAACAAAAAGCTTCTATATGTTTCCGTTGAGGACATTCCTGCTTTCGATAAATTGGTCTCTGAAGACAAAACAATTTCTATACCCGTCCTTCAGCATGATCTGGTTCCTCATCCCCGCCGCAGAAATTTCTTCGGTATTCTACTCGACCAAGTTAAGGCCAGAACCGCAGGTCAAAGCTATCCAGTCGACAAAGTGAGCCGGTTTACCATCCGTATGGTCGATTTGCAGCAATTTATCGGTCCGAGCGCCCCTTTTATCCCTTCGCAAAACAAAGGAATGCAGGCTTAATCGCTTGCATTCCTTTTGTATATCCACTCCATTGAACTACGATCCGAGCACCTTCTTACCGCGGGGACGCGTACCCTTAGCGTCAGGCTCAAGAGTTACTCCGATCGCTTCAAATGCAGCTCCTTTCTTGATCGGGTAGGTCAGTACTCCGGTGCCTTGGCTATCGACCAGCAGGGTACCACAATTGTAACGCTTGCCGTCATGCATAAGCCAAACCTGATACGCCTCATCTCCGCTTGTCTTGGAGAGTCCCTAACAAAATCACCCTTCGGATGAATTAAGACAGAACCTGTTTATCAGGACAGAGACTTGTCTTGTTCATACATTTAACTTATAATCAGAGACAAGTGACGAAGAACGTCCCATTCCATTCTGACGAGTGGAAGCGGGACGTTTTCTGTTTTTCTGGGGGGATGAGAGAGTTGACTTTTGAAGAAGCGTACGGCACATTTATCCGGCATCAGCTCGAAAGCAGGACGGGGGAGCGCCGGGGCCGGCTGGAGAGGGGGCATCGGCATGGTGAATCGCTGTTTTTAAGCAATGTCTGGTGGCCGCTGCGGGGAAGTTTCGAAGATCTTCATCCGGAGTACGAAGTGCTCGATTGGCGGGGCAGATCTTATTTTGCCGATTTTGCTTGGCTGCCGGGATTCGTGAAGCTTTTATTTGAAATCAAAGGCTTCGCCACGCATGTACGGGACATGGACCGGCAAAAATACTGTAACGAGTTGAACCGCGAAACGTTCCTTCACGCCATGGGATATAACGTTATTTCCTTCGCTTACGACGACGTCGAACAGCGGCCCGATCTGTGCATGACATTGCTGCGCACAGTGCTGAGCCGGTATCAACCCGGCCAGATGCCAGTCTCGCGGGCACTGCTTGCCGAGAAAGAAATCATACGTCTTGCGATTCAACTCGGTGGGCCCATCCGGCCGAAGGATGTAGAGCGTCATTTTGAGATTGATCATAGGACGGCGGTCCTGATGCTGAAGAAGTTATGTGAAAAGGGCTGGCTCCTGCCTTCCGTGCGCGGCAACGGCGAAAGGGTTGTCCGGTATGTGCTGGCCCGAGGCACACTGGATTACTTTGATTAACGGGAAAACATACTGTTATTGCTCAGTTTGATTGCCTTGGTAGCCATATAAGTGGAAAATGTGCAGTTAATTCCATCCATTCCGGAGAATTATTAGAATAACCGTTAATTTTGATGGAGGTTTTCCAGTTATATGCATCTCCTACGATAACGAAGTCAATTTAGATGGAGGATTTCCCTTTAATTTTTCCCAACCCGCAGTTCTACCGGTGCCCCTGCCGGTTCTGCCGGTGCCGGTGCCGTTCTCCCGTGCCGTGCCGGTTCTGCCGGTGCCGGTGCCGTTCTCCCGTGCCGTGCCGGTTCTGCCGGTGACGGTGCCGTTCTCCCGTGCCGGTGCGACGACAGGTCTATTGTTCGCCGCAGATGAGTCGGGCTAAAGTCCGGACGATCACGCCGGTTCCGCCCTTCGGGTCGACGCCCCGCTCTCCCCACAGCCATGCCGTGCCTCCCGTATCCAGGTGAATCCACGGAGTGTCTTCGGCGAATTCGCCGATGAACAAGCCCGCCGTTATGCTGCCGGCCCAGCGCTTCGCAGTGGCGTTCTTGATATCCGCCACGTCGCTCCGCAGCATCTCCCGGTATTCCGGATAATTCGGAAACGGCCATACCTTCTCGCCGGCGTCTTTGGCCGCAGCGAGCAGCTCGGCGAGAAACGCCTCGTCGTTGGTGACCGCACCGGTCGCCACGTCCGCGAATGACACCAGCACCGCGCCGGTCAAAGTGGCGACGTCAATAATCCGGCTTGCACCCAGCCGCTTGGCGTAGGTTACTCCATCGGCCAGCACGATGCGGCCTTCTGCATCCGTGTTCAACACTTCGACGGTCCTGCCGCTTAACGTCGGGATTACGTCCCCGGGCTTCAATGCGCCTCCCGACGGCATATTCTCCGCGGACGGGATTACAACCAGAATATTCTGCCGAGGCTTCAACCTCCCGACGATCTCCATAAAACCGAGCAGCGTCGCGGCGCCTCCCATATCGCTGATCATCTCTTCCATGCCTTCCGGCTGCTTCATGGAAATCCCGCCTGTGTCGAACGTAATGCCTTTGCCGACCAAGCCCCAAACATCCTCCCACTCAGGCTTGCCCTGGTATTTCAGCGTAATCATACGCGGCGGATTGACGCTGCCTTTTCCTACGTGGTACAGGCCGCCCATGCCTTCGGCATCGATGGCCCGCTCATCCAGGATCTCGACTCCGAACCCGTGACGCTCAGCTAACTTGGCCGCCTCCTGCGCCAAATTCTCGGGTACGAGCAAATTGCCGGGAGCGTTCGTAAGATCCCGGGCGTAGTTGGTTCCGTCGGCGAAGCACTCGGCTCTTTCAATTCCTCTCAGAATCCACTGAGAATGCGCCTGCGCGGCCGGAGCCGTTATGTATGCGTAAGTAATATCGCTTATGGCATGCGATTGAACTTGATCCTTGCGGTAGCTGCGAATCCGGTACTGGCCCAATAGCAGCCCTTCCGACAGCAGGGCCGCCTGGTCGTCCGACTGGAGCGGACGCGCAGGATCAGAGTCAATCAACACGACAGCGCTGCCGATCTTCCTGGTCCACATCGCTCTCGCGATATACACGCCGGCATCTCTATAATTCGAGGCGTTCCCTTCCCCCACTCCTGCGAGAATCAAATAGGAATACGGCAACATGCCCAATGCAGGCAGCAGCTCCACTTGGCCTGGCAGCCCTGTGTATAAACCCTGGCTTACAAGCCGGCTGATTTCCGCATCCAACGCGGGATGAATCCAGCTTGCTCTGCCCGTTTCGGTCGAACACAGGGGCAGTACCAAAGCATCCGCCTTGGCCGGCGGCTGCAGCAGCTCCCGGATTTCGTTCAAGGGCGCGGCAGAGAATGAAATATTATAAGCATTCATAAAAAGCTAATCTCCTTAATCGTTCATTACGCCAATTCCGCTGCTGTATTCATAATCACCTGCCGCATAGGCAGGTGGTAAGGGCACTTCTGCTCGCAGAGAGGCGTTTCCTTGCATGGCTCGTAATCCGCGCAGGATACTATTTTATCCTTTTGGTCTTTATAAAATCCCTGGCCTTTGGGAAGCAGGCCGAAGGTCCTGCGGAACTCGCTGGAAATCATAATATCCGGTATCTTAACGCCAAGCGGACAGGAGCAGTAATTGCAGCGTCTGCAGTTGTGCTTGCCCAATTCCGCAGCCAACTGCTCCAGCTCGGCTCGCTCCTCCTCTTCCACTTCAGTCGCCATTGCAGCCAGGTTCATCTTGACTTCTTCCACGCTGACCATGCCCGAAATCAGCACATGCACGTCTTGGCTGTAAGGGTACCGGATCGCTTTCTCAATGGATGGAATAAATCCGCCGGAAAGCGGTTTCATTGCGGTTTTAGCCATTCCCAGCGAGCTTGCCATCGGTATCAATTCTTTCAGCGCGAACGGCTGGGCCAAATTCAAATGGAACAGCACTTGGTCGAACTGCCCTTTGCTGACCCATTCGGCCAACAGATCCGGCCGGTGCCCGGTGATGCCGATGAAGCGGACTTTTCCTTCGCGCTTTGCTTCCAGGGCAGCCTGATAAGCGCCATTTTCCTCCATCGCGGAATTATATTCCTCTACTGTATTGACATAATGGATTTGCAATAAATCCACGTAATCGGTCTTCATCCGGGTCAGGCTGCGCTCGATCTCTTCTTTGGCGGCAGTGTAATCCCTTTTGTTAGTCTTGGTGGCCAGAAAGTACTCTCCCCTCCGGTAGGAAATGCTGTCGCCGATGATCTCCTCGCTGTTGCGGTAGCCCGCAGCCGTATCGATGTAGTTGATTCCTTGGTCCAGCGCGTAATTGAGCGCCGCTTTGGCCTGCTCGAACGGGACGCCTGGCAGATTCATGGCCCCGAAACCGAGCGATGACGCAGAAAATCCCGTTTTGCCGAATGTCGTGTATCTCATGTCCGCTCTCCTTCCATCCACCATGTTCTTTCCCATTGTAAACCAAAAAAGCCGGGTCTGCCATATCCTTCGACAGCGGCTTGAAGTTAAATTTCAAAGCATGATTCTAGCAAAAATCAGTGCCGCCGACCGGCAGATAAACGTGGAATTCCGTGCCCTTATCGAGTTCGCTTTCGACCTTAATCGTGCCGCTGTGATTTTTAATGATGCGGTAGCACACGGACAAGCCAAGCCCCGTCCCTTCCTTCTTCGTAGTGAAAAAGGGATCGAACAGCTTGCTGAGCGTCTTCTTGTCCATCCCGCTCCCGTTGTCTTGTATACTGATCACGACACAGGCATCGACCCTCTTGACACGAGCCCAGATCATTCCCTTGCGGTATAAAGTGTGGGTGGTTATCGCTTCAAGCGCATTCTTCAGCAAATTGAGTATCACCTGCTTGATCTGTTTGACATCCACGTGGAAAGTAATGGAGGGATCGATGGGCTCGACTACAATCTCGCATCCTTTCAGCAGGGCCTCGCTCTCGCATAAAAGGGCCGCTTCCTGAATGAGCTCGGCCACCTGGATCTTCTTCCTTGAAGGCGCCGTTGGTTTGGAAGAATTGAGAAACTCATATATGATGTCGTTCGCCCGGTCGATCTCGCTGATGATGATTTTGGCGTAATCTTCCTTGCCCAAATGTTTAAGGTCCGGCTCCAGGAGCTGAATAAAGCCGCGGATGGAAGTGAGGGGATTGCGGATCTCATGGGCGATGGAAGCGGCGATCTTCCCGAGCATGGCCAGCTTGTCGTTGTGGTAAACGGATTGCTCGATCTGTTTAAACTCCGTGACGTCCTTGACACTGATCAAAATTTCGCCGTCAAGCTCCTCACCGTAAGTAGCCGTGACAAAAAAGTGCCGTCCCTTGTCATCCATGATCTCTTTGTAAGGCGAGCGGTACAAATACATCTCTCTATACATTCGGTGGATTTGTTTCCGCAGCATTTTCGGCAGCACCCGCAATCTGATCAGCTTCTTTATAGACCTCCCCACGATTTCCGTTCTGGGCACTCGGAGCTGCTGCGCCAATCTCATATTTGCAAAAGTAATAAATCCCTCCTCATTGATCAAAGCGATTCCGCAGTCCATATACTGGAGAATGTTTTCGTATTTATTTTTGACGTTCAATAACGATTGATGACAGCTTTCCGAATGCTCTTGATATAAGTCCCTTTTCGTTTTCGACAAAAATAATCTCCTCCTGAACCTCTGCTTCTACCTGCAGGTTGGGGATACTTTGCAATTTGCCGGCTAGGTCGAAGTGAAATCGTCCAAAAAAGTCCGGTCACACGAATTTATACACCGTCTGTTAATTTTACCATAATATGGACTTTACTTCGAGATAATTATTTATGCCTCCTCTGACCGGGATGATAGTAAAAAAGCCTGTACGAACAGAGATTTCTCTGTGCATACAAGCATTGCGACAAAAGTATAAGGAAGCTAGTCCCCCGATCTCTCATTGCGATGATCAGTGGAATGCTGCCCCTCGTTCGAGGAGCCGGGTTGGGTGCGTGGAGAGTTCTCCTGCTGCTTTCTCTTGCTGTCTTCATTTTGGCGTTCATTCTCATTTTTGATATCTTCCCGTTTATTGCGGTCTTCCTGCTTACTGCTCTCTTCCTTCTTCTTCATATCGTCTTTTTTCTGGTCGTACTGCTTTTTTGCCTCTCCGCGCCTGGGGTCGTTATTGTTGTTATCATTTGGTTCGTCACGCTTGCCCTTGTTTGTGCCAGGGGACTCGGTCACAGCCGGTTGTACGGGCACTACGGGTGCGGGTGTGATGGGTGCGGGTACGATTGCCGGGGGAATGTAATTTCGATAGTCGCTGCCGTTCCTGTCATTATTTTGTTTAGCGCCATTGCCGGAATTGTTATCGCTGCTGCGTTCGTAGTTGCGATCCTTATTGCTGCTATTGGATTTGGAGGAGCTCTGCTGGCCGACATTACCGCCGTTTATATTGCTCGCCGGGGCGCTGCCGATATTGTGTTTGTCAGCGGAATTGCCGCCGGTCTTGCCGTTGTTTTTGTCGCCGCTGCTGTTGTCTCTGACGTCACTTCCGTTTGTAATCCCGCTTGCCGGAGCTTTGCCGTTCTTCTGATCCCTGATCTTTTGATCCAGCTTGCCGGAAACTTCCTCCTCCAGAAGCTCTTTAAAATCCGCCTTGCCAGGGAGCCTACCGTTATGGATCAGCTGTCCGAAGTCGCTGTTTTCTTTGGCGATTTGCCGGATCGAAGTGTCTCTGAATGTCTGCAGCGGCAGCGTGGTTCCCTGGCTCTTCGCGTCCAGCCAGAGCGCGTATTTCCCTGTCGACAAGCCGTCTTCCCTGGCTTTTACCCTCAGCTCCACAGGCGCGGCAAAAGCAGTCACCACGTAGCTCGAAACTTTGTCCGGATGAGCTTTTTGAAGATGCTGCGCAACCTGATCTTTTAGCTTCGCGGCCAAAAGTGTGTCGTTCACGGCGCCGGATGAACCGACAGCGGTCGAAGCGATTACAATGTCCCCTTCGCCCCTGCCCAAAGCGCCCTGCTCCGCCTTGTCCAGAAGGAGCGAAGCGACCTCCGAAAGGGTCTTGCCTTTATACGGAATGGAGCGTATGATATCGGTCCCATCCTGATTGAGACCGTTTAATTCAAGCACATTCTCGCGGGAGTCAATCCCCATTTCCACACTGGGGTTAATGTCAATGGAAATGTACGCTACTACGGGATCCGCCGCTTGCTGCCGCTGCCCCGGCAAACTGATGGCCAGGAACAAACAGAAAATAACGGCTGCCGCGGCTGTTGTCATGACGGCAGGCAGCTTCCAGGCACGCTTCGCCGGGCTGTATGAGATTTCTTCACCTATTTCGCAGCTCTGGCCTTTGCGCGGAATCTGCTCAAAGCTTCCTTGCTGCGTCATTACAATAATCCGACGTCGCGTCATTTCCATGACGATGCCTTTACTCATGAGGTAGACTCCTTTCTTCAGTATTAACTCCCGTGTGCAAATATTCCTTAAGGTAGGGATATGGGCCGCTGTAGATGAGCGCCACGGCAATGAGATACTTGCGGTTGCGTTCCAGCGTTTTGCGAGAGACCTGCACTTTTTGCAGCAGCTCTTTAATAGGCAGCATCTTCCTGTTGTAGAGGATCCCGCTAAGTTCGGTGTCTTCCGAAATCACCCGGCCGATCTCGCTTAGAATCCTGCGGGAATCGCTATGCTTTGGCGAATTTTCCACCAGGTCCATGAAACTGATGCCGTACTCCTGCAGGGTGGCGTTAAGGTCGGAGATTTCGCTGCGCCGCTCCTCTGCTCCCTTCTGCTTCTCATACTGCTCGATCGCCTGATGGATCTCGACGGGATTGACAATCTGCTCCTCCTCGTCCTCCACATCAAAAGAGCTGTACGGAGCCTGCTGGGAAAACCGCTGCTCCTTGCGCAAATAATCGATCAGCCTGCGCCGTATCACCGTTTCGGCAAATCCCAGAAAAGACCGTCCTACCGTCGCCGAATACTGGTTGACCGCTTCGTTGAACGCGGCCAGCGCAATGCTGAACTCATCGTCCCGCGCCGGATCGATATATCTTTTGCAGAACCTGCTTGTCACTTTGGCCACATACGGTTGATAGTCCGTAATAAACTGGTTGCGCAGCTTGAGGTTCCCCTGCTGTATTCTTACGACCATCTCCTCGGGTGTTAATTTCTGTATATCATTGTTATTCGGGTGGTCCGACTGGCGCTTGCCGAGAAATTTTTGAAACAGTACCAGAAACAAACATGCCACCTCACCTAAATAGTTTCGAAGTATATGTAGAAATTACGGGGGTAAACATTTCGCCGCAATCTTCTTTTTTGGCAATGTACCGCCTTGAACAAAGCTATTATACCATATGTGTCCAGCCCACCAGCGGAAATTGTGCAAACGTGAAGATGACCTTGGACTTCTGGATGGGAAACGGGAGGATTTGCGCAAAACAGTATCCCCCAGCGGATTAATATATCTAAACCCACACCTATCCCTAAATTTAGCGAATTTACCAACTCTTTATCCATAGCGGCCGAAATCATATTTTGCTATATAACAAAAAAACGCCAACCGCATTTTGCAGTCCAGCGTCTGTCGCGCTTATTTCCCGGCCATTTTCTGCTGTTCCAGCTTTCTTCGCCTATTTCCTGGCCGTTTTCTTCTTCTCCAGCTTTCTTCTCCTGGAACTGAGCGTCGTGAGCCTCTTGATCAGCTGGTCCTTCCATTCCTCGTCATTCAGCTGTTTGGCCACACTGAGCAGGTCGAGCGCCATGTCCGTCTGGCTTTTGACCACCGCCATCGGCTCTTCGCCTTCGTGGTTCACGCAGTTCTCATACAGCGCTTCGTTGTCCTTCCCGTCCACATAGTCGAGAAAATCGACTTCAACCGCCCCGTCCCCATGCGCATATTCCGCCAAAATTTCATATTCGCTCTCGATCATATAATGGACGCGCACGTTATGGCACACCGGACAAAACACAATCGGCACATTGTGAATCTGGGTCCTTATATATTTAAGAGTCCCTTTGGTTCCTATCATACTGGCTCCGCAGCAAAAACTCATAGGATTCCCTCCATTCAATCCTTTGGTTGCTAATGTATTCTATGGCGATACGAAAGATTCCTCTTTGGCGGTCGCTTTTGCCTCAGAATATGCGCGCGTCAGCGAAAGGTGTACAAATTCTATTCATCCGGGCGTGCGCATACTTATTGGGTAGGAGTTATGCCTAACCTGATTCCAAGGAAGAGGTGAAAAGAGTGAACATGTTTCCCATCCGCTCCAAGCAAATTGCTCTTATCGGCTATGACGATCAAGCCTTAGAACTTGTCGTGCAGTATCATACCGGCCGCAGGGATTCTTTCAGCCCTATCAAAAAAGATGACTTTCATATGATTATAAACTCTACTAATGGATATGACTATATAGTAAAAATGACCAGCGCCAGACCGATAGAATTAAAATGACCTCAAGCCGCTCCAGCCAGCTGGATGCCGAGACAGAGATTGACCCTATTTTCTCAAAAAGGTACGATATACGCAAACTTATCATTAGTCCACCGATTGTTCCCCAGCCGGAATATACTTTGTAGACGGGAAGTGAATGCTTTGCCAAGACAACTCGTAATAGGAAACGGAAAATTCCTCATTAACCTTGACGGACACACGTATATGCGTGATTTATATTATCCCTATGTCGGCCAGCTGAATCATATCGGAGGCTATCACTGCCGAATCGGCATCTGGGTTGACGGCGTATTCTCTTGGCTGAGCGACAGCGAGTGGAATTTCGGGCTATCCTATCTGCAGGATTCCCTGGTGACTGAAGTCAAGGCGGCCCATCCGGGGCTTGGCATCTCTCTTGTCATAAACGATGGTATCCATCAAAGGGAAGACATTTATCTGAAGCGCGTACGCATCAACAACGAATATGGGTCGGTCCGTGAGGTGCGGATGTTTTTCAACCAGGATTTAGTCATCAACGAGACCGAAGTAGGCGATACCGCGGCTTATTATCCGGGCAACAACACCGTTTTTCATTACAAGAAGGACCGGTATTTCATGTTCAGCGGCAGCACCGGGAGTCAGGGAATCTATCAATATACTACGGGTGTAAAAAGATTCTATCAAGCCGAGGGGACCTGGAGAGACGCGGAAGACGGCCATTTGATGGGCAATCCGATCGCACAAGGCTCTGTGGATTCCACCATTTCGTTCAGGCTGTTCGTCCCGCCGTCCTCAGAGCAAACGCTGTATTATTGGATGACCGCAGGAAGAAATTTGGAAGAAGTCAAGACGCTGGATTCTTATGTGAGAGATTCGCATCCGGGCAAGCTGCTCGATCGTGTGCAAATCTACTGGCAGCGATGGGCCAATAAGGCGGCGAGAGACTATGGAGACCTGAATGAAGAGGTCGTGGGCTTGTTCAAGAAAAGCCTTCTGATCGTCCGCACCCAGACGGATGTGAACGGGGCGATTATCGCCGCCAACGACTCCGACATCATGCAGAGCAACCGGGACCATTACAGCTATATGTGGCCGAGGGACGGCGCGCTGATCGCTTACGCGATGTCGCAGGCCGGATATCACGGGATGATCGAGCCGTTCTTCCACTTTTGTGCGAATGTGCTTTCGCCCGAAGGGTATCTGCACCACAAATACAATCCGGACGGAACGGTAGGCTCCTCCTGGCATCCATACGTGCATGGGGGAAAAGAGCAGCTCCCGATCCAGGAGGATGAGACGGCGCTGGTGCTTTTCGCGCTTTGGAACGATTTCCTGATGCATGGCAATATCGAGCTCGCGCAGTCGTTATTCCGTAATCTGATCCGCAGAACGGCCCGGTTTATGTCCTCCTATATCGACCAGGAGCTGAACCTGCCGAAACCGAGCTACGACTTGTGGGAGGAACGGTACGGGATTTATACTTTTACCGCATCTGCGGTGTACGGGGGCCTCATCGCTGCGTCCAATTTCTGCTCCCTGTTCGGGGACGACGAGAGAAGCAAACGCTACAAGCATACCGCCGAAAAAATTAAAACCGGCATACTCACTCATCTTTGGGATGAGCAAGAAGGGCGGTTCGTGCGGGGACTATATATAGAGGACGGCAAATGGGCCAAAGACAAAACGCTGGAAAGCAGCGTATACGGCATTTTCGAATTCGGCGTGCTGCCCGCGGACGATGAGCGCGTCGTGAAGACGATGACCGCCAACAAGAACGGCCTTACGATCAATACCGCCGTAGGCGGTGTGGCCAGATACCATCATGATTATTATTTTCAAAAGTCCACCGATATCGCGAATGTGCCGGGAAATCCCTGGATCATCTGCACGCTGTGGATCGCGGAATGGGAAATCGAATGCGCCAAAACGTTGGCAGATCTTGACAGCCCCAGAAAAACGCTGGAGTGGGTGGTCGAGCACGCGATTGAAAGCGGCATCCTGCCTGAACAGCTCGATCCGTTCGACGGAGGCCCGGTTTCCGTAGCGCCGCTGACCTGGTCGCATGCCACTTATGTGCTGACAGTGGTGAAATATTTGAACAAGTATAAGAAGCTGCTGGCGGATTAACTCTTAATTACGCGGGGCGCTTTTTCCCAATGCGCGCCTCTCCCGGCGCCCGTTGCGGCATTGCACGGCGGGTGGTCATACGCGGGGAGACCTAATCGGGCGCTATCTAACCGAACACCGATAAAACTAAATCAAACCGAGGCGTCTTTTTGCAGACAAAATCTGCTTTTGGGATAGCCTTTTTGTTTTTTATGCATATGGTTTTGGTCACAGTAACCGCATGCATTAACAGGACCGCGGGGCTCAGCAGTTCGAGGGGCTCGTTCCCGGTGTGGGAGCGGTCAATTTTTCGGATTGGCGGCTGCGGGTTTGGTTAATTCGTTGGCTTTTTCCATATATTTGGCGATATTTACAATGAATTCATAGGTCAATCTGGCCGCATCCTGCCGGTCCGTCGTTTCTTTTGGGCGAAAGCTCAGGGTGCCGTCCTTGTTCTCGAACCCTTGCACGAAACCGATTTTGTAGGCAAGGTTCACGTATGGCTTGGACCAGTCGGACATTTTGCCCATATCCGTAAAAGGGGTATCTATTGGAAGCTTCCTCGCCATACCCTCCAGTCCGAACGCGCGTGTGAAGAACACGACGAGTTCTTCCCGGCTGACCTCAGCGTTAGGCGAAAACGCAGATGCCGCAGTGCCTTCGGCAATTCCGGCTTCCACCACTGCTCCTACATATCCTGCGTACCAAGCTTTGGGATCGATATCGGCAAATTTGGCCGCAAATGCCGGATTTTCCTTCAGACCCAGAGCCATCACCATAAGCTTGGCAAACTCTGCGCGGTTGATCGATTTAGCGGGAGCAAAAGTACCATTGGGGTATCCAGCCAAAACTTCCGCCTGGGCCAAGGCCTCAATTTCCGTCCGGGCATAAGAATCCGACAGATCCGTGAACAAAGGCTGCGCATATACGGCCGCACAAGGAAACAGCTTCAAAGTTAACAAGCAGGCGAACAAAGGGATAATAATGAGTTTACATAGAGTGCATTGAAAAATTCTGCAGCGTGCGGACATTTATTCCCTCCTATCTGCCCTCTCAGCTCTTATTGCTAAAAAGTCCGTCAAAATCCGTTATACAAGACCGGAGACAGAAGTGTCAAGCAGGAGAAATGCTCGCAAAAAAATAAAAGGCCGAACCCTGCGGCACCATACATCTCCGCCTTAAGTTCAGCCTGCCGGCACTGCCGGTCATTCTTCTTCCACTACATAAGCGGAAGCATATTTGTCCGAGTCCCACAGCTTGTCCAGCTCTGCCTCGTCGGTGAGCTCCACTTTAATCAACCAGCCCGAACCGTAAGGATCCACGTTCAGCTTAGACGGAGCGGCTGCGAGCTGCGGATTTACTTCAAGCACCTTGCCCGAGACCGGCATGACCAGCTCGGAGACCGTCTTCACGGACTCCATGTTGCCGAACGGGTCGCCCGCTTTCAGCGTGTCCCCAACCTCAGGCAGCTCGACGAATACGATCATTCCGAGCTCGTCCTGGGCGAAGTCCGTAATTCCGATGACGGCCGTCCTGCCGTTTGCTTGCACCCAATGATGGTCCTGGCTGTATTTCAATTCTTTTGGCACATCCATGAACGGCTCCTCCTTCTTAACATGCAGAATAAATCCCGCAAAGCGGCTTAAAACCTTCCAAGCATGTCCGCTGGAGCAGCTTGCTGCCAGCTCGGAAAGTTACATCTGACGCATAAAAATGCTCTGCGGGCCGCCCAAACAACATATATCTTTCTTCAAAAAAAGCTCTCCACCCTGCCTGGGCAGGCGGTAGAGAGCTTTTTCTTTCAAAGGCCAATCTTACTTCGCAGTCAAGTTAGCTTGTCCAGGCTTCCAGTTCATTGGGCACAATCCGCCGGATTGAAGCGCTTGAAGCACGCGGAGGGTTTCTTCCACGCTGCGGCCGATATCGTTATGGTTAACGACTTGATATTTCAATTCGCCTTCCGGATCGATGATGAACAATCCGCGAAGCGCAATACCTTCTTCTTCAATCAGTACGCCGTAGTCGCGGGCAACTTGATGAGTCAGGTCGGCTCCGAGCGGGAAGTTCAGCTGGCCCAGTCCGTTGTCGTCTCTGGAAGTATTGATCCATGCGCGGTGGGAATGGATGCTGTCCGTGGAAACGCCGATAATCTCGGTGTTCAGCTTGGAGAACTGGTCTGCAGCTTCGCTAAGCGCAGTAATTTCCGTAGGGCATACGAATGTAAAGTCAAGAGGATAAAAGAACAGAACGAGCCATTTGCCTTTGTAGTCGGACAGGGATGCTTTGCCGAAATCCTTGCCGTTGCCAAGAGCAGTTTCCATAGTAAAATCAGGTGCCTTCTTACCGACCAAACGATCTGCCATTGTGTAATTTCCTCCTTAATTTCATCGAATTTCACTCTTAAAATGGTAGCATTCAAAGATGTGAAAGTCAATAATTAGAATTATTATAAACAAGTAATAATTATTATTATTATAGAGGATTATGGCAAAAGATGCAATTTACCCGCTGCAAGCCTCACAAAAGAACGTCACCACGCCCCCTTCGCTCGATTGGCGGGCAAATCTTATTTAACGTGATTTCCTTCGCTTACGACGACGTCGGACAACGGCCCGAGCTGTGCGTGACATTGCTGCGCACCGTGCTGTGCCGGTATCAACCCTGCCGGATGCCAGTCTCGCGCGTATTGCTTGCCGGGAAAGAAATCATACGTCCCGCGATTCAACTGGATAGGCCGATCCAGCCTAAGGATGTAGAGCGTCATTTTGAGATTGATCACAAGACGGCGGTATTGATGTTGAAAAAGTTATGTACAAAAGGCTGGCTGCTCCCTTCTTTGCGCGTAAATGGTGAAAGGGTTGTCCGATATCTGCTCGCCCGCGGAATGCTGGATTACTTTGATTAACTGGAAAATCTCCTGATAATTGTCCTGTTTGGTTGCTTTCCTATGCAAATAGATGGAAATTCTCCCGTTAATTCAATCCATTCAGTCAAAAATTAGAATAGCCGCTGATTTAGATGGAGGTTTTCCAGTTAGATGCGCCTCTCACAATATCTAAGTCAAATTAAATAGAGGAATTCCCTTTAATTTTTCCCAACTCGCGGTTCTGCCGGCAGACGATGCACGGCGGCTGGTCAGACCGTCAGAGCAGGGGCATTTCGCTGAAGCTGAATTGATTCTAGACGATATAACTCTTGGATTCCAAAGGTGATCTTCTGGATTGGAAACGGAGGATCTGGCGATGCAAAACAACATTTCAGCGATCCACGTATCTAAATCCACACTTATTCACAAATTTATCGAATTTAGTCAACACTTATCCACAGCCGACGAAAATCATAATTCAATATTTTCAAAAAAAAGCCTTCCCCGGATCATTCTCCGCGAAAGGCTAAGGGAATTACTTCGTGATGGCGGCTACGATCAGGTCGCCCATTGCCGTCGTGCCGATGGCTTTATTCTTGTCCACGGCGATGTCGCCGGTACGGTGGCCGGCGTCAAGCACGTTCTTGACCGCGCGTTCGATGGAATCGGCCGCCTCGTGGTACCCGAACGTGAGGCGGAACATCAACGCCACGGAAAGAATCGTTGCGATCGGGTTCGCGATGCCCTGTCCCGCAATGTCCGGAGCTGAGCCGTGCACCGGCTCGTACAAGCCGAAGCTGCCCTCTCCGAGGGAAGCGGACTGCAGCATGCCGATCGAGCCGGTCAGCATGGCCGCTTCGTCGCTCAGGATGTCGCCGAACATATTCTCGGTGACGATGACGTCGAACGAGGACGGACGGCGCAGCAGCTGCATCGCACAGTTGTCGACCAGCACGTGTTCCAGCTCGACATCCGGATAATCCGCGGAGATGCGGATTACGGTCTCTCTCCACAGGCGGGAAGTTTCCAGCACGTTCGCCTTATCCACAGACGCCAGCTTCTTGCGGCGGGTGCGCGCGATTTCGAACGCCTGCCTTGCGATGCGCTCCACTTCCGACACGTTGTACACGCAGGTGTCAACGGCTTCCTCCCCGTTCGCGGATTCTCTGCGGAACTTCTCACCGAAGTAGATGCCGCCGGTCAATTCGCGGACCACGATCAGGTCCGTGCCTTCCAGCACTTCAGGCTTCAGTGTGGAGGCTTCTTTCAGGCAGTCGAACACGACAGCCGGGCGAATGTTGGAGAACAGCCCCAGCGCCTTGCGGATGCCAAGTAATCCGGTTTCCGGACGCAGTTCCTTTGGGTTGTTGTCCCATTTGGGTCCGCCTACCGCTCCCAGCAGCACAGCGTCCGCGCCTTTGCACAGCTGCAGCGTTTCTTCCGGCAGCGGCGTGCCCTTCCGGTCGATCGCAATGCCTCCGAACAGCCCATGCTCCGTTTCGAAACGATAGCCGAACAGCTCCTCCGTCTTCTTCAACACTTTCTCCGCCTCGGCAACGACCTCAGGCCCGATACCGTCCCCTGCGATGACCGCAATCTTTTTTACGTCTGCCATTATCTTGTCCACTCCTTCAACCTGTTTTCAGCGCAATAATCATATCTACATTTGTAACATAGAAACGTTATAGCTGACAAAGATATAAAATCTATGATGTTGATAGGTATTGCCTATAAAAAACCATCGAAGACCGCTCCGAGGCAGACTGTCGGTCTATTCTATTTTGCCGCTACGGAGCGGACTGTCTTCATACTCTGTTTTTACCGCGACGCAGCGGACTGTCTGCCTATTCTGTTTTTACCGCCACGTTCGGACAGTATCAGTGCTTTTTCCCGAGCCACGGTTCTACAGCTTTCTCGATTCTATTGATTTAAGCTGGATTTATATTGGTATGGAGGTTAGATAATATATGAAAAAAAGCGCAGCAATCTTATTGTTGTTTTCCACCTTGACTCTCCCTCTTGCAGGATGTAACGAGAGCAAAAGCAATACTGCCGATGCCCAAGCCAAACCGCCCGCCGATACCGGTTCTGCAACCGCTGACAACCAAAAGCCCGCAAGCGGGCAGCAGACGGATTCCGCAAAACAGCAGCAGCCAACGTCAGATGCAACTAAGCAGCAGTTATCCGAAGCCCCGAAGCCGCAAATCGATTATGCTTTTACCCGCGACAAACAGCAACCGGAGAAAGTGCTGATCAACGCAATCGCCCAAGCCAAAACCAAGCTGGATATTGCCGTCCACACTTTGTCCAATAAAGATATCGTAAGCGCCATTATCGAAGCCAAAAAACGCGGCGCTGCAGTAAGGATCATCACCGACCAGCACGAATCCAGGAACGCCGCACAGTCAAAAGAATTAAAGCTGCTGAAGGCAGCCGGAATACCGGTTAAGGAAAATACCCACAAAGGGGTCATGGACCTCAAAATCACGGTAGTGGATCAATCTGCGGTCACCACAGGGTCGTTCGATTATTCGGCAAACGCAACATCCGCCAACGATGAAGTTCTGGTCGTGATCCACGACTCCAAGGTCGCTCAGGAATGGACTTCGGAGTTCGAGAAATTGTGGAAGGACAAAACCAATTTTCAGGATTTGAAATGACGGTTCTCCCGGCACGCGGTACGGCGCTGCACGGCGGTTGGTCAGACGTAAGCACCCTGTGAAGCCAGGCACCGACAGCATCCAGCTGCGGATTGCCTCCTTTCAGCTGCAGCTATAGATAAGACGGTCCCCGGCCCGGTTTTGTATCATTTTTCATGCAAAATAATTCATTCCGCCCGTTCCGCCCCCTTTCCTGCTGCGATAAAAAGTTTAGTTCGCCTCAACGGGTGTTTGCTGTATAATTAAATAAAAAATTTGTAAATGCCATCGGGAGGAGTATCGTCCATGAATTACCGTTTTTCTCATACGATCCACAACTTCAATTCATCCGCTGTGCGCGACATTCTCAAGCTTACCCAGGGAAAATCCATCGTCTCTTTCGCGGGGGGACTGCCTGCCGAGGACTATTTTCCCTTACAGGCGGTAAAAGAGGCTTTTGGGCGAGTGTTTGACGGGGGGAACCAGGCGCTGCAATATGGCCTCACTGAAGGCTATACGCCGCTGCGCGAAAGCATCTGCAGGAGAATGGCGCGCAAGGGCATGAACGTAACGCCCGACAACATGCTGCTCACCACTGGCTCCCAGCAGGGAATCGACCTGCTTACGCGTGTCTACATCGATCCGGGCGATGTCATACTTGTGGAGAAGCCGACTTATCTCGCCGCTCTTCAGGTGTTTAAATCGAGGGGCGCCAAGCTGGTGTCCGTAGAAACCGACGAGCAGGGAATGGTACTGGACGATCTGTCCGCCAAAATCAGGGAGCATAACCCGAAGGTCGTCTATGTAATTCCGACCTACTCCAATCCTGCAGGAAGAGTGTGGAGTCTGGAAAGAAGGCTGGGAGTGGTCCGGCAATGCCGAATGAACGGAGTGTTGATTCTCGAGGATGATCCATACGGAGAAATCCGGTTTGAGGAGGAGGCCAATTATCCGACTTTGTTCTCCCTGGACCAGCACCCTGAGGGCAGTGTTGTCGTCTATACGAGCACCTTCTCCAAAACGGTGGCGCCCGCTCTCCGCACCGGGTGGGTGATCGGCGACGCCGGGCTGATCCGTCATATCGCGCGGGCCAAGCAGGCCGCCGACCTGCATTCCAGCACGATGGACCAGCAGGCGCTGTATCAGCTGCTCGAGCATTTTGCCCTGGATGCGCATATTTCCTTGATCCGGGCGAAATACAAAGAAAGAATGCAGCTGATGGTGCGGCTGCTCACCGAGATGAATTGGCCAGGGCTCCGTTGGAATGAGCCTAAGGGCGGAATGTTCATTTGGGTCGAATTGCCGCCTCATATCAAAGCGGAAGAGCTGCTGAAAGCCGCCGTCGAAGAAGGCGTGGCTTTCGTGCCCGGTTCCTCCTTCTACGCGGAAGATCCTGCTTATAACACGATGAGAATGAACTTCTCCCATTCCAACGAGGAAACGATGCGCAAAGGTATGGCCGGCCTGGCAGCCGCCCTGCACAAGTTCGACGAAGCGCATGTCGGGCTGTAATTGAGTTAACGCAAAAGACCGCAGATTTGGGCAACAGCCTCTTTTTGGGAACAGTCCCTTTCAGAACACAATCACCCTTCGGGTGAATTAAGAAAGAAACCTGTTTCTCAGGACCAGGGACCTGTCTTGTTCATACATTTACCTTATAATCGGTGGCAAGTGACGAAGAACGTCCCGTTCCATTCTGACGAGTGGAGGCGGGACGAAGCCGCACACGAAGCTAAAAAACAAGCAAGCCAAAAATAAATCGCCCTTAAGGGGGCTGTCCCAAAAATGTTCGCATTTAATAGGCACATCCCAAATTATAAGCGAAAGGACCTCAAACCCCACTGTTAAGTGGGTAATGAGGCCCTTTTTTATGCTGAATTTAACTCCATTTTCCGTCGCTAGCGTTGCATAAAACTCAAAAATATCCGTGCCTCATCCATCCGATAATACATTGATCATCGTTGCGCAGTATATATATTTCTTTACCCTTAATTTTCGGCAGGATTAAGCTCTCTAAAATATGATGATCACGGTCTCGAATGTATCCATAGTCTGAATCAGTTGCGGCAACAATTTTCATGTTCACCCCGCCCCTCTTTTAGTTACATACATTTTGTCAAGTACGTTGTTCCCTTAGCTTGAACAGTCGGTTTTATTTAATCTCAGTGTACAAACAGGTACTGGTAATCATCTGACCGATTAACCATCTCTTTTACAATCTCCGGCGTCGGTTTAGAAGTAGTGTCATATAGATACCGCCGGTTTGAAGCACAATTCTCCAGCTGATTTTTTAAAAATAGAGAACGCTCAATCAAATCGCCGCTCCCTCGTTCATTAAGACGATGGATTAACGAATCCTCTGCTGCAGTTAAAACGAAATACCTGATTTGTGCATGCAAGTCTGAAACATTTTTGCAAAACCAGTCGAGCTCCGTTTCAATCACGTAATCAATCACTACGTTAAATTCGTTATGAACAAAATTGCGCGTCAAGGAAAGTATGTTTTCCCACGTTAAAGACAGGCGTTCCTCCCAAGGAAGCTCCTCTTTACCTATCAGCATGGAGTCGACAGAATCTCCTTCTATCAGTGCGGCATTATTTAAAATATTGGCAAGCTGTCTGGCGGTTGTAGACTTGCCCACCCCGCACGGACCGGAGATGATATAAATTATGGCAGCAGTTTTTCCAGTCATTTCGTTAACAATGCCCCCGTTTCCTTACTCCTGTTTGGTCTTACAAATCGGATATCCAAAATGCTGCTCAATTTTTTGCAACAGACATCTTTTAAAGAGATTTATGTACTCGCTTATCACTTTAGCTCACACGTCACAAAAATACTTGAAGCGCAGTTTTCAATATTTTCCCTAATATTCCCTTTTTTATTTTTGTTGAAAATTTTCAGTGTCCGTCATTACCATCAATCAATTGTCTCCATTCCTTCCATGCATGCTGATACTGAGTCAGATCCTCCGGATGATGCAGTAAACATGTAGCGATCCGAAAATACAATGCCATAACCATATCCTCTATTAATTCGTTTCTATGAATCGATTCACTGTTCATTTGTTCTACAGCTTGCAGCAAAATGGGAAAATGCAGATCATCCGGCGACGAACAAAATGCATACAAAAGATCGTACAACCGGCGGCCGACTGAAGGAATCGGGTCTATAACGCCGGATAGCTTTCCATGTTCAAACAAAAAATTATGAACGCCGAAGTCACCGTGCAGCACATAGAGATCCTTTTTCGTTATCCGCTTGCTCCGGCGCCTGTGAATCTCCTTTACCAGAACATGGTCCTCTTCCTTAAGATGAGGCCCAATTACAGAGACGGAATAATCAATGTCATGCTCTACACGTTTTGGATCCTCCACCCATTCGTAATCATCCGGCGATTCGGGAGGAACGTAGTGTTTAATCATCAAGCTTATCAATTTGTGCAGGAGATCCTGCTTCGTTCCACGGCTATAACGGGTTTCTCCCGGGATAAAATCGTAGATGATATAACGGTATTCCGCATCCGCATATTTGATGTTCGGCAGCAACGGCAACCCCCGATAGATTTGGTAAAAATGCAGCTCCGCGGCAATTCGCTCGGATGTATTTGATTTTACCACATACATTTCCGGCATAACTTGGGTCCCAATTACCCCGACTGTACTGTCGGTCCCCCCTTTTAATTCACCCCAATGATAAATCGAATCCGGAAGTATGCGGTTTTGTATAATTTCCTCCATGATCTGCTCTAACATACAGTACTATCGTCCTTTCAGTTCTCCTGCCGGCTCTGATGAAACCTTTTCCATTAATGTAGATGATCAACTCTCACGCTCCACCACCGCAGTGTAACTCTATGCTCCCGCACAAGAAAAGCCCCCGCTGTACGGCTTCACAGCCGATGAACGGGGACTTTTATACAGAAAATGTTAAATCAATGTCATATTATTGCGTTGGGAGGCAGGCTGGCTGCGCTTATCGATCAACCGGTTCAGGGCGTCGATGTACGCACGAGCGCTGGCTTCCAGAATATCGGTCGACACTCCTCTGCCCTGCTCGGAAATGCCGTCCTGCTTCAGCACAACATGTACCTCGCCGAGGGCGTCTTTTCCGTGAGTAACGGATTGGATCGTGTAATCGTCTAGCTCAACCGTCTCTTGAGTGGCTTTGTCAATCGCATTGTAGATCGCATCAACCGAACCGTTGCCCAGAGCGGCCTCTTCGAAAATTTGTCCGTCGATCTTCTTCACGCGAACCGTTGCCGTAGGAACGGAGCGGTTTCCGTAGGAAACTTGAACCGTCTCCAGTGTGAATACCTCCGGGCTGGTAATCAGCTTCTCTTCGATCAACGCGCGAATGTCCTCGTCGGAAACATCCTTTTTCTTATCGGCCAAATCCTTGAATTTCCCGAAAGCGTGATTGACCTGCTCGTCATTCAGCTTGTAACCGAGATCCGTCAGCTTCTCGCGGAACGCATGGCGTCCGGAGTGTTTCCCCAGCACCAGCTTGCTTTCTTTGAGTCCGATCGTTTCGGGGGACATAATCTCGTAGGTTGTTTTCTCCTTGAGCATACCGTCCTGATGGATACCGGATTCATGGGCAAAAGCATTCGCTCCCACAATCGCCTTATTCGCCGGAACGACCATCCCGGTCAATCTGCTCACCAATCGGCTGGTGCGGGAGATTTCGCCAAGGACGAGCGAAGTCTTCGCGTTATAAAAATGCTGTCTCGTCTCAAGAGCCATCGCCACTTCTTCAATCGCCGTGTTGCCTGCGCGTTCTCCGATGCCGTTGATCGTGCCTTCAATCTGGTCGGCCCCGTTCATGATCGCGGCAAGCGCGTTCGCGGTAGCCATTCCCAAGTCATCGTGGCAGTGCGCGCTTAGCTGAATATTTTCGATACCCGGAACTTCTTCTTTCAATGTCTTGAAAATGCTGCCGTATTCGTTCGGAGACAGATAGCCGACGGTGTCGGGGATGTTCACCACTGTCGCTCCAGCGCGAATGGCCATAGCCGTGACTTCAATTAGGAAGTCGATTTCTGTGCGGCCTGCGTCCTCCGGTGAAAATTCGATTTTGGCAAAATATTTCCTGGCATATCGAATAGCTGCCTCCGCGGTTTCAAGCACCTGCCCTTTGTCCATGCGCAGCTTATGCTGGCGGTGAATTGGAGACGTGGCAAGAAACAGATGCAGGCAGGGATCCTGGGCATTCCTCAAAGCTTCTCTGACTGCGTCAATATCCTGTGTGCGAGAGCGGGACAGACCGATAACCGTGGCGTTCTTCACTGCCTTGGCTACCGCGTCGACACCTGCAAGATCCCCTGGAGATGCCGCCGGAAAACCCGCCTCCATTCGATCTACGCCAAGCTTCTCGAGCTGCAGGGCGATTTCCACCTTTTCCTGCATGTTCAGATTCACACCCGGAGACTGTTCGCCGTCTCTTAGAGTCGTATCAAAGATATAAATCTTTCTCATCGGATCACCTCCATGAAGATATCTCTCGTTTTTAATCTAACATAAACGATGGCCGAGGGCTCTCCGACTGGTTCTAACCCTCGACCGCTATTTAACACGTTTATGTACGTGCCCGTACATCTATGCCTTAATTACTTCTTGATCCAGTGCATCATTTCACGCAGCTGGCGGCCTACCACCTCAAGCTGGTGCTCGGATTCTCTGCGGCGTGTAGCAGTCAGGAACGCACGGTTCGACTGGTTCTCAAGAACGAAGTCGCGCGCAAATTTACCCTGCTGAATGTCTTCCAGAACCTTCTTCATTTCTTTCTTCGTTTCGTCCGTTACGACGCGAGGTCCGGTTACATAGTCTCCGTACTCGGCAGTGTTGGAGATGGAATGTCTCATGGAAGCCAGTCCGCCTTCGTACATCAGGTCAACGATCAGCTTCAGTTCGTGCAGACACTCGAAGTAAGCAATCTCAGGCTGGTATCCTGCTTCTACAAGAGTTTCAAAGCCTGCCTTCACCAGTGCGGAAGTTCCGCCGCAAAGTACAGCTTGCTCACCGAACAAGTCGGTCTCCGTTTCTTCGCGGAAGGTGGTTTCGATCAATCCCGCGCGGGTGCAGCCGATACCTTTGGCGTAAGCCAAACCGATCTCGGCAGCTTTACCGGAAGCGTCCTGCTCTACAGCGATCAGGCCGGGAACTCCGAAGCCTTCAACGTACACGCGGCGCACCATGTGACCAGGGGATTTGGGAGCGACCATCAATACGTCAAGGTCGGCTGTCGGCACGATTTGACCGAAATGGATATTAAATCCGTGGGAGAAAACAAGGGCTGCGCCCTTTTTCAAGTTAGGTTCTACTTCTGCTTTGTAAACCGACGCTTGGGTTTCGTCCGGCATCAAGATTTGAACCACGTCAGCGCGTTGAACCGCTTCGCCTACGCTTAACACTTCAAAGCCGTCATTTTTTGCTTGTTCCCAGGAACGGCCTTCACGAAGTCCGATAACAACCTGCAGCCCGCTGTCTCTCAGGTTCTGAGCTTGGGCATGGCCTTGACTTCCGTAACCGATAATCGCAATCGTTTTGCCTTTCAGTACGCTTAGATCCGCATCTTTCTCATAATACATTTTCACTGCCATTGGATAAGTCCTCCTTAGAATGATGAAGTTTTATAGTTTATTGAGTTAACCTTTTACGGCATAAAAGACTCATAGGACACGCGGATGCCGCAAAAGAGGTTGAACTTGCGTTTAATCAGCTATGCCGCGGGTCATGGCAGTAACGCCTGTGCGGGAAAGCTCTTTAATGCCGTAAGGCTTGAGCAGTTCCGTCATGGCTTCGATCTTGGTGGACTCTCCAATGACTTGAACGATCAATGAAGTTGGGCCGATGTCGATGACGGCAGCGCGGAAGGTCTCCGCCAGCCCAAGAATTTCGGGACGCAACGCGGGCTCGGCCTGCACTTTGATGAGTGCCAATTCTCTGGCCACCATCGGGTTGGAGCTGAGGTCAATGACTTTGATCACATCGATCAGCTTATACAGCTGCTTGGTCACCTGCTCCAAAGTCTTGTCGTCGCCAATGGTCACGACGACCATCCGGGATAGCCCGATTTCCTCGGACTCCCCTACTGTAATGCTCTCGATGTTAAAGCCGCGGCGGCCGAACAGGCCGGCGACCCTTTGCAGGACGCCTGGTTGATTGTTGACAAGAATGGAAATCGTATGCTTCGTCATCATTGCTGCTCATCCCCCATTACCATATCGCTGATCGTGCTGCCCTGCATTACCATCGGGTAGACGTTCTCGGACTTGTTGACCTTGAACTCGACCAGCACCGGTCCGGGGGTGTTCATCGCTTCCTGCCATGCTTTGCGCGCTTCTTCCTTGCTGCCGGCAGTCAGTCCTTTCACTCCATAAGCTTCCGCCAGCTTGACGAAATCCGGGCTTCCGGCAAGGTCGATATGGCTCAAGCGGTTTTCATAGATAAGCTCCTGCCACTGGCGGACCATTCCAAGCACCTGGTTGTTGATGACCACAATCTTCACCGGAATGTTGTTGATGGCGCAGATCGCAAGCTCTTGGGCACACATCTGCATACCGCCGTCTCCATTGATGGAGATTACCAGTTTATCGGGATTCCCCATTTGGGCGCCGATCGCCGACGGGAATCCGAAGCCCATCGTCCCGAGCCCGCCCGAGCTTACAAAAGAGCGAGGATTCTGGAACTTGTAGAACTGCGCAACCCACATCTGGTGCTGTCCTACATCTGTTGTGACAATCGCTTCCCCTTTAGTCGTCTCGTTGATCATCTCAACAACGTATTGAGGCTTGAGCTCGGTGTCGGAGTCATTGTACCGCAGAGGGTAGTTTTTCTTGTTTTCGGCGATTTGTTCGATCCACTGCTGCGACTTCGCCGGTTTCGCCAAGGTGTTGGCATAGGCCAATACCGCTTTTACGTCACCGATCACGGGGATATCCGTCTTTACGTTCTTTCCGATCTCGGCCGGATCCACGTCGATGTGGGCTATACATTGCGCCTTGGGGGCGAAGCCTTCCAGCTTCATCGTTACGCGGTCGTCAAACCGGGAACCGATGGAGATCAGCAAGTCCGCATTCTGGATCGCCTGGTTGGCCGCATACGTCCCATGCATTCCCGGCATTCCCATCCACAGCTCATTGCCGCTTGGGAAGCCTCCCAGTCCGAGCAGAGTGGTTGTAATCGGAATCCGCGTTTTTTCTACGAATTCCAAAAGCTCTTTGTGCGCGCCGGAGTATACGACTCCGCCGCCTGCAATAATGACCGGTCTTTCGGCTGATTCAATCCGCTGCACCAGCTTCTCGATCTGATCTGTAGCCAGCGGAAGCTGCGGCTCGTATCCACGAATCGATACTTCCTTCGCCGGCTTGAACTCGGTCGTTTGGGCCGAGATATCTTTTGGAATGTCGATCAGTACCGGACCTTTACGGCCTGTATTTGCGATATGGAACGCCTCATGGATGATCCGCGGCAGGTCTTCCACCTTGCGGACCAGATAATTGTGTTTGGTTATTGGCATCGTAATTCCGGTAATATCCGCTTCCTGGAACGCATCGGTTCCGATAAAGGAAGTGGCCACGTTGCCTGTAATGACCACCAGCGGTACGGAGTCCATGTAGGCTGTTGCGATCCCGGTGACCAGGTTGGTTGCTCCCGGTCCGGATGTGGCGATACATACTCCAACTTTGCCGGTTGATCTGGCATATCCGTCCGCCGCGTGAATGGCCCCCTGCTCGTGCCGGGTCAGCAGATGCTGGAAATCGGAGAAACCGTGCAGAGCGTCGTAGATGTAAAGAACAGCACCTCCCGGATAGCCAAACACGCATTCGACACCTTCCAATAATAAACTGCGAAGCAGAATTTCTGATCCGCTGATGATGTCGGGCTGCATTGCTTTCTTGATCAGCTCTTCCTTAGAGCGCAACGGTTCGGCTCCAATACTCATGCTTTTTCCTCCTTCCGAATGGATCGGTTTCTTATGAAACCAAAAAACCCCTTCACATCCCAAGACACAATATGTGCCTGACGGGACGAAAGGGGTTAAATCTTCCGTGGTACCACCCAGATTTTGCCGTATGCCTCACAGCATGCAGCCTTAGCAGGTATTCAATGGAACACCTCAGCACGGTAACGTGTGCTTCTCCGATTCCCCCTAATACCCTTGCCGTAAGGCAAGCTTTTCAGGGAAACAGCTCCGAGGTGAGCTCGTCGATAAAGGATTAAGGCAAAGGTTTCAGCGTTTCCTTCGCTCTCTGGACATAAGGGCCCTTATCACTTCGTCCTCTTCATAGCCGTTCAACAATTCAACTGTGTGATTTTTAGTTAATTATATGCATAGCCTTTCCATTAGTCAATAGGTTATCACAATTTCAACCATATTCATTATGAAAAAGTGAATGGGACCTCTTCCCTGATGATAGGAGCAGGGGCTCTCTACGGCAGCAAAAAACCGCCCCACGAAGGAGGCGGTCCAAATTATGCGTTCATTTTTTGCTTGGCTGCAGTAGCCAGGTCAGCAAAGGCTTGCTGATCGTTTACAGCCAGATCGGCCAGGATTTTGCGGTTCACTTCGATGCCTGCAAGCTTCAAGCCGTGCATCAATTTGCTGTAGGACAAGCCGTTCAAACGTGCGGCCGCGTTGATACGGACGATCCACAATTTGCGGAAATCGCGCTTCCGCTGACGGCGGTCACGGTATGCGTACAGCAAGGATTTCATAACCTGCGCATTAGCTGTTTTAAATATGCGGTGTTTGGAACCAAAGTAACCTTTTGCAAGCTTCAATATTTTTTTATGACGACGACGGGTAACGAACCCGCCCTTAACTCTTGCCATAGTAAAACCCTCCTAGTTTTTAGAAAAATAATTAAATTACTTAATGTTTGAGAGGCCCTGCTTCAGACGCTTTACGTCTCCGGAAGACATAACAGGGTTGCTTCCAAGAACGCGCTTCTGGCGAGCGGATTTACCGGACAGAAGATGGTTTTTGTAAGCTTTGTATCTTCTGACTTTACCAGTCCCCGTAATTTTGAAACGGTCTTTAAGACTGCTGTGTGTTTTCATTTTTGGCATGGGAATTGTTCCTCCTAAAAATATTGTATATCGCATAGGTCGATGAGAACCTTCGGAATAGTCCGTAAATCAGTTGGCTTTAGGCGCAAGAATCATAATCATGCTGCGGCCTTCAAGCTTCGGTGCGCGTTCAACGCTGCAGAGCTCAGCCACTTCCGCAGCCATACGCTCCAGCTGTCTTCTGCCGATCTCCGCATGCGCGATTTCACGGCCGCGGAAACGGACGGACAGCTTCACCTTGTCGCCGTCATTCAGAAACTTCTGGACGTTGCGAAGCTTGGTCTGGAAATCATGCTCGTCAATCGTCGCGCTCAAACGGATTTCTTTGATATCCACAATCTTCTGGTTCTTGCGGGCTTCCTTGTCTTTCTTCTGCAATTCATAGCGGAACTTCCCGTAATCCATAATGCGGCATACCGGCGGTTTGGCGGTTGGAGCGACATTGACAAGATCAAGGTTCGCGTCCGCCGCGAGCTGCATCGCTTCACGGAAAGGCTTGATTCCCAGCTGCTCTCCGTCAGCGCCGATCAAACGAACTTCTTTGGCTCGAATTTCCTCATTGATTAGATGCTCTTTACTAATAGCGTGCCACCTCCATAGGATCTAACTGACTTTCGATGAATCAAGAAAACCTCTACCGAAGCCATTCAAGGATGAGCGACCGCGATTAAAATGCAGGTTTTCCCGGAAAAGAATGTCTGAATTCAGCATAAACCTCAGCGAACTTTAACTTCTTTAACAAAAAAAGATGCGGGCGCATAAGTGCCCACATCTGTTATGATCGAATGATCATCTTCGCTCTTGTTATAAAGATCCGAATACCAGCCAACTTTAGTCGGACAGGTGAGAAGCGGGCGCTTCTGCTTGTGCATATATAAATCGACTAAACTACAATACCACGCTTAAAAGGGAATGTCAATGCTTTTAGCTCACAGCTTGCAGCTGTTAGCTTACCTGCTTGCTCTGAACTTCATCAAGACGGATGACGCGGGTATGCTCGGTATGGCTCCACTGCTTGTTGTTTTGAGTAAAGAACGCGTAGAACGTAATCGGCCACCAGGAAAGCAGGAAGACGATATAGGTGATCAGGCCTTTGTACGACTTGAGCGGCGCCTTCTCCATGATCATTGCAAGCGGGAACTGGGCGTAGATGGCGACGGTGAGAATGTTGAAAACCAAAGGAGCGACCGTATACAGCGATGTAAAAGAAGTCCCTCCGGTCAGCACCAGATCCCCCCAAAGAAGAACGGTGACAATGGAGCCGACAAACGTGTTGTACACATTCAAAGCGTAGATGGCCGTATCGATCTTGGCCCAGCTGCCTTCCCTGATCCCCTGCAGCAGCAGCGGGAAGAAGAATCTTCTGGCCACGGTAAAGTGTCCCTGCATCCAACGAAGCCGCTGCTTGGCGGACGCCTTGAACGTCAGAGGCTTCTCGTCATAGACCTTCGCCTCGTGATTAAAAGTCGGGTAAATGCCGCGCTGCACGCAGCGCATCGTGAACTCCAGGTCCTCGACAAGGGATGTGGCCCCCCAACCCATTTCCTTCAGCAGATTGGATTCGAAGCACATGCCTGTACCGCCCAGATAATTAGCCAGCTTCAGCTTCTTGCGCGGCAGCTGCCATAGACGGTTGCAATACCAGTAAGTGATGGCGTAAGCGGAGGTGACCCAGGAATCGTGAGGGTTTTTGGTATCCAGGTAGGCCTGAATCACCCGCGAACCGTTGCACAGGTCGTTGTTCATATGTGTCAAATAATCAGGATTTACCAGGTTGTCCGCGTCGAACATCACGATGGCGTCGTAAGAGCGCGGGAGCTTCCAAAGCTCCTTAAGCATCCACTCGATCGCGTAGCCTTTTCCCCTGAGGTTAGGATTGCGTCTTTCGTATGCGTAAACCCCCAGGGAACGGGCGATTTCCGCTGTATTGTCGGTACAGTTATCGCAAATCACAAAAATATCGTACAAATGTCTCGGATAATCCAACCGCTTGAGATTCTCGATCAGCGCCCCGACAACCTGTTCCTCATTGTGAGCCGCGACAAGAACCGCAAATGATTTCGTCGGCGCGAAATGCTTGGTTGCCTTGGGCTTTGACCAACCGAAAAAAGTCAAAAACAGCTGGTAGCCTCCGATTAACGCCAAGACAATCTGCAGTGCGAGCAAGATTGTGTCCAGCATCGCTTAAGTCCCCCTTTTTAAATATACCCCTATTGTTTTTCTCTCTGCGGTTTGTCTGTAAACACGAATTCGCCTCGTCGAACCGCTTCGATCGGAAGCCTCACTTATACTATTCGTGTCTTGTTACCCCTTTTGGTTCGGCAGCCGTCTTAGATTTTCTCTTGTTTGAACCCATTTGTCAAAATCCCAAAATAACGGCAGTCGATGCGTTACCTTAGTATTGACTAATTTGAAGGGGCTTTAGCCTGCTGTTCTTATATTTCTGCTCGAATCCTTCCCGTTTCCGTTCATTCTCTCCGATGGCCGGCAAGGAAATAACAGGGAAGCTACATATAGCCTGTTTTATTATAAAACACCTTTGCTTCCAAAACAACTTCATGCCGCTTATTTCACGGCGGTGAGAAGGTCTGTCTTCTGCTTTGCCGACGCGCTTTCGCATACTTCCTCATAGCTATGGAACAATCTGCCGAAAATTTCTTGCCAGGATTGCGAGAGGCTGTACTCCCTGCCCTGTATCGCCAGCCGCCTGCGCAATCCGTGCTCGCGGTACAGGGCAACCACCGCATCCGCGAAGGCAGCGGCATCCCCCGGAGGGCAAAGCCAGCCTGTGGTTCCATGCTTGATGTTGTCGCTGACTCCTCCTGCGTCGGCTCCGATCACGGGAGTGCCCGAAGCCATCGACTCGAGCACGACATTGCCGAAGGTTTCGGTCGCGGAAGGAAACACGAACAAATCAGCGGCGGCATAGAGCTCCGAGAGCTCCTGCCCTTCCACAAAGCCCGGCAGACGAATATCGGCGGCGCCTGCGCAATCTTCTTTCAACTGCGCGAATTGGGGCCCGTCTCCCGCAATAATGAGCACGCATTGATCTCTCACGGACCCAGGCAGAGAGCGGAACGCCTGAAGCAGCACATCGACGCTTTTCTCCGGAGCCAGACGGCCCACGAAGAGCAGGACGAATTTGTCAGCCGGTATTCTATACTTTCTGAGAATTTCTACCCTGTCGACGAGAGGTTGAAACCGCCCCACATCGACTCCCCTTGACCAAATTTCAAGAGCGCCCATGCCCTTGCTTTTCAAGTGGTCCAGAGTCGATTGGGAAGGCACGTAAATTTTGCGGCAATCCTGATGAAACCAGAGCATATACTTCCACAGCATAGGCTCCATCCATTGCAGCTTGTAATAGCTCAAATAGCGGTCAAAATGCGTATGGTAGGAAGCGACGAACGGCACTTTGTTTTTCTTGGCGTAACGGAGCCCGAAAAGTCCGAGATTGAACGGCGTAGCTGCATGCACGATGGTTGGCTGGAACTCTCTCAGCGCCTTGTTCAGAATCATCGGGTTCGGGATAGCCATTCTGCACTCCGGGTACAACAGGAAAGGAATGCTGTAAAATCTTTCCACACCATATTGTTCAGTTTGTCCTTGCTGGCTTTGAGGCGCGAATACTCTACATTCCGCTCCACGGGATTCAAGATATTGAACCCAGCGGCCCAGTGTTTTGGCAACTCCATTGACGTCCGGCACGTAAGTGTCCGTAAACAAAGCGACTCGCATGACCCGATCCCTCCTTAGGTGTTCACCGGAAAGCGTTGATGGAACCCGCAGCAACCTGTAAAAAGGTGTCAATTTGATCATATCGCCGAAATGTTAACTGAAAATCAACTCAAAATTAAAGTTTTTTATGTTAATTCGGTTTGGAATTAATATCCCTTTAACAATTGTAAGCTACACTTAAAATATATATTCCACAAGGTAATGCAATCCAAGGAGGCGAACTTCATGAGTCGGATGGTGAGTTGGCTGCAGGTTCGTGAACAAAGGATGTTCTTTTTTGTCAACCGGAAGATCCATAACGGGATTCTGGACTTTTTATTCTCGAGAATAACCCATATGGGAGGCGCTACTTTTACGATCGCTGTCGCCCTTATGGTCGCGGTGTTCGGACACGGGCACTGGAGGCTCGCCGGACTGCAGAGCTGCCTGGCGCTTGCTCTGAGCCACATCCCTGTGGCGATTATCAAGAAAAAATACCCGCGTCTGCGCCCCTACCTGGTGCTGCCGGACGCCAAAATAGGCAAGAATCCGCTGACGGACCATTCTTTTCCTTCCGGCCATACAACGGCGATTTTTTCGATTGTGATCCCCTTCGCCGCTCTTTCTTTCTGGTTCGGGTTGGCGGTTGTGGCCATCGCCCTGCTGGTTGGGCTATCAAGAATTTATTTGGGGCTTCATTATCCTTCGGATGTGCTGGCAGGTTCTTTTCTGGGTTCTGCCGCGGCGGTTTTAAGCGTATTATTTGTTGGTTAGATCAGAATTGATCTGCAGCACCGATTTAATTTCGCCCATCCCAGCCCCGAGTCCAGTTGTGCATTTGCAAGGAACTGATATAATCTTTCAAAAAACGGTTAATGATAAAATTAGAAACTTCCATGGTAAGGTTAGGTGAATTCATTGCGAAAGAAACGAGTTTTGCTGTTGTCCGAAGGCTTTGGCGCTGGGCATACGCAAGCCGCTCACGCGCTGGCCCTTGGCTTGCGGCGGTTGGACCCCGCCGTTCAGACGAGGGTAATGGAGCTGGGCTCATTCCTGCATCCGACCATCGCGCCGTGGATATTCACCATGTACCGTAAAACCGTAACGTCGCAGCCGAGACTGTATGGAGCCCTTTATCGTTCCCAGTACAAAAAATCGTTAAACCGCTTCACCAGGCTCGCTCTCCACCGCATCTGCTACTCCCAGACAGCGGAGATCATTAAACAGCTCAAGCCGGACACGATCGTGTGCACGCACCCTTTTCCCAATGCCGTAGTGTCCAGATTAAAAAGGTTCGGCCTGTCCGTTCCCCTGTTTACGGTCATTACGGATTACGACGCGCACGGCACTTGGGTGAATCCGGAAGTAAACAGGTACCTGGTGTCGACGCCGGATGTAAGAATGAAGCTGATGCACCGCGGAGTGCCTTCACAGAACATCCAGGTGACGGGGATTCCAATCCACCCGAATTTCTGGGCCCCCAATAATCGGGAGGAAATCCGCAGCCAGCTGTTTTTGAAGCCCCTCCCTACCGTTCTCATTATGGGCGGCGGCTGGGGGCTTGTGAAGAACGAGAAGCTGATGGAGCATATCACCCGATGGCGCGATCAGGTGCAGCTCATTTTCTGCTTGGGGAGCAATGTCAAGACGTTAGCGAAGCTGTCGGACCACCCCAGCTTCCGTCACCAAAACATCCGTTTGATGGGCTTCACTTCAGACGTCGACAAGCTGATGGACGCTTCGGACCTGCTGATCACGAAACCCGGCGGTATGACGTGCACGGAGGGCCTGGCCAAGGGCATCCCGATGCTCTTCTACAACACGATTCCGGGGCAGGAAGAAGAGAATGTGCTATATTTTACACAGCAGGGATTCGGGGAGAAGGTCATCTCCGAGGAAACGATAGACGCCTGGTTATCCCATCTGGTTGAGCAGTATCCCGAAGTGGTGAAGCACCGTGAGTTCATGACCAACCGGTTCCACCAATACAAACCCGCGGAATGCTCTCAAGCGATCATCGAGCATTTGCTGAGCTACAATTAAAAAAGGTCTCCCCGGCGGCTGTCGGCGCCGTCATCGGGAGACCTTTTTCGTGCCGGTCAGGCTTCGGGGAAATGCTCAGGCGCTTTTCGCTTGCCAAAGCCCTTGTCTGCAAAATCGGCCTCCAGCGCTTTGACATGCTGGTCCAGACTCTGCTTCCCGATCACTACCTCACATCGGTGGATGTTGACGCCCTGCTCGACGAACTTCATTTCGTACTCAGTCATGACATGGTCGGGATTCACTTGGTCCCTATGAAGGTTAAGCGTAATATTGCGCATGCGGAGTCCGAGGTCGGCAAAGGAATTCAATGAAAATTCAAATAACGTCTGTGAATCGGTTTTGAGATGAATTTCTCCGCGTTCATTCAGAAAGCTTTGATATTTTCGGACAAACCTCGGATGGGTGAGCCTTCTGCGTTCATGCTTTTTTTTGGGCCACGGATCGCTGAAGTTAAGATAAATGCGATCGATCTCCCCTGCGCCGAAGATTTCATCTATGTGTTCGATATTGAACAGGACGAGCGCCAGGTTGCTTGTATCACCGATCCCGCTCTCCAGTCTGGCGGCGCGGGCTTTTTCGCTGGATTTGCGCAGAAGCTCGTCGTACATGTCGATACCGATAAAATTCGCTTCCGGGTGTTTGATGCTCATTTGCGAGATAAACCGGCCCTTGCCCATACCGAGCTCTACATGGATCGGCCGGCCGTTGCCGAAATATTCCGCCCATTGGCCTTTATAATCGCGTGGATTCAGAATCACCAGATCCTGCTGCCGCTCAATCGATTCACGAATCCCTTTTCTTCCGCGTAATCTCATCTATTATGCCTCCAGATCCATCATTGTCTCATGCAAATGATAGTCCATTACAGGCCGAAAATCAAAGGTTAGCTCTTGGGCTTTCCAAATTGGAAAATCATTAAAAAACACCGCTCTTTCGAGGGTGTTTTCCAGGAAGCCCGCGGATTAACGGTTAGGGTGGTTATTTGGGCTTTTGTCTTTGCCGCGCATCCCCGCGAGTCCGATCAATCCCAAAAGACCCAACCATCCGTAGTTGGTGTTCGGACGAGTATCCGCATAAGTTCTATAGTTGTTGGCATTTCCGTAATAATCTGTGCTGTAAGTTGAAGTAGTTCCAGTAGTTCCGTCCGCCCTGGTGTTCATCCTGTTTGCTGCACCGCCGTAGTTGTCTGTACCATACGTGTTCGTACCTGTACCCGTTGTCGTACCATAGCCGGTGGTAGTGCCGTAACCTGAAGTCGTGCCTGTTCCGGTCGTGTCGGTGCTCGTTCCGGTTCCGCTCGTTCCGGTAGTGGTTCCTGTTGTGCTGGTGGTGCTGGTGGTTCCAGCAGCGGAACCTTCGGCATAGGCGTCAGCTCCAAGACCCAATCCCAGTCCCAACGCCAAAACGAAAGCAGCCGCGTGACGCTTGTTCATCGTAAATCTCCCTTCATGAAGAGTATTTTGTTGCATCTTTATGTTTCTCTGAGTGCCAGGGATTTATGCTGTGAGCAGTTATTGGCAGCTTCATTGTAGAGGTAAAAATTACAGGGGTTCGCTTTTGCAGATTTTTTGATTACAATAATGTTATGATTACGAAAAAGGAGTTTATCGCAAATGCAGCAATCTTCCGTTAAACCCCTCCTGTGGGAGGATAAACGTTTTCATACATGGAACTTCGAAATGCGGCGCGAGTTCGGCACGAAAGTGTTCAAAGTGATGCTTGATGCGGGCTTTACTTGCCCTAACCGGGACGGAAAAATCGCTGCCGGAGGCTGTACGTTTTGCAGTGCGCGGGGATCGGGCGATTTTGCCGGAAGCCGAAGAGACGACCTGGTCACCCAGTTTAATAAAATACGGGACCTGCAGCACCAAAAATGGCCCGAAGCCAAGTATATCGGCTATTTCCAGGCTTATACGAACACCTACGCGCCGGTCGAGGAATTAAAAGAATACTATGAAGCGATTCTCAAACAGCCTGGTGTGGTAGGGCTGTCGATCGCCACGCGGCCGGACTGTCTGCCTGACGATGTTGTGGAATATTTGGCGGAGCTCAACAAGCGGACTTATTTGTGGGTGGAAATGGGGCTGCAGACGATCCACGAGAAAACCTCGACTCTGATCAACCGGGCCCACGACACCCAGTGCTATATTGATGCGGTAGCCAAGCTGAGAAAGCACAATATCCGGACCTGCGCCCATATTATTTACGGGCTTCCCTGCGAGACGCACGAAATGATGATGGAAACAGGCAAAGCTGTCGCTCAGATGGACGTGCAGGGGATCAAAATCCACCTTCTCCATTTGATGCGCAAAACTCCCATGGTCAAGCAGTATGAGGCGGGGCTTCTCAGATTTCTGGAGAAAGACGAATATGTGAAGCTTATTGTCGATACATTGGAAATTTTGCCGCCCGAAATGATCGTTCACCGGCTGACAGGCGACGCGCCGCGGGACCTGCTGATCGGCCCGATGTGGAGTTTGAAAAAGTGGGAAGTGCTTAACGCGTTTGACGCTGAGTTAAAGCGCAGAGATTCGTGGCAGGGCAAGTTTTGGCAGGCATAGGCAGTAGCTTGGCCGCGGCGTGGGGTTGAGATTTGCAGCCCACGCGGGAGGGCTGGGTTGGCTCGCGGCTGGGCGCGGCTGCAGCCCCTCCCAAATCAGAGCCGCCCAAACCTAATTCTGCTGCCCTAAAGCAGCAGATGACAAAGCCGGAGGCTGATGCAGCACAGCCAGCCAAGCCGCACGCTCCTACGGCGCCGATCGTGCCGCAGCCTCAGCCCACAGAGGCTGCCAAAGCCGCAGCCCCTTGAGTCGACTACCTTGGAAAGGAAGGTTTACATGGGCTTTCCGTCAATTCTGAGCTTTGCTCACAAGCTGATCGAAGAACGTGTGCGACCCGGAGACGCTGTCGTCGACGCGACGGTCGGAAACGGCGTGGATACGCTTTTTCTTGCGCGGTTGGTCGGTCTCCACGGGCGGGTGTACGGCTTCGACATCCAACAGCAAGCATTGGATAACGCTGCCGCCCGCCTGCGCAATGAATCCCCTGCGGCCGCCGAAACAGTCCAATTCTTTCTACGCAGCCATTCGGAGATGTCTGAAGCGGTTCCCTTCTCAAACCATGGCTATATTCAAGCCGTCATGTTCAATTTAGGTTACCTTCCGGGAGCGGACCACGCAACCATAACGAGACCTTCGACCACCCTTCCAGCGCTAGACGCCGCGCTAAACCTGCTTGACAAAGGCGGCGTTATCACGGCGGTGCTTTACCCCGGTCACGAAGGCGGGCAGGAAGAAGCCCAGTCTGTAATGAAATGGGCCGCCAGCCTTTCCCGGAAGGAGTATCAAGTGCTGCAATACCGGTTTATGAACCAGCGGCAGCACCCTCCCTTCCTCATCGCTATCGAAAAAAGATAGAGCTATGGTATAATAACCAGAAAAGACCAATTATTACAAGAAAGCAGGGATTTCCGCCGTGTCTGCAGTTAAACCGTATCCTCTACAGTTTCAACCTGAAATGAAAGAACGAGTTTGGGGCGGGCGGGCTTTAGAGCAGTTCGGCCTCGTTTTGCCGGAAGGGCGCATCGGCGAAGGCTGGATGATCGGCGACCATCCCAATGGTACAACGAAAGTGATGAACGGCGGCTTGGCCGGGTGGGGCCTGGATCGGGTGCGCGAGCAGTACGGCAAGGAATTTTTCGGATCCCGCGGGTTCTCGGAGAAAAACGGCCGCTTCCCGCTGCTGATCAAGCTTCTGGACTGTGAAGACGACCTCTCCGTCCAGGTCCATCCCAATGATCACTACGGGAAATTAACGCCTGGTGAATTGGGCAAAACGGAAATGTGGTACATATTAGCAGCTAAACCCGGAGCCAAAATCATTTACGGCCTTAAAGACGGCGAAAGCCGCGAATCCCTGACTAAAGCGATCGAGGAAGACCGGATTCTGGACAGCCTGCACGAAGTGAGCGTGGGGGCCGGAGACTCTTTTTACATTCCTGCGGGCACGGTGCATGCTTTGGGGGCAGGCGTGCTGGTAGCGGAAATCCAGCAGAACTCAGACACCACTTACCGCCTGTACGATTACAACCGGCCCGGACTTGACGGACAGCCCCGCGAGCTTCATATCGAGGATTCCCTTAACGTGATTGCTTACGACGGCGCCGGCTCCACCTATATGAAAACGGACCTCCCTACCCCCAACGAGTGGCTGGCTCTTGCGCAATCTCCTTATTTTATCGTGGAAAAAGGGAAAGTCGACGGACACTGGAGTTTGAGCACGACAGCCGAAAGCTTTGTCATACATGTCATTTGTGAAGGTACCGGCCAGCTTACTTGGGCAGACGGCGCTCTCGATGCCAAAGCCGGCGATTGTTTCCTTGTCCCGGCGGCACTCGGAGATTATGCGCTGGAAGGCAATTTGACGGTGTTAAGGAGTTATATCCACTAATCAGCACAGGAGGCTTTTCCTTCGCGGAGGGCTTCTTTTTTCGATTTTTGGAGTCAAGACGCTTTCCTGAGTCAGGGCTATTCTCTCGGGTGAACACGTTATCTACAATGAGGGGTACTTCACTTTCGCGAATTCCGCAAAATCGTTCCCCCCGCTGCCCCGCAATGTGGGTGTAAGATTGCCCAATCTCTTCCCGTGGAATGTGCCGCTCTTCGTTCAGAGCCAACCATAGTCCGGGATATGCGGCGGAAAGTCCATCGACAAAAAGGAAACTTAAAACGCCTAAGCCCCTGTTTTTATAAGGTTAAACGGAGATCCGACGCAGAAGGTCCATTGAGTAAATTTGCGCTTCTTCGCCTGAATCCGGCTGGAAATAGGCGATCAGCAGGCTTTCGCCGCTTCCGTCCGTTTTACCCGTCTCCAAATACCGTCCCAAATTAAAAGGGACCTGCTCCACCATCACATGCTTATGAAGCTCCTTTTCGCTGACCTCCAGCGAGGCAAATCCGCCTGATACGGCCTCCGGATGCTCGGCAAGCAGCTTGTACAGACCGTTCTGCTGTTCTTTTTCCAGAGAGAAGTTCCACCATACTTTGCGGGGCTTATATTTATGGCCGGCGAAGTAGTCGAGCTTCATCAATCCTTCGATCACGGGCAGCTGCCTGGCTCCGCGCTGTCTCAAAAACGCATAAAGCCGCGTGAATAAATCCTCCAGCTGATGGCCGATCCGCTGCCAGCCTCTGCTCTCCCAATAATCGCCGAACTCCTGAAAGAAATCGAAGGCGGAGCTGAATTCGTGATCGATCAGGTAGCGGACCGTGTGGTCCAGCCGGTGGGCGTTCCAGTACTTCTCCAGTACGTCCTCGACCCTTTTGATGCGGATAATATCGGTAAAAGGCAATATATCGTTGCCCAAAATTTCATACGGCGCATGGTCCATATAGATGTATCCGTATTTGGCGGCATCGTGGCGCATTCCCGTGCCGCGAAGCATTTTGAGAAAACCGAGCTGCAGCTCTTCCGGCCCCAGGGCGAACACGTCATTGAACGTTTTGCGGAAAGAGTGGTAATCCTCCTCCGGCAGCCCGGCGATCAGGTCCAGATGCTGGTCGATCTTGCCGCTTTGTTTTATTTTGTCCACGGTGCGTGCCAGCTTGGTGAAATTCTGCCTGCGCTTCACGAGTTCATTCGTCGTTTCATTGGTGGACTGAACCCCGATTTCAAACCGGAACACCCCTGGAAGCGCGTTCTCGGACAGGAAGTCCAGCACCTCGGGACGCATGATATCGGCAGTAATCTCGAACTGGAACACACAGCCTCTATGATTCTCGATCAAAAACCGGAAAATTTCCATAGCATAATCTCTTTTGATATTAAACGTCCTGTCCACGAATTTGATCAGCTTGGCGCCGGAATCGATCAGATACAGAAGGTCGCGCTTGGTCCGCTCCATATCGAAATACCGCACCCCAACCTCAATGCTCGATAAGCAAAATTGGCAGGAAAACGGGCAGCCCCGGCTAGTCTCGAAATAAACAACGCGGTTAGCCAGGCTCGGCACATCTTCGGCGAAACGGTACGGCGACGGAATATCATCCAGCTTGAGCTTGGGACGGGGCGGGTTGGTCAGCACTTTACCGCCTTTGCGGTAGACGGCTCCGAACACGGAATACATCGCCCTATCTCCCGTGAGCTCCTTCAGCAGATGGTGGAGCGTCTCTTCCCCTTCGCCCATCACGATGTAATCGGCCTCGGGAATCCGGTTCATCCAATATTCCGTGTCGTAGGACACTTCGGGACCGCCCAGTACGACGGTAAGCTCGGGCATGATTTTTTTGATCATGCCGATGACGGCGATCGTCTCCTCGATGTTCCAAATGTAGCAGGAAAACCCGAGGACATCGGGCCGCTTCCGGAACAGGTCGGAGACGATATTCATCGCCGGGTCCTTGATTGTATATTCGCTGATCTCGACATCGAAGTCTTTGTCGCAGAACGCTTTCAAATATCTCAAAGCCAAAGACGTATGAATGTACTTGGCGTTTAATGTGGTTAATACGACTTTCATGTTAACAGGCCTCTTTTGCAGCGTAATTTGCCGGCAGCGGCTGGCTTTTGCCGACCCCCCATATGTAAAGCTTTTGTAATGGCGGGCGACAAGACCCCTCTATTCTACACTGAAAAAAAGCGGATGGAAAGACTTTAACCGATCTCGTGGTCCAGCGCGCTGAGGCCGGCAGTGCGGGAAGGCGCGCCATATATACTGTGGAGGGTCATCCACTCGTTCGTTTGGGAAATGATGGTCTCCTCCAGCTGTTCTTTTTTATACTTGAAAAAGGTTATATCTCCAGCAGTATCCTTCAAATGCTCCATATAGCCCGCCCTTTCTTCCATCCATTTCGCCAATTGATATAAAATCATCCCGATACTCTCTCCTGTCGCCGCGAATAGCAGAGTAGGACAAAAGACTTCCTACGGCTGCACTGTATTTTTATATATTATTGTCAAGCATGCCCGGAAAGCGGGTTATATACACGTCGGTTGCAAAGGCTGTATAAAACAACTGCTTCCGCAGCAAGGCAGCGGAATTCTCACCCACTCGCAACGTTCAGTGATAAACCACCGAGTCGCCGCCGCCCTGCTCTGCGTACGGATGGGCCGCCATCCCGGCAGGCCAGCCTTCGACACGCTGCTTGGATAGGTCTTTTCTGTCCATGATCCATTCTTTAGCCAGAAACTGGCTGCGATAGGAGACCTGTTCGTTTTTCACCCTCGCATATTGGCCGCCGGCAAGCAGCAGCCGGGCTTTTACATTATCGCTGAGCATCAACTTTAAAAACTGGACTACGATGGATTTCAACCCTGCATCAAGCACAGGGCACATCAATTCAATCCGGCGGTCCAGATTTCTGGTCATCCAATCCGCGCTGGATATCCATACCTCCGGCTCACCGGCATTCTCAAAATAAAAAATCCGGGAGTGCTCCAAAAAGCGGTCGACTATGCTGCGCACGGTTATATTTTCGCTTAGGCCGGGGATCCCCGGTCGCAGCACGCATATGCCGCGGACAATCAGGTCTGTCTTGACACCCGCCCGCGAAGCGGCATATAGCTGGTCCGTGAGCTCCTGGTTGGATAAGGCGTTCATTTTGGCGATGATCCGGGCCGGCTTGCCTAAAGCGGCGTTTTCCGCTTCGCGGGCAATCAGGCTGAACAGCCGCTGTTTTAGATGAGTGGGGGATACGCCCAGCAGATGCAGCTCACCCGGGGTGGAGAACCCCGTGATTTCATTAAACAGATTGGAGACATCCTCGCCGATCTTCCGGTTGGAAGTGAACAGTCCTACATCGGTGAACATCCGCGCCGTGTCTCCGTTATAATTTCCTGTCGCCACATGGATATACCGCCTTAAAGAATCGGCTTCCCTGCGTACGACCATGGTCATCTTCGCGTGAATCTTCAAGCCTGCCAAACCGTACACCACATGGCATCCCGCTTTTTCCAACGCTTTCGCCCATTCGATATTTCTGGCTTCATCAAATCGCGCCTTTAATTCCACCACGACGGTCACCTGCTTGCCCGCTTCAGCCGCGCGTATCAATGACTGAATAATCCTCGAATCCCCGTTCACCCGGTATAGCGTCATTTTAACAGCCAGCACGGAGGAGTCCTCCGCGGCCCTGTCAATAAAGTCGCCCACCGCCTCAAATGATTCATAAGGATGAAAAACCATCACATCCCGCGCTTGCAGTACACTGAAAAAGTCATCCGTTTCCTCAAATTCCCGCGGATAAACCGGTTCGAATTTCGGATACCTCAAATGGTCATACCCCGACAAAGAACTTGAAAAAGCCATATAATAGCTTAAATCAATTGGGCCATCGATGACGAATACAGGGTAATCGTTGCCCAGCTCTTCTTTCAGCAGCTCGAGTGCATACGGGTCAAATCCCGTCTCGACCTCCAGGCGCACCGGGGTGCCCCACTTTCTGCTGCGCAGCACCTTCTCCATTTCATCCAGCAGATCTTCCGCCCCCTCTTCATCCAGCACGAGGTCGGCGTCGCGCGTCAAACGGAACATATTTAATGAGACCGGATGATACTTGTTAAAAATTGTAGGGATATACTGCTTAATTAAATCTTCAAGCAAAATAAAAGTTTTCTGCGCTCTCAAGGGCTGCGGCGAAACCTCGATAAAACGGGATAGATTGGATGGAACTTCAACGAGCGCCAAATGGTTTACCCTGTCGCCGGGATCCATTAAGACAACCGAGATATAGATGCTTTTGGTCCGGATGAGTGGAAAAGGACGGCTTTTATCGACAGCCAGCGGCGTGAGGACCGGGAAGACCCTTTCAATAAAATAGGCTTCCATCTCTTCTTTCTGATCGGGCGCGAGCTCAGCGTATGTGGTAAACAGGATGCCTTGTTCCGCCAGCAGCCGGTCGATCCGTTTGTGTGTGCCGTACTGGTGTCTTACCATTCTCTTCATGGATTCCAATACTTTCTGCAGCAGGTGCTGCGGCGTTAATCCCGTAAAATCGGCCTCGCAGCTTCCGCTTTTGACTTTATCCAGCATTTCTGCCAACCTTACGCTCACAAACTCATCCTGATTCGTAGAAACGATGGATAAAAATTTAGTACGCTCGAGCAGAGGGACGCTTTCGTCCTGACCTTCTTCGAGCACCCGCCTGTTAAACTGCAGCCAGCTTAAATGCCGATTGATATATCTGGAATGTTCCTGCGTACCCTCTGGTGTCATGCCGTCCCTCCTTTCGTTTGCCATGCTAATTTTTCCTTTTAAAAAGCAGCGTCCCTATTCTTTGAAACAATCTCCATGTGGCACTGCAGCGAAATGTAATCAAATCTGCAGTCGGCTCATTCTCGCTTTTGGCCATTGAGGTCACCCTTTGCATGAAAATGTGTTAAAAAAACACCCGCCTGATTGCAGAGTCAGCGAGTGAATGAATATCTATTCAGTTAAAAAGAAATTCAATGCATCATTTGAGACTGGGTTTCAGCGCCAGCTTCCGCCGCAGGCCTCATAACACTGTTCAGCATCGGATTATGGACAAGCGCATTGCCCGCCTGTACTCCAACGACGCGTCCCAGTCTGTCGCCCACCAGTCCGCCCACAATGGATCCCACGATGGTTCCCGCTCCGGGTAAAATCGAAGTGCCGAGCAGCGCGCCGTATTCTATGCCGGCCATGACGCCGAAAGCTCCGGTTACGTTGCCCGCCGTTCTTACCGCGAATTCTTTTTTATCCATTTGTCCGTTGGTTAAATTCCTGGTGTCCTGGATTTGTGTTAAACCGCCGGAAATAATTCCTGCCCATAAAGAACCGCCCTGCAGCATCCCGATCACTCCTTGTTGTTGTGAGTTAAGTCCATAGAAGAATTGTGCCCGATTATTGATTTGCAACTCATCATTCAGCGCATTTCATGCATTTACCAACCTGCTCATTTTAAGATAGAGCTCTTTCTACCGGTTTCATTTTCTTTACGCGCAGCGGCGGCGTCTTTGATCTGGTCCGTGATTTCGAGCAGCACTGCCGTACCTTTGACCGCCAATCTGCGCGATGTTTTGCGCGCTTCCGGTGAGACGGCGAGAACAACTGCGGCGGCAGCCAAAAGGATGCCAATGGGTGATTTAATCATATTTTAAACCTCCTGTATTTTATAATCGCCTCGGGTAGAGGTTTTTTACTTAAATCATTCCATTAAATGCATTTAATAATACTTGTATATTTCAATTCCTGCAGTCAATAATAACGAAATAATTGTTCATCGATTAGTTGATACTCAGGTTAAGGGGAGGGTGTGGATGACTCCATTACGAAGTAAAAACAGATTTCTCCGCATATTGCCGGGGAGAATACGCATGGAAATCTGTGGCCTGACAGGAAACGAAGTTATAGCACAGTGTCTGATCGAACAGTTTTCCTCCCGCGCAGGGATTAGCAAAATCGAAGCTTGTACTCTTACAGGCAGAGTTCTGCTTGTTTATGACGAAAAAGCAATCAATTTGCAGGAAGTTTTCGGACTGATCCAAAATTTGGAGAGGCAGATTTCCTTAAAGGAAACTTGCGTGCCCGTCTCTCCTGAAACTTCGGCTGAAATGAAAGAAGTGAAGCTGGAGGTTGCGGCTGCGGAACAAGTGAAGCTGGAGGTTGCGGCTGGAGGAGCTGTGGAAGTCGGGCTGCCCGAGGACATTCGGACGATGCCTTCACTGCCAGGCACTGAGCATACAAAATCCGCCGAGAACATTCCGCTTCCGTTGGCTCTGTCGATGGGCGGTCTGGCGGTTTTGGGAGCCAAACAGCTGTTTATGGGAAGGTCGTCCTTGGCCGGAAGTCCGGTACCTTTTTATTTATCCGCGCTTGTTTCCGTCTTAACGGGGTACCCCTTCCTGAAGCGGGGAATCCAAACGTTTTCCGAAAAGAAAACGATAAATTCCGACTTGGTGCTGGGCACAAGCGCTCTTGCCCTGGCACTTATACGCGAGAATCTGGTCGTGCTTGCCGGACTGAGTCTTTTGCAGTATGTAAATTGGAGACGATGCAACTCCGTGATATGCGGGCATCAAACTATTGCTTTATCGCCTGAAATTCAAAGTTACAGCGAGAAAGCGGGCAAATTGGGGATGATTGGCGCAGGTGTGACCTGGGCTGTGACCGGGAACCCGCTGCGCGCCGTTGCCGTTCTGCTGGCTGCCAACCCGCGGCCTGCTACAATGCCCGCCCAGTATGCCTGGAACCAGGCCGAACTGGTCTCCGGCGAGCGAAATTATGTAGTGCCGGAACAAGGGTCGCTGTCCAGGCTGGCCAGAACGAAAACGATTCTGCTTGAAGATTCCTCCTTGCTTTTTAACAAACCGGCATCGGAAGAAATTGAATGTATCACCGATGAGGCAGAGCACGCGGACAAACTGATCTGCCTGACGGCCGCCTTGCTGGAAAAAAGCAGCCACCCGTGGAAAGAAGAGGTGTATGCCAAAGCGAAACAAACGTGCCGCACCATCCGCACCGCTTTTCATGTGGAAGAAACGAAAGAAGGCCTGAAGGGCAAAGTAAACGGCAGCCTGATCTTGATCGGCAGCTGTAAATTCCTGCAGGAGCACGGCGTTGACTGCGCGGCCTATGAGCTGAAATCCAAAAGGCTGGCAAGAAAAGGCTATGAGGTTCTTTTTGCTGGAAAACTGGGTAATAACAAAAATGAATGCATCGGATTGATCACCAAGCACCAGGAACCCACCTTGAATGAAAACGGGCGCGCTGCGGCCTCTTTTATACAAAAGGGATGGCGTCTTGCATTATTAAATAACAGCATGGAAGTGAGCGAGGACTTGCTTTCCCGTTCCCGGCTGGATCAAAGCTGGCTGTCTGTGCACCAGGGGGAAGTGATCGAACGGATCGCGGTCCTGCAGCAGCTCGGCGAAGACGTATTATTTGTGGCAGGCAGTGAGGAAAACGAGGTCAATGGCTTTTTTCATGAGGCCGGAATTCCGTCTGTTTCGATCCACGAGTTGAAAAATATTCAGCAAAGTGCGATCTTTGCCGAGAAAATGGACCAGACGGTGAACGAGCACTTTTCAGTGACGAAGAAATGGAATTCAGTGGGCAGCGCTCTGGCCACTCTGGGAGTGATCAGCGCTCCCGTCGTCAATCTGGCCGCGGATGCCTTGTCCCTTGTTTTCATGTCCCGATCCAAGAAAATCAGCGAATCCATTCCGTCCGCACCCGAGCGCGTATACAAGAACGAAATCGCCGCCACTTCGGAGGCCGTTCTGTGGCATGCTGTGCCAAGCGAGCAGGTTTTGGGAAATTTCCACGTGGACCAGCACCGCGGATTGACCTCGGAACAGGCGGCTTCCCTCAGGAACCGGCATGGTTGGAACCGTCTGGCCAGCAAAAAGCCGACTCCGTGGCTGATGTCCTATCTCAGTCAGTTCAGGGAGTTTACCACAATGATTCTGCTCGGGACGACCGCGCTTGCGATATTTACAGGCGGTTTATTCGACGGGATCGCGATGGGCGGGATCCTGCTCGCCAATGCCGCGATCGGGACGATTCAAGAGCGGAAAGCGGAAAAAGTGGTTGAGACGCTCAACCAGTTTCAAGCTCCCTTGTGCAGGGTGCTCAGGGACGGCCGGCAGGTTGAACTCTCTGCGGAGGAGCTGGTTCCCGGAGATATCGTGGCTCTGGAAGCCGGAGACCGGGTGCCGGCCGACATCCGCCTGATCCGTTCCTGGAACCTGCGCGTCAATGAGGCGGCGCTGACAGGGGAGTCTCTGCCCATCGACAAGAACGAGCCTTCTCTAACAGAGGACTGCTCGCTGTCCGAGCGGTTCAATATGCTCTATATGGGGACCGACGTATGCGGAGGCAAGGGCACCGGCGTTGTTGTACGGACCGGGATGGGGACGGAGATCGGCCACTTGATGTCACTTCTGAAGCAGCAGGATAAAGAGGCCACCCCTTTGCAGGAAAAAGTAACATCCATCAGCAAAAAGTTCGTCAAAGGCGCGCTTGTTGCGGGGGTCCTTGTGTTTGTGGCGGGGCTGCTGCGCGGCATACCGATTACGCAGATGATTTCCACTTCCATTACGCTGGCGGCTTCGGCCATACCGGAAGGGCTGCCTGTAACCATAACGATCGCGCTAAGCGCGGGCATATTCCGCATGGCGAAGAAAAACGCGCTGATCAGAAAACTTTCCTCCCTGGAAACGCTAGGCAGGACTACGGTAATTTGTACGGATAAAACGGGAACCTTAACCAAAAATGAGATGACCGTCAAAGCACTGTGCACGCTGGATCGCGCCTGGACGGTAAGCGGCAACGGCTATGACCCTGCGGGCAGCTTAAATGAACTGAACCCGGAGGTGGCCGCTGCGTCCGCCGCTCTGGAGGAAAGGGAAAACTACGGAGGGCCGGCAGAAAACCCCGATCTCGAGAGGCTTCTGCAAATCTGCTTGCTGTGCAACAACAGTACGCTGGAACAGCAGGATGGGCAGTGGGTCACCAAGGGAGATCCGACGGAAGGCGCCCTGCTGGCGCTCGCTGCCAAAAAAGGCATGTGGCTGAAGGATATGTCCCACTGGCACCGCGGGCGGGAAGTGCCGTTCGATTCGAACACCGCCAAAATGAGTGTGGTTTGTAAAGACGTGCAGTCCGAGAAGGAATGCTACGTATTTTCCAAGGGCGCCGTGGAGTCCATCCTCCGCCACTGCAGCCGGTATCAGAAAAACGGGGAAATCCTGCCTTTATCGGAGGAACAAAAACAGCAAATTTTACAGCAAAACGACAGATTTTCAGCCGATGCCTTGCGCGTTCTCGCTTTCGCCTACCGCCCCGTTGAAGAGGACGCTGACCACGAAGGCATTGACGAGCGGGAGCTGATTTATGTCGGCATGGCAGGAATGATCGACCCTCCCAAACCGGAGGTGGAGAACAGTATCCGCGAGGCTTTTGCGCTTGGGGTCAAGCCTGTGATGATTACCGGCGACCACCCGATTACAGCCATCGCCATCGGAAGGCAGCTCGGCATCTACGACGGAGCGCAGAACGTTCTGTCAGGCCATGAGCTGGACCGGTTATCGGAGGAGGAGCTCGACCGGGTCGTGGACCACGTTTCGATTTTCGCGCGGGTCACGCCTGAGCATAAGCTCCGTATCGTGACCGCTTTTCAAAAACGCGGACATATTGTTGCCATGACAGGCGACGGAGTGAACGACACCCCGGCGATCAAACAGGCCAATGTGGGGATCGCCATGGGGCGGACCGGCACGGAGGTCACGAAAGAAACCGCGGATATGGTTCTGACGGAGGACCATTTTGGCACGATCGTGGATGGAGTCAAAGAAGGCCGCACGATTATCGGCAACATCCGTAAAGCGCTTGGCTGCTTATTGACCGGCAATCTGGCGGAGATTATTGTAACGAGCGCGGCAGTGATGGCCGGTTTGCCTATCCCGCTCGTTCCTATCCAGATTCTGCTGATGAACCTTTTGACCGATGCCCTGCCGGCTATGGTACTCGCTTTAAACCCCGGCAACAAAACGAAGCAGACCAAACGCACGGATATTGTAGACAGGGATCTCTACCAGAAAGTAATTACCAAAGGAGTCCTTCTAGGCCTGGGCTCGCTTGGATTATTTGCTGCAAGCCTGGCGACAGGCGCGTCTCTCCCAGTTGCACAAAGCATCGCGTTCGCAACACTGGTGTCGGGACAATTGATCCAAACCTTCTCCTGGCGGCAGGAGGGCTCGGAGGAAACTGTGCGGGATTGGGCGAAGGACCGTTTCTTGCTTGGCGCCCTCGGCATTTCATGGCTGGCTTTACTGGCCGCCCTGTATATCCCTGCGGTAGCGGGATTCTTCCATACGGCTCCGCTGACGCTGAGGCACTGGCTTCCGATTCTGGCAGTCGCCGGCTCCGTTTCGATCTTGTCGAGACCGGTGCTGGCCCTGATTTCGAAAAAGCAGGAAAGCAGACAGCTGCATCCGGCTTTTGCTGCTGTTTAATCCGCGGCTTAGGGCGAAAAGCTTTCTCCGGCCTATCCTGCGGTTCAAAACCGCGGCTTAGGCCGTACAATCGCAAAATCATTTTCTAGGAGGAACAGCAATGATTCAGAAAAACCTGGACAAGATCATAATCGGGACTGCGCTCGCCATTGCGGCCTCCGCTTTGCTGCCCGTCGCCAAATCGACTCTGCGGCCGCTAGCCGCTAACGGAAGGCAGAGCGGTGTCAATCTGATCAACCGCGCGAGGTCTTTCGTTCAAATGGCGCGGGAGGAAGTAGAGGATATTATCGCCGAAGCACAGTTTGAACGAATGAAAAAGCAGATGGATAGAGACATCGCATGGCTTGATGAAGAGTAGCGCGACGTAAGAAACAAGCTTATGAAGAACCTATATAATTGGAATGGATACAGTTGCTCAAGATTAGCATCAGTTTTTCCTGTTACTCTTGTCGAGTGCTTTGAGCTGAAATGGTGCCGTGCCATGCCACTCAGATGATGCAGAGTAATCAAGTTACAGTTTCGTTCAACTTATATAGCAAGGTTGAATAACAATAGACGGCCTTCAAACCAAGTGGAGAGTGAGGAGATGCTATGGAGGAGCAGGACATAGATTATCATTTGCGGGAAGCCTTGTCTCACCTGGAAACCGCTTTAAATCAAAGCGTGAGAATGATGCTTGAGAACAGCGGCGCCAAGAAGCAGATCGGAGTAAAATGGGAAGGATTTCTCGGCCAATTTCTGGGACAGGTAAGAGAAAAAGGCAAGAAGTCCGGAATCAATCTGCTGAGCTTTATTTCGTTTCCCCGGCTGCGGTAGGAAACTGTGGCCCTGGGCGTCCGTTTTGCCGATGGAGGCCCGGAATGCGCCACGGGCGTGGCCTTGACGCAGGTGGCCTTGCGCATGGCTTGCTGACGGCGGCAGATCAGATTCCGATATTAATGCTGTCGATTAGAGAAGCACTCTCTTTTTCGATTTAAAAAGGCTTTTTCCGTAGATCGCACGTTACTTTAAAAAGAAACACAACTACAAATTATGCACTTCCGCATTTCACGCATCCCCAACTGAGCCGCCAAACGTCTCCCTACTCCCACTTAAAAGTGAACGCTGCCACGATAAAAGCCACGGCCAGCCAGCCGCCAAGCAGCACAGCCTCCGTCCAGACACCGGCAAAACCGGCTCCTACATTCATAATTTGCCTGATCGCGCTGGATAAATGGGAGATAGGCAGGGCCTTCACGACCGGCTGCAGGAATTCCGGCATGCTTTTGATCGGGAAGAATACGCCGCCCAGGAACATGAGCGGGAAAGAAATTATTCCGGCAATCGGCCCCGCGCTTTCCGGTGTCTTCGCAAGCCCGGCAATGATAAATCCGATCGACATAAACGTCAGCGTTCCCAATACGACGAAGAAAATCAGCAGCCACCAAGACCCGTTCACCTGGGTGCCGAACACCAAGCTGCCCACCAGCAGCACGATCAGCGCCTGGGCGCCGTTCAGCAGCAGTCGCGCCGTGATTTGCGCAGCGATAAAAGTCCGGGCGCTAAGCGGAGTGCTCTGCATCCTGCGCAGCACGCCCCGCTCCCGCCAGGAAGCAATCTGTCCGGCCACACCGTTCAGATTATTGTTCATAATCATCATGGCCACGATGCCCGGCACCAGGAAGTCGATGTAGCGCAGCTTCAGCGATTGGACCCCTTCCGGGTGAACCGTGACGATTGGCACGTAATTCGACATTTGTTTGGAGATATCATCCACGGCTCGTTCGACAATCGGCAGTCCCACCTGGGCGGCCGGCTGGTTCGTTTGATCGTAATAGAGTTTCAACCTGGCAGCGTTTGTCGAGCTCGCGCCTTTCATGGCGACCGCTTCTGCATATCCTTTGGGAATGACGAGAACGAGCTGCTTATCTCCTTTTTTCAGTTCCTGCAGGGAGGTATCCAGGTTATCCGCAGTTTTCACGTCCAAAACGCCGGATTTTTGCAAAGAATCCAGCAGTTTCCGAGAGTCAGCGCTGGCGTCCTGGTCGATCACGTATCCCGATACGGAAGCAGTGCCTCCGCCGCCCAGGAACGATCCCAGCATAATCATGAAAAAAATGGGAAAGAACAGGGTAAAAAACAATACTTGCCGATTGCGCGCGAATAATCTTAGCTGGGCGAGCGTGAGCTGCCAATAAGCGTTCATGATTCCCTTAAGCTCCTTCCCGTCATTTGGATGAAGACATCCTCCAGCGTAGCTGTGCGTGTCTGAAGGTCCGACAACCGGAGACCGGCTTCGCTGCTGTGCCGGATCAGCCCGGTTAACGCCGTCTGCAGTTGATCCGTATATAGAACGAAGGTGTCCTTGCGCAGATCCACCTTGGTCACTCCCTGGATTTCGCCAAGCTCCCGCATCATTGCACTGCTTCGCTCCTCCGGCAATTGATTCTCTCCCGTCAGCCGAAACTCGATCGCGCTCTCGGACTGCAGGCTTTGCACTAACGCAGCGGGCGTATCCAACGCGATCACCTGCCCCTGGTCCATCAAGCAGATCCGGTCGCACAGCACATGGGCTTCATCCATGTAATGGGTGCTGAGCACGACGGTCTTGCCTTTTTCTTTTAGCCTCAAAATAATGTCCCACAGTGTCCTGCGTGCTTGAGGATCGAGTCCTGTCGTCGGTTCGTCGAGAAAAATCACCTTCGGATCATTGACTAACGCCAAGGCGATAGCCAGACGCTGCTTCTGCCCTCCGGAGAGGTTCTTGACGCGGTCGTTCATTTTTTCGGTTAAAGTCATGTCTTCAATCAGCGGCCCCACCGGCACGGGTTGTTTGTAAAAGCTGGCATACATTTTCACTATCTCTTTCACTTTTAAAAGCTCAAACAGGGAAGTCGACTGCAGCTGCACGCCGATCACTTCCTTCACCTTGGCCAGGTCCTTCTGCGTGTCGAATCCCGCAACCCTCGCCGTTCCCCCATCAGGCAGCCTCAGCCCTTCGATCATTTCCATCGTTGTGGTTTTGCCCGCGCCGTTTGGCCCAAGAAGCCCGAAAACTTCGCCAAGGCGCACCTGGAAGCTGACCCCCCGCACCGCCTGGAACTTGCCGTACGTTTTGACGAGCCCGTCGGCTTCGATTACAACTTGCTCGGATTCCAATGGTATGGCTCCTCCCGGGTTCTTTTTTTGATTTCATTGTATAAGTCGATTCTATCCGCTCAGCGGGATTTTTTAAAGTCCAGTTTTTGCTCAAGCTTGGTGCGCCGGACCCCGCGTGGTATATTAGAAGCAACAAAAAGATAGCGCGAAGCGAGGAAATATGCCTAAATTCGATTCGAATACACCGCAAGGCAAGTCAGGAAACAGAGGCAGCGTTCAGTCAAAAGGGAATCCGGCGGCGGCGGGAAAGCCGTCAGGCGGAAGAGCGCAAAAGCCGTCCTCGGGCAAACCGCTGGCGGGAAAGCCTTCAGCTGCAGGAGCGGAGTTGTCGCCTAAATCCGGCGGATCGGGCGGCACTTCCGGATTCGCACGAAAGCAGGGTCGAGAGGCCTCTTACGGCAAGTACGAAGGGACCGCGGAGGACTTAAGGCCGGGAGACCGCATCGCGGTGACGATCAAACGGATCGGCATCAACGGCGAGGGCGTCGGCTACTACAAGCGCAAGGCCGTATTCATACGAGGGGCGCTGCCGGATGAAGTGGTCAAAGCGCTGGTCACCCGCATCGAGCCGGGATTTCTGCATGCGGAGCTGGTCCAGGTGGAGAAAAAATCCCCTCACCGCAAAAAGCCGGACTGCCCGGTCTACGACACCTGCGGGGGCTGCCAGCTGCAGCATATGTCTTACCAGGCGCAGCTCGCGGCCAAGGAAGAGATCGTCAGAGAGGCTTTTCAGCGATACACGAAGCTGGAGCAGGTGCCCCTCCGTCCTATCCTCGGCATGGACGAGCCGTGGCAATACCGCAATAAAGCGCAGCTGCAGGTCGGGATAGACAACGGGAAAGTGATCACAGGGCTTTATTCCGCCGGCAGCCATAAGCTTGTGGACATTTCGGGCTGTCCCATCCAGCATCCGGCCATCAACGAAACGATTGCGGCGGTAAAGGAGATCGCAAGCAGGCTGGGGATCTCCGTCTACAATGAAAGAAAGCGCCAGGGCGTGCTGCGGACAGTCGTGGCCCGGATCGGGCAGACTTCGGACGAAGTGCAGCTGACGCTGATCACGGCCTCGGACGCTTTGCCCCGAAAGGAGCAGCTGTTGGCCGAGATCCGGCGGAGGCTGCCCAAGGTTACCACGATCGCGCAGAATGTGAATGACGCGGACACTCCGCTCGTCTTCGGGGAGAAGACGACCATATTGTGGGGCAAGGAACGACTGGACGAGACGCTGGGAAGCGTCAAGTTCTCCTTGTCCCCGCGGGCTTTTTTTCAGCTGAATCCGTCCCAGACGGTCCAGCTGTACAACTCCGTCAAGGAGGCGGCCGCCTTGACGGGCAAGGAGCTCGTGGTCGACGCCTACTGCGGCTCGGGCACGATCGGGTTGTGGCTCGCGCCGGACGCCAGGGAGGTGCGGGGCATCGAAGTGATCGCCGAGGCCGTCGAAGACGCCCGGCGGAACGCCGATGCAAGCGGCATGGGCAACTGCCGCTTCTATGTCGGCCAGTCGGAAGCGCTGCTTCCCGACTGGATCAAGCGGGGCGAGCGGCCCGACGTCATCGTCGTCGACCCGCCCCGCACGGGCTGCGACCGCAAGCTGCTGAGCGCGGTCATTGCAGCCAAGCCGAGACGTTTCGTCTACGTCTCGTGCAATCCCTCCACCCTGGCCAAGGATTGCCGGGTGCTGCTGGACGGGGGCTTCACCCTCGAATGGGTGCAGCCCGTAGATATGTTTCCACAGACTTCGCATGTGGAATGCTGCGCTCTGTTGGTCAAAAACTAACCCATCGGCTTATCTTGTAAAAGCAACCGGAACAGCCCCTAACGGCAGCCTGGTTGCTTTGTAGGTCATTGTCGCTTAGAGGGCAAGGAATGTTTTTTTCTCTGAAGGAATGGGTATAAAAATAGTTAAGTGCAAAGCAAATCCTGGACTTAATAACCCTAAGGAGAAATGAATCATGAGCCTAACCCCGGAACAGCGTGTCACATTACATGGCTTTAACAATCTTACCAAATCATTAAGCTTTAATATGTACGATATTTGCTATACCAAGACGAAAAAAGAACGCGAAGCCTATATCGAGTATATAGATGAGCAGTACAACGCGGACAGATTGACCAAGATTTTGAAGCATGTGTCCGATATTATAGGTGCGCACGTATTAAACGTCGCCAAACAGGATTACGTGCCTCAAGGTGCAAGCGTAACTTTGTTGGTCTCAGAGGGTCCGATTGTAGAAGTGCCGACGGAATCCTTCGACGAATCGCCGGGGCCTCTTCCTGAAGCGGTCGTCATGGCATTGGATAAAAGCCACATCACGGTACATACTTATCCCGAATACCATCCGGACGAAGGGATCAGCACTTTTAGGGCGGATATCGATGTGTCCACGTGCGGGGAAATTTCACCCCTTAAGGCGCTGAATTATCTTATCCACTCGTTTGATACGGACATTTTGACTATGGACTACCGGGTCCGGGGCTTTACACGGGATATTAGCGGCCATAAATTGTTTATTGACCACGATATCAGCTCGATCCAGAATTACATTCCCGGCAAAATAAAAGATTTATACCATATGATTGACGTAAACGTATATCAGGAAAATATTTTTCACACAAAATGCAAGCTCAAGGAATTCGATTTGAATAATTATCTGTTTGGATACACGAAGGACAAGTTAAGTATAGAGGAACAGAACGAAATCACGGAAAGTGTAAAATGGGAAATGGACGAAATCTTTTACGGGAAAAATATTAACTATGGCTCGGTGGGTGAATCATAACAGCTGTACCTTCGACTAAAAAAAGACTCCTGCTTGTATTATTCGAATACAGCCAGGAGTCTTTTTTTTCGTCATCGGCCTCTACTCTGCCTGCCAGCGCAGCGCTGCCGGATCAACCTCCGGCACAAGACCCTCCCGCGCGGCTCTGGTGAGAAGAGCGGTAACCGCGGCATACCCGTCCTCTCCCAAATTCGCAGTGAAGTCGTTGACATACAATTCGATATGCGCTTGTGCGACTTCAGGAGACAGCTCTTGAGCATACTGCATCACATATTCCCTCGACACCTCAGGGTGTGCCCAAGCGTATTCGACAGAATTGCGGATCCAGCCGGCGATCGAAGCGAGATCAAGCGACCTGCGGGCGATAATGGCCCCAAGCGGAATGGGCAGGCCGGTATCCGCCTCCCACCAGCTCCCCAGGTCGGTCAGAAGGGACAGCCCGTAAGACGGGTACGTGAAGCGCGCCTCATGGATCACCAACCCGGCATCGACCAATCCGTCCCGTACCGCAGGCATGATCTCGTCAAATGGCATGATAATAATCTCGCCTACGCCGCCAGGCACATTCTGAGCGGCCCACAGCCGGAACAGCAGATAGGCGGTTGAACGCTCGCTGGGCACAGCCACCCTGCGGCCGGCAAGTGACGCCGGATCTGATCTGTTCTGGCTCAAAACCAGCGGCCCGCAGCCTCGGCCGAGCGCTCCACCGCATGGAAGCAGCGCATATTCCGAAAGCACCCACGGCAGCGCAGCGTACGATACTTTAAGCACATCCGGCCCGTGCGGTCCCGCCGCGAGATTATTGGTAATATCAATGTCCGCGTATGTGACGTCGAATTTCGGAGCACCAGGCACAAGACCGTGCACCAAAGCATGAAAAACAAAAGTGTCATTAGGGCAAGGAGAAAAAGCGATCTTCATTTTTAAATACCTCCACAAATACTGCGCTTGCTGCTTCCAGCGCACTTAAAGCTTCCTTGATGCGCCATGCGGCCCGGTCACGAGGGCCAACCGCATTCGATATGGCGCGTATTTCCAAGACAGGGACTCCGAGCTGGAGGGCTGCGGTGCCCACACCGTAACCCTCCATCGCCTCCGCGGCCGCACCGGGCACTCGTATCGCGAGTTCCGCGGCCGTTTCGGCGGTCCCCGTGACGGTCGAGACCGTCAGCACCGGGCCGGTGCTCACTGGCAGCCCGGCCGCCTGCAGCGCCTGAACCACCCGGCTGACCAAGCCGGCTTCTACACCGACGCGGGAGGAGCCGAAGCCCAGCTCGTCCACACTGCTGAACCCTTTCGGGGTCTGCGCACCCAGATCGGCGGCCACCATCTCGCTGGCCACCACCAGCGAGCCGACCTCGGCCCGGCCCGCAAAGCCTCCGCCGATTCCGGCGGATACGACCAGGCCGTAGTCGGCGGCCGCCAGCGCCGCCGCGGTGCTCGCAGCGGCGGCTGCAGGACCAACGCCGCCGGCGAGCACGACAAACCTGTCGTCGCCTGCGAGCCCACGTACCACCGCGTCTCTTTCAGCCGCGACTGCGGTGATCACCAAAACGCGCGTTCCCGCGCCCCGCTGGCCGGAGTCAGCGGGGCGCGCGGTTCTCCCGGCGCGCATCCCGGCGGTGCACGGCGGCTGCTCAGACGCCACGCTGGCAGAAGGGGCGGCTTCCGAGTTTGTGTCAGGCTTCATGCTAACTGTCCCCTTTTTGTTGCACGATTTGAATTTTATTTTAAACCTGTACTCCCGCCCTGTCCACTCAGGGACTCCTCGTTTTTAATATCCGCGATTCTCTTCATGCCCCACTCATACATCATTTCAACGATAGGCAGCAGCGTCCTGCCAAGCTCCGTCAGCGAATATTCCACCCTGGGAGGCACTTCAGGATACACTTCACGGTGCACAATGCCGTCGTCCGTTAACTCCTTCAGCTGGCTGGTTAACATTTTATGGGTAATTTTCGGGAACAGCCGCTGCAGCTCGCTGTAGCGCTGAGGTCCTTCCTGCCCCAACTGCCACAGGATGACTACCTTCCATTTCCCGCTGATGATCGCAAGAGTCAATTCTTTTTCGCAGTTGAACTCTCCGTTTTTCAGTTTGTCCAAAATTTCTTTTCGCAGATCCGACATCGTGTTCTCCTAATCCCGTTCAAAAGTAACTTTTTAGTAACCACCGTACAAAAAAGTGCATTCTTCTCTATTTTTGCTGCAAGGCTTAATATAAATATTGTACCTACTATGTTAAAGGAGCGCCGGGAAAATGTCCAAAAAAGCAAGGCATCACCGTTGTCATCCTTATTTTACAGGCGGATACAAGTGAATAGCTTCCTGCACAGTTAACCATACCAAAGAGGACATTAATTTTATTTTATAAGGAGCGAACCAAAATGGAACTTCAATTAGCGTTGGATCTTGTAGACATTCCGGAAGCAAAGAAACTGGTAAAAGAAGTGGAGCAGCACATCGATATCGTTGAAATCGGGACGCCGGTTGTAATCAACGAGGGTCTAAGGGCAGTAAAGGAAATCAAGGAAGCTTTTCCTAATTTAAAAGTCCTCGCTGACCTCAAAGTTATGGACGCTGCCGGTTATGAAGTGATGAAGGCTTCCGAAGCGGGCGCTGACATTATTACTATACTTGGCGCGGCTGAGGATATGACCATCAAGGGCGCAATGGAAGAGGCCAAGAAACAGCAAAAGAAAATTCTGGTCGACATGATCGGCGTCAAGGACATAGAAGGACGAGCCAAAGAACTGGATGCGTTCGGCGTTGACTATATTTGCGTCCACACAGGTTACGACCTGCAGGCGGTTGGGGAAAATTCCTTCGAGGACCTTCGGACCATCAAGCGCGTAGTGAAGAACGCCAAAGTAGCCGTTGCTGGAGGTATCAAATTAAGCACACTGCCTGAAGTCATCAAAGCACAGCCGGATTTGGTCATTGTAGGCGGCGGCATCACCGGAGAAGAGGATAAAAAAGCGGCGGCTGCCGAAATGCAAAAGTTGATCAAACAAGGTTAATCCCGACCATGCCGACTACACAATATTATGAACAGATCATAGAGGAATTAAATCGCGCTGCCCGCCAGCTCGCCGATGAAGAAGCGGAAACATTAGCCGATCGCATCCTTCAATCCAGGAAGGTGTTCGTTGCGGGTGCAGGCAGATCCGGATTAATGGTACGGGCCTTTGCCATGCGGCTGATGCAGATGGGAATGGATGCTTATGTAGTGGGCGAAACCGTAACCCCTAATATGGAAAAGGATGATATCCTCATCATCGGATCCGGTTCTGGGGAAACTAAAAGCCTGATACCGATGGCCGAGAAAGCCCGAAGCCTGGGCGGATCGGTCGCGGCAGTCACGATTAACCCGGATTCCACCATCGCCAAAATTTCGGATATCACCGTCAAGCTGCCAGGCTCACCTAAGGAGCAGGCGGGCGATACTCATAAAACGATACAGCCTATGGGGGCGTTATTCGAGCAGACGCTTTTATTATTCTGTGATGCGGTTATATTGAAGCTGATGGAGAAAAAGGGGCTGAACTCCGGCACTATGTTCGGAAGACACGCCAACCTGGAGTAGCTAGCCCCAGAGGGCCGGCTTGGCGACCATAAACCACATCATCGTCATGGTAATGAGAAGATATAGGATCAAGGCGCGCTTTAACTTGGCCACTAGCTCCGGCCGGTTGGTGTGAGGCTTGCTTAACGCCCGCAGCACCGGGGAAAAGGCCCTTGCCAGAAAAAACAACGATCCGACAAGGATCAGAAGCGTTGCAATAATCCATGGGGTGTTCCAGCTCCAGGAGCCAAGCCAAGCCAGCAGAACGCCTGTGGTCACCAACACATGGCCCGTATGCTTGGTCAGCCGCACCGTATGGCGAAAAGAGTCCAGAAACAGAGGCAGAACCTCTGGCGGGCTCTTTTCTATTTTGGAAAGCAGCGGATATAACACGAAATAAGGCCCTATGCTCAAAATTACGCTAAAAATATGGGCATACAGAACCATAGAATACCAAACAGACACTCTGGCCTCCCCTTTCATACAACCATCCCCAAAAGACGAACAGTGTGGATGGATTCGTCCACACTGTTTCTCCGGTATTACACTACCCTTCGGTATTCGTGCACCCAAACCGTCATATGCGGCAGCCAAGGCATTCCGGGATGCAGAGCGAGGATGCTCTGTTTATAATCTTCCACTGTAGGGTAGCCTTCTGCCCGGGCATCCGCGTCCGTTAATTCTCCCAAGGATTGGCGGTATACGCGGGTCACTTCGAATTCGTGGCCCCGAAGCTCCATAATTTCACCTACATCTGCATAGCGGCCATTGCGGCGGGTGGCGGTCTTTGCTCCGCTGAGCACCTTTTCCACTTCATTCTCCAAAGTAATCAGACGTTCGACGGAACACGTTTTTGGCGGCAAAGCTTCTGACATCACTTGATCACTCCCTGCTCGTTGGACGAGCTTGTATTCATATCCAATTTTACCAAAGTTGTCCCTGGTATTCTAATTTCACAGTGATTGGCCGGCAGCAAAGGACCGGATTCCCCTGTCAGTAGGTTTAAGGCAGCGAGGATCCGGGTAAAAAATGACATCATTCCTGGTTACTTTTTGCAACTGTATGATCTTCATTCGAGGGGAGGAATTATTCAATGGACTCTAAACTCCAATCCGGCTCTTTTCTCTCTTTACTAAAAAAAGGGAACACCTCGTCCGGCGCCGCCGCGCTGGGTAATGCCGCTATAGCTGTAATCAAGGGATTCGCCGCTGCTTTCACCGGGAGCGGAGCGATGTTCGCATCCACCATGCATTCGATAGCGGATACGGTGAATCAATTATTTGTGTTCGGAGGCAGCATTCTGGCCGAGCGTGAGGCGACCCGCCGTTTTCCGAGCGGTTTTGGCCGGGTAATTCATCTATTCTGCATGCTTGCGGTCATTGTGGTGACAATTATGGCCTATGAGACCATACGCGAAGGCTGGTACCTGGTGCACCATCCTATGCGTTCCGGCGGCTTTTGGATCAATCTGGCGGTGCTCGTGATTTCAATCGGGATGGACGGTTATGTGCTGATTAAAGCGATGAAAGAGATCGCCCGGGAGGCCAGGCTCAATGTAAAGGGACTCAAAATCGCCACTGCCGCGTTCCGTAACGTAAAAAGGGCCGCTCCCTCCACCCGCCTAGTGTTTTATGAGGATCTTGTCGGGACGACCGGCTCCTTTCTTGCCCTGATTGCCGTAGCAGCCACCACTTTCACGAATGTCGAGGCTCTGGATGGAGTGGCTTCCATTGTGATCGGCTGTTTGATGATAGGCATGTCCTTCCGCGTTGGATACGACAATATGGTGGGCTTAATCGGAGTAGCCGCTCCGCCTGATGTGGAGGACCACATCGCGGATATCATCTTTTCCGATCCGAACGTCACGGACATCTATCAGATGAGAATAATGCAGGAAGGCCGCTACTACCATGTCGAAGGATTGATCGAACTGAAGAAGGGCCTGATGCTCGCGTCGGCGGATGACATTAAATTCAAAGTCCGTGACAAGCTGCTGGGCGATCCGAACATTTCCGACGTTACTTTGGGCATTCTGGAGGACAACGGGGTCAAAGATTGGGAGCCTACACATGGCCTGGGAAACGAGCGTTAGGAACAAATTCCTGCCGGTTTCCATCATTTACAACCTATGCTTGGTGTTTCACTTCCCATCCGGAGGGTAAACATATAATTAAGTTCTATAAGACTTGCACGGTAAATAGATAGGGGGAGCTTCATTGATACGTCTAGAACATGTGCGTAAAGAATATGCGGACGGCTTCGTCGCGCTCAAGGATGTGAATCTTGAATTTATAGACGGCGGCCTGAATGTGCTCATAGGGCCCAGCGGATGCGGTAAAAGTACGACCATGAAATTGATCAACCGGTTGATCGTACCGAGCTCCGGCAAAGTGACGATCGACGGTAAAGACATTTCCCGGATGAATCCTGTGGAATTGAGAAGGAGTATCGGCTATGTCATCCAAAATGTAGGCCTTTTCCCGCATATGACGATCGCGCAGAATGTCGCTGTCGTTCCCAGGCTGCTGCGTTGGGACGCAAGCAGGATCAACAAACGGGTCGACGAGCTTCTCGAGCTGGTCCATCTTGATCCGCAGACCTACCGGAACCGCTATCCTGCCGAACTGAGCGGCGGCCAGCAGCAGCGGGTAGGTGTGATACGGGCACTGGCCGCGGATCCGCGGATCGTGCTGATGGATGAGCCTTTCAGCGCACTGGATCCCATATCCCGGGAGCAGCTGCAGGACGAAATCGTTGAGCTCCAGCAGGAGCTGAAGAAAACGATCGTTTTTGTGACTCATGACATGGATGAAGCCATAAAAATCGCGGATAATATTGTTCTTATGAAAGCCGGCGGGGTTGTCCAGCAGGGAACGCCGGAGCAAATCCTGCGCAAGCCTGCCAATGAATTTGTAAAATCCTTCGTCGGCCTCAAGAGGCTGCAGCCCGAGCATGCCACTGCCGAGGAGCTGCCGAACGTCGAAGAGGTCATGGCGACAAACCCCGCCGTCGCTTACCCGTTCCGGGGTATGGCGGAAGCGGTAAATATGATGGAAAGACGGCGCGTGGATTCGCTGCTGGTCGTGGACCGGGCTGGAACGCTGATGGGCTACGTCACTATTTTTCAGGTGTTACAAAAATACCAGGATGAGAATATGACGATAGGCACCCTGATGAAGCCCTTCCAGCATACCGTTCCGGTGGGTGCCTCTCTCGCGGAAGCGGTCCGTTTGATCACGGAGCATAAGCTGCCTTATGTCCCTGTCGTACGGGAAGGCAACAAATTTGCCGGCCTGATCACCAAAGGAAGCGTGGTACGCTATATCTCGGAGCTGTACGGGAATGCGGAAAGCGAGGCGGAGACCTCATGAACAACGGCTTCCTGGCAAACCTTATAAACATATTCAATACCCGGATGGGGGACATCCTTCATGCTTTGGGGGAGCACATGCTGATTACGGCCGCAGCGGTAATATTCGGCATCATTATCGCCGTTCCGCTCGGTATCGCCATGGCCCGGACAAAATCCGGCTTGCTCCGCACCACAGTATTCACGGCGGCGAATGTTCTGCAGACTATCCCGAGCCTCGCTCTGCTGGCCATTCTTATTCCGCTGCTCGGCATCGGTACGAAGCCTGCCATCTTTGCGCTTTTTCTCTACTCTCTGATGCCGCTCATGCAGAATACATATTCCGGATTCCGGGCGGTGAATGCAAATGTAGTGGAAGCGGCGCGGGGGATGGGTTTCAGCGCAAAGCAGCTGCTGCTGCAAATCCAGCTTCCGCTGGCCGCGCCGTACATTATGACGGGTATTCGCGTGACCACGGTATATATCGTCAGCTGGGCTACCTTGGCGGCGATGATCGGCGCGGGCGGGCTTGGACGCCTTATTTTCTCAGGGATGAGCGTCAACAAGAAGGAACTGACCGTGGCAGGTTCGATCGTGGCCGTTGTTCTCGCTTTGGCGGTCGATTTGATCCTTGGCCGGTTAGAACGGAGAATAACGAGCAAAGCCGGCGGCGCAGAAACTTCCGCTCAGAACAAAGGGGTGGAAGCATGATGAGGAACACGCGGCTGATTGGCCTTTTTCTCGTGCTGCCGCTCTGCTGGGGACTCCTCACGGGCTGCGGGAACGCCAATACGATGAGGATCGGCACGCAAACCTTCACTGAAACCAAAGTACTGGCGTATATGTACAAGCTGCTGATTGAGGACCGCACTAAGGTGAAAGTCGACGTACTGACTGATCTCGCCTCCTCCAGCGTGGTGCTGGATATGCTGAAGCAGAACCAGCTGCAGATGGGTACTCTTTATTCCGGTGTCATCTTTGAGAACCATTTTCCCGTAAAAGAGACCCGTGACCGCCAGGAGGTCCTGTCGCAAGCGCAGGCCGGCTTCGATAAATATTTTAACTTGAAATGGTATGACCCTTACGGCTTTGAGAACACTTATGCATTTACCGTGCGTAAAGACCTTGCCGAAAAAGAAAACCTGAAAACCATCTCGGATTTGGCTAAGTTTGCCGGTTCCTACCGTCTGGGAGTGGACACTTCCTGGCTGGAGCGGCCGGTTGTGGGCTATCCCGCTTTTACCCAGCACTATGGATTCAAGTTTAAGGAAACGTTCCCCATGGAGATTGGTCTGGTCTATAAAGCGGTTGCCAACCGGGAAGTGGACGTAGTTGTGGCTTATTCCACCGATCCCCGGCTAAAAGAGTACGATTTGGTGACTCTGCAGGACGACAAACATTTTTTCCCGCCGTACGATGCTTCACCAGTGGTCACCAAAGCGTTCCTTCAGCAGCATCCCGAAGTGGATGACGCCGTCAAGCTGCTTGTAGGAAAGCTCGATGCCCAGACGATCATTGATCTCACTTACGAGGTCGATGTCAAAAAACGCAACGAGAAAAGGGTGGCCGAGGAGTATTTGAAAAAGACGGGACTGCTGAAATAGCAGCTTTTACAGAAAGGAGGCAGACCATGTCGCAATTTATTGCTTATGTACAGGAAAACTGGCGGGATCTGATCGGCTTGACTCTCGACCATATCCAAATGGTAGCCGCGGGGCTCATCCTGGCCCTTCTTGTCGGGATTCCACTGGGCGTACTCGCCTCCCGCAGCCGCAGGCTGGCCCCGGTCATCCTGACCGTGGCCAACATTATCCAGGTTATACCCAGCCTGGCCTTGTTGGCTATGCTGATGATCGTATTCGGACTGGGCTTCAGGACCGTCGTCATCGGGCTGTTCCTTTATTCCCTGCTCCCGGTCATCCGCAATACCTACGTAGGATTGACCCAGGTCAATCCCGCCGTGACCGAGGCGGGCAGGGGCGTAGGCATGAGCCCGCTGCAGCTGCTCTGGATGGTCCGGCTGCCCTTGTCGCTGCCGTTTATCTTGACCGGCATCCGGGTGGCTGCGGTCATCGCCATCGGTGTCGCCACCATCGCCCCGCTGGTCGGCGGCAACGGCCTGGGCCGGGAGGTGTACTCCGGCATCACAATGGACAATCCCGCGCGTATCTACGCGGGAGCGATTCCGGCCGCCGCGCTGGCCATCCTGGCGGATCTTTTGTTCGCCAGGCTTCAGCGGCGGACGCAGGTGAAGTCTTAGCAGCGCGGTAAGCCCGGCCGCTGCAGGGAACCCGTTAGGCCGTGAGCTTTCCGCGCGGCCCGCGTGTGCTCTCCCGCGTCACAGACTTGCCAGCCTCCTATAACATCCACATATCAACCAATTTAATAACGAAAAACCTTCCCAATGTTTAATAATCCTTTGCTTCGTTTCGTGTGCTCGAAAAGCTGGTTTTTTTATAAAAGTCAAAAAGACTGGGCAAGACGTCACTTAACAGATAACTGCCCGTTCATGGTGAAAAAATAAGCGGCTGCCGAAACAGCCGCCATGCAGTGTCGTTCTGCGTTAGCGTAATGGATAGTATAAGCCAACCGGCCGGCGCTCATAGCCCCGCTAAAAGGACCGCAACTTTCCGACAGCGAGAACAAAATCACCCTGCGGGTGAATAAAGACGTGTTTCTAAGGACCAGGACTGTCTTGTTCATACATTATAATCATGGATAAGTGACGAAGAACATACCGTTCCATTCTGGCGAGTGGAAGCATTCTGTTATATGGAGGGTTATGAGAGACTGACTTGGCTGGCCGTTCCCGCCGAAAAATGTAAAGCGTCATTTTAAAAATTGATCATAAGACGGCGGTCTTGATGTGGAAAAAGTTATGTACAGAAGGCTGGCTGCCCCCTTCTTTCCGAGGCAATGGTGAAAAGGATTGCCCGGAATGTGCCGGCCCGCGGAATGCTGGAATATTAGAATAACCGCTGATTTTGATGGCACTTTTCCAGTTAAATACATCTGTAACCAAATCGAAGTCAAATTAAATGGAGGAATTCCCTTTAATTTTTCCAACCCGCGATTCTCCTGGGCATTGCGACAGTGCTCGGCGGGTGCTCAGACCGTTAAAGCAGGGGAATATCCGCTGAAGCTAAATCGATCCAACACCATTATAACGAAGGGGGCGCAAAGGTGATCTTCTGGATTGGAATAGAGGGGATTTGACAAAACAAGCATCTCCCAGCGAATGAATGTATCTACCCACAGTTATCCACAGCCACCGAAAATCATAATTTCCTATACAACGAGAAAAGGGGCCTGGGGGCCCTCTCGGAACATCAATGCATCGGATCCATCGCCGCATGGTTGACGACGACGCGGCGGATGAAGAACGCCATGGCCAGACCGATCAGCGTCACAATCATCGCGAACCAGAACACGTTCTGCGAGCCGAACGTCATCGCGTTGGCCAGCTCGGTCGGCTTGGTCGGCGCGGGGGAGTCGTGCAAATACTTATTCATGCCGCTCGTAAGGATGCTGATCGCCACCGCCGTGCCGATCGCACCTGCAACCTGCTGCAGCGTGTTCATGACCGCCGTGCCGTGCGGATACAGCTCCGGTGGCAGCTGGTTCAGGCCGTTCGTCTGCGCCGGCATCCACACCATGGAGATGCCCACCATTAGGCCGATATGCAAGGCGACAATGAAAGCGAGCGAAGACGCGGGCGTAATGCCGGAGAAAAACCATAACATCGCTGCTACGACGACAAGGCCGGGAATGACGAGCCACTTCGGTCCATACTTGTCAAACAAACGCCCCATACGCGGTGACAGGATGCCGTTCAGCGCACTGCCCGGCAGCAGCATGAGCCCGGCGGTAAACGCGGAAAGTCTCATGCCGTTTTGCAGATACATCGGCAGAATAATCATGCTCGACAAAATGATCATCATGCACGACAGCACCATAAGCAGCCCTACTAAGAACATCCGGTACTTGAAGACGCGCAAGTCCATCAACGGCTCGCTCATAAACATCTGCCGCAGCGCGAACAGCACGAGCGCGACCAGCCCGATGACTATCGATGTGACCACGACCGCGCCGGTCCAGCCTTCCGCGCCTTCGCCCGCCTTGCTGAAGCCGAATACGACGCCGCCAAAGCCGATCGTGGATAATATAACGGACAGCAGATCGATGCGGGGCTTCGAAACGTCGGTAACGTTTTCCAAATACTTCAGTCCTACCAACAGCCCTATAACCAAAAACGGCAGCGAGAGCCAGAAGATGTAGTGCCATGTTAAATACTCGATCAGAAGACCCGCCACAGTCGGGCCGGTCGCCGGCGCGAACATAATGACGAGACCGACGAAGCCCATCGCCGCCCCGCGCTTCTCCGGCGGATAAACGACGAGGATCGTATTGAACATGAGCGGAATCAACAAACCCATACCGACCGCCTGCAGTACGCGAGCGACCATCAGCATTTCGAAATTGAACGCGAGCGCCGCGATGAATGTGCCGACGATCGAGCTTGCCAGCGAGCCGATGAACAGCTGTCTCGTCGTAAACCATTGCAGCAGCAGCCCGGTCATCGGCATCAGAATGCCGAGCGTCAGCAGAAACCCCGTTGTCAACCATTGCGCGGTCGCTGCCGAAATTCGGAACACATCCATTAAATTACTGATCGCGATGTTGAGCGCCGTCTCGCTGAACATGCCCACGAAGCCGCATATGAGCAGCGACGCCATGATGGCTCGTGTATTGTATTGCTTCATCAATGTTTCACTTCCTTCTTAAGAAAAATGTCTAATTGTACGAGACTCTCATATTCGGTCCCTGAAGAGAGGCATCGGGTGCTCGACGCCTGGTTCGTGCCAGAAGCGGAGACTCCCCCAATCTCCTTCGGCTGCGGTGAGCGCCGGGCAGTCGTGACCGTGCTTACCGTTGACGTCAACGGGACTTAGAACGAGTTTGAACTCGCGCTCGAACGCCATATCGGCGAGAACGAAGATTTGTCGCGCAAGTCGCCCGACTTCGTCCTCACGTGCAACAATGGCAGTAACACATTTTACTTTACAATATCTCTCACGAATTTTAAAGCAATCGGTTGTCTATAGGAAATTTAATTGTGGTTTTTGTTGCCTCATAGGGCGACAATTTTAGTTTAAAAGCATCTTTTGGCAATCCGGTCTACGGGAAGGAATACTCGGCAGCCGGCATATACGTGGACGGCGGCAAAAATGTAACCATCACGAACAACGACGTCCATGACAACGACTACGGGATTGAGCTGGCAAGCGAGCATGCCGGCGGTCTTACTTCAGCAGTGGAGGTATCGTTCAACCGGATTTATCACAATCGGGCGGCAGGCATTACACTTGGCGGCTATGACGAAAGTCGAGGCGGGACGAAGGATTGCATCATTGCAGGAAATACAGACAGGGAATGACCTGCATTCAGATTTCTCGATGATCTCTTCGAACGAGCGTAAAACGGCATTAAGCCGGTTTCACCAGTAAAACCATCCATTCCTCAAGGTCGAGAGACGAATAATTCCCATCGTTCAGGATCAAGCCGAAATATTCACTGACACGCTGATCACTGGCCGAGATGTACTGTACAACCGTCTCCTCCTGCTCCTGCGACCGGGTAGTGCGTTGAACCCAGGGCTTGAATGCCAGGTTTTTTTTTCGCACGCGTGAGTTTAGCACCTGAAGACCGGCCTTCTCCATCCAAGTAGTCCATTCTCCGGAACGGTAACAGCGGACATGGCTTTCGTCCCGCAGTTTCTCCACCGTGTTGATAAACACATCGAGTTCGTCGTCGTCGGGCGCTATGTTGTCGATCAGCAGCAGCTTGCCGCCGGGCTTTAATACCCTGGCCGCCTCCTGGACAAACCGTTCGGGTTGCGGAAAATGATGCGCGGCAATCCGGCAGGTGACTGCGTCGAAGGAGCCGTCCAAAAAAGGAAGGTTTTCTGCATCGGCTACTATAAACCACACATTGTCCGCATGCTGCGTCACATACCGATGTGCCGAAACCAACATTTCGCGAGTTAAATCGGTGGCGAAAACCTGGGCGACATGGGGGGCCAGACTTTTGGCCGTATGCCCGCCGCCGGTCGCGATGTCGAGAACGCGCCAATCCGGCTCCGGCTCCAGCAATTGCACGAGAAGAGCAAGGTCCTCGCTTTTCCCATGTGATTCACTGGTGACGTATTTATCTGCGTTTCGGGAAAACTGTTCTTTTACGACGTCTTTAATCACCTTGTCTTGGCTATCAGGCATCGCTGCTTCACTCCGTTCTTAGGATTTCCTACAATTCATATTACCTCCGAAAAATAGAAATTACCTAATTCATAATCGAGGTCAACGGCGTTTTTAAATTGTGCGGCACATTAGTTATGAGCTCGGTCTTCACCCTACCACCTTTAAATATTTCGGTTCCTTCGGATTGAGCTCGATCTTCTCGGGATTATGCGCACGTGGACGGCCACCGTGTTATCCGCGTTGAACGAAGGGTCTTTCCAGACCTTTTCATAAATTTCATCAATCGAAAATATTCTTAAAAATTTCTTACTAAGCCTCACACCCCGGTCCTGTCCAGTACCTCCACTCCCGTATCCGTCCCGATAATCACCCTGTCCGCCATAGAAAGAAACAGCCCCGTCTCTACGACACCCGTGAGCCCTTTCAGCTCCGTATGAAGCTCTTCCGGCCGTTCAATGCCGCCCAGCAGACAGTCCAGAAGGTAATTGCCGTTGTCTGTAACAAAAGGCTTGCCCTCCCGCATCCTCAGCTCAGGACGGCAGCCGGCCTGCTCCAGCCTGTACATGGTGGTCTGCCAGGCAAACGGGACGATCTCCACCGGCAGCGGAAAAGCTCCGAGCCTGCTTACTTTCTTGGATTCGTCGGCTACGATAATGAGCTGCCTGGATGCCCGGGCGATCAGCTTCTCGCGCAGCAGGGCCCCGCCCCCGCCTTTGATGAGCCGCAGCTCCGGATCTACTTCATCCGCTCCATCAACGGTAAGGTCCAGCTGTTTCACCTCGTTAAAAGAAGTCAGCGGGATGCCCGCTCCCCTGGCCAGCTTCTCCGTCTTTACTGAAGTGGGGATTCCCCTTACCTTCAGTCCCTGCCTCACTCTTTCTCCGAGCTTCATCAGAGTCCAGTACAACGTGCTCCCGGTGCCCAAGCCGATTGTCATTCCGTCCTCGATATAATCTAACGCTTTTTCGCCGGCTCTTTGCTTTTGATCCATATTTTAAAACTCCTTTTCCTAAAAAATGTAGTAAAACCTTTACTATCAGTTTACCTTATTTATCAGGGGACAAATATCCCTCAGCTTGAAAAGAGGAACTGCGAAGCCGCTTGTCGAAAAAGGCAAGAGGCCTGTGCGGCCGCCCCGCTATCGGCGCGCGGAGCCGCAGGCAGATGCAAATGAGCCGAGAAAGGTGAGATGAGATCAGATGAGTGCGCAGGAGAAAGACAACGCGATGAAGAACAACGCAATGGAGTTAAGCCGGGTTATTTTTGTCGGGCGAACCTGGGGAGAGTATTTGAGGATGTTTGATTTGTCCGAGCGGGACCTCAGGGGGCTTGCCGTACTGGATTGCCCGGCCGGAGCCTGCTCTTTCACCGCGCAGGGAAACCGGAGGGGCTTGAACGTCACCGCATGCGACCTCGCATACCATTTTTCCATAGATCAATTGGCGGACAAAGGCCTGGAGGACATTGAACTTGCAGTTGCGGGCGTGGAGAAGGCAGACGACTGCTTCCTATGGGATGAGATCCGTTCCCCTGAGGAACTGCGGCAACTGCGCTCCCGGGCATTAAGCGAATGGACGCAAGACAGATTGCTGCATAAGGAGGCTTATGTGCCGGCTGTTTTGCCTGAGCTGCCCTTTTCGAGCCGTCAATTCGATATGACGCTGTCCGCGCATTTTCTCTTTACCTATGCGGACCGCCTGGATTATGCTTTCCATCAGCAAACGATACAGGAGCTTGTTCGCGTGACAGCACGGGAGATCCGTATTTTCCCAACGGCGGATTTGTCGGGAAAGCGATATGGGCAAATGGACCGCCTCCTCGCCTGGATCGGAACGCTGGGCTGGACGGCCGAGGAGATTCGCGTCCCGTATCTTTTTCAAAAAGGCGCCAACACGATGCTAAAGCTTCACGTGGAACATTGCTAAAGCTCCGCGGGTTTGCCCATGTCAAACTGGCAGAAACATCACCCGTGAAGCTTCACTTAGAACAACGCTAAGGCTCCGCAGGAGCGTACAAAAAGGCTGCCCCCTCAGTGGTAACCCACTTGCGGGACAGCCTTCCCTTTGTATTCAGGCCGGTTGTTAAGACAGGTGCTTCTGCAAAGCGTCAGTCAACTGGTCTTTAGGCTTATAGCCTACCAGCTGATCCACCATTTGTCCTTCTTTGAAGACAAGCAGCGTCGGAATTCCCATTACCCCGAATTTACCCGGAGTCTCCGGATTTTCGTCCACGTTCAATTTCACAATTTTCAATTTATCTCCCATTTCCTTGTCAAGCTCTTCCAAAACAGGAGCGATCATTTTACAAGGTCCGCACCATGGGGCCCACAAGTCCACCAGCACTGTTCCTTCTTTTACTGAATCGGAAAAAGTTGAATCGGTAATCGCATTAACCGCCATCTGAAAATCCTCCTTAGAGTCATCTATATATAAGTGTGTGTTGCTTATGTATTAAAGATACCCCTCTTTCAAATATTAGTCAAATTAATGTCTTTAATATATAATATTAGTAATAACTTATCTAAAAGGCGGTAGTAAAATGACTTTGCCCCAGCTCGAAGTTTTTCTGGCGGTCGTGGAGTCCCACAGCTTTACCAAAGCGGCGGAAGCGCTGAACATGTCCCAATCGGCGGCAAGCCAGGCAGTGTCCTCCCTGGAGGCCGAGCTCGGGGCCACTCTGCTGAACCGCAGCCGCAGCGGGGTAACGGTGACGGAAATCGGCAAAAAGGTGCTCGTCCACATCCGGGAAATTATCCAGCGCACGTCGCTGATCAAGCAGGAGGTCGCCGGGTTGACGGGACTGGAGGCCGGCACCCTGCGCATCGGCAGCATTCCAAGCGTATCCGCCAAGCTTCTGCCCCGCATTATAGGTTCCTTCCGCAACCGCTACCCGGGGATCGAATTAATCCTTTTCGAAGGCAACTACGAGGAAGTCAATCAATGGATTGAATCTTCAGTCGTTGATCTGGGCTTCGTTACTCTGCCCGCCGAAGGAATCGATACGATCCCGCTCATGCAGGATAAGCTCGTCGTGTTTCTGCCGGCAGACCATCCGCTCAAGGATCAGGCATCGATCCGGCTAAAGCAAATCGCCGCAGATCCGTTTATCATGCCGAACGGGGACAGCGACGAGTTCATCCGCTCCTTGTTCCGGTACAGCGGGATTACACCCAATATTCAGTTCGAGGTGCGGGATACCGCCACGATTCTGGCTATGGTACAGGAGGGCCTTGGTGTAACCGTCCTTCCCGAGATGGCCATTCCCATGAGCCTCCCCAAGGTGAGCTCATCTTACCTGAATTCCCAGAGGCAGCGGAATATAGGGCTGGGCGTCCGAAACCTGCAGGCCGCGGCTCCGCCGGTGACGGCTTTTATCAAGGAAGCGCAGGAGCAGGCCAAAGAGCTGTCGTTCAAGTTATTCAACAGCTATCAATCCACCTATAAGCCGGATTAGCTTATTTGTGAGACGCCTTGTTGTGGTATTAGAAAAGCCGGGCTCCAAAAGGAGTCCGGCTTGAGCTGAGCCGCCGATTACCAGCAGAAAGTTCTGAGGATGATAACCAAAAGAATGAACAGTACCAATATAGTACCGACGTTGCTTCTATATCCTCCTACAACTCCACAACCTGCTCCATAGGACATTGAATTTCCCCCTTTCACGTAGTATCCGGTTCAATGAGGCTTATACTACCAGAAGTAGCCTGGTCCGTAAAAGCCTCCGCCATATCCATAGCCGTAAGGTCCGTATGCGTAAGGGCTAGTGCCTATCGCCAGCAGATCGAACAGCACTAAGGGAATGATGGCGCTTGTTTTTACCGTTTTACCTTTTTGGGATGCCAGCACCAGCTCATTGCCTTTAATCCGAAGCAATTTGCCTTCAACGACGGTTCCATCTTTTTTCAGCGCATAAACCTGTTTGCCAATCAGTTTTCTGGCCTGTTCTTTCCGTACAGCCGATTTCAAAAGACTCCACCTGCCTCTCTCATTGCGAATATTCAAAAGTCACTGCTCTGTATCTTACGAATAAAAACCGGATAGTGATTGGATGCTTGCCATTTGTCCACACAAAATGAGCGGCTGTCCACATACAAAAAAACCGTGAGGAACAAATCATCCTGACGGTCCTTATTGGCGGTAACATAAATCCTCTATATTTGCCTGGCAAATTTATACTTTCCATTAGCCCAAAAAACCCCCTTTCACCCGCAGGCAAAAGAGGGCCGCTCACACGCTGATCTGCACGTTCAAGCTTTGCGGAGCCTTCCCAGCTCGGTTGTAATGGCTTCCATCTCGCTTATGCTAAAAGAGCTTTTGTCACGCACCATCTCATAAAGGTCTCTCAAATCCTCGTACTTTTCCTCGTCAAAGTTGGACGCTTTCAGCGCCGCACCGGTGGCCATCCGCAGCTTTTTCTTTATCTCCTCGATCATGAACTCGATATTGCCCGTCGAACCGTTCGATAAATCCATTTCTCTCCACCCTTCCCTGCCAATAGGACACCCGAATTACGCATCCGCCGCTGCAGTCAGCTTTTGGCTTTATTATACCATGTTTACCCGCAAAATACTTCCGACACCCGCAAAGCGAAGCAAAAGCTCCAAAGATTAATCCCACCGCTTTGCGCTTCAGCCCCGCAGTACCTGCCCCTCTACACAGGAACTTCAAAATTACCACACAAAAATTTCACATGCTCCTCCGCCATATGCTTTACCTGCTCGTAGGTCTGTCCGGTCTGAATTTTGTACGAGATGAATCCGTGCAGCGACATAAACAAGCTCCAGGGAAGAGACTCCGATTTCAATTCCCCGACAACCGATGCAAAAAGATCCAGATAATGCACCTGCTCACTGCGTGAATAGCGCTGGAGCTCAGGTTCATTGATAATGAACATCATCTCGTAATGCTTGGGGTTCTCCAGCCCGAATCGTATAAATTCCAGCATCATCTGCTGAAGGCAGGGAACTCCGGAATCCTTCGACTTCCTGATGAGCTCCCTGTGTTTCTCCAGCAAGCCGTGAAAGTCCTCCATAACCAGCGCGTACAGCAGCTCGGCTTTTTCCCTGAAATGATAATAAAGCGCGCCGTGGCTGTAGCCCATCTCTTTGGCGATTCCCCGCATGGTTAAGGACCGATAGCCGTGTTTATGGAACAAATGCCTGGTTCCTTCGAGTATTCTTTCTTTGCTAAGCTCCTGGCTCACTGCCTTCCTCGCCATTGATATTCACCCAACCTCTCTACCCTTTTGGTAAAATCGCATGTGCGATATATCTGCTTTGTCCGGTTTCTACCACGCTCTGTCCCTGGGTCAAATCCGTCATCCACTCTATAAAATCCGGCGCCTCCTCTGCAAGAGGAAGACAGCTTAAAGTAACTTTGTCCGTAAACCGGGTGTTACCCATCCGCATGTCACGATTTCTCAGCTCATTCTCCACTTTTCCGAGCCAGTTGTAATCGATTTCAATGAATACTTCGGCATGCAGCACCATTTGGACAGCTTCCGCTGCGGCGACAGCCGCCACTGCACCATCCGTGTACGCCCGAATCAGACCGCCGGCACCCAGCATGATACCGCCAAAATAACGAGTGACTACAACAGCAACATTCTTCAATCCCTGGTTCTTGATCACTTCCAGAATCGGTTTGCCGGCCGTCCCGCTCGGTTCCCCGTCATCCGACTGCTTCTGGATCTCATCCTTTTCCCCGATCATATAAGCCGAGCAGTTATGGGTCGCTGAGCTGTGCCGCTTTTTGACGGCCTCGATGAAGGATACAGCCTCTTCTTCTGAGGCAACGGGCTGGGCACAACCGATAAACCTTGATTTCTTGATGACGATCTCCGATTCTGCAGGACGGCTCACCGTTTTGTACTGTGCAATGATACGAATCCCACCCTTTTTCTTCTGCACTCTGCCCAAAAAACTATTTTCATTATTTTAACGCTACAAAGCGTTAATGTAAATCATTAATTATACGTCTCACGATCCAACTGGCTGGGCCGATCCGGCCGAAGGATGTAGAACGTCATTTTGAGATCGAACATAGGACGGCGGTTCTGATGTTAAGAGTTTTATGTGTAAAAGGCTGGCTTCTCCCTTCTTTATGCCGCAGTGGTGAAAGGGTCGTCCGGTATGTGCTGGCCCGCGGCATGCTGGATTACTTTGATTAACGGGAAAACATCCTGCTTTTTGTTTGCCTGATTGCTTTTTTATGCAAATAGATGGAAAATCTCCCGTTAATTCAATCCCTCTCAGTCTATTATTAGAATAACCGCTGATATTGATGGAGGTTTTCCAGGTAAATGCAGCTCTAACTATATCGAACTCAAATTAAATGGATGATTTCCATTAATTTTTCCCTACCTGCAGTTCTCCTGCGCGTGGCGGCGCTGCACGGCGGGCGGTCAAACCGAAATACCGCTGAAACTGAATCGATGCTGCACGATATAAGGGCGGGGGCGTAAAGGCGATCTTCTGCATAGGAAAAGGGGGGATTTGCGCAAAAAACGTCTCCCAGTGGACGAATGTATCTAAACCCTCATTTATCCATGCAACTGCCCAGGTACCCGAAGGTACCTTAGCAGTTACAAATTATCGACACTTTATCCACAGCAGTCGAAAATGATAATTTCCTATACAAAAAAAGAGAGCGGTTCTCTCAAAAGAGAACCACTCTGCCGGCGCCCACCGGTTTAGCCGTTTAATCTTGCTTCCAGCTCCGCCTTTTGCTTTTCGAAGCCGGGCTTGCCCAGTAAAGCGAACATGTTCTTTTTGTAAGCCTCGACGCCCGGCTGGTCAAACGGATTGACACCCAGCAGGTAGCCGCTGATGCCGCACGCTTTTTCGAAAAAGTAAACCATGTATCCGAACGTGTACGGAGTCATGTCGGGAAGCGTCACGATCAGGTTCGGCACCCCGCCGTCCGTGTGGGCAAGCATCGTACCCTGGAAAGCTTTCTTGTTGACGAAATCCATCGTTTGGCCGCTTAGGAAATTGAGCCCGTCCAGATTTGCCGGATCCGTGCCGATCTCGATCTCGTGTGGAACCTCGGCCACCTGGATCACCGTTTCGAACAGCGTGCGGCTCCCCTCCTGAATAAATTGGCCCATGGAGTGCAGGTCCGTCGAAAAATCCACCGAAGCCGGATAGATGCCTTTGTAATCTTTCCCTTCGCTCTCGCCGTAGAGCTGCTTCCACCACTCCGATACAAAATGAAGCGACGGTTCGTAGTTGACCAGAATTTCGATGCCTTTGCCTTTACGGTACAGTGCGTTGCGCACGGCGGCGTATTGGTAGCTTTCATTTTCCTTCAGGTCCGGGTTGGAATAAGCGACTCTGGCGTCCGCCGCGCCCTTCATCATCTCCTCGATGTCGATTCCTGCAGCCGCAATCGGCAGCAAGCCGACCGCCGTCAATACGGAATAACGTCCGCCCACATCGTCAGGTATGATGAAAGTCTCGTAGCCTTCTTCGTCAGCCAGTGTTCTGAGAGCGCCTTTTGAAGCGTCGGTTGTGGCGTAAATGCGCTTGCGGGCCGCTTCTTTGCCATATTTGTTCTCAAGGACGTCGCGGAAAATGCGGAATGCGATAGCCGGCTCGGTGGTGGTGCCCGACTTGGAGATCACGTTGACCGAGAAATCCTTGCCTTCAAGAAGCTGCAGCAGATGAGTCAGGTAAGTGGAGCTTATGTTATTGCCCGCGTAATAAATGGCCGGCGTTTTGCGCTGACCGTGCGGCAGGTTGTTGTAGAAAGAATGGGAAAGCATCTCGATTGCCGCCCTGGCTCCCAAGTAGGATCCGCCGATCCCGATCACTACCAAAGCCTCGGAGTCCGATTGAATCTGCTTGGCAGCCTTCTGTATGCGGTCGAATTCTTCTTTATCGTAATTGACCGGCAGGTCGATCCAGCCCAAATAGTCCGATCCTGCGCCAGTACCGTTATGTAATTGCTCGTGTGCCGTACGTACTGCGTCCGTCAAATAATCGACTTCATGCTGCCCGATAAAAGACAAAGCTTTGCTGTAATCAAAATGAAGCTTTTGCGTCATAGTGAAGCCCTCCTTCAGATTTTTACATATTCATAGAATACTTACAATCCTTAGCAAAAGCAAGTTAAGTGTACACAAAGAAAACCAGTCCTTCCCCAGCCTGTATTCAAAATGCTACAATGGGATTACCATTCATACGAGGTGATTGCATTGAAGACAATCGGGTTTATCGGTCTTGGCACGATGGGAAGTCCCATGGCGACGAATCTGCTTAAAAAAGGCTACTGCGTCACTGTATACAACCGAACAGCGGAAAAAGCGGATGAATTGGCCGCCCTGGGAGCGAGGAAAGCGGAAACGCCCGCAGAGGCGGCCGGCAAATCGGATATTTTAATTACGATGTTAAGCAACGATTCCGTTCTGCTTGAGGTGTTCCATGGAGAGAACGGCATAATGAAGGGAGTTCGGGAGGGGCAAATTATCATCGATTCCAGCACCGTTTCTCCCGCTGCGAGCCAGAAGCTGCACCAGGAGCTTGCGGCTTCGGGCGCAGCCTTCCTGGATGCGCCTGTGACCGGAAGCAAACCGGCCGCTGAGCGCGGCACGCTGATTTTCATGGTCGGCGGGGACGCTGAAGCATTGGAGGACAGCCGGGAAGTGCTCTCGGCAATGGGCAGCAAAATCATCCATATGGGCCCGTCCGGGTCCGGCTCCTACGCCAAGCTGGCGCATAACACGATGGTCGGCATCAACATGGCGGGCTTGGCAGAGGGGCTCGCCATCGCCACGCGGGCCGGCCTTGACCCCGAAGCTTTCCTGCAGGTCGTGCTGAACGGCTCCGGCAACAGCAGGCAAGCGGAGCTAAAAGGAAGCAAGATCGTAAACCGCGACTTCAGTACCCAGTTCTCCCTTGGCCTCATGCTGAAGGATCTGCTGCTGGCCTCCGATCTGAGCGGTCAGTTCCAGCTGCCCACGCCTATGCTGAAGACGGCCTCTTCGCTGTTCCAGATGGGCTACAGCAAAGGGCTCGCTGACTCCGACCTCTGCTCGGTGATACAGTGCTACGAGGATTGGATGAAGCTTCAGGTGATCAAGCGCGAGGAAGACGAAGGCGAAGCCGAATTCCAAGAGCGCCGCAAAAGTGTGCGAATACCGATGAACGTGAAGCTGCTGCTTGCCGTCCACCAATGGGAGCAGGAAGGCTCTTATTCCGGCCAGACAATCGAAGGAACACTGACCGACCTTTCCGATGCGGGTATGCAGATCGTTTCTTCCATCCCGCTGTCCGAGGACATGTTCGTGGTCATCCATTTTCCTCCGGATGCGGAGCTGCCGCCGATTACGAGTAAAATCATCCGCGCGGTAGTCAAGGGCGGCCAGTATACATACGGCTGCATGATCTCCGGAATGACGCCTTATGTGCGCATCAAACTGGAGCAGTATCTGCGCAAAGTTTCGCAGTAAAGCGGAGCGGCCGCGGAGAGTAGCGTGTGCTGGTTGCACAACGCTTATCTACATTTATCCACAACCGCCGAAAATCATAATTTCCTATACAACCAAAAACCGGTGTGCGCATAATGCGCCGCACCGGTTTTTTTTGAAAAGCAAAGCCGAACTGGTCGGTCATGACTGTTTTTATTCCTCGATGTATGAGCAGCAGTAGTCGGTGACCGAGAGTACTTCCAGACTGAACTGGCCCTTGCCGGGAGCCGTAAATTCCCCGGATCCTCGGATCTCCAGCCATTCAGGCTGGTCCGGAAGCTTGACCCTCAAGTCTCCGCTCACAATTTCCATATGCTCTTTGAGGTCGGTGCCGAACACGTACTCTCCCGGAAGCATGATGCCTAAGGTTTTCTTAGTCCCGTCTTCGAAAAGTATGGTGCGGCTTGTTACTTTACCCTCAAAATAAACGTTAGCCTTCTTCTGTACTGTAACTCCTTTAAACTGATCCATTGTCGGTTCCTCCCCACGATTCACCATTGCATTGGCATGACGCTGACGGCATCGATCCCGGCTTACAAAACCGGACGCTGCGGCGTGTTACAGCAGAGCCTTGACTTTGGCTACCACGTTATCTACAGTGAAGCCGTACTCCTGGATGACACGGTCGCCTTTACCGGATGCTCCGAACGTAGTGATTCCCAGAACATCCCCCTGGTCTCCGACATAACGCTCCCAACCCAATGGCTGAGCCATTTCAATCGCGAGACGGGCTTTCACATCCGGCAGAATGACGGACTGCTTGTACTCCTTGGACTGCTTCTCGAACAGTTCAAGGCTCGGCATCGAGACGACACGGACCTGAATGCCTTCTTCCGCAAGCTTCTTCTGTGCGGCTACAGCCAGCTGCACTTCCGATCCGGTAGCGAGCAGCTGTGCCTGCGGCTTGCCATTGGGCGCTTCCGACAGCACATAAGCCCCGCGCTTCAGGTTCTCTCTGGCTAATTCGGCACTGCCTTCGAGAATAGGCAGGTTCTGGCGTGTCAGCACCAGAGCAACCGGTCCTTCCTGATTCTCGATAGCATAGCGCCAGGCTTGGGACGTTTCGTTGCCGTCTGCGGGACGCAGCACGGTAATCCCTGGAATGACGCGCATAGCCGGCAGCTGCTCGATCGGTTCGTGCGTCGGTCCGTCTTCGCCGACGCCGATGCTGTCATGCGTCAGCACGTAGATGACCGGCTGCTTCATCAGTGAAGCCAGACGGACGGCTGGGCGCAGGTAATCGGAGAAGACAAAGAAGGTGGCTCCGAAGATCCTCACTCCACCGTGCAGCGAAATTCCGTTCATGGCCGCTGCCATCGCAAATTCACGGACACCGAACCAAATGTTGCGGCCGGAATAATTCTCGGCATGGAAGACAGCGGCGCCTTTGATTTCCGTATTGTTCGAAGAAGCGAGGTCTGCGGAACCGCCGAACAATGTGGGAAGATTCTTGGCGATGCCGTTCAGTGCGTTGCCTGAAGCAACGCGGGTCGCCATCGCCTTATCGGTTGGCGCATAAACCGGAATATCGGCATCCCATCCCTCGGGAAGTTTTCCCGCAGCCGCCATATCGAACTGCTTGGCCAGTTCCGGATGCGCTTGGCGGTACTGCTCAAGCATGGACTTCCATTCTTTCTCCGTCCGGATTCCCTTTTCTTTCACTTCGTTGTAATGCTCCCGCACTTCTTCCGATACATAGAAATCCGGGTGATCCGCCCATTGGTACACCTCTTTGGTCAATTTCACTTCGTCCGGTCCGAGCGGGGAGCCGTGAGTTCCTCCGTGTCCGCCTTTGCCCGCCTTGTTCGGTGAGCCGAAACCGATCGTTGTTTTCACTTCGATCAAAGTCGGACGGTTCGTCTCCACCTTGGCCGCCTCGATAGCACGGTTGATGGCGGCAAGATCGTTCTGCTCCTCCACGCGAAGCACCTGCCAGCCGTAAGCCTCAAAACGCTTCTGCACATTCTCGCTGAACGCCATGCTTAACTCCCCGTCCAAAGAGATGTCATTGGAGTCGTAAAGCATAATCAATTTGCCCAGCTTGAGGTGGGCCGCCAAAGATGCCGCTTCGGAAGATACACCCTCCATCATGTCCCCGTCGCCGCAAAGTGCAAAGGTATAGTGATCGATCACATTAAAGTCATCCTTGTTATATGTAGCCGCCAAATGGCTTTCAGCCATCGCCATGCCGACAGCCATCGCCACCCCTTGTCCCAAAGGACCGGTTGTTGCATCCACGCCTGCCGTGTGGCCGAATTCCGGATGGCCCGGAGTTTTGCTTCCCCACTGGCGGAAATTTTGAATCTCCTCGATCGGCAGGTCGTATCCGCACAGATGCAGCAGCGCATACAGCAGCATAGAGCCGTGCCCCGCAGAAAGCACAAAACGGTCGCGGTTGATCCACTGCGGATTGGCCGGATTATGCTTCATCTGCTGAGTCCACAGTACATACGCCATAGGCGCGGCTCCCATTACAATCCCCGGATGGCCGGAATTCGCTTTTTCGATCGCATCGATGCCTAAAGTTCGAATCGTGTCAACGGCAAGCTGTTGCACCGTTTTTTTGGTTACAGTCATGAAACTAAAACCTCCTCTAAATTGTAAATCCTTGTCTGCCTGCGCAATAGCATTATTGTATCATTTGCTTTGAGGCTTCGCCACAACAACCTGGAAAAGCATGCTCAAACGGTTATTGCTTAATCGATGTCGCAGCCGTTTTTTTTAATATACAACAATTTCCGGCAAATAAAAAACCCGCTAGTCCAGTGCCTTAACGGGCTGTGGTATAATGTGGTTAGGGAAGCTTCAAATGGATTGAAAAGTATTCGCCTGCTTGTGAAACGCTCAACTTTAATTGTATAAAATACAATGCTTCCCCTCCAGCCCATAGAGGAGATAATCAAATTCGCCAAATCCTGTCTATTCCACAAAAAAAGCCCCGAAGGGCTTCTTTCTAATGCTTTTCATGCTTTTCATGCTTTTTCAAAAAAATGTTACCCACATAAAAAGCTATCGCAGTTAATTAAATACTACCGTTTTATTCTCGAACACGAGAATACGGTCCTCCACGTGCCATGAAACGGCCCGGGCCAGCACGGTGCGTTCGATCACGCGGCCGATCCGCTTCAAGTCCTCGACGTTGTCACGGTGGCTAACGCGCTGGATGTCCTGCTCGATGATCGGGCCCCCGTCCAGCTCTTCCGTCACGTAGTGGGCGGTTGCCCCGATAATCTTCACGCCCCGGTTATACGCCTGCGCGTAAGGCTTGCCGCCGACAAAAGCCGGGAGAAAGGAATGATGAATGTTAATCACCCTATTGCGGTAGTGCTCCAGAAACTTCGGCGAAACGATCTGCATGTACCGGGCAAGCACGATCAGGTCGATGCTTTCATCGATGATCTCAAGCTGCCGCCGCTCGGCTTCGGCCTTGGTGTCAGCCGTGACAGGGATATAGTGGAAAGGAATCCCCATCGATTCCACGATATCTCTCATATCCTGATGGTTGCTGACCACCATTGCAATGTCTGCATTGAGGTCGCCCGCCTGCCACTGCCACAGCAGCTCCAGCAGACAATGATCCTCCTTGGAGACGAACACGGCGATCCGCTTCTTCTTGGCGGCCGTCGTCAGCTTCCACTCCATCCGGAACCCCTGCGCCACCGCGGCGAAGCTTGAACCAAGCTCCTCCAGCCGTTCCTGAAGCAGCTCTAGGTCAAACTCGATGCGGATGAAGAACATCCCGCCTTCCGGATCCATCGTATACTGGTCGGACTGCACGATATTCGCACCCTGCTCAAACAAAAATCTCGAAACCGCCGCGACAATGCCCGGTTGGTCCGGACAGGAAATGAGCATCCTCGCCCTCTTGCTGTAATCGATCCCCTGCTTGCGGTCTCTTGCGGTACTCATGGAACCCATCTGACTGAACTCCTCCATCCATTCGTGCGGCTTTTCATTTGACGCCGCTGTTCTAGACATTATAAATTCCAACTAAACGGTCTGCAAAGCTTCTTCCCCCGACAGCCATACGGTAATCCGCTGGTTCACCTGTTCTTCCGACAGCTCAGGGAACAATCCTTCGTCCTCCACCATATCGTACAAACGTTCCATCGGCTCGCGCTTGTCTTCCTTTTTCGCTTTCGCGTCATTCTTCAGCAAATCCCATGTCGTTAAAATATATGCGCGTGAATCGATCTCATTCTTTTTAAAGAAATCTCCCAGTTTCTCCACATCCGCCACGAATCCTTCGCCGAACCGCTCCTGCACTTTCCCGCTTAGGAGCGCGATCTCCACCTCATACATCGGGCGTTGCTTCTTGTCGTCCTTGCCTATCCAGGGAGTCTCCAGAATCATCGGCAGATGAGCCAGCTTCTCGTGGCCCACCAGCGCATTCATCGCTTTGAAGCCGATCATCCCTGCGCCCACCGGAGCGTGGCGGTCCTTGCCGGCGCCTCTCGGATTCTTGCTGTCGTTCAAGTGAACCACAGCCAGCCGGTTTAAGCCGATAATGCTGTCAAAATGCTCCAGCACCCCGTCCAGGTTGTCCACAATGTCATAGCCAGCGTCATGGATGTGGCAGGTGTCCATACAGATGGTGAGACGCTCGTTATGAGTCACCTTTTCTATAATCGAAGCCAGCTCTTCAAAGCTCCTTCCGATTTCAGTCCCTTTGCCCGCCATCGTCTCCAAGGCAATATTAACATTCGTCTCCTTCACTCCATCCAATACTTCGTTCAAGCCTTCGGCAATACGGGCGATGCCGTACTCCGGGTCCTTTTCCGTGTAAGCTCCGGGATGCAGCACGATGTTTCGGACCCCCAGATAATGCGTGCGGTGAATCTCCTGCTGCAGGAAACGGACCGCGAGCTCGTACGTATCCTCCTTGAACGATCCCAGGTTGATGATATACGGCGCGTGGACCACGATTTCGTCAATTCCGTGCTTGTCCATCAAAACCTTGCCTTCCTCGACGGACATATCTTCTATAGGCTTACGGCGTGTATTCTGCGGTGCGCCGGTATAAATCATGAAAGTACCCGAGCCGTAGGAAATCGCCTCCTCTGCGGCGGTAATCAATCCTTTATTGGAAAAAGAAACGTGTGAACCAATCTTTGGCATACCAGCATGCCTCCTTTACAATTTAGCACTGCCTCTTATTTTACTAGCAATCTCGAAATAAATCTAGAAATAAGGTATAATGTTGCCGAGGTGAACTATCTTGAGCAGTGCTCCTAGCGTTCCTTTTATGTGGTTTATCTTTTTCTGGGTATTTGTGCTGGTTGCGTTTATCTCGGTCGGCGGCTTTTTTATGTTCCGCAAATTTCTCAAAGTGCTCCCCATGGCGGACGGCAAGTCCAAGCTGGATTGGCAGAACCATTATGTAGAGGCTTCGAGAGAGCTGTGGACCGACGAGACAAAGGAATTCCTCGATGTGCTGGTTTCTCCCGTACCGACGCCGTTTCGTGACATCGCCAAGCATTCGATAGCCGCCAGAATCGGCCAGCTCGCTTTGGAGCGGGGCGCGAAAGAAGTAACGAAAGCGCACTGTCTGGAAGGCTATATCCTGGCTACTCCGAAGAGAGACTACAACAGCTTAATTTCATTTCTGGAAAAAAATAACATCGATTACAGCCCGTATAAGCACCTGCTCGGCTGACCCGTTACAGACTGCGTTTTAGGAAAAAGCTTGGCGACGTCCGTTGAAGTAAAGCAAACTATTGCGCGTGGGAAGAAAAGGGTACGGGGCACCAGCGGTGTTGTATCGTGTTTCTTGATGAGGTTAAGCATCGGGAAAAATGACACTAAAGGCGGCAAATGAACTTAACCACCTCACACCCTTTTTCTTTTTTTGAATTTACTCCGGACTTCCCGCTTCCTGCATTATTTACCGGTTGCTCCCACAGAATTTCCCCTGACGGGACTAATCCAGTCGCTTTCCTCAAGCTGTCCTCCCTCCCCTGACTATTTCCCGAAATTAGAGGAATTTTATTCCGCTAATGCGGTATTGTGGATGCTCCACTCCTCCGGATGGGGCCGGGCAGCGGTTTCATGAATTTTTACAACCCGCTGCAGCAGCCGACTTGCTACATCTATATGCCGCCCATAAAACAAAATATCCCTCCTCCCGTGCAGGGAAGAGGGTTCTACAAAGTAGAAGAAAAATTTATCCGTAATTGCAAACCAAGTGTTCTCCATACACTTCGTTTACTAAATCTTATTATAAAGCATTGTTCGTTATAACGAAACGCACAAATATTGGCAGTCACATCCGTTCGGAAACGACCTTTGCCTGTGTGAACAGCAGCAAGTAGTCACGTCCTCCCGCTTTTGAATCCGTCCCCGACATGTTGAAGCCGCCGAAGGGATGGACGCCGACCAGGGCTCCCGTGCATTTGCGGTTGAAATAAAGGTTGCCTGCATGGAACTGCTCACGGGCCTTTTCCAGATTCGTCCTGCTCAGCGAAAACACCGAGCCGGTCAGGCCGTAATCGGTATTGTTGGCGATCTCCAGTGCATGCTCGAAGGAAGACGCCCTGATAAAAGCGAGCACCGGCCCGAATATTTCTTCCTGGGCTATGCAGGCTTCAGGATGCACATCCGCGAAAACGGTCGGCTCGATAAAATACCCCGACTCGTCTCCCGTGCCGCCTCCGAGCGCCAGCCGTCCTTCCTTTTTCCCGATTTCGATGTATTGCTGAATTTTCTTGTAGGCGTTGTTGTCAATCACGGGCCCGGTGAAGCACGCTGGATCTGCGGGATCGCCGACACGCAAAGCCTGAGCGCGCGACACAACTTTGTGCAGCACCTCGTTATACACAGAAGAATGAACAATTGCGCGCGAGCAAGCGGAACATTTTTGGCCGGAGAAGCCGAAAGCGGAAGCGGCGATTGCCTCGGCTGCAAGCTCCAGGTCGCTGCCGCTGTCCACGACAATGGCATCCTTGCCGCCCATCTCCGCGACGACCCGTTTGATCCACTTCTGGCCCGGCTGGGCGCGGGCGGCCCTTTCATTGATGCGCAGCCCGATCTCCCTCGAACCGGTGAAAGAAACGAACCGGGCCAGCGGATGGTCGACCAGCGTGTCTCCGATTTCGCCGCCCGCCCCCGGTAAATAATTGACCACGCCGTCAGGCAGGCCCGCCTCATCAAGCAGCTCGACGAACTTCGCCGCTATGACGGGGGTGGGGCTGGCCGGCTTCAGCACCACCGTATTGCCTGCCGCTACGGCAGCCATGGTCATGCCAACCGTAATCGCCAACGGGAAATTCCAGGGAGGGATCACAATGCCGACGCCCAGCGGAATATACGTCAGCTCGTTATCCTCGCCGGGAATCCGGGTGAGCGGCTGCCTGCTTCCCAGCCGCTCCATCTCGCGGCCATAAAATTCCAGAAAATCGATCGCCTCAGCCGTATCCGCGTCGGCTTCCTGCCAGCTTTTGCCGGACTCCAGCACCATCCAGGCGGAGAATTCATACTTTCTCTGCCTTAGCAGCGCCGCCGTTTTGTATAAATAGCGCGCTCTTTGGCCGGGCTTCACCCGCGACCATGACGCATAAGCCTCCGCTGCCCTGCTAACGGCTTTGTCCGCGAGCGGCTTATCGGCCTGGTATACTTCCCCGATCACCTGCGAAATTCGCGCCGGATTGATGGAAGCGGATTTGCGGCCGGTGAGAATACGCTCCCCGCTTATAATAACGGCATACTCCTGTCCAAGCTGCCGCGTAACCTGGTCTAATGCGGCCCGGAAGGATTTTTTATTGTCCCCGTCTGTGAAATCGGTGAAAGGTTCGTTGCGGAACGGCTCCATCATGTTCTCTTTCATCTCCCTTGCGAATTTCTGGTGCGCTGCGGTGTCTACTAATATGTATGACACATATATAGAAATTAGCAGGAAATAATCAGGACGCCACTACGACGGAAAATGCACTGGAATGAACAAACATGGATAGGAGTTCGAGCATATGGATTTTAAAACAAGAATATTTCGCGGAATGCTGCTGGCTCTTGCAGGGAATAAAGCCGCCGAAGCGGCTGCTCTCAAGTTCGGAATGAAGCTGGGCGCAGGAAAATTCGTTGCCGGGGAAACTATGGAAGAAGCGATGCAGGCGGTCCGTCTGCTGAACGAACAGGGGATACACGCCACCTTAGACTATTTGGGCGAAGGAGTCTCGGATTTATGGGAGGCGAGGACATGCCGGAACGAGTATATAAAGCTGCTGGAAGCCATTGAACGGGAAAAATTGCGCTCCAATGTTTCGCTAAAGCCCACGCAAATGGGCCTCGCTCTGGATCGGGAAGCGGCCTTCGCGAATATCCGCAGCGTCGTTGTGCGGGCCCGCGAGTTGGGCAATTTTGTAAGACTGGATATGGAGAACAGCCCCTACACCGACGGTACGATAGACATTGTGAGACGCCTTCACCAAGAAGGGCTGGGCAATGCGGGCGCCGTCATTCAAGCCAGCCTGTACAGGTCCCACGAGGATGCGAGGCAGCTGACGGACGTAGGAATCAGTCTCCGGCTGGTAAAAGGCGCTTATAAAGAGCCTGAGAATATCGCTTACCGTGAGATGTGGGAGGTGAACTACAATTTCCGCAGGCTGATCGCCGCGTGTTTGGACAGCGGTGCCTATACGGCAGTGGCGACCCATGACGAGGAGATCATCGAATGGACCAAGGCATACGCCGGTAACATAGACAGCTCACGCTTCGAGTTCCAGATGCTGTATGGAATCAGGACCGGGCTTCAGGCCCACCTCGCTTCCCAAGGCTATAAGGTTAGATGCTACGTTCCTTACGGCCGTATGTGGTACCCGTATTTTGTCAGGCGTCTGGCGGAGAGGCCGGCGAATGTATGGTTCGTATTGAAAAATATGGCCAAAAGGTAAGCATAAAGGAGGATCCCAGTGACACAGACGAAAAAGATTATCGAAGAAACGGAAAAATACGGCGCTCCCAACTATCACCCGCTCCCCGTCGTCGTCGCCAAAGCCTCCGGCGTGTGGGTCGATGACCCGGAGGGCCGCCGCTATATGGATATGCTCAGCGCGTATTCCGCGCTCAATCACGGCCACCGCCATCCGCGGATCATTCAGGCACTGAAGGATCAGGCCGAGCAGGTGACTCTGACGTCGCGGGCCTTTTACAGCGAGCCGCTCAGCCGCTTCTATGCGAAGCTCGCCGCCTATACCGGTAAACCGGCGATTCTGCCGATGAATACAGGAGCCGAAGCGGTGGAAACCGCGGTCAAAGCGGCTCGGCGCTGGGGTTACAGGCACAAAGGCATTCCGGACGGACGTGCGGAAATTATCGTCTGCGAAGGAAATTTCCACGGCCGCACCGTCACCGTCACCTCCTTCTCCTCCACAGAGGAGTACCGCGACGGCTTCGGCCCGTTCACACCGGGCTTTCGCCTCATCCCTTACGGCGATCTCGAGGCGCTGCGCGGAGCCATAACACCCGACACGGCGGCCTTTCTAGTAGAGCCGATTCAGGGCGAAGCGGGCATCGTCATTCCGCCGGACGGCTACCTGCGGGAAGCCCGCGAGCTGTGCCGCCAGCACAAAGTGCTGTTCATGGCGGATGAAATCCAGACCGGCTTCGGGCGCACCGGAAAAGCGATGGCCTGCGATTGGGAAAGCGTCGTGCCCGATCTCTACATTCTCGGCAAAGCGCTGGGCGGCGGCGTCTTGCCTGTTTCCGCCGTAGCCGCCGACCGCGAGATTCTCGGCGTGTTCACACCCGGCGCGCACGGCTCCACCTTCGGCGGCAATCCGCTCGGCTGCGCCGTCGCGTGCGCCGCCTTGGAAGTGCTCGCAGAGGAAAAGCTAGCCGAACGGTCCCTTACGCTCGGCGCCTATCTCCTCGGGCGGCTGCGGACAATGACTCATCCCGCCATCAAGGAAGTCCGCGGCCGCGGCTTGTTTATCGGCGTCGAGCTTACAATCGCGGCCCGCCCCTTCTGCGAAGCGCTCAAAGAAAAAGGCCTCCTCTGCAAGGAGACCCACGAGAACATCATCCGCTTCGCCCCGCCGCTCGTCATTACGAAGGAGGAGCTGGACTGGGCCATGGAGCGGATCCACGATGTATTCGCAGTTCCGTCAGAATAAATCCAGCTGCCTGGGAGCAAGTCCGTCATAGTCCAGGCCCAATAAGGAAATCAGCTGCCTGGCGTTAGCCGCCGCGTGGCCGCCTGAATTGTTGTTGAAGATGACGCACAATTGCTTCGTATTCTCCAACAGCCGCTGCAGATTGTCCTTCCACTCCAGCAGCTCTTCTGCGCTGTAACGGTACAGATATCGCACCTCCCGCCAATTGTCCTGACCGTTCCGGTTCCATCCCTGGACGTTGCGTCCGTGGAACCTTACCACCGTCAGCTCTTCGTGTGTCGGATGAAGCACAGCGGGAATCGAGCCGATGCCGGCCTGCGGTTCGTCGCAAACGCTGTGAATCCAGCCCTCCCGCTCCATAAAGGCCAGCGTCTTCTCCCTCATATTCGGCGTAAACCAGCTCTGGTGTCGAAACTCCAGCGCGGCGGGCAGGCTCTCCATCATCCTTTTGGCTCCCCGCAGCGTGTCCACGTTCTCCCACGTGCAATCAAACCAAGGCGGAAATTGGAACAGGACGGCCTTCAGTTTCCCGGAATCTACAACCGGTGCGATGGATTTTTTAAACTCCCGGAACATTTCCTCCGGGTTGTCGTAAGGAATCTTCCCTCTTAGATGCCCCGTCATTCCCTGATATGCCTTGATGAGAAAGCCAAAGCCGGGAGGCGTCTCCTCCACCCATTTAGTGTAGTTTCTCTGAGGCTGCACCGCATAGAACGAGCTGTCCACCTCCACCGTGGGAAAATACGCGCTGTACATTTCCAGCTTGCTTCGGCCGCCGGTTCCTTCCCCGTACAGGTCCGCATGATCTCCCCAGCCCGCCAACCCTATTTGAATCGAATTCTTCTCCATCCGTAAAAACCACCCTGTGTTTCCAAAGTGAGACAGCCTTCAAGGCTTATGCCGTAAAATGCAGGCGGACGTTGGCACCTTCTTCTATTTCCTTTACTCCAAAGACGCCGCTCTGTCAACATCCTGGCCTGGTTATATTTCAAAAATAAGCATCGGACTCCCGAAAAAAAGTACCTCTAAAAGCAAGCAGTAACAATGCGACGGACAGAATCCGATATAAAAATAGAACCAACGGTACATAGCCATTAATTTGGAGGGATAACCATATGAAGCTCGCTTCTACTCTCGCAGCCCTGCTGCTGCTCGCCTTCCTTGCGCCGCTGTCTCCCGTCCGCGCCGCGTCAGGCTTCATCGACATCGATGATAAACAGTACGCCTGGGCATTGGATTCAATCAACTTCATGAAAGACCGGAACGTTATCAACGGTTATCCGCCCGACGGCAAATTCAATCCGGCCAGGGGAGTGTCCCGCGCGGAATTGACTGCGATGATCCACCGCCTTTTCGATAAATACCGGCCGAACCTGGGCGCCGCAAACAAGCTCACCGGCTTCAACGATGTGCCGGCGGATCATTGGGCTTATAATGACATCTCCGACTTGTACGACGGTACGTTTGTTAACAACGGCTTATTTTATGACCCCGATACGGGTAAGCTGCTGTTTCAGCCGGACCGTCAGGTAAGCCGGTATCAGTTCGCAGAGTGGATGGGAGTGTTCTTTGACGGGGCTTTGGTCAATCATGTGGAGAACGGCAATGCGGTGTGTTCCGTGATCACATCAATGAAAGATGTGGAGTTCAAGGTATTCGCCCGTCAAGAGGATCAAAGCGGCGCGGTGCAGGCGGACGGAAGATATGGGACCACGGGTCGCGCGGTGGACGGTTCCTTGTACGGCAAAAGCGCCATCTATCCGATTTACATGATCAAGGATACAACAGGCTGCAGCATCACCGACGACGTCTCCGCGATTAAAGCGCGTGCCTTAGCCGGATTGCATACGAGCGGCATACTGACCGCCGACGCGCAGGGAAAATTCAAGCCGCAGTCAGCCATCTCCCGGGCGGAGGCTGTGACGATCCTCCAGCGGATCTTCAATTACCTGTCCGCCAAAGGTGTCATCGGACAGTATTCCAGCTTCCCTCCGGCTCCGGTGTTCACAGCCGCGCAGCCGCAGCCGAAACAGCCAAATTCCGCGAGACCAGTCCCTGACTATCCGGGGCAGAACCCGAGCCAAACGCCTTCTCCGGTGCAGGCCTTCGACGGAAAGGGAGGCATTGTGCAGGACCTTTACAAGGATGGGGAGATTAATACTGCAATAAACACAGCCGGCTACACTTCGGTTACCCTGTCCATCGTGTCCAACGATAAGGTGGATTTGAACCTTCTGTTCGACGGCAAACAAGGCTTCCTGCACTCGGAAGAGCTGCCCAAGACGATTCCTTTAAACGGCATTCAAAGCATGACCCTGATCACCCAGCTTAGAGACGCCAAATCCAACCGTCCCAGCGGGTATTATTTATCCAGCTTGATCGTCAAGCTAAATAAATAAGACTGCCGCCGGAAGAGCATGGCGATGAACTGACAAATCCGGGCTGAGTAGCACAGGAAACCTGCGCGCTCAGCCTCTTTTACTATCTATCGGGTGCATTATGTACGATACTCGGTGAGCAGATGACCAGCCGGTCGGACCGATAACCTCCGGTCAGACAACCGCCGTCTTCGAACTCTTTCCGGCACTCTCGACCTCTTGTAGAAATTCTCCGACCAAACGGTCATACTCCTCCGGATTTTTGTAATAAGCCTCGGCATGGTCTGCATTGGGAGCCAGATAGAGCTTCTTCAGCCCTTGCTTAGCTTTAAACATGTCAATGCTCATTTGCGGGGGAATATACGTGTCTTCCTTGCCGTGTATGAAAAACATAGGCGTCGTCAAGCCATCCAAGTCCCGGATTGGCGAAATTTGCCGCAGCGACATGCCCGATCTCAGTTTGACGAATAAGTCGGCAATGAAAAGCAGAGGGAACTCGGGGAGCCCGTATTCCACTTTCAGGCGGTACGCCACCTGAGCGAAAAAGTCCGAGTAAGGGCAATCCAGAATATAGAACGCCGCCCGCGGATCGATCGCTGCATGCTGCAGAGCCGTCGCCGCTCCCATCGATTCTCCGAGAATGCCGACTTCGCTGTCCGCTCCGCATTTTTGCAGCACCCAGTCTGTGCACGCTTTGAGGTCCACCTTCTCATAATACCCGTATGTCGTATCGGTTCCCCCGCTTCTTCCGTGCCTGCGGTGGTCGTAGATCAGCACGTTATAGCCCCGTTTCAGAAACATATTCATATACTTCACGGAACCGTACAAAGAACTGGTCACTCCATGGGCGATAATTAAAGTTTTACGGGAACGCTCGACCGGAAAAAACAACCCGTACAGCTTGTAGCCGAAAGGCGATTGAATCGTTACCTCTTCTCTTGTAAGCGCGTCAAAAGCAGCCTTGTCAATCCGGCCCGCCGCAATTTCATCCCGCAGAATATTCTCGTTCGGGACGAGTTTGATTCTGATCACCAATCCGGAAAAATAAAAACCCACAATGGCCATCGCAATCAGCAGAACCGCTATAATCCACCATATCCAGCTCATGCATACACTCTCCTGCAGCTTTTCGCTTAAATTGCTGCGCCGAAGGCTTTCGGCACCTATCCCTCCACATCATATTCCAGATATTTCCCAAATACAAGAGAGCTTCCCAGCCGCTTTTTTGCGTCAAGATTTTTTTAAAAAAGATGTTTCAAAAGGCCGCTCCCGGTGTAAATAATATATGCGCGCTTTTGCAGACCATTATTATGTGTAAAAAAAGTCCTGCCCTTGGGGCTTTTTGCTATTTTAGGCGATGGATGTTCATTAAAAATTTACAATTGCAACTCCCACAAACCGGGCAGGCTCTTCGAATCATATGATGGGTCGCGTCAATCCGGTTGTGCCCGGTACCCAATTACCACCACATCAGTGATACATAATGGAAGCTCAGAAGAACATTAGCGTAGAACACCGCCGTAGTCTTTGACTAACAAGAAAAAAGATAAAGGAGGTGCTGGAAGGCATGAATTTCAACAACCTCGAAACTAATGAAATCTTGGATGACGAATGGGCATATCTTATTCTGCAGGCACGCAGTATGGGTTTTTCGATCGAGGAAATCCGCGTGTTCCTATGGGAAGCCTCGGCACAAGAGAAAACCGACCAGGAATCTGTCCTCTACAATTCTTAACCGGGCGTACATAAGGCGCAGTTTCCCCGTTGTTTTCAGTATGTCCGCGCCGCGTGAGCCGACCTTCTTCTTTCCCCTTGGCAGCTAAGGACGAGAGCTTGCAGAATATCCAGCCGGCGAGTTCTCGCCTTCAGGCATGGAATAAATCGGCTTAGGACAATTAGGCTGTCTGAAGACAGCCTAATTGTCCTATATTTTAACATATTTTTGTTGCAGTTATATTCCAAACTGGTACAATCGAACTATGGGACAAGAATATAAATGAAGCCGGAAACGGACTGCGGTCGGTACCAACCGGCTAAGATTCTAAGGCTTTAGCCATATGGAGTCTCACCGGTATCCGTATGGTTATGTTATCGAATTATTATTGAATTATTAAGGAACATCTGCACAAAAGCGCTATTTTTTGGTACAATGTTATTATTCTTAATTATTTATTTATTAACCCACGGTTCGATTCAGGAGGAGTAACAATGATTGGTAAACGGGTAAAACAGCTTCGCACCGAAAGGGGACTCTCTCTGACCGAGTTGGCCGAGAAAGCCGGTGTAGCGAAGTCTTACCTTAGCACGATAGAAAGGGACATTCAGTCCAATCCCTCCATTCATTTTCTCGAGAAAATATCCGAAGTTCTGCATGTGCCAATCGAGACGTTCCTACATACCCCTAAAGTAACTTCCTCTGAACTTGAATTGGATCCAGAATGGACTCAGCTTGTCCGCGAAGCGATGGCCTCCGGAGTATCGAAGCGCGAGTTCGAAGAATTTCTGGAGTATAATAGATGGAAAGCCAATCAAACGAAGTCTTGAGTAACGCAGAGCATCGCATATCTTATTGCAAAAGGGGCTGTTCCTTGTTAAGGAACAGCCCCTTTGTAAACCTTTCAAGCGTATCTCACACGCGGCCCTGCACCGGTCAGCGCATCAATTTGACTGGCTCACGGAAGAATTCTCTGCAGCCGTCCAATTTTGCTTCAGAATATAATAGCTATTCTTCAGACGCTCCGTGTAGCGCACCTCATTCCAAGGCGCCCATTTGTAAACCGGCAGCTTGGACACTGCAAAGGTGGAACCCGGTTCTCCCAATCCTTTGATTTCATGAGTCGCGACGTCTTCGATCCAAGGCACGAACCGAATTCCCTCCACTTGCTCGCTGGCGGGACGTCCGTCTTCTCCCGTCTTATAGCTCAGGGCCGTGAGCGAGCTGGGATCGGTGAATCCCAGCAGCATCCAGGGAATCCGCATCTCGATGACATTCCCTTTGGACTGCCACATGGTCATGGAATCCCCTGGTCCCGCCGTTCCTCTGCGAAGCTGTCCGACTTGGACGTCCTCAAACGGCCCGTACATTTTGGAGTCCGGCTGCTTCTGCTCAAGGTCGACAGCCAGCTTCCAAGGGCGGAACAAGCCGGAATCATCCTTCAATTCCTGATCCTGTACGGGAATCATGCCATACTTCCGTCCGTACAGCCGAAGGTGCGGATCATAGTTGGAAGCGACCGTAACCTGAGTCTCCTCGTCCTTGCCGAACGTGATCAGCGACTCCAAGCCTTCATCGAGCTTATGGCTGCCAAGCTCCTGGGAATGCTTGTTGCCGCCCTTCATCGTGTCTACGCCCAGCTGAATCCGCTGTTTGGCCGGATCGAAATTATCGGACAGTTCCACTGCCAGGTAGACATAGGCTTCGTCATGCGCAACCTGCATCGATTTTATGCCCGGCACATTCACATCCAGCTTCGTCTTGTCTTTCTTTGTCAACGAATTCCAGTCGTTCAAATCGCCGTCAATATGGATCAAATCCGCTTTGCTTGGATCGAGAGCCAATACGCCGAACATTTTCTCATTCGTCAGTACATTGAGCCAGTACTTTCTGCGCTCCGCGGGCTGCTCAAAGAACATGGTATTCCATGTCTTCTTGAACCACTCATCCTGCCAGGTAAACAGGATAGCGCCGGCATAATGCTGACCCGCGATGTGGTTATACAGGTCGGCGTCGATCTTACCCTGCTCTTTCTCGTCGTGACCCCCTTGGTCTCTGTTCAATGTCCCTTTATGGGCCATCCCTAGAGAAGAAGGCACTCCATATTCCGTGATCATGATCGGCATTCCTTTATGGTGCTGCTTCAACTGCTGTAAATACGCCAGGTAAGAATCCGCTTCTCCCTTTTGATTTTTGACCGTCTGCAGCGAAGCGTCCTTCCGGAAGAAGTCCGGGTAATACGGGTAAACGTGATAGGAGGCGTAAAGGCCTGCACTTCCTTCTTTGGCCGTCAGATGCATCGGGTCCACGCTGACGAGGTCCTCCTGGATGAGCGGCTCGCCCGGATGGGAAAGGGGATCCGTCGTTACCCAATCGGCAAAAGCCCATGGGTGCTGCCACCCCTGTTTCGTTTCCAATCCGGCCAATGTGTCCAGCATCTCGGCCAGCATAATCTCAAATGGCTCTGCCTCAGGCTTGGACTGGACATACTCGCCTTTATAAGGCTGCATCCCTTTATGCCTGTCGTTTGTGTTCTTCACCAAGAGCGGATCCCACTCGGTACCGACTATCCAGCCGGCCAGATAAGGTCCGGCATTCGCGGTATATTTGCCGCTCGCTTTACCGAACTTTGCGGGAACCGTCCCCGTGCCGTACACCGCCTGTACAGCATGGCCGATTTCATCCTTGAAATCTTGGCGCACATCAGGGGTCAGCGCGTCTTTCTCTTTATTAAACGCCTCTTCAGGCGACCATATTCCCTGGATAAAATACAAAGGCTTGCTTTCATGCTTGCGGTTATATTCAACCAAAGCCTCATAAAATTCAGGCTTCAGGATAGTATACACACGAATCGTATTGGCCCCCATGTCCTGGATCTGGGAGAACCATTTCAAATATGTCTTTTTGTCGATAGGCAGCTCCCCCGGATCATGTCCGGGAAGAGCTGCGCCCAAATTGACGCCCTTTACGAAAAAAGGCTTCCACTGTTGATTTTCATATACTTCGACATTTTCCGCTTGAGAACGGAATTTAATAAGCGTGCCGGAATCGAGCTGCATGCTTTCCACCTTTTTAGGCGGCCAATAATACCAGGTGAGAGCGCTGATTACAAGAACGGACAGCCCGATCGTCATCCAACTCAATGAATTTTTTCCCTTGGATCTCATACCATCTCACCTTCTAAGCCGGAGGCCTTTTAATTTATTAATCTTCTTATTCTAGCCTCGAGCTCTACAGGAGAATAAGGCTTTTTCACATAATCGGCGGCGCCCAAATCGAGGCAAATACTTACGTCTTCCTCCAGGCGGTGATCCGTCAGCACCATAACCTTGCTGTTTAATTCCTCGTTCTTGCGGATGCTGCGAATGATATGAAAGCCGTCATAGACCGGCAGCGACAGCTCCGTAATCACCACATCGGGTTCCAGCGACTCCGCAAGCCTGAGTCCTTCTTCGCCGTCAACCGCGGTGTGCACTTCATACCCTCTCATCTGCAGGCGCATATTGAGGATTTCTCCCGAATCGGGGTCGTCGTCGATGATCAGGATCGTAGCGGGCTTCACTTCATCCATCGCTTGATGGTAGATGACGATTTCCCTGGCCTCCGAGGGCGACAGCTTGCCCATCATATCCGCGAAGCTCTCCTGGCTCCACTCTGCGGATCCGTCGTCGCTGGTGATGACCATTGAGCTGTTGAGCCATGCGTTATTGTCCATTAGACCCTTATAGAACAATGCCAGCCGATGGGTTTCGCTCAGCTTCTTTCCTTCCAGCAAAATGCCCAGCATGCCGGAATCCCGGTCATACAGGTAATGGGCTTTCAACGAAGGGTCTTCCAATCCGGCCAAGGTTTCCAGATCCTGCAGATCCTCCGACTGGAGGCCGCATTGTGACAGGATCAAACCATAAGAGTCCGCACTGCCGATGTTCCGGATGTTCTCAATCGTATGAAAAAGTGCGCCAGTTTTATTTACCTTCGAATCGATCTGCATAATCATTATCCATTACTCCCCTATCCTGCTTGATTTGTCATGGCCTGCGGCTTAAGGCCCGCCGCTTGAACGGGAACGTCCTCATTCCAGCTTTTGCGTTCCATAACGCCCCATGTTTCTTTATTGCGGATGTAGTCCACATGCCCGAGAAATTTCCACCAGTTGTTCAATTGGTCATACCCGAAGGACATCAGGACCGAATAAAGCATCAGCTTGGCCAGATGTGAGCCTTTCGGGAACCGGTTGAAAGCCATCTCTTCAATAATGAGCGCTCCGCTGCTGAACAGGATGCCAAGAAGCATATTGATGCCGATAAACATAAGGATAATGTCCAGATTGCTCATATCCATCAGAAAATACCCCAAAAGGGCGATATACCCGGTCAGCTTCAAATAGGGGGCCAGCGTTTCGAAAAATATCGTGTACGGCAGCGACAGGAATCCCAGCGCCTTGTACTTGGGAATAAAAAGCATATGGCGGAACAACAAGATGTTCTTCAGGTTCCCCCGGCTCCAACGTCTGCGCTGGCTGGCAAGAATCTCCAGCGAATCCGGCGCCTGTGTCCAGCAGATCGCATCCGGGCAGAACAGAATGCGGTAAGGCTCATTGCGCTCAAGCATATATTGATGAAGCTTGAGAATGACATTCATGTCCTCTCCCGGAAATCCGCCTCCATACCCGCCGACCTTCAGCAAATAATCTTTACGGAACAATCCGAACGCCCCGGATACGATGACCAAGCCGTTCACCGCGCTCCAGCCGATCCGGCCGCCGAGAAACGATCTCAAATATTCAATGCTTTGGAACAAGGGAAGAATCTTTTTCGGCAAATTCACTTGCTTCACGATCCCGCCTTCAACCAAACAGCCGTTGGCGACGCGCACATTGCCGCCGATCGCAATCGTCTCGTCCGGGCTTTCCATATACGAGCGGGCCAGCCTCAGCAGCGCGTCCTTCTCCAGCAGCGAATCAGCGTCAATCGTACATACCAGAGGATGGCGGGACAGGTTTATACCGACATTCAATGCGTCCTCTTTACCGCCGTTGTCCTTGTCGACGACGATCAGCTTGGGATATGCCGGATTGACATACACCGCTTTGACCGGTTTCGCCTTCAACGTATCCTTAACGGAATAATGCGAAATTGAAGATAAATCATATTCGTCGATCAGCTTTTGCAAAGTGCCGTCCTTCGAGCCGTCGTTTACGACAATGACCTCATAATTCGGATACTGCAGCGTCAGCAGAGAACGCACGCTTTCCAGAATCGTCAGCTCCTCATTATAAGAAGGCACCAGAATCGAAACCGGCGGCACATGCTCAGAGCCCGACATTTCCCGGAACTTCGAGAACAGGAAGCTGTTCAGCATCGACCAGACCTGCCTGTGGGACAGCAGCAATATTACAGTGTAGATGATATACACGGCAAACACCGAGCACATCGCAAAAAGCGCGTAATATAACAGAAAATCCTTCATCTTGTCCTCCTTTCTAAGAGCTTAGCCTATCGACTTCAGTTAAAAGCGGAGTTTCCTCCCGGAAAAACTGTTTATAAATATGCAGCTGCATATTATATTGGAGAGCATTGTCAAGATTGTCGCTCATCAGCTGATCCCGCTTCATTTGTTCATGGATCATTTCAAGCGCCATATCCGATGACGGCAAAGGATTCTCCGCGGCAGCCACTTCGCACAGTGCCTTAAAGCCCGCTTCCTCCAGCTGCAGCAGACTTTGGGCCGCATTAAAGCGAACGATCCCGTTAGGGTCCTCCAAACACGACTTCAGAAGCTCTGTAAAAAAGGGATTTCCCGACGCGCCCGCCGCTTCCACAGCTTCAGCGCGTATCTCCCAATCTTCATGCCTCAGCCATATTGGAATATGCGGCACAGCCGCGGAGCTGTCCTGACGGATACATGCCTGCACCGCCTTCAGCCTCAGGTCCTTGTCCTCTGAATCCGATAACCGGATCAAGCGGTCCAACACCTCGGGTTCGGTGCGTCCTTTCATGCCGGTCAGGGCGATTTTCTGCAGGTAAGGATCCTGCTCGTTCAGTAAATCTATATACAGCGGAGAAAGATCCATCCAGGATTCTCCGAGAATATCGACAATCAGCTCATAGTTGTTTTTACGGTGCTTGGCCAGAATGTTGACCATTTCTTTAAGATGGGGAATGACAGCGGCGCTTTTGGCCACCGATCTGGCAATCACAAACAGGGACGAACCGAATTTCTCCTTATCCAGTAGCTTTAACAGCTCCGGCACGGTTTCCTCCGTCCTCATCACACCCAGACGGTAAGCCGCGGCAATTCTCGCTCCACGGTAAGGGTGGGTAAGCCGCTCGATGTCCTTTTGGGCAAATCCAAGCTGTCTGCACACATCGGCCAGCTTCGCCCGGCCTGTGCCCCTTATATCCTCAATCCACTGAAACAGCTTCTCCTGTATGACTTTTTTCTCCAAGGAAGAGAGGGTTCCGTACGGCACCCCAAGATCGTCGTTATCGTCCAGATGGGCAGCGAGATAAGCAAAATAATCTTTATGCCTGGTCAGCACTTCCTCCGTCCGCCGCTCGTTCCGGGCTTTTCTCATGCGCAGCGCAGCCAGTAAGGCAATTGCGGCCACAATCATCACCGCCAGCACATACAGGATATCCGCCGTTTCTTTTACATGGTCGGCCACCAATGATTCCTCCTCCACATATGAATTTCACTCCGTTACAGCAAATCTCCCAATCCGTCGGTTGTTCTCTCTGTCTCTCTGACTAGCTCTTGCTTGTCCATATGGCACATCCATGTGTTCAATATATCGAACAAACAAGGCCTTATGTACACTGCAGCCAACCGTCTGTGCTCCCGGGCCCATTCCGGCACCCAACCGATTACTCGGCCCTTGCGAACCTTTCAGATTGTTCTATCAACACAATCCCGATTTAAGTATAGGTCAATGAAAGGAGTTTTGAAAACTCTAAAAATTTGGGATTTGTTCCATTTACAGAACAATTTCCAACGTTTTTCTCCCAAATCCCGCCAAATCCTCATAATGTTGTGACTTTATAGCGAACGATTCGTTCTATATAATGAATAACTGGAGAGCTGCATACTATTTGAAAGGATGGTAAACCAATGAATTTACGCAACACCGAAATCCCCGTAAAAGAGAGAGAACTCAGCGGGGCAGCCGGCGCAGCCTATGCACTTGTATCTTTCTTTGCGCTGATGCGGCCGAAGCAGTGGACCAAAAACCTGCTCGTTTTCGCCGCGCTCATTTTCTCGATCAAGGTATCCAATATGGATATGCTATGGAAATCCGTGATCGGCTTCTTGCTGTTCTGTCTGGTGTCCAGCTGTGTGTATGTCCTTAACGATTATATGGACAGGGAGGCCGACCGCGAGCATCCGGAGAAGAAACACCGCCCGCTCGCATCAGGCGCACTCAACCCTCATCTCGCTTTGGCGGCCGGGGGCGTCATCCTCACCGGGTGTCTGGCCACGGCGTTTGCGTTTAACCCGTTGTTCGCGCTGGTACTGGCCGTTTACTTCTCTATGAATGTAGCTTACTCGATCAAATTGAAGCATGTCGTCATTTTTGACATTTTAATCGTAGCGGCCGGGTTTGTCCTTCGTGCGGTAGGCGGCGGCCTTGTCATAAACGTTCCGTTTACGCCCTGGTTCCTGATTTGTACGATGCTGCTGGCTTTGTTCCTGGCGGTAAGCAAAAGAAGGCACGAGCTGTATCTGCTCCAAAACAACAAAGGCTCTCACCGCAAGGTGCTTGATTTTTACTCTATGGAAATGCTGAACCAACTGAACAGCATCGTCACCACTGCCACGATCATTTCTTACGCGCTGTTCACCTTTACTTCGGGGCATTCCATTCAATTGATGTGGACTCTCGTATTTGTCATCTACGGGGTGTTCCGGTATTTGTACCTGATCCATATGGAGGACCGCGGCGGCAAGCCCGAAAAGGTGCTGCTTGAAGACAAGCATATTCTTGCGACCGTCATGCTCTACGCTTTGTGTGTCGTCCTGATTTTATTCTACTTCGGTTAACCACTACAACTGCGGGGAAGGAGGAGAAGTAATGAAGTTCCTTTTGCTGGCGGCATCCATCCTACTGGGAACGTTAGGCCAGATCCTGATGAAATGGGGCATGGAAGCTCCGAAGCCGATCCTCGCTAATGCAGGGCCGCTGCTCCGGACCTTCAGCTCCTGGCCTGTGCTCGCAGGATTGTTCTCCTACGGGCTGAGCTCTCTTTTCTGGTTGATGACTCTCAAAAGAATGGCGCTCAGCACTGCTTATCCGATGGTCAGCCTCAGTTATATCCTGGTCATGGCCGCGGGCTGGTTCCTGTTTCAAGAAGCGGTAACGGCGCCAAAAATGGTCGGGGTCGGCTTAATTATGGCGGGAGTATTGTTTATTTCAAAATCGTAAATTCGCGTCACCGTATTTCAGTAATGGAGGAGAATCATGCAATTACACAGCTTTATTTATGCTATCATTCCCTTTTTGGCCTGGTTCCTCTCCGGCGCCCTTAAATTTATGTTCAACTCCATCCGCTACGGCAGTGAAGCGAAAAACCATATCGGCAACGGTGGGTTTCCAAGCACACACACCTCGGTTATTTCTTCCATCACGATGCTCATCGGATTTACCCAGGGTTTTGACACTGCGTTATTCGGGCTTGGCGCGGCATTCACTTTCATAGTGATCATCGACGCTACGGGAGTCCGGCGTGCGGTTGGGGAATCAGCCAAGCACATCAACAGCCTGAACCGCAGGATGGAATCCGGCGAAGCCGTTATACTCCGCGAAAAACAAGGACATACGAGAGCGGAGGTGCTGGGCGGTCTGGCAGTAGGTACGCTCATCGCCTGGGTAGGATCACTGTTCATCACGTTATTTTAAATGAAGGAGAGAGTGAAGTGAATAACCGAATCAATCTGAGACAAACCAGCCTTTTGCTAGGAATGACGGCACTGATATTTATAGCTTCCATCTTTGTCGTCTCATCGCTGCTGTTCCTTGCGGGAGTTCATATCACGCCTTTTCATCTGCCGATTGCTCTGCTTGTGACTATGCTGTTTACGTGGTTCGCCGGACGGACCTATTTCCCGGATCACAAGATTAAGGCGCTTGCCGCGGTATGGATCGGCTTCGCCGCTATGTTCTTCCTTTTCCTGTGGATCAGCGGCCAGTTCTACGACTTGTCCTATGACGGGCAAACCTACCACCAGGAAGCGATCATCCATCTCAAAAACGGTTGGAATCCAGTGTACGACGCCCCTCTGAAGCTTGGAACCGGGCAGGACATCTGGATCAACCATTACGCTAAAATGGCGGAAATTTGCGCGGCGTCGCTCTATACGCTTACAGGCCATATCGAGCTGAGCAAAATGTTCAACCTGCTTCTTATCGGCGGATCCTTCTTCATATCGCTCGCCGCGCTGCTTTATATGAACGAAGCGAAAAAGGCACGCGCGTTTGCGGTTGCTCTTCTGCTCGCTTTAAACCCCGTCTCCATCTACCAAAGCTTCGGCTTTTATGTGGACGGTCAGCTGGCATCGCTGCTTTTGTACATGCTGGCCTTGGGTTATTTAGTGTTCAAATTGTCGGACAAGTGGACGATCACCGTATTCTGCGCGGCCCTGATCCTGACCGTGAACAATAAATTTACGGCTGTCGGTTATGCCGGCGTGCTGTGCATCGGACTTCTCATTTCGCTGTACATGGCAGAAAAGTTCAAGCTGATGAAGCGCATAATGGTGCTTGGTCTGGCCAGCGCAATAGCTGGTGTGTTTATTCTGGGGTTCAATCCCTACACCACGAATGTAATCCGCCACGGCCATCCTTTTTACCCTTTAGCGGGACAAGGCTCCAGAGACGTCGTGGAATCCTTCACGCCCAAAAGCTTTTTCGCCATGAATCGTGTCCAGAGCATGGTGATCTCCAACCTTTCTCCGACCGATTACAATTCGACGACCAATGCAGGTCCGGAGCCCAAGATCCCGTTCACGGTGTCAAGCAAAGAGCTTCGTCCTTTCTCGGAGCCCGATGTGGCGATCGCCGGATTCGGTCCCCTGTTTGGCGGGGCCCTGCTGGTGACGGTGCTGGTCCTCCTGCTCCTTATGAGGATCAATCTCACCAGGGCGCTCATTCTGGCCGGAGTGCTCGCCGTACTGCTTGTGTCGGTACTCATTAATCCGGCGGCCTGGTGGGCGCGGTATGTCCCGCAGCTCTGGGCGGTTCCGCTCCTGTGCGCATTTGTCGGGTTAGGCGTCGATAAAATGAAATGGGTAAAAGGCGTCTCCTGGGCGCTTGTCGCGATACTTGCCGTCAATGTCGGGCTTGTGGCCCGATCGTATGTCAACAGCCAGCACGCCTGGAGCCAGGAGCTCAAGCAGCAGCTGGCCACCCTGCAAAATGCGAAACAACCGGTGGCCACCGACTTCTCTTACACCTGGTCCAACCGCGTACGTTTTGAAGAAATGGGCATCGCGTATAAGGAAGTGAAGGAAGGCCTGACCTGCGCCGATGCGAAGACGCTCGTCCGCTCAGGCACGCAGGTGTGCTCTGCCGGTACTCCTATGGCATCGAAGAAATAAAAAATCCCGCGTACGGTTGTACGCGGGATTTGTGCTTGAGGCGAGAAACAATCAGGGGCTCCAACAGGCTATAACGGATTCCGTCCGCTGTTCAAACTGTGTTCTCTTATTATATTTAGCGGAATGAACACAGTTTGAAAGGCGGAACGTGAACTCTACATCCGTTATACCTGCCTCCGCCCAGGGTTTCTCGACCGCCAAAAACCCCGCTGCCAAAGTGAAGTGACCCCAAAAAGTTAGACACTATTTAGTTATGCTGCCTTCAAGGCATGAGTTCGGTACTGCACTGGGCTCATGCCTTTTAGTTTTGTCTTAATTCGTTTGTGATTATAGTAGTTGATGTATTTTTCTAGTTCCACTTTGAACTCTTCAATACTCTCGAATTCCTGTGTATATAAGAATTCGGATTTTAAGATGCCAAAGAAATTTTCGACAACGGCATTATCGTAACAATTTCCTTTGCGTGACATACTTTGAGTAATCCCTCGTTCCTTTAACGCCTGTTGATACTTACGCATTTGGTAATGCCAGCCCTGATCGGAATGAATCAGAAGTGTATCGGCTTCATTCAAACGTTCAAACGCTTGGTCCAGCATCCTGGACACAAGAGAATAGACTGGGCGAGAATCAATGGTATACGTAATAATTTCCCCGTTGAATAAATCCAACATAGGTGAGAGATATAGCTTCTCGCCAAATAGATGGAATTCAGTAATGTCCGTTACCCATTTCCGATTTGGTTTTGTTGCATGAAAATCTCGATTTAGTATATTAGGTGCGATTTTACCGACGTTCCCTTTATATGAACGATATTTTTTCATTCGAACTGTACATTTCAACCCAAGTTCACGCATAATGCGCTGCACCTTTTTATGGTTTACTAGGTGCCCTTCATTGTGCAGTTCATCTGTAATACGACGATAACCATAACGACCCTTGTGTTCATGATAGATGGCTGTAATGCGGGCTTTTAAGTCTGCATCTTTATCTCGTCGACCAAGTGTACTTACCCAGTAATAATACGTGCTACGTGGAATCTGAGCCAGTTGAATGAGTGAAGTAATGGGGAATTCTAGCCTTAGTTCAAATATTACTTGCGCTTTGTCTTGCTTCGTGATTTTTCCTTGTTTTGAACTAAGGCATTCAACTTTTTTAGGTAGGCGTTCTCCATTCGAAGACGCTCTAATTCTGCTTGTAGTGCTTCGACCGAACCTTCAACTTGAGTCGATTTCTTTGTTTCTTTTTTCATGGATGGACGCCCCTTTTTCTTTGGTTCTAGGGCGTCTTCACCTCGTTCTTCCAGAACTCTTTTCCACTGTAGAATGGTCGCAGGCGCTGGAATGTTATAAGTCGCGGCGGTTTCTAAAAGAGACGTCCCTGATTCGTTCATAAAATTCAGTACGTCCATTTTAAACTCTTTTGAATAGGTTGTATACCTTGTGACCAAGCCTTCCATGCCATGCGCTTGATAAAGGGACACCCATTTTGCAACAGATTTGTGATCCACGCCTATACGTGCTCCAATTTCCCTATACGATTCTTTCCCTGTCAAATAAGCTTGTACTGCTTGGAGCTTCTCTTCCGCACTAAATTTACCCATAAAAAAACTGCACCTCCAACTGTTAGTGGTGTCTAACAATTGGGGTGCAGTTCAAAGGCACGCGGGGTTTTTAAAGCAACAGCATGGCCCAACGCGCAGCCCACAGCTGCGCGGGCCATGCTAAACAAGCGCCGCACGGGCACTTAGCCCGCCTTCCTGTTTGCCAGCAGCAGCATGGCAAAAGAGATAACAATAATAGACATTGCCGAGTACCCGGCCAAGGCCATGTTGCCCGACTCCACCGCTATGTAAATGGCTGTAGGAACCGTCTGCGTTTTTCCGGGAATATTTCCTGCCACCATCAAGGTCGCCCCGAATTCCCCCAAGCTTCTTGCGAATCCCAATATATACGCCGACACAAGGGAACGCAGTGCGAGTGGAATCGTCACAAACCGAAGCACCTGCCGCTCATTGGCCCCCATGGACCGCGCAGCATCCTGCAAATCTTTGTCAACCCCGGCGAAACCGGTCTTTACGGTCTGATAAACCAGCGGAAAAGCTACCACAACGGCCGCCATCACGGCAGCCCACCACGTAAATACGAGGGACTGGTGAAAAAGCCGCTCGACTCCGCTGCCAATCCAGCTTTTCCGGCCAATGATCAGCAGCAAAATAAACCCTACCACCGTTGGCGGCAGCACCAAAGGAAGCAGGAATAGAGTTTCCAGCAACGTTTTCCCCGAAAACCTTCTATTAGCCATAAACCATGCCGACAAAATCCCCACAAAAAACACAATGAAACTGGAAAGAAGAGCTATCTTCAGAGACAACAATATCGGCCAAATAAAGTCCTTTGACTCCAATATGAGCATCGTTATTTATGGGCCAGCGTAAATCCGTACTTTACGAAAATATCCTGAGCCGGTTTACTTAGCAAATATTGATAAAACTCCTGTGTCTCTTTCGCATGCTTCGTAGACTTGATAATTCCCATCGGGTACTCGATCGGCTTGTAACTCTTAGGGTCCACGGTAAAAGCGGCCTTTACTTTGGAAGAAGTCAGCGCATCCGTTTTATACACAAAACCGGCCTCGACGTTCCCTGTCTCAACATAGGTTAACACTTGGCGGACATCCTTGGCCAAAACCAGCTTGGGCTGCAGTTGATCCCATATCTTGTAGTAGGATAAAGCATCCCTTGAGTAGCTTCCTGCGGGAACCGTGTCGGGCTGACCGATCGCCAGCTTGTTGATCTCCGGCTTGGTTACATCCTCAATCCCGCTCAACGGCGTTTTCGAATCTGCCGGAATTACAACTACAAGCTCATTGGTAAGCAGGTTCGTTTGCCCGCTGTTATCGATCAGTTGTTTATCGACCAGCGCCGTCAACTGCTTCTTGCCTGCCGATATAAATAAATCTGCCGGAGCTCCCTGTTCGATTTGCTGCTGCAGCGTACCGGACGACCCGAAATTAAATGTCAATTTGACATTGCTGTGTTCTTTCTCATACAGGCCTTGAATTTCCTTCAAACTATCGGTTAAGCTGGCTGCCGCAGAAACCGTTAATTCCACGTTTTCCTGCCGGGTTTGCGTCGGACTCGCGTTTTTACCCGGTTTCTCCGCCTGCCCCCCTGCTGAACATCCTATGGAAAATATTAGAAACAAAAAACCAACCAGCCCTGCCCATTTCCTGAACATTTTTTCCTCCCCTTCCTTAACAGTAGTTATTCTACCATACAGGGATTAATTATTAAATATAACCTGTTATATTTAATTATAACTAATTATCACACAATACCTGAGAGTTTATGATGATCTTTTATTAACAAGATATATCCATTTCGGATATAATAGAGTTGAAGGCGGTGGGCAGATTGTCTAACGACGTATCCTACACAACAGAGGAAATTGCAAGAATACTGAAAATATCCAAGCTGACAGTCTATGATCTCATTAAAAAAGGGGAACTGCCATCCTATCGCGTCGGAAGACAAATGAGGGTCGATGCAGCGGATTTGGAAGCATATAAAGCCAAAGCCAAAGGCGAAAGCCGAGCCTCCCTCCAACTTTACCCGTCTACAGCCTTATCGCACGACAGCAATAACGCAAGGACAAGCACTATTGTGATAACCGGGCAAGACGCCAGCCTGGATATTTTGGCCAAGCATATTGAAAAACGTTCAAAAGCCTACCGGCCGCTTCGCTCCTACACGGGAAGCATGGATAGTTTAATTGCAATGTATCAGGGCGAGGCGGATATCGTCAGCACTCACTTATTGGATGGCGACACCGGGGAATATAATGTACCTTATATCCGGAGAATACTCACAGGCTTTCCCTACACTATCGTAAATCTGGTTTGCCGCTCAGCGGGAATTTACGTTCGGAAAGGAAACCCCAAGCAGATTCATTCATGGAGTGACTTTGGAAAATCAGGCTTAAAAATGGTGAATCGGGAAAAAGGAGCAGGTGCACGCGTACTGCTTGACGAACAGCTGCGCATTCATCGAATCTCTTCCATGGAATTGGAAGGGTATGAAACACAGGAATCCAGCCATTTGGCAGTTGCGGGGAAAGTGGCCAGCGGAGAAGCAGACGTCGGGGTAGGCATCGAAAAAGCGGCGTATATGGTGGGGGTTGATTTTATCCCGCTTATTCAAGAACGTTACGACCTTGTGATGCTTGAATTGCCCGAGAACAGGGAATGGGTCGATCTCGTAAAACAGATCCTGCTGTCTGATTCTCTGAAGCGCGAACTGCATTCTATCGGAGGCTATGATCTGTCGCAAACAGGTAAAATTATGCACGCGGCCTACTAGACGGGAAGAACACCCCTAAACAAAAGGGACTGTTGACAGCATCGTGAGTTGTCAACAGTCCCTTTATTGCAGCGGGGGATTGTTCTAGCGCGAAAGAAGCGCGCGCCAGCCTGCGTAATCGTGCACGGCGTAACCGGCATAGCCGAGGTGGCCGTTCAAAGTGCTGTCTACAACCGACAGCTCCTGCTGCATCTTGGCGGCACCCGGCTCATAAAAGCTCAAATAGGAAGCCTCCGTGTTGCGCAGCGTCTCGACTCCGACCACAATCTGCTTGCCCAGTTGGTCAGACGAGGCAATTTCCTCCTTCACCAGGTCCAGGATCCCGCCTTCACCGGCTGCAAAATTGCGATACGACATTAAGGCAGCTTGGTCCAGCTGTCCGATCATCCATTCGTGAAGCTTCTGGTTGTTTGCGGCGCCCGGTACGTAAAGAGTGTCCAACCAGAACGGAAGCGCCGCCGAAGCCGTAAGGCCGGATGCTTTTCTTGTTTCGTCGACAAAAAGCGTGATGGCATCCATCCAGTTTTGAATCATTCCATTGCGGTCCGTATTCCATTCGGGGAGCAAATACGGTTCGATATCCATTTGCACACCTGCGAACTTCTCTCCCTCAGCCGCTCCCGCGTTATAAGCCCGGACCCAATCCACTGTTTTCGTAATGTTTGACCGCTGCTCCGAGAGTACCCAATGCGGATCACCGCTCAGCGCATACACTTTTGTACCGGACAAGCCCAATTCCTGAATGAACGCTTTATAAGAAGCCGCGTCTATCGAGGGATCGATTTGCAAATAAAGCAGATTGACTCCATTCGTTTTCATAAAAGTAACAACATTGACTTTCTCCCTCACGATGAGGCCCGTATCCCAGAGCCAGTTGGCCTTCCATCGGGGAGCGTTCGCCGGCAAAGCCGTCATAGCCGTAGTTCCTCCTGCTCCTTGCGCGTAAACGACCGCTTTCGAAGGGGCGCCCATACCTGCGCTTGCAAAAACACTTGACACTACCAACGCCGCTGCCAATAGGTGCTTCATCTTACTCAAAGTTTACTTCATACTCCTTCTCTTCGCTTCTGCATTGCCAGTCGAGCGGGCGGTTCGATCATCGTTTTAAGCAGGCACTTTCTTAGCCGGTGTGCTCTCCTCTACGCGCGCGTCCTTTCCGTTTTTTCTTGCCTTTGCAGGAGTTACTCATTATTATGGACAACTCATATTATATTCGCCCGTTGGTATATTCTGCCATAGTCATGTACTACCAAAAATACTAACTTGCCATTGTCCTAATGGACTATCCCGGCCCTTTTTTCAGTATACTAATACCTATTTATTGTGAAAAAACGTTTAATTTACGCCATCAATGCGAATGCCCGGAATTATGTTTTTTATTTACTCGATCTGCGGCACGATGGTATTATGAAATGGAATCGCTTGGATATTCGAAAAAAGCATGAGGAGGATCGTACATATGCTGCAGAAAGCCTGGAAGAGGAGATCCTCGTGGGGCGGATATTTTTTATGCGTGCTTGGATTGCATGTGATTGGATTGTTGGGGTTAATCTCTGCAGCTCCGGGGAACCCCGCTTTCTGGGGACTCGGCGCTTTGGCCTATTCTTTCGGGCTGCGGCACGCTTTCGATATTGACCATATTGCCGCTATAGATAATACCGTGAGAAAACTGATCCAGCAAAAGAGGAACCCGTTGGGAATCGGATTTTATTTTTCGCTGGGACACTCCTCTGTCGTTTTTCTTATGGTGCTCGCGATAGCGCTTTCTATGAAATGGGTGCAGAATGAGATGCCTCAGCTCCAGGAAATCGGAGGCGTTATTGGCACCACGGTGTCCGGCAGCTTTTTGATTATTATCGGCTTGGTCAACCTGGTCGTTTTATTCAATCTTTATCAAGTCTTCCGCAAAATGAGAACAGGCCGGTTTAAAAATGAGGAGCTTGAAGAGCTGCTCAATTCCAGAGGGCTGCTTGCCCGAATGATTATGCCCATGATGAAATTTATCGGACGGAGCTGGCATGTATATCCGCTTGGATTCTTGTTCGGGCTCGGCTTCGACACCGCTACTGAAGTAGGATTATTGGCGATTTCCGCCGGGGCGGCCAAAAGCTCGGTTTCCGTGTTCGGAATCATGTGCCTCCCGTTCTTGTTTGCCGCTGGCATGAGCTTGATGGACACAGCGGACGGCATGTTTATGACAACGGCTTACCGCTGGGCTTTTTCCACCCCGATCCGCAAAATTTATTACAACGTCACCGTAACCTCCATATCTGTCATCGCCGCTTTATTTATAGGAGCAGTTGAACTTCTGCAGGTGCTGACTGACAAGCTGAATCTGCAGAGCGGTTTTTTCCGGTGGGTGGGGAACCTCGACTTTGGTAATTTGGGTTATATGCTTGCGGGATTATTCGCGGCGGCCTGGATTCTTTCCGTAACCGTATGGAAGGTCATGAAAGTTGAAGAACGCTACAGCTCGATGTGAAAATTACCGATTTTTGCTTACCATACTTTTTTTACAGAAAAGCTGCAGTTAAACAAAAAGCACCCATACCTAACATCAGGTATGGGTACCACTCACCGTAAAGGCGAAGAAGAAGTTTGCATTTAATAGCAGCGCATTAATTAAAATTAGTTTCCATAAGTGCTGCCTGTAACCGTGGCAGAGCCGGAAGGAACGCCGACAACCACATTCATATCTTTCAAACGATCCAACAAAGTAGCTGCCTCGGCACGGCTAAGGGTGTTGTCCGGATTGAACCGGCCTTGGTCATCACCTTGGATAAGACTGTTTTGCACGGCAGTAGCTACATAAGGACGAAGTACGGCTGCAATATTATCCGCATCCTTGAATTTACTGTGAAGCAACTGATCAGCAGCGCCGGCATCCATCAATTGAATGGAGGCATTCACTTTCATCAGCACTTTGACAAGAGTAACCGTTACGTCTTGTCTTTGGGCTCCTTCCGCAGGTAAGAAGTCGTAGCCGCCATTAAGGTCTTTGTAAGCATCAAAATAATCTTTGGTAGCTTCTACGACATTATAAGACCAACGTTTTGCCGGTACATCATTAAAATCTTGCGTTGCAGATGTGTTTTTCAAGTGAAACATTCTTGTTACCATTGCGGCGAATTGTTCGCGGGTCACGTGCTGGTCCGGATTGAAGTGTTGGTTTTCGTCCCCCTCCAGGATGCCTTTGCTCACTAGATCTCTTATGTATTTTTCTGCCCAATGTCCGCCGATGTCCACCAAATTAATGTTGAGGTTGTTTTCCACTTTAATGCTGTTATCGATTTTGACATGATTGTGGTTTCCTTTGACATTAACATTCCCGTTCTTCTCGGCTGCGAAGGCCGGTATAGCGGAGAGAGATAAAATAGAGAAAACTGATACGGTAGCCAAAAGCTTTTTCATAGTCATCATCCTTTGTATGGTTTTTATTTCCTACACCATTTAATTCGGAAGAACTATATTGGATTGTGAGGGTAACTTAATGGAGTTAAATATTATTATTTTATTAAGGGTAGAGGAACAGGCCGAACGCCCCCTTTTTGTTCGTTATAATGAACAATTTGACCTATATAATGTAAAGTTTTATGGGCAAATTTCATCATATTTTAACGAATTTAATGACGTTTGTATGATTCTCATCCACGGAATTCAAATTTAAAATAGAGATTGTATGAGCCGGCCGGCTTTAAGAACAAAAATTAGGAGAGATGTTTTTCATGAAAACGTGGACGTCACTGACTGCGGTCGCAGTAAGTTTCTTTTGGCTGACGGGACTCGCTCCCGCTTCCGCAAAAGATGCGCAGCAGCCAGCATCAATGGTTGATATGGCACAAAATTACCCGGTTTATGTAAAACAGAGCGGTCCATCAGACAAACGCCAGGTAGCCCTCACTTTCGACGATGGGCCTGATATCGAATATACTCCCCGTGTCTTAGACGTGCTCAAGGAACAAAATGCTAAAGCCTCTTTTTTTCTGATCGGCGAGCATTCAGAGGCTCATCCGGAGCTTGTAAAACGCATCATCAGCGAAGGACACGACATTGGCAACCACACATACGACCATCCCAGCTTGCCGTCTCTGCCCGCCGCCCAGTTCCAGAACGAGATTTTGGATACGGGAAAACTGTTGAAAAGAATCAGCGGGCATGACCCTCTTTTATTCCGTCCGCCTTACACACGCATAACTGAAGACCAAGTGAAATGGCTGGCAGAGCAAAAGATATACACCATCGGCTGGAACGTTGATACCCAGGATTGGAAGCAAATTCCTGCCAATTTGGTAGAGAGTAAAGTGTTTGACCAAATCAAGCCGGGTGCAATTATTATCATGCATTCCGCCTCCCCCGATGGTGCAGCGAATTTATCCTCCACGGTCGAGGCTCTTCCCCGCATTATAAAAAGGTTGAGAGACCAAGGGCTCGAGCCTGTAACCGTTTCTCAGCTATTGGGTATTCCGGCTTACGCAGATGACAATAGTGCCAGTCCTATCTCAAATGAAACTGTGAAGGAGCCATCTAAAACTAAAGAAAGCGCGAAGGTGACCGACAGTGTATATGGCACCGGCAAACCCGAATCACCGAAAGTTGATATAAAGCTCGATTCGGAAGAGTACAGTGTCGTTGTCGGGGAAACATTGGATACAGCAGTCACCTCGTTAAATGGAAGTAAGAAAGTGGACGTAACAAGAGACAGTACATATTCAATCGCGGACCCGACAATCGTGTCAGTGGACAGTATGGGGAACATCAAAGGCTTAAAGCGTGGAGTAACGGTGTTAACGGCAACATACAACAACACCAAGGCAGCGGCAAAAGTATACGTGTATTAAGCTTTATGCTTTCCTGGCTGGTTTGTGCTCAAAGTTTTTGAATGAAGGATCCGTCATGCGGATCCTTCATTTTTCTGATTCCGGAATGTCATCCGGTATCTTTCAAGGCTTTTTTATATTTTGTTCGGATAATCACGGGTATAGGTACCGGCGGATATCGGCAATGAATGCAAAATCAGCTCCGTAAGCACTGTCGTTCTCGACAGGTAAGATCTTTTTCACACGAACGAACGTAGTTTTTTTCTTGTCGATAGTTTCTATTGCAGAATTGCCAAACGTCTTAATTTTATTTAACACTGTCTGCGGAAAACCAGGCGCATTCAAATCCAATGTATTGTATATTTCGTTGTACCATGGCAATAGATTTCTTTTAATAATCAACCTTTTCATTCTTGCGTCCTCCTGAGGGGTATCTTCCGGGCGAGGGTGAACCGCAAAAGGTCCTCATCCGATGTTAATAATTTTAATCTTTTAGCTTCAGCATAGATAAGTGATTTATGACTTCTTCTACAAAGGTCAAGGTTTGTCGTACTGCATGGTCTTCATTTTCGAATTGATTGTGGGCCACGATCATTCTTACTCCCCGTAGATCCCTAATTACGGCATTTAGATCTCTGATCCCTTTCTGGCTGCTAACTTCCATAATCCTCCTCCTTAATCGAAGCGATGGGTTCGCTGGTTTCACCATCAGTCTAAGGGATATTAGCCATGTCCTGATAGGGACAATATCCTATTTTACAGTGCTTTGGGCGCTGCGTTACTTGGACAAAAGAAATAGGAGCCGCCGCATGGCAACTCCTACCCTTATATAATAACTGATATTTCTGAAAACAAACAGACTAGTAATATTTCTATGCTGGACTATAATGTAGACGTTCAAAAAAATAATCGTTGGAGGTAATTAGAGTGGCGAAACCTAGGGATTTAAAGTTTAGGCGAAGTGGAGGATGGTATCTATGAGAGTCGGATCTGCGCGAACAGCGGCAGCTGAGTGGGTCATGCAGCACGCAAGCCGGGAGGCCGGGTTCGGGGGGGCGTATTTCAGCGGCTCGACGATAGGGCTGCCTGATGATGCGGAATTGTCGGCGGCCTCCGATATCGACGTCGTAATCGTGACCGCGGAGGCCGAGCCCCCGCGGAAGCTTGGCAAGTTCGTCTACCGCGGCACGCTGGTCGAGGCCACTTATCTGTCCTGGAGCCAGCTCGCTTCGGCCGAGGAGGTTCTGACGTCATATCACCTGGCAGGCAGCTTCCGAGTGGACACCATCATCTCCGACCCCACCGGATATCTGCGCAAACTGCAAACAGAGGTGTCCCGCCACTTTGCTGAGCTGCTGTGGGTCCGTCGCCGATGCGAGAACGTTCGGCAGAAGATCGAGAACGGGCTGCGGGGCATCGACACCTCCGCGCCGTGGCACGACCAGGTGATGGCGTGGCTGTTCTCCACCGGCGTGACTACGCACGTACTCCTCGTGGCCGCCTTACGAAATCCCACCGTTCGACGCCGCTATCTGGCCGCACGTGAAGTGCTTAAAGAATACGGCCACAGCAGCCTCTACCCGGACCTGCTGAACTTGCTCGGCTGCGCTGATCTAACCCCTCAGCGCGTCGAACATCATCTCGACGAACTCGCCCGAACATTCGACGCCGCTGCAGCAGTAGCTAAGACTCCGTTCTTCTTCAGCACGGACATCACCAGCGCAGCTCGTCCTATTGCCATCGACGGAAGCCGTAAACTAATCCATGATGGCGACCACCACGAAGCGGTGTTCTGGATCGTGGCGACCTTTGCACGCTGCCACAAGATTCTGGCTGCAGACGCCTCATCGGACTTGCAACGTGAACTCGCTCCAGCCTTTGATGCTATCGTCGCTGACTTAGGCATAACGTCTACCGGGGACCTCATCCGTCGAGGCGAGGAAGTCATCCAGTTTTTACCCACACTCTGGGAGACCACTGAGTCGCTCCTGATCGCCAACCCGGCCATTGTCGCCAAGTAGCACAGTCGTTTATTTCTATGGAATGGCAAAAAACCGGCTCCCTCGGGAACCGGTTAACACACATGCATTATGATCAATAGACGTATATGATTGCCTTCGTTTTTCTTCCCTGGTAAGTCGCTGTAAGTTCCGTTATTCCGTTTTTATGCCCGGTTATATTGCCTTTATCATCGATTGAAGCGATCGCAGGATTGGACCATTCATAATGTGCCCCAGTTGGGACTTCCGTTTGATGGCCGCCGTTTTCCGCATACAGGTGAGTGTCGAGCGATTGCCCCACAATAATGCTGTATTCGCTGGAATCGAACTTCAATGCCGGGTTTTCCGCCCCTTCAACATGCACTTTGGCACTGGAAGACGCTCCTCCGTACACGGCCCTCAGAACCGTATCGCCGGACTGGAGCCCGGAAATACGTCCGGAGGAATCCACCGTAGCTACCGCCGGATTGTCTATAGTCAAGTGGCCGCCGCGAGTGACATCCACTGCCTGGCCGCCGTACACCGAATTAAGAACGGAGTAAACCGATTGTCCTGCGGTGAGTTTATATTCCTCTTTATCAAATGAAAGGGTGGAAGGTGCGGGTTTGTTCCCTGCATCCAGTTTCGTAAGAATCATACCGGAGGAAACTCCCCGATACTTTTCTGTGCTGCCAATGGCGAGATAGCCTTCCGGTGTCAGCTGAATTTTGGAAACACTTCTATACGTACGCTCTCCGCCTTTCATAACTTTCTCCCAGATTGGGCTGCCGAACGGATCCAGCTTCAGCAAATATCCGTCTGCCTCATGAGTACCCATGTTGATCATGTGATGGTTTACGGTACCGGCAACCATCAGATTTCCGTCCTTGTCTTCCTGGACTTGGTTTGCATAGCTGTTTTGCAAAGAAGAAGTCAGCTGTTTGTCCCAAACAGGCTCGCCTTTGGCATTCAGCTTCAATAAATATCCTGAGTAGGCGGGTGTATAGCTCAGATCCGCATTATTACCGGCGACTATAAAACCGCCGTCATGTGTTTCGGCAACGTCGTTCCCCGTCGTATCTCCGCCCGTTTCCTGCTTGCGCTCCCACACGCGATTTCCGTCCGCATCATACTTGGCTGCATACAAATCACGGTTGATCTTCCCGTCACTGGTGCCGACCTGCCACTCCCCGGCTAGTACCACTCCGCCGTCTCCGGTTGCCGACAACGAATGGACTGCCTCATTGTAAGGGCCGCTGATCACATGCTCCCATTTTTTGCTTCCGTTAGAATCCAATTTTAACAGATAAATATCGCTGGCCGTAGTCTGCCCTTTCCGAGTAGCCGCCAGCATAATTCCGCCTTGATTTGTTTCCTGAAAATAAGCGGGAGTGTAATCGGTCATCTGGTTAGTAGCTTGCTCCCATACTACTGTGCCGGAAGGACTGATTTTAACGATCTTCAGCTGTCCGGAGGAATCGTTTGAGGCTTGTCCCGCCAGCAGATATCCGCCGTCTGCAGTTTGTGTAAAGCCGTTTAACGAAGAGAGCTGCCCAGGGGCGGAAAAAGCACTGCTTACGACTTGTCCCGATGCTGTAACACGGTTAAGCTGAATCTCCTTACCACTAAGCTCGGCCTTTACAAAGCCCCCTTTTCTATCACTCTGAAGCAGGGGAAGCCGATTGGCTGTTATGCTCAGCAGATTTTCCGAAACGGATTCAGGAGCAGGTTCCGCCAAAGCCGCAACGCCGCCCGTAAGTACAAATGAACAGACGACACTGCAGACGAAACCACGAAGTAGTGTAAACTTGTTTCTTTTGGACAAGAGATCACATCCTCACTTATAAAATGGTAGATTACGGATTTCTATTTTCATTATATAGAACAAATAGTTCTTTTAAAAGAACTTTCTCGTAGTCACACAAGAAAAACATCACCCTCATTATGGACATGACAAGTCATTTCATAAACACTAAAGAGTCATGAGAAAAACCTCCCGAACCGTGAAGGACAGGAGGTTTCAATCTTAATTTGACCCAATTTCACAACAGCCCAGTATTCGACGCAGCCCTTGATTGGGACTATCGACATAATGCCGGAAATGAATGCCCCGTCCGTTACCTGCCACTAGCCGGAACCTAGCAGGCCTCCTTATCGGCTTAGACCTGGTTGTTTTGCTCCATCCAATGCGAAGCTTCCGCTTCCGTTCTTAAACATGCGGAGATCGGAATTTTTTTCCCTTCCGGTCTGACGAAATATTCTTTTTCCAAATGATAACCGCGTTCCTTGGCCGAAGCCATCATCTTGCAAAATTGTTCAGCTGCTTGTATCGCCTCATGCTTGCCCTTGTATGTTTTTAATAAATTCCCATAACTCAGCGGGTTCGTCTTCGCTTGAATGACTAAATGATACTGTTTATCTTCTGTTTGACGCACCAAAACTTCGCAGCCATGACACTTAATGCTGTATTTTATTGTCATCCTTCTCACCGCCTTGGAATATTTTGAAAATATTGTAAATTTTATTTACCCGAAAGCTGACCCGGTGAACCTCTCCAAGAGAGAAAATCAAACCAAACCGCTTTCAACATTAAATTTGTAATTTACAAAGTCTTGAACAGAAAATTTCAACAAAAAAACCAATCCCTTAACGTGTTGTTTTCACGTAAGTTAGTGGGTTTATTTTGCAATTCGCTCAATTAATTGGAATTCAGATATTGATCAATCAAATGCAAAATGGTCGTCTAAACAGACTACTAACAATATGAGATCGTTAAGGAGCTCGGTACCCACATTCGAATGTTTTTCGGATCGAGAAGCGGGTACTAATGAAGCTTGGTCATGAGTTTTAAAAGGCGAGGAAGTAAGAATTTGAAGGGACTGGGGCCACTTTTTTGTTGGTTTTTATGCGCTAGGACATTAGGCTACCGGATACGATACTGAAGGAGCTTGCCTAGTGCAGTTCCTTTACGGCTGGTAGAATTAGATACAAATTCGGAGCGAACGAGGGAAAACGGCTACTTTGGCATGGGCGGGATAATGTGATATCTTCTCATCACCAAACCAATACCCTTTCACAGTTTGCTGTCAATCTGTTGCTTTTACTCTGAATAACGAACCTCATATGTTTCATCTAATCCTACACTTTGCCCACTTATCATGATAAAACCTCTCATTAAATTTAATATTAATTAATAATCATTCTCATCTTCCTCTAAATTATTGACCAAATTCGATCTCTCTTTTATAATCAATTTCAGTGATAATGATTTTCAATATCGTATATAAACTGAGAAAAAGAGGGAGACAACTTGAAATCTTTAAATATGAAAAACGTTACTTTCGGTATATTGGCTCTTATCATCGTCGGTGTCTTGGTATGGCAAGGAATTACTTCGGGAGGCGCACCAGACCCAACCGCAAGTAATATAACTCCATCCACTGCCATATTGAATGTTTCTATCCTTGTTTTTCGCGAAGGATTAGAAGCAATCCTGGTTTTATCGGCGATTACTGCAGGTCTTGTACGAACTAAAAAAGATTCCTGGAAACCAATATTTGTTGGGTCAGGCATTTCCTTTTTAGCAACCATTGTAACGTGGTTCGTGGTAGTGGGTATTATTTCTTTAGTGGGAAATACAACGTCTGAACTTAACATTCAGGCGGGAACCGGACTTTTAGCGAATATCGTTCTTCTAGTCATCATGAACTGGTTCTTTCACAAAATTTATTGGACGGGTTGGATCTCGCTGCACAATAAAAAACGCCGTCAAATCACCGATGTTCCAAAAGAGGGAAACACAAACATTTCAGCTTCGTATTGGAGTCTTGTGGTCATCGGCTTAACATCGATGTATCGCGAAGGTTTTGAAGTGGTACTCTTCCTTCAAAACATCCGCTTACAAGTAGGAAGCCATTTCGTTCTATTGGGAGCATTGATCGGATTGTTCTTTACCGGAATCGTGGCATTGCTGAACTTTGTCGCTCATCAAAAACTCCCTTATAAGAAAATGTTGATTATAACTGGTGCTCTGCTGGTCGTGGTTCTTTTAGTTATGACTGGCGAAACCGCCTTAGAAATGCAACAAGCAGGATGGATTCCGACTACAAAAATGGATCTAAATATTCCTGATTGGATGGGAGTTTGGTTCTCGATCTTCCCCAATGTTGAAACATTAGTTGCTCAAGGCTTTGCTTTTGTCTTTGTTGTTGGCTCGTATGTCTTCTTGCAGTTCACACGAAGTTGGAAGCCAAAGTTGGCAGAAAAATTAAGTTAATATGAGCTGTGGATCTGTGTTGTCTTCTTTCTCGGATAGTCTAAAGAGTAGAAAACGTAACTGTTGATTTTCTTATTCGAGCATTTTGCATCCGCAGAAAACTTTAGAAAATTAAGAAATAGTTAAAAAGGGATATGGCCGTCACAAATTTTCAGTCGGCATATCCCTTTTTTGTATGGTTTGAAAGATAGAAAACAATTGACGAGCTTCAAGGTAGAGAGGAAATGCATAGCTTTTTACAGTTGAGGGTACCATCATCTTTAGCGAATCAGCTCGCTCTGTGTGTTCCCTTCTGACTAAATAGGAAAATTTTTGAAATCTTTCACTCCATTCATTTCGGTCAGCTTCCGTAATCTCTCCCATTTGTGACCATTCCACCAGAAAATTCTGCATTTCGAAAAGGTGATAATACACTTTCTTTAAAAGCTGCAGATGTTGTTGTTCCTTCAATAATTGTAAATGTCTTTGTTTTACCAGCGGACTGTATTTAACCGCATGGATCGCCAGTTCCAAAGCGGAAGCCGCTTGCTTCACATCCTGATGGAGCTGTCTGGAGGTGGAGATCAATACGCTTCCTTGCCCAGTGGAAGCCTCTTCCTTCAGCCAATGTGCGATTCCTCTTATTCAAATTCCACTTGGCCGCTGATGCTAAGCATCACAAAAACAAATAAACAAATTTTTCACTTTGTAAACAAATGAATAAGCTGTCTACATAAGATTTTCATTATTCTGTGGGTAAAGGATAAGAAGTTAAACTATAACTCTATTACAAAAGGAGTTGAGCAGGCATGAAAGTGGATAAATGTACTAGTTGCTGACAGCATGGAACGATTAATGAAGTTGTAGAGGATTGGAATTATCTGATTCAGTTTGTTTGCCTTCAGTATAAGGTATTTCAGAGACCGTTGGAGCGTTTATTTTTGTGAATGACCGCTGACTACATCTTATTTTGTCCCCTCAGTCCTTTGAAGGCAACCCTTTAATGTATACACCCACGCTAGTGCTTGCGAATCCCCCGCGGGGCTACGTTTACACGATTTCCAAATTTCGAATAATGAAAAACGACAGTAGCACTCCTGCTTCCACACAACGTATTCGTTCGTGCTGTATGGGCTTCTTAGAAATTCTGATAAGAAATAGCAACATCGTTTGATGATGCTTGACTCGGCGGTATGGTAGCTGATCCTATTCCTTAAAGTTAGTTTTTCAAGCCCAATCCCTCGGTTAACCTTTCTACCGCCTTCTTAATACGGGAGCTGCGTGTTTCCGCCTTCTTTGCTCCCTCTATCCAATCGACGTATTCCTTACGGCGAGAATAGGACATTTTATCAAGATGGTTAAGTGCCTGCTCCTGCTGTTGTAACGCAGATTGAAAATCGTCCGGTATTGCTACCTCACGTAAAGCGTCATCCTTCTCCAACCAAACGTTTATAAGATCCCCTGCTTCTGCACTGATTGCTTTTCTTATGTCCCCGTTAACGACCAGAATATGGTGGGTATTCTTCCCTTGGGACATTAGAGAACTACGAAAGGAAACGCCATTTATTTCTCCTTTTACAGGGACACGTCCCTTTGTTCCAAACTTCTCCTCTACAGAAAATGGGAACTCCACATATGTCCATGTTCCTGGGGCATTTGGCCTGTATAATTTAGCTTGAAATGTAATCATTTGAAACCCCTCTAATTAAATTTAAGTTGGCAACCTATAATGTCTAGTGTGTGTTTTTATCCCGTCTTATAGAAGTGCGGCGAATCCTTCTCCAAGAAGTTTCTTTCGCCATCCTGATTTCAACATGAAACTAAGTAATATACCACCCATTCCTTCGAAGCCATTATGCTCAAGCATGAGACGCGTGCCTCCATTCATCGATATGAGTATCCAAATGACAGTTGTGTGCGTCTTTTTTTAGATGAACCGCCCCACCATTTCCATACAAGCCTGTGTGTCAACTGCAAACGAAAATTACCCAAAACCGGCACTTGAATTTTCCCCAAAAGGTGCAAGTAGAAGGCCCGAGTGAGGCCGGTGAAAATCTATTTAATTTTCTTTTTCCTCATCCGGATCGGGTCGGAAAAATCCGGCTTTTTTCTTCTCTTTGATTCGGTAGCTCTCCCCCTTGATGTTAATCGTGCTGGAGTGATGGAGGAGGCGGTCGAGGATGGCGGTAGCGAGGACCGAGTCCCCAAAGATTTCTCCCCAGGCGCCGTAAGACTTGTTAGAGGTGAGAATGATCGAGCCAGACTCGAGCGCTCCGCGATGATCTGGAAGAAGAAGTGGGCGGCAGTTTCATCCATCTTCCGGTAGCCGATCTCGTCGATGATCAGCAGATTCGGTTTGGTGAGCGCCCTCATTTTCTGCGTAATCGTGTTATTGAGATGCGCTTGCTGCAAGGTCTGTACCAAATCGTGTGCGGTGGTGAAATACACCGTGTAGCGCCGTTTAATCGCCTCCAGCGCGAGTGCTACGGCCAAATGGGTTTTACCCACACCGGGCGGCCCCAAAAAGACCAGATTCTCTTGGTGCTCGACAAAGCGCAGTGTCGCCAGGTCCCGGATGCGCCGCTCTTCGACCGACGGCTGGAAGCCGAAGTCGAACTGATCGAGCGTTTTGTGGTACGGTAAGTGTGCCATGCGGGTTTTCATGCGGATGAACCGGTCATGCTTAGCGGACAGTTCCTCCTGCAGCAGCCCATCCAGAAACTCCAGATATGTCCGGTTCTGTGCCGCCGCTTCCTCGGCATGGTGGTGCAGAATCTCCGGAATCCGGCTCCACCCGAGTTCTTCGAAAGCCTCTTGTAACCGTTCGGTGACCACCATCATTGGATCACCGCCTCATTCAGAAACGCCTCGTAGACCGACAGATCGCGCACGACCACGTCGGGCAACGCTTGCTGGACTAAGCGCGGCATGGGCAGCTGCTTGGGCTTCCCGACTGCGGAGCGGATGCCTTCGGAATGCTTGCGGTCGAAGACCACCTCATGGTGCCCAGTGGCTTTGTCGTGTTCGGCGATGAGCTTGTCCCCAGCAAAAATTCGGAGGCGGCCATTGCGCTCATCCTGCACCTCCACTGTTTGCCCCACATACCGCCAGGGCACCGAGTAGCGATTCGCCGCATAGGAGATCAGGGAGTCGGCAGACACTTTGCGGGCATGCCGCTCCGCTTCATCGAAGGGGCGCACATTAAACTTCTGCAGAACTTCTTGCTGTAAACGCTGCAGCGGCACTTCATGCGTGGTGCCGTGGATACGGACATTGGCCACCGTATCGAGCCACAAGCGGGCTTGGATGTTCAGATCGGTCAAACCGGTAAAGGTGCGCACGCGCGGCCAAAAGTTTTTGCGTACATACGCGACACCGTTTTCCACTTTCCCTTTGGTGCGTGGACGATACGGCGCACAGCGCCGGAGCAGGAACCCGTGATGAGCGGCAAAACGGGCGAACCGCTCATTCCATACCGGGTGGCCCTGATCGTCCACACCGGTGACAACGGTTTTCATATTATCGTAGAGCACGGTTTCCGGCCTGCCGCCGAAATACTGCATCGCCCGGACATGGCAGCCCATCAGCGTATCCAGTCGTTCGTCTTCCGTAAATTCGAGGTACATCGTCCGGGAATAGCCAAGCACCATGACGAAGGCATACAGCCGTTTCGCCTCGCCCTTCCATTCGACTTTGAAATGTCCCCAGTCCACCTGCGCTTGTTTGCCGGCGGCGTTTCAAAACGTTCGGTCGCTTTGGCGAGCACCGCTGGCCGCAGTGGCTCCATGAACGAACGCAATAGTCGGATCTGGCCCATGTAGCCTTTGGCTTTGATTTCGTCGAACAGTACCGCTGCGTTCAGGCAGCCTTCTTCCATTCGCGAACGGATGTAGTCTTGGAACGGCGCCAGGATGCTCGGTTTCGGCGTTTGCCGCTTGTAAGCTTGCGGACCGTCTTCCCGGAGCCACTTCCCGATGGTCTTCCGGTCACGGCCGAGTTCCTCGGCGATTTGCGTCTTGCTCATTCCTTTTTGTCTCATGTGCTGAATCACGTAAAACTCCCCATTCCTGATCATTGTCTCTCCCCCATAAGGAAGAGTGTCTGCCGATTATGGGGAATTTTCAAGTGCCATTATTGGGGATTTTAGCACTGCCGTTCACATGTGCGGTTTATCTACCTCAATCACTTCACAATCAACTATGCCATCCCAGCCAGGTTGAGGCTTCTCTTTTAACTGAAACTTATGCCCAACGACAGGAACATGGTCGTTTTCCATAAACCACGACTTCAACTTACGGCTGTCTGTGATGGCTTCCCAAACTTTTTCTGGTGGAACTGGATAATCAAACTCCAATTTATGCCTAAATGAAACTTCTCTTTTATTCAACTATCGTACCCGTGAGCTGAACAACAACATTGATTGGGAGTTACTGAACTGGAAAAAGCTTAATTGGATTCATTTAATCAACCGTCGTAGCTCTTCTGTCATTCGTTCAACTAACTCAGGTCTTCCATGAAACTGTGCTGGGGTGTTCTGAAAAAGTTGTATACGCCAATTCCCTTCGATTTTAACTACAACTAGAGTATGGTGAGTGTTGACATTAGGATTGAGGTCTGATTTTCCTGGAGACACCATACCTGCTATTGCTCGTAAAATAGCTGCATCAGAACCAAGTGATCGCACATCTTTAACCTTGCTTACAAATTTAGCCGTTGGGTGATGTTCAAAAATGGATTTGAGGTGTGAAAATATCTCGTCACGACCAATTGATTGACTCCCATCAAACCCGATTTGCTCACCCTCATCTGTGAACAACTCAGCCATACTACTAGCACTTCTGTTATTCCAAGCGTCTAATAATTGATAATATACAGTTTCGATTTCATTCGATACTGATTGCTCCATTACATTTCCTCCCTAAAGCGTTACTTTTCTTATCTCAATTATAACAATTTCCTACACAGATAACCTCTTTCTTTTGCAACTAATCTCCCTCTATGTTCTTTTGTTTTCTCACGTTTTCTAGCTTTTTCATAGTATTTCTGAGTCAATCGAGCAGACGATTTGGGCAAAGGTTCTCCCTTGGTAAGATTCCGGAGAAAATGGGCGCACGCAAACAAGGGATAAATCCCTCTTGTTAAAATATGGTCGCACATTGGAGCTCCACACCGTACCTTTGCGGCTTACCCTCCCATGTCTCACAGGGTCCTTGTTTCGTCCCGTTTCATTCCATCGTTCTGCCTATCAAAGGGTGGAGACCAGTATTTTGCTGCCCGGCAGGGTCGGTGCCCCAAGTAATAGTGTCGTACCGGTTCTCCGTGCTTCGTTTGTCAGATGTTACTGTGAATCAGCCAGCTGCTAGGAAAACTTCAAAGAATTAAGCCGCATTCTGTAATCGTGCAATGTGCACCGGTCCCAACACTTTTGCTGGATCGTACGGCACCTTTTTTTGCCCAAGTGTAAATAACACCCGTATGAGCCGGCAGCACAGCGCTATCACCGACTGCATGGCCTTGAGCGGATTTTGCGCTCTTTGTGTGTAGTATCTATGCAATTCCTGAAATTCCGTATTCTTTGCAAGCAATGGGATGGCACAGCGGAATAAAAGTGCCCTGAGCTTAGGACGTCCACGCTTGCTAATTTGAGTTCGACCTTTATGCTTGCCGGAACTGTTCTCCTTGAGAGTCAGCCCTGCCAGCTTTTGAATTTGTCTTGGATTGTCATAGCTAGAGAGATCCCCAACTTCAGCAATAAACCCGGCAACGGTCACTAACCCGACGCCCGGTATAGTCAGCATTTGCTTTGTACCAGGAATTTGGCTGACTAACCGCTCGACTTCTATCATAAGAAGCTCCAGCTGTTCTTGACACAAGTCATACTGGCTGAGCAGAATCGCCAGTTCATGACGCGCCATCTGCAGTCCTTCTGTAAGACCGATCGACTGTTGTGCCACCTCAAGCAGCAGATTCGCCCTGCTCATTCCAACTCCCCGTGAAATTCCGTTTGTTCTCCACATGCCAACAATCTCAGATGCCGTTTTTTCTTGAATATCCTGTGGGCAAGGGAAATTATGCAGGCAGACTAAGGCTGCCTTGCCTTCCCAGTCCTTGAACACCTCAGTAAACTCAGGAAAGAACCGATCCAGCCAATTGTGAATACGCGCTTGCACTCGCTTCAGATCCTCAGACAAACGGTCTCTTTCGTTCATTCCCACCCGTAATTCGGCGTAGATATCTTTGGGAATGTGGGGTACGGAGTACCTTCCGTCTTTGACCAGCTGCGAAATGACGCGCGCATCCTTTCGGTCGCTTTTGGTAGGGTTGTTGTCCTCAAGTTCCTTGGTTTTTTTCACATGCATCGGGTTGACCAGAACAACCTGAATCCCTTGGTGACGGAGGAATTGTGCGAGGTTCATCCAATAGTGACCCGTTGGCTCAACACCGAAAACGACGTTATTAAAGCTGTGTTCAATCAAGAGCGACTGAATCCATAACAGCAACTTCTCAAAGCCCCGTCTGCTGTTGTCAAAGGTTAGGGGTTTGCCAAGTTCTACGCCCCGAACATCGCTGGCCCGGGCAACGTGTACTTTCTTAGCAATGTCTGCACCTACGACCAATGTTGAATGTGTGATGCTGCGAATCTTGCTGTTTTGCGTTATACTCATGTTGTAGATCTACCTCCTGATTAGTGATGGTGCGACAACCCAACACTATCAGGAGTTTTTTATTATCTCAAATCCGAAAATTACTTCATAACAGGAATGCTGCCCGTTCGTATTATAAGGTTAACCAGTTTTTACTGGTTGACCTCTTTTTCTTTAAGGGGTTTAGTTTACGGGTAGCCGGGGTAGAACGTCACTGCCCGAGGGACTGTGATCCCGTGAAGTAACATGTTCGCCCCCTACTTGTAGAAACATGTTTGAGGCTGGTTGAGACATAGATCTCGTATAACAAGCGAAGCTATGACACTGCAAGAAGGACTAGGGGATACCGGCAAATAAAATCATAGAGGTGATACAAGGATGAATCCAGTACTTGGACTGGATGTTGCTAGTGGAGAGAGTAAAGGTCAAATCTTCTTAGACAAGGGAAAGCCTTATGGCAAAAGCTTTACTGTCCTTCACACCCGTGATGGATTGGGGGGCTTCCTTCAACTCTTGATAGATATTCAAGCCATGACAGGACAGCTACCGATGGTCATTCTGGAAGCAACAGGTCATTACCATACCCCTGTTACTCAGTTTCTGGATGAACATAACTACCTTTACATTGTTATAAACCCACTTCTGTCTTATCAAGCGAAAAAGTCTTCAAGCTTACGTAAAGTGAAGACAGATGCCGTTGATGCTTATGCTTTATGCGAGTTCTTTTACAAGGAAGATTTTGAACCCCGTAAGAAAAGAGGTATTCAATTACTAAACCTTCGTAATCTTACAAGACAGCATGAATCGGTAACGGATCAATTTGTTCAGATCAAACTTCAATTCCATGCGGTTTTAGATCAAGTGTTTCCCGAGTATAAGGGCGTATTCGGGGATTTGTATTCGGTGATCTCTTTACAAACCTTATTAGAATTCCCTACTTCTGAGGCTGTTCTGAGTGCCGGTGAAGCTCAATTAACGGAGAGGATCGCGATTCTATGTCCACATCGTTCCGAACAATGGGCTAAGGATAAGGCTCAAGAGCTTATGGCAGCGGCGACCCGGAATCCCTTTCGGAAAGCTCTATTCCAAAGTCATTTGTTCAGCATGAGTATGTACATCAATATGTTGCTTCATTACAAAAAGCATCTATCAACCCTCGTAAAGCAAATAGATGCCTTTGCAAATGAAGTTGTTGAATATAAGATTATCCAGTCGATCCCCGGTATCGGAGAGAAAATCGCTGCAACGATTATTTCCGAACTTGGTGAGATCAGTCGGTTTAATCATCCTAAGAAGCTCGTTGCCTTCGTTGGTGTAGATCCAAGCGTGCATATCTCCGGTAAGTTTACCGCAACAATTAACCGGATCACGAAGCGAGGCTCCAGCAGCCTGAGGCACGCCTTATATATGGCTGTGCTATGCGGGTTGAGACGTACCGGAAGTAAAAAGCTTAAAGCCTTTTATGACAAGAAAATGTCCGAGGGCAAACCCCATAAAGTAGCGATGATCGCCTGTGTGAATAAGTTGCTCCATTGGATCTTTGCTATGCTTAACAGGAAAGAAGCCTTCCACGAATTAACTTAGTTTATAATTTACTGAAATTCGTGAAAAACCTTCCATAATTGTATTGGAAGGTTATTTGGCATGCTCAATTTCAAGTATAACATCAATCCACTACTCGTTAACTAGAAAAATCTTGACAAGATATTAGCTGGGTTACTTCAATAAACCAAAAGAGGAGCTGCCTGAAGCAACTCCTCCACTATCGTTATCCGTTAAAAAGTACCCAAGCATAATCCGTTTCCGTGAATAATTTAAATATTAGGAACTCAGAAGCGGGGTGAAAATACGTGCGTCGACTCCTGAATCGGGTTCAATCTATTACAGTAAGACCTTTTTGAATCGCCCGAATTGGTATAACTCAATCAGGACGTATCTCATTACAAACTCGTACATCAAGTAATGGTTCTTTTATATTTCAACAAAGTTAATTCAGACAAGCTATGGAAGGAGAATACCTCGTTAGCTCAACGCTTTTTACCCATATCCTGGAAGGAAGGTGATTCAAGCTTATGCTACCCCATAGTTGAACAAACAAAAGAACGCTCCCATTTGGAATACGTCCTCTACATAACCTTTTCTCATTTCTGCGGCACAACCGCCTGCATCGGGTAGAATTCTGTGTCCATTAACCCTGCTTGGATGGCAGGATCCTCTTGGAGAAAACCACGAATCTGTTCTTCGCCCTCCACCTCTACAATCCCCAATCCGTAGAAGCCACTCGGAGCCATCACCGGGCCAAACACTAAAACATGGCCCCTGTTCATCAGATCTGTCCAATAGGCGATGTGCCGGCCCATAATTTCTCTTTCCATTTCGGTCATGTCCTGTGCGAATGAAGCTCTCTTTGGCGGATATTTGATCATGAAATGCATTTTTCTTCATCCTTTCTTTTGCAAAGCTTATGCCATACTTTGTACGCCAATTTCGGTTCCCTTTCGTGTCTGAAACAGTGCGAAATACCCCGCTGTAACCAAGTATTTCTATTATAACACAATGCCGTATATGTGATTCTCGAGCTCTAATCATCACTGCTCTACTGCCAGTTAGCTTAATAATATCGTGTACGTTAACAGATCATAAGAATGGAGCAACAGACGTTAAGTTGTTGATGTGTAATCGACATTTCAAAACAACGATTTTCTTTACTGTCTTTTTTGGACTCTCGCAGATGTAGTGAAGCAACAGGCTTACAATGCCATCTATCGGTATATTGAATTTTTCTACAACCACAAACGAATCCACAGTGCGATCGGCTATTTATCACCAGTTCATTTTGCTGCATGCTTTAAGAAGAAAACAGCTTGCTTCTTTTTTAATATGTAGACAATGTAATAATCTTTACATTTGTTTATCTTTCTATATAATGTGACCAAACCGTGACCGGAGTCCTTACAGAGGCACTTATAAAAATAAAACCAAAAAAGTCCTCACTCAACTTTGACCAAGCTGAGAAAGGACTTTCGAGGTATGCGGTCAGAGGGATTTGAACCCTCACGCCCAATGGGCACTACCCCCTCAAGATAGCGTGTCTGCCGTTCCACCATGACCGCACGTTACAATATGAACCATCTTCAGAGGTGAAAATGGTGAGCCATGAAGGACTCGAACCTTCGACACCCTGATTAAAAGTCAGGTGCTCTACCGACTGAGCTAATGGCTCATAAAAATTGGTGACCCGTAGGGGAATCGAACCCCTGTTACCTCCGTGAAAGGGAGGTGTCTTAACCGCTTGACCAACGGGCCTAGATACAGCGACGTCTCAAAGACGACAAGTGTTATTATAGCTGAGAATTAGCCGCTTGGCAAGTCCCTTTATAAAGAAAGTATTACCAGCCAGTGTTACTATATCATGTTTCTGTGAAAGCCTGTTAAAAGTAATCCAAACCACTTTCCTTTGGCCCCTGGATGGACCGCTTTAATGGGCTGCAACAAAATATTTGAAGCATTACCTGACATAGTTTCACTACCTGGATAACAAGGAGTACGAAAACACAACGTCGAATAAAAAGAATATGTTAGTCTCTTTATGCCTGTTTTCTGTCAAGGATACGAATATAACACTTCGAAGGATGGCTTACTGTGGAATTAAGTAAATTCAAAAAGTGACAGAAAGAATTGGAGAAATTGAGAATGCTCATTCTTGACTGTCAGCTGACCGAAGAATTGAAGCGGGGTGTTCCTTGTTACACGTTTGGGCTTCTGTTTTTTCAAAGGTGCCTTGTTACAAGATGCCCATGGTATTCTAATAAGTGAATTTTAAAAAGAATACAGAATTCATAATTCCTGAAGAATTTCAAAATAAATTCGATGAATTCCCTCCTTGAAAACTGCTTTTGAAGTATATTCGATGAGAAAATAAATTAATCAAACGCTGAAAATCAACATTGAGGTTAAACTTAGCCTTAACGTTAAAAAAAGCCGTCCAAATTGGACGACTTACTCGGTCTGTACGGAGAGAGAGGGATTCGAACCCTCGCACCACTTACGCAGTCTAACCCCTTAGCAGAGGGTCCCCTTATAGCCACTTGGGTATCTCTCCAAAAAATAAAAAATGGCTCCCCGAACAGGACTCGAACCTGTGACAACTCGATTAACAGTCGAGTGCTCTACCAACTGAGCTATCAGGGAAGGACGAACACTAATATATCATTTATTATTAACGGTGTCAAGCGTAAACAGCTGCAGCTTCCCCCTGCACCGGCCGCACGCATACTTCCCGGGATCGAGCCTGCGCTTGCGCAAATATTCTTTCCCGCAGCTCACACACCGAAGCTGGTACCGGTACGGTTCCGCGCGTCCCGCTTGCGGCAATGCCGTACAAAAGCGGCTCCCCCCCACCTTCTTCAGCAAGCTTTTGAAATCATCATCGCGGTGCTTGTATCCTTTTCGGGCCAAATGCAGATGATAATGACAAAGCTCGTGCTTGATGATTTTCTCCACTTCATCCTCACCATATGTCTCATACTGCAGAGCGCTGATTTCGATATCGTGGGTGCGTGTAAAATACCTCCCGCCGGTCGAACGGAGCCGAGTGTTGAACCGCGCCTGGTGTCGAAAAGGAACACCGAACGACGCCAAAGAAATTCGTTCCACCCAAGCTTGCAGCTGCGCATCGTTCATTCGTTATCCTCTCCCGATTTTTTTGCTGGTATCCACTTGAATTTGTACCTTATCTTAGGCTACACTGTCAAGTAAAGATAAGCGGCTTTACGAAAGAGGGGAAATATGCATGCCAACCATGAGGTACGGAATCCTGAAATCACCGAACGAAATCCGGTTTGTCGAAATGCCGTCATCCCATATGTATCAGCTAACCGCGCTTCACCAAAGGTTACATAAAGAAGCGGATAAGCTAACCGCCGAGGACATCCCTTCCCTGCCCTGCCTCATCGCCGAATGCGATAACCTGGAAGCGGTTGACCCGCGGTACGCCTCTACGAACGGACTTGACTACATAAACGAATTGGAGAAAAAGTTTGCCGCAATCCAGGAGACCAAATACCCGCTGGTGTCTCTGCTGACGGAAATCCGCGCCCTTCAGGCGCAGCTTGAGCAGTGGTACGAAGAAGAATTCGAGTAACCCGTCAAGCGGACCTGCACCATTCGCCCATTCCTTCCATATGCTGATATAAGGATTCAGGAAGGGGCTGGAAGCATGCCGCAATGGCTTAGCAATCAATTGATGCGTGCCTTTTACACCAAAAACCGCCGGCAAATCCGTCTGCTGAACGATTGCTGGTTTTTTTACCGGTCGAAACGTACGGATGCCGAACTGTTCACCTCCAAGCAGGGAACCAAAAAAAGATAAAATAAAAAGAGCATCTGAAGAGATCGCTTCTCATCAAATGCTCTTTGTCGTTCTACTCGCCTTTCGGATTCTTCATCGTCAGGCTGACTCTGCCTTTTTTCAAATCCACACCCAACACCCAGACTTTCACAATATCGCCTATGGAGACGACATCCATCGGATGTTTTACAAAACGGTCGGCCAGCTGGGAAATATGGACAAGCCCGTCATTTTTAATGCCGATATCCACAAAAGCCCCGAAATCAATCACATTACGCACCGTTCCCTGCAGCTCCATACCGGGCGTCAAATCCTCCAACTGCAGCACATCCGTACGGAAAATCGGCGGCGGCAGTTCCTCCCGAGGATCCCTACCGGGCCGCTGCAGGCTGTCCAAAATATCCTTCAACGTAGGCACACCCACATTCAGCTTCACAGCCAGTTCGTCCGCCTCCACCTGCTTCAGCTTCTCCCTGAGCTCGGCAGACCCTAACTGCTTCAGCTCCATCCTAAGCTCGCCGAACAGCTTATCCACCACATCATAGGATTCCGGATGGATCGGAGTGTTATCGAGCGGATTCTTGCCGTCACTGATCCGGAGGAATCCCGCACACTGTTCAAAAGCCTTAGCGCCCAGTCGGGGCACCTTCTGCAGCTGGGCACGGGTGGCAAACTTGCCGTTCTCCTCACGGTATTTCACCACATTCTGGGCAAGTGTCGCATTAATGCCGGAGATATAGGATAAAAGCGCTGCAGATGCCGTATTGACATCCACTCCCACATGGTTCACCGCCGACTCTACGACTCCCTTCAAGCTCTCGTCCAGCCGCTTCTGCGACACGTCATGCTGATACTGGCCGACCCCGATCGCTTTTGGTTCGATTTTGACCAGCTCGGCGAGCGGATCCTGCAGCCTTCTCGCGATGGAAATCGCACTTCGCTCCGCCACGTCCAGATCCGGGAACTCTCCCTGCGCAAGCTTGGACGCCGAATACACGCTGGCGCCCGCCTCGCTGACAATAATGTAATGGAGGCTCGGCTTTTTCATCTCCCCGATCAGCTCCGCGACGAACTGCTCCGTCTCCCTGGAAGCCGTGCCGTTGCCGATGACAATGAGCTGTACGCCGTATTTTTCGATGATGGACTTGAACTTTGCCTTGGCTTCCGCGACTTTGTTGTTCGGAGGTGTAGGGTAAGTGACGGCGACTTCCAACATTTTGCCCGTCTCATCCACTACAGCGAGCTTGCAGCCTGTCCGGTAGGCCGGATCGACCCCAAGCACCACATTCCCTTTCACAGGGGGCTGCAGCAATAAATTCCGCAGGTTCTCGGAGAAAATCCGGATCGCCTGCTCTTCGGCTTTTTCCGTCAGCTCGTTGCGCACTTCCCTTTCGATGGAGGAGGCGATGAGCCGCTTGTAGGCGTCCTCCACCACCGCTTGAAGCGTGTCTCTGACAATGGAAGGACCTTTTATGTATTGGCGCGCAATGTACTCGTGGATCTTCTCCACAGGCACTTCCAAATAAACCTTCAGCACATCTTCCCTCTCGCCCCGGTTTATGGCCAGAATCCGATGGGGCGGCAGCTTCCGCACGGGCTCCTGATAAGCATAGTACATCTCGTACACCGAATCCTGTTCCGCATCCTTTGCTTCCGTCCTTACCGCTCCCTGGTCAAAAGTAAACTTCCGCACCCAAGCCCGCACTTTCGCGTCGTCGGCGATATTCTCGGCAAGGATATCCATAGCCCCCTGGACGGCTTCTTCGGCGCTATGGACTTCTTTCTCCGCATCGACATACTTCGCCGCCTCCTCCGCAAGAGTCCCCATCTTAGGCTGCGCCATGATCCACACGGCCAGAGGCTCGAGTCCCCGCTCTCTGGCGACGCTGGCACGCGTTTTGCGTTTCTGGCGGTAAGGCCGGTACAGGTCCTCTATCTCCTGCAGCTTGGCTGACTGCTCTATGGAGGCTCTCAGCTCCTCCGTCAGCTTCCCCTGCTCGTCAATCAACCGAATCACTTCCAGCTTGCGGTCCTCCAGGTTTCTCAGGTACTGCAGCCGTTCCTCCACATCGCGCAGCTGGTTCTCATCGAGCTCACCTGTCATTTCCTTGCGGTACCGGGCGATAAAAGGAATCGTATTCCCTTCGTCCAGCAGCCCCATGGCAGCGCGCACTTTAGTCACCGGCAGCTGCAGTTCGGCCCCGATCTGCTCGAGCATACGTTCTTTTCTTTGGGCGGCCTGCTGCTTCGCGATTTTGGGATCTTCCTGTGTATGTGTGTCAACCAGTTCTTTATCCAAAACAAACCATCCTTTGCTTAAATCTTAAGACTGACTATTTTCCTATACGCGCCGCTTATTTCCAGCTCAGAACCGATACTCCCACCAAAATAATTCCAACCCCAACCCAACGGGTCACAGGGATCGTCTCATTAAATAAATACAGCGCGATTATCATCCCTGCCACGTAGGCCAGACTTTGTAAAGGATAAGCAAGGCTCAGAGGCAGCCGCGACAAAATCGCCAGCCATAAAACCGTCGCTATACCGTAAAGAAAAACGCCTGAGATGATGTAGGGGGAGAACAGGATTTTCGACAGGTTGGAAAGCTGAAAACTCCCGATTTTATTGAGGCCTAGTTTCCAAAGAGTTTGTCCCGCGACCAAAAGAATGATGTTGGAGATAATTAAGAACACGTTAATTGCCATGTATGAATCCCCTATCTTATTTTCTTTTACCACAAAAAAAACGTCTTGCGACGTCTCCATGCTTGCTATTGATATGCCTTCCACCCGCTAAAAATCAATCAGCCCGACGCTAATCTGCAGCGCATCGTTGACCTTACGCATGGTTTCTTCATCCAAGTGAGTAATTTTGTCGGTGAGCCTTTGCTTATCGATCGTGCGGATCTGCTCCAGGAGAATGACCGAGTTTCTGTCAAAACCGTGAGTTTCCGCGTCAATTTCCACATGCGTGGGCAGCTTGGCCTTTTGGATCTGCGCGGTGATGGCCGCGATAATGACCGTAGGGCTAAACCGGTTGCCAATGTCATTCTGAATGATAAGAACAGGCCGGATACCGCCCTGCTCCGAGCCTACGACGGGGGACAAATCTGCGAAAAATACATCGCCACGTTTGACAATCAAGGCTACACCCCGCTAACTAAGCGGTCCAGCGTGACTTCCGCGTCTTCCTCCGCCTGAAATGCCTCCGAGGCCATATTAAGATTGATCTTTGCCATCTCCATATAACCGCGCTGCATCGACTCACGCAGGTACCTTTTCTTTCTTTCCAGGAGGTAAAGCTTCATAGCTTGACGAATAAACTCGCTCCGATTGGAATTTTCCGCTTCCACGATCCCATCTACCTCCTCCAGCAGTTGGTCTGGCAGGCTGATCATGATTCTTTTCGTAGTATTATGCATTATTACTAATCGCACCCCCACATAACGACCCAATATTACCATTATGACGATAATGAAGCAGAATTATACAAAAGCAAGTATATGCATAGATACAGCAATTATGATATACACTTCTTCAATTTTGCACAAGCTATACTATTCGATACAAAAAGACAAATTCCTCTTTAGCATATAAGAATTCTATCAAAATTTACATCTCCAAATGTTTCCACACCTCTGTGCCCCTTAAGGATTAAGCGGATTTACCACCTTTATGGCGGCGCCATCCCGCATATAAATGCGCGGCACCCGATGCGAGATCATGCAGGTAACTTCATAATTGATCGTGCCAAGCCGGCTGGCAATTTCGTCCGCGGAAATGGTTTGATCTCCCTGCTTGCCGATCAGCACCACCTCATCGTGAAAATCGCAGCGCGGGGCGTCCGTCACCTCGATCATACACTGGTCCATGCAAATTTTGCCGACGACAGGATATCTGCGGCCGTGCAGCAAAGCCTCCGCATTTTCCGTCAGCATGCGTGAGAAGCCGTCGGCGTAGCCTATGGGCAGCGTGGCGATCCTCTCGTCTTTGCTAGTGTGATAAATTGTGCCATAGCTGATGCCAGAGCCCGGAGGAAGCGTCTTGACCATCACGACAGCTGTTTTCAGGCTTAATACCGGCTGAAGTTCTACCCGCTCCCTGTTCACTTCGTCCGAAGGATACATCCCGTACATACTGATGCCAAGCCGGACCATATTATAAGAAAGCTCGGGAAGCTCTATGGCTGCTGCGCTGTTTCCAGTGTGAAGCAGGTCGAAACGGATTCCCCTTTGTGCAAAATAATCCACAATCCGCTCGAAACGGCTGTACTGCTCGAACGTATAGGATTTGTCCGCCTCATCAGCGGCCGCAAAATGAGTGAACAACCCCTCCACCAACACATTGGGCAGTTGAAGCGCCTTTTCGACGAACCTCTGCGCATCCTCTTCCTTATAAAGGCCGATTCTGCCCATTCCGGTGTCCAGCTTGATGTGGATTCTAAGACGCTTTTCGTTTTTGAGGCTGGTAAGAGCCTCCAGAACATTGTCGCTGTACACAGCCAACGTGATATCGTTCTCCGCCGCTGTCAGCAGCCCCTGCGGGGGCGTGTAGCCCAGAACCAGAATGGGAGCTGTAATACCCGCTCTCCGCAGTTCCAGCGCTTCGTCCAGGAAAGCCACCGCCAATCTGCTCGCGCCGCAAGCCAATGCTTCCCTTGAAACCTCAACGGCCCCGTGCCCGTACGCATTCGCTTTAACGACCGCCATAATATTCATCGTCTTGGGCAGTATTTGCTGAAAGCTTTGGATGTTATGGCGAAGGGCGTCCAAAGAAATCTCCACCCTTGTGGGACGGTAAAACGAGTCCACCTTGTTCACCTTCTTCATAAAATAAACCGATAAAGGGAAGCCGTCCGACATCGCAGACCCTTCCCCTTATCGATCTCTTGTACCGATCATGGACCGACAGTATTTATGTTAATCGGTTCCCGCCGCTCTGTCAATGTGAACATGGAAGTTACTTACCCATCTGCCCCTGCACGGCTTGAGCTACATGAATCATGTCAGTCATAGGCAAATCCCCGCTGGACAATCTGAATTCAACGCCGTCAGACATCCAGGTCAGGGTCTTCATATCCGTGCCTGACAGTACGCCAAACCCGAACCCAAGATCAACCAGATCTGCCGACATTGATGTCGCCGTTTGAGCCAAAGGCCGGGACTCCACAAGGTTGTAGTTGAACTTTCCGGAGTATCTCAGCATGATCGCCTTCTCATCGCCTAACTTAATCTCGGTTACGTCCCGCTGCGCAACACCCTTTGGCAAGTACTGCGGCTCGATCACACCGAACTGCTGCGCTGCGGCGCTTCCCCCGCCAGTCGTCGTCTTGACCGCGTCTCCCTGCTTCGCTCCCGCATCCGCCTTGCCGCCGCTCACTCCCGCTCCCGCCGCCGCCTTACCCGCGTCTCCCTGCTTCGCTCCCGCATCCGCCTTGCCGCCGCTCACTCCCGCTCCTGCCGCCGCCTTACCCGCGTCTCCCTGCTTCGCTCCCGCGTCCGCCTTGCCACCGCTCACGTCCGCGCCAGTCGCCGCCTTACCCGCGTCTCCCTGCTTCGCCGCTACATCAGTCTGGCCGCCGCTCGCATTCAGACCAGAAACATCCTTGCCCAGCCCCAGCGTCGGAAGCTTCTGAATATTCCAGCCAGTCAAATTCCGCTGCATTTGAAAAGAATCCTTATCAAACTTCCTGCCGAACTCAAATTTCGTAAAATTCACATCCACCATCACATTCGCATTGGAATCGAGGACCTCGACCTGCCTTGGAGCCAAATTCTTTTTATCCAGCCAAATTTTCTGGCGGGCCAACGATCCATTCTGATAGTTCGCGAGCACATTAAACACATAATTTTTATCATCGGTCGTAAACTGACGGTCATTATCATTGAGAATACTGTGGGCCAGCGACTGGAACAGATACACCTGCCCCTGCTTTTCAGGCCACTCGCTTTGGAAACGGAAGCTTTTGTTCAGATGCGGAGTGAGCACAAACACCCCTTCATCGTTTTTCAGGACAATCTGCGTAATATCCTTCTTCTCATTCGTTAAAGCAATGCGATAATAATGAGGGTTCTGATACCAAACTTCGACCTGATACTCCTGAGGCTGCTGCCCCGTATGAAGCACCATCGTTCCCGAGCCTTGGTAGCTGTCCAGCTTATTGATCACACGATCCAAATCCTTTACTACCGCGCCTGCATCTTTTTTTCCACAGCCCGCCAGAACCAAGGCCAGACTCATTATGACAGCTAATACCCATGTGACCCGACGCATTCCATCATCCCCTCAATCCCATGAAATTACATACTGGTACATGTCTATGAGAGGACTTGGACGATTATGCAGACTAGCCGGGAGTTCTGCCCTATTAAAAAAAGAAAAGACCGGACACAGTCCGATCCCTCACTTCACAAAAAAATAAATCCACCCAACGATAATAACCGCCCATAGAATGGCCCCGAACAGGACCCCAAAAACAATTCCTTTGCCTACAGCCAAACTGTCCTCTTGGCGAGGATCATCCGGTTCGTACATTGCGATACCTCCTGTTACTTTTCTATCTATCAGACAGTATTAGGAGTTTTGGATGTAAATATACTTGGCCGCAGGCTTTCAATAAGCATTCTTATTTATAAGTCCGTTCACTATCGTTTTCATAATAATCTTCATATCCATAACAAAAGACCAATTTTCTATATAAAAAATGTCATGCTGGATTCTATCCTCAATGGAAGTATCCCCGCGCAGCCCGTTCGTTTGGGCCCAACCGGTGATCCCAGGCCGAATATGATGCTTAATCATATATTTAGGCACATCTTCTTTAAATTGTTCCACGAAAAACGGACGCTCCGGCCGCGGCCCCACCACACTCATATCGCCTTTCAAAACATTGATGAACTGCGGCAGCTCATCCAGACTAGTTTTTCTCAAAAACGCCCCGAACCTCGTCCTTCTGGGGTCATTTTCCACCGTCCAGCCAGTGTCGGACACTTCTTTGGGAAGAATCTTCATCGTACGGAACTTATACATCATAAAATTTCTGCGGTTGAGGCCCACCCTTTCCTGCTTGAACAGGACCGGACCGGGCGACGTAAGCTTCAGTCCAATTACAATCAAACACATCAACGGCAGGACAGCAATCAAAGCAGCCAGAGAGAAAGTAATATCAAACGTGCGTTTTATAAACCGGTTTCCAGCTTCATCCAACGGAATGTCCCTGACATTGATCAAAGGAATCCCCGCAAAATTATCAAAATAAGGCTTCGCCGGCAGAAAATCGAAAAAGTCCGGAATAATTAATGTCTTTACCCCCGCTTTTTCGCAGGTATTAATGATCTGGGCAAATTTCTTGTGAGCCGCCAAAGGAAGAGCGATAATAACCTCATCAATCATGGTTTTATGTAAAATGTTCTCCAGTTCGTCAATCTTACCGATGATTTGCTTGTAATTGGCATACTTTTCTTCATGGCTGTCGTGGAAATCATCCAAAAACCCAACCACATCATAGCCCAACTCCGGATTGTTAACGACATTCTCGTAAAACCTTCTGCCCAGCGATCCCGCACCCAAGATAAGTATGTACTGTTTGTTATAGCCCTTTTCTCTGAGCTGGATTAGTGTGGCTTTGACAATAAAGCGGTAGATGATCATAAAAATGATATTGTTTACCAGAAAAAGCGTAAGATAATGCCGCGACACGTTGATTTCTTTAAAAACGAACAAAATACTGATCAGAATCAATAAGCTTAAAATATGAATTTGAAGGATTTTAAAAACTTCATAAGAGAACTTCTTCTTCCTCTTAGGAACATAAAAATTGAGGAAATACGCAATTCCTATCGCAACTACAGCATAGACGGATGTCCAGAAAGTATACCGGGCAAAAGGAAGAGGATTCTCATAAGCAATCCATCCGCTTTGAAATTTCAACCACCATGAAAAAACAAACACCGCATGAATACAAAGAAAGTCAAAAAACGAGTAAATCTGTGGTAGTAATCCTTGCCTTTGCCTTAACACGATTGTTCACCTCACGGAACCAAAACGGTTTAGTAAAAGAGAAAGTCCCAGCTTAACCCAAACCCCGGCATATACGAGACTATTAACGACCCAGGAATACTTTTGCCTGTAATGCTTTCTGTGAAACAGAATCATGGCCCTATGGAATTCATATATGATTTTAAAAGGCTTCCTCCGGCTGCTGGCACCTTTGTAATGGGTAATTTGCGTACGTGGGTAATAATAATTCTCCCATCCGGCCTGCTTAATACGGTAGCACCAATCAATATCCTCGCCATACATGAAAAATTCCTCATCCAGCATCCCCACCTGCTCTATCACTTCGCTCCGAACCATCATAAAAGCCCCCACCAGGCAATCTACCGGATATTCTTCGTCGGGATCCAGGTAGGACAGCTGGTATTGGTTAAACCGCGGGTTCCGAGGAAACCACTTACTGATGCCGAAAGCGTAATAGAACGACGCCGAGGGTGTAGGAAACCCTCTACGACACGCTTTATCTAAAGATCCGTCAGGAAGCACCACCTTGCAGCCGGCAGCACCCACCTTAGTGTGGGAATCCATAAAACGAATCATGATGTCAAGTGAATCTTCTTCTACAATTGTATCTGAGTTTAATAATAGTATGTATTTTCCAGATGCAACTTTCATGGCTTGATTGTTCGCTTTTGAAAAACCAACATTCTCCGCATTTTCTATAATCTTCACAGATCGGAAACTCTGCTTTACTTTTTCAACAGAATCATCTACAGAGGCATTATCTACTAGAATAACTTCATATTCATATTTCGTTTTGGAACGATAAATGGACTCTAAAGTGTTTAATGTTAAATCTCTAGTGTTATAACTAACAACCAAAATACTTAAATACATGAAATTTTCCCCGAAAAAGTTTATTTGCTTTTATTATAGCATGAAATCCCGGGAAAGATTAAAAAAACTCCCTCATTAGGGAGTTTGGTTAGGACCAATGTAATTTATTAACATTGCTAATGACCGTTCATCTTTGGATAGACCAGTTTTAGAAGGAATGTAATCATGATCGACTTCAAGTTGGATATCAACTTGTTTTCCATCATTCTCAAAAGCAGACCTTTTAACAGTATACTCAAAAGATTTATCCTCTGTAAACGTTAACTCACCGATAACTTTTTTATTTACCAGAACATTTATTTTAACTTCCTTTATGTTCTCATCCGCTTTTTTGTGTAATGAGAAAGGTATATATCCTTTAACCAGAATATCATTAGCTTGGGGAACAGTGATTAGAATATCCGATTCTTTTTTGACCCAAACAGCTTTTTTGCCGTTGTCTCCCTCAATTTCATATGTTCCCTTATATACCTTTTTTAAGTCCGTGTTATTATCCCACTTATTGGCGTCAAAATACTCCACCGCAATTTGTTTCTCGCTTTGAGCTGGTTGATCTTGTTTGTTAGATTTAGTATTTTGTTGTTTACTAACCAATTGAGTTTGAGCAGATTCTGTTTCATACCATTGATAGTAAAAATAAACAAAACCGGCACCTAAGACAAGAAAAAGAAGGGATTTTATGAACCTTGAAACGATAATTTTCATGATGACCCTCCATTTCCTACTACCGTATTGCTCATTCGGTTTCGTTTATAAACTCTTTCAATGCATCCTGCCAATGTCTTAATTCTTCAAACCCATTGATTCTTATGGCCATATGATCCATTGCCGAAAAAGCCGGTCTTGGAGCTGGCCTTGGAAACTCAGCAGTAGTCACAGGGTTAACTTTTATTTGATTAAAGCCAGCCTCTCTAAATATCGCTTCTGCAAATTCATGCCAAGAACAGACGCCGGAATTAGACACATGATAAATGCCGTAGTACTCGGTTTGGATAACCCGTTGGATAAATTTAGCTAAATCCACTGTGTAAGTTGGTGAACCGACCTGGTCTTTAACAACACTCAGTTCACTACGATCCTTAGCCAAATTCAGCATTGTTTTAACGAAATTTTGCCCATACTTGCCATACACCCAGGACGTTCTAAGTATAAAATATTGGGTTGACAAGGACTTAACAAATTCCTCACCGGCCAATTTAGAACGACCATATACCGTGATAGGGTTGGTTTGGTCATACTCTTTATAAGGTATACTAGAAGTGCCGCCAAACACGTAATCCGTACTGATATAAACAATTTTGGCCCCTATTTTTTCAGCAGCTACTGCTACATTTCGAGTCCCTATAGCATTGACTTGGTAGGCTCTATCTGAATCTGACTCAGCCAAATCTACCTTTGTATAAGCAGCACAGTGAATAATAACATCAGGTCTGATGTGATCTACTTTATTATAAACTGAGAATTGATTAATGATATCCAATTCTTTACTCGAGTAAGAAAAAACTTCACAACACTCTTTTAATAGAAGAGTAACATCTGTCCCCAACTGACCGCTGCCACCAGTAATAAGAATTTTCATAAATACCTCTGCTATCGTTTAATGTATTGCTGTTCATAGTAATTCTGATAATCACCGTTTATGATGCGTTTCCACCAGTCTCGATTGTTTAAATACCATTGAACTGTTTCAGTTATACCCGTTTCGAACGTATACTTTGGTTTCCAACCCAACTCATTTTTAAGTTTTGTCGCATCTATTGCATAACGCTTGTCGTGACCTGGTCGGTCTTTTACGTATTTAATAATATCTTCCGATTTACCCAAAAGTTCAAGAATCTTCTTCACTATATGGATATTCGTCCTTTCATTGTTCCCGCCGACGTTGTACACCTCTCCATTCGCACCTTTATGGAGTACCAAGTCAATGGCAGCACAATGATCTTCAACATGTAGCCAATCGCGAACGTTTAAGCCGTCTCCATACACTGGAAGTTCTTTGTTATTCAGTGCATTAATTATCATTAATGGAATCAACTTCTCCGGAAAGTGGAAAGGGCCGTAATTATTAGAGCATCTCGTAATATTTACAGGAAAACCAAACGTTTCATGGTAGGCTCTAACAAGCAGATCAGCTCCCGCTTTACTAGCTGAATAAGGGCTATTAGGGGCTAGCGGTGTTTCCTCAGTAAAATACCCAGTATCACCTAGACTACCGTAAACTTCATCCGTTGATACTTGCAGGTACTTTTTCACCCCGTATTTTTTTGAAGCGTCCAAAAGTACTTGTGTACCCATTATATTGGTTTTAACAAATATCTCCGGGTCTGTGATACTCCTATCTACATGTGACTCAGCTGCAAAATTTACTACATAGTCAATCCCCTCATGGAATAGAGAATCTACTAATGCAGCATCTACTATATCACCTTTTATAAATTTATAATTGGGGCTTTGCTCTACACATTTAAGATTTTCTAAATTTCCAGCGTAAGTTAAAGCATCCAAATTAATAAATTGATAATCAGAGTATTTTTTAACCGTGTAATTAACAAAGTTACTGCCAATAAAACCCGCACCGCCGGTGATAAGCACTCTCATAATTAACTACCTCTCAAAATTGTTTTCTGTATTCCGCATTAACGGGTGCTTGGAATCTTTATCCGATAGAATTGGTTTAGTAGTTGGCCAATCAATCCCTAGATCAGGATCGTTCCACAACATACCTTTATCATGTTCAGGGGAATAATATTCATCCACTTTATAAAGAACTTCTGTATTTCCAACAAGGGTGCAAAATCCATGGGCAAACCCTTTAGGAATTAAAAGCTGTCTTTTGTTTGATTCACTAAGAATAACTCCTACCCACATTCCATAGGTTGGTGAATTCTTACGAATATCAACGGCAACATCATAAATAGCACCTTTAGCAACTCGAACAAGTTTGGTTTGTGCTTTAGGATTCAATTGATAGTGAAGTCCGCGCAATACACCTGCTTCCACCGATAATGAATGGTTATCTTGAACAAAAATCTGGTCTATTCCTTGTTGATCGAATTTATTTTTAGTGTAACTTTCCATAAAAAAACCTCGGTGATCCTGGAAAGAATCAGGTTCAATAATCAATACGTCTTTAATATTTGTTACTATTACTTTCATCTTATTTTCACCCACTTAAACCTTCAATTTTCCAAACTCTTTACCGAAGACTATATTTTTAGCAAGCTCGTTTGCTTTGGACAGTGATGCATGCGTTCCGGCATCGGTCCACCAGCCTTCCAGTACATCATATGTTAATTGTTTCCTATTGATATAAGCATTGTTCACATCAGTGATCTCAAGTTCTCCACGATCAGATGGCTTAAGTGTCTTAATAATGCCGAATACATTACTATCAAACATATAAATTCCAGTAACAGCAAAGCTGCTTTTTGGATTTATAGGCTTTTCTACAATGGAAACAATTTTATCACCATCAAGTTCTGGCACTCCATACCTAGATGGATCATGTACCTCTTGAATAAGAATCTTTGCACCGTTTCTCTGATTCCTAAAATTGCTAACAAAAGGGGCAATAGAGTCAGAAAATACATTATCCCCCAAGATAACCACCATTTGATCATTACCTACAAAATGTTCAGCTAAGTCCAGTGCTTGCGCAATTCCACCGGCTTCATCTTGCACTTTGTATGTAAACGTTACTCCCATTTCTCTTCCACTGCCGAGCAGGTTAACTACATCACCCATATGATCTTTCCCAGTAACAACAAGAATATCTTGAATGTCTGCTTCCTTCAACTTATTTACAGAATGAAAAATCATTGGATATCTACCGACGGGAAGCAAGTGTTTGTTTGTGACTTTTGTTAATGGATATAGACGTGAACCCGTTCCTCCTGCCAGAATGATACCTTTCATTTAAACATCTCCCTAGCACTCTAATGTTATTGGTTTTTAAAAACAAACTTTTTATTTAATATAAAAGAAATAATAGCGATAGGTATCATAATTAGAAAGCCTGAGTAATAAATATTCAAACCATAAACTAACAATATTTTTAAAAATGATATTTGTAATAGATACACAATTCCATAAACAAATAAAAATTTATATAACAATGCGTTACTTTTAGTGTTAAAAACAAGCCTTCCTGTCGTCTTGTAGTTAAATAATACTCCTACAATTGTCGATACCAAAGAAGCTAATGAATAATGTAAGTGAACAAAAATGAGCAATGAAAACATTCCATATCCAAAAAGGGTATTCAAAATACCTACTAATATAAATTTGACAAACTGATTCTTAAAAAAATTTATTAGCATAATAATCACCGATACATCGAAACTTGACTAATATCCGTATCCATTTTCGATTTCTCTCCAAAATTAATTCTTTCCTTCTCAATAACTAAAGGACGCTTTAACACTTGCGTATGAATTGAGCCAATATACTCACCGATGATCCCAATAAAAAATAATTGAACCGATGAAAAGAAAAACAATCCAATAACAAGAGGAGCAACACCAACTTGAAAATAATTCCAAAACACAACTTTAGCTAGCAAATAGAGAATAGCAACTAAGAAACTTATTGCTGACATTGCAAAACCGAGCATAGCTGCTAATCTTAATGGGATCTTTGAATGGTTTGTGATACCCAACATGGCAATATCATATAAGGTATAAAAATTATTTTTAGTAATTCCTCTTTTACGTGCAGGCTGAACATAACTTATTTTGTAGCTTTCAAATCCTATATCTGAAATCAATCCTCTAAAGTAAGGGTACGGATCATCGATATCTCTCAATATTTTTATTACCTGTTGATCATATAAACCAAACCCCGTGTTGTTTTTAGTTAGTTCGATCTCAGAGACTCTATTAATAAAATTATAGTACATTTTTCTGATAGTAAACATTAGTGCTGATTCTTCACTGTCATTTTTTACACCTAGGACAACTTTATAGCCCTCTTCCCACTTTTTCACAAAGTCAAGAATCATCTTAGGGGGATCTTGAAGATCAGCAACCATTAATATGACTGCGTTTCCTTCCGCTTGAAGTAATGCATGATAAGGAGAGCGTATATGTCCAAAATTTCTTGCATTAACTATAACTTTCACATTGTGATCCTGAGAGGCAAGTCTCTTTAATATTGCAACGGTATTATCTTTTGAAGCATTATCAATAAAAATGTGTTCGTAAGTATACCCATCCAATTGTTCACATATTTCCTTGACTTGATTGTACAACTCTTCAACGTTAGCTTCTTCATTATAACAAGGAGTTACTATACTAATAGTTTTCATAAGAACCTCTTTACTCATAGTTATGCTTTTAGTCAAAAAATAAGTTATCCAGTATCATTTTTTGTCTCAGATAATTTTGGCTGCCTACATGATGTGTATAAGTATCTGGAATACCAATTCTCTTAAATTTAACACCGGATCCGCTTTCCGCGATTACTTCAGCTACTGCGCTGCCTAGACCACCAATTATATTATGCTCTTCAAGTGTATAAATGGGTGTATTCTTTTCTATTAATTTTAGTACCATCTCTTTATCAAAAGGTTTAATGGTTGGCATGCTAATGAGGGCTGCATTCTTTCCTTGTTTTGCCCATTCATCAACCCATATTTTCCCTTGCTCAAGCATATTACTAGTAGTTATTAATGTTAAGTCATCACCCTGAGTAACTTCTATCGCTTTGCCGATCTCTATTTTAGTATCTTCCGAATGAATCTTAGGTTCTCCGTTTTTTCCCAATCTAATGTACATCGGCCCTTGGTATTGTACACTTTGCTTTACAATTTCCCTAACTTCAATCGGATCTCCTGGGCAACAGACCGTCATATTAGGAAGGTTTCTCATAATAGCAATATCTTCAATAGAGTGATGTGTTGCTCCTGCGGGCCCATATGAAAGTCCTGCACCGACCCCAACTAGTCTTATGTTAGTATTCATATATGCGACATCGACTCTTACCTGTTCAAAACATCGCATAGTTACAAACGGAATAATACTATATACATAAACGATTTTTCCGGATAAAGCTAGTCCTGCAGCCACTCCAACCGCATTTTGCTCTGCTATCCCGACATTTAAAAAACGGTCGGGGAACAGGTCACGAAAAGTTTCTAATACTGAAAATCCCATGTCAGGTGTTATTAAAAAAATTCTCTTGTCTTTTTTTGCTTCTTCTACTAGGTTATGAATAAAAGTATTTCTCATTTGGATTCACCTAATTCCTTTATAGCCTGATTATATTGATCATCATTAGGTGATTTATAATGCCACTCTAGCCTGTCTTGCATGTAAGATACACCCTTACCTTTGATTGTATGAGCAATTATAGCTTTAGGTCCTTTTTGTTTTATTCTAAATACATCTGCCAGTTTCTTCGGATCATGACCGTCTACCTCATAAGTTTCCCAACCGAATGCTCTCCAACGATCAGCTATATTCTCTTGACAAATAACTTCATTCGTTCTACCAAAGCTCTGCAACTTGTTATAATCAACAATAGCTGTTAGGTTTTCTAACTTTAGTGTGGAGGCTAACATAATTGCTTCCCATATAGAACCTTCATTACACTCCCCATCACCTACTAAAACGTAAACGTGCCCAGGATTATTCGTTTGCCTGTTTGCAATGGCCATTCCAAGGCCAATAGACAACCCATGACCAAGTGATCCTGCAGAAGCTTCAACGCCAGGTACTGCCTCCATATCGAGATGTCCTGGTAAAATCCCACCATCAATATAATATTTATCCAAATATTCTTTCGGGAAGAAACCTCGCTCTGCTAATGTAGCATATAAAGCAGCACTACCATGACCTTTGCTTAGTAAGAATTTATCCCTATCAGGTTTTTCCGGATTCAAAGGATTAATATTCATAATCCTAAAGTATAGTGTATACAATATATCGACAATTGATAGACACGTTCCCACATGAGAAGATTTGGAATAATGTACCATGTGAATAATGGATTTCCTAATATTCGTGTTTTCCATAAAATTACTCCCTTAGTTGCGTATATTTCATTAGAGCTTTTAATTTACTTATATCTGCTTCCCACATTTTTGGTTCGTTGGCACGTGGAGGTGCCTCGCCCCAAACAGGCTCAAGGTTCTTATTCAAACTTTTTGCAACTTGATCGTAAAATTCACTAATCGTTTTTTGTTTTCCCGATCCTATGTTAATAATATCCCCGGGTACAAATTCTACATTTATAATATTTAAATAAACATCAAGGACTTTCTCAATCTCAATAAAATCCCTTACTGAATTCGGTCTCGAAAGTTTTGGTCTCTCATCATTTTTCAAGGAGTTGACTATACTTGGATATAAACGAGACGAATCCTCCAATTCACCAAAGGGGGAAAACAGTCTTAATGTACATACTTTATAATTCTGAGTCTTACCAATCATAGTACAATAATTCGTTGCTGCAAGTTTTGTGACGCCATAAAGATTAACCGGCTCACATAGATCTGATTCTTTCATTGGGTGGTTTTTAATACCGTATTCAGAGGAAGTTCCAGTATTGATAAATTGCTGTATTCCATTTGCAGTGGCGGCATCTAATAAATTAATAGTAGCATTAAGATTAGAACTAACAATCCTTTCTGGATCTGCCTGATTAGGAAAACCGCCGTAAGTTGCAATATGATAAATAATATCTGGCCTTAACTCTTCAATTAATTGAAAGACCTCGGCTCTATTTTCTAAATTTGTATAATAAATCTCTTCGATTTTATTCTTTACATCAATTATTCTCCAAAAGTCGGAGCTCTTTCTTGCTGTTATAAATACTTTGTTTTTCCCATTAAGTAAAGCCTTCACCAGACTGGCTCCAACAAATCCCGTTGCTCCGGTTACTAATACTTTTAACATATTCAGACCTCATTTATTCTGGTAGTTTTGAATTTGGCTAAAGCTTATACTCTTTAAATCAGTACCATTCTTATATGCTTTAGTCCATTCAATAATATTGTCCAAAGTTTCATCTAAATGCCAACGTGGAGACCAGTTTAATTGCATTTTAGCCTTTGAACAATCCAATTTTAAATACGAAGCCTCATGAGGGTGGTTTCCTTCCTCAATAATATATCCTTGGTTACCAGCCCATTTCTCACACATTCTTTGTACGATCCATTCAACAGGTTTCGCATCACTGTCTTCAGGGCCAAAGTTCCATGCCTCTGCATATTGAGGACCCGATTCATAAAGCTTCCTGGCTATGTGCAAGTAACCACCTAAAGGTTCGAGAACATGCTGCCAAGGTCTAATTGAATGTGGATTTCTAATTTTAATGGGTTCACCAGCTAACAAAGAATTTATGCAATCCGGAATCAGTCTGTCTTTAGCCCAATCACCACCGCCGATTACATTGCCTGCTCTGGCAGACGCAACCGCTACACCATGCCTATCATAATCGTGTGCATTAAAATAGGAATTTCTATATGCCGAAGTGACCAGCTCTGAACAAGCCTTGCTATTAGAATATGGATCATAACCACCCATGGGTTCGTTCTCTCTATAACCCCATACCCATTCTTTATTATCATAACATTTATCAGTTGTAACATTTACCACTGCTCTTACGGTATCAGTTATTCTGACAGCCTCAAATAGATTAACCGTACCCATGACATTGATAGAGTAGGTATCTACAGGAATTTTGTAGGAATCTCTTACCAGAGGCTGAGCTGCCATATGAATAACAATCTCGGGCTGAAAGGCCGCCATTTCAACCTTCAATGTTTCTAAATCTCTAATATCGGCAATTATCGATTTTATAAGCATGCTTTTTACATCACAAAGTTCAAACAAACTCGGAATTGTTGGAGGCTCAGTGGCATAGCCCACGACTTTGGCCCCTAATTGATTCAACCACATACATAACCAAGAACCCTTAAACCCCGTATGTCCAGTTATGAAGACTTTCTTATTTTTCCAAAATTCTATCATAATGTCTTTACCAAATTATCATCCCAAACTTTCCATGGTGCTTTTTTGCTTGCCCATAGAACCTCCAGATGGTTTTTATCGCGTAATGTGTCCATAGGCTGCCAGAAACCAGAGTGCTTATATGCGGATAACTCACCCTGCTTCGCAAGATTTTCAAGAGGACCCTTTTCAAAAACAGTATGATCTCCCTCTATATAATCAAAAACTTCTGGTTGAAGAACAAAGAATCCTGCATTAATCCATGAACCGTCACCTCTCGGCTTTTCTTGGAAGCCCCGAACTTCACTTTGATCATTAATATCTAATGCTCCAAAGCGCCCATCAGGTTGAATGGATGTGACAGTTGCAAGTCTACCACTTAATTTATGGTGTTGAACTAACTCTTTAATATTGACGTTTGAAACCCCATCACCGTAGGTTAGCATAAATGGTTCGTTACCAATATACGGTTGAACTCGTTTCACCCTACCACCTGTCATAGTATCAATCCCTGTATTAACCAAGGTAACTTTCCATGGCTCGGCAGAGTGATTATGAGTTATGTTTTGATTATCATTTCTAAAATCAAACGTTATGTCTGATTCATGTAGAAAATAATGAGCAAAGTATTCTTTAATAAAGTAACCTTTATAACCGAGGCAAATAACAAAGTCATTAAACCCATAACTTGAGTAGATTTTCATAATGTGCCACAGTATAGGTCTTTGACCGATTTCTATCATTGGTTTTGGTCTCAAATGTGATTCTTCACTAATTCTAGTACCATATCCACCAGCAAGAATGACTACTTTCATTTTACTGCCTCCCCTTGTTTATGGCTCACTTTAGCTAATACAAATTCCTTAATTTTGCTAATTACGTAGTCAATCATTTCATTCGTAAGTCCGGGATAAACACCTACTAAGAACGTATCATTCAATATTTTATCAGTATTGGTTAAATCACCATAGATTCTATAGTTTACTCCTTGGAAAGCCGGTTGCTTAGTTAAATTCCCTGCAAATAACATTCGAGTTTGAATGCGATTGGCTTCAAGGTATTTAACAATTTCATTTTTTGTAAATCCTGCATTATCCTGAACTGTAAGTATAAATCCAAACCAACTAGGATTAGCGTTTTCTGTTGCTTTTGGAAGAATGAAGTATTCATTAAGATCACTAAGTCCATCTAATAAACGATTAAAGTTACTTATCCTTGCGTTTGTAAAGTGCGGAACTTTTTTCAATTGCTCTAGGCCTATTGCTGCTTGCATATCCGTAACCCGTAAATTATATCCGATATGAGAGTAGGTATATTTATGATCATAACCATAAGGAAGTGAACCCAGTTCCCAACCAAAACGTTTTTTACAAGTATCATCACAACCAGATGCGCACCAACAGTCTCTTCCCCAGTCTCTAAAAGACTCAATTATCATTTTCAGTTTAGGATCATTGGTATAAACAGCTCCTCCTTCTCCCATTGTCATATGATGGGGAGGGTAAAAACTAGAAGTTCCGATATGACCAAATGTTCCTGTCAGTTTCCCATCATATCTTGATCCCAATGCATCACAGTTATCTTCAATTACCCAAAGATCATATTTTTCTGCAATTTGCATAACTACATCCAGTCTGAAAGGATTCCCCATCGTATGAGCTATCATAATAGCCTTGGTTTTGTCAGTGATAGCTCCTTCAATTCGATCGGGTAATATGTTGTATGTCCCAAGATCAACATCAACAAATACTGGCACCGCTCCATTTTGAACCATTGGGGCAACCGTTGTAGGAAAACCCGCTGCTACGGTGATAACTTCATCCCCTGGCTTTATTCGTTTTTCTCCAAGTTTAGGGGAAGTAAGAGCAGAGAAAGCTAGTAGATTTGCGGATGATCCTGAATTAGTGAGCAATGCATATCTTACACCTAAAAATTCAGCATATTCTTTTTCAAATTGCTTATTGAATCTTCCCGCAGTCAACCAAAAATCTAATGATGAATCAACCAGGTTCGTCATCTCTTTTTCATCAAAAACTCTTCCACCATAGTTTACATACGTGGACTCCGAATCAAATGAACTTTGTTTTTTATGCACTAAATTATAAAACTGCTCTACCTTTTGCAAAATAGTATATCTTAATATCCCTTCTAATTCAGCCTTTGTTACATCTCCTATAAAATCTGTTATCTCAGATTCATTAATTATTAGTTTATTTTTATCACAATAATTAAATGTTTCCGTTCCAATTTTGATTGACTTATCACACGTTGCAATGCTTTTTTCTAAAATTAGAATTTCAACATTTGAATCATTTTGCTCAAGAATAATACCAATCGAATCTTTAATTTTTACTACATTGCCTGCTTTTGTCATGGCTAATTTCACATCCTACTATTATTGTTAAAACTTCAATATTTATGACCAAAAAAACTTATAACTGTAGTTATGGGTAATGCAATTAGTTGAGATACAAATTTAATAACAATCGGATTTGTTATGGTTTTCAAAAATATTCCAAGCATTAAATCATCACCTATTAAGGTTAGAATTATAAGTAGAAAACCAAAAAAAATTATGAAGAATAATCTGATTAATAATAAATTTTTTTAAATCTACGCCCTATACTTAAGAACATATCTTCAACTCCAGAAAATTCATTAATTAGTATTAATGTTATTAATAATAGCGCCCAATTCTCTCATATCTTGATTCAAACCTTTATCTTTAGGTATTACTGAATCCGAAAGTTCAATATCCAACATAATCATTGTGTTCATATCAATATGTTTCTGGATCTCAAAAGTTCCACTATGATCACCTTGATAGATTATCTTGTCGTTAATTTTCAAAATTATTGTATTGGGTGATAGGAAGTTAGGAAGATAACCCTTTACTTTCAAATCTCCTTTTGATCCACTTCTAAATGTAATACGAGCTCTCTTGCTTATCCATACTGAATCTTGCTCCGGTTGATACCATCCTGGGCCGAGCACTCCCTCTGAAATTTGTCCATTAAGAAGAACATTACCATTTTTATAGACGAAATTCTTTTGGGAATCATAATAAATGTTCAGGTTATATTTCTTCATTATATCTAAACCATGAATAGTTTCAGGCAATGTATTAATTAAAGGAGTAATTCCATTTTTATCTATTGGCATATTAGTTGGATCTAAAGCAAAAGGAATCATGGAAGTAAAATAAGCTCTGACATGAGGAGCTCTTTTCCAGTCTGCAATGTTGGAGATAATTTGAAATACTATTATGATCATTAATATAAAGAAAGGAATAGAATTCCATTTAATTTTTCTTATATTAAAATGACTATAAAGTAAAACCCATATGCAACCTATAATTCCAAACTTAATATGGGCTGCATACCAATAATTTGTTCCTCCTTCCCAATCCATTTGATTTCTACCAATTAAAACCAATATCATTACTCCAATACTATAAAACATAAGCAATATTGGCAAAAACGTCCTCTTCCACATTTCTGCTTTGAAAAAACCGAAGAAGCAATAAATGTATATAAACAATACAATTACTCCACCAAATAGCTCTAAGGTTTGAGGGAAATGATAATCTTGCCATAAAGTTCTTCCTAACAAGCTGCTACACATAAAAGCTAATAAAAACATAGTTGATTTTAATGGGTGCAAGAATATATTAATTATACCTTGCAATACGCCCGTACTATTTTCACTAGCTGGAATGAATAATGAATACATTTTGATATATATAATCCACAAAATAAAAATCAAGGCCCCAATTGAAATAAATTTGGCATCCAATTTTTTATTAGAGTACATAAATATACCAATTAACATGTATATACCTGGTACCCAAGCTAATGAATAGAATGTACCGAACACATTGACAGATAAGATTAGCATAATGAAGATTACTATTAGTTTTATATTATTTTTAATTTTGTCAAAATAATATCTATCTATTAGAATCGTTGCCAATAGAAATGAATAAATACCTAATCTGACCTGTGTATCCATTCCACCAGCTGCCTGTTGGCTAACACTAAACATGGTAAATGCTATGATCCAGAACAATAAATTACTACTGTAGCTTGAATCATTAGGTGATATATTTTTCTTATACACTAAATAGATAGCTATGGCACTGAGCAAAATTAAAAATAAATGTATATAAACATCAACTAATGTATTTAAATGAAAAAAAACTGCATTAGCAATAAAAATAATGTTATAACCTAATAAACCATGTTCACCATATCGTGTTAACAAATCTTTAAACACTAAAGTACCAGAAAAAAAACTATCAACTAACTGTAAATGAAAAAACCAAGTCTGCCAAGCAATATTCACAGTTGTTACATATAGATAGACAAGATAGTAAATTGTAAATAATACAATACCAATCCAACTTAGTTTGCTTTTAAGTGATATATTCATGTAATCTCCTGTTATTATTAATTGGTATTTTCAAATATATGAACAGCATCTTCTAATTTTTTTATTAAATAAACATTAGTATTTTTAATTAAATTACTTTGCAAATTTTGAAAAAGAAACATCTTGAATAAACCAGCACTTATTCCTGCTTCAATGTCAGATTCCTTATCCCCGATCAAAAGCGATTTGGAAAGGTCTATTTCAAATTCATCTCTTGCTCTATAAAACATCCCAGGTTTAGGTTTACGATCAAAGGAACTTTTTTTATATTGTCCAATTCCATCAGGATGATAAGGACAATTATATACTTTATGAATAATAATCCCTTGATTCAAAAACTTTTCTATCATCCATTTAGTTAAAATAGAAAAATCATTTTCTGAGTAATAACCTCTTGCTATCCCTGCTTGATTGGTTACTACGATAAGAACATAACCCTCTTTTTGGAAATATTTACAAATTTCAAAAATACCATCAATAAATTCAAAATCTTCAATTTTATAAACATAGTTTTTTTCTTTGTTTATCACACCATCGCGGTCAAGAAATAAAGCCTTCTTCAAAATAATCACCTAATTCCACTTGAGCTTTTACATAGTCCTCGGGGATTCCTATATCAATAAAGTAAGTATCAGATTTGTAACCAAACAAATCAATTTGTCCAATATGTTTAGCCATAAAATCAGTTTCAAAAGAGAACCGTTCCGGTAATGGCAATTTTCCCATAAGGTGTGAATTGATTAAATACACACCACCATTAATTAGACCATAGGAACATTTCTTTTTTTCCTCAAAAGAAATTATTTTATCACCATGAAGATTAACAGTTCCATAGCGATCAAAATTTATCATTGGCTTTAATGCCAATGTCAGCTCTGCACTGTTTTTTTTATGTGACTGTGCAAGTTCACTTAGACTTACATTAAAAAAAGTATCTCCATTAATAATGAATACTTGTTCAGATATTGCTTTGCTCAAAGCAAGTTTAATAGCTCCTCCAGTGCCTAGCGGGCTTTCCTCTTTAGAATACACTATTACCAGACCATTAAATTGCGTTCCATAATATTCTTCGATTTTATGATGCAGGTAGCCTGTTGACAGAATAACCTTTGTAATACCATTTCGAATTAAATAATGAAAAATATATGATAAAAAGGGACTATATCCTATGGGAGCCATAGGTTTTGGTAAATCAGCAACAACTGACTGCAATCTAGTACCAAAACCACCAGCTAAAACAATAGCTTCCATATTAAAGTCCCTTTCCAAATATGGCTTCTTCCACAACAGCACAAATAATATGCCCTATCAGAATGTGCGATTCCTGAATTCTAGGCGTTTCTTCCGAAGGTACTTTAATGCAATAATCACATAAGTCTGCCATCTTCCCACCTGATTGACCGGTTAAGCCTACAGTTATAATCCCTTTGTCTTTACAGGTTTCTAATGCATTAACGACATTAACTGAATTACCGGAAGTCGAGATCCCTATAAACATATCTCCTTTGACTCCATTAGCTTGAACTTGTCTAGCAAAAAGTTGTTCATATCCATAGTCGTTTCCAATTGCAGTAATAATTGAAGTATCCGTCGTTAACGCGATGGAAGGAATACCTGGTCGATCAAAATAGAACCTGCTCACAAATTCCCCGGCTATATGCTGAGCATCTGCTGCACTTCCTCCATTACCTGCTAATAACGTTTTGTTACCGTTACGGTAAACTTCAACAGCCTTTTCAGATACTTCACTTATTAGAGATATCAAACCAGCATCTTCCAGCAATCTTTTTTTCGTCTCATAAGACTCTTGAATTTGATTCTTTATTAATGTTTGGATCATTAAATTTTCCACCCCTGGATTCCATTTTTAGTGAAATGGAAGTTCATTACTTCCCCGTTTAATTTCTTAAGTGCACGTATGAGATCAAGCCTCAGGTTAGGATCTACCATAAACATCATGAATCCGCCACCACCAGCTCCGGAAACTTTACCTGCATATGCACCTGCTTCAATAGCCACATCATACACTGAATCAATGAAACTATTTGAGATGGAAGAAGCCATTTTCTTTTTAGCCTCCCATGATTTCCCCAAATATCTAGCGAATTTTAGGATGTCTCCTTTTAAGATGCTTTCCTTCATAACCATTGCATCTGCCTTAAGTTCATGCATAGCATCGATGGACTTTTGATCCTTCTCTCTAGCATTCTTCACTTGCTCATTTATGATATTTGCTGATTCTCTAGATGCACCTGTGTAATAGAGAACTATAGAAGATTCTAATTCATTGATGATCCAGTTTTTTACCCGCAGGGGATTTACTATCACACGATCATCAGAATAAAACTCTATAAAGTTGATTCCACCGAAGGTTGCAGCATACTGATCCTGACGCCCACCACTCAACCCCACATCTACTCTCTCTATTTCAAACGCCAGATGAGCAATATCGTATTCCCCTAGAGGTAGGTTTAACCATTCAACATAGGCTTTTAAGATTGCTACAACCATAGTTGAGGAAGATCCTAATCCAGAACCGGCAGGTGCATCGGAGTATGTTGTTATTTTTAACGAAAGGGGTTTATTGTTATTGAACTGCTTAACTATCCTGTTATAGATTCCTTTATGAAGATCTAGTCTGCCATCGAATTCAAGATAAGACTTGGATTGGGTTTCAAAAAATTCATTCCTATCAGCGGCGTGGAATAAGATTGTATTATCGTTTGTGACTTCAATTGTACAGTAAGTATACATATCGATAGTGGCGTTCAATACATATCCACCGAAATCATCACAGTAAGGGGAGACATCCGTACCTCCACCCGCTAATCCCAATCTTAATGGTGCCTTAGATCTTATTATCATGTCTAATTTCCTTTCAGTAGCTTATATCTTTACTAAGAATATTTAAAGCACTTTCCTCTGAGAAATACTTCTTAATGTAGGACTTTGATTTCTGCGATAGATCCATTAGTCTATTATGATCGCGGTAGATTGTACAGACCAGTTCAGCGAAAGTATCGCTATCATCGCACTCGATTAAATAATCTTCTATCCCTGGTAAGCCCTCTGAGCCTACTCTCGTTGTTACAATAGGTGCTCCATTGTACATTGCTTCCACAACTTTCCCTTTTACTCCGGCGCCATACCTCAAAGGTACAACTACTAATTTGGTATTACGGTAGTATTCAGATAATTGCTCATCTGTAACAAAACCAGTTACGATAATGTTATCAGAGATAAGATTCTTGACTACATCAGGGGGATTAGATCCCACAATATAAAATTTAATGTCAGGTATTTCTGATAAGATTTGCGGAAATACCTTTTGTACAAACCACAAAACAGCATCTGTATTGGGTTTATGGCCAAAGCCACCAACAAATAAAATGTCGGATCTTTCATGAAAAGGCTTTGTGATGGTTGCATCATCATCCTCATAAATATAAGCCGGTACTGCTCTCACAGTTAATTCAGGCGCCAACTTACTAATTTCATCCACTTCAACTTGAGAAGGATAATATATAACATCCGATTTGTGGAACAGTTCCATCTCTAACTTTTCCCAATCACCGGAAGAATTTTTAATTTCTTCATTCCCAGTCAATTGATACTCTCTCAGTTCCCTGAGAAAATGTAAGTCATGGCCATAATAAATCACTTTGGAGTTCGTATATTTTCTAATTAAATCAATATAATTAATGGATATATGCGGGCGATTCAGGTAAGTGTAATGAATATATTTTCCGTTAGATTTTAACCAGTGTTCTAGGTTTCTTGCATAGTAATTACCATAAAGAACCTCAATTCCTAATTGCTCAAGAGCAGCCGTATAGGGTTCATGTTTAAAAAAATTATCTCCGATAAACTTAACGTTCATACCCATTTTCACGAACAACTGAAGATACTGATACACCGTTCTGCTGCCGGCATCCTTGTCAAAATGTGGAACGTAATGATCAATTACAAGAATAGTTTTTTTGTTATAGCTGCGGTCTCTCGCGAGAAATACATTCTCAGCATTATCAAAATGTTCTTTAAAGAGGACATTTTTCCACTTTTCTTTGAACTTTTCTTTATTCTTAACTTGATAGCTTTTTATTCCAGAATTTGTATCAGTCCCATGAGATATTCCTTCAAAATGGACGATAACCGATTTAGGCTGAAGAAGCACTTTATATCCATGCTTTCTTACTTCAAACGCCAAATCAGAATCTTCAAAATAAGCCGGTGCGTACCGGTCATCAAAACCGCCAATTTGATTCCACAGCTCTGTTCGAATCATAATAGCAGCTCCGGAGATATAATCCACCTCTTTTACGTAATTATACTCTGGTTTCTCAGGTTCATCTAAACGGCCATAATTCCATCCGCTTGCATCTTTCCAAATAATGCCTCCTGCTTCTTGCTGTCTTCCATCTGGATAAACTAATTTAGAACCCACCATACCGATAGAAGCGTCACTTTGTATTAGATCCAGCAGGTATTTCAACCAATCGGCTTGAACGTTGGTATCATTGTTTAAGAAGAAGATGAATTGACCCTTTGCAGATTGTGCTGCATTATTGCAGTTTCTTAGAAAACCCCTGTTAACCTCGTCTCTTATTACCACTACGTTTTCTACAACATCAACAATATTCTGCGTGTCGTCAGTGGACATGTCGTCGGCAATAATGACTTCATAAGGTATGTCCCTTGTATTTTCCAGAATAGAAAGAAGGCAAGCGTACGTATAATGCCATTGATTATAAACTGGAATTATTATACTAACGAGAGGATTCTCATGTTTTTCAAAAACAAGTTTCTTAGAGGTATCAATCTCTTGAAATAATTGTAGCTCATTCGTTTCAACAGTGATGTGTCTTTCAACGAAATTATCCAATCTGTTTTCAAGTAAATTTGAGTCTTCTGTCTTCATATAATATTTGAGTTTTTTCAAATTCTGTTTATTTAAACTTCTTATCATTACTTTTGGATTTTTAATTGTCTTAAAAGCGAGTTTAGCAAGGAACTTTCTTTTACTGCTGTCAGGCAGTATTCGGTCTCTGTATTTATAATATTCGTTTAATAATTTCCAGCCCCCGGACTGAAGGATATTATTTAATCTCCGCTCCTGTTCAAGAAGCTGTGAAATATGACCCAGCTGATTCTTGATAACCTGGTCTTTTTCTGAAAAATCATTAAATCTTTCATGTACAGAATCAATGGAAGTCGATAGTTCATTATGCATTGTAGACATTGCATTAATTATCTCTTCCTTGTGTTTTAACTCTTCAGTGACCATGTTTAATTGCAGCTTGGCTTCCATCAATTGAGAATGCAATGAACCGCACTCTTCTTTCATTGACTGAACTAAATTAAGAGCCTGTAGAAGATTATCTTCTTTTTGTTTCAAAAGACTCATTGCTTCATTTGCATGTTCCGTTAATGCCTTGGTTGAATTCAACTGGCTTTGGAGTAATGCAATATTCTGATCCAATTCAGCGATGTGCTTATCTAAATTTTTAATATGTAAGTTTCTTTCCTCCACTTCATTTTGTAAATTAACAATGCGATTCACCATAAACTCATATTTCTCATTGTTCAATAAAACCGAGTTGATATTGATGTCAATTGGCCAGTCACTACAGACAGCTACAATGTATTTACCGTTTTGAGTTTTTTGGTCGCTAGGGAGTAAATTCTGAGTGTGTTGATTTTTGTTGTCAGTTATGAGCGAGGCAACTTCGAATTTTTGATTGTAAAAATGCACATTGTGAAAATAACTATTTAAGAAATCAAAAAACTCTTCTCGATAGAATTCCTTTACATGAAATGGATTTGTATAATTAGGTATCTCTGAATAAATATATTTATCCGGCGTGGAGATAACTAGTACCCCATCTGGTTTGAGGACTCTTTTAATTTCTCTTAGGAAGGATTGTTGGACGCTCTCATCTACATGTTCAATGGTTTCAAATGAAACAACGACATCAACCGATTGATCGGGCAAACTTAGTTGATCCACAGACCCAACGGAATAGGTTAGATTACTACGCTGATATTGTATTTTTGAATGAGTGATCGTTTCCTTACTAATATCGACACCATGCACTTCAGCAGCATGTTGGGATAACAAATAAGAACCGTAACCTTCTCCGGACGCTGCATCCAAAACGACTTTATCTTTAATTAAAGAAAGAACAGAATAATACCTTTGCATATGCTCAAGTTGCATTTCCTTGTCGGTCGCTTGCGGAATAAATCTTTCGCCTGAGAATTTCATACTTACTATAATCCCACCTTAATCTAATTGATAGAACTGGACTTCATCTAAAGTTAGAAAACCGCTCAACTCATGAAGACTTGAATGGTAAGCTTGAAAAACAATTGCATCGTGCACCCAACAATGCTGTGTGTGAGCTTCTTGGGAACCGGAAGCTACAGCAGGAGAGATTGTAAATTCTCCTCTGTTTAAGTTAGGCATTTGAAAAGTAAACCCCACAGTGTGGATTTGATTCGCCATATAATCTTGTATATGCTGACCAGTTACAAAGCTGTTAGATTGAGCTACTATATTCCCAAGTCTGTCTTTAATACTAAAACCTATGATCGGGTCTTGTATATAATCATTAGATTTTATTTTTATTAACAGCTTCACGTATTGCCCAGATTGTACCATATTGATTTTTTGCTCGGAATGATTATCAAATAAAGAAATGCCTATAATAGCGGCCTTGTTATCGCCTTGAATATCTAGATTCGTAGGAAGGTCATCAATCTGTTCACCTGTCCAAGTTTCGGCAGCAGCAGCTGCTTCTTCATCTTCGGACCTAGTCATTTGTGCCCCAATCATAAACGCTTGAAATTTCTTAGCCACCTCTAATGTCTCACCATCATCCATAAGAACCCCTTCATTGATCCAGATTGCCCTGTCACAATATTTAGTTATGGTCCCCAAATCATGCGAAACGAACAATATTGTCTTCGTCCTTCTAAATTCTTCGATTTTCCTGAAGCACTTTTGTTGAAAACGCATGTCACCTACACTAAGGGCTTCGTCAATAATCAGTATTTCAGGGTCTATGTTAATGGCAACGGCAAAGGCAAGTCTTACAAACATCCCACTGGAGTACATTTTTACAGGTTGGTGTATAAAATCTCCTATATCAGCAAATGAAATGATTTCGTCGATTTTCTCATCCATATCCTGCTTAGAGTATCCCATAATGGTTCCATTAAGGTAAATATTTTCCATTCCGGTATAGTCGGGATTGAATCCTGCTCCCAACTCCAAAAGTGCAGAAATTTTTCCATTAACTTCAATTGTACCTTCTGTAGGAGTTAACACACCTGTTATCATTTTGAGCAGTGTAGATTTACCAGAACCATTCTTGCCAATAATACCTATTGTCTCACCTTTCTTTATTGAAAAAGTGACCTTATTTACTGCATGAAAGTTCTTATGTAGCTTTTTGCCAAAAGGGTGTACAGCTTCTTTCAGTCTATCTACCGGCTTCTCATAGAGCTTGTAAACTTTAGTAATATTCTGAACCTTAATTGCTGTTTCAGACGTTTGTGTATGATTCATGTCGCTCTCCTTATAATACATCCGCAAAGTGAGGTCTGAGCTTTCTGAAAAAGGTAGCTCCAATCATCAAAAAGATTACAGTAAAGATAAAAAAGTTAACCGTTAAATTCATATCCTGCCAAAACCAAATTTTATAAATAAAGGTATTCCTGAACCCTTCCACAATATAGTACATAGGATTTAATTTTAGGATGAAATGGTATTTTTGCGGAACAATGTTAAGGGAGTAAAATATTGGAGTTAACCAGAAGCCAAACTGGAGCAGCATTGCAATAAGCTGACCGATATCTTTGAGGAAAACAACTAGGGAAGAGGTAAGCCATACTACACCCAGTATGTATAGTAGCAGGATGATCTCATAATAAACAATCTGCAAATAAAACCAGCTAGGATAATAACCATAAACAGAAAACATAACGATAAGAAACAGTATAAAGAAGGTATGAACGAAAAAAGCTGAATATATTTTGACTATAGGAAGAACGCTTGTTCTAAAGACAACTTTTTTTACCAAGTAGCTATTATCGGTAATGGAGCTTGTTCCCGTTTGCACGCTGTCAGCAAAGAAATTCCAGGGAATCATTGCTGCTGCCAACCATAGGATAAAGGGCACATTATCCACCGGCGTTGATTTAAATCCGACTTGAAAGACAAACCAAAATATTAAAAGGGAGATAGTAGGCTGTATGAAGGCCCATACAATTCCCAAATAGGACCCTGAGAATCGGGCTCTAAAATCTTTTTTCGCTAGTTCAAAAATCAGTTTTTGACTCTTCAACACATCGATCAGGAATCTGTTACTCTGACTGAAAAAAGACATACGCGTTTGCGACTCCCTTCAACCTAAAAAAATGTAGAATCATGTTGTATTTTCTTTTATTTTACGTCGAGTATTTTACCAAAAATGGCTTTTAAATACTAGATAAAAGTTTTTTTTGATAAATCTTATCCACTATTTAGTCACTTTATTACAAGACATTTTATTGGAAGCTACAATACCTTTATGATAAAATATTGACGAAATCTAGCGAAAAAAAAGGAGAACTTTAAATTGAAAGCCCAAAAAAAGCACCCCACGGGAAATGTTTACTCTCAATCATTGAAACGTACTGCTGATCCAAACTACTCTTTACTCTATTGGTTTTCCATCATTCTCGTGGGTGTTTTTTTATTTATAATGCCCTTTGAAAAAGGTTTATTTAACGCCAACAATTTTTCGTTTGAAAAACCGCAGTTGTCATTTATTATGTTAGGCGCATTTATGTTGTTTGTTTTTGCTCTATATCTTTTCTTTAATTGGAGATTAGAAAGTCGTCACGATGTTTACGCCATGTTGGTTTGGTTCATTCCACTTTCTTACCTTATCTCTTCTTTCGGCGCAGCATCACACTATTACGCCACACTGCTTTTATATGTGAATTTTACATACGCTGTTCTATTTACCCTCTCTTATAATTTTTCCAAAAGCAGCTCTGGTTCCTCGATTTTTACGAACGGAATTGTTTTATCCGGTTATTTGGTTATTGTCTTTGGATTGTTAAATCTATTTGGAAATGCACACTATGCGGATGCTATTATGGTTGATTCCAACGGTGCAAGATTAACTTCTGTTTTTCAATACGCCAATACTTACGCTGGATTTACAATGGCCATATTGTTTAGCTCGCTTTTTCTTGTCGTCAGATCTAAAAGTTGGGTTGGGATTATCGGATATAGCTTATTCTTGGTTCCTACCATAGTTTCCTTCTTCTTGACTTTATCTCGCGGAGGTCTGGTTCTCCTTCCTTTGATCATTCTGTTTATTCTTCCTTTCTTAAGCTTGTATAGGCAAATCCTGATGCTCGTGTACCTGGTTATTTCGCTAATCATTTCACTGATCATATTGAATCCAATTACCTCTATAGGAGGAATCGGAAGTCCTGCAATAAAAAATTTAATGCCTTCTGAGTCCTTGAAGGGGTGGGCTATTATGATAACCGCCTCAGTGACGACCTCCATTATTATTTATGCTATTCATCACTTTATAACCAAAAGATTTGCTGATGGTCTTAACGCTAAATTTAGTAGAATTAAGTTTTCCCAGTTCATTCTTCCTATTGTCGTATTGATAGCAGGAACGGTCGGAATTCTTTTGTTATATGGAAATTCGGGGCTTATTAAACTCCTTCCGAACAGCATTGAGAAAAGAATCGAAACTATTAACTTACAGCAGCATAGTGTCCTTGAGAGAGCCACATTTTATAAAGACGGTATTAAAGTCATCAAGGACTATCCATTGTTTGGAGCCGGCGGGGCAGCTTGGAGTTTTTTATATGAGAAATATCAAAATAACCCTTACACGAGCAGACAAGCCCACAATTTTTTCCTCCAGTATATCATTGAAGTGGGAATTATTGGTTTTCTTCTATTTGTAATTTTGTTAGCCGTGGTGTTTATCAAGTATATTGCGGCCCGTATCAAAAAGGTACAAGGGGATCGTGATCAGCATTTTGTATTTTATATTATAGCTATCTCTTTACTCGCTCATAGCGCGATCGATTTTGATATGAGCTTTGGCTATATCGCCGGTATGCTATTCCTATGCTTGGGAGGTTTGTTATCAGCATCATATATTAAAGTCTCCGATGAGAAAAAGGTAACAAATCAACTATGGTCCAAGCTTTATCCTGCTCTTCTTATTGTTCCTTCCATCATTATTTTTGTCATTTCCCTGCAATATACCAAAAGCAATACTTTATTCAATGAGGGGATGGGTCTGCTTCAGCAGCAGAAACCTTTGAATGAAGTACTGCAGCCTATTGATAAGGCAAGAGATATCAGTAAATATCATCCTGATTATAATCTGATGAAAATCCAGCTGCTCAGTCAGGCATACAATCAAACGAAGGAAGAAAAATATTCCCAAGAAGCTTTTGACCTCATAAAACAGGTTAAGCCATACGAATCATATAATAGGGGAATATTTGACAGTGAATACAATTTATTGTTAATGAAAGATAACAAGGAACAAGCTCTGGAGCTGCTTAAGAAAGAATTAAACGATTTCCCATGGGATATATCGATGTATGAACGACTGATTGTACTTCATGCCGAATTAGGAAATAAGGAAAAATTAAACGGCAATAAACTAAAACAAGATGAACATTGGAACGAAGCCAAAGCCCTATATCAACAAGTGCAGGATAAAATAAATTATTTAGGAACCTTGCCTAAAGGGCAATCTCAAGGAAGACCGTTTAACGTTACCCCTAACATTGCGCTCTCTATAGGCCAAATTAATTTCTTGAACAGCAACTTTTCGAACGCTTCAAGCGTATTACAATTGGGTATAAGTAACCAAATGGATAATGAAGGAAATAGAGTCATAGCCCGTTGGTATCTGGCTTCTTTGCAAAAGCAGGGCAAGAATGACCAAGCTTTGCAGGACAAGCTGTTTGCAGCGGATCCTAATGAACGTCAGCAAATTCAGTTTCTTTTAAATAATAGATAGAGTTCTTGAACACCTACCAAATTCCAGCAAAAGATGATAAAATTAGACTTACTCTATCCTAACAGTTAACAAAGGCAAAGCCTTGTTATAAAAGTCTGACATGGAAAAGGAGGTGAAATTAAAACAATGTCCAGCAAAAAAGAATCTATCAACCACTCAACGAATAGGAGAGATAGCCGCGTGCTAAAGAGATCCCTACTTAACAAAACTTCCGGTCTTGTTGCATTTCTACTAGTTTTTGCAATGCTGACTCCTGTATTGGCTTTTGCCGCTTCAGTCATCGGTTTTGATTCCCTTTCTTACCGTGACGGTAAAGTTACAGGTACTGTTTATACTGATGTATACACTAACAATGTGAATGGATCAGTGTACTTGGATGTATATAGCCCGTACGGTGCCGCACTAAGCACTGCTGCTACTGCTACATACAGCACCTACAAAGACGGCAAGTATTACTACAACTTCTCCACAAATATCACAAATGGTTACAGCTATGCTACTGTAAAAGCTACTGTGTATGATCCAACATCCGTTACAGGAAGCACTTACCTTTCTACTTCTAAAGACGTTACCAACACTAGCTCCACTACTTCCACAGGAAGCTATGGCGGCGGCGGTTGGATCGGTGGAAACAATAACAGCTCTGTCACTGTACCAGTGTCCGGTGATGTTAGCGCATTTGACATTACAAATGCATTCAACAACGCCCTGACTGTTACTTTGAACATCTCCGGTGACTATGCAACAGTTCCTGCTTCCGCACTACTTGAAGCAGCCAAGAAACCAGGAGCGGTGTTGGTTGTCTCTTCTCAATACGGATCTTTCATTCTTCCATTGTCCGTACTGAAATTCGACGATCTTGCAAAACAAGCTAAGACCGAAGTTGCAAACCTTAAGATTAAAGTAACTGTTGCTAAAGTAGCTGATGCTACTGCTGTAACTACTGCTGCTGCTGCTCTTGGCGGTAACGTTGTAGCTAACGCGATCGACTTCAATGTCGAGGCTGTAGGAGCTTCCACTGTAAGTGTAAACTTCAGCGGAACTTATGTTTCCCGTACTATCAACCTTGATAAAGTAGCTGATTCCAAGAAAACTACTGCTGTAGTTTACGATGCAGCTTCGAAGAAAATCTCCTTCGTACCTGCTACATTCGAAACTAAAGACGGTAAATCCGTAGCAACTATCAAGCGCAACAGCAGCAGCGTGTACACTTTGGTTGAGTTCAACAAGTCCTTCAACGACATTGCAACTCACTGGGCTAAAGCTGACGTCGAGCTTCTGGCTAACAAGCTAGTAGTTGACGGTGTAACTAACACTACATTCGTACCTGAGCGCAACATCACTCGCGCTGAGTTCGCTGCATTGGTAGTTCGCGCACTTGGATTGAACATTCTGACTCCAACTTCCGCTTTCAAAGACGTTAACTCCTCCGAATGGTATGCAGGCGTAGTTACTACTGCAACTGTTGCTGGAATCGTTGACGGATACGAAGATGGAACATACCGTCCGAATGCTCAAATCACTCGTGAAGAACTTGCTGCTATGGTTGTTCGTGCATTGAAATATGCCGGTGTTAACACTGACATTACTTCCACACAACAATCTGCCGCACTGGCTGCGTTTAAAGATTCCAACAAAATCGTATGGGCACAAAAAGAAATTGCTGTGGCCATCACTAACGGAATCGTGGATGGTGTAACTAGCGATACAATCCAATCCGCAAACCAAGCTACTCGTGCACAATCCGCTACTATGCTTAAGCGTTTGTTGAGCAAAGCAGGATTCATTAACTAATCTCGATTAGTTAACAGCCTGGTCCCTTTTGGGATCAGGCTTTTTTCTTTTTTCGGCATTTTGTTCAGTATCCGCTCTGGATGGACTATTATCGTTTGTATACAAATCATCCATAGTTTGCTGAAATGAAGAATTTGATAGAGCAACAAAAAAGCACCTGATTAGTCAGGCGCTTAGTTTCATTTCGTGATATTCAATTTTACGTATCAATTCCTGCCTTAATTCAGTATCCAGACATCCTTCGAGTAACAAGCAATAGTAACTCCGTCGAAATAAATACCAGCTGCGTTTTAAATTTTGAATGCACTGCATGTCCTGAACCTCCCGGCATAAACATAAGGTCTAGTGTTTTATTATATTACGGTTATTTTTATTACCCATTTATGTTAAGAATAAAACAGTTTTTATTAAAGATGTCGCAAGTCAAAAGAGTGACCTTAGATAATCAAACCCAAGAAGCGCTCTGCTTTTAAGCTTCCCAAATAACCGGGATTGATAAAATCAAAGATAGAATCCAAGCCAATGCAATCCCATTCTATTGAGGGTAATTCTTCTCTATCGATTTCCGCAAGGTTATAGGAAGTGAGGACCAGATCCGATCCTTGAATGGCCTCAGTAAAATATTCTTATTTGGCGAGGGAAGTCCCGATACACAAAGAGACCCACATCAACGGATATGGGTCGGTCTACTCACCGGAATTATGCACGCTTTCCTCTTCTGTATTTATACTGTGACCACTGATAATGCATAAAGCAGCCGATGCAAAATCCCAGGATAGCAATAAATGCGGCCAGGCCGACTATCGCTGAAAAAACGTAAGCCAACATGATCCAATTCAGCAAATAACAAACGATAGCGGCAAACAGGAAAAAGATCGCCAGAAGCTGATTAAACCTCATCTGTGCTTTATCCTCGGGAACATATTCAGAAGGTTTTTTCTTCAGAAAAATTTTGGCCGCCCGCATTACGGGGTTGTAATCAAAGGCCACACCCAAAATTCCGGATATGAGTGGAATCGCGAGAATCCAGTACATATCTGTAATCAAGGTTAGAATGACGGACAAAACGATTACCCATTGATTTGCTCTTACTAACGGACGAGGAATCGATTGAGGTACGGTATTCACATAAATCACCCTTTTCCTGTCGGAATAAAACAATTATACCGCTATTTGCTTCTCAAAATCCATCGTTATAATTCATCAAATTTTTAATTAAGTCTGACTAACGAAACAACAGAGTAGGATGCCGAGCGTCGGTATCAACAACCAGGTCCGTGATATACGCGACGACATGATCTTGCGCTGCGATTCGGATAATTTGGATTGTTACGCATCGAGCAGCAGGAAATGCTCCCGCTAATCTGCTTTCTTAGATGTACATATCGGATTTAGCGGGAATTTTTCCCTGTAATTCGGCACGTTGACCATGCAGGAGACATTTTCTACAAAATTAACGGGAGCTTTTCCCGCAAAAGGATCCTACAGAGCGCATCCGGGCAAGATTATCAGCAGCTTGTCCTGTTCGTCTTGTCTGGTGCTTTGCACTTAAATGGGTGTCATGCCGCGCAGAGGGACCATGAAAAAAGAGGCTTCCCACAAGTTTGCTCAACTCATGGAAAACCTCTAATTGTTTTTGTTACCTTCGTTACCCTTTTGTTCCCTTACGGCAATTCAAGCCTTAAAAGCCTTGATGCACAAAGGCTTCAATGGGCGTCTTACATCATGCCGCCCATACCGCCCATTCCACCCATGCCGCCCATGTCAGGCATTGCAGGAGCGTCTTTTGCAGGCTTATCCGCGATTACAGCTTCTGTTGTAAGGAACATGGCTGCTACGGATGCTGCGTTTTGAAGCGCGCTGCGGGTCACTTTCGCAGGGTCAACGATACCTGCCTGGAACATGTCAACCCACTCCCCTGTCGCTGCGTTGTAGCCTACGCCCACAGATTCCTTTTTAAGACGCTCAACGATTACGGAGCCCTCTTGACCAGCGTTAGCTGCGATTGTGCGTACAGGCTCTTCCAGAGCGCGCAGAACGATGTTGACGCCGGTCTGCTCGTCGCCGGCAGCGTTAACGGCGGATACAGCGTTGTATACGTTCACCAGAGCGGTTCCCCCACCGGATACGATACCTTCTTCAACCGCTGCGCGGGTTGCGTTCAAGGCGTCTTCGATGCGAAGCTTGCGCTCTTTCAATTCGGTTTCAGTGGCTGCGCCGACTTTGATTACGGCTACGCCGCCGGACAATTTAGCCAAACGCTCCTGCAGCTTTTCTTTATCGAAATCGGAAGTGGTTTCTTCCAGCTGCGCTTTAATTTGATTCACACGTGCAGTGATGTCTGCAGGCGATCCGGAGCCGTCAACAACAATAGTGTTTTCTTTGGTTACGCGGATTTGACGCGCGCTTCCCAATTGGTCAGGAGTTGTGGATTTCAATTCAAGACCCAGCTCTTCAGTGATCACTTGACCGCCTGTCAGAGCAGCGATGTCCTGCAGCATAGCTTTGCGTCGGTCGCCGAAGCCAGGAGCTTTAACCGCTACGCAAGTGAACGTTCCGCGAAGTTTGTTCACTACCAAAGTAGCCAAAGCTTCACCTTCAACGTCTTCAGCGATGATTACAAGCGGTTTGCCTTGTTGTACCACTTTCTCGAGTACAGGCAGGATTTCCTGGATGTTGGTGATCTTCTTGTCTGTGATCAAAATGTAAGGGTTGTCGAGGACAGCTTCCATTTTGTCGGTGTCGGTGATCATGTAAGGGGAGATGTATCCGCGGTCGAACTGCATTCCTTCAACCACTTCAAGCTCGGTTTCAAAGCCCTTGGACTCCTCAACAGTGATTACGCCGTCTTTGCCCACTTTTTCCATAGCTTCGGCGATCAAGCCGCCCACTTCGTCGTCAGCAGCGGAGATGCCTGCTACTTGAGCGATGCTTTGCTTGCCTTCAATCGGCTTGGCGATAGCAGCAAGCTCTTGTACAGCCGCTTTAACCGCTTTGTCGATCCCTTTGCGGATAACCATCGGGTTGGCGCCTGCAGTTACGTTCTTCAATCCCTCGCGGATCATCGCTTGGGCAAGAACGGTTGCAGTTGTAGTTCCGTCGCCGGCCACATCGTTAGTCTTGGTAGCTACTTCTTTGACCAGCTGCGCGCCCATGTTCTCGAATGCGTCTTCCAGCTCGATTTCTTTAGCGATGGTAACGCCGTCGTTAGTGATCAGCGGGCTGCCGAATTTCTTCTCGAGAACCACGTTGCGTCCTTTAGGTCCAAGAGTCACTTTTACTGCGTTTGCAAGTGCGTCAACACCGCGAAGCATTGCACGGCGAGCGTCTTCACTGAACTTAATGTCTTTAGCCATTATAATAGAACCTCCCGAAAAATTATATTTGGTGGGTAATCCCTAAGTATCTGTTGTTGTCCGATAAGTAAGCGAACTAAATTAGGCTAGCACTGCAAGAATGTCGCTTTCACGCATAATCAAAAGCTCGCGGCCTTCGAATTTCACTTCTGTGCCGGCGTATTTAGAGAAAAGCACGCGGTCGCCTTCTTTTACTTCCAGAGGAAGACGCTCTCCGTCTTTCAGGGTTCCGCTTCCCACGGCAACTACTTTACCTTCTTGCGGCTTTTCTTTAGCCGTATCAGGCAGTACGATTCCGCTTGCTGTGGTTTCCTCTTTTGCAATGGCTTCAATGACTACGCGATCTCCTAACGGTTTGATCATGGAAAAATAGCCTCCTTTAGATTGGTTCGTTATTTGTTAGCACTCTAATGCCTTTAGTGCTAATGACAATTCTTATGATAATAATTTTGGGCGGCATTTGCAAGTGGTTTTGTTTTAAATTTTTCATTTACTTTAAAAACGCCAATTTCGCACCCTAGACATTGTCTCCATAAAATAAATAACATAACCCCACAACGTGACGTTTGTCTTGTAAGCCTATTCCGGGCTGTTTGCGGGCAGCCCAAGCCTATTTTACAAAAAAAGACTGTAATTTCCAAGGAAGTGACTGTCTTTTCTAAGATGTGTTTTAATTGCCGCCGTTCTGCGCTTCCCATTCCGCGTCTTTCAACAGCTGTTTCCGGTACACGATTCTCGACAGCATCACGCTGACCTCGTACAAAACAATCAACGGACCCGTCACAATAATCGCGGAAACCGCATCAGGCGGAGTAATGACTGTAGACAGAACGACCAGCGCCATGTAGGCGTAGCGTCTCATTTTGGATAAACGGTTGGGATTCAGTATCCTTAACTTCGTTAAGAACATCACCACGACAGGCAGCTCAAACATGAGGGATAAAGGAATAACGATGTTAAACAAAAAGGAAAAATACTGCGCCGCCCCGTAGACCTCTTTGAGCCCCATATTTTTGCTGATCGAGGAGCTGAACATAAAAGCCATAGGAAATACGACGCCATAGCTGAAGGCCATCCCGCAGAGCAGCAGAAAAAGCGCTACCGGGATATAAATCAGCGAGGCTTTCTGCTCTTCGACGCGGAGCCCGGGTTTAACGAATCCCCAGAGCTGGAACATGGCAAAGGGCACTACGATGATCAGGCCTATGATTAAAGAAAAATTCATGTATAAACGGATGGCGTCCCAAGGGGAGAATACGCTCCAGTCCATGCCGTTCGCCGGGGGAATATTCCGCAGCAGCTCGATCAGCGGCTGAGCCGAGAATAATCCGATTACCATGCCCAGTGCCAGGACCAGGACCACCCAAATAATTCTTTTGCGAAGCTCTCCCAAATGCTCGACGAGAGACATTTCGTTCTGTTCTGTCATGTGAGTCACCGTTCCTAAGATCAACTTGAGGCCACCTGTCCAATAATCATGAACATGCATTGAGGCCGTGTACTGTTCGAAGCCGGTTTGCCGCGTTAACTGTTACTCCGGAAGCCGTTTATTGTCCTGCGGCCTCTGTTCCATTTTCCTGAACTCCGCCTTAGGCGCTTCCGGCTGGTCAGGATGGACTTCCTTGCGCTGCGGAGTTTCGTGTTCCTCCATGAGATCGCGAGCGCCGTTCTTGAACTCTCTTAAGGTCCTGCCAAGGGCACGGCCCAGCTCTGGAAGTTTCTTAGGCCCGAAGAGGAGCAGGGCCACGACAAGAAGCAGCAAAATTTCAGTAAAACCGATATTTCCCATGAGGATACCTCTCTCGTCTTCATAGTTAACGCCGTATATTTTTATCAGCTTAAAAGACCGCCATAGCCCATATCCACAATATCCTGCCGGCTGATCTTCTCACCCGCGCAAATTCTTGGCAGCAGTGCATCAAACGACGTATATGGATCGTGCATGACGCAGCCCGGAAGGCCCATCACCGGAACTCCCTGCAGATAAGCCATCATCAGCATCGAGCCGGGGAGCATAGGTGTTCCATAGGAAACGACATCGGCACCCGCGGATTTGATCGCTCCCGGCGTCCGGTCATCCGGATCGACGGACATCCCGCCCGTGATCAGCAGAAGGTCTACGCCAAGATCCATAAAATAACGGATTTCGGCAATAATCGCATCGCTTTCATCCGGAGCGAACCTCTGCTCGATCACTTGTGAGCCGAACGCAGCCACTTTGTCCTTGACCACGGGACCGAATTTGTCGGTAATCCGTCCTTTGAACACTTCGCTGCCGGTCGTGATTAATCCGGCTTTAAGCTTCTTGAACGGCTTGACGGTGATCGGGGCGGCCGCCGGCAGAGCAGCGGCGGCTGTTCCGGCGGCGTATTCAGCCGCTCTGGACGCAGCCATCTCCTCAATCTGGCGCACCTTCCCCTCCTCCACGATCAGGGGAATGACGCGCGTACCCGCCAGAGGGTGCTTAGGCGAAACCACCGTATTATTCAGGATAGTGGAAAGAATCACCTGATCTATCGAGTTAACGGCGCGGACAAAGTCGGCATCGATCTTGGCCAAGCCGTGGATGGCCGATTTGAGGGTAATTTTGCCCTCGTGAGTGCCGGTCAGCTCCACATGCTCGCCTCGTACTGCATTGGCCAGACGGTCAGCCGCTTCGTCCTCGTGGATAAAGCCGGGCTGCAGCCGGAGCGTGTAGATGTGCTCCTTGCCGATATTGAGCAGCGCCGGGATGTCCTCTTCACGGATCACGTGGCCTTTATTGAACAGGCGGCCCTTGAACTCACCCGGCAAAATTTGCGTCAGGTCATGCGCAAGCACCATTCCTACCGCGTCCTCGACCTTCACTTCTATCAGCATATCGTCTGTCTTCATACGTTGTGCTCCCCCTTGTCGCCGGTCAATATCGCGAGCGCGTGAGGGAGCTGGTCGATGATCGCCGCCAGGCATTCGTGCACTCCCTTGGGGCTGCCGGGCAGGTTGATGATCAGCGTCTTGTTCCGGATTCCCGCGACGGATCTGGAGAGCATTGCACGGGGATTTTTGTGCATGGAAATCATACGCATCGCCTCCGGAATGCCCGGAACGAGCCGGTCAATCACCTGCAGCGTCGCTTCAGGGGTGACATCCCTGGCCGCAAGGCCTGTCCCTCCTGTGGTGAGGATGAGATCCGCGTGGTAGTAATCCGTCATTTCGATCAAAGAGGCGATGATCTCCGGCTGTTCGTCGGGCACGACGCGGTACTCCACGATCTCCCCGTCGATTTCTTCTTCCACATATTCCCGAATCACCTGTGCGCTCGTGTCTTCTCTTTCTCCTCTCGAGCCTTTATCACTGGCAGTTAAAATCGCAACTTTCCAGCGCATAAGCAGTTCTCCTCTCCACTCATATTCGTACGGATCCGTTTATTTTCCTCTGTGGAAATCCCCGCTCTTGCCCCCGGTTTTGTTCAAAAGCATCGTGGGGCCGATGACCATTTCCTTTTCCAGCGCTTTACACATATCATACACGGTTAAAGCCGCCGCGGATACTGCCGTAAGAGCTTCCATCTCCACGCCGGTCGGGCCGGTCGTCTTCGCTTCCGCTTCTATATGCAGTTCATCCCTGCCGTTATCGTTAAAACGGATGTCCACTCCCGTCAAAGCAAGCGGATGGCACATCGGAATCCATTCGGAGGTTTTCTTAGCAGCCATAATCCCGGCCACCTGGGCAACCGCCATTACGTCGCCTTTGGCAACGCGCCCCTGCAGGATCATCTGCAGAGTCTCCGGCTTCATCATGACCTTTGTAACCGCTACTGCCGTCCGTTTCGTCTCCCGCTTTTCGGATATATCGACCATACGCGCCCGGCCCTGCTCGTTAAAATGCGTGAATGTCGAATCTTTTGTCACAATGCCCCTCCTCCTTCCCTGGAATGAACCAGAATTCGTCGTTCGGTGAACAGCTTGTCCAGCTTGAAATCATGGTCCTCCATCGGCACCCGCGAAATCAGCTGAACCTCGAATGCAGCTGCCATTAAGAGAGGCCTCTCCCCTTCCCAACCGGATAGAAGCCGGTCATAGTAGCCTCCTCCGTAACCCAGCCTTCCGAGCCATGGATCAAAAGCCACTCCCGGCACCAACGCCGCTTTGATAATAGAAAGCCTGCCAGGAGCGGGGGCCCGAAACTTCGGTTCCCGGATTCCCCAAGTGCCTTCCTCCATGTCCTCGTAAGAGCCGACCAAATGCAGCGTCATTTGCCTGTCCGGTCCGATCCTCGGTACCGCTACCCGTATCCGGCGGCTCCAGCACCATTCCGTCAACGCGGTAACATCTACCTCATTTCGGAAAGGCATATAGGTAAGAAGGATGGAATCGGTTGTCTCGGGTGACGGAAACAAGGTGGAGCAAAATTGCATCAGCGCCTGGGAAATAGAGGCGGATTTCATTTGTTTGTCCTCCGCCGTCATTTGGGACAACCTCAGCTCTACCTCGCTGCGGATACGGCTTTTCTGCTCTGCCACGTTCATGTGATGCCCTTTCTGCCAAAAAAACTGATTGTTACTTTCCATTTTAACATACCGGATGCAATTGTGTAACTTGCCCGCCGCCAGGAGGAGCCGATGCTTGTTCAATATTCGGATCATCAGGTAAACTAGAAGAAGTAACGACAACGGAGGAATTCATTATGCTGCTGCAAGTTGCGGGAATTACGAAAAGCTTCGGCACCAAAACGGTGCTGAACAATATATCGCTGCAGATCGAACCCAGGGAGCGGATCGGGCTTGTCGGCGTCAACGGTGCGGGCAAGTCCACTCTGCTGCAGATTATCGCCGGGGAATTGTCCTACGACAGCGGGGAGATTTTTAAGGCAAAGGAAACAAAGGTCGGATACCTCAAGCAGAACAGCGGGCTCCAGTCGGACCAGTCGATTTGGGATGAGCTGCTGGGGGTATTCGCCTCTTTACTGCAAACGGAAAAGGAACTGCGCTCGCTGGAAACGGCTATGGCGGACCCGGCTCTCGCCGGAGATACCAAGAAGTACGAGGACACGATGAACCGCTACGCCCTTCGTTCCGAATGGTTCCGCGAGCACGGCGGCTATGAGATGGAAGCTAAGATCAGAGGGATCTTGAGCGGGATGGGCTTTAAGGAGATGTCTTACGATAGCAAAGTCAATTCGCTGAGCGGAGGCCAGAAAACGCGCCTCGCGCTGGCCAAAATGCTGCTGCAGGCCCCCGACCTGCTCATTCTCGATGAGCCGACCAACCATTTGGACATTGCCACATTGACTTGGCTTGAGGGTTATCTGCGGGGATATTCCGGCGCCATCCTGGTTGTCTCCCATGACCGGTACTTTCTGGACGCTCTGGTGGAAGGCATTTATGAAATCGAACGGACCCATTCCAAGCGTTATACGGGGAATTATTCCCGGTACATCGATCTCAAGGAAGCCGAGTACGAGGCCCAGCTGAAGCAATACGAGAAACAGCAGGACCAGATCGCCAAAATGGAGGATTTTGTCCAGAAGAATATCGTCCGGGCCTCTACCACCAAGCGTGCACAGAGCCGCCGCAAGGCGCTTGAAAAGATGGAGAGGCTGGATAAGCCTCTGGGGGATTTGAGACGGGCGCATTTTTCATTCGAGATCTCTCAGACGTCGGGCAAGGAAGTGCTCAAGGTGAACAATCTGTCGATATCCTATAATAAACAAAAGAAGCTGCTCAGCGGCATTTCCTTCGACCTCCGGCGCGGGGAGACAACTGCTTTGATCGGTCCGAACGGAATCGGCAAAACGTCTCTGCTGAAGACGCTCATCGGGCAGCATGTGCCTGACGAAGGCGAGTTTCAATGGGGCGCCCGTGTGGAGATCGGCTATTACGACCAGGAACAGAAGGGCCTTAATCCCTCGAACACCGTGCTGGAAGAGCTGTGGAGCGCTTACCCCCATATGGAGGAAGTAAGAATCCGGACAGTGCTGGGCAATTTTCTTTTTAGCGGCGAGGATGTGTTCAAGAAGGTCGGATCGTTAAGCGGCGGCGAAAAAGCCCGTGTCTCACTGGCGAAGCTGATGCTGCTCCAGGCCAACGTGCTCATTCTGGATGAGCCGACGAACCACTTGGATCTGTTCAGCAAGGAAGTACTTGAGTCGGCGCTGATCGATTTTGAGGGAACGCTGCTGTTTATTTCGCATGACCGTTATTTTTTGAACAAAATGGCAGAGCGCGTGCTTGAGCTTTCTTCGGACGAAGCCGTTGAATTTCTTGGAAACTATGACGATTATATCGAGAAAAAGCAGGAGCTCGCCGAGATCGAAGCAGAACGTCTGGTGCAAGCAGGGACTAAGCCGAGTGCCTCGGCGGCGGTGGAGAAACCGGCGGCGGCGGGCTCCTATGAGGCGGACAAGATGAGCAAGCGCGAGGAACGGAGCCGCCAGCGCAGGCTGGAGCAGTTGGAGCAGCAAATAGCCGATCTGGAAGCGGAGATCACCGCGCTGGAGGAGCGCTTGGCGGAGCCGGAAATTTTCAACGACTTTGTGAAGGTGCAGGAGACGAATGCGGCGCTGGAGACGAAGCGGGAGCAGCTCGCCGGGCTGTATGAGGAGTGGGAAGGGCTTGCGGGGTAAAATTTGTTAATATTTGTAAAATATAGTTGCAACGGTTCGATTTCGCATATTGTGTGTCGGACCGTTTTTTTATTTTAGTCAGGCGGAACGGTTTATAAGGAATCAATATACTCTTTTGCGGACAGCAGCGATAAACCCCTCTCTTTTCGCACTTTTTTGATTGCCTCAATTTTCTCGCCATCTTTTACAAGCCGCCGCAATTCCTCATTCAACGGGTGTTCGGGCACGCCTACTTGTCTTGAAATAGCATGCAGTACGGCTTCCGTTTGTTTCAGACGTTTATCCACGCGGTAAAGAGTGTTTGAAAGGTGTAAGACAAGGGCCATCAGAACAAGATCCAACCAATCAATCCACGGTTCTAAACGGTTTGATTTCGATGAAGTCTGCGCTTATTTCCTGCTCAGCATAGCTGTTGCTCGAGGATGGGGTCTGACCAGCCTCCGTGCAACACCACATCGCGCGCCGGGCGAGGCAAATAGTTTATCCCCAAAGTTATCCACATTTGTCACAGAGTAAAGCCCAATCCGGGCATAGAGTTTGAGTGATATGAACAAGTTATCCCCATTATCAACAAAATAAACCTGACCAACATATCCAGAGACCTATTCAGACGCAGGGGCTTATGTAGTCCGCTTTTGAACTAGTTATGCACATTTTCCACAGGACTTGTGGATAATTGTTGTCCACATGCTTGGCAGGTTTGGTTAGCGCCTCAAAAATCCGTAATTTGAAGTAGACCTGAACTTAAGAGAGAATACATAATAAGATTACGGAATAGGGGTCAATTAGCACGTTGGTTTATGCGGAGGTAACAGATCGTATACCAAAAAAGAAGAATGGCAGTACACCATTCTTCTCGCTTCACTTGGAACTATTCACTTCACCCTGTGCCTATCTCTTCACTCTGTGCCTTCTTGCTTCATCTCTGCGTATATGCTTCCTCTCACCAAGCTTCGAGCTTATATACAGCGTGAGCCGTGACATCCAGCGTCGTAAACTCGCGCTTGTCCCACTTCAAAAAGGCGGCTGCCGCTATCATCGCCGCATTGTCCGTGCACAGGCTGAGCGGCGGCGCCAGCAGGGGCACGTCCAGTTCCCGGCAGCGGTCGGCCAGCCGGGAGCGAAGCCCCCGATTGGCGGCCACGCCCCCCGCCAACAGCAGCTGCTTCGCTCCGAATTCCCGGACCGAGCGGGCCGCTTTCTCGACGAGCACGTCGAGCACAGACTCCTGGAACCCGCGCGCCACATGCGCGGGGTCCAAGTCCTCGCCCTTCATCTTCGCTTGATTCAGCGCAGCAAGGACGGCGGATTTCAAGCCGCTGAAGCTGAAATCGTAAGAATCCGGCTCAAGCCATGCCCTTGGCAGCACGGTCGCTTCCTCCGCCTCATGGGCCAGCCGGTCGATCTGCGGCCCTCCGGGATAGGGTAGCTTCATCGCGCGTCCGACTTTGTCGTACGCCTCCCCTGCGGCATCGTCACGGGTCTGGCCTATAATCCGGAATACACCCGGCTCGGGCAGCAGGACCAATTCCGTATGTCCGCCGGAAACGACCAGCGAGATTAGCGGATATTCCAGCTCATTGACCAGCTGGTTCGCGTAAATATGCCCCGCAATATGATGGACTCCGATCAGCGGCAAATCCCATGCCAGCGCCAGCGCCTTGGCCGCGGAAACCCCGACCAGCAGCGATCCAACCAGCCCCGGGCCTACGGTTACCGCTATCGCCGACAGATCCGTGTGCTTCACCCCGGCTTCCTCGAACGCTTCCTCGATCATCCAGGTGATGCTTTCAACGTGTTTGCGGGAGGCCACTTCAGGCACGACACCGCCAAACTTCTGGTGGGTCTCGATCTGACTCGACACTTTGTTGGAGAGGACTATTTTGCCGTCAGCCACAATAGCAACGGAAGTTTCGTCACAGCTCGTTTCTATCGCCAGAATATACGTCGGCCCTCCCGGTGCCGCGCTTCTCTTCACTTCCATGTTCAATCTCCCAACCTGATGCCGTCTTCTCGTCTTCCCGATTTTTTATGCAAATCGGCCCACATAATGAGCGCATTCTCATTGTTGTCGGTATAATACCGCTTGCGGACACCTACAGAGTAAAAACCCATTTTTTCGTACAGGTTCTGAGCGATCCGGTTGGACTCCCTCACCTCAAGCGTCATCCTCGCGGCTCCGAGATAGCTGGCGGTATTCTGCAGTTCCTGCAGCAGCCGCTGCCCGAGCTTCCTGCCCCGGTATTCGGGACGCAGGGCGATATTGGTCACATGGGCCTCCTCCATTACCAGCCACATGCCGCCGTAACCGGCAATCACTCCGTCCGTTTCCATAACCATATAACGGGCAAAATGATTGTTCGTCAATTCATTCTCAAATGCCTGGGCCGTCCAGGGAGTCGTAAAGGCTTGCTTTTCAATTTCACAAATTTGCGGTATATCCTCCAGGCGCATTGACCTGAATTCCAAGGAATTAACGCTCTGTCTAAGCCGTTCTTCCATCGTTATTTGCCTCCTCCAGCTTTCCCCAGCAGATTGGCTTCCGCTTCGGGAAGCTGCGCGTAATTCGGCACGAAAGCATGCACATCCTCGAATTTCCCATGCATCCAGTCCCTTACACCCAGCAGTCCGACATCGCGGGCATCCGTCTCATGATGAAAAATCCGCACATGGCCGTCCCAGCGCTCCGCAGCCTGCTCTATTATCTCCTGAAAGCCTTCCGTTTCCCCTACAAAAGCAATCATCTCCGGCGGACGCACTCCTTCCTGCGCTCTATCCAACAGCTCCTCGACCCAACGGTCGACGAGGCGGATACCGTCCGAAACCAATGTGCGCCATCCGGTAAAAACTTCCCCCAGATCATCTGCAGCCAAGGATTCTTCCCCTTCCGGCAAACCAACCGGCCTTTCCTGCACGCTTAAAGACGGCTTAATCTGGTTTACCCGTTCAAAAAGCCCCGTAAACGCCTGCCCTCTGCGCGCATTCACAAGAGGCACGACCCACAGCCGTCCGACCGATCCGCCGTTCTGCGCCGCGAGAGCCCGGCATCCGCCGAGCGCCGCGGCCTCCAGGCTGGAGACGCCCAGCAGCCGGCTGCCGTTAGTCCAGGCCAGCGTCTTCGCGACGGTGACCCCGATTCTGACTCCGGTGTAGGACCCGGGCCCTCTGCCGACCGCTACCGCTTCCACATCGCCCGCCTTCCAGCCGTAAGCCTCGAACAGATTGCGGATGGCAGGCACCAAATGCCGGGAGTGATCCCGTTCCGCAAACAAACGGACGCTTTCCAGCACCCGGCTTCCCTCCAGCAGAGCGACCGTCATCGAGCTTGTCGACGTATCGATAGCGAGGAGCTTGCCCCGGTGCAAATTATGTTTATCTTCCATTGTCTTCCGTCTCCTTCAGCTTCCTGCACCAACGGATGTAAGGTTCCCCGTACGCCGACAGCGTGAATTTGCGTTCGGAACCTCCCAGATTTTCGATCCGGACGGCCAGTCGCTCGGGGGGGAGCATCTCTTCGATAATGGAAGACCATTCGATAAGAGTAACGCCTTGACCGTAAAAATACTCATCCAACCCCAGCTCTTCCGCTTCCTCCAAGGAAATCCGGTATACATCCATATGGTAAAGAGGCAGCCGGGCTCCCTCATACTCTTTAATGATGGTAAAGGTGGGGGAATTGACGATTTCCTGCACGCCCATTCCTCTGGCCAGCGCCTGGGAAAAGCGGGTCTTCCCCGCACCCAAATCCCCATCCAGAGTAATTACGGTGCCTGGCGCAAACATCGCGGACAACCGCCTGCCCAGACGTTCCGTATCTTCCTCCTGCCGGGTATGAAAATAAACCGTATCCGTCATCTTGTACTCCTGGCTAAAAATAATTATATCGCTGCTTTTTTAAATACAGTTTTTCCAATCTTTGGCCTGTCCACTCCTATGCAACCCAAAGATGTTGTTAATTATAGCCGTCTCCAACCTCCGTATCAACACAACTCTTCGATCCCGCCCCGGAAAAAACAAAAAACCCCCACCATTTGAAGCCAGCAGAGAAATGGGATGAGTAACCGATATACGCGTCAGTGAATGTACTCTTTTTGCAGTTTAACAATGATTTTGTCCAATTCTTGACTAACGGCCACCACTATCGGGTCACTGAATTGCTTGTTTTCATCAAGCAGCGAATAAAGCTTATTCAACAATTGCTCCCGTTTTCTGTTTAGCTGCTGGTCGCTCCGCATCGCGTTCAACTCGCTTTACATGTAATCTTATAACATATTATTCTATACTATTAATTTCAAAATAGAAACCAATGTTTCAAATTCTTAACAAAAACAAAAAAACCTATTGGGATCCCCCAACAGGCCGCAAGATCTGTATTCGCCCTTCCCCTATCGAACCTCTGTCAATTCTTCCGCTTTCACCAGACGGCTGTCGCCGGTGTTATCCAGGGAGTGGACTTTGACCTTGTTGCTACCTGCGTCCACGCTGTCGATCCAAATCGATGTGCCCTGGTGTTCCACCGGGATGGTTCTTTCCGATTGTAAAATCTCCTGCGCTCTGTCGATGTTCATCGGCCTTTCTCCTTTATCTTTTTTTCCTCTGTTCCGGTTGCAGACATTGTCGTTTCCTCGATTAACCCGTTGTCCATCGTCACCAGTCCGCCGCCCAAACCTTCGTTGACCATACGGTCGATATCCATGGAGCTCATGTTCTGTCCTTCTACTCCCTGACTTTCGCCGCTGTTCAGAGATTCCATCCCTCATCCTCCTGATTCTCACTTGCTGCGATCGCTATTAGCATTTCCCCTTTGCCGCCAAGGTCATTCATACATTCGCACTTTTTTGGATATACTGAATAACAATGAAAATAATAAGCCCGACTGCCGGCTTCGAAAGGGGATCGAATCTATGCATACCGTATGGAAAGGCGCCATATCCTTTGGGCTTGTCCATGTTCCCGTCAAAATGTTCTCCGCCACGGAAGACAAGGATATATCCTTGAGGATGATCCACAGCCGCTGTTCCACTCCGCTCTCTTATGTCCGGCAATGCCGCACATGTAATACGGAAGTGCCTTGGGAGGAGATTTCCAAAGGATACGAGTATGAATCCGGAAGATTTGTCATTTTTGAAAAGGATGAGCTTGAGCAGCTGACCGAAGGCGTGAATAAAGAGATTAAAATTCTGGATTTTGTCAACTTGACGGACATCGATCCCGTTTATTTTCAGAAAACGTATTATCTCGCTCCTGGCGACACCGGGGCAGGCGCTTACTCCCTGCTGATGGAATCGATGAGGCAGACGGGGAAAATCGGCATAGCCAAAGTATCCATCCGTTCCAAAAGCTCGCTGGCCGCGATCCGGCTGATCGGCAACTGTATTGCGATGGAGACGATCTTTTATCCCGATGAAATCCGCTCGGTGGAGCAGGTGCCCAATCTGCCGCAGGCGGCGGAAGTGAACGACAAGGAGCTCGCGATGGCGAAAATGTTGATTGAACATCTGTCCACCCCTTTTGAGCCGGAAAAATATTCAGACGATTACCGCCATGCGCTGATGGACGCGATACAGCAGAAAATTGCCGGGCAGGAAATCAGGACCGCACCGGAGCCGCAGAGGGCGAATGTCATTGATCTGATGTCCGCGCTGCAGGCCAGCCTGGATGCAGTGACTCCGCCGCCTGCCGCTCCCGCCGGAGAACGCGGCAAAGGCAGAGGGAAAGCCAGAACCAAAGTGACGGGTTCCTGATAGCTAAGCTGGTGATTCCATCGTAGAGGAGGCTCATGGGCAATGGCTGCAGAGGCAAAAGGCACCGTCCGTATCGAGGGGCATGAACTTACAGTGACCAATCCGGAGAAGGAGCTGTGGCCCGAGCAGGGCATCACGAAAATCATGTATCTCCAGCATTTGGCCAAGCTCGCCCCATACCTGCTTAAATACTGCCGCAACCGCTATCTGACCACTATCCGTTTTCCCGACGGCTGGAGCGGCAAATCCTTTTACCAGAAAAATGCCCCCGATCCGACACCCGCTTTTGTGAAGACTTCAGAGCTGGAATCCGTGGAATATGTGGTGCTGGACAGCCTTCCGACTCTGATCTGGCTCGGGAATTTGGGCTGCCTGGAGTTTCACCCATCCTTTAACCATGTGGGCGACATGCTCCCGGCGGAGTGGCTGATCGATATAGATCCCAGCGTGCAGGTGGAGCCGCGGATTATGCAGGCAGTCGACATTATCGGCGATGCTCTGGATAAGCTGCGTATCTCTTCCGTGCCTAAAACCTCGGGAGCTACGGGAGTGCAGATCTATATCCCGATACAGCGAGGGTATACATTCGAGCAGCTGCGTAAAATCGGACATTTTATCGGCAAATATGTGGTGGAGAAGCATCCGAAGCTGTTCACGATCGAGAGGCTGAAAAAAAACCGCGGCTCTCTGATCTATGTGGATTATCTACAGCATTGGTACGGCAAAACGCTGTCCGCCCCCTACACTCCGCGCGCCAGGGAGCAGGCAACGGTATCCACGCCGCTGTTGTGGGAAGAGGTTCAGCGAAGGGTCGACCCGAGGGAATTTACCTTGCTCAATATTCACGACCGGCTGCAGCGCGTGGGAGACCTGATCGATAAGGTGCCACCGCAAAATCTGGACCCTATTCTAAGCCATCTTTGACGAGGATCAGAATAAGGGAGAAAACAAGCGTGCCACCACTTCCAAACCGCGCTGCAGCCGCGGCCGCTTCTCGAATTCCCTGAGCTTGATTTCCGAGCAGTGGGTCAAATCGTGCATAAAATCCGCCTCAAGCCTTTCAATGGACGCTTTGTCGAACATCACCGCGTTCATTTCGAAATTGCTGAAAAAGCTTCGCATATCCATATTTGCCGTGCCCACCGAAGCAAGCACATTATCGATGATAATGACCTTCGCGTGGATAAACCCTTTTTCATACAGAAAGAAACGGACACCGGCTTCCAGGAGCTCTTTTACATAAGACAAAGAAGCCCACTGCACGAGGTGCGAATCCCCCACACTTGGAAAGATGATCCGTACGTCCACCCCCGAAATCGCCGCGGTTTTCAGTCCCATCAGGATGCTCTCGTCCGGTATGAAATACGGTGACGTTATATAAATTCTTTTCGTTGCGGAGGCGATTGCCGAGAAGTACATTTCCAGGATTACGTCCCAGTAGTCGTCCGGCCCGCTCGCGATAATCTGCACATGCTCCTTGTCCAGGCACATATGCGGAGGGAAGTAATAGCTGTCGGTGAGCTTTTGCCCGCTTACAAAGTACCAGTCGGTGAGGAACGAATTCTGCAGAAAATAAACCGCATCCCCCTGCAGCGCGATATGAGTGTCTCTCCAGAAAGAGAACGGGCCGCTTCTTCCCAGGTACTCGTCCCCGATGTTAATCCCGCCCAGAAAGCCCAAAAACCCGTCTACGACGACGATTTTCCGGTGATTGCGGTAATTCATCCGTTTGTCGAAAAAAGCGATGATCGGCGCAAGAAACACATGATGCTCTATCCCGGCTTCCGTCAGCTTTTTCACGTACGACCTGGTCAGCTGGTAGCTACCGATGCCGTCGTAAATGAGCCGGATTTTGACACCCTGCCTCGCTTTTTTTACCATCATTTGAAGAAATCTGTTTCCAATCTCGTCATCCCGAATCGTATAATATTCGATATGGATAAATTTTTTGGCGCTGTCCATCGCCTCGAGAATCGCTTCGTATGTACTTTCCGCGTTGGTAAGCACCTGCACGTCGTTGTTGTTCGTGATCGGGGCCTTGGGAATATGGCTTAACAGGCCGTAAAGCCTGGGATGGGTATAGATTTCGCAGTGGCCCATTTCGATAATGTCGCGGACGATGCTGGAGTTTTTGATGACTTCGTCCTGCAGATCGCCGTAAATTTTGCGGGTCCTTCGCCTGACTTTTCTTCTGTGCGTGTACTCCTTGGCCATAAAATAGTACATCACAAAGCCGATCAACGGAACAACGAAAAGAATCATTAGCCATGCTACCGTTTTGTTGGGATTGCGGAATTCAATCACCAGGATAGTGGCGATTTGGAAAATAAACAGGAGCAGTCCGATGACCAACAAATACATGCTGTACCCCCCTTCGGACCTGGAGACCTTATCCTTTTATGATGGATCCTGCAAAGCCTCAATATTCGCTGTAATTATTTTAACCCAACGCGAGGGTCATTTAACAGAGTATTGCTTTCGACTGCGGGGTATTTTAACAAACAGACGGCCAATGCAACGAGCACCAATGTGGTCCCGAGGCTTCCCTCTGCGCCGAAGACGCCTCCGTGGAGCCAGGCCGGGCCTGAAGTTTGCGCTGCCAGCAGCGATGGGACGGGATGGCCGGAGACGGGAAAACCGAACACGCAGCCCTGGACGTAGTTCCATGTTAGATGGAAGCCGATCCCGAACCACAAGGAGCCTGTCCTCTCCCGGCCGGCCGCGAGATCAAGCCCGGCGAGAAAGACATTGATGAGGGGCAGCCCCGCGTCCAAAGCTCCCGCATTCGTCACATGGAACGCTGCGAAAAGGACGGAAGATATAAGAATCGACGCGCGGCTGCCCCAATGATATTTTGCCAATCCCTGGATATAGCCTCGGCTGAAGATTTCTTCGCTTATGGCGACCAGCGTGAACACGGCGAGGAACAGCAGCTGCGACTGCATGACTTGGGTGTCCCAGTGAAAAGATGTCGAGGCGATCCCGCCGGCCAGCCGGATCAGCATAAATGACAACGAGATGGCTGCAGCACCGGTGAAAATTCCGAGAGCACAGAGAAGAAACCGGGACTTGGGGAAGCTGAGTGAAGTGGCGCGTGAAGCGGTGAGCCGGGACGTGGCGGAATTGTAGCTGCCGCTGGACGGCTCAGCGGCTGAGGTGCGCACGGCGCGTGCCTCGTTGAAACCGTTGGGTCCGCTGGACGGTGTGATGGCTGGTGAGTGAGAGCGCCTTGGCTCGCCGAAGCCGATCGGATCGCTGGAAGGCGCGGGGGCTGCCGTTGCGTTTTTGCAGGGAGCACTCCAACCGAGGGGCCAACGTTTTTTGCGTTCAAAAAGTACATACATCAGCAGCGGCGAAGCGATAAAAGCCAGTGTCTGTGAAATGCCGCCTATGTAGAAAGTGAACAGCGAAGTTCTGGATAATTCATCCAGTCCTCCCTTAATGCCGAAAAGTGCGGCAGCCGATAGGGATATCGGGATCATAATAATAAACATAAACAATAAGCCGATCAGGAAGGAAAGGATCAGCTTACCGGTGAACACGATGGCAGTCCTCATGGCTGGCTCTCCCTTCCACTCCGGCAGTTTCCTACTTGTTTCGTTCTCCTTTGGCCAAAATCCTTTATTCAGGCGCGCAGGAAAAGAAAATGTTTCAAAAGCCGCCTGAAATGGTTAAAAAGACTAGTGGGGCCATTGACAAAAGGCTCCTGCTTTTGGTATAAACTTCTGAAAAACCATTGTAAAAGAGAGAGAGTCTACGCCTATGAACAGACAAACGATTCTATTCGACCTCGACGATACCTTAATTCATTGCAATAAATATTTTGACCTGGTCATTGACCAATTTGCCGATTTGATGGAGGAATGGTTCCACAGCTACCGCGTCAAGAAGGATGAATTCAAGGCAAAGCAGCTTGAACTCGACTTGGCCGGAGTGAAGATCCACGGTTTTGCCGCAGACCGGTTTCCCCAATCTTTTGTGGAGACTTATGAGTATTATTGCGACTTGACAGGAAGGAACGTATCCTCGGAGGAAATTCGGCAGCTTCTGGAGCTCGGGCACACGGTTTACGCGATGACAATCGAGCCTTACCCGGATCTGTTCGAATCGCTATATTCGCTTAAAAATGAAGGTCATCAGCTAATTCTGTATACCGGCGGCGACGAAGGCATTCAGATGAACAAAGTGAAAACTGCAGGATTGGAAAAGATTTTCGAAGACCGCATATTCATCGTAATGCACAAGACTACGGCTGCAATGGAAAATGTGCTGACAGCGAACGGGTTCGACCGCAGATCAACCTGGATGGTCGGCAATTCCATCCGTACCGACATTAATCCTGCGCTGGAAGCGGGAATAAACGCAATCTTCATTCCGGTGTCCAACGAATGGGCGTTTAATGTGGTCGATCTTTATAAAGGCGGAACAGGCACTCTGTACACGGTAAAAGCTTTAAAAGATGTGCCGGAAACGATCCGCGCACATACCGCCAATGTGTCGGGTTACGTAAGATAGGCGGAGGCCCTGTTTGTTATTCGATTGCTGTCAACCATCTATGCAGCATGGCAGTCATGCACTTCAGCGCAAGGTACCCGACAAGACAAACTGGAAAAGCTCCTGCTAATCTTGTCCGGATGCGCTCTTTAGCATTCTTTTGCTGGAAAAACTCCCGTTAATGCTGTGGTAACTGTCTCTCGCATGCTCAATGTGCTGAATTACAAGGAGAAATTCCAGCAAATCCGATTCGTACATCTAAGAAGGCAGGATTAGATGTAGCTTTTCCTGTTTAGCTATATTCCCTGCAACATGACCGCGACTTGCCGAGCCCCGTTTTTTCCTCCTTTAGTTCGACTTATACATCCGCTATGGATAACATAAACTACCATGGGGCTAACTCCGAAATCAGGTTTCCAGCTATTATTCAGTGCTTGTGCTCGGCAACAAAAAACGGCGAATAACGGAATGGCAGCTTACTGCTGTCCGTTATTCGCTGTTTTGTATTACGGCAGGTTAGAGCTGCCTGTCAAGAAACGGTCCACTTCACGGGCCGCTTCGCGTCCTTCGTTAATGGCCCATACAACCAAGCTTTGGCCGCGCCGCATATCGCCGGCGGCGAACACTTTGTCCACGTTGGTTTTGTACTTGCCGTAAGCGGCTTTGGCGTTGGAACGGATGTCCTTCTCCACTCCAAGCTGATCCAGCAGGTCGCCTTCCGGTCCGGCAAAGCCCATAGCAAGCAGTACCAGCTGTGCCGGATAGACTTTCTCGCTGCCCGGGATTTCGACCGGCACCAATCCGCCTTCTTCATCCTCCTGCCATTCGATCCGGACGGTATGGAGCTCTTTTACACGGCCGTTCTCATCCCCGACCAGCTTCTTAGTAGAGATGAGATACTCTCTCGGATCGCTGCCTTGAACCGCCGCAGCTTCCTCATGCCCGTATTCCAGCTTATAGACCTTCGGCCATTCCGGCCAAGGATTATCCACAGCGCGGTGCTCCGGAGGCATCGCTCTGTGCTGGAACTGCGTTACGCTGTTGCTCTTATGACGGATGGCAGTTGCGACGCAGTCCGTCCCCGTGTCTCCGCCGCCGATGACGACCACATCCAGGCCTTCGGCGCTGATAAATTGGCCGTCTTCCAGATTGGAATCCAGCAGACTCTTTGTGTTCTGCGTCAAGAATTCCATCGCAGGATAGACTCCCTTCAGGCCGCGCCCATCGATATTGAGCTCGCGCGGGCGGGTGGCTCCGCCGCAAAGCACGACAGCGTCGAATTCCTTCATCAGCACGTCGGTGGTGACATCCTTGCCCACTTCGGTATTCGTCACGAAGCGGATGCCTTCGGCTTCCATGATCGCTACGCGGCGTTCCACCACGGATTTCTCCAGCTTCATATTCGGAATACCGTACATGAGAAGGCCGCCGACACGGTCGGCCCGTTCAAAAACGGTCACCGTATGTCCCGCTTTGTTCAGCTGAGCGGCGCAGGCCAGGCCGGCGGGGCCGGAGCCTACAACGGCCACCTTGCGGCCGGTTCTCAAAGCAGGCGGCTCAGGGACGATCCAACCTTCCTCGAACCCTTTATCCACGATCGCCTGTTCAATGTGTTTAATCGTGACCGGAGAACCGATCAGGCCAACCGTACAGGAGCCTTCGCAAGGAGCCGGGCATACTCGGCCCGTGAACTCGGGAAAGTTATTGGTTTTGTGCAGACGGTCCAAAGCCTCTCTCCAACGCCCCCGATAAACCAGGTCGTTCCATTCCGGAATCAGGTTGTTAACCGGACACCCGGACACGTTGCCGTTGATTTGTTTGCCCGTATGGCAGTATGGTATTCCACAGTCCATGCAGCGTGCTCCCTGCATGCGCAGCTTCTCCTCAGGAAGCGTGTTGTAGAATTCTTTCCAATCCCGAATCCGCTGCAGAGGCTGGCGCTCTGTGGAGTCCTGTCGTTCAAGCTCTATAAAACCCGTTGGTTTACCCAAGGCGCTCCCCTCCATTCTTCATATGCTAGAATCGTTTAGTTTCCGCTGGCTCGGGCAACGTCTTTGCGATTCTCTTCAAAAGCGACCATGACGGCATCCTGTTGACTGAGTCCCGTTCTTTTCATGCGCTCGATAGACTCGAACATACGCTTGAAATCCTTGGGAATTACTTTGACAAACTTCCAGATATATTCATCCCAACGGCTTAGAATCCGGTGAGCTACCGTACTGTCCGTGAACGTTGCGTGATGCTGAATCATCAGCTTCAGCTCGTTGATGTCGAAGATTTCCTCCACATGCTCCAGATGGACCATGTCCTTGTTGCAGTTGTCCGCAAAGGTGCCGTCTTCGTCGAGCACATATGCGGTACCGCCGGACATACCGGCCGCAAAGTTGCGTCCCGTCTTGCCCAGGACCACGACCCGGCCTCCGGTCATATACTCGCAACCGTGATCGCCCACGCCCTCTACTACAGCCTTCACGCCGGAGTTTCTGACGGCGAACCGCTCTCCCGCAATCCCGCGAATATAAGCCTCACCGCCGGTCGCGCCGTACAAGGCCACGTTACCGATGATAATGTTCTCCTCCGGCACAAAAGTCGACTGCTCCGAAGGGAACACGATCAGCTTGCCGCCGGATAATCCTTTGCCCAAATAGTCGTTGCCGTCTCCTTCGAGGGAAAGCGTCACGCCCTTCGGCACGAAAGCGCCGAAGCTTTGGCCCGCCGAGCCCCTGAAGTGCAGGCGAATCGTATCGGCCGGCAGCCCTTCCGCTCCGTAGCGGCGGGTAACTTCGCTGCCGAGAATCGTTCCGGCAACCCGGTCCGTGTTGCGGATCGGCAAAGTAATATGGACGTGCTCCCCGAATTCCAGGGCAGCCTGGCTGGCTGGAAGAATGCGCCTTACGTCCAGCGAGCGTTCCAACCCGTGATCCTGGCTCATAGTGCAGTATCGGCCCACTTCATCGGACACTTCCGGCTGGTACAGAATTGGACTAAGGTCCAATTCCTTCGCTTTCCAGTGTCCGGCAGCCTCATCGGCCTCGAGCACCTCGGTGCGGCCGATCATCTCTTCGAGCGTGCGGAAGCCCAGCTCGGCCATCTGTTCGCGCACATCCTGCGCGACAAACCGCATGAAATTGACCACATGGTCAGGGTCACCCGTAAAGTTCTTTCTAAGCTCCGGATTCTGTGTCGCTACACCGACCGGGCAGGTGTCGAGATGGCAGACGCGCATCATGACACAGCCCAAAGTGATCAAAGGCGTGGTGGAGAAGCCGTACTCCTCCGCTCCAAGCAGCGCCGCAATGATGACGTCCCGTCCGGTCATCATCTTGCCGTCCGTCTCAAGGACAACGCGGCTGCGCAGGTTGTTCAGCATGAGCGTCTGGTGCGCCTCAGCCAAACCAAGCTCCCACGGAAGCCCCGCATGTCGGATCGAGGTTTGCGGCGAAGCGCCGGTCCCCCCGTCGTATCCGCTGATCAGGATGACGTCCGCTTTTCCTTTCGCCACCCCGGCGGCAATGGTGCCGACTCCCACTTCGGAAACCAGCTTCACGGAAATTCTCGCCTGAGGATTGGCGTTCTTCAGATCGTGAATTAGCTCGGCCAAATCCTCGATCGAATAAATATCGTGGTGCGGAGGAGGCGAGATCAAGCCTACGCCCGGGGTAACCCCGCGCACTTCGGCAACCCAAGGGTAGACCTTGGTTCCCGGCAGCTGTCCGCCTTCGCCCGGCTTAGCGCCCTGGGCCATCTTGATCTGGATCTCCTCGGCATTCACCAAATAATTGCTCGTCACGCCAAAGCGCCCGGAAGCGACCTGTTTGATCGCGCTGCGGCGCAGATCGCCGTTCTCGTCGCGCTTGAAGCGCTCAGGATGCTCTCCGCCTTCGCCGGTGTTACTTTTGCCGCCAATCCGGTTCATCGCGATAGCCAAAGCTTCGTGCGCTTCCTTCGAGATCGAACCGAACGACATCGCACCGGTTTTGAACCGTTTGAGGATAGATTCCACTGGCTCTACCTCTGCCAAAGGAACCTGCTTTCGGCCCGCACGAAGGTTCAGCAGCCCGCGCAGCGAAGCGTGCTTGCGGGAATCCTTGGCGAGCAGCTTCACAAACCGTTTGTACTTGCCGTAATCGTTGGTCCTGACCGCCGTCTGCAGCGCGTGAATCGTCTCGGGGTTGTAAAGATGTTCCTCCCCGTCGTGCCGCCATTGCAGTTCGCCGCCGGTATCCAGCACCGGATCCAATTCCACGTGCATCGTATACGCGCGCTGGTGGCGGTTCAGCGACTCATGAGCCACTTCTTCCAGCCCGATCCCGCTGATCGGAGTATAAGTCCAGCTGAAATATTTATCTATAAAAGCCTGGTTCAAGCCGACCGCCTCAAAAATCTGGGCTCCACGGTAGCTTTGAATCGTGGATATCCCCATCTTCGCCAGCACCTTCACGACGCCCTTGGTGGCGGCCTTCACATAATTGTAGGCGGCTTTCTCAGGTGTGGTATTCGCCAGAATGTTCATCTTCACCATATCTTCGATGGTTTCAAACACGAGATACGGATTGATCGCAGCCGCTCCGTAGCCGAGCAGCAGGGCAAAATGATGCACCTCGCGCGGCTCCCCGGATTCCACAAGCAGGCTGGCCTTTGTGCGCGTGCCCTTGCGGATCAGGTGATGATGCACGCCGGATACGGCCAGCAGCGCGGGAACCGGCGCCAAATTCTCGTTCACTCCGCGGTCGGAAAGGATGATCAAGGTCGCACCGTCCGCAATCGCGGCATCCGCTTGACGGCACAGCTCCTCCATCGTCTTCTCCAGTCCCTGGGCGCCTTCCGCCGCCGGAAATAGCATTTCCAGCGTCACGGTCTTAAACCCTTCGCGGTTCAGGTGGCGAAGCTTCGCAAGCTCGGCATTGGTCAGCACCGGCATCGGAATGCGAATTTGACGGCAGCTCTCGGGCTGAGGGTCAATCAGGTTGCCCTCGGCTCCGATCGTCGTGCCTTGTGCGGTGATGATCTCCTCGAAGTTGGAGTCGATCGGCGGGTTCGTGACCTGCGCGAACAGCTGCTTGAAGTAGCTGTACAGCAGCTGCGGCCTATCCGACAATACCGCAAGCGGCGCGTCATAGCCCATGGATCCGACCGGATCCACGCCGGTCTTGGACATCGGCTCGATAATTTTGCGCAGATGCTCGAACGTATAGCCAAAAGCATGCTGGCGCCGGTTTAGCGTTTCCGCTTCCGATGCGGGAACGGATATTGCAGCCGGGAGGTCCTCCAGGGAAACCAAATGCCGGTTCAACCACTGGCGGTATGGCTTCTCGTTCACGATCCGGCCCTTGATCTCCTCATCGGGAATAATTCTTCCGGCTTCCGTGTCGACCAGAAGCATGCGCCCAGGCTGCAGACGCTCCTTGCGGATAATGCGTTCCGGTGCGATATCGAGCACGCCTGCTTCCGAAGCGAGCACGATCAGGTCGTCGCTTGTCACGTAATAGCGTCCAGGTCGAAGTCCGTTCCGGTCGAGCACGGCTCCGATCATGCGGCCGTCCGTGAAGGAAATCGCCGCAGGGCCGTCCCAAGGCTCCATCAGGCAGCTGTGGTATTCATAGAAGGCTTTCTTCTCGTCGCTCATCGTTTCATGCTTGGCCCAAGGCTCCGGAATCATCATCATCACCGCATGCGGCAGAGAGCGTCCGGACAGCATGAGGAATTCCAGCGTATTGTCGAAAATCTGCGAGTCGGAGCCGTCGGCGTCCATAATCGGCATGATCTTGGCGATATCTTCGCCGAACAGTTCGGATTGGCACATGGCCTGGCGCGCATGCATCCAGTTCACGTTGCCGCGCAGCGTATTGATCTCCCCGTTGTGGATCATATAGCGGTACGGGTGGGCACGCTCCCAGCTCGGGAACGTATTCGTGCTAAAACGCGAATGCACCAGGGCGATCGCTGTTTCAAGCCTCGGATCCTTGAGCTCCACATAGTAACCGTCCACTTGTTCGGGCGTAAGCATCCCTTTGTATACGATCGTGCGGCTAGATAAGCTGGCGAAGTAAAACTGCCCCGCCCCCTCCAGCTCAAGCACCGCTTTCTCGGCCAGCTTGCGGATCACATACAGCTTGCGTTCGAAAGCCAGTTGATCGCGGATATCCGAGCTCTGCCCGATAAAAATCTGCCGTACGAAAGGTTCCGCGGATCTCGCCGAATCGCCCAGCGTAGAGTTGTTTGTCGGCACGGTTCTCCAACCGAGCAACGTCTGGCCTTCTTCCCGGACGATCGACTCGAGCGCCTTCTCACACTTCTCTCTAAGCGACGCATCCGTAGGGAGAAACACCATGCCTACTCCGTAGCGTCCCGCTTCCGGAAGCTCCAGACCGAGCTTATCCGCCTCGGCGGCAAAAAAACTGTGCGGTATCTGCAGCAGAATTCCCGCCCCGTCCCCTGTGTTGGCTTCGCTGCCTTGGCCTCCGCGGTGATCCAGATTATAGAGCACAGTCAGCGCTTGGGTAACGATCTCATGGGACGGCTTGCCTTTCATATGCGCAACAAACCCGATACCGCAGGCGTCATGCTCGAATTGCGGGTCGTAAAGACCTTGTTTGCTTGGTAATCCGTTAGTAATTTTCATCTCGCGCAACCTTTCTTTCTTTGCTCTATTTCCAAATTCGCCGTGAAGCTTTATTGGTTCGCATGAATAAATTCCGACGGCAAAATCATCGCCTTTTTCAACAATTTCCAGCAATTTTCACGTCTTTTGACCGTCTTTTAACAGGAGTTTTTGTTATTTTATCATTGGTTAGGGTTTATATCAATTTCAAATATTTTCATATCAAAAAGAAAGATTCCCCGCACGCCGCCCAAGATGGCGGTTTCACAGCGTTGTCGCCGCACCCGATAAACCGTAACAAGAACAGGCCAAAAGCCCCCGGCTTGCCCGGAGCCGAAATTTTATATTCCTATTATTATATAAAACGCGAGCCGATTTCACTATCCCTAATTGTGATAAAATTTTTAATTCAGAGCAATAAAATCTATATTCTGGCACAAGGCCCTTATTTAATAGAAGAAAATAAACATTACCCCGCTTGGGAGTAATGTTTAACGGTTTCTAATCGTCTTCGTGCATCTGCCCGTTCTGGCGGCACGTTTCATCCTTGCAAGCCGTATAGATAACCATCACGCGTTCCGTGTCGAGCTCGCCGATCACCTTTTTGCAATAGCGGCACAGGATCGTCCCCAGATTCAAAGCTGTGGTAGTCTTGTTGTCCATCTTTACCTAACCAACTCCTTTGGGATGGATAATACGGCCCTTCCGGTGCCGCGCCCTCTCCGCTGCCTGATCCGCTCCCGCCATCTGAATCTTTTCTCTACTCATATGATACAGCCGGAATTCATGATTTATGACACAAAATGTAATCAGATCCATTCGTCAATTCCTGTCGAAACGTGTTATGATAGACAAGTTGAAGCAAGGTCTTATGTGCGAATAATCCGGATTCCGGTTTACTTTTTAAGAGGGGACTGTCTTTCTTTGGCAAAACTATATTTTCGGTACGGAACGATGAATAGCGGCAAGTCCATAGAGGTGCTGAAAACCGCGCACAATTACGAGGAGCAGGGCAAAAAGGTTCTGCTGTTCACCTCTTCGCTGGATGACCGGTACGGTATCGGCGTAGTCGCGTCGCGCATCGGCATCCAGAAGGACGCTGTCATGATCAATGATTCGACAGATCTGTACGCCATGGTTCTGGAGCAGAATCCCAACTGTGTGCTGGTGGACGAAGTGCAGTTTTTGCACAAAAAACAGGTGGAGCAGCTTGCGGAAATCGTGGACTTTCTGAACATACCGGTTATCGCTTACGGTCTGAGGACGGATTTTATGGGGAATCTTTTTGAAGGCAGCGCGCATTTGATGGCGGCGGCGGATAAAATCGAGGAGATTAAGTCCGTATGCTGGATCTGCGAAAAGAAAGCGGTCATGAATATGCGCTGCAAGGACGGTGAGCCTGTGTTCGAAGGGGAACAAATCCAGATCGGCGGGAATGAAAGCTATATGCCTGTCTGCCGCAAGTGCTATTCGTTAAAAAAGAAGCAAGTCCAACATCTGTGAATGTCCGGTCGGGGCAGGTCCGCGTGTGGTCTCTAAGGTCTCCTTATCCTAGTATGGGGTATGAAATCCCGCCGGCGAAATGAGTCTTTTTAATGTCCGCTAAAATACGTGGGGGAATTCGGGGCCACCTTGATGGTGGCCGGCAATATTCCCGGCCGCACCCGAACGCTAACGACCGCGATCTACACCGCGGTGGATGCGGGCCATATGGCGCTGGCCTGGGCCTGGACAGGCTCCATTGTCGTGATGTCCTTTGGCCGGCTCCTCAATCCTTGTCCGCCTCCGCGGCAAGGATTGAGGAGCGAGGAAGGAATGACGATGCGGCCGGTGGTGTCCCTCCCATCGCTGCCGGCTTAGCAAGGCGCGAGATGATCGGCGCTCCGTCCCAGACTACCTCGGATGACGCTTTCCTTTCCCTCACCTCAGGCTCTTCCAGCAGCAGAAAGAAGTTTTTGGCCGGCAGCTCCCCCAAACCGTGCTTTGCGCACAGCCTGGAGAGATAAGGCCGCATATCCGCCAAATTGCCGGAAAGATTCTGTCCGCTGAAAGAATACAGAACGCTGGCCACGGGTACCCTGTTTACACGGTGTCCGGCACTCACTCTGAGAAAAAAGTCCCAATCCCAATAATGATACATTTCCGCGTCAAAGATGCCCAGCTGTTCATGGATTTCCCTTCTGTAGAGGCAGCCCGAAGGGACGAAGGTGGAAAATTTCCGCATCGCCTGAAGGTCATGCTCATACGCGAACAGCATCCGGCCCTTGGGCTGCCGCGCTCCGTCCGTTATCGCGTAATCGACGATTTCCACATCGGAATATACGAGGTCGAAGCCGGCAATTTGCTTCAACATCCGGTCCACATGCCCCGGCAGAAGCAGATCGTCATCGTCACATAGCAAAATATATTCACCCCGGGCCCGGGCAAGCGCCGCATTTCTGGCATGGACATGCCCCAGGTTGGTATCCAAGTCCAGCACAGTAATATTCAATTCGGGATAAAGCCCGATTACGTCGTCCACCTTCTCCCCGCAATCGTTAACAACAATAATTTCCATTTCCTCACGGCTTTTGTTCTGAAGCAGGAGCGATTCCATCAGCTCACAGAGGATTCCGAACCTTTGATAAGTAGGGATAATGACGGACAGAATGGGACTGACCATAATTCCTTCCACCTCACGCACATCATTCTTAATACCACTTGTTCACCCGCTCTTATTGACAAAGGGCGGGTTATCTAAAAGTTTACCAAAAAAACTTGCTCTTGAAAGCCCTTTCAGTTATATTATAATTAACTATATCAATGAAATCGGCTTATATCCAGCAATATTTTTCCTTATGAGGGGGAGAGTCACGGATGTCTTTGAGCAACAGGCTGCTTCTTGCGATCGACATGCCGCACAGCGGGCAGGAATACATCTATCAATCTATCGTCGAGTTATCGAAAGAATTGATCAAAGTGCTGGACTCCGAAGGAAGTATACTTTACGCCTCCCCTTCCCATAGTCACATTATCGGCGTGGAAGCCTCTTCCTGCATCGGGTTGAATTTCATCGAGCTTCACAGCTGCGGCCGGAAAGATTTGGGTCTCGTCAAGCGGTTCAGGAAATCTGTCTGCTCCGGTTCCCCTTTTTACATAGAAGAAGTTCAGCAGCTTACGGACGGACGCTCGATCAGGATCCGGTCGGAAGGAACGCCCGTGTATGACGGCAGCGGGCAATTCAAACATATGGTCCTCAAGTCATGCGACATCGTATACAGCGAGGAACCTTTTGAGCCGCAAGAACAAGGACACAGCAAACTGCCAGCCAAAAGCCATTTGCTGGATTTTCTCATGAAAGACACAAGCCACGCGCTTTGTATTATTGATGCACAAGGGGACATTTTTCATGTCAATGAGGCTTATGAGAGGATGTTCGGTTGGCGGCTCGAGGAGCTGCGCGGCAAGCGGCACGATAATATCCCGGCCAAACTGCACAGGGAAAGAGAAATGCTGTGGAAGCAGATCGGTTCCGGCCACAGCATAGCGGGCTTCGACACCTTCCGCCAGAAGAAGGACGGTACGGTCTTCCCCGTCCATTTTACAGCCTGCCCTATTTACGAACGCTGCGAAAGAGTGGGATACGCCGCCATAATCAAGGACAAGTCGGAGGACAAAAAAGTCGAGGATTTAATGCGCCAAGCGGACAAGCTGTCGGTTGTCGGCCAGCTCGCCGCCGGAGTGGCTCACGAAATCCGCAATCCGGTGACCGCTCTAAAAGGCTTTGTAAAGCTGCTCGAAGCGCATAACGAGCGGCACCGGGAATATTTTAAGATTATGGACTCGGAGCTTGACCGGATCTCTGCGATCACTAACGAAATGCTGCTGCTCGCCAACCCCCGCCGTATGGAATTCCAGCTCCTCGATGTGACGCAAACGCTCTCAAGTATCATCTGCCTGCTTGAAACCCATGCCCGAATGAATAACACCGAGCTTGTCGCCTGCTTTCCCCCTTATCCCGTTCCTGTCTTTTGTGCGGAAAACAAGCTGAAGCAGGTATTTATTAATATCCTTAAAAATGCGCTTGAGGCTATGCCGGACGGAGGCAAGGTCTTTATTCACCTCACCCGCACGGACAGCCATTCCATTTCGCTTTGTTTCACCGATGAAGGAGTCGGAATCCCGAAGAGCAAGCTGGCTAAGCTGGGAGAGCCGTTCTTCACGACCAAGGAAAACGGGACCGGCCTCGGCTTCATGATCTCCAAGAAGATAATCGAGGACCACAACGGAAGCATAGAAGTCCGCAGCGAAATCAATCAGGGAACGACCGTAGTAATACGGCTGCCGGCCGACGCTTCGCTGGACATGGAATTTGCGCAAAAGCCGCAGGAGCACAATCACTTGGCCGCTTTGTCCGGCTAATCCCTATTACGAGAACCAGGCCAACATCGGTACCAAAAGCGCTGCTACGAGAACGGAAGGAAGCAGATTGGCTGCATTTACCTTTTTAATTTCGAGAATATTCAAGCCGATTCCCAGGATAAGCACCCCGCCTACCGCGGTGATCTGGGCGATAATGGCATCAAGCATGGCTTGGTCCAGCAGTGAGCTGATCCAAGTGGACGCAAGGGCAATCGCTCCCTGATAAACAAGGACGGGTACGGAAGAGAACATCACACCCACGCCTAAGGCAGAAGCGAAAATGATCGACGAAAACCCGTCCAGCATCGCTTTTGTATATAAAACATCATGATTGTTCCGAATCCCGCCGTCCATTGCACCCAGAATGGCCATCGCTCCGACACAGTAAATCAAAGTAGACGTAACAAAGCCCTCCGCAATCCTGCCCTTCCCTTTTCCTTTGCCTGATGACAGCCTTTCGAGTAAAGCGCCCAGACGCTCCAGCCGTTTATCAACACCCCACCACTCACCCAGTATTCCACCCGCTACAAGACTTGCCACGGTAATCAGAAAATTATTCGTCTTCAAAGTCATCGTCACGCCCAGCACAGCCACCGCCATCCCCATTCCCTGCATCACCGTCGTCCGTACGCCTTGGCTCAGCTTAGGCAGAATCAGACCTATCAAGCTTCCTGCAATAATTGCGGCCATATTGACAATTGTGCCCCACAATACCATACGATTCTACACCTCTACCTTTCCGTATAAAAAGAAAAACCGGAGTGCCGGCCACCCCTCTAATAAACATACCACCTCCACCAGGACTTATAAAATAAACAGATTATTACGACGATTTGCCATAACACCGGCAGAGTCTTATTATGGGAAAATAGGAATCAATGAGGCAGGAGAATGGAATATGAAAGAAAAACGGATTGTTATATGTACCGGTGGGTCGCTGGGCACGTGGGCTTTGGAGCCTCTCCGATCCGCCGATGTGCTGGCGGGCGCCGATCGGGGCGCTTTATTCCTTGTTCGGCACGGCATGGCTCCGGATATCGCTTTGGGGGATTTTGATTCCGTATCCGGAGAGGAATTGGAGGAGATCCGAAGCGCCAGTAAAGCGTTCATCAGCTACGACCCGGTCGACAAGGATTGGACGGACACGGAGCTTGCGTTTCGTTGGGCGCTGGAGCAGGGGCCTTCGGAAATCGTTTTGCTTGGGGCGCTGGGGACGCGGCTAGATCATTCCTTGGCCAACATCCATCTGCTTCGCATCGGCCTCAAGCAGGGGGTTAGCTGCACGATCATCGACGCTCATAATCAAGTGACTCTTATCAACCGCGGCTTGACGGTAAGAAAAGGGAGATTTACCCATGTCTCCCTGCTACCGCTCAGTTTGGAAGTGACGGGGATTGATCTGGAAGGGTTTCAGTACCCCCTCCACCACGCTGCCTTAACGATCGGACAGTCTCTGGGAATCAGCAACGTTCTATTGGCTGAGGAGGGGACGATCCGGCTGAAGAGCGGCGAACTTCTTGTGATTCAAAGCGTGGATTGAGAGAGTTTCGGAATTGGCACACAAAAAATAGAGCAATTATGTTGAAGATGAAAATACTTTATAATAAGACAAATGCGTTTTGAGCGGAGTTGAGCAATTATGCTGGTTAAAACGACGCGGTACGACATGGTTTTCCCAAAAGTCCCGAATCTAAGAAAAAGCCGACAGTTACCAGCAATATGATTTACCGCTTTTATACCTTTTCAATCTGATGGTTGTGCTCACCATCGTCAAAAACCTGCGGGAGGTAATTCCTTCCTCGGGTTCTTTTGACGTTTCCGGTTCAAACTAAAATATTCAGGTCATCCATTATGGAGGAAGGAGACATCAAAACGGATGCCGCAGCGAAAATCGGACTATCTCTTCATCAGGAAATTTTGGTTGATCGCATTAATTGTATGCGGAGTGTTTTTTGCGTCGTCTCCCCACTACACCATAGCTGCAGATCCTGCGCTATCATCTCAAAATATCAAGCCCTCTCCCCCCACTGTTTATCTGACGTTTGACGACGGACCTACGCCTTTGACTTCCGAAGTTTTGGATATTCTGCATAGAGAACGTGTGAAGGCGACGTTTTTCGTCCAAGGGGAAAGAGCCGGACAGGAACCCGGCCTTATCCGCAGAGCGCTCCGGGAAGGCCACGCCATCGGCAATCACTGCTACGACCATGCTTACACCCGTCTGTACAGCAGCTTTCAAACGTTCTGGAACGAAGTCCAGCGGACGGAACAGATTGTGTACGGCATCAGCGGCATCCGGCCGCAGCTCGTGAGAGCTCCGGGAGGCACTTACAGCCATTTCGACCAGCATTACTACCGATACATGAAGGAAGCCGGCTATATCGTGTACGATTGGCATATCGACAGCGGCGATTCCAAAGGCAATCACGTTCCTGCCGGGCAGATCGTCCAAACCGTCGCCACACAGCCTCTGAAGCACGAACTGGTTGTTCTGCTGCACGACGGACCGGGCCACAAGGAAACGGTAAAGGCGCTGCCGGAGATCATTTCCTTTTACAAAAAGAAAGGGTACGCTTTTGCACCGCTCACTCCGAAGGTGGCACCAGTGCAGTTTCCTGTCGGAAAACTGAAGTGGACCCAGCAATGGCCGGCGGACCTGGACGCTTTATATCTCAACAGAGCCCGTGTGCACGCGGCCTTAGCAGCGGCTGTGCCGGGCTCGCAGGATGTCAACAGCCATCTTCCTTTAGAGGTGATAGTGGCCTCCGCTAGGGTTGTTTTTCATCAGTATCAATACAGCGACGGGGACGTCAGGGTGCCTCTCCGCCCTCTTGCAGAGGCTGCAGGAGGAACGGTCATATGGGACGAACAGCGGCATAAGGCCATTGTAAGAAAGGATTTTGTAACGATCGAGTACGATTTGGCCAATCATCGGATCCGGACCGCCAGTCCAGCTGGAGTGAAGCAAGTCCCCCTCGGAGATATGGGCTTCCGTGACGGAGAGATTTATGTTCCGCTGATGGGCACGCTCGAGAAGCTGGCCGGACAGCCTGCGTAGAAGCTTTTTCCAATAGCCCGTTCGCCGTTAGTGCTGTCGCTGTCCTGCTTACGTGCCCTCTGTAACTGGCGATTACACGCTTGTGCTCAAATAACGGACGATTTAACAATGCTCCCTTAAGGAGGGCGGCACAAAAATAAACTCATAATTCACACTCCAGAATGTAATTTCCGGTTTTCGCAATTCATCAAGATTTAGGGCATGTACAGTTTCCGGCGGTGAATGTTGCGCCATACCCTGAAGATGTTCCCCTACTAATGCAGCCACTTCAGGTCCAGTTAAATCATCTATTTTAATATCCAAAAAATTACTCCGCAGTCTCTATTATTTTTACCGCTAACATACGTTTTTTATAGTCAAAATAAACTATCCTGAGCAAACCCTCGATCATACTTTGGCCTTTCAAATAAAGGCGCACAAAAACGGATACTCTAATGCAAGAAGCATGATAACTTTCAAGGAAAGAGGTGTCTTTATGGCAAAAGAACGCATGAACCCGGTTTCCGGGGAAACGATCGAGACGGATGGAATTTATGAGACGGAATGGGGCAGAGAGGAGCTGCTGAAAAGAGGCGATGAATTTCCTTCGGATCCGATTCTGGGGGCGACCGAGTGGGAGCTGGTGCAGCTGCCTATGGACGGACAGAAGACTGAGGGCACCGAGAACCATTCGACGAAGAAGCGTGTCAATTTGGGCGGCACTAACGGATGATAGAATCACGCCGGCAGTAAGCAGGTCAAGGAACAGGCGAAACCAAAATGCGCCATAAGCAGAAGCAGCACGCGCGGTAAGGACATAAACCTTCCCGTCTGTTACAATAGATAGAAAGGCTGCAGCAGAAAGGGGGGTTACGCCTGGCTCCCCTACATATCGTAGGGCAAGCGGCGGCTAAACCGATGAAAGATATCCAACAAATACGCAGACATATATTGGAAGCGATTTCTCATCTGGAGAAACGGTTTCTCGAACGGGAAGAATTGATCCGGCTGTTATTTCTCGGAGCCATGGGCGGGGAAAATATTCTGCTTGTCGGCCCTCCGGGAACGGCGAAATCCCAGTTGGCACGCGCTTTGGCTGATGTATTCGGCACGGGCGGCTGGTTTGACTATTTGCTGACCCGGTTTACTACCCCCGATGAAATGTTCGGCCCGGTGTCTTTGCAGGCGCTTAAGCAGGATCGTTATACCAGGCAGACGGAAGGCTATTTGCCGTGTGCCTCTTTCGCTTTTCTGGATGAGATTTTCAAGGCGAACAGTGCGATCCTCAACTCGCTTTTGTCAATTTTGAACGAACGGGTGTTTTTTAACGGACGGATAAAGGAACCCTCTCCCCTCCTCTTTCTTGTCGCCGCGTCCAATGAACTGCCGGAAGATTCGGAGCTGCTCGACGCGCTTTACGACCGCTTCCTGATCCGTTACGAAGTAGGCTTCCTTCAGCAAATTTCCAGCTATGAGCTCATGTTCCAGGCTCCGAAGAGGCCAGTCCCTTCTTTATTGAGCCTGGATGATATTGAAGCCGTACGCAGCGCGGCGGAAGATGTGACGATCGGGGAAGCGTACATTTTTATGCTGTTCCAGCTCAAGACCGCCCTTGAGGAAAAAGAGTACCGAATCTCCGACCGTCGGTGGAAGAAAATCGGTTCCCTCTGGAAAGCCTCGGCAGCCTTGAACGGCCGGACCTCTGTCGATTTGCTCGACACCGTGTTTACTCCGCATATGCTTTGGGACGAGCCGGAGGATCTGGTGGAGGTGCGTGCCCTTTTTGACGGAGTGTTTCGTTCTGTGCTGCAAAAGGAGATGGAAAACGAGCTTCCGTTGCAGCATTCCGCCCGGGTCGTTTCCAAGTGGGAGAGGCATGAAGAGGAGCTGCATTCGTTTCAGTTCAAAAAGGAGATGGGGGCGAAGCTCGGCCATGACGCCACCGTGCGGCTGCGTGATCTGCTCGAAGAGTGCGGCTCCGAATTGGAGGACACAGGTCGCAGCCTGCGGGGCAAGCTCATACAATGGCAGCAGCGGGAAAGCCGGCTGCAGGACGAGTTGCTGGAGAACAACTTCCTCCTTCTCGACGCCGGCAAAATCGCGGTCCAGATGATAGGGCTCCGCATCGAAGGAGAGAAGCATCTGCAGGCACTACAGAAGCTGTACCGCACACTTTTTGACCGGGATATTCCTGGAGCTTCTTATGATTACACGCTGTAGAACGGGAGGCTGGGCCTATGATCCGGAGCACGCAGGTTGACAGGGTACTGCTTCAGGACTACCTCTCCCAATCCCCTGAAGCAAAGGACTGGGTGGCTGCAGCGAGCGGGCAGGTTCCCTGGTTTGCGCTGGAATTGCTGGAGGATTTTTTCTTCTGTTTTTATCTGGCGAAGCCGGAAACAGACGCGGGAAGCGAAGCGGACCCGTTTCACCGCTGGCTGGTCGGAACGCTGCGCAAGCAGTATTTCTACCGCACCATCCATCCCCGCACGGCGGGACAGCTAAGCGCTTCCTTCAAAACAGCCGTTAAATCGTTAATGTGGCTAACGAATAGCTTTCAGCAGGAAGAGGCGCGCAGGAAAAAGACAGAATCGCAGCCTGCGATCGGCATGGAGAAGAAGCGGCAGCAGGGACCCGACTCCATGCGTGCGCAAATGAATGAACGGCTGTCCAAGGAGCAGATCGAGCAGCTTCAGCTGGTCGGCTTCACGCTGCATCAAGGGAAGAAGGTCGTGGAAGAGAAGCAAGCCGCCCTCGATTCGCGGCCGCTCGTGGAGTCGGAGATCGCCGAGCTAAAGGAGCGCATTGTGGCGCTGCAGGAGGAGATGCGGCGGGAATTCATGAAGCGGGACAAGCTGAGGGCGAAGCTGAAGCTGGCCCAGGAGGAGCTGGCGCGCAGGCAAAGGCAGCTTGCGGCGTTCGAGCGGCGGGACAGCGAGACGCTCGCGGCGCTCGAGGCGGAGCTCGGGCAGTGGCTGAACCGTTCGCTGAAGGAGACCCTCTCCGAAGAGGAACGGGACAGCCTGAATGTGCACGAGCTGCTCGAAGCCAGCCAGCGGATTGCGAACCGCCGCTGGGGGAGCGAGCTGGGACGGCTGCGCCGGCAGCCGTTCGAGCGGTATCTCGAATGGGTCGGGAAGCTGAAGCGGCATCCCGACCTGATCGAGTTTCTGCGCGAGGTCGGCCGCAGCCTGCATCAGCTGCGGGCCCGGCGCAGAAGGCGCAAGGCCGAGCGGGTGCCTGAGGCGTACGACGACCTCAGGCAGTCCGGCGACATCACGCATATGCTGCCGAGCGAAGCCAGTCTGCTCGCCGATGAAGAGTTTGAGGCGTATTTTGCCTTGAAATGGCTGGAAGGCAAGCTGATGACTTACAATGTCACCGGCACTTTAGAAGAGCCGCAAAAAGGGCCGGTGGTCTGCATGATCGACACGTCCCATTCGATGAAGGGCACCAAGCTGAAGCTGGCGCAGCTGTTCGTGATGACGTTCGCCGCCTTCACGCTGTCGGAGCGCCGCGATTTCGTGCTGCTGCTTTTCGGCGCGCGCGGCGAGCTGCAGGAGCGCGCGCTTTACCACCGCAGGCCGAACTGGCCTGCGTTCTATGCGCTCGCTCAGCTCGCCTTCGGCGGCGGCACGCACTTCGACGCGCCGCTTGAGCGGGCCGCCGAGCTCGTGGGCGGCACGCCCGCCTTCCATGACGCGGATCTCGTCATGGTCACCGACGGTGTCGGGCACGTATCGCCCGCCATGCGCGACCGGCTTGCCGAGCTCGGCAAGCGCAAAAGCTTGCGGCTGCATACGCTCATTGTCGGCTCCGCCCGACAGCACTTGGCCGCAAGCTACGACATCCTGGGCGTCTCCCACCGCGTCCGCTTCGCAGCGACGTGGGAGAGCCAGGATGCCGCCAAAGACGAGCTGCTGCTCGACGCAGTCGCGCGCAAGCAGCCGGGCTCGCCCGCCTGAGCCGGACTAAAGCCCGCCTCAGCCCGGATCCGACGATCGACGAGGCCCTGAATCAATTGGCCAAAAGCAAGTAACAGACCTACGCTGCGTTCCCCGCCGACTGCAATAAAAAAAACCCTATTTTTGTAAACGCAAAAAGAGATTTTTGTATGGTTTCAATCACGTGTCGATTTTGAATTCCAAGTTTTGCAGCCAAATTCGCTCCTGACACGGGATGACGTCTTATTTTTTCCCACTCTGTCTCCGATAATGAGGATTCTTTTTTTAGTATTTCATCCGGAATAAGGATTTTCCCCATATCATGCAGCAGACAACCTACTAACTAATTATGGGTTTGCTCTGGATTATACTTAAGCTTTAATGCCATAATTTTGGACATCTTGATCAATCCGCTGCAAAACCTATGCCGTGCTTCGCAGCGCTTCGTTTCCACGAAAAATACTCTGCTCCGGTGTCGCTTCGTACTTGCATGATCCTTGGGCCCCTTTCATAGCTTCTTACAAAGGAGTTGAAGTACGATGCATAGACAACCAGGCGTCTACCCGCTCATGCAGATTATCGCCCCGAATCCTCCCATGGCCGAAGCTCCCGTCCCCGCTTACCCCAATATCAGCGACATCGCCGTGTTAGGCACCGGCTCGATGATTGTCGGAGACGTTTTTGTGGCCGACGATGTGTTCGTGGGATTTCATAATATTATCCGCGCCGACGCTTCCCCTCCTTGCTACATAGGACCCCGCACCAATCTGCAGGATTATGTCATTATCCACTGCCATCCCGGAGAGACCATGCTGATCAACGGGCACCCGGTCGGCGTCTATATAGATGGGGACGTGAGCATTCTTCACCATACTTGCGCACACGGCCCCTTGTTCATCGGGCGCAACACATTCGTCGGGCAAAATGTCTCCATCTATATGGCTGACATCGGCCGCAGCTGCGTCATTATGCACGGATCGGTGATCGCTGAGCATGTTCATATTGCCGACAACCGTTTCGTGGCACCGGGCCAAGCGGTTTGGACGCAGGAGCAGGCGGATGCCTTGCCGCCCGTACCGCTCAAATACAGGGACTTGAACGCGAAGGTCGTCGACTATTATTACCGCCTCGGTAAATCTTATCTGGCTTACACAAATCTGGTCTTCTAAAAAATACTGGGTCGTTGACGGCATGCCAGTTAATTTCCTTTTCGTATACACTCCGTCCGCAGTTTACTTAACGGTTTGCTTTATTACTCGGACTCTGTTAAAATAAGAACATATATTCGCATTCGTTTGAAAAAGAGGTGTATTCATGCAGCGCCGTATTGTACGCTACGACACTTTGCAGTCCAAGACCATACTTAATGCCGTTAAGTCACCCATGATGCCGTTCCAATGGTCGATCAACCCGTATCGCGGCTGCCAGCATGGGTGCAGTTTTTGCTATGCCCGCTCGACCCACTCCTTTCTCGGGGAGGAAGCGGACGACACGTTTCAGAACCACATTTTTCTCAAATCCAATGCAGCCGAGGCGCTGGAAGCCCAATTGGAGAAGCTGAGCCGTACGAGGAAAGGACTCAGCGGCCTGGGCAACGTAGCGATAGGTACGGCAACTGATCCTTACCAGCCCGTCGAGGCGACGGCCGGCCTGACACGCGCCTGCTTGGAGCTGTTGGCCCGTTATGAAATCCCGACCAGTGTAACCACAAGGTCTCCGCTGATTCTTAAAGATCTCGATCTGCTCAAGAAGATGAATATCACATCTGTGAATATCAGTGTCAGTACATTGAACAGGACGATCTGGAAGCAGTTCGAGCCTTCTACACCTTCTCCGTCCAAGCGATTGGAGACCGTTAAACAGCTGAACAGCGAGGGAATACCGGCCGGAATATTTATGGCGCCGATCCTGCCGTTCATAACCGACTGCGAAGATGATTTGAAGCAATTGATCGAAGGGGCTGTGGAATCAAAGGCTGCCTTTGTCATGTCTTCCTTCCTTCGGTTCAGCACATCCGAGGTGAAGGTGTGGTTCTTCCAGACTTTGCAGAGCCACTACCCCCACCTTGTCGGCAAATTTGCCGATATGTACCGCGGCTCCGCGTATGTCCCCGACAGCTACCGCACTCCTGTGGCCAAGATGATACAATCTTTGCTGTCGGCCAGCGGGTTGAATGCCCTGGAACCTTACCGCGACCGCAGGAAAGACGCCTCCATTGCCAAGAACGAGGAACCGGTTCAATTGAGCTTCTCGTTCTGAGATGTGTGGCGATATAGATGATTTCTGCAATGGCTTACATTGGCGATATAGTGGAGAAGATGATTGAATAAGCGCCTCGTTGAACTTTATCGAATTTATCAACATTTTACCCGCAGCCGCCGTAATCATAATTTCCTATCAACAAAAAAAAGAGTGCAAAAACCGGCCGGTTTTTGCAGCTCCACATTACATAGATTTCAATGCATGCCCCGGGCGGCCATTCTTTCGCTAATCCGCTTTAGCTTGGCGCGGTAAGCCAGCAAATCCCGCTTCGCCGCTTCCGCTTCCGCCCTGCTCGGTTGAAGCTGTTCGACACTCCATACTTCCATCAAATGGTCGAACACCTGGTTGAAGTAAGACACCGGCCCGTAGTTGGCTTCCTTGGCTATAAGGTCCATCCGGTCTTTGAAGTTCGGCATATCCATACCCGGCATGGCAAAATTTATAATGGCTTTGTGAATGAAATAGATGAAATTATGGTCGACTCCAAGATATCCCTTTACTGCATCGCGGTAAAAAGCAAAATGAAGCGCCTCATCCTTGGCAAGTCTGCGCAGCAGATTGGCCAGGTTCTTGTCGTAAGGAGCCGCGGCCTTCGCTACGTTATTATAGAAAACAAGTGTTGCCAATTCCTGGACCGTAGTATAGACCATCGTTTCCATAGCTGTATCGAAATCCGGTACAAAGCCGATCTCCACCACGGTCTTGCGCAGTCGGTGCAGTTCATGCGGGTTTGCGTTGCGGGTGATGATCAAATATGTCTCCAGCAGCGATGAATGCTGATCCTCCTCGGATACCCAGGTATGGATAAAATCTTGCAGCACTTGCAAGGAGCCTCTAAAGGTGACAGCTAAATGATGGTAAAAAAACGGAAGGTTGACTTCAGTGAGAAGCGAAGTTTCGACAGCGGTATATATAGGATCGGGAAGAGTGCGCTGATCGGGGGACCAAGGTGTTTCTTTGAAGCTGCGTCCCAGCTCCCAAGGGATAAATTCGTGGTAACTCCAATCTATGTTAGCGGCTCGTATGCGGTGCTGTGCGTACAAATCTGTCAACAACGGCTCCAGCTTCGGGTCAAAAACATTCAATCTGTAATTCTCAAATGGCATTATGATTTTTAGCTCCCTAGTACGACATATAACCTTCACCATACAATGAAAACGGCTTCTTGTCAAACGAAGGCCAGGACGCAGCTCCTGGGAAAAGTTACGGGCTCTGAACATTCAACTCCTGCGAATTCAGCTTATTTTTCCCAGCGCGTGGTTATCCCTGCGCCCGTTGCGGCTCTGCACGGCCGGTGGTCAGACCCCGCTGCCGCTTCGCCATAACCTGCCGGCTCAAAGCAAACGAGCTTTTTCCATATATTCTGCAATCCGGTCTATCTCATCAACTCCAAACCATGGCACTTCCAGGGTCTGCTCCGAAGGCAGGGAGTCAAGGTCTATCCAGGAAACGACCGCTTTAATGTTCCGGACAGAATGAAGAAGCAGAAGATCCTCCGCGGTCCTGACCATTAGCAATTTGGGATAAGCCTCCTGCTTGAATCCTTCGACAAGGACCACGTCCGCCGCTTCCATTCTTGCCAGCATGTCCTCCAAGCTGTAAGCCCGCTGCTCCACAAAAGCCGTCAGTCCATGCTTTGAAGTGATCCCGACCAGATCCGCTCCAGCTTCACGATGCTTCCACGTATCCGAGTCAGGGTGATCGATTTCGAAAGAATGGCCGTCATGCTTTACGGTGCCGACACACATCCCTTTGCGCTTGAGCACAGAGATCAGCCTGGACACTAACGTAGTCTTGCCGGTGTTTTTATAGCCTACAATCTGTATCACTTTGTTTGAATTCATAGGTGCGCTCCTAGCCGCTTAAGATCGATGATCGTCACCGTTTTCTAACGAGCCGCTCCCGGCGCGCGTTGCGGCGCTGCACGGCGGGTGGTGAGACCGGTTCTGTTTAATTTGTTCCTTGTAAATGGACAATGCCCTCTCGTAGTCCTCCGGAGTGTTGGCATTTACGACAAAACGGATAGGGATCCCCCGCTCCGCAAACGCCTCTTCCTTCAGTTCGATCGCCTGAATTTCCCTAAGGAACTCCATTACCCGCAGTCGGCGTTCTTCCAGAAGCTGCTGCAGCGAGGCGAGACAGCCTCGGCTGTATACTCCGTGCAGCGGATGAGTCTTTCCGTTTATGTGAGGAACTACGGCAGCGCTGCCTGCGGCCTGCTTTATCTCCACCATGAATAGTGCCGCACGGGAGGACAAGAAAGGCATATCGCTGCCCACCACCCAATGGATATCACAAGAAGACGAGTTGAACGCCGCATGCATGCCTCCGAGCGGACCTGACTCCTGTATGAGATCCTGTACGATTGTCACGCCGTCATAGTCCGACAAGTACGCGGAAATCCGCACATCCTGTGAAACTACAATAATCTCTTCACACGCTTTCCGCAATTCTTTGATCTGCCGCTCGATCAGCGCCTCCCCGCCAAAAGGCAGTAGCGCCTTGGGCTGTCCGCCCATCCTGCGGTTTTTTCCTCCCGCCAATATAACCCCGCACAGCTTCACAGTTCAACACCGCCGTCCTGATGCTCGTTCATTTATATGAAATTACCTTACCAACGAAAAAGTACATCGTCAATCCGTGGCATGCACAAGCTTGTTGTGTTCACCGAATACGGAGATCATGTTCAGCCGTTTTATACGGCTTTTTCCCTCTAGCAAGCAATATACCCATTTATTTTCAGATCCAGTACACTTTGGAGCATGAACAAAAGCCTGCAGCAAGAACAGCTGCAGGTTATGCATGGGAAGCCGAATGGCTTTAGTTCATCCACGGGAGACAGAGCCAAACGGGATTTTCATCAAATTCAGCGTTTCCTTTTCCTCCAACAAATACTTTCGGATAATGAGCGCCACTCCGTCGTCGGTATGGTTTGGGGCCACTATTTGCGCGGCAAGCTTCACAGACTCCTGGGCATTGCCCATGGCCACCCCGAGCCCGGCGAGACGTATCATCGGGATATCGTTAAGGCTGTCTCCTACCGCGACTGTGTCTGTTATCGCAATGCCAAGCATTGTACACACCTCCAGCAGTCCGCTTGCCTTGCTCACTCCAATCGGATTGCATTCCACATTGGTAATGTGTGAATTGCTCAGTTCGAACAGCTTCCACTCTTCCAATTGACCGCGTATTTCGGCTAAAAGAACATCGTCCTTGCTCTGGACTGCAAACTGAAGCCAGCGCACCTTGCGGAGATCCCTCGGCATATTTGCCCGCGTGATTTGTCCTTCTACGGTATGCGCCCAGTAGTTGAGCCGTTCGCCGTATTTCTCGATCAGTTCGAAAAGCCGTATAATCTGCTCCGGGTCAAGCTCGTTTCTTTCATGAAGCGTGTCAGACGTTCTCCAAATTTCACTGCCGTTGTTCACCACTAAAGGCAAGCCCAGCTGCAGTTTTTCCGCATAGAATCTGACCTCTCCAATAGGCCTGCCGGTGGCCAGAATTACCCTGATCCCCGCTTCAGCGGCTTCCCGGATCGCCCGGATATTTCCTTCTGAAATCTCTTTGTTCTTATTCAGCAGCGTACCGTCCATATCAACGGCAATCAGTTTGTATGGCATGTGCGCCTCCTTGCGTCATTTTGCAAAATCGAGCTCCAGGCGGATGCTTTCTCCCCCTTTAAGCGGAAGGAAATTGCACTTTCCCCAACGGTCCCATTTGTCGGTGTTCGAAAAATAGCCTGAAACGGAGCTGCGGACCCAACCATTGTCCGTTTCCACCTCCAGCACCATGGCCCCGATCGTCATCGGCTCATCGGCAGTCCGGATTATCATTTCATTACTTGCCTTCAGAAGCGGCCAGCACTCCGGTGCGATCTCCAAATACTGGCGCGCATCGAAATATTCCAACCGGGGCAGTACGCCAATATCTGTTCCATTCAAGAAAACACGGTAAGCTTCGGGAACTCTGCAGCTGTCGCCGGCAGCTCTGAGCCGAACGGACCGAATCTCCTTGAGAGACGGCAAAGGCAGCCCGGAGCTTGCTGCAAATGATGGTTTTTTTGTAATGACCGCCTTTTGTCCCCGGCTCCAACGAAGCTGTCCCTGCACTCCTTTGTCCAGCACATGCCAATCCGCCTGCACCTCGTTGCCGTTCACAGAAATCACCCACCAACCAGGTGCGGAATCCTCAAGATATCCCCAGCCGTATTCCATCGTATCCAGGGCAGGCAGAATCGGCCGCACATCCGTCAACGGTACGGGAGACATATCCGGATAACCGAGCACCGTGCTTTTCAATTGCGGGATCCAGTGGTCCCCGATTTTGTGCAGTGAAGTGATCTGATTATGGGTATGGCCGCAAAAATAAGCGTCTATCGGATATTTGGCCAGGACTTCTTTTATGGTATTAACAAACTCCAACTTGGTGAAATAGGGCCTGCCGACAGGGATCAACGGGGGATGTGCAAAGAGAAAAACATGCTCATAATTGCCCGATTGCGCCAACACGCTACGTATAAACCCAGATTGGTCGTCATTTGAGGCAAACACCGTATAGTCCAATATGATAAACAGCGATCCTGCTTTTTCAAAGGTATAGTACCCTTTTGAGACCGGTCCGGTTCCAAGCGCCCGGCCAATGGCCGGGTACACCAGCTGCAGGACCGGTTCCTCACCGTGCCTGCCCACCGTGCCGTCGTGCGTCCCGAGAGCGAAATACAGCGGAGCGCTGAGCCCGTCAAGCATTTGGAGCGCTTCCCCCATCTCGCGCAATCCCCCTGAAACTTCATCGCAGTGCCCCTGCATAATGTCCCCCGTCTGGATCACGAAATCCGGCTGCAGCGCAGCGATCCCGCTAATGACCTTGGGCAGCACATGCCTTGTCATCCAGTAATTCCGTGTAATATCCGCATATTCCGTGACTCCCCCCGGATGGCCGTTTAAAGCACGGTAATGCGATTCCGGCTGAACGTAATGCGTGTCGCCCATAACCACAAAGCGTAAAGTGTTATTCATGTTATCGATTCCTCTCGGTGTACTTTGTCGGGCGACCCTGCCTGCGGACTAGCCCTTTAGCGATCCTACCAGCATGCCTTTGACAAAATATTTTTGCAGGAACGGATACACGGCAATGACCGGCAGCGAGGCCATAATCATGACCGCATATTTGACCATATCGGCAATACGGGCATGCTCGGCCGCCACCGCCAAATCTCCCCCGTTCATCAGCATGGAATCCGCGGTTTGATTTTGGATCAGGATCTCCCTTAAAAAAAGCTGAAGCGGAAACAGCTGCCTGTCGGACAAATAAACAAGAGCGTTGAAATAAGAGTTCCAGTGTCCTACCCCATAAAAAAGAGCCATCACCGCAATGATCGGCGCAGACAAAGGGATGACGATTTGCAGCAGCAGCCTGGTATTGGAGCACCCGTCCATAATCGCCGCTTCCTCCAGCTCCCTCGGAATACTGCTCTGGAAAAAAGTCCGGGCGACCACAATATTCCAAACACCGGCAGCTTGAGGCAGCAGCAGTGCCCAAACCGTATTCACCATCCCCAGCGCCTTGACGACCAGATAAGTCGGGATTAACCCGCCGCTGAAGAGCATCGTAAACACGAGCAGCATCATCACCGCTTTACTGCCTTTCAATTCCCGTCTCGACAGCGCATAAGCGCATGGAATGGTTACAATTAAATTCAGGGCAGTCCCGGCTATCGTATAAAAAATCGTATTGCGGTACCCGAGCCACAGCTCCTGATTTCGCATAACCCGGTGGAATCCCTCAAATGTAATATTTTTGGGGAGCAGCCACATTGCGCCGGAATTCACTGCAACCGGGTCGCTGATGGAGGCGCTCACCACATAAATCAGGGGGTACAGGACGATGACAACAACGGTCAGCAGGAATACGGCATTAAGTGCGACAAACACCCTGTCGCTTTTCGATTCAAGGATCATTTCGTGCTCCTCCCTTACCAAAGACTTGTGTCGGACACTTTTCTGGCCAATCTGTTGAACACCAGCAGCAGCGCCAGATTCACCACCGAATTAAACAAGCCTACCGCGGACGAGAAGCTGTATTGAGACTGGAGGATACCGCTTCGGTATACATAAGTCTGGATGACATCCGATGCAGGCAAATTCAGATTGTTTTGCAGCAGAAGAATCTTCTCGAAGCCGACCGACATGAAATGTCCCAGGTTGAGTAGCAGTAAAATAATGGCCGTCGGCATGATCAGCGGCAAGTTGATGTGCCAAATGCGCTGTAACCGGCTGGCTCCGTCCACCTTCGAGGCTTCATGGAGCTGCGGGTCGATGCTTGCCAGCGCCGCCAGATAAACGATAGCGCCCCAGCCCAAATTTTGCCACTCTCCCGAAAGTACATAGATGGGTTTGAACCACTCGGGTACAGTCATAAAATGAATCGGCTTGCCGCCAAAAGCTTCCAGGACTTTATTTACAATCCCTGAAGAGGGATCCAGGAACGTGACAATCATTCCCGTTATTACGACGACCGAGATAAAATGCGGCGCATAGGTGATCGTCTGGATCCACTTTTTCATCCTTCCGTTCTTTAATTCATTTAGAGACAAGGCAATAACGATGGACACCGGAAACAAGCATAATTGATAAAAATTGATGAGCAGCGTGTTCCTGATTAATTGAGGGAAGTAGTACGATTCGACAAACCGATTAAAATGCTCCAATCCGACCCAAGGGCTGTCCCAGATGCCTTTACGCGCAATAAAATCCTTAAACGCAATTTGCACTCCGTACATCGGAACATAATGGAAGACCAGAAAATACAGGATTGCCGGCAGCATGAACAGATACAATTCCCAATGTTGCGTCTTCTTCCACCCCGTATGCCTTCCGGCGGATCGTTTGGCTTTGACGGCATGACCAACCGGCAGCTGCATTGCAGAACTCCTCCTTTAGGACGCGGAAGAAGCCGCCCCGGCCCCTTCCTTAATTGCGTGCCGTCTATTTTCCTTGCTTCCAGCGGTCATAAGCAGCTTGGTTGATTTTTACCAAATCATCGGCCTTGAGCTTTTTTAACGTAGCCATATATTCATCCCACTTGTCGAAGCCTGCCGCCCCGGTAATGAATTGGGCTTCCATTTGGTCGATATACGTACCCAGATCCGTCTGGATGGCGGTGACTTGCTTCTGTTCGTTATCGGTAAAGTAGACCAGCGGAAAACGGGGCTTTGCAAAAGGCAGGAATTCCTCCGACTTTTTCTCGGCATAGCGGTTGGCGATATCCTCCCGTTTGCCGTCAAACTCGCGGGATTTGATGATCGGCAGCTTGGAGCCTGCATCAGGAGTAATCTTGCCGGCGCGGAATTCTTCCGTATTCATCCCCTGCGGAATGGCCGATTCGTTGACCTTCCATTTCGTATGCCGGTCGTCAAGCCACACGTAATGCGTGCCTTCTTTTCCCCAATAAGCGAGTCTCGATCCCTCGTCCGTATACAAGTAATCGACCCACCGTATCATTGCTTCCTTATTCGGATTCTTGTCCGTAAGTGCAAAGGTTCCGCGAATGACCGGGTTATCCACCGGATACATTTTCTCCTGGTTAACGCTGCTAGTGAGCGGTGGGACCACCGGAAATTTGCTGTTGTCCTGCGGGTCTTTAATATTCATAACCAGCATCGGGAGCGCGTGATAAAATACGCCAAGCTGATTGTTTTTCCCCTTTGCCGTGAACTGTTCTTTCTTTTGGCTGAAAATATCGTTGTCGAGCAGCTTTTCCGAATACAGCTTATGCATAAACTGCAGGTATTCCTTGTACCCTTTTTCAAAAGGAACGAAAGCGGCTCTTTCATTCTTGACTTCGATTCCCGTATCGACGTGGCCAAAGTATGAGAGCATAATACCGCGAAGCGAGCTGTAATTCTGCGCTGACAGAGGGATTTCGTCCGGCTGCCCGTTTCCGTTGAAATCCTGGGATTTCATTTCCTTCAAGAACGCGTACAACTCATCCGTATTGGCAGGCATGTCCTTCTTCCCCAGCTTGTCCAGCCAAGTGGCATTGACCCAAAGCTTGGGCACCCTGCCCCGCAGCTCGTCCATGATCATCGGAATCGCATAGATATGTCCGTCAGGTGCGGTAACGGAACGTTTTACATCCGGATGCTCTTGCAAATATTTGTTGATCGTGGGCCCATACTTTTCGATTAGACCTTCCAGCGGAACCAAAATGCCTTGTTTCCCGTAGTTCACTTCGTCCATAGGCGTTAAAGCTCCGCCGAAAAACACATCCGGATAGTTTCCGCCTGCAAAGGCCAAATTTTTCTTTTCGGTGTAAGAGTCGCTCGGCGGCGTGTCGAACTCAAAATGGATGTTGGTTTTGTCTTCCATTTCCTTGAAGAAGAACATCTGGTCCCACGGTCCCTGAATAGGCCCCTTGAGTCCCATCATTTTTAACGTAACCTTTTGCTGCACAATCGGATAACCGGAAGCGTTAAAATTGCTTGGCGTTTTCCCATTATCCTTATTGGGTGTATCATTCTTGCCAGACGAACAACCTGCAATCATGCTAATAACCAACGAGCACCCCAGCAGTACCTTGACACCTTTTCTCATTCCTGCCTCCCGTATCAATTGTATTATTTGTATTATAAAAAGCCCTTTCCGCCGATAATACGAATATAGGACATTGCTTACATTTTAGTCAATTTAATATATTGTAAACGAGCAAGTTTCTTATATACAACATTGCTGTTCATTTGTTATATTACATGTATATATATTTCGCATAAAAGGAGATCCTTCATGAAACCGACAACTGCAAGACATCCTCTGTACAAACAAATACGCCAGCATGTTTTGGATCAGATCCATAAAAAGCGCTGGCTACCGGAACAGCAAATCCCATCCGAGCATGAGCTTGCGGAGCAGTTTCAGGTGAGCCGTGTTACGGTCCGGGGCGCACTGTCCGAACTGGTTAACGAAGGGGTCATTTACCGCATTCCCGGTAAGGGCTCATTCGTCCATTCCGGCACTGCCAGCCAGGTGCTGTCCGAGAAGGATGCAGATCCGGCCCCTAATGGAAGAAAAATGGTGGCTTTTCTCATGCCGCGTCTGGACAACCGGTTTACGGCCAATGTCGTCAGCGGGATCGAAAGCGAGCTTTCCAAGAATGGCTATCATTTGCTTTTCTGCAAAACACACGATTCGAGAGAACTGGAAAAACAAAAGCTGAAGGAAATGATTTCACTTGGGGTGGACGGCATCGTTGTTTATCCCGTCTCGGACGAAAGCTATAACGAGGACATACTGAAATTGAGTCTGGACCGGTTTCCGCTTGTCGTTGTGGACCGTTATTTGCGGGGAATTGAAACGAATTGCGTTTGTTCGGACAATCTGCAAGGAGTTTATAAAGCGACGAACCATTTAATCGAATTGGGCCACCGTAATATCGCTTATATCAATTCCGTTATTCAAACGACAAGCCTGGAGGACCGGTTAAACGGTTACCACAGGGCGCTCGCGGATTCCTTTATTCCTATAGACTATCGATTGCAGGTAAATTTGAAGGTGCAGTCCGGGAAAACGGACCCGTCAAATGTTGAAGTTTTAACCTCTTTTTTCGAAAGCAACCCGAATGTCACGGCGTGCGTTGCCGCTCACTATTCGTTTGCGTTCGATGTGATCCATGTATTGCACAAGCTGGGCAAAAGCATTCCGGGGGATATGTCTTTACTATGCTTTGATGACTATGAGTCTTCCGAGTACGCTGCCATCCCGCTGACCTGCGTGGAGCAGCAGGAACACCGTTTAGGGGAAGAAGCCGTCAAACTACTGATTTCCAACATCGAATCACACCAGCTGGAGCGCAGAAAAATGCTTATCCCTACCCGTATGATCCTGCGGAGTTCCACAGGTCCTGTTCGGCTATAATCGTCAGGAAACGAGCCTCTCGACTCTCTAAAAATCAACTCCCTGCGAATCCGCAATATATCTCACGTACATAGAAAATGACCTCCCAACTCCAGCGAGTTCGAAGATCATTTCATTTAGTCCAGTAGTGCACCGTCCAAGCGAAGCTGCCTCTGCAGATCGGAAACATTTACTTCGTGCGGCGTAATGCCGGTCTGTACCGCCATGCCTGCTGCGGTTCCCGCCGCCTGGCCTGTAGCCATGCAGCTGGGCGTGAGACGCGTCGTGGCAAGCGCTTCATGCGTAGTGGATATACAACGTCCGCCTGCGAGCAGATTGCTGATCCCTTTGGCGAGCAGGCAGCGGTAAGGGATGTCGTAGGCTCCGTCGCCCGAGATCCAGGCGGCGGTCACGCCTTTGTTCTTCGGGTCGTGGATATCGATCGGGTACCCGCTCCGCGCGATGCAGTCCTCGAAGCGGCGTCCCTCGGTGACGTCGGAGATTTGCAGGCTGTAGACGCCGTCCAGACGACGGGTCTCGCGTATGCCGATCTGCGCACCTACCTGCGAAATCGACGCTTTCTCAAACCCCGGCAGACGCTTCACCATAAAATCGGCGACCATCAGCACCTGCTTCCGCCCAAGCTCCTCCGCCTCCGTCAAATCCTCCACCCGGGTTCCGTCAAGCCCTTGTACCCGCGTCGTGTTGACCAGCACCTCGTCCTCGCCCGGACCCGGAAAGAACAACACCTGATCGCGGTTGATAGGCAAACAAGCGTCCTTCCAATGCTTATAGAAGCCCTGCACCGCTGTCAGCGGTAGCTCCTGAAGCTCGCTGATCGGCGTCTTTTTATAAAACTCGTCCGGATGGTCGAGCATATACTGCTTCACCTTGGCCAAATCCACGCCGCGCATCCGAAATTTCATCGTCATCGGCTGTGTCAGCTGGTCTTGGTCCCGGCCCTGGAGGATCGGGGCACCGGCCAGATATGCTGCGTCAGCGTCCCCGCTCGTATCGATAAACATCTTCGCCCGGACGTCGATCTTGCCGGATTTGGAAGTCAGCCGCACCGATTCGATCCGGTCGCCTTTCACCTGCACGTCGTCCACAAAGCTGTGCAGCAGAAGCTTTACGCCGGCTTCGCGGAGCATATCCAACACAAGCACTTTATAAATTTCAGGATTGTACGGGGTAATCGTGTTAACAAAGCCGCATGTATCCCGGACATGCCCGGGTGAGGCGTTCAACTCCTTCAAACGGTCCACGATTTCCTGCGCCGTCCCCGCGATCACTTGTTTGCCGTCCATCGTATGGAAGGTCATCCATGGATAGACCAGTGCTATTGTCGACATGCCTCCCAGGAAGCCGTATCTCTCGATGAGCAGCGTTCTCGCCCCGCTCCGTCCGGCCGCAATGGCCGCATTGATTCCCGCCGGTCCTCCGCCGACGACTACAATATCCGTTTCGATAGTTTGCATATGCCTTTCTCCTTCCCGTTATGCTGTAACTATTTCAACAAAACGACGTCCTGTTCCTGCAAAATGTGATGAAGTCAGGAATATCCGCCTCATTCAATTCACACCCGCTGTCAATTGCCAGCGAGCGGCTATGCCCGCTGACTAGCCCATCGCATAATTCAATTCACACTATCTCCCCAAACGTTGTGATCCAAATCACTAAGCCGTTTTGAAGGCTCCTGTACAATAAACGCATAAACCGATAAGCGAGGCGATAGAAATGCTGAACCAGCAAGTGATAGACATCATTAAATACACAGTACCCGCCCTGGAAGTCCACGGAACGGAGATTACGCAGAGATTCTACCAATCGATGTTGCGGGCCATCCGATATTCCGTTCACTCCAGACCTTTGTTTGTTTCCCGGCTTTCCTTGCGCAGGAGGGCCGGTTTTTTGCCTGGTTCAAATTTATTCGATTGCAACTGGCATCATAGACCCGTTTATGTTAAGATAAAGGTTGTGAATTCCTATCATTTCGGACCTTAAATTTTCCGCATACAGAGGCCAATGACCTTCCTGACCCAAGGAATAATTTGGGCTTTTTTTATGTAAAATAGGATAATCATCCCATGATTTTCCATATATTTGTTACCGCATCCGATTCATTATAACGCGTCCTGCTTAATAAATCTAAAGGGTGTTGATCCGATGAATGTAACTGTCGACGGCTTACATATAAATTATACCGTACAGGGCGAAGGGCCCGCTGTCGTTCTGCTGCACGGCTGGGGAGCCAACCTGCAGAGCTTCAGGATGGTCCAGGATTTCCTGTCCCGAAATTTCCGTACATACGCGATCGACCTGCCCGGATTCGGCGAAAGCGACGAGCCCCCGGTGGCTTGGGGAGTCCCGGAGTACACCGATTTTCTGCATAAATGGTTAACCTCCCTAAATATTGAGAACCCGATTCTGGTCGGACATTCCAACGGAGGGCGCATCTCCATCATGTACGCCTCCTCCCGGCCGGTCCGTAAAATCATCCTGATCGACAGCGCGGGCATCAAACCGAAGCGCAAGCTGGGCTATTACGTGAGGGTATATACCTACAAGGCCGCCAAGAACCTGCTGAAGCTGCCGGGTCTACGCCAATATTCAGACGATCTGCTGGGTAAATTCAAAGCGAAGCTGGGCTCCACCGATTATAAAAGCGTCTCCGGCGTAATGCAGCAGACGATGGTTAAAGTCGTTAACATTGACCTGCGCCATCTGCTGCCTTTGATTAAAGCCCCGACTCTGCTCGTTTGGGGCGAGAACGACACGGCCACGCCGGTTTCCGATGGACAGCTTATGGAAAAGCTAATACCGGATGCAGGACTCGTCGTGCTCAAGAATGCCGGCCACTTCTCCTACATAGACAAAGCGCAGCAATTTTTAATCATCATCAATAATTTCCTGAACAACGACAAGGGAGGCCGCCCTCAATCATGACCCATGCCGTCATCTATGTTCTAGCCGCAGCCGTATGGCTGCTTTATGCGGGAATCCGTATTCGCCGAAGCGTCCATATGCTGCAGTTGAACTCGTATATGAACGACCGCTTTTACCGGTACAACCGCCAGAATCTTGCCAAAATCCTTCCCGTCAGGGAATGGATTCCTTTGGCGTTTGTAATTCCTCTGCTGCTCGGTGCTCCTGTCTTCGCTCTGATTCTGTGGTGCATGCTGTACGCGGTTCTGTTTTTAACCCGGTCCAAAGAAAAGGAAAAAAAGAGCCTCGTGTATACCCCAAGGGTGAAAAGGCTGTTTACAACCATCGCCATCCTTGCGGTTATCGTCATTGTCATCGCAAACAGCTTGCCCGACAGGGACTTCGGCCTTCTGCTTTTGTTCGTCGCAAGCCTTATGCCTTCTCTTATTGTTTTTGCGGCAAATACCATCAACGGCCCTATTGAAAAGGGAATTAACCAAAGGTATTTGAACGATGCCCGCCGAATCGTGCAGAGCATGCGAAATCTGTTAGTGATCGGAATTACGGGTTCTTACGGCAAGACGAGCGTGAAGCATTTTCTGCATACCGTGCTGGCGCAACAGTTCAACGTGCTGATGACTCCGGAGAGCTTCAACACCCCGATGGGCGTGACGAGAACGGTCCGTTCCTCCTTAAGCCCGACGCACGACATCTTCATTGCCGAGATGGGCGCGAAGCAGACCGGCGATATTAAAGAGCTGTGCGACCTGGCCCAGCCCAAGATGGGAATCATTACGTCCATCGGCCCGCAGCACCTGGAAACCTTCAAAACGCTGGAAAACGTACAGGCGACCAAATTCGAGCTCGTGGAGAGTCTGCCTGCGGACGGCACAGCATTTTTGAATTACGACGATCCGAACATCGCTTCTTATAAAATCCGCAACTCCTGCAAAGTGGTCAAAACCGGCATCCGCAGCGAGGATGTGGACTATAGGGCGTGCGATATTTCCATCAGCAGCAAAGGAACCCGTTTCCGCATCGAGAAAAAGGACGGGTCTTCGGCCGAGTTTGAGACGGTTTTGCTGGGCGAGCATAATATTTACAACATCCTCTCCTGCGCTGCGGTAGGCTCGGAGCTTGGAATTCCGCTTGAGAAGCTGGCCTCTTTTGTCAGAAAAATCAAGCCTGTGCAGCACCGTCTGGAGCTCAAGAAAAACCCGGGGAACATCACCATTCTCGATGACGCGTTCAACTCCAATCCGGTAGGTGCGAATGCAGCGCTGGATGTGCTGGGGCAGATGGAAGGCAAGAAGATCCTGATCACTCCCGGAATGATTGAGCTCGGCGACAAGGAATATGAGCTGAACCACGCTTTTGCCGCGCATGCAGCCGAGGTTTGCGATTACATCATCCTGGTCGGCACCAAGCAGACGATACCTCTGCAGGACGCGCTGAAACAATCCGCTTATCCGGAGTCGAAATATTTTGTGGCCAAAAACCTCAACGAAGCGCTCCAGCATATGCAGACAGTCGCCGAGGCCGGAAGCATCGTGCTGTTGGAGAATGATCTGCCCGATAACTACAACGAATAATTTGGAGGTTGTCCCATGAAAACGAAAGTCGGCGTACTTTTTGGCGGAATGTCCGTGGAACACGAGGTTTCCGTCATCTCCGGGCTGCAGGCCCTGCACTCATTAAACTCTGATAAATACGAACCCGTACCGATCTATATCAGCAAAAAAGGAGACTGGTACACCGGCGAGCTTCTTTCCGATATCGAGCAGTACAAAGACCTTCCCGCGCTTCTTTCCAAATCCAAAAGGGTCCTCCTGTCCACCGACGAGTCCGGCAAGCATCTTCTTCTTGATCCGCAGCCCCGCATGTTCAAAAGCAGCCTGGTGAACGAGATCCATGTGGCTTTTCCCGTGACGCACGGGTCCTATGGCGAAGACGGCGCGCTGCAGGGGCTTTTGGAAGTGAACAAAGTCCCTTATGCCGGCTGCGATGTCCTTTCGTCCGCTGTGGGGATGGATAAAGTGGTGATGAAGACGATCCTGCGCGCCGCAGGACTTCCTGTCACCGACTATGTCGCTTTCAACGCCAGAAATTGGAACGATGACCGGAAGGCATGCGTCGGCAAAGTGGAATCGCAGCTCGGATATCCGGTCATTGTGAAACCGGCTAACCTGGGCTCCAGCGTTGGCGTCCAAAAGGCGGGCACCCAGGAAGAACTGATTGAGGCGATCGAAAATGTCACCCAGTTCTCCAACAAGATCCTGGTCGAGAACATGGTCACCGAGCTGAAGGAAGTCAACTGCTCCGTGTTGGGCGATTATGAAGAAGCCATGCCTTCCGTGATCGAGGAAGTCGGCAAGACGAGCGACATCCTCAGCTACCAGGATAAATACATGAACGACGGCTCCAAAGGCATGAGCGGCGCAGCCCGCATCATACCGGCGAATATCACGGAGGAGCAGACGTCCGAGATCCAGCGCCTTGCGGTGCAGACGTTCCTTGAGCTGGGCTGCAGAGGAGTGTCCCGTATCGATTTTCTGATCGATGAGAGCACGGGAGAAGTTTATGTGAACGAGATCAACACGATTCCGGGCTCGCTTTCCTTCTATTTGTGGGAGCCGACGGGTGTACCTTTCGAGCAAATGACCGACCGGCTCATTCAGCTGGCGCTGAAAAGATCCAGGGAGCAGGCGAACCTGACGTTCTCTTACGACACCAACCTGCTCGCGCTGAAAGGAAAAGGCGGCGGAAAGCTTGGCGTGAAACGGTAGTGTCTGCGGTTGGGCACGGTTTGTCAGGAAGGTGATGTCCCGCATGTACTCGGTTAAGCCGATTCCTCCAATACAGGATGTGACGGGCTGGAGAAATGTACTTATACAAGATAACGGGGAACCGTTAGTTTCTTTAGAGGGATTGTCGAAACGCATCGAAGTAAAGCCTTTTTACTTTGAAACCGGCGTTCCCGGGGCTGTCAACGGGGCTTTTGCCCGCAGGGGCGTGGCTGAACGTCTGCTGCAGGCGGCTAAAGGCCTGCCTTCGGGCTACCGTTTCGCCGTCTTAGATGCTTGGAGGCCTATCCAGGTGCAGCGGTACCTGTATGAAGCTTTCCATTCCCGTCTCCAGCAGGATCACCCGCATCTTGGCAACGAGGAGTTGTCAGAGCTCGTTTCCAAGTATGTATCGAGACCTGTGGCTGATTCGCTGCACCCTTCCCCTCATCTCACCGGTGCGTCAATTGATTTAAGCTTGCTGGACTCAGTCGGCAAAATGGTGGAAATGGGCACGGGCTTCGACGATTTCACGGAACGTTCCCGCACCCGGTATTATGAGGAGTTGGAGCAGCATGCGGGACGGCTTGGAAACAAGGAGCGCATTGTACGGGACCACCGCCGGCTGCTGTTTCACGTGATGGCTTACGCCGGGTTCACGAACTACAGCGAGGAATGGTGGCACTTTGACTACGGCAACCAATTCTGGGCCCGGGTCACCGGGGAGCCGACCGCGTTGTACAGCCATTGCTCGCTGTAACCGTTCGTGCCTCAAGCTGGACTGATGATCGCCAGCACTCCATTCAGACCATAGGACATTGCGGGCCTTATTCCCAGCAATTCGCGATAAACAGTGCCGGCATTGCATGATTGGTCCGAATATACGCGAATTTTCTTGCTGCATTAATGAGATCAACCGGCATCGAAGTATATAACGTACCCGAATTCCGCTATCTGCATATTTCCCATCATAGCTTGGCGTGCCCCAAATTGCCCACAGATGCGTCAATCAAATCTTTTACAAACAAAACAGGCATAAAAAACAAAGCAATCAGGTAAAATAATTCTAAGAACTGAAATAAAATTGGATAAAGTTAGTGGCACTATAAAAAAATGTATGTTATAATAAGTCATTGGCATATATGGAACCCAAATTCACATATTAAAAAGGGTCGCCACTGGGAAATGGTTGCTCTTTGTAATATGTGAATTTTTCATATTAAATCTAGTTCAATGAACAAATTATTGGAGGTTTTCTTAAATGGAAACAGGAACAGTTAAATGGTTTAACGCAGAAAAAGGCTTTGGCTTTATCGAAGTTGAAGGTGGAAAAGACGTATTCGTACACTTCTCCGCAATCACTGGCGACGGCTTCAAAACCCTTGACGAAGGACAACAAGTTCAATTCAACGTGGTTCAAGGCAACCGTGGACCGCAAGCTGAGAACGTTGTAAAATTGTAATTTCCATAGAAAAAGAACTGCCCGATCCTCTGGTCGCAGGCAGTTCTTTTTCTAATTATTCTGAGGACTTAAAAGACGGCTACTTATAAGGAGGATTTGCAATTGTATTTCTCTAAGAAAAACATGGAACCGATTCAAGAAGAACAAACTTCTGTTTGGACGTGCAGCACAGACACATGTACCTGTTGGATGAGAGAGAATTTTTCCTTCGAAGAAAGCCCGTTATGTCCCGTATGCAAGTCCCCGATGGTTAAGGGAATAAAAATGCTGCCGAGCCTCTCTAATCACAACAACCCGATGCATACCAAATAAGGCTGGCATCCCGCATAAATGCCAAAGAACAGAGCACTGGCCAAACGACCAGTGCTCTTCTTTATTCCCAAGCCTCGCCTTACGATTGCAATGTTACGACCAAGCCCGCAGATATTGTTTTGGCGGTGTGATCTCCACTCCCAACTGTTTTGCAGCCTTGCGCGGCCAATAAGGATCACGCAGCAGTTCCCTTGCGAGGAAAATCAGGTCCGCCTGGCCTTCCTGCAGAATGTTCTCAGCCTGCTCGGCGTCCGTTATTAGACCGACAGCACCTGTGGCAATCTCTGCCCGTCTCCGAATCTCCTCCGCATAAGGAACCTGATAGCCGGGAAATGTATCGATATGGGCCCGCACGATTGAGCCGGAGCTGCAGTCGATGAGATCCACTCCCTGCTGCTTCATGCGCTCAGCGAAGTACACGAAATCGTCCATCGTATTGCCTTCCGGATGGTATTCGTTAGCGGAAATCCGGACGAACAACGGACCGTTCCAGATCGTTTTGACTCCGTCAATGACCTCTCCGAGAAAACGGTACCTTCCCTCGCGGTCTCCACCAAACTCGTCTTCACGCCGGTTCGCAAGCGGACTCAGGAACTCGTTAATCAAGTATCCATGTGCCGCATGGATTTCGATCAGGTCAAATCCTGCTTCCTTCGCTCTGCGGGCTCCATCTATAAAGGCCTGAATGGTCGTCTGAATCTGTTCCCGCGTCATTTCCTCCGGCACTTTGCTGTTTTCGTCAAAAGCGATCGCCGAAGGCGCCACAATAGTACCCGGTATTACCGCTTTTCTCCCCGCATGGGCGATTTGAATTCCGATTGAGCTTCCCTGCTCATGCACCAGCTGAACTAGCTCCCGAAGCCCGGAAATATGTTCATCACTCCAAATCCCCAGATCGTTCGGGGAAATTCTCCCCTGCGCCGTCACCGCCGTAGCCTCGAGGATAATCAGCCCAACCTGCCCCACGGCGCGGCTCGGATAATGGACCCTGTGCCAGTTGTTCACCATTCCGTCCTCTTGTTCGCAGGAGTACATGCACATAGGCGACATGACGATCCGGTTTTTCAGAGTAAGCTCTTTCACTGTATAAGGTGTAAACAGCACGTCTCTCTCGTCCTTTCCCGTTGGAATCGTTACTTACTAATTGTAACACAAATGTTCACTTTTTATGAAATGCCCGCTTGTGAGCGAACCCGGACGCCCAGCACGGAATATACATAGTACAAAAATAAGGATGATCCGCATGAACAAAGAGCTGCTTCCCGTCAATATACAAACGTACCGTTTTGTCAGGCCTAAGCTCGATGTGCAGTATCCCCTGATCGCCGAACTGCCGGATTCCCCAAGCTATCATAAAATAAACAAGACAATCAGTGCCGAAGTAGGCAAAATTGCCCATCAGCAGGGGTATCCGCAAAATCCGAATACGGAATCGAGCGGTTACTATGAGCTGAAAACGAATGAACGGAGAATACTCAGCCTCAGCTTGTTCAATTACGCTTTTTCCGGCGGGGCGCATGGGATGACTTTGCAGAAGCCGCTCACTTTTGATGTAAATACGGGGACTCTGTTCTCTCTTCGTGACCTTTTTAAACCGGGAACCGATTATGTAAAAAAGCTCTCCACCATTGTCCAGGCCCAGATTCAAGCGCGAAACATCAATCTATTGGAGCCTTTCAAGGGGATTCGTCCGGACCAGGATTTTTATATCGCCGATAAAGCGCTTGTTCTGTTCTTTCAACTGTATGAGATTGCGGCTTATGTGTACGGCTTTCAGTATTTTCCTGTCTCGGTGTATGAGATTCAGGATATGATCGATGAGGAAGGCCCGCTGGGAAAAATGATTTATTGAACCTCAACATGCCCTGAAGAAGACAGTAGCTCAACTGCAGCTCAACGTCAAGAAGTCTTAGACCATAAAAATGGCCTCGTATTCCTCAGCTCAATAATGCACGAATAAATGCAAATAGCTGCCTAATCAGGCAGCTATTCTTTTTTTACTCTCATCGCTTTATTAGTCTCCGATAGGGTTTCTCATTTCTGCAAGCCGGCTGCCGGTGCGGCAGTGGATGCTCGTACAATAATCTCGGGCTGCAGGACTATGCGCTGCCGAGCGGAGGAAACCTTCTTGATCTGCCCGATCAATAAGTCGACCACCGTTGTAGCCATCGAGTCAATAGGCTGGGCGACCGTCGTCAGCGGAGGATCCGTCACCGAAGCGAGGATCGTATTATCGAAACCGATAACCGACAGGTCGGCCGGCAGACGCAGGCTCAGCTCCCTGGCGGCCTGGATCGCACCGATGGCCAGCAGGTCGTTGCAGCAGAACAGTGCTGTCGGACGATCGCTCTGCCGGAGCAGCTCCAGCGTCCAGAGCTTCCCGTCCTCGATGGCGTAGTTGCAGCTGCACACCCACGAGCCGGGCAACTCCTGTCCGCGTTCCAGCATGGCCTGCCGAAAGCCCCTCACCCTTTCCCGGCTTGAGACGACTTTCTCTTGTTCCGCCAACACGGCTATCCGGGTATGACCCAGCTCCAGCAGATTCCGTGCCGCCAGCACGCCGCCTGTGAAATCGTCGACAACCACCGTATGGACGGAACGGGACGGCATTTCCCGCGCGATCATGGCGACGGGGATGCCGCGCTCCAGCAGGGGATCGAGCAGCTCTTTGTTATCCATCCCGGTGCCGATGATCAAGCCGTCGACGCTCTTTTGCAGCAGAAGCCTCAAATACCTCTCCACCCGTTCGTCCCGGTTGTCCGTACTGCAAATGATCAGGCTGTAGCCAAGCTGCTCGCTTTCATCCTCGATGGCTCTTGCGATTTCGGCGAAAAAAGGGTTCGAGATATCGGGAACGAGAAGTCCTAAAGTGTAAGTCTTTTTGCCGGTCAAGGCGGAGGCGATCACACTGGGCTGGTAATTCAGCTTCTTCATGATCGACATAATCTCGCTGCGCCTCTCCTCGCTGATCTTTCCTTTGCCGTTGATCACTTGGGAAACCGTCGCGATAGACACGCCGGCTTCACGGGCAATATCGTATATGGTCGCTTTCATCAATCTTTCTGCGGCTTCGCCATAATCCAGGCATGATCCGGATCGTTATGGAACTTCCACATGCGCTTCGGACCGGCCATGACATTCAGGTAATACACTCCGTATCCCGGAGGAGCCGAAACCGGATGATATCCGCGAGGCACGAGCACTGCCTGCCCGTCGCCGACGATCAGCGTTTCATCCAGGGACCTGTCGTCCGTGTAAATCCGCTGCATTGCAAAACCCTGCTCAGGCTCCACCCGGAAGTAGTATGTTTCCTCCAGCATCGATTCGTCCGGCAGCGCGTCGCGGTCATGTTTATGGGGCGGATAGCTGGACCAATGCCCTTGCGGCGTGAACACCTCGACCACGAGCAAGCTGTCGGCAGGCTCCTGCTCCGGTAAAATATTGTGTACTTGACGCTGGATATTTCCGTATCCGCGCATTTCCACACTCACTTGCTGAGGCCCGATCAGACGCGCCTTATGGCCGCTCCGGCCGGGCGCCGAGCATACTGCGAGCTCAAGCTGAGTCTCCGCCCGCACCTCATACCGGTCATTGTTCGGCACGTATACGGAATAAGGGGGCGTTTTCTCAAACACATTCATGCGTTCTCCGACGTTCCGCCACTGTTCTTCCCGGGTGCTGACATCCGCCCTGCCGCTGAGCAGCACGAGGCACACCTCCCGACCCCCTGTCTCCCTGCTCAGTAGCTGGCCCTCTGAAAGCCGGACGATTTCGAAACCGACATATTCCCATCCCGCGGTCTGTGGGGTGATGTTCAGAACGCTTCCATCTTCGTTTGGGGAAGACAGCGGTTTCACAATCAGCTCAGACATACACATTTCTCCTTCCGATAATCATTCGACCTATCATTGGTGCTTTTAGCTTATCATTGTTTCTCGCGGATTATCATCGTTACTTCCGCCGATCATTGTTCTACCAGCGTTTGCTTGAGCAGATCATAAACCTCGCCCGTTTTGACCGGCCTTCCCAGGCTGAGGGACAGCTTGGCCGCCAGAGCGATCCGTTCCGCCTGGATTCCGTCGTATCCGTTCACGGGCACAGGCTCCTCCTTCAGCAAACATTCGATAAACTTCTGCGTTTCCTCCACATAAGCTCCGTTATACCGTTCCAGGAAAAAATGCAGCGGCTTGTCGCGCACAATCCCCTCTGCCGTGCTGATTTCGGCGGTGTTCGGGTGATCATTGGCGATCGCGACACTGCCTTTGGAGCCGAACACTTCCACCCTCTGGTCGTAACCGTATACCGCCTGCCTGCTGTTGTCGATCACTCCGAGCGCGCCGTTCTTAAAGCGCAGCGTGACAATCGCCGTGTCCACATCGCCATGCTCGGCAAATACTGAATTAATAAGTACCGCGCCCTGCGCCCACACTTCCTCAACTTCGCTTCCGCACAAATAACGGGCCATATCGAAATCGTGGATCATCATGTCCATGAAAATGCCGCCCGATACCTTGATATAGTCCTCATGAGGCGGATTGGGGTCACGGGAAGTGATTTTCACAATATGCGGTTCCCCGATTGTTCCTCCCTGCACCAGTTCGCGGACCCGCTTGAAATTATGGTCGAAACGCCGGTTGAAGCCGATCTGCAGTTTTACTCCCGCCTTAAGCACCTCTGCGAGCGCCTCTTCCGTCTGCGCGACGTCCATGCTAACCGGCTTTTCGCAAAAAATATGCTTCCCTGCCTGCGCCGCCTGCTTGATCAAAGGAACGTGCGTATCCGTAGAGGAGCAAATAAACACGGCATCGATTCCGGTATGAGCGATAAGGGCCGCACTGTCTTTGGTTACAAAAGGAATTCCGCGCTCGGCTGCCCACGCTTCCAGAACGGGGCCCGCATACAAATCACTGATTCCGGCAATCTCCGCCTCAGGCAGCTTCAGCAGATTTTCCGCGTGAATTTTGCCGATTCTTCCTGCTCCGATAATTCCGATTTTGATCTTTTTCATTGTTCGCTTCCTCCCGATTTGCCTGAACAGCCGAACAAACGGATTTTCGAGATCACCGAGGCTTTCACCGCTTCCCGAGCCGGAATCAAGTAATTGCGCGGATCGTAAGCTTCCGGGTGACCGTTCAAATATTGCCTGATGGCGGCGGTACAGGCCATTTGGTTGTCGGTATTCACATTAATCTTGCAGGTGCCCATCGAGATCGCCTGGCGAATCTCCTCATCGGGCAGCCCGCTTCCGCCGTGCAGCACAAGGGGCAAGCCCGTCAGTTCCCGGATCTGTCCCATCCGCTCAAAGCCGAGCCTCGGCTGTCCGCGATAAGGTCCATGCACCGATCCGAGCGCAGGAGCCAGGCAGTCGATCCCGGTCTCTCGCGCCATACGCAGGCATTCCTCCGGCACAGCGTACATCCCTTCCGCCTCTTCCACCACCAGATCGTCCTCTCTGCCGGTAATCCGTCCGAGCTCGGCTTCCACCGAGACGCCCAGCGCGTGCGCCGCTTCCGTGACGCGCTCCGTGATACCGATATTGCGCTCCAGCGGATGATGCGAAGCGTCGATCATCACAGAGGTGAAACCGGCATGAATGGCCCGCAGGCAGACTTCATAGCTGGAGCCATGGTCCAGGTGCAGCGCCACAGGAACCGTGATATCGTAATGCTCTGCCAGCGCTTGGACCATCCCCGCTATGCAAGGCAGCCCGCCCATATACGGAATGTACGCCTCGCTGACGCCCAGAATAACCGGCGCTTTCTCTTCCTGCGCCCCCTGCAGAATCGCCTGCGTAAACTCAAGATTGTTCAAATTAAACTGGCCTACGGCATATCCGCCGTCCAAAGCCTGCTGCAGCATCGCTTTCATCGAAACGAGCGCCAAGGCGTTCCACTCCTTCCGGGGAAATTTCGATAAATCTTTAGCTGAAGTCGGCACTACCAGCGGGCGGTTACCATCTTCTTGCGCGTATAGAAATCCACACCGTCCGAACCGTTCGCGTGCAGATCCCCATAGAACGATTTCTTCCAGCCGGAAAAAGGAAAGAACGCCATCGGCGCAGGTACGCCCAGATTGATTCCAAGCATTCCGGCGTCGATGGTTTCCCGGAACAGGCGAACATTGCTGCCGTCCTTCGTAAACAGGCAGGCGCCGTTAGCGAGCTCCGAACGATTCGCCACTTCAATCGCTTCCTCCAGCGTGTCGGCTCTCACGATGGAGAGCACCGGCGCAAAGATTTCATCCTCCCAAATTTTCATGCCGGGCTCCACGCGGTCAAAAATCGTCGGCCCCACAAAGTAGCCCTTTTCGTCCGACGTCGCGTCTTTCCGACCGTCGCGGATAAGCAGAGCACCTTCTTTTTCCCCCGTTTCGATGTAGGAGATCGTACGATCCTTGTGCGGAGCGCGGATGACCGGACCCAGGAACACGCCTTCGTCCAGGCCGTTGCCGATCGTAAGTTCGCCCGCCGCCTGCACCAGCTTGTCGACAAGCTTGTCGCCAATATTGCCGACGGCCACTACTACGGAGCAGGCCATGCAGCGCTCACCCGCCGAACCGAAGGCGGCGCTGATGATTTGCGTCACGGTGCTGTCAAGGTCCGCATCCGGCATGACGATGGAGTGGTTCTTGGCGCCCGCGAGCGCCTGGACCCGCTTGCCGTGGGATGAAGCGGTTTTATACACGTATTCCGCCACCGGTTGAGAGCCGACGAAGGAGACGGCTTTAATGTCCTTATGCTCAAGGATGCCGTTCACCACATCATGCGCGCCGTGTACGATGTTCAGCACACCGTCCGGCAGGCCGGCTTCCCTGAACAGCTCCGCAAGCCGGTTCGCTAGAAGCGGGGTGCGCTCCGACGGCTTCAGCACGAATGTATTGCCGCAGGCGACAGCCAGCGGAAACATCCAGCACGGCACCATCATCGGGAAGTTAAACGGCGTTATGCCGCCCACCACCCCGACCGGGTACCGGTACATACCGGATTCCAGGTTGGTGGCGATATCCGGCAGCTGCTTGCCCATCATCAGCGTAGGCACTCCTGCCGCAAATTCGACGCATTCGATGCCGCGCAGCACTTCGCCGTGTGCCTCGTTGTAGCTTTTGCCGTTCTCAAGCGTGACCAGCCTCGCAAGCTCCTCCCAGTGCCCGACCAGCAGCTGCTGGTACTTGAACAAGATGCGGGCACGTCGCGGAACCGGAGTGCGGCTCCAGGTATTGAAAGCTTCTTTGGCCGCGCTTACGGCCCGATCGACATCCTCTTTGCCGGACATAGGGACATAAGCCAAAACTTCCTCCGTTGCCGGGTTGTATACAGGCTCGCTATTGGAGGACACGGATGGCGTCCACTGCCCTCCAATCCAGTTTTTCAAAGTTTGCGGCTGTGTCATCGTGCAGGTTCCCCTTTCATTTGGACGGACTCATCCGTAATCTCTCCGCGATTGCAGCGGTCGATATAATCGTGCACCTGTTCGGCTGTCGGCATGGCGTCCGAGCAGCTGTGGCTGGAAATGACGATGCAGGCGGCAGCGCTGCCGAATTCCATGCATCGTTCAATCGGCCAGCCCTGCATTACGCCATAGAGAAAGCCTGCGGCGTAGGAATCTCCCGCACCGAACGTCTTGACGACCTTGGCCGGGAAGCTCTTCGCTTTGTGGCCGGCCCCGTCCCGTGTGTAAGCGATCGAACCTTCCTTGCCGTGCTTGATGATAACGATCTTGGCCGAGTAATCGAACCATTTGCCCGCCGTCACCTGGTCACTGTGCTCCGTGTTGCCGTCAAACCGCTCCATCATGTCGAACTCTTCCCGTGTGCCGAGGATGATGTCGCATTTTTCGGCAGCCAGGTTGTAGTAAACCGCCGTTTCTTCGGGAGAAGTCCACGTATAAGGCCGGTAATCCAGGTCAAAAACAATCACGGCCCCGTGCTTCCTGGCGTAGCTCAGCGCCTGGAACACCGCCTCCCGGGACGGGCTTTGGGCGAGAGCGGTGCCTGAGATCAGCAGCACCTTCGACTGCGCGATCAGCGGTTCCTGCACTTCGGCAGGCGTTAGCAAGAGATCGGCCGCGTTATCGCGGTACATCAGGATGCTGCAGTCCGTCGGGCTCTTGATTTCCGTAAAAGCGAGCCCCGTGACCGCTCCGGTATGATCGGTCACTACATTGGAGGTGCGGATGTTATTGCGGCGCAGGTAAGCTTCGATGAAGCGGCCCATCTGGTCGTCCGCAATTTTGCCGATAAAGGCGGTGCTCATTCCCAATCTGGCCATGCCGATCGTTATATTCGCCGGAGAACCGCCGACATATTTCGTAAACGTCATCGTTTCTTCCATGGGACGGTGGATTTCATTGGCGTTCAAATCGATGCACAGCCGGCCGACAGCGACAAAATCCAGCGGCTTTTCCGCCGAAAAGGGTACATAAGTCATGGCTAGGACCTTCTTTCCTGTGAAATGAGAGACTCGATATACTCCAGCGATCTTTTGGCGTATTCGTAAGGGTTATGCTCCGCCGGATCCTGCTCGCCTTCCAGCATCGCCCATCCGTTGTATCCACGCTGAAGCAGCTCCCGGAAAACCGGGGCGAAATCGAGGCAGCCGTCTCCCGGCACCGTAAAGACCCCTTTGCGGATGCAGGTGATAAAGTTGGCCCGCTCAGCCCTGGCCTCGTCCAGCACCTCCTGCCGGATATCCTTTAAATGGATGTAAGCGATCCGGTCATAATGCTTGCGCAGCACATCCAGAGGCTGCGCGCCGCCGTAATAGGCGTGGCCGGTGTCGAACAGCAGGTAGACGAGCGAAGGATCGGTCAGCTCCATCAGGCGGTCAATCTCCTCCGGCTGCTCCACGACCGTCCCCCCATGGTGATGGTAGGTCAGCTTCAAGCCGTATTCCTGCGCAATCGCGCCGGCGGCGTTCAGACCTTCCGCCAGACTCTGCCAGCCCGCTTCGCCCAGGCGCAGCACTTCTTTTTCATGGGAAGTACGGCGGGGATCGAAATGCAGCGAGCCGCCCACCTCCGCCGTGCTGATCACCGTGCTGCCCATTTCCGTTAGAAACTCCGCATGCTTGCGGTATGCTTTCAGTTCTTCTTCGCGAAAAGCTGGATCGGAGAACAGCACCGACTTCCACTGCGAAACCAGCTGGATGCCCCGCTTCGACAGCTCCCGCTTCAACGTTTCGGTGTCTGCGGGGTACTTTCGTCCCATTTCCGTTCCGGTCAGTCCAAGCAGCCGGATGTCGTCCAATATTTGCTCGTAACGGGTGCCCTCGCCATGCTCCTTGACATCCTCTCCGACCCAATTGATCGGATGGATGCCCAGCTTAAACGGCAGCTCTAGCATCGGTATGTCCTCCTTTATGTTTAAAAGCTCCTGGCCGCCTGAATGCGGGCTTTCATCTCTTCGTACGCTTCCAGAACCTTGCCGCTTACGGATACTTCCGGCACGCCGACCTGCCACCAGGACTCGTAGCCGTCCGTGTTCGTTCCCGGCACAACAGGGATCTCTACCAAGGTGGTCACCTGCTCCTGTCTGGCCTGCTGCAGCGCGTCCCTGAGCTGTTCCGCCGTTTCCGCTTTGTATGCCTTGGCTCCCAGGCTGCGGGCATGCGACACGAAATCGATCGGCAGATAGCCGCCCGTATAGGTACCGACGGCCTCTTCCCGGTAGCGGAATTCGTTGCCGAAGCCATCGCTGCCGTGGCCCCTCTGCAGGTTGTGGATGCATTGGAACCCGTGGTTGTTGAACAGCAGCACCGTAATTTTGCGCCCTTCCTGAAGGCTCGTAACGAGCTCGGAATGCAGCATCAGGTAGCTGCCGTCCCCAACAAGCGCGTAAACCTCGCGGGCCGGCTCGGCCAAGGCGGCGCCGAACGCTCCGCTGACCTCGTATCCCATACAGGAGAAGCCGTATTCCATGTGATACGTCTTTGGCGCAGTCGGCCTCCACAGCCGGTGCAGGTCGCCGGGCAGGCTGCCGGCGGCGCAGACGATCACTGCCGACGGATCGATGGTCTCGTTGATCACGCCGAGCGCCCTCGTCTGGGCCAATCCTTCGCCGTGCTCCAGGCCGTATAAGCGGTCCACCTCCCGGTCCCACTGCTCCTTGAGCCGACACATCTCCGACGCTTCGTATCCGCTTCGATAATTCGATGATGACAGCGCTTTCCCAAGTGCGCTGATCGCTTCTTTGGCATCCGCGGTAATGGCCTCCCCGTTCAGCTTTGCCGAATCAAAACCGCTTATATTGATGTTCACAAACCGGACACCCGGATTCGCGAACGCGGATTTCGACGCCGTAGTAAAATCCGAGTACCTGGTGCCGACCCCGATGATGAGATCCGCCTCTTTGGCCAACAGGTTCGCCGCAAGCGAGCCTGTCACTCCGACCGCGCCGACGTTCAACCGGTGGCCCCATGGCAAAGCGCTCTTGCCTGCCTGTGTCTCCGCCACGGGAATGCCGAACGCTTCCGCGAATTCCGTGAGCTCACGCTCCGCGGAAGAATAAAGCGTGCCGCCGCCCGACACGATCAGCGGCCTTTTGCTGCCGGCGATCAGCTCCGCCGCCCGCTTCACCGCATCCGCCGCAGGCGGCCTGCGGTCAATATAGTGCACCTTCTTCTCGAAGAAGGCTGCAGGATAATCGTACGCTTCCGCCTGGACGTCCTGCGGCAGCGCAAGCGTCACGGCCCCCGTCTCCGCCGGGTCCGTCAGCACCCGCATAGCCTGCACCGCGGCCGTCATCAGCTGCTCGGGACGCACGATGCGGTCCCAATACTTGCTCACTCCCTTAAACGGGTCGGTCGCCGAAACCGTATAGTCGCCGGCCACTTCCAACTGCTGCAGTACCGGGTCGGGCTGCCTTGAGGCAAAATTGTCGCCCGGAAGAAGCAGCACCGGGATCCGGTTGACCGTTGCCGTCGCGGCTGCGGTTATCATGTTTAACGCTCCCGGCCCAATCGACGTCGTACAGGCGAAGATCTGCCTGCGGTTGTTCTGCTTGGCGAAAGCAGCCGCCGCATGGACCATTCCCTGTTCATTCTTGCCCTGAATGAACAGCAGATCCCCTGCGGCTCGCTCCAAAGCCTCGCCGATCCCCGTCACATTGCCATGTCCGAATATGCCCATGACTCCTTTCACAAATCTAGTCTCCTGCCCGTCTATGGAGATGTACTGCCTGTCCAGGAAGCGCAGCAGCGCCTGGGCCATCGTAAGCCGAATCGTGCTCATCCTGCCATCCCTACTTTCCGAAAGTTTAAGGAACCGTATTGGTAAGCGGTTACATTCAGGGTGTTTAACAGCGCTTAACCCATTTCAGTTAAGCGCTTAACTTGTTAATTCTTATTATATCAAAAGAAGGGATGATTTGGAAACTAAATTCTTCCCCTTTGCGGGCTTTCCGACTGTTTACCGCCCCAGAAGTTTCACCGTCATCGGCCCAAACACAAAAGCCAGCCAATCTATGGGATTGGGAACAGGCGCATTCATGCCGAGGGCAATGCTTAAGCATGCTCCGGCAATAAGCAGAATAAAAAAGCACCACATCTCTTTTTTCAATTTATCCTTCGCCAGCCGCGGCACTTCCAGATATATAATTACCGCAGCCACTGCCAGTATTGCTCCGGTGACCCACATCAGCTTACTCCTTTATTTTTTGTTCAATGGATTGGGTAATGGTGCCCAAGCGTCTGATTTTGATATCCACATCCACATTGACCTCAAGACTCCCTATTTGTTCATCCCAATCATTCTTTAATTCCTTCCAGGCTTTCGGATAGGACCGGTGAACGACTTCCCCGAATCCGAAAATGTCCGATTTGTACTTCTTTTTTATGACATTGATCGCTTGCTGGATTTTGCCTTCTATATCCTCATTCGTTTTTCTTTCCAATTCGCTGATCGTCTCCGGTTTGGTCATATCGATCTTGCATCCGGATTCCCCCACGATCCCCTCGCCCTTGATTTTGACGTTGATCACCGGTTTTCCGTTCACCATCCTGCTCTTGACGGTTTTTTTCGTACGGACCACTTCCGTTGACATCGTTCCTCCGCCGCCTTCGGGACAAGCATAGACGACTACGGTGCTCTGCACATGGCCCTGGGTGTAGTTGTACCCTTTGCTTTCCTGCTCGTTTAACCAGCCGATCAGTTTATCGTGTTTAAAAACCGCCATTCCTGAATAGCGCAGAACGGCAGGCGTTTTCGCATTTTGCGTATTCTCTTTGCTGGTGCCTATCTTACTGTTTCCTCTAATTTCAATTCCCGTCAGGACCGGATGCCTTCCCTCGGTTATGATATTCGAAATCAGCTCATTTAAAGTGATTTTCCCGGTGGCGGCCCATTTTCTTTCCGACATTTCTAAAGAAGTGAACAGATGGTTAGCAGGTACTTTTTCCAATGTCGTGAAGGTGCTCAATATTTCTTTCGCCGTTTTTCCTCCTTTGGCAATAACGACATAGAAATCCCCCCGCACCTCCTGATCTCTTACAAGAAAGTCCAACATTTCGGCAATTCCCTCCTTCGCCAATTCCTCTCCAATGACAATGATCCGCAAGTGGGCAAAATAGATTTTTCTGGGCGATTCGGTGGTCATTCTCCGCAATGCCTGCAGCACCGTGGCCCCGTTTGTTGAATAAGTAACGACCGGCGCCCTCCCTCCCGCTCCCTTTTGTTTCGCAATTTCTCCGGGATTTACGATTTGCGAGGAAACTTCATATTGACTGCCCGTCTTATCGATGCCAACCGCTGCGGCTATGGCCAGCTGATTGAGCTCTCTGCGGCTCCAGCATCCGGTAAGCGTGAAAGACAACAGCATCAGGATGGGGAAAGAACGAAGGAACAATTTCATGGCCGCTTCTCCTCTTCCGGACTAGGGATCGTGCCCTTCTGTCTTCTGGCGGACTTTTTCTTGCCGGTGGAGCCGGAACCGAACAATTTGATCCTTCTGGGCAGGCGGATGATGGAATCTTTCAGCTCCGCTGGAACCAACGGTGCAAAAGGCGACATATAAGAAACGCCGAATGACTGCAGACTGCACAAGTGAAGAATGAGCGCGATCACGCCAAGAATCAAGCCGAACAGGCCAAAAGAAGCAGCGAGTCCCATCATCGCCATACGTAACATACGAATGGAAATCCCCATACTGAATGCGGGAATAACAAAGTTGGCAATCGCCGTAATGGCAACGACGATCACCATGGCAGGAGAGACTATGCCCGCTTCTACCGCCGACTGGCCGATGACCAGAGTGCCTACAATGGATACGGACTGGCCGATTGTTTTAGGCATCCTGACCCCCGCTTCCCGCAAAATCTCGAAAGTAATTTCCATCATCAGCGCCTCGACAAACGCAGGAAAAGGCACTCCCTCCCTCTGTCCAGCCAAGCTGACCAATAGGGTAGTCGGCAATAATTCCTGGTGAAAAGTGGTAAAGGTAATGTAAATGGAAGGCGCGAGTAATGCGATAAACAAGCTTAAATATCTCAGCAGGCGCAAAAGTGTGGCGAAATCGGCACGCTGATAATAATCTTCCGGAGCGTTAAAGAATTGGCCGAACAGAGCCGGAACGAGCAGCACGAACGGGGTCCCGTCAACAAAAATCGCTACACGGCCTTCCAGCAGCCAAGCTGCTGCGACATCCGGACGTTCGGTATTGAATACCGTAGGAAAGGGAGTAAATTTCGTTTCCTGTACCAGCTCCTCAATATAGCCGCTTTCCAAAACGGCTTCGATATCAATCTTGTCCATGCGGGAGCGGACTTCTTCAAGAACACTGTCATTGGCAATGCCTTGAATGTACATCGTCACTACTTTGGTCTTTGTGATCCTGCCGAGCTGCCTGCTTTCCATCCGGAGCCGGGTGTCTTTGATTATACGCCGCACCAATGTGGTATTGATGCCGATCGTCTCCGTGAAGCCCTGCCGCGGACCGCGGATGACCGACTGCGTGTTCGGTTCCTCCACTCCCCGCCTGTCCCCGCCTTTCATTCCGACAGCGAGTGCCAATGCATGGCCTTCCGCGAGAATCACCGCGTCTCCCGACATAATGGCCGTGTTCAGCGCATCGAAATCACGGATTTCTTCTGTTTCCGACAGGTTAAGGACGGCTTCTTTGATGTAATCCACGACATCTTGATCGATAAACGCATCAGGATGGGGCCGCGCGCCTCGTTCCGACAGAAAACCCTGCTGCAGAGAAGCGGTATCAGACATACCCTTAATGTAGACCAGTGCAAGCCGGATATCCGGAAACGCGGCCAGCCGGGTTTCTCTTACAATAAGATCGTCCATGTCCTTAAAACTCTCGCGGATGCGGTCCACAGTATCGGTGATATTGCAAGTTAAAGGTTGCCGGTCGCGGGATTGCTTAATTGTGCCGCTTTTTGAAGACGGGTATCGTTTAGCTTTCCTTTTAAAAAAATAATTCATGCGGTTCCCTTCCTTCTGTGCAAGTATTCAGGATCGTTTTCTGATCTTCGCCACAATCAGCAGAAGAACCGGGATAACAGTTTGAAAAGGAAGATGTACATACAGCGGCACGATCTTCAGCCCGATCCTGAGATGTTCCGGGAAGCTGCGCGCTATGAAATGGGAACTCATCCATATGGCGATCCCGGTCACCGGGTAAATGTACGCGCGTCCTTTCTTAGAAGGAATAAACCCGTTCAAACCGATTCCGGCCCCGTAAAAAAAGAGGAGGCATTTGAGAAATCCTCCGACAATCAATATGACAAGCGCAATAGATTCCAAATGCTGGATGAAGTCTCCAACCTGGATTCGGGCGGTCATTTTTAACAGCGGAAAGACCGCGTTCTCCATCCCGTAGACACCAAGGACACCTATATAAATTACGCTCATCAGCGTCAGGATGAGTCCGCTCAGCAGCATCCCCTTAAGTCCTGTCTGGATGGCTCGACGGGGATCGTGCAAATAAGGCATAAGCATAGTGAAGATAACCATCTCTCCAAAGGGGAAGGTGTAAACCTGCGGAAAGGCTGCGTTCACAACCGGCTTCCATCCTCTTTCCAAAACAGGCATCAAATTCTCCGCTTTCATCACATTGGATATCAAAATAAGCACGAGTCCCGCAAGTCCCAACATCATCGTAAAAATATATAAAAGCTCCCCGGTTTTGCCTATCGTTTCTATTCCTAAATAAGATGCGTAGACGATCACGAGAGCCATCATGAAAGTAACAATATAGATAGGGGTCTCGGGTAAAGCAGCCGTTAACAAGAGCGCTCCGAAATCCCTGAGCAGCCGACAAGAAATGTAAAGAAAATAAAGGATATACAGAACGCCAAGCAAACGGCCTAACCATTTGCCCAGCACCTTTTCCAAAATATTGCTCAAGCTCAGCTCCGGATAAAGTTTGTGCAGCCAGCCGTAAATCATAAACAGGCCAAGTCCAGCAACCATACCGAGCAGAACAGCCAGCCATGCGTCCTGTTTTGCTTCCTTTCCCACACCGACGACGATCGCGCTTCCGAGTTCAAATAAAACTATTAAGGAAAATAATTGATGCGCGGATAATTTCGTTTTATTCATCCCGCTCGAACCTACCTTCTGTAACTAAAGAGCTTTTCTTCTAGTTTTCCGTATATTGTCCAAATCGCGCGAAAGATATTACCTTCCGAAGCGGCAAAGCAAAATCCAGGAAGTCTTCCGTACCAAACACGTTTAGAAATATTTCACAAAGAGAACCATAGATACAGTAGCGCGATAGAACCGACCGGAGGAGATCTGACGCCCATGCTTGAGAAAGGAAAATTAACAGTGCGGCAGTTCAGCATTCTTGTTGTCCTGTTTACGATCGGCACATCGATTCTGCTGGCTCCCAGCCTGCTTTTTACCCGTGCCAAACAAGACGCCTGGCTTGCGGCGATTCTCGGATTGCTTGCGGGGCTGCTGGCCGTCTGGCTGTACGGTACGTTGGGAAAACGGTTTCCCGATTTGACCCTCATGGAATACAGCGACCAATTGTTAGGGAAACGGGCGGGAAGGGCCGTCTCCTTTCTGCTCTTTATCGGAATTTTTATTCTTTGCGCTTTAATCCTTCGAAATATGGGCGATTTTGTCACTACCCAAATTCTCGAAGATACGCCAATACTGGCGATCCATATCATGTTTATGATTATTATCACCATAGGCACACGTCTGGGCCTTCCGGTGATTGCGCGCAGTGCGGAAATCTTTTTTTCGTGGGTGATCCTGCTGCTGTTGACCATGATCTTTGCTCTCATACCCGATATAAAAATAAATAACGTGCGGCCCGTCCTGGAGCTGGGGCTGATACAGGATCTGCGGGCTTCGCTCCCGTTTATCGCTTTTCCCTTTCTTGAATTATTTATATTTTTGATGCTCATTCCCAGTCTCAATCAACCGGGTAAAGCCAGGAACGGATACATCGCAGGAACCCTCATAGGCGGAGGCATTTTAGTATTAATCACTGCGTTCACTGTTTTGGTGCTGGGAGGGGGATACCTGGGGATCAGTATTTATCCGACTATTGCCTTGGCGAGAAAAATAAAAGTCGGCGAGTTTCTGACACGGATCGAAGTAATTTTGGGAGGTGCATGGTTTCTTTCCATTTTTTTTAAGCTGACGATTTCTTTTTATTGCGCCGCTCTCTCTTTTGCCCATACTTTTAACCTGAAACACTATAAGCCGCTGACTTATCCGCTCGCCATGCTTCTTGTTCCGCTTTCCATAGTAATAAGCCCGAACATTACGTATCACCTTACTGTCATTCTGACTTCAATAACGATTCCCTATTTCATCATCGGTCTGGGCTATCCGTTGCTGCTGCTGGCCGTCTCCGGGTTAAAAAAGAAGCCATAGGCGGTCAGCCCTTTTCTTGCCGCGCAATCTGGTTCGGCACGTGCTCTTAACTTTCCTTTTTATAGTAAATTTGTTAAAGTGACAATGGAGACACAAAAAAATAAGAAAGAAGGAGATGTTGTACATGCACGATGTAGCCATTATCGGCGCGGGGCCGACAGGCGCGAGCGCAGCTTTATTTTGCGGAAAAGCGGGCCTGAAGACGCTATTGATCGACAGCAACCAGAGCGTTACGAAAAGGGCGTGGATCGAGAATCATTATGGTGTAATGGAAATTTCGGGGCCGGACCTGGTTGAAACTGGCAGGAAACAGGCCGTCAAGTTCGGAGTAGAGCTCATAGAAGGCAAAGTGGCCGATGTAGTCAAAGAAGAGGAAGGCTTCCGGGTGGAGAGCGATAACGGTACTTTCCAGGCCAAGCATGTCATCCTCGCAACTGGCATGATGGCCGATCTGGCCGAGAAAATCGGGCTGCGGACCAAACCCGGCACCGAGCCGCGCATCAAAACGATCATCGAAACCGATGCCAATGGCCAAACGAGTGAGCAGGGCATTTGGGCCGCGGGAACGGTGGCCGGCGTAAGTATGCACACGATCATCACCTCCGGTGACGGGGCCAAAGTCGCGATCAATGTGATCAGCGAGCTGAAAGGCGAGCGTTATGTGGACCATGACGTGCTTAAGTCTTAACCTGTCCTTTATCTCAAATAGTGCAGGGCACTGGCTGTCTCAGCCGGTGCCTTTTATCCGATTATGCCATTACCATGCAAAGGAGAAAACTGATGTCTGCCTATGAAGTGACCAGCACCAAAGATACTTATACACTCTATGAGCTAAAAGAAAAGGCGACGTCCTCCAGGGTGACCGTTTGTCCCGAGCGCGGGGGTATTGTGCTGAATTATTCGGTACGGGGGGAAGAGCTGCTTTATTTGGACAGGAACACGTTCCTTGATCCCAAGGCGAATATCCGCGGCGGCATTCCGGTGCTATTCCCGATCTGCGGGTTTCTGTCGGACGGGAAGTATGAATGGAAGGGCCTGACGTATGCGATGAAAAATCATGGTGTGGCAAGAACGCATCCATGGGAAGTGGCCCAATCCAGCGAAGACGGGCGAGCCTCTCTAACTTTAAAGCTGAAGAGCGGCGCTTCGACTTTGGAGGCTTTTCCTTTTGAATTTGAGCTGCTGTTCACCTACTCATTGAAAGACGCTCAGCTTCACATTGAACAGCAGTACAAAAACTTGTCCTCTGAAGCGATGCCGATGTACGCAGGGTTTCATCCCTATTTTGCCGCCGACCGCAAAGACATTGCCTATGACACGGACGCCGCCTCATATATGGACTATAACGACCACCTGGTCAAGCCGTACCAAGGGCGCCTCGACTTGAGCACTATGGTTGAGTCGGCCAATCTGCTGGATGCCCGCACACGACGCATTTCCTTCATGCCGACGAAAAAACACCGCATAAGCATGAGCTACAGCGACGAATTTGCCTATGTGATGCTTTGGTCCGTTCCGGACAAACCCTTTGTATGCGTCGAGCCATGGATGGCTCCTCCCGACGAATTGAACCGCAAGCGCGAGCTCACGCTGATACCCTCCGGCGAATCGCTCCGCTGCAGGCTTGTTATTTCCTGCGAGCAGCTGTAAAAGCTGAAGCAGCAGGAGAGCGGGCAGGAGTGCTATGTCCATCCAATGCAGCCGGTTGGCTATCTTTGCCCCGCGCACCTCTATCAGACTGCCCGGTTCGAGCTACTGGCACACGATCAACTGCCGGGAGAAGCTTCCCTTCCTGACGGCACAGCGGTCATGAATGCGGAAGCCAGCGCTTTCGATCAGCGAATCGATCGGTTCAGTCGTGATGATGACGGCTCTGCCGGCAAGCCTCCGGGCGCTTTGGAGCATGGACAGTTGCTCCGCCTCCGATATCACCGAGCATAAATTATAAGGCAGATCGAGGATCGCGGCGTCATAACGGCCGGACAGCTCCTTCATATCTTTCAGCTCAACTACGCCGGGAAAGCCGAAATGGGCCAGATTCGCCCTCGCCCCCTGCACAGCCAGAGGATTCATGTCGCACCCGACGATGTCGATGCCCATGGAGTGCGCCTCTATCAATACCGTGCCGATGCCGCAGCAGGGATCGATGGCTTTGATGCCGGCTGGATCGGGCACGGCAATATTGGCCGCAGCTCTCGCCATACGCGTGCTAAGCGCGGTGGAATAATTCTGAGGCTTGTCCTTGTGACGCAGCCATACTGCGTCATTCCTGGTATACTCGCCAAACCTCCATCTGCCTAACGCATAAGCTATACCATACAGCTTCTCCGGTTTACGCATATCGGCTCTTCCCCCGATGTTCGCTCCCACTTCCCGCTCGACCTGCAGCTTTTCCTCATATGGCAATTTAAGCTCGGCTTCCACAAACACAACCTTGAATGAAGCCCCGCCTGGCTCCAGCCCGCCGAGCTGCCGAATGATCGACTCTAGGCTAACGCCATCGTACAGGACACGGACCTTTGCCTTCACAAAAGGGCTCCGGCTCACATCCACGTCTTTCGCGCTGAGCAAAAATCCCCCCCGCGCTTCTATCCCGAACAAGCTCCGCAGCTCCAACCCGCAAAGCGGGATCTCATCCTCATGGCATACATAAGTGTATAAATAATCTTGCGGGTCATCATTCAATGAAATCATCCTTCCGCTTTTGGGCGCCCTTAACGGGCCTACATTATTAACGTCATAAAATTAAAATATTATTATTCCGCACCTTCCGCCATCCGCCGAATAGACTATTACAGCGCTCTATCAATCGATTCGGAGGTGCGATTTTGACAAAACGTACTTTCAACCTATGCAAGGCTGTTACACAAAAGTATGGAATGAAGCTGGACCGCGTTAAACCCTATGATTCGCTTTATAAGAAAAATTCCGCTTTCCGAGCGACCACGAACAAAGGGGACTTTGCCGTCAAAGCCTTTTACAGAAATATGCTTGAGCCCGGATTATCGACGAGAAAGCAGATCAGACGGCTTTTTTCTTATGCGGACTTACTGAAGCAGAGCGGGTATCCCCATATGCCCTCCTGGCTGCAAACCTCCTCCGGACGAAGCTGGGTGAATCATAACGAGTCTTATTATTATATGATGGAGTGGGTAGAGGGACGCAACCTGGAATTAAACGAAGAAGACTTCGCAAATCTGGGAAGAGCGTTGGCCAGGCTCCATACGGCCTGCACGGCGGAGGCACTCCCTGCGATGGGCCTGCGCACTTTGACGCAAATGCGTTTTTTTATAAACCAGGACCGCTTGTTCCGGCTGCGCTTGGCCAGGCTTCGGAAAGTCAGGAACAGGGGCATATGGTTCCGCAAGCACGGAAAGGAGTGCATCCGGTTAGCCGAGGAAGCGTGGGAGGTGTTCCGGAAGGCTGACGTGAAGAAAATCATGGAGGAAGAAGACAACTTTCCCGCCCTGGTGCACGGAGACGTAACCTATCCTAATGTGGTTATCCGGGCGGACGGCTTGTTCCTCATTGATTGGGAGCGCTTAAGAATGGACTCCATCTATTATGAGATCGCCAAGACGCTGCTGAACAACACAAGTTACCAGACGCATCTCATTCAGTCTTTGCTTCGGGGCTATGAGGAAATCAACCCGCTAAAGCCTGAGCAGCGCCGTTTGATAGCCGCCTTTTACCGTCTGCCGAGGGAAGCCTGGATAGCGGCAGCCGACCTTCTCCTACGTAAAGAACGGGAGGTGTATCGTGTGCTGAAAGTAACGTGGGACGACCGTCTTAAATCGATCCGGCTGATGGATGACTGGGCCGGGCTACAGCCGTCGGCTCCAGATTCATCACCGGTGGATAAGAATGGTGATCAAGGATGATCATCCTATCGGAAGTTGAACGCGAGTATGGCCTTGCCATTGCACGATGGGAGCGTATCCGGGATGTTTACCGGTTGTTTACGGATACGCACGGCGTTTTGTGCTTGAAGAGCTTTAAGGCGCCCGAGCCCGAGGTTGAATTTATTGCGCTAATCCTTAAGCACATTAATGAAGCGGGCCTGCCTAACAGCCCGAATGTGCTTCTTACCCTGCAGGGCTCCTCCTTCTTGACAAGGGAGAATGTCCACTACATGCTGAGCAACTGGGTGATAGGAGAACATCCTGATTTTCGGCACAAACGGGATTTTAAAAAAGCGATCCGCCTCTTGGCCAGGTTCCACTCTCTCGCGCAGGGCCCGCTTGTGCATGATCCCCCACAGGGGAGGATACGTTACGGCTGGTCAGGAGCCAAGATTGAGCAGTATCGACAAATATTGAACACCCATCCGGGCACAACCCGGTTTCAGTCCCTCTGCGAAGAAGCGCTGCTGCAGCTCACCCATCCTATGGTGCGAACGGCCATGGAACAAGAGCAGTCTGCACTCGCTTATGTGCATGGAGACTACAATTATCCGAATCTGGTGCTGGATTCCACCCGGACGCTTCATATGATCGATTTTGACAATACCTCGTTAAATTGCAGAATGCTCGACCTTTCCCACCTTCTTCACCGTAATTTCCCTTGGCGAGGTAAAGAAATGCTCCGCTGGGTCGAGTACTATGACCGAAAGCGCCCTTTGAGCGCGGCGGATCTGCATCTGCTGTACGCGTTGCTGCTGGTTCCCTATCCCTACATCCGGCAGCTCAGAATCGGTTATCCGCGCCGGCTCGCCCCTCCGGGTTCACAACGCATCCGCAGATACAAAAAGGAGCTGAAGCAGCTGCTGTAGTCGAATACAAAAGAAAGAAATGAGCCCGTGTGGTGAGTCCACTCCAGCTACTCTTCCTGCTCTCCTGTTGCCGCTTCGAATGCATTTGTCTGCGGAACCTGGGTGATCTCATCCTTCTGCTCCACCCAATAACCGATGTTTCGATACCATACCTCATACGAATCGTCCAATTGCAATTCCCTGCCGGGATCCTCGTTCACATCAGAGTCAACCTCCATCTCTTCCCCGAGCACTCCGTAAACATCGGCTTCTAAACCATCATCCTGATAATTAAATGCAGTCACTGTACCATCCTCCTCACAGATTAATCTGCATGAAGCGGTGTATGTTTATACAGACGCCAACCGAGCAGAACCGTCCAGACAAAAGCCGGCCCGGAAGTCGCCAGTAAAATCGGCAGACTATAGTCCGGCAGCAAAAGAGATGCGGCAATCCCCGCCGTCCCCCAAATGCCTGTTATGACTCCCAGCCGCGCGAATCTCCTTGTGACACCTGCCCGCCCCGGCATAGCAACCCCTAATAAAGCGATTCCAGACCACGCGAGTCCCATCGCGAAGTCACCCGCAACGATGCCTAACGCAAACAGCCCCTCCGATATGACAGCCGCACCGGCCTCAGGCTCGCCTCCCCAATACGTTGACACAACGGGCATAACTGTTAGCTCCATAGACAGGATAACCAGCCATATCGAAAGGCCTGCCGTAAAGAAGCGTGCGGCCAGCCGGGCCGACGCCCTTTCTTTTGCAAACGATTCAACACAAGACAGGCCTGTGAACAGGAGCACAACTGCAGCCAGCATTCCAATATGATCCCATTGCCAATGAGCGGGAGATTGGGCAATCATCCGGATGACTTCCCTGCCCGTCCATGGATTCGCCGCAGGCGGATGAAATGCGGAAGAAATGGCAAACAACAGGCATCCAACCAAAATAGCGGCGCCCGTTGCGCGGTATTTGCTAGATGACGACATGGCAGTATCCCCTCCTTTTGTATTCATTCCTGCCTCCCAAACATTTTCACAAACCTGTGTCCAGTTACTTCATATCCTAAATCTTCATAAAACCGGTGTGCTTGTTCTTTTCTTTTTAGTCCGCTCACAAGCCATGTACCTGCACAGCCCAGCTTTTGAGCCCTGTCTTCCACAAAAATTCTGAATCCCAGTACCCCGAGTACAGTGTGTAAATTCATTTGTATGCCCCAGCTTTCGAGCTTCCACTAAAATTCTCTGCCCTTCACTTTGGCGAATACCAACGTATCTCTTAATTCCCCGGAGACGTCACGCATTTCACTGCGTAAAACCCCTTCCAAGGTGAATCCCAGCCTTTCCGCGACTTTGAGGCTTCGTGTATTTCTGGCATCGCAGCGGATTTCCAGCCGATTGGCCTGGAGCTCCCCCACCGCAAAAGCTGTGATTCCCGCAACCGCCTCAGTCATAAGTCCCTGACCGCTCCATGAGGTATGTATCCAATATCCGATTTCAAATTTTCGCGAATTCCAATCAATGCGGTGAAGACCACTGGAACCTATAAAAAGACCTGTTTCTTTATGGATCAAATGGAGGCGCAGATCGGACCTTTCCAAAAAATGTAGCCTCGCCATCCGCGCATTCACTTCCGATTCTTCAAGGGACGGCAAATTTTGAGTCCAAGGCATCCAGGGCCTCAGTTCCGCTGCGCTTTCATGCAGAGCCTTATGCACTAAAACCCCGTCGCCGTACATCGGTGAGCGGATCAGCAATCGTTGTGTCTCAAAGCTTTCCGGAAACGACAATAATATCGGGTTCTGATTGGGTTTGCTCATCTGGGCTCCTCCCTTGCGGCTGTTGTTTAAAACATAAATTATAGGGTTTGTTCCCTAATTTTCAAGATATTACTTACCCCCTAATTACCCCCTAGAACCTGGTTAAGAAAAACAGAGTAATATCTGCAGAGCCCGGAGCCCACGGATTTATGCTTTCTTATTCTTACAAAAAAGCAGCCGCGGGGGGCTGCTTCGATTAATCATATTAACTTCTCAATTCATCGTCAAACACACATTCTTCCAGCTTCAGCAGCTTGGTGCGGTGCTTCCACTTGTAGCCGAGCCAAGTGGCCAGGAACAGCGGAATACCGATATATGATGCAACCAGGAAAGGCCAGTTGATTTTCCCGTCGGAGATTGCGCCCATACACTGTCCGACGATAACTACGAGGCATAACATCCCCGCAAGAATCGGACCGAACGGAAACCATTTGGCCCGGTATGGCAGAGCCTGCAGCTGCTTCCCTTGGGCGGTATAGGCTTTACGGAATCTGTAGTGGCTGATCGCGATACCCAGCCAGGCGATAAAACCGGACATACCGGAGGCGTTGAGCAGCCAAGTGTACACTATTCCGTCTCCGAAGAGGGAGGAGAGGAACGCCAGCAAGCCCAAAGCTCCTGTAGCTAACAGCGCCGCGACCGGCACACCTCTTTTATTTAACACCGCTAAAAATTTAGGAGCCTTCCCTTCCTTGGCGAGCACCCATAGCATACGGGTCGAGGCGTACATTCCCGAATTTCCCGCTGAAAGCACAGCCGTCAGAATAACCGCGTTCATCACGGATGCCGCGACGCTTAGTCCCGCTTTCTCGAAGACAATCGTAAAAGGACTCATCGTAACGCTGTCGCTTGCCAGGTTTTCATTCGTGTAAGGTATCAGCAGTCCTATTACAAGAATAGCCAGCACATAGAACAGCAGAATGCGCCAGAATACCGAACGAATTGCCCTAGGGACGCTGCTCTTCGGATTTTCGCTTTCCCCCGCGGCGATTCCGACCAGCTCCGTTCCCTGGAACGAGAAGCCTGCCGCCATGAACACGCCCAGAGCGGCAAGGAACCCGCCCGGAAACGGAGCCTCACCGACAGTGAGGTTGCGGAAGCCGACCGCCTGTCCACCCCAGATGCCCACGATCATCAGAATACCGACAACGATAAATACAATAACGGTAATGATCTTGATCAGCGCGAGCCAGTATTCCGTTTCCCCGTATCCTTTGACTGAAAGGAGATTCAGAGCCAGCATCAGCACAAGGAATAAACCGCTCCATAACAAGGATGGACTGCCCGGAAACCAGAACTTCATTATTAAGGTTGCGGCGGACAATTCAGCGGCGATGGTAATCGCCCAGTTGTACCAGTAATTCCAGCCTAGGGCAAAACCGAATGCCGGGTCTACGAACCGTGTCGCGTACGTACTGAACGTGCCGGAGACCGGCATATAGGTAGCCATCTCGCCCAAGGAGGTCATAAGGAAATACACCATGATGCCGATGACGATGTAAGCGAGCAGAGCTCCACCCGGTCCGGCCGTATGAATCGCCCCCCCGCTCGCAAGGAATAAACCGGTACCGATAGAGCCCCCGAGAGAGATCATCGCCATGTGTCTGGATTTCAAAGATCTTTTCAGAGAGCTGCCGGATGTTCGCCCGTTCGTACTCTTATTCATGCCTCCGCTCGTCGACGGTGGACGGTTTACTTTGGATTGTGCCAATTCGATTCTCTCCTTTAACGTAAAAAAACAGCTGTCCCCGGACTGATGTGACCCCTGTCAAGTAGACAGCTATTAAAAAGAACTTTTAAGCAGCCTGAGTCTTGTATTCATAAGGACTCAGGTTGTTTAATTTTTTCTGGAAACGTTCATTGTTATAAAAATGGATATAACGTTGAACAGCGTGCTTTACTTGTTCAACCGAATGAAAGGAATAAAGATCAAAGCACTCTGACTTAAAATGACTGAAAAAGTTCTCCATACATGCATTGTCCCAACAGTTTCCTTTTCGGGACATGCTACCTTTCATATGGTATCGTTTAAGCAAGTTGTTAAATTGACGAGACGTGTACTGGAAGCCTTGGTCGCTATGCAGGAGGATCCCTTTCACATTCCGTTTTCTCTTTGCCTTCCTGATCGTGTCAAACACCAGCTTTAAATCGTTTCTGCGACTGATGTGGTAGGCTACAATCTCATTGTTGTACAGGTCTTTAATCGCAGACAAATAAAGTTTCTGTCCATTGAAAATTAGATAAGTAATATCGGTTACCCACTTCTCATTTAGATTAGAGGCTGTAAATTCCCGGTTAAGGTGGTTGTCCGAGATAACGTAAGCCTCTTTCTTGCCGTAGTAAGGTCTTTTCTTTCGAATGACTGCCTTTATCCCTAGCTCTCGCATGAGCCTTTGCACACGCTTATGGTTGAGGTGCAGCCCATGTTTCCGCATAAGCCAGACCTTTACACGACGGTATCCATAAATCCCTTTCAATTGTCCATGGCATTCTAACATTTTCCCTTTAATTGCCTCGTCTTCCCGTTGTTTTTGGGACACAAATGTCTGTCGTTTTTTCCATCTATAGAAACCACTTCTGGACACTTGGGCCAGCTCACATAGCAAGATGACATCGTAACCCTTGCTGGCTAATTCCTGGATAATGGCAAACTTTTTACCGCTTTGTACAGCATCCATGCCTCCTTTCACATTTTTAAGAGCTTTTTTAGCAGTTCATTCTCCGCTTCAAGACGTTTCAGCTTCACCTCCGGATCTTCGGGTCGTGTTCTCGGTCTGCCTTTTCCAGGGCCATTTGCTTTTCCCCGTTTTTCCTCAAGCCCCTTTATGCCCTCTGCCTCAAAATTCTTCACCCACCGACGAACAAGGGAAGGGTCAATCGCTAATTCCCTCGCTACGGTCTTATAGCCCATTCCTTCTTTAAGATAAAGGTCTACTGCCTTTTTCTTGAATGCAACATCGTATGTTCTCGCTATTTCGCCCATAGAAAAAATCCCCTCCACAATAGACATAGTAAATGGCTTTCTTTTTTCTGTCTACTATGAGGGGATCGTATCAGACTCCGGGCGGCTGTCATTACCCTCATCATACTTGAAAAGATAGCTCAACACATCTGCTTATCCCGCAAATGTGACAGTTCCGCCCCTTTCGGCAGCGGCCCCAACCCGCACGGCCAGTACGCGCGGACTTCGGCGGTTTTTCCTTTCCTCCGGCATCAAGGGTCTTAAGCTGGGACCTCCACCAGGCTACTGATAAAAACCGCGACCTCTACCTCACCGTTCTGATGAGGTCTGATATTCAATTAATATTAACCTATGGTAAATAACCTCAACAAAAAAATCAAGCGTTAAATTTTTACTTCCGCTTTTGTTCGTACAAATCGAAGTATATCTGCCCCTTCGTCCCTTTTAACGCATAAAAAATGTCCTCCAGCGCAAGTCCCCTTTTGTCCATCTCGTTCTTCAACCAATCCTCTGTGATCTCTGCGTCTTTCAGATTGTCTTCGAGGATTCGGCCTTCCATCACCAATTCGACCGGATACTGAGTCTGCTTGGGCTTGGCGCTGCCCAGATCATTTTTGGCGGCCGGCAAATATTCCGGTTTTTTCAGCACCGACAAGCTGCCATCCGCCTCGAGCACCGCAAAATCGACTTCATTCATATCAAAAATATCCTTTTTCCTCAGTCCCTGATTCAAGAGTTCGATCGTATAGCTGAATTTCTTCATCTGATCTTCCAAGATTCTGCCATTTTTTATAATGACCGTGGGTTCCCCCTCAATCCATTTCCTTGTCTTCCGGTTCCGGAAAGAAATGAACGCCAGTACCCAGGTAATAACACCGAAAAGCACAATGGACACGAGAAAATCCACAAATTTGATCTTGATATTAAACACCATATTTCCCGCAATCGACCCTAGGGTAATCGCCGACATATAATGCAGATATGTCATCTGGCCGATCATCTCTTTGCCAATCCAATGCGCCAGCAGCAGCAGTAAAAGGAAAGTGACGAAGCATCTTATTATAATCTCAACAATATCCGCCATAATCTGTTTTCACCTTGTGTTAGAATAGGAGTTTAGTATGTGTTTGTTTGGAAAAAGCTAACCGCCTTCCGCTTCAGTCTGCCGCCCGGTTCAAATTAGCCAAATAAAGCACCAGCCTGCCGCAGCCGATGCTTTTTTTTGCCTACCTGTTAATGATAATGACCCCGACTAGAATAACTATGACGCCTATGATTTTGCTTAAAGTGAAGGTTTCATGGAACAAAAAGTAGGAAAGTGTCACGACAATAATGTACCCCAGGCTGACCATAGGGTAAGCGTAGCTGAGCTGCGATTTGGTCAACACCTGGATCCACAGCAGGAAGCTGGTACCGAACAAAACGAGGCCTATGAGAATTTCGGGAGCTTTAAAAATGAGAAGCACATTCCTGAAAAGATGAGGATATGCAAGCGAAAATCCGACCAGTTTATTGGCCCCCAATTTTAAAAGCACCTGCCCGACTGCCCCCAAGACCACCGAAAGCAGGATGAGAAAAAGCTGGTTCATATCATATTGTTCACTTTCTCGTTATTCGTCTCTGACGGTCTCTTTACTTTGCGTACAAGATTGAAATACCCCATTATCGTGCGCATCACCCTCATCTTGCTTTTGCCTTCCTTTAAATCGTACTCAAGCACCAAAGGGTACTCCGCCGCTTTCACCCCGATTTTGCTGAACCTGGCGATAATTTCCGCTGTACATTCAAAACCGCCCGAAGTAATAAGATTGCCATGGTAAGCATGGATCGCCTTCTTCAAATATTGGACGCTGTAGCCTCTGAATCCGCTGGAATAATCATTGATGTTCTCGATCGGAAAGAAAAGCTTGAAAAAAAGCCTCGCTCCCCTGCTGAGCATTTTTCTTGATAAGGACAGGCCAAGCTCCTTTCCTCCTGGAACAAAACGTGAAGCGATTACAAGATCCAGTTTTTCAGCCTTCAACTTGTCGGCCATAATGGGAATAATGCACGGATTGTGCGTATTATCGGCATCTAATGTAAAAAGGATATCGCCGCTGCTGTAATGTTCAACCACATATTCGAATAAAGTGTTCATCGCTTGTCCCAGCCCCAGGTTGCTTGGATGGGTGACAAAGCTTACATACGAAAACGCTTCCGATAATTCCTGCAAAACCCGGCCGGTATCATCTGTGCTGCCGTCATTCACAACGACGATCTGCAGCGCATTTCTCATCTCGGGACCGAGCAGATTGATTTTTTCTATAATTCTTGGCAGGGCTGATTCTTCGTTAAAAGCGGGAAGTCCGACAATAATCTGGTTATCCATGGCAAGCTCCCAGTCCAAATATGATTTTTAAAGGTTTATTACCCTGTTGATCGGTTGGCAAAAAGCGGATTGTGCGTTACTTTCCGGTTAATTTATAAATCTCATATCCTTTCTCCGCTTCGATTTTGGTGAAATGTGTATCCAGGTAAATCCTTAACCTGCCGTCAGGATCATTCTCGATATATCCATTTAACGGCACAAAATATCGCGCGCCACCCGCCACAAAGAAATTGAGCTCCGTGACAGGATCCGCAGGAATGGAGTTCATCACGCGCCAGCCGGCTCTGTGACTCGCGTTTAAAAGACTCGGGTCATCCACACCGGAGACGATCAGGTCCTTCTTATCGGTTATGGTTTCAACTATTTGCGCCTGCTTCAAAATTTTCTCGTCCTGCGCACCGATTAAAGGATGCACATGCCCATAAGCAGAAACCGCAAACAAAACCAGCACCGCGCAGCTGAGCAGCTTTCCGGCAAAGGACGACCGCATTAGACGGTCCAAAAGGTTTGCAGCGCACATAACCAGCGGGGGACCGAAGAAGATCAGATAATAGTTGAACTGAATCACAGCCGCAATGGTAACGAGTTCAAGCGCCATCGCTAACGCGAAGCATTTTATGGGAAAATCTTCCTTCCAGGGTATTGAAAAAAAACCGCCTATTCCCAATATTACTATATACCAAGTAAAAGTTCTTGGGAAATCCCGGATAAAAAACAGCTGCGCCTTTTTGGTAAAAATCGACGTTAACATTTGCGGAATAATATGCTTGGTCGCGATCCCCGAGACAAACGCGCTCTCGGCGATCATCTGCAGCCATAAATAATATAATACAGCCGGAACTATCGCGATAAGGGCAAAAACGACGAATTCCCTTTTGATAAATGCACTCTTTTTATACTTCACCACCGCCATGGCCGCCATCGGGATCACTACAAAGACAGTCGGGACTTTCTCTAGAATCGCGAATGAGGTGAATACAGCTGCGGTAATAAGAATAGAAAATCTCTCAAGCCGTATCCACTCGCTAAAAAAATAAAAGGCGCCGGTAAAAAAAAACAATGCGGCGGATTCCGGCATGATTGCGCGGGAGTAAAGCAAATTAACCGGGACCGTGCCGTACAACAAAAGCGCCAGCCACGCTGTGCGCAGCGAATAATAACGTCTAGCTGTCAGATAGACAAAGAGAGCCGAGCCTAAAAAGAACAGCACCGGTATAATTCTTGCCAATTCATAATGATAGCCGAAGCATTTGTATAAAATTGCGATTAAAAAGGGAATGATCTGGAGCTCCAATTGAACATAGTTCGGCAGGGGGCCCTGATAATTCAGCTGAGGGAAAAAGATATTGAAGCGGGCCTCGACAAAATTGCGTGCGATTGCCTCGGTATCCGACTGCCTCCAAGACTCATATTCATAGGGAGAGCTCCCGATATATGGAATTCGAAGGACGAACAGCAGCACAAAAATGAGCAGAGTAACCGTCGCCTCTTCGGAAAATCGCGGCGTCAAATTCATATAATCTCCTGGTTGGCGGATGGAATGGAATTCATCCGGTATTCGAAATTATCCTTGCATAATTGGAGCAGGTCATATTTCAAGCCCCGTTTCGGCTGCGTTATCTTCACCGTCCTGCCTCCGGCATGCCGGAGCGCGGAGCGCACCCTGCCCACATCGCCGATTGTATTGACGATGAGCTCGTCAGGCCGCACGTTGGCGTAGCGGGATATAACAAACCGGTCGCACGCGGATTCTTCGTGCCGCTGATCCAGCTCGAACAGTTGGAAATCGCGCAGCATCCCTTCCTGCACCTTGGCGACCATCACCCGGCCGTCGCCGAAATAGAGCACATCCTGGTCAATGACGGCCTCCCTGTCGACAATCTGTTTGCCCGGCACCTGCTCCAGAATGCGGATATGGCGAAGCATATTATTTGCCTGCTCGAATTCGAGCCGTTCGGCGTACTGTTCCATCCTGCGGTACATCGCCGCAATCAGCTCTTCGCCCTGATTTGCCAGCAGCGCGGCTGCCTGGCCTGCGTCCTCCCGATATTCGGCTTCCGAAATCAGGCCTTCGCACACGCCGCTGCACTTGCCGATATGATACAGCAGACAGGCTCGCTTGGGCATGTTTGTGCATGTCCTCAGACGAAAGTGATCCGTTACAAATTCCAGCACTTCGTTCCGAAACCGCGAGCTTCTGTACGGGCCGAACCGGTGGCCTTGTTCCTTAGGCTGCCGCTTTTCGCCGGCTGACCCAATGCGATCCGCACCCTCGCGTCTGTCTCGGTAGAATACATCAAGCCGGGGCAGCCTCTCAGATGTCAGCTGCAGGTATGCGTATCCGCTGTTGTCCCTTTTTAACGCGCGGTTATAGGGGGGCTTGTGGATCTTGATCAAGTTGTTCTCGAGCAGCAGACTCTCCGCCTCATTATTGACCAGCACAATTTCGATCACGGCAATTTCCCGGACGAGCTGTACCATCCGTTTACGGGTTTGCCTCTGCTGAAAATAGGACCGGAGCCGGCTGCGCAAATTGATGGATTTTCCCACGTAAAGAATGCGCCCCTCCGAATTTTTCATGATATAACAACCGGGACGTTCAGGATACAGGCCGGCTTGAAACTCAAAGGACATCTCGAACAAATCCCTCCTGCACTCATTTTCCTTACGAACGCAGGTTCGCTCTTCTATTCTACCTCTAAATCTATTATTTTTCCATATTTTCGCTGACAAAATGATCCCACAAAAAAAAGAGTGCCTAAAGCGGCACCCTCATTTTCGAAAGATCACTCTCCGGACTTGATGGAATGGATCTCATGCGTTTTTTGGTGATATTCTTTGATCATTTGCTTTAGAAGAAAGCCTTGCTGCGCGTTCAGTCCATTCTGATTTTTTGAAATGAGCTGCTGCTGGATGTTCTTTCTTAACATTTCACTCTGGCGTCCCAATAACTCATGATAAGTCAAAATATCTCCACTCCCCGATTTTTATCTATAAAAAACTCTTTTCCTATTATATCGCACGGTCGCGAAAGAGGAAAACCGGTTCAGCCCGCTGAAACTGGCTTAAACCTTTTTCACAGCCGCTTATGTCGAAATAAATACATCTATGGAAAACTTTCTGCGGAATTCTTCTAAAACCAATCGGATAGGATCGCACACAAATAAAGCAGCCCCGTTCATATCGTCATAAACGGAGCTACTTCGTGCTCATTCTATTCAATTTTGTTAGTCTTCCTTTCCTTACATGCCCTGCATGCCTTTAATTTTGCTGATCCCACAGACATGACCGGCATGTCCAACCAAACCCTGCACTTTCCTTGGTGAGTTCCCGCATGCCTGCAGCTTACTGAAAAAGCTGTCACCTGCTTTTCCCCGAATTTGTAACCTGCAATAAAACATGCTTCGCTTACCTAATTCATTGGACTATCCCCTTTCAGGTTAAACTGTTTATATTAATCAGTTTAGGCTTTAATTCACTTTCAGGTGAACGGCATTGCCTGCGGCAAGCACTGGTTTAACACCTGCAATGGCCTAATACTGAATAATATCCGTCTAAACTTGTGAGGTGAAATCCCTGGGTTATTTGGTACACTTTGAGTATAGCCCATTGTTAAAATTGTGTAAATATTCAGATATTTCTTTATTCTCCCATTTTGCCCGTTCAACTCGTCTCTCCTCTAATTTTCGCCCACATTTACAGTTTTTCTACAAATTATTCCATTATTAACGCGTTGCTCCCACTCGACTCCACTTCCACAATCTGGAGGCCCGCTTTACTCCTCCTTAATACCAGCTTAACAATGTGAAAATAAACCTGTGGTACAATGTAACCTGTTTGCCGGTTTATCGCATCTCGTATTTATATAGAAAGGGGGATCTCACCTGCGTATCGAGTTAAAGGACATAACGATGCAATTTCCAGGCGCAGTCGCAGTAGACAAGCTGAACGCTGTCATGGAAAGCGGGGATTTGGTCGCTTTGCTCGGACCGAGCGGCTGCGGCAAGAGCACAACGCTTTTTATGCTCGCTGGATTATATAAACCGACTGGCGGAGAAATTTTGTTCGATGGAAGCAATGTCAACCGTGTAGAACCGGAGAACCGTGAAATCGGAATGGTTTTCCAAAATTACGCGTTATATCCGCATATGACGGTTCAGCAGAACATTCTATTCCCCCTCAAAATGAAAAAAATGCCCAAACGCGAAGCGTTGGACCGGGCTCGCAAAATGGCGGACCTCGTGCAAATCGGCCACCTGATGGACCGCAAGCCGGGGCAACTGTCCGGCGGACAGCAGCAGCGCGTCGCCATTGCCCGCGCTCTCGTCAAGGAGCCTAAGCTGCTCCTGCTCGACGAGCCTCTTTCCAACCTGGACGCCCGTCTTCGTCTGGAGATGCGCGAAGAAATCCGCCGCATTCAGCGCGAAGTGGGCATCACCACCGTGTTCGTTACCCATGATCAGGAGGAGGCGATGAGCATCGCCGACCGCATCCTGCTCATGGATCAAGGCAAGCTACAGCAGTATGCGGCCCCGTATGACATTTACCGCGCGCCGGCCAACCGGTTCGTTTCGGAGTTCATCGGGATGCCGAAGATGAATTTGCTATCCGGTGTCTACGATAACGCCAGCAGCTCGATTCAAGTGAGCGGTACTCTGATGCCGGTCAGCTTGCCCGCCGGGGACACGGAGCTTCGGGACGGGCAGCATGTTCTGGTTGGCGTCAGGCCGGAGGACTGCTCACTCGCCGATGCAGACAGCCCCGTACTGACTGGTGAGGTCACGTACATTGAGCTGGCCGGAAAAGACTGCTGGGTCCGCGTCAAATCGGGAGATCACACCATTCGCATGATTCTCCCGAGCGACACGGAAATTCAGCAGGGCGAAGCCGTTGGTATCGCTTTTCGCTCCTCCAGGCTCCATCTGTTCGACGCTGACAGCGGCATCCGATTGCCAGTCGGAGCAGGCAGGGAGGAAGAGGGCAAGTGAACCAGAAACCGACATGGTCCGGCACGTTGAAGGCTTTTCTTTATCTGCTGCCCGCATTCGCGGTTTTGGCCGTTTTTCACATTTATCCGATTCTCAAGTCGTTCGATGTCAGCTTTTACACCAAGTACAACTATTACAAAAATATCGTGAAGGCACGGGGCATTGACAACTATGTGTTCATCATGCACGATCCGGATTTTTGGCGCGCGATGAAAAACACGTTTATTTTTGTGCTTGGCGCTGTTCCGCTGACGATCGCGATCTCTCTCGTGGTTGCCCTTATGCTGAACGCTATCGGAAAAGGAAAAACGTTCTTCCGGACGCTCTACTTCCTGCCTTTCGTGTCTTCTATGGTGGCCGTTTCGATCGTATGGCGATGGATCTTCCATCACGATTACGGTTTGATGAACTATTTTCTCAGCGCTGCCGGCATTTCACCGGTGAACTGGCTGAACGATCCCAATTGGGCGATGCCCTCTCTGATCCTGTTAAGCGTATGGAAGGGCCTTGGCTATAACGTGGTGCTGTTCCTTGCGGGACTGCAAAATATTAACCAGCAGTACATTCACGCGGCCCGCATCGACGGTGCGCCCAAATGGCGCCGCTTCTGGCATATCACGGTGCCGCTGCTGTCGCCGACTACGTTCTTTATAACCATTATCTCGATGATCGCTTCATTCAAAATCTTCGACGAGATCTATTCGCTGTTCGGTGCACGGCCGGGTCCGGCCCAAAGCGCTCTGACGATCGTTTATTACATTTATCAAAAATTCAACGGGGAATATCAGTACGGTATCGCAGCGGCAGCAGCCTACGCTCTGTTCTTCGTCACGTTCGTATTTACTCTGATCCAGCTCTGGATCGGGCGTAAACGAGTCCACTATTAAGAGAGGAGCACACTTCATGACGAATAAATGGATCTCATGGGTACTATACGCGCTCCTCGCCGCCGGCGGCATTGTGATGGTACTGCCATTTGTGTGGATGATCTCGACATCGCTGAAGTCGCCATCCGAGGTCATGATCATGCCGCCGAAATGGATTCCTTCCATGCCCAACTGGTCCAACTACGTGAAGGCTTGGCAGATGGCGTCATTCTCGCAATATTTGTTGAACAGCGTCATCGTTACCGTCGCAACGACAGCCGGAGAAATTATTACGACGATTCTGGCCGCTTTCGCTTTTTCCCGGCTTCGTTTTTACGGACGCGATATGCTGTTTACGATCCTGCTGGGCACTATGATGGTTCCGGGAGAGGTTCTTCTCATACCGAATTACGTGACGCTGTCACAGCTCGGATGGATCGACCGCTATGAAGCGCTTATCGTTCCGTGGCTCGCAAGCATGTTCGCGATTTTTCTGCTGAGACAGTATTTTTTAAGCATCCCTGACCAGCTGTATTACGCGGCGCGCATCGACGGGAGCGGCGATTTCAAATACTTATGGCACATCATGGTTCCGCTCGCCAAGCCAGCCTTGGTCACGATTGCTTTATTCAAGGCGATTGGCAGCTGGAACGCGTTTCTATGGCCGCTTATTGTGACCAACGCGAAGGAAATGCGCACACTGCCCGTCGGCCTGACGACGTTTACCACCGAGGCGGGTACCGATTACGAGCTGCTTATGGCAGCTTCGGCAATGATCGTGCTGCCAATGCTGCTGCTCTACTTCCTGTTCGAGCGCTATCTGATTGAAGGCATATCGCGCGGCGGTTTGAAAGGATAGGCGTACCCGTTTCCTTTTACGGGTTGCATATAAATCAAAGTTCTTATACTTTTGGAGGGAATCTTACAATGAAAAAATGGTTAGCGTTAGCTTTGACGGGTACGGTTGTACTTTCAGCTGCTGCGTGCAGTCCCAAGCCATCCGCTCAGGGCGGTTCCGCGCCTGCACAGAAAGGAATTACAACCAGTATTGAAGGAAAACAGGTCGAGATCGAGTTTTGGCACGCGATGACGGGCGCCCAGGAAGCGGCGCTGAAGAAGATTACGGACGATTTTACACAGAAAAATCCCAACATCAAGGTCAAACTGGTCGCGCAAGGCAATTACCCCGATCTTCAGCAAAAGCTGACTGCCGCCGCGAAAGCCGGCAAATCTCCTACACTCGCGCAAACTTATGAGGACTGGAACACGGACTTTATCAACAACGAGCTGGTCGTGGACATGACGCCTTACATCAACGACAGCAAATATGGCATGGCCAAAGAAGATTTGAACGACATCTCCAAGGTTTTCCGGGATGACAATCAATGGGACGGCAAATATTACAGCCTGCCTTTCAACAAGAGCACGAATGTCCTGTTCTACAACAAAACGCTTCTTGAGAAAGCCGGACTGAAAGTCCCTGCAACCTGGGATGAATTGAAAGACGCTGCCAAGAAGCTGACGCAGGGCAAGACGATCGGCATGGGCTTTGAAAACTCCATCGGTATGGATCTGCAGAGCTTTGTAATGCAGGCAGGCGGCGAATTCGTCGACGAGAAAAACCTGAAAGCAAAATTCAATTCCCCTGAAGGCAAAAAGGCGCTCGACTTCCTCTCCGGATTTATCAAGGATGGCACGGGACGCACGGCCGGAGAAGACAAGTTCATGTCGGATCCGTTCGGCAGAGGCGACGTTGCGATGTACATCGGTTCCTCCGCAGGCTTGACTTTCGTCGACAAAGCGGTCGGAGGCAAATTTGATTGGGACGTTGCTGTGCTGCCGAAAGACAAAAAAGCCGCAGCGGTCATTCAAGGCACTAACGTTTCCGTCTTCTCCGGCGGTGTAACTGACGAACAAAAGCTGGCCGCTTGGGAATATATCAAGTTCCTCATCAACAAAGACAACACCGCATATTGGGCTATGAAGACAGGATACCTGCCGGTTCGCACATCCGCGAATGACAGCCCGGAATATAAAGACTTTGTCGCGAAAAACCCTAAGCAGGGCGTTGCGGCAAAACAGCTTGACGCTGGCTTCTTCTACCCTCGTGTAGCAGGAACCACAACGATGAAGAACGAAATCATGAAAGAAGTCGATGCTGTGTTCCACAACCAAAAGTCCGTCGAGCAGGGTCTGGCTGACGCGGAAAAAGCGTCGAATGCGGCTCTGGAGAAAGGTAAGACTCAAAAATAAATGTAGATAACAAAAGGGCATGGCCATACAGGAGGCGGCCGGAAGGCAGCCCCTCTGGCCCTGCCTCTTTCTTTTCACTTACTTAAAAAGGGGGATTGCGCTGCGATGACAAATCAAACCCAAATCCGTTTCTGGGCCGGCCTTCGAACGATCGGCGGAACCGTCGTTACGATCGAGCACGGGAGCTCCCGCATTGTGTTCGACTTCGGGACAGCGTTCCTCGGCGGATCGCCGGCTGCGGACAAAGAAGTTCGTTTGCGTGAGCAATCGCTTGTACGCGACTACGTCAAACTCGGCATTTTGCCTGCGATTGACGGTCTCTATTCGAAGGATGAGCTAACCGGCGATCCGAATCTTGTTCCTGCGGAACAATTCGATCTGGAAACCGCTGTTTTCATTTCCCATCTTCACCTGGATCACATGTCGATGATCGGACTCATTGCTCCTTCCATACCGGTCTATATGTCGGCTGAGTCACGCCGGCTTTATACCACGCTTGCCGAAATCGGCGAAGGCGTCCCGGGCATGCGGGATTACCGGTCAGTGGAAATGAATGAAACGGTCCGCGTTGGTGAAATCGAGGTCACCGTGCTTCCGATGGACCACGATATTCCGGGAGCATCCGGGTTTCACATCCGCACACCGGACGGCAGCCTGCTGTATACCGGCGATCTGCGCTTCCACGGTTTTTCTCCGGAGCTGACAAAGGCGAGCCTCGCCGCGGCCAAGGAGATGGGTATCGACGCGCTGATCATTGAGGGCACAATGCTTTGGGAGCCCGCGGCGGACGGCTCCATGGGGGAATTGACCGGTGATCTTGCAATCCCTGAAGAAATGGCGACCGAGCTTACGCTGCCGGCCCTTATTGCCGCCGACCTGCGCGAAACAAACGGACTCGCGGTATTTAACTTGTACCACCGCAACATCGGTCGTGTCGGCAGTATGGCACAGGCGGCGCAGGAAGCCGGCCGCACTCTCGTTGTCGAACCGGAAACGGCCTACATGCTTCTCAGGCATGGTGAAAGACAGGATGCACTCGTCTATGCCTCCGCGGCTTTTCGCCGCCAAATCGAAAGCGGCCTGCTGACCGTTTGGCAGGAGGCTGTCATTGAGCAGTTTACGTGCATCACTGCGGAAGAAATAAACCGGGAACCGGTCCGCTATTTGGTGCAGAACGACTACCGCAATCTGCTTGAACTGCTCGACCTGCATGCGGAGGGCGGCCTGTTCATCCATTCGGACGGAACGCCGCTCGGTTCATACGATCCGTCCTATGAGCGTCTTCTGCAGTTTGTAGAGATGCTCGGCATGGAGTTCCGGTCCCACCGGGTTACGGGCCACGCTCTCGCGCGTCATCTGAAATGGGCGGTTGATTTCCTTGATCCTGGGGTGCTTATTCCTCTGCACAGCTTCTATCCGGAGCGTCTGCTGCCTAAGAGCGGCGTTCAGCTTCTGCCCGCGACGGGTGTCACTTATATGCTAAACAATCGTTCCCTGCTAACTGAGGAGCCAGCATCTGAAAAAGCGGAAGGCTGATTTTCCGGTTCTTTTAACAGGTTTCCGATTAATTCTATCCAGAATATCGATTCAGTTGAACACCGTTCAAGGAACATGATTGTGCTTATTGGAATCCTCTCCTTACAGGTTTACACCAGGGCGGTAATCACCTCCGATGACCTGCTATCTCCCACGTTCTCGCGGCAAAAAAGCACCGGCCTTATGGCCGCTGCCTTTCCTTTTGGCTCACGTATAGATGCCAGACACATCGCCTATCCTAATCAGATAGGAGGTGTTAAAAAAATGGCGCAAGATGTGTTATGCGAAGTCAACTCGTGCAAGTATTGGGCAGCAGGGAATAAGTGCAACGCTTCCTCGATCTACGTGGTCAGTCATCGAGGAAAGCAAGCCAACAATTCGGAAGAAACGGACTGCAAGACGTTCGAACCTAAGATTTAACATCACAGGCAGCCTGCAAAGGCTGCTTTTTCATTGTTTGATATTTATCATTGCCAATAATGATTATTATTATCAATACTCCTTTATTTTGCTCATCGGTCCAACTCCTTCGCTCGAGAAAAGGTATGCAGGCATACGCGTTTAATAGCTTTATCAATTTAACTGATCGATTTAATAAGACCATTCTAATTGACCCGTGCTGTCTGCTGTGATACTTTCAAGAGAGTAAAAATCATTTAGTATACTAGAAATTAATATCATTGCATACTGCGCGAGCGCGAGGTGGATATTGTTGGAACTTCAAGTAACAAACAGCCCTTTTAATCAGGAGCAGGTAGAACTGCTCAATCGCCTTCTGCCTAAGCTAACGGAGGTACAACGTATTTGGCTGAGCGGGTATCTTACTGCTCCTCACGGAGCGGCAGCTGCGGGGAATTCAGGCGCAGCTCCGATAAATGCTTCAACATCGAACGTGCCGACTGCCTCCAAGGAAGTGACTGTGCTTTTCGGATCCCAGACGGGAAACTCCAACGGGCTCGCGAAGAAGCTCACCAAAAAGCTGGAAGAGCAAGGGTTTCAGGTAGCGCTCTCCTCAATGAGCGACTTCAAGCCGAACAACTTAAAGAAGGTCCAAAACCTGCTTATACTTGTGAGCACCCACGGGGAAGGCGAACCGCCGGATAACGCCGTTTCTTTCTATGAGTTTCTTCATAGCAAGCGAGCGCCTCAATTGGAGGACCTGCGGTTCTCTGTGCTCGCGCTGGGAGATACATCCTACGAACTTTACTGCCAAACGGGCAAGGATTTCGACAAGCGCCTGGAAGAGCTGGGCGGTAAGCGGCTTACCCCGCGTGTCGACTGTGACGTGGATTTTGATGAGCCTGCTGCGGAATGGATGAATCATGTGTTGAGATCCCTAAGCGAGGCGTCGGCGGTCCCGGCAATCGCAAGCGGAGCCGTCTCGGCGGTGGAGAGCGGGACGGAATCGGAATACTCCAGGACGAATCCTTTCCAGGCCGAGGTTTTGGAGAATTTGAATTTAAACGGCCGCGGTTCGGACCGGGAAACTCGCCACATCGAAATATCCCTCGAGGGATCCAATCTTCAGTATGAACCGGGTGACAGCTTGGGCATCTATCCGGAGAACCACCCTCGCCTAGCCGACGAATTGATTCAAACGATGGGCTGGAAAGCGGATGAGCTGGTTCCCATCAACAAGAATGGGGACAAGCAGCCACTGCGGGATGCGCTGCTTCGCCATTATGAGATCACCGTATTGACGAAGCCTTTGTTGGAACAAGCAGCGAAGCTTACTTCGGGCAACGGGCTGCAAGAGCTGCTGCAGACGGGACGCGAACAGGAGCTTAGAGAGTATCTCAATAAGCGGGATCTGTTGGATTTGGTGCAGGATTACTCCCTTAAGGGTGTACCTGCGGGCGAATTCGTATCTATCCTAAGGAAAATGCCTGCTCGCCTGTACTCGATCTCCAGCAGTGCGAAAGCTACCCCGGATGAGGTGCATGTCACCGTCCGCGCGGTGCGTTACCAGGCCTACGGTCGGAACCGGTACGGCGTCTGTTCCGTCCATCTGGCGGAACGCGTTGAGCCGGGTTCAACGTTGCCGGTCTATATTCAACACAACCCGAATTTCAAGCTTCCGGAGAGCCCGGATACTCCGATCATTATGATTGGACCCGGCACGGGCGTCGCACCGTTCAGGGCCTTCCTCGCTGAGCGGGAAGAGAGCGGAACCGAAGGAAAAACATGGCTTTTCTATGGCGATCAGCATTTCTCAACAGATTTCCTTTATCAGATTGAGTGGCAGCGCTGGCTCAAGGATGGCGTGCTGACCCGGATGGATGTCGCGTTCTCCCGCGATACAGATAAGAAAGTGTACGTGCAGCACCGGATGCTTGAAAAGAGCCGGGAAGTTTACCAGTGGCTGCAAGAAGGAGCCTCGGTGTACGTCTGCGGCGACGAGAAGAAGATGGCACATGACGTCCATGCAGCCCTGGCAACGATCCTCGAACAAGAGGGGGGTCTCAGCCCGGAGGAAGCCGCCGAATATTTGACCCGTATGCAACAGCAGAAACGTTATCAGCGGGATGTTTACTGAGTCCGAATCCCAAAGATCGCGAGAGGAGAAAGGCCAATGTCAGAAAATAATTTACTTTCACCACATAGTGCGCCGCACAGCGATGTAGAGGATATCAAACGCCGAAGCAATTACCTGCGGGGGAGCCTTGCGGAAACGCTTGAAGACAGAATCACCGGGTCGATACCCGAGGACGATAATCGCTTGATGAAATTTCACGGAAGCTACATGCAGGACGATAGGGATCTGCGCAACGAACGGCAAAAGCAAAAGCTGGAACCGGCCTATCAGTTCATGCTGCGCGTGCGTGCGGCTGGCGGGGTCGTCACGCCGGAGCAATGGTTGATGATGGATCGTATTGCACAGAAATATGCCAACGGAACGATTCGTCTCACGACCCGTCAGTCGTTCCAGCTGCATGGAGTACTCAAGTGGAACATGAAGAAGACAATTCAAGAAGTGAACGAGGCGCTGTTAAGCACGCTGGCCGCTTGCGGTGACGTGAACCGCAATGTCATGTGTAATCCCAATCCGTACCAGTCTGAGGTTCATTCCGAGGTGTACGAGTGGGCCTGCAGGGTCAGCAATCACCTTGATCCGCGGACCCAGGCATACCACGAGATCTGGCTTGACGGCGAGAAGGTGGCAGACAGCAGGGACAGCGGGATAGAACAAGAGCCGATCTACGGTCCTGTCTATTTGCCGCGAAAGTTTAAGATCGGTATGGCCGTTCCCCCCTCCAACGACGTAGACGTATTCTCGCAGGATCTGGGTTTCATCGCGATTGTCGAAGAAGGGCGCCTGCAGGGCTTCAACGTCACGGTAGGCGGCGGAATGGGGATGACGCACGGCGATCCGAAGACATATCCCCAGGTGGGCCAAGTGATCGGATTCTGCTCACCGCAGCAGGTCATCGAGGTGGCGGAGAAGACGGTCACGATTCAACGGGATTACGGCGACCGTACGGTCCGGAAGCATGCACGTTTTAAATACACGATCGACGACCGCGGCATCGATTGGTTCATCAATGAACTGACCGATCGCCTGGGGTGGAAGCTTGAAAGTGCTCGCCCTTACCATTTTGACCATAACGGAGATCGCTATGGCTGGGTGAAGAGCAGCAATGAAGACTGGCATTTGACCCTCTTTATCCAGAACGGCCGGATCAAAGACGAGAACGACTACCTTCTGATGACGGGTCTTAGGGAAATTGCCAAGGTGCATACGGGGGATTTCCGGCTCACTCCGAACCAGAACCTGATCATCGGCAGCGTAAGCAGCCGGAATAAGGAAAAGATTGAAGAGCTGGTCAAGGCGTTCGGACTCGCCGATGGGATCCATTCTTCCGCATTGCGGAGGAATTCCATGGCCTGCGTGTCTCTCCCAACCTGCGGGCTCGCGATGGCCGAGTCGGAGCGTTATTTTCCCACGCTGCTGGCCAAGATGGAGCCGATGCTCGCAGAGGCCGGCTTGCGCGACGAGGAGATCGTCATTCGCATGACAGGTTGTCCGAATGGATGTGCCCGACCGGCCTTGGCGGAACTCGCGTTTATCGGCAAGGCGCCCGGCAAATACAACATGTATTTGGGGGGCGGTTTTACCGGAAACCGTCTGAACAAGCTGTATAAGGAAAACATTGGCGAAGCGGAGATTCTGGAGTCACTGCAGCCAATTCTTACTCACTATGCGAACGAACGGCAGGAAGGCGAGCATTTTGGCGACTTTGTCATTCGCGCCGGCTATGTCAAAGAAGTCCGTTCAGGGCAGGACTTTCATTCGTAAACCTTCGTTTGGATAATCGGTAAAAAACGGAGTACGATAAAAGCCAAGCTTCGTGACATTTTTTTTGGCATTATTTCTCAACCAATGGGGCCATCATCCTCTTGCGGATAATGGCCCCATGTTATTATTCGCAAAAAGGCCTCTTCTATTTATGTATTCGACAATGCAAAGAATTCATGCCACTTACTCCCGACTCTTTTGCGGATTTATAGGTTCAATGTTTTTCCGATCGATTGCACTGTGATTCCGGCATCTGTCAATGACTTAACGATAGTTTTGGCAAACTCCAGCGCATGTACTCCATCACCATGTATACAGACGGTATCCGCTTTGATGGAAACATCCGCATTTTGCCTTGACAGCACTTTTCCTTCGTTGACCATTCGAATGACCTGTTTCACCGCAGCCTCATCCTCCGTGATCAGCGAATCGGGCTGTCGCCTTAACGTCAGCGAGCCGTCCGATTGATAGGATCTATCCGAGAACACTTCGCTTGCGGTTTTAAGACCGGCCTTCTCAGAGGCTTTCACCAATTCGCTTCCGGCAAGACCGAACAGAATTAATTCGGGATCCACCTTGTATACCGCTTCCGCAATGGCTTCCGCCAACGCATAATTTTTGGCCGCCATATTGTAAAGGGCCCCATGTGCTTTCACATGCTGCATGCGGCCGCCTTCAGAGCGGACAAATCCCCACAGCGAGCCGATCTGGTAAACCACCATTTCATAGGCTTCTTTGGGCGAAATCTGCATTTCCCTGCGGCCGAAGCCGATCAGATCTTGCAGACCCGGGTGTGCGCCGATTCCTACTCCGTTATCAAGCGCAAGTCTCACGGTCTTCCTCATTGTAGCCGGGTCTCCGGCATGGAATCCGCAAGCGATATTGGCCGAGGTCACATAAGCTAATATTTCCGCGTCCCTGCCCAGATTATAAGTGCCAAAGCTTTCTCCCATGTCGCAATTGATATCCACATATCCCATAGCAGCGCCTCCTCGTTAAATACATCGCATTTGAACGCTCTTGTACAAGAAATTCAAATCCAGGTTCATGATGAGGTTCTCCTCCTGGGCGTCCCGCAGGCTCACAAGCTGGAAGTGCACGCTGCTCCCGATTTGAGCCTGGGCCAGAACGGGCAGATCCGCCGATATGACTTGAGCGATTTTGGGATACCCTCCGGTTGTTTGCCGGTCCGTCATCAGAACGATCGGATTGCCGTCCGGGGGAACCTGCACGGTACCAAAAGTAACCGGCTCGGACAGCAATTCCCTTCTTTTTACCAATGTAAGCGGAGGCCCTTGAAGCCTGTACCCCATTCGGTCGGACTGAGATTGTACCTTGAACTCCTTGGACAGAAAGTCAGACACAGTCTCTTGATCATACCAGCTGAACTGGGGTCCTTCAATGACTCTAACCGTAGGATTCGGCCGGTATGGCGGCATCATTTCATAAGACACAAACCAGGAAGTCGCCGCAAACGTCTCCTGTCCGATCAAAGACAAAAGTTTTGCAGTGATCCGCTTCCCAAGGGAGGACGGCGTTTTGGCCGAGAGCCGATCCCCTTCCCTGAGTGCCCGTCCGTTTAATCCTCCTATGCCAGCCCTTAAATATGTGGAGTAGCTGTTCATCTCGAGAGGCACATTGAACCCTCCGGCTATCGCCAAATAGCAGCGGCATCCTTCGCGGGAAGCGCCGAATTTCAAACTCTCGCCTTCATTTATAAGCACCGGTCTCCACATGGGAACCGGGATGCCGTTCACCGTCGGAGACATGTTCGCGCCGCAAATGGCTATCAACGAGGCGGAGTCGAACTGAAGACTAGGCCCAAGCACCGTGATCTCAAGAGTTGCTTCCGTTTCCGGGTTTCCGAGCAAAATGTTAGCTGATTTATGGGCAAAAGCATCCATTGCGCCGCTTGCAATCACACCGTACTTTTGGGCTCCGTACCTTCCCAGATCCTGCATCGTGCTAAGCAAGCCTGGTTTCTCTACAGAAATTGTCATCCTCCTACTCCTTCCACCGCTCATATTCCTTCCGGGTAATTGGATAGAAGCGCACGATATTCCCCGCTTCTATCAGGGATGGAGGCCACTGCTTGGGCAAAAACAGCGATACAGGCGTTCTGCCGATCAACTGCCAGCCGCCCGGCGTTTCAATCGGATACACCCCCGTCTGTTCTCCCGCGATGCCTACCGTTCCGGCAGGGATGGCCAATCGGGGGGTCTGTTTTCGGGGAGCTGCAATACGCATGGACATTCCCCCTAAATATGGAAACCCGGGAGCGAATCCGACCATATACACCAAATATTCGCCGGAAGCATGTATTTTGATCGCCTCATCGACCGTCAGCCCGTTTATTAAAGCTACGTAATCCAAATCCACTCCGAATTCGCCGCCGTAGCAAACCGGTATTTCAATTACCCGCGGCTTATCCGCAACCGATTCATCCAGCCGCTCTATAATTTCCTCGAGCATTTTCACGGCGATTTCGTAAGGGTAAGAAATGTCGTCCGTATTTTGCCCGATATTATTTTTCATAAATAATTGCATCGAATCGAAAAAGACCGTGACTGAGGTAAAAGCCGGAGCATACTCCACCATGCCTTCGAAAGGATATTTCTCCAAATACCCCGACAAAATCCTTACTTTCTTATGTGTCTCCAGGTCGACCCGCTCACCCAGCTTTACCATAACAGCACAATCCCCGAGCGGCGACATTTCCAAATATCGAATATCCTGTCCCTCATTTCCCGTTGAAATCCATTTTACTATAAAGTATAATTTCCATTAATTATTGGCATATTTACTCCTCTTGATCCCGCTGCCAAACATCCTGATACTCCTTATGCCTTCTGAACTGTGCATGAGCATACGAACAAGAGGGTACGACCATCTTGTGCGTTTCCCTTGCGTGCTCGACCACCCGGCGTACCAATTCCTCAGCCACCTTTTGACCCCGCAGCTGCGGCGATACATAGGTGTGGTCGAGAATCAGCACCTCTCCTTCAACAGGCATATACGTGACTTCGGCGATCGCCTCTCCGTTTTCTCTCATTACAAAACCATTGCCTTCTTTGATGATTTCCCTCATTACATCCATCTCCTTAATCTGATATTAACTTTGCTGCTGTTTGATATCCGTAATTGTTCTCCCTTACTATATATAACCCAATAGAGCCATTGGATACGCATGCTGTACTGCAGGCCATCAATCACAAAATGCGACATTCATGTTTTCGGGCGGAAGAATTTGTCCAAGTAATAACTGTGACATCATACCGAAAGGGTGAGTGAACAATGGCAAATAAAGGACCGGAAAAGAAGATGGAAGTGATCGGCAAGCTGCGGGAGATAGGAAAAGAAGACGTAGCCGAAGAACTGGATAACTGGCGTAACGACCGGGATGAAAACCGCGGCTGGGACAGCTGGTTTGCCACCGAATACCCCGATTTGGCCGATAAGGTCGGCGTTGACATTACCCCCATTCAAGAGCGTCCTGAACGGAGAACGTTTGGCGAAAGAGAAGACTGATCGTTAGATGATAGGAACCCCGGCACTTACTAGAAGCCGGGGGTTTTTTTGAGTATCTTGCTGATAAAAGCGTTGCAGCCGACGGCCCCTAATGCCTCGGCTGCTGATTGGGGATAACTTCGATGTTGTTAAAACATGATCAGTGCTGAGTCTGCTTTTATACTTAGGGCCACCTGACTTTTACAAACCAGGTGGCCACTTTTTTACAAATTCAAATCACTTATTTGCTAACCGCCGCCTGCTGGTGCTCTACCGATGAACTCAGTCTTTCATTGGTCATGATCACCGCTGCGATAAAGGCTAAGGCTGTAGGAATGAGAGCCCACATAAACGTATGGGTGATGGATGAGGAGAGCACTGCCGTTATTTTATCCAAAACAGATGCAGGAATGTGTGCACGCGCTTCAGGCGCCAGCAGTACCCGCGGATCTTTGAACGCCGGGTTGTCAGGCATTTGTCCCTGCCCTTTTCCCATCCCGGCAAAAACATCCTTCAGCTTGGAAGTAAATTCGTTGCGCTGAATGATCCCGAAAACGGTGATGCCAAGCGTCATGCCAAGCGAGCGGATAAAGGCAACGGTAGAGTTCACAGAGCCGCGCTGCGACGGATCAAAATGATGAATGGCCGCATTGCTTAACACAGAGAAAGTTGCTCCGATGCCAAGTCCTGTCACGATCATATAGAGGGTAACCAACAATCGGCTTGAATCCGGCTTTAATGTCGTGAGCAGCACCATGCCCGCCGCGAGAATAACTGCGAAAAGTACCATGATTTGACGGTAGCTCCATTTGCTCATCAGGAAACCGCCGCCGGTAGCCGAAACGACAGAACCCAACATCATCGGCAGCAGCACAAGCCCGGAGTTGGTTGCCGTACCGCCAAGCACCCCTTGAATGTAAATCGGGATATACACGGACGCCGTAATAAACGCCATACCGCTCAGTAGTCCTAGTGCGTTGCTTGTGGTAAATAAACGGTTTTTAAACATGGGAAACGAGATGATCGGCTCTGTCACTTTTCTCTCAATCATAATAAAAGCGACGAACAAAACAGCAAATGCAGCGAGCAGGCCCAGGATAACCCCCGATTTCCAGTCGTATTTATTCCCGCCAAGCTCCAAAGCGAACAAGAGGCTGACCACAGCGCCCAGCAGCGTAACCGCGCCCCACCAGTCAATTTTTTGCTGAGCGTGGACAAGGGATTCCCTATAGAAAAATGCTATAAATACAAGAGAAAACAAGCCTAGCGGAATATTCACATAAAACACCCAGTGCCAGCTGATATAGTCGGTAATATAGGCGCCCAGCAGCGGACCGAAAATACTCGATAAGCCGAACACCGCACCGAATAAACCGCCCAATTTACCCCGCTGTTCCACCGGAACCGTGTCAAACATAATCGTGAATGCGATCGGAATAAGCGCCCCTCCGCCGATGCCCTGGATTGCCCGGTAAATGCTGAGCTGGACAATACTTTGGGCCGTACCGCACAAAATGGATCCAAATAGAAACACAATCAAGCCGAATATAAAAAACTTTTTACGTCCGAACATATCCGACAGCTTGCCAAAAATCGGCATTCCCGCCATTTCAGCCACCATATAAGCGGAGGTGACCCATACAAACTTGTCGAGTCCTCCAAGCTCCCCGACTATAGTTCCCATAGCGGTAGCGACAATAGTATTATCCATCGACGCCATTAAAATGCCCAGCAGCAGACCGGCTAACACCAGCTTCAAATTACTTTGTTTGGTATTCATTTACGTGATTCCTCTCCTTAATCTTTTTCTACATGACAAATCATACCTTACGGCTGTCGTGTACGATAGCATTTCTCGATTGTTTAAAATATTCTTTATATTCCACCAGCTCAATATCGCATCCAGGCCCAATGATAACATGATTGCCCCGGACCACTTCAGCTTGCGTATGCTCTAGGAAAATTTCATCTCCCTCAATAATAGAAGCGGATAGACTGGCACGAGCAGACGGTTTGAAAAAGAAACTGAAAAAATGGAGTACGCTTCCTCTGTTGATCCTTATTTTCTCGCCGCCGATTTCTTTAGCCCGGCAATCCCCGTACAGCTTGATGTCCAATTGTCCCGCGTTCAGCAGTCCTCCGATTTCAAATATCGCCTTGGCCGTAAAAATTTCAGCTTCACAGTCGCCTAGCGTACTCAGCTGCCCATTCAACTTCAGATGTTCGCCGTACAGATTACCCTGCGTTTCAATAGTTCCCGAGCAGCGCAGTTCCTTCAATCTCACGTCGCCGCCTACGCTCACGGTACCTGAGACTTTCATAAACTCCGTCTGCACATCTTTTGAGAATGAACAAGTTCCCATTACCTGAAGCCGATCGGATTTCATACTGCCGTCTACATCCAAAGTGCCTATGCATTTCAGCCAGCTGCATTCCACATCGCCGTCGACCGTCCCTTCCCCGACTATATGGACTTTATCGTAAGTGCCTCCCGCTGCAGACGAGCTCCCGGTGATCGATAAATTACCTTTGGTCAATTTGCCTTTTGTAGAATCCTCCATTATATTGGCTCCCTTCTCCCGTGTCTTACATCTGCTCCAGATTCCTCACTTTTGACCCTTTGTCTTGATCAAACTTCGTCCTGTATTCAACCATACCTATCTCACAGCCAGGCCCGATAACGACGTCATTTCCCCGTACAACTTCCGCTGTCGTATATTCCACGTATACGCTGTCGCCTTCGATAATATGGGCTGTTAACCTGTTGCCAAACGGGAGAGGGAGCGCCTTCAACCATTTGGCAAAATCAATGCCCGGCTGCTTCCGGATTTGTATATGCTCCCCGCCGATTTCAGCAATGGTGCTGCTCCCATGCAGTGTAATTCGAACGGCTCCCGCATTCAAATGACCCATTTGAAGTCTTCCCTTGGCATCGAATCTCTCCGCTTCACAGTTGCCTCGGACTGAGGCCATTCCGTTTAATTGAATATTTTCTCCGATTAAATGCCCTCTTACGGTAATATTTCCATGAATTTGAAGCTGCTGGGCATTCACGTTTCCATCTATAGCAGCTGTTCCGTTTATCTCTGCAGTCTGCGCCTGGATATCTCCATGTACATCCGCCTTACCACTAATAATGAAATCCGAACAAAGGAGATCACCGTCCACTTTTCCGATTCCCTCAATTTTGGCTGTACGGAATGTTCCTCCGTTTGTAGATCCAATGCCTGACAAGATCAGATTGCGGCTGCTTTCTTTATCCATCGGTCTCCCCCTCTCCTTTACACCGCTGTTAATTTCATCTTCAGTTCTTCGATGCTTTTGGCTACATTCACCCGCAGAATGATTTTTACGTCACTGTCAAAATAAACTTCGCTGCCCGTCGAAACGAGCAAAAAAGCGGCAACACCCATCTTGCGGATCATCATCAAATCGTAATTCTTTCCTTCGATCTTTTTGTAATAGTCCATGAACGTCTGAAGCATATATTTTCCTTCATCTAAATTCATCTCGCCTGTGTGGAGGCAGTGATCCAGGATGTAAAGGGACAATGTCTGTTCAAAAGTATACATATCCGAGTCGCCAAAGTAAGTTTCCACATAATTTGCGGAAATCTTCGAAACAATGTTGCGTTTTACCAATTCATTTTTATTGATAGAAAGGTCCGCCGGCACAGGGGAAAACATATCAGCCAATTCATCTAACGATAAATCCTCTTTCATATTTACAATTTTATCGATTCTGGCCAGCATCTGCTCTTTAGGAAAAAACGTCTCCTGTCCGGTAAAGGCCGATTTGCGGATAAACCACTCTTCCGGCACGAGATTTTTGCGTTTCCACCGGTATAGTTGACCGTATGAGATGCCCGTCAGCTCTAACAGTTCTTTTTTGGAGATCAGTTCTTCATCCAACTTGCATGCCTCCTTTACACGATCAATGTAACATAACATTGTTACGTTGTAAAGCAAGAATTAAATAATGCAAAAAAAGAGCCTGCCGCGTGAATGGCCAAGCTCATTAATTATAGCTTGTCCTCAACGAAGCAGGCACTCAATTACATATTTTCGATAAATTCCCGCAGGATTATGGATTGATTACGATGTTCATCCTTTGCGGCGTAGACGAGGGTCACCGTTTCTGTTTCTGCCCAATCTTTAATCTGGTTCAAAGCATTCACTTTATTAACGTCCTGCTGCAATTCCTTCAGGTAAGCATGCTTAAACTCATCGAACTGCTCTGGCTGCTGATGGAACCATTTTCTCAATTCATGACTGGGCGCAATTTCTTTTAACCATACATCTACCGCCGCTTGTTTTTTAGTCAGCCCTCTTGGCCATAATCTGTCAACCAGAATACGTTTACCGTCCGTCACATCAACAATATCGTATACACGTTTAACTAGTATGGGACTCAAAACGGAAATACCTCGCTTTGTTCATTGGTAGAAAGTTTTAGCAGTAGTCGAATAGGTGCCATCCTCGACTATCTATAGTGTCTATTATACATCAACGAGAGGGTCCTTCGAATCTTCCGGCTTTCACACATGGAATGTTGGTCTTATACATAGGCACATTACAATTTTGCTTTATATGACGGATAGAGATCCCGTTATTCATTAAAGGATGCTCAAAGGTAAAGCTGCAGCCGAGAAGAAAAGCAACCATATCATCTTCCCAATAGTAACAATATCGGTGCCATCCTCGACTAATTCTCCATGTCTGTAAATCCGGTACTTGCCGATATCTGTTCTCAAATCTGCGCAGGGAATGGCAATCCCAATATTTGGATAACTATAATTGCAGCTTTTTTGACTATGATGTGAAAGGTGCAAGGCCTCTGATGCGGCATCCGTACCAACAAGCTTTATTATTTTAAAAATTGAATGTATAATTGTTATAACAGTTGAATAGTATAGTGAGGAGGGAATAGAATGGGCAAGGTGATGCATATGGAGCGTAAGGTTACAAAGTTCGGTAACAGCCTTGGCATTACGATGACCGAAGCATTGAAGCAAATTGGTCTTGAACTTGGCGATACGGTGCATATTGATGTAAAAGAATCAGATGGAGAAATCATTATTCGCAAAGCAAATAAAGTCGAAATGCCTGCTGGTATCGGCCCCGACTTCTTAGAGACCCTTTCACAGGTCATGGAACGATATGACGTTACTCTAAAAGGCCTTAAGGACCGTTAAAATGGAATTGCGCTATTTGTCTGTTCAAGAGGTTATTGCAATCAATGTAGCTGTTATCCAAAAATATAGTCCTGGAGAACACATTGGCGTCAAAGACAGCGGCTTGTTGGAATCAGCCATTCTGCGTCCCCGCTCTTGGGCCTTTGGCGAAGATGTCTACCCAACCTTATTCGAAAAAGCCGCCGCTCTTTTTGAATCGTTAGGACAGAATCATCCATTCCAAAATGCTAACAAGAGAACTGCTTTTACTGCTCTTGCAATCTTCCTGCAGTTGAACGGATACGGTTTTGTTATGGACCAAAAAGCTGCCGAAGATCTGACCGTGGATATGGTTAATCATAAATATTCCTTTCAAGAACTCTCTGCGATCATCCGAGAGCATTGCATCGATAAAAAGGCATAGCAAAAACCCGACCTCACGCTGTCGGGTTTTTCATGATGGAGGCGAGGGGATTTGAACTGTTATCCCCGATTTTTTATTTTGATTTTAATTGAATTAATCAATGCCAAGAAAGCTTATTTTATAAGGGTTCGTGATGTTTAATGTGTTTTTTTTGTATTAATTCATTTTATTATTGATTTTTCTGTTTTAAAGCTTTTGTCTACAATTCGTCTACAGATTTTGGACAGGAGTTTTTGAAAAAAACGGTGAATGTTATCTTATATTGTGGTAACCCTAATTGGGATGTTGTGATGCGCCGAGGAAACGTCAACAAATTTCATGTTTTTGACTTTTTCAACCCTGCGTTCTGGATTCCAATCAAAAATTCCAACATTAAAATTGGCAGTAAACAATACTTTTATTGAAGATATCCTCCATAAACGCGGATTAACTCCTTCAGTAATAACGTATATTCTGTATCGATCAACCCGGTGACTGGGTCAGGTTGGAGTTGCTGATTGATATCTTGCAGAAGTTTCTTTTTTAAAGCCGTATTATTTTGCAGATGCGCTAATAAAATTAAATCCCTAAAGCCATCCGCAATACGTCTTCGAGCCGTAACAATCGAATCACGGCAGAGTTTAGTGTGATCTATCGTGGTTGTTCCCCTAGCCGTAAGTGCTTCTATTTCGCCTGATATAACATTGGGCCGCAGGTGCAGTTGCGGGTCATCGTTGACTGGGTCAAGAATTGAATTCGTACCATCCCATTGATCACCTTTCTCCCCATTACATAATTCACAGCTAAGATGCAAATTGTGCCAATTAAAACTTTGGTTATGGAATATAGCCGCAGGCTCTCTATGGTCAATTCGAGAATATCCAGTTTTTCTGTAGTCAGACTCGCAGTAACAGCAATAATTACCGTACATATTTTCCAATGCCGTTCTAATATGTGGATGGTTATAGCGACTTTGGTTTATATACTTCCTTGCAGCTTTATCAAATCTTCCATTCGTAGCAATAATAGTAAGAAGCCCTGCAGTCCATCGTGCTCCATTTCTTGTAAGAACAGCAGGAACTGCCCCTCTAGTCACTTTCCTCATGATATTTCCCCTATAGGTTACTTTTTAATGATTCTAGCTTAGTTAACGTTATTACTGGATCTGACTCGGGAAGTATCTGATTAAGCTTCATTGTTAAATTATTGATCCGATCCTTATCATCCTGGTTTAGCTCGTGATGAAGCTTTTTGGTAAATAAATTCCTTAGCTCATCAATATCACGCTCAATTTCCGGATCACGAACTTCTGTACCCATCCATTCACGGAGAACATCCTCTATACGCCAACCGTATGGTGCATTATCCAACTTATCTGACCCCAAGTTCACTATATGCCCATGGATACAAGATGCAATCAATATGGGAGCATGAGTAGTAGCGATAAACTGAATACGTGGAAACGTAGCACGCAATGCATCAATCACACGCCATTGCCACCTTGGATGCAAGTGAAGGTCTAATTCGTCTATGAGTACAATACCGTTTGTCTCGGTAATACTTCGTTCAAGTAAATGTGGATTCAGCACAGAACTACGATAAGCAAGATCAGTCACCATTCCTATCAATCCTCGATAACCAGCACTCAACATTCGGATCGGTAACCATTCGTCATCCAATCTAATAATTATTTCTTCCAAAAAGAAATCGAAATCGATACCTCCCCAATGTTCACCTTCCATCTCAGTCATAAATCTATCCACAGCAGATAGGACTGCTTGATATTCAGCAATCTTAACTCCCTCCTGCATTTCTAAACCTTTCATACGGCGAAACCAGTGAGTCATAAGCTTTGTATCCGATTCCTCTTCTAGACACCCTATATATCCCACAAACCGAGATGTCTTTTCCTCTTTAAAAGGATTAACCCATCTTTCCCGCTTTTGTGAAAACAATCTCCCCGCTGATTGGTAAGATATCAACGGCAAGTTCTCTGAATTAGCTTGATTTCTCTGAATCTTCCTTGCAATCAGAGAAATATCGTCCCCCTGCCTCCGGGTGCGGCCATCAAAAGACTCTTTATACCGTATCCAATGAAACTCTTCGTGAGGATTTCCCTCCACCGCAGTCACAAGGGTCGCTTTGCAATCTACCTCTATGGAAAACTGAGGGAGGTATTCAATACTACCCTGTCCAGTGCGACTTACTTCAAGTCTGACTTCTTCATTGCGAATGGAGCGTTTTGGTTTGACTCCATCTACTCCTGCAAGAAATTCCCCCAAGCCCACACAGATAGCTTCGAGTAATGAAGTCTTGCCTGACCCATTCTCGCCAATAATAAGAGTAAATCCCCCAGGAAAATTTAAACCAAAACTACTGAACTTCTTAAAATTTTTTATACGAAGGGAGCTAATATTCATAGTATCCTCCAAGATAAGCCATATATATCTATTATTATACCAAAATGTGTATCTTAAACAGAAATTAAATTTCAATATTTCACTCGGGGGAAATGTAAGGATTAAACTTGTACCAATATATAGTTTAATAAAAGGCACTCCACACAAATTCTTCCACTTGTATTAATTATTGTATAGTAACTTCTCGTACTCCCTTACTCGTCGATAGAATGTTCTATGCTTCATTCCTATCTGGAACATAGCATTAGTGGCTGTAATTCCCCCAGATTTCCATTGTTTATAAACCTGAATAAATGCTTCATCAATCTCTACCCTAGGTCGGCCTAATATAATGCCGGTTGCCTTCGCAACCTCGATACCCTCAGCCTGCCGTTGGCGATTCTTTTTCCTCTCCTGCTCAGCAACATAAGCAAGCAAGCTTAAAAACTGATCTTCCATTACCTTTCCGAAGTCGCCCATTGTCCGAAACTTCCGGGAATCAAATAACGTTTCGTTATCCAAACAAACGATATCCGCTTTCAATTCTCTTGTAATGTATTTCCACTCAGCTATAATTCCGTCATAATCTCGTCCCAATCGATCCAGCGCATCGATGTAAACTAAGTCGCATTCCCTAATCATCAAACGCATGGCCTGATAACGTGGTCGGTTAAAATCCTTGCCACTTTGTTTATCCACAAAAATATACCTCTCGTCGATCCCCACCTCCCGAAACTTCACAAGTTGTCTTTCTGGATTTTGATCCCTTGCCGATACCCGTCCGTATCCTATCTTCATATATACTACCTCCTAGATTATTTGTGCCAAAAAATCTATATTTACCTCGGCACATGCCAAAAGTAAATTAATGATGTTTTGGCACATAAAATCAAACCACTTTGAACCATGCCAAAAAGCATGCTTTTTGGCATGCTCGTTACATACAGCGAACATTACTAGAGGCATACTAGTAAAATTAAAGGAGCCTTGCGAGGCTCCAATTCTCTCGATTAGATGCAGAAGAGACTTACATATTTCTTAAGGCTTTGCTCATAGCACTAACGGTATTTTTATGTGTTTCATCAAATAAATGGGTATAGATTCTATTTGTAGTACCTATATCCGAATGTCCTAATGCCTCTGAGATCGCTTTTAAATCTACTCCCTCGTCGTAGAGAATACTACTAAAAGTATGCCTCAGATCGTGCAGGCGGATTTTAGGCAGGTTCTGCTTTTCAAGGAATTCCTTAAAACGTTCCGTTACGGAATTTACCCGGTATGGTTTTCCATCATCACGTACGAATACATACCCTGAGTCTTCGTATTCATCACCGAGAAGTTTCTTACACTCTTTTTGATGTTCTCTATGTTTTAAAAGGAGTTCGTATAACTCATCAACGATGTATAGTGATCTCCTACTCTTTTCGGTTTTTGGGGTTTTGACTACAACCTTGTCTCCTGCACTTGTCCTCACTTCTCGCACATATAAAATTCGCTCTTCAAAATCTATGCAACCCCACTTTAAACCCGTTATTTCTTCCCTTCTCAGGCCTAAATACCCTGCAAGATATACTGGCAATTCCAACTTTGTCTCCTTCACCCTATCTAGCAATATGTTTAACTGTTCCCTAGTATACGTTTTGCCTGTAAACTTCTTTTTTCGCGGCAGAGAAACGGCATCAGCAACATTTCGGTAAACCAATTGCTGCTTAAGTGCAAAATCAATTGCCTTACGTAAAACGGCATGATGCCTGTGTACAGTATTAGGGGACAGTCCTTTCTCATCCAGGAGATGCTTGTAATATTGCTGGATATGCATTGACTGCAACTTTTGCAACTCGATGCGCCCTATGCAAGAATCAACGTGTCTAAGTATATTACGGTAACCATAAACTGTGGTTTCTTCGCAATTATACTTCACATAGTTTTCCATCCAATGATTCAAGAACTCTGAAAGCAACATACTGCTCGATTGAACCAGTAAGTTTCGTTGTTGATTGTACTCAAATTCATTAAGGAGTTTCTTGGCCTCAGACTCAGAGGAAGCCGTCAAATACTTACGAACTCTTTTCCCGTTGTTGTCAGTACCAAGTTCCAAGGTAACTCTAAACTTGGCCCCGACCTTTTGAATACTACCCGCCATAATCAGCATCCTTTCTTAAAGATGGAGGATACCCAAATGGCATCCTCCAACACATAACTATACTGAGATATAATATATAGGCATAAAGCTTTAAAATACGGACTCAAAATTAATATCGATATGCTTTTATTGCTAATAATGCTATGCTGTCCTAAACTAAACAACAACACAATTATTAGCAAGAATAAAGTAGTCGCTCCTTAATTCTATATTCTTTCATCCTATATTTAAGGTTATTTTGTTTTCTTATCTCTCTTAACCTTTTTCTTGCTTCTATATATCCTAATCTTGAGGCCGCACTGCTATAATTTTCCGCTTTTGTTGCGTTTCTTTTGAATGACATACCGTCATATGAAATGTATTCTCCTAAAACGAAAAGCCTCTCGACGTTGAAATATTTACCGCTTTTCTTCATACCTTGATTCCTCCACTCTTATAGATTCAATGTTAGTTGTTATTTTCAATTGATTTTCTGTCCATATAAGCAAAGCATTTAATGGTATACGTATTTGATTTCCTAAGCGGATAGCCGGGAAATCAGAGTGTTTCTTAATAAGACTATACATCGTGTTCTTCCCTACTCGAAGGTACGTCCGGGCTTCATCAATAGTAAGTAATTCATTTATAGGCTGCATATGTTTACCTCCTTGATTTTTTATCAAGCCTAATTGATGTAGAAAAGGTGTTGGCTGCTGTAGACATTTGAATCTACGTTATAGCCTCTATAAAACACTAGGCATATCAAGACAACTACTATAGCCGTAGAAAACGTAGGCAAATAATTAAACCTTTTAATAAATATTTTTTTGATACTCCTTATTTAATTCAAGTCCTATATAACCATCTAATGGGGTTGAACCATTCATTCGAAATGTTTTTTTGGAAGCAGTAAACCCAAGATTGGTTATCTCGGTGAAAAACTCTTTTCTGCTTAAAGCTCTTTTGCAATTGTCCCTGCAAAACTTCAAATAAGCCGCAAAAATGTCGCGTTTATGAACCCTAATATTTGGGTTATTAACATCTATAAAACAGGTCTCATTTATGAATTCACGTACATTGTTCATTTCCTGAACAAATTGTTTCTTGAATAGTCTAGATTCCTCGCATTCTGTAAATATAAAATTGTTTTTTATCAAACGTCTCAACCCATCGACGGCCCAGCTAACAATATAGTTTTTTTCAGCGATAAGTTTTTCTCTAAGGTTTAAGTCCCTCTGATCTGCACTTATACTATGATTGAAGCAAACAAAAATTAATCTGTCGAAGAACGCTGTTGTATTATCTAATCTACTTAATTGCGGAACTCCATTTCCGCAAAACAACAATTTCGCCTTGCACGTAAAAAAGAAAAAATCCTGACCTTTAAACTCCGCGGCTACTTCATCACCACCCCCGGTTAAAATCTTTATCATACTATTATCTTTTATTTCACTATCGTTCAGCTCTCCCGATACGTTTAACTTTTTACCAAATAGATTCGCAACCGCAAACCTTTCATGTAATTTGTGAAGTGGTACTGCACTAGTGTATTTCTTTCCAACAATCTCAGTTATAAGATCAAGCAGAGTAGACTTACCACTGTTCGGCTTTCCTACAAAAATAAACCATTTTTTTGCATTAAAGTAGTTTGAAAAAATGTACCCCATGATCTCCTGGATTAGCATTATTTTTTCGATGTTATTATCTGAAACTCTACTTATCATTTGAAAAAAATTAGGTGCATTATTTTCACTACCACCGCTTATATAACTGGCATTTAAATAGCTTGCAAACTTAAACTTAGGGGAATGCTTATGAACTTTATTATTTGATACTTGAAGCACCACATTATCAAAATTAATAAAATCGCTTAAAGAGTCAAACTCGGATGGTGACGTTTGTATTTCAGCTGCGGTCTTTATCCGGTCCACTATGTCATCAACCTTATATTTCGTGAGAAGTCGTTCAACCTCAGGTGGCCAGCCACTTCGAATCAATGTTCGTAAGCCAATGTCACTCAAAACATCAAAACAACCCATACTATTGTTATAAGATAAGACTTTTTGCTCACAGCTTCTAAGGACAAGCTTTTCTAAAGTACGCTTATACACTATAAAGTCGATGTCTTTTGAGCGCACCTTCGCATCCTTTGATGTTTTTTTGCTTTTATCGTTGCTTTTAACATCGGAAGTCTGCTTCACCTGTTCCGCAATAAGCCTATCTTCAAGTTCAGCTACATCTTCTGACCATAGTTTAGGAGGTATAGATGACACTGCAAACGAGTCATCTATACCTTCCCTTCCATCCTTTTCGTCATCAATTAGATATTCACTGAAAAGGCCTGGTGAAGGCTGGGTTACGGGTCGAGTGATTGTAATCGTCTCATTGCATTCAATACAGTCAGTATTTTCGAATTTGGCACTTTTTTCTGCTGTTGTATGACTTAAATTTTCCCCAATATCAGAATCAGCAATATATTTCTTTAAAAATTCCGCAAGTAACTCATTATTGATTTCCATAGGTGGTACTCCTTTGCCTAAAAAATCAATTTACGTATTCAGAAAGTTCTGTGAAAAGGTTTATGATGTAGCTAAAAGCAATATTTCGCAGCATCTCCCGATTTGTTTCATTTTTTACAACAATTACAGTAAATTTTTTATGCAGCATGCTATCGAACAAAATAAGTTGGCAGATCTCATTGTCTTCATATAGGACAAATATTTTCCCATATTCCTTCCCATTTGCCTCAGACACTTCCGCGGTATAAGTGTTACATTGATCACCGTTCTCTACGAAAATAAATTCCCCATTCTCAATCCTACGATCAATAATGACCCGCATTTTTGCATCTACTAACAAAACGTCAGAGCACATATCAACTTTACGATCTGCAATTCGTCCGCAACACCGTTTCATTAAGTCATTTGCATAGAATACTAATAGAGTGTATGGTTCCAACTCGCAATTGCCAATGCTGGCCTTTGATTCACCATTTTCCCAGGAAAGAAATTGAATATCCGTGTTTCCGTTATTCATCTTCTTCATGCGTTTCAATACTTCATGTTCAAATTTGCTTCTGTCCATTTGTTACAACTCCTCTGTTTTTTTGCGCTTCATTTTGCATCCTACATGAGGTTGCTAAGTACCTCTAAGAACAGAATAAACCAATCAAAAAATGGTAAAGTCCACTCTACACAAGAGTGGACTTTACCATTTTTTCACATTATTTATTTATTCTCGAATATTACCTATAAACTTATGCAACAAAGGTTTAACCGTAGCAAAAAATTTATGAAAGTCTTTTTCAATTTTTTCTTCGTTATCTATGCTCTTAAAATAAGTTTTAAAGACTTTGATTACATCGTTCAGTCCTTGTGTTTCCTCCTTTTCAGGCGGTGTAGAGGAATTAATACCCATTCCTTCACGAAATTTATCTGCAATTCCGAAGTAAAATCCAGTTATCACTTCAACAGCATCATCCATTAAAGATTCTCTGTTAGTTCTACAGTATTTTTGAAAGGAATTCATAATCAACTCAGGTGGCATTTTATTTTTCCACTCTATTTTCACACTATAAACCTTAGAGTATAGTTCTTTAAAAAAAGCGACTGTGCTATCTCTAAGTTCTGTGTCTTGGAACTGAAGGACCATTGATTGAAAACTAGAAATGTCATAACACGAAGGAATTTTCCCATCTTCCTCTTCTTCCATATCCATTCTACTACTACCTTCATCTGAATACTTTTCTCGCGACTTAAGCGCAGAATAAATAAATGCTTTATTATATAGACCAACAAGCAATTCCTTCTCTCTAAGACTAAAGGGCTTACTGTCGAGAATACCTTGATAAACATCTTCATTCACTCGGTTTAACAGCTCAGCTTTAATAAATTGCTTTAGGAAGGGTACATATCCGAAGAAAATAAGAAAGTAATAACTTAAGCCATTTGTCCAACCTGCATCGAAAACCTCTTTGCCTTTTTCATTAAATAAAGCTTGAATTAACATCCTTTTTAAATCAATATCGTTGAATAAAGTTAAAAAGGCCAATGCTTTCATATCGGATGCCTCAATAACATTACACCCATTTAAGTTGTAGTTATTCAAACATACCTCTAGTAACAACAAAGCATTAGTTTTTTCCTCATACATAAGTAAATCGTTAGATGGATTATAATTCTCACCCATACCTTTTAAATAATCTACCAAGGCCAAAGTGGTATCTACCATTTGCTCATAATAAGAATTAAAATCTTTAATACGTTCAGGCTGAGTGTTCAGAGTCAAATCTTCAAGCCATAAATATAGGGGGAAAATAACTCTATAAAAAGACCCTAATTGTCGCGAAGTAATGTGCCAGTTAGTCACTGCCTCATTAAATTTAGATAATTTGATGTTCGCAGCCTGTTTATCAAAGTTCTTTGGAGGTTTTGGGTACACTTTTTTAAATAATGCGTTAATCAGTGCAATCTCCAGTTGATTTTTTTCAAGTCCATTTGCATTCTGTTCATTAAAGGCACTATATTCAATTCCAAATTCTTCGGCATAAACTTTTTCGGATGAAAATTTGCTCAAAATTTTTTTAATCCCATCATCTGAAAATAAATTAAGAATGGAGTCACTTCCATAAAATTGAATAAAGTCGTTAATATCTTTAAAATACTCTGACTGAATTAATTCATCAATAGCCTCAAAAACCTCATAGTAATCATCCTCATTTCGTCTTAGATGGTTATATACTTCCATCTCGTCAAAGGATATTTGTGAGACCTCGTCATAGATTTCGTGAAGCGCTCTTTTTTTAATACAGTGTAACAACTCATGGTAATTAACGCCGAGGAGGTCAGAAAAAATTGATAATTCTAGTTGTTCATGTTTGGTAGTCAATACTGAATTCATTTCGTATTTTGTTTCCGACATCAATTGCTTTAAAGTTTCTTTATCAATATCAGATTCGAAGTCTGGCTTAACTAAATTTGTTTTTATTCTGACGGAATCCAATATTACATTATAATTCATCTCATCATTAGAATTCACTTCAAATTCAAAGCCAAATGCACTAAATATCAAATCTTGAAATTTATGATCCACGTCTTATTTATCTCCTTTTTTCCTAACCAACCAAACTTTTAACTACCATAAAGCCTCACCTAAATTTATGAATGATATACTCAATCAGAAATTCACGAGGAATGCGATATTTTCTACCAACTTTGATCGATTTGATTTGCTCAGTAGAAAGTAATCGATAAGCCGTATTTCGTCCAATTTGCAAGGCTTCCATTATTTCTTCAACCGTTAGAATATCTCCATAATCATGAAACATTTACACACCAACCTTTCATTATTTTACTTTATTGTTGCTCTTGTTTCATCGTTATTGATTATTTAGGATTACGATTAATACATATAAAAAGATTAAAAAAGCAGTTGAGCAATCAAGTTTTATAAAAAAAGAAGAAGAGGTTATTCAGGCTCTTCCGGAAAATAAGTTAAATTACTAATGTAGCTTGTAATATTATTTCTCCATACTTAATTTCTCCAGTCCCATTGCTTCCAAACTATTCTTTCTCCATGCTCTTTCTCTACTAAATCCTTTAACATCCATAAGAAATTAAAGGGATTCTCAAAACTGTCGGTTAAACAGCCAGCAACAAATTGATGGCAGTTATCCAGCAGTATATGATAATCTCTTTTTTCTCCTATCATAGACAAAGCCCTGTTTGCTGCACTTGGGAATTTTACCGGCATATTTGAAATGTTGCAAAAAGGAATATAGATGTCTTGATTTGTCGTGGTGAGATTATTTGTAAACTCCTCAAGACTAACCTGAACGACTTCTCCATTACCATCTAATGCTATAGCTTTTCTATTACCAACATAAATTCCTGAATGCTCGGCACCTCCGAATAATATCTCACAATAGATGATAGTGCCGAACCCAGGCTCATGATATGAACTGTCGAAGTTATTCGTTTGAACGGTTCCACTACTTTTGGCGCGGATTGTTTTATCCACTGCATCACTAAGATCACTAATTATTTCACTAGCTACTTTTATTGGCTCTGTAACAATAAAGGCTACTAAATCAACAAATTCTTTAAACATACAACGATCGCCCTCCATCTTTTAGCCTCATCCATCATCTCAAAGAGATGCCAAACTTGATTTTGTAAAAACTTTTTATCAGACTGTATTTCCGGTGAAATTTATTTCAAATACAAAACGGCCATCCCATTAGGAGGCCGTTTTCATTTTAGTGAATCTATGCAATTGCCGCACCTTTCTTTTCAGCAAGCTTCTTTTTCAACAAACTTAGGATTTGCTGATCCGTAGCCTTCTCCTCTTGTTTCTTTTTATACCATTCATCGAAGCCTTCCAGATTACCGGCTAAATCCTGCCATAATGATTTGATCTGCGTCTGGATTGGAGTGCTTTTGCCTTTCAATTTTTGTGCTAGATCGTTTTTCCTACTACTGTTCGTTTGTTTTTCAAATTGTTGTTGTGCATCAGCTTCTTTATCTTTTTCCCATCCCATTTTCTCATAATAAGCTTTATAAACATCCGGAACGATTACCTGTTGCTTCTGCTTGTCCCATGTGATCAATCCCTTGTACAGATCGCTCGCAACACCTATTCGGCTGGAACACTTTTTCATCCCATCGGTTATGGCCGATTTTGTTGCGTCACCTTCATTCATGCCTGGCTTGATTTGCTCGCTTCCAACATCAGTGAAGTTGATCCATTCTCTTATCTCTTGATTATAGAAGCTGAATTCCACATAAATTTTAACTCGAGGGTTCTTCCCATTCGGATCATGGATGATTTTCTCCGTATCATGTAGTCCACGACACTTCCAAAAACCTACCCCGAGCACTTTGTTTATACGTTCCGTAACAGCTTGACCACTGATATAGCAGTGATCCCCAAAGCTGTCATAGCGATACTCCGAATATGGAAAAGGGGCATTAAGGCGTTCGAACAAGGATTGCTTTTGATCACTCATTTGAATTAACCTCCTTTTTAACGCTGAGCTGCCGAAACTTCGTAAGCTTAAGACATTCTTGGTAAACGTCCGGATATCGCTCTTTCAACAACCTGCTGTCCACTCCGGTTCTACTGCGATTATCCCACTTCACTCGGTAACTGCTACATAGACCAACTTCATGATTACCAAGCATCGCCTTGATTAGGTTCTCAACCTCAGAAAACTCTTCTTCTAAGTCCTTGATTCGTTGCTTTTTATCCAAATATCTTTCGATCAACTCGACATCCTCTAATTCGATACTCGATGCTACTGCATTGGGATATAAGCGATTCAATAAATTTGTAGAGGCATCTGAACCGTCAAATGGTGGTGATTCACGAGGTATGATATGGTTGTACCATAAGTCACTAGCTAATCGCTGAAGCTGTTCTATGAGTTCATCATCACGATATACTTCATATTCCCGATATTTATTCCCACCAATTAATGTTGCAAAATACCCCCACTCCAATCCTGTTACGAACATATACCATTGAAGTTGGACGAAATAATAATCTGGAATATTGCCATCATCCCATTCATGTTTTAAATACTCGCTAGCGGTTTTGATTTCTAAGATGCCGCGGCCGCGATCCGGACAAATAATCATACGATCCAAATTACCCAAAGCCCATTCATATTTAGGATGCGAATAGATAACCTTCTTCTCTGTAATAGCCCATTCCGTATGATTCCGTCCAAATTTATCAGCAATCAAAGGTTCAAGTAAATTACCCCATTCAGCAGCTTCACTTGGCGATTCTATTGGAGCTTGCCCTATTTTCTCTAAAAATACATGTATAGGCCTTTTCCATTTGGATAATCCACATATCCCTGCGATATCGGAACCACCAATCCCTTTGCGCCGGTATTTCAGCCATTGATCATGTGCAAGCCCTTCTGTTTCTACGAAAACATTTGCTTTAAGAGATGCTAACATGCTTTTACCCTCCCTTAATTACATTAATCCATTTTCCTTAAATGTATAGAAGCGGTGTCCACCAAGAATGACATGGTCCAATAGCTGGATTCCAACAATATTACCTGCTTCTACAAGACGATTTGTTATTTCAATGTCTTCATTTGAAGACGTTGTATCTCCACTCGGATGGGAATGTGCAGATATAATAGGCTAGGAGTGATTTGATTTGGGAAGGATGATATTCGTTCATAACTAATGTCCTCCAGATTGGTGAATTAGAAAAAGCCGAACACTAGATTAGTGTTCAGCTCTGCAGATTCCTTTTGTTATTGTGAACGGCAGTGCTAAAATCCCCAATAATGGCACTTGAAAATTCCCCATAATCGGCAGACACTCTTCCTTATGGGGGAGAGACAATGATCAGGAATGGGGAGTTTTACGTGATTCAGCACATGACACAAAAAGGAATGAGCAAGACGCAAATCGCCGAGGAACTCGGCCGTGACCGGAAGACCATCGGGAAGTGGCTCCGGGAAGACGGTCCGCAAGCTTACAAGCGGCAAACGCCGAAACCGAGCATCCTGGCGCCGTTCCAAGACTACATCCGTTCGCGAATGGAAGAAGGCTGCCTGAACGCAGCGGTACTGTTCGACGAAATCAAAGCCAAAGGCTACATGGGCCAGATCCGACTATTGCGTTCGTTCATGGAGCCACTGCGGCCAGCGGTGCTCGCCAAAGCGACCGAACGTTTTGAAACGCCGCCCGGCAAACAAGCGCAGGTGGACTGGGGACATTTCAAAGTCGAATGGAAGGGCGAGGCGAAACGGCTGTATGCCTTCGTCATGGTGCTTGGCTATTCCCGGATGATGTACCTCGAATTTACGGAAGACGAACGACTGGATACGCTGATGGGCTGCCATGTCCGGGCGATGCAGTATTTCGGCGGCAGGCCGGAAACCGTGCTCTACGATAATATGAAAACCGTTGTCACCGGTGTGGACGATCAGGGCCACCCGGTATGGAATGAGCGGTTCGCCCGTTTTGCCGCTCATCACGGGTTCCTGCTCCGGCGCTGTGCGCCGTATCGTCCACGCACCAAAGGGAAAGTGGAAAACGGTGTCGCGTATGTACGCAAAAACTTTTGGCCGCGCGTGCGCACCTTTACCGGTTTGACCGATCTGAACATCCAAGCCCGCTTGTGGCTCGATACGGTGGCCAATGTCCGTATCCACGGCACCACGCATGAAGTGCCGCTGCAGCGTTTACAGCAAGAAGTTCTGCAGAAGTTTAATGTGCGCCCCTTCGATGAAGCGGAGCGGCATGCCCGCAAAGTGTCCGCCGACTCCCTGATCTCCTATGCGGCGAATCGCTACTCGGTGCCCTGGCGGTATGTGGGGCAAACAGTGGAGGTGCAGGATGAGCGCAATGGCCGCCTCCGAATTTTTGCTGGGGACAAGCTCATCGCCGAACACGACAAAGCCACTGGGCACCATGAGGTGGTCTTCGACCGCAAGCATTCCGAAGGCATCCGCTCCGCAGTCGGGAAGCCCAAGCAGCTGCCCATGCCGCGCTTAGTCCAGCAAGCGTTGCCCGACGTGGTCGTGCGCGATCTGTCGGTCTACGAGGCGTTTCTGAATGAGGCGGTGATCCAATGATGGTGGTCACCGAACGGTTACAAGAGGCTTTCGAAGAACTCGGGTGGAGCCGGATTCCGGAGATTCTGCACCACCATGCCGAGGAAGCGGCGGCACAGAACCGGACATATCTGGAGTTTCTGGATGGGCTGCTGCAGGAGGAACTGTCCGCTAAGCATGACCGGTTCATCCGCATGAAAACCCGCATGGCACACTTACCGTACCACAAAACGCTCGATCAGTTCGACTTCGGCTTCCAGCCGTCGGTCGAAGAGCGGCGCATCCGGGACCTGGCGACACTGCGCTTTGTCGAGCACCAAGAGAATCTGGTCTTTTTGGGGCCGCCCGGTGTGGGTAAAACCCATTTGGCCGTAGCACTCGCGCTGGAGGCGATTAAACGGCGCTACACGGTGTATTTCACCACCGCACACGATTTGGTACAGACCTTGCAGCAAGCGCATCTCAATAACACGATTACGCAGAAAATGAGGGCGCTCACCAAACCGAATCTGCTGATCATCGACGAGATCGGCTACCGGAAGATGGATGAAACTGCCGCCCACTTCTTCTTCCAGATCATCGCGGAGCGCTACGAGTCTGGCTCGATCATTCTCACCTCTAACAAGTCTTACGGCGCCTGGGGAGAAATCTTTGGGGACTCGGTCCTCGCTACCGCCATCCTCGACCGCCTCCTCCATCACTCCAGCACGATTAACATCAAGGGGGAGAGCTACCGAATCAAAGAGAAGAAAAAAGCCGGATTTTTCCGACCCGATCCGGATGAGGAAAAAGAAAATTAAATAGATTTTCACCGGCCTCACGCGGGCCTTCTACTTGCACCTTTTGGGGAAAATTCAAGTGCCGGTTTTGGGTAATTTTCGTTTGCAGTTGACAGTTATGGCGACATAAAAATACCGCGGTAATCGGATTAGGAGATTATACCGCAGCAAGAGCAAGCTCATATGCTTTATCAATTAACGGGTTGCCTTCCATCGTTCTCATGAACTGGTTTTCCCTAAAAGTCGCTGTTTCTCTCAGTGGCTTTGAGTGTGTAGCAAAGTCCGATACAGCATTTACGAACCGGTACGCATTCTTCCCAACATGATCGAGGTCAGGAGCTTCGAAATACCTTAATTGCATACCATCTCGAAGCTGATGGACATTTTTCTCCTGAAGCTTGCTCGGATTATCGGGCATTGGGATGAGCATTTCGATGTATTCCATAATTTTATTATCAGTTAGTTTTATTTTATTTAATCGCTCAGCTTCTTCTCCTAGCCTGTCCATGTAAAATTCAGCAAGCAATAGTGTCTTTTTAGCTTCTTCCAACTTGGACTTCATATCCCCTTTATGTGTAGTTGACCAAATCCTCTGAGCATTGTTAAGCGCAAGGTTAAGCGTATTCTGACAAACTATCCGGATAGGTGTCATTGCAACTTTGATGCTTCCACTACCATCATGGCTGTTGGAGAATACCAAATAAGGTGAAACACTGTCCCCAGCGATTATGTAATTATTTGGTAGTTTTGCTAATAACCAAACTTTTTTTCCATTTTGCAAGCTCCCTGCAGTTTCATATTTCACTCCTTCCCCTAATAGTTCATCAGTGAAAGCAAAAGCCTCCTGATTTTGAACGATCTTGTAGCGATCCGTAACAACTCCTAAAACTCGTTGGTCCGATGCACGAATGTTTGCTTTATACCCTGTGATATCGACTTGATTATCTGTTCGAATAGGCCGCTGAATTACTTTCCAGTCCAATTCAGCTTCCACTAAAGCTTCTTCTGAACAAATTGCCTGCTCTACTCGTCGTCCAAGTCCGTGCCAAGGTGCTTCTCTTACATAGAACATGGTTTCAACATTTGCTGCCATTACGCAACACTCCCTTGATTAAGATTATAACCAGCCTCTTCAGTGTATTTTCTTGTGCTGACAAGTAGGACGAATAAAACAAAAGCCGAACACCATTACTCGTGTTCGGCTTTGTATTTTAGGACTATCTATCAGCATAGATATCAAATGTATAATATATAATTAATGGTTTGTATTTTGCGAACTATATCATTGCAAAATTTACAATTAGTTTGGTTGCATTTCAGCATCAACAATATAATCAGGTATTAAACACTTTCGGTCCAAATTTATTAATGTTGACTCCCATTCACCTGTTCCTCTATTCTGTGGTATGTGTTGACTTATCGAGTCTGCATCCAATAAATAAAGTTTATAAGGCATATTTGTTGCCACTTCCCAAACATGAAAAATATACCTTTGGCTTGATTGGGATGCAACCTCCCATTCATTTTTAGAGACGTGAATACTAATCTTCTCATTAAGCCCACTTGTTGCCTTTACTTCAATCATTAGTGGAGTGTTATCATCCTTGCCTTTTTGAGACAAAATATCGTAACCAGAAAAGTTAGATTCAAGTGACTGCCAGGTCGGCTGAACCCCTACTCTTTGTCCTTCATATTCCATTGATAATCGTTCTCCTTTTCTACCAAACAAAAGAAGAGTTTCGTTTCCATGAGCACGAGCATATGATCCTAGTTTATCCCACCATGATACAATATCCTCTGTCATACCCTTAAGTAACCCAGCTTCTTCAAAACATTGATACACATCCGGCTTAAAATACTTTACCGCTTCAGATCTACCATAGTGTATAACTGATGCCCAGGTTGGTTTTTCTATCATAATCAAATGTAAAATTTGAATTCTGAGCCGTTCATCATAATTCTTTGCTTGAAGTATCTCTTTCCCTTTAGATGTTAATAATAGCCTGTCATTCAAATCCAGTGTAACCCACTGAGTTTGAATGCTTGTCTGTAAGATAAGTTTTGAGGAGGCTACACCATATATGTTAAAAACCTTTGGAAATTCAGATGCTTTTAAAGGGGATACCGACAATAAATTAAGAAAGTCTTGAGTTGAATAGAGTAGACCTACCGAAAAGCTCACTGGTATGGCCCCCTCAAGTGATGAACGAAATCCAATAAATCATCATCATTGAAATCATCGCTCATCGTTTCCTCATCCCCATATTCAGGCTCAATTTGGAGAGATCTATCATTCAACACTTCCGCCATACGGTTAATTTTGAGCTGAAGCCTTCTTTCAACTGACTCATCCACGCTTTCAGGACAATAAACAATTTCCACATTCGTATCTATATTACGCGGTAAACCTAAACGATGTATTCGATCAACAGACTGAAGAAAATGTGCCGCGTTATAACTTCTATCGAGATAAATTGTGTCATGACAAACAGTATGCAAACTTATTCCTTCTGATGCGGCTGCAGGGTTAGCGATTAATACAAAGCATTTGTCATCGTCATGGAACCGCTTAATTTTTGCTTCCCTAGTGTCGAGATCATCTTCACTACCAGCGTCAACACCACCGTGAATATATTCAGCTCCAAGATCTCTTAGCCTTAACGCTAATAGTTCTACATTCTCCACGAACGTTGACCATACTAATGTTTTTTTGTTTTGAGATGCAAGTTGTCGTACTCTTTTACAAATATATTTTATTTTTTGACTATCTCCTTCAGCTAAAACATCCTTTAATACGTCAGAATGATTTAATTCTTCTCGGGCTAGAAGAGCAGGATTTGATGTAACTTGCAGCATCCTCATAATAGATCTACCCATTGCCCTTAGTCTAATCCTATCTATAGCGTGTAATTCAGTCAGTTGTCGAGCTTCTTCAAATCTTAAGAGATCATACAAACGTCTCTGTGCAACACTCATTTGAACAGGTGTTAGTATAAATCTAGGTTTTTTGAGTCCAAGTTCCTCTTTGGTTGTCCGAACATATACAGGTCTTATGTGATCAACAATATTTTCAGCATCTACCCTAATCTCTGGATATAAAAAGTTAAACTGTGACACTAAATCCAAGGATGAGTTTGGTAAAGGTGTACCTGACATAATTAGCTTATAGTCTGGAATGTGGGAAATAGACAGAATTGCTCTACCTATCACACCGTCATTTCCTCGTTTAATCCTATGGCTCTCGTCCAAGAACATGAAGGCTGGATATTTACTTATATAATTACCTATCATATGTATTACATTTGGAAGCTGTTGGTAAGTGATTAACATTACCTCAGGCTCTTGAGAAAGTAAGTGTTCTATCGCCCTTGTTCCTCCACGAAGGCGAACTATTTGGGGCCCTCTGGGATTACAAATGTTAATTTGTTCTTCCCAAGCAGCAAAAGCGTTTTTCGGCGCAACAATTAGTAATCTGGCATTCTCAATTCTTTTTAGAAAAAACAATGCCAAGGCTTCAGTGGTTTTTCCGGCACCAGGTACAGAAAAAGTCGCCCCAGCTGTCAGTGCTGCTAATCTTGAAACATTCCTTACTTGATGTTCAGTCAACGGTCTCTTGAAACCAACTTCGGATAGCTTATCTAAAAGTTCTTTATCTGATATAGGACTTGAGGCAATTGCTTCTCTGTATCCATTAGTTTTTCTGTTCGACTCTCTTAATAACCGCTCAACATTAGGATCAACTGAAAGTTTGATATTAAACTTCCGGAGAGTTAGTCTTAGCAAATCCTTACAGTTCAAAAAAGACCACCATGGTAATTGAAGACTGTTTGCTGAATTAACTGTTACATCCTTAGAGTTTTCTATAAATACACGTCTTATTTCACCCCAAGCCGTAAAGTCACCTTCTAAGCTTATCTTTGCTGAATAGGACTCAGGTATAAAGTTAATTACCAGCATGTGATTCATACATCTCCCGTAAGTTACGTACTGAACGCTCTATCGCATCTAATTGTTCTTTTAGTCCCTTTGTTGTAGAATTCTCATCAAAGCCCATTACCGCTTCGGTTAATAACGTATTTGCTTTCTGGACTCTGTTCATCACATAGTCCTGATTATTTTTTTCTTTTTCCCTCTCTTTTTCTTCTTGAATTACATCAATAACCACTTGATATACAGTATCTTGAACTTCCGGGTTGGCTATTTGAATGGCAAGGTTTTCAAGACGTGAGTCCTCTCTATATCCCCCTAACAAGTCAAGATCATCTTCGTTAAGGGTGTCTTCAATATGCAATTCTCTTTCTAATCTTTCAATAATTTGTGGAAGAAACTCATTCACTTCAGGTATCGTTTCATATCTACGACCAGCAGTAGCAGGAGTATCAATTATGCAGTATGCAACGTTCGTAAAAATCTCTTTCTGCATATGATCTTTAATTTTTGCTCTATTTTTTTTCAGTTGCTGGAACGCAAATTCCTTTTTCTCAACATCGTCATATTCCTTGGCTTTATTTCTGCTTCGAAGAAATGTATCAACATGTTCAAGAAGGTCAATTTTTTCCTCAACTTCTTTTTCTTTAAGATCGTACAGTGTTGCAATATCCTCATAACTATAACCATATTTTTCCTGCTTTTTACGTAACATACATGCTTCACTTACCCATGTATAGTTAGATTTGATATCTTTTTTTATTTGTAACTGTGCCTCTAGTTCGTCAATATCCTTCTCATCACAAGGTGGAAGTATTATTACATCAATGTATTGAAAACGATCATACAATTCACGGTTCGAATCTTTATGTTTTTCTCGCACTTCCCGCATAGCACATAACCGTCTATTGCCGTTTATCACGAATCCAAGATGAGATAGTATCAAAGGTTCTTCTTGAATGTTATCCACAAAGAATTCCCGAAGATCGGCATTCGGGTTTTTAAGCATTTGCTTAAGTAAATCGTGCTGGATTTCTAGAGCTTCTATTGATTCTAAATCCCTTTCAAAAAAATCTTGCGGTAATTCTTCATGTTTAGATAAGTATTCTTCTTGTGCAGCTTGAGTTCTTCCGTTAGCCAATCTATATTTAGGCATATCGATTGGAACACGATACATGCTAAATTGACGCATTTCCTTTAGGAACTTTTGTTGAACCTTCTTCTCCGTTGGAGTGGATAACAATTCTTGAATTAGTACTCTTCTCTTTGGTAATGGCCAGCCTAGTTCCATATGGATTAATCCTCCTTATTATCGCCTTCGAATCCAATTACGACTATTGGCATTGTAATAACTTTATTAAAACTTTCCAATTCTCGAGTCATACGTTCATACTGTGCAATGTTGTCTCCTATTACTCTTGCAGCTATCTTTGTCGGGACTATATAAATTGCCGACTTCGCTTTACCCTTTACGTATGTTGCTTGTAGCTTTAAAAGATCAGCATAAAATCTACTCATATTGCCGGTTTGTAAACAGAGGGCAACACCATTTTTGGTTGATGTGATTGTAATCCCCTTATCCTTATCTATTCTAACTGCACCGGACCAACCAAAACGTCGAAACTCTTCCAGGAATGCCTCTCGTAAATTACTTCCACAACCCTTCTTAATTTCATAAGAAGTGCCTTGTACAACTTCCAAAATTGGTTGGAGAACGTCGGGTTCTAATGCATGCTCTCCATAGTTATGCGAATACAATTTTATTTTCATGTTAAAATATCCTCTTTAAAGACGTTTATTTTTAATTATACAACACAAATACAAATACCCTAATATAGTTTCAAAAATATAGTCAAATTTTTATAAAAAAAACAGTAGGGAGCACTGTCCCTACTGAATAAATTAATGGCTTTGAGAACTCAATAAATCTTCCCACTCTTTTGGGAATTGCGCTACCTTCTCATTTCCTGTTGGTTTGTATACCTCTTTCCCTAAAGGTCGGATTTTTAGAGTTTCATTAAAGAACGCCTGAATTCGTTCTTTGCCAGTTTCAACATAGTTGATTTCTTTTTCTATTCCTATAGCTTTACGATTATGACGTAGAGTTGCAATTAATGTAGATGCTACACCAGCATAAGGGTCAAGTACCCAATCCTCCTCATTTGACAATGCCAAGACACATCGTTCTACCAATTCAATTGGGAATTGACATGGATGACTCGTTTTCTCAGGATGATTTGCCTTTACGTTTGGTATTTCCCAGAGTTCCTTATCCCACTCGTTTTCGAGAAATTCCCAAACATCGGCAGGATTTTTACCTAATGGATTTCCTGTAGGCTTCCCCTTTTTTTCACCCTTATATCCTCTTTTACCTGGATATTTAGCTGGAATACGAACAGAATCTAAATTAAAAGTGTAATCATTTGATTTTGTAAACCATAGTATGGTTTCATACCTTCCAGAGAATCTCTTCGAGGCATGAAGACCATGTCCAAAATGCCAAATAATGCGATTTCTTAGAGAGAGACCAAGCTCTTTGAATATATTGTAATAATATATATCAAGGGGGAATATCTCTCCGTTATTAACATAATTGCCAACTTGCCAGCAAATACTTCCGTTTGGACTTAGAATCTCAACAAGTTGTTTTATCACTTCTTTTTGTGTTTCTAAGTAATTTTCAATTGAAGTCTTTGTCTCGTATTCCTTACCAACGTTATATGGAGGGGACGTAATGATGAGTTTTACGGATTCTCTTGGAAAGTCACTAAGAAACTGCAACGTGTCTCCTTGGTGAAGAACTATATTGCTATCCTCTTGAAGAAAATTATCTATACGCACATCATTATTGGCATTAATCTGGTTCATTATTATATCACACCTTCTACTCGTCATCTTCAAGATAACTATATCATAATACTGCTTAAAGATCTACTTTTTGAGATTCAAATAATAAAAGAATATACCAAGAACGTCACATAGAAAAATTGAATTGTCCCACGCTCGTCAAGTTTCCTTATTGTAGACAACTTGTCTACAACATTTTTTGCTACCCGCCTCTTATAACACTCTCGTCTATTTTTTGTCTACAATTTAAGAAAAGGAAAGGCAAAAACCCGCTCACTGAGCGGGTTTTTAGTATGGAGACGAGGGGAGTCGAACCCCTGTCCGAAGATAACGCCACATAAGCTTCTACGGGTGTAGCCACGGTTTTGATGTCACCCGAGCAGCGCCCCGTAACCGGCTCTGCTTTGGGTCAGCCTGATTGTCTTCTTCCGTCCGACCCCAGGCGGAGACCGAGCGGCGTATCCCACTTAGAGTGAGCCCCTATCCTGGCACATGGGCGATGCGAGGTAGAAGCTTAGCGAGTCAGGTTATTAAGCTGCTGCTAAAGTTGTACGTTGGTTGCCATTTAATAGGCTTTAGCGTTGATGAAGCGGACGCGTCCCCACTACCCGCTACTCATGCTCGAACTACCCCCGTCGAATCCAATAACGCCCCCGTGTTAGAAAGCGCTCATGAATGACTTGGTCATTTGAGCAAGGTAGATGCATAGAGGCTGTGCCTCTGATGCGTACTCTTATTATATCATATTACGCGGCTTTCCGCTTGATGAAACAGATGGTGAAGCTGGAAATCATACCTGAGCGGGAGACTTTAGCGCGCAACCTTCTGTCTATCGCGCAGAGCGCGTTGAATATCTCTCTGAGCATCACGCTTAGCGGCGGTTTCCCGCTTGTCGTACTGCTTCTTCCCTTTACCTAAGCCCAGCAAAAGCTTGGCAAATCCATTACGGATATAAACCTTTAACGGCACTAAGGTGTAGCCTTCCTGCTTGGACGCGCCGAGCAGCTTGTTGATCTCTACCTTTTTCAGCAAAAGCTTGCGGGCCCGCGTTGGATCCGTCGGGTTGCTGCGATTGCCCTGCTCGAACGGGGAAATGTGCATATTGTGCACAAAGGCTTCGCCGTTGCGAATGGTCGCGAAGCTGTCGGAAAGATTGGCTTTTGCCTGGCGTACCGACTTGATTTCCGTGCCGGTGAGCACGATGCCGCACTCATACGTATCCTCTATAAAATAATCATGGGAAGCTTTCTTGTTCTGGGCCAGAACCTTGTTCCCATCACTCTTCTTCGCCATGAATATCACTCCTTCTACAGTGGCGGCGACAACTAGAGCTGCACAGCGAACTATACTGTGCAGCTAATTGTATCAACTGAAACGGCGGAAATCAAGGGATTGCGCCATTATAGCTATTTTTTCCGCTTCTTCCCGCCCCAGAAGCGGCTCTTGCCGGCGCCGCCGGCCCCACCGCCAACGACCGCCCCTCCGGGGCCGGTCCTAGGCTTGGCGCCGCCGCGCTTCCCGGAGCCTGCCTTGCCGGCTCCGGCCTTGCCGCTGCCGGCGCCGCTCACGCCATAGCCGCCTCCTGCAGCGCGGCCCTGCACGGCTTCGCTTCCACCGCCTCGCTTGCCGCCCGGGCCTCCACGGCGCTCGCTCAGACTCGCGCCCGCGTCGGCTGCGCCGCCCCGACCGCGGCCGCGCTTGCCGGCAGCGGCGCCCTTCCCCGCCGCTGCCCCGCGCTTCCCGCGCGCGCTCTCCACCGCGCCGCGCTTACCGCCGCGGCCTAAGCCGGCAAAGCCGCCGGCACGCGGCTTCATATCCACCATCTCAAAATCGATGGTATGCTCATCCATGTTCACGTTAGCCACGCGAACCTTGACTTCATCGCCCAAGCGGAACATTTTGGCCGTCCGTTCGCCGATCAGCGCATGCTGCGCTTCGTGATAGTTATAATAATCGTCCGTCAAATCGCTCAGACGAATTAAGCCCTCCACGGTATTGTCAAGCTCCACAAAGATCCCAAAGCCGGTGACGCTGGAGATGATACCTTCAAACTCTTCGCCGATCTTGTCAAGCATATATTCGGCCTTTTTAAGAGCTTCCGTCTCCCGCTCCGCGTCTACCGCAACCCGCTCCCTTTCCGAAGACTGCCGCGCGATATCTTCCATACGGCCCGCGAGCTCTTCCTGCCTTTTATCGCTGAGCTGCCCGCCGCTCTTGAGCACTTCCCTGATCACCCTATGGATGACCAAATCGGGATAGCGCCGGATCGGCGATGTAAAGTGGGAGTAGAACTCCGCAGCAAGGCCAAAATGCCCCTGGCTCTGCGCGTCATATTTTGCCTGCTTCATTGAGCGCAGCAGCACGGTAGAAATGACCGTCTCTTCCTTCGTGCCTTTGATATCCTCCAGAATCGTTTGCAGCGCCTTGGGATGAATTGCCCCCCGTCCCTTTAACGCGTAGCCGAAGGTCGTGATAAACTCACCGAAATTCATCAGCTTCTCTGCGTCCGGGTCTTCGTGGATGCGGTACAGGAAAGGCACCTTCAGGTGGTAAAAATGCTCCGCCACCGTCTCATTCGCCGCCAGCATGAATTCCTCAATGATCATTTCGGCGATGGAACGCTCCCGTTTGACGATAGCCGTAGGTTTGCCGTCCTCGTCGACCAGGATCTTCGATTCCTGGAAATCAAAATCGATCGCCCCGCGCTTGATCCGCTTGCTGCGCAGCTTCAGCGCCAGCTCCTTCATCAAGCGGAAATCGTCGATCAGCGCGGCGTACCGCTCCATCAGCTCCGGCTCTTCTTCGTTCAAGATTTTGCGGACATTGTTGTAAGTCATGCGTTCAGCCGTCTTGATCACGGAAGTAAAAATATCATGCCGCACCAATTTGGCGTTCTCGTCAAACTCCATCTCGCACGACATGGTCAAGCGGTTCACTTTTGGATTCAAAGAACAAATCCCGTTGGACAGCCTGTGCGGCAGCATCGGGATGACACGGTCCACAAGATAAACGGAACAGCCGCGGTTATACGCTTCCCGGTCCAATGCGGAGCCTTCCTTCACATAAAAGCTTACATCGGCTATATGTACCCCGAGACGGTAGTTGCCGTTTTCAAGCCTCTCCACATTGACAGCGTCGTCGAGGTCTTTTGCGTCTTCTCCGTCAATGGTAACGATCCGTTTGCCTCTCAAATCGCGGCGGCCGGAGGCTTTTATTTCTTCCTCGGTGATTTCATCCGGAACCTTTTCGGCCTCCTCCAGCACTTCCTCCGGGAACGATTCGGGCAGCTGATGCTTGCGGATAATGGACAGGATGTCGACTCCCGGATCATCCTTGTGCCCCAGAATCTCTACTACCTCGCCTTCTGCGGCCGCTTTGCCGTCAGGGTAGTGTACAATATTCACAACCACTTTCTGCCCGTCTACGGCGCCTCCGAACGAGTTTTTAGGGACAAACAAGTCCCTCCCGATCCGTTTGTCATCCGGAATAACGAAGCCATAGCTTTCGTTGTTTTGGAACGTTCCCACGATCCGGGTAATCGCACGTTTAATGACCCGAACGATTTCCCCCTCAACCCTGCCTCCAGCCGGGCTTCTGCTCGTGATGCGTACCAGCACCGTATCCCCGTTCATGGCGCTGCCCATGTCATTTGCGTTGATATACACGTCCGGATGCTCTTTATCGTCAGGCAGCAGGAAGCCGAAACCTTTGGAATGCGCCTGCAGCCTGCCGCGGAGCAAATTCATCCTTTCCGGCACACCGTAGCGTTCATTCCGGTTCCGTATGATTTGGCCGTCCTGCTCCAGCTCGTTTAAAAGCCGCAAAAACTGCTTAAACTCATCCGCGCCTTCGATCCCGAACTGCTTCTCCAGCTCCTGGTAAGTCATCGGCTTATAAGCGTCTTCCCGCATAAAATCTATAATTTCCTGCTCGGTCACCATCCAATCACCCCTCTTATGTCCTTTTCTCTAGATATTGCCTCTTACGCTATAAAGTATTCGCCTTCCGCGCTTTCGCCGGTGAAATGAACACAATCGATCCACTCCACTATATGTAAAAACCTTTCTCTCTCCCGTTCCCACGGCGCCCAGTGGCTGATTCGGTAAAGCGGTAACATTTTCGAATATCACATTTCTTACCCTTGCGGACAGCCAAATAAACCGCGATCTTAACGTAAGCTTTCTTGGCTAACAAACTTTCATTTTTTTAAATCCTTTAACCTGCTTAATTTTCCTTAACGTTAAATAAAAACAGCAGGAGTATTGTTCCCCCGCTGTTCATCGTTTATGTGTTAAGCTGATTTCACAAAATAAGCTACCAGAATAGCCACTATGAAAAACACAGCAGCCAACGCAATCGTCAAACGGCTCAAGAAAAGCTCGAAGCCTCTGGCCTGTTTCTTTCCGAACAGATGCTCAGCTCCTCCGGAAATGGCTCCTGTTAAACCCGCACTCTTCCCCGGCTGAAGAAGAACCGCCAGAATGAGTCCGATTGATGCGATGATCAGTACAATTTTTAGGGCAATTACCATTAGTTAACTTCCTCCTACACAACAAGCAGTATTCATATTGTACCACAGAGGAAGGATAAATACAATAAATGGACTTCACGCAGAAATCCCTCGTCCAATTTTTGAAGGCGAGATTTCTGCTTCCAGTCTTTTTTAAGCGATGCCGATCGATTTCAGGTAATTGATGCTCATCTGTACACTTTCCAACGGAGGACGTTTGCAGGCGTCCTGTTCGACGATGTAGTACTGCACGCCGGCCTCTTCAGCGATATCGAAAATAGCGGGATAATTGATGATCCCATGACCCACTTCGGCAAAGGATTTCTCTTCGTCGTCTGCCATATCTTTTACGTGGATCAACGGGCAGCGTCCCTTGTACTTAAGCAGGTACTCCTTCGGCTGTTCACCGGCTTTTTGCACCCAGTAGAGGTCAAGCTCGGCTTTCATCAGGCCGGCGTCCACGCTGTCATACATTTTGTCCAGGATATATTGCCCGTCCACTTTGTCGAATTCAAAAGCATGGTTGTGGTAAGCAAAAGCGAGTCCGCTTCTCTTGCACTCTTCCCCTATGGCGCGGAAGGTTTCCATCAGATTGGAAAATTCCGTTTCATCTTTGAGCAAATTTCCGTCAAGCCATGGACATACGATGTATTGGGCCCCTATCGTCAAGCTGTACTCGATCTGCTGGTGCAGCTCGTCCTTTAATAAATGGTAACCCACGTGGCTGGAAACCGTCTTCAGTCCAAGCTCGTCCAGCGCCTTCTTCATCGCAACCGCCGGAATGTCCCCGTAGCCCGCGAATTCCACCGCTGTGTAGCCCATCTCGGCCACCTGGCGCAGCGTTCCCAGAAAATCATCCTTTGTTTCATTGCGCAGTGTATACAGCTGAAGCCCAACCGGAATTTTCGACATGAGTAAACCCTCCCGTTTTATCGTGTTATAGCTTATATGTAAGCCCTCTCAGTATAACTTAAAACGATGGAAGTCTGTCAATATATGGTTATGGCTATTTTCTTATGCGTTTTGGGGATTCACGCAAAATATCCGGCTTCTGCCTCGAGGTTTGTTCAGGCGCCGGGATGGAACTCGCGCTGCTTCATTCTTCTCGCTTTTCTCCGTCCCGAAAACGACTGCACGGAAGCCTTGGCGCACCATAGGGCAAATATAGTAAAGCCTGCCGCCCATACGATTGAGGGTATGCCTGAAGCCTGTGCGAGATTCGTTGCGTCCCCCGCTTTCCCCGGGTCCTGATAGGCATAAACCACCAGAGACACCGGGCCGAACACCGACTCTTCCAAGGTCAAAAACGCCAGCAGCAGGTAATAAAGGTTTAGGATGGTATTACCTAAAAAAGCGAGCATTACCAGATTCAGAAGAATAAATCCTCCGACCCATACCATTCCGAATCCGTTCCTCACAAAAAGCGCCAAAGCAACGACGGCTATGAGGGTAGTGATCTGCAGCGCTGATTTCTGCCGGTCAGCCGCATACATTTTAAAAAGAAACAAGGTGAAAAGAGAGGCTGACACGTATCCCGCCAAAGCAATGGGTATAAGCGACCACGATCGCTCAACCGCTGAGTAAGTGACTCCGCTGTGATTGGAAAACAATTGAATGTACATCACCTGGCCCGAAGTCGCGAGTGTGACCGCCGCATGGCCGAATTCATGGACCAACGTATCCAGATTGCGAAAAAAAGAAGAGAAGGACTCAAAGGAATGAGTCAAAAAGGCCGAAGCGATTAACCAAAGAATCGTCTTTACCCAGCTGCTCATACTTTAAACCCCTCTCTACGCGAGTAAAAGTTTCTATATTAAGCTTACTTGAATTTTTTCAAGTTGTAAAACGCTGTCTTGCCCGCATACTGAGCCACATAAGCCAGCTCGTCTTCGATTCTGAGCAGCTGGTTGTACTTCGCTACGCGGTCTGTACGGGAAGGCGCGCCTGTTTTGATCTGTCCTGCGTTTGTCGCTACAGCGATATCGGCGATCGTGCTGTCTTCGCTTTCTCCGGAACGGTGGGAAACAACCGCCGTGTAGCCTGCGCGCTTAGCCATTTCAATCGCGTCGAACGTTTCGGTCAGCGTGCCGATCTGGTTTACTTTGATCAGGATCGAGTTGCCGATGCCTTCGTTGATTCCTTTGGACAGACGCTCCGTATTGGTTACGAACAAATCGTCCCCGACCAGCTGAACTTTGCCGCCAAGCTTGTCGGTCAGCAGCTTCCAGCCTTCCCAATCGTCTTCGGAGCAGCCGTCTTCGATAGTCAGGATCGGATATTTGTCGACCCAGGCAGCCAGGAAGTCTACGAATTCAGCGGAAGTGAAGGATTTGCCTTCGCCTTCAAGATGGTACTTGCCGTCTTTGTAGAACTCAGTTGATGCTACATCCATACCGAGGAATACATCTTCACCCGGCTTGTAGCCTGCGCGCTCAATGGCAGTGATGATCGTTTGGATGGCCTCTTCATTCGAACCCAGGTTTGGAGCAAAACCGCCTTCGTCTCCTACAGCCGTATTCAACCCTTTTTCTTTTAGAACGGATTTCAGGCTGTGAAAAATTTCCGCACCTGTGCGAAGAGCTTCCTTGAAGCTTTCAGCGCCGACAGGAAGGACCATAAACTCTTGCACGTCCACGTTGTTGTCGGCATGGGCTCCGCCGTTGATGATGTTCATCATAGGCACCGGCAGCGTTTTGGCGTTGAATCCGCCGAGGTACACGTACAAAGGAACTTCCAAAGCTTCGGCAGCCGCACGGGCTACAGCCATGGAAACAGCGAGGATCGCGTTTGCGCCCAGCTTGCCTTTGTTAGGAGTTCCGTCAAGCTCGATCATTTTGCTGTCGATGCCCACTTGGTCCATAGCGTCCAGGCCGATCAGCTCGGGAGCGATGATTTCGTTGACGTTGTCTACTGCTTTCATCACGCCTTTGCCCAGATAGCGGGATTTGTCGCCGTCACGAAGCTCAACCGCCTCATGGACGCCTGTGGAAGCTCCGGAAGGCACGATAGCGCGTCCCATTGCTCCGGACTCCAGGTATACTTCCACCTCAACTGTCGGGTTACCGCGGGAGTCTAATACTTCGCGTGCGTAAACATCGGAAATGATTGTCATCGATATGCACTCCTTTAATTTTAAGGTTTTATTGTTACGATGCGGTTTCTACTTCGAAATCAAACTCGTGCCCGTCATTTCCGCCGGCTTGGACACTCCGAGAATATCGAGCATCGTAGGAGCGATGTCAGCCAGAATGCCGCCTTCGCGCAGCTGCACATTGTCCATGGTGACGATAAACGGAACCGGGTTCGTCGTATGGGCCGTCATCGGGCGGTCAAGCTCATCGCGGACGATATCTGCGTTGCCGTGGTCCGCCGTAATGCAGACGACTCCGCCTATGGCGAGGATCGCTTCCACGACTTTGCCCAGGCATTCGTCTGTCGCTTCGACAGCGCGGATAGTCGGCTCGAGAAGGCCAGAGTGGCCCACCATGTCGGGATTGGCAAAGTTCAGGATGATGACGTCGTGCTTGTCGGCTTCCACTTCTTTCACAACCGCGTCGGCTAGCTCGTAAGCGCTCATCTCCGGTTTCAGGTCGTATGTAGCGACTTTCGGAGAATTGATCAGCAGACGGGTTTCTCCCGGCAGCTCCACATCGCGTCCGCCGCTGAAGAAAAACGTCACGTGCGGATATTTCTCGGTTTCCGCCGTACGCAGCTGCTTCAAGCCGTTCTGCGCCAGCACTTCGCCCAAGGTGTTATCTAGGTTTTTCGGCGCGTAGGCGACAAATCCTCCTACCGTCTCGCTGAAAAGCGTCAAACAGACAAAATGAAGATTTTTCGGACATTTCGGCCCGCGGTCGAAGCCGTGGAAGTCTTCGTTGGTGAACACCTGGGAAAGCTGGATCGCCCGATCCGGACGGAAGTTCATGAACACCACAGCGTCGCCGGTTTCTACCAGCCCGACCGGATCACCATCTTCTTTAACGATAACTGTCGGCATAACGAATTCGTCAAAAACAGATTTCTCGTACGATTCGGTGATCGCCGTCATCGGGTTAAAGTACTTGGGCCCTTCACCGTATACCATGGCCCGGTAAGACTTCTCTGTCCGCTCCCAGCGTTTATCACGGTCCATCGCGTAGTAGCGGCCCTGGATGGTGGCGATTTTGCCTATTCCGACCTCTTGTATCTTGTCCAAAAGCTGCTGCATATAGATCTTGGCGCTGTCCGGAGCGACGTCACGCCCGTCCAGGAAGCCGTGGATGTACACTTCTTCAAACTGCTCCTTCTTGCACAAATCAAGCATCGCGAACACGTGCCTGATATGGCTGTGCACTCCGCCGTCGGATAAGAGCGCGTAGATGTGCAGCTTTTTTCCGTTCTCCTTGGCGTAACGGACAGCCTCCAGCAGCGTGCTGTTTTGGAAAAACTCGCCTTCCCGGATATCCTTGGAGATTTTGGTCAAGTCCTGGTAAACGATACGTCCCGCTCCAATATTCAAGTGTCCTACCTCGGAATTTCCCATTTGCCCTTCGGGCAGTCCCACAGCTTCGCCGCAGGCGGTAAGCGTAGTGTGAGGATAGGTGCTCCAATAGCGGTCATAATTCGGCTTGTTCGCCTGTGCTACCGCATTGCCCTGAACATCGCCGCGCAGTCCGAAGCCGTCCAGGATAATTAAAGCGGTCGGTTTGGTTCTGGCCATTTACTTCGCCCCCTGGACGAGTGCAATGTAAGAAGCCGGCTCAAGGCTCGCTCCCCCTACCAGGGCCCCGTCGATTTCACTTTGCCGCATATATTCGCTGACATTGGCCGGCTTCACGCTGCCGCCGTATTGGATACGAACCGCATCCGCTGTCGCCTGGCCGAACTGGCCGGCAATGACTTCACGGATATAACCGATCACTTCGCCCGCATCCTCGGCCGTAGAGGATTTGCCCGTTCCGATGGCCCAGATCGGCTCGTAAGCGATAACCGACTGCGCCGCTTGCTCCTTGCTCAATCCTTGCAGAGCGCCCTCAGTTTGCACTTTGCATACCGCTTTCGTTTGTCCCGCTTCTCTTTCCTCAAGCTTTTCACCCACGCAAACGATCGGCGTCAAGCCGTGTTTGAAAGCGGCATGGGTTTTCTTGTTGACGATCTCATCCGTTTCCGCAAAATAAGCGCGTCTTTCGGAGTGTCCGATGATGACATAATGCACGCCAAGCTCCTTGAGCATCACTCCGCTGACCTCGCCGGTGTAAGCCCCGCTGTCTTCAAAGTGGAGATTTTGAGCGCCGACCTTGATTTGAGTGCCTTGGAAAGCTTCAACCAGAGCCGGAAGGCTTGTAAAAGGGGCGCAGATGACCGATTCAACACCTTCCACTTCGGCTTTTCCTTTCACTTCCTCAGCGAAGGACACAGCTTCTTTAACGGTCTTAAACATTTTCCAGTTACCCGCAATAATGGGTTTTCTCACAGCGCATCAAACTCCTTTGATTACTTATCGTTAAGAGCTACCACTCCTGGCAATGCTTTCCCTTCCATAAACTCGAGGGAAGCGCCACCGCCAGTGGAAATATGGTCCATTTTATCGCCCATATGGAACTTTTCTACCGCAGCAGCCGAGTCTCCGCCGCCAATTACGGTATACGCCGCAGTATTCGCGCAAGCTTCCGCAACGGCACGTGTACCGTGAGAGAATGGTTCCATTTCGAAGACGCCCATCGGCCCGTTCCAAACCACAAGCCTGGAATCCGCAATCACCTTCGCGTATTTCTCGCGTGTTTTGGGTCCGATGTCCACGCCTTCCCAGTCGGCCGGAATTTCGTTGATTGCGACGATTCTGGTGTTCGCATTGGGGCTGAAATCATCGGCAACGACGATATCTTCAGGAAGCAGGAAGTTTACGCCTTTGTCCTGAGCTTTCTTGATAAAGCCCAGCGCAAGGTCCAGCTTCTCGTTGTCGACAAGGGATTTGCCGATTTCGAGGCCTTGAGCTTTCAGGAACGTGTACGACAGACCGCCGCCGATAATAATGTTATCCGCAAGGTTGAGCAGATTGTTAATAACGTCAATCTTATCCTTCACTTTTGCTCCGCCGACGATCGCCGTAAACGGACGGTCCGGGCTCCTTAACGCTTTGCCCAGGACATCGAGCTCCTTTTCCATCAGCAGGCCGGACACGGCAGGAAGATGGTGAGCGATCCCTTCAGTCGAAGCGTGTGCACGGTGAGCCGCTCCAAACGCGTCGTTCACGTAGACATCCGCCAGCTGCGCAAAAGCCTTCGCCAGCTCCGGATCGTTCTTCTCTTCTCCGGGGTAGAAGCGCACATTCTCAAGCAGCAGCACATCGCCGTTCTTCATGCCTTCAATTTTCGCTTGCACAGCCTCGCCGACAGCCTCATCCGCCTTCGCTACTTCCTTGCCGAGCAGCTCGGACAATCGGACTGCAGCCGGAGTCAGCCTGAGCTCCTCCACAACTTGTCCCTTCGGACGACCCAAGTGGCTCGCAAGAATGACCTTTGCGCCTTTATCCACCAGAAAACGGATAGTGGGAAGCGTTTCACGGATTCTGGTATCGTCAGTAATCGAACCATTCTCTAACGGAACGTTAAAATCTACACGGACAAACACTCTTTTGCCGGATACATCGATATCGCGGATACTTTTCTTGTTCATGCCCAAAGCCTCCCTGAACTCTTCTACTTTTCTCTGAAAAGCATAAAAGCAACGGGTAAAGAGGAGAAGCCTCTCTCCTCTTTATGATCGCTGCCTTCGCTTTAACGGCTCGACGCGGAGCAGGAAAAGCTGCCGGACGCTGCGCCTGCCAAGTGAATTACAAACCTTTGCTTGCGACGAATTTGGCCAGGTCGACAACGCGGTTGGAGTAGCCCCACTCGTTGTCATACCAGGATACGACTTTCAGCATGTTCTCCCCTACAACCATAGTGCACAGGGAATCAATGGTGGAGGAAGCAGGATCGCCGTTGTAGTCGCTGGATACCAAAGGCTCGTCGGAGAAGTTCATGATTCCTTTAAGAGGGCCTTCAGATGCTGCTTTAAGAGCCGCGTTCACTTCGTCCACAGTCACTTTCTTGCTTGTTTCCACAACCAGATCCGTTACGGATACGTTTGGAGTAGGAACGCGCATAGCCATACCGTTCAATTTGCCTTTCAGCTCGGGAAGCACCAGGGATACTGCTTTCGCTGCGCCGGTAGTGGAAGGGATGATGTTCTCGGCTGCTGCGCGGGCGCGGCGAAGGTCTTTATGAGGCAGGTCAAGCACCTGCTGGTCGTTCGTATAGGAATGGACGGTAGTCATCATGCCTTTTACGATTCCGAACTGGTCGTTGATCACTTTCGCGAACGGCGCCAGGCAGTTGGTCGTACAAGAAGCATTGGAAATGATCGTGTGGCTGGCCGCATCGTATTTATCTTCGTTAACGCCCATAACGATAGTGATATCTTCGTCAGTCGCAGGCGCGGAAATGATAACTTTCTTGGCTCCGCCTTTAAGGTGCAGGGAAGCTTTATCTTTTGCCGTAAAGATACCAGTGGACTCCACTACGATTTCAACGCCGTACTCGCCCCAAGGAAGAGCTCCCGGATCGCGCTCGGCGAAGACTTTAATGTTTCTTCCGTTGACGGTCAATGCGCCTTCCCCAGCTTCTACAGTTGCATCCAAACGGCCGTGAGTCGTGTCATATTTCAAAAGGTGAGCCAGTGTTTTAACGTCAGTCAGGTCATTGACAGCTACTACCTGCACATCGGGATTGTTCAATGCTGCACGGAATACGTTGCGGCCGATACGGCCAAAGCCGTTGATACCAATTTTTACCATTTGTAGTTTCCTCCTAAGAAATCTATTTATTTTATATACTCAAGACGAGCTTGATAGCCCGTCATGATTAACCCTGCGAACCACTTCCAAGGCTGCGGCTTCGTCGGTGATCAGCACATCTTCATGCCCTGTCAAAAGCACGGAAGCGATCGCTTCCCCTTTGCTTTTTCCGCCGGCGACGCCTATCACAAGATCCTTGCTTGAAATATCCTCGAGCCTCATGCCAACCGTGGGCATCTTATGTATGACCTGCCCCTCCCGGTCGAAATAGTAACCAAACGCTTCCGCATGGGCTCCTTCTTCTATAAGGCTTTCAATCGTAGCCTGGTCGACCTTCCTTCTTCTGGCCATGACCATAGCATCTCCGATTCCGTGGACGACGATGCGCGCGGCCCTGATCACTTCAATCACTTCGAAAATCGTAGGGTCGCCGATGAGAGATTGATAAGCTTCTTCCCCGAGATGGTCAGGCACGTGCAGCAGCCGATACTTGGCTCCGGTCCTCTTCGCCATGGTCGAGGCGATCGTGTTGGCCTGGAACTCCAGGCTTTCTCCAAGGCCCCCCCTCGCAGGCACGAACCAGGTGCCTTTCATGGAAGTCGAAGAAGTCATATGCTCCGCTACCTGGGCCATTGTTGAACCGCCGGTGACGGCAATCACTTCATCCCTGCCCATATACTTTCGCAGCACCGCTGCGCCGGCTCTGCCCAGCTCTTTCTTGACGTACGGAGAACCGTCGGAGTCCCCCGGGACAATTACCACCTCAGTGAGTCCGAAAGAGGTGCGGATCAGCTGTTCGAGCTCCTTTAGCCCAAACAGGTCCTTGATCATCGGCTCCATCCGGCTAAGGAGCGTTCTGCCCGTATCACTGACTCTCATGCCGGAGGGCTCAACCTCTAACAGACCGTTTTGCTTTAAAAACTCGGTCTCGCTCCTGGCTACCCTTTCCGTCAGGTCCAAAGATACGGCCAGCGTCCTTCGGCCCACCACTCCGGAGAGCAGAATATGATGCAGGATCGTATAGCGTTTCTTGAGGACATCCATCAGATCCGGCACGAGCTGGAGCTGAATGTCCAATAATTCTCTCATGATCCCACCTCTGCCGCCTCGGGTCACATAATGTCCCGCCTGCACATTTTAAGTCCCACACGGGCAAAAAATAAAGTCCGTTCACGTAATATACTACGCTGGAGACATGAAAAGTGATAATGGGATTGTGCCGTACGGCTCCATATTACAACTTTCGTTCAGCCGGGTCAAGAAGGCGACCGCGGAGACGCGATCTATCGTTCTTCCATCGATTGCGATTTCTGAACTGACTATATTATACCCAATTGTGACGATGAATGCAAAAAACCGTCTAAAAAATTTACGAAGTCTGACATAAATTCATAGGAATTAATTGACTGCCTCCATACGCTTGCATTTTAAACATGTTTATCATATAATAAGTTTCACTTGCTTGTAGTGCGCTCGTGGTCCAATGGATATGACGTAGGCCTCCGGAGCCTGAGATCGAGGTTCGATTCCTCGCGAGCGCGCCACTTACCTAACTGACAGTTGAGAGACTGGTTTTTTTTACGACATGGTTTGACCTTTATTGACCTTTGCTGCGATTTCGGTTATGATATACATAGATACCCTGAATTAAACTAAATATAACACCGAATTCCTAAAGGTTTTGGGGCTTCCCGCAAAGTACACGGAACAAGCTTCCAAGCATCGTTTCACTTTGCGGGCATATTGTAGAGGAGGAAGATGTATGAGCTTTATACCTATGGTTGTTGAACAGGACGCAAGAGGCGAACGGGGTTATGACATTTACTCCCGCCTGCTGAAGGATCGCATTATCTTTCTTGGAACGCCAGTAAACGATGTCGTGGCGAACTCTATCATCGCTCAGATGCTGTTCCTCGCGGCGCAGGATCCGGATAAGGATATTCACCTTTACATCAACTCCCCGGGCGGATCGATTACCGCAGGGATGGCGATTTTTGACACCATGCAGTTCATCAAGCCCGATGTTTCTACCATTTGTGTAGGTATGGCCGCTTCCATGGGTGCTTTCCTGCTGGCTGCCGGAGCCATCGGCAAACGCTTTGCACTGCCCAACAGCGAGGTGATGATCCATCAGCCGCTGGGCGGAGCTGAAGGCCAGGCGTCGGACATCGAAATCCGCGCCAAACGCATTATCAAAATGCGTGATCACCTGAACCGCATCCTTGCTGAGCGCACAGGCCAACCCTTGGAGCGGATCGACAAAGACACCGACCGCGATTACTTCATGTCCGCTGAGGAAGCGCAGGCCTACGGCTTGATCGATAAAGTCATCGAGAAGTCCTGACCTTATAGCTTAACCGCATGAAAGAAAAGACCTTATTCACTCACATAAGGAGGAATAAGGTCTTTTTTGCGTTTATTTTGTATCGTCCAAAGGATAGAACAGGAGATCGACAGGGAAAGCGGAGCCCGCCGGCGGCGTAAATTCGATATCGAGCGAATCCTCCTTCCCTGTGGTCCGTCCCACAAGCTGAAGGCCGTCGAATGCGGTCATAACTCCGGACACCGGAACTTTAACGAATTCGCCGTTGATCTTCATCGGACCGCTGAACACCCCTCCTCTGGGCAGGAACAGAATGGCCATCTTACGCGGTTTATCGGCGTGTAATTTGTACACCACTCCATAATTCCCCTGGTTCACCGACGGGGTTTTCCGCTGAGCGTCAAAGCCCTCGATAAATTTATCGTTTATATTGTCTCCGATCGTAAGACTCATCGTTTGAGTGATGTTCGCAGCGTCTATATTCCATTGGATTTCCGAGGATGGGAACGTCCCTCTCACATGCCCCGTAAAGGGCAGCATCTTCCAGCTGGCCAGCAGATCCGTCGTGATGTATTTATCCGTCACAAACGAATACTGCACCTCGCCGTCGGTCTCGACATCAAAGAAGGCGTTCATTCCCTGGCCCGGATAAAAATCGGGCATTTGCGAGTAAACGATTGTCTGTTGGGGATAGATCGTAATTTTTTCACCGTAATTGTTGTACATCAGAAAATCGACTGAAGCTTCGTTGCCAATCAGGTTGGCGTAAACCGAAGGATACACCTGCCCTTTGTTCGTCGTTTGCAGGTTCACCGGTTTATCCGACGTATTCGTCACCAGCACCGCGAAAGACATCTTATCTTTCGTTCCGTTGACATGATCCGCATACAATCGGGCTTTTCCGCTCACCTTATCCTGGTACAGAATTCCGGGCTCCGTAAATTCCTCCGGGCTGTCGCTGACCAGCAGCTTTCTGGAGCTGTCGCTCTTGGCAACTTTTGCGATAGGCGGACGGTTCAGGAAATTTCCGTACAGCTGGGTCCAATCCGTTTTGATAAAGGCTCCCGGTTTCCCCTTATAGATCGGATATTCCAGTTCGGACAAGAATGGAGTGTTCTCCACAACCACATTGCGAGTGTAAGCATCGCTCACATTGCCGTGCCCGTCCTTCACCGTCAGTGTGACAGGATAGGAACCGGGAGCGAAAAACGCATCCTGCTTACCGGACCAACTCATATCCGCAATCCCTTCGGCATCTGCATCATAACTGAGATTCACATATTTGATCGGCTCTCCGATCCGGTAAACGGGCTTGGCCGTCATAAATTTAGCCACCGGCTTGGAGTTGTTAGTATCCGGGTTATACACGCCGACCGGCGGCTTCACATATAAAATCTCCACACGTCTCAATTCATTGTTCCACGTGTACTTGGCCTTCATATAGTCGGCCATCCAGGTCAGCTTGATCATCAGCCTTCCGCCCGGTGTAATATAAGCCACACTGTCAAAAGGCACTGGAATCTCGTTAATGGTCACGGTCTTTCTGTCACTGTCGAAAATGATCCGGTTGTCCGGCGTAACCATTTCGATCTGACGGGTCGCTCCATTCCATTCCACTTTAATCCCGAAAGTATCTCCCAGAAACTTGGCGGGCACGTAGGTGCTGCCGTTCAAAATGGCAGCCGGAGCATCGAGCGAAATTTTTTGGTTATTAATATACGCCTCGGTTTTGTCAATATAAAGCATGATGTAGCTTGTAGATGATGATAAGGCCTGGACCTTGCTCCCCGGCAGCAGCAGCCCTAGAAGGATAACCGCAATCAAACCGTATACTCCCCTTGCTCTGCGATTCATTCCGTGCACTCCTTTAAATGTGATCATGAAGTTTGTTCTACGCTGACTATAGACGCACACTCCTGCAAAAAGTTGCGAATGATATCGCAGCCTCCCAGGGATGTTCGGTCGCGACAAAAAAACCACTCACAGGGCCTCTGACACCCTACAAGCGGTTTCCAACCCCGACGCCGAACAGCAGCTAGCAGCCAGCTGAGGCAGGGCCTTTGAAACTTATTCGCAGCAATAAGAGCGGTTCCCCAGCATAATGTACAGATAAGGGCTCTCCTGCTGGAAGCCTCATTGTCCGAACAGTTACTGGTTCTCAAGCTCCTCTTTGCTTACCAAGGCGGCTAAAGCGTTTACAGCTTGCTCTGCGTCCGAACCCTCAGCACTTATGTAAACTTCTGTCCCCGTCGAGATCGCCAAGCTCATAATTCCCATAATACTTTTGGCGTTTACTTTCTTCTCGTCCTTCTCCACAAATATCTCCGAAGAAAACTTGTTCGCTTCCTGAACAAACAGCGCCGCCGGTCTGGCATGCAGACCTGTCTTTAATTTCACGACTACCGGGCGTTTCGCCATGGATTAAATACCCCCCAAGATCTATATCGTTAATCTATGTTAATTACTAAAAGGCAAAGGTTTCAGCAAATATTATAACATTTTTCCAAAGCAACATCTATGTTAAAATTCCGCTCAGGAATTGCGAATTCGTTCCGCGATCTCGTCAATCTTGCGCAGCCGGTGGTTTACCCCCGATTTGGTCACTTGGCCCTTCAGCAGGTCTCCGACTTCCTTCAAATTAATGTCGGGATACATCAGACGGATTTCCGCCACTTCCCTCAGCTTCTCGGGCAGATTCTCGAGGCCCATTTCCTTCTGCACCAGCCTTATATTATCGATCTGTCTTACTGCTGCCCCGATCGTTTTGTTCAAGTTGGCAGTTTCACAGTTCACGATCCGGTTGACCGAGTTTCTCATATCCTTCATGATCCGCACATCTTCAAACTTCAGCAGCGCTTGGTGGGCGCCGATCAGGCTCAAGAATTCAATGATCTTCTCGCCTTCCTTGATGTACAGGATAAATCCCTTCTTGCGTTCGATACATCTCGCGTTCAGGTCAAAACGATTGGCCAATTCGCACAAAGCCTGGCTGTGTTCCTCGTACATGGAGGCAATCTCAAGATGATACGACGAGCCCTCCGGATTATTGACGGAGCCGCCTGCGAGGAAAGCGCCTCTCAGATAAGACCGTTTGCAGCAGTTATTCTTTATGATACCCTTTTCGATACCCGGTGTAAAATGAAACCCCTCCGAAACGATCTGCAGCTCGGAAAGGATGTACTGAACCTGGCCCGGCACGCGCACGATGTAGACATTATTTTTCTTCAGGCGCATTTTCTTGCGCACCAGAAGCTCCGTATGCAGCTGGAAGATCCTTTTGATCAAGGTGTAAATTCTTCTTGCAATCGCTGCGTTCTCCGTACATATGTCCAAAATCACCTTCTGGTTCGTTATCTGCACCGTTCCGTTCATCCGGATGAGAGCGGACAGCTCGGCCCTTGCGCAGCAGTTGTCCACCTCAATAAGAGTCAGCTCTTTTTTAGTTTGTGCGGCGAACGACAAGGGGACTCACCTCTTCTTTGACATCCAGCTTTCCACCAGCTGATAAATATGGCCGCTCAGCCTCTCCGCATCATGCCTCAGGTAAGTGCGGAACAGCACCAGCTTATCGGCAATGACTTTGTAGCCGCGTCTCGTCACCTCATCCAGGTCGAGATGCACCGCCTTCGCGCCTTCCTCCGCATATCGTTCCTGCACCTGGGTCGGTATTTCGCCATTATTTACAATGACATAATCGAACAAATGATGCCCTACATGCTGATGGATCGCTTCCAAATGATCGCTTACCGAATAATCATCGGTTTCTCCGGGCTGTGTCATCACGTTGCAGATGAAAATTTTGACTGCGGTGGAATCCAGGATCGTTTGAGAGATATTGGGCACGATCAGGTTGGGCAGAATACTCGTGTACAGGCTTCCCGGTCCTACCAGTATAGCATCCGCCTCTTTTATGGCCTCGATAGCCTCCTGTAAAGGCTCGACGTCAACAGGCTCGATGAAAACCCGTTTGATGACCCCTCCGGCGAGAGGGATTTTGGATTCTCCTTCAATGACCTGTCCGTCCTGCATCTCCGCCTTGAGCACAATGGAATGGTTGGATGCGGGAAGCACCCGCCCGCGTACGGCAAATACCTTGCTTAGGTAGCCGACCGCTTGCACGAAATCTTCCGTTATATCATTCATCGCCGCTAGAATCAGGTTGCCCAAACTATGGCCCGCCAAACCTGTCCCCGACTTAAATCTGTATTCCAGGAGCTGGGATAAAAGAGGTTCCACATCGGCGAGAGCCGTGAGCACGTTGCGGATATCCCCCGGAGGCAGCATCTGCATCTCATTGCGCAGAATTCCGGAGCTCCCGCCGTCATCGGCCACCGTGACAATTGCCGTAATATCAAGAGGCTTCTCCTTAAGACCGCGCAGCATGACCGACAGACCTGTTCCTCCGCCGATTACTACGATTTTGGGTAATCGTCCCGATTCCCTTCTGTGATTGACTTCCATCTTTTCACCTCTTAGTGACGGTCGCGCTCTGAATCCCGATGACTGACCCGGACTGTTTCCGTCTCACTGCTTCCCATCACTTTGCCCAAGTATTCCGCGATCGCTACCGAACGGTGTTTGCCCCCGGTACAGCCGATACCGACCACAACTTGGCTCTTGCCTTCTTTCTTGTATTGAGGGACCAGAAAATGCATCAAATCCAACAGCTTCGCCAGGAATTCCTGGGTTTCCGCCCATTTCATCACATATTCGTACACTTCAGGGTCTTGGCCCGTATTGGGCCGGAGCGTCTCGACATAGTGGGGGTTAGGCAAAAAGCGCACATCGAAGATCAGATCGGCGTCAATAGGAATTCCGTATTTAAAGCCGAAAGAGATCACATTTATAGATATGCTGTTCTCCTCCAGGTTGGTGAATCGGGAGATAATTTGCTCCTTCAGCTGCGCCGGCTTCAATGAACTGGTGTCAATCACCTGTGTAGCGAAGCCTTTCAAATCCTGCAGCAGAATTCTTTCCTGCTGGATTCCCTGCAGAGGAGCGCCTTGAGGAGCCAGCGGGTGTTTGCGGCGGCTTTCCTTGTATCTCTGCACCAAAGTGGCGTCGGTAGCGTCGAGGAACAGAATCTCATAGGTCAGCGTGTAATTTTCCTTGATGTCCCGCAGAGACTCCGTTAAAGCGGTAAAAAATTCCCTTCCCCTCATATCGATCACAAGAGCCACCTTCTGGATCCGGCCCTTGGACTGCTCGATCAATTCGGCAAATTTGGGAATCAATACGGGCGGAAGATTATCCACACAGAAAAATCCGAGGTCCTCCAGGCTTTGTACGGCAATCGTTTTTCCTGCCCCGCTCATCCCTGTAATAATTACCAGCTTGGCTACAGCGTGCGATTTTTCCAATGCCTTTCCCTCCTCAAAATATTCCGCGCAAAGTGATGCGATGCTGCGGAGCCTGGCCAGGTACTTTGCGGGAAGCCGCGATACCATATCTTCATATGGACTCGATATCGCTCATAATAAACCGATTAACGCGAGCGGATGTTCAATCCTGCTGCGCCTACGATCCCCGCGTCATTGCCCAAAGTGGCCGGAACAATGTCGACCCCTTCCTGGGAAGCTGCGGGAGCATGCTTTTTGTAATACTCGCGAATCGGCTCGAACAGAATTTCCCCGGCTTTGGACAGGCCTCCACCGAAAACGAATCGCTCAGGGTTCAAAATAACCGACATGAGCACCATGGACTTGCCTAAATACAGAGCGGCCCTCTGGACTATGCGCCGCGCCACTTCATCCCCTGCTTTGGCAGCGTCAAACACGTCTTTCGCCGATATGTTTTCCAGCAGGTGCAAAGCCGTACGCTCGCCGCGTTCTACCGCATCTTTGGCCATCCGCACGATGCCGGTGGCCGAGGACACTGTCTCCAGGCAGCCGACTTGGCCGCAATTGCACTGAATCGCTTCCAAATCCGGCACGATAGCCATATGTCCCAGCTCGCCGGCCATGCCTTTGGAGCCTTCGTAAATCCTGCCGTTAATAATAATGCCGCCGCCTACTCCCGTTCCAAGGGTATAGCAGACCAGGTTGGAAATCCCCGCTCCTGCACCGCTCCAGGCCTCCCCCAATGCCGCCACATTGGCGTCGTTATCAATACTCACAGGCTTTCCGAGTTTCTGCTCGAGAATCTGCTTGGCAGGCACATTTTCCCAATTCAAGTTGGGAGACAGCTTGACGATACCGTTGCGAATATCCAGGAAGCCGGCCAATCCGGCACCGACGCCGGCCACCTGTTCCCAGCTGTACGGAGACTGGTCAACAATAAGACGTGAATATTTGGCAATATTGTCCAATACAGCTTCCGCGCCATGCTCCGTACCGGTTGCCCCTTCATAGGTGTGCAGCAGCTTCCCTTCGGAATTGCAGATCCCCACCTTAATAGCCGTTCCTCCCAAATCGATCCCAATGTATATCTGTTCAGACATGAGTTTCACCTCAAAAAGTTTAGTCGAAATCTTCCTTTCCCAACTATAAGACAACCCTTTGGAACGGTCAAGAAGCAGAAAGGCCGCACTTAGCAAAGAAAAAACGTGGAACCGATCAAATTCCACGCTGTTAGTAGAAAAGCCCTGCTCTCTCCGGCTGCAGGAGATTACAGGGTCCGGCTCCAGTCGTGCACCATGTTGCCCTCAAGGAATTTCTCGCATTCCAGAGCTGCTGCGCAGCCGCTTCCGGCAGCTGTAATAGCCTGGCGGTACTTGTGGTCCTGTACGTCACCGCAGGCAAACACTCCCGGAACATTGGTTTCGGTCGTACCCGGCTTCACCAGAATATATCCCGTTTCATCAGTTTCAATCTGGCCGCCCAGGAACCCGGTATTTGGGGTGTGCCCGATCGCTACGAAAATCCCGTCGGTTTCAAGCAGCTCCTCGGCTCCCGACTCATTATTCTTGACCTTGAGTCCCTTCACGCCTGTCTCGCTCGTCACCACTTCCAACGGAGTCGAGTTCAGGCTCCAAGTGATCTTGGCGTTCTCGCGGGCGCGATCTTGCATGATTTTCGAAGCGCGCAGCTCCGATCGCCGGTGCACCAAACGAACCTCTGTCGCAAACCGAGTCAAGAAATTCGCCTCCTCCATAGCCGAGTCTCCGCCTCCCACGACAATGATCTTCTTGCCCCGGAAAAAGAATCCGTCGCAAGTTGCGCAGGTGCTGACTCCCCGGCCGATGGCCTCCCTCTCGTTCGGAATGCCAAGCAGCTTGGCCGAGGCCCCCGTCGAGATGATCAAGCTTTCGGTCTCAATCTCTCCGAGCCCCTCGACATTTAATTTGAAAGGACGCTTGGACAGGTCGGCGCTGGTCACCCAGCCTCTCTTGAATTCGGCGCCGAAGCGTTCTGCCTGCTTGCGCATATTCTCCATCAGCTCGGGGCCCATGATGCCTTCGGGAAACCCGGGGAAGTTTTCCACCTCGGTGGTGGTTGTCAGCTGTCCGCCCGGTTCCGGGCCCTCGATGACGAGCGGGCTGAGATTCGCGCGGGCCAAATAGATGGCTGCGGTTAATCCGGACGGACCGGTGCCGACTACAATCGTTTTATACATAACTATCCCTCCATGAATTCAATCCACACATCCGCGAGGTATGCAACGGTTTATAGTGAAATTAATGAATATCGGTAGTCTTGAATTGCTGATGCACGGCTTCCATTTTCTTCTTCAAACCGCAGGCTTCGTCAATCGTTCTTACATGCTTGCTTATCGTGGATACGGACGCCCCGTAGCGCGCTGCCACCTCTTGGAACGAAATCTCCCTTCGGTGCATCTTCGCCGTTAAATATTCCAGAGCCGCAGCCCAGGCTTCCACCTTCACCACATTAGGCGTTTGCGGGTACACTCTCGTAAGGAATTCTACCCAAAGGGTTTCCAAATCATGCTGCTGCACCAGGTCGTATCTTTTATTCATATGAGACAGCGCGACACCCATCACTTTTTTCCAGCGGGGATCCCAGCTCGGCAGCTTCGGAGAAAAAGGATAAGACTGCACAACCTGCTCTTCGCCCTCAAGAAAAGCGTTCAAAGGTTTGGTGACCCCGATGCTTCTCAGAACAAATATGGCCACCCGCTTCAAGTAATCCTCTTCCATGGGATCCGCAATGAACTGTTGAAGGGATTCCTTCACCTCGCCGTCAGCGATAATGGCAAAAGCCTGAATCACCTGCAGCTTCGTTTCCGTGTCGCCATGTCGCAGGGCCCAGAAGAAAGAGGAACGCACAAGAGGGTCCTTCTGAAGATGCTCCGGCAGGCCATCCTTCGTCCTCTCCAGCAGCTTGAACTGCTCCTCGAAAGGCAGATGGTAATGATAGGATATCGTATCGGCAGGTTGGCCGTTTGCTATATGTTTAAGCTGGTTCAAATAAAAATCGGCGATTCCCGATCCGGGATCAAGCTTTTGCGCCTGCTTCCACATCCGGACTGCTTCCTGGCGCCGCCCCATGTTATAGGCTGCGACCGCCGCGTAATGGTACAAAGAGGCATCCATTCCCGCTTCTCCGGACTTAAGCAGCCTTCTGAACAACCGGAGCGCCGTTTCGTGCTCGCCCAGGATGCCCATCGTAGTAGCAAGCTTGAACACATGGTCGTGATGATAAGGATAAGTTTTGCGCAGCAGCTCGAGTAGAGATTCCAGATCGCTGCGATTGCCCAAATGCTGGTAAAATATAGCCAGGTTGCAGAGCGCGTGCAGGTTGCCGTAATCCGCCTGCAGCACGCCTTTGATAGTTTCGATCGACTTGTCGAAAAAGCCCATATAATAGTAAGCCAGGGCCAAGTTGTTGCGTGCGGCCATGAAATCGGGGCTGTCGCCCGCCAATTTTTCCAGCAGCTTCACCGCTTCTGCAAACTTCCCTTCCTCCAGCAGGCTTCTCGCTTTATCGTGCTCGTACATGCCTTCCCGGCTTTTAACGAATTTCACCTGTGGCGGACGTTCCAGCTCAAAGCTCAGCAGCTCCATCATTTCTTCTGATTCTTCCAGGAACTGGCCTTCCGGATCCGTCTCCAAATAGGTGACCAGCGCCTGTTCGGCGGACTCGAATTTCTCCATATTGGCGTAATTGTTCGCCATGTAAAAGTAGCATTCGGTCATATCCGGATCTATATTATGAACGATGTGCTCAAGCACTTCGTTAGACTCTTCATAATTACCCATTTCGGATAATACTCCCGCAAGATTGCAGTGGTTGACCGCGTTGTCCGGCTCGTATTCGGCTGCACGGCGGAAATATTTAAGTGCCTTGTCATAATGAAACCGATCCAAGGACTGAACGGCCCGCTCGAAAAAAAACGTCGCATCCATTTGAAGTGAAATGACTTTGGTTTTTTTAGTTTTGGCCGATGCACGTTTTTTGTTTTCCATTTTGCAAGACACCTCCGTATACAATGAATTCACTTCAAAGTATACCATAGTTCCAAGGGATTACTATAAATTTAAAAGCGGTTATACGCCGCCGTATTTGAACAAGGAAGAAATGGAGCCGCCTTCCATAATGATGCGGATCGCATCCGACAGCAGTCTGTCGACGGAAAGCACGGTAAATTTGGACGGATGCTGGTCCGGAATCGGCAGCGAGTCGGTGATCACCACTTCATTGATGTTCGGATGGTCCAGCCGCTGTAGCGCGGGGCCGGAGAACACCGGGTGCGTAGCACATATATAGACGTCGTTCGCCCCTTTTTCCTTCAGGCCTTCCACGACATTGACGATGGTCGTTCCGGTGTCGATCAGGTCCTCGATAATAATCGGGGTTTTGCCTGCCACATCACCGATAATATGGGTAATAACGGCCTCATTATGGGCAGGGCGCTTCTTGATCATCATAGCGAAAGGCGCGTCCATGATGCTCGCCAGATTCTCGGCAGTGGTGGCGCGTCCAACGTCAGGCGATACGACTATCGGATTGACGATATTTTTCTTTTTAATGTAATCGGAAATCAGGTCCAGAGCCGTCAAGTGATCCACCGGTATGTTGAAAAATCCCTGAATCGCGGGTGCGTGAAGGTCAATCGTCACGAGGCGCTGGACTCCGGAGTAGGTCAGAAGGTCGGCCACCATTTTGGCTGAAATAGGTTCGCGCGGAGCGGCTTTCCTCTCTTGACGAGAATAACCATAATAAGGAACCACCAGAGTGATGGATCGGGCGGATGCTCTCTTGGCCGCGTCGATCATGACTAAAAGTTCCACAAAGTGCTCGTTGATGGGGTGGGAAAAAGTCTGGACCAGGAACACGTCCGCGTTTCGTACGCTTTCCTGATATAAACAATAGATCTCGCCGCTCTTGAACCGGGAAAGCTTGATGCTGCCAAGGGGCTGTCCCAGCTGTTCGCATATTCTTTCGGCCAAGTGGGGATTGGAAGATCCCGAGAAAATTTTCACTTTGTCGTTATACATGGTTACCTCCGGACATTTTTAACATGGATAGGACTAACACGTTTTCTTAGAATGAACATTTCACACAGATTTCATTATACATGAAAGCTGTCGAAATTAAAAAGCGGCCCCCTCCGAATGTTGACAAAATACGAAGAATTTCAGAAACAAGGTCCCCATGCGAAAAAAGAGGCACAACAGCGGACAGCCATTGCTGCTCCAGCCCCGTGTCCATGCCTCTCATCGCGTCAACCATCCGGCACGGGCGAGCGTCCGCTGGTTCCGCGTTTATTTGGTGTGGCGGCGTTCCAATTCCATCATCAATTCGCTTAGAGGGAGACGCGCTTCTCTCAGCAGCACCATCATATGGAAGATCAAATCGCTTGCTTCGTAGCGAAGCTCGTCGTTACTGCGGTTTTTGGCCGCTATGATGACTTCCGCCGTCTCTTCGCCGACTTTTTTCAGAATCTTGTCGATGCCTTTTTCAAACAAATAGGTGGTGTAAGCGCCCTCCGGGCGCTCCGCTTCTCTGGATGCGATCAGGGCCTCCAATTTTGACAAAATTTCAAAAGGGTTCCCCTGCGCAGGTTCGGCAGAAACCGAGTCGGCTTCTGATTCCGCCAAAGGAATCTGCTCGAAGAAGCAGCTGTATTTGCCTGTATGGCAGGCCGCTCCCGTCTGGTCCACCTTGACCAGCAGGGTATCTCCGTCGCAGTCATAGGCCACGGAGCGCACCTTTTGCTTATTGCCCGAGGTTGCGCCTTTGTTCCAAAGCTCTTTGCGCGACCGGCTCCAGAACCAGGTTTCCCCGGTTTGCAAAGTCTGCTCCAACGATTCCCTGTTCATGTAAGCAAGCATTAGCACTTCCTTCGATACGGCGTCCTGCACGACGGCGGGCACCAATCCCTGGGCGTCCCAGCGAATTTTGTCGTATAAAGCGTCTTTCTCTGTCATCGAATCTCCACTCCCCTGTTTTTCAGCTGCTGTTTGACCCCTTCGACCGTCAGTTCTTTATAATGAAAAATGGTAGCCGCGAGCCCCGCGTCTGCTTTCCCTTCCGTAAATACATCGTAAAAATGTTCCGCGGTGCCCGCTCCTCCGGACGCGATAACAGGAATGCCGACGGCTTCCGAAATCGCCTTGGTCAGCCTCAGGTCGAATCCATCCTTGGTTCCGTCCGCGTCCATGCTCGTAAGGAGCAATTCCCCCGCGCCGAGCCGCTCCGCTTCGCGGGCCCATTCCAAGGCCCTGATCCCTGATCTGTTGCGGCCTCCGTGGGTAAATACCTCCCACTCTCCCCAAGCTTCATTGTATTTGGCGTCGATGGCAACGACAATGCACTGCGAGCCGAACTTGGCCGCTCCGCCCGAGATAAGCTGGGGGTTTTTCACGGCAGCCGTGTTGACGCCGATTTTGTCGGCCCCTGCCCGCAGCATCCGCTTCATGTCCTCCACGGAAGAAATCCCGCCTCCCACGGTAAATGGGATGGTGATTTCTCCGGCTGTTTTTCTGACCACCTCGACCATCGTCGCCCTGCCTTCCACCGACGCGGAGATATCCAGAAAGACGAGCTCGTCTGCGCCTTCCCGGTCATAAATGGCGGCAAGCTCCACCGGATCTCCGGCGTCCCTCAGATTGACGAAGTTCACACCTTTGACCACTCTGCCGTCTTTGACGTCAAGGCACGGAATAATTCTTTTCGCAAGCACCTTCGTTTCTCACTTCCTTTTTATTGATCCGATATCCTGTGCATTCCGCTGCCGATCGTTATTTGGACAAAAGCTTATGGGCTTCTTCCAGCTGTATGCTGCCCGTGTAGAGCGCCTTGCCTACAATCGCGCCGCCTACGCCTTCCTGCGAATGCTGCGACAGGGCGGCAAGATCCTCATAACGGCTTACGCCCCCCGACGCGATCACGGTTTGGCCCGAAGCTTGTGCAAGCTGCACGATAGCTTCCACGTTAGGCCCGCCCATCATGCCGTCGCGGGAGATGTCGGTGAAGATGAACGTCTTCGCGCCTTTGTCGGCAAGAGATTTGGCAAGCTCCTCCGCCTTCACTTCGGAAGTTTCCAGCCAACCGCGGGTGGCCACACAGCCGTTGCGGGCATCGATGCCGATGGCAATACGGTCGCCGTACTCACGCAGCACGTTTTCGACAAAGGCGCGGTCTTCAATCGCGGCCGTTCCCAGAATAAGACGGGAGACGCCCAGCGACAGCATGTGTTCCACATCCCGTTCCGTACGGATGCCCCCGCCCGCTTGAACGGGCACTCCCACGCTGCCGGCAATCTCGCCGATCAAACGGTCGTTCACCGGATGGCCCGCCTTCGCGCCGTCCAGATCGACCAAGTGGATCCAGCGGCCTCCTTGCGCTTTCCACAGCATGGCGGCCTCCAAAGGATTTTCGTTGTACACGGTTTCCCGGTTATAGTCCCCTTGGACGAGACGAACGCATTTGCCCCCGCGAATATCGATCGCCGGATAAATAATGAATGAAGACATATCGGACCCCCTGCGGTTTATTGACGCACCTTGTTTTTGCACAGATTGAGAAAATTGCCGAGCAGCTTGATGCCGACATCGCCGCTTTTTTCCGGGTGAAACTGCATTCCGAACAGATTATCTCTACCTACAATAGCCGTGACATCCTGAAAATAGCCCGTGGTAGCGAGAAGATCCTCTTTACGGTCCGGAATGACATGATAAGAGTGGACAAAATAAACGTGCCCTTCCTCGAGATCTTGAAAAAGAAGGCTCTTCTGCCGGTACTCAAGCCGGTTCCAGCCGATGTGAGGGACCTTGTAGTCCCCCTTGAACCGAACGACCTTACCCGGAAGCAGATTCAGTCCTTCATGGCGGCCATGCTCTTCGCTTTCGCTGAAAAGAAGCTGCATGCCAAGACAGATGCCGAGGAGAGGCGTGCCGGAGTCCGCAATCTTTTGTACCGTTCCCCGCAGTCCGTTTTCGGCCAGATTCCGCATTGCATCACCAAACGCGCCAACGCCGGGCAGGATGACCCCGTCGGCCGACAGAATCGTCTGTTCGTCGGAGGTGATCACGCTACTGTAACCCCGCCTTTCGACGGCTTTCGAGACGCTGTGAAGATTGCCCATGCCATAGTCGATAATCGCGATCATCTTACAGCACTCCCTTCGTCGAAGGCACTCCTTGCACACGCGGGTCCACGGTTGCCGCCTCATCGAGCGCGCGGCCCAGCGCTTTGAACACCGCTTCGACCATGTGATGGGTATTTTTCCCATAATGTACGATCACGTGAAGGGTAACGCGGGCTTCGAGCGCAAACTTCCACAGAAACTCGTGGATCAGCTCCGTAGTAAGGCTCCCTATTTGTGAAGAAGGATATTCCGCCCTGTATTCAAAATGCGGCCGGTTGCTTATATCGATCACCACTTGGGCCAAAGCCTCATCCATTGGGATGAAGACATTGGCGTAGCGTTTGATTCCCTTTTTGTCGCCCAACGCTTCTCTCAGTGTCTGCCCGAGGCAGATTCCGATATCCTCCACCGTATGGTGGTCGTCAATTTCGATATCTCCCTTAGCGTCGACGCGAAGATTGAATTGGCCGTGCTTTGTAAACAGGTCCAGCATATGGTTCAGGAACGGCACATCCGTTTTGATGTCCGAAACCCCGCTGCCGTCGACTTGAAAAGCCAGCCGGATATCCGTCTCGTTCGTACGGCGGGCCACAGACGAGGTGCGGCTTCCCGTAAAGTTGAATTGTTCGCTCATATTATGCTTCCCCTTCTTTAGCAAGCCGTACTTCTATCGCTTGGGCGTGGCCTTCCAGCCCTTCGTGGCGCGCCATGGAAATGATCTTTCGGCCGTTGTTCAACAGAGCCTCCCGGCTGTAGGAGATTACGCTCGATTTCTTGATAAAATCGTCCAGGTTCAAAGGAGACGAGAACCTCGCCGTTCCGTTCGTGGGCAGAACATGGTTCGGTCCCGCGAAGTAGTCGCCGACAGGCTCCGGGCTGTAAGGCCCAAGGAAAATCGCTCCCGCATTTTCAATTCGGGCCAGGCAGGAGAAAGGCTCGTTCACAAGCAGTTCCAGATGCTCCGGCGCGAGCCGGTTAACGACCTCAATCCCTTCGTCTATGGAATCGACGAGGAGGATGGCCCCCTTGTTCGCGATCGATACCTCCGCGATATGCTTCTTCGGCAGCTCGGCCAGCTGCCGCTCCACCTCCGCCTGTACGGCTTCGGCCAGCTCACGCGCCGGCGTCACCAGCACCGCCGGCGACAGCTCATCGTGCTCGGCCTGCGCCAGCAGGTCGGCGGCCACAAACTGCGGATCGGCCGTTTCATCGGCCAATACCGTAATATCGGTGGGCCCCGCGATCATATCGATGTCGACAGCGCCAAACACGTAGCGTTTGGCCAGGGCGACATAGATATTGCCGGGGCCCACGATCTTGTCAACCGGCGCGATGCTCTCCGTGCCGTAAGCGAGAGCCGCTACCGCCTGCGCTCCGCCTGCGCGGTAGATCTCGGTGATTCCCGCCTCGGCGGCCGCCACCAGGATGTACGGGTTGATCTCCTGCGCGCCCGCCGTTGCCGGCGGCGTCGCCATGACGATCTCCCGTACCCCCGCGACCGCTGCGGGAATCGCATTCATCAGCACAGAGGAAGGATAGGCTGCCTTGCCTCCCGGCACGTACACGCCTACTCTGTGCAGAGGGCGAACCACTTGCCCGACGATGCTGCCGTCGGGCTGCAGATCCATCCATGAGCCGCGCTTCTGCTTCTCATGGAAAGCCCGGATGTTCGCTGCGGCCTCGCGCAGCGCCTCCAGGAACTCGCTGTCCACCCGCCCGTAAGCCTTCTGGATCTCTTCGGCAGACACGCGAAGATCACCGATCTTCACCCGGTCCAGCTCCTCTGCATAGCGGAACAGCGCGGCGTCTCCTTCCGCTCTTACCCTGCGGATGATCTCCAATACCGTGGCGTTCTGTTCCTCGGTGCCGTAGTCCAATTCCCTTCGCAGCTGAAACTCGCCAGCAGGCATGATCCTGATTCCCACAGTACACTCCCCCTTCGCAATTTACTTGCTGAAATCCAACCCTTTCTTTCCGTCAACGCTTGCCGCCTGTCTACTTCGCTCCGACCGCCAGCGCAGCCTGCAGCTTATCGCACAGCTTCTGGATCGCTTCGTTCTTCATCCGGTAGCTTACCCGGTTCGCGATCAAACGACTTGTAATAGCGAACATCTCTTCCTGCTCCACCAGGCCGTTCTCCTTCAGAGTCTGGCCGGTTTCCACCATATCCACAATCCGGTCCGCCAAACCGATCAAAGGCGCCAGCTCTATCGAGCCGTTCAATTTGATAACTTCCACCTGCTGGCCCCGCTCCCGAAAATATTGGGATGCCAGGTTCGGATACTTCGTAGCGACTCTCGGATTGGGGGTCGGCTTCCAATCCGGCAGACCGATGACGGACATCCTGCACCGCGCAATGCCCAGATCCATCAGCTCATATACATCGCGGTTCTCTTCCATCAGCACGTCCTTGCCCACCACTCCGATGTCCGCCACGCCGTACTCGACGTAAATCGGCACATCTACAGGCTTGGCCAGAATAAATTCCATTCCCGCCTCCGGCGCCTGTACAATCAGTTTGCGGGATTCATCCATCTCGTCCACAATCGGAAAGCCCGCGCTTCGGAACAGCTTGGAAGCTTGCTTGTAAATCCTCCCCTTGGGCATAGCCACTTTCAACAGCTCGCTCATAGTCCGCCTCCTTCCTGGCATTATTATATAGGGACCTTTAATCGAAGATTAAAGTCTCTCCATCTTATATAAATGAAATCACGTCTTGATACACGGTGTCCGCGCAGCGTACGCTTCCGTCCTGAAGCCGTTCGGTCCGCGCCTCTTCCTTTCCCTTCACGAGCCGGGTGACGACGATGAGCCCATCGCGGCTGCGCATCTCACCGGCGCACCTCAGCGCCTCTGCCCGTTGGCCTGCACCGTACTGAACGAGCACCTTGCCGGGCTCTTCCTCAGGCATGGACTGGGATAGAATCTCGAGAATCCGGTTCGTCTTGAGCGCAAAACCCGTAGCCCCCGCCGGGCGGCCGAACTGTTTTAACAGGTTGTCGTATCTTCCTCCGCTGCATACGGGAAATCCCAGATCGGCGGCATACCCTTCGAACGTCATCCCTGTATAATAGGAAAAATCGCCAAGCATCGTCAAGTCAATCATGACGTGCGGAGTGACTCCGTAATCCTTCAGCGCGTCCCACACTTCGCACAGATGCCGGATCGACTGCTGTGCAAGCGGATCCTGTGTCACTACGGAAGCCTGTTTGCAAATTTCCTGACCGCCCCTCAGCCGCAGAATTCCTTCCAATTCCTTCAGTACGTCCGCGTTAGAGGTGACTTCGTGAATCTTTTCTCTGTAGCCCACATAATCACGGTTTAACAAAAATTGTTTGAGCTGGCTCTGCAGGTCTTCCCGGCCCTTGAGCGTCTCATTGAACAGCCCGGTCAAAAAGCCGATATGGCCAATGGCAATCTTGAAATTTTGAACGCCGGCAGCCTGCAGGCTGGCAATCGCCAAGGCGATGATCTCAGCGTCCGCCTCGGGAGAGGCATCTCCCACTAGCTCGACCCCGGTTTGAAAAAATTCCGACTCCCGTCCCGCTTCGTCATCGAACGCCCGAAATACATTGGAGTGGTAAGACAGCCGGATAGGAAACTGCGTCTCTTTCAATAAAGAAGCGACCACCCGGGCAATTGGCGCCGTCATGTCGGACCGCAGCACCAGAGTCGTGCCCTTGCGGTCCAACAGCTTGAACAGCTTCTTGTCTTCCGTAGCGCTTGAAATACCTACCGTGTCGTAATATTCCATCGTTGGTGTTATAATTTGATGATATCCCCAGCGTTCCATGCATTGAAGTACCTGATATTCTATTTTACGCAGCCTGGAAACCGCGGCAGGCAAAAAATCCTTTACGCCTGTCGGCTTCTCAAATACTTTAGGTTTGGACAAATCGATCACCTCGACGTCTTTCAATTCGCTTTAGTTCGCTACCATACTACCAAATTAAAGAGGGTAAACGTAGTTTACCACTCTCTTATATTGACAGTCAATGTTAATTGTTATGATTTCCAATATTGGGCAATGTCGCAGAAAGTGCACCCTTCTCCAAACTCAAATTAGCGATTAGAAAAAGATCCGAACAGATATTATTTAAAGTTCAAAAAAAATATCCCGCTGCCAGCGGGATATTTAATCTGCTCTGTCTCTATCATGCTCTGTGGAAGCTTCTGGATACCAGACCGACCAGGAACACGAACAATGCTGCACCGATAATGGCTGGAATGATGGCAAAACCGGCAATGTTCGGACCCCAATGGCCAAACAGCAGGTTGCCGATCCAAGCCCCTACAAAGCCTGCGATCATGGAACCGATAACTCCGCCAGGCATGTCCGCTCTGACAATAGCATCTCCGATAAGACCTATGACGATAGCCATGATAATACTGATTAGTAATCCTAGCATTGGATCCAACTCCTTTTCGCTGATTTGTTGTGGTGCTTATCTATTTGTAACCCCAACAAACAAAATTGAATCGGAAAGGCAGGATCTGGAGGATCAGCACAAACAGTGACGGACCGCATTCAAGCTTCGATCACCCAGCATGGCAAAACAACAGTCAAAGCAACAAACGCGTTACAGTCACAGGCCGCTTCCAAACTTCGATCGCAGCCGCGCTTTGCGGCGCAGCATGGCGGGTGGTCAGACCCCACGCTTATCATCCAGCTCCCGAAGAGGGTTTCCCCCGACAAAGCTGCCCGGCTGCACATCTTTATGGACTACAGCCCCTGCCGCAACAACCGCGTTATCCCCGATGCTGACTCCCGGCAGTATGGTTGTATTGGCGCCGATCAAGACATTGGCGCCGATCCTTACCTCGCCCAGCCGGTATTCATGTATTAAATATTCGTGAGCCAATATCGTCGTATTGTACCCGATGACGGAGTTATCCCCCACCGAAATCTTTTCCGGAAAGAAAACATCCGGCATCACCATCAGAGCGAACGCCGTGTTTTTCCCAACCTTCATTCGAAGCATACTGCGGAAGATCCAATTCTTGAAACGGAGGGAAGGTGAAAACCTTGCCAGGCTGATCCATACAAAATTCCACATCCCTTTCCAAGGGCTGACCGTCTTGTAGATCTGCCAAAGCGAATTAGGCCCTTCCACCGGGAATCTCTCCGTCCTTCTCAAGGTTAACCCCTCTCTACTCCAACGATATCTAAAAGCTGCGGCATCGTATCGATGATATGATCCGGTTTGTATTGTTTCAGGTAATCCATTCCCTTCAAGGACCAAGCTACGGCCACCGAGGTAACTCCCGCATTCTGGGCGGCCTCGATATCGTAGTGGCTGTCTCCGACCATAACGGCGTCCTCCGGGCTCGCACCTAACTCGCCCAAAGCCTTCAGAATTCCTTCCGGATGCGGTTTGGGATCTGTCACGTCTTCTACGGTGACGATCGTTTCCACAAACCCGTCCAGTCCGCAAAGCTTAAGTCCCATATGTGTGGTCTTTCTTACTTTACTTGTTACAATCCCCATGCGAACTCCAGCCTTTTGCAGCTCAGACATCGTTTCCTTGACCATCGGGAACTCCGTCACCAGCTCGTCATGGCGGGAGACGTTGTATTCCCGATAAGCTTGAATATACTCGTCCACTTCCTGCTTGCCCGTAAAATTGCGGAACTGGTCGATCAGAGGACGCCCCATATGCGGAATCAGATTCTCTCTCGTATATTCAATAGGGGTGATGCCCTTCAACACATGCATAAAAGTTTCCAGTATCAGTTCGTTCGTATTGATAATCGTGCCGTCCAAATCGAATAAAACAACTTTTATCATGACTGCGGACAGCTCCTTCTGCACCGTTAGGTTAAATTTTGCGGGTCATTTGCCAAAGGTTTGTCGGATACTTCCCCTCTCGGAGCCTTTGGCGCTTTGGCCGATACTATCGGGTCCGGATACCTTTGATCGGCATATCCCATTTTTCTGCGCGCAACGATGATTATTACAGCCGCTGCAACGATAATGACTGCCAACAGCTGAGATATTCTCACATTTCCGTAGGCCATATTTCCCGGCTCGAAGAGAACGGTCATTGGCGACCAAAGCGCATCCATAATGGATTTGAGCCACGCGGGACCGTCAAAAGCCAAACTGTCCGTACGCAGCCCTTCGATAAAGAACCGGCCGATGGAATACCATATAAAATAACTGAGGAACAGCTCTCCCGCCCTTAAAAATCTCTGGCGCCTTAGCAGCAGCAAAAGCGCTAAACCTGCCAGGTTCCATAAAGACTCATATAAAAACGTAGGATGATAGAACGTTCCCTCAATGTTCATCTGGTTTACGATAAAATCAGGCAGATGAAGCGTATTCCGCAGAAACGATTCCTGCACAGGCTCTCCGTGCGCTTCCTGATTGATAAAATTCCCCCAACGCCCGATCGCTTGTCCGATAATAAGCCCCGGGGCACAGATATCCGCAATTCTCCAGAAATTATAGCCTTTCGCCCGAAAATAAAAATATGCCCCGATGATCGCGCCGATCAGAGCCCCATAGATGGCAATGCCACCTAACCATATGGCAGGTATTTCAGCTAAATGGGATTTGTAATAATCCCATTTGAAAGCTACATAGTAAATACGTGCCCCGATGATAGCCGATGGCACTCCGATCAACAGCATATCCATGAAAAATTCCGCGGGAATTCCAAAGCGTTTGCCTTCGCGGGCGGCGAGCAACATTCCCACCAATGCGGCGGCGCCAAGAATCAATCCATACCAATGAATTTTGAGCGGCCCCAGAGCAATGGCGACCGGATCTATTGCAGTGTACATTGCAAACCCCTTTCTAAAGCTCACCTATTCAAAAATTACTTTTTATTCCAAGTCGTCTATATCTTCCGACAATGATTCTGTCAGTTTATTCGTGAACTGCAACGCCGCATTGTATCCCATCCGCTTTAAACGATAGTTCATCGCGGCGACTTCGATGATAACGGCCAGATTTCGTCCGGGACGAACCGGAATGGTGACCAGCGGCACATCCGTATCGATGATCCGCGTGGTTTCCTCGTCCAGGCCCAAGCGATCGTACTGCTTATCCTGCTGCCACGTTTCCAGTTGGGCGACCACGCTGATGGTTTTGACATTGCGCACAGCTCCCGCTCCAAACAAGGTCATGACGTTTATGATACCGACGCCGCGGATTTCCAGCAAATGACGGATCAGTTCAGGGGCATTCCCCGCCAGGACATTCTCAGCCGGCTGCCGGATTTCCACCGCATCGTCCGCCACAAGCCGGTGTCCTCTTTTGACGAGCTCCAATGCGGTTTCGCTCTTGCCGATTCCGCTGCTTCCGGTTATCAGCATACCGATTCCGTACACATCGACTAGCACTCCATGGATGGTCGTGGTCGGGGCCAGCTTATTCTCCAGAAAATTGGTGATCCGGCTCGCCAGAATCGTTGTCGCCAGATTCCCCCGCAGTATAGGAACGCTGGACTTCTCCGCCTGTTCGAGCAATTCCGGTGGAACGTCCAAACCCCTGGTCACTACAAAGCATGGAGTGTCGGGCGATTCACACAACCGCTGGATGCGGTCCCTTTTCTGTTCTTTGGATAAGGTTTCATAAAATGTAAGTTCGGTTCTTCCAAGCATCTGTATGCGGTCCGTGGGATGATAATGAAAATATCCCGCCATCTCCAGGCCCGGACGGTATAAATCCGCCGTGGTAATTAATCTTTTCAAGCCCTCTGCCCCGGCAAGCACTTCCAAATTAAATTTAGCGGCCAGCTCGGACGATTTCACACCTTTAGCCATACGAACAGACTCCTTTTTTTCGATATCCTCATCGTAATGGAATTGATCTTTGAAAGCAACCCCTGCAAGGGTCTTCTAATCCCCAGCCCATAAAGCGAAGAGCGTGTTCAACCGCACGAAAAAAGCCAGCTGCGAACAGCTGGCTCTTATATTCTATAAAAATTAAGCGTTAACCAAGATGGACTCGGTTGTTGTTTTATCAAAGAAGTGAACTTTATTCATATCCAGAGCAAGCTTCACCTGCATGCCTTCTTTAAGGCCGGCACGGCCGTCTACACGGGCGATGATAGTACCCTTGCCTACTCCTGTCAGGTACAGGTACATCTCGTGGCCGAGGTTCTCGGAAACTTCGATGTCTGCGTTGATTACGGAGTTAGGGGAAGCTTCAAGAAATACGGGCTCTTCATGAATATCTTCCGGACGTACGCCCATGATTACTTCTTTGCCTGCATAGCCTTTGTCTTTCAAAGTTTTCGCGCGGCCTGCAGGAACTACCAGTTTTACATTTTCTGCTTTAAAAGTAAGGTTACCGCCTTCATCGGACAAGGTTCCGGAAATGAAGTTCATCGAAGGAGATCCGATAAAACCGGCAACGAACATATTTACAGGGTTAGTGTAGATTTCTTCAGGAGAAGCAGCTTGTTGAATGATGCCTTTATCCATAACGACGATACGGTCGCCCATTGTCATCGCTTCGGTTTGGTCGTGCGTTACATAGATTACAGTAGTTTCCAGACGCTTGGCCAATTTGCTGATTTCAGCGCGCATTTGTACGCGAAGTTTGGCGTCCAGGTTGGAAAGAGGCTCGTCCATCAAGAATACTTGCGGTTCACGAACGATCGCGCGGCCCAAGGCGACACGCTGTCTTTGTCCGCCGGAAAGAGCCTTCGGCTTACGATCCAGCAAATGCTCGATATCAAGGATTTTCGCGGCTTCACGAACGCGGGCATCGATGTCGGCTTTCTTGAACTTGCGCAGCTTCAAACCGAACGCCATGTTCTGGTATACGTTCATATGCGGATAAAGCGCGTAGGACTGGAACACCATCGCGATATCGCGGTCCTTCGGCGCTACATCGTTCACTAGACGGTCGCCGATGTACAATTCGCCTTCGGAAATTTCTTCAAGCCCTGCGATCATGCGCAAAGTAGTGGATTTACCGCAGCCTGAAGCCCCTACCAGAACCAGAAATTCTTTATCTTTAATTTCCAGATGAAAGTCTTTTACCGTTGCTTCTTCGTTGCCTGCATACTTTTTGACGATATGATTTAAACGAACACCTGCCATGAGTGAATCCCCCCGAATAATAGATTCTTGCCGGACGCTGTACCCTGTACAGTTCCCTATTGGATAATTATATCTTAACTCAGTCAGGCACCTGTGACTATGCACAATGTTCACAAAAAAATTAAATCCTTTTCGTCACTTTATACAATAGCAGCGCCAGCTTTACCAACACGGCATCCGAAAACGTACGGACGTCGTAGCCCGCTTCCCCTTTAAACTTATCCAGACGGTAAAGCAGCGTATTCCGGTGGATATACAGCTTCTTGGCGGTCTCGCTCACATTGCAGTCCAAAGAGAAGAACATTTCCAGAGTCATCAGCGTCTCATTGTCCACCGCATAATCCATCCGGTTAAGCACCTTTTCCAGGAAGAGCTCCTTCTCCGCATCGGGAATTAAATGAAGAAGCTTCTCCAGCTGCAGGTTCCATGGAAAATGAACATTGTCGGCGATATGATACGTTTTGCCCAGCATCATCGTCTCCCGCAGACCGGACACAGCAGCTAATAAAGACTTCACCGGTTTGATAGGATAGTGGATGGACAGATGGCACTCGCCAACCCATTCATTGGACAGCATGTCATACAATCCGCCGCATAAATCTTCAAGATTCTGCTCCAGGCTGTCTTCTTCTTCGCTGTCCTTATCCTCGTTCGACGCGCCGGCGAGAATCGTTTCCGAGGCGAGAATGAGCCATTCTTTTTCCATCAACGGAATGAGGGCAATTTCAATATCGAAAAAGGATTCCAGAAGCTTTTTTAAATCGGCATAATGAACCCGCCTTACAGGCGAATATTCCCCGTATAAAAGAATCGGCACCTGATTTGAATATAGAGAAACCTGGGCCGTGAGAGCGTCGGGCGTTTCGGCATTCGTCACTCCTTGTTCCATCTGCTGCTTCAGCCATTCGCCGATCGCCAAGGCCCTTCTTTCATCCTCGGAGCCCCAGCCCGACTGCTGCTTTTTCTGTGCGGAGGAACGCTTTGTTTCAACCGTGAGCTCAATCAGCCTTCTTTCCGACTCGGAAATGGCCTCTTGATCCACCTGCAGGGCAGTGATATCCCGGCCTTGATTCTCCAGATAAAATAAAACTTTATTTTCCTGCACCACGCTTTGAGCTGCCGAATCCGCGGAGGGAGACTCGTTCGTGGCCCGGTTCCACACTGCTTCCGTCACTTTTGTTATCGACAAATGCGTTTTCAAAATGCTCTGCAGCTGCTCCTTCATTTGCTCCCAATCCATTCTGTCGGCTCCTTCTTCTCTGTACTCTTCGTTTTATTGTAACATATTGTGCCTCTCGGATTATGGAATAATAGACATAAAAAAGAGAATCCCCCGATTTGAGGCATTCCCCCTTGTCCTGCAGAGCGAAAGCAGTCAGCTTCTGGCCAGCTGTTATTATTCAGCTAAAAGACAGCATGAGAATGATGGACAGCAACGAGAACAAAGCGCCCACCAGATACAGGAACGAGACCGTCTGAGTCTGCGTCAATCCCCACTGCATCAGGCTGTGGTGAGTATGCAGCTTGTCTGCGGTGTGAAGCCCTTTCCCCTGCATAAATCTGCGGGAGAACACAATGACCGTATCCAGGATTGGCACGCCAAGCGCCAGAACGGGGACCAGGATCGACACAAATGTGGCGCTTTTAAAAGCGCCGTCTATCGCAATAACAGCCAAAGCATACCCGAGAAATATCGCGCCCGCGTCTCCCATGAAGATTTTGGCAGGATGGAAATTAAACAGCAGAAACGCAATTGCCGCACCGGCCAGAATGGCGGACATGACGCCCGGCTCCTCCTGCTTTTGTATGACCGAAACGATCAGCAGAGTCAAAGAGGAAATGGTTACGATGCCAGAGGCAAGACCGTCTACGCCATCGATAAAATTAACCATGTTTGTAATCCCGAACACCCATGCCATTGTGCCGAGCCAGACTAACCATACAGGGAAGAAAACCATTTCCATATGGGCCGGATTCGTCATTCCGATAATCTCAATCCCGAACCATAAAGGAACCGACGACACCACGATATATACGATTAAGCGGGGCCAGACAGGAAATTCCCGTCCTTTTGCCTTAAATCCGTCATCCAGCAGCCCGACCAGCACAAGAACCGTTCCCCCGGCAATGATCGACAAGGTTTGATCGGATATGCCAAGGAATAATATCAACGAAATGACACAGCCTATGTAAATGGCTACCCCGCCCATAAGAGGAATGGGATTTCGGTGAATTTTCCTGTTGGTGGGCCGATCTACAAAGCCGTATTTTACAGCCAACATTTTGACAAAAGGCACCAGTAGTAAGACAATACCGAAGCTTGTGATCAAAGGAATGATAAATTTCAAATCGGTGAACCCCCTTTTTGAATGAGCCGCACTCCGGGTTCCTACAGCATCAAGATGGATAACCATAGATTTCCCAGCCAGGAAAGAACCATTCTTGATTACGGTTGGAAAATAGCTCCTACTGTACGTGATACCTACTTTTAAACGGAATATGGAATTTTATAACTGATGCCAAAAGGAGTTTTTGCACGATGAAATCGACCTTCACTTTGCCTTACGGCAAAAACCTGACACAGATCGAGTTGCCCGTACGGCCTAACCTGCACTGGATCCGTTATAACTCCGCACCTGCTGCGGATCCGCATATGTTGATGAAGCGATCCCTCCTGCAGCCGATCAGTTCCCCGCGGTTACAGGAGCTTGCAGCGAGTGCCAGTAAAGCTGTCATACTGGTAAGCGACAAGAGCCGTCTTTGCCCCAGTGATGTGTTTCTCCCGCTGCTGCTAACGGAACTGAATCAGGGGGGGCTGCAGGATGCAGACATCAGTATCGTCGCAGCAGTCGGGACTCACCGCAAAATGACTCAGACCGAGCTCATTCAGTTGGTTGGAGAGCAGGTATACTCTCGGATTAAGGTGGTTAACCATTCGCCGCTCGGCGAGGATTGTGTTTATGTTGGGACCACCTCACGAGGCACGCCGGTTGAAATCAACCGTTCGGTGGTGGAGGCCGGCCTACGCATTGCTACGGGGAATATTGAACCCCACGCGCTTGTGGGCATATCGGGAGGGGTCAAAGCTTTGTTTCCAGGGACGGCTTCCAAAAAATCCATCTCCATCAACCACGGTTATTCTTTAGAGATCAAAGCAGAGCTCGGCCAGACCGATAACGGAATCCATGAAGATTTAGTCGAAGCGCAGCAGTTTGTTCCGGTACATTTTTTGTTCAATGTGATTGTAAATCATCAGCAGGAGATCATGGATTGTGTCGCAGGCGATGTGATTGAAGCCCACAAGAGGGGAATATCCACTGTACGCGAACGCTTTATCGTAGAAGTTGGGCAAAAATATGACACGGTGATCTGCTCGGCGGGAGGGCACCCCAAAGATCAGAATCTCTATCAAGCTGTGAAATCGTTGCGGAATGCGGCGGCTGTCACCCGCACCGGGGGACGTATACTGCTGCTGGCCGAGTGTTCGGAACACTACGGTAATCCTGCGCTGCAGGAGTGGCTGGAGCGCGGCAAGAACAGAGAGCAGATGTGTTCCGAACTCAAGAGGGAGTTTGTGCTGGGCGCGCATAAAATTCTACAAATCGACCAGGTGCTTCGCAGTCATCAGGTGCGTCTTTATTCCGCGATGCCGTCTGCTTTTGTTGAATTATGCGGGTTTCAGGCGGTTAGTGATCTGCAGGCCGAATTGGAGGAGATGTTGTCGGACCCCGGTCAGTCTGTGGCTGTCATTCCGCATGGCGGAATCACTTTCCCGAAGCTAAAAGAACAGGAACAAATCCCCCAAAAGTGAAGATAACCTTCGAAGCATATACCGATTATTTTTGGGGAGCCCCCTTATCCACAGAACTTGCTTCCGATAGTTTCCTACACAGCAAAAAAGAGACCGCTGAGGTCTCTTCGATGTTAAAAAAGTGAGCCATGAAGGACTCGAACCTTCGACACCCTGATTAAAAGTCAGGTGCTCTACCGACTGAGCTAATGGCTCAAAACGTAAGTGGTGGAGGCTGATGGATTCGAACCACCGAACTCGTAGAGAGCAGATTTACAGTCTGCCGTGTTTAGCCACTTCACTAAGCCTCCGTGGAATATTGTAAAAAAGTGGCTCGGGACGGAATCGAACCGCCGACACGAGGATTTTCAGTCCTCTGCTCTACCGACTGAGCTACCGAGCCATACAGGAGGGATCATCGGGCAAAAAAAAAGAATTGAAATGGCGGAGCTGACGAGATTCGAACTCGCGGTCTCCTGCGTGACAGGCAGGCATGTTAGGCCTCTACACCACAGCTCCGTATTCAATTAATTTACTGGTGCCGTCGAGAGGACTTGAACCCCCAACCTACTGATTACAAGTCAGTTGCTCTACCAATTGAGCTACAACGGCAAGAAAACTTTATGGTGGAGGCTGACGGGATCGAACCGCCGACCCTCTGCTTGTAAGGCAGATGCTCTCCCAGCTGAGCTAAGCCTCCATTTAACGACAAGCAATATTTTACTACATTAACAATTGGCATGTCAATGTGTTTTGGTAGCGGCGGAGGGGCTTGAACCCCCGACCTTACGGGTATGAACCGTACGCTCTAGCCAGCTGAGCTACGCCGCCATACATTCAAAATCAGTGGCGGAGAGAGAGGGATTCGAACCCTCGCACCACTTACGCAGTCTAACCCCTTAGCAGAGGGTCCCCTTATAGCCACTTGGGTATCTCTCCAATGTAGACACAACAAATCAAGTACAATAAGCTTTGCTTTAAGCAAAACTTATGCCCTGAAAACTAGCAGCGAATTCAACATAAGCTTGTTTGTTCTTTCGAGCCCCGAAAAAGTATTCGGATTCCGCTTCGTCAGCTTCCTCTTCACTTTCTTGGGTATTAGGGTTAAGCCCTCGACCGATTAGTATTCGTCAGCTGCATGCATTGCTGCACTTCCACCCCGAACCTATCTACCTCGTCGTCTACAAGGGGTCTTACGAATTGGGAAATCTCATCTTGAGGGGGGCTTCACGCTTAGATGCTTTCAGCGCTTATCCCTTCCGTACTTGGCTACCCAGCGGTGCTCCTGGCGGAACAACTGGTACACCAGCGGTACGTCCATCCCGGTCCTCTCGTACTAAGGACAGCTCCTCTCAAATTTCCTGCGCCCGCGACAGATAGGGACCGAACTGTCTCACGACGTTCTGAACCCAGCTCGCGTACCGCTTTAATGGGCGAACAGCCCAACCCTTGGGACCTACTTCAGCCCCAGGATGCGATGAGCCGACATCGAGGTGCCAAACCTCCCCGTCGATGTGGACTCTTGGGGGAGATAAGCCTGTTATCCCCAGGGTAGCTTTTATCCGTTGAGCGATGGCCCTTCCATTCGGTACCACCGGATCACTAAGCCCGACTTTCGTCCCTGCTCGACCTGTTTGTCTCGCAGTCAAGCTCCCTTCTGCCTTTGCACTCTTCGAATGATTTCCAACCATTCTGAGGGAACCTTTGGGCGCCTCCGTTACTCTTTAGGAGGCGACCGCCCCAGTCAAACTGCCCGCCTGACACTGTTCCCGATCCGGATCACGGACCCAGGTTAGAACCTAGATACGATCAGGGTGGTATCCCAACGTCGCCTCCGCACAAGCTGGCGCTCATGCTTCTTAGGCTCCCACCTATCCTGTACAGATCGTACCCAAATTCAATATCAAGCTGCAGTAAAGCTCCATGGGGTCTTTCCGTCTTGTCGCGGGTAACCTGCATCTTCACAGGTATTAAAATTTCACCGGATCTCTCGTTGAGACAGCGCCCAAGTCGTTACGCCATTCGTGCGGGTCAGAATTTACCTGACAAGGAATTTCGCTACCTTAGGACCGTTATAGTTACGGCCGCCGTTTACTGGGGCTTCGGTTCACAGCTTCGGTTTGCACCTAACCACTCCCCTTAACCTTCCAGCACCGGGCAGGCGTCAGCCCGTATACTTCGCCTTGCGGCTTCGCACAGACCTGTGTTTTTGCTAAACAGTCGCTTGGGCCTTTTCACTGCGGCCCCCTCAGGCTATTCACCTTACCGGGGCACCCCTTCTCCCGAAGTTACGGGGTCATTTTGCCGAGTTCCTTAACGAGAGTTCTTCCGCGCGCCTTAGAATTCTCTTCTCGCCTACCTGTGTCGGTTTGCGGTACGGGCACCTTCGCCTGGCTAGAGGCTTTTCTTGGCAGCATGAGATCATCGCCTTCGGTACTTACATTTCCCTCCCCATCACAGCCCAGCCTTACGATGCGCGGATTTGCCTGCACATCAGCCTCACTGCTTGGACGAGCATCCATCCGCTCGCACGACTACCCTTCTGCGTCACCCCATTACTCATAACGGCTTACGGTGGTACAGGAATTTCCACCTGTTGTCCTTCGACTACGCCTTTCGGCCTCGCCTTAGGTCCCGACTAACCCTGAGCGGACGAACCTTCCTCAGGAACCCTTAGGCTTTCGGCGGACAAGATTCTCACTTGTCTTTTCGTTACTCATACCGGCATTCTCACTTGTGTACAGTCCAGCAGTCCTTCCGGTCTACCTTCGCTCCGGTACACAACGCTCCCCTACCACTGACTTTCGTCAATCCATAGCTTCGGTGGTGTGTTTAGCCCCGTTACATTTTCGGCGCAGAGTCACTCGACCAGTGAGCTATTACGCACTCTTTCAATGGTGGCTGCT
>NZ_AP043884.1:2762500-2825000 GCF_055392555.1 Paenibacillus sp. JCM 18996
GCTTTCCCCATCCCTCTTTTTTGCATAATCCGGCCGGCAAGGCTCACTTCAGCGTGTAAAGCTTCCAGCTCCTCTTTGGACATGCCTTCGTAAGCATCCAAAATTTGCTGCGCCGAATGCGTTCTTTCATATTTGCTTCCAAACGGATCGACGCCGAGCGCCTTAAGCTCGTCCAATTTGCTGCGGCGAATCACCAATAGCTCATTTAATTCCTGTACGTCCTCACTCATGCTTTCATCTCCCTTAAACTTGGCAAACGCAACCGCCGGTCCATGCGGAAAAGAACGTCCAAAGACGTTCTTCCCGGCTCCGAGGCTCGCGGCCCCTATTTTCCAAAAGCAAGCAAAAAGCTTCCCACGGAAGCTTCTCGCTGCTACACTTAAAGCCATTTACTTTTGAATATCGATGATTTCGTATTGAATGACGCCGGCAGGAACGTTCACGTCGACAATGGAGCCTTTGCTTTTACCGAGAATCGCTTTGCCGACCGGGCTTTCATTGGATATTTTGTTATTGAACGGGTCGGATTCCGCAGTCCCAACGATGGAGTATTCGATAGTATCTCCGAACTCCATGTCCTTCAATGTCACCTTGGCTCCGACACTGACCAGATTGGTATCCACTTCATCATTGGAGATGATCCGGGCGTTGCGCAGCATTTTTTCCAGGGTGATGATTCTTCCTTCGATAAAAGCTTGTTCGTTCTTCGCATCTTCATACTCCGAGTTCTCGCTGATATCACCGTAGCCTATGGCCACTTTGATACGCTCCGCCACTTCGCGGCGTTTAACTGATTTCAGGTTATCCAGCTCGTCTTCCAGTTTCTTTAGACCATCCTGGGTTAAAATGACTTCTTTTTCACTCATATCCTTACCGATCTCCCGTCATGAAAAAATGTCCATACGATTCGCAAAACTCCCATATAAGTTGGGATGGATTATTAATTAATATATTACATGCACGCACCTTGATGACTCTAAAGGCTAAAGTTATTTTCCAATTAGTTACTGATTATATTGCAACCATAATTAAATGTCAATTGCCCCCAGAGCCTTCTCAGTGCGTAATGACGCCGCCTTCCCGGCCTGCTTCCGAGTGGGATTCGGCGGCCAGATCCCTGACAAAGTCATCCAGTATGCCGACCATTTCGTCCCGCTTCACGGCTTCCATCAGAACGTCCTTCACACGTGCAGAGCCTTTAAGACCTTTCAAGTACCATGCCATATGCTTTCGCATTTCTTTAACCGCCACATGCTCGCCCTTCAAGGCAGCCAGCCGGTCCAGATGCAGCACCGCAATCCTCATTTTTTCCGCGGCATCCGGCTCGGGCAGCAGCTCGCCTGTGCTTAAGAACTGAACGGTCCTGTACAGCATCCAGGGATTGCCGAGCGCTCCCCGGCCGATCATGACCCCGTCAACGCCGGTCAAATCGAGCATGCTCTTGGCATCCTCCGGCGTTACCACGTCTCCGTTGCCGATGACAGGAATCGACACAGCCGACTTGACTTCTTTTATAATGTTCCAATCGGCCTTACCCGTATACAGCTGCTCCCTGGTGCGTCCATGGACGCTGACAGCCGCCCCTCCGGCGCTTTCGACCCTTTTCGCGTTCTCCACGGCAAAAATATGATCCGAATCCCAGCCGATCCTCATCTTTACCGTAACCGGCTTCTTAACGGCCGCCACAACGGCGGAGACCATCTCTTCCACTTTCGGTGGATCCAGCAGCCACCGCGCCCCGGCGTCACATTTGGTTACTTTGGGCACCGGGCATCCCATATTGATATCTATAATATCCGCATTGGTCCGTTCGTCGACAACCTTTGCGGCCTCCACAAGCGTCTCTTTATCCCCGCCGAAAATTTGCAGGCTAAGCGGCTTTTCTCTCTCGTCCACATACAACATTTCCAAAGTTCTCGAGTTTCCGTGCACGATGGCTTTATCGCTTACCATCTCCGCGCAGACGAGGCCGGTCCCGAATTCTTTCGCGATCAGGCGGAATGCGGGATTGCACACCCCTGCCATCGGCGCCAAAACGACTTTATTCGGGCAAACGACATCTCCTATTTGCAAGGTCATTATTGCAGCTCCTTCCGTTTGCCTATCCCAGAGGCTCAGGCTTGATTTCTTGGGGGTCGACATGTAAAGCTTCGGCTATCCTCTGCAGCATCCGGTCATCCACTCTGCGGGTGCCGCGTTCTATGGAGCCCAATATCGCAAGAGACACTCCCATGATGTCCGCCAGTTCGTTCTGAGTCAAGCCCTTTAATTTTCGAAAAGCTCGTATTCGGTATGCCAGGGCATCTTTTTCCAAAACTTTACGCCTTCCTTTCCATCCAGTGTTTCCAATCGTGTTGATAAGGATTCCGGCGGCAGTCCCAGCCGTTCATATATATCGAGAAGAGGAACCAGCACAAACGCACGCTCCATCATTCGGGGATGGGGAAGAGTCAAGTGTTCCGTGTTCGTGTGCAGCTGGCCATAGCGCAGTAAATCGATATCTATCGTTCTCGGACCCCAGCGAACCTCCCGGGTTCTGCCCAAAAGCTGCTCGACGTAAACCATATGCTCGAACAGCAGCTCCGGGGAGAGATCCGTCCGGACGGCGATCACCATATTAAGAAATGCGTCCTGCTCCGTGTAGCCGACAGGCTCGGTTTCATAGATGTCCGAGACAGCGGTAACGCTGATATGCTCATGTTTATCCAAAGCCTCGATGGCGGATAATAAATATTGCTCGCGGTTTCCTATATTGGATCCCAGAGCTATAAAACATATTGTGCCGATGTTATCCGGTTGCCGCATAAGTTAAGCCCGCTTTCTGTGGATTTCCACCGTCACTCCTTGAAACACGATGTCAAAAGGCGGGTTCGGCTTTACTACCCTGACGGTCAATTCTTCGATACTAGTATAAGTTCGCAGCACTTCAGATGCAATACGTTCCGCCAGCGCCTCGATGAGGTTGAAGGGTTCGCCTTCGACAATATTTTTGACTACTTTATAAACATCGCCATAGTTCACCGTAAACTGCAGGTCGTCCGTCTGGCAGGCTTGCTCCAGGGGCAGAAACAAATCCACATCAACGAAAAATTTCTGGCCAAGCTTTCGTTCCTCGGGAAAAACCCCGTGGCGGCCATAAAACTGCATCCCTTTCATTAATATCTTGTCCATGCGAAATCGCTCTCCTATCTCATCTTCAGCATAGCGTCGGTCATTACCGCCGCCCGCTTCATCGCCTTTACATCATGCACGCGTACGATACTGCATCCTTGGGTAATACCGTATATATTGGTAGCCAGCGTGCCCTCAACCACTTCCTCCGCGGGGAGATCCAGAGCGGTCCTTATAAACCTTTTACGCGAGGTTCCGAGGAGGACAGGGTACCCCAGTTCGACAATATCCTGCAAATAATTCATCAGCTTTAGATTGTGCTCATAATTTTTGGCGAAACCGATCCCCGGATCCAATATGATTTTTTCTTCGCCGATTCCGGCTTTTCTGGCAAGACTTATGCTCTCCAGCAGGTCCCGCCGGACGTCGTCTATAAAATCGGTATACTCCATGTCGCTGCGATTATGCATTAAAATAACAGGACACCCGTATTCCGCGCACAACGGCGCCATTTCCCGGTCCAATCTCAAACCCCAAATATCGTTAATGATTCCGGCACCAGCTTCCAAAGCCGCCTTGGCGACTTCCGCCTTGTAAGTGTCGATCGAGATGGGGATGGAGATTTCGTCTTTTAACGCCTCGATTACAGGAAGAATGCGTCGCATTTCTTCTGCCGCGGAGACTTTTTCCGCTCCGGGCCGGGTGGACTCCCCTCCGATATCGATAATGTCGGCGCCTTCCTCTATCATCTGCTTAGCTCTTATTACTGCAGCTGACAAGTCCGTATAGCTTCCTCCATCGGAAAAAGAGTCCGGCGTTATATTTAAAATACCCATGATCAAAGTGCGCGAACCCAGCTCCAGACTCCCCCCTTGACAGGAGACGACACGCGCGCCTGAAGCTTCATTTATTCTGCCGTTCATCGTTGATTCTCCCTTTGCTGCTGATCTTGTCAATACCCGATTTATATAAACCCATCAGGCGGGCGGTCAGAGGCCCCGGAGCTCCCAAGGCGGGGACGAAGCAGTCGCCCGACTCGTTTAACATCTTGCTCACAGGGACGAGCTCCTGAATGGAATTTGTCAGAAAGCATTCGTCCGCAGTGAGCAGCTCCTCCCAGGTGTACAGTCCCTCTTCTGCTTCTACACCAGTATTCCGTGCGATTTCGATGGCCTTTTCTCTTGTGATACCCGGTAATATGCCTGTATTTACGGAAGGAGTACAAAGCCGGCCTGCCTTAACGAAAAATAAATTGCTGACGATCCCCTCTGCCAGAAAGCCTCGCTCATTTACAAATAAACCTTCCGCTCCCGAAGCCCACGGATACCCGCCGAGCTCACGTTTGGCAAGAAGGTTGTTCATATAATGAAAGGATTTGAAGCGGACCGCGCCCTCCGGGCTGTTCCTTCTTATAGAAAGAAGCTGCAGCGGCTTGCCCTTCTCGTATATCTCCCTCTGTATTGGCGGAAGAGCCTTCATGTAAAGGATAACGTTCGGCCGGGTATAATTCCCTGAGGGAAGCCCAAGAATATCCTGACCCGCAGAGACCGACAGACGGATATAAGCGTCACTCAATCCGTTGGCTTCCAGCAGCCCTGCAATTTGATTGCGTAGAAACTCAGCGCTGTAACTCCACTCCATGTTCAATTGAACGCAGCCGTCCCGCAGCCTTGCCAGGTGGTCTTCAAACAGATAAGGGTTCCCTCTGTACGTTCGAAACGTCTCAAACAATCCGATCCCGTAAAGGAAGCCATGGTCGTAAATCGAAACCGCGGCTTCTTTGTCTTCCATCACACTGCCGTTCATCCAAATTTTCATGACGGCTCCTTCTTATTTTACCGATTGGGACAGAAAATTACGCAAAATATGCAGCCCATAGTCGGTAATTATAGACTCCGGATGAAATTGCACTCCTTCAATGGCGTACTCTTTATGACGCAGCCCCATAATTTCTCCTTCCGCCGTGCGAGCGCTGACCTCCAGGCATTCAGGGAGCGTTTCCGCTTTAACGATCAATGAATGGTACCGGGTGGCCGTGAAAGGAGAGGGAATGCCTTCAAAGATCGTCTTTTGGTCGTGGAAAATCTCCGACGTTTTGCCGTGCATCAGCTTCTCCGCCCGTACGACCTCCCCCCCGAAGGCTTGGCCGATCGATTGGTGCCCCAGGCAGACCCCAAGGATAGGAATTTTCCCTTTAAAATGGGAAATCAGCTCAAGTGATATTCCGGCTTCATTTGGGGTGCAGGGTCCCGGAGAGATCAGGATGTGGTCCGGCTTTAACCCTTCAATGCCCTGCAGGTCAATAGCGTCATTGCGGTGAACCGCCACCTCCTGCCCAAGCTCGCCCAGGTACTGCACCAGGTTGTACGTAAAAGAATCGTAATTATCTATTACCAGAATCATTAGCAGCAAGCTCCCTTTTTGCTTCTTTATCCGCCCCGGCTTGTCCAGCAGCCTCTTTCCACTGCTCCGCGTATTGAATGGCTTTCCATAGAGCCTTCGCTTTATTCATCGACTCCGCGTACTCCTTTTCAGGTACAGAATCGATAACGATGCCCGCGCCGGCCTGGATATGGCCCATTCCTTCCGAGGTGATGAGCAGTGTTCGTATAACAATATTAAATTCCATATTTCCGTTATAGTCAATCCATCCCATAGAACCGGTGTAAGCCCCCCGTCTGACGGGTTCCAGCTCTTCGATGATTTCCATCGTACGAACTTTGGGAGCGCCTGTGATCGTCCCGCCCGGAAAGGCAGCTTCAATGACATCAAACGCGTCTTTGCCTGCGGCGAGCTCCCCCTCCACCTCCGAGACAATGTGCATTACGTGGGAGTATTTTTCAATCACCATTAAATCTTTTACCCGGACGGTGCCGTATTTGGATATTTTCCCGAGATCGTTCCGTTCCAAATCGACAAGCATAATATGCTCCGCACGTTCCTTTTCATTCTCGATCAGCTCGCCTGCCAGCCGTAAATCTTCTTCGTCATTAGCCCCACGGGGTCTTGTCCCGGCAATCGGCCTCGTCCTTACTCTGCCATCCTCCAACTGCACGAGAAGTTCAGGGGAAGCGGACACGAGCTGAAATCCTTGAAACCGAAGCATGCCCATATAAGGAGAAGGGTTAAGCAGCCGCAGCCACTCATAAATTTGTTCCGGCTCCGCATTAAGCTTACGGCTTTGACGGACGGACAGGTTAACCTGGAACACATCGCCTTGGGCAATGTACTGCTGAATTTTCTTAACAGCCCGGATAAAATCTTCCTCTTTAAAAGCGGGGGCGATTCCCTGCAGAGGATGGGTATGAAGGAGCAGCTTGTCCTTTTCGAGCATGGTTTGGAACCGTTTGTGGCGTTCCACTGTATCAGGAGTATCGTTCGAAGCGAGGATCTTTTCCCACTGCGATTTCATACGGGCGGCTCTATCGGCTGCTGTATTATATACAAACTGGAGCTGTTCCGGATCCTCGCGCATCGACTCTGTCACCGGTGAATGGACAGCCAGAAACAGCCGACCGGCTTGATGGTCCATTATCCATAATTCGTCGACCAGCAGGAACGCGTAATCCGGAGTTCCGAGATCGTCGGAAGCCGTCTCCGGCAGCTTCTCAATGAAGCGTACTGCGTCATAGCCCCAAAAGCCTGCGCAGCCTCCGACAAATTTCGGCGCACCGGCGATTTTGGGTGAACGGTAACGGGCCAGCCACTGTTTTACGAGCTGAAAAGGAGAACCGGCGTGCCGGATTTCCTTTCCGCCTTCCTTGATGACACACTCATTGCCTTTGCCTTGTATCGTAGAAAAGGAGGAAAGTCCCAGAAATGTGTACCTGCCCGTCTTTCCGCTCTCCAGAATAAAAGAAGGCCCCTCGGCCATTTCCCATGCCTGCTGCAGTGATAGAAGGCGTCTTGTGTCCATTGGTATGCTTTCAATATAAGGGATTATGGTATACTGACCGGCCCACTGCCGCCACTGCTGCCCTGTGGTTATGACCGACATGAAGGAACCTCCTTGATATAGAGAAAAAGCCCCTCTTGTCGAAGGGCTGCATCTTTAATTCGTGTTATTCTTCGAACTGGTATAGCGGTGTGCTAAGGTATCTTTCCCCGTTGCTTGGGATTACTGCAACGACACGCTTGCCCGCTCCCAATTGTTTGGCTACCTTCAAAGCTGCATAGATAGCTGCTCCGGATGATATTCCTCCCAGGATTCCCTCTTCTTTCGCCACACGGCGGGAGGTTTCAAAAGCTTGATCGTTTTCAACGGCGATGATTTCGTCGTAAACGTCCGTATCCAGAATATCCGGCACGAAGCCTGCGCCGATGCCTTGAATTTTATGAGGTCCGGGCTTGCCTCCGGAAAGCACCGGAGAAGAGGCCGGCTCAACGGCATACACCTTGATGCCAGGGAAATTTTCCTTAAGGACGCTGCCGGCTCCGGTAATCGTCCCTCCGGTTCCGATACCTGCAATGAACGCGTCCAGCTTGCCGTCGTGGGATTTGATCGCTTCCACGATTTCAGGGCCTGTCGTTTCGCGGTGAATCTTGACGTTGGCCGGGTTCTCAAACTGCTGAGGCATGAAATAATTCGCGTTGCTCGCTTTCAGCTCTTCCGCTTTCTTGATCGCACCTTTCATTCCTTCGGCGCCGGGAGTCAGCACGAGGTCGGCGCCATAAGCGCGAAGCAAGTTCCTTCTTTCCATACTCATCGTTTCCGGCATGACCAGAACCGCTTTATAACCTTTAGCCGCGGCCACCATGGCCAGTCCGATACCGGTGTTTCCGCTGGTAGGTTCGACAATCGTATCGCCGGGCTTTAACTTGCCTTCCCGTTCTGCAACCTCAATCATGGAAATGGCGATGCGGTCTTTGACGCTTGCTCCGGGGTTCTGGAATTCAAGCTTCACATAAACTTCAGCGCTTCCTTCAGGCACTACGCGGTTCAACCGTACGAGCGGCGTATCCCCGATCAATTGTGTAATATTCTGTACCAATTTAGCCATTCCAAATTCCCTCCCGCGAAATTATATCCGAGTAAATCAGTAGGATTATACGTCCATCTTATCAATGAGGGAAACTATTGTCAACTGCATTTTTAAGGACTATAGGCAGGGTCAACAATGCTTGCGTTTCTCTTGGCGCGAAGGCTGGACAGAATATCTTTTAACGGTGGAGCTTGGTGAAGCGCCAAATCTCTGCGGACTCCTTCGCGGATCATATCGACGAAATCCTTCCCTTTTTCCTTGCGTTCCTTTAAGCGGATTACGGCGTATTGGCCTTTATCGAGAGGGATCGGCGCACTGATCTGCCCGGCTTGCAAGTTTTTGGCCTCATTCATAATCGGGGCCGGAACGAACGGGTCCCCTTGGTCGACCCACCCCAAATCTCCGCCTTTGTTGGCCGTGGCGTCATCGAGCGAGCGGTCTCTTGCCACTATGGCGAAATCCGTGCCTTTTTTCAGTTCTTCTATAGCTTTCACGGCCGTTTCCTTATTGTTTAAAATCAGCTGCTGGATTCTGATCTGCACGAGCCCGGTGAACTCCTCCGGATGGCTGTTCATATAGTCCGTTATGTCCTGGTCGCTGACTTTAATGTTCTGGGTCGCAATTTTATCCAAGAGAAGCTTATTATAAACGTCTTCCCTAAGCTCAGATTTGGTCAAGCCAAGCTGCTCCTTCATTGACTTATAAAATGCATCTTCATTGTCGTAACCCTGCTGCATCCGCTTCAATTCCATATCCACTTCGCTGTCCGCTACCTTAATCCCTTTTTGCTCCGCTTCGAGCCTGACAGCTTCCCGGTCCAGCATTTCCTTCATCATCGTCTGGCCATATCGTCTCACAAGATTCATCTTAACCTCCGACTCAGTGATGACACGCCCTCCAATGGAAGCGACCGTACGGGGGGCGTCAATCGCCTGCTTCGGGATGGATCCCTCTGCGGGAGCCGCGGAAGGACGAAAGAGCAAAACCGATGCAAGAGCGGCTACGCATAATGAAAGAACGACAATTATTCCCCATAAAACCCTTACATTCCGCATTCCCGATCTCCCCAGTGTCTATCCTATTCATCTATTATAGTTGGTTTATTTTATAAAGTGTCGGCCAGCCGCTCCAGCTGTCCCTTCGAGAAGATATATTTCTCATTGCAAAAATGGCATTCCACTTCCACGCTTTCATCTTCTTCGGCAAGCTTTTGCAGCTCATTTTTGCCCAGCGATATTAAAGTTTGTTCTACCCGTTCGTGGGAGCATTTGCAGCGGAAGCGGGCGCCTGAGGTTTCCATAACGTTCACTTCGCCGACTATTTTTGTCAAAACCTGTTCCAATGTCGCTCCTTGGTCGAGCAGTGTAGTAATCGGCGGCAGCTCAGCCAACTGGCCTTCGATTTGGTCAATTTCCTCGTCGCTGAGGCCTGGAAGCAGCTGAATGATAAAGCCGCCTGCCGCGCGGATCGAGTAATCGGTATCAACCAATACGCCTAGGGCGACCGCGGAAGGGGTCTGTTCCGACTTGGCGAAATAGTAAGTAAAATCCTCCGCTATTTCCCCGGAAACGATAGGGGTGCTCCCCCGGTAGGGCTCTTTTAGCCCAAGGTCCTTGATCACATAGATGAATCCCTCGCCCACTGCGGCCGAGACGTCGAGCTTCCCGTTCGGCTTCAAGGGCAAATCGACGATAGGCTGGCCGACATACCCCCTGACTTCCCCATTTGCGTTGGCGTCAACCACAATCTGGCCTGCCGGGCCGTCCCCTTTCACTTGGATCGTCAGCTTTTCCTCCCCTTTCAGCATAGCTCCCATCATCAGCGCCACGGTTGCCGTACGTCCCAAAGCTGCAGACACTACCGGCATCGTCTGATGCCTTCTGCATAGTTCGTTGACAAGCGCGGTGGTATGGGCCGCAAAAATACGCACTTTTCCTTCCAGCGCGGTACCCCTTATCATATAGTCTTTCATAATCGATTAAATCCCTTCTATACATTTCGTTTATAAATGATTTGAAGACCCTGCAGTGTGAGCAGCGGATTGACCAGCGAGAGGGTCCGCGATTCCGATGCGATCATTTCGGCCAATCCACCGGTTGCAATGACCGTAGGTTCTGTGTTGAATTCCTCTTTTATACGTTCAACGATTCCATCCACCTGCCCGGCAAATCCAAAAACGATTCCCGCCTGCATGGAGGTAACGGTGCTGCGGCCTACCACGCTCCGCGGACGCACGAGATCTATCCTGGGCAGCTTGGCGGCCCGCTGGTATAAAGCTTCTGTGGAAATGCCTATTCCCGGCGCAACGGCCCCACCTATATATTGGCTGTTCTCGTCAATGTAGTCAAACGTCGTGGCAGTTCCAAAATCCACGACGATACATGGAGCGCCGTACAGCTCTATCGCTGCAACGGCGTTTACGATACGGTCGGCGCCTACCTCCCGAGGATTCTCATATCGGATATTCAAGCCTGTCCGAATGCCGGGCCCTACAATGAGCGGCGTCTTCTTCACATATTTTGTGCACAGATTCTCCAGCACAAACCTCAGCGGCGGCACGACCGAAGAGACGATGACTCCTTCTACCTCATCCGCATCGACGCCCGCATGATTGAACAGATTCATCATTATCATGCCGTATTCGTCAACTGTCGCGGAACGGTTCGTGCTAAGCCGCCAATGATGGGCCAGCGTTTCGCGGTCATATAATCCAAGCACGATGTTCGTATTGCCGACATCCACAACCAGAATCATAAACCGGCTCCTTTTCGCTCATTGAGGTCCAAGGAAATGTCGAGAGAAGAGACGGAGTAGGTCAATCTTCCCACGGAGATGACATCTACCCCGGAAGAAGCAATGTCTTTGATGGTCTGAAGAGTCACTGACCCCGAAGCTTCTATAACAATATGCGGCGCCATTTCTTTGATGCGATGCACCGCCGATTTCATCTGCTCCACATTCATATTGTCCAGCATAATGATGTCCGGCATGGCTGAAAGGGCCTCTTCCAGCTGATCCTGCGTCTCTACCTCGACTTCAATTTTCATCGTATGGGGAATGGCCCGGCGTGCAGAGACGATTGCCTGATTAATGCCGCCCGCGCCTTTAATATGATTATCCTTGATCATCACGGCATCATACAAGCCGAAGCGGTGATTGTGTCCGCCGCCTACGCGCACTGCGTACTTCTCCAAGGCCCGGTGGCCCGGCGTCGTCTTGCGGGTGTCCACCAGCCGGACCGGTGTTCCTTCGAGAGCTTCGACGTACTGGCGGGTACGCGTCGCAATCCCTGATAATCGCTGCAACAAGTTTAAAGCCAGCCTCTCGCCAAGCAGTATGCTGCGCGTGCTTCCCACGACTTCGGCCAACACGGCGCCTTGCTCCACAGCCTGCCCGTCTGCGGCGCGCGCAATGAATTGAAGCTCGGGATCCACCGTCTCAAACACCAGCCCAGCGACAGGCATTCCCGCCATGATGCCCGTTTCCTTTACATGTATGATACCTCTAGACTTCCGTTCTAAAGGTATTGTCGTCATCGTGGTTATGTCTCCCGTGCCGATATCTTCATCCAGCCACTGCCGGATGCTGCGGGCTATAGATTCTGTATTTAAGTTAAACATCCTCCATACTCTCCTCTGTCATTCCATTATACCGGTTAAACACGAGATGCTTCTGCCATAGATCGTCATTTCTTTCCGGAAAATCCTCGCGGTAATGGCCTCCGCGGCTTTCCCCCCGCATCAATGCGGCCTGCGAAGTCAGCATGGCGCACGTCAGAAGGTTGGCAAATTCATAGTCCTCTCTTTTAGACAGCCGGGAGCGGAAAAAAGTTTCTTGTCTTTTTAATTCTTCCATACTTTTTTTTAATCCTTCTCCCGTCCGTGTAACCCCTGCATATCTGAGCATCAGCTTTTGCAGTTTCAGCCGCTTTTCGATGACGGGCTGCCTCAGTTCGAAACGGGCGGCAGATTCCTTGATGCAGGGAACGGCGCCGACGGCCTCCATCTCAAGGATGGCTTGTACAATCCTGCTCCCGAACACAATTGCTTCCGACAGGGAGTTGCTGGCCAGACGGTTCGCCCCGTGCACACCCGTAGAGGATACCTCTCCACAGGCAAAAAGCCTTTTGACCGCAGTCTCTCCTTTTAAATCGGTTTTTACTCCTCCCATCATGTAATGGGCCGCCGGGGCAACCGGAATCCAGTCCGTGGTCATGTCCAGACCGTGGCCTAAACAAAATTCGTAAATGTTCGGAAACCGGCGTTTGATCAAGCCCTCGCTCTCATGTGTAATATCAATGTAGACGAACGTCGACTTCGTTCTTTCCATTTCCGTCACGATGGCTCTGGCCACAATATCTCGAGGAGCAAGCTCAAGCTGCGGATGGTACTTTTCCATGAACCGTTCACCGTGTATATTGCGCAGGATACCGCCTTCTCCCCTTACTGCTTCGGAAATCAGGAAACGGGGAGCACCCGGATAACAAAGCACGGTCGGATGAAACTGGATAAACTCCATATCCTGGATCTCGGCCCCCGCCCGGTAGGCAATGGCGATCCCGTCACCGGTTGCGATGTCGGGGTTCGTCGTGTACCGAAAAAGCTGCCCGGCCCCGCCCGAGCACAGGATCGTGGCATTTCCCTTGACGAATACCTTGTGTCCGTCAGGCTTTTGGACGATTGCGCCGTAGCATTCGCCCTTCTCCGTAACCAAATCGATAACAAAATGGTCGTTCCATATTTCAATGTTCGGATTCTGCTTCGCTTTCTCGGACAGAGCCCTTACGATCTCGGCTCCCGTTGCATCCCCTTGGGCGTGCAGTATTCTACGCTGGCTGTGAGCCCCTTCTTTGGTAAGGGCGAGCTCTCCATCCTCGAGGTCGAACTGGGTGCCCATGCGAATAAGATCCTGCACTCCTGCCGGTCCTTCGTGCACCAATACATCCACCGCTTTATAGGAACAAAGCCCCGCGCCGGCAAACAAAGTATCCTGTAGATGGTACTCCGGTGAATCTTCATTGGAAATAACAGCAGCAATACCCCCTTGAGCATATCGGGTATTGCTGTCCAATAATGATTTCTTGGTGACCATCAGCACTTTGCGGTGTTGGCTTGCTTTAAGCGCGGTAAACAGGCCGGCGATGCCGGCACCAATCACAATGATATCCGTTGCCACGCGCGGCAGATCATCCAAATTGAAATCAACCAAATATCTCGTCATCTGAAGCTCCCCCCGGTCTCCAACAAAGCAGCGCAAGCTACTTTACCTGGAGCATACGCTTTAAGGACAATTTAGCTTTGTCAGCCACGTCTGGACGCACATAAATCTGCGGCTGCATCGTTTCCAGGCATCGGACCACTTTCTTCAAATTGTTAACTTTCATATTCGGGCATACCAGGTATTTGGTCGCAAAATGGAACTGTTTATTCGGGCTGTCCAGACGAAGCTGGTATCCGGTCCCATCCTCCGTGCCGACAATAAACTCCTGGCAGTCAGACTCGCGGCAATACTTGATGATGGCCGTGGTGCTTCCGACGAAATCACCCATCTTCACCACCTCGGGACGGCACTCCGGATGTACCACGAACTCGGCATTCGGATACTTGGCTCTCATTTCTTCCACGTCCTTGACGGTGAGCATATCGTGAGTATTGCAGTAACCTTCCCAAATAATCATTTTTTTGTTTGTGAATTTTGATACATAGTCTCCCAAATTTTTATCCGGAACCCAGATTATCTCCTCCGACTCGATCGATTCGATCACCTTGACCGCATTGGCGGAAGTACAGCAAATGTCCGTTTCCGATTTGACATCGGCGGAAGTATTAATGTAAGCTACCACCGTTGCATTCGGATGCTGCCGCTTCAGCGATCTGAGCCCGTCGACATTGACCATGTCGGCCATTGGGCAGCCTGCGCGTTCATCGGGAATGATCACCGTCTTATTCGGCGCAAGTATCTTCGCGCTCTCCCCCATGAAGTGTACACCGCAGAATACGATCACATCCGCGTCGGTCTCCGCAGCTTTCTGTGCCAGTAAAAAGGAATCCCCTCTGAAATCGGCAACTTCCTGTATCTCATCTCGTTGATAATAATGCGCGAGAATAATGGCGTTTCGTTCTTTCTTCAGCTGAGCAATTTTTTCCTTCAATTCCTGATTTTGTTCCGCTTTCCTCTGTAAAGCCAAGGCTTCCATAGCTTCCCCCTCCGGGCGGCGACAACTCACCCTTAATTGAAAATCATGAAATGAAAGTGCAGCTCATTGACCCCGCTCGCTGAATATCTGCTGTATGGCTGCATGTCTCATTGTTTGTGAAAAAAAGCACTAACTTATTAAAAACTAAAGAATTTACATTTAATTTACACAACATTCAGGGCACTGTCAATCACGAATTTGTCACATTTGGATTGCAAAATATTTACAATTGAAATGCAGCAGCAGCCGCTTATCATTCAGGTCTATTGTAAAAATTCAAATAAAAAACCGCGCCACTAGAAAGTGGACGCGGTGTGCAGTCTTTTTATTTATTGGCATCCGGATCGTTCGGATCAGGAAGCTTCTTCGGTTCCTTGTTCTCTGTTTCCGGCACAGCTGCACTGTCTCTGATTTCTTTGGGAAAGCCCAACTTGTTGGAATCGTTCAATTGATTCTGGCCGTTGATGTTCACCTTCACTTCTTCCTCTTCAGGCGGCAACTTGCCATTCTCGATCAATTGAACAATCTGCTCTTTATCGAGCGTTTCTTTCTCCAGCAGCGTTTCGGCAATCAGGCGAACCTGATCTTTATGGTTCGTAAGAATCTCGCGAGCCCGGTTGTAGCAGCTGCGGATAATATCCTGCATCTCCTGATCGATCTCATAAGCGATCGCGTCACTGTAATTCTGCTCATGCCCGATATCCCGACCCAGGAAGACCTGTCCCTGAGCGCTGCCGAACTGCATCGGTCCGAGCTTGTCGCTCATTCCGTATTCCATGATCATCTTGCGGACAATGGAGGTCGATCTTTGAAAATCGCTGTAAGCTCCCGTTCCGATTTCTCCAATGAACAATTCCTCCGACACCCGGCCGGCCAATAAACCCGTAACCTTATCCAAAAGCTCGGATTTGGTCGACATCATCCGGTCTTCGCCTTCTTTAGGCAGCATCATGACATAACCGCCGGCGCGTCCTCTGGGAACGATGGTCACCTTGTGCACCATATCCGCATTCTCGACGTGATAACCGACAATGGTATGTCCAGCTTCATGGAAAGCGACAATGCGCTTCTCACGCTCGCTGATCACGCGGCTGCTCTTCTGCGTTCCTACGACAACACGGTCGAACGCTTCCTCAATCTCGGCCATCGAAATATCTTTACGGTTTCTACGGGCTGCGATCAGTGCCGCTTCGTTCAGCAAGTTCTCCAGATCGGCACCCGTGAAGCCGGTTGTATACCGGGCCAGCGAATCCATTCTGACATCTTTGGCCAAAGGCTTGTTCCTCGAATGCACTTTCAACACAGCTTCGCGGCCTTTCACATCCGGACGGTCCACCGTAATCTGGCGGTCAAAGCGTCCCGGACGCAGCAACGCGGGATCGAGAATATCCGGCCTGTTGGTCGCCGCAACGATAATGATTCCCTCGTTCGCCCCGAAACCGTCCATCTCGACAAGCAGCTGGTTCAGCGTCTGTTCGCGCTCGTCATGGCCGCCGCCAAGACCGGCGCCGCGCTGGCGTCCAACCGCGTCGATTTCGTCAATGAAGATAATGCAAGGAGAGTTCTTCTTCGCGTTCTCGAACAGGTCGCGCACGCGGGATGCGCCGACACCGACGAACATTTCGACAAAATCGGAACCGCTGATGGAGAAGAACGGAACACCCGCTTCTCCGGCGACTGCCCGGGCAAGCAGCGTTTTACCGGTTCCCGGAGGGCCGTTGAGCAGAACCCCTTTCGGAATTCTGGCCCCCACTGCAGCAAACTTGCGCGGATCCTTCAGGAACTCCACAATTTCAACAAGCTCCTGCTTCTCTTCGTCGGCCCCCGCCACATCCTCGAACGTCACGCGCTTCTTCTCATCATTGTATAGGCGGGCGCGACTTTTGCCGAAGTTCATTACCTTCCCTCCGCCGCCCTGCGCTTGATTCATCAGGAAGAAGAAAAGAATGAAAATGATGATAAACGGGATAATCGAAGTAAGCACGCTAAACCAGATGCTGTTCTCTTCCATCGGTTTGACGGTGACATCGGCGCCTGTTGATTCAAGCAGATCAACCGTCTTCGTATCGAAAAAACCGTTGGTCTGGAAGCTTTTCTTATCTGTCACCGGGGTTTTATACGTACCTTGGATAAGGTAGGTATACCCGTTAAACTGCGCTGTGACCGATTCCACATTCTTCTCCGCTACAACCTGGCGGAATTTCGTATATGAGATTGTATCCTTGGTATCATTCTGGTTGCTGATAAAATGTATGATACCTACTGTTACCAAAAAAATAAGCAGATAAAAACCTGTATTGCGCAAAATTCGATTCATCCCGAACCTCCTCTCAAAGGGCACACTTTTTATATTTTACCATAGCGAGATTCCCCATCTCAATAGAACGTTTCCACTATACGGAGCTACCGTGAAAGCCGTGCCTAGGTGGAGTAAATCTCTTGTTTAAGAACCCCGATAAAGGGCAGGTTCCGGTATTTCTCGCCATAGTCGAGCCCATATCCTACGATGAAAGCATCCGGGATTTCATACCCGACATAGTCCGGTTCCAGGTCAACTGTCCTCCGGGCAGGTTTATTGAACAGGGCGACAACGGAAGTCGACAATGCGTTGCGCCTTTCCAATACATCGATTAAGTAGCTTAAAGTGAGGCCGCTGTCTATAATATCTTCCACAATGAGCACGTGGCGGCCTTCGACGGACACATCCAAATCTTTCACGATTTTGACCACCCCAGAGGATTTGGTGGAAGCCCCATAGCTCGAAACTGCCATAAAATCGATCTCCAGCGGGATAGTCATCCGTTTGACGAGATCGGACATGAATATAAAAGCGCCTTTCAGTACGCAGATAACGAGCGGGTTCTTGCCCTCGAATTCCTTGCTGAGCAAAGCGCCCAATTCCCGAATTTTGTGCTGCAGCTGCTCCTCGCTGTACAGCACCTCTTCAATATCGTTAAGCAACAGGTGGACCTCCTAATAAATAATATGATCATAAAAGCTTGTGCAGACTATCGGCGGTCCTTCAGATCTATAGCTGTGATCCGTAGAATCCGTGTGGTGCCCGCCGATACCGCCGCATGCCGTGATCTTCGGATCCCGGGAATCCACAGAATATGGCCGGATGCGTCCGCCAGTAAAGGAATCCGCTCCCTGTCCGCAGGAGGAATTTTATCATCAATGAGAATATCTTTTACTTTTTTCGACCCGTTTAAACCAATAACCTGCATCCGGTCTCCGGCTCTGCGGTTCCTGATCCTCAGAGGAAAATCGAGCAGGTCGTAGTCAAACACGGAATCGTCTTTACTGTGTTCTCTGGCGACAACCGGCGTGCATCCCGGCTCAACTTCTTCCTTTAAAAAGATTAAACGAAAACCGGCTTCCTTAATCTCCAATTCAGCTAATAACGCTTCAATGGCATAGTCGTAATCCTGCGCCGGCAGTTTGAATTTATGAAAACGAATCCGGTCATATTCTTTCGTAAAATGGACCTCATCGCTCAAATTCATCGTTAAATTAGGCGACCGCTCCTGCAATATAGCCGTACGGATACCTTCGGTTTTCCTGTAATCCAAAAAATCCGAATCGCCGGAAAGATAATATAATATTAGTTTAATCAACCGCCTTTGTAAAGCGACGGCACTTCCGGCAAACCACCTTCTCGAAAAGGTATACTCTTCTGCTTCCCGCGATACGCCCTCCTCAAAGATCCGCCGAACGACAGAGTCCATATAAGCGTTCTCCGAAGCCATCATTTCGGCAAGCCTTGCGACGGATTCCGCCAAATGATCATTGTACCTGCCGAGCATCGGCAGCACATCAAGCCTTACTTGATTGCGAAAATATTTGCGCAGCTGATTCGAGCTGTCCTCCCGGTAGGCGAGACGCTCTTCCCGGCAGTAGCCCAAAACCTCTGACTTGTATATACGTAACAAGGGGCGAACAAGTTTCATTTTACCTTCCATCCGCATAATCGGCATTCCGGACAGCCCTCCGGGACCCGTGCCTCGGATCAGCCTCATCAGAACCGTCTCCGCCTGATCGTCCGCATGGTGGGCGACTGCAATACAATTTGCCTTATATTGCTCCGCGGTTTCCCTCAGGAAACGGTATCGCCGCTCCCTTGCAGCCGTCTGGGCATTCATTGCGGTTTCTTCGATGTACTGCGGTACGTCAATATTCCCCACTTCCACAGGAAGCTCCAGGGCGCGGGCGAAGCTTACGACAAAATCCGCTTCCTCGTCGGATTCCCGGCCTCTAAACTGATGATTGACATGAGCTGCGACCAGCTTCCAATTCCAGTGCTCCGACAGGCGGTGAAGAATATGGAGCATCGCAATGGAATCCGGACCCCCCGACACCGCGACGACAATCGTATCTCCCTGCTGCAGCAGACGCTCATTGCCGATTGTTTCATTTACCTTGGCAAGCAATCCCATGATGGTCATCCTCTTATCTGAAAAAATATACTGTTGCCGCAAACAAAGCGATGGACAGTGCGAAGGACGCCGGAACCCAAACCCCCTTCTTGCCCGGAGCGGGTGGGCGGCGCATTCGATGCTGCAGCATCTGCTTTCTCCATTCCAAGCGGGCTTCTTTGGACGAAGCATATTTTCCGGTTAAAGCTTTTTCCAGAAAAGGAGCGATTGTGCGGCAGGCCGGTTCTTTGTACACCCTGTCCAGCAGCACGCCGACGGTACGGTTGTGCGGCAGCACAACGGGCAATGACCGGAATGTGTCCGACGAATCGAGCATAGACAGCATGAGCACGGCAAAAGAGAACAAGTCGTAGCTTTCTTCGGCAGAACGCGACCCTGCGGACCAGTAACCGCGGTCATACATCTCCGTAAACTGTTTGACCGCCCTTCCCCTTCCTGTGACCCCTCCGAAATCGATCAAATGAACCGCGCCCCGACCCGACACCAGCACGTTTTCCGGCTTTAGATCACCGAATATCCAGCCTGTGCCGTGCAGCTCCGTGAGCTTGCCAAGCAGGTTCCAGCCAACCAGATAAACCCAGTCCAGCCCGTTCTCCTGCAGGAACCGATGAATATTATCCCCTTTTATGTAACGGATCACGCTGAAAGGGTAGTCCTTCCCCTCCAGGCGGGCATCGTCGACGTCAATCAAATAATTCTCAAAAGCAGCCGATTGGGACAGCTGCTTGAGAGCGTTGACTTCCGACAGATGTTCCAACGAATCGTATCCGATTTTCAAAGCATAGTATGAACTTCCCTGGCTCACCAGGTACACCTGTCCGTTGGCTCCTTGGCCAAGAAGCCTGCGGATTTGATAGCATCCTTTACGCCATTTGCCGCGTATCATTAAACCCGGCTGCAGCGGTGCGTCAAATAACGTAGTCACTCAGCATCCCTTCCTTGCTTTTGGGCAGCTGTCTGCTCTCTCTTGTCCCCGTTTCAGAAATGACCGGACTTCCGGCAAAAGGTTCCCCCGTCATATAGCGGATCACGTGCATAAGTGCGGGCCCTGTAGGCGTTGTGCCCTTCATGTTTAATTTATAGAACATCTTGTCCACATTTGCAAGGTTGGAAGTCCAATCCAAATCCATTACGGCTTCTTCATCCGAATTCGCCGCTCCCGGAAAATGGAAAACGGCCAGTCGGCTTTTGCCCATTCTTGCCTGCAGGCTGAGCATCAAGTCGCGTACAGCCTCGCGGACGGAATCCATCTTGGGCTTCATACTGGCGCTCGCGTCGACCAACAGGGCGACTTCCAGCGGGGAAGTCTCTGCCAGTTCATCTATCGTCTCGACTACCTGGGCCCTTTGCGCCGGAGGCAGCTGTTCCAGCGCCGAATGGCCGAAGAGCGACTTCATCTGTTTGCCCACCTCAGCCTGGATGGTATAGGCAACCGTCTTCCGGGTCATCATCTGCACCGTCCGGGCAAGCTGGCTTGAAGCCACGATTCGGCTCATTCCCCCGCCGGCGTCGGCGATTTCCCTGATCTCCTCCGCTCCGCGCTCTCCCAACTCTCCTTGATCAATCACTCCTACTACATTTACGACTATACCCTCCGCCTGGGCGTGGGCCGCTGCAACGACAGGGCTGATTCCGACATTTGAACAACCGTCCGTGACCAGAATAATTTGCTTCATTCCCGTCCCCCCTATGGAAACTATTAATTGTAGTATCAGCTTCTCCATAGTTGAGAGAGTATAAACATTTTCCCGCAAAGTGACGACAAGGTCCGTACGAAGCCGGGTACTTTGCGGACAGCCGGGAATGATGCCCCGTCAGCCAGCCCTTTACTGCAGCACTACACACCAAAAAGCCGCAGTCCCCAGAACTGCAGCTTGTTCACGCATCGGCTCAACTCACCGTCTTAGGTCGTTCCATCCGGGTCATGCCCGGCCAATGGAAAGTTGCCCACTCCGGCTGATGCTTCTCGATTTTTGCCACGACCACTGTCATATCGTCATGGATTTCGCCTTGATGGTAGCGCATTACTTTGTCCAGCAAGCTCTCCGCCATATCCTGAGGAGTGTCCATATATACCTCCTGGATCAGCCGCTTCATCCACAACTCCTTGTTAACCGCAGGGCCTGGCGCGTCGTAAATGCCGTCGGACATCATGATCAGCACGTCGCCCGGCTGCAAATCCATCGATATCAAGTCCACCTCGATATCCTGCAGAATGCCCACTGGCAGATTATTGGCCGAGATCGGGATGACCTCGTTTCCTCTTTTTATAAAGCTGGGGATTGACCCGATTTTCAAGAAAGTGGTGCCAGCGTTATACAGATCGATCAGCGCGACATCCACGGTCGCATACATTTCATCGGAGGATCTCAGCAATAGAACGGAGTTGACCGATTTGATAGCTAGCTTCTCATCCATCCCGGATTGGAGGAGCTGTTGCAAAATAGTCAGGGCCGCGCTGCTTTCAGCTTTCGCCCTTTCTCCGTTTCCCATCCCGTCGCTTAAGGCGACCGCGAATTTGCCGTTCCCAAGCTCCACGGTGCTGAAGCTGTCTCCCGACAGCAGGTCCCCGTCCTTGGCGATGGCCGCTACTCCCGTGACCACTTCGAATTCCTTGGCGGAGCCGAATACAACGGTGGCGTAGCCGTCCCCCTTATCATGCATCTGCTCGCTCATTACGGCTATGTTCTCTCTCAGGATGTCGGAAAGCAGCGGAGCGATGATTTTACGGCATTCGTCAAATCCTTTCGTATATTGATGGATAATTTCAATTTCTACATTTCCTTCATCCAAAGAGATGATCTCGATGCTGTGGATCGACAGTCCAAGTGCTTCCAGAGCGTGCCGGATCTGCTCTTCCTGCAGAAACATGGCCTGGCCTTCCCTTTTGATCTCCTTAGCCAAATCCTCCATAATTTGCGACACGCCGAACAATTGATCCGCCACGATCTGCCGGCTGTCGGTGATTTGCTTTTTCCAGTGCAGATTGTTTTGGAAAAGCCGGTACTGCTGCTTCATCACATCCAGCACCTGCTCCGTCTTGACGCAGGACCTTTTCCAGGCAGCCGGAATGTCTTTCTTGGAAAAATTCTGCTTGATCTCCACCTCCGTCATCATATCGGTCATCAGCTTATAGGTTTGCGGAAACTTCTCGTCCCAGCAATGATTTCTCCTATGGCACGCCTGGCAGGACCGCTCTGCCACAGCGTTCATGAAATGTCCGACTTCTTCCTCCCTTTCCGCGGTGTGGTTTTCGGACGCGAACTGCTTGAAGCTTCGCGAAAGCTGCTTGAAAACTTCGGAGAACTGTTCCACTCTGGAAGCTGTCGCGTCTCTGACTCTTTTGACATAGTCCTGTTGGGATTTCAAATTCTCCTGCGTGCCGGGCACATATTTGGCGAGAATCTGCACAACGCTGCGCGGAGTAAGCAGGAAAAATCCTACAGCGACCACGGACTCCCAAGTGGAGTACAACACCTGCGCCTTTGTACCGACATAGATGGAAAGGATCGAGGTCCCGATCAGCATCCCCACGGAAACCCCCAGCTTATTTCCTTCCTTCATCAATCCGGCAAGCAGTCCCGCAAACGCCAGAAGACTCATTTGGTACACGGCCTGCATATCCGCCAAGCTTAAGATCAATCCCCCTATCACCCCGACGGAAGCGCCGAATGGGGCTCCTCCCACCAGGGCGAACAGCAGGATCAAATACCTGGAAAAAATATGCTCTATACTCATGGAGCCGGCGGACCAGCCGACTGTCCCTGTCATCACCGAGGCAAGCAGCAGGATTAAGCAAATCACATCCTCATGTCTTAACTGGATATTTTTCCTGGATAGCGTGAACACCGGCAGTGCCTGGATGAAGATTAAGGCGAGAATTACGCTTAGCAGCGCCTCCACTCCGGTCATCATTAGAGCGTACCAGGTGAGCCCCGTGCTGACCATGGCCGCAAACAGTTGAACCATAAAGGTGGAGAGGCCGACAAGGATGGGGGTGAACGAGAGCTCTGACCGCTCGAACCGTTCGAGTCCCTTCTGGATAAGAAGAAAGACGGCGATTTCCGTCCCGATATAACCTGCGTGGGAATGAAGAGAAAGGTAACTCCCGGCCACTGCTGCAACGCCGACCCAAGCCGCAATGTCACGCCTAAGAAAGTAGATGACGGCAAAGTAAGCTGCTGCAAAAGGAGAAAGCTCCTCGAGGATCATCGCCCTCCCCAGCAGAAACCCCATCATCAACAAGAGAATATTCCATTTTTTCGAAACAACCGCTTGAATCCAGCCTTGCCTTGAGATCATGCCCATAATGTTCTGTTTGGCTTTTCCGGCCCAGCTTAGCCCATTCCAACCATCGTTTTGAAGACTTGTCCATTTTTGCATCATAGCGACACCTTCCATCCTTTGGTTTGTGTCCCTATTATATTGGGAAGTCTAGTATAAAGTTTGTCATAAATAGGTAGTAGACTCAAAAAAGTTTACGACAAAATAACCCGAAGCGCGAATCGTTTCCACACCCAATGACAGTGCGCGATCAGAATGATTCAAAGATGCCGGACAATAAAAAACAGACGGCTTGGCGCCGTCTGCTTGGGGGCTAAAATGCAGGGAATCCGTAATTCCCTGTCGATTCCACTAATAATTGGAAATTGAAGCGACAAAACTTCCGATATTGAGCGATATAGCGGCGGAGGGGCTCGAACCCCCGACCTTACGGGTATGAACCGTACGCTCTAGCCAGCTGAGCTACGCCGCCACAATGAATAAAATTATATACAAATTACGTTGCTAAGTCAATAAAAATTAGCCGTTCCTGTCATTTCACTATAGGCCTCTCAACAAAACAAAAAACCGCGGAATGGATCCACGGCCGTCTTTTGTATGAAACTAATCGCGTCTGGCGCCTCTGCCTCCGCGTTTACCTTCCGTATTCTTCTTTAACGATGAAATCCGTTCTTCACTATCCTTAAGGAAGCGGGACATTTTGTCTTCGAATGTCAACTTGTTAGCAGGCGGTTTGAACGAACGGCCTCCACGGTCTCCGCCGCGTCCGAACCCGCCGCGGTCACCGCCGCCGCCCCGTCCGAATCCTCCACGGTCTCCGCCGGGACGGTTCGAATCCGGTCTGCCTTGGTACCCGCCGCCTTGTCGTTCCGGACGAGGAGGCCTTGCTTCAACAGGCTTGTCAACGGCTTGCTTAATGGATAAACCTATCTTCCCGTCTTTGTCGACATTAATTACTTTGACAAGGACTTTGTCACCCACCTTCAAATGGTCGTTGACGTCCTTGACGTAATTATCTGCGATCTCAGAGATGTGAACAAGCCCGGTAACTCCTTCGGAAAGCTCGACGAACGCTCCGAAGTGAGTAATGCCTGTTACCTTTCCTTCTAGCTTTGTGCCCACTTCAATTGCCATAAAGTAAAATGTTCCTCCCATAAAATGTTCAAAAACCGGCTAGCCCGATTATAACTGATGCGGGAAATACTTTCAACATGTAAGCATTTTCCTGACGGAGCCTATGGATTCGAAGCGGCCGGTTTCGGCGTAAAGAGAAGCACTTCTCCCTGCTTCACATAGTGAAGCTCCTTGGCGATCTTCTGTTCCAAATACTCGGGGGTATTCATACGTATAATTTCACGGCGGATATCTTCATTCGTCTTCTGCTTCTCCGCCAGCTTCTTGTCGAGCTCGGCTGCTTGGCTCTTCGCCTCGTCAAGCTTTGCCATCTGGTTCCAGAAAGTGACTCCGGCATAACTCAGCAGACACAGGAACACGATGATCGAAATACGCAATCTTCGTTTCAGGTTTCTATACTTTTGATCAATGTTGCCCATTGTCATCGTTCGAAGCCTCCTACTGCTTACGGAAAATTCGCCGCCACCATCCCCTGATCTTCTGAAATGTAAAGATAAGTTTCTTTGGCACGGCTAATCTTTTCTGAACGGGACGAACCAGCCAGAGAAAGATTTTCCAGAATGGATACAACAATTGTATCACAATCTTATAAAGGAAAACAGCCACTGCTGCCAAAATTCCAATGATTCCGATTAATAATCGGTAAAGCGCCTTAATGGGAGCGACAATTAGATATTTAAACATCTTGCGGAGAAATTGAATCAGAGCTTTGACCACTTTTATTCCGAACCGGATAATCCCGATTACCGTTTTGCTAAAAAACAGGAAATAAAAGCAAATCCCGGCCGCCATTCCGGTAAAAACGAACATCCGCACTTCACCCTGATTACTGTAGAATAACGCGAGAAATACCAGAAGAGTCGCCACGACCCAATAAACAACGTCTAGAAAAGGAATGATCCACTTGGGAGCCCTGAACTGCCTGCTCAGAACGCGGTACATATCGTACATAACCCCCAGCCCGTGCCCGCTCAGAAACATCATCCCAATAGTCACAAATTGTACCTGCAGGCTCACTTGAACAGCTTACCCAACAGACCCTTGGACTTTTCGCCCGAGTTCGAGTCCACATACTCCAGTTTATTCACAATCCCTTCGATGGCGACTAATCCCTGCTCCAGGTTCAAGTTCTTGATATGTAAATTCTGACCTTTGATCATAAGGAATCCCATTTCCGTTTCGAGCAAAAACTCCTCGCTGTCGAAGCTTTCCACGTTCATTACGCCGGATATTTCCAAAAGCTTGCGGTTGAGCATTTTGATTTCCTGTCTTTTGTTCTTACCGGCTTGTTCCAGGACCATAGCTCGTTTTCCCCCTCGGTTTCAGGTCTATTAATAAATAGGTATGGAGGGATGTCCTTGTTTAGAACGAGCCTGGCAAAAAAACCCCGCAAGTAAGCAGGGCCTTTCCGGAACAAAAAAGCTCCCCGAAGGGAGCGTGTTGGTTTTACAGTGAATTATCCTGAAGCTTTTCTTCCTGAAGCATAGTATACATACCCGCGGCTTCATCCTTTTTCGTCGTTTCCGCGAGGCGTTCCACCCGGACCGTTACGAGCTTCTGTCCAAACTGGATCTTGAGCTCGTCTCCCACCTTTACCGTAGAGCTCGGCTTCGCATCCCTGCCGTTGATCCAGACTCTTCCCTGATCCGAGACGTCCTTCGCGACAGTACGGCGCTTTATCAGGCGGGAAACCTTCAAAAACTTGTCAAGACGCATTATTTTACGGCTTCTTTAAGTTTGTTTCCCGCTTTGAAAGCCGGAACCACCGTCTCGGGGATAGAAATCTCCTTGCCGGTTTGCGGGTTTCGCCCCGTGCGGCCGGAACGTTTGCGGGTCTCGAAAGTGCCAAAGCCGATCAGCTGCACTTTATCTCCGTTCGTCAAAGCTTCGGTCACTTCACCCAAAAAACCGTTAAGCACGGTTTCCACTTCTTTTTTGGTCATTCCGCTTTTGGTTGCGATGTTGCTGATTAGATCCGCTTTGTTCAACATAATAGAATCCTCCTAAATAGCATTCATTTTTGTGAGCTCCGCCGAGCCCTGCCTGTTCGTAATTATTTATTCTTTGCACCCGCTAGAATTCCTGCTTTTGCGCGGTCGATTGCCGAAGTTTTTTTGCCTGCTGCCACAGGGTTTCCATTTCTAGTAAATCAGTTTGGTCAAAAGTCTTCTCTCTTAAACGCAGCTCCCGCTCAATATAAGAGAAACGTTCGATGAATTTGCGGTTGGTGGAGGAGAGAGCTTCCTCCGGATCCGCCTTCAGAAACCTCGCAAGATTCACGACGGCAAAAAGCAGGTCTCCCAGCTCTTCCTTCTGCTCATCGCGTTGATCGCCTGTGGCAAGCACTTCTTTCAGCTCCGCAAGTTCCTCCTCCACTTTCCCGATGACCTCCTCGATCCGTTCCCAATCAAAGCCCACGCGAGCCGCCTTTTTCTGAAGATGCCACGCTTTCATTAAAGCAGGCAGATCTCTCGGGATGCCGGAGAGAACCTGTTCCTCAGCAGCATCGACACCCTTGCTTTTCTTTTCCTCGGCCTTGATCTGCTGCCAATTGACGAGCACTTCTTCCGAAGAATCGGCTGTGGCTTCGGCAAACACGTGGGGGTGGCGGCGAATCATTTTTTCATTCAGTTTCTGGATCACGTCGTAGACGGTAAAAACGCCATCTTCCTCTTCGATTTGGGAATGCAGCATAATTTGCAGAAGCAGGTCACCCATCTCTTCGCACATCGCTGCAGGATCGTCGTCATCAATCGTTTCCAGCACTTCATACGTCTCCTCGATGAGGTAACGGCGAAGGGAAGCATGAGTCTGTTCACGGTCCCAAGGGCACCCTTCCGGGCTCCGCAAAATCGCGATAATTTCATGCAAGCGGGCAAAAGAACGGTTAAGCAGTTCAGGCTTGTCGGCGGCCGGCACCCAGATTAAAGATAAATTGCCGTAATCCTTGATTCGGTCCAGTTCATACAAAGCTGCCTCTTCTATTCTTTCCGCCCCCTCCACTCCGAGGGAATGCCCGACCTTTACCTTGTAGTCGTCCGGATAAATCTGCATCAGGCTGAGTTTGGCGTCGGAAGCCGTATGGACATCATACACCTGGCCGATGATCGTATGCAGGCGGGGATTCAGATTGGCTACGGACAGTTCGGAAGCGTCAAGCAGCTGGAAGCCATCGATCGGGTCGAAGCCGAACCGCAGGAACGCCTGGTCGAGGAAGCTCTCGCCCCCCAGGACTGTCAGGTGAATCCCTTCCGCGGAGCAGCGTTCCCGCAGGAGTTTAACCGTATATTCCGCCACCATCGGATGGCCCGGAACGGCATAAACCACCTCTCCCCCTGTCTGCTTCGCCTCGGCCGCGAGTTCCCCGGCGATCGCATCGTATACCTTCTCGAAAGTGTCATGCCGCTCATAGAGCCTGTCGAAGGATTCGTACGCCATACTTCCACGCAGCAGGGATTGCACCACCGGATGCTGCTCCGTCCGTACATACAGGCGCCCGGATGACTGCAGCTTCTTCCATACGCCCAAGGTTAATTGGTTCTCATCCCCGGTTCCCAATCCGACAATCGTAATGGATGCGCTCATAATTACCTCCAGCAGTCGTTTTTATTTAAAGATTCATCGGTTTACGCAGCTTCATCTTCAGCAGAAAAGCATCCAGTTTGCCTTGAAGCTCCGGGAGGGCCTCCAGGTCGTCTTTTGTAAGACAGCCTGTCTTGAATACAGCGGCAATATACATCCCTGCCGCGGCCAACACGGTGAACAAGCTGATTATCGTGCTCTGCAGCCTTGACGGCAGCAGGACAGGGGCCCACTGCAGCACAGTTTGGGCCGCGTGCATGCTTAATAAAATGCCGAAAGTCAGGATGGCCGCAGCCAAAGCAGGTTTCCACAGAAAGCTGCTTGAGCGGAAAGAAGCTCCTGTCAGCTTTCTCAAAAAGTAAAGATTTATACCCGCCGCCAGCATTAAAGCCGCGTTGGCGGAGTATGCGGCCCCCTCAATTCCGAGCCGGGGCATCAGAAGATAATTCCCGGTCAGCTTGACCGCAGAGGCTGCGAGCAGGCTTACAACCGGGATCAACACGGCGCCCAGCCCTTGCAGGATACTTCCCGAGATAATATTCATAATGCTGAATAAAGCGGTAAAGGCCAGTATTCGCACGGCTCCAGTGCCCTCATTATCCGTGTAGAACGTGATATTCAGGTGCTCTGCAGTCAAAGCCATCCCTATGGAAGCGGCCAGCCCTATGAGCCAAGTTAACCGCAGAGCGAGCTCGGTCCTTATCCGGATCAGCCGTTCATCGCCTGTCGCCCTAGCAGCCGCTATGACGGGAACCACCGCGGCCGTCACGGAAGCGGCGATCATAGCCACCATTTGGACCAACGGCAGCCCGTGGTTGTAAAGACCAAACTGCCGCATGGCGCCCGCTTCCGTGCCCAAGCCGTTTGCCAGCAGGCGGGGCATCGTAAAAGTGTCCACCAGCGTCAAGATCGGCAGCATGATGGATCCCAGCGCAATAGGAAGCGCATAGAGCACGAACTGCCTGACCAGAGAGAACGTGCTTACACGCCCGCCGCTTAATCCATTGGCCTCATCCACACGGGGATCCATTCGTTCCCTAATCCAATAACGCCACACAACGGCCAAGCCCGCCGCTGCGCCGGTGACAGAGCCGAATGTAGCTCCCGCCGCTATCGTTCCTTCGGAAGCATGTCCCTGCATAAAGTAAAGAAGCAGCCCCACCATAGTAAGCACACGCACAAGCTGTTCGGCAACCTGGGAATAAGCCGTGGGCAGCATGTTGCCGTGTCCCTGAAAATATCCGCGCAGAGCGGACATAACCGGCACAATCAGCAGCGCAAAGGAAACGCTCCGGATAGCCGCCGCCGTATCTTGTACGCCTATCCAGCCTGCCAGCAGATCGGCCCCCCAGTATAAACCCGCAAAGAAAAGCAAGCCGCTCATCGAAAGAATGGCGGCAGCAATGCGAAGTACACGCCTGGCTTCGCCATACTGCCCTTTGGAGGCCCGCTCTGCAACAAAAGCGGACACCGCGAGCGGAAACCCCGCGGTTGCGAGGAAAGTAATCAATATGTACAGCGGATAAACCGCGTTATAGATGCCGAATACCTGGTCTCCGGCCAGATTCTGCAGCGGAATCTTCTGCAGCGTCCCGAGCGCCTTGGAAACTGCCGCTGCCAAACCCAATACCAATGCGCCTTCCATCCACCGGGATGACGGTCTCTCCCGCTCTTTGTCGTTCACGCCATCTCCTCCCATGCCCTCCATTATATATGATATCCGGCCAAAGAAAAAAGCCTCCCGGATAAGAAGATGCCTGAGCACCTTGCCTTCAAGGAAGCCTGCCTTGAGAAGTTTCGTCTTACTGCTCCATTTGCTTGGCCAAAAAACCGGCTGCGGTTTCGGCCATTTTGCTTTCCAGTTCGCCCATTTTCACATTGTCTTCTTTGGACAGCAGGATAACGGAGCCGATAGGGTCGCCGCCCGCAATGATCGGTGCGATAACATAGGAGCTGTAGGTTTCATTCATGTTTTTGCAAATTTCATACTGTCCGCCTCCGCTGTCCAGCGCGGTCTTGCGATTGTCCATGCTGCTTTCGACGAGACTTCCGATCGGCTTGTCCAAATAATCCTTCTTGGAGCCGCCTGCCACGGTAATAACTGTGTCGCGGTCCGAAATCATCGTAATATGCCCTGTGCTTTCATATAAGGATTCAGCATATTCCTTTGCGAAATCGCCGAGCTCCCCGATTGGTGAATATTTCTTAAGAATGACTTCCCCGTCCCGGTCAACAAAAATTTCCAGTGGATCTCCTTCGCGAATCCTCAATGTGCGGCGGATTTCTTTTGGAATTACGACTCTGCCCAAATCGTCTATACGACGAACAATTCCAGTTGCTTTCATGCCTCTAGCTGCCTCGCTTTCTTTGAAGAATTAGATACGAGTAGATCCAAAACTTTATACCATGATGAAAGGGAATTGGTTTCTGAACATAGTATTCAACCGTTCCCAAATTCTTATACAACTCCCAGCGGGTCTGATCTACACCCGTTATATAACAGATTCCGCTTCACTCATTATGTCCATAATATCCAAATAAAAACAGGATGCCCCGAAGGACATCCTGGTAAATATTGCGAAGGGCTTACTTCTTAGGCTCTGCCGGAGCAGGCGCCGGTGTATTCTGCGGCGCAGTCTGGTCGGGAGCCGGTGCGGCCGGAGCAGGCTGCTGTGAACCGGATGGCGCTTGTCCGCCGTTATTCGGCTGGGCAGGCTGCTGAGGCTGAGGCTTGGGAAGATTGTTGGTTTCAATCATGCCCGGCAGCTCTTTCTCGGCAAAGTTGTATATTTGCTGTTCTGCAAGTCCGGACTTAATATCCGCTTTGACATCGTCCAGCTTCTTGGTTGTTCTTGATTCCACTTTCATCACGTGGTAACCGTAATCGGTCTTGACCGGATCGCTGACCTGGCCCAGAGGCAGCTCGGCTGCGGCCTTTTTGAATTCAGGCACCCATTGGGAGATATCCGCATTCTCATACTTGCCGCCTTTGTCCTTGGAACCCGGATCGTCGGAGTATTCCTTGGCCAAAGCTGAAAAATCTCCGCCTTTGCTCAGCTTGTCCTGCACTTCCTTCGCGCGTTTCAACGCCTCGTCAGCAGTGCGAAGGTCTTTCTGTGTGGCAGCGTCTTTCAAAGCGACCAGGATATGGCTGACCGTAGCCACGGTGTAAGCCTCTTTGTCCGCCGCGAGCTTCTTGTCATACTCGGCTTTGACCTGGTCGTCCGTCACTTTGCTTTCCATCGCGGTCAATGAATAAAGGCTGCGCTGCACAAACTGCTCAAGGTCCTTCATCTCGATCTTGTTGTCCTTAAGCACCTTATCCGCTCCGCCCTGCATGTCCAGGTAGCTTTTAATTTGATCGGTCTGCGTTTTCACCTTTTTGTCAGCTTCCGGCTTGTCTTTGGCATCCAGACGTTCGGACAGCACCTTGAAGGTGATATACTGCTTCAGCATTTCCTGCTTGTAAGACGGATCGTTCGCAAACTGGGCGTACTGGGGATAGAACACTTTATTTACATTTTGAAACTTGTCGAACTCCTCGGCGGTGACCGTTCCGCCTTTATAAGTGGCGACTACATCCTTCGAAGCGGCCGCATTTCCCGCTTGCGATTTCTTTCCGCACCCGCCGAGCACACCAAGCACCAATATAGCGGCTGCTAAAAGGAGGACCCACTTCTTCGCTAACGTTTGTTTATTTTGCAACATCCTGTAATTCTCCTTTCGACTTTAAAGCCGCCTTATACTGCAGCAAAAATTTTTCCAGATATGAGATCGATTCCTCAGAACTCATGCCTTTACAGCGAACCGCGATATGAATTTGCGGACCGCTGATGAGCTTCACCCTGCCTCCGAAGTCGGATGACAGCTCGAACAGCTTCTGCCCATCCAACCGGCCGTTCTGGTCGGGATGGATTTTGATATAGTAGTCGTCTCCCTTTTGGGTGATAGACTCAACGGCATATTGGATGCCGTAAACCTTAAGGCGCGCTACTGCCAGCAAGTTCTCCACCGCTTGCGGCAAATCGCCGAACCGGTCCACCAGCTCGTCGCGCAGGTCCTCCGATTCCTCTATCTTGCGAATGTGGGCAACCTTTTTGTAAATTTCAATCTTCTGCATACTGTCGTAAATGTAGTCGGATGGAAGATAAGCATCCAGATTGATATCCAGTTGGGTCTGCCATTCCTTCTCGGGCTCCGCGCTTGTGCCGTCTATCTCGGCCTTGAGTTTGGCGATTTCCTCCGCAAGCATCTGCGAATACAGATCAAAACCCACAGACGCGATAAATCCGTGCTGCTCCGCACCGAGCAGATTGCCGGCCCCCCGGATGGACAAATCCCTCATGGCAATTTTAAACCCTGAACCCAGTTCTGTAAACTCCTTGATGGCCTGCAGTCTCTTTTCGGCCACCTCGGTCAGCACTTTGTCGCGTTGATAAGTGAAGTACGCATACGCAATCCGGTTAGAGCGTCCTACCCGTCCTCTTAACTGATACAGCTGGGATAAACCCATTTTATCCGCGTCGTGTACGATCAATGTATTGACGTTAGGAATATCCACACCGGTCTCGATAATGCTGGTAGAAACTAACACATCGTATTCCCCGTCGAGGAAGTCGAGAATCGTCTTTTCCAGCTCCTGCTCGGACATTTGTCCATGAGCTACGGCCACTTTGGCGTCGGGAACCAGCGATGAGATAATATCCGCCATCTGGTGAATGCCCTGTACCCGGTTGTAAAGGTAATACACTTGTCCTTCCCTGGACAGCTCACGCTCCAAAGCCTCACGGATCAGCGCGTTGCTGTGTTCAACGACATATGTCTGCACAGGGAAACGGTTCTCGGGCGGCGTCTCGATGACGGACAGATCGCGCACTCCCAGCATCGACATGTGCAGCGTCCGCGGAATCGGCGTCGCCGTCAAGGTAAGCACATCGACATTCGTCTTGAGCCTCTTCAGCTTCTCCTTATGGGACACGCCAAAACGCTGCTCCTCGTCGACTATAAGCAGGCCGAGTTCCTTAAACTGAACATCCGCGGAGAGCAGCCGATGCGTGCCGATCACTATGTCCACAGTTCCCGCCTTCACTCCTTTCATCGTGTCCGTTTGTTCCTTCTTCGAACGGAAACGGCTCAGGACCTCGATGCGAAACGGGTATCCGGAGAATCGTTCACGGAAAGTTTCATAATGCTGCTGCGCCAAAATCGTAGTGGGCACCAGAACGGCCACCTGCTTGCCGTCGATAGCCGCTTTGAACGCTGCCCTGATCGCCACTTCCGTCTTGCCGTACCCCACATCTCCGCAGAGCAGCCTGTCCATCGGCCTGGACTTCTCCATATCTTCTTTGATTTCCTCTATAGCCCTCAGCTGATCCACAGTCGCGTCATAAGGGAACAAGCTTTCAAACTCCTGCTGATAAGCGCTGTCCTTCTGGAAGGCATAGCCTTGGGCGGCCTGCCGCTCGGCATACAGCTTGATCAGATCGTCCGCAATGTCCTTGACAGAAGCCCGGGCTTTGCTTTTGACTCTCGCCCAATCGGCTCCGCCAAGCTTATAGATCTTAGGCTCTTTTTCTTCGGCTCCGACATACTTTTGGATGAGCTCGATCTGGTCGATCGGCACGGACAGCTTGTCTCCGCCCGCATAGAGGATGTGGATGTAATCCTTGTGGATCCCGTTGATCTCCAGGGTGCCGATACCTACATACTTCCCGATTCCATGGTTGACATGCACTACATAATCGCCGATTTTCAATTCCTGGTAGCTCTTGATCCGTTCCGCGTTGTCCAGCTTCTTGTCTACTTTACGCACTTTCCGCTGTTTCTGCGTGAACATCTCGCCTTCGGTAATGACGACCAAATGAATGGAAGGCTGCTCGAACCCTGCCTGAAGGTTTCCGTCCAGGATAACAGGCTCCTCGATGTGATAGTCCTGCAGCACCCGCTTAACGCGTTCGATCCTCTCAGGCCCGTTGGCGAGGATAATGACCCGGCTTCCGGTCTTCTTCCAGCGTTCCATCTCCGATTTCAACAGATTCATCTGCCCATGGAAGCTTTGCATCGCCCGGGACATGAAATTGACAATGTTCTGGGGTTGGGTTTGCGGCACCTGCCTTAAAAAAAGGGAAGAGTACAGCGTCTGGAAAGGCTTGCGGAACAGCATCGACTCATAGGATTTGGAAACGGAAAAAGCAGGCAAGCTCTTGCCCTCCTCCAGGGAATGGGTCATCCATTCGGCTTCGTCCTTCTCAAGCTGCTTCACCGTCTCCAGCAGACGCAGCGGTTCGTCGATCCACAGCACCGTATCTTGAGGGACGTAATCGAACAAACTCTGTCTCTCCGGATACAACAAGGAAATATATTTATAAATGCCCGGGAAATTCTCTTCCTGCTTCAATCTTTCGATATCGTAACCGATGTTCTCCAGCAGCTTTTCCTTGCTTTTGCGGTCCGACATTTTCTGCAGTTGGGCCTGGAGCAGTTCATATGCATGCTGCGCCGCTAATTGGAAGCGCTTACGTTCTATTAAAATATCGCTGCAGGGCAGAATGACTATTGAATTCAGCTTGTCTATCGATCTCTGATCGGACACCTCAAAGCTTCGGATCGAGTCTACTTCCACATCGAACAATTCCACCCTGAAAGCCGTCTCCGAAGTCACCGGGTAAAAATCAATGATTCCGCCGCGGACACTCATCTGTCCTTTGGATTCGACCCTTTCCGTTCTTTCATACCCCAGCTCTGTCATCTTAACAAGGAAATCTTCCAACTGCACCGTATCCCCTACCTTCAGAGACACAGGCGCGTGCACAAACATCTCTTTATTGGGCAAAAGCTTTCGTACAGCCGCAAACGGCGCCACAACGACCCCTCTGTATCCGGAGGCCAGGCGGGTTAACGCTTCTATCCTCTGGGCGAGCATTTCGGGACTTGCCGCCGCGGCCTCAGCCGAGAGGATTTCCTGCGCGGGAAATAACAAAATCTGCTCCTCGGGCAGGCATTCCACCAAATCTTCCACAATCTTCTGAGCCGAGAACATATTGTGAGTAAGAACCAATAAAGGGGCTTTCATCTCTGCGGCAAGGGCCGAAATCATGACCCCTTTGGATGACCCGGACAAACCGGAAATCAATTGTTCTTTCATTCCGGAACGCAGTCCCGATACAATCGACTGAAAATCCGCATCACGGGAAAAAGCAGAAAGTAACTCTTGCAATCATGTACACCCCTCTCAACCATACACCTTCATATGAAGCAAAAGAAGCCTAAGCTGTAAAGCTTCGGCCTATCCGCCCGTTTCTTATTGCAACGGATTAACGATAAGGGACAGCTCGGGATTATTTTCCACCGCTTCCCTGCAATAATCGCACGCAATTCGGACAGTCACATCACCGTTTGAATCATACGATATTATATCTCTCCGCTCCTCTGTGGTCAAGAAATGGAAGCCCAGCTGAAATTCGGAAACCGACGAGTCCAATTGGCCAATCCCTATCCGGCAGTGGGGACAAATATATTTAATTGACATAGTGTATGCCTCCTGTTTTGGTCATATACCTTTTCAGTATTCCCAAAACGCCGTCAATTAGCCCTGGAATTGAGACTTTTACGGGAGCGAAGCCGCATAATTGCCCCCAGTTCAGGAATTGTACTTCGCCATAGTCTTGTCAAAAGGCGCTTGCAGGCTGCATTCCATAGCTTCCACCGTTTTCTCAAGCAGAGAGTCCATTGATTTCATTTCTTCTTTGGTAAAATTGGACAGCACATAATTGACTATCGGAAATCCGGGAGCGGGGCGGGAGATTCCCATTCGAATCCGGTTAAACGTCTGCGTGCCCGTGTGCTGGATAATGGACTTGATCCCGTTATGGCCTCCCGCGCTTCCTTGATACCGCAGCCTCAGATGTCCGAATGGCGTATCAAGGTCGTCATACAGGACAATCATATCCTGCAGCTCGGCTTTGTAATAATCCATAAACGCGCGGACGCTTTCTCCGGACAGGTTCATATAAGTCATCGGCTTCAGCAGCATAACCTTCTCTCCCTGTATGCGTCCTTCGCCGATCAGCCCTTTGCATTTGGCGCCTGTGACGGAGATTCCGTGTTTCCTGGCAAAAGCGTCAATGGCCATAAATCCGACATTATGCCTGGTGCTTCCGTATTCTGTTCCGGGATTTCCCAACCCAACAAACCATTTCAATGAAGATCTGCTCCTTTTTTCAGCAAAATACCCGACAGTTTAAAAAAATTTACTTTTTTTATGTAAATGCAGTGATACATCTTCGCCAGCAATTGTCGTTATTAATATAAGCCAAAATTCCACTGTAGGTGATTCCAGCATGTATACCAATGGCCAACCCTTAAATCACGACCAACAGTTCAAGGACCATATCGAACATGAGGTTCCTGTACAGGTTTATTTCAAGAACAACCACAAGGACATCGGTTTTGTAGAATATTACACGACGAGCTTCATCAAAGTCAATAATATCTACTACAACCGTGCTATATATACGTTTATCTCAAGACCCGGCTACTAAGCGACTCCAGCCAGAGTCATGCTCCGAAGCCTCATCCGGGTACATAGCGCGGGGCCTGTATACCGGACACAAAGCGGAGGTGTAAACCAGAAAAGCTACTGCACCTTGTCGGGTAACAGTAGCCTCTGATAAACCGGAAGGACCGGAAGGATTATTCGGTTGCTTCTGCGGCTTTCGCCTGATCCTTGCCCTCCGCAGCAGGAGCTTCCTCTTCGGTCTCGGCTGCCTCTTCCTTCTGCGGAAGCCCGATGGTTACAACCACGTTCTCGGCAGGAGAAAGCAGCTCCACACCCTCAGGCAGCTCGATCTCGGAGAAAAGGACATTCTCCCCGATGTTCAATTTGCTGACCTCCACCTGCAGATGTGCGGGAATGTTCTCAGGAAGACAGCGGATTTCCGCTTCATGCGCAAGCACCTGCAGAACGCCCCCTTCCTTCACGCCTTGGGCCTCTCCCACAATTTCGATTGCAAGAGTCGTTCTGACGGGCTCGTCCATATTGATTTGATGGAAATCGATATGAAGAATCGCCTTGGAAAGGCTGTCCTTTTGAATTTCGCTGATCATAACGGATTGCTTGCCGGCACCCGGCAGATTCATCTCGATAACTCCGTTAGGGTTTTCTTTTAACGCGATATGCAGTTCTTTGCTGTCGACGGTCACCGGCACACTTCCCACTTTCTTGCCATAAACGACGCCGGGGATTTTCCCTTGGGCCCGAAGCCCTTTATTCTCGGATTTCGTCACTGATTGACGAGGTTCCGTTGTTAATGCTGCAGTCATACATTTTGTACCTCCTTATAGTTCAGCAACCGGGAATGGGTACAGTTAGAGTTGAACCCTTCCTAATTATAACCCTTATGGAGTCGTTTTGAAACGTCCTCAGCCGATTTTGCAAAATTTACTGCTTATTCTTAGCTGCCAGAATCTTGCTGCGCAGCTTATCCGCGTACCCCGGCTTATTCACTTGCCGCTCCCTGGCTATCGCCAGATCATTCTCGTTTACGTCGTGCGTAATGGTCGAACCGGCCACGACATAAGCCCCTTTGCCGATCTTCACGGGCGCGATCAAGTTGACGTTACTGCCGATGAAGGCTTCATCCTCGATTTCCGTGAGCTGCTTGCGGTAACCGTCATAGTTGGCGGTTATCGCCCCGCAGCTGAAGTTGACATTCTTGCCAACAACCGCATCCCCGATATAGCTCAGATGAGACACTTTCGCGCCGTCATCGAGCTTGGCGTTCTTGATTTCCACAAAATCGCCGACCTTCACCTTCCGCCCGAGCCTGGCCCCCGGCCTCAGATAAGCGAACGGGCCAACCGACGTCTGGTTGCCGATTTCCGCATCGGTTACGACCGAGTGCTTCACTTCGACTTCATCTCCGATGACGCTGTCGGCGATATCGGATTGAGGCCCGATGACACATTGGCTTCCGATGACTGTCTTCCCCTTCAGCAATGTGCCCGGATACACTACTGTGTCTTCTCCGATTACGACATCCGCTTCAATGTAAGTTTGCGACGGATCGATAATCGTTACCCCGTTCAGCATATGGCGGCGGTTAATGCGCTCCTTCATCAGCCTCTCCGCCTCCGCCAAGGCCGCCCTGTCATTCACTCCAATGGATTCAGCCTCATCCGGCGTACAGTACGCCTGCACCGTTTCTCCGCTTTGCCGGAAAATGCCGATGACGTCGGTCAGATAGTATTCCTGCTGTGCGTTGTTGTTCGTTACGTTGGATAAAGCCTGGAACAGCTTGCGGTTGTCAAAGCAGTATGTGCCGGTGTTGATCTCCTGCACCGCCGCTTCCTCGGGAGTGGTGTCCTTTTGCTCCACAATCCGGTTTACCGCGCCGTCCGCGTCCCGGATAATTCGTCCATAGCCATGAGGCTGTTCCAGCTTGGCCGTCAGAACTGTCGCAGCCGCCTCCGTTTCGCCGTGCAGCCTCATCATTTCCAACAACGTTTCTTCTTTGACCAAAGGGGTGTCTCCACAGACGACGAGCGTCACTCCCTCTTCATTCTCAAGCAGCTTCTTTGCCTGCATAACCGCGTGGCCGGTTCCCAGCTGTTCTTGCTGCACTGTATATTCGACCCGATCTCCCAAGAAGGATTGCACTGCTTCGGCGCCATGGCCCACAATTACAATGGAACGGTCGGCATGAATTTTTTCAAGCATATCGACCACATGCCCCACCATCGGTTTGCCGCACACCGGATGAAGAACCTTATACAACTTGGATTTCATCCTCTTTCCTTGGCCTGCAGCCAACACAACCGCGTAAATATTCATCAAACAAACCCTTCCCTTCTGAATGATGCGCTGTCTTTATGCGCGATGGATCTGTATTCTATTATACAAAAAGAAAAGAGAGCCCGCAAAACAAGGCTCTCTTACATCACGTTCTTATGCTCCTTCTTCCATAACTTCCTCGTCGGCAGCCGCTCTTTCGTACTCTGTCAAAACGGCCGCCTGGATCTTCTCGCGAGTGGTAGAAGAGATAGGGTGAGCTATGTCTCTGAACTCTCCGTCAGGAGTGCGCTTGCTTGGCATGGCGACGAACATTCCGTTGTTGCCGTCGATGACACGAATATCGTGTACTACGAATTCGTTGTCAATCGTAATGGAAGCGATTGCTTTCATTCTGCCCTCGGAATTTACTCTGCGGAGTCTCACATCAGTAATTTGCATTTAAAAGTCACCACCTTTTAGCATCAAAGACTTGGCAGTATAATTCCACATTTTGGGGCTGGATTCCTTCTTTTTCCTAGAAAAATAATGGATTTTTTTTTGTTTTTTTTCAGTTCAAAGTTAATCGACAGAAAGCGAGCAGATCAATTCTATTTCGACAAGAACATCCTTCGGCAAACGGGAAACTTCGACTGTGGAACGGGCCGGTGTATGGATTCCGAAATAGGAGGCGTAAATTTCATTCAGCTCTGCGAACTGGTTCATATCTTTTATAAACACGGTCGCCTTGATCACATGGCTGAAATCCGCCCCGGCTTCCGCTAATACCGCTTTCAAATTGGAAAACACCTGATGCGCCTGTTCGGCGATTCCTCCGGCAACTACTTGTCCGTCCAGACCAAGCGGAATTTGGCCCGAAGTAAACAGAAGGTCGCCCGCCTTCACGGCTTGAGCGTATGGCCCTATAGCCGCCGGAGCCCCTTGGGTTGATATTGTCAGCAGTTTCATTACAATTCCTCGCTTTCTTCAAAATAATTGCCCGGCACTACGGTCAGCTGCGCTGACCTGGAATCGACTCCCGAGATTTTGACTAGAGAAACATAGTCCTCCACCAGGTGTTCCTCCACCTCTGCCGATTCCACAAATACTCCTATGCCTTTGACGGTGGCGTTAAATTCCTTCAGGAGGTCGATCATACCCCGCATCGTGCCCCCCACTCTCTTGAAGTCGTCGATAATGAGGACCCTCGAATCTTCTTTCAACGCCCTTCTGGACAGCGACATTGTCTGGATCCTTTTGTTGGAGCCCGACACGTAATTAATGCTCACCGCGGATCCTTCCGTCACCCTGCTGTCTCTGCGGACGACCACAACCGGCACGTTCAGATAAGAGGCTGCCGCGTAAGCGATGGGGATCCCTTTAGTTTCCACGGTCAAGATGACGTCGAAATCCCTCCGGGCAAAAGCAGACGCGAACATCCGGCCCACTTCGTTGAGAATTGTCGGCTGCCCCAGAATATCCGCCATGTACACGTAGCCTCCGGGGAGTACGCGGTCCGGCTGTGCAAGCTGAGTGCAGATTCCCCGGATATACTCCAGGGCGCCTGCCTTGGCGACAGTGGGGATATACTTTACTCCTCCAGCGGCTCCGGCAAGCGTATTCAGTTCCCCCAAACCATCGCTTTCCAAAACCTCCTTGATTATAGCCAGGTCCTCGCTGATGGACGACTTCGCGGAACTGTAGCTTTCGGCGAATGTAGTCAAAGGGATTAAAGTATGGGGGCGAAACAATAAATACTGAGTCATCTCCACCAGTCTTGCGCTTCTTTTAAGTTTCTTCATCGGCGCCCCCCCTTTCTTCGTCAATGGATAAAAAACAATTCTCTACACGGAATAAATGATGAAAGAGCCAATTCAAACCCGAATGTTATATTGAAAATATATCATTGATATACGTGTTTATTCAAGTTATTCATGAAAATTATTCTGACATAGATCTCACATTAGCAAATTGTGGGGCCCCGGATCAGGTCAACAAGCGCACCGCATACACATCCTTGCAAAAACCGCGCAGCCCGTTATATATTCTCGCCACCCGGGATTCTTTGGAGACGAGTCCAAAGACCGTCGGCCCGCTTCCCGACATAAGGACGCCGTCAGCTCCCAGACGGTGCATGACCTCTTTCAGCTGTCTGACTTCCGGATATAACGACAAGGTGACTTCTTCCAGCGCATTTCCAAGACTGTCGCACAGCTCCCAGAAATCTTTATCTTCGATCGCTTTGCGAACGTGGGAGGTGGCCGGGCCCTTCTTTACATCTTTCACCCGGAATCGTCCGTATACATCCGCCGTGGACACATTAATCGGAGGCTTGGCCAAGATCACCCAGCACTGCGGCGGAGAAGCGATCGGCTCCAGGATCTCGCCCCGTCCCCGAGCTATGGCCGTCCCTCCCGCCACGCAGAAAGGTACGTCCGATCCCAGCTCCGCGCCTAAAGTTTGCAGTTCTTTCAGCGGGATATTAAGGCCCCACAGCCGGTTCAACCCTCTCAAGGCAGCCGCCGCGTCGCTGCTCCCGCCAGCCAGGCCTGCCGCCACAGGAATCTTTTTATCCAGGTGGATATAAACGCCCTTCTTTACCTCATAGCGGTCCTTCATTAATCTCGCCGCCTGGAAGGCTAGATTCTTTTCGTCCAATGGAATGTAACCCGCCTGGCTGGAGATGATGATCGTGTCCCTCGGCAACTCCTGCATTTCAATCCGGTCCGCCAGGTCGACCATCGTCATTACCATCTCCACTTCATGGTAACCGTCTTCGCGCTTTCTTAGCACGTCCAGAGACAAATTGATTTTGGCCGGCGCCTTCTCGAATACCTTCACTTCTGTCACCTTCTTCTCTACTTACCGCTTCTTTCCCTATACTATAGCAAATGCCTTTCATAAAAGCATCTCATCGCATTCGGCGCGCCATTCCTGTTAACCCGCAGACCGATAAGAAAACCTCTATCAAGGCTGTTCAAGGATGAGCGACCGCGGTTATAGGCAGGTTTTCTTGGTAAAGAAAGTTTCATTTCGCTTTAATCCTTTAGCCAACTGTCTTTAACGTTAAGAAAAAAAGCTCCCGCGGGAGCTTCTCACACTTGCTTGTATTGCGTTATGGCCGGGATTGCCGCTGTCTCACCGACTGCTCCGCGATCTGCAGCGCTCTCTTCACCAAATTCCCCGCGTCCTTGGTACGAATGCCTCCCCATCCTTCGCGTTGAACAGTTTCATAAAAACCAAGGTCTTTAGCCAGTTCGTACTTGAACTCCTCGGACAAAACTCCACGGTTTCTACGACGACTCATGGGAACATCCTCCTTCTCTATAGGGGTAATATTAGTATGCACCGAAACACCTTTACCATACGCGACCCAAACGTTCACTCGCAAATGGCACCCACGGCCAACAAAAAAGCGGCGAAGTCGCTTGGACTTCACCGCCGCTCTATTGCATTATGCGCTCAATGTTGTATGTAAGTTATGCGCATTTGTCCATCATCGTTGCACACCGTCACTTCTACGGATTCCGTTAGAATGTCGGCATAACTGTAAGATACACGTTTGAAAGCGTTCTGCTCTTGATCCAATTTTACAATAAATACAGAAGGGTAGGTTTCTTCCAAAACACCGGAACGCTCGACTGTCTTGCGACGTCCGCCATTTGCTTTCAACATGATTTTCTGCCCGACATGGGGCTCCAAACTGCGTTTAATTTCCAACAGCGCATTTTTAGCCATTGTTCTCTACCACCTCTTTCTTTATACATTATACTCCATTTGAGGAGGCTTGTCAAACAAGGCCAATTATTATATCAGTAGTGCACGCGCATTGTCAACGCATCGTTCTAAATTTACCTTTTCGAATGTATTATAATTCAGACTTGGTTGCTTTATGCAGACAAACCAAAAAACCCGTCTGAGCTTTGGAATTTCCAAGCTGACCGGGCTTTGCCGATTTACACTGAAACAGAATAAGTTACTTTCGGAAGGCCTATACGATAGCATCCTGTGGATTCAAGTCCTCCGATTCCTTGGATACCGCTTACTGTCATGTTTATGACATCCGGGATACTGACCGTTTCCCGAACCGAGGTGTAGGCAAATTTTGCAGCAATACAAAGCGGATCCAGCGCATGGATCAGGATTCGGGCGGGGGAACTGGCAAAGTTGGCGCCCGCTTCCACCAAGGCCTCAAAGTGGGATTGGCAGGCACCCGCGATCACGGTCAGGGAATCCAGATTCCTGTCGTACTGGCGTGCCACCTTTACAGCATTCACAAAATTATGGGAATTTTTATAGGAATTGAGACTGTTTACATCTCTCCGATGCTTAATGATCCCGTCATGTCCTGTGATCACCACGATATCGGGAAGAACCTCCGGCAGCAGCGTGTAGAGCGCTTCCGCCATACCGGTCTCCGCCACGTAGTAGCCTTTCGCGGGAATTCGCAGCTGTTTGTAAAGACTCATGCATTTCTGCAGATAGGAAGGATCACCGTCCAGATGGAGCACTTTTCCCGGCAGTTCGAAGTATCCCTTGTCCTCGACCCCAGGATTTCTGGACATCGCCTTTTTCAGAATGGACGTTCTATAGTCCTCCATTTTGTGCATGGACTGAACGACTTGGGGCTGGGTTCGAATGGTGCGGGTCCAAAAGTATCTAGCGTCTGTCAACGTTAAATCTTGGACAGGAGAGTCCGCCAACAGCCGATACTCCACTCCTCTTAAGGTAGCCCACGCGCCTGTGATTGACTCGATTTTGAAAATGATGTCACCGCCGTAAGATCTTCTTGTGACCAGGTCTCCTAGATTCATAAGCTTAATCCCCTCCGATGTATCATATGCGCGAGGGTGGGCTTTTGGTGTGAATAAATTCGCGGATAAAGCGACGCTATCTTATCGAGGCCAGCATCGCGTTACTAAGGCACGCATACTCCTCGATACTGAGCGTTTCGCCACGCCGGGATGGATCGATCCCGCATGCGGACAGAACGGCCTGAAGCTCGTCCTTGCGCTCTTTCCCATACAAACCTGAGACCAGGTTGTTCCACAGCGTCTTGCGCCGCTGGGCAAAGCTGGCTTGAATCACTTTGAAAAAGTGTTCTTCGTCCGTGAGCTGCACCGGAGGAGATTTTCTTACCCGCAGCCTTATTACAGCTGAATCCACGTTAGGCTGTGGGATGAATACCGTGCGGGGCACGATCGTCACGATCTCGGGCTCGCAATAGAATTGGACGGCGATGCTCAAGCTCCCATAATCCTTGCCCCCCGGCTTCGCCGCCATCCGTTCGGCGACTTCCTTCTGGATCATGACGACGATATTGTCCAGAGGCAGCTTTTCCTCAAGCAGCTTCATAATAATCGGCGTAGTAATATAATAAGGCAGGTTGGCCACCACACTGACGCCCTGAACATCCCGGAAATGCTGCCGGAACAGCCCATGCAGATCAAGCTTGAGCACATCCCCATGGATTACGCTTGCATGCGGGTAAGGGTCCAATGTCTCGGCGAGGATGGGAATCAGCCTCTGATCGATTTCTACAGCGGCCACCTTTCCCGCGATTTTGGCTAACTGCTGTGTGAGCGCGCCAATGCCCGGACCGATTTCCAACGCCCCTTTGCTCTTGTCCAGCCCGGCGGCTCCGACAATTTTATTTAATATCTTGTAATCGATAAGAAAATTCTGTCCAAGGCTTTTCTTTAGCGTAAAATCGTATTTTCGGATCAATTCCTTCGTCCGTTTCGGAGATGCAATATCTTCAGAAGAAAAAAAATCATTCATCGTCATGGATTAACCTCTTCATCTAGTTGGGTTAAGGCCGCTTCGAATTCTTCCCTGGTGATTTGAAACATTCGGCAGCGGTTGAAAAATTGTTTACCGTTAGCATACCCTATTCCGAGCGCGTTGCCTACGGCCAACCGGCGGGAAGAAGCCCGGGGATGCACAATGAGCCCCGCTTCCAGGAGATCGTCCCAAGTAATCCGCGATTCGGCGCCGGCATAATCGGTCCTCACCTTGCTGAGCGCTTCCCGGATGGCTTCCGGAGCCGCGTTCTCCACACCGATATCGCCTTTCAGTGTAGCTTCTTCTTGCCTCAGAAAAGCGTGCTTGCAGCCGGGGACGTGCTGAGTGATGATTTTCCTTATTCTTTCCCCCGCATGATCGGGATCCGTAAACACGATCACACCCCTGCGGCGGTGGGCGAGCGCGATGCGATTCAATATCGCCGTATTAATCGCGGACCCTCCGGTTTCAATCGTTTCCGCCTCGACCGCCCTACGGATGGCAGCGGTGTCGTCCTTGCCTTCTACTACAATAATTTCTTTAATCATTATCCGTTTCTCATCCTTTATACAGAAAAAGAAGAGGCCGCAACCTCTTCTTCACATTATACCTAGATTATATTTAAAATAGCACAATATGAATATTCAATCAATTCCCTACAGGCTTGTTGGGTCCGATCACATAAACAGTAAAGCCGCTTTTCCGGCCGAACCGGTTGGCGTAATCTTCACTGTCGAAATAAACGTCGATGATCTTTCCTTTCACGGCACTGCCGGTATCCTCCGCCCTGCGGAAACCGAGACCCTCAATGTAAACCCACCATCCAAGCGGTACCACGCTCGGATCTACGGCAATCGTCCTGCCTTCGGTTACGCGGGTTCCGGTTGCGGTCATCCCATATTGGGGGTTGCTGCTGGATTTGCCGGTTGAACTGACGCCTGCCGCATAAGCGGTCAAGGACACGTTATTCAACACCTGCTTATAACCGAAATTCATACCGCTTTTGCTGACTACCTGCGTATCGGCAGGGGCGCTGGCCGGAGCAGAAGCCGGAGCAGCTGCCGGGACGGCCGTAACGGCTGCGGTTACCACGGGATTCTTCGTACCCACCGCAACAATCCTGTCCTCACTTGGCGCAGCAACAGACTCATCCACAATCGTTTCCGAGACCAGCTCGCCGTCCTCAAATACTTTTTCTTTCTGCTTGACCAGAACTCCCTGCTTGCCTTCTTGAACGACCTGCTCCTTGCCTTTAAGCAAATTGTTGTCGTTCTGCTGAATAACTCCGAAGTATATAGGCACATTCTCCTGTTCGGTCTCTTTCTTGACGCGAATGATTCTGACATCCGATGTATCCGATAATTTCGTTTCCGGGGAAGGAACGACCTTGTCGTCTTTCCCAAGTGCTATATGTAAGTTTCTCAAAGCACTCTCTACCGTTGTACCGGTGGTGTAAACCGTTGTCGTCTTTCCATCAGCTGTCAATTGGACTGGTTTTCCACGATCAATTGTTATTCTCTGTCCGTCTTGAATCTTCCCATTCAGAGGAATATTAACAAGATCATGCTCCCCAATCGATATGGCTTGTTCATCCAGTAGGCGTTGCAGGACAAGCTGCTTGGTTTTTACTACCTGCTCTTGTCCGTTCACCACCACGGATACGCTTTTGGTAGCCGTACCGTATAACATCACCAAGAACATGAAAGTCATAGCGCAAGAGATAATTGATATCGTTGATATCAAACGCAAGTTTTCATGCTTCCATCGCAATGCGAAGGATAGGTTGGATGATCGCTCTTCATGGGTTTGCCGGTTGTCTAAAGCTCCCACTTCTTCGGTCCTCCTTGTAAGCCTCGCCGTCGTGTAGTGCATGATTAATTTTGACGTGACTGTGGTATTTTACTTACATCCCAACATTGGCTTCATACTTCTTCGTTCGAGCCGGGAGTCGTCCACCTCCTTTGAACAATGTATGAGCTGCAGTTCTCTAATATCCATATTTCCGGGCAACAAAAAAAGCCAAAAGAGAAGAGGACTTCTCTCGTGGCTTTTCCAATCAATCAGAAACAGTACACGATGTTAAGTTACCTCTCTCTGCACGCTTACGAGGTTAGCTGACGGATTCGGACGTGAGAGTCGCCCTACCTGGGCAAGCGGTGCTTGCCTTAGGATTCACCCCTGATACCATGAACATGGTACCATGACTTGGTTCCCCCGTTTCCCCAAAAGGGAAACTCAGCGATACGGAAATATGATAAGATGTATTAAGTTATCATGAAAGCTATGATACGCTGTAAATTATGACATGTAAAGTCTGGAAATTTTCTAAAAATGGTCAAAAAAAGATAAATTCCAATCAAATACTGCTTTTTACCGAATAAAAACAGGTTATTTCTTTGTATTAGGTTTAGTTTTCTTGTTTTTCTCGACATATCGCAAAAAGCATGACTTTTTTATCATTTTTTTGCCCTATATGGGCATAAAAACCCACACATATTTTACATAATTTCCCTTAAAAGAGAGGTGCTCGTTTTGGAAACTTCACTCAAAGTGGACGGGCTTTTCGGCGGCTATCTGCCCCGGAAGCCTTATCTGCGTGAAATCAGTTTTTCTCTTCGTCCGGGCGAAATGATGGGCCTGATCGGCTTAAACGGCGCGGGAAAAAGCACAACGATCAAACATATTCTCGGACTTCTTAAGCCGCAGCAGGGAACGATTACCATCAGCGGCCTTAAGCTGGAGGAATCTCCTCTACGTTACCGCAGCCTGTACGCTTATGTGCCGGAATCCCCCGAATTGTATGAGGATCTGACTCTCCGCGAGCATCTGGAGTTGACCGCGAGGGCTTACGGCATTCCCGAACCCTTGTTCCGCGAACGGATGGATTTTCTGCTTGAGGAATTTCAAATGGCCGACAAGACCGAAAGCTTTTCGTTCCAGATGTCCAAGGGGATGAGGCAGAAGGTAATGATCATGAACGCTTTTCTCATTGAACCCCAGCTTTATATCATCGACGAGCCATTCCTCGGCCTTGATCCGCTGGCCATCCGATCCCTGCTGGAATTGATGGTGAAATTCAAAGAAAAAGGCGCGAGCTTCCTCATTTCTTCGCACATTTTGGCGACGATTGAAAAATATTGCGACGGTTACGTCGTCCTGCATAAAGGACGCGCTCTTGCCCAAGGGTCCCTCCGGGAGATCGCTGCGGCGGCCGGCAGTCCAGGCGCTTCGCTTGACGAGACGTTTTTCGCTTTGATCAAGGAGGGGGACAAGTGAAGCAATCGGACCAGCTATGGAGCGGCAGGCTCGCCGCTTACCGAAAAAACAATCTTCAGTATTGGAAAGATGTGTTTCGAAGCGGCTTCGGCACTTTTTTGCTGCTTGGCTTGATCGTGTTTTTTTACTTTTACCGAAAATTGCTTGACGGGCTCCCCGTTACCTACCCTTACGAGTGGATCGCTCTAGCTGTGCTTATTCCGCTGCTGGTCATCTCTCCCGTGCGGACCCTGCTGAAGGAAGCAGACCGCGTCTTTCTTTTGCGGCTGGAGGGAGAACTGGGCGGCTATTTTCGCAAAGCCTTGCTCAGGAGCATCGGCATGCAGCTCCTATGGATCGGGGTGCCCCTCCTCATCCTGTGGCCCCTAATCAAGCACTGTACCGGCGCGGGAACTTCCTATCTGATCACACTCCTGGTCAGTTTCTTTCTCATCAAAGCAAGCAATTTGGCTGGAAGCTGGTATGAAGACAAGCTGCAGTATGCCACCTACCGGACGGTGCACTCCCTCTTTCGGTGGGCAGCGACAGCTTTAATCGCTTACATGCTTTTAGTCGCAAGTTGGCCCATTGCCGGTCTGTTGCTGCTCTGCAGCTTGGCTGCATCGGCGCTGTATATGCGGGGCACCCCGCGCTTTCCCGTCAACTGGGAACAGCTTATCCAGCAAGAAAAAGATCAGCAGGCGCGGCTGTACTCCTTCTTCAGCTTTTTTACGGATGTCCCTGCCCGGTCTTACCGGGTGAAAAGGAGATCGGCGCTGTCGCGGCTTGCCGATTACGTGCCTTTTACACAGCATCACACATTCTTTTTTCTTTATGCAAAATCGTTTATCCGGTCGGAGCTGTTCGGCATCTTGTCCCGGATCACGCTTATCGGCGGCTTGCTGCTTATCAGCGCTGTCTCGGACACCGGCAGAGTGCTGTTCTTCCTCGGGACTTTGGGAATTTCGGCTTTGCAAATCTCCGGGGTGGAGCAGCTGCAACGTCATTCCTTTTGGGTGAAATTATATCCGCTGGAAGGCCGGACAAGGGTGCAGGCGGTGGGCCGCATTATTTTCCGGGCGCTCGTTGTGCAGCTCATTGTGCTCTCGCTGCTCCTTTTGGTGTTTACGGGGATGCAATGGATCTGGCTGCCGGCCGTATGCCTGGCCCTTATCGCTTGGTACAGCTTTCGCTTCGTACCGCGAAAAATCGACAGCTTACCTCAAGCCTAATAATGAAATGGCGTTATTTGTCGTGATTTCGGCCAGCTCTTCCAGGGACACGCCCTTGATTTCTGCTGCCGCCTCGGCGACAAGCTTCACATACGACGTTTCGTTTCTTTTGCCCCGGAAAGGGTGAGGCGTCAAATAAGGAGAATCGGTCTCGATGAGCAGACGGTCTAAAGGCACCTTCTCCAGCACTTCCTTCGGTTGTTTCGCATTCTTAAAGGTGATGGGCCCCCCGAACGAAAGATGGAAGTTCATATCCAGACACAGCTTGGCGATCTCCCAGGATCCGGAATAACAATGCATGATGCCGCCAATCTCCGCCGCCTTCTCTTCCCGCAAAATATCCACGATATCCTGGTGCGCGTCCCGGTTATGGATCACGATCGGGATACCGATCCTGCGCGCCAGACGGATCTGTTCGCGAAAAACCCGCTGCTGCACGTCTTTAGGGGAGGTGTCCCAGTAGTAGTCCAGGCCGATCTCGCCCAGTGCCACCACCTTTTCATGCCTGCACAGCTGTTCAATCCAATCCAAATCTTCGGGCGTCATGTCCTTAGCGTCCTGAGGGTGCCAACCGACGGCTCCCCAGATGAAATCATACGCTTCCACCAGCTCCATCGATGTCGGAATCGTTTCTCTGTTGAAGCCGACGTTTACCATCCGGGTGACTCCCGCTTCATAAGCCCTTTTAATGACCGCATCACGGTCTTCGGCGAAGGCGTCCGCGTTTAAATGCATATGGGTGTCTGTTAACATGGCTGCTCCTTCTGCGGTTGTTTTTGGCTTAAAATCATAGAGATTGCATCGAATGGCTGATTTCCTCGGGAAAATACAAATGATGCTTTCCTCTGCGGATGCCGCTTATCGAGCGGACAATGTCGGATTTTTGGGAAATCTCGGTCAGCTGCTCCTTCTCGTCCAGCAGCAGAATCGGCAGGCTGTCATCCTCTCGCCCAGGCCGGTACACATCGTAGGGGAGAGTAGACGGATAATCGATCTGCAGGTAATAGGACGAATCAAACCCCATCCTTTGCATCCCCGCCGTTATCGCTTCCAGCAGACTCGGCGAAACATCGTCGACTGCCACATATTTAAACAGCTTGCGATGCATGAATCTGCCGCATAAATCCGAGAGGATCTGATCCTGCTCATAACTCCACTGTATCAGTATCGTCTGCATCATCGACTCGTCCAGCAGAAAATAGTTTTCCAAGCTGATCGTGCGCTCAAACATTTCCACCATAGGCCTCAACATAAATCGATAGGAATAGCCTTCTTCGTACAGCATTTTGGCCCTTTGAAAAATTTTATTCAATATCACCTCTGCACTGCGTGTGACCGGGTGAAAGTACACCTGCCAATACATCTGGTACCGGGACATTAAATAGTCCTCCACCGCGTGCATTCCGCTGTCTTTGACAACGATCCTCCCTTTGTACGGCCTGACGATCCGCAGAATACGCTCCAGATCAAACGTGCCGTAATTGACTCCGGTGAAATAAGCATCCCTCAGCAAATAGTCCATCCGATCCGCGTCCAGCTGGCTTGAAACAAGACTGACTACAATTTCCTTTTCATAGGTCTTGGCAATCACACCCGCCACCTTCTGGGGAAACACAGGGGAAACCCGGCTTAAAACACGGTTAACCTCTGTTTCACCGAGCAGCATGCGGATCGTCCACTCTTCGTGGTGGATGCCGAATACGCCTTCGATGGAATGGGAGAACGGCCCATGCCCGATGTCATGCAGCAGCGCCGCGCACAAGCACAAAAGCCTCTCTTCCCCGGGCCAGCTCTCGTACTGGTTCCGTTCGAACTGGGAAATGATTTTGCGGGTGATTTCATATACGCCCAGGGAGTGGGAGAACCGGCTGTGTTCAGCGCCGTGAAAGGTCAGGTAAGAAGTGCCTAACTGCCTGATCCTCCGCAACCTTTGGAACTCCTTGGTATTGATCAAATCCCAAATCAACTGATCCTGGACATAAATGTATTTATGGATCGGATCCTTGAACACTTTTTCCTCACGCAGCAACCGATACATAGACACCTCCCTGAGATAGAACTGTTTTTCGACCGGGTGGATCGCTTGTCTCTATTATTTTTGTCGAAAAAAGTCGATTTCCATGACTTTTATTTACAATTTTCATAATCCTGTAACAATTTTCAAAGCTGTTTTCATTATAACCCAAAACGGTAATAAGCGGAAAAAATGCAGTAAAATCAACTGTTTAGCTTAAAATAATTTTTTTAAAATTTCTATGTATTTCCTTTTTTGCTTAAATTTTATAGACTTTTAATCTATTTTTAAGTTGACTATTCTGGGAATCGTTGGTATTATTAGAATCGAAAAATATGTCGAATATTGACGATAAAATACATATCTATAGGAGGAACCTTTCATAATGATGAAATCTACTGGCATTGTACGTAAAGTCGACGAACTTGGGCGTGTTGTCATTCCCATCGAACTGCGCCGCACTCTTGGAATTGGCGAGAAAGACGCTCTCGAGATCTATGTGGACGGCGAGCGCATCATGCTCAAGAAATATGAACCAGCCTGCATTTTCTGCGGAAACGCGGAGAACGTCTCTTACTTCAAAGGAAAAATCGTTTGCCATAATTGTTTAGCGGATATGCCAACTCCTGTGACAAACTAATAAAAATAGTATATAATAGAAACAGTAAGTTGAAATTGTTAATTCTAACCTTTTTCATATCTCCTCTTGATCCCTTACCAGACCTTTAGGCCTGTAAGGGATTTTTTTTTTGTAGACATGCTGCACATCATTATACCAGAAGTATTTTAATGGCCCAAAAGCTCATTGTACACGTCCCTCTTGGATAAGCCGCGTTCCTTGGCGGTCTGCTTCATTGCATCCTTTCGATCCAGTCCGTCCGCCATATAACGCTCCACGTGTTCGGCTAAAGAAAGGTTCTCCCACCAGCCGCCCCGCTCATCCGAGTCCTTCCCTTCAAAGCCGCCCACAATAATACAGTATTCCCCAAGAGGCGGGTGATCTTTCAGCCGTTCCAGGCTTTCCGTCACGGTTCCCCGGGCCACTTCCTCGAAACGTTTGGTCAGTTCACGGGTTACGGCAACCGGCCGGTCGCCCCAAGCTTCTTTAATCTTTTCCAGCGTTTTGGATATACGGTGGGGGGATTCATATAAAATAAGCGTTTCCCTCCGGCTTTTAAGCTCTTCAAGCTGACTCGCGGCCGTCTTGTTGTCTCTCGGCAAGAAGCCTATAAACGTAAATTTATCCGTGGGGAGTCCGGAAATAATCAAGGCGGATAAGGCCGCGTTCGCGCCGGGAACAGGAACTACGGGTATCTCGTGTTCCACCGCCAGCTGAACCAGTTCGCAGCCCGGATCCGAGATAGCCGGCAGACCTGCGTCGCTCACAAGGGCAATGGATTCTCCGGTCAGCAGAAGCCGAATCAATTCAGGGCCGCTCGCTTGTTTATTGTGTTCATGGTAGCTGACCAGTCTCGTGGAAATATCGTAATGCGTCAGCAGCTTTCGGGTCTGCCGGGTATCCTCCGCTGCAATCCACTTGACCTCTCCCAAAATTCGAATGGCCCGGTAAGTCATATCTTCCAAATTTCCTATAGGTGTGCCGACGAGATAAAGAGTGCCGGCTGTGTGTTCCTCGTAGCTTTTTTGTACCTTCAGCATCGTGACTCCTGCTCCGCTCCACTGGAGGCGTTAACCCCTCCATAATATATTTTCATCAGCTCCTTGCAGTATACCCCTTCTTCCGTGTAGACGATCAGGGGAGGCAGTGTGCGTATCTCCGGCTTGCCGTCTCTTATCGCTTCAATCAGCACCATATTGGCCTCCTCTCCCTGCCGTGGGTGGATATAACGGATACGCTTGGGCTCCAGTCGGTATTTCCGCATCAGGCAGACAATGTCAGCCAGACGATGCGGCCTGTGAACCATTGCCGCCTTACCTCCGGGACGTACCAGCCTTGAGCAAGCCGCCGCCACATCTTCAAGAGTACAGTGCACTTCATGCCTGGCCGCCGCAAAATGGGCATTGCCGCTGATCTCCCCGCTCGGTACCGGTAAGTATGGAGGGTTGACGGTGACCAGGTCAAAATTTCCGTAGCCCAGCGTTTGATGGACCTCTTTCAGATCTCCGTGCAGCATGGTCAATTGATCCTGCAGACCGTTGAGCTTCACATTGCGCTTCGCCATATCGGCCAATCGCTCTTGAATTTCCACTCCCCAGATTCGGGACCTGGTACGTGTCGTCAGCAGAAGAGGTACAACACCGTTTCCTGTGCACAGGTCAAGTATAGCCCCTTTCACAGGGACACTGCAAAAGTGAGCCAATAGTATAGCGTCCATGGAGAAGCTGAACACTTCCTCGCTCTGGATAATCCTTAAATTATTCGTCAACAAATCATCCAGCCTTTCTGTAGGCTGCAGCTTCACGTTTTCCAATCCGTTCACTTCTCCGCTTTCATAATAACCTGCAAAAAACCGTAGAGACGGGATCTCTACGGCGGTAATTCATTTATTCAGGAAAGACAAGCAGAAGAGGCAGTCCCCTTCCGTCCTTAAATGTCCATAGTTGACGTTGCATATATGAAATCCTTCTTGGTACAGCCCGGCTAAATTATCGTAACCTTGACCCTGCAGAGGATAAGGTTCCTTCCCGTCCTCCTCCTCGGAGGCCTCTTCCTTTTTGATCAGAAGACGCAGTTGACTGTTCTCAATAGCGAGCCGCTTGTTTTCTTCCAACAGATCGATCAGCTTCTTTTTCAGCGTCCCTAAATCTGTGTACATTTTGCCCATTTGCTCTTCCATCTGATCGAATTGCAGAAATATATGATTCTTGTCCACTGTTTCACCTCAGTGCCCGGGTATGCCGCTCCCTACTGCTCAACCACATCGTCGAAAGGCAGGTCCATCACCTTACCCAGATCGAAAAGCTGCACTTTCGCCAACCGCTCCTCAAGCTTCAAGCCAAGGACTTTGCCGTTTCCGTAAGAGGTTACCACCATGCTGCCCACTTTCGGAAGGCTGTCCTTGCCGATTTCATAATTATCATGCTCATATTTAAGACAGCACATAAGTCTGCCGCACAATCCGGAAATTTTGGTCGGGTTCAAGGACAAATTCTGATCCTTTGCCATCTTGATGGACACCGGTTCGAAATCTCCCAGGAACGAAGAGCAGCACAGGATCCGGCCGCATGGGCCGATACCGCCCAACATCTTGGCTTCGTCGCGCACTCCGATCTGCCTGAGCTCGATCCTTGTCCTGAAGATGCTCGCAAGATCCTTTACCAATTCCCTGAAATCAACCCGTCCTTCCGCAGTAAAATAAAAAATGATCTTATTACGGTCAAACGTGTACTCCACATCCACAAGCTTCATTTTCAATTCATGCTCTTTAATCTTGTTCTGGCAGATGCCAAAAGCCTCTTTAGCCGCCGCCTTATTGTTCTCAACCAGCTCGGCGTCCGTGAGGTCGGCAATACGGATCACTTTCTTCAAGGGAAGGACCACGTCCTGCTCCTCTACGTTCTTGCGGCCGATAACGACCTTGCCGTACTCGATCCCCCTTGCAGTTTCCACAATGACCGAGTTATCCTGCTCCACATGAAAATCGCTCGGGTCGAAATAATATATTTTACCCGCTTTCTTAAAGCGGACTCCAACCACTGAATACATTTTACACCCCCTGAAGTTCAATCAACCATTTCTCCAGGATTAATTGGGGATTAGCATGGTAACGGAGACGCTTCTGCATTTCCATCGCCCGTTCCATTCCGCGCAGCCAATAGTCGGTTCCTTTGCTGAAGGCCTGCGGGCTCATCCATTCCAATTGATCGCTGTAGATGAGCTGTTGTCGGCGTCCCAAGCTCAAATGAACCATATCTTTAAACCATAAAATAACGAGATCCAACAATATATGAACATGCTCCGAAAGCTCCGTTTTTATCACTTTTTGCTGTATGGTCAAGAATGCAGCCGGAAATCGGGTCAGGATTTCCTTTGTCAATTGTATCACTACGTTTCTGGTTTCTGCAAACCATTTTGACGTGATCAGCTCTCTTGCGGCCTCCATTCCGGCAGTCAAATGCGCCGCGGCGGCAACCAATGGGGCAGGATGTCCTTCCTCCAGCAAGGCATGGATCATCTCACCCCTTTTCAAAGGGAAAAAGTGGATCTCCTGCGCCCTCGAACGAATGGTCGGCAGCAAGGCCTGTCCATTCTCCGCGATTAAAACGGCAATCACCTGCGATCCGGGCTCCTCCAAAAATTTAAGCAGCGAATTTGCCGCTTGAACGGTCATTTTCTCTGCATGTTGAATAATATAAATTTTAACGGCTGAAGCCGTTGCTTTATAGGCAAACTCTTTTTGCAGCTCTCTTACCTGCTCTATCTTGATGGACGCTCCGTCCGGCTCGATCCAATGCAGATCGGGATGGTTTCCATGCTCGACTTTGCGGCATTCCAGACAGGTTCCGCAAGCGTCGTCCTTCATCCCGGTACAGTACACGGCTTGGGCGAGCGCAAACGCCATCTTCTTCCTTCCCGTCCCCACGGGTCCGGTAAATATATAGGCATGCGACAATGTATCGGAGCGCAGTCCGTTCTGCAGCAGCCTTTTGGCGTGCTGCTGGCCGCGTATGGATGTAAAAGGCATATATCTACGACTTCCTATCTAAAAAGCGAAATTAATGAGCAGTCCTCTGATTTCGCCGATCGCTCCCAGAATTTCAATCCGTCCCTGCTCGCTGTCCAACAGGTCATCCGCCATCCTCAGCAGATGCCCGTCGATTTCGTCCAAAAGCTTGTATCTCTTCGTCCTTCCCCTGCGGTCCCAGCCCTTGGTGTCCCTCAAACGGATCCCCCTGCGGGCCGTCTCTTCAAGAAATCTCTTGACGTACTGTTTATAAGTGTGCAGCTCCCGGATCGTCATCGATTTCAGAAGCCGGTCGGCCTGCATATGGATCTGCTGGACAATCTGCTGCAGTTGCTGCTCAGAGGCTTTTTCCTGGTGATGGTACATGATGTCGGAAAAGTTTTTGGCTTGGATATTGTGCGCGGACGAACCGTCTCCGAGCCTGATATCTTTATCGAGGGGCCGCCAGCCTGGATTGATTTTCATAGGGGAAGTCCCTCCTTTTCCATCTTAAAAGTGCTCGAAACGCTCGACCGGAAGCACAAACACCGCTGCTCCTCCGACCTGGACCTCAACTGGGAAAGGGATATAGGAATCGGTTGTTCCACCCATCGGAGATACCGGTGTGACCAGCTGTTCCCTTGTTTTGCAATTGGCTTGGATGACTTTCATCACTTCCGGAACTCTTTCGTCCTCGATACCAATCATGAACGTTGTGTTGCCGGCCCTGAGAAAACCGCCGGTGCTGGCCAGTTTCGTTGCCCGGAACCCGTCTTTGACCAAAGCGTTGGACAGACGGTTGCTGTCTTTGTCCTGAACTACGGCGATTACTAATTTCATAAAGAAACCCTCCCTTGTATTATAGCGCATTTCTCATTGGAAATGGTTTAAAAACTGTTCACAATCCCCAATTATTTGTTTCGCCATTTCTTCCGCAGTGCGGTCCGCGTCGATAACGACAATCCGTTCCGTCTCGCGAGCGGCAATACGATGGAATCCTTCCCTTACCCTTTGATGGTAGGCGGCGCCTTTCTGTTCGATCCTGTCTAATCCTTGCATACCATTACCCGCCGTTCTGGATTGTAAACGCTCCCTGCTTGCTTCAACAGATAAATCCAACATATAAGTTCTGTCCGGCTGCAGTCCGGAGCTTGCAAAACGGTTGATGGAAATCACAGCATCGAGATCGATCCCGAGACCGTAAGCTTGGTAAGCGACGCTGGCGTCGATATAACGGTCGCTGATGACAATCTTTCCTTCCTCCAAAGCCGGCAAAATCAATTCGTGCACATGCTGTGCCCTCGATGCGGCGTATAAAAGGACTTCCGCTTGGTCTGCCATTTCTTGATGGTCCGGAGATAGGATCAATCCACGGATCTGGTCGCTGATCGGCGTCCCTCCGGGTTCGCGCGTCACCACCACATCATAGCCGGCATACATAAGGTACTCCGCCAGCTTCTTTACCTGCGTTGTTTTCCCTGCACCGTCCGGTCCTTCAAAACTTATGAATTTGCCTTTCACATGTTCCTCCTGTATTACGACTATAACGACATCCGCGGTAGTCTTGATATAATATATGCCGGGCAGCGGGTTTGGGTTAATCGCCTATGTAAAAACACGGATTTTGTCCAATCCCTTGTCCGCCGCTCCTTGGAACCTTGCTCCGCATTCGTTCAGCTGCTGCAGATAATCTGCCGCTTCCTGCGAGATCCGTTCGCCTGGATACAATACGGGAATCCCCGGAGGGTATGGGATCACCATCTCCGCAGAGTATCGGTGAACCGCATCTTTCAAAGCTGCATCGCGAACAGGTTTGCCATTGGTGAAATGTAACCGGAAAGGAACTGGAGATGAAATTGCAGAAAATAGGGGAATACTTGTCTTATTCTCTATCGCCGCGGAATTCTCCTGCTTACCAAGCCCATTGTCGGACAATATTGATTCCAAAGCTCCGATCGCGCGAGCCGCGTCCTCGATTGATGACGCCCAGCTGAAGATCAATAGGACATATTCCAGGTCGGCCATCTCCGGAAAACACCCTCTTTGCTGAAGGGCCGCCTGCAGCTGGAATCCGGTTAAAGTACCTGTTGCATCCTTAATAGCCACTTTGAAGGGATCCCTATGTGCGTATGTCTCGGGGTCGCACTCCTTCTCCAATAGAGAGAAACAGGATAATGTCTCCAATCGGGTTATAAAAAAGTTTACGGCCTCCAACCCCCGCTGTATGCTCTCTCTGCCGGCGGTGTGCATCTGCATGCGGCTGAGATCGAGACTGGCCATAATCGGATAGGACGGGCTGGAGCTTTGAAGCATCACCAATCTTTGCCGCAGCAGGCCCTGCTCCACTCGGTTGCCCTTGACATGAAGCATCGCCCCCATCGTCATCGCTGACAGCATCTTGTGAGTCGATTGTACGACTACATCCGCACCGCAGGAAATGGCCGATGCGGGCAGAAGAGGGTGAAACCCGTAATGGGCGCCGTGCGCCTCATCCACTAACAACGGCTTATCGTGCCGGTGCGCCAGCTCCGCAAGCTGCTTGAGTTCCATTCCCAAACCATAATAATTGGGGTTCGACACCAGTATGCCTTTGGCCTCAGGGTAGAGGTCCAGCGCCTTGCTGACAGCCTCCGGCTCGACTCCTACAAGCTGTACTGTCTGTGTATCCCTTCGCGGAGGAAGGAATACAGCGCGAGCTCCTGCCAGCATGAGGCCGTGGATGACGGATTTATGCACATTTCTTTGGACCAGCAGCAATTCGCCCGGCTCGCAAACCGACAAAATCATCGCCATATTCCCGACTGTACTGCCGCCTACCAGAAAGAATGTCGCATCCGCCCCGAAACATTGGGCAGCCAGCTGCTGGGCTTCCATAATCGCTCCCTGGGGGTGATGCAGATCGTCCAATCCGGCAATTTCCGTAAAATCAATCGACATTACGCCGGAAAGCGTATCGCTGCCTGCACCCGCTGCCCCTTTAGCCGACTTATGGCCGGGCACATGAAAACTCACAGCTCCTTTGCTTGCGTGCGCGATAACAGCTTCATACAATGGGGCTCTGTGCGGATCCAACTCCATCTTGCGCACCTCCCCGTGTTTGCTATATTTTTATTCCATATTGTATATTAGCTGTTGCATGAGGACAAGGTATCGAGACACACCAATTTCTGAAAATGCAAAAACCTGCAAGAATTTACGGCTTCTCAAATAAAAAAGACCTTTATAAAAGGCCCTGACATGCAGATATGAATCTCATGCGTTCATTTTGTACAAAATTTGCTTCATTTGATGGATAAAAAAAGGATACTTGACATCTTTCACATCAGTACGCACCAGTTCCGCTTCGCATTCCTCGCATATAAATTCTGAAATGATCCTGATGCCTTTTTCCTTTTCCAGATTGCAAATAATGCATGAATTGATAATTTGTTGTTCCATACAACGTTCACCCCTAATCTGATGATACCAGTATACCCATAATCTATTGATTTAAAACTATCTATCACTAGGATAATCCTGCACCGCGTTCAATCCATCTTATGTTATGCCCATCGATTCGGTTACGCCGTTAAAAATCCGGCAGCATAATGCCGATAAAAAAATGTAAGCCCATCCGTGGGGATATGGTATGTCTAGTAAAAGGAGATTTTATGCCGGAACGTACACTCTCTAATCATTCTACTATCTACAACTACAGATTAATCCATAGAATTTATTACAGCAGGATCGCTGTTGCATTGTTTATTGCTTCTTTACTGCCGGTCGTCATTTGGGATATTCAAAAGGGCCTTTACCATGCACTGTACTTATCCTTCTTTATCGTTATAGCGACCCATACGGCAATCGCCAAGCTGTATATGGCATACTTGAGAAGCCCTGGCCGCTGCAAAAGCTGGCGACTGAGATGGAGGTTCCCCTGGGTTGGTTATCTACCGGGCACTTACACCTCCTTTTCCCATTTGCTGCGAATTCAACACCATATTTTCTGGATCGGAATGGCGGGCTTAGTCGCTGCCGCTCCCTGGACTCCTTCTTTCTTTCCGGCTCATTTGATGTTCGTCCATATTTGGTTGATCTTCCCCCGCTATGTAATACTGCTGAGGTTACAGAAAAAGGGCCCGGCCGCACTAATTAACATCAACCTGACGGAGACCTCTTCTTACAATGTTTAAACCGAAACGAATGCAAAAAAAGAGCCCGCATCTGCGGACTCTTTTTACATGTTGCTTGGCAATGTCCTACTCTCCCGGGACCCTGCGGTCCAAGTACCATCGGCGCTGAAGGGCTTAACGGCCGTGTTCGGTATGGGTACGCGTGGTTCCCCTTCGCCATGATCACCAAACGTTTTATTTCATTCAGGGTGTTTATTCCCTGAAAACTAGCAGCGAATTCAACGTAAGCTTGTTTGTTCTTTCGGGCCCCGAGAAAGTATTCGGATTCCGCTTCGTCAGCTTCCTCTTCACTTTCTTGGGTATTATGGTTAAGCCCTCGACCGATTAGTATTCGTCAGCTGCATGCATTGCTGCACTTCCACCCCGAACCTATCTACCTCGTCGTCTACAAGGGGTCTTACTGAATTGGGAAATCTCATCTTGAGGGGGGCTTCACGCTTAGATGCTTTCAGCGCTTATCCCTTCCGTACTTGGCTACCCAGCGGTGCTCCTGGCGGAACAACTGGTACACCAGCGGTACGTCCATCCCGGTCCTCTCGTACTAAGGACAGCTCCTCTCAAATTTCCTGCGCCCGCGACAGATAGGGACCGAACTGTCTCACGACGTTCTGAACCCAGCTCGCGTACCGCTTTAATGGGCGAACAGCCCAACCCTTGGGACCTACTTCAGCCCCAGGATGCGATGAGCCGACATCGAGGTGCCAAACCTCCCCGTCGATGTGGACTCTTGGGGGAGATAAGCCTGTTATCCCCAGGGTAGCTTTTATCCGTTGAGCGATGGCCCTTCCATTCGGTACCACCGGATCACTAAGCCCGACTTTCGTCCCTGCTCGACCTGTTTGTCTCGCAGTCAAGCTCCCTTCTGCCTTTGCACTCTTCGAATGATTTCCAACCATTCTGAGGGAACCTTTGGGCGCCTCCGTTACTCTTTAGGAGGCGACCGCCCCAGTCAAACTGCCCGCCTGACACTGTTCCCGATCCGGATCACGGACCCAGGTTAGAACCTAGATACGATCAGGGTGGTATCCCAACGTCGCCTCCGCACAAGCTGGCGCTCATGCTTCTTAGGCTCCCACCTATCCTGTACAGATCGTACCCAAATTCAATATCAAGCTGCAGTAAAGCTCCATGGGGTCTTTCCGTCTTGTCGCGGGTAACCTGCATCTTCACAGGTATTAAAATTTCACCGGATCTCTCGTTGAGACAGCGCCCAAGTCGTTACGCCATTCGTGCGGGTCAGAATTTACCTGACAAGGAATTTCGCTACCTTAGGACCGTTATAGTTACGGCCGCCGTTTACTGGGGCTTCGGTTCACAGCTTCGGTTTGCACCTAACCACTCCCCTTAACCTTCCAGCACCGGGCAGGCGTCAGCCCGTATACTTCGCCTTGCGGCTTCGCACAGACCTGTGTTTTTGCTAAACAGTCGCTTGGGCCTTTTCACTGCGGCCCCCTCAGGCTATTCACCTTACCGGGGCACCCCTTCTCCCGAAGTTACGGGGTCATTTTGCCGAGTTCCTTAACGAGAGTTCTTCCGCGCGCCTTAGAATTCTCTTCTCGCCTACCTGTGTCGGTTTGCGGTACGGGCACCTTCACCTGGCTAGAGGCTTTTCTTGGCAGCATGAGATCATCGCCTTCGGTACTTACATTTCCCTCCCCATCACAGCCCAGCCTTACGATGCGCGGATTTGCCTGCACATCAGCCTCACTGCTTGGACGAGCATCCATCCGCTCGCACGACTACCCTTCTGCGTCACCCCATTACTCATAACGGCTTACGGTGGTACAGGAATTTCCACCTGTTGTCCTTCGACTACGCCTTTCGGCCTCGCCTTAGGTCCCGACTAACCCTGAGCGGACGAACCTTCCTCAGGAACCCTTAGGCTTTCGGCGGACAAGATTCTCACTTGTCTTTTCGTTACTCATACCGGCATTCTCACTTGTGTACAGTCCAGCAGTCCTTCCGGTCTACCTTCGCTCCGGTACACAACGCTCCCCTACCACTGACTTTCGTCAATCCATAGCTTCGGTGGTGTGTTTAGCCCCGTTACATTTTCGGCGCAGAGTCACTCGACCAGTGAGCTATTACGCACTCTTTCAATGGTGGCTGCTTCTAAGCCAACATCCTGGTTGTCTGTGCAACTCCACATCCTTTCCCACTTAACACCTACTTAGGGACCTTAGCTGATGGTCTGGGCTGTTTCCCTCTTGACAATGGATCTTAGCACTCACTGTCTGACTCCCAGGTACAAGTATGTGGCATTCAGAGTTTGACTGGACTTGGTAACCCTTGGCGGGCCCCGCACCCAATCAGTGCTTTACCTCCACTACTCTTTCTTCCTGAGGCTAGCCCTAAAGCTATTTCGGGGAGAACCAGCTATCTCCGAGTTCGATTGGAATTTCTCCGCTACCCCCACCTCATCCCCGAATTTTTCAACATTCGTGGGTTCGGGCCTCCAGTGAGTGTTACCTCACCTTCACCCTGGACAGGGGTAGATCACACGGTTTCGGGTCTACGTCCACGTACTCATTCGCCCTGTTCAGACTCGCTTTCGCTGCGGCTCCGGCTCTTCACCTTAACCTCGCACGGGAACGTAACTCGCCGGTTCATTCTACAAAAGGCACGCCATCACCCCTAGATCGGGCTCTGACTTCTTGTAAGCGCACGGTTTCAGGTTCTCTTTCACTCCCCTCCCGGGGTGCTTTTCACCTTTCCCTCACGGTACTGCTTCACTATCGGTCGCTAGGGAGTATTTAGCCTTGGCAGATGGTCCTGCCGGATTCCCGCGGGGTTTCACGTGTCCCGCGGTACTCAGGATGCGTCTAAAGAGAGAGCGGCATTTCAGCTACAGGGCTGTTACCTTCTTTGGCCGGCCTTTCCAGGCCGCTTCGCCTACGCTGCTCTTTTATCACTCCGTGTAAGACG
>NZ_AP043884.1:2830000-2985000 GCF_055392555.1 Paenibacillus sp. JCM 18996
TTTCCTTCACTTGCGCCAACACCGTGCTCCACTTGTTGACCACCGACCGGGTCAGCGTCTCATCCTTAGACTGCACAAAATGGTCAAGCTTTACGCCCGATCTTCTGCCGACAGCGGAAGATACGGCGCGGCCGTTGGATGCGGCGGAAGTTCTCGCATTAGCAGGCTCCTGCGCAGCCGCCCCTTGCGACAGGTGGGCGAGCTTCTCTTCAAGCTTCTCAATCCTTCTAAGCAGGGGGGCCAGGATTTCTTGGGAATTCTCGGACGCCGCTTCGTAGGGTACGGCGGCGGACGCCGGGGCAGGAGCATCGCCGCACAATTTAATGACGGCAATCTCAAGCAAAGTTTGCGGCTGCGATGAATATTTCATATCCGCTTGATAAGCGGTCAGCATCTCAATCATATAGAACAATTTGTCTTTGGTAAACCCATCGGATATGCGTACATACTCGTCGGTGTGAAAGATCCGCTCCGTGACCGCCTTGGAATGGGGAATCATGCGTACCATCAGGATGTCCCTTAAATACTGGACCAGGCTTTCAATACACTTCTCGGCGCTCTTTCCTTCCTGCATGAAAGCATCGATCAAGTCCAAAGCATCCCCGGCATTCCCTTCCTTGATCGCTTGCGCGAGCTTTCCGAACTGCTCCGAGGCCAGGCCGCCGGTTACCGCGATGACGTCGCCGTAGCTGACCCTGGTGCCTGAATAGGAAACAATCTGGTCCAGTAGGCTGAGGGCATCCCTCATTCCGCCATCCGACAGCCTCGCAATATATTGCAGCGCGTCTTCATCCACTTGAATGTTTTCTTCGCCGCATATATGCTCAAGTCTTGCCATCTGCTCGCCAAGCGACACTCTGCGGAAGTCGAAGCGCTGGCATCTCGAAATGATGGTGGCGGGGATTTTGTGGGGCTCTGTCGTTGCAAGAATAAACATCACATGCTCAGGAGGCTCCTCCAAGGTCTTCAGCAGCGCATTGAACGCTTCCGTTGTCAGCATGTGTACTTCGTCAATGATGTAGATCTTCCGCCTCACTTCGGTGGGCGCATATTTCACCTTGTCGCGGATATCGCGGATCTCATCCACGCCCCGGTTGGAGGCCGCGTCAATCTCTACCACGTCCACAACCGTGCCTTCTGTAATTCTTTGACATACAGCGCATTCATTGCAGGGCTCGGCCGCAGGCCCTTTCTCGCAGTTAACCGCCTTTGCCAAAATTTTGGCGGCAGTCGTCTTTCCCGTTCCTCTGGGACCGCTAAAAAGGTAAGCGTGAGAAGACCTCCCCTCCCGAAGCGAATTCTGCAGTGTCTGTATAATATGCTTCTGGCCGGCAATCTCCCTGAAGGATTGAGGCCTCCACATGCGGTATAAAGCTATATGTTGTGCCATAACAACCCTCTCTAAACTTCAGGTAATAATAATTTTATTATACTATAACCCTATGCAGGAATGAAGTAAGTCAAAAATTAAAACTCCTTGCCGGAAACGATTCCGAAAGGAGTCAGGATGCTAAGGTAGCGGCAGGCCCACGGTAAACGTCGTCCCAAAACCTTTGGAAGACACGCGGATCCATCCGCCTATATCGTGGATGATTCTTTGGCACACCGATAAGCCCAGCCCGGTGCCATTTTCTTTTGTCGTAAAAAAAGGGTCGAATATTTTATCAATCAGAAAAACCGGAATACCCGGACCCGTGTCGTGGATATCGATGTACAACCACCGCTCGGAATAGTCGGCTTTTTCAGTAATACTAAGCGTCCCGCCTTCGGACATCGCTTCAATCCCATTCTTGCAGAGATTCAAAAACACCTGCTTGAGCATTTCTTTATCGGCGATAATGTGCGCGGAAGGAGACTCAGGTTCGTAATTGACGCTCACTTTGTGCAGAATGGCCTCGTTATTGATGAGCGGGAGGATACCCTGAAGCACCTTCGATACATCAACCTGCTCAAAAGAGATGTGCTTAGGCTTGCTGAGCAGCAAAAATTCATTGAGAAGCTCATTGATCCTGTCAATTTCATCGAGCATCACCTGAGTATAGGTTCTCTCTTTATCCATCCCCTTCTCCGTAAAAGTATTGCGGAACATTTGCAGAAAACCTTTTATGGACGTCAGCGGGTTACGTATTTCATGGGCGGTTCCCGCCGCAATCTGTCCTATCATCGCCAGTTTATCGCTCCTCTGCACCTGCTGCTCCAGGGAACGCAAATTCGTCACATCTTTAAACATAACATACGCGCCGACAATCTCTCCGTCCTGATTTCTCAGCACATTGGAATCCAGCAGAAGCTCGTATCTCTCCGTATTGTTCGTCCAGGAAACCGCCTGGTTTCTCACGACTTGGCCGTCAAGCAGCGTACGCTGCACGATTCTATGTTCATTCGGCACGGAAGCGAAAATCTCGTCCATTGATCGATTAAGGATGCTGCTTTTGTCCAGACCCAGCACTCTGCAGGCCATTTCACTGATATCCACAAGATGAAAATCAGGATCGATCAAAAGCACACCCAAATTCACATCTCGCAAAAAAGTTCCCGCGAACCGCTGCAGCACGTTGTACTCGGCTCCCCTCAGAATTAAAAGAAAATGGGGTTCGGACTGTATTTGGAAGCCTAATACAATGTAGTTCTTCACGATTCTTGGAGACGGGCCCTGCAGCACTTCCAAAGGAGGAATCTGTCCGCTGCTTTCGCCGATTTGAAAGAAACGATTATATAACGAAACCAGCGGCTCATGAAATCTGATATACCCGGCGACCGATCGGCCCGTCAGCTCTTTTCTGCTCTGCCCCGTCCATTTGACGAAATTGGAACAGCAGAACACGATCCTCTCTTCCGAATCCAAAACGATCATCGGTTGATGTTCATAATACAAATAGCGCTCAACTTCCTGCAGGGAAATTTCAAGCATTGAGTTCATTGGAAGCATCCTATCACCTCAGACAGTTTATAGATTCCTAATACAATTCTCCCTCCACTCCCATTTTCCTTCCAATAATACGTCCTCCCAGGTTTTTCTAAATTCTACGTATCCCGCAAGCCCGAAAAACTTGAGAAGAAATCCCCCAAAAGTGAGGCAAACCTTCGAAGCCTCTTCCGAGTACTTTTGGGGGAGCCCCCTTCATCCACAGAAATTGCTTCGCATAATTCTATACAAAAAAACACGCGTTGGAACAAAATCCACTAACGCGTGTTTCTCATGCAGTATGTATCGTGCACCTGTTATTGATCTTACAGTCCAAGCGGCACCTTCACCGTTAGCTCGGTTAGGCCACCCTCCGGCACATGGAACATCCTACTTACGGCTGCTTCCTTCCGGACCTGACCGGGTTCGTTGGCGTCCATTGCGGAGGACCCGACTGTCAACACCACGTGTAAATACCAGGCCTCACACTGACAAGACCTCTAACAGGAATTCAACCCCGCTACAGCGGATTGCGGGTTACAGGGCACCGCTACCTCCCCATCTAGCACGGTAGAGATAAGTATATCCGATAATGCGCGAAATATCAACTTGGAGGGATAAATTGCTAGTTTGCCGGGACGCGCAGCAAAAAACCTCCTTTACTCCATCGAAACGATAGATAAAGAAGGTGGTTTTATGCTGTTCAACTGCAGGAAAACGGAAATTAGATTCCGTACTTCTTCTTGAAACGATCCACACGACCGCCCACATCCATAAACTTCTGCTTACCAGTGAAGAACGGGTGGCAGTTCGAGCAAACTTCAACTTTCAGGTTGGGCTTGACGGAACCCGCTTCAAATGTGTTGCCGCAAGCGCAAGTCACCGTAGTCAAGTGGTACTTGGGATGAATAGCTTCTTTCATTTCCTTCACCTCTTTCCGCCCTGGTTCTGTATGCAGATCCAGAGTTATGTCGACACATGGCAACATTATATCACCATTACCATCAGAAAAGCAATAACTTATTCCTTAGATTCCGGGTGCAGGGAATCTTCTTTCCCCCACCGGGGGAACATGAGTGTAAGAACCGATTACGACATCCGGCAGCTCCTGCGTAAATATCTCAATCGCCTGCTTCATGCCCAGCAGTTCTCCTTGGGCTTTAGGGATAATGCCCAGATAGCTTTCGGGATCGATGTTCAGATTGCGCAGTTGAATCAGCTTCAGGTTGGTCCTTCTGCAAAATTCGATCATCGCTTCCACTTCTTCCTCGCGGTCGGTTACACCGGGAAAGATCAAATAGTTGATGGAAGTGTAGACCCCTTGGTCCGCTGCGTATTTTAAAGACTTCTCCACATTCTTGAGCGTATAGCCGCGGGGTTTATAATAGGCGTTGTAATGGCCGTCCATGGCGCTGATCGTGCTCACCCGCATCAAATCCAGCCCGGCGTCCACAATGCCTCTGATATGATCTGAAAGTCCCGCATTCGTATTGATATTGATATAGCCAAGCTTCGTCTGCTGTCTAACCTTACGCATCGCCTCTATGATAAGCGAGGCTTGAGTCGAAGGTTCCCCTTCACAGCCTTGGCCGAAAGAGATGATGCTCTCGGGCGTGGATAAATGCTCGAGCATAATCTCGACAATCTCATCCACATGGGGCCTGAAGTTCATCCGCGTCTGCGGGGCGACGAAGCCGCTGTCGTCCGGTTGTTCGGAAATACAACCGTGACAGCCGGCATTGCAGGAATAAGAGACCGGGACAGCCCCCTCCCATCGGTTCAAAAACGTGTTGGATGCGGTCAAGCATTCATACCCCAACGCGCAATTGGAAAGGTGTTCAAACAATCGATTCTGCGGATACTTGGCGAGAAGCTGCTTCACCCGAACTTCGAGCACATCCGGGTCGCAGCCAGCAGGGTTCCAGGGGTGAGGGTCGTCACTGAGACGCGCAGCCACATGGAACCCCCCGTCCTTCCATACAACGGCTGTGTAACCGAACAGCGGGAGCAGCTGCGCTTTGTCCGATTTGATATAACCAGGCAGCAGCAGCCGGGTGTAGCCTTGGGGGAGCAAAGCGCCTACGGCATGGTAATCGCCGGGAAAGAGCTTCATCTCCCCGTTGTCCGGGTCCATTCCTACCGGCCGGGTAAAAGGCAGACTCACCAAAGTGGCTCCTTCCGGCAAGGGAATCAGCTCGTCTTCCAAAATTTCAGTTATCATTTCGGCATTCCGGCCCAAGCCGAGCAATTCCGAATGGTCATATACTTTGCCTTCGGCATCCGAGTAGACCAAATTCATATGTTTTCAGCTCCTTTGACTTAAGAAGCGGAGTTCTTCAATTTCTTCGGGTTGTTCGTTCCGTTCGAACCATTCGCAGAGTCCAAAGTTTCCAAAAACTCCACGTTCGTTTTCGTTTCACCGATTTTCTTAATAAACGCTTCTATATATTCATGGGAATCGTTCATGCTCTTGCGCAGTGCCCAAACCTTATCCAGCTCTTCCTTGCTTAAAAGCATTTCTTCCCTGCGCGTTCCCGACCGGCGAATATCGATGGACGGGAAAATACGGCGTTCGGCTAGCCTGCGGTCCAGATGAAGCTCGAGGTTTCCGGTTCCTTTAAACTCTTCATAGATGACATCGTCCATACGGGATCCGGTCTCCACCAAAGCGGTGGCCAGAATGGTGAGCGAACCGCCTTCTTCGATGTTCCTGGCCGCTCCGAAGAAACGCTTGGGACGATGGAAGGCGCCGGGGTCGATACCGCCGGAGAGCGTACGCCCGGATGGCGGGATCACCAGGTTGTAGGCCCGTGCCAGACGGGTGATGGAATCCATCAGGATTACGACATCCTTCTTATGCTCAACGAGGCGCTGTGCCCGTTCCAGGACAAGCTCAGCCACTTTGATATGATTCTCGGGCAGCTCGTCAAAAGTAGAAGCCACGACTTCCCCATTGACGCTGCGCTGCATATCCGTCACTTCTTCAGGGCGTTCGTCAATAAGCAGCACGAAAAGCTCGATTTCCGGATAATTAGTGGAAATGCTGTTGGCTATTTCTTTCAGAAGAAGGGTTTTTCCCGCTTTGGGCGGAGCCACGATCAATCCGCGCTGCCCAAGCCCTACGGGAGACATCAGATCCATAATTCGGGTGGACAATTGGGATGGGGAAGATTCCAAAACCACTCTCTTTTGCGGATAAAGAGGAGTAAGTGCAGGAAAATGAAGTCTTTCGGACGCCGTTTCCGGAGGTTCTCCGTTGACCGCTTCCACATGAAGAAGCCCGAAATATCTCTCGTTCTCCTTGGGTGGCCGGCATTTACCCGATACCATGTCGCCGGACCTTAAATCGAATCTGCGGATTTGCGAAGCGGATATATAAATATCTTCCGAGCTGGGCAGATAGTTGATCGGCCGCAGAAAACCGAATCCTTCCGGGAGTACATCGAGCACGCCCTGCATAAACATAAGCCCGCCTTGCTCGGCTTGAGCCCGTAAAATCGCAAATATGAGTTCTTTTTTGTTCATTTTTCCGTAATAGGGGATTTGATGCTTTTTAGCCAGTTGATATAATTCGGTCAATTTCAGCGCTTCCAGCTGCGCCAGGTGCATATCCATCTATTTAACCACCACACTTTATAATTTAGAACAGCCGTCTGCAGTTCCTGTGATTCTATCTATTGCCTAATCTCGCTCTCTCCATACTTCCGCGCCGAGCGCAGTCAAATTATCAACCAAATTGTCATATCCGCGGTCGATGTACTCCACGCCTGTTATTTCGGTAACGCCCGAAGGCACTGCCAAACCGGCGACCACGAGCGCCGCGCCCGCCCGCAGATCGGTCGCCCTCACTTTGGCGGCGTTCAATTGGCTGTATTCTATGACAGCGGAACGGCCTTCCACTTTGATATTGCCGCCCATTCTTACCAATTCGGGTATATGCTTGAAACGGTTGCCGTAAATATAATCCGTCAGAATGCTGACCCCCCTGGCCTGCGTCAACAAGCTGGACATCGGGGACTGAAGATCTGTGGCAAAACCGGGATACACCAAAGCTTTAACGTCAACACTTCCATATTCGGGCTGTCCCACCACTCTGATGGACTCATCCATTTCGTAGATATGTACGCCCATTTCCTGAAGTTTAGCGGTAACAGCTTCCATATGCTTCGGTATCACGTTATCGACGACTACATCCCCGCAGGTCGCGGCGGCTGCAATCATATAAGTTCCCGCCTGAATCCGGTCGGGTATAATAGAATGGCGGCAGCCCTGCATGGAATCTACGCCTTCTATACGGATGGTTTCCGTACCTGCGCCTTTGATGCGGGCACCCATGGAATTCAATAGTGTAGCAACATCTATAATTTCAGGCTCTTTGGCCGCGTTTTCAATAGTAGTCAGACCTTTAGCGCGCGAAGCCGCTAACATGATATTAATGGTAGCTCCTACACTGACGACATCCAAATAAATCTTGGCGCCGGTTAACTCTTTGGCGCTTATGCGAATACAACCCTGCTCGTTGCTTACTATAGCTCCCAAAGCTTCAAAACCTTTGATATGCTGATCGATCGGACGAGGTTCAAAATCACAGCCGCCGGGCAAACCGATGGTGGCTTCGCCAAATCTACCCAATAAAGCTCCCATCAAATAATAGGAAGCCCTTAGCTTCTTCACATTCCCGTTAGGCATAGGAATGGATTTCATCCTGCTCGGATCGATCTTCATCTGATCGCCCTGCCACTCCACCACTCCGCCTAAATCCGTCAGTATTTCCGTGTAAATGCCCACATCGCTGATCTGGGGCAAATTGTCCAGTACGACGACTGTCTCCGAAAGAATTGCTGCGGGAATCAAGGCAACCGCGCTGTTCTTTGCGCCGCTAATCTGAACCGTTCCGCGAAGCGGACGTCCTCCTGCGACCATCAACTTCTCCATACGTTACTCTTCCTCCTACATTAGGCCAAACTTGGGTGCAAACATAAAGCTGCTGACGCTGCGACAAAGAAGATAGGGAGGGAAATCATAGTAAATGATTTCCCCCGTATTCAATTCAGGCTTGATTTGAGCTGCCGAATAGTTGGATTTTGGATTTAACTACTTCAACCATGGCCTTGCGGGCGGGAGTGAGATATTTACGAGGATCATACACCTTGGAGTCTTTGTTCAGCACTTCGCGGATTGCGTCCGTACAAGCGACCTGATTCTCCGTGTTGACGTTGATCTTGCCGACGCCGGCTTGAATGGATTTCTTAATCATTTCGTCCGGTACTCCGGATCCGCCGTGCAGAACTACCGGAACCGGAATTTTGCCGGAGACGGCTTGAATAATATCGAAATGGATGTTCGGTTCCCCTGCATACATTCCATGCGCTGTACCCACAGCAATCGCCAGGCAGTCCACTCCGGTCTCTTCGTAGAAGCGGATGGCTTCTTCCGGCTTGGCCAGGCTTGCATTGGCTTCGTCAACCGAGATGTCGTCTTCGACTCCGCCGATTGTGCCCAGCTCGCCTTCAACGGATACGCCCATCGCGTGAGCGGCTTTGACCACTTCTTTGGTCAAGCGGATGTTCTCCTCGAAGGAATAGTGGGATCCGTCGAACATAACGGAGCTGAATCCGGCGCGGATACACTGCATTGCCACTTCAAAGCTGCTGCCGTGGTCCAGATGCAGAGCAATCGGCAGTCCTGACTTCTTAGCCGCCGCTTCGGCGATCGCTACCGTAAACTCGATGCCCATATACTTCAAAGCGCCTTCGCTTACCCCGTAAATAAAAGGCGACTTCAATTCCATCGCAGCTTCGACAATCGCTTGAGCAAACTCAAGGTTGTTCATGTTAAACTGGCCAACGGCGAATTTATTCGCTTTTGCTTTGGGTAAAAACTCGTTCATAGAAACCAATGGCATACTGTGAATCCTCCTCTAATAGCCTGTCATTCAATCGCACTGTGATATTATACCACAATCATTCATCAATTGTAATGAAAGGCGGAATCCGCTTGTATTTTATTTGTTCCACTCTCATTTTCCCCATCCCGGGTTTGGAGTAACCGCTCCTCGAAGAAATGCAAAAAAAGAATCCTGAATCATCAGGATCCTATCACCATCCCGCCGCGCGGGTCGTTTTTGAGCTGTTGATTTACGGCTGACCGAAGTTCGTCGATATCGAACGGTTTCGTAAAATGGGATATGGCCCCCAAGTCCGTCGCTTCTTTGATCATATCGAGTTCTCCGTATGCGGTCATCATTATCACTTTGATCGAAGGATCTATACTTTTGACGTGCTTTAAAATATCCAATCCGTCCATTCCGGGAATTTTCATATCCAGCAGCACCAGGTCCGGAGACACTTGTTTGACGATCTCCAGCGCGAGCTTGCCGTTAGAGGCTTCGTAAGTTTCATACCCCTCGCTGTTAAAAACCTCCATAAGGAGCACGCGGATTCCATTCTGGTCATCAACAATCAGCAGTTTTTTCTTCACCGTAATCCTCCCGAATACCGTACTTTTTTATTTCATGTGTTGGTAGTAGTTCGATGTTTTTCGGGATTTTCCTGCAAGAAATTTTAAAATTAACAATTTTTAGCTAAAATTTACTTTTTACCTTTTTGCTGGAAGGCCGCTTTGACAAATTCGCGGAACAAGGGCTGAGGACGGTTCGGCCTGGAAGTGAATTCCGGATGGAACTGGACCGCCAGGAACCAAGGATGTCCGGGAAGCTCCACAATCTCGACCAGTCTGCCATCCGGCGAGGTTCCCGAAATTATCAGGCCGGCCGCTTCGATCGTTTCCCTGTATTCGTTGTTGAACTCATACCGGTGCCTGTGGCGCTCATAGACGAGCTCGTCGGCATAGCATTGTTCAGCCAGTGAGCCTTCAGCCAGCTTGCACGGATACAAGCCCAGTCTCATCGTACCGCCCAGGTTCTCGATATCCTTCTGTTCCGGCAGCAGATCGATGACCGGATAGGAGGTTACCGGATTGATCTCGGAGGAATTGGCTCCTTCCAGGTTCAGAACCGAACGCGCGTATTCCACAACGGCTACCTGCATGCCGAGGCAAATGCCGAAGAATGGAATACCCTTCTCGCGGGCGTAGCGGATCGCCGATACTTTCCCCTCGATACCGCGGTCTCCGAAGCCCCCGGGTACGAGAATGCCGTCCACTCCATGCAGCAGCTCCTCCACGTTGTGGTCGTACACTTCTTCCGCGTTGACCCAGCGGATTTTGATTTCCGTGTTGCTATCGATGCCGGCATGTCCCAACGCCTCTACTATGCTTAAATAAGCGTCGTGAAGAGCAACGTATTTACCGACGATGGCAATTTCGGTTGTCCCATTCAGGCTCCTGACTTTATCCACCAGGCTGTCCCACTCGGTCATATCCAAAGGATTCGTTTCCAGCCTCAAATGATTGACGACAATCTCGTCCAAACCCTGCTCTTTTAGCATGGTAGGCACCGCATACAACGTATCGACATCGTTGCATTCGATTACTGCGTTGGAATCGATATCGCAGAACAGCGCGATTTTGCGCTTCATGTCCTCCTGCAGCGGCTGCTCCGTGCGGCACACGATCACATGCGGTTGAATCCCAAGACTGCGAAGCTCTTTGACGCTGTGCTGGGTCGGCTTTGTTTTGACCTCTCCCGCTGCTTTCAGGTATGGAATCAAAGTCACATGAATGTACATAACATTCTCGCGGCCGATGTCGCTTTTGATTTGGCGGATGGCTTCAAGGAAAGGCAGGCTTTCGATATCACCCACCGTGCCTCCGATCTCCGTAATGACCACATCGGAACCGGCTTCCTTGCCCGCGCGGAAAACACGTTCCTTTATTTCGTTCGTAATATGGGGAATCACCTGAACGGTGCCGCCCAAATATTCGCCGCGGCGCTCTTTTTTAATAACGGAGGAATAGATCTTGCCTGTGGTTACGTTGCTGTTCTTGGACAGATTAATGTCGATAAACCGCTCGTAGTGGCCCAGGTCGAGATCCGTCTCGGCGCCGTCATCGGTTACAAACACCTCTCCGTGCTGATAGGGACTCATCGTTCCCGGGTCTACGTTAATGTAAGGATCGAACTTCTGGATGGTAACCTTTAACCCTCTATTTTTAAGCAGCCTTCCAAGAGACGCCGCTGTTATTCCTTTGCCCAATGAGGACACCACTCCGCCTGTCACGAAAATATATTTGGTCATATGTAACTCCCCTCTTAGTATAAACCTGGTTTGTTTAGCTTGTACGGGAACCTTCAAAACTACCCTGAAAAAACAAAAAAAGTGACACCCGCAGGACACGGGGCACTTTGATTTCAATAAATATTTACATGGTTTCAATAGCCCATGCAATAGTTTACTCTGTAGGCATCGTGCTGTCAACCTTTTGATGGAATTGTTTTATTTCTTCTCGTCGTCGTCCAAATCTTCATCGTCGTAATCGTCGTCGCCTTCGGAATCCTTGTCATCATCGTCTCCCAAACCGTCAACTTCTTCATCGATTTCGGACGCTTCGATTGCCTCTTCCTCGATATCTTCCTCTTCGAAGAATTCGTCATCCTCCGTATCCGTATCCGCATCGTCCTCGGCATCCTCATCCCGGGGCTTGTCGAACGTATCATAATCCTCTTCGCTGAACGTGTCCTCTTCTTCGGAGAAGATATCCTCGTCCAGATCGTCGTCTTCGTCATTAATAATGCGCGGACGCTTGGCGTTGCCGACGGTGTCGTCGGATTTCTCCACGGGATACCAGCGCTTCAAGCCCCAAAGGTTGGAGCCTACGCACGCGAAACGGCCGTCAATATTGATTTCAGTATATAGTTGAGCAATCACCTGCATGACTTCTTGGTCCGAAAGGCCTTTGATTTTGGCGATCTCATTCATCAAATCACGGTAGTAGAATGGCGTGTTCGCTGATTTCAACAGCTCGAAGGCCAGGTCCACCATCGGCATTTCTTTGGCCTGCTCTGCTGATATTTTAAGTGCGTATTCGGAACTCATAAGATCTCGGCACATCCCTTCGGACATTTTCATACATAATGTATATTTTATACCATATCCAGTATCTCCAAGTAAAACCTATTTTAAATAAAAAAGCAAGAATCGTCCGAGCCCCGGAATCCAATCCCAAAGTTGCGCCAACAGAAAATAAGCGAAGGAAGCTTCCTCCGCTTTCGACTGTATCCACTTTGGCGATCACTCGCCACCTCGTGGGAGCAAGAGCTAACAAGTAACTCTCTATTTATCGTATGTTGGAGAACGCCGAATGACACGAATCGCAACCCATTTATTTGGAAAAAGGCTCCCTACTCAATCCATCTTTCGGCCCCCTACATATGATAACTCCAAGATAATCCAACTGTACTGGGGGAGATGAACAGTTGAACTCGGCGAAATTTCTGCAATACCTCCAACAACAAGTAGAATACGGACGCAAAAAGCCGGCAGGCCATACGATTATCCGTTTTAAATGCCCAAGAGAGTATGCCGAGTGCATAAAGCACTGGAAACTCCTGGGAACTGCGCGAACGTCTCTTCCCTCTATCAGGCAAATAGGACTAATTCGGGCCATTGCCTGCTCTATTGTGCCATCGGAACGGCTTCTCTCATTTCCTTTTATCGAGTCGGCGGAAGAAGATGCAAGAATACAGCTCCATAAAGCGAAATTATCGCTGCCTGATCAATCGGACGGCAAGGTTACGCCGGAAAGGACTCAGCAGGTGCCCTGGGGAGTGAAGCAAATAAAGGCGCCCCAGGCGTGGAAAACGACGATGGGCAGCCGGATCAAGGTGGGGGTGGTCGATACCGGGATCGACTACAGCCATCCGGACCTCCGGGGTGCGATAGGCAAAGGGATCAATTTTATAAACCGAAGCCTTCTCCCCTACGACGACAACGGGCACGGAACGCACATCGCGGGGACGATAGCGGCTTACAGCTCCGCGAGCGGAATTATCGGAGTCGCGCCGAGAGCCGTGATCCATCCGGTGAAAGCTTTTGACGCTCACGGTTCGGCGTATGTGTCCGATATCATCGAGGGCATCGATTGGTGTGTGCAGAATGGCGTGAACATCATCAACATGAGCTTCGGCATGAAAACCTACAGCAATCTTCTCGATATCGCCGTAACCAGCGCTTACCAGTCCGGCGCTGTCATTATCGCTTCTTCCGGGAATGACAGCATGAAAGGCAGCGTGGACTATCCCGCCCGTTTGCCGAAGGTCATCTCTGTCGGAGCCATCACCAGGAACAGTAAAATAGCCCCTTTCAGCAACAGAGGCAGACGAATCGATATTTATGCACCCGGCGAAAAAATCCTCTCCACCTGGCTGGGCGGGAGGTACAACGAGCTTAGCGGCACTTCCATGGCCACATCCCATGTGTCAGGGGTCGTGGCGCTTATGCTGGCCGTGAAACCTGGGCTGAAGCCGTTTAAGATCAAGCAAATCCTAATGAAAACAGCCACCCCCCTGATCAAAGGCCGCGTCAAGGGACCAGGAGGCATTCATGCCAAACGCGCGGTGAACGCGGTGTCCGGCTCGGGCTCTGTATCGGGCTTCGGCTCCCGCACCCGCTCCGGTTAGGGCGGCAAGCTTTAATTAGCACGCCCCGCATGGCGTACAGGCACCGTCCAGGGCGCGCGTTCTACATACGGTCCGGAGCCGATACGCCGACGAGGCGCAGAACGCCCGCGATTACGACGCGCACGGCATCCAGCAGAGCCAGGCGGGCAAGCATCGCCTTCTCGTCTTCTATGATGACCCGTTCCGCCTTGTAATAGCTGTGGAATTGTCCCGCCAGCTCATACACATAGCGGATCAAACGGTGCGGAGCGTATTGTTCCGCGGCGACAGCCACCTCTTCCGGCAGTTCGCCCAGCTTACGCAGCAGATCGAACTCCGCTTCCGACTGCAAGGCGGACAGATCCACGCCGGGGACATCCGGCAGAGTGATTCCCTGTTCTTCCGCCTGGCGGAAGATGCTGCAAATCCGGGCATGGGCGTATTGGACATAGAACACCGGATTCTCGTTGGACTTGGAAATTGCCAGGTCCATATCGAAGTCCAGGTGAGAGTCCATCGAGCGCATCGTGAAGAAATAACGGATGGCGTCGACACCGACCTCATCCATTAAGTCCTCCATCGTTACGGCTTTGCCGGTCCGTTTGGACATCTTGACCTTCTCGCCGTCCTGGAACAGGCTCACCATCTGGGCGATGAGCACCGTCAATTTGTCCGCGTCATAGCCCAGCGCCGACATAGCCGCTTTCATCCGCGGAATATATCCGTGATGGTCGGCTCCCCAAATATTGATCATTTGGTCGTAGCCGCGCTCGTATTTATTTTTGTGGTAAGCGATATCCGGCGTCAGATAGGTGAAGCTGCCGTCGTTTTTGATCAGAACTCGGTCTTTGTCGTCCCCGTAATCGGTGGTGCGCAGCCAAACGGCTCCGTCGACTTCGAAGATTTGCCCTCTTTCTTTTAGCAGCTGCAGAATCTCTCCGGTCTTGTCCTGCTCATAAAGCGAGGTTTCGCTGAACCACTCGTCAAACCTTACACCGAACCGAGCCAGGTCTCTTTTGATTTTATCGAGTTCTTTTTGCAAGCCGTACTGCCTGAAGAAGGAAATCCTTTCTTCCACCGGCATCGAAAGCAAGCGGTCTCTCTGCTCTTTGATCAGCTCTTGGGCAAACCCTTTGATGTCTTCTCCGTGGTATCCGTCCTCCGGCATTTCCACTTCTTGGCCAAGTGCCTGGAGATAGCGGGCTTCGATCGATTTGGCCAGATTCAGCACCTGGTTTCCGGCATCGTTGATATAGTATTCTCTTGTCACATCGTAGCCGGCAAAAGAAAGCACGTTGCACAAAGCGTCGCCTACAGCCGCCCCGCGGGCGTGCCCTAAATGAAGCGAGCCTGTAGGATTGGCGCTGACGAACTCCACCTGGACCTTCCTGCCATCCCCCAGCGAAACCCGCCCGTAGTCTTCCCCTTGCGCCGCCACTTCGCCGATTACGTCGTACAGGTAGGATTTATCCACCGTGAAGTTGATAAAGCCGGGACCCGCTACCTCAATATTCGTAATGCGCGCCGATTCACGGTCGATGGCAGCAACCAGCTGCTCGGCGAGCTGTCTCGGATTTTTCTTGGCGATTCTGGTCAGCTGCATGGCAATGTTGGTGGCAAAATCACCGTGCTGCCTCTCCTTGGGAACCTCCAGAATAATTTCCGGCAACTGGTCTTCTTCCACTATACCCGCTTTTATAACTGCTTCGGCTATGGCCGACTTGACCTTCTCTTTCATTTGCTCCAATACACTCATTCCGGGTGAGCCTCCTGAATAGTTAAAGTTAACGAATACAATCCCGCATCCTCTCCGCTGACGGTGAGCCGGTATGTCCAGCGCACCGTTCCCAAGCCTTCCGACAATTGAAAATGCAGCTGATCTGTCCGGGTTTTAATCTCTAATGTGCCGTGTGCTGTCGCGTATGGACTGACATGCTCCTCGCCTGCAGTGAACATCTGTTCTGAAGCTACATCCCCATGCCGGATAATCCGCACGGAGCGGGGATCCAAACGGAGCGTTGTCATCGTTCGGCCCATTTCCGGGTCCGGTTCGGCATATCTCACATAGTAATGGTCGCCTTTGGAGTACAGCTCACCGTCCACATTCTGGACGATCTTTTGCTGGGCGGACTCACTCTCGATGCGCACGCGCACTTGTTTCTTGTCGACGCTCATTGTGGTGCTCCTGACATTTTTGCCCCAGATGGACCTATACAATTGGGACAATGAATTTAGCTTCTAGTGTATAGTATCCTCGGTTCAAATTCAATGAGGAGCTCGATGTGGGCTCCTGTGTGAGGGGATTGGCGGGATTTTCCGCTATTTAATGTGAAATGAGGATTATTAGGCTCTTTACCTGATATTGTCGATTTGCTGGGAGCACATCTTTGGTTGCCGGGTAGACAGGTAGACAGGTAGACAGGTAGGCAGGGTCCATACTGAATTCTTATCGTTATTTTCATGCATGGAACGAGGCTAGTGTCTTAAGCGGGAATAATCTGGCCCTAAAGCACTATTCAAAAAGCCCCCGCCCCGCTATACGCTGGGCAAGGACTCTTCGTAAGCGTTTTGTCGCGCACGTTATTCTCGTTAGCAATGAGATAAAGCTTTAGTTCACACAAGTATCTTGGCTATCGTAACAAAATTAGCGTACAGCTCATGTTAGCAATCATGTAAAGCTATAGTTCACGCTAGAGCCATAGCTATTAACCCTCCTGCACGGCAGCGGTAAACCGTTTCGCCCTCTCGGCAAGCTCTTCGAACTTCCCTTCGCGAATCAACCGCTGGTCCAGCAGGCTGCCGCCCAAGCCGAACGCCGCCGCGCCGCACCGGGCAAATTCTCCAATGTTCTCCAGATTTACGCCCCCGGTTGCGATAAAAGGGATGCCGTTCAGAGGTGCGGCAATCTCTTGAATGTAGCGGGCGCCTACTGAGCCTGCCGGGAAGATTTTGACCGCCTTGGCTCCGGCCTTTACGGCATTGACGATTTCCGTAGGGCTCAGCACACCCGGCCATACATCAATCCCTTGGCCATAGCCGAAGTCAATGACCGATTCATCCAGATTCGGAGAAATGAGAAACTGCGCGCCTGCCGCGACAGCTTCCTTCGCCATACCGAGATCCAGCACCGTTCCTGCTCCGATCCACATGCGGCCGTCATACCGCTCGCGCCAGCGGCTGATGATGCCGAGCACATCGGGCGTGTTCATCGTTACCTCCAGAAGGCGGATACCGCCTTCCCACAACGCCTCCGCTGCCGGCTCCGCAGATTCCGCAGGGATTCCGCGCACGATCGCGATAATTTTATGATGCAGCAAGCTCTGCAGTCCGTTCATCCTTGACCTCCTCGCAAATTTCAGGGACTATTCTACCATTCGGCAATCGTTCCATCCTCTTGGCGCCAAATCGGATTCTTCCAATCATGCCCGATCAATGCCATTTCTCTCACCTTATCCTCGTTCACACGGATACCCAACCCAGGCAGCTTCAAATTTTTCACAAAGCCGTCTTTATAGGCAAACACACCGGGATCCTGCAAATAATCCAACAGATCGCTGCCCTGGTTGTAATGGATGCCCAAGCTCTGCTCCTGAATAAATGCATTCGGCGAGCAAATATCTACGTGCAGGCAGGAAGCGAGAGCAATGGGCCCCAGCGGACAGTGCGGAGCGAGCGCCACGTCATAAGCCTCCGCCATAGCGGCGATTTTGCGGGTTTCCATAATGCCGCCCGCATGAGACACATCAGGCTGAATGATATCCGCATATCCCTGGGCCAGCAGTTCCTTGAAGCCCCAGCGGGTGTACATTCTCTCTCCGACCGCGATCGGGCAGGAGGTATGGCGCGCTATTTCTGCCAGCGCTTCATTATTCTCGGGCAGTACAGGTTCTTCGATAAACATCGGCCGGTAGGGCTCCAGCTCTTTGACCAAAATTTTGGCCATCGATTTATGTACGCGCCCATGGAAATCGATGCCGATTCCAACTTCTTTTCCCACAGCTTCCCGTACGGCGGCAATTCTGGCCGCCGCCTGCTCGACTTTGGCGAAAGAGTCGATATAATGCATTTCCTCAGTCGCGTTCATTTTGACGGCGGTGAAACCGGCCTCCACCTGGCGCAGCGCCGCTTCCCCCACCTCGCTCGGGCGGTCTCCGCCGATCCAGCAGTACACACGGGTCTTGTCCCGGCAGGCTCCGCCCAGAAGATCATAGACCGGGGCATTGTAATACTTGCCCTTGATATCCCAAAGTGCCTGCTCTATGCCGGAAATGGCGCTCGTGAGGATCGGGCCGCCGCGGTAGAAGCCCCCGCGGTACATCGTCTGCCACAAATCTTCAATCCTCATCGGGTCTTGGCCGATCAGCATGCCGCTCATTTCCTTTACGGCAGCGGCAACCGTATCCGCTTTCCCTTCGACAACCGGTTCACCCCAACCCGAAATGCCTTCATCCGTTTCGATTTTGAGAAAAAGCCATCTCGGCGGCACTTTGAAAAGCTCCAGCTTCGTGATTTTCATACGATCGTCTCCTTTACCTTCTACGGTATTGTATGGATCATTGCCCGTTTCCGTCGCGATACTCTTGGGGGGTGACCCCGTAATGCCTTTTAAAAGCGTGATTGAAAGAGTGAGGCCGCTGATAACCTAGCTCAGCCGCAATTTCATAGACTTTCTCATGGCTGTTTTTCAAAAGATAGGCCGCTTTGTCCATCCGGGCGCCCTGCACGTAATCGCTCAGATTCTCCCCGGTCTCCAGCTTGTAGACTTTGGATACATAGACCGGATGCATATAAACATGATCGGCTATGGCCTGCAGCGAAACATCCTCGGACAAATGACTGTCGACAAATTTCCGGATTTGGTTGATTATTGAAATCCTCGCGTTCTTGTTCTCGTGGGCCATGTCCTCCTGTAATCTATTCAGCGTCCGGACCGACCATTCCCGCAGCTGGTTCACCGAGCGGAAAGCAGCACTTTCCATAAGCTTGTCGTAATCGGCGCCCAACAGCTCCGACAGCCTGCGGCCGTTTTTATGAGCTATGGAGGCATAGGCCGAAGAAACGGAAAAATACACTTCCAGCAGGTGCTCTTGGGATTCGGCCCATTTGCGCTCCAATTCCTCGAAAATGTGCTGAAGCTTGTCCGCTGCGCTGTCCCACCTTCCGGCCTCCAGCAAATGGATCAAGGCAGGCGTATCATATAAGCTGTGCAGCGACTGGATTTCGACCTTGAGCAAGTCGTCATCCACCCTGAGCAGAAACTCCTGCTCTCTGCCGATTCTTTTGCGGAAAGCGGAGACGGAGCTGTTGTAAAGAGCTGCGAGGTGATCGGGAAACATACCCCAGGAGCTGACGAGAATGGAAATTTTGCCTTTCAAAAAGTTTTTCACCGCCGTCTGCAGCTGCGAAGCCGCTCTTTCAAACGTCTGTGTTTGCTCCGGTGCAGAAGCCTGATCTCTGCCCTTTACGACAAAGACCAAGTAATCATGGGCATCCTTCGTGTGCCAGAGCTCGAACCGTTCCCCGAAAATCTCCTCCACCATGTTCCCGATCGCATATTCCATCAAAGACAGGCTTTGAAAATCGTATTCGATAAAATGTTCCTCCAGACGGACGATCATGAGGGCAAACGCCTCCCCATTCAGCTTGGGAAGCTCCAGTATCTGCATTTTTTCTTCCAAGGACGCAGGAGATACCTTCTTACCCTGCAGAAGATCGCCAAGCAAGTTGCCTCTGAGCACGGGCAAATTTTCTTGTAATGCAAGATCCAGCCGCTGCCGGGACACCACCTCTTCCCACTCTTTTTTCAACTTATCGATCACTCTCTGTACGGTCTCCAGCAAATTTTTCTCTGTGACCGGCTTAAGCAGATAATCCTCCGTCCGGTGCAGGATCGCTTCCTTGGCATATTGAAAGTCCGAATGACCCGACAAAATTATCGTCTTCGTCTTCTTCCACTTCCGGCTGATTTCCGCGATCAATTCGAGCCCGGACATCCCCGGCATTTGAATATCGGTGATGACGATATCAACGGAAAACTGATTCAGCAGCGAAAGCGCTTCCGACGCGGAGTAGGCTTTATGCACCTGTCCGATTCCCATCGACAGCCAAGGTACGGTAGCGGACAGCCTCTCCACCACATGAACCTCGTCATCGACGATAAGCAATTGATACATCCCGCAACCTCCAAGTCGTAATGATGACTTCTAAACAGTCCGGTTCCAGGCAATGACCGCTTTGACCCCGCCCGTCGGCGATTGCTGAAAGCTAAGGCCCGAACCTTCGCCGAATTGGTAGTACAGCCGGTGGTGGACATTCCATGTGCCGCAGCCGATTTCGTCCGACATAGGCATTCCCAGCTGAAAATGCAGGTGTTTTATCTGCTCGGGCGTCATTCCGGCGCCGTTGTCCTCGACCATGATTTTGTTCAGCACGTTGTCTTGTCCACCGGTGATTTTGATGAGGCCGCCGGCGGCATTTTGCTCAATGCCATGAATAATGGCGTTCTCCACCAAAGGCTGCACAATCAATCGCGGTATGCGCAGCTCCATCATCTCCTCAGGCACGGAAACCTCGAATTCCAGCCGCTGCATCCGCAGGTTTTGAATCGATAAATAATGGCTGACCATCTTCAACTCCTCGCGGACCGTCACCCATTGATTCTCCACCCTTGTCGTATAACGGTAAAATTCAGCCAGGTTCTGCGACATCTCCACGACGGAATCCCGGTCATCGAGCATGGCGGAGTTAATAATGAAAAATAAAGAGTTGTACAAAAAATGCGGATTGATCTGGGACTGTAGCTGTTTGACCGTTGCTTCTCTCGAGCGGATTTTCTCGGCGTACACATTCTCGACCAGCTCCTGGATTCGTTCCGCCATTTCATTGAACCGTGCAATCAAAAAATCAAATTCATTGTTGGACCTGATCTCAATCCGGGCTGACAGGTCCCCGCGTTTAATCCGCTGTACGCTCCTTGTGAGCTTGCGGATCGGAATCTGCACATTGCGGTACAGCAGGAAGCAGGCCAGAACACCCGTAACAAGAAGCAGACCTGTCGAAAAATAGAACAGATAGGAACTCGCAGTAATGGGAGCCAGAATGCTCTGCAGGGGTACATAGTCAACGAGGTACCAACCCAGCCCCGCCGATTTTACGAAGCTTACGAGAAAGGACTGTCCCTCCATTGTAACTACCTTTTGCCCAGAATCAGGTAACGTCTCCTTGCGAAGAAGGGTTAGAAGCTCATTGATTCTTGGCTCTGACGTGCTGCTGTTGACGATCGGCGCGTCCGTCTGGTGAAACAGGAAAGGATCGCTGTGCTTGTCGTTCTTGTAAACATCCAGCAGATCGACGATATTCTGGCCGGAAAAGCCGACTTGAAAAACCGCAGTGGCCTGATCTTTCGAGTTCACGGCAGCCGGCTCGGTGATTTCCCTCAGAAAGTAGCTCCGGGTCTTTCCGTTATGGCGTACCGCCTCATATGTCCAAGTATTGCGGATAGCGCCCTTGGTCAGCGCCTGATCGCCGCTTTGGAAAATATTCGACGATAGAATCTGCTGCTCTTTAGGAAACACGATGGCGAGATCGTTCGCCCATCCGCTGGACACGCTCTGCAGGCTTAATTTTTCGGTGATGCGAGATTGCGCTTTCAAAACGTCGTACTGCGGCTGCTCCCTTTTATCAATGAATTCCCTGATATAAGGATCGCTGCTCAGAATAACCGGCGCCATCGACAGCTGATCCATATTGGAATCCAACTGGTGAAGAAAGAAAGACAGCTGGTTCAAGTTCGACGTCTGCAGCTGCTCTTGCACTACACGTTTGCTGATGTGATTGGAGAAACTGTACAGAAGAAGCACGGGAATAAGAAGAAGGATGACCAGAATCATCATTTTGCTGAAAATATTGAGTTTTCCGGCCATGCTCATGCTTCCTCTCCGCCTTTACCCTTTTACAGCCCCCGCCGCCAGTCCGCTCACAATATAGCGCTGTGCCAGTAAGGCGATGATCAGAACCGGAAGCGTGATAATGCAGGCTGCAGCCATTAACGCCCCCCAGTTAATCTCAGAATACGACATAAAGTTGAACACGGCAATCGGTAAAGTCTTGGTTTTGTCGCCGGCCAGAATAATCGAGAACATGAAATTGTTCCATGAGAAAATAAACGACAGCAAGGAAGAAGTAATGACGCCGGGGCCCGATATGGGCAGGATGATCTTCATAAACACTTGATGGTGCGTACAGCCGTCGATCAAGCCTGACTCTTCGATCTCAGTGGGCAACGCCTCGAAGAAAGAGATCATAATCCAGATGATGAACGGCAGGCCGACCAGCATATGGCTGAGTACGAGGGCGGTGTACGTGTCCACGAGATGGATTTTCGAAAACAGGATAAACCAGGGAATCAGAAAAGTAATACCCGGTATGATGCGCGCGACAAGAATAACCAGCCCCAATTTGTGCAGATGATGCCTAGCTATGGCATAGGCTGCGGGAAGTCCGAGCACGAGCGAGAAGAAAGTGGAGCCAACCGCGACGATAAAGCTGTTGATAATGAACTTGGTGAAATCGTATTCGCGGAACACGCTAGTGTAATTTTTGAATGTCGGGCTGAAAGAGAAGAACTGCCCGGTCGACATGATCTGCGCCTGCGTTTTAAAGGAAGCGAGCAGCATCCAGAGAAAAGGGAACGCGAAGGCAAGCAGCACAACAACGGTTAGCAGAGATAACAAATACGTGGTCCCTCTCTTTTTTTTCATTGCGCCGCCTCCAATCTTCTTCTCATCCAAATCATGAATAAGGTCAGACCCATTACCAGCGCGAAGAAGATCACCAGCAGTGACGAAGCCATCCCTAGCTTAAAGTATTGGAAACCTTGGACATAGCCGTACAAATTCAAGGTTTCGGACGCAAAATTGGGGCCGCCCTGTGTTGTGGCGTAAATAATATCGAAGGTTTTCAACACATCAATAAGCCGCAGCATAGCAGCCACAAGGATCGTCGGTCTCAGCAGAGGCAGCGTGATGGAAATAAACTTCTGCCAGACGGACGCCCCGTCCACATCAGCCGCCTCATACGGATCGGAAGGAAGAGTCGATAATCCCGCCATTACGATCAGGGCAATCATCGGGGTCCACTCCCACACGTCGATCAGGATGAGGGAAGGAATGACCTGCTGTGTCGATGCCAGCCAGAGCAGAGGCTTGAAGCCCGCCGATTTGAGAAACGTGTTCGCCACACCGATCGTCGGTTCGTAAATCAGCATCCATACCAGTCCCATAGCTACAGGGGTCGCTACCATCGGCAGCAGGAAGATCGTCTTGGCCAGGTTCTTGCCCCGGAAATCCCTAAACAGCAGCAGCGCAATCGCCACCCCCAGAACAACCTCCAGAACCAACGCAACGATGGTAAAATAAAAGGTCGAACCGACGGCATGCCAAAAGCGGCCATCCTTGAACAGCGTCAAATAGTTGCTGAGTCCCACCCACTTCGGAGGGGTCGTCGCCGACATGCTCCATTCGAAAAAACTGATCCTTACCGTATATAAAATAGGAAACAGCATCATAAGCAGAACGAATAAAACCGCGGGAAGCGTATAAATCCATTTCAAATTGCGGTCAAACCAGCTGTAGCGCACGTTGTTTCTTCCCTTCCTTCTGGCGATTAAGAATGGAAGAGTCATCGGATGACCCTTCCATTTCCTGATCTTATCGATTATTCGATTATTTCGCGGATGGTACGACTACTTCGTTTTATCTTTATCCATGATCGCCTGCAGATCCTGGTTTGCTTTGTCTGCGACGCCTTTGATGTTCGTTTCGCCGCTCATCACCTTTTGCACAATTTCACCGACAGCATCACGCGCTTCGCTGACGGAGATCACCGTAGGGCGGTCATGGTCAACTCCGCCTTTAGCCGATTCCTTAATGACGGGAACCAACTCGGCAGGGAAGCCTGTGGCGCCTTCAGGTTTATCCCACACAGAGGCGCGTGCTCCCGGGTTGCCTTTTTGCTGGGTCTTCATTACGCTTTCTTTGCTTGTCGCCCATTTAATGAACTCCCAAGCGGCATCCTTGTTCGCTGATTTCGCATTCATCGCCAGACCCCAAGAGGTAATGTTGTACGGTTTGGAGCCGGCTTTGCCTGCCGGGAATACGGCGTATCCGACTTTGTCGGCAATCTTGGATTTTTCCGGATCCGTCGCATTGTTATAAATCGAGTTCGCATCCGTGTAAAAAGCTACTTTGCCCTGTGCGAAAATTCCTATGGCTTGCGGCCAGGACATGTTCAGGACTCCCGGCGGGCCGTAGTCCTTCAGCAGAGAACCGTATGTGGTAAATGCTTTGATCGCTTCCGGCGTATTTATTGCAGCCTTGTCGCCCTGCGTAAAGTCGGCTCCCTCCGAGTAGAGGAAAGAGGATACCTGGGTCACGAGCGGAGAGCGCTGTCCTCTTGCGACGAAGCCGTAAATTTCATTCTTCGGGTCGTGGAGCTTCTTTACTGCGTCCGTCAGCTCATCCAACGTTTTGGGAACGGCAATACCCGCTTTTTGCAGCAAATCTTTACGGTAATAGAGGATTTCCTGCTCCGTGATAATCGGGATGCCGGCAAGCTTTCCGTCGACCGTAGTCGTCCCGACCGCGGACTTGGAAAAATCGTTAAAATCGTAACCCGCATCCTTCTTGGCGTAATCGTCTAAAGACTGCACCCAGCCGTTCTTGTAAAACAGCTTGCCTTCCTGCAGAGGCCGGTACATGAACACATCCGGCGTTGCCGAACCGGAGGTGAATTGAACGGTAAGCTTCTGTGTAAGCTGGTCCTCAAAAAAGCTCTGCACGGTTACCTTCATCCCTGTTGATGCTTCAAACTCGGGCAGCAAAGGCTTGATCGCCTCGCTCCAAGGATGGTTGGCCGTTACGATGGTCAGATTCTTGCCTTCGAACGGCTTGGCTCCCGCTTTGGGGGCTTCCTGAGCGGGCTTGCTGTCCGAGCAACCGGCGAGCAGGCCTCCTGCCAACGCGACTGACAGACCTGCTGCGGCCCATCGATTCCATGTGATTTTCATAAAAGAACCCCTCCTGCGTTGCGTCTTTAAATTTTTTTCCTATACTGCAAGCATAGAGGATGAAAAGTTTCCTTGATATAACGAAAACTAAACATTTCTAACAATAAATAAATAAGTTCCGGCCAAGAATGGAATCGATTACATTTTTCCAGTTAAATGCATCTGTAACCAAATGGAAGTCAAATTAGATTGACGATTTCCCTTTAATTTTTCCCGTCCCGCGATTCTCCGGGCGACGATGCGACACTGCACGGTAAGCGCTCAGACCGTTAAAGCAGGGGAATAACCGCTGAAGCTGAATCGATCCAACACAACTATAACGCAGGGGCGCAAAGGTAATCTTCTGGATTGGAATAGAGGGGATTTGCCAAGACAATATCTCCCAGCGGATGAATGTATTTAAACCAACACTTATCCACAGCCACCGAAAATCATAATTTCCTATACAACAAAAAAGACGCGAAGCCGTAATCGGCTCCGCGCCTTTGCTAATCAAAACGGGTTACTTCACCAATCCAAGCAAAATTTCGCGTACGAGCTTGGATGCAACAATCTGCGTCTGCTCCGAAGGGTCGTACACCGGCGCCACTTCCACGACGTCGGCTCCGACCACATTCACCCCGGACGCGGCAATCGCGTGGACCGCAGCGAGCAGTTCCTTGCTCGTGATGCCGCCGGCTTCCGCGGTGCCGGTTCCCGGCGCGGCCGACGGATCGAGCACGTCGATGTCGATCGTCAGATACACCGGCCTTCCGGACAGCTCGGGCAGCACCTTCTTCAGCGGCTCCAGCACGTCGAACGGATGGAAGTTCAGGTTCTTGCGCGCATACTCGAACTCTTCCCTGGTGCCGGAACGGATGCCGAACTGGTACACGTTCCTGCCCCCGATCAGTTCGGCGGCTTTGCGCAGCGGTGTGGAGTGGGACAGAGGCTCCCCTTCATATTGCTCGCGCAGGTCGGCGTGAGCGTCGAAGTGGATGATCGCGAGATCCGGGTACTTCGCGTACACTTCGCGGATGACCGGCCACGACACCAGATGCTCGCCGCCGAGGCCCAACGGGAACTTGCCGTCGTTCAGCAGCCCGCGCACATATTCGCCGATCAGCTCCAACGCTCTGCCGGCGTTGCCGAAAGGCAGAGGCAGGTCTCCCGCGTCGAAGTATGAGATATCGGCAAGGCTTTTATCCAGATAAGGGCTGTATTCCTCCAGGCCGATCGAGACTTCCCGGATCCGGGCGGGACCGAAACGGGAACCCGGACGGAAGCTGACGGTGTAATCCATCGGCATTCCGTACAACACGGCCTTCGATTGTTTGTAATCCTGCGAAGCGGCAATAAACACGTTGCCTGAGTAAGCTTCATCAAAACGCATAGCGGGGCACTTCCTTCCACAATAAGCTTGACTGTTTCATCCGTCCGTGCCAGGCACGAGTTCACTTAACTAGATCTTCAACAAACTTCGGCAGCGCAAAAGCCGCTTTATGCAGCCTTGGGCTGTAATACTTCGTATCCATTTCCGGGATTTGTGCTTCATCCAGCTGCAGCGGATCGTACTTCTTGCTTCCCATAGTGAACGTCCACAGTCCGCTTGGATAAGTAGGAATATTGGCGCAGTATACGCGGACTATCGGAAAGATTTCCTTCACGTCTTGGTTCACGCTGCGGATCAGGTCCGCCTTAAACCATGGATTGTCCGTCTGCGCCACGAAAATGCCGTCATCTTTAAGCGACTCGTAAATTCCCTGATAAAAGCCCTTGGTGAACAGCTCCACCGCCGGACCTACAGGCTCCGTAGAATCTACCATAATCACATCGTACGTATTCTTGTTATCATGGATATGCATGTAGCCGTCGTTAACGATGACCTCCACGCGGGGATTATCCAGCTCGCCGGCAATCTCGGGGAGGAATTTCTTGCTGTATTCGATCACTTTGCCGTCGATCTCGACCAGAACCGCTTTCTCAACGCCCGGGTGTCTAAGCACTTCGCGGATGACGCCTCCGTCGCCGCCGCCGACAACCAGTACGCTCTTCGGATTCGGATGTGTAAACAAAGCGGGATGCGCCACCATTTCATGGTACACGAACTCGTCCTTTACCGTGGTCATCACCATACCGTCCAGTACCAGCATACGCCCGAATTCCTCGGTGACGATCATATCCAGCTTTTGGAAAACAGTCTGTTCGGATACCAGAGTTTCCTTGATTTTCGCGGTGATGCCGAAACTTTCCGTTTGTTTTTCCGTATACCATAGTTCCATGTACAATCCCTCTTTTCTTTGAATTTCATCCTTATGTAGTAAGCCTTGACCTTGCGTCGCGACTGTAACCGTCTGTTTGCGCGGAATACAAATTGTATTATAGTTTATAACATAAAAAATGCAAATCGATGCCGCCGTTTCCAAATTTTTAAGATTATGCAGGGAAAAAGCGGTATAGCGGCCGCCAGGCTTTTCCATACTGATTATATCATGACGCATCGCGGAACACGAATGCCCGGAGGTGGAACCATGTCTGAACCGCAGGACAAACAAGCCGTAAACCGGCTGCAGGAAGAAGACCCTTATAGCCGAAGGCTCGCCCGTGTAAAAAAGATTATCTCATTCACCTTTACTTCGCTGCTGCTCTGCGCGGCAGGGCTTGTTCTGCTGTTCCTGTTTTTTCGCTCCCAGGCCCTCCCGGTGACCAAGGTCATCCAAACCTCCCAAATTTATGACGCCCAAGGCGAGCTGATCGATTCCCTTTATACAGGGCAGGACCGTCAGGTCGTATCTCTCAAGGACGTTTCTCCTTATTTGGTGAAAGCTACGCTGTCGATAGAAGACCGCAACTTTTACAATCATTTTGGCTTTGACCTGAAGGCGATCGCCCGCGCTTCCATCGTTAATATACAGCACATGTCCAAAGTCCAGGGAGCCGGGACGATCACCCAGCAGCTGGCGCGCAATCTGTACCTGACCCACGACAAAACATGGATGCGGAAAATAAAGGAAACGCTGTTTGCCGTGCAGATGGAAACGCAGCTGTCGAAGGATGAGATCCTGGAGCAGTATTTGAACCAGATCTATTACGGCCATTCCACATATGGTATCCAGACGGCGTCCAGGCTCTATTTTAACAAGGATGCAAAAGATTTGACCCTGGCCGAGAGCGCACTGATTGCAGGGATCCCGAAAGGCCCGAAGTATTACTCCCCTTACCTGAATAAGCAGAACGCGTTGGATAGGCAGAAAATCGTGCTGGAAACGATGGTAAGGGACGGATTCATCACGCAGGAGGAAGCGGACAAAGCGTCGCAGGAGCATCTGACCTTTCAGCCTCAAAAGGAGAGAAAGCCGTCGGAAGCCCCGTACTTCAGGGATTACGTGCGTAAGATCGCAACGGAGAAGCTCGGGATCACCGAAGACCAGTTTGACGAAGGCGGCATAAAAGTATATACGACGTTGGACCTGAGGGCGCAGAAAATCGCTGAAGAAGCGGTGTCCAAGCAGCTTCTGGGCACCGGCGAGCTGCAGGCCGCCCTGATCTCCATCGACCCGCGAAACGGTTATATCAAGGCGATGGTCGGCGGCCGCGATTACAAAGAGAACCAGTTCAACCGCACGCTCGCCGGCTCCCGCCAGACCGGTTCGTCCTTCAAGCCGGTCGTGTACCTGACGGCGCTCCAAAAGGCCGGATACACGGCCCTGACCAAATATAAAAGCGAACCGACGACATTTACCTATGACGACGGCAAGAAAACCTATACCCCGAGCAACTTCGGGAACCAGTACCACGGCGAAATCGCACTGAGAGAAGCGATCGCCAAATCGGACAACATCTTCGCCGTCCATACCGTTATCGACGTCGGTCCGGACAAGGTCATCGAAACCGCGCGCAAATTGGGGATTACCAGCCCGATGAATCCTGTTCCGTCGCTCGCGCTGGGAACATTCCCGGTCAGTCCGTTAGAGATGGCGTCCGCTTACGCCGCTATTGCCAATCTTGGAGAACGAGTGGAGCCGGTTGCGATTACACGAATCGAGGACGCTTATGGCGATAAGCTGTTTGAGGCGGCCCCCGTAAAGGAGAAGGCCGTGGAACCATCCTACGCGTATGTGTTGACGCATTTGATGCAGAGTGTATTCGAACCCGGGGGAACCGCCAACCGGGTGTCAACCATCATCAAGCGGCCTGTCGCGGGAAAAACCGGTACCACCGACACCGATTCATGGATGATAGGTTTTACGCCTGAGCTTGCTACGGCAGTATGGGTAGGATACGACAAGAACCGCTCCGTGAGCTCTGTGGAATCGATCAAAGCCGCGCCAATCTTCGCGGAATTCACGGAGCGTTCGCTTGAGACTGTGCCGCCGAAGCAGTTTGCGGTTCCACCAGGTGTGATTGTGGCCTCCATCGATCCCGCTTCGGGAAAGCTGGCCAACGACGATTGCCCAAATTCCCGGGTGGAGGCGTTCATCACCGGAACGCAGCCGACCGCTTACTGCACGGACAACTCCAGGAAGGACAAGGCCAAACCCGGCCGTTCCTTATGGGAGGATTTGAAGCGGTGGTTCAGCAACTAGAAGCCGCTGCTTGATTTGGCTGGTGTTGCCGTCTATAATTGATGTAATTATAATAAATGGAAATGCTATCCGGAGGAGCCTGTCAACAAGGCTCCTCTTTGCTGTTTTTTGGGCATTCCATCCATCCCGGGAGGTTTAAATGCATTCGGAAAACGTATTATTGGCACAGCAGTACCTTATGTCCTTTTTTCTCCTCTTTTTAATCGGCACGCTCGGCGGCAAGCTTGCAGACAAAATGGGGCTGCCGGATGTAGCGATTTATGTGCTGCTCGGTATTGTACTCGGTCCCTCGGCGCTGTCAATCATCGATATACCCGGCAACTCGGTGCCCAATCAAATGATTCTGCTGTTCGGGGCCGCATTTATTATTTTTCATGGAGGGCTTATTACTGGTTTTGACATTCTGAAGCAAGTGTGGCGCACCATCACTTTACTCTCTACCGTCGGGGTACTCATAACGGCCTTTATCGTGGCGGCGGCCGCGGCATATTTATTTCAAATGCCGTTTATAACGGCGTTGCTGCTGGGGGCTATTCTAGCCTCTACCGATCCGGCAGCTCTCGTTCCTATTTTTCAAAAGTTCCCCGTACGTGACAAAGTGGCCCAGACGGTGATCATAGAGTCGGCTTTTACGGATGCCACCGGAGCTATCATGACGACTGTCGTGTTCGGGTTGGCGTTATCCGGGGCGGGTGCCGGAATCGATTGGCCGCACATCGCCCTGCAGTTTCTACGGCTTGCTTTGGGTGGTGTCGTTGCGGGAGCCGTTGTCGGCTGCATTGCCGCCTTTCTCATCTCGGAGAATGACCGGGGACTGCTGCGAGATTTTACGCCCATGGTTGTCGCATTGACCGTTCTTGCAGCTTACTTGATTTCCGAACAGGTTCATGCCAGCGGGTTTATGGCTGCGTTTGTCGCAGGATTGATGATTGGCAATGCAAAATCATTGGGACTCACTATACTGCCGGATCAGGAGCATGAAGCTCATCAGTTTGTAGACGCCATTGGGCTTAAGCTGCGGATGATGATCTTTATTCTGCTCGGGAGCCAGGTGGACTTTGCCGTCCTGCAGCAATATGGGCTGCTTGCCCTGGCCGTTGCTGCTGTCTTTATGCTTGTTGCAAGGCCGATCACCGTGCTTGCCAGTCTGCTGCCGGACAGGAAAGCGAAATGGCGCCGTTCCGAAGTGCTGTTTTTTTTCTGGACCCGAGAAACCGGTGTGATTGCAGCTGCGTTGTCGGGAATAGCAGCCAGCTCGGGACTCCCTGAAGGGGAATTAATTTCGGCCGTCACGTTTGTCGTCATTCTGGCGACTCTGATCATTCAGGCCAGCACTACGCCTATGGTAGCGGAGAAATTGAGGCTGCTTGAGAACAGCCCTCGACAACACGCCGGCAGCCAATAATCCCGAACAGAGTTAATACAATCAGTTAGGAAAATAAACAGGGAGCGGATCATCGGCGCAATCAAAGAAATGACTTGAGTCCGGCTGTTTATGGACGCGAAAAACCAAAAGGCGGACCCCAAGGGATCCGCCTTTCTTCGTTGTCTAGGAAATTATGATTTTCGGTGGCTGTGGATAAGTGTTGGTTTAAATATATTCATCCGCTGGGAGATGTTGTTTTGGAAACCTCTATTCCAATCCAGAACAACATCTTTGCGCCCTCTGTGTTATGGTTGTGTTGGATCGATTCAGCTTCAGCGGATATTCCCCTGCTTTACGGTCTGAGCACTTGTCGTGCAGTGTCAATGCGCCGGGAGAGTCGCGGGATGGGAAAAATTAAAGGGAATTCCTCCATTTAATTTGACTTCGATTTGGTTGGAGATGCATTTTACTGGAAAAGTTCCATCAAAATCAGTGGTTATTTTAATATTTGACCCGAATGGGTTGAATTAACTGCACATTTTCCAGTTATATGACCAGCAAGGCAATCAAACTGAGCAAATAGCAGCATATTTTCCCGTTAATCAAAGCAACCCAGTATGCCGTGGGCCAGAACATTCCGGGCAACCCTTCACCATTGCCTCGCAAAGAAGAGGGCGGCCAGCCTTCTGTACATAACTTTTTCCCCATCAAGACCGCCGTCTTATCAATTCTTTAAAATGACGCTCTACATCTTTTGACCGGAACGGCCAGCCAAGTCTGTCTCTCATACCCCTCCACAAAAACACAATGCTTCCACTCGGCAGAATGGAACGGTATATAATTTATGAACAAGACAGTCCCTGTCCTTAGAAACAGGTTTCTGTCTTTATTCACCCGAAGGGTGATTTTGTTCGTTAACGCGAAAAGGCAAACCCCATGGGGTCTGCCTTTTCGCTGTCCTAGTATATGGTGTGTAACATATACTGGTAATCAGTATACTCCCAACCTACAGGACGGACAATCTATGACACACAATCGACACAATTAAGCGAGAGCCTGTTTCAGCGCGTCCTCCGAGCGGTCCCACCACTCGTTATTGTGTTTTTGCAGAGCTTCTTTCAGCAGCCCCTTTTCTTTATCGTCAAGGTTCTCCAAGAGTACCTGCCGCTTCATCGCCTTATCCATCCGGTTCACATGGTCGGCCAGAATCTTCCAGCCCCTTCTCGCTGCCGGATCGACCCACATCTCGCAGGCCGCTACGCCGGCGTAGTAGGGTCCTTCTTCTTTCCGGTCTACGGCAACCCAGACGAGGAAGCATTTGCGGCCGTTCGGCACGTCTTCCTTGTTCGCGGAGAATTTGATCCCCTTCTCCACTTTGCTCTTCGCATGGAGAGCTCCGTTGTCCAGATAAGCTTCGTCGCCGTCAATGATGATGCTCGAGACATTGTTCAGATCGATGGAGCCGGCTCCGAAGCCTTTGTGGTCGATTTTTTTTACGATATTTAAGGCGTTCAGCTTTTTGTCTTTATTATTCAGGTTCATAGCGCACCGTTCCTCCCTTAATAAACAAATAAGACACTTGCCCATATTTGCAATTCCTGCTTCAACCCTACGCGATTAGAGGAAGCACCCGTCCCCGTCTCACGTACTTTCCACAGTCGTCGAGATCCGTTCTTTTATTGTAGCCAAACCCCCAACTTCTCGCAACCTCTCTTCCGCTGCCCCGGACCGCAATTATTTTTCCATTCCCGTAAATATTCCGCGCACCCCCCACATATACATGCTCTATAAGCTTGTCAACGGGGTGAATAATGATGAAATTGTCCGCAGCCAGACTGATTCCATGGGCCGGGGCCTGCTGTATCGCTTTGGCGGCTTCCTGGATCGCTCAACCTCTTTTTGCGCCGGAACAGCCGGTCTCCACCAGCATAGCGCTCAACGAACCGCAACCGCCTCAGGCGGGCAATTCCCAGAAGCCTGTGGACAGGCCCGCTCCGGCTCCGCTCAGCCAGCGTATTGTGGAGTACCATATCGGAGCGGCTTTGGAAGCCGGCACGAAGACCATCCAAGGGCAGCAAACGATGACGTGGACGAACCCCGGTGCTCAGCCGGTGGGCGAGCTTTATTTTCACCTTTACCCAAACGCGTTCAAATCCAAAGATTCCACCTTCATGCAGGAGTCGGGGGGAAAGCTGCGCAAAGACCGGATGAAAGAGGGAAGCTACGGACAGATGGACATTCTTTCGATGAAGACCGCACAGGGCGAGAGCCTGAAGGACCGGATCGAATATGTGCAGCCCGACGACGGCAACAAAAAGGACACGACACTGATCAAACTTACCCTGCCCAATCCCGTCAATCCCGGAGAAAAAATCACTCTGCATACCGATTTTACAGTCAAGCTCCCTGCCGTTTTTGCGCGGATGGGGTATTCGGGCGATTTTGTCATGGCAGGCCAGTGGTTCCCCAAAATCGCCGTCTACGAAACGAAAGGCACTCGCGGACGGTCGGCAGAAGGTTGGAATCTCCACCAGTACCACGGCAATTCGGAATTTTATGCGGATTTTGGCATCTATAACGTGAAGATCAAAGTGCCGTCCAATTACACCGTAGCCGCCACCGGGTTTCCCACCCGATCCCCTGCCGTTGAAGAAGCCGGCACCAAAACGTACCAGTTCTACGGCGACGATATCCACGATTTCGCTTGGGCGGCCTCTCCAAATTTCCAATATGTGGAAGAGTCTTTCTCCGCTCCCGGCGTACCCGGTGTCAAAATCAAGCTCTATCTGGATCCGGACCACGCCGAATTCAAAAACCGCTACATGGCCGCAGCCAAAAAATCGCTGTCCGACTACAGCCAGTGGTATGGCACCTATCCCTACTCCACCCTGTCTATTGTGGTCCCTCCCAAGGGCGGCAACGGAGCCGGCGGAATGGAATACCCTACCCTTGTAACGGGCTGGGGCGCGGATGAGAAAAACACCAGCCTGGAGCTGGAAAGGGTGATCGTCCATGAAATCGGCCACCAGTACTTTTATGGCATGGTGGCGTCGAACGAGTTTGAAGAAGCGTGGCTGGATGAAGGCTTCACTTCCTACGCCGAAGACAAGGTCATGCAAAAAGAGTACGGCGCCCGCTCCAACACACCGATGGAAGCCAGCTATATTACTGCGCCGGAATCGCTTCAGCGCAACGCCTGGGATTTTAAAACCCACGATAATTATGCGGAGAATGTGTATACAAGGGGCAAGCTGGTACTTTTGTCCATTGAGCAGCAGTTAGGCAAGTCCGGCATGGAGAAAGTGCTGCGCACCTATGTGGACCGGTATAAATTCCGCCATCCTTCGACGAAGGATTTTCAAAAAGTGCTTGAGGAAGTTACCAAAATGGATTGGCAGCCCTTCTTCGAGCAGTATGTGTACGGCGGCATGATGTCCGATTATGCGGTGGACCGCATCTCTTTCAAAAAATCCGACACTTCGGGCAGCTATGAAAGCACAGTCACGGTCCGCCGGCTCGGGGGGCAGTATTCCTCGGTTCCGATCGAATTTCACTTCAGGGACGGCAGCATGATGGAAAAAGCCTGGGATGGCAGGGATGCCGAAATCCAATTCAAAATCACCAATACAACCCCTGTCGATTGGGTGTCTATTGATCCCCGGCACTCGATGATCCTGGAGAATAAACGCATCAACAACTTCATGAAGACGCGCATCGACCCGAAATGGAACATCCGGTTAAGTCTCGGCACGGAAAAAATCATTGAGACCCTGTTCGGCTGGGTCGCCTGGTGAGGTGGAAAAACGATGTGGAGCGCTATGAAAGAAGGATGGAGAACGACATTGAGGCAGCCGTTTGCGGTGATCACCCTTTTTATCTACCAGCTGGTGTGGGGGCTGTTCCTCTACCGGATCGTACAGGGAATTGTGGTGCCGCTTATGCACCGGTATCCCGGAAACCTGCTGCCGAGAGAATCGCTGCAGTTGGTTATGGCCGAAAGCCAGTTCCGGCTGATGAAGACCGACTTGACCCATTCCTACCTATGGCTGTTATTGGTCCTGCTTCTTATGCGGATGGCTATTCATTCCTTGTTGAACGCGGGCATCTACTATTCCCTGGCCCACCCGGAAATGAATTCCGGCTACCGGTTTGTGAGAGGCATACGGACGTTGGGCCTCAGCTTCCTCGGCTATTATCTGTTGCAAATGGCGCTTCTTCTCGGCCCTTTGTATTTCCTGCTTCCGAAGCTGTACAGGATTTACACAAAAAGCGAGAGCAATTCCGCTCTGCTGGCGGGGATTTCCCCCTATTTAGGCGGCTATCTGCTCTATGGCGGGCTGCTCTATCTCGTGTTCCTTTACCTGCAGTTAGGGAAGGCGATGGGTAAAAAGCCGCTGTATTCCCTGCTCTTCCTGTTCCGCTACAGCCTGCCGATTATGCTCCTCGGACTGGTCACTCTATCGATCACGGGCACGCTCACTCTTTTGGTTGTGTCCGCTTCCCTATTCTGGGCCGGGCTCGCCGCTCTTATCCTGTTCCAGGCCTACCGGTATGTGCACATGTTCGGCAAAATATGGGCGATCGCCTCGCAGATCAGGTATTGGACTCAGCGTATCGATGTGTGAACAGACGTGTGGACAGACGCGTGAACAGTTGGGCTGACGCGTGGACAGACGTGTGAACAGCAGTTTGAATAACGGCAGTTTCAATCAGCAGTCAAACCAGTGCTGCATTACCGAGCCACACTTTCGCAGATTTGACTTTGTCTTGTGTATCTGGAGTAACAGCCTTATAACATTAAAAACCTCTTCTGCGGAAGGGGCTTTTTGACGTTTTATATCGATTTTTATTATTTTAAAATGTGAACATTATGTGACAAAGGGAGGAAAACCAGTTTCTTTATCGAAAGTTTAGACCTGCAAATAAAAAAAAACACACTATTTGTCGAATTTCCGTGACGGAAAACGGGGGAACCATTGTCTTGGGTGAATTGATCTCGCTTCAGAGTGATCATAGGGAACCTTCAACCGAACCCTCAAGCTAACTTCGTAGGCATGTGGAAGGAGTTTTTTCGTGTTAAAAAAGGCTTTTGCTCTGGCAGCAGGTGTTGTTATGTCCGTGTCGGTTTTTGCCGGTTCCGCATCCGCAGAAAGTCTGCTCAGCAAAGCGGTGAATTCGCTGGTAGGCACTCCCTACAAATATGCGGGAACCTCGACAAGAGGATTTGACTGCTCGGGATTTACCTCTTACTTATTCAACAAGTTCGGTGTTGATCTGCCTCACAGCTCCAAAGGTCAGAATGGCGAAGGACAGTGGATCTCCAAAAGTAACGTAAGACCCGGAGACCTCGTCTTTTTCAATACAGACGGTGTAGGAGTTTCCCATGTAGGAGTGTATGTAGGCAACGGCAAATTCGCCCACTCGGCTACGAAGGGTGGCGTGACCATCTCAAGCTTGGACAGCTCTTACTACGCCAATCGTTATGTGTCTGCGCGGCGTGTGGTTTGGGACGATCTCTACGACCAGATGATGACGGACGAAAACTAATTGAACGATGATAAGCAAAATTACTGCCCCGCTCGGCTAAGTCTGTGGACAAGCTGCGCAGGTTTTTTTTGTTATGGTTATTTACCCTTGGGGGCGGCGGTTGAAACAGGTTAGGGGGAAGTTTTTTGCAGCTGTTGTGCGCATGCTAGCGGGGCTTATTTGCAGAGATCTCCATGAGGACCAATACGAACGATATCTGTTGAATGGTTGTTTGCGAGTTATGACAAATTGAGTATCGTACCCGTTAAGAATAAATCTTAGCGGAATAGGCTACCGATTTTGTATTAGTTCATAGATCGGCAGCCTTATTTATTTTATGTACCAATGCAATGTAAACTATACTTGACATAATAAAAAACTTAAATTACATTATGTATATATAATTTTACATTTAGTAAAAAATATCTGACAAGGGGATTAAAGCATGACCTATCAAGAAAAGAAGAGCATCATATCATTGATCAGCACCATACTCATTTTTGGATCGTACTGCTTGTACATGTACCCACGATATCCCGACGGTAGCCCGGAACTTTCGGAAACCTTTCACTATTGGGGATCATTTGTTCTCGTCTTAATGCTGGTTTCGATTGTTGCGCATATTATCATCAGCATTATTTTCAACATCTTCTTAAGAATGGCGACCGGAGAGAAGGAACCCGCATTCGAGGATGAACTGGATAAGCTCATCGGTTTGAAGTCGAATCGAAATTCTTTTGCCGTATTTATCCTCGGCTTTCTTCTGGCTATGGGATCGTTGGTCATTGATAAGCCGTCACAAGTGATGTTCTTGATCCTGATCTTATCCGGATTCATTGCCGATGTAACCGGATCCATTACGAAACTTTATCACTATCGGAAAGGAGTCTAAGATGGGAAAAAATCTTGTCGGCAATCACATCCGAAAATTACGGTTTAATCATGATGAAATGACCCAGCAGCAATTGGCTGACAAGGTGGGCGTAACAAGACAGACGATCGTATCCTTGGAAAAGGGTAACTACTCCCCGTCTCTGGAACTGGCTTTTCGCATTGCTCACGCCTTCGACTTGCCTTTGGAAGAGGTATTCTTTTACGGGGATGACACAAAGGAGTAACAATAAGGATGTTCATTGGAGGAGAAAAGCAAATGGATTTTTCTATCAGAAAGAGCTCATTGATTGTGGGAGTCCTGTTTATCCTTGCAGCCGTTTCGTCGGTCATTGGCGGTCTTATTTTATACAAACCCATCCTCAACGATCCCGATTACCTAGTACAAGGTTCCGCTCACGCCAACCAGGTGATATTAGGAGCGGTGATGGAATTAATTCTTGTCGTTTCAGCGGTCGGTACTGCGACCACCATGTTTCCGATTTTAAGAAAATATAATGAAACGATCGCTCTTTGGCATCTTTGCTTCAGGTTTCTTGAAGCTGTTATCATCACTATCGGCATAATTAGCGTACTATCCCTATTGACCTTAAGTCGGGAATTCGTAGCAGAAGGAAGCCCGGATACCGCCTCATTTCAAATTTCAGGTACATTATTAAAGGCTGTACACGACTGGACCTTTGTTCTTGGGCCCGCTTTCATGCTTGGCATCAACACGATGATGTACAGTTACATATTTTATAAATCCAAGCTCGTACCCAGATTTATACCTATCTTGGGTATATCAGGGGCAACGCTTATTTTTATTCAAAGCTTGTTCGTTATGTTCGGTGTCATTGAACAAGTTTCTACTTGGGGTGCGATTTTGGCCCTGCCGGTAGCTGCGAATGAAATGATTCTCGCCGTTTGGCTAATCGTTAAAGGGTTCAATATATTGGCTTATAGATCCCGTTAGCGGAGTGATGGACTGTCTTGTGGGCAGCCCATTGATTTACTCATCTAGTATCAATCTTTTGGCTGATTCAACAACCATCTGTCCCGACTGTCGGGCTGTGGTTCACTCCGGGTTTTTTGAAACTGTTTTCCTCGATTTCTTGTTTGCAAGCCGTTGAACGAAAAGCCCAAAAAGGCCGTAACAGATCATCAACCAGCAACCTGTCACAGCCCCAAAACCAACGTCATACGCGGCCTCTCCGCTCTTACTCTTCCCCCGTTGCAATCGGGTTGTCTTCATACGAAACCCAGTCGCTCCAGCTGCCGGCGTACAGCTTCACATTAGGGAAGCCCGCTTCCGTCAGCGCCATAAAATTCGGCGTCGCCGTAACACCAGAGCCGCAGTAGACGATGATCTCGTCGTCCGGCGAAAGATGTGCAAACCGGTGCCGCTGGTCTTCGGCCGGCTTCCAGTAGCCGTCTGCGGTCAGCGACTCCTTCCAGAACTCATTCCGTGCTCCCGGAATGTGCCCGGCCGCCTTGACGATCGTCTCTTCCACGCCGAGGTACCGTTTGCTTTCCCGCGAGTCGATCAGCGTGACTCCCGGACGGTTCAGCTTGCTCCGCACCTCTTTCATCGAGGCCAGCAGCTCAGGGTGCGGTTGCGATTTGAACACTGCCGGTTTCACATCCGGCAGCTCGTGCGTCACCGGAAAACCATCCTCTTTCCATTTGGAGTAGCCGCCGTCCATGACGTAGACTTCCTCGTGTCCCAGCCATTTGAGCAGCCACCAAAAACGGGAAGCCATCGCTCCTCCCTGGTCGTCGTAGGCGACTACTTTTTTCGAGGCATCGATGCCCGCCTGTCCCAGCTTCTCCGCGAGAGCGGCCGGTTCCGGCAAAGGATGCCGTCCTCCGTGGGGCATTTTCGAGCCGGAGAGGTCCTGCTCCAAATCGAAATGCACCGCACCCGGCAGGTGATCCTTGGCGTAGCTTTCTTTGCCTGCCTGCGGCTGGCCCAGCACAAATCTGCAGTCGGCCAGCACCACATCGGAATGCTCCATATGCGAGGCCACCCATTCCGTACTCAAAATCGTTTTCACCATAATCACTCCTTGGAATTGTTTGCTGTCTGTCGTTTGTCGGCATTGTTTTTTCTGCCATTGTTTTCGCTGAACTTATGTACCGCTAATACTAGAATTCTATCGAATAACTCAGCCAATCCCCTGCTATGCCGCCCATCCGCTCATAAAACTTCCAGCCCGCGCGTTCTCCAGGGAAGTCGTATTTCCACCGAAGAGCTCATCTGCCGTTCCTCCTGCCTTTTATCGTGAAAAATCCGTATGGATCTACTCTACATGGGATTGAGTTTTGTTACAATAGGGCAGAACATGCTGAAACCGCAGGGTTAAAAGGCGCCGGGAACGGGTAAAAAAAAAGACAGAAAGAGGTGGGGGAAGTGGCTGAAAAACAGACGAAAGAAAGAAAAAGCTCTGCGCAAGCGATCCATTGGCGGATGGAACCGATGTCGGAGCGGCAGGGGCAGGAAATCTGCACTTGGGCTTACGAGCCGCCGTACGATGAATACAACTGGCCCGCTTGGCATGAAATGGCCGCTCACGGCATGGAATTTGCCGATCCGGATATCCGTGAAAAGCAGTATTATGCAATAACGGACGAAAAAGGGCAGCTTTGCGGATTCGCCCAACTGTTCCCGATGGCAGGTGTTACCCGGCTTGGGATCGGCATGCGTCCCGATTTGACCGGTAAAGGCCTTGGCGCTTCTTTTGTACGCCATATTGCCTTGGAAGCGGCGAGAAAAGAGCCCGTTAATGAAATCGATCTGGAGGTCCGCACCGACAATCCGAGAGCATGCCGCACGTATGAGAAAGCCGGTTTTGAGCTGACCGATACATATAGAAAGAAAACGCCCGTTGGCTGGTTGGAGTTTCACTGCATGGTTTTTCACAAGAAGGAAATAAATGACAAGCAATGAATATATATAGTAAGGCACATTGCTGACAATCTTTGAAAAAGGACTGATTCCCTATGAAAATGGCCATGCGCTACATCATTCTCTATGTAAGCGACCGCGAAGCCTCCGTCCGTTTCTACCGCGATCTTCTCGGACTGCCGGTGAGGCGGGAGCAGGGCACATACATCGAATTCGATACGGGCAGCACTATGCTAGCGCTAAACACCAAGGAATTTGTACGCGAAATGATGGAGTTTCCGGTACCCAACCAGACTTCCCATTCGTTTGAAATCGGTTTTGTCGTAGAGGACGTGCGGGCGGAGATTGAACGCCTGTCCGCACATGGAGTACCCGTATTGACCAAGCCCGCGTTGAAACCATGGGGGCAGACCGTGGCTTACATTTCGGATCCCGACGGTCATTACATTGAGATCTGCTCCTCCATGGATCACTCCTCGCCCGAATAAAGCTTGTCAAAAGCGCGGGCGGCTTGAAAATCCACACTTGTCAGGCCGCCCGCGTTCCATGTCGTCAGCCGTAGGGTCACCAACCTGAAATCAATGGTGATAAACGGATGATGGTTCATCGTTTCGGCCGCCTCGGCCAGCTCGCACACGAACCCGACGGCCTGCTTGAATGTTTTGAAACGATATTTGCGGACGATCCACTTGCGGTCGTCGCGATGCCAATCGTGAAGGGTCGTAAGTTCCGCCATAATCTGATCCTCGGACAGCTTCATCTCTCTCGCCTCCCCGGCACCATATCAAGATCATTGGGGCTCCCCGCAAAGTATTCGGATTTCGCTTCGACAGCTTCACTTCACTGTGTGTGGTCTGCTATGGAGCGGGCAACGCCTTTGCAGCGGCCGTATGCTCCAGCATCTTCTTCGCGACTGTGTAGCAATCCTCAACGTGTTTATTTCCTACATATTTCATCGCGGTAAAGCTGAGACCTGCGGCCAGCCCCTGCCCTACGACCGGCACAAATTTCGCCGCCTGCTTGACCGCAATGCGTTTGCTGAACTTTTTCAAAATCCCCAGAAGAATCCCCCTGGTTATCATCTGGCCCACCAGTTTGCTTCCCACCGTCTTGATTATGCTGTACAGCAATGCCTTTTTTTCATGGTCCAAGCGGGAAATATGCGCCTCCGACAAGCCGAACCGGTAGTTGATTTCGGGTAGCATCTCCAGGAGTATCGCAAGATCCGCCGCTATATCCGTACCTGGCAGGGGCACTAAGGCAGCTGAACCGGATGCTGCAGCTCTTTTGGTCACGAGTTTTTTGCATTCCGCTCGAATCTGTTCCAATTGCTCCATTGTAGTCGGCAACATGAAGACACCGCCTTTTTACTATAGTATAACACCTCTTAACCCTCAGCGTCGGCTTTTAATCAAGCGCAGGGTTCTTTCTTTTAAAAAAAGGATATGCTAAGGAAATGGGCATTTTCGGAAAAAAATGTGGTATGATGAAGGGATAGAGGTTTAACGTTCGGAGGGAATTTCGGAAGTATGATAAAGCTGCAGATCCCCAAAAACCGCATAAATTATTTGCTTCAGCAGCTTCAGGCGCATTTTGATACGACGGAGCTGGAGCAGGGTTGGGAAGACTTTCACAAGGGCGTCGTCCACGATGTCGAGCTGGTGCACAGCATCGTCACGGCCAAAGTGGGCGTTCCGCATAGATACCGGGTCTCTATCGATTTGGATTCGTTCACGGGCAGTGAATGCGAATGCGGGCAAGGCCCTCGCTGCAGACATGAGGCTGCGGTTATTTTTCAGCTGTACACCCCCTTCGGAAGGCCGGAACTGCTGCTGAACCAGCTCAAGCAGGCGGTAAAAGTGCGCAAGAAGGCCACTCTCGGCAAACAGGCGAAGAAGGCTCCAGACCGGATCGTCACGCCTTCGCCTGAGGATTCGGTGCCGGCCTGGCAGAAATATTTTGAAGGGCAGTTTTACGGGTACACGCTATCCCACCAGACCTCTGTGGAATCCTTTTATACATCCGCCTGGGAGAAGCTGACGGGCTGCGCGGCCGGTTGGGACTCTCCTGTTCGCACCGTCTACGGGCTGAATGTGCTTTTATTTATGATGAAGCGGATCGAGCAGTTCTACCAGGAAACGCAGACTTCCTATCTCTCCTATTATCTGGAAAAAAGCTGCAGGGCGGCGGCATTGCAGTGTGTGGAGCAGTGGAACGAGGTTGTCGGGCGCACGGAGCGGGAGCAGCTTGCCTCCGTCAGAGCGAAGCTGGAGGAAACGCTGGAGCTGCTGGGCAAATTGGCGCTGCAGGCGAAGGAAACACCCGTGGACTGGTTGGCCGCCTACAGGTCCCTCTGGAGCAAGCTCGCGGATCCCGAGGCCATGGGCAAGGAAATGCGGCGGTTGGATCAACTGCTCGCGAAGACGGACCTGACTCCCCGCAGAAGAGATGTACTGGCTATCGCCAGGGCCCATTTCGACGTAATCCGGGGACACGACGATGCTGCGCGGGACCGGCTTTCCGGGTTGAACCGCAAGGAGGTCGGCGACTTCTTCGGTTATTTGGACACGTTCTATGCGCAGCAGGATTGGGGACGGATGCTGGAATGGCTGCGCTGGCTGCAGCCTGCGCTTCCCCGGGCGAAGCAGGATGAATTCCGCGCGGTGTGCCAGTACTGGATTGACACTGTGAAGCATTTGGACTCCGATGAGGAGTGGGTAAAAGTGATGCTGGAGCTTTTGCCAAGAACGTACTATTACTACACCGCCTATCTGCTCCAGTCGAAGCGCTACAAGCAATGGGTCGATCTCCAGCTGTCCAACCAAATTTCGCCGCTCAATCTGTACTCCACCGAGCTGAAAGCGGTTGAAAGCGCGGACCGGAAGCTTCTGCTGCCTTTATACCACCAATCGGTGGAACGGTCGATTATGGAAAAGAACCGGGCCTCCTATAAAACTGCGGTCAAGCTGCTCAAAAAGCTGGAAGGCCTCTACAAAAAAACCGGGCGGGAGCTGCTGTGGCAGGAGTATATTTATCGCTTGTCCATTAAATATTCGCGCCTGCGCGCGTTTCAGGAGGAGCTCAAGAAAGGAAAATGGATCTTATGACGGAGAATGGACAACTTACGGTTCACGCTTCCTGGGTTCCCTCCGGGTACTTCTTTCTATGGGGCGCCCGCCGGGGCGGCGGAATATGGGATGCGACAGAGCTCAAAATGATGTTGTTCGCCTGGCATGAGCCTTCTTTTTACGGCACTTTTATTGAAACCGCCGAATGGGACCACAAGGAAGGCTTGCGGCTCTCCGCTCTGCCTGCTCTCGATTTTTTCCGTGAGCCGAAGACTGTGCAGCATCTTCCGATAGAATGGTCCGAAGACAGCGCCAAGTTGATTGAGCAGGCTCCCGCGATCCATCAGTCGTTAGTCGAGGGACGTTTTATGCCGGATTACGAAGCATGGCAGGCGGGCGAAATCGGGTGGAAGCTCGAGCTCGCCGGGAACCGGATGATCAGCGGCGCCGACCTCCCTGAAGGGTGGATCAGCCAGTTGATCCGGGAATGGGCGGAAGAGAATCCGGAGGTCAGGGCGAACCTTAGGCAGTTGGAGCAGTCTTACCCTTTGCTGCGGCGGGCCGGACGGGCAGCAAACGTCTGGCTGGACGAAGAGGACTGGCTTGTGTCGATCGGCTGGCAGCAGGACCGCAGCGCGTTTAGAACCTGCCTGCGCCTGTCGGAGCCGGAGGAAGGCGAGTCAGCCTGGAAGCTGCATATTCTGCTGCAGGACAGGGAGAACAAGGATGTGATCGTGCCTCTGGACGAAGAATTATCCCCCTTGGAAGGGTCTTTTCCCGAGCATTGGCAGGAGGATTTGGAAAAACGCCACGCCGACGTCAGCCGCTGGATAAGACTGCTGCCGTGGCTGAAAAAGGACGGGGAGCCGCTTGAACAACCGCTGCGTACGGCTCTTACGGCAGAAGAGGCCTGGCGGTTTCTGACGGAGGGCAGCCTGCGCCTGATGGAGGCCGGATACTCCGTATTCCTTCCGGCCTGGTGGGAGCGCATCCGCAAATGGAGGCCGAGATTAAAAGCCCGCGTGAAGTCTTCCATTGGTGCCGGCCGTCAGTCGATGTTCGGGCTCCATCAGCTGATGGATTTCGACTGGAAGCTTGCCGTCGGGGATTTGGAGCTGACCGAAGAAGAGTTCCGCGAGCTGCTTGAGGAGAAACGGAATCTGGTTAGAATCCGCGGAACCTGGATTCAGCTGGATCCCGCCATGCTTTCGCAGATGGAGCAGGTTATGAAGCGGATGCAGAAGAAGAAAGGTCTCTCCTTCCGCGATGTCATGGAGCTTCATCTGCTGGGAACGCCGCCCGGGGACCCTTCCGACGAATGGGGGCCAAGCAGTGACGCCCTGCAGCTGGAGGTGGAACTGAACGAGCAGCTTCACCAAATGTTCGCACAGCTGGAGCACGCTGAGGCGGTTCCGATGGCCAGTCCTCCCGAGTCATTTCGCGGAAAGCTGAGGACGTACCAGATCGAGGGGATCTCCTGGCTGCTGTTTCTGCGCCGGTTCGGACTGGGCGGATGCCTGGCCGACGATATGGGTCTTGGCAAAACGATTCAATGGATTACTTATCTGCTGACCGTGAAAGAACAGGAGCACCCACCCACCCCTTCCATCCTCATTTGTCCCACTTCGGTGCTGGGAAATTGGCAGAAGGAGCTGAACCGTTTTGCGCCGACGCTTAACGTTTATCTGCACTACGGGCCGAATCGCGCGAAAGGCGAGGATTTTGCCCGGTCGGTGGAAGGGTACGATCTTGTGCTGACCTCCTACACGCTGGCCCATATCGATGAGGCGGAGCTCGGTTCCATCGAGTGGAGTTCCATCTGTCTGGATGAAGCCCAGAATATTAAGAACGCTTATACCAAACAGTCTGCGTCGATACGCAAGCTGGAGGGCTATCACCGGGTCGCCTTGACAGGTACTCCGATCGAAAACAGGCTCACGGAGCTTTGGTCGATCTTCGATTTTCTCAATCCGGGTTACCTGGGCAGCCTGCGTGATTTTTCGCAAAAATTTGTCCAAGGTATCGAAAAAGCCAAGGATCCGGAGTTAATCGCCAAAATGCAGCGTTTTATCCGCCCGTTCCTCCTGCGCAGAGTGAAGAAAGATCCGTCGATCCAGCTGGATTTGCCGGACAAAAACGAATACAAAACCTATGTGTCCCTCACGCCGGAGCAGGCCACATTGTACGAGAATTACATCCAGGATATGTTCTCGCGCATCGACAGCATCTCCTCGATGGAGCGGCGCGGACTGATTCTCGCCTCGCTCACCCGGCTGAAGCAGATCTGCAACCACCCCGCCCTCTTCACCAAGGAGGGCCTGCACACACCCTGGCAGCAGCGCTCCAACAAGGTGGACCGGCTGCTGGAGATGGTCGGGGAGCTCCGCCAGGAGGGTGACAAGTGCCTCATCTTCACGCAGTTCGTCCAGTCCGGCCACATGCTTCAGCATATTCTGCACAGCGAATTGAATGAGCCCGTTCAGTTCCTTCACGGCGGGACGCCGAAGAAGGAACGCGACCGGCTGATCGAGCACTTCCAGGAGACTGACGCGGTTCCGGATGAAGAGGTGTGCGGAGTGTTTATCCTTTCGCTGAAGGCGGGCGGCATCGGGCTAAACCTGACGGCGGCGAACCATGTGTTCCACTTTGACCGCTGGTGGAATCCGGCGGTGGAGAACCAGGCGACAGACCGGGCGTTCCGGATCGGGCAAACCCGCCACGTCCAGGTGCACAAGTTCGTCACACTCGGCACGCTAGAGGAGCGCATTGACGAGCTCATCGAGCGGAAGCAGAACTTGAGCCAGCAAATTGTGGGAAGCGGAGAAAGCTGGATCACCGAGCTGTCGACCGAGGATCTTCGGGAGCTGTTCGCGTTGAGGCAGGAGTGGATGGCGTGAACGTGGTATTCAATTGTAAAATTAAACGGAGCCGTTATGGACTCCGTTTAATTTTAAAGTGACGGAAAATTGCGCTTCGGGGATCCACTGTCTGGCATGAAATTCGCGCCCTTTTACCAGCCTGCACGGCCCCCGTGACACCCGGCTGCCTGCCTCTTGACAATACGGCAGGTTGTAAGTATACTCTCGTTTATAGTGTTTAATTCTAACCGGCGGTTGAATAATCGTTTTTCAAATAGAACACTTCTTATCAAGAGAGGCGGAGGGGAAAGGCCCTATGAAGCCCGGCAACCTATTTTCTGATGAAATGTGGTGCCAATTCCTTCAGAATCGGTCTCGGTTCTGGCAGATGAGAAGGGTGTCAGTGTATGCTAACCCCTTTTTGTCTTTTGACTTAAAGGGGTTTTCCGCTGTTTCGCCAAGGCTTAAGAATGGTTGGACAAGCATAGTTCTCTGCTGTGGAGGTGAAGAAAGCATTGATCGTACTGCGCGATATTTATAAAGAATATACAAGGGGCAAAGAGGCGATCCCCGCCCTGAACGGTATCAACCTGGAGGTCAGCCGCGGGGAAATCTACGGGATTATCGGACATTCCGGCGCGGGAAAAAGCACGCTGATCCGCACCATCAACCTGCTGGAGCGCCCAACGTCCGGACAAGTCTGGGTCGGAGACGTCGAGCTGACCGCGTTAAGCCGGGGCAAGCTCCAAGCCGCAAGGCGCGGAATTGGGATGATCTTCCAGCATTTCAACCTGCTGTCTTCGGCAACGGTGGCGGAGAACGTCGCTTTTCCGCTGCAGCTTGCCGGACGCCCGAAGGCTGAAATCCGCCGCAAGGTGGAGGAGCTGCTTAAACTGGTGGGCCTGGAGGCGTTCGGCGGCTCCTATCCGTCGCAGCTCTCGGGCGGACAAAAGCAACGCGTAGGCATCGCCCGCGCGTTAGCCAGCGACCCGCAGGTTCTGCTCTGCGACGAGGCTACGTCGGCGCTTGATCCGCAAACGACGAACTCTATCCTTGAGCTGCTGCTCGACATCAACCGGAAGCTGCAGCTGACCATCGTGCTGATCACCCATGAGATGCAGGTTATCCGCTCGATCTGCGACCGGGTAGCCGTTATCCATAACGGCAGCATTGTGGAGGAAGGCCCGGTCACCAAAGTGTTCCTCAGGCCCCGCCATGAGGTAACGCGGGACTTTATCGAGCAGGTCAGCGAGAAGACCGACCTCCCTGCTTATACCAGCGCGCTGGCCAGCGAAGAATACCGGTCCATCATCAAGGTTTCCTTCCTGGGTGAGCAGACGTACCAGCCGATACTGTTCGAAACAGTCAGCGAAACCGGCTGCACCTTCGCCATTCTGCACGGCACGATTTCGACGATGAAGCATACCCCTTACGGCCAGCTCGTTGTGGAATTGGCCGGCAAGGAAGACAAGGTCCGCAGGACCGTTGAAATTCTGCAAAGCCGCGGAGTCGAAGTGGAAGCGGAGGTGGCCCGCGTATGAACGGTTTCATATTCTCTTGGGACCGGATCGATTGGCCGGAGATCTGGCAAGCTGCTCAGGATACGCTTACGATGTTGACGGTTTCTACGTTATTTACCGTCTTGATTGGGCTTCCTTTAGGCATAGTGCTCTACCTTGCCTCAAGGAACGCTTTAACGCATAATTCTTTGGACCGTGCCATTTACTTCATCTTGTCTTTGATCATTAATGTACTGCGTTCGGTCCCTTTTATAATTCTGATGATCATGCTGTTCCCTTTAACCAAGGTCATCGTGGGCAAAACGATCGGAGTCGAAGGCTCCATCCCCCCTTTGATCATAGCAGCGGCCCCCTTCTTCGCCAGGCTGGTGGACACTTCTCTGCGAGAGGTGGACCGAGGTGTGGTGGAAGCGGCGCAATCGATGGGAGCAAGCCCTTGGCAGATTATCTGGAAGGTGTTGCTTCCCGAATCCCGTCCGGGGTTGATAGCAGGAATTACCATTACTGCAGTCACCCTCGTGTCCTACACGGCCATGTCCGGAGTTATCGGCGGCGGGGGACTGGGCGATCTGGCGCTCCGTTACGGTTACCAGCGATTCCAGACCGAAGTGATGATCGTGACCGTATTCCTGCTGGTCGTGCTGGTGCAGCTGCTGCAGATGGCGGGCGATTGGCTAGTGAAGCGTTTTGTAAGAAAATAAGTTCGTGAATGGCGTCTTCGGGCGTTTTTCTATACTCAAATTAAAGGAGAGAAACACGATGAAAAAATGGATTGTCAGCTTCACCGTTCTTGCGTTAATCTTCGCGCTCGCCGCTTGCGGCAAAAAGCCGTCCGACGGCGGCACTTCCTCTTCCCCTGCACCATCGGCAGGTGGCGATAATAAAACAGTAACCCTTAAGGTGGCGGCAACCGCTGTCCCTCATGCGGAAATACTTGAATTTGTGAAGCCCAAGCTGAAAGAGCAGGGCGTGGATCTACAGGTGAAGGTGTTCACGGATTATGTGCAGCCGAACGTACAGGTCAATGAGAAGCAGTTCGACGCGAACTTCTTCCAGCACAGCCCTTATCTGGAGCAGTTCAATAAAGACAAGAACATGAATCTTGTAAAAGTGGCCGGCGTGCATATCGAGCCTTTCGGCATCTACTCCAAAAAAATCAAGAAGCTTGACGAACTGAAGGACGGAGCCACCGTCGCCATCCCTAACGACCCTACCAACGGGGGCCGCGCACTTGCGCTTTTGGAGAAATCCGGCGTGATTAAGCTGAAAGATGGCGTAGGGATCAAAGGCACCGTCAAGGACATCGTGACCAACAGCAAGAATGTCAAAATCAAAGAGCTTGAAGCCGCTATGCTGCCTCGCGTTCTGGATGAAGTCGAGCTTGCTCTGATCAACACCAACTACGCTTTGGAAGCGAAATTCAACCCTGTGAAAGACGCGATTGTTTTGGAGGATAAGAACTCTCCTTACGTCAACATCCTGGTCGCCCGTCCCGACAACAAAGACTCCGACGCCATGAAAAAGCTCGCTGCAGCTTTGAACAGCCCGGAAGTGAAGAAGTTTATCGAGGACAAATATGCGGGAGCGGTCGTTCCGGCATTTTAATGAGCCGGCTTCGGCCGTCTAAATAGAAGCACCCCTCCAAGCAGATCAGCCTTGTACTATAGGGCTATTGGGGAGATCCCGTTCTGCCTGGAGGGGCGTTTTGTTGTTCTCGGTCATTCGCTTTGTTGTTTTGTACACAATGCACTATAATACCTCGCAGCCCACCCGCGTCAAAAATTTGACAAACGCCTGCTGCCCCTGCTCATCCCTCTTGTACACGCCGGCGTCCTCAAGTACGGCCAGAAACTTGGCGCCGACTTCCATCTTCAGCTTCTCTTCCGCCTCCGCAGCCGACAAGGCGCTGCCGTACTTCGTCAGCAGCTCGTCGATCCATGCCGCATGCTTGTTCAGCTCGTGGGAGCTGTTTTCCCTAAGCTCCTGCGAAACAGGAGCCTCTCCGGTCAGAATCCGGCTAATCATCGCCAGCTCCCGCTGCAGGCGGCCAGGCAGCACCGCAAGCCCCATCACTTCAATCAAGCCTATGTTCTCTTTCTTGATATGGTGAAGATCCTGATGCGGATGGAAGATTCCGTCCGGGTGTGCCTCGGAAGTCCGGTTGTTGCGCAGCACCAGATCCATCTCATATTCGCCGTGCGCGTTATTCCTGGCAATCGGCGTTATCGTATTATGCGGCGTCCTGCTGGCCCCTTCTTCAGAATAGGCCGTGATTTCCGCCTCGTCGTCGCTGTACTCTCTCCATTCGTCCAGAATGCGGGAGGCCAGCTTGAGCAGAGAATCCTCCTCGTGGCCGGAAATGCGGATGACCGACATCGGCCATTTCACTATGGAAATTTTCAAATCCGGGAAATCCTTGTGGCTGAAGCTGCGCTCTGAGGGCGCTTTTTCCATCGCAAACCGGTGGCGTCCTCCCTGGAAATGGTCATGGTTCAGGATCGAACCGCCCACAATCGGCAGATCTGCATTGGATCCGATAAAATAATGCGGGAACTGCTCCACGAAATCAAGCAGCCTTTCAAACGTCGCCTCGGATATTTTCATCGGCACATGCTCTTTATTAAAAATAATGCTGTGCTCGTTGTAATACACATAAGGAGAATATTGGAACATCCAAGGTTCTCCGTCCAGCTCCAGCGGGATGACCCTCAGGTTCTGGCGGGCCGGGTGATTCAACCTTCCCGCATACCCCACATTGCTGATGCACAGAAGGCATTTGGGATAGTTGCTTTGCGGAGCCGTCTTGAGCAGGGCGATTTCTTTAGGATCCTTTTCCGGTTTGGACAGGTTCACCGTAATCTCGATATTGCCGTACGCTGTCGGCGCCAGCCAGTATTCGTTCTTTTGGATCCGGTCCATCCGGATATAGTTCGAGTCGATGGATTGACGGTAGAAATCGTCCGTCGCCCGCTCGATTCCCTGCTGTCTTGCCGTAGACCAGAAGCAGTGGATGACCTCCGAAGGGCGGGGCATAACCAGACCCATGATCCGCGCATCCATCAAATCTCTGTAAGTCGAGTTGTTCTCCGCCAGGATTCCCTGCTCAAAAGCGTAATCCAACAAAGCTTCCAGTATGGGCACCGCACTTTCCAGCTCCTCAGCCGGCACTTGCCCTTCATACGGCTCTTCAATCTGAAGCAGATCCAGCAGAGTATTGCGGCAAGAATACACATCCATCGCCTCGATCAGCCTTCTTTGTTTGGCGAACAGCAGCAGCCTCTCTATTTGTAAAGCGGCATTCTCTTTAGTCTGGTCCATCTTCACGCCCTCCTCCTTACAGAATCTGGTTGAGAAAGCCCTTGCCTTCAGGCATGGGATGAATAGGCTTCAAGCAAAGGGGCTGTCAACAGACAGCTTAATTGCACGACACGCTTCTATTCCTGCTCACTTTCCGTATCCCTGTTCCTGCTCACTTCCCGTAGCCCTGCGGATGGCTCTGGTGCCAGTTCCAGGCGCTCTCAATAATTTGCTCCAAAGAATCGTGCTTCGGCTTCCAGCTCAGCTCCGCTTTCGTACGGTCGGACGAGGCGACAAGAATGGCCGGGTCCCCCGCCCTTCTCGCTTCCACTTTGGCCGGGATAGCATGTCCTGTCACTCTGCGCGCAGCCTCGATCACTTCCTTGACGGAGAAGCCTTTGCCGTTGCCCAGGTTGTAAATCTTGCTTTCCGCCCCTTCGCGCAGCTGATTCAAAGACAGGATATGGGCGTCCGCCAAATCCGTCACATGGATGTAATCGCGGATACAGGTTCCGTCCGGGGTGGCATAGTCATCGCCAAAAATCGAGATGTGCGCACGCTGATCCAGCGCCACCTGAAGAATAATCGGGATCAGATGCGTTTCGGGAGAATGGTCTTCCCCGATTTTGCCGCTTCCATGCGCACCCGCCGCGTTGAAATACCGCAGTGATACATAGTTGATGCCGTGGGCGGTGTCGAACCACCTCATCATTTTTTCCATAGCCAGCTTTGTTTCCCCATAGGCATTGGTCGGCAGGGTACGGTCCGTCTCCAGGATCGGCACATTCTCCGGCTCGCCGTAAGTGGCCGCTGTCGAGGAGAAAACGATTTTCTTCACTCCGTACTCGTTCATTTTGTCTAGCAGGCACAGTGTTCCGTAGACATTGTTGTGATAATATTTGGCCGGGTTCTGCATGCTCTCTCCAACCAGGGAATTCGCAGCAAAATGAATTACCGAATCAATCGTATTTTCCTTAAACACCGTATCCATAAAATCTCCGTCGCGCAGATCTCCCACATATAGCTTGCCACCGAGCAGCGCTTCCTTGTGTCCCTGCCCCAGGTTGTCGACAACGACGACTTCCTCGCCTTTGTCCAAAAGCTCCGCCACAGTATGGGAGCCGATGTACCCCGCTCCGCCAGTCACTAATACCGCCATCTTAGTTTTCTCCCTTCCATTCCTTAACTCCGTCGCCGATATCGCAAACATAAAATGCGGCTGTGAGTCCGGTTTTCTCTTTGTAGTCGGCTCCTACTTGTTCAATGAAACGTTCCACACTGTCTTGATGAACCAGCGACACGGTGCAGCCGCCGAAGCCTGCGCCCGTCATGCGGGATCCCAATACGCCAGGAATTTGCATAGCCGCTTCCACCATCGTATCGAGCTCGAAGCAGGACACCTCGTACAGGTCGCGCAGCGATTCGTGGGATTCCTTCATCAGCCTGCCGAATGCTTCAAGATCGTTGTTATTCAATACTTCCATTGATTTAAGGACTCGGTCGATCTCCTCAATAACGTGCTTGGCACGCTTGCGAACCACTTGGTCCTGGATCAAATCGGCGTTCTCGTTGAATTGTTCCGCGCTTACTTGGCCAAGCAGCGTAATATCGGTAAATTTTTCACGCAAATCCTCGACCGCTTGCTCGCACTGGGCCCTTCTTTCATTATAAGCCGAGTCGACCAAGCCTCTCTTCTTATTCGTGTTGCCGACAACCAGCTTGTAATCGCCGCTCCGGAAAGGAACATGCTGAAATTCGAGCGTGTCGCACATGAGCAGGATCGCATGGTCCTTTTTCCCGTTAGCTACAGCGAATTGGTCCATGATGCCGCAATTGACGCCGACGAATTGGTTCTCGGCCTTCTGCGAAAGGAGAGCGATCTCTACCGTATCGGTTGGCTGATCTTCCATCGACAACAGTGCGTAAGCCGTTACCACCTCAATGGAAGCGGAAGAGGAAAGGCCGGACCCGTTAGGGATTTCGCCGTGGTAAAGCACGTCATAACCGCCTACGGTAATCCCCTTTTTCAGCAGCTGGTCGACGATCCCTTTCGGGTAGTTCATCCAATCGTCGGCCTCGTCATATTTCAAGCTGCTTGTGGAGATTTGTTTGCGGAGCTCGAAGTTTGTGGAAGCCAGCCCCAGCTGCCCATCCTCCCTTGGACGGATCAGCATCGTCGTTCCAAACGTCAGCGCCGCAGGGAAGACATAGCCGCCGTTGTAGTCCGTGTGCTCTCCGATCAGATTAACGCGCCCTGGAGCGTGAAACACGCGAACCGCTTCTTGATTGCCTCCGTATAACGCGATAAACCGGTCTTTCAACTGCCCTATATCCGTCATCCCAAAACACCATCCCTAAGCAGAATTTTGTGTTGTGTTATTTGCTTTGTATGATTGATTCTATCGTCAGTATACAGCACATCAAGGATTGCCGCCAGGAAACGATGTCAGGTCTATATGGAAAAATGTCAGTTTTTTTCGATAACTTGTTCTATGCCGTGGTATACTGGAACTACTCTATCCGCTCGTGGAGGTGATACACTGTGCCCAAACCGGAAAGCTATTCCGTCATTTCCAATCCTTTTCCCGACCCCATAGAGCTGCTTGTGCTGTTTTCCGGCAGCGCCCAGACAGTCCCAGGCCATAAAGTCGGCCCCAAGGTCGTTGATTATTACCTGATCCACCATGTCGCGGAGGGAAGAGGCACCTTCACCTGGCTGGGCCAGCAGTATGAATTGGGGGCCGGAGACAGCTTCCTCATCCAGCCCGACACGCTGATCACTTATACAGCCGACGAGCAGGTGCCTTGGTCTTATCAATGGGTGGCGTTCAGCGGGCCGCTGGCCTCCGGGCTTGTGGCTCCACCGGCCTGTCGCCCAGGCAGCCTGTCCTTCATTCGCAAGGACGGGGCATTTCCGCACTTTTTCAAAGGATCAAAAATACATTAAAGCTAAGAAAGCCGAGCTTGAACCTAAAAGTCAACGGGTATCTGCATCTTCTGCTCGCCGAATACAAGGAGGCTTCCCGCCCTCAGACTGAAGGCGCCGACGAGACCAACGAAATGAAAAAAACCGTTCGGCAGGCTATCCATTATTTATCAAGCCAGTACTCGGAACCGATCACGATGGAAATGATGGCGGAAAATCTCGGCTATAACCGCGCTTACTTGTCCAAGCTGTTCAAGGAGCATACCGGAATCACTCCGGTCACTTTTCTGCTACGGCTGCGGCTCGACAATGCACGTCGGATGCTGCGTGAACGGCTGGAGCTGACCGTGGAGCAGATCGCATTCTCAGTCGGCTTCCGCGACCCGCTGTATTTTTCGAAGCAGTTCCGCAAAATGTACGGCCGCTCTCCCACCGATTACCGGAATTCGATTAAGAACCTTTGAAGGAAAATGCGAAATGTACAAAGGCTACATCGTCATTTTCGCCGGCGGCAACGGCCAGCCTAACGTAACCACCGACTATCCTTCCGTCCAGCGCGCGTTGTAAGTGAACAGCGATGCCATCCTTGTGGCCAAACAGGGGGTTGACGGGGTATATGACGGCGATCCGAAGCACAATCCTCAAGCGAAAAAATATGTGTCTTTGCCCTACGACGAGGTGATCAAGAGTGATCTGAAAATTATGGACCAATCCGCCTTCATCCTGGCGAGAGAATATAAGCTGTCTCTGCACGTCTTCAACTTTGACAAGGCAGGGTCCATGAGCCAAATCTGCGAGGGTGAGGATATCGGGATATTGATCAGCGGCGTGGCAAGAGTGGAATTCGAAGGGCCTAGTGACGAATAATAAAAAGCCCTCTTTTGGCCCACCTTATAGAAGAGTCGCAACGAAAGGAGACCGCCAAAATCATGCCAGAAAACAAAACGCACGACTACAATTACACCGGCACAGGGAACATGAATGCGGAGAACCAGGACATGGAGTTGAATTTCCTGGCGAACGCCATAGGAGCAGCAGTATTAGCGGATTCGAAGGGCGTTATTCCGCATATCGTTCACTCTCAGGAGGAATAACGGACTTGCAAGTCTCTATTCTGTTCAATAGTATCGGAGGAAGCCGGCAACTCAAAGAATAAGGACTTCGAACGGCGTTATCAGGTTAAAAAGTATAAAAAGGACCAAGATAACGCCTCGAAAATCCGCTATATTTGGAGACAGCGGGGGTAACCAGCAGGTTTCGCGTTTGCACTCCTTTTATATCAGACCGCGCAGATAATCAACCGAACGTTTCGTATCCTCGGTCATCGAACGGAGGGGCTGCAAACCGCCGGGGTGCCACAGTTCCAGCGCCAGCCATCCTTCATAGCCGGCGGCTGCGGCGGTCCGCAGGATGGCGGCTATGTCGACTTCGCCTTCCAGCAGGTCCTCCGTCGACATCTTTCCGGTTAACGACACGCTTGAAGAAGCAATGGACACGAACGCACTGGTCAATTACGACGAAACGGCTAAAGCGGGTAAAAATAATAAAGAATAGTGATAAGTCATCCTTGTGTGATTGGGCGCTGCGAGCGCCTAACAGCAGCGGCATGCCGCACGCGAGGATGGTTTTTTCCTCCAATAAAGCATTTCTCCCCTTCTCTCCATTTTCATAATACTAAATTTCCATAACATCTATACGAAACCGCTTTCTGTTTCAGGAATTTCGCCTAAAACGCATCGGCTGCTGACGGAGTTTGTTTTTCAGGCTCAACCACTTGATTATTCCAATCAAATCCCGTTTAAAAAGGTAAAAAACCATTTCTCCGCATTTATCTGAGGTAAGTCCGCCTTTTACAAAACAGGCGCGAAGCCGCAGGCTTTGGCTGCCTCTCCCTACACATACGGCGAAATCGGTGCGAATACTATACATATAGCTTTTAACAAACAGAGATAGAGAGTTAAGGGGATGAAGAAGGCATGCAGCCTACATGGAAAAGTGAGATTTTTAATTTGCATCCAAAAAGCCCGGCCGACGCCGAACCGCCCAAGGAACCGTCGCCCTCGAAAAAAGCAAAGATCCGCCGGTGGAAGGCACGGCACTTATGGTTTGCGCTTGTCGTCGTTGTGGGAATGGGGGTTCTGGCCTCGCTGGGAATGGCATGGGTATGGGTAAAATCCCTCGATATCGGGAAATTGAGCAAGCCGCTGCCTGCGCCGTCCTATGTCTATGACCGGAGCGGTGCGAAGGCGTCGCAGCTGTCCAGCTCAACCTTGGAGCCCGTGAAGCTGGAGCAAATCTCGAAGCATATGAAGAATGCGATCATCGCGGTGGAAGACCGGCGGTTTTACACGCATTCCGGAGTCGATCTGGTGTCGATCTCGCGAGCTTTGTACAGGGATTTACGTATGGGCAGCTTTGCTGAAGGAGGAAGCACCATTACGCAGCAGCTCGCCAAGAATATGTTCCTGCCAACCGATAAATCGTTAGGACGCAAAATGACGGAAGCCGGATACGCCTATAAAATCAACAGCACCTTTACAAAGGACCAGATTCTGGAGCTGTATTTGAATCAAATTTATTTCGGAGAAGGCGCGTATGGGGTACAGGGAGCGAGCAAGCATTATTTTAATAAAAACGCAGCCGACCTGTCCATCGAAGAAGCGGCTCTGCTGGCGGGCCTGCCTAAAGCGCCTTCCGCGAACAATCCTGTGAAGAACAAGACGGCGGCTTTGGACAGAAGAAATGTGGTGCTCGCACTCATGAAGGAGCAGAATTATATTACCGACGAAGAGTACAAATTGGCGCTGGCAGCGCCTATCGCTCTGGCAACCGAGAAGCCCGACGACCTCAAAGGGAAGAACCCGGCCTACGTGGATTATGTGATTGATGAGGCGACCAAGGTTTACGGCTTTACCGAGCAGCAGATTACAACAGGAGGTCTGCAACTATACACCGAGCTGAATCCGGCCGTGCAGGCGGCTGTGGATGAAGTATACGCCAATAACGACTTCTTCCCGACCAGTCAGCCCGACCAGCTGATCCAGAGCGGCGCCGTCGTATTGAACCATTATACCGGCGGAATCCAGGCGATTGCAGGAAGCCGCAAGAACAGCGCAGCCAGAGGCTTTAATCATGCTACGGAGCTGGCGAATCAGCCTGGATCCGCATTCAAGCCTATAGCGGTGTACGCCCCGGCTTTGGAAAAAGGATACACCCCTAATTCCATACTCTACGACGGGCCTCTCGATATCAATGGGTATAAACCGCAGAATTGGGACCGACAATACCGAGGCCAGGTGACCATGCAGGATGCGATTATGAACTCCTGGAACATTCCTGCAGTTTGGCTGTTGAATGAGATTGGCATTACGACCGGCATGGATTTTACGACAAAGTTGGGGATCCCTTTAACCAAGGACGACCGTAAGCTCGGTATAGCCTTGGGCGGTTTATCGAAAGGCGTTTCCCCGTTGCAGATGGCGCAGGCGTTTTCCGCTTTTGCCAATCAGGGATCTATGTTCAAGGCCCATGCCATTACCAAAATCACCACTGCGGACGGCAAAGTATTGGCCGAAGCCAAGCCCTCCCCCACACAGGTGATGAGCGCCCAGAACGCTTATACCATGACACAATTGCTGCAAAATGCTGTTATGAACGGGACCGGCCATAATGCCTTGCTGGACCGTCCTGTCGCCGGGAAGACCGGTACGACCCAGCTGCCGGCCACAAAGGAATTTGCCGACATCGGCAACAACGGAACCAAAGACGCCTGGTTTGTCGGGTACACACCGGAGCTCACCGCAGCGATCTGGCTGGGCTACGACAAAACGGATAAGAACCATTACCTGACCACTTCCGGCGGCGCGGCTCCGGCGGTGCTGTTCCGCGAAATTATGGTCAGGGCGTTGAAAGGCACCACGCCTATGCCGTTCAATGTGCCTCAAGGCTATGTGAACCCGTTCCAGCAGGCTCAGTCCCAACCTGCCGATCAACCTCCCGCAGAGACTGCCGCGCAGCTGCCGCCGCCTCAACAGCCGACAGTGCAGCAGCCGAGACCGAAACGGGATAAACAGCAGGATATGAGGGATCAAGTCAATAAATGGCTGGAGCAGCAGCGTAAACAAAACAAATATGACCATGGCCGCGGGAACGGGCGTGGACAAGGCGATGAACAAGACGATTGAACTACAGGAACCCGCTTTTCCTCGGAGGGAGAGCGGGTTCTTTTTTACAGCTGAACAGTATTAGTAGCGGGGACTTCTTCTCATAGCCAGAATCGTCACAATGGAAATGATAATCCCGATTATTCTCGGTATGTACCCCAAGGCCGGAATAAAGCCCAGCAGACCCATAACCAGATTGACCGCCGTGAAAGTTACCGTTCCGTTGCGGTTGACGATACCAAGCACCATGCTGATGAAAATGCAGGGAATGACCCAGCCGGAAGTCCAGAGATAAACAAAGGGGATCAAAGACAGCACATAGCCCGCGGCAATACAAAGTTCAACGATCGCCTGCACGCCGTTCAGAAGCTTTGACGTTTCCGCTCTCATTTTGCACCACCTCTTCCTTCAAATTTAGAAATCAAAATTGTCCGGGTCGGCGCCCACCCGCCTGTCCTGGTTCAATTCATCCACACGCGCCATGTCCTCCGCCGAAAGCTCGAAGTCGAAAATGTCGGCATTTTCGCGGATGCGGGACTCTGTCACCGATTTGGGAATGGTTACGACGCCGTTCTGCAGGTCCCAGCGAAGAATGACCTGTGCCGCGGATTTGTTGTATTTTTGCCCGATTTCGATCAGGGTCGAATGGTTGATTAATTCTTTACCCTGCATAAGCGGACTCCAGGCTTCCAGCTGAATCGAATTCGCTTTACAGAAGCTTAGCAGCTCTTTCTGCGCAAGCCTCGGATGATACTCCACCTGATTGACCGCCGGTACGATCTCACTGTTGCTCATCAGGTCCTGAAGATGGTGAATTTGGAAGTTGCTCACTCCGATCGCGCGGACACGTCCGTCTTTGTACAGCTTCTCCAGAGCTTTCCAGGTCTCGTTGTACTTGCCTTTTACCGGCCAATGGATGAGGTAGAGATCCACGTAATCCATGCCCAATCTCTCAAGGCTTTCATCATAAGCTTTCAAAGCGCTTTCATATCCTTGATCAGAGTTCCATACCTTTGTAGTTACGAACAGCTCGTCCCGCGTAATGCCCGATTCTTTGATCGCCTCGCCCACTCCGGACTCATTCTTGTATACAGCAGCCGTGTCGATGCTTCGATACCCGGCCTCAATAGCCGCTTTCACCGCGCGTTTTACTTCTTCCCCATCCTCCGCTTTCCAAACTCCTAGACCCAGCCACGGCATCTTAATTCCGTTATTGAGTTCCGTCGTCGCCTGAATGCTGTTTACCATATGTAACTCCTCCCAATTCTATATATAATAAAATCCATTACAGGGACATCATACCATACAAAAGGCACAGTAATAAAACCGCAGGAACGAAGGATTCTGACCGGGCGAAAAAGGTTAAATAAAAGAACAAAAACCGAAAGGAGCTGCGGAATAATGCTCGTAAGAACTTACAGCCAAATTCTAGGTGTTGTCTTCGTGGCTTTGGGACTGTTCAGCTTCTACGCGCCGTTCCGGGATACGATGCAGCTGGCCACGGTACACGGCCTGGTTTACTTCATCACGGGAATGGCGGCACTCACAGCCTGCACAAGATCTTTCCACAGCACGATGTGCTGCCGGATGATCGGCGTCGTTTATCTGCTGCTGGGCCTCGCCGGACTGTTTTCCAGCCAACTGATGGGAGTCATGAGTGTAACTCCGATTCTCACCGTCATCCATTTAGTCGTGGGGATTTCCGCCTCGGCGCTGGGATTTTTGCATGAAGATACGATTGACAGGAACACCCCCGCCGTATGACGGGCATTACTTGGGCGGCTCCGGGCCGCTCTTTTCTATTTGGCAGGCAGGTGTTACTTTCTTGCATGATCAGGCAGGCTCTTCATACTTGATCCGCGCGAGCTGCTGTCGACCACAATCGACGCAGGCCAGCAAGCGGTGCCGCTGCGCTTTCTTTCTGAATTCTGCCACTATTTGCATGCTTCAAACCCGTTCATTTGGTTTTATTACTGTCATACTATTTCGCTTGATTGGGGTCCCAGCCATGAAACCTAATGCCGCAAATCCGCTATACCCGATAAAGAAAGTACATAACCGCCGGCGGCGCCATCTCAGGGTCCAGGCTGTTCTCGTCATTGTAATCCTGTGGCTGGCCGCCGTGATGCTGTATCAGACGCAGAAGCCGCTCCCGGCCGGAGTTTCTTTTGAAGGAAAGGTCCACCACGTGCAGGATGTCGACTTTCTTTGGGATTTATCCTATAAAAAGCCGGACGGTTCGCAGACCTACGACCAGAGGATCTTCGACCATGTATATCAAGCGATCGGCTCCGCGCAAAAATTTGTGGTAGTGGACATGTTTCTGTTCAACGGATATTACGATAAAAACAAATCTTTCCCCCCTCTAAGCGAAACGCTGGCGCAGAAACTGATCGACCGCAAGAAGCAGGTGCCTGGGCTGCAGGTCATCGTTCTGTCCGACGAGGTCAACACCTCTTATGGCTCTCATCCGGCCCGCGAGTTGGAAAAGCTCAAAGCGGCGGGCATCCCCTGCCTTATTACACCCACGGATCAGCTGAGAGACTCCACTCCGTTCTATTCCGCGGTATGGCGTACTTTCCTGCAGTGGTTCGGCCAAACGGGCAAAGGGTGGATTCCGAACCCGATGGCGAACACCGCTCCTCCCATGACGCTGCGCTCTTATCTGGAGCTGTTCAATGTAAAGGCCAACCACCGCAAAGCCGTAATCACGGAGAACACCGCCATTGTCATGTCCGCCAATGCGCACGATGCCAGCTTTTATAACTCCAATATCGGTTTTGAAGTAAAAGGAAGCGCCCTGATAGAGGACTCGCTGACTGCAGAGCAGGCGGTGTCCGATCTGGCTGGGGGACCGAAGCTGCCCGAGTACAAGAGCGACGGTAGGGAATCGGGGGACACTGGCGTACAGCTGTTAACGGAAGGCAAAATTTACAGCCATCTGCTGGATACTATAAAAGCGAGCAAGCCCGGCGATACGATATGGATGGGGATGTTCTACCTGGCCGACCGTTCGGTGATAAGGGAGCTGCTGCAGGCGGCCGAAAGAGGCGTGAAAATTAACCTGATCCTGGACCCCAACCAGAACGCGTTCGGCCAGGATAAAATCGGCATCCCCAACCGCCCGGTGGCGAGGGAGCTGATGGAGAAATCGAATGGCCGCATCGAAATCCGCTGGTATAACACACTGAAAGAGCAGTATCATACCAAACTGTTAATGGTGACCAATGCCACGCAATCCGTTATTCTGGGCGGTTCCGCGAATTTTACTCCCAGAAATCTGGACGATCTGAATCTGGAAAATAATCTGCTTGTCACCGCGCCTTCCGGCAGCCGGGTGGCCCAGGAGACGGGCGCCTATTTCCGCAGGCTGTGGAGCAACGACGGGGCGCAGTATACGCTCGATTATCCGGCTTACGAGGACAAGATGGTTCCTGTCAAGAGAGTACTGTACCGGCTGCAAGGGCTGCTGGGCTTTACTACGTTCTAGCGTCCAATCGGATAACGCCTATAACATGAGATTATTTAGACAAAGCTTTTTTCGCCAGCATCAACGCTCCGCACAGGCCTGCGTTATCGCCTAGCCCCGGCGGTACGATATACCGGTCTATCCCCGACAGGATTTCTTCTTTTTGCACATAGCCGTTTAACGACTCCTGCACCTTTTGCCTGATGAGCGGGAACAGCTGGGCCTGCTGCATTACGCCGCCGCCCATAATGATCCTCTTGGGGGACAGGATATAAATGAACTGCACTGCCGCTTGAGCCAGATAATGCGCTTCCACCTCCCAAACCCGGCCTTCCGCGACCAGTTCGGCCCCCTTCCTGCCCCATCTCTTCTCGATTGCCGGACCGGCCGCCATACCCTCAAGGCAGCCTCCATGAAACGGACACGCTCCCGCAAACTCATCCTCCGGATGCTTAATCACCGAAATGTGGCCCATCTCCGGATGAAGCAGTCCGTGCAGCAGATTGCCTTCCACCACCGCTCCTGCCCCGATCCCGGTTCCTATGGTAACGTATACACAGCTGTCCAGCCCTTTAGCCGCTCCCCATTCCGCTTCGCCAAGCGCCGCCGCGTTGACATCCGTATCGAAGCCCGCCGGTACCTCAAAATGCCGCTTTATCCCGCCCAGCAGATCATAACCGCTCCAGCCAGGTTTGGGCGTTGAGGTGATATAGCCGTAAGTGGGACTCGAAGGGTCCAAATCTACAGGGCCGAAGGTGCCGATCCCCATCGCTTCTATGTTATGGCCTTTGAAGAAATCGATGACCTCGGAGACGGTCTCTTCAGGGCGCCTTGTCTCGAAGCTGGCTCTTTCCATAATCTCTCCGTTTTCATTGCCGATGCCGCATACGAATTTTGTCCCGCCGGCTTCAATCGCTCCCAATTTTAACATCAAGCTTCCTCCCAAGGCAGTTGATAGATTAGTGACTATGTTCAAGATACTCGAACGGTTGCTTTTTTTCAATAGATGTTTCCATGGCAGCAGAGCGTTTTGTTTTGGTTATTCATCCCGTTGTTTCGTAAAGGAGAAGCCGTATGACCAATTCCGAACCGGATGGCAAAATGCGTATCCTTCTCGCCGCCAAGAAGCTTTTTGCCCATCAGGACTTTGATGCAACAAGCGTGCGCCAAATCTGTGAGGAGGCCGAAGCGAATGTAGCGCTGGTCTCTTATCACTTTGGCGGCAAGGAAAAGGTTTTTAACGCGCTGTATGACACTTTTTTCCCAACGAGCCGTATCTCGCTATATGAAGACATCCTGACAGATCCCGTCCGCGGTGTCGCTTTGGTAATCCGGGAGGTGATCCGCTTTCGCGATCTGGATCCCGAAATGGCGGCCATTACCGTTCGTGAAATCGTCACGCAGAGCCCGCGGGGCGAGCAATTGAAAGAGCACACCGTGCCTCTGTGGCAGAGGCTGCGTCAAATGCTGGAGGAAGGCAGAAAGAAAGGTTTCTTCCATTACGAATCTGCGGAACTTGCCACGATGTTTGTTATGGGTGCTGTGCTGTTTCCCGCGGAATCCGCAGTGACGAGAGCGCTGCTTAGCGGAACTACAATTCCTACCGATGTCAAAGTCGCGGAGATCACTCGCTTTGTTTTTAGCGGACTTGGCGCCCCGGACCTTATACCGGTGAAAATTGAAAGCGACTAGAGAAAGGCTGACTTGTTCATTCCGGTCTTCAGCCATGCTTGTCGCAGTAATTCAGTTGCACAAAAAAATCGAGGCCTCTCAAGGCCTCGATTCGTTATTTTTCAGGGGAATCCCCTGTTCCTTGCATCGCTTTATCAACAGCTTATATTCCCGCAGCATGGCGAGCCTCCACGGCACCAGCATGCCGAACGCGAGGATGAAGAAGATACCGCCCGTCTGCATAATGCTCACATATTGCTCCACCAGATCATGCAGCACAATTCGAAGCATGAGCAGCAGGAATATAAACACAATAAACATCTTGGAACGCTTCAGGTAGATCTCACCGTCCACTACATGGAACCTGGATGCCCGTATCAGCGGATAGGAGAACAGCAAGGCTCCCGCCACAAAAGCGATCATCCCCCAAGTCCAGGGTATTCGCGCAGCCGGAACGATAAACATCCCGAACCCCGTAGCCATGCCGAGCGGAGGGATAATGATTTTTTTCAAAGTTGTCGGCTTGTCCGATGAGCGCATCCGGAACGCAATAACGGTTAAACCGCCGATCAGCGAGATGACGATGGAAGCGAAGTGTGAAAGCGAGAGGCTGTTCACCATTTCTCCCTCCTCTGTTCAGTGTAATGTTCCGTAATCCATTTTACACCAAAAGACGTATCACTACCAACCGACGGTTCCGCCGCATAATTATTGCACAGTCGAGTTAAATGTCATAATCCAAACCGAACCGGCTACGATCGTAAAGACGATGACGACACCAAGAATCAATGCCATCACGTTGTATCTTGGCTTGTCGCCTTCCTTAATATGCATGAAGAAGAATAACTGAACAAGGAACTGCAGTACTGCCGCCACAAGCAAAGAAGAAATCAGCGGCAATCCTCTGATGCCGGTGTTGACCACCAGAACCAGCGGAATGATGGTCAATACGATGGAAAGAATGAATCCGATCGTATACGATTTGAAAGATCCATGGCTTTCGTGTGCTTCATGTTGTGACATGCTACATCACCCCCAACAGGTAGACGACGGTGAACAGGAAGATCCAAATCACGTCAAGAAAGTGCCAGTACAGCGTAACGTTAAACATTTTTCTCTCGGTAATCGCATTAATTCCCCGGCGGTTAATCTGGATCATGATCGCGATCATCCACACTAATCCCAACGAAACGTGAAGACCGTGTGTACCTACCAGAGTGAAGAAGGCCGACCAGTATGCGCTGGTGGAAATGGACGCTCCTTCTCCCACCAAGTGTACAAACTCGTTTATTTCGAGACCGATGAACGCTAATCCCAACAAAGCCGTAACGATCAGCCATCCGATCAGCGCTTTTACTTTACCTTTGTGCATAGCGAGTGACGCCAATCCGCTTGTATAGGAGCTTGTGAGCAGAATGAAAGTTTCCGCCATAAACATCGGAATTTCAAACAGCTCTTTGCCCACGGGGCCGCCTGCGGTATGAGAGCGCAGAACGACAAAGGTCGCAAACAAGGAACCGAACAGAACGCAGTCCGTTACGAGGAAGATCCAGAAGCCCAGCTTCTTCAGGGCTTCCTGCTCCCCATGATGATCATGATGATCATGATGTGCCGCAGCATGTGCCATTATCGAACCCTCCCTATCGCAGCTTCAGCTTCCGTGCGCTCAATTTCATCAACAGGGATGTAGTAATCGGTATCGTATTGGAAGGATCTCGCCAGCAGACAAGCGCCGACTCCAATAAATCCGATGATGCCCATCCACACCCATCCGAAGGTTAACCCGAAACCTACAAGGAACCAAAACGCCGACATGATGAACGGAATACCCGAATTTTTCGGCATATGAATCGGCTCCAGATGAACGGCCTGTTTCTTGGAAGGAGCTTTCTCCATTCTCTCCTTCGCTCTCCAGAAAGCGTCCTGCTCACTGGCATCAGGCACAACGGCAAAGTTGTACAAAGGAGCCGGAGAAGGAATCGACCATTCCAGGGTGCGTCCGTTCCATGGATCGCCTGTAGTGTCTTTCTCCCCCATTTTGATACTGTAAGCAATTTGCCATACTTGGAAAATGAACCCGATACCCATCAAAAACGCACCGATAGTGGAAACGAAGTTAGCCGGAGCCCAGCCTGTGTCCCAACCGTAAGTGTACACTCTGCGAGTCATTCCCATGAAGCCTAAAGCATACTGAGGCATAAAACATACATAGAAGCCGATATTCCACAGCCAGAACGCCCATTGGCCCAGACGTTCGTTGAGCTTGAATCCGAACATTTTTGGCCACCAGTAGTAAATCCCTGCCAGGTAGCCGAACACTACGCCCCCGATCAGCACTTGGTGGAAGTGGGCGATCAGGAAGTAACTGTTATGGTATTGGTAGTCCGCAGGAGCAACTGCAAGCATGACCCCTGTTGCACCGCCAACGACAAAGCAAGGGATAAAGCCCAGAGTCCACAGCATAGGCTGCTTTATCTGAATCCGCCCGCGGAACATCGTAAACAGCCAGTTGAAAATCTTAACCCCTGTCGGAATCCCGATCAGCATCGTCGAGACGGCGAAGAACGCGTTGACGTCTGCACCCGCACCCATAGTGAAGAAGTGATGGACCCAAACAAAGAAGGATAATACAGCGATTAGCATCATGGAGAATACCATGGATTTGTAGCCGAAAATTGATTTTTTGGAGAAGGTGGCCACGATTTCAGAGAAAATACCGAAGGCCGGAATGATCACGATATAGACCTCGGGATGGCCCCACATCCAGATCAAGTTGACATACATCATTGGGTTTCCGCCCAGGTCCGTCGTAAAGAAATGGGCTCCGAAGAACCGGTCGATGAACAAGAGAGCCAAGGTTACGGTTAGAATCGGGAACGCGAAAATAATCATAATTGAGCTGGAAAGAACCGACCAGGAGAACAGCGGCATTTTCATCAATTTCATGCCGGGTGCTCTCATTTTCAGGATCGTTACCAGGAAGTTGATCCCGGTCGCCAAGCTGCCGATTCCTGAGATCTGAATTCCCCAGATATAGAAGTTCTGTCCAACCCCCGGACTACCATACAATTCCGATAAAGGCGGATAGGACAACCATCCTGCGTCGGGAGATCCCCCGATTACAAAGGACAGGTTCAACAGCATCGCTCCAAACATAAACAGCCAGAAGCTCATTGCGTTCAGGAACGGGTAAGCTACGTCGCGTGCTCCAAGCTGCAGCGGAACGACGATGTTAAACAAGGCGAACATCATTGGCATCGCCATGAACAGAATCATGATCGTACCGTGGGTGGTGAATACCGCGTTATAGTGATCCGCATGCAGGAACTGCACATTAGGCAGCGCCAGCTGCAAACGCATCATGATGGCGTCGACGCCGCCGCGGAAAAGCATAAGCAACGAGGCGATCAAGTACATAATTCCGATCTTCTTATGGTCGACGGTTGTGATCCATTCCCGCCACAGCCAGTTCCATTTCTTGAAATAAGTAAGAATGAAGACGATGGCTACCGAAGTTAAGCCGATCGCCACATCCGCTCCATAAATGAGCGGGTCGCCGGTAACGAAGAATGTAGAAGCGAATGCTTTAATCTTATCTAACAAAAGGGGTCCCTCCTCTCTCTATTGCTTCATATGAGACATATCGTGCTGCTTCATGTTTGACATATCGTGCTGGTTCGTATTTTGCTTCTTGCTGTCGCCGTTCTCAGGCGCCGGCACTACGTTAAAAGGATTGTCTTTGGCCGGCCCGTTGACCTTCCGGTCTTCATTCGTCGCATGATGGTGTTCTCCGCCGCCGTTCTTATTTACGATATATTCAAACAGCCCGTCAGGGTAGGAAGAATACGTCGCTTTATCGGCAGTCCCTTTTTGAGCTAAAGTATTATAGCCTTCCTGGGTAAGAGCAGGCGATGATTGCTTAGCCTGTTTGGCCCATGCATCGAATTCGTCCTGAGATTTCGCAACGACCTTAAACTGCATATGGGCGAAGCCGGATCCGGAGAAGTTGGCTCCCTTACCATCATATTCGCCAGGGTGGTCCGCCTGCAGCCAAAGCTGCATCGCCATACCCGGCATCGTATATTCCTGTCCTGCCAGCTGAGGAACCCAGAAGGAGTTCATCGGCGCGTCGGAGGTAAGGACGAATTCCACAGGCTTGCCTGTAGGAATTTCCACATAGTTGACGGTGGCAATCTTCTGGTCGGGATAAGTAAACAGCCATTTCCAGTCGAGCGAAGTCACCTCGATCTTGATCGGCGTCGTGTCCTTGACAGGCGGCTTGACCAGCGCGTAAGTATCTCTTACGGTAAAGAATCCGAGAACTGCAATGATAATGATCGGAATCCCCCACCATATAGTTTCAAGTGTCTTGCTGTCATCCCATTCCGGAGTATACGGCGCTTTGTTGTCCGGAGTATCCCGGTAACGGTATACTATATAAATAAGAAGAATAATGACAGGAATTACAACAACGGCACACAAAATAATCGATAAAATAATCAATCGGGCTTGAGTCTCCGCAACCGGCCCCTTCGGGTTAAAAACTACATATTTACTGTCGCATCCGGCAAGCATTAGCGTAGTGAACGCAGCCAGGACGGCCAGGTAGATACGAGCGAGCTTCCCCTTGTTACTCCCCACCACTTGTCATCTCCTCTCTAGCAACCTTGCATAAATGTTATCAATAAAATACCAGCTACATCATCATAAAGCATTTTCAGTGATTTTTTACACGCCAAAATGAAAATTCGAAAAGTCGTATCATTTCTGTTGAAAAGTATTCATAAGATTTTCACTAGTTGATCATATCTTTGTTGAAATATGGTGCTTTTACGAACTATTGCTATTTTAAGCACAAAAAAACCTCTCAGGAAACTTTCGTTTCTTAAGAGGTTTTAATCATCTCATCGAATTCTCACACGATTATCGTCACAATCTCTCGCGGTTGTTTACATGCAGCAGCTGGAAAACCGAGCTCATGATAAAAATTCCCATCCCTGCGATCAGGAAGCCCATTCCGACCATCAAATTCATATTCTCCGTTGTGAAATCCGCCGCATTAAATATAATCAACAAAATTCCGGTTATATTGGCGATCCAGGAAAAAACCTGCAGCAGTTGAACGGCTCTGAGTTCTTTTTCACCCATGGTTGTTAGCCCCTTTGCTATGTAATGTTTACTCTTTCTTTATATTACCACATTTGTTCTCAAAATGTTCATAAGTTGGTCAAATCTTAGACAAATTTTTTTTTCAAAAAAACAGACTCTCCGGCTCAAATGAACCTACAGAATCTGTTAGTGTTCTCTCGCGGTTTCAATAGCTTTTCGTTTGCATTTGATCGAGACTTTTGAACTCATAGCCCATCTTTCTCGCATCATCGATAATGGAAGCCAACGCCTCGGCATTATCCCTGGACACCGAATGCAGCAGAACCACCGCGCCGGGATGAAGTTGGCCCATCACATGGTTGTGCGCGTACGATGCGCCCCTCTGGACCTTGGTATCCCAGTCTTTGTAGGCGATCGACCAGAATACGCTCGTGTACCCGCATTCCTTGGAGACGGCCAGCATCCTGTCGCTAAAAATGCCTCTTGGCGGGCGCAGAAACCGCATTTCTTTTTGTCCCGTCAGTGCGGCCACTTCCGTCTTGACCTGGTCCAGTTCTTCACGTATCCTGGCGTCGGAAATCTGCGACATATCCGGGTGGCTCCAGGTATGGTTCCCGACCAAATGCCCCTCCGCGGCCATGCGCCTCACAAGCTCCGGCTGGTCCTTGATATAGTGGCCTGTAATGAAGAAAGCGGCAGGTACCTTTTTATCCCTAAGCACGTCGAGTATCTTCACCGTATAGCCGTTCTCATACCCGTTGTCAAATGTAAGGTACAGCTCCTTGCGGGACGTATCCCCCAGAAAAATGGCCCCGTGCTGCCGAAGGATGCCTTTGAACCCCTCTTCATCTATGGAAGCGGGCTTATGGTTTTTGCTTTTCTTGAATCCAAAATGAAATGGCGATTCTGCCAATGCCGGCGCAGCGTCTATCATGAACAACGAGACGATGATCAGCACAACGGCGCTAAGTGTGGTTAAACGCTTCAAAGTTCGAATCCCCCCTTCTTCAAATGAAGCTGACAGGGGTAATATGCCATGAAAACCGTAAACTTATGTGCTCGATTCGATCAATACTCCAGGTTATCTTTTAATGACACCTGTCCAAAATCCCCCGTGGAAATGCTTGGGTTCGAGTGTAATGACGAATGCTTTGGGGTCGAGAGAAAGAATCGTATGGTACAATTGCGCCTGATTCTTTCTTTTCGCCAAAATCTCCATCACCAACCGGTCTCCGTCCCGGCCGCTGCCGATCCAGGCCGTCACTCCATAACCCTTGGAACGAAGAACACTCTCCATTTTCCCGTCCGCCTTGTTGCAGATGACCTTCAGGGTAATGTACCCGAGAGCCAGCTTTTCCTCTATCCATGAGCCTGTCAGTATGCCCAAGCCATATCCAGCCGCATATACGGTAATACTGGCCACATGATTCAAATATTGGAGCACCAGATTAAGACCGAATACGTAAACTGTAATTTCGATTGTACTGATTAAAGCAGCGATGTATTTTTGCCCTTTCAACGTAAGAATCATCCTCAAAGTAAAGGCGGAAACATAAACAATTTGAATGAAAAAGATTAAAAGCAGAATTTTTGCCATAATCCTTGCCCCCTTCACTGGTTGCAGTCTCTGGTGCGTTTCGTTACGTTCATCCAAAAGAGGGCTAAAAGAAAAAAGGCCGGTTAGCCCCCTATACGTGGAGAATACCAAACCTTCCGGCAAATATCAAATGAGATCAGCCTGTTCGTTTACTTGTATTTCTTCAGAATGTAGCGCCGCCTGTCCTTAATTTTGCGGTACATTTTCTTGTCCTTAAGGCGCTTGAAAGTTTGGTTGGCCGGATTCGTATTCGCTTCAATGATCCAGATGCGGCCGTCGTCATCAATCCCGATATCGATACCTAAATGGCGGATTCCCGGAAACTTGCCGTCGAGAACTTTCGCCAAGATCTTGGAAATCGAATTGATTTTTCGTGTCGTTTTTTCCACTTTTGATTCGTCATTAAAAAGAGATCCGAGCACCTTCTCGACCGATTCGGGACGGGCCCCTTGATAGTAATTGGTGACAAAACGTCCGGCAGCCCCTACCCGTACTACTTTACCCGAAACATACCAGTGTGACCTCGGTTTCTGCATGTATACGCGTATATCGAACAAACGCTTCCTGTACCTCGCCAGATTCAAGCCTTGCTGGACGAGATAGCGATGACGGCTTTGCAGCACCTTTTTCAATTCTGTCAGGAGAGAACTGCGCCGAACCTCCTTGTGCTTAAGCCCCCAAGACACTTGATATCGGTGCCTGCTCTGGCGGCGGACCCTGACAATCCCCTTTCCCTGGCTCCCTTTATCCGGCTTAACGAACACGGAGGGATACTGCCGTACCATTTCGTGCAGACGCTTTCCGCTATACCAGTGCGTTTCCGGAAGGTGCCGGCGCAGCACTCTATGCTTTCTCATGGTGTACTCTTTTAACATTTTCCCCTTTACCCTTCGAATGGGCATAACGTCATATCACCCCTTTAATTTGGCAGTTACCGTATCCTATGTCAGTTGTACAATCTTTGAATGAGTTAACTATCCCTTGAATCGGCGGTTTAACCATAAATCCGCAGATGCTGTACATGCCATACCAAAAAGCACTCCTGCCGGGGCCGTCGACGAAAGGTCGTGAACAGCTCCGGGGAGTGCTTCTTTTTTCCTATTAAAACTTGCCTTGCCCGATTAAAATTTTCCCGACCTGAACATCGAGTACAGCAGCCACAAAAACATCAGCCCGGCCACAGTTGAACCCACTTCCATGACGGGAAAATGTAAAATGAGCGCCGGCACCTTGCCGAGCGAAGAAGCGATGATCAGTCCGACCATAATTATGCTGAAACAGAGCAGGACAATACTGATCGTGATACGATTGCTGATCTGGTCCAATTTGCGCAGCAGCAGCTCGATCTCCGGAATGCCGATTTCCACCTTCAGCTTGCCGGTCCTGACCAGTGCAGCGAGTTGGCTCGCTTGCCGCGGAAAACCCGCCATCGCCTCCACGAAACCGGTGAGCTGGCGCCACCATCTCTTTTGCATCCGCTCCGGATGAAACCGTTCCTTGATCAGACGGCGTCCGAAAGGCTCAGCCAGATCCAGCAAGCTTAGCTCCGGGTACATTTTTTCCGCGACTCCCTCTACGGTTAGAAGGGTCTTGCCCATCAGGATCAAATCGGTGGGAATAAGAATATTGTGCCGTTTGGCCACCAGAAACAGTTCACTCAGCACCTTGCCTATACTGACCTGCGAGAACGGGATATCGTAATATTGCTCCCGCAGAATATCCAGGTCCTGCCGCAAGGCCCCTGTGTCCACATCATCCGAGACAATCCCGAGCCGGAACAGTGCCCTCACAATACCGTCGCTGTCTTTGCGCATCATCGCTATAACCAGTGTGCTGAGGTGGTCCCTCATATCCTCGTTCAACCGGCCCACCAGACCGAAATCGACAAACGCAAGCCTGCCGTCCCGCATCACGATGACGTTGCCGGGATGGGGATCGGCATGGAAGAACCCTTCGATCAGCAGCTGGTGAAGGATGGCCTTAACGAGATGCTCCGCCGTATCCTTCATGCTGTGCCCCTGCTGCTGCAGCTCTTCATACTGGTTGAGGGTGATTCCGTCTATAAATTCCTGGGTGAGCACTTTAGACGTGGTGCACTCCCAATATATTTTGGGAATACACACATGAGGGTGGCCCTGGAACTGACGGGCGATTTTGTCCGCGTTACGTCCCTCATGTGTGTAGTTCAACTCTTCCCGCATCGACTTGGCCAGCTCTTCCAGCATGAGACGGATCCTGTACTTGGCCACCCAATCGACCCTGCGCTCCGCCAAAGCGGCAAGATCCAGCAGAATATCCAGATCCCGTTCCACGATTTTATCGACTAGCGGGCGCTGCACCTTGACCGCTACAGCCTCGCCGCTTCTCAGCCGTGCATAATGAACCTGCCCGATCGACGCTGCGGCAAGCGGTTTATCACTAAACTCGCTGAAAATCTCATCCATCGGAGTATGTAATTCCTGCTCCACGATCGCTCTAACCTCTTCAATTGAAAAAGGAGGCACTTGATCCTGAAGCTTCTGCAGCTCCTTGATGATGTCCTCGGACAGCAGATCCTGCCTTGTGCTGGACAGCTGGCCGAGCTTGATAAACGTGGGGCCTAACTCTTCAAGAACGAGCCGAATCCGCTCCCCGGACGTCTTGGCCGTTTCTTCAGGATTTCTCCGCATCCATTTTCTCGGAAGGGCAATCAAATGGAACAGACCCAATTCCTCTACCATATATCCGAAGCCATGCCGTACCAGCGCCACTACAATTTCCTTATAGCGGTTGGTGTGCCGGATTTTAATCGCCATATTACAAGGTTGGAGGCTCGGAGGATTTCAGTTTTTGCTCCAGCTCTTGCAAATCCTGCTTCGTAGCCACATCCATGTCGGCCAGAATTTTGCGAATCTGGTCCTGCACCATCCGCTTGATTTCGCTCTGCTGCTCTTCTCCTCTTGCGATCAGACGGTCCACGACTTCCTTCGATTCGTTGCGCCCCAATTCTCCTTTGACAACCAGCTCATCCACAAACTGCTGCACTTTTTCCCGGCTGACGGCAGTAATTCCCAGACCCAGCGCAATGGCTTTCCTCAAAATATCACTCATCGACATAACCTCCTTCATTATAATATTGATTACCCAAAATAAAGGTGATAGTATCTCTTCGGTTCGAAGATTAGCTTTTTCATTGAAAATGCACAGGTTTATTTCCCGCGCAATAACAAATCTCTCTTTTAAAATTTAAAAAACTGCCTATACGGCTGACTTCAAAAAGCCAAAACCTCCATAGACAGTTTCTCTTGTTCCGATTAATACGCCAATGTAAACAGGCCGTGGATGTGGGAAAGGTAGCGGATGTTGCTGCCTTCCTTCATTAACGATGCCGGCAAGCCTTTCAAGCGGATCTGGTTCCCGCCCACGGTGCCGATGGCATCCTTGCGGCCCAAGCTGGCCAACGTACCGGAGAACACCGGTTTGAACGTCTGCATTGGAGCGCCTTTGAAATAAGCGAAAATATTGTAGCCGACGTTCTCGCCCATCTGCCATGCCAGCTGCGCTGTCGGAGGGTACGGACGTCCTTCCGGTGCGAACACGACTGCGCTGTCTCCGGCAAGGAATACGTCGGGATGGGAAGTCGACTGCATGAACTCATTGACCGTTGCACGGCCGCGGTTCACTTCGATACCGCAGCCCGCGACTACGGAATTGCCCTGCACGCCGCCGGTCCAAACAAGCGTCTTGGTTTCGATCGTGCTGCCGTCCTTTAAGGAAACGGTGGTACTTTTCATCTCGGTGATCGGCAGGCCGGTCAAGAATTGTACTCCGCGGTTCTGCAGGCTTGTCTGGGCGCGCTCGATCAATTCAGGTGCAAAGCCTGGAAGGATGCTTGGAGCCGCCTCTACGCACAGCAGGGAAATTTCTTTAGGGTCGATCGCGTACTGCCGGCAGAGTCCCGGAAGCATGTCAGCGAATTCGCCGACCAGCTCAACGCCTGTAAGTCCGCCGCCGCCAACCACAAAGGTCGCGTCCGCTTTGTTCTTGGTTCTGCTGTACTCTTCGATGCGGGCTTCCACATGCGCCCGCAGACGGTTAGCGTCATCCACGGATTTCAGGATAAAGCTGTGCTCCTGCAGTCCGGGAATACCGAAGAATGCAGTTTCGCTGCCCAGCGCAATGACCAAAGCGTCATAGCTCAATTTCGCGCCGCTCGCCAAGGTAACCTGTTTCGCGTCAGGCGAAATTTCCTTTACCGTGTCGATCTTAAGATCAATGTCTTTGCCGCGCAGCAGCTTCTCCAGCGGCAGCGCCACGGCCTTCTCGTTCACATTTCCTGCTGCCAGACGATGCAGCTCCGTAATGATTTGATGGGTCTGAAAACGGTTAACGACCGTGATAGCAGCTTCTTCAGCCGACATATACTTGCGGGCTGTCATTGCGCTTAGCAAGCCGCCGTATCCGCCGCCCAGAATCAAAATATGTTTCGCCATGCTCATCCTCCGTCCTTTGTTCCAGCATATTTGATTATTTGTTTTTTTGGCGTTCGGCTAATACATCCAGGAAGGCTTGTCCAAAACGGAACATCTTCTGTACTTGCGGATCCTTCAGCATTCTAAGCAGGCCGAATAGGCCGATGGTATTCGCATCCGCCTGTGCGCGATCGTTCGCTTCGATAGCCGCCGCAGCGTAATCCTTTGCTTTTTCCTGTATTGGCTTCACGATTTCCTGCATCCCGCCTGCCAAATCGTCGATCAGCACACGGTCGGTGGCTACGGACTGGGCGAAATCATAGGTCTTGGTCAGAAGAGTCACCATTTCCGTCAATTTTGGCAGATTCTCCACCAGCATCGTAAGCGATTCCTGAACTTCCGGCTTCATCAGCTGATCGAGCACATCCGGTTGCTTTGCCGAGGAAGATGTGGAATTTTCCGGTGCAACCGTCTCTTGCGCGGCTGCTTGTTGAGCAGTAGTTTCTGACATAGAAAAATTTCCTCCTTTGCTGTTAGATACAGATATCCCGTAGTATGGTTTCGAACCCTGCTTCGCATACGTGATTAAGCCGACTGCCTCTGCCGCATGACTGTTCTCCGTGGTGCCGGGTCACACTCATATCAATTATGAACGTTTTCATAACATAGGAAGCATTCTACTTTCTCTAAAATATGTAGGACCAGGCTTCGAATGGAACTCTATTTACGATTTTACCTCTCACCATGCATAACTGCAATAAAAAAGAGACGGAAAGAAAAAGAATAACGTTCACCGGCTAGGATTCGGCCCTTTTTCCTCCCGGTCAGAACCGGAAACGCGGGGAATGGCTGCGCTGAGACCGAACATGACTGCCGCTGTGCCAGCAAGAAACCACAATGTGCCCGTACTGCCCCATAGATCCATACTTCTCCCTGCTGCAAAAGGAAGCACGGCCCCTCCGATCCCGCCTGATGCAATAAGAAGGCTGTTGGTCCTCTCCGTCTTCCCCTGGAGCAGCCGGTTCGCAAACACAAGCGCGATGGCGAACAGCCCTGACATCATCAAGCCAAGCAGAAGAACCGCTGCATAAGCGCTCCACAAGTGCTCGGCAGCCGTAATAGCGGACAGCAGAACGATCGCGCTGAAGGTTCCGATTTGTATGTAACGCGCATAACCGATCCGTTCGGACAGCCTGCCGGCAAACAGCCTTCCGATGGTCATCGTTCCCCAGAACATGGAAACGCTAAGCGCAGCCCACGCCTCCTTCACCCCCAGCTTGTCTATGAATATCGAAGGCAGAAAATTGGCAAAGCTCATTTCGGTACCTACGTACAGAAAGAAGAACAGGATCAGGACGGCCAGGACGGGCAACTCCTCCTTGGCAAATTTATTGTTCACCGGGGTATTTTGCTCAGCCGACGATTCTCCGGGGTCCAGACCACCTTCCAGCTCTTCGGCTCTTAGTCTTGCCCATAAGACAAAGGCAGCCAAAGAAATGACCGCAATGAATGCAAAGGACCACCTCCACACATTGAAAGCGACGAACCATCCGGCCAGCAGCGGCATGATCAGAGCTCCCAGCCCGAAAAAAACCTCCAACCGGCTCATGGCGCTGCCAGCTTTTTCCGTAAACGCCATAATGACAATCGTACCTATGATCGCTTCAATGGTGCCGAAACCAAAGCCGGCAATGAAGCCGATCGGATACAGGGCCTCCCACAAAGGGATGATCGTATACACCAGCTCCGCCCCCGCCAACAGACCGATGGCGCTGAGCAGCAGACTCTTCTTTCCCAATCGCTGCGTCAACACCGGACTAACCAGAACACCTGCCAGGAAGCCGATAAATTGGGCAAAAATGAGAGAACCGCCTTCCGAGTAATTTCTCCCGAAGTGCTCTAGAAGCTTGGGCAGCAGCGAGCCGATCACTACATGCGCAAAACCGATCAATAAATAAGACAAGCAGCCGAGCCACAATACCTTTTTCATTTAAAATGCCCTCCATCGCCGTGAATGCCAGTTATTCACTTCGATCATCACCATATACCGTCCATTCAAGCGCCCGATGTGAATCCGGCTGCCGTAGTCGGCAATCTTGCCTTTCACCGCCACGCCGTCGTGCTTGAACTTCATCTCCAAGTTCGGCTGCACCTCCACGATCTGCGAAGCCGCCTCCATCACATGCTCATGCGTCCATTTTTCCTGCATATCCCGCTTGTCCCCGAAGGCCCACAGCTCAAGATGCTGCTCTTCCCGCTGCCATGTGCTCCTTTGTTTTCTGTGGTGTTTATTGGCTATGTCTATTTTCAGAGCGAATCCCTCATTTGTCAATTGGATGCACGTATCTTCGAAATAGAAAAAGGGCATCTCCAAAAGGAAAGCCCTTCTTCTATAATATGAAAATTAAGCAAGGCGGCCCCGGCTAGGAAATGTGCACGCCTTTCTTCAGCGATTTCATGTCTTTATTCGTGTTAATCAGCTGCGGCAGCAGCTTAACGCTGCTCACCATCGGGGAATGACACTGACGGCAGGTCGGCATATGCTCGAAAGCAAAGTTATCACGCATCCAACCGGTACAATCTTCGTTCTCGCAGGACCAAATGGCAGTGTTTTCATGTGGTATGTCCTCTAACGACTTTTTTCGATTATACATTGTAAATCCCCTCCTTATTAAAATAACCCCGCAAAGTAAAGCAGGAACCTTGAAGGTCATGCCTGGTACTTTGCGGGGAATCCTGAAAAATGTAAAAAAACTGCTCCCAACGTTTGTTAAGAGCAGTCTTGCGCTTGGCTTACAGTTTTACTACGTTCTCAGCTTGCGGTCCGCGGTTGCCTTGTACCACATTGAATTGAACGCGTTGGCCTTCGTCCAAAGTTTTGAAGCCGTCGCCTGTAATCGCGCTGAAATGCACGAATACGTCGCTTCCGCCTTCCACTTCGATAAAGCCGAAGCCTTTCTCTGCGTTAAACCATTTTACTGTACCTGTTTCCATTAGGAAAACCTCCAAAATTTTATTAACATGTTCTTTTTATTCTTCTGATAAAAATAAAAAATTCACACATTGAAAAAGGTTCCATCGTACAAATGACTACCCTTTACAACAAGTGAATTCAGGATTCAATTTACGAATAAGTTCATATTACCACCTTTTGATTTGAAATGCAAATTTATTTTTTCTCGCCATTTAATTCCGCGGAGATTTTTCAAATGCCAAATAAAAAAAAGTGAACACTGCTGTTCGCAGATGTCCACCTTATATGTGACAGACAAATAATTCAAGAACTAATTCAATAGATGCGGAAAAGTTGTTTGGTTTCTCATATAGCGGCACATCTTCGTATTATCAAGTATTACTTAGTCGTACTTTGCTATACTAAGACCAGTGACATAAAGTAACACTTAGGAATACTTAAGATTACTCAGCACTGCCTTATCTTCAACATACTCTTAAGTCCATGACTCAATGTCCTCGTCGTCGATATCATCCTCGACCGGCGCGGCCGGCGCTTTGCCCTTCGGCTCCTCATGCGGCTTCACTTTCGCCTTCTCTTTCGGCTCCTCATGCGGCTTCACTTTCGGCGCTTCCTCCGAAGGCTCGTCTATCAGCCTGTTATCAATATGTCGGGCCGCAGCTGCCGACGATGTCGCGACCGGACTTTGCCCAATCGCCTGCTGCACTGCAGCCGTAAAGCTGCGTTCGGCCGGTACAAAAGCTTGCAGATTCCGTACCCCGTTCTCATGCAGCTCCCTTTCGATCAGAAAACGGATGGAATCCATCAGGTTGGTCTGCGCATTGATCCACTTCATCACGGAAGGATCTTCTGTTTTTTTGGTTTTCAGACTTATATTGTCGCCGGGTTGTTTCGTTTTTTTCATGGATGTCACCTTCTGCCGCTTTTAGGTTTTACCGGGAATCTTATAATCTCTAAGCCGGCTGCATAGCCTTGTTTTTCAGAGCTTCATAGATTTTTCCGCGGACAAAAGCATCCAATCCCATCGCATTCATCTGTACCGCATATTCGGAAGGAATATATAACAATTTGATTTCCCGCTCGTCACAAAGCTCCTTCAACTGCGGATACAGAATAGTCCTCATCAAAATGCTGCCGCCGCCATAAACGCAGACCACATCGATCTCGTTTCTTGCCTTGGTCAGCTGTCTTTTGACATTCTGGATGATCTGTCTCACTTGGCTTTCCAGGGGCCTTTTCAATGTTTTAATCGCTCTGGCGTGATATTTGTGATTTGGATTCTTGATGACGTCGCTGAAAAACTGCCGCGGGCTGTCGGGAAGATGGATAAGCCGGTTGAATTCATCCAACGCTTCCTCAATGGCATAACCTGCGCCATGATGGCTTCCGTGGACAAACTGGCGCAGAAATTTATTGCCCTCCGTAATCGGATACTCGGTCGAACCGTCCCCGATATCGACATGAAGGATGCGTTTATCCTTAAAATAACTGCCGTTGAACTTCTCATCAAGCTCGTAGGTTTCGGTAAACTCCTGGAAAATGTCTCCTTCTCTCCAGTTGCCTTCCACATCTTTTTGCAGTGTAAAAATGACAGGCGTCGCTTCAGGAACCACTTTCGTAAAGCTGAAGGTCATTCTGACGCTCACACGCTGGATGCCGAGATGCACAGTCACATGGTGGGAACCGGTCATAAACCTTTTCTCGAACTTGGCGGAATTTTCATCCGTGTGCTGCGTAACCGGAAGAGCGGTCGCCATATCCACTTCCAGCTCGATGCTCTCCGGAATGGTCTTCTCTTCTTCATATGCCTTCTGTACGGCTACAGCCGCAATCTGCGCAAGCGTGTTGATAAGCGGCAAATCCATGTCGCATTTCAGATCGATTCCGATCTGCAGATTGTCCAGGATCTCGCCGCTCTCCAGTGCGAATTTTCCGATATAGTACATGCCCGGCCGTGCCGCCGGAGAATCGATAGTTACGACCAGCTGTTCCTGCAGGTTTTTAATGAAGCTCTCAGGCGCCTGCTCTTCGCTCCACGGCAGCTCGTCCACCGTACAGTTGACATTAGGCTGCTGGACCGGTTTTCCGTCAATAATAAGGTCATGCTCGCTATTTCCATTGTCGTTGCCTACAAAAAAATGGTAGTTCATGAAGATTGGCCTCCTCTATATATAATAGGAATCGGTATTACTTTGTCACACTTGGCGTAATTATGCAAACCGCCAGGGCTCCGTTTCGTCAAGACAACGCACTATTAGCTCCCGTAATTAAATAAATTCCATTTCAATTCCATTTTTCCTGCCGATTTCATAAAATTCTGAATATTACTAACATTTTATCCACGCCACCGAACATCATTGTTTCCTATCCAAAGGAAAAAGCCGCTGGCCGACCTTCTTGGCCGGACAGCGGCTTTTTCCAAGCCTATTCCTCAAGCTTGTTCAGCAGCTTCAATTTCGATGGAAATCTTCACTTCGTCCCCGATGAGCACGCCGCCTGTCTCAAGCGCAGCGTTATAAGTCAGTCCATAGTCGCTCCGTTTGATGCTTCCGACCGCGCTGTACCCGACTTTTTTGTTTCCCCATGGGTCTTGGCCCCCACCTTCGAACGAGGCTTTAAAAGTCTCAGGGCGAGTTACGCCGTGCAGCGTCAGGTCACCGGTCACGTTGTATTCCCCTTCCCCCGTTTTAGTGATCTGTGTCGATTGGAAGGTCATCTTCGGTTGGTTTTCGATGTCAAAAAAGTCAGCGGAGCGCAGGTGCGTATCACGATCATTATTGCGGGTATCCACGCTGTTAAGGTCGACGATGATTTGAATGTCAGCTGAACTCAGGTCGGAAGGGTCAGCCTCGATGTTCGCTTCAAAGGAATGGAAAGTTCCTTTTACCTTCGCGATCATCATATGTTTCACTGAAAAATCGATGCTGCTGTGACTAGGGTCAACAGTCCATTTTGTTTTTGCCATTATAAATTCCTCCAATTCATTATTGCTTACTTTTATTTATTCACTAACATTAGTTTATTAGGTCCCATTCGAATTGTCAACCCTGTTTTTGTAAATTAATTTTCCTCCTTCATAAGTTACTATACTAATTTTGGGGCCTAAGGCGAATACGATATTAACAAAAAAAAAGATGCCGGAATCAGCTTCCGGCACCTGGACGATTTTGTAATTATGCTTTTTTCGACTGCCACAAAGATTCGATTTCCTCCAGCGATTTCCCCTTTGTCTCGGGGACAACACGCCAGGTGAAGAAGAAAGTGAACACAGACATCACGCCGAATATCCAGAAGGTGACCGACGGCCCAGCCGTAGCAAGCATCGGCGGAAACGATTGGGAAACGACATAATCCGCCGCCCACAGCGCCATGGAAGCGATCGCGGTGGCTTTTCCGCGTATGCGGTTCGGGAAAATTTCGGACATGATTACCCACACGACCGGCCCCAGAGACACAGCAAAGGAAGCGACATACAGCAGAATAAAGATAAGTACCATAGGTCCTGAAGTATGGCCTGTATGAAAAGCGAATCCTATGACGAACAGGGACAGTGCCATCAATCCGGAACCGACCAGCATGAGAGCCTTGCGTCCTGCCTTGTCTATGAGCCACAGGGCCAGGATCGTAAACAGAAAATTAATCAAACCGACCAGAATCGTCTGGATCAGCGAGGCATTGGTGCCTGCACCCGTTTGTTTGAAAATTTCCGGTGCATAGTACATAATCGCGTTAATTCCAGTGACCTGCTGGAGAATCGCCAGTACCACACCCACGGTGAGAGCAAGCCTCATGCCCGGGGCAAACAACTGACGGCCGGAGCCGCTTTCCTGTTTAAACGATTCTTTAATATCAAGGACTTCCTTTTTGGCCAATTCTTCTCCGTGAATCCTCAATAAAATCGGAAGAGATTCCGCGGCCCTTCCCTGCTTGATCAACCAACGAGGGCTCTCGGGCACAAAAAACAGCAGTACAAGGAACAGCAGTCCCGGCAAAACGCCGAATCCGAACATCCACCGCCAAGCGGTTGAAACGCCCCATGCCTGATCTCCATATCCGGCTATTCCCATATTTATGAAGTAGACGAGGAAAATACCGGTTACCGTCGCCAGCTGGTTTAACGCCACCAGACGGCCGCGATATTTGGCAGGCGCGATTTCCGCATTGTAAAGAGGACATAGAGTTGAGGTGATACCGATGCCGAGTCCGCCGATAATACGGGCGATAACATAACCGGTGAATGTGTCCGGAATGGCGGAACCGAAGGATCCGATAATAAACAGGACCGCAGCGGAGATCAATACTTTTTTCCGGCCGAACCTGTCGCTCAGCACGCCCGCTCCCGCAGCCCCGGCGATACAGCCGATAATCAAGCTGGAAACAGCCCAGCCAACCTGCACGTCATTTAAGAGGAACCGTTCTTTCATAAAACCGATGGCACCTGACACAACTGCCGTGTCAAATCCAAAGAGCAAACCGCCTAAAGCGGCTACTATCGAAACAAGCGTCACAAATTTCATGCTTACTTGCTCATCCTGCTTCTTGTTATTTTCGCTTACTTGTTCGTATTGTGCGTTGATGTTTACGCTCACTTCACTTTTCCTTTCTGACTTATCCGTGCTTGCACGGGTCCTTTTTATATTTTACCATTGGTCAAGAAATTTGCATGAAAACTCACCTGGCTTGTCCACCTTCTGACCTGTGACGAGCCGTGGAATCATTATACCATGCATCAAACCTGATATATCGGGCCATTCCCTTCACTTATTTGCTGTTTAACAGCATTATATCGAGTGCGACCCCCTCCGCATCTGTGAATTGCTCGCGACTAGCATATTTTTGCGCCGCCAACACAAAAAAGTCCATGCCTCCTTGGGGCATGGGATCCTTTTTGGGGTATTAAATCAGTTTGAATAACCAAATCTATACACCTCACAAGCCAACCCGTTACTCCCTCGGGCATTGACTTTATTTGGGCTGGCCCCGGTATTCGGTCGGCGTTACCCCGGTCACCTTTTTAAAAACGCGGCTAAAATAATTGGGGTCTTTATATCCGACCTGATAACAGACTTCCTTCAAACTGAGCTGCCCGTCGCCGATCAAGTTTTTGGCCTTTTCAATGCGCAGCCTTGTCAAATAGTCAATGAAGGTTTCTCCGGTCTGCTGTTTGAATACTTTGCTGAAATAATGCGGATTTAAGTGGACATGCTCCGCCACTTCTTCCAGGGAAAGTTCCTCGTGGAACTTTTCTTTAATGAACGCGGCCGCGCGGTCAAGCACATTCCATGTTTGCTGCTCTCGTTCTTCACGGATCTGCCTGATCGCAAGCTCCACATACGTGCGCTGAGAAGTGTTGTCGATGCCAGGCCTTTGGGCAGCTTCCTCTTCATTTTCCGTCCGCAGAAGCTTCAGGTCGTCAAACCTGCATACATTTCCCCACGTTTTATGGTAAGTTGACGCAAACACGGCTTCATAGTATGATCTCCTGATTCCGTCAATATGCGATTTAACTGATCCGATTCCCACCGAGGAGTCGAGACCGCACTGCTGACGCAGGGAATCCACAAGCTTTGAGCCGAGCAGAAGCGAATCTTCAGCAAAGCTGCGGCCCGCCGGTTCCGCCTTTTCGATCAAAAATATTGCCATATGCCCATGGATCATGGGACTCACGACACAGCCGTACCTATCCTTGACAAAGCCTTTAGCGAGGCTTTTTATCGTATCGTAAATTCGTTTCTTATCCTTGTCTGACCTCTCTTCAGATGATTGCCTCAGCTCGGATAGCGCGACCACAAGGGAACAGCCTAGGTCTATAGAAAGCTGCAAAATATCGGCCATCTGCTCCAGATCGGTTTCTTGCACTTGGTCCGCCATAAACGCCAGTGCCATTTCCGTTTCCGCAAGCGGAAGCAGTTGAAAGAACTTCTCTCGTACGACAAGCTCCTCGTCCCTCCTGGTTTGCTCCTGTTCGATCTCATCCGCCAGCCGCTGAAGAAGAGCCACGATTTGATCGCGTTTAGCCGGCTTCACCAAATACTCCTTCACCCCGAGGGTCAGGGCCTCTTTGGCGTATTCAAAATATTCGTAAGCGGTCACGAGAACCATTTTTACATGGGGATTGCGCGCTTTGATTTCCTTGAGTGCCTCCAAGCCTTGGATCCCAGGCATCTTAATATCCATCAGGACGATATGAGGACGATATTCTTCCGCCTTTTGAATGGCAGTGCGGCCGTTCTCCGCGTGAATAATTTCGAAGGTATCGGGCATCATCCGGTTTATGATCCATTCGATGCCTTCCCTCTCTAACGTTTCGTCATCCGCGATCAGTATCCGATACATCCCCTCCCTCCTTTCCTGTACATGGAATCCGCATAATGACAGTCGTTCCCCGGCCCGGCTTACTGTCAATTTCCACAAGGTCCCGCCGTCCATAAAATAATTCAAGCCGCTTAAAAACATTGCGCGTCCCCAAACCGGTCGACTGCCCCCTGTCCTGCATAAACACCGGCTCCGCATCAAAGCGAAGCAGGGATTCCCGGACCTCCTCGCTCATGCCGAAGCCATTGTCTGAAATCGCCACCCGGACCGTATCTTGCAGGCGTTCGATCGTGAGCCGGATCACAGCGCCTTCTTCCTTTCCCTCAATCCCATGGACAAAAGCGTTCTCAAGAATCGGCTGAAGGGTCAGCGTAGGGACATGCACGTTCAAAGCGGCCTCGTCAATCTCCGTCACAAACCGGATCCGGTCATTGAAACGGGCCTGCTGTATAACGAAGTATTCCTTCGCGTGATTCACCTCATCCCTCAGCGTGACAGGGCGATCCAATTTGCGCAGGTTGTACCGCAGCAAATTGGACATGGACACGGTGAGATCGCTCGTTTTTTCCGCGCCCTCGAGCAAAGCCAGTTTAGAGAGCACATTCAGCGTATTAAAAAGAAAATGCGGGTTCATCTGGTTTTGCAGAGCCTTCAGCTCAAGCTCTTTCACCAGCCGGTCCTTTTCCAGGCTTTCCTTGTCTCTGGCGATCAGTTCCTTCAAATTGTCCTGCATGCGCCCGAACGCCTCGGATAAAATGCCAAATTCGTTATGGGCACCGATCCGTGGGGGGGCGGCCTGCAAATTTCCATATGAAATCTTCTTTGCGGCCTGCACCAGCTGCTTGATCGGCCTGGAAATCCCGAGAGAGATCCAATAAGCGAAAGCGACGCTGAGCAGCGTATTCAGGATATAGATGGCTACTCCCCATTTATTCATAACATCCGTATGGACAAGTATTTGCCTGTAGAATGGCTGGTAAAAGCTTAGCTCCGTGTCCACCAGCTGATGGCCCTCTTCCTGGATGAACCCCGCCGTTTTCTCCGCCTCTTCGTACAGAGCCACATAACTTAAGGAGGATTGGCTGGCCACAGCCCTCAGAACAGCTTCTTCCTGGGCGATGAAAGTGTCGATCATATTCCGGTAATTCCGCACGGCGCCGCCTGTCGCCTGGATCGTTTCTTGCGCCGACAGGCTTCCTCGTAGGCCGCTCAGGATATCTCTCTGACGCAAATATTCGGAATGGCGGCTTTGGCTCCGGTCCGTTAAATAAAGGTTCAAGGCCCGCAGATTTCCCTCTGTTTGACCGGCGATTTGCTTATACAGCAGCACCCGCTCCAGCGCCACATTATAGCTCATCTGAACGGTCCTTCCGCTTTGAAAGATGAAGAAAGCAATGGAATTGTTCAAAATGACAAGCGCCGGAATGAAAATAAAAAGCATCCTGCGTATATTCATCGGTGAACCTCTCCCGGCTTCAACCGGCTGGCATCCAGAATTTCCGTAGCCGTATATTGCTTGGCCGGCGAAGAACCGCCATTGAAATACTGATGCAGGAGAGACACAGAGGAATACCCGATTTCGCTCGGCTGCTGTACGACCGAAGCCATAATCGCCCCCCCGGCAATGGCTTGCCTGGTCTCCCCCAAATCGTCAAAGCCGAAAACCCTGATGTCCGCCCTATTTTTTGCTTTCATTCCCTCAACAGCTCCAACGGCATCCCATGCGCTGAAACCGACAATCGTCCGGATCCCGGGATATTGGCTCAGCATAGCCTCCGTCTGCCCCGCAGCCTGGAACCGGGAAATGTTCGACGAACGCACATCCACAATTTGAAACCCCGCCGTCTTGTCGATCACAGAGCGAAAGCCCTCCAGACGCTGCAGCTGGTTTTCGGCAAGCTCGCTTCCGATAATGACCCCGATGCTCCCCTTCCAACTGCTGTCCCCGGCCACAAGCTCCCCCATCCGCCTGCCCGCTTCCCTGTTATCCGTCCCTACGTAGGCCAGCCGCCTGCTGTCGGGCGAGTCCGTGTCCACCGTAATCACTTTGATTCCTTCATCTATCGCCTGGCCGATCAGAACATCATATTGTCGGTCCTTCACCCCCTGCACCAAAAGCGCATCTGGCCTGGCAGCGATTGATTTTTCCAGAAGTTTCAATTGTTCTGCAGGGTTAATACGGATCGGGCCAGTGTACTCTATTTCCATTCCCATTTTCGCTGCGGCTTCTTCGGCCCCTTTTTGCATCGTTCGCCAATAAGGGTTGTCCAGCTCTTGGGAGATCAGCACGACGTGTTTTACATTTCTGTTGTCGGCTTTACTCTGCTGCATTTGCTGGACCAGACGCTCGATCGTAATCGTGGAAGACAGGAACTGAACGAGAAAATAACAGAACACAAGAAATATAGCTGACAGCCCCACAGTCCATTTTCGGTTTGACATGGAGCCCTCCTGTAAGTAAAGAAATATAGGATTATTATACAGACCCGGCAGGCAAAATGAAAATTTGCGCCACCCGGATGGGGTCCAATTTGCAATGTCAATTACGCAGTGGGTAAAATGTAAGACAGGGGAATATAATAACGCGGAATACCTCATAATGAATTTGATTTTCGGACAGACCGGCATATGCCATTTGTGCTTGAATTCAACCAGCGTGGGTACGGGGTTTCCTTGTTGCAGGAACAGTTTCAGCAATACATAGCATTTATTTTCAGGAGGTTCGACAAATGAAGCAAATACATGAGATTCCCGTTTCGATACTGGATCTCGCCCCGATAGTGGTAGGCAGCACGGCGGCGGAATCTTTCCGAAATACGCTTGATCTTGCGCAGCATGCGGAAAAGTGGGGCTACAACCGCTACTGGCTGGCGGAACACCACAATATGCCGGGGATTGCCAGCTCGGCCACATCTCTAGTGATAGGGCATGTAGCCGCCGGCACCGAAAAAATCCGGGTAGGCTCCGGCGGAATTATGCTGCCCAACCATGCTCCCCTGGTGATTGCCGAGCAGTTCGGGACGCTGGAGTCCTTGTTCCCCGGCCGGATCGATCTCGGTCTGGGGAGAGCGCCGGGTTCCGACCAGTTGACAGCCCGTGCCTTGCGGCGCGGCCCGGCAAGCAACGGCCAGGATTTCCCGGAGCTGCTTAGCGAGCTACGTTCTTACTTGACCGGCTCCGGCACACTTGGGGTACACGCCGTCCCTGGCGAGGGGATGGACATTCCCATTTGGCTGCTGGGCTCAAGCGGCTTTAGCGCTCAGCTGGCAGGACAGCTTGGCCTGCCCTTCGCCTTTGCGAGCCATTTCGCTCCGGACTATCTGCTTCCGGCATTAGAGCTGTACCGCAGCAACTTCCGCCCTTCGGAGGCGCTGGACGAGCCGTATGTGATGATCGGCATTAACGTGGTTGCAGCCGACACGGACGAAGAGGCCCGCAGGCTGGCAACATCCCAGCTGCAGCAGTTCCTTAACCTTATCCGCGGCCGCACCGGTCAATTGAATCCTCCGGTGGAAAGTATGGACGGTCTGTGGAACGACCATGAGCAAGCTATTGTCCAAAAGCAGTTGAGCTACACCCTCACCGGTACTAAAGACACGCTTCGCGAAAAATTACAGCGTGTGCTTGATGAAACCCAAGTCGACGAGCTGATTGTCGCCGCCCAAATTTATGACCACCAAGCCCGTTTGCACTCTTATGAGATTTTATCGGAGATCGTTAAAGGGAATTAAGTTTTAGTATGTATCCGGTTCCCAGCACTAAGTAACACTCAGTGTTACTTAGTGCTGTTTTCTGAATAACAAACTGCTGATGCATTTCATCTACTCGTTAAAAAGCTTCAGCTGAAATCTGGCTATCGCCTCATATTCCTCTGCCATCTTGCGTGAGATTTGGATATATATTGGCAGCAGCTGATGGTAGATCTCCGCATGTGCCTTAATCGGTTTGTGCTCATGCGTCGCGCCTACCATGGTGGAAACAATATCCAGTGAATCGCATTCTCCAATCGCATATAAACCAAGCACCGCAGCGCCAAGGCATGAACTTTCAAAACTTTCGGGAACTACCACTTCCTGATCAAAAATATCCGCCATCATTTGACGCCACAGCGGGGCACGGGCGAATCCCCCCGTTGCCTGGATTTTTTTGGGCCGTCCGATACGCTCCTCCATCGCTAACATTACCGTGTACAGATTAAAAATGACCCCTTCCAGAACTGCCCTTATCATATGTTCCTTCCGGTGGTGCAGGGTTAAGCCAAAAAAGGACCCTCGAGCATTCGAATTCCACAGCGGCGCCCGTTCTCCGGTCAAATAGGGATGGAAAAGCAATCCGTCCGAACCCGGCCTGACCCGTTCAACAATTTGCATCAGTAAGTCATAGGGGTCAATCCCCAGACGCCTTGCCGTCTCCACTTCAGATGCCGCAAATTCATCCTTCGCCCATCGAAGCAGCATACCGCCATTATTGACCGCCCCCCCGATCACCCAGTGCTTTTCAGTCAGAGCATAACAAAAGATTCTCCCTTTCGGGTCTGTCACCGGTTTGTCAACGACGGTCCGGATCGCACCGCTTGTACCTATCGTGGCCGCGACTACTCCCGGTTCAATCGCATTCACACCAAGATTGGAGAGAACGCCGTCGCTGGCTCCTACAATAAATAGTGTGTTTACGGCAAGTCCCATTTCTTCTGCAAAAACGGAGTTCATCCCATTCAACGCATAGGTAGTGGGCACAAGTCTGGACAGTTGGTTTCTCGACACCCCGGCGACTTCCAGAGCCTCTTCATCCCAGTCCAGCTTTTCCAAATTCATCATTCCGGTTGCTGATGCAACGGAATAGTCTACCACGTATTCATTGAATAGTTTGGCAAAAACGTATTCTTTTATCGAGATAAATTTGCTGGCCTTTTGAAACAGATGCTCGTGGTCGTGGCGAAGCCACATCAATTTGGGCAGCGGAGACATTGGATGGATCGGTGTCCCTGTCCGTAAATAAATGTGATGCCCGTTCATTTCATGTTTTAACCGCTCGGCCCAGGCCACGCTCCGGTTGTCCCCCCAAGTAATACACCGCGTAAGCGGTTTGCCTTCGGCATCTACCGCAATGACACTGTGCATGGCCGAACTGAATGACACAAACATCACTTGCTCCGGCCTGACTTGACTTTGATCCATCACCCGCTTCAGCGATTGCAGAACTGCCCCAAAAATTTGGTCAGGATCCTGTTCTGCGACAGACGAAGTAGGTGTATACAAAGGATAGCCCTCGTTCGCCTTGGTCACGACCTTCCCGCTTTGTTCGAAGAGAACGGCCTTTGTGCTTGTTGTTCCGATGTCAACACCAATCATATACATAGGTTGAGTCATTTGATGTACCTTCTTTCCTGATGAATTCCAACCTCTTAAATCACAGTGCTAAGAAGAAGAATGAAGATCAATCCTATTACAGATAAAATCGTTTCCATAACGGTCCAGGATTTTAAGGTTTGCGGCACGGACATATTGAAGAACTCCTTTACCATCCAGAAACCGGCGTCATTTACGTGCGACAGCACAAGTGAGCCCGCGCCTGTGGCTAATACAACAAGCTCAACATTCGCACTCGGATTCTGCACAAGCACAGGGGCTACTATACCGGCCGCGGTGGTCATAGCTACGGTGGCCGAGCCGGTTGCGACGCGAATTAAAGCGGCTACAAACCACGCGAACAGAATAACGTTAATATGAGCCTGAGTAGCAATCGCGGCAATCGCTCCGCCCACCCCGCTGTTGATCAATACCTGCTTAAAAGCCCCGCCTGCCCCAATAATCAATATAATCGTAGCTGTTGGCGCCAAGCATTCACTGGCAAATCGGGATACGTCATCTTTTGTGAACCCTCTGGAGAAACCCAGGGAGAAAAATGAAAACACAACGGCAATCAACAGTGCAATAATCTCATGCCCGATAAACTCGCAAAACTGCGTGAGGCCGCTGGCCGCCTTAGGATCGATAATATTGGCCACTGACCCGATTAACATTAACAGAACAGGCAGCAGAATCGTAAACAATGTAATTCCGAATCCCGGCAGCTCTCGATTATACTTACTTGTGAACTGCTCAGCCAAATTGACCGGGGGTTCAACCTGAATTCTTTTACCGATAAATTTACCAAATAAAGGACCCGCAAGAATTGCAGCCGGCAATCCGACAATTATGGAATAAAGAATCGTTTTTCCCAGATCCGCTTTGTATGCATCGATAGCAATCATCGGAGCCGGATGCGGAGGAACAAGTCCATGCACCGTAGAAAGTCCGGCCAGAACCGGAATACCGATTTGTAAAAGCGACATCTTCGTTTTGCGGGCTACGATAAACACAATCGGAATCAATAAGATGACGCCCACCTCAAAGAATACGGGGATTCCCACAATAAAGCCGACAATCATCATTGCCCAATGAACGCGCTTCTCGCCAAACTTATCCACTAACGTTGTAGCGATCCGTTCGGCTCCTCCTGATTCGGCCATCATTTTTCCCAGCATAGTACCAAGTCCAATAACGATCGCAATCGTTCCTAACGTACCGCCCAAACCACCAGTTACCGCTTTAATAACATCCGCAGGCTTCATCCCTGCAAGAAAGCCTAGCAGCAAAGAAGAAATCAGCAGAGTGACAAAGGGATTCCATTTATATTTGGCGATAAGCACAATAAGAAAAACAATAGAAATTAATGCCCAAACTAATAATGTCACATTATGACTGAACCCGAAGATCGTACTCATGATGAGGCCTCCTATTTTAACTCGTTAGTATTTACGTTATACAGCATTCCCTTTTATACAACGATTTCAATAAATAAACGCTTTCATTTTGTATACAGGTCGACAACTTTTAAGATATTTCAGGTATGCCGCCTGTTCGGCAAAAAATTAAGATATACTGCTGTGAAGGGTTTTATTGGAATCCGCGAAATACTCCTGCACCACTTTTTGAATAACGGTTGCATCCTTGGACTCCAAGCCTATTACTATAGTTCGATGCTTCTCGATAACCTTCTGTAACTTTGCCTGGCCTTCCGAGAATACTTCCTGTGTGGTAATCAGCATTACAGTCAATACAATACGACGGATGCTGTTCCATAGATGCAGAATTCTTGTATGCTTGGCCTCAACAATCATCGCTTCATGAAAGCAAAAGTCCAGATAGGAAAACTCCACACAGTCATCGTATTTTATCGCTACTTCCATCTTATCGATGATTTGCTTCAAATTTGCAAGCAGCGGATCGCGGTTACCGCTGGCAAGACGCTGCTGGGCAAAGCTTTCGATCAAATACCTGACATCGTACAACTCCTCGACATCCTGCAAGCTTAACCCCAGAACAACCGCTCCCATCCGTTCCAGACGAATGAGCCCTTCATTTGATAACGTTTTCAAAGCCTCCCTAACCGGAGATCTGCTGGTGCCAAAATCAGCGGCAATCCGATTCTCAGAAATAACATCCCCGGATTTTATAGTTCCATTGATAATTTGCAGCCTTAGTTCGCAAGCGATCGATTCCCCCAGGGACACGCCCTGCAGCCACGCAGAAGGATAACGCATCATAACTCAACTCTCCTATTTAAATCGTATTCAGGCTATTAAAAACGATAGATATTATCGATTTTAGCACAGATTAGCCGAACGATTCTATTGGAGGAATGAGTTTCCTTAATTATTTCGGACAACAGCGTGGCCGCCGAATTCTTTGCGCAAAGCAGCAACAACCTTGCCGTGGAACGTATCGGACTCAAGTGAACGATATCTCATCAATAAGGACAGAGCGATAACCGGTGTACTCGCTTCCAAATCAAGCGCAGTTTCAAGAGTCCATTTTCCTTCGCCTGAGCTCTGCATTACCCCTCGAATTTCATCCAGGTTGGGATCTTTAGAGAATGCATTTTCCGTCAGCTCCATCAACCAGCTGCGAATGACAGAACCATTCGACCAGACGCGGGCAACCTCTTCATAGCTGAAGTCAAATTCACTCTTCGACAGCAGTTCAAATCCTTCGGCAATCGACTGCATCATCCCGTACTCGATACCATTGTGAATCATTTTAAGAAAATGACCACTGCCGCTCCTGCCGGCGTACAAATATCCATTATCGACGGCAATGCCTTCAAATAAAGGCTCGATAGTTGCGAACGCTTCCTTATCCCCGCCAACCATAAAACAGCCTCCATGCGCAGCGCCTTCCGTACCTCCCGATGTACCCACATCGAAAAACTTGATCCCATACGCATTCAGCTTCTCCGCATGAACTAAAGATTCTTTGTAGTGGGAGTTCCCGCCATCGATGACGATATCGCCTTGTTCCAGCATAGGGATGAGAGAATCAATCACACTATCCACAATCTTGCCTGCCGGAACCATAATCCATACAACACGAGGAGATTCCAACTTTGAGACCAGATCTTTTATGGCTTCGGCCGGTTCAGCACCTAACTCCGTCAATTTTTTTCCGGGCTCAGGATTCACATCGTAAACGACAACCTGATGCCGATGGACAAGCAGATTCTGCACCAGATTAAATCCCATTTTACCAAGACCTATCATGCCTAGCTTGATATCGATCACCACCTAATAAGTCTACAGGTATACTTGTATACAAGTTCAGTACTATATTACTGCTTCCTGGTCAATCTGTAAATAAAAATTTGTAAGCGCTGAGCAAAACAGCTTTCAGCCGCGATGACGGTTTTTTTATCAAATAAACGTATCTGACTATTAACTGCTGAATGTGATTTAATTTTTCTATTGACAGCGGTTTCAAAAAATATATAATCATAAATAAGCGCAAACAATCACAATCGATCAAAAATCCGTTTATCCATCTGTCCTGATAGGGAGGTGAATCCTACATCGTGTTCGTTGAAGAACGAAAAAGCAAAATCATCCAAATATTAGAAGAGGAAGAACGGGTTGATGTCATTGAGCTCGGTAAGCTGCTCGATGTCTCCGAATCCACCATCCGCAGAGATCTCAAGGAGCTGGAAGACGCCAATTTACTCAAAAGAACTCATGGCGGAGCGGTCTCGATAAGAATCTCCAAACCAAGCGTTACGATAGAACCAAGCTTTCTCGAGAAGGAGATCCAATATCCGAACGAAAAGAAAGCGATTGCAAAAAAAGCCGTTGAGTTTATTAAAGACGGGGACACGATATTGCTGGATTCCGGTACGACTACATTTTATATACTCCAGGAATTAAAAACATTCAATCATCTAACCGTCGTTACGAATGCAATCATTTCTCCCGCTTATTTGGAGCTGCTTCACCCGGGCATCGAGCTTTTGTTCCTCGGAGGCACATATCGCCCACAGACCCAATCGCTGGTCGGCATGTTTACAGAGCAATGCTTGAACATGATCCGTGTGGATAAGTGCTTTATTGCTACCAATGGCGCTGAACATTCTATTGGACTCACAACACCCAATATGACGGAAGCCGAGATCAAGCGCAAAATGATATCCTGCGCGCAGCAAGTCATTCTGGTGACGGATTCATCCAAATTCGGCAAATCAAGCTTTGCGAAATTTGCTGACCTGGATGATATCGATGTTTGCATCACCGATTCGGGTATTCGCGAAGAAGAGAAAAAAAGTCTAAGCAGGAGTGGCATTACGGTCATTACCGCAGACTTCGAATAGGACTGATAGAGATGAAACCTACCGTATTAACCGTCACACTCAATCCTTCCCTGGATAAAACCATTGTTCTTGACCAGCTCCAGCCAGGTATGCTGAACAGAGCGAAGCAAGTTCGTTTGGATCCGGGAGGCAAGGGAATCAATGTGGCCCGTCTGCTTCACAATTTTGATGTACCGGTGCTGGTGTCCGGATTGTCCGGCGGAGCCGAGGGCGAGGAATTAATTGAAAGCTTGCGTCAAGCCGGGCTTACTCTACGTTTCACGCCGGTTTCGGGACGAACCCGAACAAATTTAAAAATTGTTGACGCTTCAAAACAAGTCACTACAGAAATTAATGAGCAGGGCGCTGAAGTGAGCATCGCGGAGCTTGCAGCTTTCTTGAAAGTTTTCAACCAATGCCTGGGGAATTCATCTCACTTGGTGCTGGGCGGCAGCCTTCCTCCCGGAATAACGGTTTCCGTTTATGCCGAGCTCATCCATATGGCCAACCGCAAAGGGATCGTTACCGTGCTTGATGCGGATGGCGAAGCTTTGGCAGCAGGAATGCGTGCAGTACCCTACGCTCTGAAGCCAAACATTCATGAGTTGGAGCAGTGGTGCGGACACCGTCTGTTAACGGACGAAGATGTTGTCTCCGCTGGACGAAAGATGATCAATCAGGGTGTCTCACTCCTTATCGTCTCCATGGGTGAGAGAGGCTCCATCGCTATGAACGATAAGGAAGCGTTCCGCGTAACCCCATTCCCGATTATCCCAAAAAGCACGGTTGGAGCCGGTGACTCGATGGTGGCAACAATGATTTACTGTATGCTCCACAACAAGAGCCTTGCGGAAACAGCGGCCTGGACAACGACTGCCGGCACGTTAACCGCTTCCAAAGAAGGAACGCAAGTTTGTACGCTGGCCGAAGTCAACCAGCGCGTGGATGAGGTTAAGGTTAGCAAAATTTAATTCAGGGAGGTAAGGATATGGAGAAAAAAATTTTAGCGGTAACCGCTTGTCCGACAGGTATTGCCCACACCTACATGTCGGCGGAGGCTCTGGAAAAATCCGCAGCCGAAAGAGGCATTTCATTAAAGGTTGAAAAACGCGGTGCTATGGGCATTGAAGACGAACTGAGCGACCAGGAAATACGTGACGCTCATGCCATTATTATTGCGGCGGACACGGATGTGCAGGAGTCTCGTTTTGCCGGAAAACCGGTGGTCAAGGTAGCGGTGGCTGAAGCCATCAAGAACCCAAACCGCCTGCTGGATGAAGCACTCGCCAAGCAGCCGGGGCACACGCAGGATTTGTATGAACAAGTGCAAAAATCCAAGGAAGAGCGGAGCGCACAACGTTCCGGCGTTTATAAACACTTGATGACAGGCGTATCCAACATGCTGCCGCTTGTCGTTGCAGGCGGTTTGATCATCGCGCTGTCCTTCGTATTCGGAATCACCGCGTTCAAAGAACAGGGCACGCTGGCCGCGGCCTTGATGGATATAGGCGGCGGCGCCGCTTTTGCTTTAATGGTGCCGGTTTTGGCCGGATTTATCGCATTCTCCATTGCGGATCGTGTCGGTTTAGCGCCCGGGTTGGTGGGCGGTATGCTCGCTTCCAAGCTTGGAGCAGGCTTCCTGGGCGGTATTATCGCAGGCTTCCTCGCCGGATATGTTGCGAATGCGCTGAAAAAATACATTAAATTGCCGAAAAACTTTGAAGGCCTCAAGCCGATCCTGATTATTCCGCTGCTTTCAACGCTGATCGTTGGTTTATTAATGGAATATGTTATCGGAGCCCCTATTAAAGCGATTATGGATGCTCTCGCGGCTTGGTTAACGGGCATGAGCTCAACGAACGCGGTACTTCTCGGCCTGATCCTGGGTGCTATGATGGCCTTCGACATGGGGGGTCCGGTCAACAAATCCGCTTACACATTCGCTATCGGTCTTCTGGCGAGCAATGTATTCGGTCCGATGGCTGCTGTTATGGCAGCAGGGATGACTCCTCCTCTTGGACTGTTCCTGGCTACGCTGCTGGCTCCCAAAAAGTTTACAAAAGAAGAAAAAGAAGCAGGTAAAGCAGCCTCCGTCCTCGGTATTTCTTTCATTACTGAAGGAGCAATTCCTTTTGCAGCGGCGGACCCGCTCCGTGTCATTCCGAGCATTATGGTCGGCTCTGCCGTCACCGGCGCACTATCTATGGCGTTTGGAGCTACTCTTCGTGCACCGCACGGCGGAATTTTCGTTCTCCCCATTCCTCATGCCGTGGAACAACTTGGACTTTATGCGTTATCGATTGTGATAGGAACGTTTGTAACGGCAATCATGATTAGTGTCCTGAAAAAAAGCAAAGCCTGAAACGCCGCATAATAAAATACAACACTGGGAGTGACTCCAATGGTTATTAGTGACATTCTGACGAAGGAAACGATTGATCTTCATTTGAACGCAGACTCCAAAACTGCCGCTGTCGAGCAGATGGCTTCCCTCTTGTCCGAGCAAGGATATGTGTCGGATGCCGGTCAGTTTATAAACGACGTATTAAAACGCGAGGAGAGCAGTTCGACCGGAATTGGCTTTGGTGTCGCGATTCCACACGGCAAATCAGCCGGAGTAGTAAAGCCTGCCCTCTCTTTTGCCAAATTCGCGCAGCCGATTGAATGGCAGTCGCTTGACGAGCAGCCGGTCACGATGGCTTTCCTGATCGGGGTGCCACTTGAGCAGGCGGGACAGGAGCATCTGAAAATTTTAACGACATTAGCGCGAAAACTAATCCATGAATCTTTCCGCAATCAGCTGCTGCAGGCGACAACGCCGGAGGAGATCGTGCAAGCTTTACAATTTTAACACAGAGAAGCATAAAGGGAGTTGAGACACATGGTGACCCAAACGACAACGATACAGAACGAACAAGGCTTTCATTTAAGACCCGCTCAACTGTTCACCGAGCTTGCCAATAAATTCGAAAGCGACATTACCTTCACTGCGACTGGAGAGGATGACGAAATCAATCCAAAAAGCATTTTGGGACTAATGTCATTAGGTCTTGAAAAAGGCTCCTCCGTTACCATTTCTGCAGAAGGCCCGGACGAGGAGCAAGCTGTTGCGGCGCTGATCCGGCTGATCGACAGCGGGTTCGGAGAATAGCTATGAAGGAACTCATAATTCACGGTATCGCTGCCTCCGAAGGTGTACAGATCGGCACTGCCGTTCACTACGGGCTTCAGCCTGTGGAGCGCAGCATCGATCTGTCTGCCGCAATCTCCGAGGAGCAGGTTGAGGAACAACTACTCAAGCTGCAGGCCGCTAAAGAAGAAGTAATGAAGCAGCTGCAGCATATTTTGGAGCGCAATGCAGTCCGATACGATGACAAGCAAAAAGGAATTATCGCCGGGCATCAGGGCCTGCTTATGGATCCTGCTTTCACCGGGGATATGGAAAAGCTGATCCGCAAAAAACTGATGCCGGCGGTGGCTGCCGCAAGTAAAGTGACGGATAAATTCGTTGTTTTATTTCAAAACATGGACAAAGAGTATATGCGCGAACGTGCGCAAGACATTCAGGATATTGGGGGCAGGCTGCTGGATGCGCTGCAGGGAATTGAGCGGCAAGAGCTGAGCGGCGTGGAGGGCGGCACCGTTCTCATCGCGCATGATATCACACCTTCGGATGCAATGGACATTGATCCTGAATATGTGTTCGGATTTGTCACCCGAATTGGCGGCAAAACGTCACATACGGCAATTTTGGCCAGATCGATGGGCATTCCCGCCATTGTAGGCGCAGGTGCCTCAGTGGAGCAAATTACGAACGGTGCCCGGATCATTGTAGATGGAGGGTCCGGTATCTGCATCGTCAACCCGTCAGAACAAACGACTCAATCCTACCTTGAAAAAAGGGCCCGGTTGCTTGAAGAGAGGGGTAATCTTGAGGTGTTCCAGTATCGTCCGGCGCAAACCACGGATGGTAAACAATTCGAGCTCGCTGCCAACATCGGCACTGTTCAAGAGTCTGCATCAGCTGTAGACAGCGGTGCGGAAGGTGTAGGCTTGTTTCGCACGGAGTTCATGTATATGAACGCTGCCCGGATGCCATCCGAGGAAGAACAATACACGGTCTACAAGGAAATTGCCTCTATGTGGAACGGGAAGCCTGTCGTCATTCGCACCCTCGATATTGGAGGAGACAAAGAACTGCCTTATCTTGCACTGCAGAAGGAAACGAATCCTTTTCTTGGCTATCGCGCGATCCGCATAGGGTTGAACCAGCCGGAAGTGCTTCATACGCAGCTTCGCGCTATCGTCAGAGCGAGCGCCTTCGGAAAGCTGCGCATCATGTTTCCGATGATCTCCTCTATCGACGAATGGAGAAAGGCTCGTGCTGTAGTGTCTGACATCCATGAGGAGCTTGAGCGTGAGGGCATTGCATTTGACCATGATATCCAGGTCGGCATTATGGCCGAGATCCCATCCGTCATCCAGATGGCCGATCTGTTCGCCAAAGAAGTCGATTTCTTCAGCATCGGTACCAATGATCTCGTTCAATACACAGTGGCCGTAGACCGCATGAACGAAAAAGTATCTTATCTATACGATTACTTTCATCCGGCGGTACTCCGTTCTATCCGTACCCTGATCGAAGCAGCCCATACTGCAGGAAAATGGGTCGGAATGTGCGGGGGCATGGCCGGCGACCCTTTCGCCGCTCCAGTGCTTGCAGGTTATGGACTGGATGAATGGAGCATGGAGACCGCTTCGCTAAACAAGGTGAAAGCCGCCCTTTCACAGCTGGACACAACCGCGTGTACGCGCTTGGTACAGGAGCTCAACTCCTGTGCGACCGCTCAGGAAGTGCGTGAGAAGATAGAGTTGTTTGTTGAGGTGAAGTAAAGGTAAGGTCTGGATCTCTTGCATTACTTCATCATGATAACGGGTGGAGATATAGGACCGTTTTCCGTTTATCCGGCTATTTCTTCTCGAACCCGCGGCGCTACCTCTGTTCCCAGCAACTCAATAGCTCTCAGCACGTCCTCATGGGGCATCGTCCCGACCGGTACGTGCAGCATAAAGCGTGTGATGCCGACGTTCTTACGAAGGTGAATGATTTTTCCGGCAACGGTCTCCGGGTCCCCTACGTACAGCGCTCCTTCGAAGCTTCGCGCGGCATCGTAGCTTGCACGGTCGTAATGCCCCCAACCGCGCTCCTTTCCGAGCTTATTCATACTTGCCTGCGTGGAAGGAAAAAACTTGTCCGCTGCAGCCTGGTTATCGTCCGCAATGAATCCGTGCGAGTGCGACGCTACCGGCAAGCGCGACGGATCATGACCTGCGTGAACTGCCGCTCTCTTATAGAGATCCACGAGCTGGGCAAACTGAAGGGGTCTTCCTCCGATAATCGCCAGAACAAGCGGGAGTCCAAGCAGCCCTGCACGGACAATAGAATCGGTCGTCCCCCCGCTGCCAATCCACACCGGCAAAGGATCCTGAACCGGACGCGGATACACTCCCAGATCATGTATTGCCGGCCGATGCCCGCCTCTCCAGGTTACTTTCTCGGACTCCCGTATTTTCAACAACAACTCCAACTTCTCGTTGAACAACTCGTCGTAATCATTTAAATCATATCCAAACAGTGGAAAGGACTCGATAAAAGAGCCCCGGCCCGCCATAATTTCCGCACGTCCGTTCGAAATCCCGTCGAGCGTGGCAAAATCCTGAAACACGCGCACCGGATCTGCAGAAGACAGCACCGTGACCGCGCTTGTCAGACGTATCCGTTTCGTCTGTGACGCAGCCGCAGCCAGCACGACTGCGGGTGAAGACGCCGCATAATCTTTACGGTGATGCTCGCCCACGCCAAATACATCCAACCCCACCTGATCTGCAAGTACAATTTCTTCCACGACCTCACGCAATCGCTGTGCATGACTCATCACCTCGCCGGTTTGCACGTCCGGTGATGTCTCTACAAATGTGCTCACACCAATCTGCACTGACAGCCCCCCCAGTTTCTGTAAAGATTGTTGGAAAGTTTTCTCGATAATTAGCTGGTTAATCTAACGTTGTGATCTAAATATTGTGTATCAGGTACCGCAAAAGGTTCGGTAAGGACGAGTTGTCTGTGCCGGCAGTGCAGCGTAATCGGCCTGTTCGGGGGAGTGGGCATAAGGACTTGAGACAACATCAAGCAGCCGCTCCATTACACTATAGTCTGCTTGTTCCACTGCGGCTTGCAGTGCTTCCTCAACCCGATGGTTCCGAGGGATGACCGCAGGATTGCTGTTACGCATCAGCTCACGCGACGAGGCCTTGGACTCCTCCTGCCTGCCTAGTCTCGCCTGCCACTGATCATACCACTGAGTGAATTCCGGGTTCCCAAACAGCACTGTATCCTTTGGCGTATCGTGAGTCAATGCACGGAAGGTATTCGTATAGTCCGCATGATATTTCTGCATCATACCAAGCAGATCTTCGATAAGGGCTTCATCCTGTTTCTCTTCATGGAATATCCCCAGCTTAGCTCTCATTCCCGCCAGCCAATTAGAATGATACAACTCCATAAATTCTGAAATCGCATCCTGAGCCAGTTTGACAGCGTTCTCCTGATCTTCATGCAACAGCGGCAATAGGGACTCAGCAAATCGCGCAAGATTCCACCCGGCGATAGCCGGCTGATTGCCATAGGCATAACGGCCTTCCCTGTCAATGGAACTGAACACCGTTGCCGGGTCATAGGTATCCATGAAAGCACAAGGCCCATAATCAATAGTTTCTCCACTAATAGTCATGTTGTCGGTGTTCATTACTCCATGGATAAAGCCAACCAGCTGCCATTGGGCAATAAGCTGAGCTTGACGCTTGATTACTTCCTTTAGCAGCGAAAGATACCGATTGTTATCACCTTCAATTTCAGGAAAATGGCGGTTTATAGCATAGTCAGCCAGGATCCGAAGTTCCTCAGCTGTGCCCCATTGTGCAGCGTATTGAAAGGTACCTACACGCAAATGACTGGCAGCAACACGGATCAGAATTGCACCAGGCAGTGCAGTTTCACGGATGACCGACTCACCGGTTTCCACCACTGCCAGACTGCGGGTGGTAGGGATACCAAGCGCATGCATCGCTTCACTGATGATGTACTCACGCAGCATAGGCCCAAGTGCCGCCAAACCATCTCCCCCGCGGGAGTATGGTGTTCTGCCTGAACCCTTCAGCTGAACATCTACCCTCTCGCCTTGAGGAGTAATCTGCTCACCCAGCAGTACAGCCCGGCCGTCCCCTAACATGTTAAAATAACCGAATTGATGTCCCGCATACGCTTGAGCAAGAGGCGAAGCGCCTGCCGGAATCAGATTTCCAGCCAAAACCGCTACGTTATCTCCGCTTTTCAGCCCCTGAGCATCCAACCCCAGGGACGCAGCCAGCGTATCATTGAGTATGACCAATTTAGGCGAGCGCACAGGGTTGGGATTTACGCTGGAATAAAAGGTTTTCGGCAGACGGGCATAACTGTTGTCAAAGTTCCATCCTGTTTCAGTTATTGCTTTATTCTCTGTCATTGTATCTCCTTTACCTCTTTTGTCTTGTTGTATCATAGTTTCTTTTACACATCACGCATGTATGGATATTATGCATATTTTTAAATGACCTACTTTTCAACACAAGGGAGCGTTTTTACATGTCTGCATCTGCCAATTTATTATACCCTGTCTTGACAAAAATGACGCCTCAGGTACGCAAGGTATCATGTCCACCACGACATCAGGGTGATATATACCTGAACTCCTCAACATAATCGGACAAAGCATGCCTGTCCCCCAGAATGTGTTTTACACTGGATGGTAACTGAATATCCGTACGATAACTCACTTTTCAAACAAGTACTATTTCTATTCCTTCCAGAACAATCCTTTTTTCGGGAAATTATAGACTCTAGTAAAATAAATATATTCTTAAAAATTTAGCAATCTTCCCTTTACAATTTTCCATTACAATTAGTTAGTATGTAAAAAAAGAAATATTCTAAAAAATATGATGGGTAGGAAGGGTGAAAAACTTATGAAAAAAGATGGGCAATCACACGAAAAGTACAGCCATTTACTTGAGAATGTGCTGAACGAAGAGATAGACCGCCGTACCTTTTTGCAAAAGACAACCAAGTTAGCCGGAGTTACTTTCGGTTTAACACTATTCAACCCCCTAGGCAGTATACCTGTGTTGGCAGCGTCCAATGATTCGAACGATACATATGATTACAGTCAGCCTACTTTCCAGTTTGGACTTGTAGCGGACGCTCAATATGCCGATATCGATACGCCAGCTGGTTCAACCCGTTATTACCGCGCTTCAATTGGCAAGCTGTCTGAAGCAGTCCATACCTTCAACGACAACAATGTCCATTTCACCGTCCACCTGGGTGATTTCATTGACCGGGACGCCTCGAGTTTTTCTAAAATCAAGCCTGTCTTCGACCAACTCAAAGAATCCAAGTTCCATATACTGGGTAACCATGATTATGCGATGGACGCTAACCAGGTTGCCAACGTGCTGGGCATGCCAAATTTCTTTTACGATTTCAGCTACCAGGGTTGGCGGTTTGTGATGCTCGATACTAATGACCTCAGCTTGTATTCTAATCCCGAAGGTTCTGAGAAATATCAACATGCTAAGACTGTCTTTGACGTTCTAAGCTGGAGCGGCGCGGACAATGCCCAGACGTGGAACGGGGGTGTCGATTCGGATCAAATGACTTGGCTAAAAGACGTACTTGCCAAGTCTGTCCAAGCTGGAGAAAAGGTAGTAGTAATGGGACATCATCCGATTGCTCCACAGAACATGCACAACGCTTGGAATTATGAAGCTCTCGTCAAGGTTCTCGAGTCCTCCGGCAATGTGGTTGCCTATTTTAACGGTCATAATCATGCCGGCAACTATGCCGAGCAGAACGGTGTCTCCTATGTGAACTTCAAAGGCATGGTGGAGACTGCCGACACCAATGCGTACTCCATCATACGGATTTATCCTGATAGGCTGGTAATAAAAGGCTATGGTCGTGAACCGTACCGCGTAATAAAGCTTGGTAAAAAGAGTAGTATAGAAGCCGTGAAAGAGTTCCAGGGCGCTGCGAAATAAAAATTGGAAGGTTACTTAAAGCGGAAACGATGGGCCTTAGTTTTAAGACTGCGGCAACCAATTTAATTTTTGATAGGAAATGAGCGAGTTGCCATTCACTAATATAGGAATTCCAGGTCTTATCCTTATTCTTATTATTGCCTTGATTATTTTCGGTCCTGCCAAGCTGCCTGAGCTCGGCCGAGCGTTCGGCCGTACTCTGAGCGAGTTTAAAAGTGCGACAAGAGGGCTGATCAATGGGGAAGAGGACGACAAATCCGATCATAAGAAACAAGAGATATCGACTCAACAAAAGGTTCCAACGATAGCCGAAGATTCGAATAGCAAGTCCCAAATGGTAACGAGTACCAACAAAACCCAGCATTAATTTCACGCGGTAAAAACTCTGCTTCTGGTGATAAGCTACTTTTGTCACCGGAAGCTATTCATCTTATGGGGAATCATCGTTATGAAGCAAAATGAACTTGGAGATTTCTTCCCGAATCATGGCGATGCCTTGCTGCCAAGCAACTCGATAGCTCTCATCACGTCATGCCATTATGTAAATCTATTCGCTTCGGGATCGTCAATATCAAATCCAACAGCGTCTAGCGCAGGCCAAAGCTCAGAAGGAATGGGGTGACTAGCAAGCTCCAACGTCTGGGCGACTCGTTCCGGCTTGGTCATCCCAACGACAGTACTCGTCACACGGGGGTCACGCATGGAGAATTGAAGTGCCGCGGCGGCTAGGGGAACATCGTGTTCCTGGCAGATTCTTGCAAACAATCTTGCGCGTTCGAGCAACAACGGCGATGCATCACTATAAGCATAGCGGGCGTATGCATCCGGACCTTTTGCCAGCATGCCGCTACCATAAGGTGCTGCGTTGATTACAGCAACATCCAATCGGCTGGCGACATCAAGCAAAGGCTCAGCTGATCGATTGAGTAACGTGAAACGGTTATGAGTTTCAACGGCGCTAAACTCCCCTGTTTGTACATAACGAATGAGCATCTGGATGGGCCCGCCAGATATGCCAATGTGATCGATGACTCCCTGATCCTTGAAGTTTTTCAGCACCTCAAGCGGACCACCCGGTCCCATGACATTTTCAAAAGTGGAATGTTCCGGATCATGGATGTAAACATATTGCAAGCGATCCAGCCCCAAGCGGAAGAGACTTCCTTCGATGGAACGTTTGATTTGTTCACCGCTAAAGTCACCCGTCTGTAAGCAGCGGTCAGCTTTGGTGGCCAGCACAAAGCCCGATGGGAGTCCACCATTCTCTTTAATTACCTTGCCAATACGGCGCTCGCTCTCACCTTCACCATACGCCGCAGCTGTATCGAGGAAGTTGATCGGACTTGCAAAGGCAGCACGAATTGTTGCCAGCGCATTTTCTTCTGGTGCGCTATAGGCAAAGGTTTCCGGCATATCACCGAGTGGAGCACCACCAACACAAAGCGGTGATACAAATAGGCCAGTTTTTCCAAACGGCCGATTTGATAGGAAAGGTTCAGACATACAGTGATCCTCGCTTTCTTTTAAAAATTTATATTTATTTACAAATAATGTATAATTATAGATTACCTGATACTATCTTGTTTCGTCAAATCAATATAAGAGGTCTATCGGCTTCTTAGGAACGCAGGCGAGCCTGGTGATCAAACACCTGGGCGATGACCATCATTTCGTCAGCTTGGGTATCGTCCAGGAAGGCTTACAGCTTATCTTTCACAGTTTGCGGACTGCCGAAGATGGAAGAACCAAGCTGTTGCTGCAAGGCTTGTTTTTCGTAAGTCGCTCCATAGACTGTCCATACTATCCACAGGCGGCTGCAGCGCACTTGATTGCCTCTGATCAGGTTTAGGAATTGCTGCTTTCCGCTGTCATGAGATGAAAGAGGGTCCGCTTTATTTGTAAATCTCTTGTATTACTTACCACCATATCATCAATTAGGCAAAATAATTTGTGGTATGGTTCACCGCGCCGTCTGTAACGGCATGTTTTAGGACCATCCTTTTGCGGGATGGCCATTTCTTTGATCTCGCTTTGTTCAACTATCGTGCCCGTCGCAACTAGGCAACCGATTGGTCCCTCGCAGCGCGATTCCTCCAATTGCGCTTTTCCTTACCTTAATATTCTCCTTTAATTACAAAAAACGAGCCCCGAATTGTTCCAGCTAATGCGGACTTCTGCCTAGCAAACTTAAACTTCCCTTCTAACTCCTGTGGCACCTCCATCCCCTCAGAAAGCTTAAAACCAACGGCCCGCTTCTTAGGGTCATCAACCGTGTACATGACATTGACTTCAAGACCATCCTCATAAAAGACGTAGGCAAATTTAATATTTTCCACTTGAAAACGCGACGTTTCTAAAGGTTTGGCCGCAAACTCAATATCACGTTCTTTCAAAATTCGGTTCACATAATCAAGGGTCTCTTGACTTTCACTAGCCGGTACAACCGTAAATTCATGCTTGTATTTGTTCATAAAGTAACGGGCTTCATTGGCACGTAAACCAGCAAGCGCATCTACTACAGGTGAAGACTCTAAACCAACCGTAGACACATTTTTAAAATCAACGATATAGGACATTTCCATCTCTCCTTTAATCTCTTTATTTCCTAACAACATTACGAGCTTTAAAATTACTGTATCATAAAACACACCACCAAAAAAACTTGCCGTTACTTGTGACACGGTTCAGTTTCACGGGGTCTATCGGCGAAAAAATCGATGCCTCCTGTCCAGAGTTTAGACCTGGCGCATGTAAACTCAACGGGTGCTCCATTCGCTACAAGACGACGGCATCAGCCAAAAAAGCTCTTCGAAGCCCGCCTACACGCGAGAATTCGAAGAGCATTTCTTAATGGCCTCTCAGGGCATGCTCGATTCGCTTATCCGGCACGAACCAGATCACGGCAACGAGTACGAAAAAGAAGCCGGATATCCAAGCACTCACATACGCGGTCAAGACCGCGATCAAGTAGAGTAAAGGAGATAATTTCCCCTTCCAGTCTTTGCCCATCGCCACGACGAATGAGGAATCGCCGGAATGCTGGTTAATAATCGCGCGCTGAAGCAGCCAGTACGAGAGCGCCGCTAGCAGTAGAATAATACCGTACAGCGCCGTTGGAGTGGCTGCAAAATGGCTTTCTCCCATCCAAGCTGTCGTGAACGGAATAAGGGATAGCCAGAAGAGAAGCAGCAAGTTGAGCCACATTAACCGCCCGTTCATCGTTCGAACCATGTGCAGCAGATGATGATGATTGTTCCAGTAGATGCCGACATATACGAAACTGAAGATATAGCTAAGAATTTTCGGGCCAAGTTCGATTAGCGCATGCCAATCATGGCCTTCCGGCACTTTGAATTCCAGCACCATGATCGTAATGATAATCGCCAGCACGCCATCGCTGAATGCTTCCATCCGATTAGCTTTCAGAGTGTTTCACCTTTTCTCGCTTCTCGCGCTCTTTTACCTATTCGACACCAGTAAAATCGCATAAAACCCTTCATCTCGTCAAGCAAAACTTTCACGCTTTCATTAAAAAAATAAACATCCCATTTCACTTAGGTAGAGAAACGGGATGTTTTTTTGTTCTTTATGGGGTTTTAGTCATTCCGAGCTACCCGTTTGGGGCATCCGCTTTTTGATGGATTGCTTCTATTCTTTGCCAACCAATCTGCCCGTATTTTCATCACCGGTTTGAGCACTCACCGGAACAGCCTTGCCAACTCCGAAAACGTAAAAACTAATCACAACAATACCTAAGAAAGCAATTCCGGTAATAAGGGAGATGCGTGTATCATCATTAATCCACATACCGATCAATACCATAAGCAAAAAGGCAATGGTTACATAGTTTGTTACTGGGGCGAGAGGCATTTTGAACGGATGATTATCCAATTCAGTTCCCTTTATTTTTCTGAATTTCATTTGACTGATCAGAATAACAAACCACGGCACCATACCGGGAAGTACACTAGCGCTATACACATGTACAAACAGATTTTCCGGTGCAATATAGCTTAAGAACACGCCAATGCCCAAGCCCACGATCACACCAATCGTTCCCAGCAGAGGCACGCCGTTACCGGATAGTTTCGTAAATATTTTTGGTACCTGTCCATTAACTCCTAATGTATAAAGCATGCGCCCTGCGCTATAAATCCCACTATTGCAACCAGACATGGCAGACGTGATGACGACAAAGTTGATGAGCCCCGCCGCTGCAGTAATACCGAGTTTCGCAAACGTTGCAACGAACGGGCTGCCGATCGCATGCAATTGATTCCAAGGATAAACGGTTACGATTACAAAAATCGCGCCAATATAGAAGATCAAAATACGCCAAATAATACTTTGAGTTGCACTCGTTAACGTTTTTTGCGGGTTTTTTGCCTCACCCGCTGTAATACCGATGAGCTCGACACCTTGATAAGCCCCAATCACCAGCGAGAGAGCAAAGAAAAAGCCTGACCAGCCACCGGTAAAGAAGCCCCCATGTTGCCACAGGTTGGATAACCCGATCGCGTTTCCACCGTTGCCAATCCCAAAGAAAATTAGACCAATCCCTGAAACAATCATCAATACGATTGTTACGATTTTAATCAAGGAAAACCAAAACTCAAATTCACCGAATGATTTAACGGAGAATAAGTTGGCTGCACCTAGAATCACCATTGCGATAATACCTGGTATCCAAGCAGGTAAATCCGGAAACCAGTACTTCATATAGGTCCCAACGGCAATGATTTCCGCCATCCCGACAACGACCCACTGGAACCAGTTGCTCCAAGCCGTCGTATATCCCGCCAAAGGATGAATGTACTTATGGCCAAAGGTTGCAAAGGACCCCGTGCTCGGTTCTACGTACTGCATTTCCCCCATTGCACGCATGATGAAAAATATAAAAATTCCTACAATTGCATAAGCAAGCATAACTGATGGACCTGTCCATTTGATCGTGCTTGCAGAACCCATAAATAACCCAACTCCGATTGTACCGCCCAAAGCAATCATCTGTATATGACGCGTTTCAAGACTCCTCTTCAATTCTTTGTTTTTCATTTCATTCCTCTTTCCCACTGCTACTCTTAGCTGTTATTTTGTACAAACTGCAAATGCCCACAATGTTGAAGAACTACCGGTATTTTATTTATGTGTAAGCGTTCTCTACGTTACTTCTTCATAAAACATTCAAGTAGTTAGAAAGATTTGTCTAACCTGCATTACTTCACTGACGAGTTATATTGTAATATTTTTTTCTGATGAAAACAATTGTATTCAATCAGAAAACAAACAAGAAAACTTAATGCTATTTGCGATTGCCGTTAAGTCGGACAGACCGCAAAAGAGCGGAACGGTCACAGCAAAAACATTTCTCCAAGAGGGAGTGAACATGCCATTCCCGCAACCGTCTTTAAAGCTCTATCTACCGCTTTACCATTACTTGTGATAAGGTTCCCCTCGCATAATCTTGAACGCACGGTACACCTGCTCAACCAGCACCAGCCGCATCAGCTGATGCGGCAGTGTCAAGCGGCCGAACGACAGCTTCGCGTCGGCCCGCGTGAACACAGGCTCGCTCAGCCCCAGCGAGCCGCCAATGACGAACACCACGTGGCTGCGCCCGTAGGTGGCCAACTGATCGAGCTGCTTCGCCAGCTCGTCAGAGCTCCACTGCTGGCCGTCCAGGGCCAGCGCAATGACAAACGCCTCGCTCTTGATCTGAGCGAGGATTCGCTCGCCTTCGCGCTGCTTCACCTGCAGCTCTTCGGCTTCGCTCATATGCTCCGGCGCCTTCTCGTCAGGCACCTCCGCTATGCTTAAGCGGCAGTACGGCCCCAGCCGCTTCGCATATTCCGCAATACCCTTCACCAAATACGACTCTTTCAGCTTCCCAACCGCCACAATCTGTATATTCATCGCATCCGCTCCTTAGCCAAACTGCAATTCTAGACTCCCAAACGCCAGCCAACTAAAAAAGGAAGACCTTCAGCCCTCCTTCCCATCAAACGCGCATCTCTCCCGGCATGCGTTGCAGCGCTGCACGGTGGGTGGTCATAACCCATTACACTCCCACTTAAACAACCAAAAACCTTCCACTCCGCTCACACTGCTCACAGCAAGCCGGAGGGGTCCAATCCTTGAACTTGGTTTCTTCCAAATCGACAATATCCGGCGCTTCCTCATATTCATCCACGAACATATCAATGGCAATCTCCAGATGTTCCTTACAAACCACGTACATATGCAAACCCCGCTTCAGCATAAAATAATATTCCTCGTCCCGGCATCGATTCCTTTAACTCCCACGCTATTGATTTCTCATCCCGCTTTCGCTCTATCATTTTAATCCGCTTACCACTCTCGCCCCGCTTCTCCTCTTACCACTCTTACCCCTCATCTCACCCAATCCCCACCACCATCTACTTCAACTCACCCAGCGTAAGCGTTACAGTGCTCTTCTTCGTCCCCCGATAAAATGTCACCTTCAGCTTATCCCCGATCTTTTTCTCCGAATACAGCAGCTTGCGCATTGCGATTGTGCTTGCAATAGGCTTATCATCCAATTCTACAATCAGGTCGTTCGTGCGAAGCCCCACGTCCTTGGCTGGACCGCTCACATCGAGCACGATAATACCAGCTTTCACATCCGAAGGAAGCTTTAATCCATCCGTTCCTGAAAATGACTGCAAATCCTGCGAAACGATCCCGATATAGGGCCGCTTCACTTTATGCTGTGTGATCAATGTCTCCACAATCGGCTTAACCTGATTGACAGGAATAGCAAAACCAAGGCCTTCCACTCCCGCGCTGGAAACCTTCATGCTGTTGATCCCGATCACCTTCCCGTCGAGACTGACCAGGGCTCCGCCGCTGTTTCCCTGGTTAATGGCCGCATCCGTCTGGATGACTTCCATTTCCCATGCCGTGTCGCCGTCTTTTTCAACCGGCACGGGAATCGTCCGCTTCGGCCAAGAGATGATGCCGCGGGTTATAGTGGGAGCGCCGTCCATGCCCAGCGGATTGCCGATGGCAATGGCCGTTTGACCCGCTTTGAGCTGGTCCGAATCTCCAAACTCGGCAATGGCTTTCACCCCTGCAGCGTCGATCTCCAACACCGCCAGATCCGTCATATTATCCTGGCCCACCAATACGGCTTTCTTCCGTTCTCCGACCCAGGTCACCACTTCCAGCTGTGAAGCTCCGTCCACCACATGGTTATTGGTTACAATGCGCACTTTGTCGCCCTGCTTCTGGAACATCACACCCGACCCGTGAGAAATGCTCAGCCCTTGCTTCACTCCGCTGCTCCCGCTGGCAATGATGCTGACCACCGTCGGTCCCACTTTCTCGGCAGTATGCACCACAGAATCGCTTGTTCGAGCTTCGTCGTCGGCTTTCACCGCAGCTGAAGCCTTGGCCTCCGCCGGGCCTCCCTTATAGCTGCCCAACCCGCCTGCAAAAAAAGCAACCGCCATAAGCGTGACCAGCGCGCCGAACACAGCGGATCCCGCCATAAGAACAGCAGGCTTTCCCCATGTCTTCCTCTTGCTAAGAAAGCGTCTCCCCGAATTTTTCCACCGGTTTACTTTCGTAGAATAGAAATCGTCGTCAAAAAAACTCATAGGGCTCTCCCTCTCCGCACATCTATACTTCTTTGTGACAGCTTCCGTCTTACTTGGCCATACTATGTAACTTTTCTATGAAGCCGCTCGCCACGAAAAGTTTTATAAAAATTAACTTTACCTGTTTTCAATTTGACAAAAAGGGTAATTCTAGTTATACGAAGCATCAAGTTTTTAAAATTTTTTTTACATATCAACGACAGTTTTTCTCGGTTACAGCAATGTTTTCATATCTACCCGCTTACAAAAGCAGTGTTCAACGAATAATATTGATAGCTTGATAGCAAAGGAGAGATTCCCTATGAATCGCATACAATCACAATTAAATGAAATTGATATGATCGGCAAACTGGCTGACCTGAAAGAAGAGCATTACCTGAATACGCTGATTATGAGCGCCGTAGTAGAGCTGTTGATTGAAAAAGGTCTGCTGACCTCTCAGGAAATCTCGCAAAGAGCCAAGGAAATCGACCAACGCTCCTTTTCGGATCTAGGCGATCCGATGCAGTAGAACGCTCAAAGTTCGTGTCCATAAGCTTCACGTCCTTTGACCAACATTCCTTTACGGATCCAGGCGATCCCACGCAGTAGAACGGTCGAAGTACGTATCCATAAGCTTCACGTCCTTGCCGTCACAGGAGAAGCCGTTCTCCCGCAGAACATCGGTCACCGTCAGCTTGGCCAAATCCATTACATTGTGGTCCCGGCTCAAATGCGCCATATACACCCTCTTGGTTCGGCTGGTCGCTATATCGCATAACGCTTCTCCTGCCGCTTCGTTGGACAGATGGCCCTCGTCGCCCAGAATGCGCCTCTTGATATTCCATGGATATTTCCCCATGCGCAGCATGTTAATATCATGGTTCGATTCCAACACGACCACGTCCGAGTCCGCGATGGTCTCTTTTACTTTGGAGCTCATATACCCCAAGTCCGTCGCAAGGCTCAGCTTCTGCTCCCTCTCATGAAAACAATAGCCCACAGGCTCCGCCGCGTCATGGGAAATAGCGTACGATTCTATCTGCAGCGACCCGAATTCCACTACGGATCCGGTATCCATCACTCGTTTGTTCTCTTCCGCGATTTCCCCGATCTGATTGTTCAGAGCCTCCCATGTTTTCTCGTTGGCATAGACCGGGAGATTATATTTACGGGCAAAAGCCCCTAATCCTTTGATATGGTCCGAATGTTCGTGAGTAATCATCACAGCGTCAAGCGACGCGGCCGCCACTTCCCTTTCTGCCAGCAGAGCTTCCATTTTCTTGGCGCTGAAGCCTACATCGACCAGGACCCGATGCTCTTCGTTCTCCACCACCATCGAATTCCCCGTAGAACCGCTGGACAACACACTAAAACGCAAGTTCATTTCCTTTATTCCCTTCTTCCTTATATTCCAATAATTCCCTCCGATGCCGCAGACCCGCACACCTAAACTTCAGTCAGCCGCGGCCGTCCAAAACCTGATCCTGTTGCCGTAAAACCTACTGCAGCGGCTTGCGCACGGGAGAGTTCGGCTGCACGGATTCGATGGCCCCATTGAAAGCATGGATATAGTAAGATTCACCGCTTTCCAAAGATACTCTCCAGACCGGCCAAAGCGGAACCGCGGACTGCATTTGCGAATCCAGCAGCTGGCCGTGGTAGCCTAACCGGATTTCCTTGATCACGGAGCCGCTCGGCAAATAATTCTCCGCCAGCCAGCGAATCGCCGTATACGCCGGAATTACGTTCTGCTGTTTTTGGTCCCCTGCCAATTGTACTTCAACAAGCGATTGTCTGTAAGCCACAATTTGACCGTTCGTCTCAAAAAGCTCCATTTGCACATCAAAAAGCGGATAATTGCCGTACATCTGGTTAAGCACATAGATTTCTTTTTTGCTTTCCACCGGATCGAACTGATAGCTGTCCCAACGTTTAATGCCGAATTTCGGTTCAATATCTTTAAGAGATCCTCTGCCTGGCTTAGGGCTGTATTTAAAAGGCTTTTCCACCGGGATTTTTGCGGGTGCGCTGCCTGTAAAGTCCACATTGATCAATTTCAGCTTGGGCGCCTCTCTCGGAATCTCACCGGTCAGCTTGATCTGCTTGGTCTCCAGCAGCTTCTTCGTCTCGTTCACAAGCATATTCACGTCCACCTGCGTGCCTTCCTGCTGCGACCTGGCCTCGCTCAATTGATAAAAGAGCAGCACATTCAAGCAAAAAAAGGTAATGATCAGAATCGTCTTCGCTCTGCTCCAGTCCATCGGAACCCTCCTTTCCTCCCAAAATCAAACCGCCGCGTTCTTCTTACTGCAAATACTCATACGTGCCGTCCCGCATTTCCGCAGCCCACACCGGTACAAGTTCCACCGTCGATTGTTCTCCAAACACCGGCTTGTACGCGGGAAACACGGCACGGACTGCTCCACTCAGGACGAGAGCGCCCACCTTGGCATCCAGCTCTTCTCCTCCGGCAAGAGTCACTTCTTTGCGAGCGCTTCGCACCTCAGTGAGATCGCGGATCATGGGCCTGTCGTAATTGGAGACCGTTCCTTTCTGCACCGCCAGCTTAAAAAATCCGAAATTTTCATTTTTGGGCGGCACGATGGGGAGCGAATCATAATACTGCCTGAAAAAGATCGTCTGGCTCGTCGTATTCGATTTCAGCTGCGGGCTTTTGCCAAGAACATATTTCCCGTTCCACCCTCCATGCTGGTTAATAAATTGGATGGCGGACGTTATATTTTCTCGAAAATCGAATTTCCCCTCCACCGGCACCGCCGATTCGGAGTAGCTGAACCACCGCTGGTCGTTTTTAATGATAAGGCTTCTTTTAAAATCGGTAATTATCGAACCGTCTTTGTCCGGCAAATTGCGCGTAATGTTCGGGTCTACGAAAAGGCTGCGGCGCAGCTGGTCTTCCGTAAACAGGTTGTACGTCAGCTTATACGACGTCGCCTGAATCGGTTTGTTGGGCAGGTAATATTCGCCGTTCGTTGTATGGTAAGGAAGCTCTGCGCTCCTCATAAAATTCTCCAGGTCCTTGCTCGTGTAATCCGCTTTGGCCGCTTCATAGACTACATTGGGCGAATCCGTCAAAAAGTAAGTTTTCAGCTCGTCCTTGTTCTCTTTCGAGGTAATCCAGATGCTGGTCACCAAATCGTTCTCCGGTGGGGTGTCCCCCTTGATCTGCATCCATTTCTGCAGCAGGTTCATCGGAATGCCGTCACGGAATCGCACTTCGACACCGATATGTTTATTGCGGTATTCCTCCCAATTCAGGTTCGAGCCGAAGGCGTTAAGCTTGCGGAAGCCCTCGATATCCCGATTCTTGATCCCTTGCAATACCAGGTTGTAGTTGCCCGTGCCTGGGTAAAGAACGGAGTGGATGCTGTTCCCGGTGTGAAGAACAATCTGGTCGGGTACCAGTAAATCCGCGAGCTCCAGCTTGTTTCCCAGCGGTTCCGCCTTCACATAACCGTTCTGCGCAATCGGGTCGAATTGAGGAGAGTTAAACCCTAGCATAAAGCTCTGAAGAAGACTGGTCACTACGAGCAGCGTCAAAAAAATAGTTTTCAGCTTTTCTATCACGCGCTCACACTCTCCCCTTGAGGAACCGGCAGCGTGAATGTCACTTTGGTTCCCTTATTCAATTCGGACTCCAAAGCGATAGTCCCGCCATGGGCTTTTACTATTTCCCGGGCAATGGACAGTCCGAGTCCGGTCCCTCCCATATTCCGTGATCTTGCTTTGTCGACTCGATAAAACCGTTCAAAGATCCGGTCCAAATCGTTTTTGGGAATTCCGATGCCGTTGTCCTGGATCCCGATTGCGATATAATCCTTGCCTTGGAGGCCTGCTTCAATATTGATTTTCCCTGCATCAGGGGTATATTTGATAGCATTCGAGATCAGGTTGTCCAATACTTGATCGATCTGGTCCCTGTCCACCTGCACTTCCGGAAGGCCGCGCTCGACTGCAATCCTGATCTGAATCTTGCGCTGCCGAAGCTGGAAGGAGAAGCGGTCCGCCACTTCATCCAGCATCTCCGTTATGTCCGTGGGCTCTTTGGACAAACTTGCCTGTTTGTTATCAAGCCGGGACAGCTGAAGCAGATCGGTGACCAGGCGGATCATCCGTTCGGTTTCGTTGCGCGCCACGCCTACGAATCTTTGAGCCAGCTGCGGCTCCTCCAGGGCTCCGTCGTCCAGCGCCTCCAGATAGCTTTTGAGCGTGGTCAGCGGAGTCCTTAATTCATGCGATACGTTAGCGACAAATTCTTTGCGCGATTGTTCCAATCTCTCCTGTTCGCTCACATTCTGCAGCACCGCTATCGTTCCTGTAATGCCTTCGCCGCCCCGGTGGATCGGGGTAAATGCGGCTTTTACCGAAACGGGATGTTCCTTTCCTGCGATGTTCACCTGCAAGACCGTCGCATTGTCGTCGCCTAAGGTTAACTCTTCAATGTCTTCCAGGGACAAACCCAGCACCTCAGTCATATGCTGTCCGATACATTCGTCCTCTGTACCGAGTATTTGCATGGCACTGCTGTTGATAACGATGATCCGTCCGCTGCTGTCCGTGGCTATCACCCCGTCATTCATATTGGACAGCACGGAGGCGAGCTTCTCCTTCTCCTCCTCGTTAATCCACAGCGCTTCTTTCAATCGGTTGGTCATCGTGTTGAACGTCTCCGCCAATTGGCCTATCTCGTCCTGTCCCCGAACCTTCAGACGCCGGTCAAAATTCCCCTCCGCAACAGCGGTCGCCTGTTCCGTAATCTCTTTAATCGGGCTTGTGATCGTATGCGACAGGATTACACCCAGAATGGCGGTCAGCGCCAGTGCGAATACCGTCCCTCCGATAAAAATGCGGTTCACCTGGTTCATCGTCTTGTAAAGCATTTCCATCGACGAAACGATGTACACCGCACCGATCACCTTCGAGCCCGCTGTGACCGGCGTCGCGTTGATCAGCTTGCGGAACCCATCCACGTCCATGAACATGCGGTGGTTATTTTTGATCCCCTGCAGCGCGGATATTACCTCCGCTTGGGTGTTCTTCTGTCCAACGAGATTCTGATGGTTGTTCAGCGAAGTGCTGAGGATAAGTCCGTTGGCATCGATAATTTGAATTTCGGAGTTGTTGACCGCGAACAGCTTGGAGACAAAATCGTTCAACTCCTGCTCATTTTTCTTATCATCGGGATTTCTCTTGTCCGGGTTCAAAAATCGGTCCACTAACGAGGCTACAGTGACGGATTGATCGTTCTGGGAATTCATATAATCGGTCTTGAAATAATTCTCCACCGTCTTTATGAAATAGACGCCGATCAGCTGCATGGCTATGAGGATGAGGAGGACGTAGATAATGATCAGCTTGGCCTGAATCGCTTGAAATAAGCGAATCCGCTTCATTTTATGCTCCCCCCGTTTTGGGGTTTCGCATCATATAACCCAGGCCTCTGCGGGTAATAATATAATCCGGCCGGCTCGGATCGTCCTCGATTTTCTCGCGGAGCCTGCGGATCGTGACATCGACCGTCCTCACATCGCCAAAATACTCAAATCCCCATACCGCCTGCAAAAGGTGCTCTCTGGTCATCACTTTGCCGACATTCTTCGCCATGTAATGAACCAGCTCGAATTCCCGGTGCGTCAGATCCAGAGGTGTGCCGTCTTTGTATACGACATAAGTGTCAGTATCGATTAACAGGCCGTGAATTTTTATTCCATCATGAGCCTTGGTCTCCTGCACTTTCTCGGGCGCCGAATTCTGCCTGCGCAGCCGGGCCTTCACCCTCGCCAGCAGCTCTCGGTTGCCGAATGGCTTCGTGACGTAATCGTCGGCTCCCATCTCAAGACCCAGCACTTTGTCGAGCTCCGTGTCTTTTGCCGTCAGCATAATAATCGGAGTGCTGCGATGCACGCGGATTTCCCGGCACACGTCCATGCCGTCCTTCACGGGCAGCATCAGGTCGAGCAGGATCAAATCCGGATCCTCCTTGAGTGCCAGCTCGACCGCGGTTCCGCCGTCATAAGCGCAAATGACCTCATAGCCCTCTTTTTCCAAATTAAACTTCAATATATCTGCAATGGGTTGTTCGTCGTCAACCACCAGTATTTTCCCATACATCCTGAATTCACCGCCTGTGTGACCCCTATAGGAGCGTAATTCGCAAACTCTATCTTTCACCTTCTATAGTACCATATCTTCATACAAAAAAGACACGGCACCACCCTATCGGGCGAGCTGCCATGCCTGTTTCGGTGCCTACCTGTTCAAATATTTCAATGGATTCTCGATAGCGCCAGATTTATGTATTTCAAAATGCAAATGCGTGCCGGTCGAATCGCCGGTCGATCCCATCACGCCAATCTTCTCGCCTTTTTCCACAACCGTGCCGACCGATGTTTGAATTGCGCTCAAATGGCCGTATAACGTTTGATATCCATTCAGGTGGTCAATGATGATATGGTTGCCATATCCGTGGTCATAGCCTGTGTAAATCACTTTCCCGTTGTCGGCCGCCACAATGCCTGAGCCGCCCACCAGGTCAACTCCTTTGTGCATTTTGCCCCAGCGCATACCGAATGTCGAAGTGATGGAGGCTCCGATGACCGGCCACGAGAAGTTGCCCGTTCCTTCGCCCAGGATCACCTTGCTGCCTTTTCTCACTACGGCCGAAACGGGGGGTTCGACGATATCTTCTTTCAGGACCTGTTCTTCATCCACCTTGCCGTCGATCTTGGTCAGCTTCACCGTCAGCTTCTTCATGCCGTTCTTACCCTGCTGGACCGTCTCCGTTATTCCCTCCTTCAGGGAAGGGTCCTGCTGAACCACCGTATCATATTGAACTTCCTGGTTTTCGACAACCAGCTCGACCGATCTGACCGACAGCGCCGGCTTCAATACGGTTAAATCCAGTGTCTGGCCCGCTTTGATCTGGTCTTCCCAAATCCAGCTGTTTCTCTCATAAATAGACTGCTTCGGGATATTGAACTTTTTGGCGATGCAGGACAAGCAGTCACCGGGCTGGACGACGTATTGGGTCGGCTGCACGCCGCCGGTTTCCAGCTTGCGGAGCAGCTCTTCCGGCTTATTTAACTCCGTTTTCTCGATAGGGGTGTCGTTCAGCTCCACTTTTTGGATAAAATCCATTTTCTGCACGACTACATCCCCGGTGTTTTGCGGCTTGGGAGCATCGGAGGAGAGGATCGTAACCGTCCCTGTTTCCTTTGGCTTCGGCATATACTTCGCTTTATAGCTCTCAAGGATGCTCTCTGCTGTCTGCTTGTCCTTGACTATGCCGTACACCTTCCCGTCAATCTTCAATTCCAGCCCGACGGCCTGTCCTGCCAGCCGCTTATCCAGCTGATCCAGAACATCCTTGTCATTGACCTGGTAATGAAACATCCATTCCGGATTATATTGGATGGACGGCGCTTTCAGCATCATGCGCACGTCCGGATTGTCCTTTTGCAGCTTGTCCGCTTTCGCTTTTTTGAAACGCTCCACCACTCCGGGGTCGCTGACCATACCGATCTCATGCCCGTCGACCAAGACATGATAGGTGCTCGACAAGTTGGCTTGTACGTAGTTATGGCCTCCTAGCGTGACGGCGACGACGATACCGAGGGACGCTGCGGCAGCTGTAATGCTTCTTTTACGTTTACTGAGATAAGCCGCCCAGGATGGCTTGCTGTTCTGTTCATTCCTTTGCGCGGATTGTGCGTCTTCCTTGCCGTTGTCTTGAACTGCATCTATGGAGCATTGTTTCTTTATGGAGGACCGGTTCGATGCGGACTTGTCGGCAAGCCCCCTCATCCAATTCGGTTTCTTCAAAAATGGCATATGCTTCTCCTTCGATCGTTTTATTGCTAATGCCGGTCCTTCTTCAAATATGACAAGACCCCTCAAAAATGGCATCAGCCACCTTGCTGCTTTGTCAGATCCTTAGAGTGGTTAGCCCTGCAAACGGAGATATAGCCCCCTTAAGAACTTGGGCCTCTTGGACGAATTCGTCCGAAATCAGGCGGCTTCCCACGGGAGCCCCGCATCCCCTGCAACTAATTTACTAGAACCGACCAAGCTTTTCCTAATTCATTCTACACAACGATTTTCGTATTTTCAACATTATTCCCGGTTTTTCGTCACAGCATCACGAAAAATGTCGATGAAAACGTATTAAATTCGGGTGTGACCACGATACCCTTAGCTAATGGCCAGTTGCATGAAAAATGGAGATGTGACTGAATTCAACTGGGACGATCGAAATGATACTCACCGGGACGGGATACATCTGCGCATAAGAAAAAAGTCTCATATCGCTAAACGACATAAGACTTGCTCTCACCGCTATAACATTTACTCTAATCGAATTAAGATTTCGTTTAACGTAAAAAAGCGTCTGGCGGCGCCCTTTAGATCTTCGCAGTAAACCAAGCCTCTTCCCTGATATTTTCTAGATATTTCCTGGAATAAAGGAATTTTATTCGTCAAATAAGGTATTCCCGGAATTAACGCACTGTGCTTTCGTTAAATATAGCCAAAACGCTGATACGGATGGGTAAAAAGCCTAATATTTTTGAATGATCGAAACGAGCTCTTTGTATTCTTCCGGTTTCAAACTTTTCTGCAACAAAGCCTGGATCTGGTTCAATTTGTCGGCGGTAATGCCGTCTTCCATCAGGAACGATATTTTGTCCATATCCTGCTGGGGCACCTTCGCCGCTAAAATTGACAGCACTCTCTGCTTGTCTTGGGCGGACATGCTGTCCTTCTTCTTGGCCAAGTCACTTGGAGTCACGATGAGCTTTTGGCTCTCTGCGGACGAATTTCCCTGTTCCAGCGAGGTGCTTAAACGCCCGGCTGCCGCTACAGCGTCCAGCGGATTAGAACCAGCGACGGGCTTTTTGCTCCCGGAGCTGCTGCCGTCAGTATTACCAGTCACTGATTTATCTTTTGCGGCATCCTGATTTTGAACCGGCATCGGCGGCGCAGGATTGGTGTCTGAGGCCTGGGGCTTTGACGTGACGAGAGAGAGCAGATTAGGCAGAGACAGCACGTTGCTGCTTAGCTTAATGTTGTACTGCGCCAGCAGCTGCTGCACAGCCACCGAGACGATGGCCCACGTAGTCAATAGAGAAATAGCTGTTACTAGAATCGTACTTAAGATAACCTTGGTTAACCACTGTATAGCTTTCATTTGCTTGTACCACCTTGGAAAATTTTCACCTACTCTCTCAAGTATTGACCAAAATGATACAGTTAAGACGCATTTACGAGATTTTCAGGCCAGGAGAAAAATGGGATCTAGCCACACCGTTCAACACAACAACGAATGCAGTGAGAGGCCCGAGAAAAATGGAGCAATATGGGATCTCCCCACCCATATCCGCCGCAACGAGCGCCGTGAGAGTCCCGCGTTAAAACAAAAATCCCCGCAGCATCGATGGCTGCGGGGGTTTTACGTTAGTTTTACGAATAAATCGGCCTTACCAGATTAGTCTGCTCCCTGTTGCGTCCCACGGAGAAGATCGCAATGGGAATTCCCGTCAACTGGGACACTCTTTCGATGTAGTTCCGGGTAGTGGCCGGCAGGTCGGACAATGTCTTCGCTTGGGTTATATCCTCGGACCAGCCCGGCATTTCCTCATATTCGGCTTCGCATTCCGCCAGCATACTTAGTGACGCCGGGTAATGCTCGATCAACTCGCCTCTGTACTTGTATCCCGTGCAAATCTTCACCGTTTCAAGCCCCGTGAGCACATCCAGCGAGTTCAGGGACAGCCCGGTAATTCCGCTGACTCGGCGTGCGTGACGGACGACAACGCTGTCGAACCAACCGACGCGGCGAGGTCTTCCCGTAGTCGTTCCGTATTCGTTGCCCTTCTCGCGGATACTGTTTCCGATTTCGTCCAGCAATTCGGTAGGAAACGGACCGTCGCCCACGCGTGTCGTATACGCCTTAGCTACGCCGATCACCTGATTGATCTTCGTCGGACCGACTCCGGAACCGATGCATACTCCCCCGGCCGTCGGGTTGGAAGAGGTAACGAACGGATACGTTCCCTGGTCGATATCCAGCATAACGCCTTGGGCGCCTTCAAACAGAACACGCTTCCCTTGGTCGATATGGTCGTTCAACACGACGGAAGTATCGGTCACATAAGGACGAAGGATTTCAGCGAATTCCAGATACTCTTTAATGATCGGCTCCACATCCAGAGGCTGTGCCTTGTACACCTGCTGGATCACCACATTCTTCTCGGCTGCCAGCCTTCTTACTTTCTTCTCGAACTCCGCAGCATGCATCAAATCCGCGATGCGGATTCCGTTTCTCGCCGCTTTGTCCATATAGCACGGGCCAATCCCTTTTCGGGTCGTGCCGATCTTATTCTCGCCCTTGCTTTCTTCCTCCAACCCGTCCAACACCAGATGATACGGCATAATGACATGCGCGCGGTCGCTGATTTTTAAATTGCGGGTGGAAAATCCGTTCTCGTGTATATAATTGATCTCTTCAATCAATGCGGCAGGATTCAGCACCATGCCGTTGCCGATGACACACACTTTTTCCTTATAAAAAATGCCCGAAGGGATCAAATGCAGCTTATACTTCTTGTCTTGGATCAAAATGGTATGGCCAGCATTGTTGCCTCCTTGATAGCGGGCCACAACCTCTGCGGACTCCGCCAAAAAGTCGGTGATTTTCCCTTTCCCTTCATCGCCCCACTGGGTTCCTACAACAACAACGGTTGACATCCGCATTACCCCCGTCAGGTGGTATCCACCTCTGAATTGTGCTTGAAGCACCATGTTCAGTTTATCAATGTAGTTCACTAAAGTCAATAAAAAACGAACGATTCTGTTTATAGATATAGAATCGTTCGGAAATTTGCAGATTATCCAAAACCTGCGGCCGCATCCTGATGCGTATGGTTCAGGCTTACGAACTTGTTGAAGTTTTTGAGAAAAGCGAGCTCCACCGTCCCTACCGGACCGTTCCGCTGCTTGGCGATAATAATCTCGATAATATTCTTTTTCTCCGATTCCTTGTCGTAATAATCGTCACGGTACAGGAATGCGACGATATCGGCATCCTGCTCGATCGAACCGGATTCCCGCAGGTCCGACATCATTGGACGCTTGTCCTGCCTCTGTTCTACGCCCCGGCTGAGCTGCGACAGCGCGATAACCGGCACTTCCAGCTCACGCGCAATCTGTTTCAATGTTCGGGAAATTTCGGAAACCTCCTGCTGGCGGTTATCCCCTTTGCCCCGGCCGTGGATAAGCTGCAGATAGTCGATGAGGATCATGCCGAGCCCTTTTTCCTTCTTGAGCCGGCGGCATTTGGCCCGAATATCCGCCACCGTCACTGACGGCGAATCGTCGATAAATATCTCCGCCTCCGACAGCGAACCGATCGCCATCGTCAGCTTCTCCCAATCGTCCGCCTCCAGATGCCCTGTCCGCAGCCGGGTCGCATCCACATTCGCTTCAGCGCAAATCATACGCTGTACGAGCTGTGACGCCCCCATCTCCAGCGAGAAAATGGCGACGGTTTCCTTGGCCCGCACCCCGACGTTCTGCGCAATGTTCAGGGCAAACGCAGTCTTTCCCACGGAAGGACGCGCGGCCACAATGATTAAATCCGACCTTTGGAAGCCGGAGGTCATCTTGTCCAGGTCAGTGAAACCGGACGGGATGCCTGTGGCCCCCCCTTTATGGTTGTAAAGAAACTCGACGCGCTCGAACACGTCCATCAGCACGTCCCGTATGGAGATGAATCCCGAGCCGGAGCGGCGGTTGGAGATTTCCAGAATACGCTGCTCCGCCTCGCTAAGCATCAAGCCTACATCGTCCGCGGATGCGTAGCCGTTGCTGACGATCTGCGTCGCCGTGCGAATCAGCCTGCGCAGCATGGACTTCTCTTCCACAATTGCCGCGTAATAGTCGACATTCGCGGATGTGGGGACAGCGTTGGCAAGCTCAGACAAATAGGTAACGCCGCCAACCTCTTCAAGCAGCTGCTTGTTCTGCAAGCGTGCCGTCAAGGTGATCAGATCCACCGGCTCGTTAGCCTCCGCCAGCTCGATCATCGTTTCGAAGATCCGCTGATGGGCGCCGCGGTAGAAATCATCGCTGGTGACACGCTCCATCGCGGTGACGAGGCTTTCCGTGTCCAGCAGAATCGCACCCAAAACCGCCTGCTCCGCTTCTATGTTTTGTGGCGGAATCCGGTCAAGAAATAACTCCCCGCTCATTCCCGCTCTCCTGTCTCTGTTGAATTATTACCTTAATTTCCATCATCTATACGATAAATGCGCTCATGCGACTGCATTATTCCTCGGTAACCTGCACCTTCAGTGTGGCCGTCGCCTGAGGATGCAGCTTCACCTGCACCTCGGTGACGCCCAACGTACGAATCGGATCTTTTAGCTGAATGACCCTTTTGTCTACCTTTAATCCCAGCTTCTCCAGCTCATCCGCAATCTGCTTGGAAGTGATCGCTCCGAACAAACGGCCTCCTTCGCCGGATTTGGCCTTCAGCCCGACCGTCGTTTCGTTTAGCTTGCCCGCCAGTTCTTGCGCGTCGGCCTTCTCCTGCTCTTTCTTTCTCTGGTCGGCCTTTTTTTGCCCCTCAAGCTGGGCCAAAGTTGTATTGGAAGCGGGTGCCGCCATACCCTGCTTGATCAGATAGTTCTGGGCGTACCCTTCCGATACTTCCTTCACTTCGCCTTTTTTCCCCTGGCCCTTGACGTCCTTCAAAAAGATCACTTTCATTCGAATAACCCCTCTTCCTCTTCTATGTCCTTCAGAACCTGCAGCAGCCTTTGCTCCGCGTCTTCCACCGAGCATTCCAGCTGAGTGGCCGCATTCGTCAAGTGGCCGCCTCCGCCCAGCCTTTCCATCACGATCTGCACATTCATCTCTCCCGTGGAACGGGCGCTGATGCCGATCTGTCCGTCCGACCGTTCACCTATAACAAAGGAGGCCTTGATATTCGTCATATTCAACAATGTATCAGCTACTTGGGCGATCATCAACTGAGAATATTTACGTTCCGGCTCGGAAACCGCCATCGCAATATGATCATAAATGATTTTGGTATGCTTGATAATATCCGCTTTCTGGATGTAGGCATCCAGGTCTTCCTTGAGCATCCGCTGGATCATCGCCGAATCGGCGCCGTTCCTTCTCAGAAAAGAAGCGGCCTCGAACGTCCTGGCCCCTGTCCGCACGGCAAAGCTCTTCGTGTCCACCACAATCCCGGCCAGCAGCGACGTCGCTTCGATGACATCCATTGAAATCCTCTCATTGATATACTGCAGCAGCTCCGTCACCAGCTCGCTGGTAGACGACGCGTAGGGCTCCATATACACCAACGTGGCTTCACTGAGAAATTCCTCGCTCCGCCGGTGATGGTCCACCACCACGATCCGGTGCGTCTGCTGCAGAAGCCTGGGCTCAGCCACCAGCGAAGCTTTGTGCGTGTCAACGACCACGGCGAGCGAGCGGGGATTCGTGATCTGCATGGCCTGCTCTGGCGTAATGAACCATCGGTTCAGCTTCTCGTCGTCATAGATTGTCTCCATCAGCTTCTGGATCGAAGGATTTACGCCTTCCAGCACGATGTATCCTTCCTTGCCGCTCACTTGGGCCGCCTTCAGCACGCCGATCGCTGCTCCGATCGAATCCATATCGGGAAAACGGTGGCCCATAATCACTACTTTATCGCTTTCCTTAATCAAATCTCTCAGCGCATGGGAGATCACTCTCGCCCTCACCCGGGTACGCTTCTCTACGGCATTCGTCCGCCCGCCATAGAACGTCAAGCGCTGCCCAACCTTCACGGCGACCTGGTCACCCCCGCGCCCGAGCGCCATGTCCAAGCTCGTCTGCGCCAATGTACCCAACTGAATCAGGCTGTCGGCTCCGGACGCAATCCCGATGCTCAATGTGAGGGGCAGCTTATTCTCAATCGTGATGTCCCGCACATCGTCCAAAATTTCAAACCGGTTCTGCTCCAGGCTTTTCAGCGCCTTCTGGTCCATCAGAATCAAATACCGGTCCGAAGCCGTGCGGCGCAGGTAAATATTGAACTTCTGGGCCCACTCCGTGATCTCTCCGGTCACTTTGGCCATCATGATGCTCCGTGTCTGGTCCTCCATGCCCTGCGTCGCTTCATCCAGATTGTCCATGGTCACAAGACCGATGGCGATCTTCTCTTCCTCGTAACGCTTTGCAAGCCCTGACAATGCCGTAATATCACGGAAGTAAAGCAGCCGCTCCTCCGGCCTGTGAAATACCTGGTACACAGACTGGTCGATCGTAATTTGCGACGTCTCTTCCTTTTTATTTTTCAACATCGGCATGACCTCGTACAAAGACTCACCGATGACAGACGCCTTTTCCAGCATCTTGGCCACAAAAGGGTTGTGCCACTGGACAAGCTTCTCTTCGTCATAGATGAGAATACCCAGAGGCAGCTCCTGTATGACCTCGTTGCCGGCCTTTTTCACCCTGTGGGAAATCGTGCCTATATATCGGTTCAAATCCCGCCTGAACGCCTGTTCCGCCTGCAGTGAATAGAATCCTGCAAAAGCGCACAGCACCAGCGCGGTCACACCCAACTGCCATTGAAACACGAACAATACGCCTGTCAACACAATGATTAGCACGAATGCGGCAACCACATGATATCCGTGCCAACGTTTGAGAAGGAACTTCGGCATACACACGCTCCTAACTATCTACTCTAACCGGCGGACTGAGTTATTTCCTTGCCATTCGCTGCCGAATCGGTAAAGCGGCGTCAATCACGCCGAGCAAGCTGAATATGAACTGGAAGAACGGAAAAACAAACAGAACTATAATGCCTGCAATGGGCAGAGCTTTATTCCAACGGTTGGAGTAAGCGACGTAGAACAAGAAGCCGATTCCCTGTATGGTAAAAGCAAATGTCAAAAGCGGAAGCAGATTAAGCACAATCATCGATACCAGGCTTCCGTTCGGTTTGGTGCCGGCTTCAACCAGCAGTGCGAGCACATACAAGAAGACGACGGTTCTAGGAAGCCTCCAATCCCTGAGGAAAGGCAGTCCTGGCCAGGTTTCCCCCAACCGATTGAGCAGCCTCCGTCCGACCGCGTGAGTAACCATAGTAAAATAGAGCGCCACAACAATCAGATAAAAAGGCAGCATCTGCACCAGCAAGCCGGCGATTTGATCCCAGAACGTCCCATTGAATTGTGAGCGCAGCTGCGGCGGCAGAGTCTTCATGCTCTCCAGCATAAACCGGCTTATCTTGCCGACAGGATTCCAGCCGGCAGCGGCGGCAGCCACCAGACTGAGCAGCATTTCCGCCAGCAGGGTAACCACCCCGGCCGTTATCACTCTTCTCGCATTCGCTCTCGCTTTATAGTATTTGCCCATAACCACAACTGGCGGCAGAAAGAACAGGGATACCGTGATCAGGAACAGGCTTCCCGTCCATGGCAGCAGCAAAAGCAGCAGAAGCATCACGGTATATTGTATGACAAACACCCTTTGAGGAAGCTTCACATAAAGGACCAGCAAAGGTACAAGAAGGAAACTGACCGTCAGCACGCTAAACGGCGTCAGAATCGATAATAAAATAACAATATAAGCGAGACTCCAGGGAATATAACGCAACCACATTTTGCCCAACCGGTTCACCTCTTACGAATATGTTCTTCCAAAGCGGAAAGATCCCCCATTGCACTCTTCAAGCTGATGGCCTTTCTTCCCTATGCTTTTTCACTTTTTTCAGGGCCACTTGATCGACAATCTCCGTTTTCAGCCACTCCACGATTTTAGCCCGCTTCGCCACGTCCATATCTTATTCCCAGCCCGACACAGAACGTCTCCCCCTATCCAAAGCTTTAGATAAAATTATACCACAAATACTCGCGGACGTTTCAACAGCTCTGTTCTTCCTTCTTTTATGAGAAATAATAGAGCGGCATAACCATAAATCCAGGAAATCGCCTCGCTGAACCGTGAGTGACCTTCCAAAAATAGAAGAAAAGGCGCATCCCTGGGACGCACCCTCTCCATTTGTGCAAAAAACTAACCGATGGATACCCTTTTCCACTTCGAAAAAAGAAGACAACTGCGGTTGCAGCTGTCTTCGGGATTTGCCTTACTCGGTAGTGTAAGGAAGCAAAGCCACTTGGCGTGAACGCTTGATAGCGATCGTTAGAGCACGTTGGTACTTCGCGGATGTTCCGGTTACACGACGAGGAAGAATTTTACCGCGCTCCGAGATAAACTTCTTCAGAGTGTCGATATCTTTATAGTCAATGTGAGTGATTTTGTTAACGGTGAAGTAGCAAACTTTACGGCGCTTGCCTTTACCGCCGCGGCGGCCGCCGAACTTCTTCTCTCCACGCTCTTCGTTGTTATCACGTCTTTGGAAACCCATTCGATCTTCATTCCTTTCTGCCTAAAATGGTAAATCATCATCCGATATATCAATCGGTTTGCCATCGTCCTGGAACGGGTCTTGGTTGCCTCGCGAATTATTGTTGGACCGGCTGCTGACGGCTGGAGCCTCTTCGCGGTTTGCGCTGTTAGCCGATTCCAGGAACCGGACGTTATCAGCGATCACTTCCGTGACATACACACGACGGCCTTCATTATTATCGTAATTCCGAACCTGGATCCTGCCTTCCACGGCAGTTAAACGGCCTTTTCTCAAATAGTTGGCGCACGTTTCGGCAAGCTGTCTCCAGGTTACAACCGGGATGAAATCCGCTTCGCGCTCTCCGGACTGATTGGAGAATGGACGGTCTACGGCAAGAGTAAACTGGGTTACAGCTACGCCTGCCGGAGTATATCTTAATTCGGGGTCCTTGGTGAGCCTGCCGATCAATATGACACGATTTAACAACTCAATCCCTCCCAGCACAATGAATTACAATCGCAGCGTCATTAAGCTACTACGTCTACAGTGATCAAGTAACGAATGATTTCATCGGAAATCTTCATTACACGGTCAAGCTCCGCCACAACTGCTGGAGTTGCTGTAAAATTCACCAATACATAGTGTCCTTCACGGAACTTGTTGATCTCATACGCAAGACGGCGCTTACCCATAACGTCTTGCTTTGTAATTTCGCCACCGTTGTTGATGATGTTCTGGAATTTTTCGATCGTGGATTGAACAGCTTCCTGCTCGATGTCCGGACGAATAATATACATCACTTCGTATTTGCGCATGTACTTTCACCTCCTCTTGGACTAAACGGCCCCCATCAGTTAGTGGGAGCAAGGAGCGAGAATCATCTTTTAAGTAAAACTCGCACTAAATTACTATATCAAATTGGACTCTGTAATACAAGTAAAAAAATCGCAAGCTCAGTATCCGCATCAAATAAGCGTGCAGCCTGATCGTTAGTCCGCTTCCAGCTTTTGATATACATCCTCCTCCCCCTAACGGCAAATACTACAAAGCAAAAGACGGAGGTGTTCCAAGATGGGAGAAAGATCAGAATTCGAGGCCGGAGACAGGGCTCCAAATGACGGGGAGTACATTGAAGTAGGGGAGAACCAGTTCCATACGGGTATCAACAACCCTAAGCAAGTGAAGCTCAGCAAAGGCGACCGTTTTCCCGAAAACTCGAATCATGAGCGAAAATGGGTACGCAAGAATCACTGACAACACACACGGTTCTTCCCGGCAGGCTGTTCATCCAGGGTCACGTTTTTTTGGGCGTTAACCAGCGGACCATACAGCCAGGGAAGAGCTATCCATTCAACAAGGAGGCGGCATTTATGCGTAAATTCACATTATTGTTCGGCTTGTTCGGTCTCTTGCTGTCGATCGTCCATTACTTTGCGCATGACGCCCATCCTGTCTATTTGCTGTTTTACTCCCTCAGCATACCCGCATGGTTCTGGCCTGTTTTTATGAATCCTGGACGAGTACGCCCCTTGGATCTGCTGATCCTTTATGCGCTGACAACCCTCTCCTGGGCTCTAATCGGATACGTAGCCGACCGGTTCAGTCACAGAACTCACGCCAACAAACGGAAACCCGAATAAAGACAACAAAAAAACCTCTATAAGCTTGTATAAAGGTTTCGCATACTCTTATGTAGAGCGGAAAGAGTGGGATTCGAACCCACGCACGGGAGTTACCCGCCTAGCTGATTTCGAGTCAGCCCCCTTGGGCCTCTTGGGTACCTTTCCACAAAAATGAGGACAAGAGATATTCTATCACAACGCCCGCCCTGAAGGCAACAGCTAACTTAACTTTCCATTCGGGTGCAAACTGACCGCCCGCCGTGCACCGTCGCTGCGCGTGCCTGGACCGGCTGCTTTTTATTCGCTGTCAGCGGGGGCTCCCCCGCTGCGCAGCACCTTTTTCAATTTGCTCTCAAACTTGGCCCGCGGCACGAGGACGCTGTGCTTGCAGCCCACGCATTTGATGCGGATATCCATTCCCATGCGGATAATTTCCATTTCATTGGTGCCGCACGGGTGCGGCTTCTTCATCTGGACAATGTCCCCTAATTGAAATTGTTTTCTCTCCATATCCTTTCTCCTTTAAGATTCCTGGTTATTGTGAGAAATTCCTTGCTTGTCCAGCAGCGTTTTGATTTTCAGATTCAATTGGCGGGCTACTACTACATTCGTATTCGGTTTGCATTCCGCAGTCACCCGAATCACCACTTCGGCTGCGCTGAGCGTCTGTACTCCGAGCACTTCCGGCGCTTTGATCAGATACTCGTTTTCTTCCGCCAGTTTGGGCAGCTCTTCCTCCAGCACCGAGATCGCCTTCTCCACATCCCTCTCCTGCGTAAGCGTCACATCCACCACGGCCAGCGCGTTATGGATCGAGAAGTTGGTCACTTGAGTTATCGTCCCGTTCGGTATAATGTGAACTTCCCCTGTCCAGCTGCGCAGCCTCGTTATCCTCAAGCCGATCTCTTCAACCGTACCCTTATACGTCCCAATCTGAACGACGTCGCCTACTCCGAACTGATCCTCAAAAATTATAAAGAATCCGGTGATCACGTCTTTGACCAAGCTTTGCGCACCGAATCCGATGGCGAGCCCTAACACCCCCGCCCCTGCCAGCACCGGAGCCAAATTCAGCCCGATCTGGTTCAGCAGCAGCAGCAGGACTATGAAATTGACCGTGTAAGCCACCATATTTTGAATCAATTTTCCTATGGTTCTCGTTCTTCTCTGGTCTAATCTGAGCGGATGCGTTTCGCTATCCACGAACATATGCCCCAGCATTTTGTGGGCTATCCTGGAAACCAGCCTGCCCAGTACAAGAATAAGCAGAATTTGAAAGACAATCCCCGCTATGTGAAGCCATACATTCGGGTTCGTAAAATACTCTATTATTTTTATCCGGAACTGATCCCATGTAGATACTGCAAACCAATCGATAAACAACGATACATCCTCCTCCTTACTCCCAATTCATGGTAGCATATTCGCCGTTTTTTTCACAATAAAACCCGCGGATTTCCACCTTCTCGGAGCGTATAATCCGTTTCACAAGTTCAAACTGCGGCTCGGGGAATTGAATGGACAGCGCGCAGCCTGCCGTAACCTCTTTGGGAGTGGGACACAAATCGATTTCAACCTCGGCGTATTCCAGCAGCATTTCCGCCCGCAGCGCCTGTTGCGTCGAATCGAAGGCAATCAATAACGTATGGTCCAGGGAGATCCCTCCAAGCCAACTTTGCTAGACTTTGTATATTTCTTTGTGTATTTGCATAAACTATTAAGAATCCGCACTATATTCCCTCTGTATGGAGGTCATTGTATGAAATTATCCAACATTCTAGGTATGCCGTCAAACAAACTGCCGTTGTCCGTGAAAATCTCCCACAAAGAAGAGAATATTGTTAATATTCTTTCCGGCTATCTCGACAGCTATCTTCAGGCGCTTCCACTGTATAAGCCGATCGTCTTTCTATGTGTAGGAACGGACCGCTCCACCGGCGATTCGTTAGGCCCTCTCGTAGGCAGCAAGCTTGCCGAGCTTAACAAAGATCTTTATCTATACGGTACGTTGGAAGAACCTGTCCATGCCATGAATTTAAATGATACGCTGACCTCCATTTACCAAAAACACAAGGAGCCTTTTGTTATCGCCGTAGACGCATGTCTCGGCCAGCTGACCAGCGTCGGCTGTATTCAGCTGGGGGACGGCCCGATTAAACCCGGTGCGGGGGTCAATAAAGATCTGCCTCCAGTCGGCAATATCCATGTCACCGGCATCGTTAACGTCGGCGGCTTTATGGAATATTTTGTCCTTCAAAATACCCGGTTAAGCCTGGTCATGAATATGGCGGACGTCATTGTCAAAGCCTTCTGCCAATCCTTGCTTAATCTGCAGAGGTCCGAACCGGCTCCTTTGGTAAAGATCGATTGATCGCCTCTTTTTCCTCTGGCGACAGCATATATTTGGATTGTCCGTTAACGATGGGCTTGGCATATATAAATGAGGTTTCCCTGCTGTGTATTCCCGTTAACACAAGTCCGTCCTGATTGTCATCCACAATGGCTATCGAAAAGCTGAGGTCGCTGCCTCCGTCGGCAAAAGCGGAGTAGCGGTGCACGCCCACATTGGATTTCATCGTCTTTATTTGCTTTTGAAGCGCCTGCAGCTCTTCTTTCGTTTCGCGGTTTTCCTCTTTCAGCCTGTTCATGCTTTCCTGCAACTCTATCATTATAGATTCTACATCTGCGGAGGAAACGCCGTTGAGCATTTGAACGTATCGTTTGCGCAGCTTCTTGAATTTCACCAAGACATTAATCATCATGATGAATAAAATAATAACAATGACCATTGACAGTCCCGCTATCATAATCGCGGTCTCCACTCCGAGGTCCAATCCTTGTCCCATTCTTTCTTCCTCTTTCATAACTAAGGTTGTATATTCTCTCAGCTGTTCTTTTTATAATGCCGGCTGATTTCCACTACCGCTTCAATCAAATGCTTTACCTCGTCTTCGGTTGTAAACGCCCCGACACTTGCCCGCACTGCGCCAAATTCTAAAGTGCCTGCGGTTTCATGCGCCAAAGGAGTGCAATGGTACCCCGCCCTTACGGCGATCCCGTAGGATTGATCCAGTATGAATGCTACTTCGGAGGAATCTGCTCCTTTTATATTAAAAGAGACAATTCCGGTGCGCTTCTCACCTAACTCGGGCCCATAAATTTCTATCTCCTGGTGCCTCAGCCATTCTTCCATGATTTTCTGTGTAAATTTCCATTCACGCTGGTGTATGGATTGTACCGTTTCCCCAAGAACATACTTCACCCCTTCATTTAGTCCTGCGATTCCTGCCGTATTCTGGGTGCCTGCCTCATATCGGTCGGGTCTTACCGCAGGTTGGTCCACGGCTTCTGACTGGCTGCCCGTACCTCCATGCAGCAGCGGCTCCAGCTCGAGATCGGGGTGAATGTATAACCCTCCTGTGCCTTGTGGACCGAGCAGTCCTTTATGTCCGGGGAAGGCCAGCATATCTATTTGCAGCGCACCTACGTCGATGTCCAAAGTGCCTGCCGTTTGTGCCGCATCTACGAGCAGCTTAATCCCTTTTTCTTTACAAATTCTGCCTAAAGGTTCCAAATCTACGATCGATCCCAGCAGATTGGAGCTATGGTTCACTATCAAAAGAGAGGTTCGGCTGGTAATCGCTTCCTCCACGTCCCCCGGCTCTATCGCACCTTGTTCGTTTGCAGGGATATAAGTGATGTCTACCGCTTTTGTTTTTCTCAAATATACCAGCGGCCTGCGCACGGAGTTATGCTCCAGGTGAGTGCAAATCACGTGGTCGCGCTCTTTTACAAATCCTTTTATCGCTTGATTCAGTGCATGAGTCGTGTTGAGCGCGAAGCTTATATCGATCGGATTTCTGACAGCAAACAGTTTGGCCAGACTCTTCCTTGCATCAAACAAAACTCGGCTGGCTTGAACCGCCATTCGGTGGCTTCCCCGTCCCGGATTTGCCGCAGACTCAAGTATGGATGCATTAATCGCTTCTATGACGGAAGACGGTTTAGGCCAAGAAGAAGCCGCATGATCAAAATAATAGGTTTTCAAACCAACCCTCCTCCGAGCCCTTGCTGCTTATTTCATTTGTATTATATCCATTGTAAAGGCTGTTTCTAAAAAAATAAAGCATACTCACTCATGCCTTGTTTTGGCAGAGCTTTGTATGCGGTGGATTCACAAAAATGAAAAAATTCAGACATTTGACCAATTACGAAATTTTACCCTTAAGCATTTCCAGTAATCTTTCCAAATCATCTTTGGAGTAATACAACAGCTCGATCTTTCCTTTGTTGTTTTGATGTTTTATTTTAACTGTGGTTCGGAACCGGTCGCGCAGATGATCTTCCACTTCATGGATGTACGGATCTCTGTTTTTGGCTTTATTTTTCAGTTTATCTTTATCATTCTGCTGTTCCAGCTTTTTGATCGCTTCTTCCAGCTCTCTTACGCTCCATTGCTGCTTTGCCGTAAAATCAGCCAGCTCTTTCTTAGTGTTATCGTCTCTGACTCCCGCGATAGCCCTGGCATGTCCCATGGAGATTGTTCCACGTGAAACATATTGTTTAATTTCTTCAGGAAGCTGCAGCAGGCGCAAAAAGTTCGCGATGTGGGAGCGGCTTTTTCCTACCTTCAAAGAAAGCTCTTCCTGCGTTAGATTAAATTGCTCAATTAAGGATTGATAGGCAACGGCAATTTCCATCGCATTCAAGTCCTCTCGCTGAACGTTTTCAATTAAGGCAATTTCCATCACCTGCTGATCGCTGAACTTTTTCACTACGGCAGGAATGGTACTCAGACCGCATACTTGGGAGGCTCTAAATCTCCTCTCCCCTGCAATAATTTCATATCCTTTCAGTACGCTGCGAACGATGATCGGTTGAATAACCCCGTGCTCTTTAATAGAAGTGGCAAGCTCCTTGATACTCTCTTCATCAAAAGTTTTCCTTGGCTGGTATGGATTGGCTCTAAGCTGTGTTAATGGAATTTCAATCACTTTATCATCCTCATTTATATTCAAAGAAGGCAGAAGGGCATCGAGGCCTTTTCCCAATCGCTTATTCATTAGGCAATCACTTCCTTCGCTAATTCCATATAAACTTCTGCACCTTTGGATCTTGGGTCGTAGGTCACTATGGATTGGCCGTGGCTTGGCGCTTCGCTAAGCCTAACATTGCGTGGAATAATCGTATGATACACCTTTTGCTGAAAATATTTTTTTACTTCTTCAATCACCTGGATTCCCAGGTTTGTCCTGGCGTCGAACATCGTCAAAAGAACGCCTTCAATTTGCAAATCAGTGTTCAAATGTTTTTGGACCAACCGCACTGTGTTGAGCAGCTGGCTTAAACCTTCCAAAGCGTAATACTCGCACTGTATTGGAATCATGATAGAATCGGAAGCGGTTAAAGAATTCACGGTCAAAATACCAAGTGATGGCGGACAATCGATTAAAATATAGTCATACATATGCTTGATCAGTTGAAGCGACTTTTTCAGCCGGACTTCCCTTGAAATGGTAGGCACCAGTTCAATCTCTGCGCCTGCCAACTGAATGGTTGCGGGGATAATTTTTAAGTTGTCAATCTTGGTATCAATAACAGCGTCCTTAGGATGGACATCGTTAATCAGCACATCATAGATGCAGTTGACTACATCCGCTTTATTGATGCCGATTCCACTGGTTGTATTCCCCTGCGGATCAATGTCTACCAATAAAACCTTTTTTCCCAATGAAGCTAAAGAGGCACCCAAGTTGACAGCTGTTGTTGTTTTGCCTACTCCGCCTTTTTGATTCGTTATCGCTATTATTCTAGACAATCGTATTTCACCTCGCCCAAAGATACCTGGTTTTCATTCCATTTCAAAGGAGAACCACTTCCGCAAAAATAAAGCAATCTGTATGAAGCATACTCCCGTTGGAGCATTTCCCGCCTGCACCCAAAGCGGCATCCAAGCGGGAATGAATCTCGGTAAACGGCTTTCATAAGTTCTGTCGGTTTTGCTTGCAAGACGTTCAAGTGTGGCACAGGGCAGCGCAGCATACCGACAAAAAAGAAAGAAAAAACGGCTGATGGCCGCTTTTCACTGCTTAACTAAATTATAACATTTTCTATATTTGAAAGAAACACAAGCGATTGCTATTTTTTAGGTATACGAATGATAATTTCATAGTGGTCTTCCCTATCCTGCTCAGCTGTGTGGATATGTAACCCTGATGAAGATACCATCTCTACCGATTGCCGAATTGTGTTTAACGCAAGGCGAACATCTTTGGTATAAGACACTCTTTTCGTCCTCTTGATTTTCTCCGACTCTTTGAAAAATTGAATTCTGGCTTCGGTTTGCTTCACATTCAATTCTTTACTGATAATATCCTGAAGCACTTTCATCTGCAGCTCTGTATCATCCAATGAAAGCAGTGCTCTTGCGTGACGCTCGGTAATTTTTCTTTCCATCAAGGATTGCTTGACGGGTTCGCTCAAGTGGAGCAGACGAATTTTATTGGCTATGGTAGATTGGCTTTTTCCCAGACGCTGCGCCAAGCTTTCCTGTGTAAGTCCATGCATTTCCATAAGCTGCTGATAAGCTGCCGCCTCTTCGATCGCAGTTAAGCCTTCCCGCTGAAGGTTTTCGATCAGGGCGATAGAAGCAGCTTGTGAATCGTTAAATTCTCTAATAATCGCAGGCACCGTATCTAACCCGAGCTTTTTTACAGCCCTCCATCTTCGTTCCCCTGCGATCAATTCGAAAACACCATTGCGAACTCTTACCACAATCGGCTGGATCACACCGTGAGTTTTTATCGTTTGACAGAGCTCGTCTATACGTTCATCGTCAAAAATAGCTCGCGGCTGATAGGGGCTGGGAACAATGTCTTTAACGGGAATATTCTTCACTTCATCAGTACTTGATCGTTCGGATATGCCGAAAAGTTTAGAAATATGATCTTTCATACGATGATTTCACCCAATTCTGTTCCTCCGTTAATATAGGACTAATTATTGAATTCTCCACAAGTTTCAATTATCCTGCATACCGGTCAATGCTGCTAAGATTTTCCTGCATTTTTAATTGATAGAATTATAGATTTCATTGCAAAAAAGATTATTCCGGAGATCCATCCGGTGAGTTTACTGTACTCGAAACCCTCTATCGACGCCTCACTAATATGAGCAACCGTAATTCATGTTGTGTTCTTTTATTAAGAACCCTCTTTATGCTTGAAATGTCTTCGCGCACTCAGGGCGAACCTAAGCTTCCTTTAACAATTAAGGACATACAGTGTTCCACGTGGAACATTTTCCCTTTTTTCTAGATTAAAGGCATTTTAATCGGGGTCCCTGCCTTACGAGGATACTTTGCAGGCGTAGCCGCCTTTTTTTCAATGATGATGAGATGGCGGCTGGATTGTTCCACAGGAAGCTGAAAAGACGCCACCTCAAGCAGCCTTGCCTGCAGTATTTTCAAGCTGAACTCGCTTTCCTTGACTTCATCCCTCGGGTCCGTGCCTTTCATGGATACGAACAGTCCCTTCGGTTTCACAAAGGGCAGACATAATTCGTTCAACGCATTTAATCTCGCTACGGCGCGTGCGGTAACAAGATCAAACTGATCCCGGTAAGCAGGCATTCGGGCCACATCCTCCGCCCTGCCGTGGACGCATGACACATCCTTCAATCCAAGACGGTCTACCAAATGCTTCAAGAAAGTGATCCGCTTATTCAATGAATCCACAATCGTGACTTGCATATGGGGAAAGGCGATTTTCAGCGGAATGCTGGGAAACCCCGCACCGGAACCGATATCGGCCACGGTCTTGACGTCTTTCAGTTGGACGAAAAAGGATAAAGAAAGAGAATCGTAAAAATGTTTAATGTATACTTGATCCCTGTCTGTAATTCCCGTCAAATTCATTTTTTCATTCCACTCGACCAATTCCTGATAATAAGTTTCAAATTGGTCCTTTTGCACCGCTGACAGCTCAATGCCATGGGATTGCGTTAATTTGGAAAACTGCTCCACGACTTCATCCATTGGCGCTCCTGGCTGCTACAACCTGGTTATAGTGCTCAAGGTAAACGAGAAGAATCGAAATATCCGCCGGGGTTACCCCGGAAATCCGAGAAGCCTGGCCGATGGAAATAGGCCGGATTTGGGAAAGCTTCTGCTTCGCTTCAATCGCGATCCCATGAATTTCTTCATACACAATATCGTCCGGGATTCTCTTCTTCTCCATTTTGCGAAGCCGTTCCACCTGCAGCAGCTGCTTCTCGATGTACCCGCTGTATTTGATCTGGATCTCCACCTGCTCCTTCATTTCCTCAGTCAACTCTTCAGAAGACGGCGAGATTTGTTCGATCAAACGGTAAGGGACCTCCGGCCTGCGAAGGAGTGAAATCAGATCAACCGCATTATTTAAAGGAGCAGAATTCACACCGGCCAAAATCTCCTGGACCTCCGGTTCAGGCCGCACTTTTGTTGTTTTCAAACGTTCGATTTCCCTCTCGACCAGCGCCTTTTTCTGCAGAAACCGTTCGTAGCGCTCTTCAGAGATTAAGCCGATATCATGTCCGATCGGGGTCAAGCGAAGATCGGCATTGTCATGGCGAAGCAGCAGCCGGTATTCCGCACGGGAAGTCAATAACCGGTAAGGCTCGTTCGTTCCTTTGGTTACCAAATCATCGATAAGAACGCCGATGTACCCTTCCGAACGGTCGAGAATAACCGGCTCTTTCCCCAGCACTTTACACGCGGCATTAATGCCGGCCATAATGCCCTGTCCTGCGGCTTCCTCATATCCCGAAGTTCCATTGATCTGGCCTGCGGTAAATAAGCCGCTCACTTTCTTCGTTTCCAAAGAAGGATAGAGCTGCGTCGGCACAACCGCGTCGTATTCGATAGCATAGCCGGTGCGCATCATTTCCACTTTTTCCAATCCGGGAATCGAACGCAAAATCTGCAGCTGAACGTCTTCCGGCATCGAGGTGGACAATCCTTGGACATAATATTCCGAAGTGGACTTTCCTTCCGGTTCAAGGAAGATCTGATGCTGCGGCTTGTCGCTGAAACGGACAATCTTATCTTCGATCGAAGGACAGTACCGCGGTCCCGTTCCTTCAATGGCACCGGAAAACATCGGCGCTCTATGAAGATTATCACTAATTATCTGATGAGTTTCAGCAGAAGTGTAGGTCAGCCAACAGGGAAGCTGTTCGTTCTTCCCTTCCGTCGTTTCATAAGAAAAAAATTTCGGTTCTTCGTCACCCGGTTGAATTTGAGTCTTGGAAAAATCGATTGTTTCTTTATGGACTCTCGGAGGCGTACCTGTTTTGAAACGGACCATTTCCAAGCCGAGAGATCTCAGCGATTCCGACAATTTCACCGAAGGCTGTTGATTGTTAGGGCCGCTCTCATACATAAGCTCGCCCATAATCACCTTCCCTCTAAGATAGGTTCCGGTAGTTACGACGACAGCTTTGGCCATGTAACGGGCGCCGGTTTTGGTGACAACCCCTCTGCATTCCCCGTCCTCGACGATCAAATCTTCAACCATCCCTTGACGCATCGTCAGGTTTTGCTGCTTTTCTATCGTTTCCTTCATCATATGCTGGTACATAAATTTATCCGCCTGCGCGCGAAGCGCGTGGACGGCCGGCCCTTTACCGGTGTTCAACATTCTCATTTGAATATAAGTTTTATCGATATTTCGGCCCATTTCGCCGCCTAACGCGTCAATTTCCCTCACGACATGCCCTTTAGCCGGACCGCCGATCGACGGATTGCACGGCATGAAAGCGACCATATCCAAATTTAACGTCAGCAGCAAGGTGCTGCACCCCATACGGGCCGAGGCCAAAGCGGCTTCGACTCCCGCGTGCCCAGCGCCGATTACAATAACATCGTACTGGCCAGCTGTATAACTCATTCTATTTCCCTCCTATATTCAAACCGAATTCCAGGTTACTTTCCTAAACAGAACTGGGAAAAAATCTGATCGATCAGCGAATCTCCCGCCGTCTCTCCGATAATCTCTCCCAGCTGCTCCCATGCGGAACGGACATCAATTTGGATCATATCTATAGGCACAAAAGCATCGGCAGCCGTCAGCGCATCCTGCAAATGAGCTTTTGCCCCTTTTAACAGCGAAATATGCCTTACATTGCTTACATAAGAAAATTCGGCCGACTGTATCTTTCCCCCGAAAAAAATATCCGAGATCGACTTCTCCAAGTCGTCCGTCCCTCTGCCCTCGGCAATTGACATAAACACGATGTGCTGTTTTGAAAAAGCGGCATACACCCGGTCCATATCCAACTTCTGCGGCAGGTCGGTTTTATTGACGATCACAATCACCTGCCTGTGCCGCAGTTGCTCCATCAGTTTCACTTCGTCCGGCTGCAGCTCCTCCCCGTAATTGAGCACGAGAAGAATCAAGTCCGCTTCCGCAAGAGCGTTTTTCGACCTTTCCACTCCGATTTGTTCCACCAAATCAGACGTTTCCCGAATGCCCGCCGTATCAAGGAGCCTCAGAGGGATACCGTTAACATTGACATACTCTTCTATTACATCTCGTGTCGTTCCCGGGATATCCGTGACGATTGCCCTGGCGTCTTGCGCCAAGGTGTTGAGCAGAGAAGATTTCCCCACGTTCGGTTTCCCTACAATGGCGGTGACGATGCCTTCTCTTAATATTTTGCCCTGATTGGCTGTATTTAACAAGTGGTCTATTTCCGCAATCGTGTCGGAGCAATGGCCTTTGATAAAAGAGTTCGTCAATTCTTCCACATCGTGCTCCGGGTAGTCAATGTTCACTTCAATGTGGGCCATCGTTTCCACCAAAGTATGGCGCAGTTCTTTTATCTTAAGAGAGAGCTTGCCTTCCACCTGCTTCATGGCGACAGTGAACGCTTTGTCCGATTTGGCGCGGATCAGGTCCATCACCGCTTCCGCCTGCGACAGGTCTATCCGCCCGTTAAGAAAGGCGCGCTTGGTGAATTCTCCCGGCTCCGCCAGACGAATGCCTTGCTGTAGCAGCAGGTCGAGCACCTTTTTTACGGCGACGATTCCCCCATGGCAGCTCACTTCGACAACATCTTCTTTTGTAAAAGAGCGCGGCGCCCTCATCACGGTAACCAAAACTTCCTCAATCCGTTCCCCTTGGTCCTTTATAAAACCATAGTGGACAGTATGCGTCGGAACTTGTGAAAGCTTTGTTTTTGAAGAGAATACCTTCTCCACAATCTCTACGGAGTCGTCCCCGCTCACCCGAATGACGGCAATTCCGCTTTCACCCAGCGGTGTCGTAATCGCTGCAATCGTATCTTTTAACATGTCACACCCCGATGTCTCAACAATCTCGATAACTCCTAAAATGAATCCGCCAAACAAGGTATGCCCCTCTCGCGCAGTGCATCGGACAACCCGTTAGAAAAAAAAGCAATGACAAAGTCATTGCGGCTGTTCGTTTCGCTCTATTTGGCGGCGATTACAATCCTGCGGTTCGGTTCTTCGCCTTTGCTGTAAGTCTTCACCTGAGGATGGTTCTGAAGCTGGGCATGAATTATTTTGCGTTCCTGGGCAGACATCGGTTCCAAGGTGACTTCTTTCTTGGTACGAATCACTCTCGAAGCCAGCTTGACGGACAGTTCCTCCAAAGTCTTCTTTCTTCGTTCCCGAAAATTCTCCGCGTCCAGCAGAATCCTCACATGCTTGTCCGAATAGCGGTTGGCCACGATATTGATCAAATATTGAAGGGCATCCAAAGTTTGTCCCCTTCTGCCGATCAATATACCTAGCTCCTTGCCGTTCAGATGCAGGATTGTCTCATCCCTGCTCATTTGCTCCTCAATGTTGACTGTCAAATCCATGGACTCAAACACATCGAGCAAAAACTGCTTGGCTTCTTCCATCGCGTCCGGCAGTCTTTCCAGTTCCACTTTCGCTTCCTTAGTCCCAAAAAAACCGAACAACCCTTTTGCCGGCTGCTGGAGTATATTAATTTTCACTTTTTCTTCGGTGGTTTGAAGCTGAAGCAATCCTGCCTCAACGGCAAGTTTTATTGTTTTGCCCGTAACCACAACTTTTTTCATTCGATTAGCCACCCTTATTTTGAGGTTTACCGTCTTTCTGAGGTTTACCGTAAATAAAATAAGTTTGCACAATGGTGAACGTATTGCTGAATATCCAGTAAAGCGGCAGTGCGGAAGCGAAGTTCATCGACATCACAAAAATCAGCACCGGAAAAATGAACATAATATTCTGCATCGGATTGTTCATCTGCGGCTGTGAAGCTGTCATCACTTTCTGCTGGATATATGTTGTCACTGCTGCAATGGCCGGAAGCACATAATAAGGATCCGGTTTGCCAAGCTGCATCCAAAGAAAAGAATGCTCATAGATCGAGCCGTTGCGCACTATCGCGTTGTAAAGAGCAATCAGGATCGGCATTTGGATGAACAGCGGAAGACATCCGGCCATCGGATTGACGCCGTGGGTCTGGAAAAGTTTCATGGTTTCTTCCTGCTGCTTTTTCGGATCATCCTTGTACTTGTCCTTAAGCTTCTTCATCTCCGGCTGGAGCGCCTGCATCGCTTTGGAGCTTTTGTATTGCTTTAATGTAAGAGGCAGGATGATCAGACGCACAATAATGGTTAAAGCCATGATAGCTAAGCCGTACTCTCCCCCGAAAAGACCGGCGAACCAGTCCAGACTCTGCGATAAAGGCCATACGAAATAACGATCCCAAATGCCGTTTTCCGGATTGATCGGCGAATTGTTAGCGCTGGGACTGCACCCGGACACCATCAAAACTATTAATAAAAAGGGCAGGAACGGAAGCAATCGACGAGTCAAAGTGAAATCCTCCTAAATATTCTTATCCAAGCTAAACTATACCACAACATACGTTTCAAAGAAAAGTTGGTTGCGGATTGCATTTTTATGAATTTTGTTCATGATTCCGTCGATCGCCTGTTCACTCCCTCCGAACCTTTATTTTTGCTGAATAAGGAAGCCTTCTTCAAGACATGCTTGAGGCTTCTCTCCATGTCCGCGTACTCCATGCCGGCCACCGGTTTTCTAGCAATTACGACGAAATCAAAGTTAGAAGCGATAGAATCCGCGTTCAGGCGCACAATCTCTTTCATCATCCGGCGTAAGCGGTTTCGGACCACGGCGTTTCCTATCTTCTTGGATACCGAAACTCCAAGCCGGAAAGTTTCCTGATCCGGACGCGCCAAATAATAAACCGCGAATTGTTGGTTCGCCGTAGATTTGCCGTAACGATACACCTTGTTGAAATCTTCTCTTTTGGTCAGCCGATGCTCTTTTTCCACAATCAAGTCTCCATAAATAAAAAGAATAAGGCAGGCCGCAGCTCTCTGCACTTCTAGTTTTAACAAAAACCGCCTTCCCTAAACCAGCGGCAGCCAAGGATTCAGTCGATATTCATCATATCGCAGGGACCTTGTCGATCAATAGCATAATCGTGTTTTCTCTACAACCATTGGTAGTAAGTTACAAAGTAATCAGAGTTCATGAGGCTCCACGTCACCTATAAGAACATGGATTCAATGCCGGGGTGTCGTGCCGCTATTGATGTCGGCCGTGTTGAGTTAAGCGGCGGGAACGGACACCAAAGGCGGAATGGAAATTTTCCACCGTGGCCTTTTTCCCTTCTTGCATCTACTCCGATATGTCTTCACGTTTCCGGCGTTTCGCTGACACTTCCCGGCCCTGTTTCCCGCTTCTACACCAACTTTTTCCCGACTTCCCTCGTTCCGTGCTATTCCCTAACACTTCCCGAATTTAAAGGAATTTTATGCTGCTATTGCGATATTTCCCGGTTATTGCCCGGAATTAACGTACTGTGCTGCCGTTATTATCGCCAAAAACGCCGCTCTGGGTGGATAAATACCCTGTTTGCTCAAACTAGCGGAACTTCATTCCGTTAATATCACACGGGGAGCGGCAAATCTGAGAATAACGGAATAAAATTCCGCTATCGCCGTAAATGCACCATTCGCAGTAGTTGTTGCCTCTTCACATAGTCCCTTACCCTGCAGAGAGCAGGCCTCCCTTGAAACAGCTGCCTGACCTCTCCAGCCGTAATAACAAGTAGGGACAAAATTTTCATTAATCGGTCAGCTGCTCCACGGAATGCATGTCTTATCTTTTTAAAAAAACTTATACCGGATTAGCGCCCGGGCTTAAAGACAGGTTTTCTTGGTAATGAAAGCTTCATTTCGCTGTAATCCTTCAGTAAACTTTAACTTCTTTAACGTTAAGAAAAAAGACCACTCAAAGTGGTCTTCGTTAGTTACGCGCTAAGCACTTTTCTTCCCTTCAGGCGACGAGCAGCAAGGACTTTACGACCATTCTTAGTGCCCATTCTCTTACGGAATCCGTGAACTTTCTTACGCTTTCTTACATTCGGTTTAAATGTAGGTCTCATCTATCGCACCTCCTTGAGGATAACCATCTCCCAAAAATACCTTTATCAATTAAACCACCTCCGTGCCCGGAAGTCAAGAAAAATGTAATGGCACAATATACCGCTGGGAAGCTGTGAATAAGTTTTTAATAAAAAAGTAGAATGCCGTCGAAATATAAACAATTTATAAACAATATGTAGTGGTGTAGATAAAAAATATACACAAGGTATGGAAGTTGTGGATAAAACAAAACAATTCATTGATTAATAAGGAGGTATTTGTTATATTAATAGTGTTTTCTCTGTGGATATACTCCGATAATCCTCTGATTTATCAACAGACTGTGGATAACTATGTGAACAATTTCTCCTCATATAGAACAACTCATTTCAACAATCTCTGATGTTTGTGGATAAAATTCGACAAAAGATTTAGTTGCGTTCCTCCGCATCCGGCTCAAGCCACATCGTTAATATTCAAAGGAGTGAAGCTACCTGTGGAAAGCCATATCAGCGATAAATGGCAGCAGATTCTTTCTATCATACAAACTAAAGTAAGCAAACCGAGCTATGACACATGGCTTAAATCCACAAAAGCGACCGTGTTTACCGACACCCATATCGTCATCTGCGCCCCGAACGTTTTCGCCAAAGAATGGCTGGAAGGCCGCTACGCCAAAATGATCGCTTCGACGATCTATGAATTTTTAGGCAAACATGTTGATGTCAGCATTATTGTCGAAGACGAGCAGAAAGCGAACCTTTCGTCTAACCAGGCTGCTGCGGCACCCGTGAAACCGCCGGCGACCCTTCAGGAAGAGCCTTCTTCCCATATGATGAATTCCCGTTACACGTTCGACACGTTCGTCATAGGATCAGGAAACCGGTTTGCCCACGCCGCCTCTCTTGCAGTTGCGGAAGCGCCTGCCAAAGCGTATAACCCGCTGTTTTTGTACGGAGGCGTAGGGCTCGGCAAAACCCATTTGATGCACGCTATCGGCCATTATGTTCTTGAACATGAACCGGATGCAAGAGTGCTTTACATCTCGTCCGAGAAATTTACAAACGAATTTATTAACGCGATACGCGACAACCGTGGCGAAAGCTTTCGCAACAAGTACCGCAATATCGACGTTCTTCTTATAGATGATATTCAGTTCCTGGCTGGAAAAGAACAGACGCAGGAAGAATTTTTCCATACCTTTAACGCGCTTCACGAAGAAGGAAAGCAGATCATTATTTCGAGCGACCGGCCACCCAAAGAGATACCCACATTGGAAGAACGGCTTCGTTCCCGTTTCGAATGGGGACTCATCACCGATATCCAGCCTCCGGATTTGGAGACGCGGATCGCCATTCTGCGCAAAAAAGCGAAAGCCGAGAATTTGGACATACCGAACGAAGCTATGGTGTACATAGCCAACCAGATCGATACCAACATCAGGGAATTGGAAGGCGCATTAATTCGGGTAGTGGCATTCTCCTCCCTGATCAATCAGGATATTACGGTGAACCTGGCCGCCGATGCGCTGAAGGACATTATTCCTTCTTCGAGGCCGAAAGTGATTACCATTCAGGATATCCAGCAAAAAGTGGGCGAGTTTTATGGAATGAAAATCGAGGATTTCCGGGCCCGCAAACGGACCAAAGCGGTTGCTTTTCCGAGGCAGGTGGCTATGTTCCTGGCGCGGGAGATGACCGATTTCTCGCTGCCCAAGATCGGCGAAGCATTCGGTGGCAGGGACCATACGACGGTCATACACGCCCATGAGAAAATTTCGACTACGTTAAAAAACGATCAGGAGCTGTATAAGATCATCCACAATCTGACCGAAAAAATTAAAAATCCTACGCTGTAGCAGTTATGCACAAGTGAATAATTTTATACGTGAGCCTATACACAGCTTGTACACATGTGGATAGGCTCGCTGTTTGTGCTTTACACAGACATATCCACATATCCAGAGGCCCTACTATTATTACTACTAAAAAAAAGGTATTATTAATATAATATGCTTTACAGCAATTCATAGAACCGGTAGGAGTGAAATCATGAAATTCACGGTATTGAAAGATTTTTTGAACGAATCGATACAGCATGTTTCCAAAGCGATATCGAGCCGTACGACGATCCCCATCCTAAGCGGGATTAAAATAGATGCAGACGCCGGCGGAATCACCTTAACCGCAAGCGATACCGACATATCGATCCAAAGCCGTATTCCCAATGAACAGCAAGGCATGTCCATTATTGAGCTGCAGCAAAAAGGAAGCGTAGTGCTTCCCGCCAAATTTTTCGTGGAAATGACCCGCAAGCTGCCTTCGCAATCGATCGAAATCGAAGTCAAGGAAAGCTTTCAGACCACGATCCGCTCTGGATCGTCCGAAGTGCAGCTGATGGGTCTCGACCCCGAAGAATATCCGCTGCTCCCCAAAATCGAAGACAACAAAATGTTCAGCATTCCAAGCGACCTTCTTAAAGCCATGATCAGGCAAACTTCCTTTGCGGTGTCCACCAATGAAAGCATTCCGGTTCTGACCGGCGTGCTGTGGAACGTTTCCGGCGGTGAAATGAAGCTCATCGCCTGCGACCGGCATCGGCTGGCCACGAGAGAAGCAAAGATAGGCGGCGATCCGGATTTCAGCTTTAACAATATCGTGATTTCGGGAAAAACGCTGAACGAACTTAGCAAAATCCTGCCCGACCAGAATTCCTTGATCGATGTCGTTATATCGGACAACCAGGTTCTGTTCAAAATCCATAGCATTCTATTCTATACACGTGTTCTGGACGGAACCTATCCGGATACGACGAAGTTGATCCCGCAATCTTTTCAGACCGAGCTTGTAGTAAATACGAAGGAATTGGCCGAAGCTATCGATAGAGCTTATCTGCTATCCAGAGAAGATAAGACCAATATTGTCAAGTTGGTGATGAAGGAGGACCAGACGATTGAAATTTCCTCCAGCTCCTCGGAACTGGGCAGAGTAACCGAGCAGATCAAGGCGCAGGCCCTGACGGGAGAGCTGCTCAGAATTTCTTTTAACTCCAAGTATATGCTGGATTCTTTAAAAGTCATCGACAGCCATTCAATCCGCATGAGCTTCACCGGATCGATGCAGCCGATTATTATTAAACCGGATGACGATTCAAGCATTCTCCAGCTGATCCTTCCATACCGGACTACAAACTGAGAGGAAACGCAATGAAGAAAATATCGATTCACACCGATTACATTACTCTGGGGCAATTTCTTAAACTCGCGGACTGCATTTCCACCGGGGGGCAGGCGAAGGGCTTCTTGATGGAAACGGCGATCCGGGTAAATGGAGAACCGGAGAACCGCAGAGGAAAGAAGCTTGTGCCGGGAGATCAGGTCAAGGTGGAAGGCTGCGGCGAATTCGAAGTCGTGCCGGGATAGCCAGCCGCGGATTTTCCGGACGGGCGCAGGAGGATTGACGTTGTTTTTTAAAAAAATAGGTTTAAGCCACTACAGGAATTACGCGGAATTCGAACTGTCGACGCAAGCGCGGATCAACATATTCATAGGTCCCAACGCCCAAGGAAAAACCAATCTTCTCGAATCCATGTTTGTACTCGCCTTGACCAAATCCCACAGAACTCATCAGGACAAAGAGCTCATCCAGTGGGGGGAGGCAGCGTGCAGAATTACGGGGGAAGTCGATAAGAAGTACGGCGAGTACAAGCTGGATTTGACGATTTCAGGCCAAGGGAAAAAGGCGCGAATCAACGGTCTGGAGCAAAAAAAGCTGAGCGGATTCATCGGTTCCGTCAATGTCGTCATGTTTGCGCCTGAGGATTTGGAGATTGTGAAAGGGAATCCTGGCATAAGACGGCGTTTTCTAGATATGGAGATCGGCCAGATACAACCCTCATATCTTTACGACTTGAATCAATACCATAAAATCGTCACCCAGAGAAACAATCTGCTCAAGCAAATGTGGAATAAACAAGAGAACGGCCAGGCATTGTTGGAAATATGGAATGAACAGCTCGCCGCGCACAGTATTAAAATTATGAAAAAGCGTCAAAGCTTTATAAAGAAGCTGGAGCTGTGGGCGGAAAGCATTCATTCCGGCATTACGAACGGCAAAGAAAAACTCCGGCTCGATTACCGGCCGTCCTTCGAAATCGGGGAGACAGCAGATGATTCTGTCTTATTTGAGCGTTTTATGGTAAAGTTATCACAGATTAAAGAGCAGGAGCTTCGTAGGGGTGCAACCTTGGTTGGACCCCATCGCGATGATATGCTGTTTCACATTAACGATAAAGAAGTGCAGACTTTCGGATCCCAAGGACAGCAGAGGACTGCCGCGCTGTCCATCAAACTTGCGGAGATCGAATTGATTCGCGAAGAAGTCGGGGAATATCCGGTCCTGCTGCTGGACGATGTGCTATCGGAACTGGATGAGTACCGCCAGATGCAGCTGATCGAGACGTTCCAGGAGAAGGTCCAGACCTTTATTACCACTACCGGTATGCAAAATATCGATCTTCATAAATTTCATGACGCCGCCGTCTTCCAGGTGCGTAACGGCACTGTAATGCTTTGATCTCTGATAGGAGGGCTGAAGAGGAATGTTTATTCATTTAGGCGGAGAGAAGATTGTCAGGGCATCTGAATTAATCGCTATTTTTGACTTATCCATCGAAAAATCATCCAGGATTTCAAAGCAGTTTATTTCCAACGCCGTCAAAGAAAAGAGCATCGAAGTGATCGGGGAGGAAGAAAGTAAATCGCTTGTCGTTACTGAGGGCAAAGTTTATTATTCTCCCATTTCATCGGCAACTCTTAAGAAACGGGCCCATCAATTGATTACTAACTGATCAGGAAAAGTAGGTGTGAAGCACATGTCGGTTAATCAAAACACGTATGATGAAAGTCAGATTCAGGTACTGGAAGGGTTGGAAGCGGTCCGGAAACGTCCGGGAATGTATATCGGTTCCACAAGCGGGAGAGGCCTTCACCATCTGGTGTGGGAAGTTGTGGATAACAGTATTGACGAAGCGCTGGCGGGCTTCTGCACGAAGATTGATATTATTGTCCATAAGGACAATTCTGTAACGGTGATCGATAACGGCCGGGGGATACCGGTGGGCGAGAACGCCAAACTGAAGCGGCCCACGGTTGAAGTCGTCCTGACGGTACTGCATGCCGGAGGGAAGTTCGGCGGTGAAGGCTACAAAGTGTCAGGTGGCCTGCATGGAGTAGGGGTATCGGTTGTGAATGCTCTATCCGAACTGTTGATTGTGGAAGTGAAGCGTGAAGGGAAAGTCCATCAGCAGGAGTACCGCCGCGGATTTCCCCAATACGATCTGAGGGTCATCGGGGAAACCGAAGAGACCGGGACGAAGGTTACATTCAAGCCGGATCCCGAGATATTTACGGAAACGACAGAATATGACTATGATATTCTACAGTCCCGCGTTCGCGAATTGGCCTTTTTGAACAAGGGGATCGAGATTAACCTTCATGACGAACGTACGGATACATCAAGCACGTATTGCTATGAAGGAGGAATTGTCTCCTTTGTCGAGTATTTGAACCGCAACCGGGAAGCGCTGCATGGAAAACCGATTTACACCGAGGGCAGCAGGGACAATATTCAAATCGAGGTAGCGCTTCAGTACAACGACAGCTATACGGAGAATATTTATTCCTTTGCCAACAACATTAATACACATGAAGGCGGAACGCACGAATCCGGTTTTAAATCCGCATTGACCAGAATTATTAACGATTACGCCAGAAAAATGAATGTGATCAAAGAAAATGATTCCAACCTTACCGGGGATGACGTGCGTGAAGGGTTAACCGCGATTATTTCCGTGAAAATACCGGATCCGCAGTTCGAGGGGCAGACTAAAACCAAGCTGGGCAACAGTGAGGTCAGAGGAATTGTGGAATCCTTGTTCTCGGAGAAGTTCCAGGAGTTTCTCGACGAGAACCCTTCGGTGTCCAAGAAGATTCTCGAAAAAGGAGTGCAGGCGCAGAGAGCCCGCGAAGCGGCGCGCAAAGCAAGAGAACTGACGCGGCGTAAGAGCGCGTTGGAGGTCTCTTCGCTGCCCGGCAAGCTGGCGGACTGTTCCTCCAAGGATGCTTCCGTGAGTGAATTGTATATCGTGGAAGGAGATTCCGCGGGCGGATCGGCCAAACAGGGACGCGACCGCCACTTCCAAGCCATCCTGCCGCTAAAAGGAAAAATCCTTAACGTGGAGAAGGCCAGACTGGACAGAATCTTGTCCAGCGCCGAGATACGAACTATCATCACGGCTCTCGGCACTGGAATCGGCGACGATTTTGACATTAACAAAGCGCGCTACCACAAAATTATTATTATGACCGACGCTGACGTCGACGGAGCTCACATCCGCACTCTGCTGTTGACGTTCTTTTACCGCTATATGCGCAAGCTGATCGAGACCGGCTACGTTTATATTGCCCAGCCGCCTTTATTCAAAATCGAACGCAACAAGACAATCCGGTATGCGTATAACGAGAAGCAAAAAGACGCGATCATGGAGGAATTCGGCGAGGGCAGCAAGGTCAATGTCCAGCGTTATAAAGGTCTAGGGGAAATGAATCCGGGACAGCTTTGGGAAACCACGATGGATCCGGACAGCCGGACTTTACTGCAAGTGCATGTCCAGGATGCAATGGACGCGGATGAAATTTTTGATACGCTGATGGGGGAGAATGTCGAGCCGCGCCGCGATTTCATCCAGCAGCACGCCAAATATGTAAAGAATCTGGATGTATAGAGAGCTTTTAAAAAACTTGGGACTTTGCCGTCAGCGACGGCAGGTCCTATTTTTGTCGCTGCGGAACTATTTTGTTTTCTTACGTGCCATTTAGGTTAATATATATTTTAACAGCAAAATTGCAAGGAGGTGTGCCTGCCTGTCTTATGTAGGCGGCAGGAGATCATTGAACACGGAATCCGGGACGGTTTTATGGTATCTTGTATTGGTCGTTGTGCTGGTGTTGATGAACGGCTTCTTTGTGGCCGCCGAGTTTGCGATGGTCAAGGTGAGAGGAAGCAGGATCGACACGCTTGTAAGCGAAGGCAACAACAATAAAGCCAATTATGCCAAGAATGTGACCCACAATTTGGACGCATATTTATCCGCATGCCAATTAGGGATCACTTTGGCTTCCCTCGGGCTCGGCTGGGTGGGGGAACCGGCCATCGCCAAGCTGTTGGCTCCTGTGCTGCATCACTTCGGATTGGGACAGGTCTTGATCCACACCATATCGGTTATCATCGCTTTTTGTTTGATTACTTTCCTGCACATTGTATTGGGCGAGCTTGCTCCCAAAACAATCGCCATCCGCAAATCCGAAGGCATTGCTCTGTGGACGGCGGGCCCTTTAATCTTTTTCCGTAAAATCTTCGCCCCCGCGATCTGGTTCTTGAATGGGACGGCCAACTGGCTGCTCAAAGTATTCGGCGTTGAGCCGGCTTCCGAGAAAGAGCAGGCCCACACGGAGGAAGAGATCCGCATCCTGATGAAAGAAAGCCACAAGAGCGGCTTTATTGACAACACCGAGCTTACGCTGTTCGATAATATATTTGAGTTTGCCGATACCCAGGCCCGCGAAATTATGATTCCCCGCACGGAAATTAACTGCTTGTACACGAACATGTCTTTTGAGGAAAACCAGAAGATTCTGGAGACGGAAATGCATACGCGTTATCCTGTATGTGAAGGGGATAAAGATAATATTATCGGCTTCATCCATATTAAGGATATGATTCGTCCCCACAGTGAACCGTATAAGCTCAAACAGTTGATCCGACCGATAACGAGTGTGCCGGAGTCGATCCAGATCAGCTCGCTTCTGAAGATTATGCAAAAGAAGAAGGCACAGATGGTGATTCTGATCGATGAATATGGAGGCACCTCCGGTCTGGTCACTTTAGAGGACATCATGGAGGAAATCGTCGGGGAAATCCAGGACGAATTTGACGAAGAGCGGCCCCATATCGAAAAGAAAGACGAGGCCACGTATTCCATCGACGGGATGCTGCAGATTGATGAAGTGAACGCCTACTTCGGAACCGATATCGAAAGTCACGATTACGATACCATCGGGGGATGGGTGTATTCGCAGGTGGAAAGCCCGCCTAAGAAGAACCAGAGGGTCTCCTATCACGATTCTTATGATTTTATTGTAGACGAAACGGATCACTTGAGAGTGTCCCGCATAATTGTCCGTAAAACGGACAAACCAATGCCTGAAGACACCAAACCCATGACACCGATAACGCAATAATTCGAAATATTCCCGTAATGAAAAGGGAATATTTTTTTCATGAAAAAGATTTTTTTCCTTAAAAGCAGATGGTACAATGAAGGATATACCGCTGGAAGAAGGAGAAATCCATTGAAATCGATTGCTGTTAGGCTGATCTTGATCACACTGGCCGGCTGGTTTTTTATAAATCCGCAAATTACGAAATCATCGGCTCCCGTCTTGTATCAAAACCAGGTTGCAGTCATTACCTATCACCATATAGATCCCTCCGTGCAGGGTGACGTTACGATAACGCCGAAGTTATTCCGCAGCCAGCTGATAGATTTGTTGGATCGCAATTATCATTTTATTACTTTGGATCAGCTTTTGGCTTATTATGAAGGTCAAGAAGTTCCCCCCAACGCGGTTTTGATTACTTTTGATGACGGATACGAAAGCTTTTATAATTATGCTTATCCGGTTTTGAAGGAGCTTTCCATCCCCGCGGTTAATTTTGTAATCACCAAAAATTTGGACGATCCGAAAGCAAGCAAAATACCGTCTTTGTCCCGTGAACAGATCCTGCAAATGACGAAGCAATTCCCGCTAATTGATTTTCAGTGCCATTCGGACAATCTCCACAGCCGTCAGCGGGAGGGGCTTCCTTTATTGGTCGGCAAGCTCCCCCAGGAAACGGAGGACAAATATAAGCAAAGAATTACGAAAGACACTATGGCCTGTACCGAGAAGCTTGCAAAGCTCATAAATAAACCGGTTCATTCCTATGCATATCCCTTTGGAGCCGGCGACCACGATTCGATTTCCCTTCTGGAATCAGCGGGTGTCTCTTATGGCTTTACCACGGTCAATGATATGGCTACACGGGATTATGACAAACTGCACATTCCCCGGATTAATGCAGGCAGCCCGTTCATCAAATTTAATTCTTTAAACAATACGATCCTGAAAAAAATAACCAAAGAGCTTGATCCGTCCACACCCGTACCGGTCGATAAGGTGCTGCAGTCCTTGGATGGGCGCCTGACAAGCATTGGAAAGCAGGAGCTTGAGTTCTCGGTCAAAGACCGAAGGTGGAAAATCAGTCTCGATTCTTCAATCGCAGAAACACCGAACGGACCGATAGAGCTGCGGCAACAACCGGCAATGAGCAAGTCGAGCGCGCATTTGCGGTGGGACGATATCCAAACGATGTTGGGAGTTCAGCTCAACTATCATCCCTACACCGATTCATACAGTTTGAAGCCAAGTTTGTGACAGTTCAATATATTGCTCTTACCAGGTTTATTTGTACTAATTATGTGAAAGTAATATAATAGAGTAATATGTCTTTTAGCAAACAGCTGCTCTTCACTCGCTTTTAAGAGTAAAGCGGCGGTTTATATTGATTTATTCCGGGCAACAGGATCCTTTCTTTGTATCGGGACAGTCCTGGAGACTGATTGATAAATAGTTTATTCTTTGTTGAATTTGTGCAGGGGGGTTAACATGGCTGAGGAATCAGGAACATCTCAAGTTAAAGATATAGATATCGGCTTGGAAATGCGGACATCGTTTATGGATTATGCGATGAGCATTATCGTAAGCCGTGCTTTGCCGGATGTAAGAGACGGATTGAAACCGGTTCACCGCAGAATTCTGTACGCTATGTCGGAGCTCGGAATGGCCCCGGACAAGCCGTACAAGAAATCGGCGCGGATCGTCGGAGAAGTCATCGGCAAGTACCATCCTCACGGGGATTCCGCAGTTTATGAAACGATGGTTCGTATGGCCCAGGATTTTTCATTGCGAAATATGCTCGTAGACGGTCACGGCAACTTCGGTTCCATCGACGGTGACTCGGCTGCAGCGATGCGTTACACGGAAGCAAGGTTATCCAAGATAGCAATGGAACTGCTGCGGGACATCAATAAAGAAACGATCGATTTCGTGCCGAATTATGATGGGGAAGAGCAAGAGCCGGCTGTGCTGCCTGCGCGGTTTCCTAACTTGCTGGTGAACGGAAGCTCCGGTATTGCAGTAGGGATGGCAACGAATATCCCGCCACACAATTTGCGCGAAGTGATTGAGGGCGTGCAGCAGCTGATTATCAATCCGGAAATCACTCCGATGGAATTGATGCAGTATATCAAGGGACCGGACTTTCCGACCGGCGGGTACATTCTGGGCCGCGAGGGCATCAGGCAGGCGTATTCCACCGGCAGAGGATCCGTCACCATGCGGGCAAGGGCGACGATTGAAGAGAATAACAACAAAGAACGGATTGTCGTCCACGAATTGCCTTACCAAGTCAACAAAGCCAGACTGATTGAAAAGATAGCCGAACTCGTAAGAGACAAGAAGATCGACGGCATTACTGATTTGAGGGATGAATCCGACCGCAACGGGATGCGGATTGTGATAGAACTCCGCCGCGACGTGAATTCGAATGTTGTACTGAATAATCTGTATAAACAAACGGCGATGCAGTCCAATTTCGGTATCATTATGCTCGCTTTGGTGGGCAACGAACCGCGGGTATTGAATTTGAAAGACATGCTGCGGTATTACTTGCTTCACCAACAGGAAGTCATCCGCCGCAGAACCGAATACGACCTGAGAAAAGCGGAAGCACGGGCGCATATTCTGGAAGGTTTGCGTATAGCCCTGGATCATTTGGACCAAGTCATTTCGCTGATCAGGGCATCCCGGACAACGGAAGAAGCAAGAGACGGCTTAATGAACACGTTCCAGCTGTCTTACGATCAAGCGCAGGCGATTTTGGACATGCGTCTGCAGCGGTTAACCGGACTGGAAAGAGAGAGGCTGGAAGCCGAATATACCGAGCTCGTCAAGAGAATTGCGGAATTACGCGCCATTCTGGCTGATGAACAGTTGATTTTGGGAATTATCAGCGACGAATTAAACGAGATTAAAGAGAAATACGGCGATGACAGACGTTCCGAGATCACTGTGGGCGAGGAAAGCATCCTGGATGAAGATCTTATCCCCCAAGAGGATGTAATTATCACTATTACCCATACAGGTTACGTAAAACGTCTGCCGGTCACGACCTATCGCAGCCAGAAACGCGGCGGCAGAGGCGTGATAGGAATGGACACCAAGGATAATGACTTCGTAGAGCACCTGTTCGTGAGCAACACTCATCAGAACCTGCTGTTCTTTACGAACAAAGGAAAAGTTTATAAGCTTAAAGCCTATGAAATCCCTGATTTGAGCCGGATCGCGAGAGGCACGCCAATTATCAACCTGATCCAGATCGAACAGGGAGAAACGGTGAACGCCGTCATTCCAGTACAGAATTTCGATGCGGACCAATATCTGTTTTTTTCAACAAAGAAAGGAATCGTCAAGAAGACGCCTCTGGATGATTATTCGAACATTCGCCGCGGCGGGCTGATTGCGATTAACCTTCGCGAAGATGACGAGCTGATCGGAGTCAAGCTAACGGGCGGAAACAGCGGCATTATTATGGGTACGAAGCTTGGGATGTCCATCCACTTCCCGGAACAGGACGTTCGGCCTATGGGACGTTCCGCTACAGGGGTCAGGGGTATCCATTTGTCCGACGACGATGATGTTATCGATATGGACGTCACTGATGAAAGCAGCAGCGTGCTGATCGTCACTTCCAAAGGCTACGGCAAGCGTACCCTGGTGTCCGAGTACCGTACGCAAACGCGTGGTGGTAAAGGGATCAAGACTTTGAACGTCACGGACAAGAACGGCCCGGTGGTCGGCTTGAAAGTCGTGGTCGAAGATGAGGACCTTATGATTATTACCGCATCCGGAACAATTATCAGAACCAGTATGGCGGGAATTTCCATGATGGGACGAAACACACAAGGAGTGCGCTTGATCCACATTCGCGAAGACGACGAAGTAGCCACATTGGCTAGAGTGGAGAGAAGCGAGGATCCTCAGGACACACTGCCAGTAGACGAGTTGACGGAAGAAGTCGTTGAAGGGGTGCCGGAAGAGGACTCCGAAGAATAAATTTAATCAAGGGTGGGGCTTACGTCCCCATCTTTTTTGTTTTACAATAATATGAGGCACATAGACGGCAGTATATATTTTAGTATAAGAGAGGGACATGAAATGGCAACGATCCCCGTGTCGAAAGTAAAAAATGGAGAGACATTGAAAGATCCCGTAATAACCAACATGGGGAACCTCCTTTTTCCGAAGGACAAGCTGCTTACGCAGCGCGACATTGACATTCTTAAGGCGTTTCTGATTCCTACTGTATCGATTGTTTCCAAAGAGAAGGACAGTGAGGTCCCTGAAGAGCCGAATGCTTCCAATGATCCTCCAGGCGCCAACGTCCCTTCCTTTGATACCGAATATGAAAACATGGTGCAGCTGCTGAAAAAAGTATTCCACATCAACGCCATAAATTCTGTCGAGAGAATTTCTATCCTCGATTTGCGCACCCAGATGGATGCTTTGCTTCAACATATCGATTCTTATAATGTCCTGACGTTCAGCCGCCGCTATTTTCCCATATCCGACTATATTTATCATAACAGCATTATGGTTTCTCTAACTTCGTATTTACTTGCCAAGTGGAACGGCCTGCCGCCTAAAGATCATATGCCTGCCGCCCTCGCGGGATTGCTGCACGATATAGGGAATGTGAAGGTGGATTCGGGCATTTTGGTCAAGCC
>NZ_AP043884.1:2990000-3145000 GCF_055392555.1 Paenibacillus sp. JCM 18996
GATCGGGAACAGTGTCAGGCGGGCAGTTTGACTGGGGCGGTCGCCTCCTAAAGAGTAACGGAGGCGCCCAAAGGTTCCCTCAGAATGGTTGGAAATCATTCGAAGAGTGCAAAGGCAGAAGGGAGCTTGACTGCGAGACAAACAGGTCGAGCAGGGACGAAAGTCGGGCTTAGTGATCCGGTGGTACCGAATGGAAGGGCCATCGCTCAACGGATAAAAGCTACCCTGGGGATAACAGGCTTATCTCCCCCAAGAGTCCACATCGACGGGGAGGTTTGGCACCTCGATGTCGGCTCATCGCATCCTGGGGCTGAAGTAGGTCCCAAGGGTTGGGCTGTTCGCCCATTAAAGCGGTACGCGAGCTGGGTTCAGAACGTCGTGAGACAGTTCGGTCCCTATCTGTCGCGGGCGCAGGAAATTTGAGAGGAGCTGTCCTTAGTACGAGAGGACCGGGATGGACGTACCGCTGGTGTACCAGTTGTTCCGCCAGGAGCACCGCTGGGTAGCCAAGTACGGAAGGGATAAGCGCTGAAAGCATCTAAGCGTGAAGCCCCCCTCAAGATGAGATTTCCCAATTCAGTAAGACCCCTTGTAGACGACGAGGTAGATAGGTTCGGGGTGGAAGTGCAGCAATGCATGCAGCTGACGAATACTAATCGGTCGAGGGCTTAACCATAATACCCAAGAAAGTGACGCAAGGCTTCGAAGCATCTTCCGATTACTTTTCGGGGAGCCCCAAACCACTTGAAGGGAACTAAAAGAACAAAGACTTTACGTACGTTTCGCTGCTAGTTTTCAGGGAATAAACAAACTCAAGTGGATTCCGGGAGGATCTTGCGAGTTTGGAAACAGCCTTTGGCGAGGTTGTACCTGAACAGAATAACGTTTGGTGATCATGGCGAAGGGGAACCACGCGTACCCATACCGAACACGGCCGTTAAGCCCTTCAGCGCCGATGGTACTTGGACCGCAGGGTCCCGGGAGAGTAGGACATTGCCAAGCAACATGTAAAAAGAGTCCGCAGATGCGGGCTTTTTTTGCTTTTGGCATAAAAACTACATAAAAGACCATGATATCAAGTAATCCTGTGCTTTTGGCTTGACCGGAAAAAAGGCTTTTGATAATATTGCAATAATATACGCATGGAGAACGTTTTAATAAATGTAAGGAGGACTTTTTGGTGTGGGATAATAAATTTGCTAAAGAAGGATTAACCTTCGACGATGTTCTGCTGGTACCCCGAAAATCCAATGTGTTTGGTAAGGAAATTGATATCTCGACACGATTGTCGGAAACGGTAAAATTGAACATTCCAATGCTGAGCTCGGCGATGGACACGGTGACAGAATCACAGCTCGCTATTGCCATCGCAAGAGAAGGCGGAATCGGCATTATTCATAAAAACATGTCCATCGAGATGCAGGCTGAGGAAGTTGACCGGGTGAAACGCTCGGAAAGCGGTGTCATCACGAATCCATTTTCTTTGACGGCTAATCATAAAGTGTACGATGCTGAAGCTTTGATGGCCAAATACCGGATATCCGGTGTACCGATTGTTGACGAGCAGGGCAGATTAGTCGGTATCCTCACGAACCGCGACCTTCGTTTTATCCACGATTACTCCATTGAAATCAAGGATGTCATGACCTCGGAAGATCTAGTTACAGCTCCGGTGGGCACTACGCTCGCGCAGGCGGAAGAGATTCTTCAAAAGCATAAGATTGAAAAGCTTCCTCTGGTGGATGAAAGCAACGAGCTTAAAGGACTCATTACCATTAAGGACATTGAGAAAGCCATCCAGTTTCCTAACGCGGCTAAGGACAAGCAGGGCCGTCTGGTCGTCGGCGCAGCGGTAGGGGTCTCCAAGGACGTTATGGAGCGGACGACGGCCTTGGTGAATGCAGGTATCGATATGATTGTTGTAGACTCCGCCCATGGGCATCATATCAATATCCTTGAAACTGTCAAGAAAATCCGTAAACAGTATCCGGACCTGACGATCTGTGCAGGCAACGTGGCCACTGGGGAAGGCACGAGAGACTTGATTGAAGCAGGAGCTTCTATCGTAAAAGTAGGCATCGGGCCTGGATCGATCTGTACGACTCGTGTAATCGCAGGCATCGGAGTACCTCAAATCACAGCCATTTATGACTGCGCTCAAGCGGCGAGAGTATATAATGTGCCGGTTATCGCTGACGGAGGAATCAAGTTTTCTGGTGATGTCACCAAAGCGATTGCCGCAGGCGCCAAAGCCGTCATGCTTGGGAGCTTGTTCGCTGGTACCGAGGAAAGCCCGGGGGAATCGGAAATTTACCAGGGACGCAGATTTAAAGTATATCGCGGTATGGGGTCCCTTGGCGCAATGAAAGAGGGCAGTAAGGACCGCTACTTCCAGGAGAACGAGAGCAAGCTCGTACCGGAAGGCATTGAGGGCCGTGTAGCCTATAAAGGGCCTTTGGCGGATACCATTTATCAGTTGGTCGGCGGTTTGCGCTCGGGTATGGGTTACTGCGGCGCACCTAACATTGACGCTCTTATCAATGAAACACAGTTTGTCCGTATTTCCGGAGCAGGTTTGAGGGAAAGCCATCCACACGACGTGCATATTACGAAGGAAGCTCCCAACTACTCCTTGTAGAAGAAATGGTTACCAGACGAGACGGGGACTAATAAGTCCTTCGTCTTCTTTTTTTGCCTACCCCCCTGTGGTACAATAAGTAAGCATAAAATCGCGGGGAGTGTATAAATTTGAGCAGGTTTGGAATTGTAAAAAAGATATCTACCGTTTTAAGCGTAACTTTGTGCGTACAAGCAGTGAGCATGTTGGGGGCGGCTAAAAATGTGCACGCTGCCGAATCGATAGATTTAAAGCTCGAGGTTAAATCGGCGATTCTGATGGAAGCCAGCACAGGCCAGGTGATTTACGAGAGCAATGCGGATGAAGCTTTGCCTCCCGCCAGTATGTCCAAAATGATGACGGAGTATCTTGTAATGGAAGGCATCAAAAGCGGCAAGCACAAATGGGACGAAACCGTGACGGCAACTAAATATGCCAAGGATGTAATCGGATCAGGAGGGTTAATAGCCGAAGGGGAGAAACTGTCGATTAAAGATATGTTCTCTGCCATGTCCATTTATTCGGCAAATGATGCTTCGGTAGCTTTGGCCGAACATTATGGTGGAACGGAAGAAAAATTTGCACAAATGATGAACGACAAAGCTAAAGAGCTGGGCTTGTCGGACAAGGCTCATTTCATTAATGCTACAGGTCTCACGCGTGCGGATATCGGTAAGTATGCTCCAGCCGGTATCCAGGGAGAAACGATGATGACAGCCCGCGATGTCGCGACTCTGGCGTATCGCGTCCTTAAAGACCACAAGGAAGTGCTTGATTTTACAAAGATCACAAGCCAAAAACTGCGTCCAAAAGATGCCACGCCGATGATTAACTGGAACTGGATGTTGGAAGGAAACAGCAATAATGTGAACTTTAAAAAATATGCATATACCGGACTGGATGGGCTGAAAACAGGGCATACCGCAGAAGCGGGATTCTGCTTTACAGGTACGGCGGAGCGTAATGGAATGAGATTGATCAGCGTTGTGATGGGAACCCAGACGGAGCCCAAAAGATTCGAAGAAACGCGGAAGCTTCTAGACTATGGTTTTAACAATTATGAATTGAAGAAGATTCTAGACGCTAACTCTACTATAGAGGCGATGAAGACGGTGCCCGTTAAAAAAGGGAAAGAAACGGAAGCTCCGATCGTAACTGAAACCCCGATTACTGTTGTAGGCAGAAAAGGTGCAAATATTACGCCGAAGATCACTGTACAGCCGGTGGACAGCAGCAAACTGCTTGCTCCGATCGAAAAGGGAAAAGTTCTGGCTATCGCAACGGTGGAATACGACGATAAGAAGCAACAGGTCAACATGATTGCGTCCCAGAATGTGGAAAAAGGCGGATTTATCCGATTGTTTTTCCGAGGGATTAAAGACTTTTTTGCCGGTTTATTGGGACAAGTAAAAAACAAGTTATAATTTCCTTGATTAGTTGTATATTGGACAGGCTTCATGTAAAATAATTTTTTAGAAGTTTTCGTAATTTACCCGGATATAAGAGCAGTTTATGTTATAGAAGTTCAGGAGGAATGGAACTATGGAAACAGGAACATCCCGCGTTAAAAAAGGTATGGCCGAAATGCAAAAGGGCGGCGTTATCATGGACGTTATGAACGCCGAGCAAGCGAAGATCGCTGAAGCGTCCGGAGCATCTGCGGTTATGGCATTGGAAAGAGTACCTTCCGATATCCGCGCTGCCGGCGGCGTTGCCCGTATGGCGGATCCTACGATTGTGGAAGAGGTTATGAAGGTGGTCTCCATTCCCGTAATGGCTAAGGCGAGAATCGGCCATTATGTGGAGGCTAAAGTGCTGGAATCTTTAGGTGTGGATTATCTGGATGAAAGTGAAGTGCTGACTCCGGCCGATGAAGTGTTTCATATCAACAAGCGTGATTTCACCGTCCCTTTCGTTTGCGGAGCCAAGGATCTTGGTGAAGCGCTTCGCCGTATTGCGGAAGGGGCATCGATGATCCGGACCAAAGGGGAACCGGGAACCGGAAATATTGTCGAAGCTGTCCGTCATATGCGTGTCATTCTGGGACAAATCCGCAAGGTGCAATCCCTCGCACAGGATGAGCTTATGGCTGAAGCAAAAAACCTTGGCGTGTCATACGAGCTGCTGCAGCAGGTGCATGAAACGGGCAAACTGCCTGTCGTTAACTTTGCGGCCGGTGGAGTAGCGACTCCTGCAGACGCCGCTTTGATGATGCATTTGGGTGCGGATGGCGTGTTCGTCGGATCGGGTATTTTCAAATCGGAAAATCCTGAGAAGTTCGCCAAAGCCATCGTGGAAGCGACGACACACTACACAGATTATGCATTGATCGCTGAGCTGTCCAAAAACCTGGGCGCCCCAATGAAAGGCATCGAGATTTCCAAATTGGGCGCTGCAGAGCGTATGCAGGACCGCGGCTGGTAAACCGTTCGTAGAAAAGGAAGGATTGCAATGCAAATCGGAGTTCTGGCTCTACAGGGCGCGGTAGCTGAACATATTCGGATGCTGGAGCTCGCGGGGGCCCAAGGAGTGGCTGTAAAAAGAACCGAGCAGCTGAAAGATCTCCAGGGACTCATTATCCCTGGGGGCGAAAGCACCACGATCGGAAAGCTGATGAGAACCTACGGTTTTATGGATTCGATCAGAGAATTTTCAGAGCAAAAGAAACCTGTTTTCGGCACCTGTGCGGGAATGATTCTAATTGCGAAGGAAATCAGCGGACAAGACGAGGCTCATCTCAAGCTGATGGATATGAAGGTTGCAAGAAATGCATTTGGCCGGCAGCGGGAGAGCTTTGAAGCGGATTTGAAAGTGCAGGGCATTGACGATCTGGTAACAGCCGTATTTATCCGGGCTCCGCTCATTGAAAAAGTCGGATCAGATGTTCAGGTACTGTCGGAGCATAACGGCCAAATGGTCGCAGCGAGACAAGATCATTTATTGGCCGCTTCTTTCCATCCGGAGCTGACGGAAGATTACAGGATGCATTCTTATTTTCTCGATATGGTGAAGCAGTACCAAGGGTAACGGATAAATCAAGATGGAAAGCACCTTAACCTTTACTGAAAGGACCTAGGGTGCTTTTGCGATAAACTATTTCCCTTTTGGGAGGGGTCTTTGTTGTTCGATGTAAAATTACTTAGAAGCGATATGGAACATGTGCGGCAGGCAATGGCTAACCGCGGCAAAGAACCGGAGGAACTGAACCGGTTTGCCAGTGCGGATACTAAGCGAAGAGAACTGCTTCAGGAAGTCGAAGCTTTAAAAAACCGCAGAAACACGGTTTCTCAGGAAGTAGCTGCTTTGAAACGCTCCGGTGGAAACGCGGACAATTTGATTGAAGAGATGAAAGCCGTCGGCGATCGAATTAAAAGTTTGGATGATGAGATCCGGGTACTCGAGTCAGACCTGAATTCCATCCTCTTATCCATCCCGAATATACCGCATCAATCCGTACCGGTAGGCGCTTCGGAAGAGGACAACGTAGAAATTCGCAAGTATGGGGAAGTACCGGCTTTTTCCTTCGCTGTAAAGCCTCATTGGGAGGTGGCCCAGGAGCTGGGAATTCTTGATTTTGAAGCCGCTGCAAAGGTGACGGGATCCCGGTTTGTTTTTTATAAAGGGTTGGGTGCACGGTTGGAGAGGGCCTTAATCAATTTTATGATGGACCTGCATTCCAATGAGCACGGTTATGAGGAAATGCTTCCTCCGTATTTGGTCAATACGGAAAGCCTGACAGGAACAGGGCAGCTGCCTAAATTTGAAGAAGACGTGTTTAAAATAACGGATTCCGATTATTATCTGATCCCAACGGCAGAAGTGCCGGTTACGAATTACCATAGGGACGATATTCTGGCTCAGGAGGATTTGCCGAAGTATTTTGTCGCCTTCAGCGCGTGCTTCCGTTCGGAGGCGGGCTCCGCGGGCAGGGATACGAGAGGACTGATCCGCCAGCATCAATTTAATAAAATAGAGCTGGTGAAGCTTGTTAAGCCTGAGGATTCTTATGAGGAATTGGAGAAGCTGACTCAGAATGCGGAGAGAGTGCTTCAATTGCTGAAGCTGCCTTACAGGGTATTGTCTCTGTGTACGGGGGACATCGGATTCTCATCCGCCAAGACCTACGATCTTGAAGTGTGGCTGCCACACTCCAACACGTACCGGGAGATTTCATCCTGCAGTAATTTTGAGGATTTTCAGGCGCGCAGGGCGAACATCCGCTTCCGCAAAGATGCCAAAGCGAAGCCTGAATTTGTCCATACCCTAAATGGATCTGGCCTTGCTCTCGGCAGGACGATGGCCGCTATCCTGGAGAATTATCAGCAGGCGGATGGTACCGTTTTGGTGCCTGAAGTGCTTCAGCCTTACATGGGCGGAGCGAAGGTAATTGGCAGAAAATAGCCCTTGTACTCAAGGGCTTCGATATGATACAATGCTCTTTGTCACCGTGACGAATGTTCCTTGTGGAACATTTTGGAGAGGTGGTCGAGTGGTTTAAGGCAGCGGTCTTGAAAACCGCCGTAGGGGTGACTCTACCGTGGGTTCGAATCCCACCCTCTCCGTACCTGAATAAAAACGCCCGTACGTAAAGGTGTACGACTGAAACGCACTGACTGTTGAACAAGCGGTCTGGTGCGTTTTTTTGTTTTCATGACCGTTGGACTAGACTAATTCGATCTTCTATATCGGAGGTAAGTTCAATGAGTGAGAATGCCTTGAAAACAGGACGAAAACGGGGACAACGGAGGAACAATATTGACGTACCACAGCGGCTTCTAGACCGCCTGACTCCGATTTCTCTACATAACAGCAATTGTCATTACTTTACTAACTACAGCACTAGAAATAAGATTAACAAGTAAACATTTTAGAACTTAGCCGTTATTGGCTGGGTTTTTTTGTTAGCGGCGGTGCGGAGTCAAGTGCCTGTATGAGCATTTCTAGACCTGTTAGGGTGTATTTCCGTATTAGACGAAGAAAACGTGGCTCTGAATGGCTTCTAGGCGGTCTGACGTTATAACGTATGGGGGATGGTTTACACCAATTGATGATGTATCGTTCACAGTTAACCCCGATAGAACTTCCACTCCCACCATCGAAGAGTTATTTCTACTAAAAAGGAAGTAATAACAAACTTATCGAAATGTGTAATCGAATTGTATGGAGTATTTAATTGTTCTGTGTTTGGGGAGGGTGTATTATGCTTGGTAAATTTATGGTTGGTGACATTTTTCCGCATGAGAGTAATTTGTCGTCGTGGATAGTCATAGTTGCAATGATGTTAAACGACATTGTTCTCTCCACGAGTTCGCTTGAAAAAATTTTGGACGATAATGAAGCGACAAAGATTGGTGAGAGATTGTATTGGTTTCGTTTAGCCAGCTCCCATTATCGTGAGGGGATAAAATATCTTGTAGAAACCCATACAAAACCTTATGTAGTTCAGTTTGTGTGTGAACTTTCTGTAGAGGTACAAGAGGCGTACAAAATGATTTTGGATAATTCATCAAAACCCGATGAATCAACGTTATTTGGAAAAGATGTGGTTTCCACAAGGAATTTAACATTCCATTATCCTTGCCGTTCAGATGTAAAAAATGCTCTTGAGAAAATGGCGGATACTGAAGGTTCAATCGCCTTTAATGGTACATTAGTAGGAGTTATTATAAGGGCTTCTTTAAACTTAATTGAGGAACAGATAAACGAAAGTTAATCAACGGATATGGGAGGGGGATAATACCAATCAGACCATCTGGTTCAAATAACCCCGTAACACCTGCACTTCCAAGACCTCTCATATTCATCATGTTGCTGTTTTTACGAAGTCAATTATAAGGATGGCAATCTTGATTATTCCAATCATGTAAAGGATAACGATTCAATCGGAGCAGATTGGATAGACATAAGTTTGCTTAACGATGATAATTCGTCACCACTTGTTTTGGACGCTATAACTTGGTTAAAAAGAAATTATTTATTATCAGGTTTACGAAGATTGGACGAATGGGTAGTTAAATAAAACATGGAATTTATCAAGTCAAGGATTAAGTTTCTTTACCCTAAAGTGAAATCGATTGTATATTGTTACTGTTACCGCACAATGTCCTGCAGTTGACGGCGTAAGTTGTCCAGCTGGTGACGGTCAAGCTGTCCGCCCCAAGTTGCAAAGAAGGGAGAATCATTACAATGGATTTCTTTTTCTTTAGACTTGTGCTTTTAATATAATCCACTCTGGCATTGGCTGGCAGGGATTTTTTTCATCAAAATCCCACTTAACACCATCCCCAGCCCTACTAATTAGCAACAGGTGATTCCTAATTGAGAATTAAGTATTTGCTGTCCCTTTTTTAATAAACCACAAATAGTAACAAAGAGTTATAATGTCGAAAAGTAACATGGATAACCAAGACCAATACCATTCCCAACTAATATACTTGATAAGATTAGTGTATCGTTCAATTAACACTTCCCCTATGGTAATTGCTGTTGGAAACAGAGCAAACCAACCAATCTTAAGCCATATTGATTTTCGGAAAGGGAACCGTAGAACGAATATGATACAAACTGCAGGGTAAATAAAGTACTCGAACGAAAAACTGGTTGCTGTTGCAGTTTGAAACTCCCTGACTGGATATTCAATCAAGTGGGATTCAACAATTAACAACCCCGTCAACCATGTTAAGACCTGCTTGAACAAAAACAATACATGTGCTTCCCGAATCTTATCCCTTGGAGTGAAAAGAATAAGAAGCAATATGGTTACAACCCATGCTGAGATTAGAATTATTCTGTCTAAAAGCATTAATGATGCTCCTATTTCGAAGTTATTGCCTTAATATTTCCAAACATTAAAGCAGATAAACGTGAAGCACCAATCTTTGCGTTAATACTCAATTCCTCTTTAGTCCGGTACACCTGTTCCCGCAGATGTACGTACCAAGTAGGCATCCTTTTCCTTTACCGAGATATGGTCATTATATTCTGCAACTCTCGGACAGGCAATCCCGTCAGCACTTGGACATTACCTTTCAGCGGCAACAGTATTTCAATTCGAAAAGGTAAGTCACATTTGTATGGCTAATTCTCTTGTCGTTCCTCTAATGGGAACGATATTTCTATAAAAGAGCAGTTTCATCCAAAGCAGATCGCCCCGACAAGCATCATATCATACGATGGTGCTTTTTTTTGCCTTGGAGCGGATCTTAAAGGGTTTCTATGGGCGGCCTTCTTAAGCCTGAAAGGGCATTTATCGAATTAGAAGGAGATACGTGGCTATGAATGGCTTGTAGGCGTTGGCAGCGGTCTTGAAAACCACCGTGTCTTTGCGGGCACCGTGGGTTTGAATCCCACCCTCTCCGTAGAGCGAAAGGGAGCGAGAAATCGCTCCTTTTTGCGTTGCGGGGAAGGGTATTGGAGGAGTAGCGGTTCGTCGGAGACTAGTCTAGAGCATTTTTACAACGGTTTTAAAAACAAATTTGAAACGGGTTCAGGACAGGGTGTCCCTCGGGATACAGCTGGCTAAAAAAAGGCATACCCGGAAATGGAGGCTTTCCAGGGCTAACCTGCTTTTGCTTGTCAATGGGAGCCGCAGGGCGTTTTAATGGAGGGGCAGAGTTTTTCGTCATCAATCCGGATTCATGTAAAAGTTTATGGAGGATTTTCACCTGGAACTTTACTCGGTCAGCTAAAGGAAGGCTCCAGCACGTCTCCACGGTGATGGCTTTTGATTTTAACAGGCGGAATGCCGCGGTGCGACCCGATCCTGGTAATGCGCTCACACGTAAGTTAAAGTATCTTTCACTTTGGTCGATGGAACGATTTATCTGCTCCACAATTCGCCTGGCTGCAGGGATCGCCTTGCTTCCGGGATTTAGAATCAGCGTTTGTCCCAGAACCTTGGAATTTATGTTGGATAATCCGTTCGCTTCATGCAGATCAATATACCAGGACGGATGGAAGCGCTTTGTTAACCGAAATAACGCGGCTGAAAGCGGGTGACGCGCCGTATCGTTTGTTTTGCTCGGGAAGGTCCGATTCAAATCGGGAATACCTCTGATCTTCCGATGATATGCGTGTTGGTTGACAATGGGGACGATTATTAAAATACCGTTGTGAATCCGGAGGTCCCCTTTTTTCATCATATCTAATAGTTTATTCGCCGCGAGGATGCCTGCTTTTTCATTGCCATGAATACCTGCCGTGACCAATACTGTGTTTCCCTTAGACTTTCCCCTGATGATGTAATAGGATGTTTCGAACTTTTTATCTTTCGCTAATCTGTGTTTTGTTAGGGTCAAAATGAAGTCACCTCCCGGATAAACTAAAGTATGATGAGAATTTTGTGATGGCTATGGACTAATCAATTAAAATTTCTATTAGAAATACCTAATTATCCATAGACAGCAAAAAAGAAACGACGGTCCGGAGTTAGAGGCGGTCGTTTCTTTGTGGGACATTATCTTTTGCGTACAAATACCAATACATTCCCAGAGGAGAAAACAAGACTGAATCCGTTAGTCAAAAGACAGCGTTGAGCAAAAAGGACTCGTCCGCCAATAAATAAGAATCCTCTGCAAGGGAAAGCACTGCCAATGATACGGAAAGCGCTAATAAACCTAACACCTTTTACTCTGCGGAACTTAATTACGACCATATCGGTTCTTAGGATAGACATATTCTCTACACCTCGCTTTCTATTAAGTTACTAATAGATAATGCGAGTTGGACAAAGATGGTAACTGTTATCAGACCAGATATATTTTAAAATCCGCTAAGAGTTGCCTCGGATATGCCTGTTTCGTCACATAATCTCCAAATGATAATAACGGAAAGTAGGATAAAATTCGAAGGACGGCCCCCTTACGATAAAAGGTACCTTACCCTAACTTGCTGCGTTGCCAAAATTGACCGACGCCTTAGTCGTGCTTATTGACGCTGCATAAAAAAAGCTCCACTGCCGCATTTTAAGAATGTGGAGGTGGTTAGTAATGAGTCATGAGGAACTGAAAGTAGAGCAACAAAGGCTGGCGGAAGCTTGGGCCCGTATGCTGCCGAATACGCTGGAAGCTTCGGACAAGGCGAAAATATGGCCCGATGAAGCCGATCCACGTGCGCTGCGTATTCATATAACTTCAGCGGGCCGTTCCAGCTATACTTTTGATTTCAAGTGCACTTATGTCGATAACAGCGAAGTCAGGATAGAGCTCGTGGATGTAGAGAAGGACGACATTCATGTAGACGAGAGGACAGACATCATTCAGAGCTTGATTCAAGATTATGTTCGGCATATCCGTGAATGCGCATCCCAGCTCCACGGATTAACGGCGAGATAAGAGAGGACACACAATATGGGCACTTCCAAACCGGATGATAAAAATTTGCAAAATGTGGTCGATGACTTGGAACAAACTCGCGTGAACGGCCATCAAGATCAACAGCTGCAGCAGCAAACGAATGACCGCAGGCATCAAGATGCGCTTAATCACAAAGGCACTTAAGGAAACAGGAGGAAACGTGCTATGGTGAAGAAAATTCCCCCGCAGACCGTGGCTGCCCCTGGCCGTGGAGAGCGCCATAACGATCCGGATGACCATGGTGTGCAAGAACCTTTATCCGGCTCGAAAAAGGTGAAAAATCGTCAGCACAGCCGGGCCAATCACGGAGAAGGCAGCTAGGCATATGCTGTTTGGAACAGGGCTATGAGTCGTTTTTTATAATCATTCGTGTCAATATCCCCCTAAGAGGTTATATCCTTTTAGGGGTTTGGTTCGTTCAACCTATTTGAACCCCGGTACACAGGCATGTAAAATGAAGATAAACTCGTGAACCTAAGGAGGTGCCGCTATGTCTTTCACTCTGCCTATAGGCTCAAAGGCTCCGGATTTTTCTTTACCCGCAACGGACGGGAAGATTTACACACTCAAGGATTTCAAGGACGCTAAAGCGCTCGTTATTTTCTTCACCTGCAACCACTGTCCTTATGTGAAGGGGTCGGATGAGATTACAAGAAACACGGCGGAAACGTTTATTCCCCAGGGAATCGCTTTTGCAGCCATCAACTCCAACAGCGCCAGTACTTTTGAAGAAGATTCATATGATCATATGGTAGAAAAGATGAAGGAACACAAGTTCCCTTGGACCTATCTGCATGATGAAAGCCAGGAAACCGCCAGAGCTTATGGCGCCCTTAGAACTCCCCATTTTTACGTATTCGATCAGGAACGCAGGCTTATTTATACGGGACGCGGTGTGGATAATCCTAAGGACACATCAAAAATGACAACAAACGATCTCGAAAGAGTGCTCGAGGAGTTCACCACAGACAGGGAGATTTCTATTCCGCTTACCAATCCCATCGGTTGTAATATTAAATGGGAGGGCAAGGACAAGAAATGGATGCCTGAGGAAGCTTGCGATCTGTTGTAAAAAGGAAAACATGCTGCTAAAAAAGGATCTTAGGATCCTTTTTTTTGTTGGATTTGTGAAGTTATTTTGTGAAGTGTGCCAGTGACGGTAATCTTTGGAAGTAGTAGAGTATACATAATGAATTTATCCTTCTAAAAGGCAGGGTATTCCATGGAATCCACAGCGTATATAAAGGGGACTGCACCTATTCTGCAAGCAATAGGCATAACTCGTACGTTCGGCAAAGGAAATCAGGCCGTGCATGTGCTCAAAAACGGAAACTTGACCATCCCGCAAGGACGCTTGGTTGCGCTTAGAGGACGGTCCGGTTCCGGCAAAACCACGCTGCTGAACATTCTGGGCGCTTTGGATCGTCCGACGGATGGCACCATTCATTTTCTCGGCCAGGAAATCACGAAGTTGAGCGATAACAGGCGAAACGAGCAGAGAAGGCGGAATATGGGTTTGATTTTTCAGTCATATGCCCTGATACCCCTGATGTCCGCTTATGAGAATGTGGAATTCGGGCTGAGAATCGCCGGCTCGCCGGCTCGGCAGTACAAGCAATTTGCGGAAGAAGCTTTGGACTTTGTCGGACTCAAGCCGAGGATGAAGCACCGCCCATTTGAAATGTCGGGTGGAGAGCAGCAGAGGGTGGCCATCGCCAGGGCGATCGCGCACAAACCTCCGCTGCTGCTGGCGGACGAGCCTACGGCGGAGCTGGACAGCCGGATGGGGCTGCAGGTCATAAGGGTGTTCAAACAATTGGTGCAGCAGCACGGCATGACCATCATTTTAACGACGCATGATCCTGCCATCATGGATATCGTCGATCAAGTTTATGCATTGGAGGATGGACAAATTGTGGAAGAAAGATAATCCGATTGTATTTCGAATGCTGGTTGCCTGCTCTGTGGTTTTATTTGTATCGGGCTGCTCTATCGTTCCCAAGGAAGAACAAGCTCTGGCGCCTCCGCTAGTGAAGCCGAAAAAGGATGATATCCAGACTGTTGCCGTCAAAAAAGGCTCCATAGCGAAGCAGATTACAGCCGTGGCCACCTTCTTTCCGACCCAGAACCAAGACGTTTTTTTTCCGGAATCCGGAGGACGGATACGTTCGATTGATGTCAATGTCGGAGATGCTGTAAAAGCCGGGGCAGTGTTAGCTCAATTGGAGCCTGGGGACCTGGAATACCAGATTAAGATGCAGAAGCTGCAGTACGAGAAAGCAGATATCGCGCTTCAACAGGTCAAGTCCGGCAGTTTAGGGAATGCGGACTCTATCAGGACCAAAATGATCGATGTGGAGAAGGAAAAACTGCAGTTGGATCATCTGCAGGAACAATTGGCGAAGACCAAGCTGAAAGCCGCTATTTCCGGTATCGTCACCTATATCGATACGCTGAAGGGCGGAGATCAGGTAACCGCTTACAAGCCGGTAGTGACGATCGCCAATCCCAAGCAGCTTCAGCTCATTTACGATGCATCCAATCCGAACGACATCAGCTCTGTGCAGGTTGGGATGGAAGTAGCGGTTAAGGTGAAAAGTGACGCATATACAGGAAAAGTAGTGCAAACTCCATCATCCGCTCCTTTAAGCACGAACAAAACGGAATCGGAGCGAAACGCAAAGCGGTTAATTATCGCAGTAAACGGTCTTAAGGACGATGTCACCATTGGCTCTATGGCGGATATAGTCATTACAACGGAGATGAGAGACGATGTGTTAATCATTCCGCGCACCGGACTCAGGACCTTCATGGGACGCGATTACGTACAGGTGCTAGAGGGGGAAAGCCGCAAAGAGGTGGACGTGGAGAAAGGGATTGTATCTGCCACGGAAGTGGAGATTAGAAAAGGTCTGAAGGAAGGCAGCAACATTATTTTAAATAACTGAAGCCTGACTTGGAGGTTCCTTATGGCTTTATTCATTATGATCATTCGCAAGATGACCAAAAATAAATGGCTGGAGCTCAGCTTGCTGGCCGGCCTTATTATCTCTGTCGCCTTGTTCAGCTCGATGCCCATTTATACCAACGCCGTGCTACAGCGGATGCTGATCAAAGATTTGCAAAATATCCAGAGTGACACCGGGCATTACCCGGGAAGTCTGCGCGCCATAGTTACGGGGTCGCCTTCGGCTTCAGGAGGGAATGGGTGGAAACAAGCAGACAGCTTCCTGTCCGCGCAAGGGGATAAGTTTTCACTGCCCGTACAGCTGTATGCGCGGGAGCGGGGAACGATCGTGGTCAATCTGGACCCTGTCGACCCTTCCCAAGTCGATTCTACATCGGACAGGACGGTTGAGTTTATGGCGGAGGACGGTCTGCAGGAGCATGTGCGCGTAGTTGACGGAAAACTGCCCTCCAAAGAAATTGTAAACGGATTCTATGAAGCGGTGGTATCCTCTCAGGTGCTGAGCAGGAAAAAGCTCGTCGTAGGGAACGAATTTACTGTCCGCAGCGAAGAGCTGAAAGAACCGGTCAAGGTTAAAGTGGTGGGCGTAGTAGAGGCCAAAGCAGGCAACAGCGAACTGTATCAGAGCAATTGGACTACTTCCGACTCCTCTTTGATGCTGGACTTCGATTTATTCGAACGCGACTTTACGGAAGGCGGCAAGCTGAAGGTTAATTTCAGCAAATGGACCTATGCTGTCGATTACCATAAAATGTCACTGGATAAAGCGAACAGATTCGCCCAAGTCTATCAAAATATCGACGGTTATCTCTCCGGCAAGTTTGAAAATTATTTTGTAAAAGCTCCGGCTATGGAAAAGATGGAAACTTACTTCCAGCAGGAGAGGAAGCTGCGGGTCATTCTTTGGTCTCTGAATACGCCCGTCATGATCATGCTGGCCTTCTACTTGTTCATGGTATCCAATCTGATCACCGAACGGCAAAAGACGGAAATCGCCGTGATCCGAAGCAGAGGGGGAAGCCGCTGGCAGATTCTGCTGGGCTATGTGGTGGAAGGGCTGCTGCTGGGTGCTATCGCTTTTGTGGTGGGCCCTTATCTCGGTATGTTTTTGACCAGAATGCTGGGTGCCTCGAACGGATTTCTTGAGTTTGTGCAGCGCTCCGCCCTGGATATCCGGGTCGGCAGGGAAGCTTTTCAATATGCCCTCATCGCGGTGGCAGGTTCGGTGTTTATGACTTTGATCCCCGCTTACCTGGCCACGCGGGTTTCCATTGTGGGACATAAGCAGCAGTTAGCCCGCCAAGAGAAGGCTTCTTTCTGGCACAAATATTTTATTGATGTGATTCTGCTCGCTGTTGCGATTTACGGCATGCAGAGCTTCAGGCGCAGGATGAGCGACCTTCAATCTCTGGGCCTCACTTCGCAGGATTTGAAAATCGATCCTTTGTTATTTATCGTTCCCGCCCTGTTTGTGCTCGGCGCCGGCCTGGTTCTGCTGAGGCTGTATCCTTGGCTCATCCGGTTGGTGTATTGGCTGGGAAGGCATTGGTGGCCTCCCTCGCTGTATTCTACCCTCATCCAGGTTGGGAGGTCGACAGGCCAGTACCATTTTATCATGGTATTCCTCATCTTAACCTTGGCTACGGGCTTATTCAGCGCCAGCGCGGCCAGAACGATGAACCGCAACATGGAGGATACGATCCGTTATATGGGCGGTGCGGATATTAAGCTTCAGGTCAAATGGGATAACGATGCTCCGTCTTCCCCTGCAGGCGGAGAGGCAGCTGGCGACAGCGGCGACGGCGGTGCCAGCAATGCACCCGCAGCATCGGCGGCAGGTCCAAACGCCCTCCCTGCGCCACCTAAGAAGGTCCAGTTCACCGAGCCGCCCTTTGAGCCGTTTGCCAAGCTGCCGGAGGTGGAAGCCGCCGCCAAAGTGTATAACAAGAGCGGCATTGAGCTGCAGGCAGGCAAAAAAAGCTCGACTGTGCAGCTGATGGGCATTGAAACGGATGCGTTCGGGCGGGTAGCCTGGATGCAGGACCGCCTGCTGGATCATCATTTTTACTCCTATTTGAACCTGATTGCCTCGGAGCCTTCCGCGGTGCTTGTTTCCAGATCATTGGCCGATGCCAACGACCTTAAGCCGGGTTCTGCAATTACTTTAACGGGGACCGGCGGGAAGCCGGCGCAGTTTATCGTTTACGGCGTGATCGATTATTGGCCTTCATGGAATCCGAATCCGGTGTTGGAAGGAAATTCGAACGGAAGCGCCAATACGGACAAAAAGACCAAAACCAACATTCCGAATCTCGTTGTCGGCCAGCTGCCGTACATACAGAACAACATGATATTGGAGCCTTATGATATATGGCTGAAATTGAAGCCCGACGCTTCGTCCCAAAAGCTGTATAATGCCATTTCGGAAGGAAATCTGCCGATTACAAGCCTGGTGGATGCACGCCAGCAATTGATCAAATCGAAGAACGACCCTTTTCGGCTGGCTATGAACGGGGTAATGACACTAGGCTTCCTCATTTCCATAATTATCAGCTTTCTTGGTTTCCTGATCTATTGGATTATCTCACTGTCCGGTAAAATGCTTCAGTTCGGAATTTTGAGAGCGATGGGGATATCCTTTTACCAACTGATAGGGATGCTGGTTGTCGAACAGTTGCTGACTTCCGGAGCGGGTATGCTGATTGGCATCATCACGGGCAATGTGACGAGCCGGTTGTATGTGCCGCTGTTCCAGCTATCCTTTGCCTCTTCCAGCCAAGTGCCGCCATTCCGGGTAACCTTCGATCCCCTGGATTATATAAGGCTGTATTTTATCGTGACGGTGCTTCTGCTTCTTGGGCTGTTCATCCTGGGTTATATGCTGTCCCGCATTAAAATCCATCAAGCCGTCAAACTCGGGGAGGACTAGACATGATCGTATGCGAAAATCTGGTCAAAATCTACAAAGTAGCCGATCTTGAAGTCGTAGGTCTCCAAGGGCTGGACCTTCAGGTGGACGATGGGGAACTGATGGCGATCATCGGCAACAGCGGAAGCGGCAAGTCTACACTGCTGAATATGCTGGGCGGATTGGATCGGCCTTCGGCAGGCAAGCTCGAGATCGACGGCAAAGATATGCTGAAGGCAACGGAAAAAGACATTGTGCTCTTCAAAAGGGAAACGGTCGGATTCGTGTGGCAGAATAACGCCCGAAATTTGATTCCTTATCTGACCGCGCTCGAGAACGTCGAACTGCCGATTCTTTTAAAAGGGCGCCGGAAGCGGGAAAGAGCGATGGAGCTGCTGGATGCGGTAGGTCTGAAGCACCGGATGCGCAACCGGTTAAATCAGCTGTCAGGCGGAGAGCAACAGCGGGTGGCGATTGCGATTGCCTTGGCCAATCACCCCAAGCTGCTGCTTGCCGATGAGCCTACCGGTTCGGTCGATACCAAGATGGCGAGTCAAATTTTGGACCTGTTCAGGGAGTTTAACCGCACTTTCGGTCTCACTGTAGTCATCGTCACTCACGATCCTCTGCTCGCCAAGAAGGTGGATCGGGTTGTAGCGATAAGGGACGGCAAAACTTCGTCGGAGATCATCCGCCGCAAATCGTATGCGGAAGAACTGGCTGAGCTTGAAGCTGGACTGGTGCAGGAGGAGCAGGCTGAGGAGTCCCATGTGGAATATGCGGTGATGGATAAGGCGGGCAGGTTGCAAATACCGGATCATTATCTGGCTTCGACCGGGCTGAAAAGTGCCAATAAAGTGAGAGTGACGCTGGAAGACGGACGGATTGTGCTGCTTCCGCCGGAGGATAAAGAATCATAAAGGTATTATACGGCATCGGGCGGGATGGTATCCTTGTTATCGGCCGCCGCCCGCTGTAGCCACTTGGGCACGTCCGACATATACTATTGGATAAACTTAAGGGCACAATCTTTTAAAACCTTTTGGTTCAAATTTCCTTATGAGGGGTGAGCCATGATTAAATGAGAAAATCGATTAGAAAATTGATTAAAGGAAAGAAACCAATCGGCGCCGGCGCCAGGCGAATTGCATATGATCTGGAGAATGGCTATGTATTAAAGGTAGGGAGATCAGACAGGGCAATTAAATACAATCAGCGGGAAGTGAGAATGTATAAATTATGTCCTTCTCCAGTGAGAAAACACCTTGCCAACATAATAAAGCATAGAAAACGCTGGTTAATTATGAAAAAGTATGATCGGCCCTTTCCCGTAACAGAAGAATATGCCCAAAAATTGCGAATATTGATATCCGAATTTGAGAAAAAGGGAATCATCCCATCAGATATTAAGCGGGAAAACTTACGTTTAGGACATAAGGGAAGGATTATGGTAATTGACTATGGGAATTTCAAATTTCGGGGAAAATAGAAATTGGCGCGCCCGATACGATTCGAACGTACGACCTGCAGTTTAGGAAACTGTCGCTCTATCCTGCTGAGCTACGGGCGCGCGTGAGACTTATTATATCACGTTTCTTCAGAGGAAGAAAAGTCCCTTTGCCTACCAATTTTATCAAGGCGTGTTAGCAGTTTGCTGAGGGAGGTTTCAAGCTGAAATTCGCAGTGGCGATCAAGGTTAGCCCTTCCTGCGAAGGGAACGGAAGAAGTCAGTCAAAAGCGCAGCACATTCCTCCCTCAGAACGCCCCCCACTACTTCGGTCCTATGGTTAAACCTTTCCTCCTGAAGCAGGTTCATCAGAGTTCCCGCACAGCCGGCCTTGGGGTCGCGTGTTCCGTAAACGACTTGAGGAATGCGCGATTGTACGACGGCCCCGGCACACATGGGACACGGCTCCAAAGTCACATATAAAGTGCATTCAAGCAGCCGCCAGGCGTCCAGTGCCTTACTGGCTTCCCGGATAGCGATCATCTCGGCATGAGCTGTAGGATCAAATGTCGTTTCCCTAAGGTTATGGCCGCGGCCTACAATCGCCCCGTTTTTAACGATAACCGCTCCGATCGGCGCTTCCCTCAGCAGCTCGGCTTTCTTTGCTTCCTCTATCGCTTCTTGCATCCAACGCGTATGGTCTTCCATGTAGGAGCTCCTTAGGTCAGGTAAAGTTGTTCGCTGTGGATAAATAAGACGAACATTTATTCGTTGTTAACATGTTGTGGATAACTTTGTGGATAACTTTTTTTGTGTGGATAACCTGCTATCCGCCCTTAATTGTAGGGGAAAGTAAAGAAGGAAGCAAGCCGTGGAGGACAAGCTGTACGAGCGCGATCAATCGAATACATTGCTTGCGGGTGGCGGGTGAAGTATACTGAAAATAATGCTGTTTCCAGCTTGTTAACTATTAATTCGAACCCATAGGACAATGTACATAGACGACTTGGAAAAATTAAAAAATGAAAGGCGGGATGGAGCCATGTCCGTTTCCAAACTGGCTTCACAAGTTGAATATTCTTCGGTTAAAGATAAATCGTCGATTCAGAGTTTGCTTCAATGCAGGACGATGGTGGAAAGCAAGGATTTTGTATCCACAGGAACGCTGACCTATATTGAAGGAGATATCCTTGAGATCGAAATTTCCGAAGGTGAAGCTTACCGGCTTGGTGATCCCGTCAAAATGACCGTCTATTCCCCCGCCGGCATCTATGTGTTCCAATCCACCATTGTGGCTAGGGATAGCGGCTCCCTTATTATTCTTAATACGCCGCAAAATTGGAAGCATTTTAATGAGAAGCGCGTGTCGCCAAGGGTGAACGTCAGAGATAAAGGAAAGCTGCGCTCCATCCTTGACCAGGAACAGATCAATGATGTTCTTAAAGAACAGGCCGTTCCCCTTGTTGTGGATAATATTTCGATAACCGGCGTCGGCTTTACGATGATCGACGATCTTGACATTAAGCCAAATCACAAGCTGCAGGTAGAGCTGGATTTAGGGTTTGAACTGAAGTGCATAGTGGAAGTGGCGCGGGTCGAGAAAGTGGAATTGGGGACCTACTATGGTGCCCAATTCATAGGGATCACCGAAGAAAAGCTGAATTCGCTGAGAGCCTATGTGTTGAAAAAGCAAGTGGAGTCCTATTTCGGAACCAAGAAAGAATTGGCGAAACAGAAGCAGAATAGAGTATTTAAATAGACCGGATAGAAAAAGGCCCTGAGTCCATATTGTTTATTGACGTGTGCCTTGTCAATGAACAGCATGGAGATCGGGGTCTTTCGCATTCGCTTGTCCAACTCACAGTTTGAATTTATCTACTAGCAACTGCAGCTCTTCCGCCTGGTGCGTGAGGGCTGATGAAGAGGATGAAATTTGTTCCATAGACGCCAGTTGTTCCTGTGTGGCCGCAGACACATTCTGGGAACCCGATGCGGTTGCTTGCGCGACACTGGCGATCTCTTCAATGGATTGTACGACTTGAACTGTGCCGACCGAAATTTGCTCAGCGGCCGCTGAAACCTCCTGCACCTGGCTGCTGACCTCATTGACAAAGCGCTCGATCTCGGAAAATAATCCGCCTGCCGTATGCACGACTTTTATTCCAACGGTTACTTCGTCCGTTGCCGACTGCATGGACTGCTGGGCTTTATCAATCTCATCGCGGATTGCATTGACAAGTTCTGTGATTTGTCCCGCGGAATTGGAGGATTGTTCGGCAAGCTTCTTTACTTCACCTGCTACCACGGCAAATCCGCGTCCATGTTCACCCGCTCTGGCTGCTTCGATGGAAGCGTTAAGCGAGAGCAGATTCGTTTGTTGGGAGATTTGGGTGATAACTTCAATAATTTGGCCAATCTCCCGGGAGGTAACGGCCAACTGGTTCACAACCTGAGCAAGTCCGCTGACAGAGCCGCTGATAGAATTCATTTGTCCTTTTACAGTCTGGATCGCCCGGCCGCCTTCCGATGATTTTTCAGAAGTCTTAATGGTTGCGTCAGCCACGGACTGGGAGTTAGCAACGATCTGCTGTATTCTTGCGGATACGTCATTGATGGTGCGTGCACTTTCCTGTACGCTGTCAACCTGCTGATTTGCCCCAACAGCCATCTGCTCAATGGAAGCCGCAATATGTTCGGTAGCCTTGGATGTATGATCTGCGCTCACAGAGAGTTCTTCGGCTGACGCAGCCAATTGATTCGAGGACTCACTCACTGCAGTCAACACGGTCCGTAGCGAATCGATCATATTGTTAAAGCTTGCTGCGACCTCGCCGAATTCGTCTTTCGAATTCACGTCCACCCGATTGCCCAGATCACCCAAGCTTATTTTTCGGGACGTTTCGGTTAAATGACGCAGCGGGGATATAATGGAACGAATAATAAAAAACACGATAATGGTGCCCAGGGCTAAAGCAACCGCAATGACGAGTACAGTTTTATTGAAAATAGGGGCGGCTTCCTGGCTTACTTCATTCGAATACCAAGTCCCCGCTAATTTCCAGCCGGTTAAACGATTCGTTGTAAAAGCCATTTTCTTTGGGTTTCCATCCAGGACGTAATTGAATATACCTGAATTGGAGCGGTACATGTTCTCATACTGGGGGCCTTTAGCATCAGAGCCTGTTTGTTTAGTTGGATGGCTCAAATATTTACTCTTTGCATCCAACAGATAAAGATATCCATCATTTCCTATTTTAACTCCTTTTACAACATCACCCAGTGCTTTTAAGCTGAGATTTATCGCCATCACGCCATGCCCGTCGTTCACAACCTTAGCAATGGTCACTACCACGTTATTTGACGCTTTCGATATGTACGGGTCGGTAATAATCACTTTATCTTTGTTGTCCATTGCTTGTTTATACCATGGTCTTACTCTCGGGTCATAATCCGGGGGATTGGTTACACTGCTGGGCGCGTTCATATATACCCCTTGGTCTGTTCCAACAAAAGTAAGCTCCAGCTCCGGATGATTCTGCTGATAGGCATCCAGCTTTTGCCTAACCCGCGGATCCTCGGCGCCTTGTCTGGAACCTATCGAACCTAGAGAAACTTCTTGGGATAAGAGATTCACTTCCTTCATTTTCGCATCTAACATTTGATTGATCGTTTCATCCATCAAAGACACACTTTGGGAAGCGGTACGCTTCATTTGGTCGTCCACTTTATTTTTAGCGGTGGAATAAGCGATCCAACCGATTGCGAAGCTTGGAATCATTAAAATGAGAGCAAACGATAAGATTAATTTACTTTTCACTGAGCGGAATAAATTGAAATGCAATTTCATTAGTTTATCGTCCTCCTCTGATGCTACACTGGCAAAAAGCGGGCATGAAAAATCGACAAATTTAGTCAAATAAAACCAGCTTTGGATAGTATATAGGTAAATAGTCATCATTACAACAAAATTCTTACTCAAAATATGCTCCCATCGGAATGGTCTTGAATTTCTGCAGCAGAGTTAAAAAACTAGGCTTTTTCTATGATTTTATATATAATGTTAGGGATATACCCTATTTGAAACTAAGGAGTTGTTTATATATGCCACTTTCCTGTGGTATTGTCGGCCTGCCGAACGTGGGCAAATCGACTTTATTTAACGCAATTACGCAGGCGGGCGCCGAAATGGCGAACTATCCGTTCTGTACAATAGATCCTAACGTCGGTGTGGTGGAGGTTCCTGATGAACGCCTCCAGAAGCTGGCCGAAATCGTAACTCCGAACCGTATCGTGCCTACCGCTTTTGAGTTCGTGGACATTGCTGGTCTCGTCAAAGGGGCGAGCAAGGGCGAAGGCCTCGGCAACAAGTTTCTGGCGCACATCCGTGAAGTGGACGCGATCGTACAGGTGGTGCGCTGCTTTGAGGACGAGAATATTACCCACGTAGCGGGTAAAGTCGATCCCTTGAGCGATATCGAAACGATCAATCTGGAGCTTATTCTCGCCGACATCGAGACGGTGGAGAAGAGAATCGAGCGTTCACGCAAAAACCTCAAGGGCGGGGACAAGAAGGTTGCGGTGGAAGTGGAGACGCTGGAACGGGTGAAGGACGCTCTGTACAACGACAAGCCGGCGCGAAACGTAGAGCTGTCGGATGAAGAGAAGCTGCTCATTCGGGATCTGCATTTACTGACTATGAAGCCTGTGCTTTACGTGACGAACGTGAGCGAAGAGGAAGCGGCGAACGCGGACGGCAACCCTCACGTACAGAAGGTGCGCGAATTTGCAGCCGGTGAAGGAGCCGATACGGTCCATGTGAGCGCGAAGGTGGAATCCGAGATTGCCGAGCTGGAAGGCGAAGACAAGGAAATGTTCCTGGAGGAGCTGGGCCTGGAAGAGTCCGGTCTGAACCGGCTGATCCGCGCGGCGTATCATCTGCTTGGTTTGTACACCTACTTTACGGCAGGGGTGCAGGAAGTCCGCGCGTGGACCATCCGCCAGGGCATGAAGGCGCCGCAGGCGGCAGGTGTGATCCATTCCGACTTTGAGAAAGGATTCATCCGCGCGGAAGTTGTAGGATACGAGGATCTCGTGAGCTGCGGATCGATGGCTGCGGCCCGGGATAAAGGACTTCTTCGACTGGAAGGCAAAGACTATGTAGTAAAAGACGGCGACGTTATGCATTTCCGCTTTAATGTATAAGGAGCGGGCCGCCTTTTTATGGAAAACAGGCATGCGCTGCATTGACAACAAGGCGGATTTTACAATAAAATAAAGTTAGACTATGTTGGCCGCATGGCCTATAAGCAGAGACGAGAAACCGATGGGACCCATCCGGAGCCTTCCGGATTTTCCTGCGTTCTCTTTAAAAATAAAGGCAGATTTAGATATAAACCTATAGATTGTCAGTACTTCAGGAGGTGGAAGTGATGTTAGACCGACTTCAGGCGCTGGCTGACCGCTATGAGAAATTGAGCGAGCTGCTGTGCGACCCGGATGTTGCCAATGATACGAAAAAGCTGAGGGACTATTCCAAAGAACAATCCGATCTACAGGAGTCCTACGAAGCTTACGTTCAATATAAGCAGGTCATGGAAGGGCTCGAAGCGGCCAAAACGATGCAGAACGAGAAGCTGGACGACGAAATGCGCGAGCTGGTGAAAATGGAAATCGAGGAGCTCAGCGCACAAAAGGAGCAATTGGAAGAGAAAATCAAAATTTTGATGCTTCCGAAGGATCCGAACGACGATAAGAATGTGATCGTGGAAATCCGCGGCGCCGCGGGCGGCGATGAAGCGGCCTTGTTCGCTGCGGACCTGTACCGGATGTACACCCGTTATGCCGATTCCCAGGGATGGAGAACGGAAGTTCTGGACGCCAACCTGAACGATCTGGGCGGATACAAGGAAATCATTTTTATGATTTCCGGGAAAGGCGCGTACAGCAAGCTGAAATTCGAAAGCGGCGCGCATCGGGTACAGCGTATTCCGACAACCGAATCCGGCGGACGGATCCATACGTCCACTTCTACCGTGGCTGTGATGCCTGAGGCGGAGGAAGTGGAAATCGAGATCAGGGAAAGCGACATCCGCGTAGATACGTTCTGTTCCAGCGGTGCCGGCGGACAATCCGTCAACACGACGAAATCGGCGGTTCGCGTGACCCATGTGCCGACGGGGATCGTAGCTACCTGCCAGGACGGCAAATCGCAGAATGACAACAAAGCGAAGGCGCTGCAGGTGCTCAGGGCGCGGATTTCCGACAAGCTGCTGCAGGAAGAGCAGGCCAAATACGCAGACGAGCGTAAAAGCAAGGTAGGCACCGGAGACCGAAGCGAACGCATACGGACTTACAATTTCCCGCAAAGCCGGATCACCGATCACCGGATCGGACTGACGCTGCATCGTTTGGATGCGGTACTGAACGGGGATATGGAAGAGATTGTTTCCACTCTGACCATTGCTTCGCAGGCGGAATTGATGGAAAAAGGTGAGCAATAATATGCGGGGGCGCCCGTTATCGATAAGGGAAGCCTTTATGGAGGCTTCTTCTTTTTTAGCCGAGCAGGGGATACAGAACAGCAGGGAGAATGCGGACATGCTGCTGCAGCATGTGCTCGGCTGGGATAAATCGCGGCTCCTCCTGCACTGGGAGGAGCCGTTCCCGGCCGGCAGCAGGGAGGCGTGGCAGGATGCTCTGATGCGCAAGGCGGCAGGGGAACCTGCGCAATATATTATCGGGGAGCAGGAGTTCTACGGCCTGCGCTTCAAAGTGAACCCGGCCGTGCTGATCCCTCGGCCGGAGACCGAGCTGCTGGTCGAGCGCATCGTGCAGCTCGGCCGCGAGCGGTTCAGGGCCTCCTCCGGAGGCGAGGCCCCGACGGTGGCTGACGTAGGCGCCGGAAGCGGCGCCATTGCCGTCAGCCTGGCCGCCTCATGCCCGCACTGGCGGGTCATGAGCTCGGACATTTCGCCGGCCGCGCTGGCAGTGGCGGCGGAGAACGCGAACCTGAACGGAGTCCAGGTTCAGTTTCTGGAGGGCGATCTGCTGTCGCCCTATATCGCCCTGGGGCGGGGCTTCGACATCCTGGTGTCGAACCCGCCCTATATTCCGGCTTCGGATTTGCCGACGCTGCAGACGGAGGTGCGGATGTATGAGCCGCACAGCGCTTTGGTCGGCGGCGCCGACGGGCTCGACCTGTACCGCCGGATGGCGGCGCAGATGAGGGAGCTGCCGCGGCTGCCGGAGATCGTGGGCTTCGAGGTCGGCATCCATCAGGCCGAGGCGGTTTCTACTCTGCTCAGGGAACTGGAAGCCTATGAATCTATCGAAATCATCCGGGATTTCGCCGGAATAGAACGCCATGTGATAGGCTGCGCGAAAAAATAATAGATTGCCGGGTTTAGCCTCTCTCTCTTCTGACCATACTGGTAATACAGAAGACGAGAGGGGCTTTTATCTATGGTAAAGCGGACTAATATCTCTTATAAAAGTTTCTATTATACCATTTTCGCTATCATCGTTATGATCGGCTGCTGGGAATCGAACCGCACTTCCGCAGCTGTCGTGAATGCAGAGATTCCCCAGCAGGCGATCCGGCTGCGGATTCTGGCTAATTCCGATTCCACACCCGACCAACTGGTGAAAAAGCAGGTGCGCGACGCTATTATCGATAATATGGACAAATGGGTGGAAGATGCCAAAACAGTAGAGGACGCCCGGGTCATCACCAGAAGCCACCTGCCGGAGCTGCGGCAAATCGTTGGCAAAGTGCTTGTTAAGCAAGGTTTTCATTATTCTTACCAGGTGGAATTGGGTCTTGTTCCGTTCCCCGATAAAGTATACGGCACCAAAGTTTATCCTGCGGGAGATTATGAAGCGGTCCGCGTCACTTTGGGTGAAGGCTTGGGGCAAAATTGGTGGTGCGTGCTGTTCCCTCCGCTCTGCTTCGTGGAGATCGCTTCCTCTGAAGCGGCCGAGAAAAAGGGTTCCGTCAGCAACAACGGTGCTGAGCCTTCGGCCAACAAGGGCTCCGTGAGCAAGAATGGTGCAGAGCCTGCAGCCAACAAGGGCGCAAACGCCAATCAAGGGAAAAGTGCAGCCTCTTCTTCCTCTTCCGGAAGCCGAGACTCGCGGGAATTGTCCCAAACGACGGCGTCGGCGGCGGGCGGGCAAGAGGGGGTGGAAGTGCGCTTCTTCCTGTGGGACATGCTGAAAAAAATGTTCGCCTAATGTATAATGGCTTCAAATACGAACTTAGAGGAATGAACGAGATGACCGCAGAATGGAAGGTAGATCCGGTTCACCCGGATTCCGCAAGTATAGAATCGGCCGCAAAGCTGCTCCGCGAAGGGCAGCTTGTCGCTTTTCCGACGGAAACGGTTTACGGCTTAGGCGCCGATGCAACCTCCACGGAAGCCGTGCGGCGTATTTTCGACGCAAAAGGCCGTCCGTCGGACAACCCGCTCATCGTCCATATCGCGGATCGTGCGCAGCTTGAGGGGCTGATCGCCCCTCATTCCGAGGCGGCCGCGGCACAGCGTCTCATGGACGCGTTCTGGCCCGGCCCGCTGACGCTGGTGATGCCGGTCCGCGAAGGCGCCGTCTCCCCGCTGGTGACGGCGGGCCTCGACACCGTGGGCGTCCGGATGCCTGACCATCCGGCCGCCCTGGCGCTCATCGCCGCGGTGGGCCGCCCGGTCGCGGCGCCGAGCGCGAACCGCTCGGGCCGGCCCAGCCCGACGCGGGCCGAGCACGTCCGCCACGACCTCGGCGGACGCATCGAGGGCCTGCTCGACGCCGGACCGGCCGGCGTCGGACTAGAGTCCACGGTCATCGCTCTCCGCGATAACCTGATTCACATCCTGCGTCCCGGCGGCGTAACCGCGGACGAGCTCCGCCTGGCGGCGCCGGAAGCCGCGGTAATAGAGCCAGCGCACGGCGGGGCCGCAGAGCCCGGCACCGCCGGCGAAGACGAGGCCCCCCGCGCGCCGGGCATGAAGTACACCCATTACGCTCCGCAAGGGCAGCTTACTATCGTACAAGGCGCTTCAGCGGACCAGGTGAACGAGTGGATCCGCGAAGCGCTGCTACTCGCCCGGGGCCGCGGCGAGCGAACGGGTGTGCTTACCGTTGAAGAATACAAGCAGCTCTTCGACGCCGATCTGGTCGTGGCCTGCGGCTCCCTTCACCGGCCTGCCACCATCGCCGCCGGATTGTACGACGCACTGAGGGCTTTTGACGAAGCAGAAATCAGTTATATCCTCACATCCGCGATGGCGCGGGAGGGCATAGGCGCCGCCATCATGAACCGGCTGACGAAAGCCGCCGGAAACCAGGTCATCTCGATCTAGGCATGTTCTCCCGGTTGTCCGGTTTCGGGCAGCGGCCCATCGATCGGTTGCTTGGGTCGTCTCCGTCTAAGCATGTTCTCCCGGTTGTCCGCATATCTTGGAATGAGATAAGGACAGGGGGAATGGGAATGGCATCGCCTGCGGCAGCCGGCCAGCTTATTACCGTAATATGCTTGGCCCTGGCATTGGGAATGGACGCTTTTTCCCTTGGAATCGGCATCGGTTTGAAGGGGATCCGTCTGCTGGATATACTGAAGATCAGCTTGGTTATTGCGGTGTTCCATATATTGATGCCCCTGACCGGCATGGTGATGGGCCATTATTTCAGCTCGCTGTTCGGCCATGTGGCGACGTTCATCGGCGGGGGTCTGCTCGTCCTGCTGGGTTCCCACATGGTCTACAGCTCCCTGCGGGGAGAGCAAGCGCAGTCATTCGACCATACCACGCTGTGGGGCCTCCTGTTATTCGCTTTAAGCGTAAGCATCGACTCCTTTTCTGTAGGCGTTTCGCTCGGATTGTTCGCGACCGATGTGGTGCTGACTGTGCTGCTGTTCGGGACGTTCGGCGGGGTCATGTCCATTCTCGGACTGCTGTTGGGACGCCGGGTTTCACGTTTGGCGGGCGAGTATGGCGAAGCTTTGGGCGGTGTAATTTTGTTCGCTTTCGGGCTTTCTTTTTTGCTTTGAGCTTGATTTTCCTTGCCTTCCGGGGTGTATAATAAAGTAAAAGCAACCTTCAGAAAGGCTGGTGTTACTCAACGTGAAGCATATTCTTTTTGTATGTACGGGAAATACATGCCGAAGCCCATTAGCTGAAGGGATGCTGAGGCAGATCGCGGAACGGGAGGGGCTGGAGCTGACGGTGCAATCCGCGGGCGTATCCGCTTATGACGGCGGTCCGATCTCGGTCAACAGCTTTACCATTTTGAAGGAAAAAGGTTTCGACGGCACCATCACCTCCAGCGCCCTGGCGGAGGCGGCCGTGCGGGAAGCTGACCTGATTCTGACAATGACCCAAACGCATAAACGCAGTGTCATACAGATGTTCCCGGACGCGGCGGACAAAACGTTCACGCTGAAGGAGTATGTGGAGGACGATCCCCGGGTGTTTTCCCGGTTCGAGGAGCTGGGCCGTCTATATGCCGAGCTTCAGATGCAGCAGGCGCTGGGACAACCCGTTGCCGAACAGTTGCGCAGGAGAATCTCCGAATTGGAAAGCCTGTCGCCGAATTACGACATAAGCGACCCTTTCGGGGGACCTTTGCATCTGTATAAGGCAACGGCAGCGGAGATCGAGGAATCCCTTTACAAGCTCGTTCGGAAATTAAAAAGTTGCTGATTCAGGTCTTTACACGAGGTTTGGAATCGGATAGAATAAGAACAACGAAGTGAGCTCGATGTAACTGGCGACTAGTGGTTGAACCACAATGGAGCATCGGGATATACGGCCGGTCGCCTGGGCAAAAGAGCATCGCCTGCATTATGCAGCCGCGATTGGCTCTTTTTTTGTTATTTGGTTCATGCTTCGGGAGCTTCATTTTGCGGGCATTTGGTTTGTGTTTGCTCTACAGGTTATAATAGAGATCAAACGAATCAACGGACTCTAAGGGGGAAGCTTTTATGAAAATTGCTGTTGGCGCGGATCACGCCGGTGTTCGTCTTAAGGATGAGCTGATCGCTTTTATCGAATCTTTGGGACATACGGTGTCCGATCTGGGCTGCCATTGCACGGATTCAGTCGATTATCCGGACTATGCCCAGCCGGTGTGCGAGCAGGTGGTCTCCGGGGAAGCGGACAAAGGCATTCTTATCTGCGGAACGGGCATCGGCATGACGATTGCCGCGAACAAAATTCCCGGAATCCGCTGCGCGCTGGTCCACGACACGTTCTCGGCCAAAGCGACAAGGGAGCACAATGACTCTAACGTGCTGGCGATGGGCGAAAGGGTAATCGGGCCCGGGCTTGCCCAGGAAATCATCCGGATTTGGCTGGAGACCGGGTTCTCGCAAGGTGAACGGCACAAAAACCGCATCGGTAAAATTCAGGCGCTGGAAGACAAGTTTTCCATTCATCCGTAACCGAAAACCCATTCGCATTGGAGGTGCAGGAAGATGAACTACCCGTCAGCTGCTGTTGGAATTGATTTTGAAGCCATCGGCCCTCAGGTGGAGCAGGTGCTGAGGGAACTCTGCGAAGCGGGTTCCGTTGAACCCGGCCAGATTGTTGTGATCGGAACAAGCACAAGCGAAGTGGCAGGCCATAGGATCGGCACTGCGGGTACGGAGCGTGCGGCGAAGCAAATTTATTCGGCTGCACGGAGAGTCAGCCTGGAGCTCCGGTTTTATCTGGCCTTCCAATGCTGCGAGCATTTGAACCGCGCCCTGGTGGTCGAGCGCGAACTGCTTCGCGCCTATCCTGTCCTCGAGCCGGTCTCCGTCATTCCCGTGCCTAAAGCGGGAGGCTCCATGGCGGCATACGCTTATAAGCATATGGAGAAGCCTGTTGTGGTGGAAATGATCCAGGCCCATGCCGGGCTGGATATCGGCGATACTTTGATTGGGATGCACCTCAGGCGGGTGGCCGTCCCCGTCCGCCCGTCCATTAGAACCATTGGAGAAGCGCATATTACGATGGCCTATACGAGGCCCAAGCTGATTGGCGGCGAGCGGGCCGTGTATCGGCCGGAGCAGGCGGGCTCGTCAGACAGCTGTTTATAAATTCCGCTACATTCATATCAAGATGACCCTTTATAATGATGACTCTTTATAAAACTGGAGGAAGATAAACTATGGAACATTTACGCAACGCAGATCCGAAAATTGTGGAAGCGATGAATCTGGAGGTCGGACGCCAGCGGGACAAAATCGAACTGATCGCCTCCGAGAACTTCGTCAGCCAAGCGGTGCTGGAAGCAATGGGTACGGTACTGACCAATAAATACGCGGAAGGCTATCCGGGCAAAAGATACTACGGCGGCTGTGAATACGTCGACATCGTCGAGGATATCGCCCGCGACCGCGCGAAAGAGCTGTTTGGCGCAGAGCATGCGAACGTCCAGCCCCATTCCGGAGCCCAGGCCAATATGGCGGTTTATCTGGCCGCTTTGAAGCCCGGGGACACGGTGCTGGGAATGAACCTCTCGCACGGCGGGCACCTGACGCACGGAAGCCCGGTGAACGCTTCCGGAATTCTCTATAACTTCGTGGAATACGGAGTCAGCGACAAAGACTTCCGAATCGATTACAGCGAACTGCGCAAAGCCGCTTTCAAGCATAAGCCGCGTATGATCGTCGCCGGCGCCAGCGCTTATCCGCGCACGATCGATTTTGAAGCTCTTGGCTCCATCGCGAATGACGTAGGTGCTTTGCTGATGGTCGACATGGCGCATATCGCTGGTCTGGTTGCGGCGGGCCTGCATCCGAGTCCGGTGCCTTACGCACATTTCGTCACCACTACAACCCACAAGACTCTGCGCGGACCGCGCGGAGGCATGATTCTTTGCCGCAAGGCTTGGGCGCAGGCAATCGATAAAGCTGTGTTCCCGGGTACACAGGGCGGCCCGCTGATGCACATCATTGCGGCCAAAGCGGTAGCCCTGGGAGAAGCGTTAAAGCCCGAGTTCAAAACCTACTCGCAGAAAGTGGTTGCCAACGCGAAGGTGTTGTCCGAGTCATTGATGGCGGAAGGGCTCAACATCGTATCCGGAGGCACGGACAACCATTTGATGCTGATCGACCTTCGCAATATTAACATCTCCGGCAAAGATGCCGAGCACCTGCTTGATGAAGTGGGCGTTACCGTCAACAAGAACGCGATTCCTTTCGACCCTACCAGCCCGTTTGTAACAAGCGGAATCCGGATCGGAACTCCGGCGGCGACTTCCCGCGGCATGGACGAGAATGCGATGAAGACGATTGCCAAGATCATCGCCACTACCCTGAAGAATCCGGCTGATGCCGCGGTTCACGAACAAGTGCGCGGCATGGTGCGCGATTTGACCGCTCAGTACCCGCTCTACCCGGGCCTCAGCTACTAAGAATTGACGGAATCCTCTCTGCTTAAGGAGAGGATTTTTCTTTGTTTACGGCCTCCGGCATGTTCCGACCATTTTTGGTAAGGATAATATGGACAGGTTGTGATATAATGGATAAGGTTTGGATTCGATCCGCCGAGTTAAATCAGGAGGAAAATGATGAGTAAAGTTTTCATATGCGACCATCCGTTGATACAGCACAAGCTCACTTTTATAAGAGATGAGAATACGAAAACCAAGGAATTCCGCGAATTGGTGGACGAAGTGGCTACATTAATGGCTTACGAAATTACCAGAGATATCCCGCTCGAAACAGTACAGGTAAAGACTCCCGTAGCAACGGCCGATTGCCGGGTTGTTTCCGGCAGAATGCTGGGGCTCATTCCGATTCTGCGCGCCGGCCTCGGCATGGTGGACGGAGTTTTGAAGCTGATCCCCGGAGCGAAGGTTGGCCATGTCGGCCTGTACCGCGATCCGGAAACGCTGCAGCCGGTAGAGTATTACACCAAGCTTCCGACAGACGTCCAGGAAAGGCTGTTGATTGTAATCGACCCTATGCTGGCGACAGGCGGATCGGCTAATGCGGCTATAGAAGTTTTGAAAAACAGAGGCTGCGTACAGATCAAGCTAATGTGTCTTATAGCTTCGCCCGAAGGCGTCGGAGCCGTGCAGCAGGCGCATCCGGATGTAGACATCTATGTTGCCGCGATTGACGATAAGCTGAACGACCACGGCTATATCGTCCCGGGACTGGGCGACGCGGGAGACCGCTTGTTCGGCACAAAATAGGAAATACGCAATCCATACATATAAATTTGGTTGTCTCAAGGGGGAAGAGCAATGGAACGATTAAAAGTGATTACGATTTTCGGAACCAGGCCGGAAGCGATCAAGATGGCTCCGCTCATTCTGGAACTCGCCAAGCATCAGGAGCAGATTGAGTCTCTCGTGTGTGTCACCGCGCAGCACCGTCAAATGCTTGATCAGGTGCTTGACACTTTCCGGATTCAACCGGACTTCGACTTGAACGTCATGAAGGAAGGCCAGACGCTTAACGAGGTTACTATCCGCGTGCTGCAAGGATTGGAGCCTGTGTTTCGGGAAACGAAACCCGATTTGATCCTTGTCCACGGAGATACGCTGACCACATTCCTGGCCAGCTACGCCGCCTTCATCCAGCAGATTAAAGTCGGACACGTGGAAGCTGGCTTGCGCACATGGAACAAGCTGGCTCCGTTCCCCGAAGAGATGAACCGCCAGCTGACCGGGGTATTGGCGGATCTTCACTTTGCTCCGACGACCTGGTCTGCAGGAAACCTGCGTAAAGAAAATAAACCGGAATCATTGATTTATACTACCGGCAATACCGTCACCGACGTATTCCAATACACAGTGAAGAAAGAATTCTCGCATCCTGTGCTGCAATGGGCCGAGAACAAGCGGTTGATCCTGATGACCGCACACCGCCGCGAAGCCCAAGGCGAGCCTCACCGCGCCATCTTTAGAGCGGTCAAGAGGATCGCCGACGAATTCGAAGATGTGGCGATCGTATATCCGGTCCATCCGAGTCCGGCAGTGAAAGAACCGGCGCATCAAATGCTGGGCAATCACCCGAGAATCAAGCTGATCGAGCCGTTGGACGTTATTGAGCTGCATAATTTTTACCCTCACGCTTATATGATCCTGACCGATTCCGGAGGCATCCAGGAAGAAGCTCCCTCCTTCGGGGTGCCGGTCCTCGTGCTTCGGGAAACGACCGAGCGTCCGGAAGGCATCGAAGCGGGCACGCTGGAGCTCGTCGGAACAGACGAAGCCAAGGTGTATGATAGGGCCAAAGCTTTGCTGACGGATCCTACCACATACCAGAATATGAGCCAGGCAGCGAATCCTTACGGAGACGGCAAAGCCTCCCAAAGGATTGTGCAAGCGATTCTCCATCACTTTGGACGCCTGGAAAACCGCCCGGATTCTTTTCAACCTTGACAATCTAGTGACAAACATCACAGCGTACAGTTGAGCTGTTTGGTTTTGAACCGTTAAAGCCCTTCTGTATCAAGGGTTTTGGCGTTTTCTGATAGGAAAGGGCATCGGTTTCAATAATTGACAACAGGGCCATAGTTCAATAAAATAAATGAGGGTCATCAGGTTTACTTATATAGTGAACAAGGAGATTCTAATGAACAAACGAAACTCGCAGGACAGCCCCTGGCGGGCCGCCGCAATGGTAACCGCTATTGGCATGGACTTGGTGGTATGCATGCTGGGCGGATACTGGCTGGGAAGCCGAGCCGGCCGCTTGCTGGGCGGACCGATTTGGACCGTGGCGGGAATTATGGTAGGCTTTTTCGTGGGGGTTGCAGGTGTAATTCTCATACTTCGCAAGTTTACAGGAGGCTCGGATGGATGATTTCTCCAGTCATCTGAAAACGATTCAAAGGATGACCTTCCTGCTGTTGTCGGCATGTTTTGCAGGTTGGGCGCTGCTTCCCGCCTATAGACCCTATTTTGCCGGCATTATTTTGGGCGCCTCCGCAAGTCTTGTGAACGCCCGGTATCTTGCCTGGAAAATACAGCAGCTCACTAAAGCGGTAATGGAGAAATCCGGCCGCAAGATCAACTTGGGATTTATGACGAGAGCCGCCATTTCATTATTAGCCGTAGTCATCTCCCTTAGGTTCAGGGATGAGATTGCATTCTCAACCACGCTTGCCGGTTTATTTTTCACTCAATTGGCAACACTCCTACTGGGAATCTTTTCAAATCTCAAGTCTCGCCATTAGGTTTTTACAAATTCTATGGAAAGGGGTGAAATTTGACTGCATGCATGAACTGCCGATAATTAATCTGATGGGCATCGATGTTGATATTTCAGCTATACTTATGATTACGATTACATGTTTGATTGTGTTCATTATCGCTAGGGCCGGAACCTCCAGACTATCCGTTGACAAGCCGGGCAAAATGCAAAATTTTGTGGAATGGATCGTTGAATTCGTTCAGAGCTTGATCTCGAGCACCATGGATATGAAGACGGGAAGGCCGTTCTTAATGCTGGGCATTACACTCATTATGTTTATTTTTGTGGGCAATATGCTGGGCTTGCCATTCGGCATCGTAACGGAGCATACGCAACCGTTCTCGCTGTTCGGACATGAGATCGTCACCGAGCAGATGATTCATGATGCCGAGGCTAAAGGAAAAGAAGGTGTGGGCATCTCCTGGTGGAAGTCGCCGACAGCCGACATGGCGGTAACTATGGCTCTTGCTTTGATGGTTATCTTTATGTCCCACTTCCTGGGGTTGACCAGAAACACAAAGCATTACCTGAAACACTATTTTGAACCGCATTGGCTCATGTTCCCGCTTAACATCATCGAACAGATTTCCAAGCTGTTAACTCTCGGTTTGCGTCTATTCGGTAACATTTTCGCGGGTGAAGTGCTGATCGGGGTTATTCTGATGGCCGGATTCTGGGGAATCATTCCTTTGATCGTATGGCAGGGCTTCAGTATTTTCGTCGGTACGATCCAAGCATTCGTATTTAGCATCTTGACTATGGTTTACCTTGGTCAAATGCTGGAGCATAAAGAAGGGCATTAAATCCAGCTCGCCTGTGAAGGCAATGAGATGGGATTAAATAAAAAACAAATAAAACCTTTTAGGGAGGATTTTTTTCATGACATTTCTAGCAGCAGCAATTGCAATCGGTCTGGGCGCACTGGGCGCAGGTATCGGTAACGGTCTGATCGTAGGACGTACAGTAGAAGGAATCGCTCGTCAGCCTGAACTTCGCTCCACTCTTCAAACAACGATGTTTATCGGGGTCGGTCTGGTAGAGGCACTTCCTGTTATCTCCCTGGTATTCGCTTTGCTTTTCACCTTCGTACTTCGTTAATAAGATGTAACCTGGCGGGGAAGCCTAAGCCTCCACGCCTTCATTTTGTGTAAACCTCTCAGAAGGGAGTGACCTTAGATGCATTTTGTATTTTCAAGCTTCATTTTTGCATTAGTTGCGTTTGGGATTTTATATTTCCTGTTACAAAAATACGCTTTCGGTCCTTTGTTCGGCATTATGGAGAAGCGTCAGCAATTTATTGCGGATCAAATCAAGAGCGCGGAGAGCAGCCGTCAGCAGTCGGAACAGTTCCTGGCCGAGCAGAAGCAGGCGATTCAGGATGCCCGCAAAGAAGCGTACGAAATTATCGAGCGCGCGAAGCTGACCAGCACCAAGCAGGCGGACGATATTGTTGAGCAGGCCAAGGCGGAAGCGGTGCGATTGAAAGAAGAAGCGGTCCGCGACATCGAAAGCGAGAAGAATAAAGCGGTAGCCGCTCTGCGCAGTGAAGTCAGCGCCATGTCCGTATTGATCGCTTCCAAAATTATCGAGAAGCAGATCGATGAAAAGTCACAGGCCGAGCTCGTTAACCATTACCTGAAAGTGGTAGGAGGCAACGTATGAGCCGTGACATCATCGTAGCCAAGAGATACGCCAGAGCGTTATTCGAAACCGCCAAGGAGCAGCAGGCTATCGCCAAAGTGGAAGAAGAGCTTGCCTTTGCGGTGAATTTGCTCACACAGAACGATGATCTGCACAAACTGATCGAGCTTCCCAATGTCCCGGTATCGACGAAGCAGGACATTGTCAAAAAGCTGCTGGAAGGCCAAACTTCTCCGGTGGTGTTGAACTCCGTCCTGCTTTTGATCGAAAGCGGAAGAGAATCGCTGCTTAAGAATATGCTTCAAAGCTATGTGGCCATTGCCAATGAAGCGCTGGGCCAGGCCGAAGCAACCGTATATACTCCGTACCCCTTGTCGGAAAGCGATGCCGGTAAGGTAGCGGAGAAGTTCAGTAAATTGACCGGCAAAACGATCCGTGTGAACAACGTGATCGACCAAAGCTTAATCGGAGGCATGCAGGTACGCATCGGCGACCGTATATATGACGGAAGCTTGTCCGGCAAACTGCAGCGCTTGTCCAAATCTTTGCAAGAAACTCAAGTTTTATAGATAGGGGTGAGGTTCGTTGAGTATCAGACCTGAAGAAATTAGCACTCTCATTAAACAGCAGATTGAACGTTTTGAGACGGAGTTTAAAGTAGATGACGTTGGTACTGTAATTCAAGTCGGTGACGGTATTGCCCGCGCCCATGGATTAGAGAACGCTATGGCCGGCGAATTGTTGGAATTCTCCAATGGTGTAATGGGCATGGCGCTTAACCTCGAAGAAAATAACATCGGTATCGTTATTCTTGGACCTTACACGGATATTGTCGAAGGCGACCAGGTCAAACGTACTGGCCGTATTATGGAAGTACCGGTCGGCGAAGCTTTGCTTGGCCGTGTAGTTAACCCTCTGGGACAACCTTTGGACGGTAAAGGACCGATTGCGACCACCGCATTCCGCCCGATCGAGTCGCCGGCTCCAGGCGTCATGGCTCGTAAATCCGTACATGAGCCTATGCAGACCGGTATCAAGGCGATCGATTCCATGGTGCCGATCGGCCGCGGACAGCGCGAGCTTATTATCGGTGACCGCCAAACAGGTAAAACAGCCATTGCCATCGATACGATCATTAATCAAAAAGGCAACGGCGTAAAATGTATTTATGTAGCTATCGGACAAAAACAATCCACAGTGGCAGGCGTTGTGGAAACTCTTCGCCGCAACGGCGCTTTGGATTACACTATCGTCGTTACAGCGAGTGCTTCCGAACCGGCTCCGCTGCTGTATCTGGCTCCATACGCAGGCTGCGCTATGGGTGAGTACTTCATGTACAAAGGCGAGCACGTGCTTGTTATCTATGATGACTTGTCCAAGCAAGCCGCTGCATACCGCGAGCTTTCCTTGCTGCTTAGACGCCCTCCGGGCCGCGAGGCTTATCCCGGGGACGTATTCTATCTGCATTCCCGTTTGCTGGAGCGCGCTGCCAAATTGAACGATGAGCTTGGCGGAGGTTCTTTAACCGCGTTGCCGTTCATTGAAACACAAGCATCCGACGTTTCGGCTTATATTCCTACGAACGTAATTTCGATTACCGACGGACAGATCTTCCTGGAGTCCGACTTGTTCTACTCCGGTCAGCGTCCTGCGGTTAACGTAGGTATCTCCGTATCCCGTGTAGGTGGCTCCGCTCAAATCAAAGCGATGAAGAAGGTTGCCGGCACACTGCGTCTGGACCTTGCGCAATACCGTGAGCTCGCTGCGTTCGCCCAGTTCGGATCCGATTTGGACAAATCGACCCAAGCCCGTCTGAACCGCGGTATTCGTACGCTGGAAATTTTGAAGCAGGGCGTGAACCAACCGCTGCCGGTTGAAAAGCAGGTTATCTCCATCTACACGGCGACAAAAGGTTACCTGGACGAAGTTCCGGTTGCTGACGTTAGCCGTTTTGAGAGAGAGTTCCTGGCGTTCATCGATACGACCCACCCTGAAATTCTGGCTTCCATCCGCGACACCAAGGATTTGAAAGAGGACAACGAAAATGCTCTAAAGCAAGCGATCGAGAACTTCAGAAAAGGCTTCGCAACGTCCGTTTGACAGATAGGCGGGAGCGGTACGGCTCGTCGGGCTGTCCGCTGCCACTCCTGTATTTCGGCTTGCCCCTCAGTAGGCTTGGTAAAACTTGCGAAGTCAGGTTAAATGGGCCAAGGAACTGCTCTCACGGTGAGCGGCGTAACACTTTCGAAGTAAGTGGCTTACAGTCAACTCAGTAACGCTTTCGAAGTTAGCTCGCCTTCGGGTAGAGCTCTAAGGTGGTGAAACAATATGGCAAAAGGTATGCGCGAAATTAAGCGCCAGATCAAAAGCATTCAAAATACAAGGCAGATCACCAAAGCAATGGAAATGATCGCCGCTTCCAACCTCAAGAAGGCCCAGAGGAACGCAGAAGCTTCCCGCCCTTACGCGGACAAGCTGAAGGAAGTGATCGGGTCGATCGCAGCGGGATCGAAGGGGATAAAGCATCCTATGCTTCAATCCAGAGACATTAAACGGACAGGCTACCTCGTGATTACATCGGACCGCGGGCTCGCAGGCGGTTATAACGCCAACGTGCTGCGTAAGGTGATGAACACCATCAGGGATAAGCATAAATCCCCGGATGAATACACTATCTTCGTCATTGGACGTAAGGGAAGAGACTTCTTCAAAAGACGCAATATCGCTATCGTTGAAGAAGTGACCGGACTTTCCGATGCTCCGAAATTCGCCGATATCAAGAATATTGCCGCTTCGGCAGTACGTCTTTTCGAAGAAGGCCAATATGACGAGTTGTACCTTGTCTATAACCAGTTTGTCAATGCCATTACTCAGGTTCCGGTTGAGAAGAGGCTGCTTCCACTCGATGACGTTTCCGGAAGTTCAACCGCAGCGAGCTATGAATATGAACCTTCGGCTGAGGGAGTTCTTGAAGTGCTTCTGCCGAAATATGCGGAAACATTGATTTTTAGCGCCGTATTGGAAAGTAAAGCGAGCGAATTCGGTGCTAAGATGACCGCGATGGGCTCCGCAACGAAGAACGCAAGCAAGATGATTTCCAGCTATACCTTGATCTACAACCGTGCCCGCCAGGCAGCGATTACTCAAGAAATTACCGAGATCGTTGCAGGTGCGAACGCGGCGCAGGGCTAGTTTGGCTATCGATTGATTATATGCTTATGAAGAAAGTTTGCTTACGCAAACTCTTAGGAGGGAAAAAGATGAACAAAGGACGCGTTGTGGTTATTTCAGGCCCGGTTGTCGACATTGAGTTCGAACGTGGACAGCTGCCTGATATTATGAACGCTATTAAAATTCAAAGACAAGCACAAGCGGCAGGCGACGTCGACATCAACCTGACCGTTGAAGTAGCCTTGCATTTGGGAGATAATGTGGTTCGCTGCGTTGCGATGTCGTCTACAGACGGATTGGTACGCGGAATGGAGGCAGTCGATACAGGCGCTCCGATCAGCGTGCCGGTAGGTGCGGCAACTTTGGGCCGTGTGTTCAACGTTTTGGGAGATCCGATCGATAATAACGGCGAAGTGGATCGTACCTTGACAAGCAAAATCCACAAAGAAGCTCCAAGCTATGACGAGTTGTCCACTCAAGCGGAGATGCTTGAAACGGGCATTAAAGTTATTGATCTTCTTGCTCCATATACGAAGGGCGGTAAAATCGGTCTGTTCGGCGGTGCCGGTGTAGGTAAAACGGTAACGATCCAGGAACTGATCAACAACATCGCCCAGGAACATGGCGGTATTTCCGTATTCGCGGGCGTAGGGGAAAGAACCCGTGAAGGAAATGACCTTTACCATGAGATGAAAGATTCCGGCGTTATCAGTAAAACCGCGATGGTCTTCGGCCAGATGAACGAGCCTCCGGGTGCGCGTCTGCGCGTTGCTCTGTCCGGCTTGACAATGGCCGAGTATTTCCGCGACGAAGAAGGCAGAGACGTTCTGCTCTTTATCGATAACATCTTCCGCTTCACCCAAGCCGGTTCCGAGGTTTCTGCGCTGTTAGGCCGTATGCCTTCCGCGGTAGGTTATCAGCCGACTTTGGCAACTGAAATGGGCCAGCTGCAAGAGCGCATTACCTCTACGAAGAAAGGCTCCGTTACTTCAATTCAGGCGATTTACGTTCCTGCGGACGATTACACGGATCCGGCTCCTGCAACAGCATTTGCTCACTTGGATGCGACAACCAACCTGGAGCGTAAAATTTCCGAGATGGGTATCTTCCCGGCGGTTGACCCGCTCGCGTCTTCTTCAAGAATTCTGGCTCCAGAAATCGTCGGCCAAGAGCATTACGATGTAGCTCAGGGTGTGAAAAGAATTCTTCAGCGCTACAAAGAGCTGCAGGATATTATCGCGATCCTGGGAATGGACGAATTGTCCGATGAAGACAAATTGCTGGTACAGCGCGCAAGAAAGATTCAAATCTTCTTGTCCCAACCGTTCCACGTTGCGGAACCATTTACCGGCCTTAAGGGAAAATATGTTCCGGTTAAAGAAACTGTTCGTTCATTCAAAGAAATTCTTGAAGGCAAGCATGACAACCTTCCGGAAGGCGCGTTCCGTTATGTAGGAACCATCGAAGAAGCGATCGAGCAAGCGAAAAATATGTAATTTGGCTTAGCCGCCCGGATTAATCAGGATCCGGGCGCAAGCTTATCACGCTTATGGCTTTGCCCTGCAAAGCTCTGTGAATGCTTACGAAGTCAGCTTTGCTCCGCAAAGCTCTTAGGAGGTATCAAGGTGAGTAAATTCCTGCTGGAAGTTGTAACTCCTGAACGGAAGGTATACGCCGAAGAGGCGGATATGATTATCGCCAAGGGTGTAGAGGGCGATCTGGGTATTCTTCCACAACATATACCTCTGGTGACACCTTTGAAAATTGGGCCTCTTGTCATTAAGAAAAGCGACGGTGACGAGCATATGGCCGTCAACGGCGGTTTTATGGAAGTGCGCAAGGACAAAGTTGTCATTCTGGCTGAGAGCGCCGAATTGCCCGGAGAGATAGATGTTGAACGCGCTCGCGCAGCTAAGGAACGAGCTGAAAAACGCTTGTTGGGCAAAGATGAGTACGAGCATCGCCGTGCCGAATTGGCTTTGCAGCGAGCGATTAACCGTCTTAACGTTCATGAAAATAGAAAGTGATGGGGAAGACTGCTACCGGTTAGCAGTCTTTTTTTTTGTTTTTTCCGAGCTTTCAAATGAATATAAAATAGAATTGGTGGAAATTGTTAGACACCTTTTTTTTCATTTGCTATAATTTAAAGATACCATTACCCAGTTTTATACAATCGGATGAATTGTACGGAGGCGATGCGGTTTCTATGTACACCAACAATTATGTCATCGTAGCTATCTTTATCGTGCTGGGGATTCTGCTCCCTATCGCAGCACTCACCATGGGCCGTCTGCTGCGCCCCAGCAAGCCCGTGGAAGAGAAGTACACCACGTATGAAAGCGGAAACGAACCAGTAGGGGAAAGCCATGTCCGGTTTAATATCCGCTATTATCTGTTTGCGTTAATGTTTGTTATTTTTGATGTGGAAACCGTTTTCTTATACCCATGGGCCGTAGCTTTCAAGAAGCTTGGCTTATTTGCGTTAGTGGAGATGTTCATTTTTATCGCCTTATTGTTAGTGGGATTACTATACGCCTGGAAGAAGAAGGTGCTGCAATGGACTTCAATCTAGAAAACATTTCGCCTGAAGAAAGACAGGAACTGGACCGCAATGTGTTTATGACTACTCTGGATCAGCTGAAGGCATGGGCACGCAGCAACTCTTTATGGCCGCTCACATTCGGGCTGGCGTGCTGCGCGATTGAAATGATGGGAACGGGCGCTTCACATTATGATCTAGACCGCTTCGGGGTCATCTTCCGGACATCGCCGAGACAGTCGGATGTCATGATCGTCGCCGGCACGGTGACCAAGAAGATGGCTCCTCTTCTGCGCCGTTTGTACGAGCAGATGCCCGAGCCCAAATGGGTTATAGCCATGGGTTCCTGTGCAACTGCAGGAGGGCCTTACGTTAAATCTTATGCCGTTGTAAAAGGTGTGGACCAAGTGGTGCCTGTCGACGTTTACATACCGGGCTGTCCGCCTAATCCGGCTGCTTTGATCTATGGGATCAATAAGCTGCAGGAGAAAATCCGCTACGAAGCGAGGACCGGGAAGCAGGTGACGAATCGATGACCGATGAGAACACGCCTCCGGATAATCAGGAGCAGCCAAGTGGGCCTGTGGATGACGAGAAAGAAGCCAAGCGTAAAGCGGCTGCCGAAGCCCGGGCGGCAAGAGCAAGCGCCAGAGCTGCCAAAACGGATGCGGAGAGCGATACGCCCAAGGCTCCTTCCCCCAAGCAGCCCATTTTGGATCGGCTGGTCGGGATCATTAAAGAGAACGTCGGTGCCTCCACTGTGGAGCAAGCTTTTATCAATGAGCGGGACGGACACCTTCCCTATGTGGTTATACAGAAGGAATTTTGGCTGGAAACGGCTAGACTGCTGCTGTCCCACCCGGAGCTGAAAATGAACTACCTGCGCAATGTATCGGGCACAGACCAGGAAACTCATCTGGAGGTGGCTTATCATATGCTGTCTTTGGAGACCAAGCAGGATTACTGCTTTAAAGTGAAGACGGAGCGCGAAGCGGCGGCGATTCCTTCCGTGACCCCGGTGTGGCCTACAGCCAATTGGAATGAACGGGAAATATACGATCTGCTGGGAATCCATTTCCACGGGCATCCGGATCTAAGGCGCATCATGATGCCCGACGACTGGGTAGGCCACCCGCTGCGCAAAGATTACGAACCGTTTGATCCGGAGGTGTGACAGTTTGATACGGACGGAAGAACTTTTACTAAATGTAGGGCCTCAGCATCCAAGTACGCACGGAGTATTTCGGATCATTGTGAAGCTGGACGGAGAGATGATCACCGAGGCCACGCCGGTTATGGGTTATTTGCACCGGGGAACGGAAAAGCTGGCGGAAAACCTCACTTATACGCAGATCATTCCTTATACCGACCGGATGGACTATGTCTCCGCCATGACCAACAATTACGTGCTGGTTCATGCCGTGGAAAAGCTGATGGGACTGGAGATACCGGAGCGCGCAGAGTTTCTTAGACTGATAGTGATGGAGCTTCAGCGGGTCGCATCCCATCTGGTATGGTGGGGCACTTACCTGCTGGATATTGGGGCGATGAGCCCGTTCCTGTTTGCTTTTCGCGACCGGGAAATAATCATCGATTTGTTCAATGAACTGTGTGGAGCCCGTCTGACTTACAATTACATGCGAGTAGGCGGAGTAAAGTGGGATGCTCCCGAGGGCTGGATCGAAAAGGTACGGCAATTCATTCCTTATATGAAAGATAAGCTGGATGAGTATGACCGGCTGGTGAGCGGGAATGAAATTTTTCTGGCACGGATTAAAGGCGTCGGCCGTTATGACGCGGATACCGCGATCGCATACGGGTTAAGCGGAGCCAACTTAAGGTGTACCGGAGTGAACTGGGACCTGCGTAAAGACCAGCCTTACTGCATATACGACCGATTCGAATTCGATACGGTGGTCAGAGGCGGCGGGGACTGCTATGACCGTTACCTTGTCCGGTTGGGGGAAATCCGGCAGTCGCTGCGGATTCTGGAACAGGCAGTGGAGCAGTTCCCTGAGGAGGGCGAAATTATGGGGAAAGTGCCCAGAGTGGTACGTCCTCCCGAAGGCGAAGTATATGCGAGAATTGAATCCCCGCGAGGAGAAATCGGCTGCTATATCGTATCCAAAGGCAAGGATAAGCCATACCGTCTGAAATTCAGACGCCCGTCGTTTGTGAATTTGCAGATTCTCCCCAAACTGCTGGGGGGGCAGAGCATGACGAACCTGATCACCATCCTGGGAGGAATCGATATTGTCGTTGGGGAGGTCGACTGCTGATGGCCAATCTGCTGAATCAGGGTTTTACATGGACGCATTTTCTCATATTTGCCTTCTGGGGCGTCGTTATGCTGTTAATTGTGCTCGGGTTCGTCACTTATGCGATTTATTTCGAACGCAAGGTGATCGGCTGGATGCAGTTCCGCATCGGACCGAACAGGGTGGGACCGTTAGGTTTGCTGCAATCGGTGGCAGACGTGCTCAAGCTGCTGCTTAAAGAGGATACAATACCGGCCAAAGCGGACAGGGAACTGTTCATCCTGGCGCCCATCATCACCTTTGTTCCCGCGTTCGTCGTACTTGCTACGATTCCTTTCACGTACAGCCTGTACAACGCGGATCTGAATGTCGGTCTGCTGTATTATGTGGCTTTATCCGGAATCTCTACGATAGGGATAGTGTTGGGCGGATGGGCATCGAATAATAAATATTCCCTGCTAGGAGGAATGCGCTCCGCCGCCCAGATGATCTCGTATGAAATTCCGCTTGTGTTATCCGTTATCGGCGTTATTATGACAAGCAGCAGTTTAAGTTTGAGGGAGATTGTTATCGCACAGGAAGGCGGATTCTGGCATTGGAACTTCCTGCCCCAGATTATCGGGTTTGTCGTGTTCATCATTGCAGCTATCTCCGAGCTGAACCGCACGCCTTTCGACCTTCCCGAGGCGGAATCCGAGCTGGTAGCGGGCTATCACGTGGAATACAGCGGCTTCCGGTTCGCTTTTTTCATGCTGGCCGAGTATGTGTACGTTTTTGCGATCGCGTCTTTAACTACGGTGCTGTTCCTGGGCGGCTGGCATGCTCCTTTTGCCTTCCTGAGCTGGGTTCCGGGCCTCATCTGGTTTGTGCTGAAATTCTCCGCCGTCGTCTTCTTCCTGTTCTGGCTTCGGGCGACCATGCCCAGGATCCGGGTGGATCAGCTGATGAGCTTCGGATGGAAGGTGTTGCTGCCGTTGTCGCTGCTCAATATTTTCATTACCGCTGTCTACATTCAGTTTTTATCATAAAGCCTGAAGAGCAAGGGGGGATTATCGAATGAAGGGGATCGTAAAAGGACTCGGGGTAACGCTGAAGAGTATGACCCAAAAAAAAGTTACGTACAATTACCCTGACGTGCCGCTCGATATGCCGGACCGCTTCCGCGGAATACAGTATTTTGACCCGGAAAAGTGCATCGTCTGCAACCAGTGTGTGAGAATTTGTCCGACCGAATGCATCACATTGACAGGAAAGGCCAACCCGGATCCCGAGAAAAAGGTAAAGGTCATCGACACGTACGATATCAATTTCGAAATTTGCATTCTGTGCGACTTATGTACGGAGGTATGCCCTACGGAAGCGATCGTGATGACGAACAATTTTGAGCTGAGCGCGTACAGCCGGGATGAACTATTCAAAAACATGCAGTGGTTGAATGAAAATAACACCAACGTGCGACAGGAGAACAACAACTCCGCGCTGCCCGTCAAAGGAGGGGCGAAATAGATATGTTTGGGAATGGGGCTGCGTTTTTTTCAAGCGGGAGCAACATCGCATTCTTCATTTTCGCTTTTTTGGCCATTGGCGGCGCGATTTATATGATCAGTTTTACAAAAGTTGTGCATATGGTGATGGCTTTATCGCTGACTTTCATCAGCCTGGCCGGGCTTTATGTTATTCTGAACGCGGAGTTCATCGCTTTTGTCCAAGTGTTGATTTATTCGGGCGCAATTACGATCCTGATGATCTTCGGTATCATGATGACCAGGCATCAAGGGGAGGAACAGAAGCCTAAGCGGCCTGCGCACAATATTTTGACAGCGGTAGGGGCCTTGGGGCTGCTCGGGATACTGTTCTATGCGATTCAAAAATCGAGCCTCCCTTCAGGCGAATATGTACCAGTCGAGAAGAATACGATGGAAATCGGGCAGAGGCTGTTCAACGAATACGCGATTCCTTTTGAGATTATGTCGGTGCTGCTGACGGTTGCTTTTATAGGAGCCATCGTTATAGCCAAAAGAGAGGAGGAATAAGCTTGGTTGCTACAGCTACGCCATACTTGACCTTGGGAGCGATTCTTTTCTGTATCGGGCTTTACGGTGCTCTGACCAAGAAAAATGCGGTAATTGTGCTATTATCCATAGAGTTAATGCTGAACGCGGTAAACTTGAATTTGATCGCCTTCTCCAAGTTCGGAGTCAGGCCTTCCCTTACGGGACAAATTTTCTCTCTGTTTACCATCTCGGTTGCGGCGGCGGAAGCAGCGGTTGGAATCGCTATACTGATAGCGCTCTACCGCAATAAAGGCACTGCGGATGTGAATGAGATGGACTCCATGAAGCGGTAAGTCTTCAGGTTGCCGGAACGGACGAATTGCAATATGAAGGAGGATCAGACAATCCATGGTACCGGATTATTCAACCTATGTGTGGCTCATTCCGCTGTTTCCGCTGGCTGCTTTCCTGGCGCTCGTCGCTTTCGGACGCTCGTCCAGAGGCCTGGGGCCCGGCATCAGTGCAGCGGCTGCCGCGCTTTCGTTTCTTCTTTCCGCAGCGGTTTTTGCCGCACGCACCGGAGAAAGGGCCGCTAATTATACTTGGAACCAAATCGACTGGATAAAAGCAGGGAATTATACGCTGCATATAGGTTACGAAGTGACGAATTTGAACGCGCTAATGCTGCTGATCGTCACTCTAGTCGCGCTTGCGGTCAATATTTATTCCGTTGGTTACATGAAGGATGATCCAAGGATCACGGTGTTTTTTTCTTACATTTCGCTGTTTACTTTTTCGATGCTGGGTCTAGTCATATCGGAAAATTTGCTTGAATTGTACATATTTTGGGAGCTCGTGGGCGTTTGCTCCTTCCTGCTCGTAGGATTCTGGTTCACCAAGCCGGAAGCGAGGGCGGCCGCCAAGAAGGCATTCATCGTCACCCGCATAGGGGACGTGGGCTTATTCCTCGGGATCCTCTTATTGTTCTGGGTCATGCCTGACCATGCTCTGGACTTCAATTCCATCCATAATGCGGTGACCGGGGGCAAAATTCCAGGTGAGACCCTCACTTGGGTCGCGATTCTTATTTTCATCGGAGCTGTGGGCAAATCGGGCCAATTCCCTCTGCACACCTGGCTGCCCGATGCGATGGAAGGCCCCACGCCAATCTCCGCTCTGATTCATGCCGCTACGATGGTCGCTGCGGGGGTTTACCTGGTAGCCCGGACTTACGATATTTTCGCAGCGTCTCCGGATGCCCTTCTCATTGTTGCCTGTATCGGCGGTTTTACCGCTATTTTCGCGGCTACCATCGGTACGGCCCAGAACGATATTAAACGGATCCTGGCTTATTCCACGGTTTCCCAGCTGGGCTATATGATGATGGCGCTCGGACTAGGTACGGAAGCGGGTTATACGGCGGGTATTTTCCATTTGTTTACTCATGCGTTCTTCAAGGCATTATTATTCTTGGGAGCGGGCAGCGTCATTCACGCGGTACATACTCAGGACATTCATGAAATGGGCGGACTGGCAGGCAGTATGAAGATCACGACATGGACGTTTGCCATCGGTGCGCTGGCGTTGTCCGGTATTTTCCCTTTTGCGGGATTTTGGTCCAAGGATTCGATTCTCGCTGCAGCGTATCATCAACATATGGGGTTATTCCTGATCGGATTGGTTGCGGCATTTTTCACCGCCTTCTATATGTCGCGGCTGTTCTTTCTCGTCTTTCTCGGCAGGCCCCGATTTAAAAGTGAAGCTCATGAATCCCCGGCCTCCATGTCGGTGCCGCTGGTCGTCCTGGCTGTGCTGGCGGTTCTAGCCGGTTTCGTGTTCACTCCTTTCAATCCATGGCTCGGGTCCTGGCTGACCGGGAAAACGGTCCATGAAGAGGCAAACATTGCCGTCATGCTGTTGTCCAATATTGCAGGTGTGGCGGGAATCGGTTTGGGTTGGTTGATGTACGGCAAGAAGTCGGTTCCTGCAGATTTGGTCTCCGGCCCTGCGCCCGGTTTGTACCGGATCGTACACCACAAATATTATATCGATGAACTGTATCAGGCTGTTATTGTTAAACCGCTGCAGGCTGTCGGCTCTTTTTTCAACTGGTTCGACAAGTGGATCATCGACGGTTTAGTGCGTTTGTCGATCCTTTCCACCGTGGGGCTGGGCAAAGTCGGCATCCGGGTGCAGAACGGCCAGGTCCAGACCTATGGCCTTGTTACTCTGCTGGGGTTAATCGTATTGATGCTCGCTCTGGCCGGAAGGAGGTTCATCTAGGATGGACAGACACTTGCTTTCTCTAGTCGCGTTTATTCCTTTTATCGGAATGCTGCTGCTCCTTTTCCTGCCCAAGGAAAAAGGAAGACTGCTGAGAAATGTGACCATAGGCGTATCGATCCTTCCGCTAATCCTAAGCGCATGGATTTATACCGATTTCAATATGAACCTGGAAGGCATGCAGTACAGAGAGAAGTTCGACTGGATTAATATCCCGCTCAACAAGGAGCCCCTGAACCAGGACTTGACTTCCTTTTTCCTGCAAATTAAGTATCATCTTGCTTTGGATGGATTGTCCTTGCCGCTCGTCTTGCTCACCGGACTGGTTTCGGTTATGGCGGCCTTTGCCTCAATTCATATCAAAAAGAGATGGAAAACGTTCTACACTATGTTTTTGCTGCTCCAGACCGGAATGTACGGTGTGTTTATGGCGCAGGACCTGGTGCTGTTCTTCCTGTTCTTCGAAGTTACGCTGGTCCCGATGTTCTTCCTGATCGGAATCTGGGGCTACAAAGACAGGGAAAGGGCCGCGAACCGGTTCCTGATCTATAACGGGCTGGGCTCCGCTATTATGCTTATAGTCTTCCTCATCCTCATTAGTACGGCCGGGATCGTGCAGCAGGATAAGGCCGGGGGCTTCACCGTTTTCTACACCTCCGACTGGCAGATCATGATGGATAACTTGCTGCAAAAAGCGGACAGCTTCGTCAATCAAGCAAGTCCGGACGGTTCCAACCCATTCTACTTGAGCGGAACGGCCAGAGGGATCCTCTTCCTTCTGCTGCTCGCCGCTTTCGGAATCAAGCTTCCGATCTTCCCTTTTCACACGTGGATGCTCAAGGTACATACGGAAGCGCCGCCCTCGATCGTGATGATTCACTCGGGTATCCTGCTGAAGATGGGAGCCTATGGGTTGATCAAATTCGGCGTGCTGATGTTTCCGGAGCAGGTTAGGCAGTGGGCTTGGCTGTTGGCCGTCCTGGGTGTGATCAATATTCTGTACGGTGCCGTATTGGCTTTTGTGCAAAATGAGTTCAAGCTCATGTTGGCCTACTCCAGTATTTCGCATATGGGCATTGTTCTTATAGGAATCGCCGCTTTAAATCCGGTCGGCCTGGAGGGCGCCATGGTGCAGCTTGTCTCCCATGGACTTATCTCCGCTCTGCTGTTCCTGCTTGTAGGCAGCATATATGAGAGGACACAGACGACTAGGCTCGATCAGCTGGGCGGGCTGTCAAGCTCTATTCCGTTTATGAGCGGAATTTTGTTGGTAGCCGGTATGGCTTCGCTGGGACTTCCCGGTTTGTCGGGGTTCGTGGGCGAATTCCTTTCGTTCCTCGGGCTGTTCCAGAAAGCCAAAATCACCGCTGCGATTGCAGCGCTCGGAATTATTCTGACTGCAGTTTACATGCTTCGCGGAGTAATGGGAATTACGTTCGGCCCCATGGCCGCCTCGTACCAATCGATTAAGGACGCAAGGCTGATGGAGGCTATCCCAATGATCGTGCTGGTTGCATTTATCTTCCTATTGGGCGTATATCCTCAGGCGCTCACAGGGATCATGCAGCAGACCGTGAGCAGCTTTGACCATATCATTCAAACCATGCCCGCGAAGATAGGAGGTTAGAGCTGTGGAACAAGTACGGCTTCAATTAGCGGATCTGGCTCATCTTTGGCCTGAATTAACGATCGTATTTGTGGCGGTTGCGCTTACGGTGATAGACCTGGTTTTTCCCCGCAGCGCAAACCGCAGCTTTCTTGGTTGGCTTTCCCTTGCCGGGGTTCTTGCCTCGCTCATCTTGGTCTGCTTCCAATTGAACCTTGAACTGCCGGTCCAGCTTTTGAACCAAAGCTATCGGGTGGATGATTTTGCGGGCCTCATAAAACTGGTGCTGCTCGGCTCCACCGCGCTGATCATCTTGATGAGCCTGGGTTCTCTCAACACAGGCGACATTCCCCACACAGGCGAATATTACTATTTGCTGCTGCCTGCTACGCTGGGCGGTATGGTGATGGCAAGCTCGGGGGACCTGATCACATTATTCGTTGGATTAGAGCTGCTGAGCATTACCTCTTACATTCTGGTAGGGATGCGAAAAAAGAATACGAACTCCAACGAGGCCGCCTTTAAATATGTCGTCCTTGGCGGAGTATCCTCCGCTGTAATTTTGTATGGAATGTCCTTCCTGTACGGAATTACCGGTTCGACCAATCTGCGGCAGATCAGCGCGGCTCTGCCGGACGCTTCGACGGCGATGCTGCCGCTGTTGTATGTCGCTTTCTTCCTGCTGCTCGCGGGCTTGGGCTTTAAAATAGCTGCGGCTCCGTTTCATATGTGGGCGCCTGATGTGTACCAAGGGGCACCGACACCTATTGCGGCCTATTTGGCGGTCGTCTCCAAAGCAGCGGGGTTTGCCATGCTGTTCCGGATCATATACGGGATGTTCGGCGTGGAAGCGATCAAGGTGCTGTTCAACCAACCTTCCGGAGCGGAGCTTGCCAATATGACCAAGGATGTTTCCTTGTCCTTGATGGTTCTGGCGGCCATCGCCATGGTTATAGGCAATGTGACGGCGTTAAGGCAGACCAACATGAAACGGCTGCTGGCTTTGTCCGGAGTTGCTAACGCGGGCTATTTGCTTGTGCCGATCGCAAACCAGTTCGCCATTCTGCATTATGCCAACTTCTCGGAGTTCATATATTATTTGACAGCCTATGCGCTGATGAACATCGGAATGTTCGCCGTCATTATCCTGATGGAGCAGTCTAACGGGCACGAGGAGCTCAGCGGCTTTGCGGGATTGTACTATCGCGCGCCTTTTACGGCCGCAGCGGTGGTTCTGCTTGTGCTGTCCTTGACGGGCATTCCGGTGACCGCCGGGTTCTTCGGTAAAGTCTACATCATGCTCGGGACGGTCCAAACGTACCACTACTGGCTTGCGGCGATTATGATCGTAACCAGCGTCATTTCCTTTTACTATTATTTCGGACTTATCCGCCAAATGTTTATGCGCAGCGATGACAGGCCCTCAGAAGTGAAAGTTCCTTTCCTTCTGGGATTAACCTGCTGGCTCTGTGCTGCAGCTTCGGTGCTTTTGGGGCTTTTTCCACAGACGATGCTGCGGTTTATCGAAACGATTTTTACCTACCAGAAAGACTTGTTTATTCTATAGACGTAACTGCCGGACAGGGCCGGGCCTTTCCTCTTGAGGGAAAGGTTTTTTTGTCTTCACGGACGGATGGTTTCTATGCTTTTTCCATCAAATCAGGTAGAATATTAGGGTGTGCGCCGATATAAAAAAGATTAAAAGGGCTTGATCCTATGAATTTTAAAAAATATATACTCTTGTTTATCTGCTTTCTGCTGTTGGCGTTTAATACCGGTGGGCCGGTTGCCTCTATCACAAGGAAATCAAATGCGGATACGATAAATCGGGCGGCGGTTTCCTCCTGGATCATAAAGTGGAAGAATGGGGTGGAACCGTCTTTTCTGAAAGAAAGCAAAGTGGTCACCGAATTCCGTGAGCTCGGCATCGTTGTCGCACGGCCCAAATCTTCCCGGCAGCAACAAAGCTGGCTCGATAAATGGAGCGCATCTCCAGCAGTGGATTATCTGCAGCCCGATACAAAGGTACAGGTTACTGCAGTTCCAAACGACCCTCTGCTGGTAAAGCAAAAATATCTGCAGCAAATCCACGCCGAAGAAGCATGGGACGTGCCTTTAAACCAGAAGCCAATTACGGTGGCGGTTGTAGATACGGGAGTGGATCTGAAGCACCCGGATTTGGAAGGAAGAATCGGGGACGGCAGCAACCTGCTCTTCCCTTCCCTGCCGCCTAAGGACGACAATGGACATGGAACCAACGTTGCGGGCATCATCGCAGCAAATGCAAACAATGACAAAGGGATAGCCGGAATCGCCGCAAATGCGCGCCTTATGCCGATTAAAGCGTTAGAGGCGGACGGCACCGGAGGAGAAGCCAAGCTCGGGGAAGGCATCCGGTATGCTGTGAATCACGGTGCGAAAATAGTGGTGCTGTCCCTGGGACTCAATAAATATTCCCCTTTTATGTACGATATGGTAAAGTATGCGGATGACAAAGGGGTATTGATCGTTGCGGCCGCGGGCAACGAAGGAATGACCGTGAAATATCCGGCCGCCTATCCGACTGTCATGGCCGTGGGCGGAGTCACCGCAGACCTGAAAGCCCACCCCAAATCGAACAGCGGACCGGAACTGGATATAGTGGCTCCATGGGACGTATTTACGACAGCGATGGGCGGAGGCTATGAATACAAGGACGGTACCTCTATGGCTGCCCCTCAAGTGGCTGCGGTCGCGGCATTGGCCTGGAGCAAATATCCGGATATGACGCCTGCCCAAATCCGCAATCTTCTCCGCCAAACGGCGCAGGATATCGGCGAGCCCGGATGGGATCCGAAAACGGGCTACGGCCTGCTCCGGGCGGACCGCGCTTTGACGCAACCCTACACTGCGGATATGTATGAGGATAACAATTCAATAGACAAGGCCAAAGCGCTGTCTATTAATATGAAAATAGACGCCGAGTTCAGCAGTCCGGCCGATCAGGATTGGTTCCGGCTGGAATCCGATTATAACGGCACCGTCCAGCTGCAGCTGGCGACAAATGACAACACATCCGTTCAAATCACCTATTACGCCAGCGGGGCTCGCAAACCGAAGACTTATTTTGTAAAGGGCAAGCAGTCCGTTTCCATTCCCGTATCCAAGGGCAAAGGCTACTTGATGCTGCAGCTCGCTGCAGAATCGAACCCGTCTACCGGGCAAGCGCCGGCCACAACTGGCGGTGCAAGCCAGAGCAAGCTGCCCGCGAATTTAAGCATGACAGCCCCGGTGCCGTACTCGCTGATTACGAACTTTACGATCGGTCCGGACGCTTATGCTGGAAATGAAAGCCAATCTACCGCTTATACGCTGCCTCCGAATACCAAAGAGATCAAAGGAGCGTTCGAAAAAGCGGACGACCAGGATTGGTACAAATTTGTGGCAGAAAGATCCGGCACTTTGCGCGTCAAGGTGAGCACCGATACGGGACGGATGGATCCTGTCCTCTATATCCAGCCCAAAGGGGGCAAACCTCTGATAATTGACCAGGGCGGCGACGGAGTAACGGAAACCAGCCAGCTGATGAACATTTTACCGGGCGAATATTATATCCGCGTCAGCAATGCCCAGGGAAATGCCGTGCCCATAACAGGCGAATACACGCTCAGCCTGGAATACAACATGAAATACATCGACCCGAACGAACCGAACGATAAGCCCTATGAAGCGACAACACTGGGATCGGGCACGGAATACAAAGGAATTTTAGATACGGTGGAGGATGAAGACTGGTTCAGGGCGGCTTTGGATCGAGAGAGCTTGCTGGAAATCAATCTGGGCAATATACCTGACGGACACCCGGTGGCCGTGACGGTTTATGACCGCAATATTAATCCGATCAACTCTTACGAGGTGAAAAACTCTCAGTGGAAAAGCAAGCTGAGGCTTGCCGCCGGAGACTATTACATCAAGCTTCATACCGACTCGCCTTTTGACAATCAAATGTATCTGCTCAAGGCTGACATTAGGCCGCTGTTCGGCGGGTATGTGGATGTGGCGGGACATTGGGCCGCGAATGCGATCCTGGAGCTCAGCGCGAAGCACTTGGTAAAAGGCCAGGAAGACCTCATGTTCCATCCCGACAAAGAAATAACGAGAGCCGAAGCCTTGACGATTCTCGTGGATGCTTTTGGCTTGACCAGGGAAAACGAAATTTACTTCTCTGATGTTCCCCGGACCTATTGGGCTTACGATATGGTCGCAAGGGCAGTGACAGCGGGTATTACCAAGGGATACCCTGACGGTACACTGGTGCCCGACGAGCCGATTAACCGGCTGGAGATGACCCAGCTGCTCGCAAACTGCCTGAATTATAAAGGAAAGTACAGAGGCTTCCCGCCTTTCAACGACATTCCCAAAGGCCATCCGGGGGAAGGGATCCTTAAGCAATTCAAAGCCGAAGGATGGATCAAAGGCTTTCCCGACGGGACATTCCGCCCCACTCAGCATACGACCAGGGCCGAATTTGTTGTATTGTTAACCCAAATTTTGAGATCGGGAAGGGGAAGGATATGAACTATTTTCCAATGGCCGCGTTTCCTATTTATTGGATCAGGGTAATACACATTATCATAATCCTTGCAAGTATAAGCCTTTCCTGGTGGGCACTGCAGGCCCTCCGTTTCGACATTCTGCTTGTAAGGCCAAGAAGTGTGCAGGGAAAAATTTTGCAGCTTCTTCTCTCCATTGTATTGGGATATGGTATCGCACAGTTTTTTATCGAATATTGGAAATTGTCGTTCGGTTCCTTCGGGGGGATGTAAAGCCAGGAAGTGGGGGAGAAGAGAATAACAATATGGCAATTTGTAAACAATGGATAATACTACCGTATCAAATCGGATTCTCCATACGAATAGTATGATTGGCGCCCGAAAAACAGCCAATTTCCAAGTGTTCTCAGTTGCCGGTTAAAACAAGCGAATGGTAGACTAATTAAGTCTGTATCGAACTGTGAATAAATACAAATAAAATTTGGGCGCGGAGGGACCTCGTATGTCAAAAATAATCGTCCGCGGTGGTAAAAAATTGTCGGGTAGTGTGAGAGTGAGCGGTGCCAAAAATGCAGTTCTGCCAATATTGGCGGCGTCTCTGTTAGCATCGGAGGGGCAAAGCGTAATTCTTGAAGCCCCCCCACTTGATGATGTCATGACGATTAACCAAGTTCTGCAAAGCTTGGGGGTTCAACTAGAATATAGAAACGAAACGGTAAAAATCAATGCGGAACAGATTCACACATGTGAAGCGTCATATAATCTGGTCCGTAAAATGAGAGCGTCCTTCCTCGTTATGGGGCCGCTGCTCGCAAGATTGGGCCAGGCAAGAATTTCATTGCCGGGCGGCTGCGCAATCGGTACCCGTCCCATTGACCAGCACTTGAAAGGCTTCGAAGCAATGGGCGCGGAAATTGAGCTCGGGCAAGGGTTTATCGAGGCTAGGGTAAAAGGGCGTCTGCGCGGCGCCAAAATCTATCTGGATGTAGCCAGTGTCGGCGCAACGGAGAATATTATGAGCGCGGCGACTCTCGCGGAAGGAACGACCATTATCGAGAATGCCGCCAAAGAACCGGAAATCGTTGATTTGGCCAACTATTTGAACGCTATGGGTGCCATTGTACGGGGAGCGGGCACAGGCGTAATCCGCATCGACGGAGTGGAAAAACTGAGTGGCGCTGTACATACGGTCATACCCGACCGGGTGGAAGCGGGTACTTATATGATGGCGGCGGCTATCACAGGCAGCGAAATCTACATTGAGGGCGCCATCTCAGACCATCTCACTCCGGTTATATCCAAGATGCAGGAGATGGGCGTAACGGTCATTGACGAAGAGAACGGCATACTTGTAAGAGCCGACAAGCCTCTGCGGGCCGTAGACGTCAAGACGCTGCCCCATCCGGGATTTCCGACCGACATGCAGTCTCAGATGATGGCGCTTCTGCTCGCTGCAGAAGGGACCAGCATCGTGACGGAAACCGTTTTTGAGAACCGGTTCATGCATGTGGCGGAATTCAGGAAGATGAACGCCCAAATCAAGGTGGAAGGGAGGACGGCAGTCGTCACCGGCCAAGTGCCGCTAAGTGGAGCGAGCGTTTGTGCGACCGACCTGCGTGCCGGGGCGGCTCTTATCCTTGCCGCCTTAATAGCGGACGGGGAGACCGAGATCACCGGATTGCACCATATTGACAGAGGGTACATCGATATTGAAGAGAAGTTCAGGGCGCTTGGCGCGGACTTGTTCAGAGTGGCGGATCCGGCGCCCGTCCAACTGCCCCTAGATGCAGGCAGGTTAACCGTGCAGCCGACCTGGGCATAAACAAACTGACGAAGGCGGATTCTTCTTAATGAAGAGTGCGCCTTTTTTTGTGGCATTCTTTTGGGGCCCCCCGCAAAGTATCCGGCATAGGCTTCGAAGCTTCACGTCACTTTGTGGGGTTATTTTTGTTCTATCGGCCTCTTGTCTCTCATAAAATAGTACAGCCTAAAGCAAGAGTCAGTGATTCCCGCCAACGGTCATGGTCTATTTTAAGCAGAAGACGGAGGTAAGTATGAAGATTGCGTTGAACCGGAATTTTGCACTCTGGATGTTTGTTGGAATGATAGGTTTTATGGCGGCCACCCTCCTGGTGCCGGGCTTGCTGGTTAAAAAAATCCCCAAATCCCAAGTACCCTTGAGGCCCTCCGTTCAAGCGTCCGAGAATACCCAGGCTGCAGAGAAACCGGTGCTTATTCCTGTGTACAGAAGCCAAACCCATAAAGTGGAAAGCCTGCCTCTGGAGGACTACGTCCGGGGAGTAGTTGCCGCTGAAATGCCGTTGGAGTTCGAAGTGGAAGCCCTTAAAGCGCAGGCCATTGCTGCGAGGACCTACCTCATCCGCAGATTGCAGGACCGCGATTTCAGCAGCGTCCCCGTCAAGGAGGCGTGGATTACCGATACGGTGGCGCACCAGGCTTTTATTTCCGAGGACGAGCTTCGCCGCAAATTGTCCGCTGATGAACAGGCCGCTTACTTTGCCAAACTGAACCGGGCGGTAGAGGAGACGAAAGGGCAGATTATCACGTATGAGGGAAAGCCGATCCAAGCCTTCTTTTTCTCCACAAGCAACGGGTATACGGAAAATGCAGAAGATTACTGGGGCGAATACATCCCCTATCTGCGCAGTGTGCCAAGCCCTTGGGACCGTAACTCCCCCGAATATAAACAGACGACGACGCTGTCGATCGGCCATGTGCTGCAAAGCCTTGGAGCAGGTTCGGCCATTCCGGCCAGCGCGAATTCTTTTGGAATGAAAGTTTTAGAGAAAAGCCAGGGACAGCGGATCAAGAAAATCAATGTAGCGGGAAAGGTGTTCACCGGAAGGGAAGTAAGAGAGAAGCTGGGTCTGCCTTCCTCACAATTTGACTGGAGCCGGAAGGGCGGCTCTTTGATCGTTACAACCTACGGATACGGACACGGAGTCGGGATGAGCCAGTGGGGAGCGAACGGAATGGCCAAGGAAGGCAGCACGGCGGAACAAATTTTGCGGTATTATTACGACGGGGTAGAGATCAGTCAAGCCCCTCCTCTGGCAGCACTGACAGGCTCCTGAGAAACTCTTCTATATTTTATTTCAAAAATCTATCACCCTTGAGTATAAAACAACAGGTTCTGGCAACAATGAGTTACTGAGGTGATGATAGAATGAATGAAAACCAGAAAAACGAAAAAAAAGAAGAGTCTCCTAAACTGCTAGAAGGAGCTCAACAAGCTTCAACGTCTGGATGGAAAAGATTATTGTCCAAGAAATGGGTATTTCCGGCGACGTACATGGCAGCTGCGGCAATTATCTTAACCTTAATGTGGGTCTATCAAGGCTCCGGGACAAAGAACCATTCGGCGGATTCCACAGGCCTGACAAGCAGCAAATCCGTAACGGACACGGTATCGAAACCCGATTCCACACCGGTTATGGCGAGCTCCGAAACGATGCAGTGGCCGGTTAAGGACAAGAATGAGCTGCAGGTTGTGCTTCCTTTCTATGACAAGAACGGCTCTAACGAGGTAAGACAAACCGCGATGGTAGAGTATGACAACACCATGATTCCTCACGTTGGAGTGGACCTCGCCAGAAACGACAACCAACCGTTCGATGTGCTGGCAGCGATGAGCGGCAAAGTCTCTCTCGTGCAGAAGGATCCTTTGGTGGGCAATATCGTGGAAATCACGCACGGCAACGGTTATGTTACAGTGTACCAGAGCTTGGCTGATGTAAAAGTGGCGAAAGACGACCAAGTGAAGAAAGGCGATGCCATCGCCCAGGCGGGACGCAGTGAACTGGAGAAGGACCAGGGAGTCCACGTTCATTTTGAAGTTCGCCAAGGCGCCGACGGTGCCGCCGTCAATCCGGAGCAGTTGATTAGCCAGAAGTAAATCTTCTCGTATAAGCAGTGGGGAAAACTTGATCCCTGCTGCTTTTTTTTTAGTGAAAATGAAAATAATTATGACAAACTGAGCTTGTCAGGCTTGGAAACAGAGAATATATGGTGGCACTCCTCATATAATGTACCAAACTAGCTTGAGGAAAGGGGCGAGGGGAGTGCACGATTACATCAAAGAGCGAACCATTAAAATCGGACGTTGCCTGGTGGAAACAAAACACACGGTTAGAACCATAGCCAAAGAGTTTGGAGTTTCCAAAAGTACGGTGCACAAAGACTTGACCGAGAGACTTCCAGAGATCAACCCGGAGCTGGCCAACCAAGTGAAGCACATTCTGGAGTACCACAAGTCGATCCGCCACCTTCGCGGAGGAGAAGCGACCAAAATCAAGTATCGGAAAACAAGAAGCCCCAAAGCAGCGGAGCAGTTAATTACTGCCAAATTATAATGCCTGATCTCTTGCATCTCTTTATTCTCTTGCCGTATAATATTTTGTTGGATACAATCCATAAAAAAGAGGAAATTTGTCGTTATATGGCGAATTATACACATAGATGACAGATCCGCCCGCTTTTACTGGATGAACGGTTGGCATAGAGCTGCGGGGTAACCGGCTCCGTTTGGCTTAGCTTAGGAGGATAAAGGAAGATGTTTAACAAGGATATCGGTATTGATTTGGGCACAGCTAATGTTCTGATTCATGTAAAAGGGCGCGGTGTAGTATTGAACGAACCCTCCGTTGTAGCGATTGAAAGCGAAACGAAGAAAGTGCTGGCCGTAGGGGAAGAAGCCCGGCGCATGGTGGGGCGCACCCCGGGCAACATTGTTGCAATTCGTCCATTAAAGGATGGTGTAATTGCGGATTTTGAAATAACCGAAATGATGCTAAACTACTTTATTCAAAAAGTGGGAGGCAGAGGATGGTACAACCGTCCGAGAATATTGATCTGCGCTCCCACAAACATAACCTCCGTGGAGCAGAAGGCGATCCGCGAAGCGGCCGAGCGCTGCGGCGCGAGGGAAGTTTTCCTGGAGGAAGAGCCTAAGGCGGCCGCCATCGGAGCGGGTATGGACATTTTTCAACCGAGCGGCAATATGGTGGTGGATATCGGCGGCGGAACGACGGACGTGGCTGTGCTGTCCATGGGGGAGATCGTGACGGCATCCTCCATTAAGATTGCGGGCGACAAATTCGATAATGCGATCACGAAGTTTATCAAAAATAAGTACAAGCTGTTGATCGGCGAACGGACTGCGGAAGATATTAAATTGAAGATCGGAACGGTGTTTGCGGAAGGACGGGACGAGCGTATGGATATCCGGGGCAGGGATATGGTCTCCGGGCTTCCGCTGACGATCAGCATCTCGTCGGCTGAGGTGCAAGATGCGCTGTGGGACCCCGTCGCTTCCATCGTGGCTGCGGCCAAGAACGTGCTGGAACAGACGCCTCCGGAGTTATCGGCGGATATCATCGACCGGGGCGTGATCCTCACAGGCGGGGGAGCCCTGCTTCACGGCGTGGACCAGCTGCTGGCTGACGAATTGAAGGTGCCGGTCATTGTGGCTGAGGATCCAATGCATTGCGTGGTCAATGGAACCGGGGCGATGCTTCATAATCTGGATAAAGTATCCAAACATAAATTTTAACGACATCCCTGCCGATATAGATAATATATCGGCTTTGCCGCATTGTGCCTAAGGAGGATAAGAACTTGTTAAGAGGCCTGTACAGCGCCGCGTCGGGAATGATTACACAGCAGAGAAAACATGACACAGTCACGAATAACATTGCAAATATAAATACACCGGGCTACAAACAGGGTTATTCCGTTTCCCGTTCGTTTCCGGAAATGCTCATAGCGAAGATCCGCGATGATTCCAGCCAGGGCCGCATGCCCCTCGGAAAAATCAATACCGGAGTATACACGGAAGAAATTCCGACAATCTATACACAGGGCGATTTGATGGAAACGCAAAATTCCTATGATTTTGCACTTGTATCCGACATACGGGTGCCGAACATGAACTTTGACGCTTCCGGCAAATCCAGGAACGCGGACGGAACGGTTGTCTATCAGCCTCAAGCCTACTTTACCGTGCTTGGTCAGGATGGGGAGCAGCGCTTTACGCGCGATGGCAAATTTACCGTAGACCGCTTGGGGCAGCTCGTCACTGCTGGAGGATTACGGGTGATGGACACCCGGAATCAACCTATTACCATTACGGAACCGGTAAAATTGGCGGCTAACGGCGTTTTAACGACAGAGACTGGACAAGCGGTGGCGACGCTGCAGATTACCCGGGTGGACAACCCGCAGAAACTGCTCAGCGAAGGGAACGGGATGTTCCGTGTGAGCCCGGATGACCAGAATACGGCGGCTCCTCTGGCCGATTTTACCGGAGTCCAGCTGAAGCAGGGTTTTATCGAGCGCTCCAACGTCGATTCTACGCAGGCTATGGTAGACATGAATACTGCGCTGCGGGCATATGAGGCCAATCAGAGAGTGATCCAATTTTATGACAAAAGCATGGAGAAGGCTGTCAGCGAAGTGGGAAGAGTGTAGCGGATGACGGCCCTTTTAAATAGGAGGTTCCTGAATGAATAACTCTATAATAAGCGCCTCGGTCTCCATGAATGCTTTACAGCAAAAATTGGATATGATGGCTAACAATATTGCTAATGTCAACACGGTAGGGTATAAAAAGAAAGAGGCGTCCTTCCAGGATGTTTTGACAAATATCAGCAGCCAGCCCAAAAGCTTTCAAGAAGAGGGCAGATTGACTCCGCTTGGCATTACTCATGGCTACGGCTCCATGCTCGGCGCGGCAACATTGAACATGTCCCAGGGAGCGGTCAAGGAAACCGGCAATCCCCTGGATCTTTCCCTTGAAGGTGAGGGGCTGCTGCAGGTCGGCGCGAATCAATGGACTCGGGACGGGTCTTTGGCGCTTTCGATCAATCCCCAGGCTCCCGGCACTTTGCTGCTGACAACCAAGGACGGGAAGCGGATTATCGGGGCTGATGAGCGGCCGGTTTCGGTTCCGGCCAATACCCGGCTCGAGATTCAACCTGACGGAGTCATAATGTCTTACAATAACGCCGCCCCCGGCACGGCGCCTGTAAGAGCAGGACAGATCAAGCTGGTGCGGGTCCTGCGTCCTCAGCTTTTGCAGCAGTCGGGGGATAACCTGTTTGAGCTCCAGCCCGGAGCAGCCTACAACGACGTTCTTCGTACGGAACTGCCGAACCCTGGCAATCCCAATTCAATCAAGGTTCGCCAAGGCTTCCTGGAGCAGTCCAACGTCGATGTTGCACAGGAGATGACGGAGATGATGAATGTGCAGCGCGCTTTTCAGCTGAACTCCAGAGCGATCCGTTCTTCCGATACGATGATGGGGCTCGCGAATAACTTGCGCGGATAACGAAAATGAGGAGCTTTAACGATGACGGAACAGGAACAGGAAGACGTTCAGCCTGCTAAACGTGCGCCTTCCAAGCTGCTGCGCTCAGGCTCTATCCTGCTGAAGATCTGCAAGGAGCTAAGAGTTCCCCTGCTTTGTGCGCTCACTCTCGCAGCGGGATTGTTGATCGGATATGTTTACATCGGTAAAGGCAGCCTGCGCGAGGCCTGGATGTTTTCAACATGGAAGCATCTATTCGAACTGATATTCGCTAACACATAAAGAGACTTCCCCGTGTGCGCAGCACATCGCAGATGGGGCAGCCGAACTCTCGCTTTCAGGTATATCAACTCCCTCGGGGAGTTTTTTTTTTGTGCCGGGGAAGGTATAATGTAAGTGGTGTCTTTGCGCCAAACTTGCATAACTGCAGAAAAAAGAGCATAAGCAAGGAATACTCCCGGCGAATGCTCCCTTATATCAACCTCCACTACTGCAGCTCGTGAAGGGACAATGTTATTGTAAGTTATGTCGCAGCCTTTTATACCAATCGATACCAATTAGTGGGAGGAGCACTCGGACTTGTTGAACGCTGAGGAAATTCAAAAGATTATTCCCCACCGCTACCCGTTTCTGTTGGTGGATAAGATTCTGGAACTGGAGGAAGGGGTAAAAGCTGTCGGGCTGAAAAATGTAACCGTAAACGAACCCTTTTTCCAGGGGCACTTTCCCGGATATCCGGTCATGCCCGGAGTGCTGATTGTCGAGGCTTTGGCCCAGGTGGGCGCTATCGCCATGCTGAGCTTGGAGGCAAACCGGGGCAAGATCGGCTTGTTTGCGGGCATAGACGGCCTTCGTTTCCGTGAGCAGGTGGTGCCTGGGGACACACTCCATCTGGAAGTGGAAATTACCAGATTAAAAGGTTCCGTCGGCAAAGGACAAGCTCTGGCCAAAGTCGGTGACAAAGTAGCGGCCCAGGGAGAATTGATGTTTGCGCTGACTTCTCCTTTCTAAAAATTCATTCAAAAAGGGGTAATCTTATGAGCGAATCCAATCGAGTGAAGAATTTGTATGAGCTGTGGTTGAATGATCCGATGATCGATGACTCGACGAAGTCCGAACTGAAGCAGATTGCGGAGCAAGGTTCCGAAGTTGAGGACCGTTTTTATAAAGATTTGGAGTTTGGCACTGGGGGTTTGCGCGGCGTTATAGGAGCAGGTACAAACCGCATCAACAAATATACGGTGGGCCGGACGACTCAGGGACTTGCGGAGTATATCCTGCGCCAGAAAGCGGTGCGGCCTTCAGCTGTGATCGCTTACGATTCCAGAAACCAGTCTCCCGAGTTTGCGCTGGAAACCGCGCTTGTGCTCGCCGGCAACGGAATTAAAGCTTATGTGTTCGAATCGCTCCGTCCTACACCCGAGCTGTCTTTTGCCGTTAGAAAGCTGGAAGCGACGGCGGGAGTGGTCATAACGGCGAGCCATAACCCTCCGGAATATAACGGATATAAAGTGTATGGCGCCGATGGCGGCCAATTGGTGCCTGAATTCGCCGAGCAGGTGATCGGGTGTATCAACGATGTCCAATCTTTCTCGTCCGTCCGCAGGATTGACCGGGAGAAGGCGGAAGCCGAGGGCATTCTGGAATGGATCGGCGAAGAGATCGACCGGGCGTATATCGCAGAAGTGGCTGCTATCAGCCAGAATCGGGAGACAGTGAAGAAGATCAGTCCGGATTTCCGTATTGTCTATACTCCGCTGCATGGCGCAGGCAATCTGCCCGTTCGCGCGGTATTGAAAGAGATCGGATTTGAGCAGGTGCACGTGGTGCCGGAACAGGAGAAGCCGGACGCCAACTTTTCTACCGTGAAATCTCCCAACCCTGAAGAAAAGGATGCATTCCGCATCGCGATCGGACAGGCTAAAGAGCAGAATGCCGATATCATCATCGGAACCGACCCCGACTGCGACCGGATGGGAGCGGTGGTGAAGGATCCGAACGGTGAATATTTCGTGCTTACGGGAAATCAATCCGGAGCGATAATGGTCAACTACCTGCTCTCAAGCATGAAGCAGCAGGGCAAGCTGCCGGCCGCCGGCATGGTCATCAAGACGATCGTGACGAGCGAGATGGGGGCGGTCATCGCCAAGCATTACGGAGTCGCGACGATGGACACGCTGACCGGGTTCAAATATATCGGCGAACAGATGACCAAATTCCTGCAAACGGGCGAGCATCAATTCCTGTTCGGCTACGAGGAAAGCTACGGCTATTTGGCGGGCACCTACGCGCGGGACAAAGACGCTGTGCTGGGTTCGATGTTAATTTGCGAAGCGGCCGCTTATTATAAAAGCCAAGGTAAAACATTATACGACGTGCTTCAGGATCTGTACGAAACGCACGGCTACTTCCTGGAAAGCCTGGAGTCGCGGACGTTGAAAGGCATTCAGGGCGTCGAGCAGATCCAGGCCATCATGGAAGACTGGAGAAACAACCCTCCGGCGGAAGTGAATGGGTTAAAAGTCGCCCAGAGGGAAGACTACGCACAAGGCATACACGGTCTGCCTAAAGAGAATGTGCTGAAATTTATTCTTGAAGATTCCTCCTGGTTCTGCTTGCGGCCTTCCGGCACGGAGCCGAAAATTAAAGTTTACTTCGCCGTAAAGGGTTCCTCGGTAGATAATGCGGCGGCTAAACTGAACGATTTGAATAAAGCTGTGATGTCGAGGGTAGACGGATAATTTTTTGGAAACAAAAAAACCTCTTTAGGACAGCAGTGTCCTGAAGGGGTTTTAGAATGTACGACAGCATGTGAAGGAGTGGAAGAGTTGGTCCAATGGTACAAGCAGTGGAATCATAGGCTGCAAAAAATATTATGGTGGGTTGTCATCGCCGGTCTGGTGGCTTCCATCCCTATGGCAGTGAATAGAATTAATCGGGAACAGTCGGCGAATAAGGTGGAATTTGTTTTCGATTACCGCAATTTGCTTGAAATATCCGATTACAGGAGCAATCCGGCCGGGTTCGTCGCGGACCAGTTAGATCAGCTAAAGAAGGCGGGCGTGCATTCTTTGGCTTTCTACGAATCGTCCCTTAACGAACTGAAGCTGGAACGCAAGATTGAGTTGTTTAATTCAAGAGACGCCAGAGCTTTGAACCAAACGCCGATTTCACCTACCGAAAACTTCACTTATCTGCTGTTTGCTGATGCGCAGGCGGAGAAGCAGTATAAACCGGTGATACAAAAAGCATTTTCTTCGATCGGCGTCAACACGCGGCCTTGGAGCTATAAAAATCAACCGGGGTTGATTATTGAGATGCCCATGGACGAAGCCGTGTTAAAACCGATGGACCCCGATTTCGCCACCATGAGCGAGTTAAAGGCGCAAGGATTCCATCCTGTGATACGGTTGTCAAACCGCAGGGCGTTTGTGCCGGAACAATACGACGCCATGTTGGGCGAAATGAAGAAGCTGGGAGTATCCCGGTTGATTATAGACGGTGAAGAAGTGCCGGGGTATAACGACGATCCGAAACGATCCGGTTTAAAGGACTTCTCAGCGCTGTTGAAGAAGCATGGCATCGGCCTGAGTGCGATCGAGCTGCTTAAACAGCCGCAAAAAGGGTTCGACAAAGTCGCCAAGGATATAGGCTATAATGTAGTAAGGCTCCATTCCTTTACGGAAAAAGATTCGGACAAGCTGTCCGAAAGCTTATCCGGGGCGGCACTCAAGCAGCAAATCCTGACCACTTCGGACCGCTTCGTGCTGGCAGTGAAGGACCGCAACATCCGCATGGTCTTCCTGCACGCCCACGCTACCAAAAATGCGGATAAGGCCAAAATTGCGGACCCTTTAAATAGTATCTATGCTTCACTGCAGGGGCCCGATGGAGCTGTGAACCGGATTCAGCACTCAGGCTTCACACTAGGGCAATCCCAACCTTTCCAATCCGTCACTCCGGGCTGGATGAAATTTGCGAAAATCGTGCTGTTTGCTGCAGCCCTTTCGCTGCTTGCTTTGACAGTGAGCTACTTTGAACCTGCACTGGCTCTGGCTGTATTGGCGCTGGGGGTATTTGGGGCTGCCGGACTCTATGTGGTTTCTCCAAGCCTGTGTTCCCAGCTGTTAGCTTTGGCCGCAGCCATATGCGCGCCAAGTGTGGCCATGATTCGGGCCATCCGCACGGTGGAAAGCGGCGCTGCACAGAAAGCGGGGTCTCGTCTGGGCTTCAGCTTGCAGCTCTTCTTGAGAACCACGGTGACTTCCCTGATGGGTGTCTTGTTTATTATCGGATTGCTGAACGGAATCACTTACTCGCTGCTGCTTGAACAGTTCCGGGGCGTGAGCGCGCTGCACCTGCTGCCGATCGTAATCACAGTTATCTATTTGCTCTTTTACAGCCGGCCGCTTACCCTGTCGCAGAGGGCGGGTAAAGTGGGAAGTGTGCTGAAATACAACATCAATGTGCTGTGGATCATAGTGGCGGGAGCTGCTTTGGCCGCCATTTACTATTATTTGACGAGAACGGGGAACGCGGGACAAGCTTCGGCTTTCGAAATTTACTTCCGCTCGTTCCTGGAAAACACATTAAGAATAAGGCCGCGGACTAAAGAATTCCTCATTGCCCATCCTCTGTTTATCCTGGGCGCTTACTTATCCGTCAGATATAAGAACGCGGTGTATGTGATGTTGATTGGGGTAATCGGCCAATTATCCATCGTTGATACCTTTGCCCACCTGCATACTCCCGTTATGATCTCGGCGATAAGGATCACCTACGGTATTGTGTTCGGAGTGCTGACAGGCATCGTGTTTATAGTTGTCTGGGAATTTATTGCAAGGAGTTGGAACCGATGGGCTCCGGTGTCAAAAGAATAGCCCTCTCGGGCTATTACGGCTTTAACAACAGCGGCGATGAAGCTGTGCTTCAATCGATTCTGCTTGCTCTGAAAGAACAAGGAACGCAGCAGGGAATCACTTTTGAACCGCTGGTGCTGTCCATTAATCCGGAGCTGACCCGGGAAATGTACGGCGTCGAGGCGGTTCACCGGATGAAACCTAGGGAGGTGCTTCGCGCCCTTCGATCCGTTGACGGATTAATCAGCGGGGGAGGCAGCCTGCTGCAGGATGTGACCAGCGGCAAAACCATTCCTTATTACACCGCTGTAATTAAATTGGCCCAGTGGTTAGGGAAGCCTACCTTCGTTTACTCCCAGGGTATCGGACCGGTTAACCGAAAGAGCTTCTTTCCGCTCATCCGCTCCGCTTTCCGGAGCAGCAAGTATATTTCCGTCAGGGACAAGGAATCAGCGGGTCTTTTGCGCGAGATTGGACTGTCTGAATCACGTGTGGACGTAGTGCCGGATCCTGTCATGGGGTTGCCGTTGCGATCAGTAGAAGCTTCTGAACATAAGGGCACTGAACCGGTTATCGGAGTTTCCGTCCGTTATTGGAACGAGGACCGCTCCGAACTGGACGGGCTGGCTTTGGCGCTTCGCAACGTTATGGCAGAGGAGCAACAGGTGAGGGTGCGGTTCCTGCCGTTTCATCTGCCCTCGGATGAAGAGGCATCCCGCTATGTAGCGGACCGGCTGGGTGCTGAATATGCAGGGCGGATAGAAACCGCGCGGGGAATCACGCATCCTCAAGACATGCTTGCAGAGGTGGGAAGGTGTTCGCTGCTCATCGGCATGAGGCTGCATTCCTTGATATACGCTGCTTCACAATACGTACCAATGCTCGGGATTTCGTATGACCCCAAGATAGACCAGTTTCTTCGCCGTTTGGACATGTCTGCATCAGCTTCAGCCGCGAACCTGTCCTCAGATAAACTGGCTGGCGAGGCGCGGGAGCTGTTGCACCATCCTCAGCAATGGATCGACTCCAAAAAGCAGCTGATCGACGGACTTAAATCACAGGCCCAGGAGCCCGCCCGGCAGATTGCCGTATATTTACGAAATAAAGGATGAGATGGGATGAGTATACCTAAAGTGAGCCTCTTCGGCATTCCTTTTTCCAAAATGAATATGAAGCAAACCGTGGATTATTTAACTGCAGTTATCGAGCGGAAAGAACCCCATCAAGTCATTACGGCTAACCCGATTATGGTGATGGCGGCTTTGGAAGATCCGAATTATTCGGAGATGATGAGACGGGCCGAATTGATCGTTCCGGACGGCGCGGGGGTCGTATGGGCCGCGGAGTACGTGGGCAATCCGGTGGCTGAGCGCGTAGCGGGCTACGATCTTCTGCATGAGCTGATGAAGGCGGGCGAGCAAAAGCAGTGGAAGGTTTACCTGCTCGGGGCGTCAAGTGAGGTCATTCAAGCAAGTGCGGCGAAGCTTAAGCTGATGTACCCGAAGATTGAAGTTGTCGGAGCCCATGACGGCTTTTTCGGGGAGGACCAGGACGCGGAGGTTATTGCGGAGATTAAAGCGGCGGCGCCTGATCTGCTCTTTGTCGGACGTTCGGCATCTACTCAGGAGCCATGGATCGACAAATATAAAAAGCAGCTGTCCGTCCCGGTCATGATGGGTGTCGGCGGCAGTTTCGACGTCCTGTCAGGTAGAACGAAGCGGGCCCCAGTGCTGTTTCAAAAACTCAAATTGGAATGGTTCTACCGTCTGCTCAAGGAGCCATGGAGATACAAGCGAATGCTGGCACTGCCGAAATTCGCAGTCAAAGTGATGCGCGAGAAGAAAACGGTGCAAAATCCAAGGTAATTGTTACAATATAGAGAAAAGCGCCTAAAAACCGTGGAAAACGGTGCTCGCCTTCCTCTAATAAGAACGTTATAATAAATGCGGCACTCTTTTGAATTAACCTTCATTGGATGCCGCATTTCAGTTTTGTGGTTTCATAATTGTTCAGATTTGGTTACTCAGTAGTAGGCTAAATGGGAGAAAGTTATTTCGCCAATAAGTGATTTAGAGGGGAAAGTGAGAATTACAATGCAATCAATGTATTTATTATACGGAATCGGTTTTGCCGCTGCTTGTCTTATGGCGCTGCTGCTCACGCCCTTGGTGAAGAAGTTTGCTTTCTGGGTAGGAGCCGTAGATGCGCCGAACCATCGTAAAGTTCACACCCGGATTATGCCGCGTTTGGGAGGCCTCGCGATTTTCCTGGCTTTCTGCGGTGCATTTCTCATCATTTCCCCTGCTATCGATTCTATTAATTTCAATGTCGCGCTTGGCATTCTGCTAGGCGGCACGATTATCGTTATTGTCGGTGCGCTCGATGACCGTTTTGATTTGTCGCCAAAAGTGAAGCTGCTAGGCCAGATTATTGCCGCTTCCGTTGTCGTTGCGTTTGGAGTGGAGATTGATTTTCTGAATATCCCGTTCGGCGATACCACGATCTCCTTAAGCTGGCTGAGCATTCCACTGACTATTCTCTGGATTGTCGGAGTGTCGAACGCCATTAATCTGATTGACGGGTTGGACGGCCTGTCGGCGGGAGTATCCGCTATTGCTACTTCAACCATTATGGTAGTAGCGTTGATGATGGGCAACGTAACCGTCGTATTGCTGAGCGTTATTTTGCTGGGAAGCATCATCGGATTCCTGTTCTTTAACTTCCATCCGGCTAAAATTTTCATGGGCGATTCCGGGGCGCTATTCCTGGGCTTTACACTGGCAGCCTTGTCTGTACTAGGCTTTAAACAGGCTACCATGGTATCGCTGCTGATGCCTGTGATGATTCTGGGCGTTCCTTTGTCCGATACGTTCTTCGCGATCCTCAGGAGATACGTCAACAAGCTGCCGATTTCGGCGCCGGACAAGAATCATCTCCACCACTGCTTGCTGCAGCAGGGATTCAGCCATCCGGTTACCGTTTTGATCATATATGCACTCTCTTTAATGTTTGGAGCTTGCGCCGTGCTGCTGTTCTATTTTAAGGCAAGCTTAACCGTTACTATTGTGATTCTGGCCGCGGTGCTCTTCGTCCTCATCCTGGGTGCGGAGGCAATCGGTATTATAAGCAAGAACAAGAAACCTGTTCTGGGCCTTATCAATAAAATCGGAATCAAGACCCTCTCTATCACGAGAGGCCGAATAATGAAATAAATCGTATTCTTTTCGAACCGTCAAGCTTAAGCTTGGCGGTTTTTTTTTCAAAATAATAGAGAGTATAAATATTGGGAGTCCGTGGGGTTCCATTTTTTGCCATGTCCGAAGAAGTTTCTGTCTTTTTTTGCTAAACAAAAGATTCGTATCTGCCGATATAGACCATGTAAGAAACTGTGTTTTAGATCAAAGGAGAGGAATTCTAAACGATGAAGAAAAAGATGCTGCATTGGGTAATGATCGTGGCGCTTATAGTAACGCTTCTGCCCGTGTCGTTGGGCAATCAGGTTCAAGCAGCTACGGGAGCCGGTTCTTTTTTCCCAGACAGTGCGGAGCTTGGCAAAACAGCCAATTTTATCGATTTAAAGGATAATGCGGCTTCAGACGCCGGCCTGCAGAGGGCAAACGTCTATATTTCCAGCGGAAAAACAATGTCGATCAACGGATCGTTTCAGGGAGTGGAAAGCAATTCCTTGTCGATTCGAGTAGACCAGCTCAGGAAGAAGTCGCCTGCCGGTTGGGAAGCCGATCCAACACATTATAATATTGCTTCTGTCACTTTAGATGCTAATTCTTCAAAACGTTTCCAAGCGAATATTGTTGAATTGTTCCCGGGGTATAACCAGATTACGATTTCGGGCAAACAGGGAAATACGCAGCCTGCAGACACTTTCTTTGTCCTTTACGAGGAGGCTCCTTATCTGCAGAATCTCCAAGTGCTCTCCGGTTCGGCCCAACCCCAGTACCTTAACGAGGGGGTCAGAACGGTTGTAACCAATAATTTGATCTCTTTACAAGGTAAAGCGCCTAATGCCACGGAAGCAGTAATCAATGGTTTCTCTACCAGTCCTCTGGCGGACGGGACTTTCTATATTTCGGGAGTGCCCTTAAATCGAGGTTTGAACACCATCAGCATGACATTAAAAACAGCTACGTCCAAAGTTGATCTTAAGAGACAAGTTTATTTGTATGACGCAGGCAATCCGTTCTCCAGAGTGAACATTGAACATATTGGAGATTTGCCGGCTTCTATCCTGGACTCGGGCAACCAGCCGCTTCTGACGGGCCAGACACCGACGGGTACGAATGACGAGAGGGCCAATCTGGATATTGAAATGTTGGTGCCTTACAGCAGCGCACCGTTTTCCTCTTCTGACGCTAATCAATATATCAACATCAATGCGGCTACTCCAGGTAAGGCCAGTGATATCGGTTTCGATCCGGCCAGCCTGAAAGAGGAAATAATTAAAGGCAGCGACGGGGTAACCAATGCTTATAAATTGATTAATTTTAAAACGAATCCATACAGCTTTCCGGCTTCATCGAATCAAACCGTAACTCTGAACGTATACTACAATTCGCTGCTCACCCTTAACTCCGGGTTTAAATATTACCCAGGAGATACGAAAATCTCCAACATTCAGCTTATCACTGAAAATGTCCTGCCGGTAGGAACGGAGTATAAAATCACTGGAACCACAGCTACAACCCCTCTGGATAAAGGAGAAGTAAATAAGTCCGATTTTTATGTAGTGGTGGAAAGCGATAAAGCCATCGGAAGTGATTATAATGCAGCATCTCCTCAAGGTAAAACGCTTCAAGTTAAGTTTCCAGACGGAACTGTTAAGTCTTTGACCGCGGAAACGAATTGGAACTACTATGATTCCAATGCATCAGGTGTGCAAACTTTAAACAAGAACAAAGAAATTTACCATGTGACCAACCTGCCCAGCGGAGTCAACAGCCTGTTGTTTTATTACACGGCCAATCAATCCGCATACAGTACGATGGTTACCAGGATATCCAAAAGCTATATTTATCTGGAAAACCCGATCGACGGCCAGGTCGTAAATTATAACTCCAAGTCCGAACCGGGTAAGATTATTTCGATTAAAGGGCAGTTCATAGGATTCGAGAGCGTCCAACAGCCACAGTACGAATTTTTCATTAACGGCAAAACAACTTACGTTGATCCCTCAAATGCAGCAAGCGCACCATTGTTTACTCTTGATACCACCGGTATACCGCAATTGCTGAAATTCACAGCTAATGCAGTCATCGGAACCCATCTTAATGTGGGTGAGAACCGCATCCGGATTGTCGGTAGATATCAGGAGAGCGGCAGCACGCGAGAAGTAAGCAAAGAAATCAAAATCGTTATTTTTGACACTAACATACCGACGATCCTTAAGCTTCAGCCTTCTTATATAAATCGTAAAGCGGACAATACACTGGACAGGGTTGCCCTAACAGATCCGGCTCTTTTTACAATCCTGCCTGAACAATTGCAGAATAAATCCGGCAAATATGTGACGAGCCTCAAAGAATATGACCTTGTATTCCAGCTTAGCGGAGTTGATAGAGTCAGGTTGACTCAGGGCGGCAGCGAGGTTCTTGCGGACCAGCCTATAACCAACTTTGCCAGCGGCGCCGCAGCCAATGTAGAGTGCAATCCTTGTACATCGGCCAGCTCGGTGATCAGGGTGAAGGACCGTTTGTTCGATAACCCGGGAAGCCATATTTATACTCTGGAAGTAACCAATTCAAACGGTGCCAAGAACACTCAAACCCTGGAAATCGTAAGAGAACCTTCCGGTTACCGCAAGGTATCGCCGGTTCCTACGGTGGACGATAAAATTGTAGTGAACAAAAACTTTGTGGACATTATCCTCGAAGCGGAAGCCGCGCAGGAAGTATTGATTGACGGAAAGCCGGCTGTGAGACTGACAGGCACCGATATGTACCGGGCGACTTATATGGGCTTGAAACCCAATAAGGAGAATGCGATCAAACTGCAGATCAAACGGAACAGCACGGCTCCAATCAACGATACGCTCAGAGTGTATTACACCAACTCGAACCAGAATTACGAGCAATTTATGGAGCCGTTGTCCACCAAGCACTCCGTGTTTAACGGCGCACTGAATCTGACTTTCCCTAAAGGAACGATTCTTAAATCGGCAAACCCGAACGATCCGAAGAACTTCAAGTTCTATGAAAGCCAGAATCTGCTGTTCGGATTAGCTGACCCGGCAACGGGGGCCGTCGCTCTCCGAGACGACGCAGGCAATACCATCAACAACAATGAAGGACTGGCCGCGAATTTTACTGCTACCAGCGTACTGAGACATTTTTCCCGTATCTCTGATGTTTACTGGCTGTCCGGAGGGTATGGAGAATCTCCGACAAATAAAAAATTGGATGGCGTTCTGCCGATTTTCAAAGATGGTACGGATATCAGGGCATTTACCGATCCGCAATTAACAAGCAGAAGGCTGGTACCCACCGAAAGAGGTACAATCACATTGAAATTTGATCCTTCGGTGGTGCAGGATGCGGGAACAGTGGTGTCTGTGCTTATGCTGAACGACCAGGGGCAATGGAAGATACTAGGCGGCGAAGTCGATACGACTAAGAACACCATTACCGTTCCATTCGATCAATTTGGATATTATATGGTAGGAAAAGGAAAAAGCAGCTTTCTGGATGTTGCCAGGCACGGGTGGGCGAGAAATATACTGTCCGCAATGTTTGCTAAAGGATATATGCCTGCATTGTATTACAACGACATGGGTGCGGATGAGAACATTACCCGCGGTGAATTCGCCAAAATTCTTGTCAAAGCATTCAACCTTCCTTTGATCACCGATGACAAAAACACGTTTGTAGATGTTTTGTCGGGCTCCAGCTCTCCGAAGTGGGACTATTACAGCATTGAAACCGCCGCAAGAGCCGGGATTGTCACCGGTATGGAGAACAACGTGTTCGCTGCCGACCAGCTGCTGGAAAGACAGCAGGCAGCGACCATGATTGCCCGCGCGAATGAGTTGAAGCTTTCCATGCGGGGAGATAAGCTCGATGCTTCTTTGGATAAAATATTCACGGACCGTCCGCAGATCGATTCTTACGCAAGACCGGCGGTGGAAGGCGTCTACAAGGCCAAGATCATGGAGGGCATACCGAACGTCCTGTTCCAGGGCCAGAAACAAAGCTATCGTTTTGAGCCAAAAGCTTACCTGACCCGTGCTCAAGCAGCCCAAATTGCGGTAAGAGTAATACAGAGTAGCAGCAGCAAGGTGTTCCCTAAAAACTTCGATTAATATTGTTGCTTAAGGCGTCCCGGACTCTATTCGGGACGTTTGTTGCGTTAATGAAACTAAAAATCAACTTGCCTTTCACACCCTTTCCTTCCAAATACTGCATGATGACGAAAGTCACGTCAGGGATGTATACTAATACCAGTGAAATAAATGGAATAAGAGTAATGATATAACAGAAAGAACAGAATATTCTGTCAAATCATTCTTCCATTATTTCGAAATTATTTCGCGGGCACCGCAACTTTTTGCAAAACCGTGCGTTTAATACAGTGGAATCAACAATACAGACAGATGACCGCTCCGCAGCATGGATTTATTTTACAATTCTCGCTTTACGGGCACCCAGCAAGCGTTGTATAATGTTTTAGTGTGTGAATATGTAAATCTATGCATTCTATCATTTTATTTACAAGTTTCTGTAGCGAAGAGTTACAGACCTAATTATATTGTTAATTCATGCTCAACTCTGGGAAGGGGGTGAATCGGAAAATGAGGGAATCGAGCTCTTATATTTCATTAAATAATAAACATACGCAAGATATCCGAGGAGGAGAAAATAAGTTTATGAAGAAAAGTTTATCCGTAATTCTATCCGCCGCTATGGGATTCTCCATGTTTGCATCCGTAGCATTCGGCGCGACTCAGTCCACTGCTGATTTCAGCGATCTGAAAGATCTGACTCCAGATCAAAAAGCCAAGTTTGACGCACTTATCAGTGATGGTACATTCGAAGGAACAGCTACTGGCACATTCGGTCTTAAAGAGAAAATGAACCGTGCTCAATACGCTAAAGTAGCGGCCAAAATCTTTGCTCTGAATGTTGACGCTAACGCAGTTCCAACTCAGTTCGCAGACGTGAAGAAAGACGATCCGGCTAACGGATACGCAGTTCCTTTCATCGCGGCACTTGCCGCTAAAGGTTTGACTGACGGCTATGCCGACGGTAAATACGCTCCAGCTCTTGAAGTAACTAAAGAGCAATTGGCAACTTTCTTGATCCGCGGATTGGGTAAAGAAGCTGACGCCAAGACAATCACTCCAGTTGTTGACAGCACTGTATCTCCTTGGGCTACAGGATATGTTGCTTTGGCTATCAAATTGGGCCTTCTGTCCAATGAAGCTAGCGGCAAGTTCAACGGAACAACTCCTGCAACTCGCGATCTTCTTGTACTGAGCGCATCTGCTGCAAAAGCTCAATACGTACCACCAGTTGGCGCTAAGGTATCCGTATCCGAAGTTAAAGCTACCGGCGCAAAAACATTGACAGTGAAGCTGAGCCAACCTGTTGATACAGCTAAAGCAAGCCTGGCAATCACTCGTGGCGGAATTCCTGTAACTGGTACAACTACATGGTCCGCTGACAAAACTACTGCTACAATCGCTCTGGACCTTAAATTGACTGACGCTACATATAAAGTCACTTTAGGCGGTTTAGACGCAACTGCAATCGATAAAGCTTCCGCAGAAGTTGTAGCAACAAAAGAGCAAATCAAGAAAATCGACATTCTGACAGCTTCCGATGTTCTGCCTCAAGCTGACGGAGTTCAGGTAGAATTCAAAGCTACTAATCAATACGGTGAGCAAACAGACCTGTCCGCTACTAACTTCAATATCCAAACTGGTAACGTAGGCTACACCAACGTAACCGGAAAACAAGCAATCAAGTTGAACTTGAAAGGCTTGAGCAAGGACACTACTTTCCCTGTTACTATCATCCACACTGACAGCGGCGTTTCTACAAGCAAAGTCTTCAAAGTGGGCGATCTTCCAATCGTATCCAAAATCGAGCTTGGTGATGTAATTCTTCCATCCGGAGTGAAGAACTTCGAATCCGGCAGCAAGAAAGCATACGTTAAGTTCACAGCATACGATCAATACGGAACTAAGGTAACAACAGTTCAAACTAAAGATGCGCAAGGCAACGTGGTATCCGGATTGGATTCCAGCAGAGGTATCACCCGCGTCGTTAGCGACACTGGAATCTTCGACGTAACTGGTTTCACTGATTACGATGGAGACGATCAACCGGAAATCGAATTGACATCCAAGAGCGTAACTGCAGATAAGCAAGCAACGCTTACGTTGTTCGCAAATGGAACTGGACAATCCGTTTCCAAAACTATCAACGTAGTAGCTCCTAAAGTTCCGGCTACTGTAGAGTTCGGTAACTTCACTGATACTCTTGCAAAAGGTGACACTAACAAATACATCCCAATTGTTGTTAAAGATAACCAAGGAAACCAGCTTTCCGCTGACGATATCGTTAATAACATCGCAAGCTTCACTGTTTACTCCACAAACAGCATTACTGGTAATGTGACTATCGAAACAGCTGGAGAGAACAAAGGTAAAATCAAGCTTGCCAATATCACTGATAAAGGTTCCGCTACAATTTATGTAGGAATCAATGCTACTGGCAAAAACGCTCAAATGACAGTATCCATCCAGGATACTCGTACACCATCTGTTCTGAAAGTTACTGAAGAACCTGCTACATCCATCTTGTACGGTGCATCTTCCGAATTTAAGTTCAAAGTTTATGATCAATACAATGAAGAATTAAAAGCTGACCAGGATGCATACCAGGTTCAATTTGCTCTTACAAAGAACAATGGAACATCCGGTACTGCTGCCGTAATCAATGGTACTACAGTTGCTGGTGCAACCTATGCGGTATCTGATAATGGAACTGCTGTTAATGTTCCGATCAGCCAAGTATTTGATAAGGCAAGCAACATCATTGCAGGAAACGCTGATGAGAATGTGAAGCTGACTGCCAAAATCATTAAAACAACTGACAATTCAGAAGTATACTCAGTGAGCCGTCAGATTAGCGTTATCAAAGGTACAGATTCCAACATCGGGTTGACTTATGGCGTTGCTGTTGACGGCGCAAAAGACAACACATTGTATGCAGCTGGAGATAAAGGAATTACTGTAGCTGGAACAACTTACAATAACACTAACACAGCTCCACTTTTCGGAACGAAAGTAGCTCACGGAATTAAGGTAACAGCGAAAGACGCAAGCGGCAATACTGTTGCTATTCCAAGCGGTCAAATTCAATCCGCAGTTTCAAGTGACGCAAATGTACTTTTGGTGCAACCAGTAATGAATGGTGCAGCAACTGTAGTTGGTAACAAAGCAGGAACAGCAACGTTGACGGTACTTTACAACTCTCCAAACGGTACTAAAACAGCTTCCATCAACGTAACAGTTAAAGCCGATGCGCTTGCAGTGGATTCGATTACTTCTGACAAGACTTCTCAAACTGTATCCGGCAACGCGTTTAGCGGTAAAAACGCTTGGGATGCAATCCTGATGAACAAGCTTACTGTTAAAGACCAGTATGGAAATGAGTTCAAAAATGAGAACACAGTTCAAGCCGCTGTTTATGACTACAACGCAGCATTGGGAATCAGATACTTCATTTCCGACGCCAAGACTATAAGCGGCAATCAAGCTCCTGCAAGTGCAGTATCTATCGATCCTGTAAATGGTGTATTGAGCGGAGATGCAAGCAATCTTTCGAGCTTCACAATCAACGCAGTTGCTCCTAATGGTAAGATGGCATCTTGCACAATCTACGTTAAGTAATCTTTCTTAATAACAATCTCTAGAGAGGGGGCCCTGAATAAGGGTCCCTTTTTCTATATTCGGAGGCGATTATGAGACGAACGGTCGTAACATCCATCATTGCGCTGCTTATCGGCGGGGTAGGAACCTATTTGTTTTTTCCTGAACCTGCTAAAAGTAATGAAGCTGCGCAGCCAGGCAACGCAGACGATCCATTAATCACCAAGAGCTATCTGGAACAGTATCTCAAAAAATCGGGCACGCCTACCGGGGCAGCCGGCAGCAGCATAGACGAAAATAAAGTCAGACAGATGATTACAGACGAATTGGCTAAAATCACGCAACAGGCAACAGGCTCCAACACAGGTGCGCCGGGCGGCAATGCGCCAAACTCAACTAATACATCAGTGCAGACTCTGACAGTGGTCCAGTTGCAGGCCGGTCAAACCCTTTATGCCGGTGCGGGCAGCGAGATTATTCTGAGGTCAGGTAAAGCCGTAGCTGTAAGCAGCGACGACAACGGCATACCTGATGTTACCTCAGGCAAAGATATTGCTGCAGGAACAGCAATTGAATTAAACCACATGCTATTGTTCCCGCGGGAAGGCAGAGGAATCAAGCCTGACACCAAAAATCAAACGCAAATTTATGTTATGGTGCGCGGCAATTATTCAATTATGAAAGCGGATGGCACGAAGGTTTCTCCATAATTTTGTCCGTTTTTACAATAACTTATGCGCACAAGAGCAGAGTGCTCGGACATACTATGATTACACCGACAAAAGGAGTGGATCATAGTGGCTAAAAATAATAAAAAGCTGGTTCCTGGAAGCAATCAAGCACTGGATACACTAAAGTATGAAATTGCAGCTGAAATGGGTCTGCCTGTTGGACAGTCTTATTTTGCTCAAACCGATACAGAGTTTGCTTCGGAGTTAGGCGCCATCCCACAGTTTCCAATGAAGGAAGATTATTGGGGATATATTAATTCCCGCAACACCGGAGCGGTAGGTGGAACGATTGTAAGCCGTTTGATTCGCAAGGCGGAAGAAACGTTATTTACTTTATGAAGCACAAGATCTCATAAAATTTTAGATAAGTAATTCATGATTTGACACATTTCAACAAATCCGCTAAGATAATGTATCGAAGGTTAAAAGTTGCGGCGGCTTCCAAGCTTTCCCTCATATATGCTGTCAACAGCATAACAACCTTTTCCAGCCGGGAAAGGTTCATTTTTTTGTTTAGGTATTGTTTCTTTATAAGATACTATTGTAGTAGGAGGTTGAGATAACATGGCTGTTGCTAAAGGAAGACATTTGTTCACTTCAGAGTCAGTCACAGAAGGACATCCGGACAAGATTTGCGACCAGATTTCGGACTCCGTGTTGGACGCTTTTCTGCAAAACGATCCTAATGCGCGTGTAGCGTGCGAAGTTTCTGTAGCCACAGGACTCGTTCTGGTGATTGGAGAAATCACTTCACGCTCGGAATATGTCGATATTCAAGCGATTGCAAGACAAACCATTAAAGAAATAGGGTATACCCGGGCGAAATTTGGATTCGATTACCAGACCTGTGCGGTATTGGTATCCTTAAATGAACAATCTCCCGATATTGCGCAAGGGGTTAACCAGGCTTTGGAAGCCAGGGAAGGCCAAATGAGCGATGCAGAGATTGAGGCCATCGGAGCCGGAGACCAAGGATTGATGTTCGGTTTTGCATCCAGCGAAACTCCGGAACTCATGCCGCTGCCGATATCGATTTCCCATAAACTGGCCCGGCGTTTGACCGAAGTGCGCAAAGACGGTACCCTGGAATATTTGCGTCCGGATGGAAAGACTCAAGTGACGGTCGAATACGATGGAGATACTCCAAAGCGTATTGACACTATCGTTATCTCAACCCAGCACGCGGAAGAGATCACTCTGGAGCAAATCCAGAAAGACATTAAAGAAATAGTGATCCAGCCGGTCGTTCCAGCTGAATTCCTTGATGAAAACACCAAATATTTTATCAATCCCACAGGCCGTTTTGTCATTGGCGGACCCCAAGGGGATGCCGGATTGACCGGAAGAAAAATTATCGTGGATACTTACGGCGGATATGCCCGTCACGGAGGCGGCGCATTCTCAGGTAAGGATCCGACTAAAGTTGACCGTTCCGGAGCTTATGCCGCCCGTTATGTGGCTAAAAATATTGTAGCAGCGGGACTTGCGGATAAATGCGAGGTTCAACTGGCTTACGCCATTGGCGTTGCAAGACCGGTTTCGATCAGCGTAGATACTTTTGGCACGGGCAAAGTTGGCGAAGAGAAACTCGTCGAAGTTATCCGCAAACATTTTGACCTACGGCCTGCCGGTATCATTAAAGAACTTGACCTGCGCAGACCGATTTACCGCCAAACCGCAGCTTATGGTCATTTTGGACGTACAGATGTGGATCTTCCTTGGGAGCGTACGGATAAAGCCGAGCTATTGAAAAAGGACGCATTAGCCTAATTCACGACAAAGTTTCACATAAAACCACCTAAATGAACTGCACCCCAATTGTTAGACACCACTAACAGTTGGAGGTGCAGTTTTTTTATGGGTAAATTTAGTGCGGAAGAGAAGCTCCAAGCAGTACAAGCTTATTTGACAGGGAAAGAATCGTATAGGGAAATTGGAGCACGTATAGGCGTGGATCACAAATCTGTTGCAAAATGGGTGTCCCTTTATCAAGCGCATGGCATGGAAGGCTTGGTCACAAGGTATACAACCTATTCAAAAGAGTTTAAAATGGACGTACTGAATTTTATGAACGAATCAGGGACGTCTCTTTTAGAAACCGCCGCGACTTATAACATTCCAGCGCCTGCGACCATTCTACAGTGGAAAAGAGTTCTGGAAGAACGAGGTGAAGACGCCCTAGAACCAAAGAAAAAGGGGCGTCCATCCATGAAAAAAGAAACAAAGAAATCGACTCAAGTTGAAGGTTCGGTCGAAGCACTACAAGCAGAATTAGAGCGTCTTCGAATGGAGAACGCCTACCTAAAAAAGTTGAATGCCTTAGTTCAAAACAAGGAAAAATCACGAAGCAAGACAAAGCGCAAGTAATATTTGAACTAAGGCTAGAATTCCCCATTACTTCACTCATTCAACTGGCTCAGATTCCACGTAGCACGTATTATTACTGGGTAAGTACACTTGGTCGACGAGATAAAGATGCAGACTTAAAAGCCCGCATTACAGCCATCTATCATGAACACAAGGGTCGTTATGGTTATCGTCGTATTACAGATGAACTGCACAATGAAGGGCACCTAGTAAACCATAAAAAGGTGCAGCGCATTATGCGTGAACTTGGGTTGAAATGTACAGTTCGAATGAAAAAATATCGTTCATATAAAGGGAACGTCGGTAAAATCGCACCTAATATACTAAATCGAGATTTTCATGCAACAAAACCAAATCGGAAATGGGTAACGGACATTACTGAATTCCATCTATTTGGCGAGAAGCTATATCTCTCACCTATGTTGGATTTATTCAACGGGGAAATTATTACGTATACCATTGATTCTCGCCCAGTCTATTCTCTTGTGTCCAGGATGCTGGACCAAGCGTTTGAACGTTTGAATGAAGCCGATACACTTCTGATTCATTCCGATCAGGGCTGGCATTACCAAATGCGTAAGTATCAACAGGCGTTAAAGGAACGAGGGATTACTCAAAGTATGTCACGCAAAGGAAATTGTTACGATAATGCCGTTGTCGAAAATTTCTTTGGCATCTTAAAATCCGAATTCTTATATACACAGGAATTCGAGAGTATTGAAGAGTTCAAAGTGGAACTAGAAAAATACATCAACTACTATAATCACAAACGAATTAAGACAAAACTAAAAGGCATGAGCCCAGTGCAGTACCGAACTCATGCCTTGAAGGCAGCATAACTAAATAGTGTCTAACTTTTTGGGGTCACTTCAAAAAAATAGGTGGTTTTTTTCTTATTTTCGGCAAGCTTCATATTTTTTGCATTGTTTTCGTAACTTTTTGCAGGGTGGCGGAGTCTATATCTATTGGGGAGAAGTTACTAACTATCGGGAGAGGAGTTTCTAAATGTTTTTGGGCAAAATCAGAAGTATCGTTTTCACACTGTTACTTATCATGGCGATAGACGTAGTCACGCCAACCTTAACATTCGCACAATCCGGTCTGACACAAACAAGTGAGGAAGCACTAACGTCGGGAGCCATTCTTAAAAAATATGTATGGTCATCTACCAGATATAACGCACCTATCAAAGTGAATGTCAATGTGATTCAAGTAGATTTGAAGAATCCGCTGGTCAAGATGGATGTGATGACTGGAACAAACAACCAATTTACCAAGAATAACACTGTGAGAAACATGGCTAACGAAACCGGGGCAGTAGCCGGGACGAACGGGGACTTTTTCAACACCCAGGCGGAGGGTGTGCCTATCGGGCCGCAAATCAGCAACGGTCAAGTGATGGCCACGGCACCCGATCTGAAGGGCTTCTACAGCTTCGCGCTGGACAAGAACAACAGTCCGATTGTGGATGCTTTTGCTTTCAAAGGGGAGATTACTGCCGCGAATGGCGCGAAGTTTCCTCTCGGAGGCATTAACAAAACGTACTACTGGTTTGAGGATCCCGCCAGAAACGGCGTAGAAAGCACCATTGACGCCATGTTCATGTATACCAACGCCTGGGGGCAATGGGATCGGGCCAACGACGGAAAGACCGTTCCTACCGAAGTGCTGGTCCAGAACGGGATCATTAAACAGATTGCGGTAAACAGCGTCATTAAAATAGTAGCCCCGAAGGATGGGTATATACTGAGAGCAGCGGGAAAAGCTGCCGATTTCGTGGTGCAGAATTTTAAAGAAGGGGATCCGGTCACCTACTCGGCCAAAATGTTCAGCCAGGATTCCAGCAAAAACTATGATGTGGAGTCCTTTAAAATGATGATTGGCGGCGGAACGTTGATGGTGGACGAAGGACAACCGTCCCAGTTCACGCGCGATTTCGAAGGTGTCGGCGGCAACCGCTCCAGGACGGGTGTGGGCTATTCCAAGGATCAGAGATACGCGTATATCATTACTGCGGACAACAGCGGAGAGAGCAAGGGGCTCAGCATGCAGGAATTTCAGAGGGTCATGATCCAAGCCGGGATTTGGAACGGCCTGAACCTTGACGGCGGTGGCTCTACTCAGATGGTAGCCCGTCCGCTGGGAGAGTTCCAAACGAAAGTCGTGAACCAGACGGAATACGGTTCCGAAAGAAAAGTTGTCAACGGATTAGGCGTTTATTCCACGGCTCCGAAAGGAGAGGTGTCGGGGTTATTCGTCAGCGGCCCTTCGCAGGTGCTGATCGGCGAGCAGGTCGGGTTTCAGCTCAAAGCCTATGACCAATACTACAACCCTGTGAATGTGAAGGATATAAAACAGACCTGGTCATCCTCCAATCCGATCGGACAATTCCAGGGAAATGTCTTTATCCCTACCCAAACCGGGACCACCACACTGACGGTGACCTCAGGTCAAGGATCGAAAAGCATTGATATCGAAGTTATCGGACGCGATCAAATCAATGATATGAGAATTGCCTCGAACGGCCTGGTATTGATGGAAGGCGGAACTTACGATCTTCCTGTAGTGGTAACGACCAAGAGCGGCCAGACCAAGCAGGTGTCCCCGCAAGCCGTCCAATGGGACCTTAAAGGCATCGACGGGGAGATCAAAGACGGAAAGTTAACGGTTAAAAGCATGGCAGGCAGCAAAATGGCGCAAATTACCGCACGTCTGGACGGTTACAGCACGTTGCTGTCGGTACCTCTTGGAGATATACGGATGTGGTTCAACGGCGATAACATCGCATTCCCGCTCAGCGGGCGCGGTTATCCAAATGAAGTGGCGGCGGGCATGAGTATCGCGAAGGAAGCATCCGGCAACAACAAGCTGGAGCTCTCTTACGATTTTACCAAAGGAACCGGCACCAAGGCGGCCTATGTTGATTTTAACGGTTCTTATGGAATGCGCATTGACGGAGAGCCTTCGTACATGAACCTGAAAGTGGAAGGCGACGAGAGCAAGAATTGGCTCAGGGCGGAGTTTATGGATGCCAATTTCCAGACTTTCAAAGTGGATATAGACAAGAATGTGATCTGGAAAGGCTGGAAGCTCCTTAGCGTAAACCTGGCTGATTATAACATGAAGTACCCGATTGCATTAAAGAACATCTATATTGTTAACGCCGAGCAGGGCCAGGATGAGAGAGCCCTTACGGGAAAGGTTTCTTTCGACGATATCTCTTTCTCTTACAAAGGGGCTATGCCGGGAGCGGGATATAATAAAGTGTCCTTGACCATCAATAAGCCCGTTGTTTCCGTCAACGGCAATCCTCTTACTTTGGAGCAGGCGCCTTTCATAGACCGGGGCAATACGCTCATTCCTCTTCGTTTTGTAGTTGAAGCGTTGGGAGGAAAAGTGGACTGGAACCAAGATGAAAGAAAGGTTACAATCCTAAGAGGCGATAAATTGATTGAACTCTGGAATGACCAGAACGATTTGATTGTGAATGGCCACAGGATCACGGCTGAAGTGCCTCCGCGGCTGGCGAACAATCTGACAATGGTGCCTCTGCGCGTTATCTCCGAGAATCTTGGCTGGAAAGTAGGCTGGGATCAGGCGACTTACACGGTCACTTTGCAGTAAGTCAATTCATAAGTCCGCAACATTATGAAATTGAATCACAAATGCAACAAAAGGCTCTCTCTTTTTATGCCCGACGTATGATAGAATAGTAGGAAAGGTACAAAAGCATAAAGGAGATTTCATTTTGGCAGAGCTTAAGTACGATGCAATTGACCGGGTGATAAAAGAAACGCTGGAAGTTATGGAGAACAGCAAGTACCAAGTGTTCGAGATATGTGAGAATACCCGGCTTGAGCGGGATACTCTTCTTAGGGAACTGCAGGAATTGCAGGAGCTGACGACCCAAACGATTGACCAGGTAGACAAGTTAGAGATAGATTATAAGAGATCGAGAATCCGGCTTACGGAAGTAAGCCGGGATTTTCAGCGTTATAAAGAGGAAGACATCAAGGTGGCTTATGAAGTGGCAACAAGCATCCAGATGCAGCTGACGATCTTCAGAGAGAAAGAAGCCCATTTAAAAAGCCGCAGGGAAGACATGCAGCATCGGATCAAGCGGGTGAACCGGCAGCTGGAGCGTGCGGAAACGGTCGTGCACCAAATGAATGTGGCGCTCGAGTACCTCTCTGGGGATTTAAACAAAGTGACGAGAATTCTGGAATCGGCCAGAAACCGGCAGATGATGGGGCTTAAGATCATTCTGGCGCAGGAAGATGAACGGAAAAGGATTGCCAGGGAGATCCATGACGGGCTTGCCCAATCGATGGCCAACTTAGTCATCAGGACTGAAATTGCCGAAAGAATGCTGGTCAAGCAGAAGTATGGGGAAGTGAGGGATGAGCTCAAGGATTTGAAGAGCCAGGTAAGGGATGGGCTGGAAGAAGTCCGTAAAATTATTTTTAACCTGCGTCCCATGGCACTTGACGATTTGGGGGTTGTTCCTACTGTCCGCAAGTTTGTACAGGACTTTGAGGAAAAAACCAGAGTACGTACAGAATTTGATGTTCTCGGTCGAGAATGCAGACTGGCTTCCGGGATGGAAGCGGCAATTTTCCGGTTGGTGCAGGAAGCTTTCTCCAATGTGCTGAAACACGCCAATGCATCCCATGTGCATGTCGAATTCAGCTTTTTGAAGGATAAAGTGAAGATCATTATTAAAGACAACGGGTCAGGCTTTGATGTGGATCGAATGGAAAACACAATTTCCAATGGTACCCACTTTGGTCTTATGGGGATGCGTGAGAGGGTAGAACTCTTGGAAGGGGGAGTCGAGATCCAGTCCTCCAAAGAGGCTGGCACCAAACTGACCATAATCATTCCGACAAACACAGACTCTAAGGAGGAAACTTAGAATGGATAACACAGGGATCTCCACTGACACCGTAAAATTGGTCATAGCAGATGACCATCCCCTTTTCCGGGAGGGATTGAAACGTATAGTAAATATGGAGAATGACCTGGAAGTCATTGGCGAATGCGGAGACGGGATTCATGTCATCGAGCTTTGCAATGCTCTGCACCCCGAGGTTGTTCTAATGGACATCAATATGCCGATAGAGAATGGCGTGGCGGCAACCGAGAAGATCAAGACCCTGTTCCCGGATATCAAAATTATTATCTTATCCATCCATGATGATGAAAGCTATGTCTTCGAGACACTGCGCAAGGGCGCATCCGGCTATTTGCTGAAAGATATGGAGGCGGAATCGTTAATCAACGCCATACGATCCGTTGTCCAAGGTTATGCATACATACATCCTAAAGTAACCGGCAAATTAATTAATCAGCTTCGACGTATGACCTATTTGAATGAAGCGGGAGTAGGCGGCAACAGTGAAGAGCTGAATGAAGCCGGGGTTCGCTATGTACATAACGCGGGCAACCCTTTAACCCGCCGCGAAGCAGAAGTACTCAGGCTGATGGCCGAAGGAAAAAGCAACAAATTGATCGGCGAGTTTCTGTTTATCAGTGAGAAAACGGTAAAGAACCACGTGTCCTCCATTCTGCAGAAGATGGAAGTGGACGACCGGACACAAGCCGTTATTATCGCGATAAAGAACGGTTGGGTCATCCTGTAGGAACCACATGCATTCTCGCGGCATATACTGTGCCAAAAGGAGGGAGCCGCGATGATGCTATTTTTATTGATCATTGGTATTTACGGGGCTGCCGCCGCTTCGGTCCATATACTTTATCTTTTCTTAAGCAGGGAAACATCAGAAGAGGACACGAACTATGTTCTGGTGACAAAAAACAGCGCGGAGCAAATAGAATGGGTGCTGCGGCTGCTGCATTTTTACTCATGGGTAAAGGGACGGAAAGTGGTTGTGGCGATCACGGATGAAGGTTCGACCGACGAAACTTTAGAGATCATAGAACGCTTGTCTGCACGGATATCTGTTGAGATTGTAAGCATCTCTGCCGGGAAAGCCGCTGAAGGCGGAGGAATTGCTTCACAGAGGAACACGATTACCATTCATTTGTATAATCAAGAAGAGTTGCGGCAGGTGCCGCTTATCTGGTAGAAACCGCTTACAAACTAAATGGAGGTGATCTGTTGAAGGCTCTCATTTACGCGGTGAGAACCGGCACGGAATGGCAATGGCTCCCCTCCATAGATTTGGATCTGGTCTCCGATATTCAGCATTGGTCCGCACATCCGGGCGATCAAGTTGAGGCGGTAAGGCTGGATCCCGTTTTTTCTTATGGACAAGCGTATTGCATATGCAAACAGTTGAACGAGCATCAAGCTGTACCAGGGAACATAAAGGAAGTAAACGAGAACATTCAACGCTGTGCGGCACGGCTGGGATGGTCGCAGAGTTGGTCTGAAGCAACTTTCGCTGTGTCTGGGACAAAGGCGCCAGAAATAGGCCGGTCTCTTTCGGGGCAGCCACCTGCGCCAATTGGAGGCAATCTTGATGCTAATCTGGCAGGGAGGTCTTTACTGCTGGAAGAGTTTCAGTCCTTGTGCGATACCGCCGGAGATCGCCGGACTTTATTGGAACGGTTGCGCTGGCTACAGGGAGCATTTCTCCGGGGGCAGATCCAGTTGTTGCCCGGACTGCAAGCACGGATGACCAGAAAGCATGTGATGGCCGGAAGCAAAACAGAGTACAGCTGCGAGAGATGCGGCGCCAGCGGTGCAGAGTTATATTGGACAGACTGCCAGTTCTGCGGCGAAGCCTGTCCATATTGCGAGTCGTGCCTGACGATGGGCAAAACCCGCTTTTGCTCGCTGCTGATCTGTGGACGGGAGGCCCAGCCTCAAGCTGAGGAGCGTTATGTTAAGCCGCCGCCGACCAGGGCATTTATTGAACATTGGGGTTTAAGCGACGCGCAAGCGGCGGCTTCCTCCGAAGGACTGCGGTTTCTGTCCGAGCAGCAAGTCCGGAGCCCAATGGCTGCAGCCGAACCAGGCTGCTTTCTGATCTGGGCCGTGACCGGAGCCGGAAAAACGGAAATGATGTTCCCGCTGATCGACTACCAGCTGCAGGCCGGGGGACGGGTACTGATTGCCACGCCGAGGAAGGATGTCGTATTGGAGCTGAAGCCCAGGCTGCAGAAAGCGTTCAGCCGAAATTCCCTGGTGACCTTGTACGGCGGCAGCGAGCAAAGATGGGAGACGGGCGATATTACACTGGCTACCACGCATCAGCTGCTTCGTTTCTCAGGCGCTTTCGACCTGGTTGTAATTGACGAAATCGACGCGTTTCCTTTTCACAATAATCCCATGCTCGAGTATGCGGCGAGGAAGGCCTGCAGGGCAGCCGGCAAGTATATTTTTCTATCGGCTACACCGCCTGCGGCTCTGCGTAAATCAGCTTCCTCCGGAAGACTGCCGCATGTGAAGGTTCCGGCAAGATACCATCGGCATCCGCTCCCGGTCCCACAGCTGCTGATCTTGCCTCCTTTGAAGAAAGTGCTGGCCGCTGCCCGATTGCCTCATAAGCTTATGTATGCTTTATCCGGTTCTGTCGATCGCGGAGCCCAGCTGTTCTTTTTTGTACCGAGAATCTTGCTTGTCCAGCCTTTGGTGGAGCTGATGAGAAGCTATTTTCCCGAATTGGCGGTAGAAGGCACTTCTTCCAAGGATGCGGAGAGAACGGATAAAGTACTGCAGTTCAGGCAGGGCGGGATCCGCATTCTGGTGACAACGACGATTCTGGAGCGTGGTGTCACGGTGCCGAAGACGGACGTTTTTATCGCGGATGCGGGGGACAAGCTTTTTGACGAAGCGGCTTTGATCCAGATGTCGGGAAGAGCCGGAAGGTCGAAGGAGGATCCGGCAGGAAGGGTATTCTTTTGGGCGGAGGAAAAGACCCGTTCTCAAGCAGGCGCGATAAAACAGATTAAACTAATGAACAGGATCGCGAAAAAAAGGGGGTACCTGGACAAACTGCAATAATTTATATTACTCGTTTAATAATAGGAGGTCTTATGTCATGTTTCAGTATAAAGATAAGCGAATCGTCCGCTCGTTGAAGAAAGCGGTACGGGGGATGGAGCAGGCACTGCTGCCTTCCACGGAGGTGTGCTCCTGGTGCAGGGGGAGAGCCAGATTGGATTCCCGGCTGCTGCTCTGCGCTTCCTGCCTGGGACAGATTCCCTGGATCAACGAAGTCTGCTGTCCAACCTGCGGCAGATATGAAGCGTGCTATGACTGCAGGCGAAGAAACGAGACTTTCTTTGTGGCCAACCGCAGTGCCGTCCGATACGATGCAAGGATGAAGGAATGGCTGTCCAACTATAAATACAGGGGAAACGAGAGGCTGCACGGGCTTTTTGCAGAGATGCTCCATCATGCTTTCCTGATGCACACTCAGGCTTCGGCTGGGAAAGAGGCTGTACGGGTGTTGACCTACGTGCCCGTGAGTGAAGAAAGATACAGGGAAAGAGGGTTTAACCAGGCGGAACGGCTGGCTGCTGGTTTGGGGCAGAGATGCCGGGTCCCGGTCTATCCGCTGTTGAAAAGAACGAGGCACACGGACAAACAAAGCTTCAAGAAACGCAGCGACCGGCTCGGCGATCTGGAAGGCGCTTTTACAACCGACCCGGACGGGCTGCAGGAATTGGCCAACCGCTTCGGCTCTACCGCGCCAAAGCAGATTTATATTGTCGATGATGTATATACCACGGGAAGTACGTTAAACCAGTGCGCACGCGTGATCAAAAGCAGCCTGCCTGCTGAAGTGTATGGTTTATGCTGGGCGCGCTAACCTGTCTGCGAAAAACATACATGCAAATCCGGTGAAATTCGAGTAAACTGGAAGCAAAGGAAGGGAGCGGGTGCAATGGGCATGAATATTGACAACTGTGCGAAATGCGGCAAAATTTACGTTAAGAACTTGAAGGACATGTGTCCAGCCTGTCTAAAGGAGATTGAACTCCAATACGAAAGATGCCTGCAGTACCTTAAGGAGAATAAAGCTTGTAAAATTGAGGAGCTTAGCGACGCGACGGAAGTGTCCGTCAAGCAGATCGCCAAATTTATCCGTGAAGGAAGGATCTCTATCAAGAATTCCCCGAATATGGATTATCCGTGTGATATATGCGGAACGGCAATCCGGGAGAATAAGATTTGCGAACCCTGCCGCCTCAGGCTGGCGAACGATGCTTCAAACGTGGAGCACTCGGATAAATTAAAGCAGGAGCAGCTTCAGCACGACAACACGATTGCTTATAGAATCAGCGACAGGTTGAAAGACCGCCTTTGATTTGATTTGGTAAATTGCAGTAAACTTCATCAAGATATAAATAAACAGGCCTTGACAACCGATAAATTAACTAAGCTTATCGGTTATTTTTTTAGTGAGGTGAGAGATCGTGAAAATTAATGAACCCCAGCGCATTAACAATATTAACCCATACCGGAAACAAGCGGAGAACCAGGCCGCGAACAACGTAGAGCGCAGCAAGAAGAAGGATCAGGTCGAAATTTCTCCAGAGGCAAAAGAGCTTCTCGAGACGCAGAATGTGGAAGGCAACAAAGCGCGTATAGAGGAGCTTAAGCAATCGGTTGCCGCCGGGACGTACAAAGTAGACGCGCGCAAGCTTGCGGAACGGATGCTTCCTTTTATCAAATAATCAGGCTAGGTGTATGGAGGAAAGATTTTGACTATACAGGCATTAGCAGCGATATTGGACAAGCTGGATGAAATCAACCGCACTTTATTGGCTATAGCGATAGAGAAGAGGTCTGTTCTCGTCGCCAATCACGTTGAACAGCTGAATCAACTGGTGAACAAAGAGAACAAGCTCATCCGCATGGCCGCCGACTTGGACCGGAACCGGGTGGAAGCCGTAAACCAATACTTGCTCGCCAGAGGCTATCATCCGAATCCGCGCATTACGCTGGGTGATTTGGCGAAGCTGATTTTTAAGCAGGAAGAAAAGAAGCTGCTGACCGACGCACAAGCGAAATTGCATAACACAATCGCACAGCTCAAAGAAGCTAATGCCGTGAATATGAAGCTGATCGAGCAATCGCTCGCTTTTATCGATTACTCCCTGGATCTGGTGTTGGGCCCGGAAGAGAGCCCGGTGTATGAGCATCCGGCTATGCAGACGGCTTTATACAAACGCAGAGGGATTTTTGACAGTAAAGCATAACATTCGGAAGGAAGGAGGAGTATTATGAGATCGACATTTTCCGGAATCGAGCTTGCCAAGCGAGGGCTATTTGCACAGCAAGCCGCACTCCAGACGACAGGCCATAACATAGCGAATGCCAACACAAAGGGATACTCACGGCAAACCGTCAATTTAATTGCATCCAGGCCGCTGGAAGCCGTTGGTTTAATGAGAAGCGCTATACCGGGACAAATGGGACAGGGAGTACAGTTTGACCATATTAACCGTATACGCGAGAAATTTCTGGATACCCAGTTTTATGATGAAAATAAATCTTCAGGGGAATGGTCTGTACGGAAAGATACGCTGGAAAAACTTGAGGCTATCATTAACGAGCCTTCCGATACAGGAGTAAGAAAAGTAATAGAAGGATTCTGGAATGCTTGGCAGGATGTAAGCAAAGAGCCTGAAAACCTCACATCCCGAGCCGCCTTGAAAGAAAAAGCATTGGCTTTAACCGACGCTTTTAACCATACCGGCAAACAGCTCGATGATTTGTCCAATAACCTTACTGACAACATAGATGTCAAAGTCAAGGAAGCCAACTCCCTATTGAGCCAGGTGGCCAACCTCAACAACGAAATTTTCAGAGTAGAAGGTTTAGGCAATGATGCGAATGACCTGAGGGACCAAAGGGATTTGCTGGTGGATAACCTGTCAAGGATTGTTAATGTGAAGGTCACTGAAGCGTCCGGCGGTTATGATATCAGGATGGGGAGTGTCAATTTAGTAAGCGGGATAGCCGTCACTTCGACTTTAACCTCTCAATCAGTGGCTGCGGGGATAGCATCCAAGGACATAAGCAGCGGAGAAATTTACGGCATGGCCGTTTCGCGGGACCAGTATCTGGCAAGTTATAAATTTCAGTTTGATTCGATGATCAAGTCTCTCGTACAGGGACAAGTCACTACAACACTGCCGAAGGGCACTGTAATTCCGGATGGCACCGTTCTGAATGGAACAACCTACAGCGGAAGCATCGCCCAAAGAACTCTGGCCGGTGATACGAAAGTTACAGTCAAGGGCATAAACGGTTTGCATCTATTGGGATATTCTTTGGAAGATCCTCCAAGTTCCGGTATCCCATTCTTTACTCTAAAAGAAGGCTCGACGGAATTTAATGCAAACAGCGTTACCGTAAACCCGGACATTGTGAAAAAGGTCGCTAACATCGCGGCCTCGTCCCGAGTGTACATGGATACTGACGGTACAACAAAGGTAGTCAGAGGAAACAATGACGTAGCTTTATCATTGGCTGCTTTCAGAAACCAAAAGTTCGATTTCGACCCAAGCTCCAACGGGACACCGCTTCTAACCAGCGGTACGTTTGATGAGTTTTTGCGAGCAGTAGTCGGCCAGCTGGGAGTACAATCCCAAGAGGCCGTCAGGCAGAATGCCAACCAACAAACCTTGGTAGATCAAGTGGACTCCAGAAGGCAATCCGTCAGCGGCGTTTCCCTGGATGAGGAAATGGCCAACATGATCAAATACCAGCAAGCTTATAACGCAGCGGCACGCTCTATGACTACTTTTGACGAATTGCTGGACAAGGTCATCAACGGCATGGGTGTTGTGGGCAGATAATAATGATTAGAAAGGAGGGGGATTTATGTCTTCTAATAGAATCACGCAAGGGATGATCAACACTCAATTGATTAGAAACCTGGGCTCCAACTTGACCCGAATGGACAATTATCAGAATCAACTGTCTACCGGCAGAAGAATCAATAAACCTTCGGATGATCCGGTTGGGCTGAGCTTTGCTTTAAGATACCGCAGTGAGATCTCTGCCAACGATCAGTATCAGGAGAATGTGAAGTCAGCTACCTCTTGGCTTGATTATACGGATTCCACGTTAAATAAGGCGGGAGAGGTCTTGCAGCGTCTTAGGGAACTAACCGTCCAGGCCGCCAACGGAACTAACCCGCAGTCTGCGTTGGATGCCATTCAAAGTGAAGTCAAGCAGTTTTATGGGGAAATGGTCAATATCGGAAACAGCGATTTTAATGGAAAGCATGTATTCAATGGACAGAAAACTAATATTGCTCCCTATACGGAAGCTACTGCTCCTGCAGATTATACTGATGCGGCCGATATTAAATTTGAAATCGGCGCGGGTGTAACCATTCCTGTTAATGTAAACGGGAATCAAGTGTTCGGGAGTCCTGCAGACAATGATAATATGTTTAAATTAACACAGGATTTGATTACTTCTTTAGGAACCAGTGACTTCACTGGTATTAAGAGCGCTTTGGGACGGATGGATTCAAGGATGGATAAATTTTTGGCGGTTCGTTCGGATATTGGAGCCAAAATGAACCGTATCGATTTATCCAACAACAGACTGCAGGATATAAGTTCCAACTTACAGTCATTGCAGAACAAGGTAGAAGACGCCGATGTGGCCGAAACGATAACCAATTTGAAAACCGCGGAAAATGTCTATCAATCTTCTCTCTCCGTGGGTGCAAAGATTATCCGTCCCAGCTTGATTGACTTCCTCCATTAAGGCGGTGGGTGCACTGATCCCTACAATTCAAATTCAACAGCAGTTTGCTAAAATAGGCATGGATACTCACCCGGGAACTATGGAGATCAGGCAGCCCCATGCTGATGTTGAGATACGGCAGACCCCTTTGAAAATTGAAATCCGCTCCCCGCAAGGGGAATTGCACATCGATCAAAGCCGGGCTTGGGATGCGCTAGGTCTGGGAAACAATCTGGAGTTTATGAGCCGAATCTATTCGCAGTCTAAGCAAATTGCACTACAGGGAATAGCACGTATTGTTGAAAACGGGAACCGCATGGCCGCTATACAGAATAATACGGATGCGATTGCTGACATTGCGTCGGAACAAGCCTTTGAAAGCGGTGGAGGCATCAATTATTTCGGTGATCCTTCCTACGATAATGTAGATATAAATTACATTGCACATAAACCGGAATTTGAAGTTGTGCGGGGTTATGTAGATATTAATGTACGGGTGAATAAACCTGAAATCAATTACACGCCGGGAAAAGTAGATGTTTATATGCTTCAATATCCCAAAGTGGAATTGATTCCCCCTGAGATTGATATGAAGGTGTAAAGTCAGCACAAATATACTTGGGTAAACTATAGGTTATATAAATCTATAGTTTTTTAGTTTATTCTGAAATCAATAGAGCCAGGAGAGGATATGGATATGAATATAAACACGCGACAGTTTGGAGAGTTGGAAGTGCAGGAGCGAGATTTTTTCACATTTTCGCCTGGCATTCCGGGGTTTGAGGATTATCACAAATATATCTTTATACAGGAAGATAAGGAGTCTCCTTTCATTTTTATGCAATGTGTGGATCACAGTGAAATATCTTTACTTCTGACGAACCCCTTTCTCTTTTATCCGGATTATGATTTTTCAATCAATGACAGTGTTCAGGAGGAGCTTGGCATTGAGACTGCCGAAGATATAGCCGTGTGGTCAGTAGTATCGATTAGAGAACCATTGGAAACCTCAACACTCAACTTGTTGGCGCCGATCATAGTCAATGTAAATAACAGACAGGCTAAACAGGTTATTTTGCATGATTCCGAATATAAGACAAAACACAAGTTAATTATGCCGCAGTCTGTAAAATAACCTGAGAGAGGTGATCGTATATGCTAGTGCTGGCCCGTAAAAAAGGGGAATCCATCATGATCGGTGATAACATAGAGGTCGTTGTCCTGGGAACGGAAGGGGATACGGTGCGTTTAGGGATCACCGCTCCCAAGGATGTGGATGTATTTCGAAAGGAAATCTATATTTCTATTCAACAAGCAAACGAAGAATCATCTAAAAGTACGGTTAATTTAGCGGAACTAAACAGGTTTTTTTCAAAAAAAAGTGAAAATTAACGAATACCCTCTTCATTTCCTTGAGTGAGTTTACGATATATAAATTATAAGGCGATTCTAAGGGCGGCCGACCTGAAGAACAGCTTTGACCACATGGAAGTGGATATTACCTAAATTCAAGGAGGAAAAAAGAAATGAGAATTAATCACAACGTTCCCGCATTAAACACGTATAACCAGTTAACTAGAAACACAGAGTCAACTTCGAAAGCTATGGAGAAATTATCTTCCGGTTTTCGTATCAACCGCGCAGGGGATGACGCAGCCGGTCTTGCCATCTCTGAAAAAATGAGAGGTCAAATTCGCGGTTTGGATCAATCCAGCCGTAATGCCCAAGACGGTATTTCCTTGATTCAAACGGCTGAAGGTTCCTTAAGCCAAACTCAAGACATTCTGCAGCGTATGCGTGAACTTGCCGTTCAAGGATCGAACGATACTTCAACTTTCAATGACCGTCAGCAAGTTCAAAAAGAAGTAGATCAATTATCCAACGAAATTACGAGAATTTCCAATAACTCCGAGTTTAACACGAAGAACCTGTTAGCTGGTGGTTTCAGTCAACAAAAATTGCAAATTGGAGCTAACTCCAGTCAAGATATTACGCTAAATATCGGAGCCTTTGATGCCAAAACGCTTGGAGTTACCTCAGGTATTGGTGCAACATTAGTTAACGGATCCTCTGTTAGCGCTCCAACAGTAGCTAGTAATCCAACAATTGCCACAGGGACATATACAGTAGATGGGACTGTGACAACTCCCGCGTCAAGAGCTAATGTAACAGGCGGTGCAGTAACACTCAACCAAAGTGCACAAACTGCTGCTGATAGAACACTGGCCATCCAAGTAGATGGTGCGGCTGCCGTTAATATCGTCGTAGATAACACTAACTTTGCTTCAGCGGCAGACCTCATTGCCAACGTAAACAGCAAAATTAATGGTAGTGCATTAGCGGGAAAAGTTTCTGTTACAGATGATGGCACAGGTAAGTTGAAATTCACTACTTCAACTACAAATGTAGGTAGTAATAGCAGTGTTTCGATTGTCGGTTCTGCTGGTAACACTTTTGGTTTCCCTGCAGCAGCTACAGCTAATACGGGCACCAACGCAACCGCAAGCGTTAACCTGAAGGATTCCACTGGTGCTATTATAACTACAAAGACTGTAACAGGTTTAAACAACACTGCGACTGCTCCTTTAGTTGATTTCGGCAACGGATTAAGTGTTACCATGGCAGTGCCATCCGCAACAACCTTAACTACAGCCTCTGGTGCTATCTCCGCTTCTACATTGGATGTTGTAGCTAAGGCATCTACTGCAGCTAACACAGGTGCAAATGGTCTGGTTATCGATAAGGCAACGGTTGAAAAGGGCTTGCTGGTTAATACTCAAGCAAATGCCTCAGCCGCCATTACGACGATTGATGCAGCAATTAATACTGTGTCCTCCGCTCGCGCAAATCTGGGTGCTTACCAAAACCGTCTAGAGTACACGATCAACAACCTGAATACATCTTCTGAAAACTTAACAGCTGCTGAATCTCGTATCCGTGACGTAGACATGGCAAAAGAAATGATGAATCAAACGAAGTCCAACATCCTTGCTCAGGCTGCTCAGGCTATGTTGGCTCAAGCTAATCAACAACCGCAAGGCGTTCTGCAATTGCTTCGTGGTTAATTCCAGTATTACAAAAAAGGAGACTCTAATTTATCTAGGGTCTCTTTTTTACTTTTGTTCATATATGAAAGAATCTAGGAACTTCTGGATTCTTTTTTTAAATGAATATAACGAAATTGGTAATTCCATCCGATATAATAATTATCATAGAACTTACGGAGGTTACCATGAATACAAATTTTCCTATTGGAGGTTTAAATGTTTCAAAAGGAACTGACAAGATTTCCGTAGATCGGGTAACCAATGATACAACGAATTCTTCTGGTTTGGATCAAATCCAAACCTCGAAAGAATTAAAGCAGGCCCAATTAGAAGGTAAGAATATCCCCATAAGTGAAGAACAGCTTTTAAAAGCGATAGACCGTGCCATAAAAGCTGTTGAAGGTACTTCAACAATGCTCGATTTTTCTGTTCATGAAAAAACGAAACAACTCATAGTCAAGGTTCTTGATAAAGACTCTGGAGAAGTGATAAGAGAATATCCACAAGAAAAAACTCTTGATTTTATAGCAAAGGTTTGGGAGATGGCTGGAATTTTAGTAGACGAACGCAGATAGCTTATGAAATTCTAATTGGAGGTGGATTTCTAATGGTTTCTGGGATTAGTGGGTCTAGCGGTTTCGATGTTGATTCTACGGTAAGTCAGCTAATGAAGGCACGCCGTGTTCCCATAGATAAATTAGGACAGCAGAAACAAATTCTTACATGGCGTCGAGATACTTATAAAGAAACGAATTCTAAAATTGTGGACTTTCGTAATAATAAACTATTCAATTTTAAGCTTGAATCCACATTAAAGGCGAAGAAAGTTGATCTAACCGGAAATACATCAGCTATTAGCGCGAAGGCCAATGGGAACGCTTTAACTGGAACCTTGACCGTTCTGGCTACAACTTTAGCAACAGCGGCCTCAAATATGAGTAATTCAGATATCCGCCTAAATACTACATTTGATGCAAGCCTAACATTGGGCAGCCAAGCTGCAAACATTCGCAACTCCTTTACCCAGACCGTTCCCGGAACGTACGATAAGGCTACCATTAGCATTAACGGGACTCAAGTTGTCGTAGATCCCAATGTCGACTCATTAAATAACGTAATTGATCGAATAAACAAAACGACAAATGTGAGTGCTTTTTATGATTCGGTTACCGGAAAGGTCTCCTTTACTTCCAAACAAACCGGGTTGGTCAATGGATCAACAAGTAATCAGCCTACTATCAGTTTCCAGGACATTACCGGCTCTTTTATGGCCAATACGTTTCTTACCGTCAACGGAAGTGTTAATGAAAAGGCGGCCGTTAATGCCAATGTCACTATCAATGGCATAACAACAACCCGAACAAGCAATACATTTAATGTAAATGGAGTCGATATTACATTATTGCAGGCTGGGGGAGCCGGTCCTGCTGCATCGAAAGCTTCTGTAACGGGTGCAGTTCCTTCTTCAACGAATATTTTAGGCACGGATACATTTACCTTTACGATTGACGGTCAAGCACCAATTACTCTTACTCCAGGTGCATCAACTAATGCTACTATCGGTGCTATGGTTACCAGTCTAAATGCAGCAATTACAGGTAATGCCTCATTAAATGGTAAGGTTTCTTTTGGAGTTGATTCTTCCGGCACCAAATTGGTCGTTAATGATTTAACGGCTAATACAGGAACCACCAGTACCCTTACTGTTGTCTCTAACGTAGCTACCAATGGTTTTGGAACTGCTGTTTCAGGTACAGGGCAAGCAGCAACGTCCCCTGTAAACATTAACGTATCCGCAGATGCGGATAAGATTGTTGACGCGATTAAAGGGTTTATAAAAGATTATAATGATCTGTTAAGCAGCCTTCAAGTAAAGGTTAACGAAAACAAGTACCGTGATTTTCTTCCCTTAACGGACGATCAGAAAAAAGCAATGAAAGATAATGATGTTAAAACCTGGGAAGATAAAGCCAAGAGCGGTTTGTTAAGAAATGATTCAATCCTTAAGAGTGCAATTAACAATATGCGACTGGATATTATGTCTAAAGTAAACACGGGAACCACTACTTATAACACATTAAGTTCAATTGGCATTACAACCGGGTCATACATGGATAAAGGTAAACTATACTTGTCCGACGAAACTAAGCTCAGGGCCGCCATCGCCGCAAATCCCGATGCCGTTTTCTCCATCTTTGCAGCCCCTGGCACTGGAACTCCTGATCGTTCAGACATGGGGATTGCTCAACGAATATACAATGATTTAAAAATAACATTAGATAATATATCCACAAAGGCAGGTACCTCAAGCTTTGCGGATACATCGCTGAATGAAAACAGTATTTTGGGCAAGGATTTGACGAGAATCAACTCTCAAATTTTTAATGAAAACAAACGTTTAAAATTGGTTGAGGGTCGATATTACAAGCAATTTACTGCAATGGAAACCGCGATGAATAAATATAATTCGCAATCGTCTTATTTGGCTAATGCACTTAGTGGCGGTTCACAAAGGTGATTAATGGAGGCTGATTATGATATCACAACAAAATAAGTACCTGGAAACTGCCTTGCAAACGGCAACTCCGGCACAATTATTGATTATGCTTACAGATGGAGCCATTCGTTTTTGTAAACAGGCCATCGAAGCCTTGAAGCAAAGAAATTTCCAACAGGCTAATAAATATCTTCTAAAGGTTCAGGATATTATTTCGGAGTTCGTTATTACGTTGGACAAGAAATCCGACATTTCTGAAGGATTGTTAAAGCTGTACGAATACTTCGTATTTAAACTAGTTGAAGCCAACACGAAGAAAGAACCGGGTCCAGCAGAGGAAATACTTAGCTTTTTATTGGAGCTTAAAGAAACCTGGGTTCAAGCGGCTAAACTTTCGTTGAGTACATCTGCTGCAGCAAATCATGGATAATGTTATTCAGGAGCTTCAGCAGCTCACTCAGCAGGTTGTGGATGAAATCGACAGCATAACTTTCGAAGAGCTTGTGGAATTTGTTGAACGAAGAGAACAGATGGTTTCAAGAATATCAACACTGATTAGAGACGGCCATGCACAACACAAACAAGATATTCTGAACTTGCTTCAATATGATACGCTAATAATGGATAAAATGCGGCAGCTGAAAGATGAAGCTAATATAGCTTTATTAAAAGCTGAACGCGCACGAGTCCAGAAAACGGGGTACGAGGCCGCTTATACACCCGACAGCATTTTTTTTGATAAAATCAAATAATCCGATTTGGGTCGACGAATGCGTCGGCTTTTTGCTTTTTTTGGGTATAAATGTAAACGAATTGTGTGAATAAGCTGCGCAAAAACCTGTGGATAATGTGGACAAGTTTGTGAATAACTAATGAAAACAAGCTTTCATAATGTCTAATAAAGTCGAATAATCTGTATATAGCTAAATTTTCTAAATACTTTAATTATACTTCATAAATCCGTTGACATCGCTTTCTTGCGGTGTTATATTCGAATAGTAAGTAAAAAACTTACATTTATTTGAAGACGAAGGGAAGTTGTTACAATGCAAGGTAAAGTTAAATGGTTCAACGCAGAAAAAGGATACGGTTTCATTGAGCGCGAAGATGGCGGCGATGTATTCGTACATTTCTCCGCAATCCAGACAGAGGGCTTCAAAACTCTAGAAGAAGGTCAAGCCGTTGAGTTTGACATCGTGGAAGGCGCTCGCGGACCGCAAGCAGCTAACGTAACTAAACTGTAATGCACTGATCGGCCGATTGGCCGCTAGTATACATTCAAAGCATTCAGACTTAAAGCACCCGCAGGGGTGCTTCTTTTTGTTGTATGCGGGCGGTTCTGTCCGGTCGAAGATCGGCATAAATATGATGTTAAGATTTTTTGAAGGCGCGACCGAAATGGGTTATAATGGACGAGAAGGAGGAGATAAATATGAATTACTGTATCCGTGGTCAGCATATCGAAGTCACAGAAGCTCTAAAGGACTATGTGGAAAAGAAATTAAGCAGACTGGAAAAGTATTTTGAAACTCCCCTTAGCAATGAAGTGTATGTCACCTTATCGGTGATCAAAGAAAGGCAGTCGGTAGAGGTTACGATTCCTCTGACAGGAGTGATGCTCCGCGCGGAAGTGAGGGAAGCCGACATGTACGCCTCGATCGACCTTGTGGTGGATAAGCTGGAAAGGCAGATCCGCAAGCACAAAACGAGAGTGAACCGGAAGATCAAGCAGGAAGGCGGCATCAGGGATTATTTCGTCTCCGAAGTGTCCGCGGCGGCGGAAGAGGAGGACTTCGATTTGGTCCGCACAAAGAGGTTTAATCTGAAGCCGATGGATGTCGAAGAAGCGATTCTTCAAATGAACATGGTTGGCCACGATTTCTATGTCTTCTCCAATATGGATACCGATCAGGTGAATGTCGTTTACAAGCGTAATGACGGTAAATACGGTTTGATCGAACCGGCGATTTGATTGAATAGGATTTGATGTCTAACCAGCCCATCCTTTGCGGAGTGGGCTTTTATATATGGCATGGAATTTAGTGGATTGTTGCGGCTGTACTGACAAACTGTTACAATTTAAGGCAAACCGTATTTGAAAGAAAGGGGCTTACCCATGCTTGGTCTCGTGAAAAAAATATTCGGTGATTCCAACGAACGTGAAATCAAGAGGATGCTGAAGACAGTTGATTATATAAATAGTCTGGAGCCGGACATTGAGAAGCTGACAGACGAGGAATTAAAGGGCAAGACGGCCGAGTTCAGAGCGCGGCTGGAGCAGGGGGAAGAAGTGGACGACCTGCTTCCTGAAGCTTTTGCCGTAGTAAGGGAAGCGTCAAGGCGGGTGCTGGGCAAGCGCCACTATGACGTGCAGTTGATCGGGGGCATGGTGCTGCACGAAGGCAAGATCGCCGAGATGAGGACCGGGGAAGGCAAGACGCTGGTAGGGACGCTGCCGGTTTATTTGAATGCACTTTCCGGCAAAGGGGTCCACGTCGTTACGGTCAACGACTACTTGGCACAGCGGGACAGCGGCGAAATGGGGCAAATCTACAGCTTCCTCGGGATGAGCGTCGGCGTGAACCTGCATGATCTTTCGCATGAAGCGAAGCAGGCAGCCTATGCTTGCGACATCACCTACGGAACGAACAATGAGTTCGGGTTCGATTATCTGCGCGATAATATGGTGCTTTACAAGGAGCAGATGGTTCAGCGTCCGCTTTATTTTGCCATTATCGACGAAGTGGACTCCATCCTGGTGGACGAAGCCAGAACGCCCCTGATTATTTCCGGACAAGCAGCCAAGTCCACCGATCTGTATTACGCGGCAGACCGTTTTGTAAGCAAGCTGCAGCCGGAGGACGATTATACGATCGATGTAAAGCTAAAAGCGGTAGCCCTCACGGAAGCGGGCGTGACGAAGGCGGAGAAAGCTTTTGGCATCGATAACCTGTTTGACCATCAGCATGTCACTTTGAACCATCATATTACCCAGGCGCTTAAAGCCCATGCCATCATGAAACGCGATGTGGATTACGTGGTGCAGGACGGCGAAGTGGTGATCGTCGATGAATTCACGGGTCGCCTTATGACGGGCCGCCGCTACAGCGAGGGTTTGCATCAAGCGATTGAAGCGAAGGAACAGCTGGACGTGCAGAACGAGAGCATGACGCTCGCGACCATTACGTTCCAGAACTATTTCCGGATGTACCGCAAGCTGGCTGGGATGACGGGTACGGCCAAGACGGAAGAAGAAGAATTCAAGAAAATTTACGGCCTGGAAGTTATCGTTGTGCCTACGAACCGTCCGATGGTCCGCCAGGACCTTCCTGACATTGTGTACAAGAGCGAAGGCTCGAAGTTCCGTGCGGTAGTGGATGAAATCGTAGAACGCCATAAAAAGAACCAGCCGGTCCTGGTCGGCACGATTTCCATTGAAAATTCGGAGCGTTTGTCGGACATGCTGAAGAAGAAGGGTGTGCCGCATAAAGTACTGAACGCAAAGTATCACGCGGAAGAAGCGGAGATCGTATCGCGCGCAGGACAGCCCGGATCCGTGACAATCGCCACCAATATGGCGGGTCGCGGTACCGACATTATGTTGGGAGAAGGGGTGCCTGACACCGGCGGACTGCATATTATAGGCACAGAGCGCCATGAAAGCCGGAGGATCGACAACCAGCTGCGCGGACGCGCCGGACGCCAGGGGGATCCGGGTTCTTCCCAGTTCTATCTTTCTTTGGAAGATGAATTGATGAGGCGCTTCGGGGCGGAGAACATCATGGGTATGATGGACCGTCTCGGTTTTGAAGAGGACCAGCCGATTGAGAGCAAATTGATCAGCCGCGCTGTGGAGTCCGCACAAAAAAGGGTGGAAGGCAGCAACTTCGATGTGCGTAAGGTCGTTCTTCAATATGACGATGTAATGAACCAGCAGCGGGAAATTATTTATAAGCAGCGCCGCGAGGTGCTGGAATCCGAGAATGTCCGGGAAATTGTGCTTGGCATGATCATGCCGGTCATCGAGCGTACCGTGGAAGCTCACTGTTCCGATGAAGACGTGCCTGAGGATTGGGACCTGAAAGCGGTCGTGGATTACGCGAACGGTACGTTCCTGCATGAAGGCGATCTGGATACGGACGAATTGTGGGGCAAGGAAAAAGCGGAGATGGTGGAGTACATCCAGGCGCTTGTCAAACGCAAGTACGAGGAGCGGGAGCGGGAATTCGGCGAGCAGTTTATGCGCGAATTCGAGAAGGTTGTTCTGCTGCGCGCCGTAGACAGCAAATGGATGGACCATATCGACGCGATGGATCAGCTTCGCTCAGGTATTCACCTTCGCGCATACGGCGGTACGGATCCGCTGCGCGAGTACCAGTTCGAAGGCTTCGAGATGTTCCAGCAGATGATCGAGAGCATCCAGGAGGAAGTCGCCACTTATATTATGAAGGCGCAGGTACAGTTGAATCTGGAGCGCCAGGCGGTGGCTGAGGGCCAGGCTGTCGATCCGAAGGCGGGACCTTCAGCGCCGGTAAAGAAGGAAGACACGGTCGGGCGCAACGACCTGTGCCCTTGCGGCAGCGGCAAGAAGTTCAAGAACTGCCACGGGCAGGGGTAAGCAGCCGGTGTTTGACTGGCAGTCCGGAAACGGCCTGGGGATTGGATTGGATAAAACATAAATTAGTGTTATCGAGGTGGGTTAACTATGTTGGAACCGGAAGTAAAACAGCAGCTCAGGGAATCGGCCAGAAAAATAAATGATCTAAGGGGGTCTCTTTGACTTAGATCTGAAATTGGAGCAAATTTCGGACTTTGAGCATAAGATGGCCGCCCCTGATTTTTGGGACGATAATGAGAAGGCGCAGAAAACCATTGCGGAATTGAACGCGGTAAAAGGTTCAGTGGACCAGATTCAGGCGCTCCGCCAGGAATATGAAGATCTCGAGCTGATGGCCCAGCTGGCCGACGATGAGAATGACGAGGATTTGGCGCAGGAAGTGGCCAAGGGCATTATGGAGCTTGCGAAGAAGCTGGAGGATTTCCAGCTGCAGCTGCTTTTAAGCCAGCCGTATGACCGCATGAACGCGATTCTCGAGCTTCATCCCGGCGCAGGAGGCACGGAATCCCAGGATTGGGCCGAAATGCTGCTCCGCATGTACCGCCGCTGGGCGGAGAAGCGGGACTACAAAGTGGAAGTTCTCGACTATTTGCCGGGCGATGAAGCAGGGGTTAAAAGCGTGACGCTGCTGATCAAGGGCTACAACGCATACGGCTATCTGAAAGCGGAGAAAGGCGTGCACCGGCTGGTGCGCATCTCGCCGTTCGACGCGTCGGGACGCAGGCATACTTCCTTTGTATCCTGCGACGTCGTGCCGGAGATCGATGACGATGTGGAGATTGAAATCCGTACAGAGGATTTGAAGATCGATACCTATCGGGCCAGCGGAGCTGGAGGCCAGCACATTAATACGACGGACTCGGCGGTCAGGATTACGCACCTTCCCACAGGCATCGTCGTGACGTGCCAGACGGAGCGGTCGCAGATCAAGAACCGGGAAAGGGCGATGAAGCATCTTCGCTCCAAGCTGTATGAGAAGAAGATCGAAGAACAGGAGAAGCATCTGGCCGAAATCCGCGGCGAACAGCAGGAGATTGGCTGGGGCAGTCAGATCCGCTCTTATGTGTTCCATCCGTACAGCATGGTCAAGGATCATCGAACTTCAGTAGAGTCGGGCAATGTCGGCGCTGTGATGGATGGGGATCTGGATCCCTTTATCGACGCTTATCTGCGCATGCAGGTTAAACATGAGTAATTTTGCCTTGGAATGAAGATAATGACTATAAAAAACCATCCTGTACCTTCAGCGGTATGGGATGTTTTTTGTTGAGGTGAATAACATGTCCGACAGAAAACAGCCAAAGCGGTTAGGTGAAGCCGCAGAGTACGGATTGCTTATAGCGGGCTCCTTAATCATAGCGTTAAGCTTCAATTTGTTCCTGCGCCCAAACCAGATCGCTTCCGGCGGGATTTCCGGGATCTCCATCATCGTGCAGTACTCGCTTGGCGTCCAGCCGGCCATCACCCAATGGGTGCTTAATATTCCGTTATTTATCGCGGGTTGGCTGCTGCTCGGACGGCAATTTGGCTATAAAACGGCGGCAGGCTCGTTTATTTTGCCGCTTTTTGTATATTTTACGAGCGGTCTGCCTGCCTTGTCGACGAATACTCTGCTTGCCGCCATTTACGGAGGGGTGGGGGTCGGCATCGGATTGGGTGTTGTTTTTCTTGGAAGAGGATCGACAGGGGGATTGGATTTGGCTGCCCAGATTATTCATAAGTATGCGGGCGTTTCTCTGGGAATCGCTGTGGCTATGCTGGACGGCCTGGTGATTTTGGCGGCTGGAATCGTTTTTACGCCTGAGAAGGCTTTAATCGCACTGATCGGACTTTTCATCACAAGCAAGACGATAGACATTATGCAGGTTGGACTAAGCACCTCGCAGGTGGCTTATATCATATCGAATCAATCCGCAAAAATAAGCGAAGCGATCCTCAAGGATCTTGACCGGGGGCTGACAAAACTGAACGCCACGGGAGGGTATACGGGCGAGCAGCGGGACATTCTGATGGTGGTGGTGCGGAAGAGGGAGGTGCTGCGGCTGAAAGCGGTTGTAAAAGCCATCGATCCGGGGGCGTTCCTCATTCTGAGCGACGCTCACGAGGTGCTGGGCAAAGGGTTTAAGGGTCATCATTAATGAAGAGCCGGGCGAGGCGGAATTTTGAGGGATTAGTTCTGGAAAGCACCCATAAATGCAAGTATAATCAAGGCGTAGGCGGAGTATGAAAACAGGCCGGTGGGAAGAAAAAAATCATTGTATTTTTATACTTTGACATGTATAATAATTCATATCATTCGAACAGAAGAACCCTGGAAGAGCGAGTTTTACAGGAAATTCAGGGGAAAGGTAGCGGGGAGGAACGGAAAATGGCAAACGCAATCATAAGAGCGGCGATCGTCGGCTCAACGGGATATGGCGGAGTGGAGCTGATCCGCCTCCTGCAGGCGCATCCTTCGGTCACAATAACATCGGTCATTTCTTCATCCAGCGCCGGAGCGGGAATTGCGGAAGGCTTTCCGCATCTTCAGGACATTATGGTACATACATTGGACGGAATCGATGTCGAGGCCATGAGTAAGCACGCGGACGTTGTGTTTTTGGCAACTCCGTCAGGAGTGAGCGCGGAGCTGGCTCCCAAGCTTGTGGACGCCGGTCTGATGGTGATTGACTTGTCGGGGGATTTCAGGCTGAAATCGGGAGAGCTATATGAAAAATGGTATAAGCATAAGCCTGCGGCGGACCGATATTTAAATGAAGCGGTATACGGTTTGGCCGAGCTGTTCGGAGAGGAAGTCAAAGGGCGGCGTTTTATATCCAATCCGGGCTGCTATCCGACGGCAGCGCTGCTCGGGCTGTTTCCTTTGGTGAAGGCAAGGCTCATCGACAACCGCAGTATAATTATCGATGGCAAGTCCGGTGTGTCAGGAGCGGGCCGGGGACTCGGCCTCGGCGTCCACTATTCGGAGATGAATGAGAATTTTCTTGCTTATAAAGTAAATAAACATCAGCACATTCCGGAAATCGAGCAGGTGCTGGGCAGAGCGGCCGGGCAGGATGTGACGGTGACGTTCACCACCCATTTGGTGCCGATGTCACGGGGGATCATGTGCACGATGTACGCTCAGCTGAATGAAAAGAAGACGGAGGAGGAGCTGATTGAGCTCTACGGCCAGGTTTACGAAGGACGCAAATTCGTCCGCATCCGTCCGAAGGGCAAGTGGCCCGCTACGAAGGAAGTTTGGGGATCGAATTACTGCGATATCGGTTTCTCGGTTGATGAAAGAACCGGGCGCGTGACGGTCATTTCCGTGATCGACAATATCGTCAAGGGCGCGGCGGGGCAGGCCATTCAGAATTTGAACCTGGCCATGGGCTGGGAAGAAACGACGGGTCTGCTGTTCACGCCGGTTTATCCATAAAGGGACATAAGGGGGAACGAGCATGGGCGCAGGTTTGGAGACAGGCGCAGGGACGCAGCTGTTTAAGGTGGTGCCGGAGGGGACGATCACCACTCCGAAGGGGTTTCGGGCCGCAGGCTTGCACTGCGGCTTGAAGGCTAACGGGCGCTACGACCTCGGAGCGATCGTGTGCGATGTGCCGGCAGCGGCTGCAGCCGTGTACACGACGAATGCGTTTCAGGCGGCGCCGCTTAAGGTGACGCGGGAGAGCATCGGCGTGGAAGGGCGGCTTCAGGCGATGCTGGTCAACAGCGGCAACGCCAACGCGTGCACCGGCGAGCAGGGAGAAGCCGACGCATACGCGATGCGCCGTGCCGCAGCCGAGGCTTTGGGCGTCGCCGAGCACCGCGTGGGCGTGACGTCCACAGGTGTCATCGGGCAGCTGCTGCCGATGGGGAAGGTGTTCGGCGGCATCGGCCGGCTGCCGGAGCAGCTGAGCGCGGAAGGAGGCGACGACTTCTCGCAGGCGATCTTGACGACGGATCTCGTCAAGAAGGAGCTGTGCGTCAAGCTCGAGGTCGGCGGCAAAGACGTGTATATTGCGGGAGCGGCCAAAGGCTCCGGGATGATCCATCCAAACATGGCAACCATGCTCGGATTTATTACGACGGATGCGGCGGTTGACAGCACGCATCTGCAGCAGGCTCTGAGCAACGTGACGGACTCGACGTTTAATATGATTACCGTGGACGGGGACACGAGCACGAATGACATGGTGGTGGCGATGGCAAGCGGCATGTCGGGAAGCGGCAAGCTGGATCCGGAGCATAAGGATTGGGAGGCGTTTGCCGCAGGTCTGCAGTACGTGGCAGAAGGGCTGGCCAAAGCCATCGCCCGGGACGGGGAAGGCGCGACAAAGCTTATCGAGGCGGCGGTTATTGAAGCTTCCAGCGATGAAGCGGCTCGAGCCATCGTCAAAACGGTTATCGGCTCCAGCCTGGTCAAATCCGCCTGCTTCGGCGCCGACGCCAACTGGGGCAGAATAATTGCCGCTGTGGGCCGGGCCGGACAGCCGGTCAACACGGAAACGGTGGATATCCGACTTGGGGACATAATTGTGCTGGAGCAGTCGAGACCGGTAGCTTTTGACGAAGATGCCGCACTCGAATACTTAAAAGGCGATTTCGTGCAAATTCGCATCAACCTTCACCTCGGAGAAGGCAAGGCAGTCGGTTGGGGCTGCGATTTGACTTACGACTACGTGCGCATTAACGCGGCTTACCGAACATAGATTCAATTTATGCTTTAAGTGCAAGGGGGAACGAAGATGAGCATGCAGGAAGGCTGTTTTGTGCTAAAATGCGGCGGAAGCACACTGGCTGCTTTGCCTGATTCATTCTTCAACGATCTGTGCAAGCTGCAAAAGGAAGGGCTATCTCCAGTCATCGTACACGGAGGAGGCCCCGCGATTTCCAACACGCTGACTGCGCTTGGCATTGAGACCGAATTCGTCAGAGGGCTGCGTAAAACCGACGAAGCTGTGCTTGATGTCGTGGAAATGGTGCTTGCCGGCAAGATCAACAAGGAGATTGTCCGGCGCATCCAGCTGTCAGGCGCGAGGGCGGTCGGGTTATCGGGAGTAGATGGGCACCTCATTCAAGCAAGGCCGGTGGCGGACGCTGACGAAGTGGGGCTCGTAGGAGATGTGGACACCGTCAATGCAGCGCTTGTCCATGGCATCGTCGCCATGGGATATATTCCGGTTATCGCTCCGTTGGGCCTCGGCGCCGACGGCAGCCAGCGGTACAACATCAATGCGGACACCGCCGCGGGAGCTGTGGCATCCGGCATCGGAGTGAAACGAATGATCGTGGTGACGGACGTTCCAGGCATCATGAAGGTTGTGGAAGGCAGAAAAGAAGTTCTTCCGTGCGTAACTGTATCGCAGATTGAAGACATGATCGCAGGCGGAGAAATATACGGCGGCATGATCCCGAAAGTGCGGGCGGCGATCCAATGCCTGCAGGGCAATGTGCAGGAGGTCGTTATCGTCGACGGTTCTGAACCGGGTGTTCTGCCGGAGGCACTGAAAGGCGGCAGCAACGGGACCCGCATTATCGTAGAATCCGGCAAAACCGGTTCTTTGAATATAGGATAACCAATACAGAATGGGGAGTGAAAAGGATGAGCCAAGAGCAGCAAAGCTTGTTATTTCCGACTTATGCCAGATATCCGATGACGTTTGTTAAGGGAGAAGGCAGCCGATTGTGGGACGACAAGGGCAGGGAATACCTGGATTTGATGTGCGGACTCGCGGTCACTTCGTTGGGCCATGCGCCTCAAGCGGTAAAAGAGAAGTTGACAGACCAGCTGGATAATCTTTGGCATGTGAGCAATCTTTTTCATATTCCCGGCCAGGAAAAGCTCGCCAAGCTGCTGACCGATAACAGCTGCGCCGATGCGGTCTTCCTCTGCAACAGCGGCGCCGAGGCCAATGAAGCGGCGATCAAGCTGGCCCGCCGGTATTACCAGAAGGTTCTCGGCCAGAACCGGTACGAAATCATTACCTTCCACCAATCTTTCCATGGCAGAACGCTGGCTACATTGACCGCGACAGGTCAATCCAAAGTCCAGGACGGCTTCCTGCCTCTTCCGGAAGGCTTCGTATATGCGCCATACAACGATGCGGAGGCGCTTGAGGGCTTCATCACTGACCAAACCTGCGCCATTATGCTTGAAATGGTTCAGGCGGAGGGTGGAGTCATTCCTGCGGATCCGTCGTTTGTGCAGGAGATCGCCAGACTTTGCGGCAAGCACGGCCTGCTGCTGATCGTGGATGAGATCCAGACGGGCATGGGGCGTACCGGCAAGCTCTTTGCCCATCAGCATTATGGGATCGAACCGGATATTTTTACACTAGCCAAAGCATTGGCCAGCGGTTTCCCGATCGGGGCGATGCTTGGCAAAGCCAAGCTGCGTGAAGCTTTCTCGGCCGGCAGCCATGGGAGCACGTTCGGCGGCACGCCTATCGCTATGGCTGCGGCCATCGCTACAGTGGAGACGATCGTGGGGCAGAACCTGTCACAGCAGGCGGCAGAGCTGGGCGATTACATCCTCCAACAGCTGAACGAAAAGTTGAAAGGCAACCCTCTCGTCCGCGAAATCCGCGGCAAAGGCCTAATTATCGGAATCGAATGCGGGCAGCCGGTTGCCGATTTGATCAAGGCCATCCATGAGAGCGGCGTGCTGGTGGTTCCGGCCGGTCCAAACGTCATTCGGCTACTGCCGAGCTTGACCATTACTAAAGAGCAGCTGGATCACGGATTGTCCGTTATCGTCAATGTGCTGGCGAAGCATTCGGCTGCCGCCGTTCAATCATAACCATAAAGGAGGAACGACTATGGCCGGATTGGTAAGCGAGGAAATTGCTTTGAACCTGAAAGGAAGAGACTTTATCGCGTTAGCCGATTATACGACGGAAGAGCTGAACCATCTCATTCAACTGGCGATCGATCTCAAGCGAAAGCAAAAGTCGGGAGAAATCTACCAGCCGCTAAAAGGAAAAACATTAGGGATGATTTTCGAAAAATCGTCCACGCGGACGCGGGTTTCTTTTGAAGTGGGAATGTATCAGCTTGGGGGACACGCGCTTTTTCTGAGCAAAAACGATATCCAGATGGGCCGGGGCGAAACGATTTTCGATACGGCGCAGACGATGTCCCGCTATCTGGACGGCATTATGATCCGCACCTTTGCCCACCGCACGGTGATCGATCTGGCAAGGGCGGCTACGGTACCCGTGATCAACGGCCTGACGGATATGAATCATCCGTGCCAATCGCTGGCGGATTACATGACCATTTTCGAGAAGAAGGGCAAGTTTCAGGGACTCAAAATCGCCTATATCGGCGACGGCAACAATATGGCCCACTCCTTGATGATGGGCGCCTGCAAGCTGGGGATGGATATCGCGATTGCGGCTCCCGAAGGTTATCAGCCGGAAGAGGGCATCGTGAAACAGTGCCTGGAAAACGCCAGTCAAAGCGGAGCGAAGCTTACGGTCACTGCCGATCCGAAGGAAGCCGCTGCCAATGCAGATGTGATTTACACCGACGTCTGGGCGAGTATGGGCTTGGAAGCCGAGCAGGCCGCCAGGGAGAAGGCGTTCCGGCTTTACCAGGTGAACGCCGAGATCGCGGCTTGCGCCAAAAAGGATTACCTGTTCATGCACTGCCTGCCTGCTCACCGCGGGGAAGAAGTGAGCGAAGATGTGATCGACGGCAAACACTCCATCATTTTCGACCAAGCCGAGAACCGCCTGCACGCGCAAAAAGCGATAATGGCCGCCATCATGTAGTGACAGATTCTGAGCAGGGATAAAGGGGAACCGATATGAGCAAAGAGAAAATTGTACTCGCCTACTCCGGCGGTTTGGATACATCCGTAATTCTGACTTGGTTAAAAGAAACGTACGACGCCGAAATCATTACTTTTACTGCGGATATCGGCCAAGCGGACGAACTTGACGGGTTGGAGCAAAAAGCTTACAACACCGGCGCTTCCAAAGTGTATATTGACGATCTGCGAGCGGAATTCGCCAAAGACTTCATCTTCCCGATGTTCCAGTCGGGAGCGCTGTATGAGGGACAATACCTGCTGGGAACCAGTATTGCGCGTCCCCTGATCGCCAAAAGAATGGTTGACATCGCCTTGGCTGAAGGAGCGACCGCCATAGCTCACGGAGCTACCGGGAAAGGAAACGACCAGGTCCGTTTTGAGCTGACCGCAGCGGCGCTGGCTCCGTACTTGAACGTGATCGCGCCTTGGAGGCTGGACTCGTTCCGTGAACAATTCCCGGGACGGGCGGAAATGATCGCCTACGCGGAGAAGCACGGAATTCCGGTAACCGCATCGGCCGCCAAGCCTTATTCCACAGACCGCAATTTGCTGCATATCAGCTTTGAAAGCGGCATGCTGGAGGATCCCTGGTTTGACGCCAGCGCGGAATCCAACAAAGATATGTACGTGTTAAGCGTAGACCCCGAGGATGCTCCGGACCAGGCGGAATACATCGAGCTGGAGTTCGAACAGGGCAACTGTATAGCCGTGAACGGCCGGCGCCTGACTCCGCTGCAGGTGATGGAAACGCTGAACGAGCTTGGCGGCAAGCACGGGATCGGCCGTGTCGATATGGTGGAGAACCGTTTTGTCGGCATGAAGAGCCGCGGTGTGTATGAAACTCCTGGCGGCACGATTCTATTCACCGCTCACCGTAAAATGGAGTCCTTGACCATGGACCGCGACGTAATGCATCTAAGAGATTCCCTGATTTCTAAATACGCCTCGCTGGTTTATAACGGCTTCTGGTTTGCTCCGGAACGTCTTGCACTGCAGGCGCTGGTAACGGAAAGCCAAAAGAATGTAACCGGCACGGTTCGTTTGAAGCTGTACAAAGGCAATGTGATCGGCGCTGGCGTGAAAAGCCCGGTTTCGCTCTACAATCCGGATATCGCCACGATGGAAGCGGATCCTACGCAAGCTTACAACCAGGCCGATGCGGCAGGGTTCATCCGCTTGAACGCACTGCGCTTAAAGGTGTCGTCCGGGGTCGAGAGAAGCAAGAAGTAAAGTAGACAGGAGCGGGCCGCGGGTGCGGCTCGTTTGCTGTACAGATGATAGAGAGACGGAAGGAGCTGCGGGAGATGTCAAAACTGTGGGGCGGCCGTTTTACGAAGAAAACGGATCAGCTTGTGGAAGAATATACGGCCTCCATCTTGTTCGACAAGGAATTGGCGGAGGAGGATGTGGAGGGCAGTCTGGCTCATGTGACGATGCTGGGCAAATGCGGAATCCTTCCGGACGACGATGTACAGACGATCAAGGAAGGCTTGCTTAAGGTACTGCAGCGCATTCGCAGCGGAGAGCAGCAGTTCTCTGTCAGCGATGAAGATATTCATATGAATATCGAGAAAGCGCTGATCGAAGAGATCGGCCCTGTGGGCGGAAAACTTCATACCGGCAGAAGCCGGAACGACCAAGTGGCGACGGACATGCATCTGTACTTGAAAAAGCGCGTAATCGAGTTCGTCGGCTTATTGGGCAAGCTGCAGGAGGCGCTGCTGGAGCAGGCCAAGGCCAATATCGATACGATCCTGCCCGGCTACACGCATCTGCAGAGGGCGCAGCCGATTCTGTTCGCCCATCATTTGATGGCCTACGTTTCCATGTTCCAGCGGGACGCGGAGCGTCTGCAGGACAGCTTGAAACGGATCAATATGCTGCCTCTCGGGGCGGGAGCGTTGGCGGGAACGACCTTTCCGATTGACCGCCACTTCGTCGCGGAGCAGCTTGGTTTTGACCGGGTGTACGAAAACTCCCTGGACGCGGTGAGCGACCGTGACTTTATTCTGGAGTTTCTGTCCCACGCATCGATTATTATGATGCATCTGTCCCGGCTTTGCGAAGAGATGGTGCTATGGTCCAGTACCGAGTTCGCTTTTGTCGAATTGGACGACGCTTTTTGCACGGGAAGCTCGATTATGCCGCAGAAGAAAAATCCGGACGTGGCGGAGCTTGTGCGTGGGAAAACGGGCCGGGTCTACGGCAACCTGTTTGGCCTGCTGACTGTGCTTAAGGCGCTGCCGCTCGCTTACAACAAAGATATGCAGGAAGATAAAGAAGGTATGCTCGACACCGTGCGCACCCTTCAAGGCGCGTTGCAGCTGTTCGCCCCTATGGTGTCCACGATGAATGTGAACAAGGACCGTATGAAGCAAGCTGTCAGCCAGGACTTCTCCAATGCGACGGACATCGCCGACTACCTGGTGAACAAAGGCATTCCGTTCCGTGGGGCCCATGAAATCATCGGCAAAATGGTGCTGTACTGCATCCAAAACCATAAGTACTTGCTTGATCTTTCGATGGAGGAAATCCATGAGTTCTCGGAGCATTTCGAGCAGGACATTTACGAGGTGCTTCAGCCGGCTCATGTGGTGAATGCCCGCAACGTGTACGGAGGAACGGCTGCTCCGCAGGTTCAGGCCGCCATCGGCCGTGCGGAAACGGTACTTCATCAGATGCAGGATTGGGTTGAATCGCACGATAAAGCATAGGATTGTATAGATGAGGACACCTATATTTCGCACATTGCGGAGAAAGGTGTCCTTTTAGCGTACAAGAGGGAGTCCATTCTCACTTTCTCACCGTATCTCCGTAAACTACGTGCCAATGCAGATGCTTCGATTCCTGGTACGCTCCAAGATTGGTCATGACCCTGCATGCCCCGTATTCCGCCGCAACCTGTGAAGCCACCTGTTTGATAACTGCGAGGAGCTCCATCAGAATCCCCGTGTCGTCCTCTTCCATTGCGATTAAGGAAGGAATGTGTTTTTTTGGAATGACGACAATATGGAGTTCGTAAAAAGGCCGGGTGTGATAGTAAGCAAGTACATTTTCCGTCTCCCACACTTTTTGCACGGATGTTTTTCCGCTCAATACTTCATCGCAGTAAAAATCTTCGGTCAAAACGACCCCTCCTCATTCGGCAAAACGGTTGATTTCTATTCCATTTTCATACAATTATACAACAAAATCTATTCTCTGACAGGCGATAAAGTGCGAAGCCCGTCCTCCACTATTTGCGGTTCGGGATAAGGCTCGTTTGGTGCGTTCCCTTCCACAGAATGTACAGCGATAACCGTCGATTGAGGTAAATAATGGTCGCGTGATACTTTCTCCTTGCGAACTTCTTTTCCATTCTGCCTCTTTGTTCTATAGGTTTCCACGATATATCCAGGCTTGCCTTCAGCGATCAATCGGCTGGACCTCGGCGGCAAACTGCTGTCCTGCACATATTTGACCGTTGGTTGAATTGTTTTTAAAATGTTGGATTTGATATCGTAAGTGACATTGGCCGGAATATCCCCAAACAGCTTGACGGTCACCGACGTTTCCGTCGCAACCGTACGGATGAGCAAAAAATGCCCCGTCGAGTTGCGGAACCGGAAGTTTAAATAGTTGTCTGCAAAAGTGGCGTCTTGTCCGAGCGGTGCGTAGCTGACAGGCAGCGAATGGTTTCTCCGCTCTATGATCTGCAGCCCGGCACGTAGCACAGCTCCGTATAGGGTTGTGGAAACCTGGCAGATACCCCCGCCGATACCAGGCAGAAGCTTGCCGTTCGAGATGACGGGCGCTTCCTTGTAGCCGTAGCGGGCTTCCGTTTCTTTTACAATCGCGCTGTATTCGAAAATCTGGCCCGGCAGCAGCATTTGGTCATGAAGAACGGCTGCGGTGGATTGCACGTTGTGAGATCTGCCTTGTTGGTCCGACAGGATGGGGGTGGTAAACTCCATGATTTTCCGCCGGATTCCCTGCTGCTTTAACAATTCCACTGTGATGGGGGGTGATTGTTCCTTGATGTAAGCGTGCAGCTGCAAGAGGCCGATGTCCTCCAGATTGGACGGGAGCAGCCGCTCCCGCACTGCCGTGTTCAAAGATTGCGCCAACGCAGGGACGTCGATTTGGGGCGCGGGCTGCCCGGGGATATAACTGATTTGATCATCCGCCGAGATAACGCGTTTCGCATTGACCGGTTTGCGGTTGGAAAGAGAGGGCCAGGCGCGGTTCACTGCTCGTTGTAAAGCCTCAGGCGCAACCGCGATTTCTATAGCAATATCGGCATTCCTCAGCATCCAGCGCGTTTTGGCTCTATCTGCCCAAGACCCGGAGCGCAAGCCTTCCAGCTGCTCCCAGACTTTTTTATCATCCACGTTCATTCCTAAATCCCTTAAACGGCTGGCGGCCGGAGTGAGGCGGCTGTCCGAGGGGACAAGCTGCACTTGCATCCATTCCAACTTCTCTAAACGGCCTTCCCATTCCCTCTCAAAAGCGTCCAGATCGGCGGCTTGCGGCTTCCAGCCGGAAATTCGCAGACCATGCGGCAGTGAGGTTGAAACGGCATATAAATAAACGCCCAATAAGGCGGTCCCTCCAATAAATAGGCAGAAGCACAGAATATAGAAGGCGAGTTTGGCTTTCATTGACCCTCCCCCTTTCACCGAAGAAATGGGTAAAAAGCTTGTTCCATATCTATGTATACAGTGAAAGGAGGCATTGTTATGAATAAAAATTTATCCGATGTCCGAGCAAGGAGATTATAAATTATTTGAAAACTTTGTTACATAAACAGGGTAATTCGTCAGAAACTATGATATTATGATAAAATGTTTGAATGTATGAAACTGCTAGAGGATTTTTGAGATTTATGTCGAAGTTTTACTAGCTATCTATAAACAGGGTGTGTGATAATGTGATAGAAATGCACGACATATGGAAGACTTATCCTAACGGTTCCGAAGCGTTGAAAGGAATCGATTTGAAAGTGGACCGCAATGAGTTCGTATATGTCGTAGGCCCGTCCGGTGCCGGTAAATCGACTTTTATGAAGCTAATTTATAGAGAAGAAAGACCGTCAAAAGGACAAATATTCGTTAATGGATTTAATCTGGAAAAGCTGAAACAGAGGAAAATTCCGTTTTTACGTCGAAATATAGGTGTTATTTTTCAAGACTATCGGCTGCTGCCTAAATTGACAGTTTACGAGAATGTCGCTTTTGCAATGGAAGTGATAGAAGCGCCCGCAAAGCTGATCAAGAAACGCTCGATGGAAGTGCTTGACCTGGTCAAGCTTAAGGATAAAGCGAACTCTCTGCCGACACAATTATCTGGCGGAGAACAGCAAAGGGTGTCTATTGCCCGGGCAATAGTGAACAATCCGTCGGTTATTGTCGCTGACGAACCTACCGGTAATCTTGACCCTGAGACTTCCTGGGGAATTATGAAGCTGCTGGAGGAAATTAATTACCGGGGAACTACGATTGTAATGGCCACACACAACAAAGAAATCGTGAACACCATGAGAAAGCGCGTCATTGCTATCGAGAAAGGAATCATTGCGCGCGACGAAATGAGAGGTGAGTACGGGTATGAAGATTAGCACGTATATCCGTCACATAAGGGAAGGCTCCAAAAATCTCGTCCGCAACGGTTGGATGACCTTCGCCTCGATTTCGGCCATATCCGTTTCCTTGTTTATTCTCGGACTTTTTCTTTTATTAACGTTAAACGTCAATTTTCTGGCCAAGCAGATTGAGAATCAGGTGCAAATCCGGGCTTTTCTCGAAGTGAATACCCCTCAGGATCAGCGTAACTCGATTGAGAACGAAATCAAAGTGATGCCTGGCGTCAAATCCGTCCGGTTCGTGTCGAAGGAGGAAGGCTTGTCTTCATTAAAAGACAGGCTGGGGGAAGAGGGCAAGCCGCTTCTGGAGGAATTTTCAGGCGACAACAACCCTCTGAACGATTCTTTTACCGTTGAAGTATTGGAACCGACCCAGGTCGCCGAGGTCGCCTCGAAGATCCAGGCCATGAACGAGAACAAGCCGAACAAGCCTATCTACAACGTCAAATACGGCAAAGGCACCGTGGAGAAAATTTTTCAAGTAACGCAAATTGTGCGCAACGTCGGGCTCGTTCTGGTGGTTTGCCTGGCGCTGACAGCGATGTTTTTGATTGCCAACACGATTAAACTGACCATTCTCACCAGAAGAAAAGAAATCGGGATCATGAAGCTGGTAGGTGCTACAAACCAATTTATCCGGTGGCCTTTTTTTATTGAAGGGGCGCTGCTTGGTTTTATGGGTTCGCTGATTCCGGTGATCGCGTTATTGTACGGGTATTGGAAGCTGACCCAATTGACCTCGCTGGAGATGAGCCTGCTCCTTATCAAACTGCTGCCGTTTCAACAAATTGCTTTGACCTTGTCCGGTTTATTGCTGGCCATAGGTTTAGGCATTGGAGTCTGGGGTAGTCTGCTGTCCGTCCGTAAACATCTGAAAGTGTAGTGAAAACGCGAGAAGCTAATGATTTTCCTATTTGAGAGGAGTAAAAAAACCTTGAAGAAAACGTTTCTGCCCGTAGTCCTCACGATCGGCCTGTTCAGCGGGATTGCGGCATATCCCCTGCATTCTTTCGCCGCTTCGGCAACGCAGCAAATCGATCAACAGCTGAACGATCTCAAGAAATTGCAATCCACGATGCAGCAAAATTCCCAGGATACGCAGAAGCAAATGCAAAGCGTACAGGTGGAGAAGCAGCAAACAGGCAAAGACTTAAATACGATCCTGGATCAAATCGATGAAACGAATAAGCAGCTGTCTGCTTTGAACGATAAAATGAACGTAACTACAGAGAATCTGAAGAAAAACGGGCAGCAGCTGGACGAAGCGGAAGCCCGCGTCAAGGAAAGAGACCAGAAGCTAAGATCCCGTGTGCGCTTAATGTATATCAACGGAACCGTTTCTTACACCGATGTGTTGATGAGTTCTACCAGCTTTTCGGATTTCCTCGGCCGTATCGATGCTTTGGCCTCTATCGTTTCCCAGGATAAGGAAATTTTACAGACAAATAAAAAGGACCGTGACTTCATAGTAACCAAGAAAAAGGAAATTGAAACACAGCTGGCCGAAATTAAGTCCTACATGGCGCAATCGCAAGCGATTAAAGCGCAGCTGCTGGTGAAGGAGAAAGAAAAAGAAGTGAAGGTCGCAAGCCTTTCCCAGAAGGAAAAAGAGCTTGGGGATATCAGCCAGGAACAGCAAAATCAATTGATGACCTTTGCCAAACAGGAAGCGGATCTCATCCATAAAAAGAAAGCTGCCGAAGAAGCGGCTGCAGCAGCTGCGGCTTCCGCGGCGGCGGCTGCCCGTGCAGCGGCAGCCAAAAGCGCAGCGGCTGCAAGCGCAGGGTCTGGCGCATCATCTGGCGGCGTTGCCGCGCCGGCTTACAATGGAGGCACGCTCGCTTTCCCTCTGCCGAGGTATTATCCTTTGACTTCGCCTTTCGGCACCCGCGTTGACCCGCTCACAGGGGCTCCGGGCGCTTTCCATAGCGGCCTCGACTTTGGCGCCCCGGAAGGCACAGCGATCCTGGCCGCCGAATCCGGTACGGTTATCGTGGCGGGTTGGACGAACGGTTTCGGCAATACCGTCATTATCGAGCATGACAACAGCACTTGGACGCTGTACGGCCATATACGCAACGGCGGCCTCGCCGTACAAAAGGGAGATACCGTACGACGCGGGCAGAAGGTTGCCGAAGTAGGTTCCACCGGCAGATCTACAGGGAACCACCTTCATTTTGAAGTAAGAAAGAACGGTATGGCTGTGGATCCAACAGCGTACTTGAAATAACGTTCAAGTTAATATTTGCTTTGGCTTGTCATATACTAGAGGGACATGTTCATAGGGGCTTAAAGCAAAGGATGGTGGTAACGGAGAATGCAATATAAAGGCCGTACGGTAATTACGCTAGTCGTATTGGGAATGGTGGTAAGTTCTTTATTTACCTTGGTGTTGGCGCGTCCTGGCGTATTCTCTGCGACAGCTAATGTTGCGGGCGGCGCCTCATCGTCGGCAGTGCTGCCGGCTAAGGATATCAACAAAATTTCGACGGCTTACGGTTTGATCCAGAATAACTTCTTAAATACGGTGGACCGGGAAAAAGTAGTCAACGGCGCGATCAACGGGATGCTCGCTTCCCTGGAAGATCCGTATACGGTCTATATGGATCAAAATGAAGCGAAGCAGTTCGACGACAGCAGCATCAACTCCTCGTTTGAAGGGATTGGAGCGGAAGTGGCCAATTCCGATGACGGCAAAGTCGTGATCGTGTCTCCGATCAAGGGCTCTCCGGCGGAGAAGGCGGGACTGCAGGCAGGGGATGTTATCGTATCCGTGAACGGGGAGAAGCTTGATGGCATCAACCTGAATCAGGCGGTTATGAAAATCCGCGGAACCAAGGGGACGCAGGCTAACCTGGAAATTGCCCGAAAAGGCACGGATAAGCCTCTGCAGATCAATATCGTTCGGGGCACTGTCGATTTGGAAACCGTGCATGCCGAAATGCTCCCGGATAACATAGGCAAAATTGAAATCAGTCAATTCTCGATGAATACAGCGGCAAAATTCAAAGATGAGCTCAAAGCTTTGGAAGCCAAAGGCATGAAGGGGCTTGTCATCGACGTTCGCAACGATCCGGGCGGTCTTCTGACTTCTGTCAGAGACATTGCGGAGCAATTTATTCCCGCAGGCAAAACGGTGCTTAATGTCGAGGACCGCCAAGGCCGTAAAGAGCCAACCGTCTCGAGATCCAAAGAGAAATCGGCGAAGCCTTATCCGATCACTGTTTTAATCAACAAGGGCAGCGCAAGTGCTTCGGAAATTCTGGCCGCCGCCCTTCAGGAGTCGATGGGAATAAAGCTGGTCGGGGAAACCTCCTTCGGTAAAGGTACCGTCCAGGTCGTTTTTGACAAGGAAATGGGCGACGGCAGCAATATTAAAATGACCACATACAAATGGCTGACGCCAAACGGCAACTGGATCCACAAGAAGGGCATCGCCCCTGATATCGCAGTGGAACAGCCGGCCTATTTCAAAGCGACGGCTTTGAGCAAGAAAACGGTTTTGAAGCCCGACACGAACAGCGACGACGTCAAAAGCGTGCAATTGATGCTGCAGGGGCTGGGGCTTAATCCTGAGCGTATGGACGGCTACTTCAGCGAAAAAACGGCGTTGGCCGTTAAAGCGTTCCAGCGGTTGAACAACCTGCCGATGACTGGGGAAGTGGACACAGCCACTGCGGATAAACTGGTGAAAGCAATCATTGCGGAGATTAAAAATCCCAAAAACGACGCCCAACTGAAAGCGGCGGTGCAGCAAATCAATTCGGCGCTTGGAAAAAATTAATAACACAGCGGGGCAGGAAAAGCCCTCCCTCTGTCGAAACACTAAAAAGGTTGAACATGTTTCAGCCTTTTTAGCTTGTATATGGAAGGAGCCGGTTACACTGGACTTTTTGATGGAATTATTGACAGCATGGCTTCAAGCTCTGGTTAAGCTTCTCATCCATCCGATCTATTATATAGGGATTGTCCTTGTCATTTTGCAATATCGCAGACAGATTCAGCTGGAGCGGAAATTTTTTTCCACCAAGCTGCATTCCCTGCTGGGAGGAACCTGGAAAACGGTTCTGTGGGGGATTGCCGGAGGATTGCTGGCTTCGCTGCTGCTGCTGGCGCTGGGGGCGTCGATTCAGCCGGAAGCTGTTCTTCTTTTGTGGGCCGTTACGCTGATTATGCTGTTATTCCGTATTCGCTACTTATGTGCGGCCTATTCGGCAGGTGTACTGGGAATCTTGCACGGCATCGTTTCCTGGATTCCTTCTTTGCAGGAAAGCCAGAGTCTGCAGTGGTTTGTTGGGCCGGTGATGAGAGTGGATATCTCTTCGCTGCTGGCGATCGTCGGGGTGCTGCATTTGGTGGAGGCAGTCCTGATGAGAGTTCAAGGAACCAGGAGAGCGAGTCCCATATTCTATGAGAGCAAGCGGGGCAAAATTGTCGGCGGGTATTTACTGCAGGGCTATTGGCCTGTACCGCTGTTTCTTATCGTTCCTTTGCAGGGCGGATTTGCATCGGAAATTCCTTGGGCCGGATGGTTGAACGGGAATTCCTGGGCCGGAGGCTGGACGATGGCGGCTCTTCCTGTAATGGTCGGCTTTGTGGAAATGACGATAACGAGGCTGCCGGGCAGGAAGCTCCGGTTAAGCTCCGGGAATCTTTTACAATATTCGATTATAGTTATCGTGCTGGCCATCGGAACGCATTATTGGCCGGGCATGGGGATTTTGGCGGCTCTGCTGACAATAGGCCTCCATGAAGCTATGGCATTCTATAGCGCTTATTTGGAGACCCAGAAATCGCCTTATTTCGTGCATCCGTCCAGAGGGCTCAAGATCCTTGCCATACTGCCTGGCAGCGCTGCCGAGGAATTAGGCCTGCAGTCCGGTGAAACGATCTATAAGGTCAACGGGGTGATCGTGCGCAGCAGGGAGCAGCTGCATCAGGCGCTCAGACTCAATCCTGCGTTCTGCAAGCTGGAAGTGTTGAATTTAAACAATATGAGCAAATTTGCCCAAAGAGCGATGTTCTCCGGCGAGCACCATCAGTTGGGGATTATCCTTGCTCCGGACGAAGAAGCCTTGTATTCCGTTTCCGAAGATAAAATCAATCTGCTGACTTATTTCCGGCACCGGCTCTCGGGATTGAAGTCCAATAAGCCGGGAAGCTCTATGTAGCCAGGGAACGAACAGAACACCTTACTATGCACAGTAAGGTGTTCTCTGAATTATGCTGACACTTGGTTGAAAGGATACTATTTGTTCTCTTCCTGCTCATTGTTCTTTCCGTTGCCCGCCAGATTCTGCGCTGCGTTCACAGTGGCTTCCACTGTGTTTTTCACCGCATTTTGAACAAAGCTTGCAGCGTTTTTGAATCCGTTTGTGACGGCTTCCGCCGTATTTTCAACAAAATTGTCTTGGTTCTGATTCTTGTTCCAGTCCTGGTTATTTTTAGCCATTTTTATCCCTCCTGTATCGATTTCAGGTTTATTCTGCCATCGATCCTGAGATATATGCATTCTGGATTTGTTCTATGGCTTGGCAGGCTGCAGGTCGCGGAGGACAACAATCTCCACACGCCGGTTTTTGGCCCGGTTCGCTTCTGTGGTATTGTCCGCTACAGGCATCGTGTCCGCATAAGCAGTGGAAATCATTTTGCTCGGGTCGAGCCTGGCGTTGTATAAGAAATACCGCAGGACAGAGAGCGATCTGGCTTGGGACAAGCCCCAATTATCCTTGTAGATGGAGCCTGTGGCGAGCGGCAGGTTGTCCGTGTGGCCTTCTATACTGATTTTCGCGTTTAAAGTCGGGAGCAGGGAAGCCAGCTTGTCCAGAATCTCCAGGGCGCCGGGCTTTAAATCCGCCTTCCCCAAATCGAACAGAAACAGGTCGTTCAGCGTCACGGCTATGCCCCGCTGCGTGTTGGTGGCAGACACCTGGGACTGCAGGTTGTGCTCTTCGACGTACTGATTAATGACCTGCATAAGCTGCTGCAAATCTTTTTCCTGGTGCTGTGCCTTTTGAAGCTGATTTTGTTGCTGGGTTTTGCTGTCGGTGCCGTCTTTCGATTTGCCGGGATCTACTCTGCCGATAACGGAGGAACCCTGCTGCATAATCGAATCCGCCTTTTTAAATTCAAAATTCAATGCTTTGACGAGCACCGAATATTTTTCCGTGTCAATCTTGCTCATGGCGTACATGATGATAAAGAAAATGAGCAGAAGGGTGATTAAGTCCGAATAGGTGATGAGCCATCGTTCGTGATTTTCAGGAGGTTCCTGTTTCTTACGCTTCCTCGCCATCGTCGGCACCTTCTCCCTGAGCCTGTTCTTCTTTGTTGTGTGCGAAGGAGTTGAGCTTCTTCTTGATCAATTGCGGATTTTCACCTGCCTGCAGGGCGAGGATTCCCTCAAGCATAAGCTCCATCTCGGAAACTTGTTCTTTGCTGCGGATTTTGATTTTACTGGCGATCGGCAGGTAAATCACATTGGCGCTTCCCACGCCGTACAAGGTTGCAGTAAAAGCTACCGCAATCGCGGGTCCCAAACTGGAAGGGTCGGCCAGGTTGCCGAGAACGTGGATCAAGCCCATCACCGTTCCGATAATCCCCATCGTAGGGGCGAATCCGCCGGCTGCCTCGAATATCTTCGCATAGCCTTCATGCTTATGCTCGAGCGCGTCCATTTCCAGCTCAAGAATTTGGCGTGTGAGCTCCGGGTCGGTGCCGTCCACAACCATCATCAACCCGTCCTTCAGAAAAGGATTAGGATGCTCTTGAGCGCGCTGCTCCAACGCAAGGACGCCCTCCCTGCGGGCCACAGCCGCCATGTCCACCACTTCATCTATTGTAGCATTCGGGTTGCTCTTGGCTTCCATAAAAGCCATTTTGAACGCTTGCGGAAAGCCTTTCAGCACAGATAAGGGAAAAGAAACGGCTACCGCGCCGATCGTCCCTCCGAAAACGATCAGCATGGCGCTGGGCACCAGCAAAGCGGCGAGGTGGCCGCCATCCCACATATATCCCCCGACCAATGCGCCAAGGCCGAGCACAATTCCTAACAGTGTCGTTAAATCCATTGAAAAATTCACTCCCAGATCAGCTTAAAAAAGGTTATTAGAGAAGCGCAAGGAACCATAATCCGTTTGCAGGATACAGGCAAAATAGGTATAATGAAACGAGAACAAGTATTCTTATCGTTGTTAATCATTCCACAACAATGTTTCAATTCCTGATTTTACAAACACGGAAATAGACAATAATAGTTCTAACTATATATCGGACGGATGTTCTGAAAAGTTTATATAAAAAGGCGGGTGAATTCATGAGCAACATCGTTGTAAGCCGGAAGAAGTTCGAGCTTGTTTCGGATTTCGCCCCGCAAGGGGATCAGCCTGGTGCCATCAGGCAGCTTGTGGAAGGAATCAACAGAGGAGAAAAGCATCAGACGCTCTTGGGGGCGACAGGTACGGGCAAGACGTTTACGATCGCCCAAACGATAGCCCAATTAAACCGGCCGACGCTCGTTATCGCGCACAACAAGACGCTGGCCGCGCAATTGTGCAGCGAGTTCAAAGAGTTTTTCCCCAACAATGCGGTCGAGTATTTCGTCAGTTACTACGATTATTACCAGCCGGAGGCGTACATTCCGTCCTCGGATACTTTTATCGAGAAAGACTCCAGCATCAACGACGAAATCGATAAACTTCGACACTCCGCTACCGCGGCGTTGTTTGAGCGCAGAGACGTCATTATCGTTGCGAGTGTTTCCTGTATTTACGGTTTAGGTTCGCCCAGCGAGTACCGCGATCTGGTGCTGTCTCTCCGGGTCGGAATGGAAATTCCGCGCAATCACATCCTGCATCGGCTGGTCGATATCCAGTACCAACGCAATGACATTGCTTTTACGAGGGGTACGTTTCGGGTAAGAGGAGATGTGGTGGAAATTTTCCCTGCTTCCAAAGGCGAGCATGCTGTTCGGGTTGAATTGTTCGGCGACGAAATCGAGAGGATTACGGAGATTGATGTGCTGACCGGAGAGATCGTCGGGGAGCGGCAGCATATTTCCATTTTCCCGGCGTCCCACTTTGTAACGCAGGAAGACAAGATGAAGAGAGCAATCATCAATATCGAAAGGGAATTGGAGGAACGTCTGGAGGAGCTGCGCTCGGCCGGCAAGCTGCTGGAAGCGCAGAGACTGGAGCAGCGCACCCGGTACGATATTGAAATGATGCTGGAGATGGGCTTTTGTTCGGGCATTGAGAACTATTCCGGTCCGTTGACTTTCCGTGAACGGGGAGCGACCCCTTATACGCTGCTCGACTTTTTCCCTGAAGATATGCTGTTCGTAGTGGATGAGTCGCACGTGAGTCTGCCTCAGATCCGGGCAATGTACAATGGGGACCGGGCCCGTAAAACGGTGCTGGTCGAGCACGGCTTCCGCCTGCCTTCCGCGCTGGATAACCGTCCTTTGCAGTTTGAGGAATTTGAGAAAAAAATCAGTCAAATCATCTATGTATCCGCTACGCCGGGGCCCTATGAGCTTGAGCACTGTCCGACAATGGTTGAGCAAATCATCCGTCCGACCGGCTTAGTCGATCCCGTTATTGAGGTAAGGAAGACGAAGGGACAGATTGACGATCTGCTGGACGAAATCCGCGATCGGATTGCCAAGGACGAGCGGGTGCTCGTAACCACCTTGACGAAGAAAATGTCCGAGGATTTGACCGATTATTTAAAGGAAGTCGGCATTAAAGTCCGCTATCTGCATTCTGACATCAAGACGCTGGAGCGGATGCAAATCCTTCGGGATTTGCGTTTAGGAACGTTCCACGTCCTGGTGGGAATCAACCTGTTAAGAGAAGGCCTGGACCTTCCCGAGGTTTCGCTGGTAACCATACTGGATGCCGATAAGGAAGGGTTCCTGAGAGGCGAGCGGGCTTTGATCCAGACGATCGGACGCGCTGCGAGGAACGCCAATGGCCGTGTTATCATGTATGCGGATAAAATAACCGACTCCATGGACAAAGCGATCAAGGAGACGGAACGCCGGCGTTCGATTCAATTGGGGTATAATGAGAAGTATGGAATTACTCCCCAGACGATCCAGAAGAAGATACGCGACGTCATTGAAGCGACGAAGGTGGCCGAACAAAAGGCGGATTATCTGACGGACGTAACGGAAGCGAAAATGTCCAAGAAAGACCGGATGACCTTAATCGATCGCCTGGAAGCAGAAATGAAAGAAGCGGCGAAGAGCCTTCATTTTGAACGGGCTGCCGAGCTTAGAGACGCAGTGCTGGAATTAAAGGCTCAATTATAGAGCTTGAGATAGATAGAAAGGGCAGACTCGCGATTCAGGAAAGGATGAAGGCAGTGCCTAATGAAAATATCGTCATAAAAGGGGCAAGGGCCCACAATTTGAAGAATATCGACGTGACGATCCCTCGCGATCGTTTCGTCGTGCTTACGGGGCTAAGCGGATCGGGCAAGTCCTCTCTTGCTTTTGACACCATCTATGCGGAAGGGCAACGCCGTTATGTGGAATCATTGTCGGCCTACGCCCGCCAATTCCTAGGTCAAATGGACAAGCCCGATGTAGATTCCATCGACGGGTTGTCTCCGGCGATATCGATCGACCAGAAGACGACGAGCCGCAACCCGCGGTCGACCGTCGGCACCGTCACGGAAATTTATGATTACTTGCGGCTGCTGTTTGCCCGGATCGGCAGGCCGCACTGTCCGATCCACGGCATCGAAATTACTTCACAGACGGTTGAGCAGATGGTGGACCGCATTATGGAGTATCCGGAGCGCACGAGATTGCAGATACTGGCTCCACTAGTTTCAGGCCGCAAGGGAGAGCACAAAAACCTGTTTGCCGATATCCAGAAGCAGGGCTTTGTGCGTGTCAGGGTGAACGGAGAAGTGATGGACGTCTCGGACAGTATTGATTTGGAGAAAAACAAAAAGCACAGCATTGAAGTCGTGGTCGACCGGATTGTGGTAAAAGACGATGTGCAGGCGAGACTGGCGGATTCGTTGGAAACCGCCTTGAAGCTGTCAGACGGACGGGTTATTGTTGACGTGATGGAGAAGGAGGAGCTGCTGTTCAGCCAGAACCTGGCTTGTCCGGAGTGCGGATTCAGCATTGAAGAGCTGGCTCCGAGAATGTTCTCCTTCAACAGCCCGTTTGGGGCATGTCCAGAATGTGACGGGCTGGGAAGCAAGATGATCGTCGATCCCGACCTGCTCGTGCCTGACCCTAAGCTGTCTATCGATGAGGGGGCATTCGAGGCTTGGGCGGGAAGCACCTCGAATTATTATCCGCAGTTTCTGGCCGCAGTTTGCGAGCATTACGGCATCCCTATGAAGGTACCGGTAGCCGAGCTGACCGCCGAACAGATGAAGATCATTTTGCATGGTACCGGCGGACAGAAAATCAGGTTCCGTTATCACAACGATATGGGCGGCACCCGAGACGCAGTCGTTCCTTTTGAAGGCATTATTTCCAATCTGGAACGGCGCTACCGGGAGACCTTTTCGGACGGAATTCGAGAGCATATTGAAACCTATATGAGTGCGAAGCCGTGCCACAAATGTAAAGGACACCGATTGAAGCCGGAATCCCTGGCAGTGACGATCAATGAGAAGAATGTGGCTTATGTTACGGGCCTGTCTGTAGGGGATGCGGAGCAGTGGTTCCAGAATCTCGAACTAAACGAGAAAGAAAAAACAATTGCGAACCTGATCCTTAAGGAAATCCGTTCCCGCTTAGGCTTTTTGGTCAATGTAGGATTGGATTACCTGACCCTTCACCGTTCCGCAGGAACGCTGTCCGGGGGCGAAGCGCAGCGGATCCGTCTGGCGACGCAAATCGGATCGAGTCTGATGGGCGTATTGTATATATTGGACGAGCCGAGCATCGGGCTGCATCAAAGAGATAACACCCGTCTGATTCAAACCTTGGAGCATATGCGGGATCTGGGAAATACGCTCATTGTCGTTGAACATGATGAAGACACGATGATGGCCTCCGATTATATCATCGACATCGGCCCTGGAGCGGGCATCCACGGCGGACAGGTGATCGCACAGGGGACTCCCGAGGAAATTATGGAGGACCCGAATTCTTTGACAGGCCAATATTTAAGCGGACGCAAGTTCATTCCGCTTCCGCCGGCGCGGCGCAAGCCGAACGGTAAATGGCTCGAAATCAAAGGAGCCAAGGAAAATAACCTGCGCAATGTGAATATCAAGATTCCGTTGGGCGTGTTTACGGCGGTAACAGGAGTATCCGGTTCAGGCAAAAGTACGCTTATCAACGAAATTTTATATAAGACGCTGGCCCGCGAGCTCAACGGCGCGAAGGTCCGGCCGGGCGAGCACAAAGAATTTAACGGATTGGACAATGTGGATAAAATCATCGATATTGACCAGTCTCCGATCGGACGGACGCCAAGATCCAATCCGGCCACTTATACGAGCGTATTTGATGATATTCGTGATGTATTCGCCGTTACGCAGGAAGCGAAGATCCGCGGTTATAAAAAAGGCCGATTCAGCTTCAACGTCAAAGGCGGGAGATGTGAAGCCTGCCGCGGAGACGGCATCATCAAGATCGAAATGCACTTCCTTCCGGATGTTTACGTGCCCTGTGAAGTGTGCAAAGGAAAAAGGTATAATCGCGAAACGCTGGAAGTGAGATATAAAGGCAAGAATATCTCCGATATTCTGGAGATGACGATTGAAGACAGCGTGGAATTCTTCAAGAATATCCCCAAAATCCACAGAAAGCTGACTACCCTGATGGATGTGGGGCTCGGCTACATTAAGCTCGGACAACCGGCAACTACATTGTCGGGCGGGGAAGCGCAGCGCGTAAAGCTGGCCTCCGAGCTGCATCGCCGCAGTACAGGCAAGACAATCTATATCCTTGACGAGCCTACAACGGGCCTGCATGTCGATGATATCGACCGGCTTCTAAAGGTGCTTCATCGTCTCGTGGAGAACGGAGATACTGTGCTTGTCATTGAGCATAATCTGGATGTCATTAAGACAGCGGATTACTTGATTGATTTGGGGCCTGAAGGCGGAAACCGGGGAGGCACTGTGGTGGCCACAGGTACACCTGAGGACGTAGCCAAGGTGAAAGGTTCTTACACCGGACAGTATTTGAAACCGGTCCTGGAGCGTGACCGCAAGCGGTCTGACGATTACGCCTCCCGCTTGAAAGAGCAGCAGACTTCTGCTGTATAAGCATACAAAAAAAGCAGTTTCCTTGCACAGCGCAGGGAACTGCTTTTTTTGTATTTAATTTACGCCACGGAGAGGCCATAATTTAATTTAGCTTTTTGAACAAGTATATTGATAGACTCGAAAAATGGCAAAATATTGACAAAATTGATAAATTTTAAAGAGCTACTTGATTCCTGTTGCGACAAAAGATAACATGGAACAAGATGAGCATTTTCCGTACTCAGAAGGAGGGCTTTCAATGTATTTTGCTGAAGAGGCAACAACTGCTGCCAGCAACTTTTCCGGCTTTGACCCTTTCGTTATCGCTTTCACCGCGCTGATTATCATCGGCTTGATTCGTTTGCTGAGAGCGCCGAAGAAAAATGTATTTGCGATCGGATTCGCTTTGGTAGCCTTGGCGACGTTTGGCCTAATGGACGTGGTGATGGTGCTCACCTGGATGGGTATCACGTTGTAAGCTTGGTGTCGAAATAAAAAGGGAAAAGCCCTCGACCGTCGCGGTCGAGGGCTTTTGGCAATGATGCGGGCTCGGGCTGTGCAAGCTTGAGCATTTCCTGCCACCAGCGATATAGCGCCTTATACCCACCACATTTCTCCCAGCGGCTGCTTGATCAACACCTGCTGCAGGTTGGCCACAGCTTTGTTAAGACCTTCCTCGATCGACATAAGGCCATCCTCGTGTTCGATGGAGACTACATAATCATAGCCTACCAAGCGGAGTGCGGAGATGATGTCGGCCCAGGTTTTGACGTCGTGGCCGTAGCCTACGGTACGGAATTGCCAAGCACGGTCGAGCATAAGCGTATACGACTGCATGTCGGTCACGCCGTGCTTGTTGACGTTGATCGGATCGATCGTCGTGTCTTTCGCATGGAAATGATGGATTGCTCCGGCGCGTCCGAGAATTTGAACAGCTTGTACCGGATCGATACCCTGCCACCACATATGGCTCGGGTCGAGGTTCGCTCCGATCACTTCGCCTACAGCCTCTCTCAAGCGGAGCAAAGTTGCCGGTGTATGTACGGAAAAGCCTCCGTGAAGCTCCAGGCCGATTTTTACGTTATGGTTCGCCGCGTATGTGCCTGTTTCTTTCCAGTAAGGGATGACCTTATTCTCCCACTGCCATGCCAGAATCTCCTGGTAATCGTTCGGCCAAGGCGCAACCGGCCAGTTGGGATATTTAGCGTCTTCATGGTCGCCGGGGCAGCCGGAGAAGGTGTTCACTACAGGAACTTCCAGTCTTTCGGCCAGCTCGATGGTTTGGATCAAAACGTTGTGATGGTCTTGAGCGATCGCCTTCTGTGGATGAATCGGGTTGCCGTGGCAGCTTAAGGCGGAGATGGTCAAGCCTCTGGATTGCACCGCATGCTTAAACGCGTTCAATTTACTTTCGTCCGCAAGCAGCGCTTCCGGGTTGCAATGAGAGTTGCCGGGATAGCCGCCGGTTCCAATCTCTACGGCCTCAAGCCCTGTCGATGCGATAATGTCGAGTGCTTCTTCAAGCGGTTTCCCTCCGAAAAGTACGGCAAAAACTCCTAATTTCATTACAGGCACCTCCAATAATGGATTAAAAATAACGCTTTCATCGAACAACCTCAATTATAGCATTCTTTCAAATCAAAATGAAGGAAGGTTCAGAAGGCCTTTGTAAATCCGGATCACGGCTTCATGGTTAGGACTGTACACTATGATGGCGAGCGTTACGACAGCCTGCGTCAGGAAGCAGCGGAAATAAAAATACGGCTTGGACACCTTCTTTTTGTTCACCGTGGTACGGTTCAGCAGATTCTCCAGCGCAATAATCGTTCCGTGGTAAATGCCCCACGCCAGATACAACCAGGAAAACCCGTGCCACAGACCGATCAGCGCCATAATGAGCAGCGACAGGCCTGCTGCGGTCCACTTGGACGGTGTTTTACGCGAGAAAAAGATAAAGATATGTTCGCGGAACCAGTCCCCGAGCGTAGCGTGCCAATTGCGCCAATACTGCGTAAGTGTGGGGGAGAGGAACGGCTTCTTGAAGTTCTCCGGAACGTTATACCCCATCATTCGTCCGAAGCCTACCGCAATATCAGAATAACCTGAGAAATCAAAATAGATGATAGCATAGAACCAGACCATCAGAAAAAGAGACTGCCCGGTGTGCAGTTCTCCTTTTAACACATTGTCGAACACCTGGAGCATCCAGAATTCGACCACGATCTTTTTGAACATGCCCAGAATAATCCGCTTCACACCCGCCTCGTAGCCTGCTGAATCGACTTGGTAAGGCCTTTTGGCATCGGCCATAAAATCGCGGAATCTCATAATCGGCCCTGATGTAAACGTCGGGACGAACAGAATAAAGTTGAAATAGTCCACTGCAGGCGCTTTTGCATCCTTGCCGAAAAAGTAGGCGAAATAGAGAGCGTCGATCACTTTTAAACCGTTGTAAATGAGTCCGAGATAGAAGATTGCATCAAGATAAGGGCTGGCGAACAGGCCCATAATGAACCATCTGACCAGACAGACGAGAAGGACGTTGGCCGCAATGAAGGCGATAAACCACAATTTGCGCAGCGATTGCGTTCCGCACAGGAACAAAAACAGTACGAAGTTGACCAAGGTATAAACGGCGTAAAACAGAAAAAGCTTCCCGCTGAACAGCAGCAAGAAACAGAGGTTGAACGCGAGCAGCAGTATTCTTTTGTTGTGCGGCCATTTGCGGGTAAGGCCAAGAACGGCGATCATGCCGATAAGGGCAAGAACGGCGTTCATATTCAAGTAAAACATGACAACTTTCTCCCTCTACTACAAGCTAAAATGCTAGAAGCCCTCGTATATAAACAAGCCCTTGCCGGTAAAATGGATGAGCACAAGAATGAGCATAATCAGATAAGCTAGGATTTCGATGAGCTTGCGGGCTGCCGGAGCCATCCATCCACCTCCTTCGTAAACAAGGGTGCTCCTTCTTCGCGGTTCAAATGGACGATATCGTGAAAATATTTGGCATCATAACGATCCATCAGGTCGAGCACAGGCACACCGTTCGCTTTGAGCATCGGGTTCACGGTGTCCTTCAGCCCTTTGATATAAGGCGGATACGGGAACTTCTGATAATTATACGGCATCCAGATCACCCGTAAATCAATCCCGTTCGCTTTGGCGTACCCGACAACCCACTGAAGAGCGTCGATATTGTGCTGCAGGTCACTGAGTTTCATGATATTGAACATTTGGTTATACCGCGCCTGAGATTTGTTCATCTCCTCGTCGGTTTGCCGGCCAGAATAAAGCTCCTTATCGATCCAACGCGGCTGATAAGCGAAGCGGCCGTGCAGGGCGTTGAGTGTAAATTCTTTACCGGCGTCTTTGAAATAAGGCCCGTAAGCGTACATATATGGTTTGTACCAAGGCTTAAGCCAAGGGTATTTATCGTCCGTCTGCAGCTTGTCCAGCATCGTATGGACGTCAATTCCGATCACCAGCTGTGTGTCCACGTGGTACAGCTTCTGCTCCAGCATCGCCTTGAGATCGGTGAGCTTGCCGTAGGACATTCCCATCTCGACCAGGCGGGCTTGGGAAGCTTCCTCGACATAAGCGCCGGTTACCGCCGAGTTGCCGAAAAAAACGTTCCCTGAACGCTGCCATCCGTGATGGAACAGCGTTTTGGTGAAATCGTCCTTTTCGAACCGGCGCGAGGTTTGCATCGGATTCCACACGGAGACCGCACAGTCAGCTGCAATAAAGAGCAGAACGAGGACAAGTATGAAACTGTTTTTTCGTATAAAAGAGGATATTTTCAAAGGGAATCACTACTCATTATAAAGATTTTTGCTGCCATGCGTGATACTGTTCACGGAATGCGGCAGGCCAATTGGCTTCATCCAGACCAAACTGCGCGAGAAACGCAAAAGCCCAGCGCTCGATGCCGAAGCCTACGCAGCCGGTGACGGCGGGACGTTTGCCCATTTTGATATTAAAGGCATTTCCGAACGTGTTGCTGTGGAAGTTGACGGAAGAGCAGGCAATCGACTTGTCCAGATAAGGAATGGTGAGCCGCAGCTCGTACTTCATCTCCTGGTTGCGCTGGAACGAAGCTTTTACCTGGAAATCGTTAGTGAAGAACGGGTCGTTGGCAATTTCCATAAAGGAATTCACGTTCCACTCCTCGGCCAGCTCTTTCAGGTAATCGATCGATTTCAGGCGGTTCTCTTTGACGAAATCCGGTTTCCCTACAAAAATGATCTCTCTCATAGAAAAGTCGAGCAGACGGCCGAAATCGGTGTGATTTTTGGATTCGAACCGGTGGCATTTGGAAATGGCGGTTACGACGACGCCATCGCCTTCCAGGACCTCGTCCTGCAGTCCCTCATAGCAGTGATAGCAGGTGGATGGATTCATCGTAAAATGCGGCTTAGGCATAGTCTCGTCAAGCGAAAATTGATGCTCGGCCTTCCAGCCGCCCGCTTCGCGGATCGATTGTGAGAACCCTTCGATGATATCCAAGTCCTCGCGCAGGTGCGTCAAGAAGTGGATATGCTCGGGGAACGAGGTGAAATGGTTCGTTTTGTTCAGCGTTTCGCTGTGGATCACGGCAGGGTACTGCTCTTCCTTCACATCGAAGCGGTTAGCGATCTTCGTTACAAAGGAATAGTCGAGAAACCGCATCAGCGAAGAGAAAGGCTCACGGAAGATGAACAAGCCGGGTTCAAGCACCTTGATGGTTTTTGTGTCCACCAGCTCGGCGATGATGTCGCCATGATAAGGCTGAGGGCCTTCATGCTTGAACAGCACGTTCTCCTTGAAGCCGAAATCTCCTTTGGAGAAACGGTCGATCAGGCGGTTCACACGTTCCTCAATGACCTCGTTTCCGGATGGGGAATGGTGAACGATGACGATTTGATCTTTTTCGAGGCGGATTTCGTCGATATGCTCGTCGACAAAAGCCGACGCGTATTTAACTTGACCGTGCTGGCTTTCAGCCAGGCGCTGCAGCGAGATGACGCATTCCATGTGACTACAACCCTTTCTTCCTGGAGATGAACTCGGCGATTTCTCTTACGGTATTCAGCGGATACAGCATGAGGTCCTGATTGGTGACCTGGATGCCGTAAGTCTGCTCGATATGGGCGATCAATGCGGTAGCCCCGATCGAATCGATGAAGCCGTAATCGAACAAATGGACGTCGACGGTGAAGTCTTCGTCATCCTCTTCAATTTCATAACGGCTGCGAATGTGCTTTTCCAGTTCCTGCAGAATCTGTTCCATGATTCCCTCCACAAATGATTTTTCGGTTTGGCAGCCCTTGTGCAAGATGCTGGTTTCGGACGGAATAACGCCCTATTAATCCGTAATTTTTTATCAGCGGCCGGCCTGGCAACATTGTAGGCGGATATGATGCCGGTTACTTGAATTTGATCCCGATCACCGCCGCGTCCCCATAACGGGTCAGCGTATAAGTGTGGTCGGCCTCGTTATGCCGGATTTGAACGTCAACGCTTTCCGCCTCGACAGGGGTCAGGCTGAACAGTTTGATCTGCTGTAATCCCTGCGCTTTGAGCTCCAACGTCCAGCGGTTCTTCTCTTTATGCAAAGTGTAAGGCACGTTGGAACGGATGAGATGAGTCTGCTCTTTGGGCGCCGCGATGCGAATATCGGCATTTTGCGCAAGTCCGACGTATAATTTGCCGTTCCTCACGTGGTATACATCCGAGCTGGTGACCAGGGAGCTGCCGTAGTATTTCTCTCCCGTCTCCACAACCACGCCCAGCGCGTCCTTATATTCGCCGGCCAGCTGCGGGATCGGTCTTGTGTCGGCCGCAAGCGATAAGGATAATCTCGGTCCTTTTGGCGAGAGCAGGCTTTTCAGCCTGTCCCGCAGCACGCTTGCCCACGACTGGCTGACTTCCACCCTGCCGGTTTTGGCGGCCAGGAAGCTCTGGGCCATCTGCGGCTCGGTGACGAAATTGTAGTCGTTCTCGGTGCGTAGCTTGTCAAAATACCGGGCTTCCCGCTCCAAATAAGCGGAATCCTTGTTCTCGATGTGCTCGAAATAATCGACCGGAAAATCGAAAGCTGCATAAGACGCGTACAAATCTTCGGTAGAGCCCGCTCCATGCTCCACAAGGTTCGGCGAAGGGCTGTGCAGAAGCATCGGTCCTGCCGCTGAAGGATCGGTCAGCAGAAAAGGGAGCGCCCAATTATATTCGCTCCCCAGACTTGGATCGGTCGGCGCATGGGACGGCCTAAAGGCGAAGTTGAACCAGATCCCGTTATTCCTTTCGCTGAGCAGCGTCTGCACAGGGTTCCGGTTGTTTACCCGCCACGTATGCTGGTTGGTGCCCGTAAGGCCCCACGGCAGACCCAGCTTGTCGAAGTTCATCTTGTGCAGGTCGATTTCCGCCTGTTCCTGCGAAGGAGTTTGATACCCATGCACATAAATATGCGGATAAATCGGCACGAAGTTTTCTTTGCTGTGCTGGACAAAAGCCTGCAGTTGGGCTTTGAAAGGAAACTTCGGATCATCCAGATTGTAAGGGATGCCGAATTCCAGCTGCCCTACAATCAGGTCATCCTTTCCGTCATGATTAATATCATACCATAAAGGAACCGAGTTATGGCCTCCTGCCAGTGCTTTACTGCCGACCTGGTTCGTCGTCTCGCCCTGCAGCGGGCCGCGGTTGACCCAGCGGCCGTTCTCCTGCACATAGAGGAGCAAATCGCCCTCTATGTTGCCGATCACAAGATCGGGCTTGTCGCCCCCGGTCACATTGTGGATTGACGGCGCGGCGTATTTTGCGCCGATGTTGAACAGCAGTTGGCCGTGGCCAAACTGCAGCGGCTCTCCCGGCACGCCGGGGAACAGCGTGACACCCCCGTTGCCGTCGCCGACGACGAGGTCGGCGACGCCGTCGCCGTTGACATCGCCGACCGTAGGGACGGCGAAGGATGCCACCTGCACCCCGCGCAGCGGGGCGGGTGGCGCGAACTTGCCGTCCGGCTGCTGCCGGGCGGCCACGATCTTGCCGTCGGCGCCGCCGATCAGCAGATCGGCCCGGCGGCCGCCGGGCTGCGGCGCGGCTGCGACCGCGGCGAAGGTGCCGCCCGCCGGGCGGAGCGGCTTGCCTGCGGCATCCGCGAGAGGCTGCGCCTCCGCGAAGCCGTCAGGCAGCGCCACGCCCGGCGGCGCCGACTGCTGCGCGTACAGCTGAGGCTGCGCGCCGAGGTTGCGGTGCACGGCGATCGAGCCGTCGCCGCTGCCCGTGACGAGGTCGGCCAGGCCGTCGCCGTCCACGTCAATAAAGGCCGGTGCGGCGCGGTAAGCCTGCCGCACGGGCTCCCCGAGCTGAATGTAAGCCGGGTCGCGCCTCAGGCGGATGGGGCCTTTGGCATCCGACAGATGGGTTCCGCTGCCGTAGTAAGAGCCCGGCAGCTCCCCGACGAATGAAGGGTTCCCGGTGCTTCCTTTATTCAAATGGACAATCAGGCTTTCATCCCAGCGGCCCCACTCGTAGGAGGAGCGGACGAGGGAATAGGATGGAATCTCGTCGTGCTTTTTCAGCATGTCCGTCCATTGGATCCCTTTACCATCCCGTATCGCCCCCAGCTCCTCAAAATGATTCTGGAACGCCATAGCCGGCCGGCCGTTGGGCCCAAGCACTTTTTTCACGCTGTAGCCCCATTTTTCTTTGGAAACGAAGCTTGCGTACTCGTCCCTGAACACGCTGTTCGCCGCCGCGAAAGCAAAATGAAAGTACGGCTCCAAAGGAATCTGCTTCCTGTCAAAGTAAGCCGCGCCCTCCACCTTCTGAATCCCGCTGTTGTACTTGGCAATCAAGGCCCCGATCCCCTGGGCCGGATCCATGCCGCTTCGCAGGTCGTAACCCGTAATAAAATACCGGCCCGGCAGGAACGTACCGGTCAGCAGCACGGTTCCCGCTCCGTACCGGTTAACGGTGTACAGGGCAACCTGATTCCGGGTTACAATCGGCGCCGCCGTGGACGGGATCACCCCGTATCCCCAGTGAAAATCCGGCATATCGTTCGAAGCGCCATGCTTCTCGAAATTTTCGCCGAACCGCCGGACGATCTCCTGCAAACCGCGCACGTTCACCGGAGCTTCGGGAAACTCGAGCTTGAGCGTTTTGAGCGTCTCATTAGGCAGCTTTACAAGTTCTTTGGCCCCCAGCAATTCTTTGGGAAAATCCTCCGCAAACCCGTTTTCCAGAAACAAATGGCCGCCCTGCTCAACATATTTTTGCAAAGGTGCACTTTGGAGATCAGCCTTGGCGTGGAGGCCGGGATCCAAATAAACGGCGTCATACTGCTGCAAGGCGCGCAGGGACAAGCCCGCCAGCGGCTTCTGATCCACCTGCAAATTCGCGGTCAAAGCCTGCCGGAAATTGTCGTAACCGGACGAGTCGTAAGAATTGCCTTCCGTTGCGTAAAGCAGCCGGACTTCCTGTTTTTGCCTGCCGATCAGCAGGACCGAAAGCATCACAAGAAAAATTGCCGCGATATAAAAAGGCGTTTTTTTGGAAACAACCAAAGGAATCCCTCAATTGCTCTTTTTTTAGTAAACAAATGACCCCAACATTATAGCACTGTTGACCGGGTTTGTTAACTTCCGTCGAACCGGCGGGGAAACCATCGAAAAGTGAAGAAACTGCCGCACAACAGTTGTCGGATTATGTCGGAATTTGTTTCGCCATTTTTCGCATTTTGTTCCGTCTTATTTCACATTTTTATTCGACTTATTTCGCATTATCATTTTCACATTAAATAGTAAAGTATGGATTAGTACCTTTAGGTGTGTTGTAGTATAGTTAATGGTGGTGGCGGAATCGCGTAAACAGCGCCGCTTTGCCTTTTTCACGTTAAAACGTAACATGAGCTTACAGTTTGGAGGAATGACCATGCGCAAAATACGCAGAGAAGATATAGAATTGCTCGCTCCCGCGGGAGACTGGGACTGCCTTAGGGCGGCTGTGGCCAACGGGGCGAATGCGGTGTTTTTTGGAGTCGAAAAATTCAATGCGAGAGCAAGGGCCAACAATTTTATTACGGATGAGCTGCCGGAAATTATGTCTTTTCTCCATTTATACGGGGTCAAAGGCTTCCTGACGTTCAACATCCTCGTATTCGAACAGGAGCTGGAAGACGCGAGAAAGCTGATTGAAGCTTGTGTCGACGCGGGTGTCGATGCGGTGATCGTGCAGGATTTGGGCCTGGTCAAAATGATCCGCGAGATCTCTCCCGACTTCCCGATCCACGGTTCCACCCAGATGACGATTACGTCGCCCGAAGCTGTAGAATTTACGAAGCCTTGGGATATCGAACGGGTCGTGCTCGGCAGGGAGAATAACCTGAAGCAGATCAAACAGATCGGCGACCAGGCCAAGCTGCCCATGGAAGTTTTCGTCCACGGCGCCCTGTGCGTTTCTTATTCGGGCCAGTGCCTGACCTCGGAAATGTGGGGCGGCCGTTCGGCCAACCGCGGGGAGTGCGCGCAGGCTTGCCGCCTGCCTTACGACATGGTCGTGGACGGAGAAGTGAAGCCGATGGGAGATATCGCGTACTTGCTGTCTCCGAAGGATCTGGCTGCGCTGGAGCTCGTGCCGGAGCTGATCGAAGCGGGCGTGACCTCTTTTAAAATCGAAGGAAGGCTGAAGTCGCCCGAATATGTGGCCAATGTGGTGGGCAAGTACCGCAAAGCGATTGACCGGTATTTCGACGGGGAAAACCCGAAGCCGACCAAGGAAGAATTGCGCGAGCTGGAGCAGAGCTTCTCCCGCGGCTTCACCTACGGGTTCTTGAAGGGGACGAACAACAAGCAGCTGGTGGAAGGCACCTATCCGAAAAGCCGCGGCGTATTCCTGGGCAGAGTGAAGCAGATTCTCCGCGATGGCGTGATATGTGAGCTGGAAGCCCCTCTCAAGCGGGGAGACGGCATCGTGTTCGACGCAGGCGATCCGACCCAAAAAGAAGAAGGCGGCCGCGTCTACGATATCCGCAGAAAGGGCGTCAAGCTGGAAGGCGAAGCGCCGGGAGGCATGATTGAGATCGTGCCAGGAAGGAACGATGTCAATTTGGGACGGCTGCATGTCGGCGACCGGATTTGGAAGACGAACGATCCTCATCTGGATAAAAGACTCCGCCAAACGTACGAGACGGACAAGCCTTACCACACTTTTCCTGTCCGGGTGCAGGTCACGGGAATTTTGGGCGGGCCGTTAAAAACGGTATGGACTGATGTATTACCCGGTAACACCGTGACGGTGGAATCCGAGCTGCCTCTGGTGCAGGCGGAAAAAAGGCCAATGGACACGGCACTGTTCGAAGAGCAGTTCGGCCGTTTGGGCGGCACCATCTTCGAGCTGCAGGACGTGCAGGCGCACCTGAAGGGCGAGCTGATAGTTCCTATGCGTGAGCTGAACGGCATCCGCCGGAAGGCTGTGGAGCTGCTCGAGCATGCCAGGCAGAAGCCGCCGATATACCACAAGCGGCATGCGGGGGCTTATGACGATGCTTTCACCGGCGCTGAGCCTGTCCAGCCTAAGGAAGCGAAGCTGACGGCTTTATGCCGCAACCTGGATCAAGTCAAAGCGGTAGTGCAGACGGACATTGACTTCATTTACGCCGATTTCGAGTTCATCAAGCAGTTTCCCGCTGCTGTGGAGGCCGTCCGTGCCGCCGGCAAGAAGATCGCGCTGGCTACGCCGCGCATCCACATGCCGGGGGAAACGGGATACTTCCAGAATATGGTCAACCTTCGGCCGGACGCCGTGCTGATCAGAAACACGGGGGCGCTGTACTGGTTTATGAAAAGGAAACAGCTGAAACCGGATGAGTATATGCCGGAGCTGATCGGCGATTTTTCCTTAAATGCCGCGAACCACAAGACGGTCGGGCTGCTGCTGGAAGCCGGTCTGGAGCGGATAACGCCTTCGTATGACTTGAACATTCAACAAATGGTCGATCTGCTCGGTAAAGCCGATACATCCAGGCTGGAGGTCGTCATTCACCAGCACATGCCGATGTTCCATACGGAACACTGCGTGTACTGCACATTCCTGAGCGAAGGCACGGATTATACGAACTGCGGCCGTCCTTGCGAGGACCATCGGGTGTCGCTTCAGGACCGAGTGGGCATGTCGCACCCGGTGCGTGTGGATGAAGGCTGCCGCAACACCGTGTATAACGCGATTGACCAATCGGGCGCGGAGTACCTGAGCCATTTTATGGAGCTCGGCGTTCCGTCTTATCGGGTGGAGTTTCTCGAGGAGTCTCCCGAGCGCGTCCGAGAAGTATTGGAGCTGTACTCCAAGGCCATCGCCGGACAGATCAGCGGAACCCAGGTGTGGAAGACGCTGAAAGCGACCAATCAATTGGGGGTCACCCGCGGGCAGCTGGTAAAATAGTGAAAAGCACGTTCTCTCCGGTTTGGAGCGGGACGTGCTTTTGTTGAATATTAGTGGGCTGGAATGTTATAACAGTTGTAGATTGCATTTTTTAAGCTTCTTTTCAGATTTGTTTAAGGTAATTTTATAAAAGGAGCGCTATAGTGGGTTAGGTTAAAAAGGAGCATTTTAAATTACTGGAGGGTCATAGATGCTGGAAGTCAAGGAAGTCAGTAAGCTGTATGAGAACCAGCGGGGAGTCAACCACATTGATTTTTCGATGAGCCGTGGAGAGATTGTTGGATTTCTGGGACCTAACGGCGCCGGTAAAACTACGACCATGCGGATGATCACAGGGTATTTGAATCCGACCAAGGGCAGCATTTATGTGGACGGGCTGTCGATGGCGGACCATCCGGGCAAAGCAAGGAAAAAAATCGGATATCTGCCTGAGACGCCTCCTCTTTATCCCGATCTGTCGGTGCAGTCCTATCTTAAATTTGTGGCTGATCTGAGGGATGTTCCGGTGAGGGAGCAGAAAGTGCGGATCGGCGAAGTGATGGATAGACTGGGCCTCAAAGGCCGTGAAAATCAAATCATCCGCAGCCTTTCCAAAGGCTATAAGCAGCGTCTCGGCTTGGCGCAGGCAATTGTCCATCAACCGGATCTGCTTATCCTGGACGAGCCTACTTCCGGTCTGGATCCGAAGCAGATCATTGAAATCCGGCAGCTCATCCGTGAGCTGGGCGAGAATCATACTGTGCTGCTGAGCACCCATATCTTGCCGGAAGTGAACGCGATCTGCAACCGAGTGCTTATCATCAGTAGCGGACGGATTGTGCTCGATGAGGCACCGGAAAGGCTAAGCCACACGATGGGCGACACATTCCAGGTGAAATTGGAGGTCAAAGGGCCGAAAGCGCTGGTGATCGGGGAGCTGCAGGGTATCCCGGAAGTCGCGAGTGTCACCGAGCTCCGGACCGAGAAAGTTGCCACGATGGAAATGGGAACGCAGAGTGCCGATCAGCCTCAAGCCTCCGCCTTGGCTGCATCCGAGGGGGTACTCTCTGCTGAAGCGGCCTCCTCCGATACCGTGAAGCTTCTGGTAACGGCCCAGGACCGCAGCGACTTCAGGGAAGCGCTGTTCTTCCGCCTGGCCCAAGCCGGCTACCCGATTCTCGAAATGAAAAAAGAAATGTTAAGCCTGGAGGATATTTTCCTGAAGTTGACTACCGAAGAATCCGCCGAGGCGCGTACGGAAGAGGTGAAGACGGATGCGTAGAATGCTGGCCATTTGCAGAAAAGAGCTCAATCAATATTTTTACTCGCCGACGGCTTATGTCGCATTTGCCTTTTATTTTCTGCTCAGCTCAATCATGTTCTATTTGAATTTCGTATTGACCCCGCAAAGTGTCGTGGATTTACGCTATGTTGTGGGATCGATTACTTTTATCTACCTGTTCATTATTCCTCTGCTGACCATGAGGCTGGTTTCGGAAGAATTCCGCCAAGGCACGGATGAGCTTCTGCTCACTTCCCCGGCGGGCATCTCGGAAATCGTGTTCGGCAAATACCTGGCGGCTCTCGCCGTGCAGCTTCTGCTGGTTGTCGGCAGCCTGCTGTACCCGTTGATTCTATCCCGTTTCGGCACGCTGGATCAGCCGGTTCTCTGGTTGTCCTATCTCGGAATGTTCCTGATCGGTGCCGCGATGATGGCGGTGGGCCTGTTCGCGTCTTCCTTGTCTGCCAACCAGATGGTATCGGGCGTGATCACTTTTGTGCTGTTGATTTTTCTTTGGATCATTGATTGGCTGGGCAGCGGTCTGGGCGGCAAGCTGAAGGAATGGGTGGTACAGTTCTCGATCAACGGGCGTCAGGCCAACTTCCAGAAGGGTGTTTTTAACCTGGCCGATGTTCTGTTTTATGTCATGCTCATTGTGGTTTTTGTCGTGTTAAGCATTCAGGTTCTGGAAAGAAAACGCTGGAGATAGGAGGAAGATGAAGTGAATAAATGGCTAAAAGGGGCCAATGCGGCTGTTCTGTCCGCTGCGGTGCTCGGGATTTTTATTATCGCGACGATCTTCCTGTATTCCGCCAAAGGGCTTCAGTGGGATCTGACCAAGAACAAAAAATTCACCCTGTCCGACCAGACGGCGACGACGTTAAAAGCTTTGAACCAGGACGTGCATATCATCGCTTTTGACGGGGGCGACGCCAATCCGTTGATGACCCGCCAGGTATTGGATATGGTGCAGGAATATAAGAAGCGCAGCGGAAAAATCACTTTTGACGAATACGATATTGTGAAGCAGCCAACACTTGCCAACCAGTATCAGGCGGATCCCGGAGGGATGCTTGTTTTTGAAAGCGGCGGACAGAAAAAGAACGTGTATTTCAACGAAATGTTCCAAGGCGGCCAGCAGCAGGGAGAGTACCAATTCACCGGCGAGCAGAAAATGACCCAGGCAATCGCCAATGTGACTTCCAAGGACAAGCATCCGGTCTACATTCTGCAGGGGCATCAGGAAATTCCTTTGGCTCAGCTGGCAACGCTGAAAAGCGAGCTTGAAGGCGAGAACTACGTGGTAAAAGAGCTTAATCTGCTGAAGGAAGGCAAAATTCCGGATGACGCCCAGATGCTGCTCCTGCTGGGACCGCAGAACGATTTGAACGACAAGGAAGCGGAACTGATCACCCAATATGTCAAAGGCAGAGGCAAGCTTTACATGGGGCTCGGATTCGATAAGGATATGACCACAAAGTGGAAAAATATCGACGCCCTTATGGCCGCTTTGGGAGTGCAGGATCAGCATGCAGTAGCCATCGATCAGAAATCGACGCTGGATCCGCTGTCTATTGTAACGGAATACGGCGCGCATGAAATTACCAGTAAGCTTCAGCAATCGAATTTAATTACGATCATGTCCCTTGCGGTTGCAATTAACGCGGATCCGACGGCTAAAGGCGACTATACGTCCACTTTGCTGCTGAAATCCTCGCCTAACGCCTATGGGGAAACGGATATCAACACGTTGTACATCCAGCATCAAACGAATAAGGATGATAAAGATGTCAAGGGTCCTTTGAACTTGGGCTATACGATTGAGGACAAGGACAAGAAGCCGAAAGCGGTAGTGCTGGCAAGCTCGACCTTTGTGACGGAGCAGCAGCAGGGCGGGATTCATACCGCCGGAAACCGCGACTTTGCTTTGAACAGCATCGGCTGGCTGACCGGACAGAAGGATACGATCACGATCCGTCCGAGAAATGAAGCGGCCTATCAGACCGTGACTTTGATGCCGAGCGAGGCGAATACAATCTTTTTCGGCGCGGTTGTGGCGTTCCCGCTCTTGTTCCTGCTCATCGGAGGGTGGATTTGGTGGAGGAGGAGAAGAGGATGAAGCTGAAGAGCTATCTGCCTACTCTCATTCTCGTCATCATCTGCATCGGGGCTTTCCTGTACGCGTCCGCACACGATTTTTTCAGGGAAAAGAAACAGGACAAGGCTCCTCTGGTTGATTTTAATACCAGCGACGTCAGCAGCTTTTCAATCCAGTCCGTAGGGACGGTCATAGAATTGACGAAACAGGGGCAGGACAAATGGGCGATGACCCAGCCTTCCCCGGTCCCTGTCAATCCGTTTTCCGCAGGCTCCTGGGTGGATGCGCTGCACTCGGTTACCGCTGATAAGGGGGTTGAGGACAACGCGTCGGACCTCGCCAAGTATGGGCTGGATAAGCCGAAGCAGGAATTCCGCGTCAAACTGCTGAACGGCTCCGACGCGGTTCTGCAGGTTGGAAACCCGATGCCGATCCAAGGCTTCTACTATGTGAAAACTCCGGGATCCCCCAAAGTATCGGGCGTTAGCGAGCAGCAGATTTCCGCTTTAAATAAAGCCCAGCTGGATTTCATGAACAATAATCCTTTTCAGTTCGAAATGGATAAAGTGACCAGGCTGACGGCGGAATGGAAAGGACAGAAGTGGTCCTTGGACAAGGCGGACGCTGATAAGCCGCTGAGCGAGGCCAAATGGAAGCTGAATGATAAAGAAATGGGCGGCAATGATGCGCTGCCGATCGTCAGCGACCTGCAGAACAGCCTGATGACGGACCGGCTCACCAAACCTGCTGCGCAGGTTACGACCGATGCGCCGGAATTGAAAATCGAGCTTACACTTAAGGATGGCGGTACCTCTGTTTATGAAGGAAAAACGGAAGATTCCGCGGTCTGGCTGAAAAAACAAGGCGGGGAATGGGGCTACGCCGTTCCGGCTGCCAAGATAGACGACTTTTTTAAAAAAGGAATTAAATAAACTTGCTTGCATCACGCTGCTTCTGCTGCCGTCTGTGCTTATAGGGACGGCAGAGGAAGCGGCGTTTTTTGTTTGGTTCAGTTACATATTTTGGATAAATCCGGGGACCCTAACTTTAACTGAAAGGAGGATAAGCATCAATGGCAACGCAGCAAAGCCGCGTCACTTCCAAAGAGTTGAACTACATCTCGGATTCCTTCAAGAACGAGGATCTGCTCGCCAAGCTGTGCGTACAAGGAGCGGTCGAATGCCAGGATCCCCGTTTAAAGATGACACTCACGAGAATGGCCCAGGAAAGAGTACAGAATGCGGGCGAATTAATGAACATTTTACAGGGACAAAGCCACATTACCCATTAACGGAGGAGAAGGAGGATTCCCAATGAACCAGGAACAGGCATCGACTTCGTTCGGCGCTTCAAGCACCCATATACACTTGCCCGAGAAGGATATGGCGAACATGGTGCTGTCCGAGCTGAAGCGGATTTCCGGTGAGTATGCCACGGCGGCTCTGGAAGCGAACGATTCGAATATCCGGCAAGTATTCAAATCCCTGCTGTTTAGAACATTGCAGGATCAAACGGAGCTGTATGCCGTCCTTTCGGAAAATGACGCCTACCGCGGTGGCTTGTCGATGGCGTCCCAGCAGGATGTCCAGAACGAGCTGCAAAATCAGGCGCAATCCGTTAACGCGCTGAGGTGGTTCGTGGAGAAGCATCTGCAGAGCGATGAGATCACGCGTTCCACGATCCATCCGGCATATGCCGGGCAATCTCAAAGCATGCAGAATCCGAACAGGGAGCTCCAGCACGCTTACAGTTCTGGTGCTGCCGATAGAGGCTACCTGAAAGGATTGGCCGATCAGCGGGCCAGCTTAAGGACGTTCGAGAGCTATGACCAGACCTACCGCGGCGATCAGCGAGGGCAGTCGAGTGAACGGACGTTCGAGAGCTACGAACAAACCTATCGCGGCCAGCATCCCGCACAAGGAGAGCAGCGGAACTATGCCCAGCCGCATGGACAAGGATATGCGCAGGAAGGCGGGCTGCGCCGTGAGTCTCAGCCTTTTACCCCGCAAGGCATCGCCTCGCATTACGGTTTCAATCCCCAGGCGAACCAGCCGGGGCAAGGCCGCCAATTAGGCGACTACTTCGGAGGGACGAAGCATGCGGCGCGTCTCGCACGTTCCGCCTCCGGCAGCCCTACCGCGGAAGCGGCGCAGTCCGGCCGAGAAGAGGCAGGCCCGAAAGGCAAAGAGGGCTCCAATCAGTCCGGCGGCTATATTTTATAGATACACGTCCAGGCAGCCCCGTTCGGAAGCTCTATTCAGAGTCCGCGGCGGGGTTTTTTTCTGCTATAGAAAGCTTCTTCAGTCATGATTTACTTTTATCGGACATATACAAGATTAGGAGCTTTGTCCTAAAAATGATGAAAAGGGTGTTGATATGAATCATAAAACGGTTGCAGTCATCGGCACATTCATTCTCGCTATCGGGTTAAGCACCGCCTGCAGTTCCACCTCCAGCAATCACGCTGTACACAGTTCCGTGAAAGCCGACGCCACTGCCAGTGACAAAGATCAGGCTGCCTCGCCAAACCTCTCCGCGCAGATCGTCAAGCAGGAAGGAAACCGGGTCCAGATCCAGTTCCAGGTCACTAATCTGACCTTATCGGCGGACCATTACGGTAAAAAACATGTGCCAGGCGAAGGGCATTTGCATTTAATGGTCGACGGAGTCAAGAAAGAAGCAGTGACCCGGCAGGCTCCGATTACGATTGAGAATCTTTCGCCGGGCAAGCATACCGTTGCATTGAATCTGCAGAAAAACGACCACACCCCATATAATGTGGAGAAAGCGTTCGATATTGAAGTGAAAAAGCCGTGAGGCGTATGACTGCGGTGATTCTTGTTATATCGTTTGCCGGAATTGCGGTGCTATTAGGTATGATGAAAAAGCATCATGTTCCTGCAGCCTCTTCTCTGGACGGGCAGCAGGTGTACAACCGCAGCTGTGTGTCCTGCCATGGGGGCGTGGGACCCGGCGGAGGGATGCTGCGCAACACTTTTTCAAACCGGAACGAACTGAAGAAGTTCATCAGCAGCTCGATGCCGGATAACGCTCCGGGCAGCTTGTCCGAAAGAGAGTATGACGCGGTTGCGCGTTATTTATGGGATCTGAACAAACGCTGAATGAGGCTGATGCTGTCAGCCTTTTTTCTTGTTGTATAGGAAATTATGATTTTCAGCGGCTGTGGATAAAGTGTTGATAAATTTGTGGATAAGTATCGGTTTGGATACATTCATCCGCTGGGAGATGCTTGTTTTGCAAATCCCCTCTTTTCCAATCCAGAAGATCACCTTTGCGTCCCCTTCGTTATAATGGTGTTGGACTCGATTCAGCTTCAGCGGATATTCCCCTGCTATAATGGTCTGAGCACCCGCCGTGCAGTGTCGCAACGCCCGGAGAATCGCGGATTGGAAAAATTAAAGGGAAATCGTCACAAGACAGTCCCGGTCCTTAGAAACACGTCTTTATTCACCCGCAGGGTGATTTTGTTCTTGATAACAGGCTCTCGGCTCCCCAAATTTGTATAGCGAACGAATGTTCCTTTTTGTTATAATGGAGTTAGCGAACTGAATCGAAAAGATGGAAATCAGAAGATTTGACAGGCCTCCGAACGTATTTTAGACTGAGGATACACAATGATGCGCAAGGAAAGCAAGAGAGCGGAGGATGGAGTTTGTCATTCGTCAATTACCAAGACTGGAAGCATGTATTTAAGCTGGATCCGGACAAACCCGTCACCGATGAGGCATTGGAGCGTTTGTGCATGTCAGGGACCGATGCCATTGTCGTCGGAGGCACTACGGGAGTCACCTTTGACAACACTGTCGATCTGCTCGCCCGCATCAGGCAGTATGAGCTCCCCTGCGTTCTGGAAATCTCCAATCAGGAAGCGATCGTGCCGGGTTTTGATTATTTTTTCGTACCGGTGGTTTTCAATGCTCAGGACCCGGATTGGATTATCGGCCAGCATCACCGCGCCATCAAAGAATATGGGGCTGTACTCGATTGGAGCCTGATCGTACCCGAAGCTTATATTATACTCAACGGCCAATCCGCCGCAGCCAGGTTAACCAACGCCCGGACCGATCTAGGGAGCACAGATGTTACGGCCTTAGCCCGTTTGGCGGAACGGATGTTCCATATGCCCATTGTCTATATTGAATACAGCGGTATTTACGGAGACATGAACCTCGTACGCAGTGCGGTTGACGCCCTGGATAACGCCCGTTTGTTTTACGGGGGGGGCATCGATAATGCGGAGAAAGCGCGGGAAGCCGCCCGCTGTGCGGATACGGTTGTGGTCGGCAACATTATTTACGAGAATTTGGAGCAGGCTTTGTTGACGGTGGCCGCGGTTCACCAACCTTAGCTATAATTATATAAAGTAGGAAGGTATTACCTATGAATGGAACTATCGATATTTTTGAAGCTGTCAACCGATTGAACCCGGAGCAGAAAAAAGCGGTCGAAGCCGTAGACAGCCCGCTGCTCATTATGGCGGGAGCGGGAAGCGGGAAGACGAGAGTGCTCACCCACCGCATCGCGTACTTGATCGCCACGCGCAAGGCGGCTCCCTGGAGCATCCTGGCCATTACTTTTACGAATAAAGCGGCAAGAGAGATGAAAGATAGAGTTGCCAAGCTCGTTGGGCCGTCCGCTGAGGATATTTGGGTTTCCACTTTTCACTCCATGTGCGTGAGAATTTTGCGTAAAGATATCGGCCGGATCGGATTCTCATCCAATTTTTCCATTTTGGATTCGGGCGACCAGCTTTCTGTAATCAAAGCTTGCATGAAAGAGCTGGACATTGATGCCAAGAAGTTCGAGCCCAAGAGCGTCCAGGCCGCAATGAGCGCCGCCAAGAATGAAATGATTACCGCCGAGCGTTTCGAAGAGAGGATCGGCGATTATTTCCAGGGGATTACCGCCAAGGTGTACAAGCTGTACCAAAAGAAGCTGAAAAGCAACAACTCCCTTGACTTCGACGACCTCATCATGACCACGATCCAGCTGTTTAAAGAGGTTCCGGAAGTTTTGGAATTCTATCAGAACAAATTTCAATATATTCATGTGGACGAGTATCAGGATACGAACCGCGCGCAGTATCTCCTCTGCCAAATGATCGCCGATAAACATAAAAGGATTTGTGTGGTGGGAGACGGCGACCAGTCCATTTACAGATGGCGCGGCGCTGATATTTCCAATATCCTGAATTTTGAGAAAGACTATCCGAACGCCACTACCATATTATTGGAACAGAATTACCGTTCGACCGCGAACATTCTTAATGCGGCTAACAAGGTGATCGCGAACAACACCGGCCGCAAAGCCAAGAACCTGTGGACCGACAAGAACGAAGGAAACAAAATACGTCTTTATCAGGCCGATTCGGAGCATGAAGAAGGCTATTTTATCGCCGGAGAGATTAACAAGAATATTGCGGGCAACCGCAGCTATAAAGACCATGCGATTCTTTACCGCACCAATGCGCAGTCCCGTGTGATTGAGGAAATTTTGATCAAATCCGAAATCCCCTATCAGATCGTGGGCGGAATCAAGTTCTACGACCGCAAAGAGATTAAGGATATTCTTGCTTACTTAAGGCTCGTCTCCAACCCGGATGACGACATTTCGCTGACACGGATCGTCAATGTGCCGAAGCGGGGGATCGGCGATACCACGGTGGACCGTCTGACTGAAATTGCCGGCAGGCGGGGAATTTCTATTTTTGCGCTGCTGGAAGAAGTGGATTCGCTGGAGATCACGGGCAGGGCGAAAGGCCAGCTCGCGGAATTCCATGAAATTATTATGAATTTGCATCGGATGGTGGATTATCTGTCCGTCACCGAGCTTACCGACAAAATGTTGGAGCTAAGCCAGTACAAATTGGAGATGCAGAGGGAGAATACGCTGGAAGCCAAATCCCGTTTGGAAAACATAGATGAGTTTTTATCCGTTACTATGGAATTTGAAAAGCGCAATGAGGATAAATCGCTGGTGGCCTTTTTGACCGATTTGGCTTTGATTGCCGATATCGACACCATGGATAGGGCAGCGGACGAAGACGAGTCCAATGCGGTGGTGCTCATGACCATGCACAGCGCCAAAGGCCTTGAGTTTCCGGTTGTGTTTATTGTCGGGATGGAAGAAACGGTGTTCCCCCATTCCAGAGCGCTGACGGACGACGAGGAATTGGAGGAAGAACGCCGGTTGGCTTATGTCGGCATCACTCGGGCGGAAGAGGAGCTTTATTTATCGTGCGCAAGAATGCGCACTTTATTCGGCAGGACCAACGCGAACGCGCCATCCCGTTTTCTCAAGGAGATTCCGGAAGAGCTGATGGAGGTGTTCTCTCCCGGCGGCTATACAAGATCAGGAGGAGGAGAAGGACGCTTCGGCGGCGGGTACGCTAATAGAACCGGATTCGGCGGCTCTGCCGGCGGATTCACCCAGTCGTCCGCTGCAGGAAAGCCGAAAGTTACGGTAAATCAGCCGAGGGCAAATCCCGTCCTGGATTACAGCGTGGGGGACAAGGTTGCCCATGGCAAATGGGGGACCGGCGTCGTTGTCGCGGTAAAAGGAAGCGGCGACGACACGGAGCTTCAGATTGCTTTTCCGGCGCCGACGGGTGTCAAAAGATTGTTGGCTAAGTTCGCCCCGATTACGAAACAGTAATGGTAAGGACCATTGTTTAGAAAGGAAGTAACAGGATGGCGGATGCGTTACAAGAAATGAAAGCTTTAATTGAACAGATTGAGCGGCATAACTATCTTTATTACACTCTGGATCAGCCATCGATCAGTGATAAAGAATATGACGCCCTTTATGATCGGCTAACCCTGTTGGAAAGCGAAACAGGCACCGTGCTGCCTAATTCGCCCACACTGCGTGTCGGACATGAGCTTCTCAAAGGGTTCGATACCCACAGGCATATGTCCAAGCTTTGGAGCCTGGATAAAGCTCAGAGCAAGGAAAGTCTGCTCGCATGGCATACCCGTGTCCATAAGCTTGTGCATGATTACAATCAGACGCATCCCGACAATCCGCTCCCTCACCCGACGTTTGTTGTGGAATTGAAGTTTGACGGGTTGACGCTTAACCTCACCTATGAGGGCGGCAAGCTCGTCCAAGCAGCCACAAGGGGCAACGGTGTGGTGGGGGAGGCGATCCTTCCTCAGGTCAAGACGATTAAATCCATCCCGTTGGAAATTCCTTTTCAGGGCGGCAGGATTGAAGTCCAGGGTGAAGGCATGATGAATCTTTCCACTCTGCAGAAATACAACGAGACGGCGGTGGAGCCGTTAAAAAACGCCCGCAATGCGGCCGCGGGAGCTCTGCGCAATCTAAACCCGCGTGTCACGGCGGAACGGAAGCTGACAGCTTATTTTTATAACATTGGGTACAGTGACGGCATTGCCTTCGAGAATCACAAACAGATGGTCGACTTTCTGAAGGACAATCGGCTGAAAGTGAGCGCATATATCCATTATTATGACCATATTGAAGATGTGTACGCCGAGCTCGAGCGGATCGAGGAAATACGGCATACGCTGGATTTTCTCATTGACGGCGGCGTCGTCAAAGTTGCCGACATGCGGACCCGGGAGGTCCTTGGCTACACGGACAAGTTTCCGCGCTGGGCGGTGGCTTACAAATTTACCGCTGAGGAAGCGACGACGACTCTTCTGTCGGTTTCATGGGAAGTGGGCCGGACAGGCAAAATCACCCCGCTGGCCAGACTTGAGCCGGTTGATATTGCGGGTGTAACCGTGCAAAACTGCACTTTGAACAACATTGGCGATATCGAACGCAAAGGCTTGAAATACGCCATCGGTGCGCTGGTTTTCATACGCCGTTCCAATGATGTGATCCCGGAGATACTGGGTAAAGTGACGGAGGAGAACGATGGGGAAGAGATCGTATATCCTAGCCACTGCCCTTCCTGCGGTACTCCGCTTGAGATCAAGGGAGCTCACATGTTCTGCTACAACCGTCTGGGCTGCAGGCCTCAGACCGTGGGGCGGATCACGCATTTCGCCACAAGGGATGCCATGGACATAGATACTTTCAGTGAAAAAACGGCTGAGCAGCTCCACCAGGAGCTCAATGTCAACGACCCTTCCGACCTATACTATTTGACCTTTGACGATCTGGTCAAGCTGGAGCGCTTTGGGGAAAAGAAAGCGACCAAGCTGCTCGAAGCCATCGACAAGAGCAAAAATTGCGATTTATCTTCATTCCTGTTCGCATTGGGAATTCCAAATACCGGAAAGACCACAACCAAGGTGCTCGCCGGGCATTTTGGTTCATTGGAAAAAGTGACTCAAGCTTCCAAGGAAGAGCTTGTCCAAATCCATGATGTGGGAGATATTGTGGCGGACAGTATTTATTCGTTTTTCCGCGATCCTTTGATTCTGGAGAGCATCAAACGGATGCTTGACGCGGGTGTGAAGCCATATGTCGAACAAAGCGCGGAGGTCACCGCGGATAGTCCTTTCTTAGGGAAAACTGTCGTTTTGACGGGAACGCTGTCGTCAATGAGCCGGGACGAAGCCGCGAAGCGATTGGAAGCGCTGGGAGCCAAAATCTCGGGCAGCGTATCAAAGAAAACGGATATCGTCATTGCAGGCGAAAGCTCAGGCAGCAAGCTGACCAAGGCGCAAGAATTGGGCATCCGCGTCATTGACAACGAAGAGGAGCTGCTCAGAATGATGGAGGGTACCTGATACAGGTACTCTCTTTGCTGGTGGAGGGTTGGAGGATGATTGCCGGATAGGAGAGGGGCTGCGTGCTTCATATAGTAAACGGAGATAGTTTTGCTCGTGTGTTGGCCGCATCGGGCGTTTCGGGAGAGATCCTTGTATGGAGGGAATCGCTGTATGAAGGCCCGCTCTCATTCAATATGGATGAGCCTGCGATTCGGCGGCAGCGTGCGGAATATTTTGCAGGGAAAGGTGTACCTCGGCAATTGTTTGAGCAAAACCGGCAGTTGCAGGAGAAAGCTCTCACGGGATTTCAGGATCATAATGAGATAGTTCTGTGGATGGAGTATGATCTGTTTGATCAGGCGATGCTGATGTTTTTTCTGGATTGGTTCTCAAAAAGGGCTATGGGAAATGTCCGGTTATCGCTGTTGAATATTGACTCTTTCCCCGGGGTGGCTGATTTTCGGGGTTTAGGAGAGTTGAACTCGGACCAGGTGAGGTCGCTTAACGGAGAGTGGCAGCCTGTTACCTTGGAGCAGTTGAACTATGGGAGCGAGGCTTGGAAGGCCTATACCGCGCCGGATCCTCAAGCAATAGAGCGGTTTTTGAATCTGGATGATCCTAGTGTGCCTTCACTGGTTGGGGCTTTAAAGTATCACTTGACCCGGTTCCCGTCGGTGTACAACGGATTGAGCGGGGTGGAACAGGATATTTTAGACGGCATAAAGCGGGGCGAAAACGGCTTTGCTCTTCTTTTTAAGAAAATTAGCTTTCATCATAAAAATTATGGGCTTGGAGATGTGCAGTTTTGGGGATACTTGACCCGACTGGCCAATGCGGCTTCGCCTTTACTGCTCATTGAAGGCCCTCGCCCGCTGCCGGGTTATTACGATGACCGACCAGTTGATTTAGAGCAATGGAGATTTTATCTCACTGAGAGGGGAATGAAGGTCGGTCAAGGCCTGCTGGATAATGTATGTGTAAATGGCGTAGACCGCTGGGTGGGCGGTGTGCATCTTTGGGGCAGTCAAAACCTATGGAGGTGGGATTCCTCCTTACAAAGACTGTTGATTGTTTGAGGCAGCAGCTGGATAAATTTGTTTGTTGTTTTGAATGGGTACATATGATAAATTATTTCTTGTCGCTTCTGAAGCAGGCGAACACAAGCAAAGATCCGGTTTAAAAAAGATGTTGCTTTTTGAGAAGAAACCTGGTATTATATATTCTTGTGACCGACAAGAGTTGATAAGAAATTGTAAAGTCTTGCTCGGATGATAAGTTCTTTGAAAACTGAACAAATGGATTTTAAATCAGCCAGCCGACTCGCTTTACGAGTTTGCAACAAGT
>NZ_AP043884.1:3147500-3210000 GCF_055392555.1 Paenibacillus sp. JCM 18996
ACGTGAAACCCCGCGGGAATCCGGCAGGACCATCTGCCAAGGCTAAATACTCCCTAGCGACCGATAGTGAAGCAGTACCGTGAGGGAAAGGTGAAAAGCACCCCGGGAGGGGAGTGAAAGAGAACCTGAAACCGTGCGCTTACAAGAAGTCAGAGCCCGATCTAGGGGTGATGGCGTGCCTTTTGTAGAATGAACCGGCGAGTTACGTTCCCGTGCGAGGTTAAGGTGAAGAGCCGGAGCCGCAGCGAAAGCGAGTCTGAACAGGGCGAATGAGTACGTGGACGTAGACCCGAAACCGTGTGATCTACCCCTGTCCAGGGTGAAGGTGAGGTAACACTCACTGGAGGCCCGAACCCACGAATGTTGAAAAATTCGGGGATGAGGTGGGGGTAGCGGAGAAATTCCAATCGAACTCGGAGATAGCTGGTTCTCCCCGAAATAGCTTTAGGGCTAGCCTCAGGAAGAAAGAGTAGTGGAGGTAAAGCACTGATTGGGTGCGGGGCCCGCCAAGGGTTACCAAGTCCAGTCAAACTCTGAATGCCACATACTTGTACCTGGGAGTCAGACAGTGAGTGCTAAGATCCATTGTCAAGAGGGAAACAGCCCAGACCATCAGCTAAGGTCCCTAAGTAGGTGTTAAGTGGGAAAGGATGTGGAGTTGCACAGACAACCAGGATGTTGGCTTAGAAGCAGCCACCATTGAAAGAGTGCGTAATAGCTCACTGGTCGAGTGACTCTGCGCCGAAAATGTAACGGGGCTAAACACACCACCGAAGCTATGGATTGACGAAAGTCAGTGGTAGGGGAGCGTTGTGTACCGGAGCGAAGGTAGACCGGAAGGACTGCTGGACTGTACACAAGTGAGAATGCCGGTATGAGTAACGAAAAGACAAGTGAGAATCTTGTCCGCCGAAAGCCTAAGGGTTCCTGAGGAAGGTTCGTCCGCTCAGGGTTAGTCGGGACCTAAGGCGAGGCCGAAAGGCGTAGTCGAAGGACAACAGGTGGAAATTCCTGTACCACCGTAAGCCGTTATGAGTAATGGGGTGACGCAGAAGGGTAGTCGTGCGAGCGGATGGATGCTCGTCCAAGCAGTGAGGCTGATGTGCAGGCAAATCCGCGCATCGTAAGGCTGGGCTGTGATGGGGAGGGAAATGTAAGTACCGAAGGCGATGATCTCATGCTGCCAAGAAAAGCCTCTAGCCAGGTGAAGGTGCCCGTACCGCAAACCGACACAGGTAGGCGAGAAGAGAATTCTAAGGCGCGCGGAAGAACTCTCGTTAAGGAACTCGGCAAAATGACCCCGTAACTTCGGGAGAAGGGGTGCCCCGGTAAGGTGAATAGCCTGAGGGGGCCGCAGTGAAAAGGCCCAAGCGACTGTTTAGCAAAAACACAGGTCTGTGCGAAGCCGCAAGGCGAAGTATACGGGCTGACGCCTGCCCGGTGCTGGAAGGTTAAGGGGAGTGGTTAGGTGCAAACCGAAGCTGTGAACCGAAGCCCCAGTAAACGGCGGCCGTAACTATAACGGTCCTAAGGTAGCGAAATTCCTTGTCAGGTAAATTCTGACCCGCACGAATGGCGTAACGACTTGGGCGCTGTCTCAACGAGAGATCCGGTGAAATTTTAATACCTGTGAAGATGCAGGTTACCCGCGACAAGACGGAAAGACCCCATGGAGCTTTACTGCAGCTTGATATTGAATTTGGGTACGATCTGTACAGGATAGGTGGGAGCCTAAGAAGCATGAGCGCCAGCTTGTGCGGAGGCGACGTTGGGATACCACCCTGATCGTATCTAGGTTCTAACCTGGGTCCGTGATCCGGATCGGGAACAGTGTCAGGCGGGCAGTTTGACTGGGGCGGTCGCCTCCTAAAGAGTAACGGAGGCGCCCAAAGGTTCCCTCAGAATGGTTGGAAATCATTCGAAGAGTGCAAAGGCAGAAGGGAGCTTGACTGCGAGACAAACAGGTCGAGCAGGGACGAAAGTCGGGCTTAGTGATCCGGTGGTACCGAATGGAAGGGCCATCGCTCAACGGATAAAAGCTACCCTGGGGATAACAGGCTTATCTCCCCCAAGAGTCCACATCGACGGGGAGGTTTGGCACCTCGATGTCGGCTCATCGCATCCTGGGGCTGAAGTAGGTCCCAAGGGTTGGGCTGTTCGCCCATTAAAGCGGTACGCGAGCTGGGTTCAGAACGTCGTGAGACAGTTCGGTCCCTATCTGTCGCGGGCGCAGGAAATTTGAGAGGAGCTGTCCTTAGTACGAGAGGACCGGGATGGACGTACCGCTGGTGTACCAGTTGTTCCGCCAGGAGCACCGCTGGGTAGCCAAGTACGGAAGGGATAAGCGCTGAAAGCATCTAAGCGTGAAGCCCCCCTCAAGATGAGATTTCCCAATTCAGTAAGACCCCTTGTAGACGACGAGGTAGATAGGTTCGGGGTGGAAGTGCAGCAATGCATGCAGCTGACGAATACTAATCGGTCGAGGGCTTAACCATAATACCCAAGAAAGTGAAGAGGAAGCTGACGAAGCGGAATCCGAATACTTTCTCGGGGCCTGAAAGAACAAACAAGCCTACGTTGAATTCGCTGCTAGTTTTCAGGGAATAAACACCCTGAATGAAATAAAACGTTTGGTGATCATGGCGAAGGGGAACCACGCGTACCCATACCGAACACGGCCGTTAAGCCCTTCAGCGCCGATGGTACTTGGACCGCAGGGTCCCGGGAGAGTAGGACATTGCCAAGCAACATGTAAGAAGAGTCCGCAGATGCGGGCTCTTTTTTTGCTTTTCTTTGTATGATTGCTTATAATTCAAGCTAAACTAAGAAAAGAAATTTTCTTGAAATTCAGGCCTCTTGCAATATTTAAAATTTGTTATATAATATTGATTAAGGTCAAAGAAAGTCAAAGTCAATACAGTTCTGATACTGGAGGATTGGGTATGCGCAATGTATCAGAAAATATAGAACAGTATCTGAAACACATCTTAGAACAAAGCCCTGAAGGTATGGTTGAGATCCAACGCAATGAGCTTGCGGACGAGTTTCAGTGCGTGCCTTCACAGATTAACTACGTAATAAGCACCAGGTTTACTCTGGAAAAAGGGTATATCGTTGAAAGCAAGCGGGGCGGCGGCGGTTTTATCAGAATACAAAAAGTGAAGTTGACGTCTCACGGAGAGATTCTTGACCACATCTTTCGCACGGTGGGAAACCAGATCGACCAAGCTGCGTCGGAAGGCCTGATTTATCAGTTAAAAGAGAGAAACCATGTTTCCCTCCGGGAGGCCAACCTGATCAACGCCGCCTTGTCCAGAGATGTGCTTAACCTGAAACTTCCGCTGAGGGATGAAGTCAGAGCCCGGATACTAAAGGCCATGCTCATATCATTGCTCACCAAATGACCAAACTGTTATGTTTGAAGGAGGTAATCATCCATGACATGCCAAGAATGCGGAAAAAGGCCGGCCACGCTTCATTTTACCAAGATCGTCAACGGGGACAAAACCGAGTTTCACATCTGTGAGGCTTGCGCCCGGGAAAAGGGTGAGTTCATTCCGGGCACTCCGAGCGGTTTCTCCATTCATAATTTATTGTCCGGATTATTGGATTTTGAGCCATCCACAGCCAGCACAGTTACAGCCAAGCCCCAAAATATGCGATGCGAGAACTGCGGTTTAACGTATTCACAATTCGGTAAAATCGGCCGTTTCGGTTGCAGCAACTGTTATAAACAATTTTCGGGAAGGCTGGATCCGCTGTTCAAAAGAGTACACGGCAACACGACCCACATAGGGAAGGTGCCTAAACGAACCGGCGGTTTAATCAAGCATAAAAGGGAAATTGAGAATTTGAAGAAAGACCTTTCCCTTCTTATCGAAAGGGAGGAGTTTGAACAGGCGGCTGAGATCCGGGACAAGATCAAAGAATTGGAGAAGAAGGTTTCCGATTCTTAATGGATGGATTGAATCCCATATGGGGGGTAATGCCTATGTCAATGGAACATTTCACAGACAAAGCTTTAAGCGAATGGATGAAAGGCCAGGGCCCGTATTCAGAAATTGTTATCTCTTCCAGAGTCCGAATAGCGCGAAACTTGAGAAGCTATCCTTTCCCGATGTTGGCGGATCAAGTGCAGTCGGCGGAAGTGCTGGACAAGGCGGCAGATGTTTTGGACAATGAAGAGCTGACCACAATTAGCGATTTCACGCTCATCCCGCTGAACAAGCTGACCGAGCTTGACAAAAAGGTTTTAGTCGAGAAGCATCTGATCAGCCCTAACCTGGCCAGTGAATCACGCAATGGCGCAGTCATTTTGAGCGATAATGAATCCATATCCATCATGGTGAATGAAGAAGACCACCTTCGCATTCAATGCTTATATCCCGGTTTTCAGATTAAAGAAGCCTGGGATTTAGCCAATCAGATCGACGATATCTTCGAGGCCCAATTGGATTACGCATATGACGAGAAACACGGCTATTTGACAAGCTGCCCCACAAATGTTGGCACGGGAATCCGGGCTTCAGTCATGATGCATCTACCGGCGCTGGTCCTCACCCAACAAATTAACCGTATTTTGTCCGCTATTACTCAGGTGGGACTCGCGGTGAGGGGATTATATGGCGAGGGTAGCGAGGCGCTGGGGAATCTTTTTCAAATTTCGAATCAAATTACACTGGGGCAGTCGGAAGAAGAGATTATAGACAATTTATACAGCGTCGCCAAACAGATCATCGAGCATGAGAAGGCCGCAAGGCAGAAGCTGCTGAACGAGACCCGCCACCGCATCGTCGACCGGGTCAGCCGGTCCTACGGGATCCTCTCGCATGCGGCCATCATCGATTCCAAGGAAGCGGCGCAGAAGCTGTCCGACGTCCGGCTTGGTATTGATTTGAACATAATAAACAACGTTTCCGCTACAGCGCTCAACGAACTGTTGGTCATGACCCAGCCGGGCTTCCTGCAAAAGATCACCGGAGAGAAGCTTTCCCCTGAAGAAAGGGACATTCGGCGGGCCGACCTGATCCGTTCGCGGATTAAGCAAAGTTAATTAAATCGTTTTCCGTACCCGTTAATAGGGTAACATTCTTATTGTAAACATCGATATAATAAACCATGGAGGTGCTATACATGATGTTTGGCAGATTTACGGAACGCGCACAGAAGGTGCTGTCTTTAGCCCAGGAAGAAGCCGTTCGTCTGGGTCACAATAATATAGGTACCGAGCATATTTTGCTGGGGTTGATCCGTGAAGGCGAAGGCATCGCAGCCAAAGCGTTAATCGCGCTCGGACTCGGGCTCGAGAAGATTCAAGACGAGGTCGAATCCTTAATCGGCCGCGGCCAAGAGCAGCCTTCCAACATCGCTTACACCCCCAGAGCCAAGAAAGTAATTGAGCTTTCGATGGATGAAGCCCGTAAACTGGGCCACACCTATGTGGGAACCGAGCATATTCTGCTGGGATTGATTCGCGAGGGTGAAGGGGTAGCCGCACGCGTGCTGAACAATCTTGGAGTTTCGCTAAACAAAGCCCGCCAGCAGGTGCTTCAGCTGCTTGGAAGCAGCGAAGTGGTTTCCACTAACCACGGACACAATCCTAATGTGAATACTCCTACACTGGACAGCTTGGCCAGGGATCTGACGTCTATCGCAAAAGAGGGCAACCTGGATCCGGTCATCGGAAGAAGCAAAGAAATCGAACGCGTAATTCAGGTGTTGAGCCGCAGGACCAAGAACAACCCGGTTCTGATCGGAGAGCCCGGAGTAGGTAAAACCGCAATCGCCGAAGGCCTGGCCCAAAAAATTATAAACAACGAAATTCCGGAAACTCTGCGCGATAAACGCGTTATGACTTTAGATATGGGTTCCGTCGTTGCGGGGACCAAATACCGCGGTGAATTTGAAGACCGCTTGAAGAAAATCATGGACGAAATCCGCCAGGCAGGAAATATTATTCTGTTCATCGATGAGCTGCATACCCTGATCGGCGCCGGAGGCGCGGAAGGCGCGATAGATGCTTCCAATATCCTGAAGCCGGCGCTGGCCCGGGGAGAGCTGCAATGCATCGGGGCAACGACACTAGATGAGTATCGTAAATATATTGAGAAAGACGCCGCTTTGGAGCGCCGCTTTCAACCGATTACGGTGGATCAGCCGTCTCCTGAAGAAGCGATTCAGATTCTGCACGGTCTGAGAGACCGTTATGAAGCGCATCACAGAGTGAAAATCACCGATGAAGCGATTGAACAAGCGGTGAAATTGTCCGATCGCTATATCACGGACCGCTTCCTGCCTGATAAAGCGATCGACCTGATTGACGAGGCGGGCTCGAGAGTACGCTTGAAGTCTTACACTGTACCGCCTAGCCTGAAGCACCTGGAAAGCAAGCTGGAAGACGTCCGCAAGGAAAAAGATTCCGCAGTGCAGAGCCAGGAATTCGAGAAGGCTGCCGCTCTTCGCGATACAGAGCAAAAGCTTCGCGAAGAATTGGATTCCACCCGCAACGATTGGAAAGAGAAGCAGGGACGCGTGGATTCCGAAGTCACTCCGGAAGATATTGCCCAGGTCGTGGCAAGCTGGACCGGCATTCCTGTCGTCAAGCTGGCTGAAGAAGAAACCGATCGCCTGCTGAAAATGGAGGCCATCCTGCATCAGCGTGTCATCGGACAGGACGAAGCGGTGAAAGCCGTCAGCCGTGCGATCCGCCGCGCCAGAGCCGGATTGAAGGATCCGAAGCGCCCGATGGGTTCCTTCATCTTCCTCGGACCAACCGGGGTAGGTAAAACCGAGCTGGCAAGAGCGCTGGCAGAATCCCTGTTTGGCGATGAGAACGCGGTGATCCGCATCGATATGTCGGAGTACATGGAGAAACATTCCACCTCCAGATTGGTCGGAGCGCCTCCGGGGTATGTCGGTTACGAGGAAGGCGGACAACTGACTGAGAAAGTACGCCGCAAACCGTACTCGGTTGTCCTGCTGGACGAAATCGAGAAAGCCCATCCGGAAGTGTTCAACATTCTGCTGCAGGTGCTTGAAGACGGACGTCTGACAGACTCCAAAGGCAGAACTGTAGATTTCCGCAATACGTTGATCATTATGACTTCCAACGTCGGAGCCGAGCTGATCAAGAAGAACAGTACTCTTGGCTTCACCGCCTCCATCGATGCCGGCCGCGATTACGATAATATGAAAGATAAAGTGATGGGCGAGCTGAAGAAGAGCTTCCGTCCTGAATTCTTGAATCGTATCGACGAAATAATCGTGTTCCACTCCCTGGAGGAGAAGCATATTGCCGAGATCGTTACCTTGATGGCCGACGATCTTCGCAAACGGCTGAGAGAGCAGGAGGTTGAGTTCTCTCTCACCGACGCAGCCAAAGCTTTCCTGGCGAAAGAAGGATTTGACCCCGCGTTCGGTGCCCGTCCGCTCCGCCGCGCGATTCAGAAGCATATTGAAGACCGTCTGTCCGAAGAGCTGCTCAAAGGCAATATCTCCAAAGGAGACCAGCTGGTCATCGACGAGAAAGACGGAGATCTGGTAGTGCTGCGTAATGAAGAAGTGACAAGCAAGTAATAAAGTATGCATAATCACCTTCCCGGCACCTTGAGGAGAAGTCGACACTTCTTCCTCAAGGTGCTTTTTCTTGTACTTGTCCGGGGCCCAAAAAAGTGACGCGTTAAGCTGCGAAGGCTTTGCCCGCATTCGGGGTTATTTTGTTGCAGGGGTTTTCACGAACAGGACAAAATGTTAATATTTGAGTAGGTGAACCGGACGGCGGGAAGATTAGATTAGGAGCAGAACGAATGGCCAAAACTAAAACCAGATTTTATTGCACGGAATGCGGCTGCGAATCGCCCAAATGGCTGGGCAAATGCCCAGGCTGCGCCTCCTGGAACAGTATGGTGGAGGAAACCGAAACCGTTATCAAGACGCAGGGGATGAATTCTTCCTTGTCCAGGGCGAAAGAAAAAGCCAAATCCATCATAAACATAGAAAGCAGCCCCGAACCGAGGGTCGTCACCGAGAATGCAGAATTAAACCGGGTGCTGGGCGGCGGTATCGTACCGGGATCCCTCATTCTTGTGGGCGGCGATCCCGGCATCGGAAAATCCACATTGCTGCTGCAAACCTCTCATGCTCTAACGCGCAAAGGCTTGAAGGTTCTGTATATTTCCGGCGAGGAGTCCGTGAAGCAAACAAAGCTTAGGGCGGAGCGGCTCAATGCACTTTCGGACCTGCTGTATGTTTTATGCGAAACCAACCTTGAGCATATTGAAGAATCGATAGAAGACGTGCAGCCGGATTTTATTGTTATAGATTCCATCCAGACCGTTTATCATCCGGCCATTGCCTCCGCTCCCGGAAGCGTATCGCAGGTAAGGGAATGCACGGGTCATTTTATGCGTATCGCCAAAATAAAAGGGATCGCCACAGTGCTAGTAGGCCACGTAACCAAAGAAGGAGCGATTGCGGGCCCGCGGCTGCTGGAGCATATGGTAGACTGCGTGCTTTATTTTGAAGGCGAACGGCATCATACTTACCGGTTGTTAAGAGCGGTAAAGAACCGCTTCGGTTCTACTAATGAGATCGGCATCTTTGAAATGCGCGAATCCGGTTTGCACGAGGTGGGCAATCCTTCCGAGCTGTTTCTGCAGGAGAGGCCTCTGGGTGTCGCCGGCTCAACGGTAATCGCAAGCATTGAAGGCACCCGCCCTGTGCTGGTGGAGCTGCAGGCGCTCGTGTCGACGACGAATTTTCCAAGCCCGCGCAGAATGGCAACGGGTGTTGACCAGAACCGTTTGGCTCTCATTATCGCAGTGCTCGAGAAGAGGGTCGGACTTTTTTTGCAGAATCAGGACGCTTATTTGAATGCCGCAGGAGGAGTCAAGCTGGACGAACCTGCGGTCGATTTGGCCATTGCCATCAGCATCGCTTCAAGCTTCAGGGATCAGCCCACCCGCCCTTATGACGTCGTCTTCGGGGAAGTCGGACTGACCGGCGAAGTGCGCGGCGTTTCGAGAATTGAGCAAAGGGTCACGGAGGCTTTGAAGCTGGGATTTAAACGAGTCATAGTACCGGAAAAAAATATAAAAGGGTGGACAAAGCCGAAGGGAATCGAAATCATTGGCGTAAACACAGTATCCGAGGCGTTACAGCAAGCGCTAGGTTAAGAAGGAGAGACATAAATGACGATAAAAGAGGAAGCCAAAAGGGACGTGATGACCCAACTGCTGCAGCTGGTGGCGCCGGGAACTCCTTTTCGCGACGGGCTGGAGAATGTCCTGCGGGCCAAGACCGGGGCTCTTCTGGTCGTAGGCTACGGTCCGGAAGTCCAGGGGATTGTCGACGGCGGATTCTCCATCCATTGCGATTTTTCGCCCAATTATTTATATGAGCTGGCCAAGATGGACGGGGCCATTATTTTAAGCGAGGATCTTAAAAAGATTCTTTATGCGAATACCCAGCTGATTCCCGATTCCTCTATCTCCTCTATCGAGACGGGAATACGCCACAGAACGGCGGAGAGGGTGGCCAAGCAGACGAACCGGCTGGTGGTCTCCATTTCGCAAAGAAGAAACATCATCACTTTATACCAAGGGAATTTAAGATATACGCTCAAAGACATCGGCGTTATTCTGACGAAAGCCAACCAGGCCATGCAGACTCTGGAAAAATATAAAGCCGTGCTTGACCAGGATATGACGAATTTGGGGGCCTCCGAATTTGAAGAGCAGGTGACTCTCCACGATGTGGTTAACGTTCTGCACAGAATCATTATGGTGCTCAAAATCAAGGCGGAAATCAAGAGATATATCACCGAGCTCGGAACGGAAGGGCGCTTGATCAGCATGCAGCTGGAAGAGCTGGTCGCAAACACCGAGCATGAAGCTTATCTCGTAATCAAAGATTACGGCCGGGACATTCAAGACGATAAAATGAAAGAGATCTTGACTCTCATCAAGCGGGCTACTTCCGATGAGCTGCTTGAACAGAATCAGATTATCCGGATGCTGGGATTTCCCCTCAGCAATAGCATCCTGGAAGAGCCTGTCTCTCCCCGCGGGTACCGTGTGCTTCATAAGATTCCGCGCCTGCCCACCGTCATTATCAACAATCTGGTCGAGAACCTCGAGTACCTTCCGCATATCATGATGGCTACAATCGAAGAGCTGGATGAAGTGGACGGTATCGGGGAAGTGCGCGCGCGCACGATCAAGGAAGGGTTAAAGCGGATCCAGGAGCAAGTATTCATTGACAGGCATATCTAATTCCCATACAATCAGAGCGTGGAATTTAGCGGACTGACTCGCGCTTCCGCACGGTAAAGTAAAAGTAAAAGGTGGAAACGATGCTAACCAAATCTCTTCCGAGTCTGTTTACGATTGCCAATTTATTCTTAGGAATACTGGCCATTATATTTGTTTTTAACGAAAGTCCCGAATTTGCCGCCATTATGGTGATTATCGCGATGTTGACGGACGGGCTGGACGGACGCGTAGCCAGAGCACTGAACGTTGCCAGCGAATTCGGCAAAGAACTCGATTCCCTGTCGGACGTGATTTCATTTGGCGTGGCACCGGCTTTTATTATGTATGTGGTTGCGTTTAAAGATATCAATCCGACGGTGGCCTGGATCGTAACCGCCATCTTTCCCATCTGCGGCGCCCTCCGTCTCGCCCGGTTCAACGTAATCGAGGGGATCCCGGGTTATTTTGTGGGACTGCCTATTCCCGCGGCCGGAGGAGTTCTTGCCACTTTAGCTTTATTCCACTCGGATATCAATAAATACATTCTTGTGTTCAGTACATTGCTCTTGTCCTATCTCATGGTTTCCACCATCAAATACCCGAGCTTCAAGAAAATGGCGATTCCTAAAGCGGCGGTTTGGATCACGGGCCTGCTGGCCATTTTCGCCACTATCCTCGCCGTTATTTTTCCGGGAACCGCCTCCAAGCTCATCTTTGTACCTCTTGTCATTTACGCGTTATACGGCCTGTTCCAGCAAAGACGCAAGAAAAGATAACGATCCGGAAAATAAAAAGCATTTATTTTCTCCTTCGGGAAAAAATAAATGCTTTTTTTGCGGTCTAAGATAACTTGAATAATCCAAGGGTAGAGCATTTCTCGGATTCTTTGTCCACGACCTGCTCCAGATCCAAATTGAGCAGGTTGCCCAAGGCGGACATGTAGAACAGATGGCTGCCCAATTCCTGGGTCACGATTTCCCTGCACTGCTCGCACAAAGCGCCGCTGACATGTGAATCCAAGGTGTCTTTGGCTTCTTCCAACGTCATGGAACGGGTATATCTCTGTTTGCCGGCATTCAGCTGGATGCATCCGCATTCGGTGATCGATTTTACTACAGAACGGTTAACGGTGGCGTTTGTTTGTTGTAATTTGGATAGAACGTCCAGAAGACTGCGGTGACGGAGTAACAGTTCGGAAACTTGCTCCTGAAATTGCTTCAAGGTTAAGGAGTTCAATTACAAACACCTCGTTATGTGGAATTTATTTCATTATATAGGAATCTCCAGCAAACATCAATTTCCATCAGATGGAATTTTACGCGCGCAGGTTTTTTCTAAAATTGGCTGTGTCCAGGGTTAGCCCTCCACATTTTAGACCATAATTGTAAGGAAGCAGCTTTTTATATGTCTTTGGAGGTGTATGGCGGAATGAGAAAATGGCTTCAGGTGCTTTTTGCATTCATGGGAGCAGCGTTGTTTTATCAATGGAATGATTATGTTGGAAGCCCCTTTTTTCAATTCATAGAGTCTGTGTTGGGATTAGGGCAAGTGCCGGGCCAAGTTTACTGGATGATGGCTGTAGGAGCCGTTCTGTTTTTTGTTGTGTCGGCTTGGGCGCTTTCTGCGGCAGTCAAATGGGTCCATAAAGGAGAGCAGTCTGTAGTGGACGTTCCCGTGTCGGATCTGTTGTCCGGTCTTCTGGGAGCTTTGCTGGGAATGGCCGCTTCTGCTTTGTTGGCCGCCTCTTTGGGCAAAGGCTCAGGTTCGTGGTCTTTTATCCCTGTTATGCTTACGTCATTTATGGGATACGCCGGCTTTCGGTTGGGATACTCCAAGAAAGACGAGCTCAGCAAGATCTTCATGACAGGAGCCTCTGGCAAACGGGCAGCGGAATCGTCCACTTTCGAAGAACACAAAATTTTGGATACGAGCGTTATCATTGACGGCAGGATCGCCGATATTTGCAAAACCGGATTTATCGAAGGCACGCTGGTCATCCCGGAGTTCGTATTAGAGGAGCTGCAGCATATTGCCGATTCGTCCGATTTGTTAAAAAGAAACCGCGGGCGCCGGGGCCTCGACATCCTGAACAAAATCCAGAAGGAGCTGGAGGTCCGGGTGCTCATCTATGAAGGGGATTTCGAAGAGATATCGGAAGTGGACTCCAAACTTGTGAAGCTGGCCAAAGTGCTGCAGGGGAAGGTCATTACCAATGATTTTAACCTGAATAAAGTGTGTGAGCTGCAGGGCGTATCGGTGCTGAACATCAATGACCTGGCGAACGCGGTAAAGCCTGTGGTGCTGCCTGGTGAAGAAATTATCGTGCATGTGATTAAAGACGGCAAGGAGCACGGGCAGGGCGTCGCTTACCTGGATGACGGAACGATGATTGTCGTCGAGGGCGGGCGCGATTTTATCGGCATGACGCTTGAGGTTATGGTTACCAGTGTGCTGCAGACTTCTGCGGGACGGATGATTTTTGCCAAGCCGAAGCTGCTGGAAAAAGCCCAGTGAAACCGGCGGCATTCTCTTTAACGCGCAACGGGCATGGCTGTGGCATGAAAATCGGGCTACCGTTGAAAAAGCCTCCCCGCATGGACTATGATAGATAAAGTAACTTCTTAGTCGGGTGGGATCGGTGTTGAGCGGACTTGGCGTTGTGGTTGTCGCCGCTGGTAAAGGAAAAAGGATGAAGACGGCGGAAAGCAAGCAGTATCTGCATATAGCGGGAAAGCCGATTCTGGTGTATTCTCTGGAGCTTTTTCAGGGCCTCAAGGAAGTGGATTCCATTGTGCTGGTGACCGGGGAGTCCGACGTGGAAAGATGCAGGGATTACATAGAACAGTACGGGCTGTATAAGGTAAAGTCTGTCGTAGCGGGCGGATCGGAGCGCCAGCATTCGGTGTATGAAGGTCTACAGGCGCTTCCGGACAATACGGAGTGGGTGATGGTGCATGACGCTGTCAGGCCGTTTGCCCGCCCCGAGGCGGTGCTGTCCTGCTGGCGGCATGTGCGGGAGAAAGACGCGGCTGTTCTTGCCGTACCCGTGAAAGACACGATCAAAGTAGTAAACGATGCCGGAGCGATCGAATCGACGCCGGATCGGTGCAGCTTGTGGGCGATCCAGACACCACAGGCTTTTCGTCTTTCCCTGCTGATGGAGGCCCATAAGAGAGCTGCGGAAGAACAATTCATCGGAACCGACGATTCCATGCTGGTGGAGAGGATTGGCTATCCGGTTCATGTGGTGGAAAGCGACTATACGAATGTGAAAATAACGACTCCCGACGATTTGCTTATGGCGGAGTGGATTCTGGGACAGAGGAAGGAAGAACAACGATGATTCGAGTAGGACAGGGCTTTGACGTGCATCAGCTGGTGGAAGGAAGACCGTGCATTATAGGAGGCGTGGCGATTCCCTACGAGAAAGGGCTGCTGGGCCACTCCGATGCGGATGTGCTGCTTCACGCTATTTCCGACGCGATCCTGGGCGCTCTGGCGCTGGGCGACATCGGAAAGCATTTTCCCGACACGGACGAGACGTTCAAGGACGCCGACAGCCTGAAGCTGCTGGAGCGGGTGTGGGAGCTGGCCAAGGAGCACGGATACCGGCTCGGCAACGTCGATTCCACGATTATCGCGCAGAAGCCGAAGATGGCGCCTTTTATTCCCCAAATGGCAGCCATTATCGCACGGGCGCTGGAAGCGGAGGAGTCGCAGGTCAATGTGAAAGCGACCACAACGGAGCAGCTCGGATTTGCCGGAAGAGGCGAGGGCATCGCCGCCCAATCGGTTGTTTGTTTGTTGAAAAATGTGCTATCATAACATTCAATTAGCGATGAAAAGAGGTCCATTGGCATGTCCAACGAAATTCGCGTAAGATACGCTCCGAGCCCTACGGGGCATCTGCATATCGGAGGAGCGAGAACGGCATTGTTCGATTATTTGGTCGCGCGTAAGAACAACGGGACATTCGTTATCCGTTTTGAAGATACAGATCAGACGAGACACGTGGAATCCGGCGTGGAGAATCAATTGAACGGACTGAAATGGCTGGGCCTGGATTGGGATGAGAGCGTGGATGCAGGCGGCCCCTACGGCCCTTATCGCCAAATGGAGCGGCTCGCTGAAGGCATGTATCAGCCCTATATAGACCAGCTGCTGAAGCAGGGGAACGCCTACCGCTGCTTCTGCTCCGAAGAGGAGCTGGAGCAGGAGAGGGACGAGCAGGAAGCGCGGGGCGAAATGCCAAAATACTCGGGCAAATGCCGCCATTTGAGCGCCGAACAGATTGAACGTTATGAAGCCGCAGGCCGCAAGCCTTCCATACGCTTTCTTGTGCCTGAAGACCAGGTCATCGCTTTCGACGATAAAGTCCGCGACCATGTCGAATTCGAGACGAACGGGATCGGGGATTTCATCATCGTCCGCCCGGACGGAATTCCTACGTATAACTTTGCGGTCATTCTGGATGATCACCTGATGAAGATTACTCTGGTCATCCGCGGAGAAGAGCATCTGTCCAACACTCCCCGCCAGATCATGATGTATGAAGCGCTAGGGCTGCCTGTTCCCGAATTCGCCCATCTTTCCTTGATCCTGAATCAGGACCGCAAGAAGATGAGCAAGCGGGACGAATCGATTATCCAGTTCATCCAGCAGTATAAAGAATTGGGATATCTACCTGAAGCGGTACTGAACTTTATCGCATTGCTAGGCTGGTCACCGGGCGGGGAAGAGGAAATTTTTACCAAAGAAGAGCTGATCGAGCAGTTTGATTTGAACCGTGTGTCCAAGAGCGGAGCCGTATTCGATATGGATAAGCTGAACTGGATGAACGGACACTATATCAAGAATGCGGAATTGTCCAGGATTGTGGAGCTGTCGCTGCCCCACCTTAAGAGGGCCGGCTTTGTCCCTGAGCAGTTGACTGACAGCGAGATGGAATGGGTGACTACGCTGGTGGGCTTGTATAAGGAGCAGCTGAGATACGCGGCGGAAATTGTCGAGCTGGCCGCCTTGTTTTTCAAGGAGGAGCTTGAATTGGAGGAAGAGGCACAAGCAATCTTGGCGGAGGAGCACATTCCGGTTGTTCTCGCTTCCTTCCTGAAGCAGGTGGAATCGGCGGCTGCATTCACTCCGGACAGTATTAAAGGAATGCTGAAGAACGTACAGACGGAGACCGGCTTTAAAGGCAAACAGCTGTTTATGTCTACTCGCGCGGCTTTGACCGGACAGACACACGGACGTGATTTGAACGTAACCTTGTCCCTGCTGGGCCGAGCTAAAGTGAAATCCCGGTTGAACGCCTTATTGTCAAGATAGATTGTATTGGGTATACTTATTGACAAACACATTAAAGCTGTTCTATAGGATATTGCATTGATCAGGAGAGTACGTTGAAGTGAGGAATTAGCAGAGAGGATAACGGGAGAGAATGCGTCCGGCTGCGAGTTATCCATTTCCCTTTCAAAAGAAATGCGCCTGTGAGCTGCAGGGTTGAGCTTACGAGGGTAGGCCTTGCCGAGTCGTTCCCGTTACGGACGCCAGAGGACTTCCCTGTCATCGACCGGGGGATTCAAGCAGAGTGGAACCGCGACGAGTCGCCTCTGCAGCTTTCGGCTGCAGAGGTTTTTTGCATTTTGCGGTACTTATTTTGCGGTACTGTTCAACGGCTAAAGGAGAATATTTTTGGGGGTGACCAAACGTGTGGAGAACGATGAAATCCGATATTGATGCCATATTCGAGAACGACCCCGCTGCGCGGAGCACCTTTGAGGTGGTCTTTACTTATTCCGGTCTGCACGCCATCTGGCTTCACCGGATCGCCCACTGGATGTTTAAACGGGGATGGTTTACGCTGGCGCGGATCATTTCCCAGTTCGGGCGCTTTATGACCGGCATCGAAATCCACCCGGGAGCCGTTATCGGCAAACGTCTTTTCATTGACCACGGGATGGGTGTCGTCATCGGTGAAACATGTGAAATCGGCGACGATGTCGTCCTGTATCAAGGGGTCACCTTGGGCGGAACCGGGAAGGAATGCGGAAAAAGGCATCCGACGATCGGCAACCGGGTGGTCATTTCTTCAGGTGCAAAGGTCCTTGGATCGTTCACCGTTGGAGACAACGCCCGTATCGGCGCGAACGCGGTGGTGTTGAAGGAAGTTCCGCCGAGCAGTACCGTCGTGGGCGTGCCGGGCAACATTGTCAAAAGAAACGGCGCGCGCGTTGACCGGTTGAACCATGGGGACCTTCCGGATCCTGTTGTCGAGATGTGCCGCCGGCTGCAGCGTCAGATTGACGATTTGAAGCTGGAATTGGAAAACGAACGGCAAAAGAACGGAGGATTGAAAAAGCATGACGCTCAGAATGTATAACTCCATGACCCGAACGGAAGAAGTGTTTCAATCCATAGAACCGGGCAAGGCCAAAATGTACGTGTGCGGTCCTACGGTGTACAACTACATCCATATCGGCAATGCCCGTCCGATGATCTTTTTCGATGTGGTCCGCCGTTATCTGGAATCGATCGGATATGAAGTGAACTATGTAGTGAACTTCACCGACGTTGACGATAAGCTGATCCGCAAAGCCAACGAGGAGCAGTCCACCGTACCGGAGCTGGCGGAGAAGTATATTCAGGCCTACGCGGAGGACGCGGAGGCTCTTGGCGTGCACAGGGCCTCCATTCATCCGCGGGTAACGGAGAATATCCAGGAGATTGTCGCCTTCATAGGCAAGCTGGTGGAGACCGGCTATGCTTATCCCAGCGGCGGTGACGTCTACTACCGTACAAGCGAGTTTGAGGAGTATGGCAAGCTGTCCCATCAGAACCTGGAGGAGCTCCAGCATGGCATCCGCATCCAGGTGGACGAGCGGAAGGAAAGCCCGCAGGATTTTGTGTTATGGAAGGGAGCGAAACCGGGCGAAATCTCTTGGGAGAGCGCTTGGGGAACAGGACGTCCCGGCTGGCACATCGAATGCTCCGCTATGGTCCGCAAATATTTGGGTGATACGATCGACATCCACGGCGGGGGGATGGACCTTCAGTTTCCCCATCATGAATGTGAAATTGCGCAGAGTGAGGCGGTAACGGGCAAGAAAATGGCCAACTACTGGCTGCATAACGCTTTTCTGAATATTAACAACGAGAAAATGTCCAAATCGCTGGGCAATGGCATCACGGTCCGGGAATTGCTGAAAAATGTACGGCCTGAAGTATTCCGCTATTTCATGCTGTCCGCCCACTACCGCAACCCGCTTAATTTCAGCGACGATTCGATGGAACAGGCACGGGGCAGCGTAGAGCGGATCGACAACTGCATCACGAACCTGAACCACAGAGCCAAAACCGCAAGCGGAGGTCCACTGGATCCGGCGGTTGAAGAGGCGGTGTGCGAGGCCAAAAAGCAGTTCAAAGACAAAATGAACGACGATTTCAATACTCCGGACGCGATCACAGTGTGGTTTGATTTAATCTCCGCCGCCAATCAGTATCTAACCAGGGAGATCGTCACTGAGGATTCGGTCAATCTACTGCTTCAACAATTCAAGGAAATGGATCGGGTTTTGGGCATAATACCCCGCAAGGAAGCTCAACTTGACGAACAGGTGGACCAGTTGATAAGGGAGCGGACGGAAGCCCGGCAGGCCAAGAATTGGGCCCGTGCAGACGAGATCCGGGATCAATTGACAGAGATGGGGATTCTGCTTGAGGATACGCCTCAAGGAATACGTTGGCGGAGAAAATGAACGATATTTTTGATTCTCTCACCCTGCTGTTTCCGTTTCCTCCCTCAAAGAGCCCGCATCTGCTGAACCCTCTCGTTCTGGCTTATGTTGGGGACGCTGTATTTGAAGTGTATGTCCGCCAATATGTGGTTTCCCTGCCTAATCATCGCCCTAACCATCTTCATCGGCTGGCAACGCAGTACGTGTCGGCTAAAGCCCAGGCCAAGGCGCTCCAGGCGTGGCTTCCCCTTTTGACCGAAGAGGAACTGGATATGGTGAAAAGAGGGAGGAACGCCAAATCCGGAACCACCGCAAAGAATGCGGACGTCCTGGAATACCGGCACAGCACCGCTTTTGAATGCTTGGTCGGGTATTTATACTTTACCAAGCAGTTCGACAGGCTGCAGACACTGATGAAGATCGCTGTAGAGGCCAAGATCAGCCGTTAGCGGACGGCACGAAGCCTGAGGAGGTAAACAGACAATGGAAGAAGAATACATCGCGGGGAAGCACTCTGTGCTCGAAGCTCTTCGTTCAGGCCGAACGATCAATAAAATCTGGATTGCGGACAATGCCCAGAAGCATTTGACCCATCCAATCATAACCGCGGCCAAAAACAACGGAGTCATCGTCCAGCATGTGGATAAAAGAAAGCTTGACGCAATGGCGGAGGGAATCCAGCACCAAGGCGTTGTCGCGCAGGTCGCGCCGCATGAATATGTGGAAGTTGAAGAGATTCTTGCCGGGGCGAAGGCCAGGAACGAAGCTCCCTTCCTTCTGATTCTGGATGAAATTGAGGACCCGCACAATTTAGGCTCAATTCTTAGGACAGCCGATTGCACGGGCGTGCATGGAGTGATTATTCCCAAACGCAGATCGGCCGGATTGACCGCGGTAGTGTCCAAGACCTCCGCCGGTGCGGTGGAATACGTCCCTGTAGCAAGAGTAACCAACATAGCCCAAACGATCGAGGAATTGAAGGAGCAGGGCGTTTGGGTCGCGGGAGCGGATGTGGCGGCCACCCAGTCGATGTACGGCAGCGACTTTACCGCTGCAACCGCCCTTGTGATTGGGAATGAGAACAAAGGGATGGGAAGGCTGATCAAAGAAAAGTGCGATTACCTGATCCAGCTTCCGATGTTCGGACAGATCAATTCGCTCAACGCCTCTGTAGCCGCTTCGGTCCTCATGTATGAAGTCGTCCGCCAGCGGCGGTTTTAGCGCCTTAACTTTATGGATGAGGTGCTCATTGTCGACGGATATAACATAATCGGGGCCTGGCCGGAGTTGAACGCTTTAAAAGATACGAACCTCGAGGAAGCGAGGGACCGCTTGATCGATACCCTGGCGGAGTATCAATCCTTCTCGGGCATCAAGGTGCTGCTCGTGTTTGACGCCTATCAGGTGCCGGGCCTGGGACGCAAATACGAGATGAGCAAGCTTGCCGTCTACTATACCAAAGAGAAGGAAACGGCGGACGAATTGATAGAGCGTCTCGTCTTCGAACTGATGGGCCGCAGAAAGCGGATATCTGTGGCCACCTCCGACATGATAGAACAGCATGTGATTTTCGCAAAAGGGGCTTTGAGGCTGTCTTCCCGCGAGCTGCTGCAAAAGGTCCGGCAGAGCCAGAAGGAGCTCAAAACCAGGATACGAAGCCAATCCACCCGGTCGCGCAACAATTTGGACGCTAAGCTCAGCGACGAAATGAAATCTATACTCGAGCGCTGGAGAAGGGGAGACCAAGATTCCTGATCCAAGTAAAATTGCTAGATTCTGAGAGGTTTCGGATTGACGCTGCTAGATTTCATCATGTATACTAACACTATCCTTTGAAAATGAATAGCAGCTTCACAGGCCGGAGGGATTAATTAAGTGAGCGTCGACCTCGATGAGTTGAGAATTAGCTATTATGACCTCAAGACAGATGAATCTATTGTCGAAGCAGTCCGTGAAGGCAGCGGCGAAGCGTTGGAGTATTTGATCAACAAATACCGTAATTTTGTGCGTGCCAAAGCCCGCTCCTATTTTTTAATCGGCGCCGATCGGGAAGATATCGTGCAGGAAGGCATGATTGGATTGTACAAGTCGATTCGTGACTTCCGGGGAGACAAGCTCGCGTCCTTTAAGGCCTTTGCCGAACTTTGCATTACGAGGCAGATTATTACCGCTATCAAGACAGCCACCCGTCAGAAGCATATTCCTCTTAATTCTTACGTTTCCTTGGACAAGCCGATTTACGATGAAGATTCCGATCGTACTCTACTGGATATCATCTGCGGATCAAGGGTGACCGACCCGGAAGAACTGATGATTAACAAAGAAGAATTTAGCGGACTGGAAGATAAGATGGGAGAGCTGCTCAGCGAGCTTGAGAGAAGAGTGCTGATGCTCTACCTGGATGGACGATCTTATCAGGAAATTGCGGTGGACCTGGACAGACACGTGAAATCGATAGATAACGCTTTGCAGCGTGTAAAGCGCAAGCTCGAAAAATACCTTGAAGTACGAGATTTGTAAGAGACACCATCTTGACGGAGACGGTGTTTTTTTTAACGTTAAAGACTTACATACCGCTATGCGGCACCACTGATGAATGAAAATGATGTCCATACTGGTACAACGGCTGGTGAAATGAAACTTTCTTTACCAAGAAACATAAGGACAGCGTTCATTTCTTCGTATTTTTCGAAGCGGGAGTTTATAAGCGCACATGCAGGTGAATAATAGATAGCGAGTATGGCGTTGTTAACACCTTTCCCTTGACACGTGTAATGTGTTATGCTAAAGTACTTTAGGTAGCCCTAAAAGTAGCTGCTTTTTCGTTCAACAAAAAAGGGCTGTGAATTCAGGTTGTCCGGGAGGTGCACAGCATGCGGGTTATAATTACATTGGCTTGTGGAAACTGCAAGCAGAGAAACTATACTTCCACTAAAAATAAGCGAAACAATCCAGACCGCATCGAGATGAAAAAATATTGCAGATTCTGCAATACACAAACTTCTCATCGCGAAACCAGGTAGTTTTGGAGGTGTAACAGTGGCATTTTTAGGTAAGATGAAACAGAGCTTTTCGTTCTTTGGCGATGCTTACGCCGAGCTGAAGAAGGTTAAATGGCCAAGTCGCAAGGAAATGACAAGCTATACCCTTGTTGTACTCTCTGCAATCGCCTTTATTGCCGTTTACTTCGCCATACTCGATCTAGGAATCTCTGAACTGCTTCGTCTTGTTACTAAATAAGCGAATTTCATAGGTGGATGATATGGAGAAAAGATGGTACGTTGTACATACCTATTCCGGGTATGAGAATAAAGTAAAGGCCAACTTGGAGAAACGCGTCGAATCCATGAACATGATGGACAAAATCTTCCGCGTGCTGGTGCCGATGGAAGAGGAACTGGTGAACAAGGACGGCAAGAGAAAGACCGTCATGCGCAAAGTTTACCCGGGATACGTCCTAGTGGAAATGATTCAGACCGATGATTCCTGGTATGTCGTCCGCAATACGCCGGGAGTAACGGGGTTTGTCGGTTCTACGGGTTCAGGTTCCAAACCGACGGCTTTATTGCCTGAGGAAGTGGAAGCCATCCTGAAGCATATGGGTATGGAAGAGCCTAAACCTAAGATCGAGTTTGACCTCAAAGAAACTGTGCGTGTGAAGGTGGGACCTTTTGCCAACTTTGTCGGTTCGGTTGAAGAAATTTTGTCGGACAAGATGAAGCTGAAGGTTCACGTGAATATGTTTGGCAGAGAAACCCCTCTGGAGCTTGATTTTAATCAGGTGGAAAAGTTGTAAGGAAATCCTGCGGATTTTCCGGTGTCGGCAGAATGGTTCCTCTAAGGTGATCTTTTTGTCTGATTATAGGTTTCTTTCCAGGTCTATTCACAGCGGATAGACCTTTCGACAGTGGGAGGCTCTCCCTCTATCAGACTTTGAGCAAGGAGGTGTCCACAATGGCTAAAAAGGTTATCAAAATGGTAAAACTGCAAATTCCTGCAGGCAAGGCGAATCCAGCACCTCCGGTAGGTCCGGCATTGGGTCAAGCGGGTGTCAACATCATGGCATTCTGTAAAGAATTCAACGCTAGAACTGCGGATCAGGCGGGACTGATCATTCCTGTCGAGATTACAGTTTTCGAAGACCGTTCCTTTACATTCGTTACCAAAACCCCTCCGGCAGCAGTATTGCTGAAAGTGGCGGCTAAGATCGAAAAAGGATCCGGCGAACCGAACAAGAAGAAAGTCGCTACAGTGAAGCGTGCGCAAGTCCGTGAAATCGCTGAGCAAAAAATGCCCGACCTGAACGCAGCATCCGTCGAAGCGGCTATGCTGATGGTTGAAGGTACAGCACGCAGCATGGGTATTACTATCGTTGACTAATTTCAGAGAAATCCGTGCAAGCGGGGCTTGAGCAATCACGCCCGTCAGTGGGAGGATTATCCGTTAACACCACAAAGGAGGAGTAGCATAATGGCTAACCATGGCAAAAAATTCATTGAAGCTGCAAAATTGATCGATGTTGAAGCTCAATACGAGTCTAAAGAAGCGATTGAGCTCGTGAAGAAAGCGGCGACTGCGAAATTCGACGAGACGGTCGAAGTGGCAGTGCGTCTGGGAGTGGATCCCAGGAAGCAAGACCAGGCAGTTCGTGGGGTAGTTGTGCTTCCTCATGGTACCGGTAAGACCAAGCGTGTCCTCGTATTCGCAAAAGGCGACAAAGCGAAAGAAGCTGAAGCGGCCGGAGCGGATTACGTAGGCGATCAAGATATGATTAACAAAATCCAACAAGGCTGGTTTGATTTCGATGTCTGTGTAGCGACACCTGACATGATGAGCGAAGTCGGTAAGTTGGGTCGTATACTCGGGGGTAAAGGTTTGATGCCGAACCCTAAAGCGGGAACCGTTACGTTTGATGTAACCAAAGCCGTACAAGAGATCAAAGCCGGTAAAATCGAATATCGCCTGGACAAAGCGGGTCAAATTCATGCGCCGATCGGTAAAGTTTCCTTCGACGCTGAGAAATTGAACGAGAACTTCAAAGCGTTAATCGACGCCCTTGTAAGAGCGAAGCCTGCTTCTGCTAAAGGTGTATACCTGAAGAACATCGCGGTATCCTCTACAATGGGACCAAGCGCCAAGATCAACGTGCAAGCCTTCAGATAAGACAATCATCGGATGTTGACTTTTGTCGGCAGCCGTGATAATCTACTTAAGGTCTTTAACAAACGAATATGCTGACCGTAGACAGTAGGTGCTGCTCCAACAGCTTAATTTCCTACCGAGGTGTTGTGATATATAGATGACTCTTTTCCAAGAGTATCGGAATCAACATGCCTTCGTAGTGTCTATGAAGGCATTTTTTATTGCAATCAACCAGGTCTGTACGCTCAGTATTTGATGTGATAAAGAATGCTCGATAAAAGCTCTTAGGAGGTGTACAAAATGGCAAACGAAAAAGTACTTCAGGAAAAGCAACAAGTGGTATCCGACGTTGCAAGCAAGCTTCGTGACAGTGCTTCCACTATCGTTGCGGATTACCGCGGATTGAATGTGGCTCAAGTAACCGAGCTGCGCAAGAGACTCCGTGAAGCGGGTGTTGAATTCCAGGTTCTCAAGAATACTTTGGTTCGCCGCGCGACTGCGGAAACCGAATTGACTGAGCTGGATGCTCACTTGACCGGCCCGACAGCAGTTGCATTTTCCAAGAATGATGTGGTTGCAGCTGCGAAAGTTTTGACTGAGTTCGCCAAGAAGAACGAAGCTCTCAAAGTTAAAGCGGGTGTAGTTGAAGGGAAAGTCGTAGATATGGCCCAGATTAAAGCTTTGGCGGATCTGCCGTCCAGAGAAGGTCTGTTGTCCATGTTGCTCAGCGTGCTTCAAGCGCCTATGCGCAACTTCGCTCTTGCAGTTAAAGCGGTGGCTGACAAGCAAGAAGGCGGAGCGGCTCAAGAAGTTTAATCAATTACGAATCTGACAGGATCTTGTATCCTTACTAAAACAAAAATTAATGGAGGTTCAACCATGTCTAAAGAGCAAATCTTGGAAGCAATCAAAGGGATGACCGTTCTTGAACTGAACGATCTGGTTAAAGCAATTGAAGAAGAATTCGGAGTAACGGCAGCAGCTCCTGTAGCTGTAGCAGCAGGCGGCGGAGCAGCAGCGGAAGTTGAAGAGCAAACAGAGTTCGACGTAATTCTGACTGCCGCTGGAGGATCCAAAATCAACGTAATTAAAGTGGTTCGCGAAATCACAGGCCTTGGCTTGAAAGAAGCGAAAGACCTTGTTGACGGCGCACCGAAGCCGATCAAAGAAAAAGTCTCCAAAGAAGACGCTGAAGCTATCAAAACCAAGCTTACTGACGCTGGAGCATCTGTTGAAGTGAAGTAATAAATGGTTAGTTCCCCTTGAAGTTGTACACTTCAGGGGGTTCTTTGCATTTCGAGTCTGATGGAGGGACCATCATGTCAGAGCATTACTATTCCAAACGGCCGACCGTTAAGCATGATATTCATAAGATTGAGGAGACGCTGAGGGGAAGAAAGCTGTTATTTAGCACCGATGCCGGTGTTTTTTCCAAGATGGAGGTGGATTACGGAAGCAAGCTGCTCATCTCCAATCTGGAGATTGGAAACGGCGCGAAGGTGCTTGACGTAGGCTGCGGCTACGGCCCTATCGGTTTAGCGATTGCTGCTTCGGATCCCCAGTCCGTCGTTACGATGGTTGATATCAACGAAAGAGCGGTTGAACTGGCTCAAAACAACGCTAAAATGAACGGCATCTCCAATGTGCGGATACTGCAGAGCGACTTGCTCGAAGCGGTGCGCATGGAAGCTTTCGATGTAATTGTATCGAATCCTCCCATTCGTGCGGGTAAAGAAACGGTGCATTCGATTTTCAGCCAAGCGAGGGATTGCCTGTCATCAGGCGGATCTCTGTGGATAGTCATCCAGAAGAAGCAGGGAGCGCCGTCGGCATACGCTAAACTTGAGGAATTGTACGGGGAAGTAACCGAGGTGTGCAAGGACAAAGGGTATAGAATTTTGCAAGCGAAGAAACAATAATCATTTAAGAAAAAAATTGACATTTAACTTGTGATGTGATATCATTATAAAATGTCAGTATTAAGATAGGCTTTATGTCTTTACTTGACTAAAATGTCAAGCAGATTTTTCTTCTCGAAAACATGTGTAGAAATGAATAATATTTTAACATGAAACGTATAATGTTTAAATTTTAGGCAAATCTACAATTAGAGAATGAAGAATGTGGAAATTACATGAGGTCTGTCTTTTAATGCTTATATGTATTTATAACAGGCTGATTGAACAGAATCAACCTTGTTAGTCTCTCATCACAACAATTTATCGCTGAACCCGCCGATATAACCGAGTGAAACTTCCAAGGAAGTTTTTCTTGCTTTATAGGTTTAGCGGTAATTTAGTAGACATTAAGGGGTGAATAAAAGTTGGCGGGTCATCTTGTTCAGTTTGGTCGACGGAAACGCAGAACTTATGCACGGATTAATGAGGTGCTGGAGATCCCGAACCTGATCGAAATCCAACAAAAATCGTACCAGTGGTTTCTGGACGAAGGCTTGCGCGAGATGTTCCAGGATATCTCTCCAATCCAGGATTTCACAGGCAATCTGGTGCTTGAATTTATCGATTACAGTTTAGGCGAGCCTAAATATTCGGTCGATGAATCCAAGGAACGCGACGTCACATATGCCGCTCCGCTGCGTGTGAAGGTACGTCTCATCAACAAAGAGACTGGGGAAGTCAAAGAGCAGGAAGTATTTATGGGCGATTTCCCGCTTATGACGGAGACGGGAACTTTTATAATCAATGGTGCAGAACGGGTTATCGTCAGTCAGCTTGTTCGCTCACCTAGCGTCTATTTTAGCACAAAAGTCGACAAGAACGGTAAAAAAACTTACACGGCTACAGTGATTCCGAACCGGGGCGCTTGGTTGGAGCTTGAAACTGATGCCAAAGATATTATATATGTTCGTATCGACCGTACCCGTAAGATTCCGGTAACCGTGCTTCTCAGGGCGCTTGGTTTCGGTACGGATGCGGAAATTCTGGAGCTGCTCGGCGATAATGAGTATATTCGCAACACTCTGGATAAAGACAACACCGATTCGACGGATAAAGCTCTCATAGAAATCTATGAGCGTCTTCGTCCGGGCGAGCCGCCTACTCTGGATAACGCCAGAAGCTTGCTTGTCGCTCGTTTCTTCGACCCCAAGCGTTATGATTTGGCGAACGTCGGAAGATATAAAATCAACAAAAAGCTTCATATCAAGAACCGCTTGTTCAACCAGAGGCTGGCTGAAACTTTGGTGGATGCCGGCACGGGCGAGATTATAGCCGAAGCGGGCCAACTGCTGGATCGCCGTTTGCTGGACGAAATCCTGCCGCATCTGGAGGATGGCGTGAACTTGAAATCGTACCGCATCACAGGCGGCGTGATGGAGACTGACGAAATCCCGCTTCAATGCGTGAATGTGTATTCGCCGATTGAAGATGGGAAGATCGTTAAGGTGATTTCGAACGGTTTTATCGATAAGACCGTGAAGAATATTACCCCGGCTGATATTATTTCCTCCATTAACTATTTTATCAATCTGCTGCATGGAATCGGAAACACGGACGATATCGACCATCTGGGCAACCGTCGTCTGCGTTCCGTGGGAGAGCTGCTGCAGAACCAGTTCCGGATCGGATTGTCCCGGATGGAGCGTGTCGTCCGTGAACGGATGTCCATCCAGGATGCGAATGTGATCACGCCGCAGGCGTTGATTAACATCCGTCCCGTGATCGCGTCGATCAAAGAGTTCTTCGGAAGCTCGCAGTTGTCCCAATTCATGGACCAGACGAATCCTTTGGCCGAACTGACGCATAAACGCCGTCTTTCCGCTTTGGGACCCGGCGGTTTGACGAGAGAGCGCGCCGGCTTCGAAGTCCGCGACGTGCATCACTCTCACTATGGCCGTATGTGCCCTATTGAAACGCCTGAGGGCCCGAACATCGGGTTGATCAACTCTTTGTCCACTTTTGCAAGAATCAACGAGTACGGGTTTATTGAAGCACCTTACCGTTGGGTAGACCCCAAGACAGGCGTGGTGACGGATAAAATCTCTTACTTGACGGCGGACGAGGAAGACAACTATGTTGTCGCGCAGGCGAATGCGCCATTGACAGCAGACAACAAATTCGAGAGAGAAAGCGAAATCGTTCGTTATAAAGACGATATCCTGACTCTTCCGATTGACCGCGTCGACTATATGGACGTTTCTCCCAAACAGGTTGTATCCGTAGCGACGGCTCTCATACCGTTCCTGGAGAATGACGACTCCAACCGGGCGTTAATGGGATCGAACATGCAACGCCAGGCGGTGCCGCTGTTGATTCCGAAGGCGCCTCTTGTCGGCACAGGAATGGAACACAAGACCGCCAAGGACTCCGGGGTATGTATTGTATCCAAGGTGGATGGCGTTGTGGAACGCGTAACAGCTAATGAAATATGGGTGCGTGAGCAGAAGACGATCGACGGCAATCTGGTGGACGGCAACCTGATCAAGCACAAGCTGCACAAGTTTATGCGCTCCAACCAAGGGACATGCATCAACCAGCGTCCGATTACTTTTAAAGGCGAACAGGTGAAAGTTGGAGATATTCTCGCGGACGGACCGTCCACCGAGCAGGGCGAGCTGGCATTGGGACGCAATGTTGTCGTTGCCTTCATGACTTGGGAGGGCTACAACTACGAGGACGCTATCCTGCTTAGCGAGAAGCTGGTCAAGGAAGACGTGTATACTTCGATTCACATTGAAGAATACGAGTCGGAAGCGAGGGATACGAAGCTCGGACCGGAAGAGATTACGCGTGACATCCCGAATGTAGGGGAAGACGCGTTGAAGAATCTCGACGAGAGAGGAATTATTCGTGTCGGTGCTGAGATTGCCGCAGGAGACATTCTGGTCGGCAAGGTAACTCCGAAAGGGGTAACGGAGCTGACCGCCGAGGAAAGATTGCTGCATGCGATTTTCGGTGAAAAAGCCCGTGAAGTAAGAGACACTTCCCTGCGCGTACCGCATGGTACCGATGGAATTGTTGTGGACGTGAAAGTATTTACCCGCGAGAACGGCGATGAACTGCCTCCGGGCGTGAATCAGCTTGTACGCGTGTATATCGCACAGAAACGCAAGATCTCCGAAGGGGATAAAATGGCGGGACGCCACGGCAACAAAGGGGTTGTCGCTCGAATCCTCCCTGAAGAGGATATGCCTTACATGCCTGACGGTACACCGGTCCAGGTAGTATTAAACCCTCTGGGGGTACCGTCCCGTATGAACATCGGGCAGGTGCTTGAGGTCCACTTGGGCATGGCTTCCTTGAGGCTCGGTATTCACGCAGCCACACCGGTATTTGACGGTGCTCATGAGTATGATGTGTTCGACACGATGGAAGAAGCCGGCATGCAGCGCAATGGTAAAACCATGCTGTACGACGGACGTACCGGTGAGCCGTTCGAACGTGAAGTGACCGTTGGCGTCATGCACATGATCAAATTGGCCCACATGGTCGACGACAAGATCCACGCCCGTTCCACCGGACCTTACTCTCTGGTTACCCAGCAGCCATTGGGCGGTAAAGCTCAATTCGGCGGACAGCGCTTCGGTGAGATGGAGGTTTGGGCTCTTGAAGCCTACGGCGCCGCTTATACGCTGCAGGAGATTCTGACTGTCAAATCTGACGATGTTGTCGGACGCGTAAAAACATACGAATCGATTGTAAAAGGCGAGAATGTGCCGGAGCCCGGTGTGCCTGAATCGTTCAAAGTTTTGATCAAAGAGCTTCAAAGCTTGGGCATGGACGTCAAAATCCTGTCCGGCAATGAGGAAGAGATAGAGATGAAAGAGCTTGACGACGAAGACGATGCGACCAGCGACAAGTTGAACCTGAACCTGGAAGGCGCAGAAATGGGAGTCGAGTAAGGAAGAAGTTGTCCGGAAATGATTGCAGTTGCCTTGGAACATACTAGCACATTCTTAAGGAGGGTTGCTCCTTGATCGACGTTAACAATTTCGAGTATATGAAAATCGGTCTGGCATCACCGGATAAAATCCGCTCTTGGTCCCGTGGGGAAGTCAAGAAGCCGGAGACAATCAACTATCGTACTTTAAAGCCGGAAAAAGAAGGTCTTTTTTGCGAGAAAATTTTTGGACCGACTAAGGACTGGGAATGCCACTGCGGCAAATATAAGCGCGTCCGCTATAAGGGCGTCGTTTGCGACCGCTGCGGGGTTGAAGTGACCCGTCAAAAAGTTCGCCGCGAGCGGATGGGCCATATCGAGCTGGCCGCTCCCGTTTCCCATATTTGGTACTTTAAAGGAATCCCGAGCCGCATGGGTCTCGCGTTGGATATGTCCCCAAGATCCCTTGAGGAAATCATCTATTTTGCATCCTACGTGGTCACCGATCCGGGGGATACTCCTTTGGAGAAGAAGCAGCTGCTTTCCGAGAAGGAATACCGAAGCTACCGCGAGAAATACGGCTATGCTTTCCAGGCCGGCATGGGTGCGGAAGCCGTGAAGAAGCTTCTGCAGGATATCGACATCGAGAAGGAAGTCGATATGCTGAAGGAAGAGCTGAAGACCGCCCAGGGACAGCGACGCAACCGTGCGATCAAACGCCTTGAGGTGATGGAGGCCTTCAGGAATTCCAAGAATAAACCGGATTGGATGGTGCTGGACGTACTTCCGGTCATTCCGCCGGAGCTTCGTCCGATGGTTCAATTGGACGGCGGACGTTTCGCCACTTCCGACTTGAACGATCTGTACCGCCGTGTCATTAACCGCAACAACCGTTTGAAGAGACTGCTTGACCTCGGCGCTCCGGACATTATCGTCCAGAACGAGAAGCGTATGCTTCAGGAAGCGGTTGACGCATTAATCGACAACGGACGCCGCGGACGCCCGGTCACTGGCCCCGGCAACCGTCCTTTGAAATCCTTGAGCCATATGCTGAAAGGAAAGCAAGGACGTTTCCGCCAGAACCTGTTGGGTAAGCGCGTCGACTATTCCGGACGTTCGGTTATCGTAGTAGGGCCGAGCTTGAAGATGTACCAGTGCGGTCTTCCGAAAGAGATGGCATTAGAGTTGTTCAAACCGTTTGTCATGAAAGAGCTGGTAAACAAAGGCCTTGCCCACAACATCAAGAGCGCCAAGCGTAAAGTAGAGCGCGTAAGCCCGGAAGTTTGGGACGTTCTCGAAGAAGTGATCAAAGAGCATCCGGTTCTGCTGAACCGTGCCCCTACACTTCACAGACTGGGGATTCAGGCGTTTGAGCCGATCCTGGTGGAAGGCCGTGCAATCAAGCTGCATCCGCTCGTATGTACCGCATATAACGCAGACTTTGACGGTGACCAAATGGCGGTCCACGTTCCATTGTCTGCCGAAGCTCAGGCGGAAGCGCGCGTTCTGATGCTGGCATCGGGCAATATCCTCAATCCTAAAGACGGAAAGCCTGTTGTCACGCCGTCTCAGGATATGGTCCTTGGAAGCTTCTATCTGACCATGGATAACGCGCAAGCCAAAGGATCCGGCACGGTTGTCCGTTCCGTTCACGAAGCCGTATCGCTGTACCAAAGCGGAAATGGCGCTCTTCATGCCAGGGTAGCCATTCCGGCGAAGGCGCTGAACAAAACGAGCTTTACTGCAAGACAGCAGGAAGCTATGCTGGTGACTACCATCGGCAAAATCATTTTCAACGAAATCTTCCCTGAAGATTTGCCATATATCAATGAAGCAACAAAAACGAACCTGCTTAACGGTACTCCGGACGAATACTTTATTTTTGATAAAGGTGAGGACGTAGCCGGCCGGATTATGGGGATTCCAAGTAAAATTGCGGTTGGTAAAGAGTATTTGGGTACAATTATTGCGGAGTGCTTCCGTAAATACCACACGACCCAAACCTCCATCATTCTTGACCGGATCAAGCAGCTCGGTTTCACTTATTCCACCAAAGCAGGGATTACGGTTGCCGTTGCAGACGTAATCGTTCCTAAGGAAAAGAATGAAATCCTGAAAGAATCCGAGGAAAAAGTAAAAACGGTCACCAACCAGTACCGCCGCGGTTTGATTACCGATGAAGAGCGTTATGACCGCGTTATCGCCATCTGGAGTAACGCCAAAGATCAAATCACGGATATCCTGATGAAATCGCTGGATAAGTTCAACTCCATCAACATGATGGTGGAATCCAAAGCGCGCGGTAACAAATCGCAGATTACACAGCTGGGCGGAATGCGCGGACTGATGGCCAATCCATCGGGTAAAATCATTGAGCTGCCGATTAAGTCCAACTTTCGTGAGGGCTTGACGGTTCTGGAATACTTTATTTCCACGCATGGCGCGCGTAAAGGTTTGGCGGATACGGCGCTGCGTACGGCGGACTCCGGTTATCTGACCCGCCGACTGGTTGACGTCGCCCAGGACGTGATCGTCCGCGATGAAGATTGCGGAACCGATAAAGGCTTTGTCGTCGGCAAAATCCAGGACGGCAAAGAGGTTATCGAAGATCTGTACGACCGTATTGAAGGAAGATATTCTTTTGAAACGATCAGGCATCCTGAGACCAAGGAAATTATTGTTAACCGCAATGGATTGATCGAGTCCCATATCGCCGATGCGATTATCGCGGCTGGAATCGAGAAGCTTCAGATTCGTTCGGTGCTCAGTTGCCGTTCACGCCACGGCGTATGTAAGAAATGCTACGGACGCAATCTTGCGACTGGTCAGCACGTTGAGATCGGTGAAGCTGTGGGAATTATTGCAGCTCAATCCATCGGTGAGCCTGGAACGCAGCTGACGATGCGTACGTTCCACACCGGCGGTGTTGCCGGAGACGATATTACTCAAGGTTTGCCGCGTATTCAGGAGCTTTTCGAAGCGCGTAATCCTAAAGGCCAAGCGATCATCACAGAGATCGACGGTACGGTTAAAGAAATTCGCGAAGCTAAGGACCGCCGTGAAATCGAAGTTGTGGGCGAAGCGGATACCAAGGTGTATGCCGTAACGTACGGATCGAGGATCAGGGTTTCCGTCGGCCAGCAGATCGATGCCGGAGACGAGTTGACCGAAGGTTCCATCGATCCGAAGGAAATGCTGCGCATTAAAGGAATCCGCGGAGTGCAGAACTATATTCTGCAGGAAGTTCAACGCGTTTATCGTAACCAAGGGGTAGAAATCAACGATAAGCATATTGAAGTGATGATCCGTCAGATGCTGCGCAAAATACGTATCGTTGATGCAGGGGATACCACACTGTTGCCCGGTTCCTTTGTTGATATCCATGAATATGAGGAAGGCAACAAGGAGGCGCTGTTTGCGGGTGCCGAGCCTGCGGTTGCAAGGCCGATCCTGCTTGGTATAACCAAGGCGTCCCTGGAGACCGATTCCTTCTTGTCCGCGGCTTCCTTCCAAGAGACTACAAGAGTATTGACCGATGCGGCTATCAAAGGCAAGGTCGACCAGCTGCTGGGCCTTAAAGAGAATGTCATCATAGGTAAGCTGATTCCGGCAGGAACCGGTATGACGCGTTACCGCAATATTCGTCTGACCGAGCCGGCAGAGGAATTGTCAATGGATGAGGACGCGCCAAAAGAACCGGTGACAGTGGAATAACTCTGTAAGGTTTCACCTGATCTAATCAGTCGCCTGTCCTCAGAACATATCACTCTGAAATCTTTCTGAGGACAGGCAACTTTTCTTGACATGGCATTGTTGAAATGCTAATATATCAAAGTGTGCCAATGTGGATATTCACCTGTACTTTGGAGGATGTTGAACCAATGTCTTATGAAAAAGTGACACAGGCGTCGAATCTTAGTATCGGCACGAAACAAGCAATGAGAACGGTTGAGCTCGGAAGAGCCCGCGAGGTTTATGTTGCCAAAGATGCAGATCCGCGGATTACTATAAGGATGGTCAACCTCTGCAAGAAGATGGGGGTTAAGGTCACTTACGTAGATTCCATGAAACAGCTTGGAAAGGCCTGCGGGATTGAAGTCGGTGCTGCCATGGCCGCAGTTATGAATGAATGATAAGCAGTTATTTTAAATAACGTTTCGATAATGTTTTTGTCTATCAGGCAAGAACATTATCTATGCTCATTTATGACTCGCCTGGATCTGTGGGCTTAAAAAAGACTCAACATTTTTTACTTTGGGAAGGAGGTGGCATCATGCCAACAATTAATCAGCTAGTTCGTAAAGGACGCCAAGCCAAGGTGGAGAAGTCCAAATCGCCAGCTCTTCAGAGAGGTTTCAACGCTTTGAAAAGAGAGCAAACCGATTTGAGCGCTCCTCAAAAACGCGGTGTATGTACTCGTGTGGGTACCATGACACCAAAAAAACCGAACTCCGCTCTTCGTAAATACGCTCGTGTGCGTCTTACTAACCGTATTGAAGTAACAGCATACATCCCAGGTATCGGTCACAACCTGCAAGAGCACAGCGTTGTGTTGATCCGTGGCGGAAGGGTAAAAGATTTGCCGGGGGTTCGTTACCATATCGTGCGCGGCGCTTTGGATACATCCGGCGTGAACAACCGTAAACAAGCAAGATCCAAATACGGTGCAAAACGTCCTAAAGAAAAGAAACAGTAAGCTTTTAGCATCAATTCGTTAAGAAAGGGGGATAACTATGCCTCGTAAAGGTCCAGTTACTCGTAGAGATGTATTGCCAGATCCTATCTATAACAGCAAGTTGGTTACTCGTCTAATCAACCGCATTATGATTGACGGAAAAAGAGGGGTTGCTCAAACCATCCTTTACAACGCGTTCTCGTTGATTCAGGAACGTACAGGTAAAGAACCGATGGAAGTGTTCGAGCAAGCTATCAAGAACATCATGCCGGTACTTGAAGTTAAAGCGCGCCGTGTAGGTGGAGCAAACTACCAAGTGCCTATCGAAGTTAGACCGGAACGCCGTACTACGCTTGGTCTTCGTTGGTTGGTGAACTATTCCAGACTTCGCGGCGAGAAGACGATGGAAGAAAGATTGGCCGCTGAAATTATGGATGCCGCCAACAACACCGGCGCTTCCGTGAAGAAGCGTGAAGACACTCACAAAATGGCGGAAGCGAACAAAGCGTTCGCCCATTACCGCTGGTAGGATTTATCGCGTCAATCGACGCATTTGGAAGAACAGCGATCTTATGCTTGCGCGGTCTTGCGCTTCGTGGGCATAAGAAGTTATTCTTAAGAATGGAAGGTTTGCGCTGACTCCAGCGGCAGGTCCCTTCTGATTCTATAAAATAAGCAAAGTGACGAAGGGAGACAAGTACCAGATGGCAAGAGAGTTCTCCTTAAAAGATACGCGCAATATCGGAATCATGGCTCATATTGATGCCGGTAAGACTACGACTACTGAGCGCATCTTGTTCTACACAGGACGTACACACAAAATCGGTGAGGTGCACGAAGGTGCAGCTACGATGGACTGGATGGAGCAAGAGCAGGAGCGCGGAATTACCATTACTTCCGCTGCGACTACCGCCGCTTGGAAGGGTCACCGCATCAATATCATCGATACCCCGGGTCACGTTGACTTCACTGTTGAAGTAGAGCGTTCCCTGCGCGTGTTGGACGGGGCAGTAGCAGTATTCAGCGCCAAAGAAGGCGTTGAGCCTCAATCCGAAACCGTTTGGAGACAAGCGGACCGTTATAATGTTCCTCGAATTGCTTATGTCAATAAGATGGATATTATCGGTGCGGATTTCTTGGGAGCCGTTGCTTCCATGCGTCAGAAGTTGGGCGCTAACGCTGTCCCAATTCAGCTTCCGATCGGTGCCGAGAACGATTTCGTCGGTATCATCGATTTGCTTGAAGAAAAAGCACATATCTACAAAGACGATTTGGGTAAGGAAATCGAGGTCGTTGAAATCCCTGCCGAGTATAAGGACAGAGCAAGCGAGCTTCGTTTGGAATTGGTGGAGAAAATTGCCGAGCTGGACGAAGAACTTACAATGAAGTATCTTGAAGGTGAAGAACTCACTATTGAAGAGCTTAAGACAGCGCTTCGCAAAGGTGTCGTATCCGTCAAGATCTTCCCTGTCATTTGCGGATCCTCTTACAAGAACAAAGGGGTTCAGCTGATGCTGGACGCAGTTATTGAATACCTCCCGGCTCCAATCGATGTTCCTGACATCAAAGGGATGCTGGAAGACGGTACTGAGACTGTGCGTAAATCTTCCGACGAAGAGCCGTTCTCGGCCCTTGCGTTCAAGATTATGACAGACCCTTTCGTAGGTAGGCTGACATTCTTCCGTGTTTACTCCGGTAAATTGGAAGCAGGCTCTTATGTATTGAACGCTACCAAAAGCAAGCGTGAAAGGGTAGGCCGTATCCTTCAGATGCACGCTAACAGCCGTCAAGAGATTTCTATCGTTTACGCGGGAGATATCGCGGCAGCTGTCGGCTTGAAAGATACTACTACAGGCGACACACTTTGTGACGAGAAGAATCCGGTTATCCTGGAATCCATGAACTTCCCGGAGCCGGTTATCCAGCTTGCAGTTGAGCCGAAAACCAAGGCTGACCAGGACAAGATGGGTATCGCCCTGCAAAAGCTGGCTGAAGAAGATCCCACTTTCCGTGCTCATACGGATGAGGAAACCGGCCAGACCATTATTGCAGGTATGGGTGAGCTTCACCTGGAGATCCTCGTGGATCGTATGCTTCGCGAATTCAAAGTGGAAACCAATGTAGGTAAACCTCAGGTTGCTTACAGAGAAACCTTCCGTGCTCCAGCCAAGGTTGAAGGCAAGTTCGTTCGACAATCAGGCGGCCGTGGTCAATACGGACATTGTTGGGTTGAGTTCGAACCTCAGGAAGCAGGGGCTGGATTTACTTTCGAAAGCAAAATTGTGGGTGGATCGATTCCAAGAGAATATATCGCGCCAATCCAGGCCGGTATCGAAGAATCCATGAAGAACGGAGTTCTTGCAGGATTCCCTCTGGTAGACATCAAAGCTACTGTTGTCGATGGTTCCTACCATGATGTCGATTCCAACGAAATGGCGTTTAAGATTGCCGGTTCGATGGCGCTCAAAGCGGCCAAAGACAAGTGTAAGCCGGTTCTGCTTGAGCCAATCATGAAAGTGGAAGTTACCGTTCCAGAAGAGTATATGGGCGACGTTATGGGCGACCTGAACTCCCGCCGCGGACGTATTGAAGGTATGGATGCACGCTTTGGTGCGCAAATTATCCGTGCTAAGGTACCTCTGTCCGAGATGTTCGGATATTCCACAACACTTCGTTCCAGAACGCAAGGACGCGGTGTCTACTCCATGGAGATTTCCCATTATGAAGAAGTGCCTAAAAACATTGCAGATGAAATCATCTCCAAAAAAGGCGCTTAATATATTAAATTCCTACCTATAAGGAGGCATTTCCACAATGGCAAAAGCTAAATTCGAACGTAATAAACCGCACGTTAACATCGGTACTATCGGTCACGTTGACCATGGTAAAACAACTTTGACTGCTGCGATCACAACTGTATTGTCCAAAAGATACGGCGGTGCTGCTGTAGCATTCGACCAGATCGACAAAGCTCCGGAAGAGCGCGAGCGCGGTATCACAATCTCCACAGCTCACGTTGAGTACGAGACTCCTAACCGTCACTATGCTCACGTTGACTGCCCAGGCCACGCCGACTATGTTAAAAACATGATCACCGGCGCTGCACAGATGGACGGAGCGATCCTGGTATGTTCCGCAGCTGACGGCCCAATGCCGCAAACTCGCGAGCATATCCTTCTTTCCCGTCAGGTAGGCGTACCTTACATCGTAGTATTCTTGAACAAATGCGACATGGTTGAAGACGAAGAGCTTCTTGAGTTGGTTGAAATGGAAGTTCGCGACCTTCTTAACGAGTATGAATTCCCAGGCGATGACACTCCAATCGTTCGCGGATCCGCTCGTGAAGCACTTCAAAACCCTGATGGCGAATGGGCTGACAAAATCGTTGAGCTGTTCGAGCAAATCGATACTTACATCCCGACTCCAGAGCGCGACACTGAGAAGCCTTTCTTGATGCCTGTCGAGGACGTATTCTCCATCACTGGCCGCGGTACAGTTGCTACCGGCCGTGTAGAGCGTGGTACTGTTAAAGTACAAGACGAGATCGAAATCGTTGGTCTTGCTGAAGAAACAAGAAAGTCGATCGTAACAGGCGTTGAGATGTTCCGTAAGCTTCTTGACTCCGCTCAAGCAGGCGACAACATCGGAGCCCTTCTTCGCGGTGTAGACCGCAAAGATATCGAGCGCGGCCAAGTTCTTGCCAAGCCAGGTTCCGTTAAGCCTCACACTAACTTTACCGCTCAAATCTACGTTCTGACTAAAGAAGAGGGTGGACGTCATAAACCTTTCTTCACAGGCTACCGTCCCCAGTTTTACTTCCGTACAACTGACGTAACAGGTATCATCAACCTGCCGGAAGGTACTGAAATGGTTATGCCAGGCGACAACATCACTGTAACCGTTGAGCTGATCTCCCCAATCGCGATCGAAGAAGGAACCCGCTTCGCGATTCGTGAAGGCGGACGTACTGTTGGTGCGGGCGCTGTTGCTACAATCGTTAAGTAATAACCGTTTGGAAATAAAGATCCCGGTCATTGCAGCCGGGGTCTTTTTCTTAATTAAAATCAATACGAAAACGCCCCGATTTCCAACAGATCGGAATAATTTCAGTTCCATCTGCTGCATCGCAACAAGCGAGAAAAAAAGTTAGGCGATTCATGCATAATTTACTTGCTTTATAAAAGATTTTTTTATATAATAGTGAACGTTGGTCTGTGACGTTGCGATGATGTGAGAGGTTGCTGACACACCCGGCTCCTTTGCCATAGGAGAGGGCGTCAGGATATTTTCACTGAGTATGTCCGAAAAAAATTTGGGCGATAGAAGGAGGGACTTATATGGCAAAGCAAAAAATTCGTATTCGTTTGAAGGCGTATGATCACAGAGTTCTTGATCAATCCGCCGAGAAAATCGTTGAGACAGCAAAGCGTTCCGGTGCAGGTGTTTCCGGTCCGATTCCGCTTCCTACTGAAAAGCAGGTTATCACGATTCTTCGTGCGGTTCACAAATACAAGGATTCCAGAGAGCAGTTCGAAATGCGCACTCACAAACGTTTGATCGATATTGTGAATCCTACTCCACAAACTGTGGATGCGTTGATGCGTTTGGATCTGCCGTCCGGTGTGGACATTGAAATCAAACTTTAATGGATTGAAATTACAATAAATAAGACGAAGCAATGAAAAGAGGTGTCAACAAATGGTCAAAGGTATCTTAGGTAGAAAACTTGGGATGACTCAAGTATTTACACCGGAAGGTTTGGTAGTGCCGGTCACTGTGATTCAAGCGGGCCCTTGCGTAGTTCTTCAAAAGAAAGATACGGACAATGACGGTTATGAATCCATCCAGATCGGTTTTGATGATAAGAAAGAGAAGAGAGCCAACAAACCGGAGTTGGGCCATGCGAAAAAAGCTGGAGCAACGCCTAAGCGCTACATTAAAGAATTTCGCGGAATTGAAATCGGCGCTTACGAAGTTGGCCAAGAGTTGAAAGCAGATTTGTTCGCAGAGGGCGAGTATGTTGATGTAACCGGAACGTCCAAAGGTAAAGGGTTCCAAGGTGTTATCAAAAGACACGGACAATCCACAGGACCTATGGCTCACGGTTCCCGTTATCACCGCGGTCCAGGTTCGATGGGTTCCATTCAAGCAAACCGAGTGCCAAAAGGCAAGAAGCTGCCAGGACACATGGGTAACGAGACGGTTACTTTGCAAAACCTGCAGGTAGTTAAAGTTGACGCTGAGCGCAATGTACTGTTGGTTAAAGGCTCCATTCCGGGACCTAAGAACAGTTATGTTAGCGTGAAGTCTTCGGTTAAAGCATAAGAAAGGCAAGAAAGGAGGATTACTGATGCCAAAAGTAGCAGTTTACAATGTTAGCGGATCACAGGTTGGAGAAGTTGAGTTGGCCGACGCAGTGTTCGGTATCGAACCCCACGCGCACGTAATGCATGAAGCTGTTCTAATGCAGCAAGCATCTTTGCGTCAAGGAACACATAAAGTTAAAGGCCGTTCCGAAGTTCGCGGCGGCGGTCGTAAACCATGGAAGCAAAAAGGTACCGGACGTGCACGCCAAGGAAGTATCCGTGCACCTCAATGGAAGGGCGGCGGTGTCGTATTCGGCCCGACTCCACGCAGCTATGCTTATAAACTTCCTAAGAAAGTTCGCCGTTTGGCAATCAAGTCGGCTCTATCTTCCAAGGTGGTTGATAACCAAATCATCGTGTTGGATCAATTGAGCTTCAACGCGCCAAAAACAAAAGAATTCGCAGCAATCCTTAATAATTTGAAAGTGGACCGCAAAGCATTAGTGGTTGCTTCCAACTATGATGAGAACGTTGCGTTATCCGCACGCAATATCCCTGGTGTCAAGTTCGTGGCAGCTGACGGAATCAATGTACTTGATGTTTTAGTATACGACAAGCTGATCATCACCAAGGAAGCGGCTGAAAAAGTAGGGGAGGTGCTTGCGTAATGAAAAATCCACGCGATATTATCAAGCGCCCAATCATCACTGAACGTACGGCTGAGATGATGGCTGATAAGAAATATGTTTTCGAAGTTGATCTTCGTACGAACAAAACCGAAATCAAGCAGGCAATCGAGGCTATTTTCAACGTGAAGGTGACTAACGTCAATACTTTGAGAATGCCCGCAAAGCCAAAGCGTTATGGACGTCATTCCGGCTATACTTCCGAGTGGAAGAAAGCCATTGTAACCTTGAGTGCAGACAGCAAGGAATTGGAATTCTTTGAAACTGTCTAATACATTCCAAAAGTAAGGAGGGAATCTGGATGCCAATCAAAAAATACAAACCGACTTCCCCGGCCCGTCGCTCGATGTCCGTTTCTACATTCGAAGAAATCACAACATCAACACCGGAGAAATCTTTGCTGGCTCCTCTTTATAAGAAAGCCGGCCGCAACAATCAAGGTAAAATCACCGTTCGTCATCAAGGCGGAGGCCACAAAAGAAAGTATCGCGTAATCGACTTTAAACGCACTAAGGACGGAATACCAGGACGCGTTGCCACTATTGAGTACGATCCGAACCGTTCCGCAAACATCGCTCTTATCCACTATGCGGACGGCGAGAAAAGCTACATCATCGCTCCTAAAGGTCTGAAGGTTGACGATGTTATCACTTCAGGTCCCGGTTCCGACATCAAGATTGGTAATGCACTTCCACTGGAGAACATTCCGGTAGGTACGGTTATCCACAACATTGAGTTGAAGCCTGGCAAAGGCGGACAAATGGTTCGCGCAGCCGGTACGGAAGCTCAATTGCTTGGTAAGGAAGAGCAGTATGTAACGATCCGCCTGTCTTCCGGTGAAGTCCGCAGAGTTTTGAAGGTTTGCCGCGCAACCATCGGTTCCGTTGGAAACGAAGACCATGAGCTCGTCAGCATCGGTAAAGCCGGACGTTCTCGTTGGCTCGGCAAGAGACCTGAAGTCCGCGGGGTAGTTATGAACCCTAACGATCACCCTCACGGTGGTGGTGAAGGCCGCGCTCCTATCGGACGTAAGTCTCCAATGTCTCCTTGGGGCAAACCGACCCTTGGATATAAAACTCGTAAAAAAGGCAAAGCATCGGACAAATACATCGTTCGCAGACGTACGAAGTAAGGCGGCTTGAATCTATAGTCTCTTAATGAATTCAAGGTTAAGGGAAGGGAGGATCATCAATGGGACGCAGTTTGAAAAAAGGACCTTTTATCGACGGTTACTTGCTTAAGAAAGTTGAAGATATGAACGATGCCACCAAGAAAGCGGTAATTAAAACCTGGTCGCGCCGTTCTACAATTTTCCCGCAGTTTGTAGGCCATACATTCGCGGTTTACGACGGTAAAAAGCACGTTCCTGTATATGTAACAGAGGATATGGTTGGTCATAAGCTGGGTGAATTTGCCCCAACCCGTACGTATAAAGGGCATGCAGGCGAAGATAAGAAAACAGGCAAGAGATAATACGATGGGAAATCGTAACGGATGATTCCTAGTTTGAGAGGAGGTACTACCATGCAAGCCAAAGCAGCAGCTAACTATGTTCGCATTGCTCCTCGTAAAGTGCAATTGGTTATTGACTTGATTCGCGGTAAAGCCGTTGGTGACGCGATTGCGATTCTTCGCCACACCCCAAGAGCAGCTTCTCCGATTGTTGAGAAGATACTGAATTCTGCGATTGCCAATGCGGAGCACAACTACTCCATGGACCCTGCAAAATTAGTTATTTCACAAGTATACGTAAATCAAGGTCCAACCATGAAACGTTTTATGCCTCGTGCAATGGGGCGTGCAAGCCGGATTAACAAACGTACCAGCCACATTACATTAGTGGTATCTGAGAAATAAGGAGGGACAGCGTGTGGGTCAAAAAGTAAGCCCGGTGGGCCTAAGAATCGGTATTATTCGCGATTGGGAGTCGAAATGGTACGCAGGTAAAGACTTCGGAGATCTTCTTCTGGAAGATGTGAAAATCCGTGAATACCTGAAAAATAAACTAAAAGATTCTGCAGTATCCAAGATTGAAATCGAACGTGCTGCGAATCGTGTCAACGTAACTATTCACACGGCAAAGCCCGGAATGGTTATCGGCAAAGGCGGTACGGAAGTGGAAAACATCCGCAACTACATCGCCAACATGACAAAAAAGAAAGTTCACATCAACATTTCCGAAATCAAAAATCCTGAACTGGATGCTATCCTTGTTGCAGAGAGCATTGCTCAACAGTTAGAGCGCCGTGTGTCTTTCCGACGCGCTATGAAGCAAGCGATACAAAGATCGATGCGTTCCGGCGCTAAAGGGATTAAAACTATGGTAAGCGGCCGTCTGGGCGGAGCTGAAATCGCTCGTTCCGAAGGTTACAGCGAAGGAACTGTTCCTCTTCATACGCTGCGTGCGGATATCGACTACGGAACTGCAGAAGCTCACACTACCTACGGACGTATCGGTGTGAAAGTATGGATTTATCGCGGAGAGGTTCTTCCAACTGCTAAGAAAAAGGTTGTTGAGGAAGGAGGAAACTAATCATGTTAGTACCAAAACGCGTTAAGCATCGTAAACAACAAAGAGGCAGCATGAGAGGCCGCGCCAAAGGCGGTACTGAAATTGCTTTCGGAGAATTCGGTCTGCAAGCATTGGAGCCGGCATGGATTACTAACCGCCAGATCGAAGCTGCCCGTATTGCTATGACCCGTTATATCAAGCGTGGCGGTAAAGTATGGATCAAAATTTTTCCTGCCAAGCCAATCACCCAAAAGCCTCTTGAGGTTCGTATGGGTAGCGGTAAAGGTAACGTGGAAAAATGGGTTGCTGTGGTGAAGCCGGGCAAAATCTTGTTCGAGCTTGCCGGAGTAAGTGAAGAAGTCGCACGCGAAGCAATGCGTCTTGCTTCTCACAAATTGCCGATCAAAACCAAATTCGTGAAAAGAGAAGAACTAGGTGGTGAAGCAAATGAAAGCTAGTGAATTTCGCAACCTAACCACTGCAGAGCTTGAGCAAAAGATTGCCGGATTTAAAGAAGAACTCTTTAACCTCCGTTTTCAACTGGCTACCGGCCAACTGGATAACCCGGTTCAAATTCAAAAAGTGCGTAAAGAAATTGCACGAGCAAAAACGGTTATTCGTGAAAGAGAACTAGGGATCAGCTAAAATAGAGAGGAGGACACTCTATGGAACAACGTAACGAACGTAAACTTCAAATCGGTAAAGTCGTTAGTGACAAGATGGATAAAACTATCGTGGTTGCTGTTGAAACTTATAAAAAGCACAACCTTTATCATAAGCGCATTAAATACACCAAAAAGTTTAAAGCGCATGATGAAAACAACGATGCGAAAATCGGCGATGTAGTTAGAATTATGGAAACTCGTCCACTTTCCAAGGATAAGCGTTGGAGATTGGTTGAAGTTGTTGAAAAGGCAGTAATTATCTAACGGTTCTGAGCGGTTTATGGGAATGTAGGCAACCGTGGAAGGAGGGAATACAGGATGATTCAAACATTTTCTCGTTTAAATGTTGCAGATAACTCCGGTGCAAAGCAATTAATGTGTATTCGTGTACTTGGTGGTACCGGACGCCGTACCGCTAACATCGGAGATTTGATTGTTTGCTCCGTGAAAGAAGCAACACCAGGTGGCGTTGTTAAGAAGGGTGACGTTGTCAAGGCGGTTATCGTTCGCACTAAGCGTGGAGCCCGCCGTAAAGACGGTTCTTACATTGCTTTTGATGATAACGCGGCAGTAATCGTGAAGGAAGATAAGTCCCCTCGTGGAACTCGTATCTTCGGACCGGTAGCTCGTGAGCTTCGTGACAGAGATTTCATGAAGATCGTATCTCTTGCTCCAGAGGTTATCTAATAAATAACCGATTGGACAGGAATAAAACATTTCCCGGGAGGTGGAATGGAATATGCCAAGAGTAAAAAAACAACTCCTATCTCACAACAATAAATTGCATGTGAAGAAAGACGACAACGTGTTCGTTATCACAGGTAAAGATAAAGGGAAGAAAGGCCGCATTATTGCAGCTTACCCTCGTGAAAATAGAGTGCTTGTAGAAGGCGTGAATATGGTCAAAAGACATACAAAGCCTTCTCAGCAAAACCCGCAAGGCGGAATCATTGAAAAGGAAGCCCCGATTCATGTTTCTAACGTAATGCTGGTGGATCCTAAGAGCGGCAAGCCTACTCGCGTAGGATATAAAGTACTGGATAACGGCACAAAAGTGCGCGTAGCCAAGAAATCCGGCGAAGTGATCGACTAATCGGATAAAACAAGAAAGGAGGTCCACAAATCATGGCTGCAAGATTAAAGGATCGTTACTTAAATGAAACAACTCCTGCTTTAATTCAAAAGTTCAACTATACAAGCGTAATGCAAGTGCCTAAAATTGAGAAAGTCGTTATCAACATGGGTGTTGGTGAGGCGGTTTCCAATTCCAAAGTGCTTGACGCCGCGGTTACGGATTTACAATCCATTTCCGGTCAGAAACCGGTCATTACAAGAGCTAAAAAGTCTATTGCGGGCTTTAAGCTTCGTGAAAATATGCCGATCGGCGTAAAAGTTACTCTGCGCGGTGATCGTATGTATCACTTCTTGGACAAATTGTTCAATGTTGCCTTGCCAAGGGTTCGCGACTTCCGCGGCGTGTCTGCCAAAGCGTTTGACGGACGCGGCAACTATACATTGGGCCTGAAAGAGCAATTGATTTTCCCAGAGATCGAGTACGACAAAATCGACAAGGTCCGCGGCATGGATATCGTGATCGTAACGACCGCCAAGACTGACGAAGAAGCTCGTGAGTTGCTCACACAATTGGGAATGCCTTTCGTTAAATAGTTTGACAATCCATGTCAACGGAGGTGTAAAACTAAGTGGCAAAAACTTCAATGAAAATCAAGCAGCAGCGTGCGCCGAAGTTTAAAGTACAGGCCTACACTCGTTGCGAGCGTTGCGGCCGTCCGCACTCTGTGCTTCGTAAATTTAAAATCTGTAGAATATGTTTCCGTGAACTAGCTTATAAAGGCCAAATCCCTGGCGTTAAAAAAGCAAGCTGGTAATACCCTACTTACGGGAAGGAGGTTCGCTAAATGGTAATGTCAGATCCAATTGCCGATATGCTTACACGCATTCGCAATGCAAACATCGTTCGTCATGAAACGGTAGAAATCCCTGCTTCCAAGATCAAGAGGGAAATCGCTGAGATTCTTAAAAAAGAAGGTTTCATCCGCGACGCTGAATATGTTGAGGATAGCAAACAAGGGATCATCCGCTTGTTCTTAAAGTACGGTCCTAACAATGAGCGCGTAATTTCCGGATTAAAGAGAATCAGTAAACCAGGTCTTCGCGTATATACGAAGAGTCAAGAAATCCCTAGGGTTCTTGGCGGCCTTGGAATTGCTATTATCTCCACATCCAATGGCGTAATGTCGGATAAAGAAGCTCGTCAGACTAAAGCTGGCGGAGAAGTTATCTGCTACGTTTGGTAAGACACATCGTAATCGAATGGAGGTGCAAAGATGTCTCGTATTGGTCGCAAACCAATTACATTGCCTAACGGTGTAAATGTAAATTTGAATGACAAAGTAGTAACAGTTAAAGGGCCTAAAGGAACGCTGACTCGTGAATTCCATCAGGACATGAAAATTAATGTTGCTGAAAGCGAAGTTAACGTGGAGCGTCCTTCTGATAATAAATTGCACCGTTCTCTTCACGGCACAACGCGCAGTGTTCTGGCGAACATGATCAGCGGTGTGAACGAAGGGTTCTCTAAGACTCTTGAGCTGGTGGGTGTCGGATACCGCGCCAACAAGACAGGCGAGAAGCTTGTTCTTAACGTAGGATATTCCCACCCGGTTGAAATCGTTCCAGAAAAAGGCATCGAGTTCGAGGTTCCTGCCAACAACAAAATTATTGTTAAAGGAATCGATAAAGAGCTGGTGGGTGCTACAGCTGCTAAAATTCGCGCTGTTCGTGAGCCTGAGCCTTACAAAGGTAAAGGTATCAAGTATGAAGGCGAACGTATTCTTCGTAAAGAAGGTAAAGCAGGCAAGAAGAAGTAATAAGTTCGTAAGAACGTACGCTTCTTAAAAGATATGAAAGGAGTGACATCCGAATGATCACAAAAGGCGACAAGAATAAAGCCCGGCTCAAAAGACATCTTCGCGTCCGTAAGAAAATTCAAGGGACTACTGAACGTCCGCGTCTGAATATCTTCCGTTCGGCTAAACATATGTATGCTCAAATCATCGATGATGTAAATGGTGCAACCATTGTGTCCGCATCCACTCAGGATAAGAGTCTGACTGATGTTGATAACGGCGGAAATGTAGAAGCTGCGCGCAAAGTTGGCGAATTGATCGCTCAACGCGCGAAAGAAAAAGGTATCGATAAAGTGGTGTTTGACCGCAGCGGCTATTTGTATCACGGACGCGTTCAAGCGTTGGCTGACGCCGCTCGTGAAGCAGGCTTGGAATTCTAATTGGAGAATGTAAAATAAGGAGGTATACACTTGCGAGTAGATCCCAATACTTTAGAGCTAACTGAAAAAGTTGTTCATATCAATCGCGTTGCTAAAGTAGTAAAAGGCGGTCGCCGTTTCAGCTTCAGTGCTCTCGTCGTCGTAGGCGACGGTAAGGGCTGGGTTGGCGCTGGTATCGGTAAAGCGTCTGAAGTGCCTGATGCGATTCGTAAGGGAATTGAAGATGCCAAGAAGAACCTTGTGCATGTTCCAATTGTTGGAACGACAATCCCTCATTTGGTTCAAGGACATTTCGGAGCCGGCAAAGTATTATTGAAACCAGCTTCCAAAGGTACTGGAGTTATCGCCGGCGGACCGGTTCGTGCGGTGCTTGAGCTTGCCGGAGTCGGCGATATCTTGACTAAATCTCTAGGTTCTTCTAACTCCATCAACATGGTTAACGCAACTTTAGAAGGCCTGCAGCGTCTTAAGAGAGCAGAAGAAGTTGCGAAACTTCGCGGAAAAACAGTAGAAGAACTATTAGGTTAGGAGGGGAAACTAATGGCAAAACAAATTCAAATCACCCTCAAACGCAGCTTGATCGGCCGCAGTGAAGACCAACGCATCACTGTCAACACTCTTGGTTTGCGTAAGCTTCACCAAACGGTTACACATAATGACAATCCAGCCATCAGAGGCATGGTGAACAAGGTTAGTCATCTTGTAGAAGTCAAAGAAATCGAAGCTTAAAAGGCGATCGTGAATATAGCTCTAGAGGAGGTGCAACGATGAAACTTCATGAACTTACATCTGCTGAAGGATCCCGTTCCGTTCGTAAACGTGTTGGACGCGGTATCGGCAGCGGTATGGGTAAAACCGCAACTCGCGGTCACAAGGGTCAAAACGCCCGTTCCGGCGGTGGCGTGCGCCCTGGCTTTGAGGGTGGACAGAACCCATTGTATCGTCGACTGCCTAAGCGCGGATTCAACAACCCGTTCCGTAAGGAATATGCGGTAGTAAACCTGGAAGATCTGAACCGATTCCCCGCGGGTACGGAAGTAACACCGGAAATCCTTAAGGAGGCCGGTCTGGTTAAAGCATTTAAAGACGGAATCAAGGTTCTAGGAAACGGCGAAATTACTGTGGGATTGACAGTTAAGGCGAACAAGTTCTCCGAGTCTGCGGTAGAAAAAATCCAAGCTGCCGGTGGTAAAACCGAGGTGATTTAATGTTTAGGACCATTTCGAACATCATGAAGGTAGATGATTTGAGAAGAAGGATCCTTTTTACCTTACTGATACTCATCGTCTACAGAATAGGCGCTTTTATACCGGTGCCTAACATCAATACGAATCTTCTGCACATGCAGAGTCAATCGAGTTCGACTGATGTGTTTGGTCTGTTAAATACCTTCTCCGGCGGTGCCCTCTATCAATTTTCCATCTTTGCAATGGGGATTATGCCGTATATCACGGCATCAATTATTGTCCAGCTGCTTTCTATGGACGTGATCCCCAAATTTGCACAATGGGCAAAAGAGGGAGACACCGGCAGAAAAAAGTTGGCTCAATTCACCCGTTATGGTACTATCGTCCTGGGTTTAATCCAGGCGACAGGTCTGGCAATCGGTTTTAACAATATCTATAGAGGTCTTGTTATTAACCCGAGCGCCATGACTTATGCGATGATTGCTATCGTTCTTACCGCGGGGACAGCTTTCTTGATGTGGCTTGGCGAACAGATCACGGAGAAAGGAATCGGGAATGGTATCTCTATTCTCATCTTTGCCGGAATCGCCGCTGCCATTCCAAGAGGAATTCAACAGATCTACCAAACCCAGATTGCCGATGCCGGAAGCGCGTTGTTCCTGAACATCGTCAAAGTATTAATAATCCTGGTGTTTGTCGTTTTAATCATTGTTGGAGTAATCTTCATCCAGCAAGGGGTACGCAAAATTCCGGTTCAGTACGCCAAGCGTGTGGTAGGACGCAAGATGTATGGCGGACAATCCACGCACATTCCTCTCAAGGTGAATGCGGCGGGTGTCATTCCAGTCATTTTTGCGCTGTCACTGTTGGTATTCCCCCCGACGCTTGCAAGCTTCTGGAGAGGAAATGCTGTGGCCGACTGGATTATCACCAACATGAATCAAACGGCTCCTTTAGGGATGGTCCTATATGTGATGCTGATCATCGGATTCACTTTCTTTTATACATTTGTACAGATTAACCCTGAACAGATGGCTGATCAAATGAAAAAGAACGGTGGATATATCCCTGGTATTCGTCCTGGTAAAACCACTTCTGTATATTTGACCAGAGTAATGACGAGAATTACTTTATCCGGTGCTCTTTTCTTGGCGCTTATCTCCATTATCCCGATGATTTTGGGCCGAGTCGCAGGTTTGCCTAACTCCGTCCAGATCGGAGGAACATCGCTTCTGATCGTTGTAGGTGTTGCGCTGGAAACGATGAAGCAGATTGAAAGCCAATTGATTAAGAGACACTATAAAGGTTTTATCAATAAATAGCAGATAGGTTCTGGTGGAAGCCGCAGTGCAGCGGCCATCGGCACCTATTGTGCTGTTCGTCCCGCCAGATATGGAGGTATTCGGAATGAATGTAATCTTCATGGGCCCTCCGGGGGCTGGTAAAGGTACGCAAGCAGAAAGAATCGTTGCCGAATTTCAGATTCCTCATATCTCTACTGGGGATGCTTTTCGCGCAGCTATGAGTCAAGGGACTCCCTTGGGAATTGAAGCCAAAGGATACGTTGATAAAGGATTGCTGGTTCCGGATGAAATTACGGTAGGGATCGTCAGGGACAGATTGCAGCAGCCTGATTGCCAAAAAGGATTCTTGCTGGATGGATTTCCAAGAACGATTTCTCAAGCGGAAGCATTGGATCAAATCCTTGAAGCGATGGGAAAGAAGATTGACCATGTGATCAACCTTTCCGTCGACCGCAGTTTGCTGTTAGCCCGGCTAACGGGAAGACGGATTTGCAAATCTTGCGGAGCCACTTACCACGTTCTGTTTAATCCTCCGAAGCATGAAGGGCAGTGCGACAAATGCTCGGGCGAGCTCTATCAGCGTTCGGACGACACTGAGGAGAAGGTAGGTACTCGTTTAGACGAATACATCAATAAGACTGCTCCTTTGCTGCAGTACTATCAACAGAAGGAAATCCTGCGTCAGGTTAACGGGGAACAGGACATTGACGAAGTAACCGCTGAAATCAGCTCACTATTGCGAGGTCAAGCGTAATGATCATTTGTAAGTCCGAAGCTGAATTGGCGATTATGAGAGAAGCCGGGAGAATTGTTGCTGAGACGCATCGTCTGTTGGCTAAAGCTGTTCAGCCTGGCGTTACAACGAAAGAATTGGATCAACTCGCTGAAGACTATATTCGCAGCCAGGGAGCAATACCATCTTTTAAAGGCTACAACGGTTTTCCTGCCAGCATCTGCGCTTCAGTGAACGAAGAGTTGGTACATGGCATTCCAGGTTCACGCAAATTAAGCGAAGGTGACGTCATCAGCATTGACATTGGTGCGCAGTATCAAGGCTATCATGGAGATTCGGCTTGGACTTACGCGGTCGGCCAGATTTCTGAGAAAGCCCGCAAACTGCTTGAAGTTACCGAGAGATCCCTCTACACCGGGCTAGCTGAAGTGAAACCCGATGTTCGCTTATTCACCATCTCACACGCTATTCAAAAGGCGGTTGAGGACGAAGGACTTTCTATAGTTCGTGAGTATGTAGGTCATGGCATTGGTTCGAAGCTTCATGAAGAACCTCAAATTCCGAACTACGGCATCGCAGGTCGCGGACCGAGATTGAAGCCGGGAATGGTTCTGGCCATCGAACCGATGGTCAACGCCGGAGAGCGTTTTGTCAAAACGCTTGCGGATAAATGGACGGTTGTAACGGCAGACGGATCCATGTGCGCGCATTTTGAACATACGATCGCTATAACGGCTGATGGTTACGAGATTCTAACTAAACCCTAACCTAAGGTGATGATGAGTGGAGGATTCAAGGAAACCACAAATCGGACAGATCGTAAAGGTGCTGCGTGGAAGAGATCTCGGCAAACCTGCCATCGTCATCGGTATCGTTGATGAGCGATTTGTTCTGATAGCGGATGGGGACAAACGAAAGTTTGACCAACCTAAAAAGAAAAACCTGCTTCACCTTCAATTGGAGTCCATGATCAGCAGTGAGGTGGCGGACAGTATTTTGGAAACCGGCCGTGTTACCAATGGGAAGCTACGATATGCACTGAATAGGTTTGTCCACACAGGGCAAGCCGAAGCGAATGAGAAAGGAGAATGACTGTGGCCAAAGAAGATGTAATTGAAGTTGAAGGTACAGTGATTGAACCTCTTCCAAATGCAATGTTTAAGGTTGAATTAGATAATGGACACAAAATCCTTGCCCACGTCTCCGGTAAAATCAGAATGCATTTCATCCGCATCCTGCCCGGCGATAAAGTGACAGTGGAGTTGTCTCCGTATGATTTAACCAGAGGCCGTATAACCTACCGTTTCAAATAAATAAGGATTGCTTGTGAAGTTAGTTTCTATGAAAGAAACGACAAGCTTAACGAACGGTTTGCAGCCGCAAACCCTTGCAAGAGAAGATCGTCTAGTAGGTTTGCTGCTGCAAACCAAGCGAAGCTTACGAAGTAAGTTTCTTAACAGAAACACTCAGGAGGTAATTACAATGAAGGTAAGACCGTCGGTCAAACCCATTTGCGAAAAATGCAAAGTGATTCGTCGTAAAGGCAATGTAATGGTTATCTGTGAAAATCCTAAGCACAAACAAAAACAAGGATAAGGGAGGTGCTGCATAAATGGCTCGTATAGCTGGAGTTGACTTGCCCCGCGATAAGCGCGTTGAAATCGGTCTAACGTACATTTTCGGTATCGGTAAAACCAGTTCTCAAAAGATCCTGGCTCAAGCAGGCGTAAATCCTGACACTCGCGTTCGCGATCTTACCGAAGATGAATTGAACAAAATCCGTGAATTCATCGACAAGAACATTAAAGTTGAAGGTGACCTTCGCCGTGAAGTAAGCCTGAACATTAAGCGTCTTATCGAGATCGGATGCTACCGTGGTGTCCGCCACCGCCGTGGACTGCCTGTTCGTGGTCAGCGTACCAAAACCAATGCTCGTACTCGTAAAGGTCCTCGTCGTACCGTTGCGAACAAGAAGAAATAATAAAGGGGGTTAGAAACTAATGGCAAAACCAAAATCAAAAGTAGCTCGTACCAAGCGTCGTGACCGTAAGAATATTGAATCCGGAGTGGCTCATATCCGTTCAACTTTTAACAACACGATTGTTACCATCACAGATCCTCACGGAAATGCAATCTCTTGGGCAAGTTCCGGTAACCTGGGCTTCAAAGGCTCCCGCAAGAGCACTCCTTTCGCCGCTCAAATGGCTGCCGAATCCGCTGCCAAAGCGGCAATGGAGCACGGCATGAAAGCTGTAGAGGTTATGGTTAAAGGACCTGGTGCAGGACGTGAAGCAGCTATCCGCTCTCTGCAAGCTGCAGGTCTTGAAGTGAACCTGATCAAAGACGTTACTCCAATTCCGCATAACGGTTGCCGACCACCTAAACGTCGTCGTGTCTAATTCAGGATCGTATGGGGTATAAATATTCTAAACATGTGAATAATGGATGGGTAGGATAGGCATACTACATGGTTTATTGAAAGTATCCAGAGGGAAGCGACGTTTTAGAGGAGGGTAAATCTAATGATAGAAATTGAAAAGCCAAAAATTGAAACCGTATCTGTTAGTGAAGATGGAAGCTATGGAAAATTCGTTGTAGAACCATTGGAGCGCGGGTACGGAACGACATTGGGCAACTCATTGCGTCGAATCTTACTCTCATCGTTACCTGGCGCGGCGGTAAATTCTGTTCAGATTGACGGAGTGCTGCATGAATTTTCAACAATCCCCGGAGTGGTTGAGGATGTAACAGAAATCATCCTGAATTTGAAGGGGTTATCGTTGAAAATCCATTCCGACGAAGAAAAGATGTTGGAAATCGATGCGGAAGGCGAAGGAATTGTAACAGCCGGCGATATCCGCGGTGACAGTGATGTTGAAATCCTTAACCCAGACCTGCACATTGCCACTCTTTCCTCCGATGCACGTCTTCATATGAGAATTCATGCCAATCGGGGCCGCGGTTATGTACAAGCAGACAAGAACAAAAGGGACGACCAACCGATCGGCGTCATTCCGATTGATTCTATTTATACTCCCATCACTCGTGTGAACTACAGCATTGAAAATACTCGTGTCGGTCAAGTTACCAACTATGACAAGCTAACCCTTGAAGTATGGACCGACGGCAGTATTCGGCCGGAAGAAGCTGTGAGTTTGGGCGCTAAGATCCTGACAGAACACTTGATGCTCTTCGTCGGGCTTACGGATGAGGCTAAAGACGCTGAAATCATGGTAGAGAAGGAAGAGGACAAGAAAGAGAAAGTGCTTGAAATGACGATCGAAGAACTGGATCTTTCCGTTCGCTCCTACAACTGTTTGAAGCGCGCCGGTATTAATACCGTGCAAGAGCTGATAACCAAGACAGAAGAAGATATGATGAAAGTTCGAAACCTTGGACGTAAATCGCTGGAAGAAGTTCAAGAGAAGCTGGAAGAATTGGGACTAGGCCTAAGAATGGAAGAATAAAAGAGACCAAGACCAAGCAGAAATAAGAAGGAGGTTAAACACATGGCTTACCAAAAGCTGGGTCGTGATGCAAGTGCACGTAAAGCGTTGTTCCGTGACTTGGTTACTGACTTATTCATACATGAACGCATTCAAACAACTGAAGCGAAAGCGAAAGAACTTCGTTCCATCGCAGAGAAGCTGATCACTTTAGCCAAACGCGGAGACCTTCACGCTCGCCGTCAAGTAGCGGCTTATGTCCGCCGTGAAGCTGCAAACGAAGAACAGGATGCAATCCAGAAGCTATTCTCGGATATCGCTCCCCGCTATGCTGACCGTCAAGGCGGTTATACCCGTATTCTGAAGCTGGGACCTCGTCGTGGGGATTCCGCTCCTATGGTGTATCTTGAGCTAGTTGACAGAGCCTAATTTGGCACGGGAAAGGGTGGACAGAATCCGGTTTCAACTAACATAGAGCTTTCTCTTGTTGGTTGTTACTTTAAGATTCTGATGAAGCCCTTTTTTTTGTAGTATTTACCGGGGCTTTTGTAAAGTATGTATCAGGCAGAACTATAAAAGCCTGCTTTATTTTGTGGTGAATTGATAAATATCCTCTCCAGACTCCATTAACATCACGTGTTCGGAGGTCGCTTTGAGAAACGTCAGCATGGTAGTAAGTTATGTCGGAACTTCATACAGCGGATTTCAGTCTCAACCGAACAAAAACACGATTCAGGATAAATTGGAAGAGGCCCTCTTTTTTTTGACCGGTGAACAGATCAAAATTTTAGCCTCCGGAAGAACGGATGCCGGCGTCCATTCCCGAGGGCAGGTTATCAACTTCATTACCTCTTCACAGATTCCCGTAGACCGATGGTGTGTGGCAATGAATAACCTGCTGCCGGTAGATATCTCGGTTTCGAATGCCAGGGAAGTGCCGCTCGATTTTCACGCCACCCGTTCGGCCAAGAGCAAAACCTATAAGTATTTTATAAGGATCGGGCGGCACAGAGATGTATTTCATTACCAAACCCAGCTTCATTGGTACAGAAAACTCAATGTCAAGGAAATGAAGGCCGCGCTGCTTCATCTTGTGGGAGAGCATGATTTTACCTCCTTTTGCTCTGTCAGGTCGAACAAAAGCACCCACGTCCGCACTATATATGACGCCACGCTTGAATTCATTAAAGACGAGCAGCCCACTTCCGAAGATTCAGGAATCATTGTGATTACTTTAACCGGCAACGGCTTTTTGTATAACATGGTTCGTATCATCGTGGGGACCTTGCTGCAGGTAGGAGAAGGAAGAAGAAAGAGCTCCGATCTTCCCGCCATTCTTCAAGCGGAGAACCGCGCGAAAGCGGGGCCGACCGCCGAGCCTCACGGTCTTATGCTGTGGCATGTGAGTTATGAGGAATTGAGAGATTCCCCTTGATATTTCCGTGTTTATATTGTAAAATGGAAATTGTGTTTTCTACTGGCTATCCCACAGCCCCGAGTAGACGAACACATGGAACAGTTGACTTAACTAATGAGCTGAAAATAACAAGGTTTTGATATATTTTTTTAGGAGGATATGTAAATGCGTACCACATACATGGCTAAACCCAACGAAGTTGAGCGCAAATGGTACATTATTGACGCTGCAGGGAAAACCCTGGGTCGCCTAGCGAGCGAAGCTGCAACAATCATCCGCGGTAAGCACAAGCCGCAGTTCACTCCGCACATAGACACTGGAGATTTTGTAGTTGTCATTAATGCCGACAAGATTGTTCTTACTGGAAAGAAGCTGCAGCAAAAAATGTACTACCGTCACTCTTTGTACTCCGGTGGATTGAAAGTAACGCCTGCTCAAGAAATGCTGCAAAAGAAACCTGAGCGCATGCTTGAACTTGCTATCCACGGAATGCTTCCTAAGAACCGTCTTGGCGAAAGCATGAAAACAAAGCTTAAAGTGTATGCCGGATCCGAGCATCCGCATCAAGCGCAACAACCTGAAGTTTGGGAACTAAAAGGCTAATTGAAAGGGAGGATAACTCGTGGCACAAGTTCAATATTATGGAACAGGTCGTCGTAAGCATTCGGTAGCACGTGTTCGTCTCGTACCGGGCGAAGGACGCATCCTCGTTAATAAACGTGACCTGAATGAGTATTTCGGTCTTGAAACTTTGAAACTGATCGTGAAACAGCCTTTGAATCTTACAGAAACATTGGACAAATACGATGTATTGGTTATTGCTCATGGCGGAGGCATGTCCGGCCAAGCGGGAGCTATCCGTCACGGAATTTCCCGTGCGCTGCTGAAAGCAGACCCGGAATTCCGCGGATCTTTGAAAAGAGCCGGATTCCTGACTCGTGACCCTCGTATGAAAGAACGTAAAAAGTACGGCTTGAAAGCTGCCCGCCGCGCTCCTCAGTTCTCCAAGCGTTAAGATTTACGGGCAGGCAAGTCAAAGCACTTTTTTCTGCAAACGGCAGAAAAGGGTGCTTTTTTGTGTACTGCGGACCGCTCGTAAAGTAATATCGAGAGTTTTAAGTCAGAGCCAATTCGATGAAGCGCAATCATGCTTTTTGTAGCTTTCGGTGCGAGCAGTACCCGCTCTAACGGAATAATCTGCGGGAGGTCTATCTGACTTTGTGGGCATTGTATGAAGAACATAGGCAGTCAAGCACCTAGAAATGCCTTTCTCCATACGATAAGATAGCTGTCAAGTGAGAGGAAAATTTCATATTGACATAAAGTAGAAACCTTTTATAATTAAAGTAAATACTTAAATCCTTATAAATATAGTCGGAATTATCAAGGAGGACTTTTCCTATGAACTTGTTTGAGAAAGAAGCTTTGGTTAATCAGGCCGCAGTCGATTTGGAAAACCAATCTCCTGAAGCCATCATTGAATGGGCTGTAGACAGATTCCCTAATATAACGTTGGCGTGCAGCTTTGGAGCGGAGGACGTCGTTTTGGTCGATATGCTGCAAAAGGTAAGTCCGCAGACCGATATTTTCTATTTGGATACTAACGTCCATTTTCAAGAAACCTATGAAACGCGGAACCGGCTGCAAGAATATTACGGTGTGCAATTCATCCAGGTGGAGCCATCGCTCACTTTGGATCAGCAGGCAGGCCAGTTTGGCGAAGAATTGTGGAAATCCGATCCTACTCAATGCTGCAACATCCGCAAAGTAGATCCGCTTACGAAAATTCTTGCCAATTACGACGCATGGATCACCGGAATCCGCAGAGACCAAGCGCCGACAAGGGCTAATGCCAAGAAAGTGGAATATGATGTGAAATTCGGACTGATCAAATTCAACCCGCTTGCCAGCTGGACGTCCGAAGATGTGTGGAATTATATCCGCAGCAACAATGTGATCTACAACCCACTGCATGACAACAACTATCCGAGCATCGGATGCTCCCATTGCACACGTCAGGTATTTGCCGGAGAAGACCCAAGAGCTGGCCGTTGGTCGGGATTTGAGAAAACGGAGTGCGGACTTCACAAATAAGATGAGCCTATTACAATCATTGGAGGTCATTACATGAAAGAGACAATTCAAGCTCATGGCGGGACCCTGATCAATAGAATCGTATCTGCAGACCACAAGACGGCTTTGGAGGAGAAAGCGAAATCCCTGAATCAGATCAAAATCAATGCCTGGGCCGTCTCGGATCTTGATCTGATCGGTGTGGGGGCTTTTTCACCGCTTACCGGATTCATGGCAGAGAAGGATTACCACTCTGTCGTGGAATCCATGCGCCTGACGAACGGAACGGTTTGGAGCATACCGATTACCTTGGCGGTGGAGCCAATCATAGCGGAGACTCTTACGGTCGGTGAGCAGGTAGCCCTTGTAGGGGAAGCTGACGGGGTTATATACGGCCTTTTGGACGTGCAGAGCATCTATGAGGCGGATCAACATAACGAAGCACTGAAAGTATTTAAAACGAATGATATGGCGCATCCAGGAGTTCAAAAGCTGTTATCCAGACCTTCGACCTATGTAGGCGGACCGATTCAGGTTCTGAACCGCCCGCAGCCTTCGAAGTTTCAAGAATTTTATTTTGATCCGTCTGAAACAAGAAAGATTTTTGCTGAAAAAGGGTGGAAGACGGTTGTAGGGTTCCAAACCAGAAATCCAGTGCACAGAGCGCATGAATACATCCAGAAGTCCGCTATGGAAATTGTAGATGCCCTTTTCTTAAATCCTCTGGTCGGAGAAACCAAATCGGATGACATCTCGGCGGAAGTCAGAATGCGCAGCTACCTCGTCCTGCTTGACAACTATTATCCCAAAGACCGCAGCTTTCTCGGAGTGTTCCCGGCAGCTATGCGCTATGCTGGACCCAGAGAAGCGATATTCCACGCCATGGTCCGCAAAAACTACGGATGTACCCATTTCATCGTAGGCCGCGATCACGCAGGTGTAGGTGATTATTACGGCACTTACGAGGCGCAGGAGATATTCCGAAACTTTACCGCCGAAGAGCTGGGAATCACTCCGTTGTTCTTTGAGCACAGCTTCTTCTGCACCAAATGCGGCAACATGGCTTCAAGCAAAACCTGCCCTCATCCGGCTTCAGACCATCTGCATTTATCCGGGACGAAGGTTAGGGCGCTGCTTAGAGACGGCCAACGTCCGCCAGCGGAATTTACCAGGCCGGAAGTGGCTGAGGTGCTTATCCAAGGAATGTCCGAACAATTGACTTCGTCAGCCAAGGAGTAGTCATATTCGTCCACCCTGTCCCATATAGATCATACAGAGTCTATAGGGAGTAGAGGTGGATTTTTTTATGCCCAGAAGAAGAAAAAGGTGGGTTATTTGGATTACATATCAAAGCACCATTAAACTGGTCTCCTCCGCGGCATTGATAATGCTGCTGGTCTTCCTGTTCACTTACGAGCTGCCCGCCACCAAAACCTGGACCTATTGGACCCTTCCGTTGTCCGGAAAGACTATCGCATTAGACGCGGGGCACGGCGGCGCCGACGGAGGGGCCAAGAGCAAAGAGGGCACATTTGAAGAGAATATCACCTTGGCGATCACCAAATATGTCAGGGATTATTTGCAGCAGGCAGGCGCGGTCGTTGTGATGACAAGGGAAGAAGATAAAGATTTGGCAGACGAAAATACCAAGGGTTACAGCGCGCGGAAGACTCAGGATTTGGTACGGCGAGCCCGGTTTATAACCGATAATAAATCCGATTTGTTCTTGAGCGTTCACTTGAATGCCATTCCGTCTCCCAGATGGTCAGGGGCCCAAACCTTTTACTATCGCAACCACAAGGACAATCCCATCTTGGCCGCATTAATCCAGGACGAACTTAAGAAAAATCTCCAGAACACGGACAGGGTGGCCAAAGAAGCCGATAAAACGGTTTATTTGCTGAAAACTTTAAAAATCCCCGGGGCTTTAGTGGAAGTCGGGTTCCTTTCCAATCCTGAAGAGGCTAAATTAATGGAAGACGAAAATTATCAGAAAAAGGTGGCCGCCGCCATCTACCAGGGCATTCTTCGTTACTATTCCGGCGAAAAATTAGGAACTCCGTAAAATTGTGATATAATAACATTATTAATTACAACGTGACAACCGAGGTGTCTTATGCTGACCAGAGAACAAGTATTGCAAGCTTTAAACGGATTTATCGAACCACAGTATCAACAAAGCATTACGCGGCTTAATTTTGTACGGGATATTCTTATAAAAGAAGACAGTGTGTCTCTAACTTTAATTGTGACATCCCAGGACGAAAATTATAAAAATCAGTTTAAACAGATGGCCTCACATGCCATACGAAATCTCGGAGCCAAAGAAGTTCATATCCGTTTTAGACTGATCACCGACTATGACAAAAGCCAGATCTCTGCAGCGACCAGAAACGACAATGTTCCACAAGAAACAATTTCGGAAGCTGAGAACCAATCGCTTCTTTCTCCCGGCTCCAAAACCCGATTTATTGCCATAGCGAGCGGCAAGGGTGGAGTCGGCAAGTCCACGGTTACAGTGAACTTGGCTGCAGCTTTAGCCAGAAAGGGCAAGAAAGTCGGTATCATCGATGCCGATATTTACGGATTTAGCGTGCCGGATATGATGGGGATCGAAGAACGACCGCAATTAGTCAACGACCGCATTATTCCGGTAGAGCGCTTTGGCGTAAAAGTGATGTCTATGGGATTTTTTGTCGAAGATAACGCTCCAATCATTTGGCGGGGACCGATGCTGGGCAAAATGTTAAAGAACTTTTTCGGGGAAGTAAACTGGGGTGAGCTCGATTATATGCTTTTAGATCTTCCTCCGGGCACCGGGGACGTCGCTTTGGATGTTCACAGCATGATTCCCCACAGCAAGGAAATTATCGTCACTACGCCGCATGCTACAGCCGCTTTCGTGGCGGCGCGTGCCGGAGCCATGGCTATCAAGACAGAACATGAAATTCTTGGCGTTATCGAGAATATGGCTTATTTTGAATGCGGCAAGTGCGGGGACAAGCAGTATGTGTTTGGGCGCGGCGGCGGAGGAAAGCTGGCCGAGGAACTGCACACCCAGCTGCTGGCGCAAATTCCACTGGGAGCTCCGGAGAATAGCATAAGCGAGCAGGAATATTCACCTTCCGTTTATCATGCGGACACAGTTGCAGGGAAAATATACATGGAAATTGCCGATCTAGTGATCAATAAATATTAGGGAATCCAAAGGGGAACCGGCGCATCGCTGGCTCCCCTTTTTTTATTATGAACCGCCACCACCGCCGCCAGTATCAGCGCCGCCGCTTTCGTCTTTGCTCTTATCCCCGCCTGCTTTGCTTTTATCTCCGCCTTTATCCTTGTCTCCGCCTTTATCTTTGTCACCACCTTCTTTACCCTGCTGATCGGAAGTGGCTTTTGGCATCGCGTGCTGTTCTTCCAACGCCTTTTTCATTAGTTCGACTAGCTGCATTTTAAACAAGGGGCTTTGCATGGATTCATTGATAACGGACATGATCTGCTGTCTGTATTGAGTGCCTTTCATGGTATCCATCAGCACTCTTTCATATTCCGGATTTTTCATAATTGTAATGAGATCTCTCTGGTACTCGGGATCTTTCATCAGGTCCTTGTGGAGCTGCTTGTCTTCCTTCTGCACAGCTTTAGCGAAGTCTCCGGCAAATTTGGGATCTTTCATCAGGGTTTGCAGAAACTGGGTGCTGCCCGGCGATGTAAGAACATCTTTCACAGTGGACTGCAGCATGGTGACCTGCTCTGTGGAAAGCGACTTCATACTGCCGCCACCGCCAGAAGCTCCGCCGCCGGCTCCGCCCGCGGAACCGCCGCCTCCACTGCCGTCACCGCCGCCCTGGCCGCCGCCAGCTCCGCCGCCTTGCGCATCCATAACGGCTTTCTTTCCGTCTTCCGACTTCAGAATATCCAGCACCATCGTCTTCGTTTCTTTATAGCTTTGGCCCTGCTGCTGGGAGCCTCCGGATGTGCATGAGGACAGCATAAGTGCCATTGCGGTTGCAGGTATGGCCAACACCCACCGTTTATTTATCATAATTAGTGCTCCCTTCCCAACAATGATGTTCCTATTATGTGTGGTTTAACGCGGTTTATGTTGTGTCGTTGATAGCTTTTTATTGCGAAGGTTGGTACAATTAACTATCGGAGAATCATTGAAGTGGGGGACATGGTTAGTGACGTTAAGAAAGTGGTTTCATTTATTCTGGACAAGTTTGGTAATTGGCGCTGCGTCAGCGTTAGTCATTGGAGTCGTTCTCCAGGCGCAGGATCGGAATTTTGCGGTTATGGGGTTGTCCGGGGTTGGCTTTAATGTGTTTAATATGATACTTGCAGGGTTTTTGATCAGTGTGATCAGCCAAACGGCCTTTTTTGCTTATTTGATGTTTCGTTTTATGATGATTGGCATGATCAGAAGCAAGAGAGCCTGGGAATATATCCAGATTGCTTTGATTTGCATAGTTCTCGTGTTTGGCCAAGTCGTATGGCAGAACTTTGTTCCTATAGCTGTGGTTATCCTTATCGTTTCTTTCGCCGTCGCTTATTGGAAAGTGAAATTAACGAATTACAACGCATTTATTCCCACATTGTTTTTTATGTCCGCGGTCACCGTTTTGGAAGCAATTCCCTCCCTCAGGCTGAACAGCGTTTCTTCTTCCTTGTTTATGATCGTTCCGCTGATTTTCTGCAACGCATGGCAAATACTGACCCTGCACAAAATAGTGGACAGCAAAAAGAGCTAGGTTATCCCAGCTCTTTTCCTTTTGACGTTCATTGTATCGGCCGCATTGTAGGATCCCCAACCTGTTGATGCTGCACCGATGACTGTTTCATCAATTGGCTGACAGTGACGAATTCGTAGCCTTTGTCCCTCAGCTTATCGATGATGACGGGGAGTGCTTCGGCCGTTTGTTTGCAGGAGTCGCTTGCATGCAGCAGAACGATATCTCCCGGATGCGCCTTCGTTACGACGCGGTTGATAATGTCATCCACCCCTTTATTTAACCAGTCCTGGGAATCGGTGTCCCACTGCACGACGGTATAATTTAAGTCCTTGGCGATTTGGAGCACTCTTTTATTGAAATCGCCATTCGGCAGACGAATGAGCTTAGGCTGCGTTCCAGTTACTTCCGATAAAATGCTATGCGCGGTTTGAATCTGAGTGCGGATTTCCTCGTCGGTCAAGGTACTGTAGTTCTCGTGCTTATGGCCGTGGCTGCCGATTTCGAATCCGGATTTCATTATGCGTTTCACAATCTCAGGATGGCTTTTGCTCCAAGGGGAAGAGAGAAAAAAGGTCGCGTTTTTCACTCCTTTGTTTTCCAACACCTGCAGGATCGGCTCGGTGCGTTTGTCCCCCCAGCTAATATCAAAAGTCAGAGCGATAACCTTTTTCTCTGTGGGAATACTGTAAATAGCCGACGGCTCGTTTTGCGCGAATACGGATACGTTCTCCCTCTCCGAATAGACGATGCCTGCTGCGAATAACGCGGCGACGGACATGATGAACACCTGCTTAAATTTTTTTCCGTTAAGTACATAAAAGAACCCGCTCACCAGCCTTGACCTCCTTTTCACTCCCGGACACCGGAAGGCTTGTTTAATGGTATTAGTACAATGTATGCTAGTACCATGCAGTTATGCTATTCTCAGAATTGGAAGGAAGCGGGACCAGCCATGAATTTTCGTGAATTATTTAATGTATTAAAAGAAATGAAGCATTATTTCATTGCAGCCGTTCTCGTGTTTGGCGCGGGGATTTTTATAGGCGTGGCGTATTATGACACGTTCGACGCTTTTATCAAAAGCCAGCTTAAAGGCATGCAGGGCCTTAAAAATATCATCGAAGGAAAGCGGCACACGCAATTGTGGCTATTCATCATCATTTTCCTTAATAATGCGTTTAAAGCGATTATCTTTGTTTATATCGGACTGTTGTTTGGCATTCTCCCGCTCTATTCGCTGATTGCGAACGGCATTATTTTGGGTTATGTAATCCGGGCGCAGCTCCTCCTCCATGAATCTTGGGTGTATGTCGCGAAGGGGTTGGTACCGCACGGTATCCTGGAAATCCCGGCCATTATCGTGGCCAGCGCTTATGGTTTAATGCTAGGAGTGCTGCTAATGAAAAGCGTGCTGGGGGCCGCAGTTCCGCCATTCAGAAAATATAGGGCACCGGAATTCAGAAGGCTGTTCCGCGCAAGCGTACCCTTAA
>NZ_AP043884.1:3212500-3347500 GCF_055392555.1 Paenibacillus sp. JCM 18996
GCCGATGGTACTTGGACCGCAGGGTCCCGGGAGAGTAGGACATTGCCAAGCGAGCCCACTGTGGTGGGTTTTTATTTTGCGGTAGATGTATTGTCCGGGCCCTTAGCTCAGCTGGTTAGAGCGCACCCCTGATAAGGGTGAGGTCGGTGGTTCGAGTCCACTAGGGCCCACCATTTCATTTTATACTCCTGTGAATGGCCGGACGAATTGGGGAGGCAGCCCCATGATCACGCTTCCGAAGAAAGTTTCTGATAAACTTCAAGCCATCGGAATAAGCGACGAGCCCACCTCACTTTGGAGAAAATGTTTGGGGCCATAGCTCAGCTGGGAGAGCGCCTGCCTTGCAAGCAGGAGGTCAGCGGTTCGATCCCGCTTGGCTCCACCAAAATGCCAAAAACTGTGCTCTTGATAAAAGGGCCGGGAATGTGGTAAGATAACCTTCACCGCTTTTGAGGCGGTGTAGAGAGAAATGCTTGTTCCTTGAAAACTAGATAGCGAAACAACGTAAAGCATCATGTTGTTCTTTTAGTTTGCGCGAAGGTTGTTCTGGTTGTGCGTACTTTTGTCACTCGGTTTCCACCGCAAGGTGTGTCATCAAGAAAGCGAGGGACAACGGGAGCACGGGCAGAAGCAACCGGAGCATTGGTTAAGCTAATAAGAGCGCACGGAGGATGCCTAGGCGCTAGGAGCCGAAGAAGGACGTGGCGAACGACGAAATGCCTCGGGGAGCCGTAAGCAGGCTTTGATCCGGGGATGTCCGAATGGGGGAACCCGCGTATCGTAATCGATACGTACCATGCAGTGAATTCATAGCTGCATCGGAGGCATACGAGGGGAACTGAAACATCTAAGTACCCTCAGGAGAAGAAAACAAGAGTGATTCCGTCAGTAGCGGCGAGCGAAATCGGAACAGCCCAAACCAGAGGGCATGCTCTCTGGGGTTGTAGGACGTCTTACACGGAGTGATAAAAGAGCAGCGTAGGCGAAGCGGCCTGGAAAGGCCGGCCAAAGAAGGTAACAGCCCTGTAGCTGAAATGCCGCTCTCTCTTTAGACGCATCCTGAGTACCGCGGGACACGTGAAACCCCGCGGGAATCCGGCAGGACCATCTGCCAAGGCTAAATACTCCCTAGCGACCGATAGTGAAGCAGTACCGTGAGGGAAAGGTGAAAAGCACCCCGGGAGGGGAGTGAAAGAGAACCTGAAACCGTGCGCTTACAAGAAGTCAGAGCCCGATCTAGGGGTGATGGCGTGCCTTTTGTAGAATGAACCGGCGAGTTACGTTCCCGTGCGAGGTTAAGGTGAAGAGCCGGAGCCGCAGCGAAAGCGAGTCTGAACAGGGCGAATGAGTACGTGGACGTAGACCCGAAACCGTGTGATCTACCCCTGTCCAGGGTGAAGGTGAGGTAACACTCACTGGAGGCCCGAACCCACGAATGTTGAAAAATTCGGGGATGAGGTGGGGGTAGCGGAGAAATTCCAATCGAACTCGGAGATAGCTGGTTCTCCCCGAAATAGCTTTAGGGCTAGCCTCAGGAAGAAAGAGTAGTGGAGGTAAAGCACTGATTGGGTGCGGGGCCCGCCAAGGGTTACCAAGTCCAGTCAAACTCTGAATGCCACATACTTGTACCTGGGAGTCAGACAGTGAGTGCTAAGATCCATTGTCAAGAGGGAAACAGCCCAGACCATCAGCTAAGGTCCCTAAGTAGGTGTTAAGTGGGAAAGGATGTGGAGTTGCACAGACAACCAGGATGTTGGCTTAGAAGCAGCCACCATTGAAAGAGTGCGTAATAGCTCACTGGTCGAGTGACTCTGCGCCGAAAATGTAACGGGGCTAAACACACCACCGAAGCTATGGATTGACGAAAGTCAGTGGTAGGGGAGCGTTGTGTACCGGAGCGAAGGTAGACCGGAAGGACTGCTGGACTGTACACAAGTGAGAATGCCGGTATGAGTAACGAAAAGACAAGTGAGAATCTTGTCCGCCGAAAGCCTAAGGGTTCCTGAGGAAGGTTCGTCCGCTCAGGGTTAGTCGGGACCTAAGGCGAGGCCGAAAGGCGTAGTCGAAGGACAACAGGTGGAAATTCCTGTACCACCGTAAGCCGTTATGAGTAATGGGGTGACGCAGAAGGGTAGTCGTGCGAGCGGATGGATGCTCGTCCAAGCAGTGAGGCTGATGTGCAGGCAAATCCGCGCATCGTAAGGCTGGGCTGTGATGGGGAGGGAAATGTAAGTACCGAAGGCGATGATCTCATGCTGCCAAGAAAAGCCTCTAGCCAGGCGAAGGTGCCCGTACCGCAAACCGACACAGGTAGGCGAGAAGAGAATTCTAAGGCGCGCGGAAGAACTCTCGTTAAGGAACTCGGCAAAATGACCCCGTAACTTCGGGAGAAGGGGTGCCCCGGTAAGGTGAATAGCCTGAGGGGGCCGCAGTGAAAAGGCCCAAGCGACTGTTTAGCAAAAACACAGGTCTGTGCGAAGCCGCAAGGCGAAGTATACGGGCTGACGCCTGCCCGGTGCTGGAAGGTTAAGGGGAGTGGTTAGGTGCAAACCGAAGCTGTGAACCGAAGCCCCAGTAAACGGCGGCCGTAACTATAACGGTCCTAAGGTAGCGAAATTCCTTGTCAGGTAAATTCTGACCCGCACGAATGGCGTAACGACTTGGGCGCTGTCTCAACGAGAGATCCGGTGAAATTTTAATACCTGTGAAGATGCAGGTTACCCGCGACAAGACGGAAAGACCCCATGGAGCTTTACTGCAGCTTGATATTGAATTTGGGTACGATCTGTACAGGATAGGTGGGAGCCTAAGAAGCATGAGCGCCAGCTTGTGCGGAGGCGACGTTGGGATACCACCCTGATCGTATCTAGGTTCTAACCTGGGTCCGTGATCCGGATCGGGAACAGTGTCAGGCGGGCAGTTTGACTGGGGCGGTCGCCTCCTAAAGAGTAACGGAGGCGCCCAAAGGTTCCCTCAGAATGGTTGGAAATCATTCGAAGAGTGCAAAGGCAGAAGGGAGCTTGACTGCGAGACAAACAGGTCGAGCAGGGACGAAAGTCGGGCTTAGTGATCCGGTGGTACCGAATGGAAGGGCCATCGCTCAACGGATAAAAGCTACCCTGGGGATAACAGGCTTATCTCCCCCAAGAGTCCACATCGACGGGGAGGTTTGGCACCTCGATGTCGGCTCATCGCATCCTGGGGCTGAAGTAGGTCCCAAGGGTTGGGCTGTTCGCCCATTAAAGCGGTACGCGAGCTGGGTTCAGAACGTCGTGAGACAGTTCGGTCCCTATCTGTCGCGGGCGCAGGAAATTTGAGAGGAGCTGTCCTTAGTACGAGAGGACCGGGATGGACGTACCGCTGGTGTACCAGTTGTTCCGCCAGGAGCACCGCTGGGTAGCCAAGTACGGAAGGGATAAGCGCTGAAAGCATCTAAGCGTGAAGCCCCCCTCAAGATGAGATTTCCCAATTCAGTAAGACCCCTTGTAGACGACGAGGTAGATAGGTTCGGGGTGGAAGTGCAGCAATGCATGCAGCTGACGAATACTAATCGGTCGAGGGCTTAACCATAATACCAAAGAAAGTGAAGAGGAAGCTGACAAAGCGGAATCCGAATACTTTCTCGGGGCTCGAAAGAACAAACAAGCTTACGTTGAATTCGCTGCTAGTTTTCAGGGAATAAACACCCTGAATGAAATAAAACGTTTGGTGATCATGGCGAAGGGGAACCACGCGTACCCATACCGAACACGGCCGTTAAGCCCTTCAGCGCCGATGGTACTTGGACCGCAGGGTCCCGGGAGAGTAGGACATTGCCAAGCATTGTTCCCTGATAGCTCAGTTGGTAGAGCACTCGACTGTTAATCGAGTTGTCACAGGTTCGAGTCCTGTTCGGGGAGCCATGCTTCCATAGCTCAGTAGGTAGAGTGCATCCATGGTAAGGATGAGGTCACCGGTTCGATTCCGGTTGGAAGCTTTTTTGCAAGGCCCGTTGGTCAAGGGGTTAAGACACCTCCCTTTCACGGAGGTAACAGGGGTTCGAATCCCCTACGGGTCATTTTATTACAAACAAGTTCCCGCCGATCCTGAAAGCAGAGGGAGCTTACATAATGATGCGGAGGCTTAGCTCAGCTGGGAGAGCATCTGCCTTACAAGCAGAGGGTCGGCGGTTCGATCCCGTCAGCCTCCACCATTATAAATCATCTAAGAAGTGGACATACTTTGTATATGCCGTTGTAGCTCAATTGGTAGAGCAACTGACTTGTAATCAGTAGGTTGGGGGTTCAAGTCCTCTCGACGGCACATTTAATGGGGATTAGCCAAGCGGTAAGGCAACGGACTTTGACTCCGTCATGCCTAGGTTCGAATCCTAGATCCCCAGTTATTCTTCTCTCATAAAAGAAGCACTAATATATGTAGAGAGGTATGAGCCATTAGCTCAGTCGGTAGAGCACCTGACTTTTAATCAGGGTGTCGAAGGTTCGAGTCCTTCATGGCTCACCTGTTATCTTTTGCGGCAGGCAGGCGCGTATGGCGGAATTGGCAGACGCACTAGACTTAGGATCTAGCGGGCGACCGTGGGGGTTCAAGTCCCTCTACGCGCACCAAGAAACAGAAGTTGCAGTATTGAAATAGTTCTTGATTTATGGTATCATAGTATTTACTTATTTAATAAGCAGCATTTTGCGGAAGTGGCTCAGCGGTAGAGCATCGCCTTGCCAAGGCGAGGGTCGCGGGTTCGATTCCCGTCTTCCGCTCCATTATGTGTGCCCTTAGCTCAGCTGGATAGAGCGTTTGACTACGAATCAAAAGGCCGGGAGTTCGAATCTCTCAGGGCACGCCATTATACTTCAAGATGAAACGGGACGTAGCTCAGCTTGGTAGAGCACCTGGTTTGGGACCAGGGGGTCGCATGTTCGAATCGTGTCGTCCCGACCATTATATTGCGGGTGTAGTTCAATGGTAGAACTTTAGCCTTCCAAGCTAATAGCGTGGGTTCGATTCCCATCACCCGCTCCATCGGAAAAGAGACCTCAGAGGTCTCTTTTTTGCTGTAGGATTGGCTGTTAACTGCTCGCTTTATTGGTTTGCTGATGCATTTTTCTGACAATTAACATAATAAGGTATGCTTCATTTTCAAAAAGATTAACAATCTGTGGCTTTACTGTGTTAAACTATTCAATAGTGCTGCAAATGTGTAATTATGTTATAGGGTATAGTGCTGGTGAAAGGATGAGAGAGATGACAGAGAGCATTACTGTAGAAGCGAAACCATCCCCGAACAATCTGCTGCGCAGGGATGTCCGATTTTTGGGCAGCTTACTGGGTGAAGTTCTAGTGAAGGATGGCGGAACAGAACTGCTAGGTGTGGTCGAGAAGATCCGCGAGATGAGCAAAAATATGCGGGCCCACTTTGTGCCTGAGCTTTTTGAAGAATTCAAAACGACAATCAAATCATTGGCTTCCGAAAACCGGCATCAGGTGATCCGGGCTTTTGCCATATATTTTCAGCTGGTGAACATTGCTGAGCAAAACCACCGGATTCGCCGTATGAAAGATTACGACAGGGCCTCGGGAGACCAGATTCAGCCCGGTTCCATCGAGAGTATCATACAAGAGCTCAAGCACGCTGATATTCCGGCAGACGAGGTCCAGCAGATTCTCAAAGGAGTTTCCCTTGAACTTGTCATGACAGCCCATCCTACAGAGGCCACGCGCCGCGTTGTACTGGAGATCCATCAGCGCATAGCAGCCGACGTAATGAAGCTGGACGACCCGACGTTAACAGAAAAAGAAAGGGAGCGCCTGCGCAAAAACCTTTGGAGTGAGGTTCAAGCGCTTTGGCAGACAGATGAACTAAGGGACAGAAAGCCTACCGTAATAGATGAGGTGCGCAACGGTCTATATTATTTTGACGAAACCTTGTTTGAGGTATTGCCTGATGTCTATGCGGAGCTCGAGAGATGCTTGGCAAAATACTACCCTGAGCAGGTATGGCATGTGCCGACCTTTCTCAAATTCGGTTCATGGATCGGCGGCGACAGGGACGGCAATCCTTCGGTGACATCGAGAATCACTTGGGAAACTTTAGGGCTCCACAGAGAATTGGCCCTTAAGAAGTACGCTGCTGCATTGAGGGAAACCATGAATTATATGAGTTTTTCCTCCAATATCGTTAAGGTCAGCAACGAGCTTCTGGAGTCCATCCAGGAAGACCGCAAGGATCTTTCCTTGAAGCAGGATGAGATATGGCGCAATGAGAAAGAACCGTATCGGATTAAACTCACATATATGCTTGAAAAAATCAATAATACCGGAAATCCATCGATTCCTCCGAACCATAAATATAACCGGCCTGAGGAGATGCTGCACGATTTGCATATTCTGGACCGCAGCCTGAGGAACCATAATGCCGATTACATGGCTGACACACACGTGCTGAAGCTGATTCGGCAGGTAGAGCTGTTCGGCTTCTATTTGGCGGCATTGGACGTCAGACAGCACAGCGGAGCGCATGAGAAGGCAATGACCGAGATCTTGTCTTCAATGCGTATTGTTGAAGATTACGCAGCGCTTTCGGAAGACGAAAAAATTGAGCTTTTGACTAAAATACTCAATGACCCAAGACCGATCACTTCCAACTACCTGGATTATTCCGAGTCTACTCAGGAATGTATCAATGTATACCGCACGATTAAAAAAGCACAAGAGGAGTTCGGGCAAAAGTGCATCACGAGCTACCTGATCTCAATGACACGGGACTGCAGTGACTTGCTGGAAGTTCTTGTTCTGGGCAAGGAGGCCGGATTGTACAGAATCGAGGCTGACGGAAAAGCCACCTGCACACTGCAAGCCGCGCCATTGTTCGAGACCATCGATGACCTTCATGCGGCTTCCTCCATTATGACCAGGCTTTTTGAAATTCCTGCATATTTGAACAGCTTGAATAAGGAAACCATGATGCAGGAAATTATGCTGGGTTATTCGGACAGCAACAAGGACGGCGGAGTGATTACAGCGAACTGGGAACTTCGTTTGGCGCTCAAGGAAATTACAGCGGCGGCGAGCAAATATGGCGTGAAGCTCAAATTTTTCCATGGCCGCGGAGGATCACTGGGGCGGGGAGGCATGCCTCTCAACCGCAGTATTCTGTCACAGCCGGCGGATACCGTTGGCGCGGGAATCAAGATAACGGAGCAGGGAGAGGTTCTTTCCTCACGCTACGCGCTTAAAGGCATTGCTTACCGCAGCCTGGAACAGGCGACAACGGCCCTCATCCAGTCGGCGTTGCAGGCGCGGAATCCGGTTACGGACGAGAGGGAGCAGAAATGGGGAGAGATTATCCGGGAGATTTCGGAAAAGGCCCAAACGAAATACCAGGACCTGATTTTCCGCGATAAGGATTTTATGGTGTTCTTCAAACAGTCCACCCCGCTTCCTGAGGTCGGCGAGCTCAATATCGGTTCCCGTCCTTCCAAACGCAACAACAGCGAGAGGTTCGAGGATTTGCGGGCTATCCCTTGGGTATTCGCCTGGACGCAAAGCCGTTATCTTCTGCCTGCCTGGTACGCCGCGGGTACAGCGATCCAAAGCTACTATCAAGGCAAAGAAGAACACCTTCAGGTGCTGAAGGAGATGTATAACGAATGGTCCTTCTTCAGGTCGATGATAGACAGCCTGCAGATGGCACTGGCTAAAGCCGATCTGTTGATCGCCAAGGAATACAGCAAAATGCTAAAAGACACCTCCATCGGCGAGCGAATCTTCGCTTTAATTGAAGAGGAGTACAACCTGACTTCCGAATTGATATTACTGATCACCGGACAAAGCGAGATTCTGGATAACGTTCCGGTCATTCAAGAATCGATCCGCCTGCGTAATCCTTACGTGGATCCGCTCAGCTATCTGCAGGTCGAGCTGCTGACGGAATTGAGAGCGATGCGCGAGCAAAACCAGGACGATCCTGAGCTGCTGCGCGAGGTTCTGCTCACTATCAACGGAATTGCGGCGGGGTTAAGGAACACCGGTTGATGCATTAAGAAAAAAAGTCGAGCGGCCACGGGTTCGCTCGACTTTTTTGTGGAAGCATAGTATAGTCGTAACGTGTGCGGTGCTCACCGGGGAAAATGTGCAGCAGGCATGGGCTGCCGGGACGCCGGCAGAGCGAATAGAGGTTTGAAACCGCATGCCATAAAAAGCAGTAATATTTCAATAGAGAAGAATGTCCGACACGGTTAGTGGAGGTATTTCAGTGAATTATGTAGATGCGCGGCTCGCAAAATTGGCTAGTCAAGGGGATCGCGGAGCGTTCGGTGAGCTGGTGAACTTATATAAAGACAAAATTTATCATTTGGGCTACAGGATGCTTGGTAACGCACAGGAAGCGGAAGACATCGTGCAGGAGACATTCATGAGAGTGTACACGAACATGGAGCGGTATGACGACACCCAGAAATTTTCCACATGGATATACCGTATAGGTACGAATCTGTGCATTGACAGGCTGCGCAAGAAAAAGCCTTCCTACTCTCTGGATGCCGAGATGACGGACGGAGACGGCAACGATTATTACTCGCTTATTCCAAGCCAGGAGGAGACGCCTGAGGAACAGTTGATTTTATCGGAAACGCAGCAGCGGATCCATCGGGCCATTGAAGAACTGCCGGAGAAATATAAATCGGTGGTTGTCCTCAAATATATGCAGGACTGCTCGCTTCAGGAGATCTCCGATATCCTTAACATGCCCGTGACCACGGTAAAAACAAGAGTGCATCGGGGCAGGGAGTTTCTGCGCAAGAAACTGGAAAATGACAACGTTTTTTTTGCAGATACGTAAAAATGGTTGAAACAATTTCGGATTTCATCCGTATGGTAAGTTACGATATCAAGATGGATTAGGAAGGAGCTGGCGGCATGAACTGCAACGAGGCCCTCCCTTTGATGCATGACTACCTGGATGGTGATTTGCCTCAAGAGGAGGTCGCACGATTAAAACGCCATATGTTGGAGTGCCCAAGCTGTCGTGCGGTGTTCCGTCAACTGGAGACAGCAGAGGTTTTTGCAAAATCAATGCCGCAGGTAAACGCCCCCGACTATTTAACTAACCGGATCATGCTCAGTCTTCCTCCTGTTAAGCTGAAGAACAGCTGGTTGACAAGGCTTCGCAGGCATCCTGCGTTATCTGTGGCCGCGGTGTTTTTCTTTGTGATGATGGGAAGCTATCTTTCTTTGTGGAATCAGGATAAGGAGCTCTTGGTCAAAGGAGATCATCTGGATCAAGTGGTCATTAAAGGAGATACGGTGTATGTGCCCAAGGGCCGTACGGTGGAAGGCAATTTGACGGTTAAGGGCGGCAGCATTGATGTAGAAGGCGATATTCAAGGGAACCTCGTCGTCATCGGCGGAAGCGCCAATCTTGCTTCTACCGCCAAGGTGGGCAGTTATGTAAAAATCGATCAAGCCACTTCGTGGTTATGGTATAAGGTTAACGAGTACTGGACGCAGATTTCCAAATAGCCGGGGCGGTGTCGCCAATGAAATTTTTCACGTCCCTCCTCAAAAAGGAGGGTTTTTTGTTGAGAATATGGTATCATTTATGAATAGAAATAGAGAGGATTACATAAAAAAACCATATGTCCTTTTTAGGGTAAAGCGGGGTCTGGGGGAGATGGGATGGACTACTTTACGGAGTTTAAGCTGAAAGACATTGTAGACATCTTAATCGTGAGCTACGTAATTTACAAACTTATCATGCTGCTGCGCGGAACACGGGCTATTCAACTGCTTAAAGGGATTATTGTTGTCCTGGTGGCGTGGTCTCTAAGCTATGTGTTCGACCTGCGGACACTGCAGTGGATGATGAACCAGATGTTTACATTCGGAGTGTTGGCGATTATCATTATTTTTCAACCTGAGCTTCGGCGTGCGCTGGAACAGCTGGGGAGGGGCAAGCTGTTTACCCGCGCCTCTTCGGAAGAGGATCAGGAAGTGAATGTGAGAATCGGTGAAATTATGAAAACGGTCAATTATTTGGCCAAAAGAAAAATTGGCGCGTTGATTGTTTTTGAACGTAATACGGGGCTGAGTGAGTACATTGAATCGGGAACGCAGATGAACTCCTTGATTTCGTCGGAGCTGCTGATCAATATATTTATCCCCAACACTCCGTTGCATGACGGGGCGGTGATTATCCGGCAAAATTTGCTGATGGCTGCAGGCTGTTATCTTCCATTGTCGGAGAACCCATTTATTTCCAAGGAGCTGGGGACCAGGCATCGCGCGGCTATCGGCCTCAGTGAACTGTCGGATTCCGTCTGCGTTATCATATCAGAAGAGACCGGACAAGTCTCGCTGGCGATGAACGGACAGATTGTTAGGGATATTAAGGAGGAATCCTTAATTTCCAAGCTGTTCGAGCAGCTTAAGCCCAAAGTAGGCGTGAAATCCAAGAGCTCCTTGTGGAAAAGGGGGCAGCGCAGCAATGGATAAGTGGCTCAGAAACAGCAACGCGGTGAAAATTGTCGCTTTAGTGCTGGCGGTTTTGCTGTGGGCCCTCGTACACATGAATGACAAGGCGCTCCCCGGAAACGGTGCGATCTCGCCAACCTTGCGGGACGAAACGATCCACAGCGTGAAAGTGACGCCGGTTAACAATACGCCGCAGCTGTCGATCGTTGCAATCACGCCGTCCGAAGTCATCGTGTATATGAAGGGAAAGCCATCCTCATTAAAGAAAATTACAACAAACGATAATTATAAAGTTACGGTCGACCTGAACGGGCTAGGGGTAGGGGAATATTACCTGCCGCTCAAGCCGGTCGGTTTTCCGTCCGATGTCAGCGTAGACACGTCGCCGAGAACGGTGAAGGTGGTATTGGAGGAGATCCAGAAGAAAGAAGTGCCGGTCGACATTAAAGTGACAGGGACCCCGTCCGCTGGGCTCAAAGCAGGAAGTCCCATAGTCAAACCGAACCGGGTCCATGTCACGCTGCCGAGCCACCAGATGGAGGATTCCATTAGCGTGAAAGGGGAAGTGAATGTCGATAAGGCGAACAGCCCCGTGAGCAGGCAGGTGAAGCTGGTTGCGGTGGACAAGCAGGGGAATCCGCTCAATGTAGCCATTACTCCTGCGGTGGTGGATGTGGAGGTTCCGATCACTAAGCCTTTCAAAACGATTCCTTTAAGAATCGGGCTCGGGGGGCAGCCTCCCAATGGTTACGCAGTTGCCGCTGTGACACAGAGCGTGGACACGGTGACCGTATATGGGCCGCAGGATATTATAGACAAAATGGAGTTCTATGATGGCCCTGCGATAAATCTAACCAACCAGACGCAGACCAAACAATATTCACTCGATATTCCGCTCAAGGACAAGGTAATACAGGTCGAGCCGGCCAAAGCGGATGTGAAGGTGGAAATCACAGCCTCAGCCACGAAGAGGATAGAGAACGTTCCGATCAAATTTGTCGGTCAGAACAGTGAATTTACGGTGAAGCTGGTATCTCCGGCAAGTTCTTCCATACCTGTGAACGTTGAAGGAGCACCGACCAATTTGGACAAGCTGACCCCGAATAATATAGAGGCTTTTGTTAATGTAAGCAATCTGCCTCCGGGAGATCATGACTTGCCAATTGAGCTGAACCTGCCTACTCTTATAAAGAGCGCCGAACCGGAACAGTTGAAAGCGAAAGTAGAGATAAAAGCAAAGCCCGCTGCGGCAAATACACAATAAAAAAGGGAGCTTGAGCAATATGGGGAAATATTTTGGCACAGATGGCGTACGTGGAATTGCAAATAAAGAATTGACACCGGAGCTGGCGTTCAAGATCGGACGCTGCGGCGGTTATGTATTGACCAAGCAGGTGAAAACGCCGCAGGTTGTGATCGGACGCGACACTCGAATTTCGGGCAGTATGCTGGAGGCTGCGCTGATCGCCGGCCTGCTTTCTATCGGTGCCCATGTAATTCGCCTTGGCATAATCTCCACTCCGGGAGTGGCTTACTTGACCAGAACAATGAAGGCTGACGCAGGGGTGATGATCTCCGCTTCCCATAATCCGGTAGAAGATAACGGCATTAAATTTTTTGGGGCCGACGGATTTAAGCTGTCCGATGACACCGAGTTGGAGATTGAAGCTTTGATGGACGCTGAATCGGATGAATTGCCTCGGCCGATCGGCGGGGATTTGGGATCTGTGGAAGACGACGAGGAAGCGAAGTGGAAATTCGCCGAATATTTGAAAACGACGGTAAAAGGTTCTTTCACCGGATTTAAGGTAGTGCTCGACTGCGCTAACGGAGCCGCATATGAAATTGCTCCGCGTATTTTCCGTGAGCTGGGAGCGGAAGTGATTGCGATCGGCGCGGAGCCCACCGGCAAGAACATCAACGACCACTGCGGCTCTACCCATCCGGAGGTGCTTCAGCGGGAAGTGATCAAGCATGGAGCGGATCTGGGGCTTTCTTTTGACGGGGATGCGGACCGTTTGATCGCGGTTGACCATCTGGGCGAGGAAGTGGACGGCGACTTCATCCTCAGCATCTGCGGGGAAGCGATGAACCGCGCAGGCAAGCTCAACCACGGTACGATTGTGACTACGGTAATGAGCAACATCGGTTTTTTCAAGGGGATCGAGAAAGCGGGTCTGAAAGCGAAGCAGACAGCCGTGGGCGACCGCTATGTCATGGAGGAAATGCGCAGGGGCGGCTATAACTTGGGCGGCGAACAGTCCGGGCATGTGATTTTTCTTGATTATAATACTACCGGTGACGGGATTTTATCCGCTCTTCAGCTGATGAATACATTGGTGGAATCGGGCAAGAAGCTTAACGAGCTTAAACAGCTGATGCGTAAATATCCTCAGGTGCTGGTCAACGTCAAAGTGGCCGACAAGAGCAAGCTGAAGGGCAATGAGGCGATTGAATCTGCAATCCGGAAAGTGGAGTCCGAACTCGGAGATAACGGACGCGTGCTGGTTCGTCCTTCGGGTACGGAGTCTTTGGTCCGCGTCATGGCTGAAGGCCCGGAGAAGGATCAAGTGCAGACTTATGTGGATCAGATCGTGGGAGTTGTGCAGAAAGAGTTGTGCTAATTAATTAAGGTGGTAAACATTACCTGGCTTTCCGGTGTTTCATCGGGAAGCCTTTTGTTGTATTGTATAAGAAAGGATATTTCAAGTATTCACGGTGTAAGCTGAAAATTTTCTCAGAAAAGCCTCTTAATGTAATCTTAAGTTGCGCCGGAGCCGAAAAATGAATACTATGTATATATGCTTTGATTCAAGGATGGAAAGGTGGGTTGAGGTTACAGCAAGACCAAGCGCCAGAACTTGCTTACATATCGGGAGCCGCGAACTCTTGACATCGCCTTTATGGCTGTGGGACGGAGCGGATTGGAACGGATCATACAAGCTATGATGCCTGACCAATGAAGCAAGTTGACGAGGTGAAGGTGTTCGAAACATTCGGCGGGGACCTTCCGGTAGTACATCAACTACCGACAAGCTAGGAGAACAAAGGATTCGGGTGACTGGATCAACAAAACTCCGGCATGATGCGATTAGCATGTTTGATTTTTAAAAAATCGGTGATTACCGGCCTATTTGTGTTTTACATTTTTGAAAAATGGACAGATTCCTTGACAAACAGCCCAAGCGGCTTATAGAAAAATGGAGGTTACTACTATGTGTGGTATTGTTGGATATATCGGTTTCAGACCGACTCAGGATATTTTGATTGAAGGATTAAGAAAGCTCGAATACCGCGGTTATGATTCCGCAGGGATCGCCGTAGTGACGGAAAATGGTTTGGAGCTGAAAAAATCCGAAGGACGTTTAACGAACCTGGAAGCGATACTGTCGGGTGCTCCTCTGGTGGGTAACGTTGGAATCGGGCATACGCGCTGGGCGACTCACGGGGCGCCTTCCGACAGGAACTCCCATCCGCACGCCGACAATTCCAGCAAGTTCACTGTTGTGCATAACGGAATTATCGAGAACTTTCTTGCTTTGAAAGAAGAGCTTACGGCCAAAGGCCATAACTTCGTCTCGGAGACCGATACTGAAGTTGTGTCTCATCTTTTGGCTGAGCTGTACGACGGAGATATTGTAAGCACTGTGCAAAAAGCGGTGAAGAAGCTGCATGGGGCTTTTGCGCTGGGGGTTCTGACTGAGCATGAACCGGGCAAGCTGGTTGCCGCACGTTTTGCGAGCCCGTTGATTGTCGGCGTTGGCGAAGGAGAGAGCTTCATCGGATCTGACATTCCCGCTATTCTGGAGCACACCCGCGATGTGTATATTCTTGAGGACGGAGAGATTGCGGTGTTGACTACCGGAGGCGTAGAGCTGATGGATTTCAACGGAAATATGATCTCGCGCGATCTGTTCCACGTTGAGTGGGATATCACCACTGCGGAAAAGGGCGGCTATGAGCATTTTATGCTGAAAGAGATTCATGAGCAGCCGAAAGCTTACCGCGACACGATGACAGGCCGCATTTCCGAGAACGGGGACAGTGTCCAGCTGACAGAGATTAATCTGACACCGGAACAAATTCGCGGCTTCAGCCGCATCCATATCGTTGCCTGCGGTACCGCGTATCATGCAGGGTTGGTCGGCAAGAATATCATCGAGAAGCTGGCACGGATCCCAGTGGAAACGGACGTGGCTTCCGAATATCGTTACCGTTCGCCTATTATTACGAAAGACACTCTGGTGATCGTAGTCAGCCAATCCGGTGAAACTGCGGATACGCTCGCGGCTCTTCGCGAAGCCAGGCGCAACGGCGCCCAAGTGCTGGCCATCACTAACGTGGTAGGCAGCTCCGTAGCCCGTGAAGCCGACCATGTCATCATTACGGTAGCAGGTCCTGAAATAGCCGTTGCTTCCACAAAAGCATATACGACCATGCTGGTGGCTTTCTACCTGTTTGGATTGCATTTGGCGCAAACTTTGGGAACGCAGGACGCCGTGTATATCAAAGAGATGATTGCTGCGCTGCAGCAGCTTCCTTCGCAAGTGCAAGCCCTGCTGGCACAAGCGGACAGCATCAAAGCGTTCGCCGAGCAAATCTCGAAGCATGAAGACCTGTTCTTCATTGGCCGCGGTTTGGATTATGCGGTAGCATTGGAAGGCTCTCTGAAACTGAAAGAGATCTCCTACATTCACTCCGAAGCTTATGCTGCCGGAGAACTGAAGCACGGTACAATCGCGCTGATCGAAGAAGGCATCCCGGTGATCGCTCTGGCAACACAAGAGGAGCTGTTCGAGAAGACGCTGAGCAACATCAAGGGAGTCAAAGCCCGCGGTGCTTACGTCATCGGTGTCCATTCCGAAGGAGAGCAGGAGCTTCACAAATCGGTGGATGATTTGATCACCATTCCGAAGACGGATGCTCTGCTGACGCCGGCCTTGGCCGTGATTCCTTTGCAGCTGCTGAGCTACTACGCTTCGCTGGCACGCGGCAACGATGTCGATAAGCCAAGGAACTTGGCGAAGAGCGTGACTGTGGAGTAAGGTTGTTGGGTGTGTGTGAATGCTGTTGAAAAACAACAAAGTTGCATACTGACTAACAAAGTTGCATACTGTGGGTTATAATTGCAAATGGCATACAATATAATTAATTTTGGCACCGAGCTATAATTTAAGTTGGCACTAAAAAGAGCATCCCGTATTGACAAATCCCTTGTCAGTACGGGATTTTTTATATTTTGAACCGTAATTGTTTCATTCCTTGTGTTTGCGAAAAATAAAGTTGGGAACAGTAATTTTTTTTAAAATGCCTGTTGAATTTATAGCAGGAGTGTGCACTGATAATAAACAAAATTAGCGATACTAAGCCCGCTGCCACTGATGAAGTTTTTTATTACGGCTATGTTAAACCACATTGTTGATATTTGATAAATAAGAACATTTGTTCTATAATAAAGGGAATATCATGGCTCGGAGATGATTTTCCCATGGATTTAAAGGAATTGAAGAAGCTTGCTGAAGCACTGGACGATAGTGGCAAGTAAGAACTTATATACTTTTTGCAGTCCCGAACCAAAGGTTTGGCGACTCCTATTCGTGCTATTGATGAAATCCATGAGAAAAAGCATAAGCTGTTGCATGATGAGGTCTCGTATGTAACCTTTTTTACTGGCGGCATAAGATTCTGTCAGCTCTGAAACAAATTCTAACTAAAGCGTTCCAGGGAATCGTCGAAATGGACGAGACCTACTTCTTATTCTCTGAAAAGGGGAAAAGGAACATTTCTGAACGCAAGCCACATAAACGCGGCGGCAAAGCCAAATATCGCGGCATCAGCAACGACCAAGTATGTGTTTTGGTTGCTCGTGACCGTCAGAAAATGACTTTCTCTGGCGTTCTTGGACGTGGACGCATTCGCACAACGAAACTGGATGAGGCGATTGGGCAGAATTTATAAATGCCACTCGATGATTAAGATGAAACCTTTCTAAGAGATAAAATACACCGTTCGTTGGTTTGGTATGACCAAGCGAATCAATCCAATTGTATTGTTGTTCAAGATAATCAACATGACGATTTAAAAGTTGAATATGCTCATTCTTGTCCATTGATCTTAAGACGCCCTGGTAGGAGTGCAAAACTTGCGAAAAATGTTCACTTATTGCAATTACCGTTTTTTCAACCTTGCTATTTTGACTATGCATTTTTTTATCGCAGAAAATACTGATGTTTTTCCTTCGGTAGATAACCCCTGAAGCGGTTGAGCCCAGATTTATTGAAAGTCGTAGCGAAGCTTGGAAATCATACGTGAAGGAAAATCACTTCACTGTAACGGAGGCATGTCAGAAATTCTTAGAGAATCAGGAAAAACTTCGCAACCAGTAAAAACTGGCTGACCTCATAATACGACGGAGAACAAGAGCGGCATGGCAACAGGCTGCTAGCATCCGTGGCAGCCTGTTGAACTATCGGGCAGGATAATGGAGGAGCTTGCTTCAGGCAACTCCTCTTTTGGTTCATTGAAGTAACGGGAGTTATTTTGAAGAAGTATGAAGGTTCTGTAATTACTTTTATAGAATACAAATTATTAAATTGAAATGGAGGTTGAGTACATGAGTGATTGTACCGTAATGTTGTCTGACGGTAGAAAACTTGGCTTTGCAGAGTATGGTCAAAGTGATGGTGAAGTGGTCTTCGTATTTCATGGAACGCCGGGAGCTCGTTTCCAAATCTACGCCACCCGACTAGAGTCTATTGCAAAGGAAGGTCCAGTTCCGTTGCGAATCATCGTACCGGAACGACCTGGGTACGGGTTGTCGGATGCAAAAGAAGGAAGAACACTTGAAGATTGGTGCCAGGATATAGAAGCTTTGGCTGACGAACTTGGTGTTGAACGTTTTTCTATTGTAGGTATTTCTGGAGGTGGTCCTTTTGCTCTAGCCTGTGCGTATAGGATGCCGACTCGTGTTCGAAAAATTGCCGTTATTTGTGGAATTGGTCCTATCGATATCCTTGGAAATGAAGGTCTCTCTAATGAAGAAAAGACTTGCCTTCAGGGTCCTGAATCCACCCGAGCATACATAAGTCAGTTAGCAAATATGGTCAATGCTGACCCAGACCGCTTCACGTTGTATTATATCGCTAACCTTCCAGAATTGGATCGAGAGTTAATTTCAGATGATCTGGTTCCCGTTTTTAAACAATTCTTGATTGAAGCTGCTCGGCAAGTGGAAGGGATGGTAGATGATTATGTGATTTTTGGGCAACCATGGGACATCCCGCTGCAAAAAATTCAAGTTCCTGTTGCGTTCTGGCATAGCAAAGCCGATCACATTGTACCTATACGCCACGCGGAATATCTAGCGTCTCTCATCCCGAACGCAGAGTTGCATCGAATGCAAGACTATGATCATACTGGATCGGTTTTAGCCGTGCAACTTGAACTTTATGATTTTTTAACTTCAGGCTGAGGGTTCGACCTTTCAGCCTGAAGTTACTTGACCTCGTAACCTAATCAATCTCTTTCTAGCAATATATGGTAGAATCGCTCAAGCGTTATTAATCAATTTAAAAGGTACGATTTGTCAAAAGAAATAAACCAATAGACTGAGAAAATAAAGTTGTAGACTGAGCGGCGGCGCTAAACTAACGGGCAGTTTAGTGCAATAGCACCACATAAAAATCAATGTATTCCAATACTACAAACTGTAAATTGGTGTTACAATGTCTTAATGATTAATCAATTTATTAAGATGCTTAATGTAACTGCTTTAAGCGGAGGATCGGATGCTAACCCTATCACATTTGAATGATCAACATCTTTTTGTTCGTGTATTTGAAATATCCCCCATTGGAATGGCATTGTTATCTTTTGATGGGAGTTATAAGGTTAATCCATCTCTATGCAAAATGTTAGGATATACCGAAAGTGAATTATTAAATCTTAGTGTTCCATCTGTCACCCATCCTGAAGATTTAGAAGCTGATCTGGAGTTATGGAATAAATTGGCACAAGGTGAAATAGATGGTTATCAAATAGAGAAAAGGTATATACATAAATCTGGGGACATTATATGGGGGCTTTTAAATGTCACAGTAGAACGAGATAAACAGGGAAACACTGTGAATGACATATACATATCACAGGTTGTTAATATTACAGATCAAAAAATAAGAGAAGAAAAAGTCAGGGAAACAGAAAAACTTTCGTTGGTTGGAAAATTGGCTGCGGGGATTGCTCATGAAATAAGGAACCCTCTAACCAGTATCCGAGGATTTGTACAGCTTGATCAGAGCGAAGACATCGAGAATAAAAAGAAACTACGTTACGAAGTAATGTTATCGGAGATTGATCGAATCAATGGAATTGTAAGTCAGTTGTTGGAGTTAGCTAAACCTGCAACTGATGAATATGGGTCAAGGAGCCTGATAGATAAATTAAATCACGTTGTAACATTATTGGAAGGGCAGGCACACCTCTGCAATGCTCAAATAATAAAAGAGTTCGATCCCAATTTATCATTAATTCTAATTCGTAGTCAGGGTAATCTTAAACAGGTATTTATCAATGTTTTAAAGAATGCTATTGAATCCATGCCCAAAGGCGGAGAAGTTTTTATCAAAGCCAAGAGGATAGACGATAACGTTTGCATTCGGATCATAGATCAAGGGTGTGGAATACCAAAAGATGAATTAACTAAAATCGGTAACCCGTTCTTCACTTCAAAAGAAAATGGAACAGGACTAGGTTTAATGGTTTCACAGCGGATTATCCAAAACCATAAAGGAACCATGCGGATCGAAAGTGAAGTTGGGAAAGGGACTACCGTTGAGATTTTACTTCCTGTTATGGGGCCGCAGCGAGGTTAATCGGGCGGCCTCATTAAGCTATTGGGCAGTAATGCGGAATTAGAAAAGATTTATTTAATTCTTTCTCTAGATGCACTGTCCATTTTGCACTAAAAATTGGTAAACACATTAACTTAGGGAGTAAGGACAATGGATAAAGTTACTGATGCATTGTTTGAATGTCATAAGAACAATAGGAAACATTGCTAAGCAATATTACTAAAACATTAGAACAAGACTCCCGAGTTGAAACAGTATGGTTACTTGGCTCGTTAGGACGAGGCGAACAAGATTATTTAAGCGATATTGACATTTTTTTGGTGATCTCCGACCCGCATTGGGATGAGATAATTGATTCAAAGCATAATTTTATATCACGAATTTCTTCACCTATCATCATCATGGAAGCACCCCAGAATGCCCCTCTAGGAGGAGCATATTTATCAGTTTGTTACGACAGTTCAACGGGACCGTTGACCGTAGATTGGTATTGGTTGAATCAGTCAGAAGTAAAAATCCCAGAACAAACTAAGATTTTATTTAACCGTAATCCTCTTCCAAAGATGAATGATGTATTTATGTGGGACTATCAACCTATTCCAGAACAAACTCCACTTGAAAAGGCTTATCTAAAAATAAACTCGTTTTGGTGGGGAATCCCACATGCGGCGAAGTATTTGGCACGCTCACCTTGGGAATGGGAAAAGGAATCAAATATGAGAGGTAGCATACAGAGCTTGAAGGATTTGTATAGATACTTTGATACTGAACCCCCACATCTTCATGGAGAGACATTCGATAAAAGCTTAAGTTATTGTATTGGCTAGCTCAGCAAGCTGAGGAATTGGAACCAGCTATCATAGCTCAAGGCGTAGGCGTTCCAAAGGAAACTGCTCCTTCCGTGTACCGCTTTTGGCGGTTGCTATTTTGTACATATTGTTAGCAATGGGTTTACCTTACGGAGATTTTGCAATGGGTGGTAAGTATAAAGTAATGCCAAAACAAATGAGAGTTGCGTGTGCGATTTCAGTATTAATTCAGTTGGTTGCAATCTTGTTTATACTACAAGCGGGGAATGTAATCTCGATAGGTGCTTTAAAAACTATTGCAAAAGGAGTGTGTTACTTTTTTGCTTTTTATTTAATAGTAAATACCATTATGAATGCTTTGTCCAAAAGTAAAAAGGAAAAGCTTGTTATGACACCTTTATCTTTTCTCACAGCAATTTGTTTCTTAATTACTGCGATGAATAGTTAAATAACTTGGTGAATATTCAGCTAAAGGGTACGAAAGCTGAATAAAAATGCACAACGAGGCTGCCAATGATGATCCGATTCGGCAGCCCGTTACGCTCCCTCAGTATGATTTAATTTGCTCGCAAATGCTCGCTTATTCGCAGGATTTCTCCCTAAAGGCGTAATACCCGTTTTTGACCATGTCGGTGATGACAAGGGCGTCCTTGACATCACTTTTTGACGTGGTATTGTCGCGATTCTCTTTATTCTTCTTTACCAAGTGAGGGTTCAGCAAAACCACTTCAAAGGAATGACCTGATAGCCACCACTTGGACTCATTCTGCCAATAATGCCCCGTCGGCTCCATGCCAATCACAGCCTCGGTTAGTTGGTAAGTAGCATGCAGGTTCCGGATCCATTGGAGAAGAGAGCGAAATCCGTCCTCGTCATTTGGAAACAAGAGGGGTTCACTTAGCACAATTCCGCGGAAATTCACGGCTCGCGCCACATGGTTTTCTTGGGCGATGTCGATCCCACAATAAGATGCTGGGCGGTAATTCTTTCAAGCGGTAATTCTTTCAATGAGATGATTTTGTCGCTTCTGGGCTTTAAACTTCATAGTAGAGCGTCCTCCTAGATGATAGGCTTCTAAGGGCTTTTGACCCGTTGTGTAACCCTATCATACTGAGGCGCTCCTTTTTTTTCAAAGCTGCGAAATAACGCTCTACAGGAATTCTAACGGGCAGCATTCAATCAAATTCTTTTTATAAACAATAATTTTCAGTCCACGAAGGGATTTTTAAACTTTGCCTCAGCTCTGCTTGGTCAACTGATCATTTGACACGACACCATTTAGTGTCCTATAATTAAGAAACCATATGGTGTCCATTTATAATATAGAGGAGATGCTGATGATGAACGCAAGCGCACCAACGCATGATGTTTACCATGCTATTGCTGATCCGACCCGTCGCAAGCTCATACGCCTGTTGGCGGACGCGGATGAACTGCCGCTCAACCGACTCACATTACATTTCTCAATGGGTCGCACCGCGGTTGCCAAGCATTTGACGATTTTGAAGGAAGCTGGCCTCGTAACCGATCGCAAAGTCGGCCGGGAAACGCGCAACCGCCTAAACCCCACGCCGTTAAGAGAAATACAGGACTGGCTATCGTACTACGAAAAATTCTGGACAACCAATCTGCAAAAATTGGATTATTTATTAAGGGAGGAACAATAATGAGCAAGAATCTTTCACTGGATTATCAATTTAACAGTTCCATAGAAAAAGTATGGGCCGCCCTCACCGATTCCGATAGGTTGGCCAAGTGGGTCATGGACAACGATTTCAAACCGATCGTCGGCCATCGTTTTCAGTTCCGACAGCAACCGTATGGTGATTGGGACGGCATCATCCATTGCGAAGTGCTGGAAGTGGACGAGCCGCACCGTTTGTCCTACACCTGGGTCAGCGGCGGAGAGAACACTACGATCATCTGGACATTGCAAGAAGATAAAGACGGTACTGTTCATCTGCATCTTGAGCAAACCGGCTTCAGCAAAGATCAAGCGCTCGGTGGTGCAAAATACGGCTGGACGAGCATGTGCGGACAGCTTGAAAAAGTATTGGTCGAATTGTAATACAATTTGATTCAGAAATTCACTGCTTTGTTCACACCAATGGGGCAAGATTGCAACATAATTACAAGCTGACGAGTATTTCAAATAAAGAGATAAAAGAGGGATGGAAATGTCCTATATCGTTGATATTAAGAATGTGTCGACGGTTGGTTTAGAGTCTTCACCTGTAGTAGATGCGCTTGCTGGTTTACGTGCTAATGAAGCCCGTTACTTTATGAACAAATACAAGCATGAATTTACAGTTGCACCAGCTAGCGAAAGCCAGGAGACCATTGATTATGTGAACCGAATTTTGAAAGAAGAACGTGATATTGAGTTTGCGGCCAAACCTTTAGAAACGTCGTGTTTTCAAGTTGAAAATATCAAATGGGCCTTCGTCTTTTATGAGGATGGTCTAGAGGTCAACGTCATGTATACGGTTGATGACCCTAAAAAGAGGGCCGTTGGTTTTAAGCTTTCTGAGGGGATGGAGGTACCAAGGGAGTTAGAAGACAAGTTTAAGTTTGCTAGACAGAAGTCTAAACTAGCTGGAACAATTCGAGGCTCGTTTTTTGTAATTAAAAGAGAATATTAATGTATGCAAAAGCGCAAGCACAGCGGTGGATCCGATCCATCGCTATTTTGTTTGCAACGCCGCGCTGCAATAACTCGCAGTAATGCTCAATAGCTGTATGGTAAAATTTAACATAAGAATATGTAACTGCTTTATATCCCTTGATACTGGTTCCTGTCAGTTTTGTGGCGGGCTTAATTAAGGATAGAAGATATGTTAAAAATAGAACGAAAGATATTTGACACTCAGGCGAAAATAGCACATGAATCGGGAACCGGTATGAATTATAATTGCCTATGTTTCTGTATAAAAGCTCCCTCAGTATGATTTAGTTTTCTCACTCAGACTCATGAATTCGCAGGATTTCACCTTTAATTAAGTGTCAGATAAGAAGGAAACAGAGGATCGAGTAGCTTGGAACAACGGAAAGGGCATGCAGGAAGAAAAGTGAGCAGTGCATTACCTAATTTATTCCATATCGTGCACGTCTCCACGTCGCCCTCAAGTTCAACAATCATATCCATCACTACCAATTTTTACAAATTGCTAACATCAGTAGTTACTTTCAATTTAGAAGGAAAATATTGAGATGTCAAACAACTCCCATGAATCTCCTTGACATAACCATAAAGATAATATATCTTTAATTAAAGACAATCAAATTAAAGATGAGCATAGGAGGTGACTTCAATGACAACCCCAATAAGTGAGGATCAATCGACCTCCCTTAAGCTTTTTGTGGTGCTTTCTAAAGCCTACAAAACGGTCATGGACAGGGCTGTGAAAGATATGAAACAATATGGCTTGTCACCTTCGGAATTTATGATTCTGGAAGTGTTATATACGAAAGGCAAAATTCCTTTGCAGCAAATTGGAGGGAAGATATTGGTTACTAGTGGAAGTATCACTTACAATATTGACAAGCTGGAGAACAAAGGGCTACTCAAACGCGTACCTTGTGAAGAAGACCGTAGGGTAATTTACGCGGAGATTACTGCGGAAGGAATTGAATTGTTTGATCGAATTTTTCCGAAACATGTTACGACGATCGATTTTTTAATGAAGGCTCTCTCTATGGATGAAAAGCAGGCAGCGATTGAAATGCTCAAGAAATTAGGGAAATCGGCGGCAGAAGAAGCTTAGCCATTTAGTTGGCTTTTTGTTGCTAAATATCTTAAATTAAAGAATATCAATTTTAAAATTGATTGGGGCGGCCCAAAAGAAACTGGTTGGTGGATGGAATCCATAGCGATGGACCGGTTTTATGAGGACAGTATTACCGGTTAGATGGAACTGTTTGGTGGAAACCTACTTGCACTGGGACTGATTATTCCTCTAGCAGCTATTCTGCTTACCCTGACTATTCTCGATGCTGCACACTATCAAGGGTTACTGAACGCCCAAAAGGGTTACTAAAAATAAAAGGAGGCATTATTATGTCGAAACAAACGACTGGCATTCATCACATCACAGCTTTTGCGGGGGATCCTCAGGCAAACGTCGATTTTTACGCTGGGGTCCTGGGTCTGCGTTTGGTTAAGAAAACAATCAATTTCGATGCTCCTGATGTCTATCACTTATACTTTGGCAACGAGGCAGGCAGCCCGGGAACAATTATCACGTTCTTTCCATCGCCGGGAGCTCCCAGAGGTCAAATTGGAGGCGGCCAGGTTGGAATTACTTCTTATGCAGTACCGGAAGGTTCACTTGGTTTTTGGGAAAGCCGTCTGGAAAAGCTCGGTGTTTCGGTTGTGAAAGTGAGCCGATTTTCTGAGGAATATCTGCAATTCACGGACAATGAGGGTTTGCGTCTCGAACTCGTTGAACGTAAAGAAGGGCCAACCAGCAATTGGTCGTTCGGTGGAATTTCGGCGGATAAAGCGATTAAAGGCTTTGGGGGCGCCGTGCTGTTCAGCGTGAACCCGAAGAACACGATCGATGCGCTGCAAAATGTATTGGGGTTAAACAAAGTGGGAGAAGATGGTGAGTATGCACGTTTCCAAGCTTCAGGCGACCTCGGGAACATCATTGACGTACCTTTATCCGCCGTAAGTTGGGGAACCGGCGGTGCAGGAACGGTTCATCATATTGCGTGGCGTGCGAAAGATTTTGAGGATCATGAGGAATGGCGAAAAATAGTGACGAATCAGGGCTACAGACCGACCGAAATTATAGACCGCCAGTATTTCAATGCGATTTATTTCCGGGAAGGCGGCGGCATACTCTTTGAGATTGCTACCGATCCTCCAGGCTTTGCGAACGATGAACCTGCGGAAAAGTTAGGTGAGAAATTAATGCTTCCGGAGTGGTATGAGAAGCATCGTTCCCAAATTGAGGCGAACTTATTGCCAATTGAAGTGAGGGAATTGGAGGGGAAGCAAAAATGAAACATATTTTTGAAAAAGGTACCCGCCCTAACGCACCGACCTTAGTTCTCTTCCACGGCACCGGGGGGACCGAGCGCGACCTAATCCCGCTGGCAAAACACATTTCGCCGGAGTCTTCTGTGCTTAGCCTTAGGGGAAATGTATTGGAAAATGGAATGCCGCGTTTTTTCAAACGATTGGCAGAAGGCATCTTCGATGAAGAAGATTTGATCCTGCGTACGAAAGAAGTCCATGATTTTCTGGATCGGGCCGCCGGTGAATACGGCTTTGACCGCAGCAACCTGGTAGCTGCAGGTTACTCCAATGGGGCGAATATCGCGGGAAGCCTTTTATTCCATTATGGGCAAGTATTGAAAGGGGCCATTCTGCATCATCCTATGGTTCCGAGGAGAGGCATTGCCATTCCCGATTTGTGCGGTACGCCAGTCTTCATCGGAGCCGGGTCCAACGATCCGATCTGTTCCGCTGAGGAGACTGAAGAACTTGAGAAGCTTCTTAGCGGGGCGGGTGCTTCTGTTTCGGTGCATTGGGAGCGTTCCGGTCACCAATTGACGGCGACTGAAGCGGATTCGGCCGCAGACTGGTTTCGGAAGCATTTTGTGGAATAAACTCGATTTCGACGGGAGAAAACTGGTAACATCAATTGATCCAACCAGTTTTAGTCGATCAGGAGAATTGACAAGCTCATTTGAAAGAGACCCTCATCCTGTTAATGGGGGCCTTTTTTTTCTCAAGTCGTTAATTTCAAAAGAAACAACCACCCTACCGGCTGTACTTGAAATCACCAGCCAGCATCCGGTGGAAAAACACCTCTACTATACCGAGAAGAACAACGATCGTCATTAGCTCTCCAAGCGACAGGGACCAGTTGGCGGCGCTAGCTACGCTCCACAGAAAAATAAACGACAGCGCTGCGTCAGCCAATGTGGCTACTGTGTTATTGCTCGCACGAAGGATGATTTGGTCGCCGAGCAGAAAAGCGATGGCGCAAAGAGCGACGGCTGTGAACAAAGCTCCGCCAAATGAAGCCTCCGTGTAAAACATGAGTAGCGGCACGACAACGATTCCGTTCAGAATCAATTTGATAATAAACTTTCTGGTCACGGCGGCTTTCCCTTCCTTTTTTCACAAATGGTTCCTTATCGATCGTTTCTTTTGTAGTATGCAAAGTGGAGCCGGGACTTATACTCGAAGAAAGAAGCAAGACAGGCCTGTTAAATTATTACACTGTAACAAAGAGGCGCAAAAGACCGTCTAGGCTGGAGATCAACACATGCACAGTGGCGGCCTTAATATTTTGCAGGAGAAGGAAGCGGGTTTAAAGTTGTGTAAGCAGATTAACATAAGAAATTACTTATTCTGTTGATATATTGATAACATTAAGTGTGAAACCGGCACGGCTGTTTTGAATGAACTTCGTAAGAATGCGTCATCCGAACGGAGGATTAGATGCCGGACTTCGGCCGGTTGGATATGGCTGGAGGCCGAAGTCCGACTATTGGTTTCAACGGAATAAACTATTATAATGAGATATATATAGTGAGAAGGAACTTGTTGAACGGAGGCTGGATATATGTGCAAAAGGTGCGGTACCAAAGGAGTCAAAGTGCAAAAAGGCGGATTATATGAGCATCAATTCGGGGGCTCGGTTATAGTGACCGCAGTGACGGAGACCACCGTGAAATATACGAATATTAGTGTGCCTGAGCTGGAAAACGGTGAAAATGAAAGCTTGTTGGACATCTTCAACGGCCAGTTTCATTATGTAGCAGGTTAACAGTTGTGGGACTGGACGGGTGGTTCGTAAACAGAGGCGGTTGTTTATTCAGGAATACTGGCAAGTAAAATAGGACAGAGGGGCTGGCGTATCGCCGGTCCTTTTTTCTGGTTAAAAAGCATTACTTGGTAACACTGTGACCTCGCAATCTTATCAACACAGCAGAATGTCTTCTTTATTGCTCACCGCCGGGCGCCTTAAGTCGGACAATCGACTGGACCCGGGTCCAGGTCGAAAAACCACCTTCGGTCTGTTTTGCAAAACGGTTGGAAATTCTATTATGAATCCATAAGGAAAACGTTAACGGCTTAAGCCGAAACTGGAAAGGCGGTGAACAAGCAAATGAAAAAAGGCATCGGTTGGCCCCTCATGTTAATTTTTCTGGGAGTTTTGATTGTGCTGCACCAACTTGGTTTTCATCCGGGCCATTTCATCGGTACCTTGATGAGTTTCTTCTTCCCGGCAGCACTGATCGCTCTTGGAGTGTATGGTATCAAAAGAGGCAGCTTCTTCGCATGGATCATCACGGCGGCGGGCGCAATCATCCTGCTGCATAAGCTCTCCGGACTTTTGATGTTTATCGCAGGGGCTGCGATTATCTGGTACGGAATCACTTTATTGAGAAGAGGCCGAAGAAACAATAAGAATACGATGGACTTAAGGTGGGATCTAAGATGAGCATGTTGAAAAGAGTAAGGGACATTACATTGGCGAGCCTGAACGACAGGCTCGAGCGCTGTGAGGATCCGGTCAAGGCGATCGACCAATATTTATACGACCTGGCGGAGCAAATCCGCCAGTCGGAGAGCTTGCGGCGTCAGTGTGCAAGCCATGCGGAATCGATGCTTCGCGAATACAGCGAAGCCGGGCAGTTGAAGCTGAGGCGCGAGCAGCAAGCGGTCCTCGCCCTGAAAGCGGGCGAGGAGGAGCTGGCGAAGCTCGCGCTGCAGGAGAAGCTGCAGGCGGAGGAGAGAGAGGAGCGCTATAAAGCGCTCTACGACGACAGCGCCGCCAGCTTGAGCGACGTGCAGGAGCGGCTCGAGCAGCTGCAGGCCGACTACCGCGAGGTGGCGGGCAAGCGCAGTTACTACGCCGCGAGGCTGGAGTCGGCGAGGCTGCAGAAGCGCGCGAGCGAGCAGGCCGGAGCGGGACGAGGCGGTTTGTCCGGTGCGTTCGACCGACTGGAGGAGCGCGTGTCGTATATGGAAGCGGAGGGCCGTTCGCTGCGTGAGGTGCGCAGTATGACCGCCGAAGCGGTTTACGGGGCGGGCAGCCTGCTGAGCCAGACGCTGGAAGCGGAGCTCGAGAAGCTGCGCAAAAAGCTGGAAGGAGATAATAAATCGAAATGAACAAACTGTATAGATCGACGAGTGATGCGAAAATAATGGGTTTATGCGGCGGCTTGGCCGAGAAATGGCATATGGATGCCACCCTGCTGCGGCTGTTTGTTGCAGGAACGGCTTTCTTCTCAGGCGGCACCGTGATCCCTCTTTATTTTATCGCCGCCATCATTATTCCTAAAGAGCCAAGCCTGAATTATTCCTATGGCCCAGCGGCTGGAGAGCCTTACGGCCCTCAGTTCGGGTACCCCGGCAGCGGCTTTGGGGATTGCAAGAACGACTGGAACCGGCAAGGAGGAGCCGCACCTGATAATGGTAATGGAGCTGCCAAAACGGACCTGGACAGTATGATGAAAGACCTGGAAACGAAGGCAATGAAAAAACAACTCGAAGAGCTGCGCGTCAAGCTGGCCCAATACGAGAATAAAAAAGGAGACGAATAAAATGGGAGTATTTACAAGAATCAAAGATATGACTAAAGCATCGGTCAACGAAGTGCTTGATAGAGTGGAAGATCCGGTCCTTATGCTGAACCAGTACCTTCGCGATATGGAGGAGGAGATCGCTCAAGCGGAAGTCGCCGTAGCACAGCATATGGCCAGTGAACGCATGCTGAAGCAGCGTGCGGAGGAGTCGGCCCGCATTTCCGCGCAGAAAGAGGCTGCCGCTACCCAGGCTCTGCAGAGCAACCAGGAAGGAGCTGCAAGACAGGCACTGGAGGATAAGCTTTATCACGACCAAAAAGCTTCCGAATATACCGCACTGCGCTCTCAGGCTGTACAGCAATCCCAGGAGCTGATCGGACAGCTGCATGAAATGAAGGATGAATTCTATAAGCTTCGCAGCAAGCGCAATGAGCTGATCTCCCGGGCGCAGCTGGCCAGAACAAAGAAACAAATGGCCCAGGTGACAAGCTCTCCGGTCATTGAAGCAGGCCATGCCGCCCGGGGCTTCCACCGGATGGAAGAAAAAATCGTCCGCATGGAAACGGAAGCGGAGGTCGCCCGCAGACCTTATGTGTATGGCGGCCAGACAGGAGCTGTAAATTACGCTCCTGTGGATCCGGCGAAGCAGCAAAAGATTGACGAGCAGCTTGAGCTCTTGAAGCAAAGAGTGGGCGGCCAGAACGCACAGGCGGGAGAAGCCAGCGTGAGATAGTGAGGACCCTCCCGCCATTACACTGATATAATACAAAAGCTATAGAGCGGAAGTTTCCGCATCTATAGCTTTTGTTGATTCTGGAACCTGGAAAAAAACCACTTTTCTCTATATAAAAGTGGCTAAATTCCATGTTCCTATTAAGCTTCCTCTCATATAATTAGGCTATTACACCCCATTTGAATGGCCGAAGAAGTTCTAAAGAGAAAAACCTCGAATTACGGGAGGCACCTGGATGATACGTGTATCAGCTTTTATTTGTATGATGTTTTCCACGTTTCCCATAGTCGGCTTTTTTCTGCCGGCGTATTTACAAAGCAAGGGCCTAGAGCCAACGTTAATTGGCATAGTAATGGCGTGCGGCGCGATGATCTCCATTATCGCGCAGCCATTCTGGGGTTTTGTCAGCGATAAAAGAAAGACCGTCAGGAATGTGTTGATTCTCCTTATTTGTAGCAACTTTTTTGTCATCTCAGGATTTTTCTTAATGCAAACTTTCATATCCATCGTAATTTTCTTTACACTTTTTATGTTTTTCAATAGCGCCACTGGAGCGCTGACAGAGACGCTAGTCATCTCTTACGCTCATGAGAACAATCTCGAGTATGGCAGGATCCGTCTGTGGGGCGAGGTAGGCGTAGGCTTGTCAGCACTGCTGCTTGGCATTCTTATTGAGCGTCTGGGTTTGGGTTATATACGGTGGATTTACTTCATCTTGCTTGGCATATCGCTGCTAATAGTTCTAACAATTAAGGATTCTCTGGCAACGCCGGTGCCGGTCAATTTCAAAGCACTTGGTAAGCTGTTCATGCAGCCGAAGCTCTTATGGTTTCTGACGCTTGTCATGATGGTAAGCATCCCTCATAGAATGAACGACATCCTGCTCGCGTTATACCTCTCCAAGCTGGGAGCTCCTGAATCCAAGCTTGGTATGGCTTGGGTTGTCGCAACATTCAGCACTGTACCCGCTTTGCTATTAGTCGGAAGGGTGATGAAACGGTGGAATGAGATGGTAATTTTCGTTATCGCCGCGCTGGCCTACTCGATCCGGTGGGCTATCTACGGCTTGACGGACGACCCGATGGTTCTTATCGCGGCGCAGGCGCTTCATAGCGTCACGTTCCCATTGTTCCTTGTTGCGGCAATTCAGCATCTGGCCATCATCGTGCCGGGAGAATTACGGGCCAGTGGACAAGCAGCCTTTGCCGTCACGTTCGGTGGTCTTGGAGGAGTGCTTGGAAGTACGGGAGGAGGGTACGCGTTCCAACAGTTCGGTGCTCAAGTTTCGTATGGTATCGGCAGCGGACTCGCCCTCCTCGCAGCAGCGGCAACATTGATTACGTATCTGGTGAATCGACGCGCGGAGAACACAATAAAAATGGTCGGTTTAGGAAACTGACACGCCGGGTTTAACCCGTTAACCGTTAGAGGAGCATCATGAGCGATGCTTGAATTTAGGGTGGTACCGCGAACACATTCGTCCCTGACGAGTGCGTTTTTTTTTCTTATAAAAAAAGCGGAGGGGCAGCCGATATGCGTCAAGATAAATTGTTGATACCTACTTTACGGGACCCCCGTCGGAGGCGGAAGCGGTCAGCCATCAATTGCTGCTGCGCGCTGGTTTTATCCGCCAGGTTGCAGCGGGGGTGTACACTTATTGGGTATCGGGAAGACAGCTCGCAGTAGATCTAACCAGGGAATGAGTAGGGGGTGTCAAAGGCGGAAGCGGCCACTTTTGAAGTCGTATTTTCAGTCCAAGGGAAATGAAACCGGATTTAATTTTGACATTTTCGTAAAATTTTACTATAGGGTTCAAATCCGATTGGATTAGTGGTATTATGTTGGATACGATAACAAAGGAGGATAAAATAAATGAGCACAACAGAAGCAAAACTTTTTAATCCCGGCTCGTCTGTTTTGAGAGAAAAACCGAGCGTGAATCGCCGAATCACGTTCATTACACTGGCGTTATTCATACTCGGATTCTTCTTTCTAGGCAGCGCCGTTTCTTATAAGCAAGCTTCCTTATATTTGATTGCGGGTGTGCTGGGTTTGACCTTATATCACGCACACTACGGTTTCACGAGCTCTTTCCGCAGCTTCCTTGAATCCGGACGCGGCGTGGGTATCCGCGCTCAAATGGTTCTGTTTTTAATGGCCAACATTCTGTTCCTGCCGGTGCTGACGGGAGCCTTCGGAACACAGGCTGCGGGATCTGTATCGCCTGTCGGCTTGTCGGTTCTGGTCGGCGCCTTCATCTTCGGGATCGGGATGCAGTTAGGGGACGGGTGTGCATCCGGCACACTTTACCATATCGGCGGAGGCGACTCCCGGGGCATTCTGACCTTGATCGGATTTATTGCGGGGTCTGTCATAGGCAGCGCACATTACACTTGGTGGATGGCTGCTCCAAATATCGGCAAGGTGTCGTTCATTCAGACGTTCGGCGCTTTTGGCGGGTTCCTGTTTAATCTCGTGCTGCTGGCACTGGTTTTTGCCGTCACCTATTACATTGAGAAGCGCCGCCACGGAAAGGTCGAATCGCTCCGTCCGGACCGCAAGAGCGGCTGGAAGGCGATTTACAAAGGGCCTTGGTCCTGGATTGCAGGAAGCGTGGTTCTGGCGGTGGGCAATGCGGTCGTTCTGCTTGTTTCCGGCAAGCCTTGGGGCGTGACCTCCGCGTTTGCTTTGTGGGGAGCTAAAATATCCCAAGCACTGGGCATCCAAGTGACGGATTGGGGTTACTGGCAGATGAAAGCAAACGCCGCGGCGCTGAACAAAAGCGTGTTGACCGACATTACCTCGGTGATGGACATTGGAGTCATGCTTGGCGCACTGCTGGCGCTGGGGCTCAGCGGAAAGCCGAACCGGTTCCTTCGGAATATGCCTGTGCGCATGATTATAGGGTTGCTGGTCGGCGGAGTCATGATGGGGTACGGCGCGCGCATCGCGTTTGGCTGCAACATCGGCGCTTATTTTGCGGGCATCGCTTCCTTCAGTCTTCATGGTTGGGAGTGGATGGTAGGCGCTATGCTGGGAAGCGTGATTGGAGTGAAGCTTCGCCCTGTGTGCGCTTGGCCTCAAAAATAACCGTCAGCGCTAGCACTCCCTGTTCGAACAAATATTTTATAAATAAAGGTTTCCAATACTTGACAACTGCTTATATTAAATGTAAATATGTAATCAAACACAAGTTAAAATCGATGACGAGAAAGAGTACGTTAGGACGCTGTTCCCCAGAGAGCCGGCAGCAGGTGCGAGCCGGTGTTCAGCCCTTAGCCGAAAATCATCTCGGAGATGCGAAGCCGAACGTTCGATAACCAGTAAGCTTAGCCGGGGTTCCGCCGTTAAAAGGAACACGTATGATGGTACGTAGTGAGTGCTATGACGTTTCTTTCACGACTCGTTATAGAACAAGGGTGGTAACGCGAGATCAGACTCGTCCCTTTCGGGGGACGGGTTTTTTTGTTTTCAAAAAAATGGAAAGGGTGAGCGATATGCAGAGAGTGGATGTGAAGGAAAACGCCAGGAACCGAGAACTTCGAGTGCTTGCTGAGTGGAGGGACAAAGGAACCTTCCGAAAATCCATTGAACAGAGGCAGGGAAGCCCGAGTTTCGTAATGTATGAAGGCCCGCCGACCGCGAACGGAGTTCCGCACATCGGGCATATGCTTGGACGTGTCATTAAAGATTTTATCGGCCGCTATAAAACGATGACTGGACATCAGGTGATCCGCAAAGCGGGCTGGGATACACACGGCCTGCCCGTCGAGCTTGGTGTGGAAAAGCGGCTTGGCATCTCGGGCAAGAAAGAGATTGAAAAATACGGCGTGGCCGAATTTATCCAGCGTTGTAAAGAGAGCGTATTCGAGTATGAGCAGCAGTGGCGCGAGCTGACCGAAGCCATCGGGTATTGGACCGATCTGGACGATCCGTACATTACTTTGAACAATGACTACATCGAGACGGTGTGGTATCTGCTGGCAAACATTCACAGGAAAGGGCTGCTGTACAAAGGCCATCGGGTAAGTCCCTATTGCCCAAGCTGCCAGACGACGCTCAGTTCCCATGAGGTGGCACAGGGGTATGAACGGGTGAAGGATCTCAGCGCAACTGTGAAGTTTAAGCTGAAAGACAGAGAGGAAACCTTGTTGGGATGGACCACCACACCTTGGACTTTGCCCGCTAACGCTGCGCTTGCCGTAAATAAGGACATCCGGTATGTAAAGGTCAAGCATCAGAATGAAATTTATATTGTCGCGGAAAAAATGGCACCGGGCGTGATGAAAGGCGACTACGAAGTGGTCGGGACTTTAAAAGGAGCCGAGCTCGTCGGCACCCGTTACGAGCCTCCTTTCCGATATGTGAGGGCAGGGCGCGATTTTGCGGTGATTGAAGCGGATTTTGTCACCGATACAAGCGGCACCGGAATCGTCCATATTGCCCCCGCGCATGGCGAGGATGACTATAAAGCGTCCCGGGAACACGGAGTGGTGATGCTGAGTGTGGTGGACGCCTCGGGCCGCTACGTCAATGATGTAACGGATTTCGCAGGCCGTTTCGTAAAAGACTGCGATGTCGATATCGTGAAACTGCTCGCACAGCGGGGATTACTCCATTCCAAAGAGAGGATTGAGCACAGCTATCCGTTCTGCTGGCGCTGCAAGTCGCCGCTCCTTTATTATGCGACAGAGAGCTGGTTCATCAAAACAACAGCGGTCAAAGAGCAGCTGATCGAGGGCAACCGGCAGATCAAATGGTATCCCTCTCATTTACGCGATGGCCGGTTCGGTAATTTTCTGGAGGAGATCGTGGATTGGAATATCAGCCGAAGCCGGTATTGGGGAACGCCGCTCAACGTATGGGTGTGCCGGGAATGCTGCGGTGAGTATGCTCCCGAGAGCCTGCAGGATCTTCGCAGTCACAGCCTCGGGCAGGTGCCTGAGCCGCTTGAGCTGCATAAGCCTTATGTGGATGAGATAAAAGTGAAATGTCCTCATTGTGAGCCGGGAGCGATGGACCGGACACCTGAGGTGATTGACGTCTGGTTTGACAGCGGGTCCATGCCCTTTGCCCAGCATCATTATCCTTTCGAGAATGGGGAGCGCTTCGAACGGCAGTTTCCGGCGGATATGATCTGCGAGGCCATCGACCAGACCCGTGGCTGGTTTTTCAGCCTACTGGCGGTCTCCACCTTGTTTAGAGGCAAGGCTCCTTATAAGGCTGTTATTTCTACAGGTCATATTCTGGACGAAAACGGACAGAAAATGTCAAAAAGCAAAGGAAACGTCATCGATCCCCGGGAAATCATCGAAGCTTATGGAAGCGATGCCGTACGCTGGGCTTTGCTGTCGGACAGCGCCCCATGGAGCAGCAAGCGGTTCTCAAGGCAAATTGTCGCCGAAGCGAAATCCAAAGTCGTGGATACGCTGGTGAACGCCCATTCCTTTTACACCTTGTACGCGTCCATTGACGGATATCAGCCGGAGCTCCATCCCTTGAGGCCTTCGCGCAACAAGCTGGACCGGTGGATATTGTCAAGGATGAACACTTTGCTGCAGAACGTAACCGAGGGACTGGAAGAGAACGATTTTTTAAAAGCGGCCAAGCAAATCGAATCCTTTATCGATGAAATGAGCAACTGGTATATTCGGCGTTCCCGGGACAGGTTCTGGGCGGCCGGGTTGACCGGAGATAAGCTTTGTGCCTACCAAACTTTGCGAACCGTGCTGTTGACGCTGGCTAAGATGATCGCTCCGTTCATGCCGTTTGTGGCGGAGGACATCTATGGAAACGTCGGCGGCGGAGAAAGCGTGCATCTCACTAATTACCCTCAGGTGGAAAAGCCGCTGTTGGACCCGAAGCTGGAGCAGGACATGGACACCGTGCGCCATATCGTCGAGCTTGCACGCAATGTCCGGAACGAATCAGGAATAAAAACAAGACAGCCGCTGAGTGAGCTTTTTGTCATGCCGGAACGGGATGCGGATCTTTTGGAGTACGAGGACATCATAAAAGAGGAGATCAATGTCAAGGCGGTCCGCTTCGGGACGAAGGAAAGCCGGTTTGTTGACGTTTCGCTCAAGCTGAACCTAAACATCGCAGGCCCCAAGTACGGCAAACGTGCAGGCGCCATCCAAACTGCCCTGCGTGCCCTCAGTCCGGAGGAAGCGGGCAGCATCGCACAACAGGGAAACTGCAGTCTTGTCATGGAGTCCGGACAGAAGATCACAGTTTCCGCGGAGGATCTGCTTATAGAAAAGCGGGCTAAACCCGGTTATGCGTGCGCCTCGGGCTACCAAATGACAGTGGCTTTAAACACCCGGCTGACCAAACAACTGGAGCAGGAGGGGCTGGTACGGGAAGTGGTGCGGGCGGTGCAAGATTACCGGAAACGGCTGGAGCTTCCTCTGGACAAACGGATCGGGTTAATTCTCCAAGCGGAGGGGGAAGTAAGGGAAGCGCTGGACCGTTTTGAACAGGTGCTGTTTGAAAATGTGTTGCTGAAGAGCCTAAAATACAGCTCTCTGCAAGGAATGGAACACGTCAAGATCGGCGGCCAATCGATCGGGATGCTGGTTGAACAATGAGTGGAGTCCGGTTACAATAATACCCATAAAAGCCTTTGCTGCAGCCGCAAGTATGCAATGCAGCTTGAGTCGCCGGGAGGAGCTTTTCATTGGCACATCAATCGGATAATAAAACCTGTCAAACGCTGCTTAAAGAATACCGCTCTAAACCAAGCACTGTAAGCTATAAAGAAAAGATTGTTTTTCAAGGCATGGGTGAAAAAGATGTTTACAACATAACAGCGCCTTTCGAAGACCAAGGTGAGCTTGTGATCGCCGGACGGGTGGAATCGCGGGACAGCGAGCATTCGCAAATCATGTTTTTCGTACAGCGCGGCGGGCAATGGGCAGTAAGGGAAGACGCGCCTGTGCTGCAGCTGCAGGACCCGTTCTTTACGAGGATTCAAGGCGAATTGATCGTGGGAGGCGTTCAGATTTACCCGCATCCTGCGAGGGCAGACGCATTGGCTTGGCGCACCGTTTTCTATAAAGGCGGCAGGATTTCGGAACTGCAGCAGTTTTTTAGCGGACCTGAGGGGATGAAAGACTTGCGTCTGGTCGAGCTTCCTTGTGGAGGCATCGGCGTGTTTACCCGGCCGCAGGGCGACAAAGGCGGAAGAGGGAAAATCGGCTATACCCGGGCTGCTGCTCTTGCCGACTTGACGGTGGACTTGATTGAGGAAGCCCCGCTGCTGGAGGACCAGTTCATCGAAGAGGATTGGGGCGGAGCAAATGAGCTTCACCGGCTGGCGAACGGCTGGATCGGCGTGTTAGGCCATGTTGCCTGCTTCGACGAGCTGCGAGACCGGCACTACTATCCGATGGTGTTTGCGCTTAACCCTGAGACGGGACAATACACCGATATGGAGCTGATCGCCGAGCGCTCGGAATTTCTTCCTGGTGAAGCCAAACGGCCGGATTTGGTCGATGTGGTGTTTAGCGGAGGCCTTGTGCGGAACAAGGACGGTACGGCTGACCTGTATGCCGGCATTAGCGATGCGGAAGCCCAGCGGCTGACAATTAGGGATCCCTTTCTGAAATTCGAACTTAGTTGACAATATATAATTATTAGTAGATAATTAAAAGTAAGTGTTAGATCACATAGCACAAACAAGGAGGCAACCCAATGAATGAAGACTTTACGGCAAAACGAGGGATAAGCCGTGTCCGCAATGTGGCGCACGCGCCCGGCAGAGGGCCTCATATCCGGGTCGGGCAAGTGTTGGAACCGGGTCTTTGGGAGGATCATGATCCGTTCCTGTTCATGGCGGAGGATTGGTTTCAGCAGGGAACGTTCGATTTCCATCCTCACCGCGGGATTGAGACGGTGACCTTTATACTGGACGGCAGATTGAAGCATGAAGACAATCATGGAGGGCACGGGGTACTTGAACCGGGAGATGTGCAGTGGATGACGGCAGGCCGCGGGATTATCCATTCGGAGGATCCGCTTCCGGGAGAAACCGTTCACAGCCTGCAGTTGTGGGTCAACCTGCCGCGTGCCGACAAAATGGCGGAGCCGCGCTACCAGGATATTCGGGCAGCGCACGCTCCGGTACGCCGCGGGCAGGGCGCTCTGGTCCGGGTCTTCTCCGGCGCTTCGGCCGGCACTGCCGCCAAGACGCTGAACCACGTGCCGGTCACCTATGCGGAGATCGTCATGGAAGCCGGCGTCACCTTAACGCAGGATCTGCCCGGCAGCTATAACGGCTTTATTTATGTTCTTGAAGGGAGCGGTTTTTTCGGGGCGGAGGAAACGCGCGGAGAGCAGGGGCAGGTGCTGTGGCTGGGCTCTGCGGGCGGAGCTGCGGAGAGCGAGATCACGATACGGGCGGAGCAGCCGCTGCGGGCTTTGCTTGTGGCAGGGCAGCCTCTGCGTGAACCGGTAGTCGCGTACGGCCCGTTCGTCATGAACACGGAAGAGGAAATCAAGCAGGCGTTTGAGGATTACCGCTCGGGGAAATTCGGACCGGCGGTGAAATAGGTCTGTTATGGACTTCAAGCCGGCAACTCTACCGCCGTTCAATCAGCTCCAGGCGGCCTTGACAGAGAACATCACGGATAAACAGGCGGGAGCATTAAAGAGACCGCCGTTTACTGCAGCTCCAGTACGGCCTTGATTGGCAGGTGGTCGGAAGCCAATGTCCCCTGTACGGATTGGGAGGAGAGCACGCGAAAATGGGAGCTGGCAAAGATGTAATCCAGCTGCCGTCCCGGCCGTGCTGCCGGATAAGTCTTGCAGCCCTGCGGCGCGCCCTCCGTCCCGGTGTGGCAGACATCCTGCATAACTCCGGCCATTATCCTCCATGGACGTGTGCCGGGCAGCATGTTAAAGTCCCCCACGAGAAGAGCCGGGCACTCCTCCTTCTGCAGGGTATCACGTAAATACTCCATCTGTTTAAGCTGATTAAGAGGGTTAATGCTTAAATGCGTTACATAAATATGCAGCGGGCCAGGTTCCAGGGGCAGCACCGCAGTCAATAAGGACCTGGCTTCGTCCATTTTCCAGTATCTAGGCAGCAGACTGCTGCGTTTTTCGCCGAGCGGGAACCGGGAAAGCAGCGCGTTGCCGTACTGGCACATCGGCGCCCCGGAGCGGCGCGGCATGAACGAAATCGCAGGACTGAAAACATAGTGCATTCCCAGGCTCTCCGCAAGGATGGCAATCTGATCCCTAAATCCGCTCCTTCTGGAGAAGTGCCGGTCCACTTCATTTAAGCCGATCAGATCGGCGCCCGCGGACTCGATGGCTTCGGAGATCCTCTCCAGGCTGACGACCCTGTCGGTCCCTTGGCCGTGGTGGATGTTATAGTTCATTACCGTCAGCTTCATCATCATGCTCCGTTCCTTAAGGATATTGATATCATTAACCATTAACCGTACTTTTATAGTTGGATGATGCACAGGACGCCCTGTGCTTTTTTTGTTCCCTGGCTTCATCGGTTGGTTAAATAAAGGAAGAGAGGCGGGCGCGCTCACATATGTATTTTAGCATATAAAGCAGGTAAAATTAGGGGAGTAAGGAAGGGGGTCGGCGTTCCATGCATGTCTCCACTGCGGAAGTGTGGAATTACCTTTATACATGGATTCTCTTTATTAATCTATTGTTCGCGCTGGCCATCGTATTCCTGGAAAGGCGCGACGTTGGCGTTACCTGGGCCTGGCTGATGCTGCTGCTGTTTTTGCCGATCGTCGGATTTATTCTTTACATTTTTATGGGACAAAATTGGGCCAAGCGGCGCAAAACCATCTTCACCTCCATCGTCAAGCAGCCGCCGCCCAAGAAGCTGCCGGCACAGGCAGCCAGTCTATCCGCAGCAATGGCCGAAGAAAACCCGTCCGTGCGTAAATTCCAGGCTCTCGTCCAGATGAACACGCTATACAGTTCTGCGCCGCTCACCAGAAACAACGTAATCACCGTGTTCACCAAAGGAAGGCTGAAATTCGACGCCCTCGTTGAGTGCATCCGCGAAGCCAAGGAGCATGTCCACCTGCTGTACTATAAAATGGGCAGTGACGCCTTGGGCCAGGAGATCATCCGGGCGCTCATAGCAAAAGCGGAGCAGGGCGTCAGCGTCCGGCTGATATATGACGATGTCGGTACGCCGCGCAGCAGCAACAGGCTGTTTAACGAGCTTAGACAGGCCGGGGGAGAAGTAAGCCCGTACTTTCCGTCCAGAATCCATTTTCTCAACCTGAAGGTCAACTTCCGCAACCATCGGAAAATAGCGGTGATCGACGGCAAAATCGGGTTTATCGGCGGATTTAACGTGGGCGAAGAGTATGTCGGACTGAGCCCGAAGATCGGCAATTGGCGCGACACTCACCTGATGATCAGCGGCAATGCGGTGTACAGCCTCCAGGCTCAATTTCTGCAGGATTGGAAGGTTTGCTCGCGGCAGAATATTTCCTCCGATCCGGCGTTTTATCCGAAGGTGGAGGCGGAGGGCCGCGCGGCGGTGCAGATCGTCTCCAGCGGACCGGATGTCGAAGAGCAGCATATCAAGGACAGCTTCATCAAAATCTTCTTCGAGGCCAGGGAAAGCATCCTTCTGCAATCTCCTTATTTTCTGCCCGACGATAGCCTGATCAACGCATTGAAAATCGCTGCCCTGTCCGGTGTGGAGGTGAAAGTGATGATCCCGCGAAAAGGAAACCATTTCATAGTGCAGTGGGCATCTTATGCATATTTGGGCGAGCTGCTTCGCGCAGGGGTGAAGTGCTACTTGTACAACGACGGCTTCCTTCACGCCAAAACGATTGTGGTGGACGGGCAAGCCGCCTCCGTCGGCACGGCGAATATGGATCCCCGCAGCTTCAGGCTAAATTTTGAAATCAACGCGTTTGTTTATGATGCAGGTGTGGCGTCGCAGCTTGAGGCGGCGTTTGTGAAGGACGTGCGTTCTTCCAGCCTTTACACCTACGTGGATTATAACAAGCGGCCGGTGCTGCTGAGGGGTGTGGAGTCGATGGCGCGGCTGGTTTCTCCAATTCTATAACGGACAGGTGTTCATAGGGGGACAGACTGTGCAGGTTACTTTTCGTAAATTTGGGAATAATAATTGAACATTTCCATTAAGGCAGGTAGAGACATGCATGCTGCTATCGCATTATTTACGATCTATGCTGCTTGGCGTTGGTCAGATTGGAGAAACTGGTCACAATATCATGCTACGATGTTATATATCACCGCCGGCGGCCTGCTCTACGAATATTTGACAAAGGACCATATGCTGTGGATATTTACGCCTGATATTTTTTATAAACAGCAGCTTACGGTTATCGTCTACGCAGTTGTGGTTATGCCGCTCACCGTCCTCATCTTTTTGTCGCGGTATCCAAGCGGAGGCTGGGTTAAAAAAGCGCTGTATTACCTCATTTGGGTCAGTATTTATGCTGTCGTCGAATGGCTGTTACAATATTTCGCGAGGATTTCATATGGCCATGGATGGAAATTTTGGTACTCTGTGCTCTTTGACATGATGATGTTTCCCATGCTTCGGCTCCATTATTTAAAGCCTTTAAGGGCATATTGTCTTTCCATTGCAATTATCGTTTTTTTGATGCTGCATTTTCACATTCCGTTTGAGTGATATTTGACAATTCACAGGATTAACAATAAGAACAAGGGGCTTTCCCCGAGCGGACACAGCACTTCGGGGAAAGCCTCATTGACCCTGCAATTTCGTGTAAGATTAATCGTCTTCCATTTCGCCCCACCCGCTGAAATCATGCACGGCATAGCCTTTGTACGTGTTGCGGTTCCTGAGCTTATTATCGACTTCCTCCATGACTTTGTTCATGTTTTTTTTGCCTTTACCGTGAAAGGTGATGAAGCTGTCGGGATTCTGCAAAGTTTCTACCGAAAGAAGGAGCGGTTTGCCTAACCTTTCCGCTTCGTTCATTTCGGCCAGGGCCACATCGGTAATCTCCTGCGTATTAGTGCGGTAGGCCATTAGGGTAGTCGTGTCCATATGGCTTATTATAAATTGGGATAGAGTCGTTCGTCCTCCATGACCATCCGGAACATTGAATTTATTCAGCCAAAAAGGGATGTCAGCTCCGGTCGGCAGGCCCGTCTCCATCTTGGTTTCCTGTACGAAGCCGGTGATCGTATCTCTCCAGTAGCCAAGCATTTTATCCTCATCCTGCGTCCATTCCTTAGTTGTAAAAGGCTCAACGTCCAGATGGATTCCCTTGAAACGTTCCTCCGGCTTGACACTAAGATTATAGTTTTTTACCCAGTTGATGAACTTGTACATCTTGATCTGCTTCTCCGGCAGAATCCAGTTCGGTTCACCGGCCAGCGCGTGCACTTCGATGCCTAAAGAGCCGGCTTTCCTGATAAATGACGCATACCGGGCGTTGGGAATATCCACATCCATTTGCAGAAAAACCAAGGTCACTCCGTTCGACTTCAAGCGGCTCAAAGATTGGTCTATGTTGTCAAAGGCGGGAGCCGTATACCAAATCCAGGTCGCTTTGGACAGCGAAGTGCCTGATTTTGCGGCTTGGGCGGATGCAGCCTTAGGCGGCGCAGTTTTTGCCGGTTCGGCGGCAAACGCTTTGGACACCGGTGCGGCAGAGGGCAGGAATCCTGCAGCTTGCGCTGTTATGATGCTCATGACGGCTATTTTTACAGATAAAGAAGGCAGCAATTTTTTGATTTTTTTCAATTGGTTTCTCCTTTTCTCTTTTATTTATTTTGTTGTGCCGGCCGACGGATACATGCTCATTATAAAGTTACATGTGTAGGCTGAGAATGGTTCCAACGTCATTAAATTTATTAAAATTTGATGAGAAACAGCACAATATTTGACAATTCATAGGTCTAAATGTTCACTATAACGAACGAAATGGTTTGCGATAGAACGGAGTTCATACTGTTTGCCACTCCATTTAGCTGGTATGGTATACTGTCTTCGATGATTTTTTTATAAAAGGAGAAGCGGGACAATGAGCGCAGAACTGATGAAAAAGATGAGAATGCAGAGCGGTCAGCGCATACTGATTATGAACCCGCCTGAAGGATATATGGAACAAATCAGCCCTCTGCCCGATGGTACGGAGCTGGACCATGAGCCTGACGGCAAATACGATTTCGTCCACCTGTTTGTGACGGGCGTCGCCGAGCTGGAAAGGCTGGGGCCCAATGCGGTCGACGCGGTCAAGTATAATTCGCTTCTATGGATTTCCTACCCGAAGAAAAGCTCTAAAATCAAAACCGACCTTAACCGCGACTCAGGATGGCAGGTTATTTCGGACAAGGGGTTCGAGGGAATATCGCTCGTATCGATAGACGACACCTGGTCCGCGATGAGATTCCGGGAGAAGGATCTGGTAAAGACAGCCGGGACCAGGCAGGAGCGGCTCAGAACGAACCAGAAGGTGAAAGTGGATCCCACCCGCGCAGTGGAGGTTCCGGCCGATTTTCAAACGGCTTTGGACGGCCGTCCGGAGGTGAAAGCTTTCTTCGACGGCTTGGCGTATTCGCACCGTAAAGAGTATGTAAGCTGGATCACCGGCGCGAAGCGGGAAGAAACGAGGAAGAGCCGCATTGAAAGGGCGCTCGACAAGCTGGGCAGCGGCATTAAGGGCCCTCATTTGAAGGAATAAACATATACATCCTTTGGAAAGTTCATTACAATAGACTCAAAAGGGAGGCGAAGGCAATGGAAAGCTATCAATATCCAATCGGAAGGTTCAGCTATGAAGGAGAAATTACGATGGGCCAGATTCACATGTGGATTGAAGATATCGAGGCGATGCCGGAGAAGCTGCGCCATGCAGTGGAGGGATTGTCCAAGGAGCAGCTCGATACCCCGTACCGCCCCGAAGGCTGGACTGTCCGCCAAGTTGTTCACCATCTGGCAGACAGCCATATGAATGCGTTCATCCGCTTTAAACTGGCGCTGACCGAAGATACGCCTGCGATCAAGCCATACTACGAAGACCGCTGGGCAGAGCTGGCCGATTCCGCGGACTACGACATCGTCCCCTCGCTTGCCCTTCTGGATTCGCTTCACCGGCGCTGGGTCGTCCTGCTGAGATCCCTCACCGCCGACGATTATAACCGTACCTTTTACCATCCGCAAAACAATGCCTATCCCGTGCTCGGCTACAATGTCGGTATGTATTCATGGCACGGGCATCACCATCTCGCCCATATCACCTCTCTGCGCAAGAGAATGGGTTGGGAGTAGGCGTTACGATCTTCACAGCTCTCCGCTCAATCCGCCCCTGACCATTCTCAGAAGCTCCTCTTTATGCTGCGGATGGCAGGCGACGAGATAAGGCTCCGGGTGCATCCCTTCGAAATCCTGCCCTTCGTAATCGACGACGATGCCGCCGGCCTCCTTCACCATAAGAATGCCCGAGTAGAGGTCGTCGCCTTCCGAATCGTACAGGACGATACCGTCGAGGTCTCCGCGGGCTGCCATGCACCAAAGCAGAGAAGGGGCCCAGAGGCGCAGCACTCTTTTGCAGTGAAGATCCAGGGACTGCTTAAGCCGCATCGCGCTGTCGCGCTTTTGAACGTGGTGCCCCTGGATCCAGCCGATCGTCAGCCGGTGTGGATTGCGCGCCGGTTTGACGGCAATAGGCTGTCCGCCGCACACGGCTCCTTCGCCTTGTACAGCGACATAAGTCTGCTCCAAATGCGAATCATGGATTACGCCAAGCACCGGATTTTTGCGGTAAAGCAGCGTAATCGCCACCCCGTATACAGGCAGTCCCACCGCATAATTGTTAGTTCCGTCCAGCGGATCGACCAGCCACAGCCAGTCTCCCTCGACACCGGACCAACCGGTCTCCTCACTGCGGATCTGATGGTCCGGGAAGGAGGCCGCGATTCTGCGCAGAATATCGTCTTCCATCAGATGGTCGACATGAGTGACCAGATCGCCGTCGGCCCCTTTATCGAACACCTGTTTTTCCTGGTCAAAAAAGGCCCTGGCCGTTCTGCCTGCCGCCTCCGCCGCTTCGACCGCCACTTTTTTTGCCTCCTGCAGAATTTGCTCCATTTTCGCTGCCCCCCTTAATAATGATGCGTTTTATTATCTCACAATTTTGGCAGAAAGAGGACATCGCCGTTTTTCGAGTTGGAAAATTACACAGCAAACGTTTAGTATAGAACAAGATGAATTTTCTAAGAAAGAAGTGGGCGTTATGGCGAAGTCCAAATTTTATGTTGTGTGGGTAGGGAAAGCCCCGGGGATCTATACCACATGGGCGGAATGCCAGGAGCAGACCAACGGGTTCCCGCAGGCAAAGTTCAAATCCTACGAATCCGCAGCGGAGGCGAGCAAAGCCTATGAAGCGGGATGGAAAAAATCGCTCGTTTTCAAGGAAGCCGCGGGGAGCGCGAAGTCCAGTTTGGTCGAAAGAGCGGCTGCAGGTCAAGGTGCCGGCTCGGATGAGATCGATTACGACAGCATTTCAGTTGATGTGGGCTGCAGCGGCAACCCAGGAATCGTTGAATATAAAGGCGTGGATACGCGGACGGGGGATGTTTTGTTCTCGAAGGATCCGATTCCGAAAGGGACGAACAACCTGGGGGAGTTTCTGGCGATTGTGCACGGTCTGGCCTATTTGAAAAAGCTGGGCAGCAGCAAAACGATTTACAGCGACTCGAGGACCGCCATCTCTTGGGTGCGCAAGAAGCAAGTGGCCAGCAGCCTGGTGCGGGACGAGAGCACCAAGGAAATCTGGGCCCTAGTGGACAGGGCGATGCTGTGGCTGCAGAGCAACAGCTACCCGAACCGCATCCTCAAGTGGGATACCCCCAGGTGGGGGGAGATCAAGGCGGATTACGGCCGGAAGTAGACGTGAATTTGCAGAGCAGGGAAAGTCCCCGGGCGGTTGTGGGGCTGTTGACACCCCCGCCAAAACCCCTCCACAATCTGCTGGTTCGTCCAGCAGGCTGCATTCTAACCTGGCGGCCTCCTGGTAAAGATATCCCGCTATCGTTTTTGTTAGTATGTATTGTAACCAGAAGATTTATGCGGATGGCAGCGTACTCACCTGCTTAGACGCAGGTGCCCGGTGCTTAGACGACGCCGCCCTTGCGCCCGCGACTTTTCTTATTCCTCTTCGATGTTGGCTGCGGCTTCCGTCAAAGCCCGCAGCAATGCCTCCACGGGCTGCGCTCCGTATAAAGCGTGCCTTCCGTTGATGAGGATGAACGGCACCCCTTGGATCCCCAGCTCCCTGGCCGACTCCAGGTCTTCCAGCACGCGGCCGGCGGCTGCGCCTTCCGTTAACAGCTGTCTCACGTCAATATCCGTGATTCCTGTCCGCTCCGCAATTTTCACCAGTTCGTCCACATCGCCAATGTTTACATTTTCCTCAAAATAAGCCTTAGTGATGGCGTCAAAGGTTTTCGAAGCGAGCTGAGGAGGCGCCAGCATGATCAGCTGGTGCGACAGAAAGCTGTTGGGCATCAAGGTCACATTGCTGAAGTCAAAATGGACTCCGGCAACCAATCCCGCCTCCGTTACGCGGCCGAATATCTGATCGACCCGGGCCGGGCCGGCCATTTTACCGGCCATTAAAGGCCGAAAATCCGTACCTTCAGGCGGCAGGGAAGGGTCGAGCAGGAACGCTTTAAACCGGACGGACACCCGCTCCCCGTCCCATCGGGCCAGTGCCTGGTCCAGGTTGGCTTTGCCGATGCGGCACCATGGACACACGGTATCCTGGTAAAATTCAATAAACATTTCGTTAGCTCCTCTCGAATTGCAATTGGCCGACCGACGGTGCTAGTCGAACCAGCCTTTTTTTCTGAACCATAAATAAAGTCCTCCCCCAACCGCAAACATCAAGCCCAGCGCGGCAAAATAACCGTAATGCCAATTCAGCTCCGGTATATTTTTGAAATTCATGCCATACACGCCGGCGATAAAGGTTAACGGCATAAAGATGGTGGTAATGACCGTGAGAGTCTTCATGATGCCGTTCATCCGGTAGGAATTTAAGGACAGGTAGCTGTCGCGTATATCCGAGGTCATTTCCCGTGCGGATTCAACCATCTCCATAAGCTTCAGCAAATGGTGGTAAATGTCGGTGAAATAGACGAGCTCCCGCTCTATGCCTTCGATTCTCTGCGAATTGATAATGCGGTAAAGCAGATCCCTCATCGGGGCGATCGTCCGCCGCAGGCGCAGTAGTTTGGCACGGATTCCGTATACTTTTTGCATCAAGCGCTCCACATTTTTCGTGGCATTCCGGTTTTCGATCTCGATCACAGCTTCTTCTACCCGGCCGACAGCGGGAAAATAGGGATCTACGAGTTTATCTATCGCAAGATAAGCGGCGTGCAGGCGGCCTTTTGCCCAAAACTTCACGTCGGAAGAAACCTTCAGCCAAGCATCGTCGATTTCCGGGTGGGATTCGTGGTGATAAGTAACCAGAAAGTTAGACCCGATAAACATATTGACTTCATCCACCTCCAAAGAGGTTTGATTTAAAGCATGAAGCACGATAAAATGAACATCGTTATAGTGGTCCATCTTGGGCCTCTGCAGCTGGTGCAGGCAATCTTCAATCGCCATCGGGTGAAAATGGAAAAAACTATCCAGCAAGGCCGATTCCTCCGGGTGCGGATCGACAAAATCGACCCAGTACCATTCGATGCCCGTATCAAGCAGTGTTTCCATAGGAGGATCTTTTATCAGTTCGCCATCGGCAGTAACGGCCATCGTACGAATCATTCGGAATATGCACCTCGTTCTATTTTGCTGCTAGGGTGAAGTTGTTATTTATTTCTAAACAGTACTCATGAATTCCATGGTAACATATTGTGTGTAATTTCATAAATAGAAGGACTGGTCCATTAAGCGGCGGGCGGCCCTTGGGAGGAACGTATGAGCAATCTTTTATTTTCGGTCAGCAACAGAAAAGACTTTTTGCAGCAAATGGCGTCTAATCCTCTAGATGTTCTTGTGATCGGCGGAGGAATCACCGGAGCGGGAATCGCCCTCGACGCAAGCGCACGGGGGTTGAATATAGGGCTGGTGGAGATGAACGACTTCGCCTCGGGGACAAGTAGCCGCTCCACCAAGCTGGTGCACGGAGGGCTTCGCTATCTGAAACAGGCGGAAGTGAAGCTGGTCAAGGAAGTGGGCAGGGAGAGAGCGTTGTTGCACCGCAACGCGCCTCACCTGGTCACTCCCGCGCCGATGCTGCTGCCGATTTACAAGAAGGGCAGCATGGGCTATTTTACGGCCTCGATCGGCTTGACCATCTACGACAGATTGGCCGGTGTGATGCCCAAAGAGCGCCGCGTCATGTTCCGCAAGGAAAAGACCGAACAGATGGAGCCGCTGCTGCGCAAAGACAACCTGGTCGGTTCCGGTTACTACTATGAATATATGACGGATGACGCGCGCTTGACGCTGGACGTGTTGAAAACCGCCCACGCCCAAGGCGCGAGGCTTGTGAATTACGCTAAAGTAGTGGATTTTATCTATGAAGCGGGGGTCATGACGGGCGTCATAGTGTTGGACAGGGTGAGCGGGGAACAGTACGAGATATATGCGCACAAAATCGTCAATGCGGCCGGGCCTTGGGTGGACGAGCTGCGGAAAGCCGATAAATCGCTTAAAGGGAAAAAGCTGCTGCTCACCAAAGGAGTCCATCTGGTGTTTAACCGCAAGAAGCTGCCGGTGAACCAATCGATCTATTGCGACACACCGGACGGACGCATGATTTTCATTATTCCGCGTGGGGACAAGACGTATGTCGGGACGACGGACACGGTGTATGAAGGCGATATCGCCGAGCCCCGCACGACAAGCCAGGACCGGGATTATTTGCTTAACGCCGTAAATAGCGTGCTTCCTTCCGTCAACTTGACGGCTGAGGACGTGGAATCCAATTGGGCGGGGCTTCGTCCGCTGATTTACGAGGAGGGCAAAGGCCCTTCGGAAGTTTCGCGCAAGGATGAAATATTCGTATCCCAGTCAGGTATGATCACAATTGCGGGGGGCAAGCTCACCGGGTTCCGCAAAATGGCCGAAAAGGTGGTCGACCTGGTGGCCGGGCAGCTTTCGGACGAAACCGGCCGCAAGTTTCCCGGTTGCGCCACGGACCGGATCACAATCAGTGGTGGAGACCATACAGGTTATCCGACATATGAGGAGCTTAAAGAGCAGTTGATTCAGCAGGGGCTTGGGTTCGGCTTCTCGCGGAAATCGGTACAATATTTGCAGGCAATCTATGGAGCCAATGCGGTATTTATTTATTCGATGTACCGCGAGCTGCCTCAAGGGGGCAAAACGGATGAAGAGCGTCTGCTGTACGCCGAGCTTCTTTACAATATAGACCACGAGATGACCGTCAACGCGGTGGATTTTTTGGTGAGGCGAAGCGCTCTCATGCTGTTCGATGTCGAACGGACGGAGAGAGTCAAGGGGGAAGTGGTCGAGTTCATGGGCATAGTCCTGGGCTGGACTCCGGAGGAAGAGCAGCGCCAAATGGAAATGGTGCAGAAGGAAGTATATAAAGTGAAATTTTATCAATAAAAGCGTGTGTGAAGGAAGAGATTAAGGCTGAATGAGGGCGAACCCATAATGGAAATTGGCTGTCTGTGCGGACCCTTTTGTCGAATCGCAGCATATTGTACCAGGAAGCAAACATATAATCAGGGGAGCCAGCAATGTGCATGGGGGAAGGGCTGAAGCGATGATCATCCTCTTGGAGTACGTCTACGTCAATATTTGGATCGCGCTGATGACGGTTCTGTTGTGGATAAATGACGGTGAATTTTCAATGCTTGACCACAGCATTATTTTTCTTTTCGCTATCGCGGGCATGGTGCATATACGGACGAAAATCAAGTCTACCGCGGCTAACGACTCCATTCAGTAAAAAAAGAGGCTGTCTCAAAAGCAGGTTTGGTCTGCGCAAGAGATGGCCTCGTTTTTGTTGTTTAGGAAACTATGATTTTGGCGGCGACCCCGGTGCTCCTCTAAAGATGGCTCGGCGCCCCCCGTCCTGACCGTTCCGTTGTTCTTAGCAATATCGGGGGAAATATCGTTTTAGCGGAAAATAAATCCGTTGCTGCAAGATCCGGGAAAGCTATTGTTGGAGCTATCCGTTGCGGCGCGTCATCTGCTGCCATACGGAGCCCTCGGCGGCATGGCCGCCTTCGATCCTCTCAAGCGCCATCCTGATCTGCATGCGGACCTCGAATTCGGGATCGTGCTCCGCCGCTTTCAGGGCAGGAATGGCGGAATCGTCTCCGGCCTCATAGAGAAAGCGGGCGGCGCGCCACCGGACCAGCTTGTTCTGGTCCTTCAGCGCCTCTATCATTGCGGGTATCGCAGCGGGATCGCCCAGGTCGGACAGGGTATCGCCGGCAGTCCGGCGCACAGCGACGGAAGGATCCTGCAGGGCGCGGAAAAGGGCGGGCAGCGCCTCGGGTTCTTTGATATCTCCGAGATAGACTGCAGCCAAACGGCGAATGGAGGATTTGTCGTCTTCCAGGAGACGTTCCAGTACAGGAAGCGTCTCGAGCGAAGGCTGGATTTTCTGCATGGCTGCGTAGCGGATCTTCCAGTCCGGGTTTTGCAGCCGCTGCTGAATTTCCGCGTCCGACAACTGCGTCTCCGGACTTGCCTCCACCACTCCTTCCGACGACTCTATGGCATGCTTCACAAGATCTTCCAGCTTTTGTTCGTCATATTCGGCATCCAACTCCGTTATGACCGTGTCAAGAACTTCTTTGAGCTCTCCGTAGCGGACGCCGAGCTCCTCCAGCTTTCTTTCTTTAATGAGGGAAGGGGCGTGAGCGGTCGCTTTCATCACGGCCTGTGTGAACCTGTCCGGCATGGCCCCCCGCGTATCCTCGGTGCCGGAACTCACCCTGACCTGCATCGGAATGCCGCGGAACATCTGCAGCAGCACTTTGACCTCGCCCCAGGCGGCCGGGGCGGCCTCTTCGGGCTGGCTTGTGTCCTGCTGCAAAGCGGCTGCTGAACCGAACACTTCGCCGGCCGCCGCCAGGATGCTTTGCCAATCCCCTTTGGACACACGGTCAAGGGCGATGAAATCCGCGGCCTGATAAACGCCGGACACCCCCTCGATATCCAGCAAAGCCCGGATGTAGCCGGGGGCCTGATTTTTGTTGGCCTGGGTCCAGGTGGAGCGGATATGGGATGGAAGAGCTTCGTCCATGTTTAATTTCATTGTGTTCGGACTGGGAGTAGGTTCGATGGAAATAAGCTTCATGGTCGGCCTCCTTTGTGGATGGTTAATTTTGGCGACGATAAAGAAAGTCAAGTTTGTTAAAGCGAATGAGACTTTGTTTACCAAGAAAACCTACCTTTAAGTCGCCGTCTCTCATCGTTTATAGCCTCGACAGAGGTTTTTTTATAAGTCAAGAAAGTATAAATCCTTTATTTCTGCCGCAAAGATCTAAAGGACGCCGTTAAGTGTTTTACTTAAACCATCATATCATATTGGCCCATGAAGCAGAAAATCCCGACTCCCAGGTACAGAGTCGGGACTGGCTCACCTGCCGCGGCCCGTGCTGCGGCCTCCGCCGCGTGCGCCTGCGCCGCCGCCCCGCGCCGGGCCGCCGGCCGTGCCGGGCCCGCGCCCGCTGCGCTCGCCGCGCTGGCCGCGGCGGCCGGCGGCTGCGCGCTCGCCGGCTGCGCCCCGCGGACCGCCGCTTGCGCCGGCGCTGCGGCGCCCGGCCGCGCTGCGCTGGCTCGCGCCGCGGCCTTCGCCGTGCCGGGCTCCGCGCTCCGCGCGCTCGCCTTGCGCGGCGAAGGCGTCGACGGGCTCATCGCCGCCGCGGCGGCCGAAGCTGCGCTTGCGCAGCTTCATCGAAATGCCGCGTTCGATGAGCTGCACAAATTCCCGGTCGCGCGGCGAGGCGAACGTGACCGCAACGCCCGTCTGGCCGGCCCGTCCCGTGCGGCCAATCCGGTGGATGTAGCTCTCGGCGTCGTGGGGGATGTCATAATTGTAGACATGGGAGACGCCTTCCACATCCAACCCTCTCGCGGCGATATCGGTTGCTACAAGCACCTGGATCTTCGCTTCGCGGAACCGCTTCATGACCTGCTCGCGCTTGGCCTGCGACAGGTCCCCGTGCAGCTCGTCGGAGGCGATGCCCCTCTCGAGCAGCGCTTCGTTCAGCGTCGTCGCTCTCCGCTTCGTCCGGCAGAACACCATCGCGAGGAAGGGGTTTTGCTCCTCGATCATACTTACGAGCGCGTCCTGTTTGTTCCGGTCGGACGCCTCCACAAGCCACTGCTCGATTTTGTCCACCGTCACCTGTTTGGTATGGATTTGAATCGTCACCGGCTCGCGCATATAGCGTTTAGCCAGATTTTTGATCCCCGAAGGCATCGTGGCCGAGAACAAAAGCGTCTGCCGCCTGCCCGGCGTCTGCGCTATAATCTCTTCCACTTCATTCAGGAAGCCCATTTGCAGCATTTGGTCCGCCTCGTCCAGCACAAGCACGGCCAGCTTTCCGAAATTGACGGCGCCTCTGCGAAGATGGTCCAGCAGCCTGCCCGGAGTGGCCACCACGATATGGATGCTGCCCTGAAGCTTTTTTAGCTGCCTCTCGACATCCTGTCCGCCGTACGCCGCGAGAATGTTCGCTCCCGCGACCTGCGCCCATTTTTTCAGCTCGGCTGTAATCTGGATCGCCAGCTCCCTCGTGGGAGTGAGAATGAGCGCCTGCACTTCATCCTTTTGCGGATTGACAATTTCCAGTATCGGAAGGCCGAAGGCCAGAGTCTTGCCCGTTCCGGTCTGCGCCTGCGCTATAACGTCCCTGTTAGCGATGACCACGGGGATGGCCTGCAGCTGGACCGGCGTCGGCTCGTGTATCCCGGATTCCCTGAGCGCGTCCGCGATTTCTTTTCTGACACCAAGATTGATAAAGGATTGCTCCATAATTGTACTCCTCTGCTCGTGCGGTATGAATGTATTAAACCATTCTGCGGCAAAAAAAGCCAATTTATACTCGCAACGTGTCACAGCCGTGCCTCTCTTGCGAAGTTAAACATATAAAGGAAAGATAACACAAGCAGCGGAAGGAGGACCGGAGTGGATACAACGAAAGACCGTAAAAACGGCAGAGGCGTCTCCATTATTGCTTGCACCAACGACCTTGCCTTTATCGGCAACCTGTTCACGAACTATACCCGCCAAAAGGGAGTCCGCAAAGAGCTCATTGTCGTCATTAACAAGGACAGCATCCCGATGGCACCCTACCTCAAAAAAGCGCAACGGCTGCAAAATGTAAAAGTGTATCGGATACCGGGCCGTGTCTCGCTTGGCAAATGTCTCAACTTCGGAGTGTCAAAAGCAAATTACTCCCTTGTAGCCAAATTCGACCATGATGATTACTACGCCCCCAACTATCTAAACCGGGCCATTCGGGCGATGAAGCGCAAGAATGCGGATGTGGTCGGCAAACGGACAATTTTTACTTATCTTCAATCCAAAAAGCTTCTCGTGCTGCGCTTCCCGGGAAATCAGAACAGGTTCGTCGGGCACGTGGCGGGCGGAACCATTCTATTCAAAAAGAAGCTGTTTCGGCGGGTGCGGTTTTCCAATATTTCGCTGGGCGAAGATGTGAGGTTCCTCAGGGACTGCCGGACGCGAGGATTTAAAATTTATTCTTCCGATAAATATGACTATGTTTATATCCGCAGGAAGGACCCGCAAAGCCATACCTGGAAAATCGGGGACACCTATCTGATCAAAACCGGCAAAATCGTAAAGCGCACCGAAAACTTTAAAGCGTTAACCGTCAGTGCGCCCTACGCGCCAGCCAATCTCCGCGGCAAATAGCCGGGGTTTTTTTTATTGTATAGGAAATTATGATTTTCGGTGGCTGTGGATAAGTGTGGGTAGATACATTCATCCGCTGGGAGATGTTGTCTTCGTAAATCCCCACTATTCCAATCCAGAAGATCACCTTAGCGTTATAGTTGTGTTGGATCAATTCAACTTCAGCGGATATTCCCCTGCTTTAACGGTCTGAGCACTTACCGTGCAGTGTCGCATCGTCGCCCGGAGAATCGAAGGCCTGGCAGCAAGTCAAGACCAATGGCGGCAGTGCCGGCATCGACCAGATCACAATAGACTGGATTACGCAAACATACGGGGAAGATCGCCTGATTAATGAAACCATCGATACACTGAAAGCCGGAAAGTGCCCTCCAAAACCGGTTCGCAGAAAAGATATCCCAAAGGGAGATGGAAAGACGCGATTTAGGGACACTGGTGCGCTATGCAGATGATCTGGTCATCCTGTGTCACCTGAAGAAGCATGCGCTGGAGAGCATCGCGTCTTATGCTGGATATTTATGTTTATACAATTTGGTTAAGAATAAATTCCGGAGGAACAATTTTACGGCAGCTTTCTACATAGAATTACACGCCGCATGGCCAGATTAAGCCTAAAAAAGGCAATATATTAACAGCTTTTAGAACAATTTGTGAACTCTGCCAGATTTATTGACAAAAAAGAATACCCAATTTATAGTTAATAACGTAATTGAGGTTCGGTTAACAAGGCAGTGCGATCCATGCTATTAATAAAGTTTTCATTGGGATGCTTACCGTGATTCAACGTCGAAGGTTGTGTCGATTTGTTGAATTCTTTGGGAGCTTTTCTTGTGAGCGGAAGCCATAAGTTTCTTTTGAAACTTATTTTTTCTCTTAACTCTCGAAAAAAAGTGGGGTTGATAAGCAATGAGTCGTTGGCAATCTTTATGGCGTCTAATCCCGCTGTTCGCGGTGATGACGTTCCTGTTAACAGGGTGTGGAATCGATACCCTGTCCGCTTTGCAGCCTAGAGGCGATGTGGCAAGAGAGCAGTTCAATTTGATGATGCTCAGTTTGGGCATCATGATCGTGGTATTTATTGTAGTTATCTCCATCTACCTCTACGTCCTGGTTCGTTTCCGCAAGCGGAAGGGTCAGCAGGGCATACCCAAACAGGTGGAAGGCAGCCACGTTCTGGAACTTATCTGGACTGTCATCCCAATCCTTCTTCTCTTGGTGCTTGCTGTGCCGACCGTAACTACAACGTTCCATCTCGCCAAAGATTACAAGAGCGAAAAGGATGCGGTTAAAGTCAAGGTTACGGCTCATCAGTTCTGGTGGGAATTCGATTATCCGGATTACGGAATCAAGACCGCTCAGGATTTGGTCATTCCGGCAGGGAAGAAGATTGCCTTCGAATTGACCTCCGCTGACATCGTACATTCCTTCTGGGTTCCTTCCTTAGCGGGAAAGGTCGATACTACCCCGGGAAGAATTAATAAATTATACTTAAGCGCAGACCCTGACCAGATCGATAAAGTGTTCAGAGGCAAATGCGCCGAGCTTTGCGGAGCGTCACACGCCTTGATGGACTTTAAAGTGAAAACTCTGTCCGATGCGGATTTCCAGAAGTGGACCTCCGATATGAAAGCGCCTAAAACGGTGGCCGCCGACGCCAAAGCAGGCGAAGAGCTGTTCAAGAACAAATGCCTGCAGTGCCACGCTGTAACACCCGATGGAGCAGGCCTCGGTCCTAACCTGAACGGTTTCGCTCACAGAGAGATGGTCGCAGGTGTGCTTGACCGCAAGAACGGCAACAACGATGAAAGCATTAAGACCTGGATCAAAGATCCTCAAGCGGTCAAGCCGGGCAACTCGATGCCTCAGCTTGGACTGAACGACAGCCAGATCAACGATCTTGTCAAATACTTAAACACTTTAAAATAACGCTTACGATGCCGGTTTCTTGCTGGAAACTCAGTTGATTTTACGATGCTGGCTTCCTGTGGAAGCTCAGTTAATGCTTACGATGCTAGCTTCCTGCGGAAGCTCTTGGGAGGTAAAAAAGTTGGCTCACTCACACGAAGTCAAACGATACAGCGGCTTAATGGATTGGCTTACAACGGTTGACCACAAGAAGGTCGGTATCCTGTATCTTCTGGGCGGAGGAATCTTCTTCCTGATCGGTGGACTGGAAGCGATTCTCATTCGGATTCAGCTGTTATATCCAAACCAGCACATTTTTATCGGCAATACATTTAACGAATTGACGACGATGCACGGAACGACAATGATCTTCCTGGCCGCGATGCCGCTCCTGTTCGCCTTTATGAATGCGATTGTGCCTTTGCAGATCGGGGCAAGGGACGTTGCTTATCCGTTCGTTAACGCTCTCGGCTTCTGGCTGTTCTTTTTCGGCGGACTGCTCTTGAACACAAGCTGGTTCCTAGGCGCAGTACCGGATGCCGGATGGACCGGTTATGCTCCGCTTTCCACGTTAAAAGATCACGTCGGAACCAATTTTTATGTTCTAGGTTTACAGATTGCCGGTATTGGAACACTAATCGGGGGCATTAATTTCCTCGTCACCATCATCAACATGCGCGCTCCAGGCATGACTTTCATGCGCATGCCGCTGTTCACTTGGACTGCGTTCGTTACGTCGGCGCTTATCCTGTTCGCTTTCCCTGTCATTACAGTAGGTCTGGTTCAGCTTATGTTCGACCGTATTTTTGACGGCGCCTTCTTCGACCCGAACCGCGGCGGTAATCCGGTGCTGTGGCAGCACGTGTTCTGGATCTTTGGGCACCCTGAAGTTTACATTCTGATTCTGCCCGCTTTCGGAATTATCTCTGAAGTGGTAAGTACCTTCTCCAGCAAAAGATTGTTCGGTTACAGCTCAATGGTTTTCGCTACCGTCTTGATCGGATTCCTGGGCTTCATGGTATGGGTTCACCATATGTTTACCGACGGGCTGGGGCCTGTAGCCAATGCGATTTTCTCAGTGGCGACGATGGCGATTGCCGTACCTACGGGGGTAAAGATTTTCAACTGGCTTTTCACTCTGTGGGGCGGACATATCCGTTTCACTACCGCCAACCTGTGGGCTGTCGCCTTCATTCCCACCTTCGTAATGGGCGGAACCACCGGGGTTATGCTTTCCGTACCTCCTGCGGATTACCAGTACCATGATACTTATTTCGTAGTCGCGCACTTCCACTATGTCATCGTCGGCGGCCTGATTCTATCGGTATTCTCCGGCCTGTACTATTGGTGGCCCAAAATGTTCGGCCGTATGTTAAACGAATCTTTAGGCAAATTCCATTTCTGGTTCTTTTTCATCGGTTTCCATTTGACCTTCTTCCCTCAGCACTTCCTTGGATTGCTCGGCATGCCGCGGAGGGTTTACACGTTCCTGCCTAACCAAGGGCTGGACGAAGGCAATTTTGTTTCTTCGGTCGGCGCTTTCCTTATGGGAATCGGTACTGTAATCTTTATTATTAACATTCTTGCGACGGCCAGAAAACCGAAGGACGCGGTCAATGATCCTTGGGACGGACGAACTTTGGAATGGTCCATTCCTTCCCCGGCTCCGGAGTACAACTTCAAGCAGACTCCGCTTGTCAAGAGCCTGGACGCATTCTGGTACGAGAAGATGGCCGGCAACAAGGAAATGACTCCTGCAGAACCGGTCGGACCGATTCATATGCCTTCTCCGTCCATTCTGCCTTTGGTAATGTCCATCGGATTGTTCATTTCCGGTTACGGGTTCATGTACAAGACTTTCATCGTAGCTATCGTCGGAATCGGAATTACACTCGTTTGTATGCTGCTTCGCTCTCTATATGACGACCACGGTTGGCACATAGAGAAGGATGAGCTGGAAGAAAAGGGGGTTAAAGCATGAGTACCGTTACCCATCACGGAGTAGGAACGCTGCCTCCGGAACCGGAAAAAGCAACGCTTGAAGCAAGAAATAAGATTCTCGGTTTTTGGCTGTTTCTGGGTGGCGAGACCGTATTGTTCGGTACCTTGTTCGCTTCCTATATTGCCCTTCGCAGATCGGTCGGAGACGGGCCGACGCCCGACCATTTGTTTCAAACCGGAACTGTTGCACTCTCGACTTTCATCTTGCTTACGAGTTCTTTAACCAGTGTATTTGCCGTAATGGCTATGCACAAACATAAGCTCAATCAATTATTAATGTGGTTACTCGTCACTATCGTACTGGGCTTGGTTTTCCTGGGTTTGGAAATTTCTGAATTCTCGCAGTATGTAAAAGAGGGGCATGTCTTCTCAAACACTGCATTCGCCACTTCGTTCTACACGCTCGTCGGCTTCCACGGAGCCCACGTAGCGTTCGGAGTATGTTGGATTACAGCTCTGATTTTACAAGGTTTGAGAAAAGGGCTCACAGTGGTCACCGCACCTAAGTATTATGTCGCCGCGCTGTACTGGCACTTTATCGACGTTGTTTGGGTATTTATCTTCACGGTTGTTTACCTGATGGGGAAGGTGGCGCATTAAGATGACAGACAATCATCAACCGACATCTCCAAGCCATAGAATCCGGCATGAAGGACCAAGGAATCATTACCTGTCCTACATCGTATCGATTCTGCTGACAATGCTGGCTTTCGCAGTAGTATTGTACGGTGGATTGGATCCGGCTTTCATCATGATTTTCATTGTGACGTTGGCTCTTGTGCAGGCTGTTTTCCAGCTCATTTTCTGGATGCACATGAAGGACAGAGGCCATTTACATGCGATTATCGGACTCGCATTCGGATTTTTTGTGGCATTGACAGCAGTAGTTACGGCTGTATATTGGGTTTGGTAGTATGTACGGGGGAGGCGGAGCGTTAATACAGCCTCCTCCTTTTTTCAAAATGAAGGGAGGTTTTTCCGTGAATCCTTTGCATCACGGGACCGCGAGCTTTGCGGATTTATGGAATCCCGGTATCATCGTATTGATCGGCTTGATCGCACTTTTTTATTTTATGTGTCTAGGGCCGCTGAAGGAGCGGTTTGCCGATGCGGCTCCCGTGCCGGTTGGGAAGAAGCTTTATTTTATAACCGGATTGGTAGTTTTCTATATCGGTCAAGGAAGCCCGTTGGATTATTACGGCCATCACTTCTTTTTCAGCATGCATATGCTTCAGCAGTCGCTGCTCTATCTCGTCGTCCCGCCGCTCATTTATTTGGGGACGCCGGAATGGATGGTGAAGCCGATAATGAGCCAGGGCGTTTTTTCCAAGGTCACCCGGTTTGCAGTTAAACCGTTGATCGCCGTTTTTACCTTTAATATTCTGTTCTCCGTGTATCATTTTCCGATAGTTCTGAACACACTAATGGAGATCGGCTGGCTGCATTTGCTTTATCATTTGGTGCTGTTCTTGAGCGCTTTTCAAATGTGGTTTCCTGTATTTGCGCCAATTGAAGAAGCGGACTCCTTATCGGAGCTGCAGAAAATGGCATATGTCTTCGGAAACGGAATACTGCTTACTCCGGCTTGTGCTCTAATTATTTTTGCCAATCAACTGCTGTATACGAATTACATGAATGCCGCTCCTCCGTTTGAATTCTTCCCTATGATCGACGATCAGCAGCTGGGCGGGGTCATCATGAAAATCATTCAGGAGATCGTATACGGAACTTGTCTGGCGTACATTTTCTTTAAATGGTATCGTAAAGAAAGGCGTACGGAGGATCCGTACCCTGACGGCTATTTAAATGCAAACGATACGGAAGATCAAAACCGGCCTGCGGGCTTGAATCAGGCAAAAACTATTTAAAGCAGCCGGAACGGCGATTATTCAGCCGATCCTCACAAGCTGCGAGCAGAATGGACGGGATTTACATGCAACTGCTGCCGTTGATATGCACCTTATTGATTGTCGCCAGCGCTACAGTGCTGGCCTTCGGCTGGTACCATATTCGCAAAGGGAACCAACAGACTCACCAAAGATTAATGATAGTCTCTTCGATTTTAGCTTTGCTGTTCTTCATTCTATATATCGGGAGAACTTTATTCGTCGGCAACACCTCATACGGAGGGCCTGAATCACTGAGCTTGGCTTATCACCTGTTTCTCTTTTTTCATATTACGTTGGCCACACTTGCCGGTGTGTTCGGATTAGTCACTTTGACGTTGGCGTATAAGAAAAATTTTAAAAGGCACAAGAAAATCGGCAGATGGACAGCCGTTATGTGGTTGGTTACCGCACCGACAGGGGTTCTGGTATACATTTTGCTGTATGTGCTTTACCCTGGAGGACAGACGGAGCCGATGATTAACGCGATTTTTGGACTGTGATGCACTTATGCAAATCGCTGTAGGATCTACCAACCAGACAAAAGTTAAAGCGGTGGAAAGGGCTCTCGACGATGTCCGGTTCCAGGGCTGGGAATTAGGCAGTGTAATAGCCGGTTTGGAAGGCGGCACAGCTCCCGAAGGGGAGGAACGGCCAGACTCTTGGGTCGGATGGCGTCTGCGCATCGGTAACAATAGGCTAAGAGCCGACAATGAAACTCTAGTTATCCCGGTTTCCGCGTCCTCCGGCGTGGCGGAGCAGCCTTTCTCGGATGAGGAAACGGTGCTGGGAGCTGTGAACAGAGCCCGAAATGCGCTGCGTTTGGTGAAAGCCGATATAGGAATCGGCCTCGAAGGCGGAGTGGTGGAAACAGGGCACGGCTTGTTTTTGTGCAATTGGGGCGCGCTAACCGATGGATCCGGCGATCCCGTCATTGCGGGAGGAGCGAGGATTCGGCTGCCGGATGAGTTCCTGGCTCCCTTGAAAGCCGGCCAAGAGCTGGCTGAAGTGATGGACAGCTACACAAAGCAGCATAACATTCGCAGCGGACCGGGAGCGATCGGTATTTTTACAAGCGGGATGGTTAGCCGGCAGGAGATGTTTACGCATATCGTGAGGATGCTCCTTGGCCAGTACGTATACCGGGTTCGGGCGAGAAATCGAACCGGGTCCTGATGGATACGGTTGTTTTCTCGTACAACCCCATCTGACTTTACTTTTTGGCATGGTTTTTATGCGTTTCGCAGTCGTTAAGAAAACCTCCTGTCTGAGTCTATTGGAGGATGTTGTCAAGTCTTCTGTAGCGGTAGTTGTGAATGGGAAGAGAACGTGATGCTAGCATTGACATTAGAATTCACCTAGTACAGCCTCCGAAATAAAAGCGAACACGATTTCAGGGCGCTATTCTTAATTTTCTGGTCCTTTTTGCCCGATAGCGCCGTTTCGAGTTCTTATTCGTTAAATTTCGCCGACCTTTTGTTCCAACGAACGAGATAGGGCCTTCACTAGTCTGTGTTTTACGAACTGAAAGCTGCCGAGATCAGCTGCTTATTTTTGTGAAATATTCGATGAAAAAACCGGCTGTCGGATTTCCTTATCTAATCGATTACAAACCCAACTTTCTGGACTTCCTAGTTGCATAATACATACACTAGGCTGCGTACTGGTATGGGACCTTTTCTAGCGAACAAAAAGTATAAGCATTTCCAGAGTCGAATGGTGATTGTTTTCGCTGCGACGCCAGCTTTTGGACTTCGACATTTCCCGGGAAATCCGACATCAAATAGCAGTATGGCCTCTGTACATGGTCACAGCATACAATAAATTTTTCGACAAGCAGCTAGTCAATGCACTTTAAGGATCCCGGTTTTTGTCACGGCGGAAATGTTTTTCCATTGACAATGGTTTGGAATTGATTTACTTTATAAAGGTTAGAGCAGTGAATTATTTTTATAAAATTCGTATATCCTCATAATTAGGTTGAGGGTTTCTACAAGGGACCGTAAATTCCTGGCTACGAATATAGGGTTGCATTTATACCACCCTATACGTCAGCCGGGATTTTTTGTATGTTCGGATTTTTTGTATATTAAAGTTTAATATCGCTAAAGAGAAATGGACTTCGCGGGTTGCTCATTTTTGATAAGGCTGCAATAGAGGCAGAAGGGAGTCGAAGGAGGAAAACGTAATGAGATGGAAATCGATTTTACTTGTATTCTTGGGGGCGTGCAGCTATGGTGTCCTTTCAACTATTGTTAAATTTGCGTATGGCGCCGGGTACAGTTTAGGGGAAGTGGTGGGCAGCCAGATGCTGACAGGGACGGTGATCATGTGGCTGGTTGTCGTCATTGGGCAGGGATGGAGTAGGAAAACTGCCCGCGAAGCAAGGAACGGCCGCGCTGATACGGGGTATGCGAAGATAACCTTAACCAAAGCAATCGCTCTGATGGCCGCCGGCGCACCGACAGGCGCGACAGGGCTTCTGTACTACGGGGCGCTGCAGAGTATCCCGGCTTCTTTGGCGATTGTTCTCTTATTCCAGTTTACATGGATGTCTGTGTTGATCGAGGCGGTGGGAAAACGCCGGATGCCAGGCCCGATGATGCTTGCTTCGTTGGCCGTACTGCTGTCGGGAACGCTGCTGGCTGCGGGAGTGCTTGAGCATGGACTGCAGTTTACTCTGTGGGGAATTGTGCTGGGACTGCTCTCGGCTATAAGCTATACACTGTTTATACAGTTCGCAGGAAAAACCGTACCGGAAGTACAGCCCGCGCAGAGGAGCGCTTGGATGCTGACCGGTGCGGTCATCCTCGTGTTCATTTTGTTTCCGCCCTCTTTTCTGTTTAACGGGGTTCTATGGAGCGGTCTGCTGCTCTATGCGGTGCCTCTCGCGCTGTTTGGGGCCGTCATCCCGCCGCTGTTTTTCTCGATTGGCGTACCGAATATAGGGGAGGGATTGACAGGCATACTGGGGGCCGCCGAGCTGCCGGTTGCCGTTATATTGTCTTCGTTCGTTCTGCATGAACATGTCTCTGTCCTGCAGTGGATAGGAGTAGTTGTGGTGCTGATCGGCGTGGCACTGCCGGAGTGGGTGAAACAGGGGAAACGATTGAGAGTGCCATCTGCTTAAAATCGTGGAAGGCCGGCCAACGTGTTAAGAAATTCGGTGAGCTGCGTAACGTTTACAGCAGGAAGCTTTGGCAGCACTCATATATGGCAGCATCAAGTTTTGTTGTGATTAAAAGCTGTCTCATAAGTGCTCTATGCACATGGAGACAGCTCTTTTGGAGGTTAATATACGACAGCTTCATTTTGGCATTCCGCAGGTGATCTTTTTGCGAGTATTGACGTCTTGTCTTTAAACAACGCGGGTAAAATGCTCTACGATCGGGAAAGGCTCATAAAACTGATGAAGCAGCCCTTTCCATTCCTCGTATTCGGCCGACTGCCTGAACCCGATGGTATGGTCCTGGAGCGTGTCCCAACGGACTAACAGCAGGTATTTATTTTCCACTTCCAGGCATTGATGCAGCTCATGGGATTGATACCCCTTCATCGAGGAGATCAGGCGGGAAGCTTCCCTGAACCTCAGCTCGAATTCCTCGGCCATGCCGGGCCTCACCAGCAGCATTGCAGCTTCCAGAATCATAGCAGTTTCCCTCCATGTTTAATATAGTTGAATATTTGGCAAAATAAAAATTTGCAGGTATCCTTAGTTTGACACAGGTTGATGGAATTTGCATTAAAATCGGGCAAGTTTGTCGGAGGGAATAATAATGGAACGCGATAATAAGGGGCTGACGGAATCCCGCAAGCTGGAGCATATCGATATATGTCTGAAAGAAGAGGTGAGAGGACGGAAGGTGACGAGCGGACTGGAACGCTACCGTTTTCACCATAACGCGCTGCCCGAAATCGATTTTGCGGATGTGACACCTGAGGCCTCATTTCTAAATAAGAAGCTGAAGGTTCCCCTGCTGGTGAGCTCTATGACGGGAGGGACGACGGAGGCTGCGCGGATTAACCGGAGGCTGGCGGAGATGGCGCAAAGCAAGGGCTGGGCGCTCGGCGTTGGCTCGGTGCGTGCGGCTATTGAGCGGAAGGAGCTCGCATCCACTTTTGCCGTCCGGCAGTACGCTCCCTCGATTCCGATATTGGCCAATTTGGGCGCGGTGCAGCTGAATTACGGATATGGGGCCGACCAGTGCCGCGAGGCGGTTGACATTGTAGAGGCTGACGGGCTTGTGCTTCATCTCAATGCTCTCCAGGAGCTATTCCAGCCCGAGGGGAACACGAATTTTAAACATCTGCTGATTCAAATTGAAAAAGTGTGCCGTGCCCTTGAAGTGCCTGTCGGAGTAAAAGAGGTGGGATGGGGCGTGAACGGCAAGCTCGCCTCCCGATTGAGGGATGCCGGCATCCGGTTTATCGACGCTGCGGGTGCGGGAGGGACATCATGGAGCCAGGTGGAAAAGCACCGCGCGAAAGATGAGGTGAGGCGGAAGGCCGCCGAAACCTTCGCGGAATGGGGCATTCCGACCGCCGAGTGCATCCGCGAGATTGCCGAGGCCGAGCCTGGGCTCGAGCTGGTCGGGAGCGGAGGCATCACAAACGGCCTGGAAGCAGCCAAAGCGATTGCTTTGGGTGCCAACTTGGCCGGGCTGGGCCGTTCGCTGCTGTCTGCTGCCGTCCAATCGTCTGAACGGCTGGAGGTGGAGTTCGACCGGGTCGAGCTCGAATTGAAGGCAGCGATGTTCGGGATCGGCGCGGCAACCATACACCAGCTTAGGGGCACGCAGCAGCTTCGGTTGATCGGTTAGGGCGTTGCCGCATGAGATGCAAGTCAATATTTGTTATAACGGAGCGAATAACTGGATTGGTTCGAGTGTGAATACAATCGTAAAGATGCACGTTTGTAGATCTGTTATAGCGGAGAGGACGCGAAAATGTGGAATTTACTGCCGTTTATGTTCGAACGGATGGCGATTATCGTCACGCTTGCTTTTCTGCTGACCCGGTTTAAGCCGTTCCGCAGGACGGTTTGGCACGGGCCGGCTCTACGTGAGAAGTTGCTCCTTGTCCTGATTTTCGGCTTGTTCGGCATCATCAGCACTTACACCGGAATCACAGTAGAACCGGACCGGATTGTCCATAAGGATTGGACGACCGGAATCGAATCTACTCAGGCCATAGCCAATACCAGGAACATCGGAATTACGATCGGCGGGCTGCTAGGAGGCCCGATCGTCGGATTGGGCATAGGTCTGGTGGCCGGTATCCACCGGTTTCAGCTGGGCGGATTGACCGGCCTCGCTTGCGGCGTTTCAGCCATCATCGCCGGTTTGGTGTCCGGCTTCCTTGGTATTCTTTACCGCCGCCGCGGCACTTTCACGGCATTGCAGGCGGCTGCAGTCGGGACGGCAGTAGAAGCATTGGAAATGGCGATTATCCTTGTGGTTGTGAAACCGTCTTCTTCGGCTATCGGCCTGGTGGAATTGATCGGCCTGCCCATGATTGCCGTAAACGGATTTGGGGTGTGGATTTTTATGGCCATACTGCAGTCTGTCCGCAGGGAAGAGGAAAGAGCGCAGGCTATCCAGACACAGAAGGCTCTGCTGCTTGCCGATAAGACGCTTCCCTTCTTCCGGCAGGGGCTCAGTTCCCGGTCCTGCAAAGAAGCATCGCTTATTATCCGGCAGTACACGGGGGCCGATGCAGTGTCCATAACCGACAGGGAAAGAGTGCTTGCGCATGTCGGAATCGGCTCCGGCCATCATAAGGCCGACGGTGAACTGGCGACGGAGCTTACCCGTGAGGTGCTCAGGGAAGGCCGCATCCGCACCGCCGGTTCGCCGGAGGATATCCACTGCTATTACGCAGGCTGCCCGATCAAGGCCGCATTGGTCCTGCCGCTCAAAGTAAAAGGCGAGCCTGTCGGCACCCTGAAGCTTTATTTCCGGCACCCAACGGGTTTAAATACAGTACAAAAGGAGCTTGCCGAGGGTTTGGCCAACCTGTTCTCCACCCAGCTGGAGCTTGGCGCGGCCGAGCATCAGACAAGCCTGCTTCGGGACGCGGAGATTAAAGCGCTTCAGTCGCAGATCCACCCGCACTTTTTTTTCAACGCCATCAATACGATTATTTCCGTCTGCCGCACTGATGCGATGCTGGCCAGGAAACTGCTGATCCAATTGGCGGCTTTTTTCAGAAGCAATCTGCAGGCCGCGGGTCATACCTTGGTCACCTTGGCCAAAGAGCTGGAGCATGTCGATGCTTATCTGTCCTTGGAACAAGCCCGTTTCCCCGGAAAATTTACACTGCGCCGGGATATCGATCCGGACATGATGCAGGTGCTTGTGCCTCCTTTTACACTTCAGCCGCTGGTGGAAAATGCGTTAAAGCACGCTTTTCCGAGTGCCCGGTACGAAGGTGCGGTGACGGTAACTGCGCATGCCCAGGAAGGCAGCCTGCAGATCAACGTGAGTGACAACGGCTCAGGCATCCCGGAGGACAAAGTCCGGCAGCTCGGGTACCGGCATATGAGCTCGGAGCAGGGAACGGGAACGGCTTTGTGGAACATACGGGAGCGGCTGCTGAGCTTGTACGGGGAAGAGGCTGAATTTCACGTCCAGAGCGTAGTGGGAAAGGGAACCTCGGTACAGCTGACGGTGCCCATCAGAAGGGAGGAAGCTTGATTTATGCTGACCGTTTATATTGTCGAAGACGAGCCGTTTGCAAGGGACGAGCTGAAATATTTGTTGAACAGGACCGGCCAGGTGGAGCTGATCGGGGAAGCAGGCCATGTGGAGCAGGCGTTGCAGGAGATCAATCTGCTTCGGCCGGATATTGTGTTCCTGGATCTGCAGCTGGGGCAGGAGAGCGGGCTTTCCATCGCCGAGAAGCTGGCCAGGGCGGATTACACCCCGGCCGTCGTGTTTGCTACCGCAGACGACCAGTTTGCGCTGCAGGCTTTTGAACTGAACGCGCTGGATTACATCCTTAAGCCTTTTGAGGAGGAACGAATCCGCCAGACGCTTGACAAAATCAAGAAATACCGTATCCAGTCGCCGGTGAGCGGCCCGCGGCATACCGCTTCGCATACCCGAACGGATACTCGGCCTGAACTTCATTCCAAGATTGCAATCCCCCAAGGGGAACGGCTCATCCTGCTTGAAACCGGAGAGATCGTGTATGCCGGGTCCGAAGAAGGCAAATGCGTGGTCAAAACAGCCCAGCAGCGCTATGAATTCGAAGGCACTCTAGTGGAGCTTGAGAAAAAACTGCCTTCGGAGCTGTTCGTCAGAGTGCACAGAAGCTACATTGTGAATGGCAACGGGATTGACGAAATCGAGCCATGGTTCAACGGAACTTATAATGTATATATGAAGGACGGATCCAGGATTCCCGTCAGCCGAACCTTTGTACGAGAATTGAAGCAAATGTTCGGGCTTTAGAAGATGCATTCCAAGTCTCCTGAAAGGGAGCTCAGGCGGGATTCTCCGCAAGTTGCCATGAAAACGTTATCACCTCTTTTTCATAGGTTATGATAGGTATATACCAGTACTAGCAGTAATATATTTCTACGTACCATGGCAGGAGGGACTAATATGAATGCGATTACAATAGTTGTCGCGGTAATGTGTATTTTAATGATCGCCTATCGGCTTTACGGGACGTTTATGACGGCAAAAGTGCTCAAGCTGAACGACTCCACCCCTACCCCGGCGCATACCCGCGAGGATGGCAAAGATTATGTGCCGACGAACAAATGGGTTGCGTTCGGACATCATTTTGCCGCAATAGCCGCAGCGGGTCCGTTGGTGGGACCGATTCTGGCAGCTCAATTCGGCTATCTTCCCGGGTTGATCTGGCTCCTGGTCGGCGCCGTCGTCGGCGGAGCAGTGCACGATACCGTTGTGCTGTTCGCCTCGATGAAGAGGGACGGACAGTCCCTGTCCGAGGTGGCCAAGAAGGAAATGGGGCCTGTGGCCGGCTTTTGCACCGGTCTTGCGATGTTGTTCATCATTACCATTACGATGGCCGGTTTGTCAATGGTTGTGCTTAACGCTTTGGAGAAAAACCCTTGGGGTACTTTCGCCGTAGGGATGACGATCCCGATCGCTATGGGCGTTGGCCTGTATTACAAGAAAACCGGGAATTTAAAGGGAGCTTCAATCGTAGGCATTATTCTCGTTATGGCTGCGGTTTTGTTCGGGCCGTGGATTAAAGACACTGTCATCGGACAGCTGCTTACTTTCAACAAAAGCACTTTGGCGCTCATTTTGCCTATCTACGCTTTCTTTGCGGCGGCGCTTCCCGTGTGGCTGCTTCTCGCTCCAAGGGATTACCTCAGCTCTTTTATGAAGCTGGGCGTGTTTGCGGCACTGATTCTAGGTGTATTCGCAGTGAATCCCGCGATTCCGTTTCCGGCCTTCACGAAGTTCATTAACGGGGGAGGGCCTGTCATTGCCGGTCCGGTGTGGCCGTTCATTTCCATTACGATCGCATGCGGGGCCGTTTCGGGCTTCCATGCGTTGGTTGGCTCGGGTACGACACCGAAAATGCTTAACAAATGGACCGATATCAAGGTCGTAGGCTTTGGCGCGATGCTGGTGGAATGCCTTGTCGCCGTAATGGCGCTGATTGCAGCCACTGCTCTGCAGCCAGGGGACTATTTTGCCATTAACTCTACCCCCGAAGTGTTCAAAACTCTCGGAATGCATGTCGAGCATCTGCCGCAGCTGGCCAAGGAAGTAGGCTTGAATCTGGAAGGCAGAACAGGAGGCGCGGTTTCCTTGGCCGTCGGGATGACCTACATTTTTACCAATATCCCATGGTTCCAAAATTTGTCCTCCTACTTCTTCCAATTCGTAATCATGTTTGAAGCGGTGTTCATTCTTACGGCGATTGATGCGGGTACCCGCGTATCCCGATACCTGATCCAGGATTTCCTCGGCGACTTCTACAAGCCGCTCAAGAAAGTGGATTGGATGCCCGGTTCTATTTTTGCCAGCGCATTAGCCTGTTTCTTATGGGGCTACCTTCTGTACTCAGGAGACATCGGCTCCATCTGGGCTCTATTCGGGGTGTCTAACCAGCTGATGGCATCGATCGGACTGATCATCGGTACGACGGTCATTCTCAAAATTGCGGATAAACGCTGGTACGCCCTGACCGCCTTGGTGCCTTTGGCTTATCTGTACGTCACCGTTATGTATGCCGGATACTGGATGGTCAAGAATGTATATTTGGCTCCGGGCAAAGGGCACAGTGTACTCAATGCTTCCCTGTCGATCATTATGCTCGTGCTTGGCGTGGTCATTCTGATTTCGGCATTGCGCAAATGGGCGGAGCTTTGGAACCAGCCAAGGCTGACAGGAACCCCGCCGCTGAGGCCTGCTAAAACGAAGCCTGTAGAAATTTAATCCATTTGATGGGAAAAAGGGCTGTTCCGCAACGTGTAATGCGCCGGGACGGCCCTTGTCTATAAACAGTGACAAGCAACAGACGCGCATTGTATTTTGTACAATCAAATGTCCATATGGAAGCCATTATCGCTTAAGCGATTGCATTTTCTACAATAGGACTCGGTAAATGTGCAGTTTTTAGCGCAGTTAGGATACGGTAAATATAGGATAAGCGTAAACAAGGTTTGGCCGCATTCATGCGGGAAGCCATTCGTTTTTACTGTGACAAGCTGTGACTCTCCGTTGTTTAGTTTTTACTCGTGTGTGGTATTTATAGATAAATATGCATAGAGAGGTGATGGAAAATGGAGAATCCAATGGTAAAATGCAGTGTTGAAAATTGTGAGTATTGGGCTGAAGGAAACAACTGCGTGGCGGAGACGATCATGATCGAGATCAACTCGCACGCGGAGAAGAAAGAACCGCAAGGCACAGGCCATGAGAAGTATGACACGAAGCATCAGGATTCGGCTTCCGGTGTCACCGATACTTGCTGTCACACGTTTAAGGAGCGCACGCATTGATGCATTCGACATAGTAAAAAGGGACAGACCTTCCTGCAGCCAGGATCGTCTGTCCCTTTTTTTACAAAAATCAGATGTTTAAAATAAATGCTCTGTTGAATCTCAGTGCTGCATTGTTGGTAGCTTTCTGCTTACACGCCGAATCCGCTTCTTAGAATCCTTGGTTGAGATCCCAGCTTAAGAAATTTTGCGTCGGGCCGTAGTTTGCATCGAAGCCGTAGGCATCGAAATGTACCTTACCGCTTTCGTATACCTTCGCCGTGATATAAGCATAATTCCGGTCGATCGGGTTGTTTGTCGGCTTCTTCGCTTCGAATGGTGACCCGCCTGAGCCGACGATGATTTGGTATGCAGAGCCGTTGTTCGGACGGCTGACGTTGAAGATGTGCTCATGGCCGCTCAAGTAGGTTGCTTTATTGTCTTGAATGACTTTCCAGAACGCGTTGGCCGCATCCATATCGACATCGAGTCCGCTGACCGTGGCCGAAGTATCGTAAAAATATGTGTACGCAAGCTTATGGCCGAATACAAACGAGTGCTTCATGCCGCGTGCCTTGGCATCGGCGAGGTCCTTCGCCAGCCACTCTGTCGGCGCATGGGAATCGTTGCCGGTCGGATCCGTGTTGATGACAACAAAGTGCGAGCCGCGGTAATCGAACGAGTAATCGAGCTGCTTTTGCTGTGTCGTGATATGGTCCATGCCGATTTGCGGAAAGTTGTCCGGATCCCATCCGGCGATATTGTCACCCAGAATTTGAGCAAACCGCTTCTGGTCGACGATGATATCGCCCATGTTATCCCGCCAGGTGTCTTCATTGGCTTGTGTCGACTTTTTCACTGTCTTGCCGCCCGCGTCCTTATAGTTGTCCTGAGTTTCATGATTTCCCGGTACAGGGAACACGTACATGCCATGCTCGAAGGCGGTTCCGACGACGCCGCGCCAGAACGCATACTCGCGGTTCAGAATGTTGACATCGGAGTTCGGCGTATATCCCATAATCATGTCGCCGTTGTAGAAAAGCATGTTAGACTTCTGCGCTTGCATCTCATCCATCATTCGCGTCAATACTTTGGTGTTGACAAGCCACTTCAGATCTTGAGCCGAAGCGTCGGTGACCGTGCTGTCGATCCGGCAGTCGCCGACCGAGGAGAACGTAAACAGCAGCTTGTCGCTGGCCTTCAGCTCGTCCTGCAGTTGCTTCGCGGTAGCTGCCGACACTTGCGTCGCTCCTTTTACCAAATAAGGCGCCTTGTCAAGCTTGACGGCTTGTCCTTTAATGACAGCGTCTATGGAGCCGAGCTTTAGCATTGCCTTGCTGCCGCCAACGTCTACAGTAATTTGCTGAGTTTCCGCTGCCCACCCGAGCGTACCGTTGATACCCTCGACCGTCGTGCGAAGCGCTGCGTCGGAAGTGTCTGAAGCCGCAGCGGATGCTGTGCCGCCGAGCAGCATTGTGCATGTTAAGCTGACCCCGATCCATGCTTGTAATGACTTTTTCATACAATCGCTCCTAGTTTTATATTGGCATGTCAATTAATAGGATAAGAAGCTTGTGTCAAGAGAGATATGCGATCATATTAATATTTTGTTAACCTTATCCAAGTGGGGGGGATACGGTTCGCTGCTCGCTATATGCGATCACGTTGTTCCAGTTTAATTTCTTATTGCCCTGCAGCAGGTGTATAATGGAGAGGAAAAGCATAACATCCTTCCAATGAGGTGATCGGCCATGTCATTTTCCAACATCTTACTAGCTTTTGATGGCTCGAAGGCTTCCCGCAAGGCATTGGATAAAACCGTTTCCCTGGCCAAGGATAGCCCGTCTTCCAAAATCACAGTTGTCCATGTAATTCAGGGTACTGCCATTGTAGCGGGGGAAGCCTTTGTGACCGTGTCCGATGAAATGCAGAAGCAGATCTACGAGCACTCCGCTCAATTACTGGAGGAGGCCAAGCTTGCTCTGGCTCCGCTCTCCAATCCGTCGGAATATATGCAGCTCGAAGGCCCCGCGGCCAAGGCCATTCTCGACTGCGCCGAGGAGCAGGGCTGCGACCTGATAGTTATCGGCAGCCGCGGACTGGGCGGTATCCGCGAGTGGGTGCTTGGCAGTGTGAGCCATAATGTGGTGCAGCACGCGAAGATTCCTGTATTGGTTGTAAAATAATATGCAAAGCAGATGCCGGGCCCCGGAACAGCTGCTTTAGTTTTTATCCGGGGCTCATCTTCACCTTGCAGGGTACGTTTTACACCTCGAGGCGCAAAAACGCCGAAGGCTGCACCTTTTTACCTTGCCGGTAATCTCCAGGCGTGCAGCCGACCCAATCGCGGAATACCTTTATAAAATAATTGCTGTATTCAAACCCGACCTCTTTTGAGACCGTCTCCACTGTCTTGTTCGTATGCTTCAGCAGCCACGCAGCCTTCTCGATACGGATCTTGCGCAAATACTGCATCGGTTTCATCCCGGTTTTCTTCTGAAACTGCCGGCAAAAGTGGAACTTGCTCAGGCCCGCCCGGGCCGCGATCTCATCCACTGAAATGTCCCCCGCATATCGGTTCTCCATAAAGGATATCGCTCTAAGAATCGATTCCGGCAGTTCTCCGTGCACCCCGTCCGCCTGCTTGCCTTCCGCCATCCGATGCAGCTCCGTCACGAACCGGTACAGCTCCGCGGATATGGCGAATTTGTCCATCTGCGGATTGGAGGCAAACTCTTTGTAAAGCTCCTGCAAAATCCGCACAGGCTCATACGCTTCCTTGAAAGAAACGACCGGGCCCAGCTTTTCGATCAAATGGTGGAAGTGGTTGATCGCATCCTCGCCGCGGATGATAATGTACAGCACCTCCCAAGGCTTGGCGTGCTGCGGGTAGTAATAATGATGCTCGCTGGGTACGGTGCAAAGAAAGCCCGTCCCTTCGGTTAAAGGGTAGGTCTTGCCTCCCCTGCAGAACCGGCCCTCACCGGACACCGTAAATTGAAAAAGGGCAAAATGCCCCTCCCGCCGCAAGCCGTCCCAATAATAGTCGTCGGAGTCAACCTCATACCAGCCTATTCCGGTCAGCTGCATGGGCAGGGAGGGTGCGCTCAAGTACTGCAGTGCGTAAGTGGAATGCTGCACACTCGTCGGTAACGAAGCAATAAAGTATCATCCTTTCGCAAATAACTTCTCATTGTACAGGTTCATTTTTACCGATATTATGTAACCATGCAGGGCGGATGTCAAGCAATAAACTATCATTGGAGGGGATTTGAATGGTCAGGATCGCCATGATCGGAGCGGGCAGCATCGGCTTTACGCGAAGGCTTATGATGGATATTCTCGCTGTGGAGGAGCTTAGGGACACCGAATTTCGTTTTATGGATATCGATTCCCGGAACCTGGAAATGATCACCAACCTTTGCCGTAAAATGATCCAAACGAGCGGTGTACCGGCAACGATCGTTCCCACTACGGACCAAAGAGAGGCGGTCAAGGATGCGGACTACGTTATCTGTACGGCGAGAGTCGGCGGATTGGAAGCGTTTAAGCACGATATTGAAATTCCGCTAAAATACGGAGTAGACCAATGCGTCGGCGATACGCTGGGGCCGGGGGGAATCTTTTTTGCGATGAGGACGATACCCGTACTGCTGGACCTGGCCAAAGATATGAGAGAGCTGGCGCCGGGCGCGCTGCTGCTGAATTACTCGAATCCGATGGCGATGAACACTTGGGCTTTGCGCAGGGCGGGCGGGATCCGGGTGGTAGGGTTGTGCCACGGCGTCCAGCACAGCCACAGCCTGATTTCCAAAGCGCTGGGGCTTCCTCAGAAGGAACTGGATTTCACCGCGGCCGGGATTAACCACCAGACATGGTTTGTCCAGGTAAGCCACCAGGGCAACAATATGCTGCCTCATATTCTTCAAGGCTTCGAGAACAACGCGGAGCTTGCCGAGCAGGAGCCGTGCAGGATCGATGTTTTGCGGAGGTTCGGGTATTTTTCCACCGAGTCGAACGGCCATTTGAGCGAATACCTGCCATGGTACCGCAAGCGCAAGGACGAGATCGAAAAGTGGATTTACAGAGGCAGCTGGATCGGCGGCGAAACCGGAGGCTATCTGCGGGTATGTACGGAAGGGAGCCACGATTACAAGGAAAAATATCCCAAGTGGCTCAGCGGCGAGCTCGAAACGATTCAGCTTGGCAACCGGTCGGAAGAGCACGGATCGTACATCATTGAGAGCCTGGAAACGGGACGGAAGTACAGGGGCCATTTTAACATCGAGAATACAGGCTTGATCACGAACCTGCCGGACGGCTGTACGATCGAGATTCCGTGCTACGTCGATCTCAACGGCATCCAGCCTACCTACATCGGAGACTTGCCGTTGGCCTGCGCCGCCACCACCCGTGTGAGCGTTTCGGTACAGGAAATGGCAGTGGAAGCCGCTTTGACCGGCAACAGAGAGCTGGTAAAGCAGGCGGTATTGCACGATCCATTGACCGCTGCGGTATGCACTACGCAGGAAGTGTGGGACCTGTGCGACGAAATGTTCGAAGCGCTTGCTCCATGGATGCCCCAGTTCAACGGCAAAGGCCGCACATGGGCGGACATTCCCCAGCCTAACGGCGGGAAGCTGAGCTTTATCGTATAAGTGCCAGTCACACAAATAGGCCCGCCAACTCAGTGGTGAACTGAAATTGGCGGGCTTTATTATTGCTCCTTGGTAACAATCTCGGCGGAAGTCAGCCTGTCGTAGAAATCGACAAACTTGTCTTTGTCCTCGCTGCTGCGAAGCGCCATGGCGGTACGCGGATGCTCGTTCAGCACGCCGGAGATCATATAAGGCACGATGTAGCCCCATTCCACTTTGTCGCGGAGAGGGATCATCAGCCGCTCGATCAGATCCAGCACCGGCTTCAGATCATAGCGAGGGTTCTTCAAATAGGAGACGAGAAGCTCCGTAGGGCAGTTGCCCGCGGCGCGGCCCATTCCGTAGACGGAGGAGTCGAGGTAAGTGACGCCCTTGCCGGCTCCCTGGATCGTATTGGCGAAAGCAAGCTGCATGTTGTTATGCATATGCATTCCAAGCTCTTTATTCGGCAGCAGCCTCTGGAACTTGGACACCATGTAGTCGATATCCTTGTAATCCATGCTTCCGTAAGAGTCCACAACATAAACGATATCTACGGAGCTCTTGTTGATTTCTTCAAAAGCTTCGGTCAGCTCGTTCTCCATCACATGAGTCAGAGCCATTATGTTTAAGGAAGTTTCATAGCCCATGGTGTGGAACTTCTCTGCAAGCTCAAGCCCTTTATCTACGTCCTTGATGTAGCAGGCGACACGGATTAGATCCAGCAGGCTTTCTTTTCCGGGAAGGATATCCGCCTCGTCCACTCTTCCGATATCGACCAGCGCGGACAGCTTCGTACCGGTTTTCTCGGTGATCACGTCTCTGAGGAAGCCTTCGTCCAGAAAGCGCCAGGGTCCCGCTTCAGCGCCTTTGAGCAGCTTGGGGGAGTTCTTGTAGCCGATTTCCATGTAATCCACCCCGGCGGCGCTCAGTCCCTTATACATGTGTTTCACAAAATCGATGCTGAAATCCCAATTGTTCACCAATCCTCCGTCCCGGATGGTACAGTCAAGAATTTTGTGGTGATTGTCTCTAGTCATTGCTATCTCCCTTTCAATCATGCAGCTTTTGTCGAACTTTTAAAACATCATACCACACTTTTTTCGCATTGACGAAGGGCTTTTTGAAGGAATAAGCACGGCCGGCGGGGACATGCTAAATTTGACAAATGATTGTTAGGAAGGATGAATGAGAATGCAGGATACGCCTTTATATTTTGAATTCAGCTCGGAAAATGAGGCCCGGGGAGCGGCGGATACGCTGAATGAGCTTGGATATCAGGCGTCCGTGACCTGGGGAAGCACGTCTCCAGGATTAGCGCTCACCGTGGAGCAGGCCGATTTGACCGCCGCTCTGGAAGTCACGCAATCGCACGGTGGGCGTCTCGTTCATCTGCACAGCTCCGTGACGGAGGAAGAGGCTTACTGCATGGCTTACGACAGCGAGGATATGTTCCCGATTCCTGCGCATATCGTGAATGAGGATTGGGTGGACAGTGATGCGGCAGAGCCGCTGCGTAACCGTGATGACGACGGCGAAGACCATGAGTTTGACCCGTCCAGGGACGAATATGACCACTTTTCCGCAGGCATTCGTCTGTAATTGAGCAGCTCGGCTTCTGGGCAGAACCCGGTTCCCGCAGTAGAGAAACCGCCGGGATTGCAGCCGCAGTCCCGGCTTTTGAGGTTTTTAAAAAAATTATAGAATTGGTAATTTTATTTATTCAGGGGACATAGGCTGTGATATGTTTGTAACGAAAATATTATTTTGAAAGGGTGAGAGGATGGGAGCTCGTTTTATACAAATCGCCGTATTTTATTTTCTTTTCGGAGTTATTGCCGGGATGGTTCTCGGAAGCACGCAGCAGTTTCAGTTCGCCACTTTCCACGCTCACGTCAATCTGTTAGGCTGGGTTTCGCTGGCGTTATCGGGACTGGTGTACAATGCCTTCCCCAAGGCGGCCCAAACCGGATTGGCAAAGGCACATTTCTGGCTTCATAACATTGGATTGCCTGTGTTTGTTATCGGTTTGTTCCTGTCCATTGCTCAGGTCCCGGGGGCGGAGCCGTTCATTATCGCAGGAGGCTCTGTTACAGTGATCGGCGTCTTGTGCTTTGCCCTTAACGTATGGGCTAATGTCAGGGCCTCTTCCTCGGCGGCCGCTGCATCGCAAGCTGTGAAGAACCAATCTGCGTTCTAATACATAGACTCTCGGCTTAGGCCGCCGCGCCGATGTATCGCCATAGAAAAAGGCATGCTCCGCATCCGGTGGAGTGTGCCCTTTTTAATTGTACAGGAAACTATGATTTTCGGTGGCTGTGCGTAAAATGTTGATAAATTGATAAATTGATAAGTTCGATAAACTTGTGGATAAGTGTGTGTGGGTTTAGATACATTCATCCGCTGGGAGATGTTGATTTTGTGCAAAAAACTTCGTTTCCAAACCAGAGTTACCTTTGAGCCTACGGCGTTATATCGTGTAGGATCCCATTGAGTTTTCACCGGATATTTTCCTTCAAGTTCAGCGGAAGCTCACCCTGCTTTAATTAAATGGAAATCCTGTATTTAATTGGACTTCGATATGGTGAGAGATGCTTCTAAATGGAAAATATCCATTAAATTCAGCGGTTATTCTAATAATTGGGCGGAATGGCTTGAATTAACGGGATATTTTACAGTTATATGGATCGGAAAGCAATCGAACAGCGCAAATAGCAGCATATTTTCCCGTTAATCAAAGTTGTGCAGTGTGTTGACCGCGCCGATGCCCCTCCACCCTAAGGGTGATTCTATTCCTGTACATGCGTCCGTCCCCGTGGGTTGGCAAGGGAGAAGGGCCGGCGCTTATGCTCTTGCACGCATACGCATTTCTCAGCTCTTTGGGCCATGAACAGGGAATACTCCGCACGAGACCGTCATGCATTACTGCCCGCATGCAAGGCTGCGGCCGTTCCGGCGGCGTGGCCGGTGGTAAAAGCCGCGGTAATGTTATAGCCGCCCGTGTATCCGTGCACATCCAGAATTTCGCCGCAGAAGAATAACCCTTCCATAAGCTTGGACTGCATCGTTTTCGGATCGATTTCTTTCAGGTTCACTCCTCCGCCGGTCACGAACGCCTCCTCAATGGACAGCGTGCCGTTCACGGCTATGGGAAAAGCTTTAACCGTCCTGCACATCTCCATCCACTGCTGCTTGGGAATGTTGTCGTATGTGATTTCCTCCGGAAGGCCCGCCTTAAGGAAAATTTGCTTGAGCATTCGTTCCGGCAGATACCCCTTCAGCACATTTTTCACCGCTTTTTTGGATTCGTTCTTTGCCATCTCCACGGTTTCTGCGTAAATTTCCTCCGCGGTTTTGTCCGGAAACAAATCCAAAGTCACGGGAACCGTCCCGACTTCAAACTTCTTCAAAGCTTTCACCACGAATTGGCTGCAGCGTAAGGCCGCCGGCCCGGAAAGTCCAAAATGCGTGAAAATCATATCGCCTTGGTGATCAATGATTTTTTTGCCTTTGGGATTCCATACGGTGAGGCGGATGGACCGCAAAGACAGGCCTTGAAACTCTTTATTCCGGATAAAAGGTTCAGCCGATGTCAGCGGAACCTCTGTGGGGTAAAGCTCAGTCACAGTGTGCCCCGCTTTCTCCGCCCAAGCGTATCCGTCGCCCTCGGAGCCCGTGTGAGGGACTGATTTGCCGCCTGCGGCGACGATCACCGATCTGCTGTGCAGCACCTCCCCGGACCGCAGCCGGACGCCTCTTACCCTTCCTTCTCGGTAAAGAACTTCTGCGACGGGACTGTTTACTTTGATATGCACGCCTATCGAACGAACGCAGTTCACGAGGGCATCCACCACGGTCTTAGCTTTATCCGAGACGGGAAACATCCTACCGTTGTCTTCTTCCTTCAGCCGGATACCCATCTCCTCGAAAAATGCCATGATATCCCGGTTTCCGAACTCCGCAAGAGCACTGTATAGGAACCGTCCGTTGCCGGGTATGTTGCGGATCAGCTCGTCCGGTTCTTTGGCATTGGTCACATTGCAGCGGCCTCCTCCGGAAATTCCCAGCTTGCGCCCCAATTTATCTCCCTTATCCACCAAAAGCACCCTGGCGCCCCGTTCGCCTGCGGCTCTACTTGCCATCAGGCCCGACGGTCCTCCGCCGATGACAATCACATCGTAAACCATAACAGCTCTCCCTAACCTTTTATCGATTCACTTCCACCTTTATGGCTTCAGTTTCGTCCAAGCCGCGTAATCATGCACGGCATAACCGGCATAAGACGGATGCATCCGCATCTTCCTGTTTAACGTCTTCAGTTCCCTGCTCATGCCGCTCTGCCCTTCTTCATACATGGTCGTGTGCTTCTCGCTGCGGGGATTGGTCTCCACACCGACAATAATCTTTTTGCCGATCAAATCGGCGGACGCCGCTTCCTCCTTCACAATGTCGACAATGCCTCCGCTTCCAAGCGCGCGGTCCCGGTAGGCCATCAGCGTAACGGAGTCGAACCTCTCGATCATCCAGTCGCCAAGCGTCTTTTTATCAGGGGTGTTCCCGCGGCTTCCGTCCGCGCCGATTTCATTCAGCCAAAAAGGAAGATCCGCCCCAATCTCCACGTTTTCCGTTTTACGGGCCTCTTTTATAAGAAAGTCGACCGTGTTTTCCCATTTAGTAATAATACCCCGCTGGTCGGCGGAATTCCAGTTTGGCGTATTGTAAGGCTCAATGTCCACATGCAGGCCGGAAAAACGTTCCGCAGGCCGGGAAGCACGGTTATATTCAAGCAGCCAACCGGTCATACGCGTAATTTCCGCTGCCGATTGAGGCTCGACCCAGGACGGGTCGCCATCCAGCAGATGAACCCGAATCCCTCTCTCGGAGGCGTTGCGGTTAAAATTTCTATAGATTTGCGGATCCTGGTCATAGTTCACTTTTAAAAAGATTAAATTCACATGGTGGGCCTGGGCAAAATCGAGCATTGGGTTCGGCTCCGCCGCAGCCGTTCCGTTATCCCATACCCAGGTGCCGACCACGGAAGGAAGAGACTCTTTGGTGCGCCATAACACAATACCCGCAATAATCGCAACAGCCGCCAAACAGAGAAGAGGAATGTAAAATTTCTTTTTCAATGGGACCTCCGCACGCTTTACCGTATTGAAAGAGCCAGCTCAGAGAACCGGCCGCCAGGCAATTTAGCGTTAAAGAAAGTTAAAGTCGTAAAGCATTAAAGCGGGATGTGACTTTCCTTTACCAACAAAACCCTACCGTTAAATCGCGGTCGCTCATCCTTGAATGGCCTCGATAGAGGTTTTCTTATTGTTCCGACAAAGCGGTGATTTTACACAAAAGTTACTTGCATAACCATTATAGATGACAAACGGGAACTTTGGTATGAGACGCGGCAGCGGCTACGCATACTAAGAGCGGCAAGCCATTGAATAAGGAAAGGGCAGGATTCGGATGGCAGACCACAGCGGTTTCACAGCGCCAACCAACCTTTCTTTTAAGGGGGCATTATATGAATGAGCGGCAGAATGAAGAGCGGGAGGACCTGGATCCGTACGAGATCAATTTTCTTCCGGAGTTTCTCGAAGGCAGGGGCCCGAGGCAGCCTTTCATCAACTCGCACGGCGTGTTAATCGGGGACCATGAATACGCTTCGGCGAATTCTCCATTGGAGCAGTGGAGCACGGAAACCGATCCTGCCATCATGTCGGGCGATGAGTGGGTGCATCCTTTTAAGGACATCGGGTTTCATTCGGCGGGGAACCGGGCCATTTTTGAAGATGGGGAAGAGGCGGGGCCAGGATTTCTCAATCATCCTGTCCAGGATTCTGCAAGAGTGTACGGGTCCCAGGCGGAGGAGAATCCCGGCAAGTCCGGTGCGGGAAATTGAGCCGGTGGGGCGGTATCCCGCTTTGCAATCCTTTCGGCCCGATGTATAATAAAACAAAGAGGTCAAAGGAGTGATTGAATATGATGTCATTTGAAAGATACATGAAAGATATGATCCAACCGATGCGCGATGAACTGACAACGCTGGGAATCAAGGAACTCAGGACTCCCGACGAGGTCGTCGAGAACCTGCCTTACTCGGAAGGTACGGCGCTTCTTGTTATCAATTCCGTCTGCGGCTGTGCGGCAGGCCAATGCAGACCTGGTGTCGCAAGAGCGTTGCAGAACGAAGTGAAGCCGGATCATTTGTTCACCGTATTCGCAGGCCAGGATAAGGAAGCTACGGCGAAAGCCCGCGAATATTTGGCGGCGTATCCTCCGTCATCCCCTTCGATCGCTTTGTTCAAGGACGGCGAGCTGGTCCATTTTATTCAGCGCCATCAGATCGAAGACCGTTCCGCGGACATGATTGCCGCTGATTTGAAGGCAGCTTTCAACGAATACTGCAAATAAGCCTTTCTTCCATCATCCTGTCGGCTTCACGCCGGCAGGATGATTTTGTATTCTCCCATGCGGTCAATTATACTAGTACAAAAGGCATCCTACAGAGTCTTTACCTCACTTTACGATCATGGTGACGCGGCTGCCGTAAAATAAGGGATGAGGAGTGACTGCTATGGACAAGCAGCAGGAAATTATCAAGGCGTTGGGCGTAAAGCCGCACATTGACGTGGATCAGGAAGTCCGCAGAAGAGTCGACTTTCTGAAGAAGTATGTGCTTGACGCAAAGGCCGACGGCCTGCTTATCGCTATAAGCGGCGGGATTGACAGCGCTGTGGCGGCGGGATTGTGCAAACAGGCGACGGATGAGCTCACGAAGGAGCAAGGCAAGGAATACAAGACGTTGGGCGTTTTCCAGCCTTATGGCGAGCAGGTCGATATTTCAGACAGCTATGCGGTTGCCAAAGCGTTCGACCTGAAACACACCGTCGAGACCAACATTGAAGAGGCGGTCAATGAAATCGCGCTGGAAACCGAGCATGCTTTGAAATCGATCGGAGTGAATCAGCATCTGAGCCGCGGAGGCAAAGGGAACATTAAAGCCAGAACCCGCATGGTGGTCCAGTACGCTCTTGCTTTTGACCTGAATCTGCTTGTCGTGGGCACGGATCACGCTTCCGAAGCGATCACAGGATTCTTCACCAAGTGGGGCGACGGCGCAGTGGACATCACTCCGCTCAGCACATTGAACAAACGTCAGGTCCGTGCTCTTGCCGCGAAGCTGGGCGTGCCGCAATCGGTGCTGGATAAGGCTCCGACCGCGGGGCTGTGGGAAGGACAGACGGACGAGGGCGAGCTCGGCATTACTTACGAGGACAACAGCGATTTTCTTGAAGGAAAAAGCATCAATCCTGAAGCGGCCGCCAAGCTTGTGGAGCGCTACGAGCGCACAGCTCATAAGCGCAATGATATTCCGGGAGTTTAAAGTATCTTCGAAAGTAGGAACGAAAGTGATCATCGGGACAGGTACGGATATCGTGGAAATCTCGCGGATCGGCCGGCTGCTGGAGGCCCAGGCGGGAGAACGGTTTATCGAGCGTGTATTGACGCCGGAGGAGAGGAAGCTGGCGGCTGTGAGAAAAGCACGGCTGCACGAGTTTGTGGCGGGCCGGTTTGCGGCTAAGGAAGCGGTCAGCAAAGCATTGGGCTGCGGAATCGGCCGGCAGCTGGGGCTTCAGGACATGGAGATCATCCCGGATGCCGCTGGCAAACCGGTCTGCCGAATCTCTCCGGCGGCCTGGGACAGGCTGGGATATGAGGAGTGCCAAATGCTTATCCATCTCAGCTTATCCCACAGCGAGACGACTGCGGTAGCTTTTGCCGTAGCGGAAAATCGCGAGTAACGATTGAAGGCTGTCCAGTCATATGCCGGACAGCCTTCAATATTATACGCTCAGCTTGTGGGAGTTTGTGCACCAGCACTACTTTTTTGCAGCCAACCATTCGGACAACGCTTTAATCTCCTCCGGCTTCAGCTTCGATCCGAAGGCCATCATACCTTTTCCGCCATTTGTAATCTGTTTGGAAATTCCATCTTGGGCCATCCTGGCCCCCACATGCTGAAGGTTCGAATTGGGGCCGACCCGGCCTGAAAGATCCGGACCATGGCAGCTTAAGCAGTTGCCTTTATAAAGGCTTTGCACTTCCGCGGGCGCATCGGCCAAATGGTCTTTCCCGTCAGACGGCGCGGGTTGATTGGAAGGGGCTCCGGATTTCGCGCCGCAGGCCGACAGAAGCAGACTTAACCCTATTACGGCCCCAAGCGAGTAAAATCTTTTATGCATGGCTTATCTCCTCGACGTGTCATTTTTGCTGTCGTATTTCTTTACCATCCAACCGCCTCCGAGCAGGCATAAGCCCCCGAACCCGCCTAGAACCAAATGGGAAAACCCGAGAAACCATAAGGCAATAATAGCGGTTAGTACGAATAAAAGCAGCCCCATCTCCGCCATCACCCTGATTCCTTGAACTCCGGCGACAACCAGCAGCAAAGACAGGATAAACGATCGAAACACAGGCACAAAGAACGGATCCACCGCTTGTACATATTCCAGCACCCAGACAGCCGCCGCGAGCAGCATCACGGGAAGGACTGTGGCGGACAGGAAACCTGCCGGCAAGCCTTTCACTCCTGCACGGATCGCCCACAGCACCGTTACGATCAATCCGGTGTATACCGTGTAAGGCTCCAACCATAGGATATTAAACCATTGGCCCAAATATTCAATCAAAGAGGAGACAATCCACTGGACCCCCCATATTACCGCAAAAGGGACCATCGCCGCCGCTTCCCGAGGGGAGAAGGAAGGTGAGGATTTGTATGTATTTTCTACAGTCATTTTACTCATTGTATGATTCACCTCGACAGATACCCGTAGATTACGACTTTTTGGGACATTAGTCAAATGTGTGATCGGGGTTTGCCGGTCCGCCGCCATCTATTATAATAGAAGGAAGTTAGCGTACGGTATTTACTAAAAAAATAGCCCGAAAGGAATTGACATGTCCGTATCTTTGGAAGAGAAGAAGAGTTATTTTACAACCGGTTTACTGGAATGGTATTTGGTGAGCAAAAGGGATCTGCCGTGGCGAAGGTCCAGCAACCCTTACTATATTTGGATTTCCGAAGTGATGCTTCAGCAGACCCGTGTGGAAACAGTTATCCCTTATTTTCACAGATTCATAGAAAAATTCCCCACCGTCGAAGCGTTGTCCTCCGCTCCGGAGGAAGAGGTGCTGAAAGCCTGGGAAGGGCTGGGCTATTACTCCCGCGCGCGAAATCTCCAGTCCGCGGTGAGGGAAGTGCACGAGAGGTACGGAGGGATCGTTCCGCAGCAGAAGGAGGAGATCTCCTCGCTCAAGGGAGTCGGCCCGTACACGGCGGGGGCCGTTCTGAGCATCGCGTATAACTTGCCAGAGCCCGCCGTAGACGGGAATGTCATGAGGGTGCTGTCCAGGTATTTCCTGATCAAGGATGATATTACGAAAGGCAGCACCAGAATCGCCATGGAAAAGCTGGCGAGGGAATTGATTCCTGAGGGCTCGGCGTCGGATTTTAACCAGGCGCTTATGGAGCTGGGCGCGCTCGTATGCACTCCCCGCGCACCGCACTGCCTCACTTGTCCGGTTATGGAGCACTGCTCCGCGCGATTGGAAGGGACGGAGTTGGCCCTGCCCGTCAAGAAAAAGGCGAAGCCTCCGCGTCCCGAACATCGTGCAGTGGCTTTGATCGAAGGGACGGGCGAGCACGCAGGGAAGCTGCTGATTCGCCAACGTCCGCAGGAAGGTTTGCTGGCCAGGATGTGGGAGCTTCCGCATGTGGAAGTGAAGGCGGAGGGCCTGCTGTCATCGGCGGACCGTGTGGAGGACATCGGCGAGCCTCGGCATGCGAAGGTGGAGATGCAGGGCGAGGCGGCGGCCGCAGATGGTGCGGAAGCCGGGCTGAAGCGGCTGCTCCTGGAGCGGGACGGGGTGAAGGTGTCACCCAAAGGCTGGATTATGGATGCGGAGCATACGTTCAGCCATATCCATTGGAACCTCAGGGTGTACCGCTGCGAGCTCGCCGAAGAACGGGGATCGGGCAGCGGATCGGGATTTATCCCGTACCATTACCGCTGGATCCGGCCTGAAGAAATGGAGTCTTATACGTTCCCGAACGTGTTCATCCGAATTCTTCGCTCTTTTATGCAGTCTTGATTGCCGCTTTTGGGGAGCCCCCTTTATCCACAGATTGCTCCGCATAAATTCCTATACAGCAAAAAAAGAAGGCAGCCAACCGGCTGCCTTCCCGCTATGCGGAAAAATTATTTCTTTGCTGCTTCGTAACGGGAGTTCACTGCATCCCAGTTTACAACGTTCCAGAAAGCTGCGATGTAATCAGGACGCTTGTTCTGATACTTCAGGTAATAAGCATGCTCCCACACGTCAAGGCCGAGGATAGGAGTTTTGCCTTCCATCAGAGGGTTGTCCTGGTTAGGAGTGGAGGAGATCTCCAGGCTGCCGTTGTTGTTCACGCTCAGCCATGCCCAGCCGCTTCCGAAACGGGTAGTTGCCGCTTTTGCAAAATCTTCTTTAAATTTGTCGAATCCGCCAAGCTCGGTAGAGATGGCATCGGCCAAAGCGCCGGTAGGCTGTCCGCCTCCGTTAGGTCCGATAATTTCCCAGAACAGGGAGTGGTTGGCATGTCCGCCGCCGTTGTTGCGAACTGCAGTACGGATGTTTTCAGGCACGCTCTCCATGTTGCTGATCAACTCTTCGATGCTTTTGTTTTGAAGGTCGGCCTGGCCTTCCAGTGCCGCGTTCAAGTTGGTTACGTATGTGTTGTGGTGACGATCGTGGTGAATCATCATTGTGGTCTCATCGATGTGAGGCTCAAGTGCGTTATTTGGATAAGGTAGAGCTGGTAATTCATATGCCATGACTAAATACCTCCCATATATATGTAGTTTACCTATATCATTATGACTGATTTAATATAATAAATCAACATTTATGTATGGTAAGTAAGGCCGCCGCGGTGTTCGATTTCTGTGATGATCTGGTTGTGGATGTGGTTTCCCTGCGAGTTCAGCCATGGGGACAAATCGCTCATTACCCTGTGATAAAATGCCAGCTCTTCTGCGCTCCATTGCTCTGTTTTGATAATGCTCAGCTCTTCCAGCTTACGGCTGTTTCCATCCATTTTCCTTCCTCCTGAGAGCTTAATTTTCATCCCGCTAATCATATTTTGAAATTACACGGGTTTTTATTCACAGGCTCTTTTATTTTGGCCAAAAGGGTGGTACACTGGCGTTAGCTACATAGTTCATCGAATAAACAAAGTTCAAGCGGAGGTGCACTTATTTTGAATAATTATATTCCCAAGAAGGAAGACCGCTTCACATTCGGATTATGGACAGTAGGAAACCCGGGCCGCGACCCGTTCGGAACTCCAGTCAGGGAAGGCTTTTCCCCTGTAGAGGCGGTACATCTGCTAGCGGAGCTTGGCGCTTACGGAGTTAACTTCCACGACAACGATTTGGTGCCGATCGACGCTGATGCCGCTGAGAGAGACAGAATCGTCTCCGATTTCCGCCGTGCGTTGGAAGAAACCGGCTTGAAAGTTCCGATGGTAACTGTAAGCCTTTTCACGGACCCGGTATTCAAGGATGGAGGCTTTACCTCCAATGACCCAAGAGTAAGAGCCTATGCGATTCAAAAGACGATCGAGGCAATGGATCTGGGCGCGGAGCTCGGTGCGGAAACCTTCGTATTGTGGGGCGGCCGTGAGGGCTCGGAAGTGGATGCGGGCAAAGACGCGGTGGAAGCGCACAAAAGATACCGCGAAGCGATCAATTACCTGTGCGAGTACAGCATTTCACAAAAATACGGCTACAAAATCGCCCTGGAAGCAAAGCCCAACGAGCCGAGAGCCGACATTTACCTTCCGACGACAGGCGCCATGCTTGGCATGATCGCTACGCTGGACCATCCTGAGATGGTGGGCGTAAACCCTGAAGTGGCACATGAAAGAATGGCCGGCTTGAACTTTTACCATGCGGTAGCCCAGGCTTTGGAAGCGGGCAAGCTGTTCCATATTGACTTGAACGACCAGAAAATGGGCCGCTTTGACCAGGATTTGCGTTTTGGTTCCGACGGAATTAAAGAAGCGTTCTTCCTTGTCAAGCTGCTTGAAGATTACAACTATAAAGGGATGCTGCATTTTGACGCCCATACGCTTCGTACGGAAGACCGCGATGGAGTGCGGGAGTTTGCTGCGGGTTGCATGAGGACGTACCTGATCTTGAAGGAAAAAGTGAAAAAATTTAACGAAGATAAAGAAATCCAGGCACTTGTGAACGAGATTAACTCCAAAAAGCTGGAACTCTCAGGTTTCGATTTCAAGTTCTCGGAGGAGAGTCTTAAAGCGCTGCGCGGATACCAAATCAACCGTGCGGCTGTAGGCGCCGAAGGAATCGGTTATGAGAAACTCGATCAATTAACAATGGAAATCATTATGGGCGTAAGTTAATCTTGTTTGGCGAATAAGGGCTTTCCCGCGGCTGTACAGCCGTGAGAAAGGCCTTTTTTGCTTTACCGGTGGATTGCCAAGGTACAGACAGCTATTGCGTTATCTGGCGGGCGGCTTGGGAGCAGTGGAACGAGGTGGGTCAACGGGTGGCGGCAATAGCAGAACGCTTTTCCAAGCGTCACACCAGCCCACCACCAACTCCCGGCACGGTGTTGCGGCTCTATACGTCAGGTGATCTGACCTAACTATTTAATTCATTTGAAAACGCTTAATTTTAAGCGCTTTCACTTGTTTTCTACCATTTTGCCTGAAAAATCTTGCTTTTCCTTAAAAATAGAGTAGGATTTCGTCCTTTTTTGTTGTAAAATTGTAAAAAAGATAATTTGCATACGCCACGTTCAAAGATAACGGCGTGTCATCCAGCCTCCGGGCGGAATGATACGTTTTCCATCGGCTACAGCGGCAGTACGCTTTGCGCCTGAGCGCAGCCTTCGTGGAAGTGTCTCGCCTGTGATTCTATCAATCTGCTACAATAGGGAGAAGTCGCCATGTATGTTCGTTCCTTTCAGTTGTCTGACTACGTTTCTGTCACTAGCATCTTGGAAGAAGTGTTGACTGAGGTTTGCTACGAAATAACGATGGAGGCTTTCGCAAGACAGCTTTCATGGGACAGTGAAATGGTGTTGATCGCCATTGAGAATGACCGGGTCGTAGGGATCATCATCGGTACCATCGATCACAATACCGGCTACTACTACCGGATTGCCGTCGCATCGGAATACCAGCGCAAAGGAATCGGCAAAGCTCTTATTACTGCGTTGAAGCAGCGCTTTCTCCAGCGGGGAGTCAAGCGGATCCAGGTTTCAGTGGATGCGCATAACGAATTGGTCCTGCCGGTGTACGAATCGGCTGGCTATTCGCCGGTCCATTTTTCCAGAACCACCCACCGGCTGAGCATAGTGAACGGTTAGTTGGTTGCAGGCTGGCAATCTCACCGTCTGCAGGCGGGTTAGTTGGGCATATTTGCCTTCCTTGGCGGGAGGGAAGATATGCTTTTCTTTTGTTTCGGCGTTCCCTATAATGAAGGGATAAACGGATCGTCCCACAAAGTGACATAAAGCGTCGGAGCTGATTCCGCGTACTATGTGGGGGCCCCTAAACAACAAAATCGCCCACAGAGTGACGTAAAGGTTCAAATCCGAATGCGACGCACTATGCGGGACCTTAAACAGTGTAAGAAAGGCTTGAGTTCATGCAATCCGTTCAATCTTGGTTAATAAAAAGCTTCAAGCATGACGGGCATATCCACCGTATTTGGATGGAAAACTGGAGAGTTCCTGAGGCGGCTCTGCACCCTGCGCATCAGGAGCGGGGGATCAAAGTGTTCGTCAACTGCCAGACCCGCATCCGCGAATCCGACGGCAAGGAATGGATCAGCCGGGTTCCGGGGGTCTCTTTTTTCATTCCCAAGCATTGGTTTAACGTGGTCGCCCTGATTGAAGAATCGGGTATCCGATATTACTGCAATATAGCGTCTCCGCCCTACGAAAGCGGAAATGTCCTTACTTATATAGATTACGACCTGGATGTCATCGTGCTTCCGTCGGGGGAAGCGCATGTGGTGGATCAAGAGGAGTTTGAGATGCACAAGATCAATTACCATTATTCACCGATGGTCATTGCCAAAGTCAATGAAGGGCTTCAATCGCTGCTCGCCATGATCCGTTCGGGCCAGCCCCCATTCCATGACGAGACGGTGATGAATTATTACGGGCTGTGGAAAAACAGCTGCGGCTTATGATGCGAACCACTTAGGTGAATATTACTGGAGACGGAAGCGAGCTTGGAAAGGACGGGAGGTGATCTAATGTCCCTCAGTGTCGCATCAGGATCGAAAGCGGATTGGCTCAAGCTGAAAGAGGAACTGAAGAAGGCCGCGCCGGGACTCGGTATAGACAAAATCGGCATTACCACCGCGGACCCTTTTCTCGAACTGAAAAATATTTTGATACAGCATAGGGAGCGTGGATACGAATCGGGCTTTGAGGAGCCGGACCTGGACAAAAGGGTCGATCCCGAGCTGAGCTTTGATAAGCCCAGCTCCATTATTTCCATCGCCATTGCCTATCCTTCCAAAATAGCGAATCCGCCCCGCTCGGAGACCGGAGCCTATCGGGGCATCATCTCCCGTTCGGCGTGGGGCAAGGACTATCACCATGTGCTGAGGGAGCGGCTTTCGAGGCTGGAGGCATTCCTGCGCGAGAGGGTGCCGGACGCAAGGATGGAGAGCATGGTGGATACCGGGGCGCTCGTGGACAGGGCTGTGGCGGAGCGTTCGGGAATCGGCTGGGTAGGCAAAAATTGCGCCGTGATTACACCGGAATGGGGATCGTGGGTGTTTCTCGGCGAGACTATCACCAATATTCCTCTCCCGCCGGATGAGCCGGTGCTGGAGGACTGCGGCGACTGCACTCTGTGCATCGACGCTTGTCCCACCGGGGCCCTCGTAGGGTCGGGCCAGCTCAATGCCGGCAGATGCGTTTCTTTCGTAACGCAGACCAAGGGGTTCATCGACGACGAGATGAAGGCCAAGATCGGCAACCGATTGTACGGATGCGATACTTGCCAGGTCGTCTGCCCCAAAAATAAAGGCAGGAACTGGACCCACCAGCCGGAGCTGCAGCCGGACCCGGAGAAGGTGAAGCCGCTGCTCGCACCGCTGCTGACGATGGGCAACAAAGAGTTCAAGGAGCGCTACGGTGACAGCGCCGCCCTGTGGAGAGGCAAGAAGCCGATTCAGCGCAACGCAATCATCGCTCTGGGCAATTTCAAGGATCGAAGCGCTGTGCCCGTTCTTGCAGAACTGCTGTGCAGCGATCCGAGGCCTGAAATTCGCGGCACCGCCGCTTGGGCGCTGGGCAAAATCGGTGGGGAGGACGCGCTGCAGGCGATTGACAGAGCTGCTGCCTCAGAGAAGGAAGAAGCCGTTCTAGAAGAGATAAACAAGGCGAGAGCAAGCGCTGTTCAGCCTGGAAAATTGCCCTAAAAGCAGTCATAATGGAAGTAGTCCGGTGAAGCTCTGGAATGGAGTTGGGAATTTTATGGCAATCGATCATTTGGAGTACACCGAATTGGAGTCACCGATCGGGGCCTTGACTTTGTCGGCAGTTTCGAAAGGCATTTGCAGCCTGGATTTCGGCAGGTTTCAGGAGCATCGCGGTCAACTGGAGAATTGGTCCCGCAAGCGGTTTGGCACGGGATTGTGGATCCGTACGGAGGATAACCTTTGTCTTAACCGGGCGGTGCGGCAGTTGGACGAGTATTTTGCAAGGTCGAGGCGGCGGTTCGATCTCCCGCTTCATCCTGAAGGGACACCATTTCAGAAAAAGGTATGGCAGGCTTTGAGCGAAATTCCTTATGGAGCGGTCCGCAGCTATAAGGAGGTAGGAACGGCGATCGAAGCACCGAAGGCAGTGAGGGCCGTGGGAGGGGCGAATAACCGCAACCCGATACCGATTCTCATTCCCTGCCATAGAGTGATTGGAGCAGACGGCAGCATGACCGGATACGGAGGGGGACTGCCGATCAAGCAGTTTCTTCTTGAATTGGAGGGCTGGGGCGTTTCCGCCACAACGCCCGAGCGGCAGGCTCGGCTTTAATAACTTGATATGGAGTGTTCGGCATGAAATATACGAATATTGAAGCGGTAGAGCCCGGCCAATATCTCGGTAAGACGATTTTTACCAGCAGCGGCGCGGTTCTTCTCTCGGAAGGCGTACAGCTGACCGTCTATATGATTACAACGCTCAAAAGGATCGGGGTCACGATGGTCTACATCAAAGATTCCATGTTCGAAGACGTTGTCATCGAGGAAGTCGTGTCTGAAGAGACAAAGCGGAATGTCATGAAGAAGATGAGCGAGACCTTCGATTCTATACGCTCAGGCAAAGAATTCAACACCAAATCGATATCCATCACGATCGAACAGCTTCTCGATGAGATCATGAAAAATAAAGATGTGCTGCTTCAGCTCAGCGACATCAGGACCAAAGACAATGAGATGTATGTCCATTCCCTGAATGTGTGCATGATGAGTGTGCTGATCGGCATAAACATGGGGCTTTCCCCTTCGCAGCTGAAAGAACTGGCCATCGGCGCGCTGCTGCACGATGTCGGCAAGGTGGAACTGAGCGCTGACGACGATTCGGGGGACATAAAGCTGCATCACACGTGGAGGGGCTTTGACATCATCAAGAACAAGCGGGAATACAGCCTGCTGATCGCCCATGTCGCTTTTCAGCATCATGAGACGGTAGACGGTCAAGGCCTGCCCCGGGGGATGTCCGGCGATGCTATTCACCTGTACGCCAAAATTACGGCCGCAGCCAACGTATACGATAATCTGCTTTCCGAGACGGTGGACGGGAACCGGATGAAGCCGCATGAGGCGTGCGAAAAAATCATGGCCTTGGCTGGAACCAAGCTGGACCATAACGTGGTGATCCACTTTTTGCGGACCATTTCCATCTATCCAACCGGCTCCAGCGTGAAGCTGACGACTAAAGAAAGTGGAGTTGTGGTGGGTCAGCATAGAGGCCTTCCCGGCAGGCCGGTTGTGCGAGTGGTCCAGCAGGATGACAACGGTTTGGAAGTTAAAGAAGTGGACCTTGCGAAACACACGACGGTTTTTATCGATTCGGTCTTGAATTAATGAATATTCCTGTTTGTATATACCGGCCTGGACATGCTATTATAGAATCTATTCAAAGTATCAAAAATAAAGAGGTGCGTTCATTCCATGTGGAATTATATTATTCCGATTGTTACTCTCCTGATCGGTCTTGCGGGCGGATTTGCGGCCGGGGTCTATTATTTGCGCAAGCAGATGGAGAAGATGCAGAGCAATCCGGAAATGCTGCAGAAGATGGCCAAACAGATGGGATATAATTTGAATAAACAGCAAATGAATAAAGTCCAGCAGATGATGAAGAACAAGAAATTCAAATAAGGACAAGAAGAACTGATTTCACGGCCTGCCGGTTAAGGTAAGGCATGTAAAGTCAGTTTTTTCACATCACAGAAGATCCGCTAAGGGGAATCAAGGAGGCGGATCTCACGGGAGGAATGTCGTTATGCCTGCAAAAGAATATAAAAACGAAATGGCAGCCGATAACCGGGAGCTCATCGAAGGGCACATCCGGGAAATTTTGCGTCTCATCGGAGAAGATGTGGACCGTGAAGGGCTGCTTGATACCCCGGCCAGGGTAACCCGGATGTATGAAGAGATTTTTGCAGGTTACAGTGTGGATCCCCGCGAAATCCTCGGCGTTACATTCGATGAACAGCATGAAGAGCTGGTCATTATCAAAGATATCGTATATTACAGCCAATGCGAACACCATATGGCGCCTTTCTTCGGTAAAGTGCATGTAGGCTATATCCCCAGCGGTAAAATCGCGGGATTAAGTAAATTCGCCAGACTTGTAGACGCGGTGACACGCAAGCTGCAGGTACAGGAGAGAATCACTTCCCAAATCGCCGATATTATGGACGAGATTTTGAAGCCTCAGGGAGTAATGGTTGTTGTTGAAGGCGAGCACTTATGCATGTGCGCGCGAGGTGTGAAGAAGCCGGGCAGCGCAACCGTCACCTCGGCGGTGAGAGGGCTTTTCCGCAAGGACGCCGCACTGAGAGCGGAGTTTCTTGCCCTGATTAAGGGATAGCAGGCGTAAGCCGGCGACTGGAGAAGAACCTCTTCTCCAGTCGCCGGTTTTTTTGCAGTTTCGAATTGCCGCAGTTTAATAGGGAGCCCATTCGACATTTTTGGCGGTGCTGAAGCGTTCGTTGACATGCGTCCAGTTGACCACATTCCACCAGGCCGCGATATATTTTTTCCGGTCGCTGTGGTATTTGAGGTAATAGGAGTGCTCCCACACATCCAGAACAAGCAGCGGAATGATATCCTGCTGTGACAGGTTCTGATGCTTCTCCACTTGAAGAATTTCCAGATGCCGGCTGCGCGGGCTCCACACCAGCATGGCCCACCCGGGTCCCTGGACTTTTTCCGCCGCAGCCGAGAAGTGCTTCTTGAAGGCGTCGAAGCTGCCGAAGTAGCTGTTGATCTCAGCGGCGATCGGGCCAGTGGCTTTGCCTCCGCCGGAGGGGCTCATCACATTCCAGAAAATCGTGTGCAGGTAATGGCCCGCTCCATTGAAGGCAAGCTCACCCTCCCAATGTTTGACGAGGTCGAATTGGTTGGAGGATCGGGCCTTGGCCAGGCTGACTTCAGCTTTGTTGAGATTATCGACATAATTTTTGTGCAGAACATCGTGGTGCACTCTCATCGTTTCCGCGTCTATATGGGGCTCCAGAGCATCATATGCATAGGGCAGGGGCGGCAGTGTGTGGCCCCCGACCGGTACGACCCGATGGTCCGGAAATCTGTCCGACCATGTACCCTCATTCGTCGCGGTCAATCCTTGGGCAGGCTCCTGACGTGTTTCCTCTTGGTCTGCGGCTTGCGACTCGTCTTGATAGGGAGCGTAAGCGGAAATATGGGCTTGCTCTCCATAGGAATCAGGCGATTCCTGGTGGAACGTTTGAAAGACTTCTTGGCTTTCCGCATAGGATTGCGTGTCAGGGACCTGAGCGGAGGCGCCGTGAGAGTAAGCCTGAGGATGGACCCCGCCGGATGCAGGGAAGAGGGACTGGTATTGATCCAGAATCCGCAAAAAATATTCCGATTCCTTGATGATATGCAATGTCAAAATTCTGGCCGCCGCATTCTTTCCGGCTGCTTTGCTTTGGGACAAAAGGATATTCAACTGCTGCACAAAAAGGCGGGATTCCTCCTGGGAGCGCTGGTATAACCGGTAAACCGCCGTCTGCTGTGCCGGGGAGATTTGTCCGGGCGTCCTTTTCACTGCGGACAGGAGCGCTTTAGCTTCCGCTTCCGTTTTGGCGAAGACATGCTCCCATTCTTTTAACAAACGTACATACTGCGATTCCAAAGTAGGAATATACTCTCTGAGCAACACCGAATGCTCTCTCTCCTGCTCCTTCCAGAACCTGATTTCCTCCAATAGTTGCAGCCACCTGGCGTCACGGTAAAAAAACATAGGCTTTCCTCCCGGAGTTCGTACGCGCCGCCTGGGGCGGAAAGGCACGAATTAAGATTTACTTAAATCTATTCATCCGGAAGTCAGCCTATGTTTATAGAATTCTGCGGAAAACCGTACCCTACATTTGCAGCCCTTTTTTGAACGTGATTTGGTTTAGGAAATTCATTGTTTTTTGCAAATATTCTTTTCTATGGGCTTTATAAATCTCTTCGTGGCCGTCGTTAGGCAAAAGCCATAAATTATCGGGATTCTGCTTCTGGTTGGCGGAGATGTCCTTAATGATCGCATAAGGGGCACGAAGATCCTTTTCGCCATGGATAAAGAAGATCGGCATCGAATAATTGTTCTCTTTTACTTTCAAGTACGGCACCTGCTGCAGGCTGACCCCGTTGAGGAACGGAAAGAACACGCGGACAAGCGGCAGTGAAGGGTATTTAGGCAGGTCGACGACCTGTTTCATATTATGGTACAAAGTGTCCGGCTCAAGCAGGAATGTGCTGTCCAGGATCATGCCGTCTATTTTGTCGGAACGCAAGGCAGCCTGCAGGGAAGTGCCGGCGCCCATGGAGAATCCCCAGATGAAAATTTTGTCGGCGCCTTTTTGCTTAATATATTCAACGGCTCCGAGCAGCTCGTTCGATTCCTGCAATCCTCCCGACATGATCCGTTTGGAAGCGGGCTGGACATAGCCGTAGTCAAACATCAGCACGTTGTAATTCTGGCGGTGGAGCTCATGGGCGAGCTCATAGATCGGCACCCAAATCTCCTCGCGGTTTCCGCCGTATCCATGGGAGAAGACGACAGTCTGCTTGGAGCTGCCCGGTATATACCAGCCTTGCAGCGGCTCTCCTCCGGTGATGCTGGGAAAACTCACATTCTCATACGGGAGATTGGCGGCCTTCATTGGATTGGATGTAAGCGGATCGATATGGGGCCTTGCCAGGTTCCATGCGATATAAGCGTGAAAAGCCAGGATGACGGTGGAGAATAAAAGTGCGACGGACAGCAGCGCAGGCCAAATCCAACGTTTCCTCTTGACGGCGGGGATGGCTGAGGGAGCCGGCACACTGGCGGTTAGATTGACGGTCTGTAGAGTAGTAGTATCCATAAGAATCCCTCCAGATAGTGAAGTCATGTGAAAATATGGCGAAGCAGGGAGACTATGAAAGATGTTATTGCAGCTTGAGTGGGCCGAACCTTAAAAAGGAGGGAAGGGTTCCGCAAGCCTTATCGTGTAAAGCTATCAATCTGCTCGCTTACTTTCATATAGTTTACGGGTGCGATTCTAGTTCCTTATAGTTCTATCGTATGATGGACTTCCTGCACGGTCAATAACTGTACCGAATTGTTAAGGTAATGTAATTGTTTTGTAATATGAGGGCGTTTGTTTACGAAAAAATAGTTTTTCAGTTATACTATATGTAACTCAGTTTCATTCAGCGAAACTTTTGGAGAACGAGAAGAAGCGACTTTAAAATAGATAAACGGGGGTGGGCCAATGGAAGAATCCAAATTAACCGTTCGCTCAGTGGAACGGGCGCTGGATATCCTGCTTTGTTTTACGGATGCGTCGGACCTCAGCTTGACGGAAATTTCGACCAAGGTGTCACTGCACAAAAGCACGGTGCACAGGCTGCTTGCCTCCTTGGAAGGCAAAGGCTTTGTTACGCGGGATGCTTCTTCGGAGAGATACCGGCTGGGTCTGCGGATATGGGAGCTGTCGGCGAACCTGTCCCAGAGCGATGATATGACCCTCCTGCTCCTTCCGGAGATGGAACGCCTTAGGGACCAGTTGGGCGAGACCATCTCCCTGTATGTACGTGACGGGAAAGAGCGGGTCCGCATCCAGGCGGTACAGAGCACCCAGCCGATCCGCAGGGTGGCCCCGGTCGGCGTCAGGCTGCCCCTGTATGTTGGAGCGTCGAGCAAGGTGCTCGTCGCTTTCGCGGAGGATTCGGTCCGGCAGCTGATCATGAGCGATCCGGGTTGGCCCGCGGGTTTGGACAGGCCGCAGTTTATAAGCCAGTTGGAGGAAACCCGGAAGCTCGGTTATGCGATTTCCATCGAGGAGAGGGAACCGGGCGCGGCAGCCATTGCGGCCCCGGTGTTTAACCGCTCTCATCAGCTGGTCGCAGCTCTGGCGGTTTCGGGGCCGTCCAACCGGCTGACCTCGCAGGAAATGCTGCGGCATGCCGACGCGCTTATTGAAAGCGCCAAACATATGGGCGGCATGTTGAAGTGACAGCGGCGGTCAGACCGCGGGGAGGGGGCGCTGGTCGGTGGGCTATATGCCGGCGAGCGTCCACGGCGTTCAGCCGGACCGGCGTCACGCCGGGTTGCCCGCCGTTCGCGATCGGGGGGCCGGGCGTCCCGGCTGGAGCAGCGTACGCGTGGCGGGAAGCGCGGAGGCCATTGACGATATGCTCCCCGGACGGCCTGCAGAACCGGCTTCTCCTTCATTAGCACTGGTACAATACCGATATACACATAGTCCGCTTAAAAGGTGAACGAAGAAAGGGAGTAAATGATATGGTTATCGCGCCTGGGTTGGAAAAAGTGATCGCAGCGCAGACGGAAGTCAGCTTTGTCGACGGAGAGAACGGCCACCTCATTTACAGAGGCCATTTCGCGAAGGATTTGGCCCGGGTGCGTCATTTTGAAGAATTAGCGTATTTGCTGTGGCACGGAGAACTGCCGGACGGGCACGAGCGGGAAGCATGCTTTACGCAGTGGGCCGAGCTGAGGGAAGTCACCGGTGAAATAAAGCGGGTAATCGACGCAATCCCTCCTTCTGTGGGAATGATGGGGGTACTTAGGACTGCCGTGTCCGCGTTGGAATCAGGAGAGATGTCGTATCCTCCCACGCTGGACCAGGCGGCTTTTATCACCATGAAGCTTCCGACGATTATCGCTTACCGCTATCATAAGCTGAAAGGTACAGCGCCCGTCAGCCCAAGATCCGATCTGATGCATACGGCAAACTATCTTTACATGTTAAAAGGGTCGGAAGCTCCGGAAGCGCAGGTCAAAGCTTTAGAGGTTTACCTGAATCTGATGATGGACCATGGCATGAACAGCTCCACTTTTGCAGCCCGAGTCATCGCCTCTACCCGGTCCGACATGGCCTCTTCCGTCACGGGGGCAATCGGTGCCTTGAAAGGCCCGCTGCACGGAGGCGCTCCTTCTCTGGTGATGAAAATGCTGAGAGAGATCGGTACCAAAGACAGGGCCGAGTCTTGGGTCAAGCAGCAGCTGGAGTCCGGGGGCAGGATCATGGGCTTCGGACACCGTGTATATAAGACGAAGGATCCCCGGGCGGTCGCTTTAAGGGATCTGGCCGCTGAACTGTCGGCAAACGATCCTTGGCTGGAGCTTGCGGTCCATGTGGAGGAAGTGGTCATTCGCCTGCTCGCGCAGTATAAGCCCGGACAAAAGCTGTATACGAACGTGGAATTTTATGCGGCGGCGGTAATGAATGCTATCGATTTTCATGAAGAGCTGTTTACTCCGAGTTTCGCAGTGACCCGTACAGCAGGATGGTGTGCCCACATTATGGAAGCGTCCAAGGGCCGGCTGATCTATCCGGACTCCGAATATATCGGCAAAATGCCCAATTCACCAGCTTGACCGGCACCACGGCCAAAAGGAGGGTCGCAAGTGGCTAAAACCGGCATACGAAAGAAGGCTGCACCTCAAGGGTGCAGCCTTCTTTCGTATTCTTATTCAGCAATACGTATGCATTCTTATTCAGCCATAATTTGGCGGAGTACAGTCTGCAGGATACCGCCGTTGCGGTAGTAGTCCACATCGACTGTGCTGTCCAGCCGAAGCGTCGTGTCGAAAGTAAAGCTGGTCCCGTCTTCACGGGTAGCCGTTACTTTAACCGACTGTCCAGGCTGCACATCGTTGCTCAGTCCGGTGATATCGAAGGTTTCTCTTCCGTTCAGACCCAGTGTTGACCAGCCTGTGCCTTCTGCGAACTGAAGAGGAAGGACACCCATGCCCACCAGGTTGGAACGGTGAATACGCTCGAAGCTTTCCGCAATAACCGCTTTGACACCCAGGAGGAAGGTTCCTTTCGCCGCCCAGTCGCGGGAGCTTCCTGTACCGTATTCCTTGCCGGCAATAACGACCAGAGGCGTTTTCTTCGCTTGATATTTCATGGATGCGTCGTAAATCGACATCACTTCATCCGTGCCGAGGTAAGTGGTCACTCCGCCTTCTGTGCCCGGTGCCAGCTGGTTACGGATCCGGATGTTCGCGAACGTACCGCGCATCATCACTTCATGGTTACCGCGGCGGGAACCGTAGGAGTTGAAGTCTTCCCTCTTCACGCCATGCTCGGTGAGGTACATGCCTGCAGGGCTCTTCGGCGAGATGTTGCCGGCAGGGGAGATATGGTCCGTAGTTACGGAATCGCCCAGCAGTGCAAGCGCTTTTGCGCCCTTAATGTCTTTGATGTCGTCGATTTCAGCCCCCAGATGATTAAAGAACGGAGGCTCTTGAATGTAAGTCGATTTCTCGTCGAACTCGTACAGGTCGCCTTCCGGAATGTCGATTTCGTTCCAACGCTCGTTGGCGCGGAAAACGTTCGAGTATTTATCGCGGTAGGTTTCCGCGCTCATGGCGAAGGCGACGGCGTCGCGGATTTCCTGGTTGCTAGGCCAGATATCCTTCAAATATACCGGCTGGTTGTTAGGATCGTAGCCGATTGGATCTTTAGTCAAGTCGATGTTCACGGTGCCTGCCAGCGCGTAAGCGACAACGAGCGGAGGGGAAGCCAGGTAGTTCGCCTTCACCTGAGCATGCACGCGGCCTTCGAAGTTACGATTGCCGCTCAGCACGGCCGCAACGGTCATGTCGTTATCCGCAATGGCTTTGCTTACTTCGTCGGACAGCGGTCCGCTGTTGCCGATACAGGTTGCGCAGCCGTATCCGGCCACGTGGAATCCGAGAGCTTCCAGAGAGTCCATCAAACCGGCTTTATATAGATACTCGGTTACCACTTGAGAACCCGGAGTCAAAGAGCTCTTGACATAAGCGGGCTTTCTCAGACCGCGCTGCACGGCCTTCTTGGCGAGCAGGCCCGCTCCCAGCATTACGCTTGGGTTCGAAGTGTTGGTGCAGGAAGTGATCGCTGCGATAACGACGGCTCCGGTTCCCATTTTCTCGATTTGGCCGTTCGGGAAATCCACTTGCACCTTTTCGTTGATCTTTTCTTCGCTCAGGCCGTATCCGCCGTTCTCGACCGGAGTGCGGAGGATGCTGTTAAAGGAATCTTTCATGGCTGTCAATTCCACGCGGTCTTGAGGACGTTTAGGTCCCGCCAAGCTTGGCACGACGGAGGAAAGGTCAAGCTCGATTTTGTCGGTGAATACAGGATCTTCGGTTTCGTCCGTACGGAACATGCCGTTGGCCTTGTAGTAAGCTTCAACCAGCGCCACCTGCTCGTCGGAGCGGCCTGTGTTCTTCATGTACAGCAAAGTTTCGTTGTCGACTGGGAAGAAGCCCATCGTAGCTCCATACTCAGGGGCCATGTTAGCTACCGTTGCACGGTCGGACAATGAGATGTTGCTTAGTCCAGGGCCGTAGAATTCAACGAACTTGCCTACAACGCCCTTTTTACGCAGGATTTGCGTGACGGTAAGCGCCAGGTCCGTTGCCGTTGCGCCTTCTGGGAGGCTTCCCGTCAATTTGAATCCGATGACGTCCGGAGTTACGAAGTAAAGCGGCTGGCCAAGCATTCCGGCTTCCGCCTCGATACCGCCGACGCCCCAGCCTACTATACCGAGGCCGTTGATCATTGTGGTATGGGAGTCCGTGCCTACGAGCGAGTCAGGGAATACCTGGAGGTCGCCGTCTACCGTTCTGGTAGCCGCTACGGAAGCAAGGTATTCCAGGTTGACCTGGTGGACGATCCCGGTTGCGGGAGGAACCGCACGGAAGTTGTCGAACGCGTTTTGCGCCCAGCGAAGGAAACGGTAGCGCTCTTCGTTGCGCTGGAATTCGACATCCATATTTTTCTCGAGCGCATCTCTCGTACCGAATGCGTCGACCATAACCGAGTGGTCAATAACCAGGTCTACAGGCACCAAAGGATTGATGCGCTCCGGATTTCCGCCCGTCTTGTGCGTGGTGGCCCTCATCGCCGCCAAGTCGACTACGACCGGTACGCCGGTGAAGTCCTGAAGGACGATCCTCGCGGGAATGAACGGAATTTCTTTATTGTTGTCGCGGCTGTCCGCCCAACCGGTCAACTGCTTCACGTGGTCCTCTGTAATCGCCCTGCCGTCGAATTGGCGGACAGCGGCTTCCAGAAGCACCTTAATGGAAAAAGGCAGTTTCGAGATAGTGCCTAATCCGTGCTCCTCCAGCTTGTGAAGGTCATAGTACTGGTAAGATTTGTCCCACACTTTAAGCTCTGTGCGGCATGAATATTGGTCTTGTGCAGCCAAAAGTAAACCCTCCCTTTTATTCTGTCTTCAGCTAGTGAACGTGTAATTTTTTACACTCGGTTTCACTATATGAAACATGATTTCAAAAATTGCTCTACTTATAGTATAGCGCTTACCGGCTGTCCAGTAAAGAATGTTTTTCGTACATTTTTTGGCCTGCGGCTTCATATATTTGAGAACAATGCGGGAATGTCCATAGTCGGTCAGTCATTATTATAAGGCGTTGAAAGGAGTTCTAGTCTATGCCTTGGAAAAAAGCGGTTTACGGCTATGTCAGCGTCAAGAACGATAACGAGGCCAATTTTTCGGCGCGGCAGAATTTGTATCCTTTTATGGATAAGCAAGCACTGGCCCTGCTGAAAAACAGAATGATGCGAAGCGTTTCGGGGTACAAGTCCCGCAAACTTACGCCTGTAAAGCAGGAAACTCGCCTTCAATTCAACGCGATCAGCGAATCCGGCTTTTCTGTCACTGCGGAAATCGAGATCAAGCGGAAACTGGAGTACACGCAATTGGAGCAATCTTTTGTCGAAGAACGGGTGGAGAAGGAGCGCATCGACCTGGTGGAAGAAGAAGGACAGTGGAAGATCGCAAGGATCGAAGGCGTCGGCCAGGAGAAGTCTCACGCGGGTGAGGAGCCGAGTCTTTGGCCGCTGAATTACGGCACGGTCGGGGAGAGGAACCTGATCCAGAGCCAGGGGTTAGCGGCTCCTTTCATTAATAGACAAATCCTGAACACCGGAGAAACCTATGCGGCAAGAAAAAGATACGACAGGGAAGCCGCACGCCGATATGCGCAAAAATGGTGGAACAGCTACAATCCCCAGTATTTGGCGTTTGAGGTGGACTGCACGAATTTCGTATCGCAGTGCCTTTTTGCGGGAGGAGCGCCCATGCATTATACCGGGAGGAGAGAGTCTGGCTGGTGGTACCAGGGAAAGTCGGGCGGCAGGGAATTATGGAGCTACAGCTGGGCGGTGGCGCACAGCCTGCAGGTGCATTTGAGCCGTTCGAGGACGGCGCTGCAGGCGTGCGTTGTGGAAAGGCCGGAGCAGCTGATGGTCGGGGACGTGATCTGCTACGATTGGGACGGAGATTCGCGTTTTCAGCACAATACGATCGTGATCGGTTTTGACGCGTACGGCATGCCCCTTGTGAATGCGCATACGACCAACAGCCGTTACCGCTATTGGGATTATCGGGACTCCCCGGCATGGACGGAAAGAACGGTATACCGCTTTTTTCATATATTGGATGAGTTTTGATCGGCTTGTCCAGCAGGCCGGGGAGTTTTTCCGAAAATGGGGGATAGTAAAAAAAACTACCAATTTGATGGAGTGAAACTTAAGGATGATTGTTAGGCTAGGATATGTCGCGATGTCAACGGAAGTCAAGAACGCATCCCCCTCCAAAACGATGACCGTCGCCCAATTCTCCAAGCTGACCGACCGCGAAGCGGCTGTGCGTAAGCTGGAAAGGATCGCGGAGGAAAACCTGCATAACACTCTGCGGCTGCTGAAGCATAACAAATATCAGGATATTATGGTGTACCGGTTTTCTTCCAGGCTGATTCCACTTATAGGCCATGAAATGCTCGGGGACTGGGATCCCATTGCGAATTTGCAGTCTTCTTTCGAGGAGATCGGCAGCTTTGTAAAAGAAAACGGCATGCGTACCGGCTTTCATCCGGAGCATTTTACCGTGCTCAGCACTCACCGCAAAGACGTCCGCCAAAAATCGGCCGAGGATCTCAACCGCCATGTCCGGATGCTGGAAAGTATGGGCCTTGGCAGGGCAGCGAAGTGCAACATTCATATAGGGGGCTCCTATGGAAACAAGGAAGCGGCGGCGGCCCGGTTCGCAACTAATTTTGCTGGGCTGGACGAGTCCATACGGAGGCGCATTACTCTGGAAAATGACGACAAAACCTTCACCGCGGCGGAAACTCTGGCGGTGAGCCAGGCTGTAGGCGTGCCGATGGTTTTGGATATCCATCATCATGCGGTCAATAACGAGGGAGAAAGTGCAGCTCAGCTGTGGCCGCGCATTCTCGACACCTGGGAGGGCGAGACGAGCGAAGACGGCAGTCCGCTGCCGCCGAAAATCCACGCGTCCTCCCCCAAAAGCGAGTCCGAGCCCAGAAGCCATGCGGATTATGTGAATACAGGCGCGCTGACGGCGTTTCTGAGAGAGATTGCCCCGGTGACCGAGCGGCTGGACATTATGATTGAGGCCAAAATGAAGGACGGCGCTTTGTTCCGCCTTATGAACGATTGGGAGCATGAACCGGGCGTCGTTCCGCTGACTCAGGCTTCGGTTGAGATTACCTGATGGCGGATGGCGGATTAGATGAAACATATCTGCTCGAACGACGAATAAGCTGCTGGACGACTTCAACCACTTGTAATTATCAGAAAAATCAGGTACTTTTGAGTCAAACGGGACAAAGTCCGATCGCGTAAAGTCCCTTTTATGAGAGGAGACTGGTATCTGATGGATTTACTGGAGGGCAAGAACATATTGGTTATGGGAGTGGCCAACGACCGCAGCATCGCTTGGGCGATTGCCCAGTCACTCGCTTCCCAAGGGGCGACGATCGCTTTTACATACGAGAGCGAGAGGGTGGAGGAAAGGGTCCGCAAGCTGGCGGACACGCTGCCGAACTCCATTCTTTTGCCGTGCAATGTCACTGTGGATGAGGAAATCGAAACTTTGGCGGTTGCATTAAAAGAGAGGTTCGGCGTTCTGCACGGGTTAGTGCACAGCATCGCTTTCGCCAAAAGCGAGGAACTGGAAGGGCTGTATGTGCGCACCTCACGGGCAGGTTACGCGTTAGCCCAGGAGATTAGCGCCTATTCTCTGGTGGCTGTGGCACAGCGCATCTATCCACTGATGACTGAAGGCGGAAGCATAATGACGATGACTTATCTCGGCGCCGAGCGCGTGCTTAAAAATTACAATGTGATGGGAGTGGCCAAAGCGGCCCTGGAAGCCAGTATACGCTACTTGGCCGCAGACCTCGGGCAGTACAACATCAGAGTGAACGGCATTTCCGCGGGCCCGATCCGCACACTGGCGGCCAAAGGGATCAAGGATTTCAACACGATCCTGCGGACTGTGGAAGAGAAGGCTCCCCTGCGAAGGACCACGGAAGCGTCCGAGGTAGGGGATACGGCGTTGTTCCTCATGTCCTCTTGGTCAAGGGGAATCACCGGCGAAGTGATCTATGTGGACAACGGCTATCATATTATTGGCGGGTAGAACGCTTTATTGGTGGTAAATCGCTGTGCTCCGGAATCATTCTTGTCAGCCGAATGCAAGCCGCATGCCCGAAAATTTGTCACTTCAACCTAACTTTTTTGGGTGAATCGCCCCTAGCTTTTCTACCGTATCTTTTACTATACTGAGGGTGGTTCCTTAAATGTATGATGAAGAGAGTGGATATAGATGGCTGAACAAGAAGAGAAGAGAGCAATCGTGATAGGCAGCAAAAGCTTTACGGCGGTAGCCATCAGTGCCGCGGCAAAGGCTGGGGAATGGGTAAAAAGCAAGCTGGGTACATACAACCAACTTTTGTTGAAATATTCGCCGAGCGATCTGGTTACGGAAATTGACAAAGGTTCGGAGAAGATGATCCGCGGATTGATCCTGACGCATTTTCCCCGGCATTCCTTCTTGGGGGAGGAAGGCGTGGAGCCGGGGCCGGCGGCATCGAGCAAGGCGCTTCAGGACGTGTCGCACGCGGAGTATTTGTGGATTGTTGACCCGATTGACGGGACGACGAACTATGTGCATGGGTTCCCTTTTTACTGCGTTTCGATTGCGCTGGCGTATAAAGGCGAAGTGATTGTCGGCGTAGTGTATGACCCTTCCAGGGATGAGCTTTTTGTCGCAGAGAAAGGAAAGGGCGCTTATGTAAAAGGGATCAGGATGCAGGTTTCCAAGGAAGCTGAATTGTCTGAAAGCCTGGTTGCTACGGGGTTCCCGTCCGATCAACAGAAAGCTCTGCCCGCCAACATGAAAGGCGTCCAGGAGCTGATCCCGCAGGTCCGAAACCTGAGAATAGCCGGCTCTGCTGCGTTACATATGGCCTATGTGGCGGCGGGCAGGCTGTCGGGCTTCTGGGAAATCGGCTTGAATGTATGGGACATAGCGGCAGGCTCGCTGCTGATCCAGGAGTCCGGGGGAAGAGTGACGGACACGACAGGACGTTCCTATACTTTGGATGTGAGAAATGTAATGGCGACTAACGGTTACATTCACGAAGAGCTCGAGGCTTCCTTGAGAGCGGCGCAGGGCACCGGCTTTTGAGTTGGCGCGGCACCCTGTAACTCTGGGCATCTCCATCCGGTGAAAAGATTTGAAAATTCGAACAGCTGCAGGGCTCCTCGTCAGGGGCTCTTTGTTTTTGTATAGTATTGAGTTTCGGCCGCTGTGGATAAGTGTGGGTTTAAATACATTCATACGCTGGGAGAGGTTGTTTTGCGTGACAACGTGTGCCTCTCCCAGCGATCGCTGCTGCGTTGCACGGCGGGGGTGGGACTCCGAATCTTACTTTTCCAATCCGGGTAGATCACCTTGTCTGCCTCCAAGCGGCTCCAAGCGTTTTATCGTGTAGGATCGTTGGAGCTTCAGCGGATAATTGCGCTGCTTTAACTTTGCGGCCACCCCCGCGCAACTCCGCAATACGCATCGGCAGAACCGCGCGCAGGGAAAAATAACAGGTTATCCTGCACCTAATTTGACTTTGATATCGTGAGAGATGCAACTAATTGGAAAACATCCATCAAATTCAGCGGTTTTTTTAAAAATTGTCAGGTATGGATTGAATTAACGGGAAATTTTACAGTTATATGGTCCGGAAAGCAATTAAACAGAGCAAATATCAGCATATTATCCCGTTAATCAAAGTAATCCAGCATGCCGCAGGACAACACTACCGGAGTTGCATGCCGAGGGCCAGCGCATATTGTGAGGAGAAGATTGCGATCGATAGAGGACATTGAGGGCTTTATTTAGGCTTTTGAGCCACTAGGGAAGGGGACTGCACTGAAATAGAGCCCAGAAAGGGCGTTATCAGGTGAGCTTGTATAGATACAGGGAGGAATATCAACGACTCAAAAATCCGCTATGTCGCATACAACTAAGCCACCTAATCGAATGGAGCAACGGTGACCCGCGATACGGACAGCAGCCACAGATATCGCAGGACGGTCCTTTTTTTTGACCGGCATAATATTTCCAATTTGTAAAAAGTGTTATATAATTTAACATTGACAGACACCCATTATTTGGGCGGTGGAGCTGGTTTTACCCGTTACGCTCTCCAGTTTGTGTATAGAATGGGATCGGTCTACTAATATTAATTATATAAGGGGAAAAGTCCAATGAAAAAATGGTTCTCTTTGGCAGCAACGTCGATTATCGCACTTTCTCTGGTGTTGTCCGGCTGCGGAAGCAAAGCGGCGGATAAACAACCGGCGGGCTCAGACGGCGCTAACGCACCGAAGGCTTCAGGGATAAAGATTGGAATGGTAACCGACACCGGCGGCGTTACGGACAAATCTTTTAACCAAAGCGCTTGGGAAGGCCTGAATAAGCTTAAAAAAGAGAACGGGGTCGAAATCAAGTACCTGCAGAGCAAGCAGGATTCCGAATACCAGACGAACCTCAATACTTTTATAAAAGATAACTACACCCTGACATGGGGGATCGGCTTCCTGCTGGGAGACGCCATGAAAGCGGTAGCTGTGCAGAATCCGAAAGCCCAGTTGGCTATTATCGACGCCGTAGTGGAAGCTCCCAACGTGCAGTCGGTTACTTTTGCCGAGAACGAAGGGTCATACCTGGTAGGGGTAGTGGCCGGATTGACGACGAAGACCAACCAGATCGGTTTTGTCGGCGGTGTGGATATCCCGGTCATCAAGCGTTTTGAGCTTGGGTTTGTGGCCGGCGTAAAAGCGGTGAATCCGAATGCCAAAGTGACCATCAACTATACAGGCGCATTCGACAAGCCGGATGCGGGTAAAGCGGCGGCGGCAACGATCTACAACAGCGGAGCTGACATCATCTTCCATGCGGCTGGAGCGACCGGCAACGGCGTATTTAACGAGGCTAAGGACCGCGTCAAGTCGGGCAAAAAAGTATGGGTTATCGGCGTAGATAAAGACCAATCGCTTGAGTTTGGCGACGATGTCACTCTGACCTCGATGCTGAAGCGCGTTGACGAAGCGGTAGTGAAGGTTTCCAAAGAGGCGGTCGACGGCAAATTCCAGGGCGGCAAGAACACGGTGCTTGGTTTGAAAGAAAATGGCGTCGGCCTTCCGGACACTTCCAAGAAGAACGTGCCTGCAGACGTTTTGAAGAAAGTCGACGAATATAAGGACAAAATCATCAAAGGCGACATTAAAGTTCCTACAGTGCAGTAAAGTCAATACAAGAAAAGCAAGCTTCCGACAACAAGGCTGGTTCGATGAAACTGGCCTTGTTGTTTGACTACAGCTAAATATTCATGGGATTAACCATTCTTACATTGCAGGAGGATTCAATGAACTCAGCAAAAACAGTGGTGGAGCTGCGGAATATTACGAAACGTTTTCCGGGGATCGTGGCGAATGACTCCATAAGCCTGCAGTTGAAAAAAGGCGAGATTCATGCACTGCTGGGGGAAAACGGGGCGGGGAAATCCACGCTTATGAATATTTTGTTCGGTTTGTACCAGCCGGACGAAGGCGAGATTCTGATCGACGGCAAGCCTGTGCGGCTGGAAGGGCCCAATATGGCGATATCAATGGGCATCGGGATGGTGCATCAGCATTTCAAGCTGGTTCAGCCGTTTACGGTGACGGAAAATATTATCCTTGGCCTGGAACCGAAGATGGGCCTGCAGCTGAATTACCGCAAAGCTTCTCAAGAGGTCAAGGCTTTGTCGGAGCAGTACGGATTGAAGGTCGACCCTAACGCTAAAATCGAACATATTTCCGTTGGCATGCAGCAGCGGGTGGAGATATTGAAAACGCTGTACCGCGGGGCCGACATTCTTATTTTTGACGAGCCTACGGCGGTTCTTACCCCCCAGGAAATCCAGGAACTGATTCAAATCATGCGCAATCTTGTGAAAGAGGGCAAATCCATTATTTTGATCACCCATAAGCTGAAGGAAATTATGTCCATTGCGGACACGGTGACGGTGATTCGCCGGGGTAAAGTAATCGATACGCTGACCGTGGCGGGCACAACCGAACGGGAATTGGCCGAAAAGATGGTAGGGCGCCAGGTTTCCTTCAAGACGGAGAAAAAGAAGGCCGTGCCGGGAGAGACGATCCTTGAGGTGAACGATGTTGTCGTCTCGAATCCTAACGGTTTGAAGGCTTTGGACGGCATCTCCTTCGATGTCCGTGCAGGGGAGATTCTCGGCATAGCCGGAGTGGACGGCAACGGTCAGACCGAATTGATTGAATCGCTGACCGGGCTGAGACGGGTGCAGACCGGCCGGATTGTGCTGAACGGCAAAGAGATTACGAACCGTACGCCGCGTTATATTTCGGAAGCGGGTCTGTCCCATATCCCGGAGGACCGCCAGAAGCACGGCTTGGTACTGGATTTCAGCATGAGAGAGAATATGGTGCTGGAAACGTATTTCCATAAGGAATACAGCAAAAGCGGGTTCCTGGATTACAAAGCGATCGACCGCCACGCGGACAAGCTGATCAAGGAGTTCGACGTCAGGACGCCCGATACAGGGACGAAGGCGAGATCCTTGTCCGGAGGCAACCAGCAGAAGGCGATCATTGCGCGTGAAATCGACAAAGACCCCGACCTGCTGATCGCTGCCCAGCCTACGAGAGGCCTCGACGTAGGAGCGATCGAATACATCCACCGGCGGCTGATCGAGCAGAGGGATAAGGGCAAGGCGATTCTGCTCATGTCTTTTGAACTCGACGAAATCCTGAACGTGTCCGATCGCATTGCGGTGATTTATGAAGGCAAAATTGCAGGCGTGGTCGATCCCCAGTCGACAAATGATGACGAGCTTGGGCTCATGATGGCGGGAAGCAAGCGGATGGACAGGAAGGAGGAATAGGGCGGATGAATAAAATCATAAGTACGGTCAACAAGGATTCTGTTCTGGTTCCGGTGGCGGCCATTATTCTCGGATTGCTTTTCGGGGCCGTCGTTATGCTGATCGGCGGTTATAACCCTATCGTCGCTTATACCTCTTTGCTGGGCAAAGTATTCGGGAATCCTTATGATTTTGCGGAGACGATACGGGAAATCACGCCGCTCATTTTAACCGGCTTGTCGGTCGCTTTCGCCTTCCGGACGGGTCTGTTCAATATCGGTGCGGAAGGGCAGTTTCTTCTTGGCATGACCGGGGCTACGCTAGTCGGAGTCAAGCTGCATCTGCCATGGTTTATCCACGCTCCGCTGGCGATTATTGTCGGGGCGGTGCTCGGCGGGCTGTGCGGCGCTGTTGCCGGTTATTTAAAAGCGAAACGCGGCGTCAACGAGGTCATTACGACGATCATGCTGAATTGGACCGCTTTATATTTCAGCAACTACATAGTGAACCATTTCCTGATCCAGCCGGGACAGCAGCGGTCGTATCCGATCCAGGAGACCGCCTCCATTACGCTGAACGGGCTATCGCAAGCGCTGGGCAACGCCAGGGTCCATTGGGGAACCTTGCTCGCCGTACTGGCTGCGGTGTTCATGTACGTGCTTCTATGGAAGACCAGGCAGGGCTTCGAGCTGCGCGCGGTAGGACACAATCCCGACGCGGCGGAGTACGCGGGGATGAATGTGGGCCGCAACGTCATTAAATCGATGTTCATAGCGGGAGTGTTTTCCGGGCTTGCCGGAGTATTCGAAGTTCTGGGAGTGTTTCATTACCAGACGGTCATGGCAGCTTCTCCGGGGTACGGATTTGACGGGGTAGCGGTATCTCTGTTGGGCGGCAACACACCGTTCGGAGTCGTGCTGGGCGCCATATTGTTCGGAGGGCTAACCTACGGCTCGGCGGGGATGAGCTTTGGCGCCGATGTTCCTCCCGAGGTCATTCGCGTGGTGATCGCTTCGGTCATTTTCTTTGTCGCCGCTTCGGGGATCGTCCGCTGGGTTCTGAAGCCATTTACGGGAAAACGGAAAAAAGAGGAGGCGGTGTAGATGGACCTTGTTACCATTCTGGGACAGATGCTGAATATTACACTCGTCTTCTCGACCGCTTTGATCTTCACCGCTCTCGGCGGCATTTATTCCGAGCGTTCGGGGATCGTCAACATCGGGCTTGAAGGCCTTATGGTCGTCGGGGCGTTTTCTTCCGCTGTCGGAGGCTACTATATGGAACAGGCGGGGTTAAACGGCTTATCGCCCTGGATCGCGCTTCTTATCGCTGCAGCGTCCGGGCTGGTGTTTGCTCTTATTCATGCGGTGGCTACCATTACGTTTAAAGCCGACCAAGTCATCAGCGGAGTCGTTATTAACTTTCTTGCCGCAGGCTTGACGCTGTATATGGTGAAGCTGATGTTCAGCGGCTCCGGCCAGACCGAGACGCTGAATTCCGTGTTCGGCAAGGTGGCCATCCCGGGGTTGTCCCAAATTCCTGGTCTTGGGTACGGGATTTTCACAGCCTATCCGACAACCTATATCGCGTTTATTCTGGTGGCTGTCACATGGTTTGTACTGTATAAAATGCCTTTCGGTCTCCGGATCCGCTCCGTAGGAGAGCATCCAGGTGCAGCGGACACCGTCGGAATTAAAGTAAACCGGATTCGTTATATCGCCGTGATGATCAGCGGCGCTCTTGCAGGCCTGGGCGGCGCCACGATTACATTGACGACGACAAGCAACTTCTCTCACAACACGATTTCGGGTCAGGGGTTTATTGCGCTGGCGGCGATGATTTTCGGCAAATGGAATCCGGTGGGAGCGCTCGGTGCGGCTGTCTTCTTCGGATTCTCTCAAGCGCTGAAGAACATCGTGCAGCAGTTTGAAATTACGAAGAATATACCGCTGGAATTTATCTACATGCTGCCTTACGTCCTGACCATTCTTGTCTTGGCCGGCGCAGTAGGGCGGGCGTATCCTCCATCGGCTTTGGGCGAGCCTTACGATCCGGGCAAACGGTGATTGGGCTGAGAAAAGGAAGACAGAGGGGCTGTTGATGCAGCCTCTTTTTTCTTTTGCCTGTAGGCGCGAGCGGATACCGGCCGGGGCTTCTTCACATAGGATAGTACAACAGATTCGAAGGAGTGAGTCCCGTGCCCCCCAAGAAAGTCAAAAAGAAACAGCCGACCCCGGCAAGCCAGGCCAATATGAATATGAAAACGGTAACTTCCGATGTATGCGAGAAATGCCGAAAATGTGCGCGAGGGCTGCGCTACCTGGAGAAAATGTCCGTTCCGGGCGCGGTAGGCAAAGGCGTGCCGTGCATTTTGACCAGAGGCAGAGGATAGAAAAAGATATCTTTGAAGGTGCCGCACTGCACAATTTTAAATTGACCAGTTACCATTTTCAGGATATAATTTACCACAATATAAAACCATGATCATGCGGATGACGGGCATCCAACCAGGTTCTTAATCGCTAAGAATGATTGAAATAAGATCATCTCCAAGTTAACCGGTACCTTCCGTTCTCGCGGAACCAAGTTGAATAAACGTCCTGCATTGGCGTTTTTCAAATTGGGTGGCACCGCGGGCAAGCGCTTCTCGTCCAAATCGGATGGGGGCGCTTTTTTCACGACCGGGCAGGATATGGTTCAAACTGTAAAAAGTGGTTAATAACTAAAAAGTCTTTCTTATGGAAGGTGGTCAAATGCTGAAGCCCTCTCTTAAAGAACAAATCATTGCCGAGACGCAGCGGCTTTTTCTGGAAAATTTCAGACAATCTCCGCATAACGTCACGGTAAATTTAGATGAAAGATGCGTAATGATTCACCTGCAAGGCCATACCGGTCCGGATATAAAAGCTTTAGTCGAACAAAATGACAATGATGCAATGAGAACGACCCGTGAACTTATTGTTGAATACATTTGCCCGGATTTGATTCACTTCATCCAAGAAAACACCGATATCGTTATCGACAGTTTGTATTATGATTGGGATGACAGCAACCTTTCGGGACTCATCACAGGTTTGACAAGTAACAGCCGTTATCGCGACAACGAAGACTACTACTATAAAAAAGATGAGGTACACCACCGGGTCGGAAAAATCACTTACGATGTGCAAAAGATGCCCGACTCGATTTATTCATTTTGGATCGGTGAGGATAATTTAGTGGTTGTTCGTGAAGGACTGCTGATCAAACTCGAAGAGGAACTGGTAAAGCTCGGGTTCGAGGGTACATTCGCAAAGCAAAACGAGCACTTGAAAAACCCCTTTTCCTGAAAGAAGGGTCGGTCGACGATGTGCTAAAGCGTGAGATGAAAGGCATATATCTGGATTGGAATTTCATTTTGAACAAGAGTGTGCTGACGTACGTTTTTCATCCACAGGAGACAGCCTAGCCGGCTAAATCCAGCAGCAATAGTTTAACCTGAATTGTAAACCATTTATGTTATAATTGGGTTGACAATTTTTTGAGGAGGTAAGTGGAATGATTGAAACCGGAGTGAATTGGGATATGCTGGCGGCCAACAACACATACATACGATGACCGGGTAAGCACGGTGGAAAAAGCGGGAGGCAGGGAAGTGAATCTCCGTTCTTTGCAGCCTTTTGCGCTGTACGCGGCGAATTCGATATATGTCGGAGATTACTTGACTACCGAAGGCCAGGAAGCGTCCGCCGACCACCGGATGATTGAGGATCTCGGGTTTGAGATTGAGCTGTGCGCTTTGTGAAAAGCCGCAGCCTGCACGCCGATAGATGATAAAGCTGTTATGGCGCCATAACTGAACTTTGACTATAATAGAAGCAGCGGGAAAAAAGAAAGCGATCCCAATAAAAAACGTGCGTGGACGGCGGAATGGATGGCGAGACGATGGCTCAATTTCAACCGATGCAATTTCAACCTGAATTTATTACCTTTGGGGAAACTATGGGCCTGCTGCGGCCTGAAGGGAACCGGGCAATCGAATATTCCTCCAGGCTGCAGAACCTGTTTGGCGGAGCCGAAAGCAACGTGGCGATCGGGGTGGCCAGGTTGGGTCATACTTCGGGCTGGTTCGGCCGCCTTGGCAAAGACCCGTTCGGCAGCATGATCCTGAAAAAAATCCGCGGAGAGGGCGTGGACGTATCACGCGCGGAGCGGACTTCCGAAGCTTCTACCGGCCTGATGATGAGGGAGGTTGTGGCGGGCAAGACCTCGGTCTACTACTACCGCAAGAATTCGGCGGCAAGCCTGATGAAACCTGAGCACCTTGATGAGGAGTATATTAGCAGAGCGAGAATTTTGCACGTGACCGGCGTTACCCCCGCTTTAAGCGCTTCCTGCAGAGAGACGGTCATGGAGGCGATACGCCTTGCGCACAAGCATGGAGTCAAAGTATGCTTCGACCCTAACCTGCGGCTGAAGCTGTGGACGATCGAAGAGGCGCGGGAAGTGCTTTTGGAGATATCCAAAGAAGCTGATTACTTCCTGCCCGGCCTGGAAGAGTTGAAGCTGCTGTACCGGACGGACGATTTTGACACGATCATGGGGCATTTGGGCCGGCTGTCGGCGGTTTGCGTCGTTAAAGGCGGGGACGAGGCCACTTATTTGGTGGAGAAGGGTAAAGTTAGGTCGATTCCCTATTTTAAAGTAGACCAGGTTGTAGACACCGTAGGAGCCGGGGACGGGTTCTGCGCGGGTTTTATCGCGGGTGTTTTGAAAGATCTGCCTTACGCAGAGGCGGTGCGGATCGGCAACCTGGTCGGATCGATGGTCATCCAGACGGAAGGCGACTGGGAAGGGATTCCTGTGTGGGAGCAGGTCGAAAATATTTTGAATGAAACCGCTCATGTGGAGCGTTAGACGAAAGGTGACATTTGGCCATGAAAAAGCTGAGGCTGGTTCAACAGATTGTGGAACAGGGCGTTGTGGCGGTTCTTCGCGGCGAGACTCCCGAGGAAGTGGCGGAAATGGCGGAGCAGGCTATCGAAGGCGGCATTAAAGTGATCGAGGTTACGATGACGGTGCCTTTTGCTTTAAAAGCGATAGAGAAGCTCGCCATGAAATTCAGCAGCGGCACGGATGACAACTCCAGGTTCGCCATCATCGGCGCAGGTACCGTGCTGGATCCGGAAACCGCCAGAGCGGCGATGTTAAGCGGGGCTGAATTTGCGGTAAGTCCGGCGTTGAATCCCGCTACGGTCGCTTTGTGCAACCGTTACCGCGTTCCGGTCATGACCGGGGTGATGACCATGCAAGAGATTCAGCACGCGCTGGAGCTGGGTGTGGATGTAATGAAGCTGTTCCCGGGCAGCAGCTACTCGCCGTCGGTGATCAAAGCGATCAAGGGGCCGTTTCCCCAAGCGAATATCATGCCGACAGGCGGAGTATCGCTGGGGAACTTGGGAGAGTGGATTGCAGCGGGGGCGGTTGCCGTAGGAATCGGTTCGGACTTGACCGCCGAAGCTGTGAAGACGGGAGACCACTCCTTGGTGGCCAAGAAGGCGGCTCAGTATATCGAGGTTTATAAAGCGGCGAAGCGGAGCTAATGGAGGAGAAAATGCTGCAAATCAATATCCCGGGAGCCGGAATGCTCGAGATTCAATCCCTGGTGCTCGATTTTAACGGTACGATTGCGACAGACGGCAAGCTGATCAACGGCGTTAAAGATCGCCTGATGCGAATTTGTGAAAACCTGCAGCTGTTTGTAATCACTGCGGACACCAATGGAACGGTCCAAAAAGAATGTTCAGATTTACCGGTAACCGTACATATTATCGGACAGCATCAGCAAGCGGAGGAAAAGGCTCAATTTATTGAGAATCTGCCCGGAGCCGCGGCGGCGGTCGGCAACGGAAGAAACGATGAAGAGATGTTCTCGAAAGCCGCACTCGCTATCGCCGTCATTGGAGATGAAGGATGCTATACCAAAACGCTTCAAAACAGCGACATTGTTACCAAACATATCAACGATGCGTTGGATTTGCTCATAAAGACCAACAGGCTGATTCCGACGTTAAGAAAATAAATACGCAAATACAGCCGCACTTCGCGAGATGTGCGGCTGTATTAGTTAAACGGGTTTAATTGTTTATCCAGTGAAACATCCGCTCGATCGCCAATCTATGAACATCAGGCGGAAAGTGATGCCCATACCCCTCGTATTTGTGAAATTCAACCTCTGCGCCTGCTTCCCGCAGTTTGTTATACATGTTCACTCCATGGCTGAAATCGACCTGAATATCCTGCGTGCCATGCATAATCAGGGTGGGACAATGTATCCTTGCGGCCATTGAAGCAGGGGAGCGCGATTCATAGGCATCAGGCTTTTTGCTCAGGGAGCCTCCAATGACGCGTTTGAGCATCCTGCGCAGGTCGATCCGTTCCGCATAAGTCTGTGCCAGGTCCGAGACTCCGCTCCAAAAAATCAATTTGTGCACTTTCGCTATCTCTGCCGCAGTATGTGCCGCATTGATAGAGCCGCGTGAAAAGCCCATCACAGAAATGCGGCTGGAATCGACGAATGGCAGACTCTGCAGAAGCTTGTAAGCGGACAGGACGTCATCTTTATCCTGTCCGCCGAATTCGTCCCGGCCTTCTCCGCCTTCAGTACCCCGGTAAGAGGGGGCAAATATGATGTGCCCGAATTTGGAAAATTGTTCAAGCCAATGCGTCTTGACTCTTCCGATTTTGCCGATGCCGCCCCGGCAGTAGATAAGCACAGGCCATTTAAACGGCCGCACATCTTTTGTTTCCGGATCAATGGAGCTGGCTATCTTCGTAATTGGAAGCTCGGCTTCGTTGGAAGCGTAGAACCGGCTGATCGATGCCTTCAGCTCTGGTACCGGAAGATCGAAGCCATACGGAAAGCATAGGTATCCTTTCACCTTCAGGCCATCGGACAAGTAAGTGATATGGTACATCAGCTGCCTACTTGATCCGCTTGAAACGGAGCTTCCGTACGTTGTGTCATCCTGCATCCCATCCCTCTAATAAACATTTTTAGAATCTTAACAAATAGTTGGGCAGATGTAAACACCAATCGGTGATTCAATCCTCAATGAATTGGTTAAATAACTTTAGTTTAAAAGCGCAAAATAAAGGAGCTCAAGAATGGATAAATGGTTCGGGAACAGCACAGCGGTGAAAATTGTGGCCTTGGCGCTGGCAATTTTGCTTTGGGGGCTTGTACATATGAACGATTGGCTGCTGCAGCACCGGTTCTTTATTTGACGCGGCCGGCGCAGTATCTCTCGTTGACCGGGGGAGCTGTACATATGAATCAGGAGGAAAAAGACGATGGAAATCATATACCACGGACATTCTTGCGTTCAAATTGCGGTGGGGGACAAATCGCTTGTGATCGATCCGTTTCTGAGGGGGAACGAGCTGGCGGTGACTAAGCCGGAGGATATCAAGGCGGATTACGTTCTTTTGACCCATGCGCATATTGACCATATTCTTGATGCGGAACCGATTGCCAAGGCCAATGACGCGCCGGTGGTTGCGGGCGTTGAACTGGCTGCGTACATGTCGTGGAAAGGCGTCCGGACGATTGAAATGAACATTGGCGGCACGGTCGACCTCGGCTTTGCAAAAGCGAAAATGATTCAGGTTTTCCACAGCTCCGGAATTGTTCTCCACGACAAGCAGCAGATTCTTTACGGCGGCATGCCGGCAGGATATATTGTTCAATGCGGAGGGCTTACATTGCTTCACGCGGGGGACACCGGCCTGTTCGGCGATATGAAGTTGATTGGCGAGCGATACGATATTGATGTGGCGTTCATTCCGATGGGAGACAACTACACGATGGGGCCCGAGGACGCGATTCAGGCTGCTGAGTGGTATGGGGCCAAGCTGGTCGTGCCGGTGCATTACAACACGTTCCCGGTCATTCAACAGGACGCTGAAGCGTTCGTGCGAAGCCTCGAGGCCAAACAAATCAAAGGCAGAGTGCTCAAACCCGGGGAGAAAATCACTGTTGGATAAGGAACCGTCAAGAGAGGACACTTGTGTAATAGAAGCTGCGCGGCAATGCGCGGCTTTTTTAATCCCAAAACTCCGCTTCTTCCATATGGTTGTCAGCCGATATTTTATTTTTGAGCGCGTCGTATTCTTCCGAGAGAAGGATTTCCTCCCCGTTGATCAACTTCACTGCCGTCCCGTTATTCAGCGGCTTGAAATATAAAATATGCTGCAGGACCAAGCTTATTTTAGTGCCGTCATTCACATCGAATTCCATAAAAATCAGCTTATTCACTCGTCTGCCTCCTCCAATTTTGTTCAAATCATTGTTCAAAACTCGACCAATAATTTGCGATTTTTTCCATTTTATCACAATTAGCAGTGCGATGTTGTAAAATAAAAATGAACACGAGGCGGGAAACGCATCTGACTGCCTTATGACAGAAACAGGCGTTGAAAGGCCCAGAATATTCCGATACAGCAAATCGCGCCCGAGACAAGCTTTAAGCTGAGAGGATACCAGCGCTGCCTAAAGTATATTCGCAAAAGCGGAAATAAGATCAGAACAAGCGCGATTTGAAATGCTTCGATCCCCAGATTAAACATCAACAGCGGGACAACGACATGGTTTTCGGGCAAAAATTCCTTGAGCACGCTGGCAAACCCTAATCCGTGGATCAGTCCGAAACCGAAAGCGAGCATTGGGCGGTGGTTGATTTTTCGCTTTATAAGGAGGTTCTCCAAAGCGACATAGACTATGCTCAAGGCAATGACACTTTCGACGATATAACTTGGCAGGGTAATAAACCCAAGGACATTAAGGATCAGCGTGCAGGAATGGGCGATGGTAAAAGCGGTCAGGGTCGAGATATACTGTCTGGGCGTTTGGCGGTAAAGCAAGAGAGAGAGTAAAAATAAAATATGGTCAAAGCCGGCCATAATATGCTCAATCCCCGCAATAAAAAAGCTCCATGCCGAGGGCCCGGCTTTCGGTGCCGGTGCGGGAAAATCTTGCTTCGGAGCCGTTTCCGGTGAGGCTTGCTGCGGCGCAGATTGGGAAAAGGAAACGGCGGGCTGCTTCTTGTCCAGATCAAAATTTTGTGAGACCGAACCGTTCTGGTAGGTGCCGTAATGGCTATAATTCACTTCCAGCAATTGGGGGAAATGATCCTCCAAAGTCAGATTGGTGATTTGGTGTATTTCATAGATATACTCGACATCCACAACCGGCAGCGGCAATGAGCTGTCGTTCATAAGCTGGCTTTTGACACTCACAGGGGTTAAAGGCTTCCCGTCCATAAGAAGTAAAACGTTGGATGAAATCAATGAGAGAATTGCAGCTTTATTCCGGTTAAATTCCTCTTCATGGAGAACGCCGTTTTTGGCCTGGATATCAGGCAGCGCGAATAGAATAGCAGCTTCATCGATTTTATAATGAAATACAAGGCGGTTATCCGCAGCAGTTATAGTAGAGTTGGCCATGGATCCGTAATTATGCGCAGACGACCGGTTTGCAAGGCTGAAAGAGAAAAGCAAAACAAACAAGCATAAATAAAGACGAAGTTTAGTCATAGCTGTGCGACCCAAGCCGATCCTTGAATCGATTATCCCCCTTTAATTCAACTCTATCTATTATACTCTGTACTACTTGAAATCACTATACCGCCGAACATTTTCCCATATAGTGTAATTGCTGCTGCCTGTTGGTATAATTAGGTGAAATCCATTTATTTTAATGCCGGGAGGGGACGTACGTGAGGAATGCGGCGGAAACGAGGGAAGGTTGGATTTTTGCAGGCGATTTGGAAGCGCTTCAAAAGGAAGGCTCAAAGCTGATCAAAGGCGGAATCGCGGTTTTTTATCATGAGGATCAGGTCTATGCGGTCGATAACCGCTGTCCTCATTTAGGCTTTCCGCTTCATCTGGGGAGCTTGTGCGACGGGATTTTAACCTGCCACTGGCACCATGCGCGATTTGACGTATGCAGCGGCGGAACGCTCGACCCGTGGGCGGACGATGTTCCTTCCCATGAAGTGAAATGCGAAGATGGGAATGTTTGGGTGAACCCTCGTTCCCGGCATGAGCATCATGCAGACAAATATATTCAACGTTTGCGGGAAGGGTTGGAGGAAAATATCGGTATTGTCATAGCGAAAGCGGTTGTGGGCCTTGTCGAAGCCGGCTATCCTGAGGCGGATATCGCCCGGATCGGCGTCGGATTTGGCACCGGCTTCGCAGGAGGGTGGAATTCGGGACTCACTATTCTGACGGCCATGGCGCGCGTCCTGCCGAAGCTCGATAAGACGGGCAGGATTTTGGCGCTGTATCATGGCCTGCATCAAGTCGCGCGCAGCAGCGCAGGTAGGGCGGAGCGCCGGCTGCTTGGCCGCCTGCCCGGCGAAGAGGTCACGCAAGAGAGGCTGCGTGCCTGGTACCGCAGCTGCATCGAGGTACGGGACACGCAGGGTGCCGAACGGATTCTGCTTACCTCCATCACCAAAGGCGTCTCGGACGAACAGCTTGCAGATATGATGCTGCTGGCCGTCACCGACCATTTTTATCTGGATGGCGGGCATACCCTGGATTTTCACAACAAAGCGTTCGAATCCTTGCAGCTCGTTGGCTCCGAACTGAAAGTGCGGGTGCTCGCTTCGCTCGTCCCTCTGCTGTCGGACCCGACCCGCAGCGAAGAGCTGCATCAGTGGCAGGCCCCGACCAACCTGGTAGCCCCGCTGAAAGAAGCGTTCGGCCGTTTGGAACGATACGGTCATGAAACCTGGAGACCGCTGGACAGCGAAGAAGAGGAGAAGGTGCTGCAGACGCTGCTGGATGACAAGCCGCTAGTTATGATTTCTTTGCTGTCCGAGGTGTTGGCGAGCGGAGGAGATCCAGTCCGGCTTGCTCAGCTTGTGGCGCTGGCGGCGGCGGAGCGGATCGTGCGATTCCATACCCAGAACGATTTTGGCGATTGGATAGCGGTCCTTCACACTTTTACCCATGCGCACGCCGTCCATGAAAGCTTGAAGCGCAGCACTCCTCCGCTGCTGTTCAGGTCGATTTTTTACAGCGCCGTCAGCGTCTATCTGGACCGGTTCCTTAACGTGCCCTCCGCTCCCCGCCCGAAAGGCATCGGTCGCGCAGGCGGTGAACCAGCCAAGGATCCGCTGGAGCTTCTGGAGCTTCTGGATCAGCGGCAGCAGGTGGGCGAAGCTGCGGAATGGGTCGCAGCCTATTTAAGCGCAGGCGGCGACCGGCCAGCTTTGATCAATACGCTTGGCCATGCGCTGCTGAGGGAAGATGCCGAATTCCATTCCTTCCAAATGTATGAAGCGGCAGTCGCCGAGTATGAGGGATGGGAGAAAAGGACGGACGCTTTTGCCGTCCGCGCCAGGGAGACGCTGCTCTTTGCCGTCGCCCGCTACCTGGCAGCTCACGCTCCAACCGCGCGCGAAGTTCCTCACACTGCACGCATAGCGTGGCGTTTGCACCGGGGGGAGAAGCTGTTCGAGGAGCAGTGACACTGGGTAAGGAACAGTGACCCAAGGTAACGGAACAACCGGAGACTGGAATTGACCGACCAGCGGCTTTATGGCACCGGGACAATTCACAGAAAAAAAGGAGCCACAAGATTTATGACTGCCATTGTGATCAGAAACGTGCGTTTGATAAGCGAAGAGGGGCTGCGGCCGGCATCAGTAATTTTGCGTGACGGCCAAATTGAATCCGTATATAACGATGAAGCGTATTCTGGCAGTTCTGCGGATTTTGAAATCGACGGCAATGGTCAACTCCTTATCCCCGGAATGATCGATGTGCATATTCACGGGGCCGAAGGGTATGACATGATGGACGGCACCCACAGCAGTGTGGAGGCCGTTTCCAGAGCTTGCGCCAGCACCGGCTGCACTTCCTTTCTAGCCACTTCCGTATCCTCATCGTTTGAGGACCTTTATAACATGATTTCAGCTGTGTCCGAAGTGAAGGGAAAAGAACCCGGAGCCCTGATCGCAGGCGTGCATATAGAAGGTCCGTATTTGAATGTTAAACGCAAAGGCATGCAGAATGAAAGGTACTTGCGCCATCCGGATCCGGGTGAAATGCAGACGCTTCTGGATAAGACCGGGCCGCTGATTCGAATGGTGACTCTGGCGCCTGAGCTTCCCGGCGGGCTTGAAATGACAGCTTTCCTGAAAGAGCACGGAATCATCGTATCCGTCGCCCATTCCGACGCTACATATGAGGAAGCGAAGCAAGCATTTCGCCACGGCGCGAGCCACGTCACCCATTGTTTCAACGGGATGCGCCCGATCCACCACCGTGACCCCGGGGCAGTTGTGGCCGCGTTCGAAGAAGACCACGTCAGTCTTCAAGCCATTGTCGACGATGTGCATCTTCATCCGGCAATTGTGCGTTTGATGTACCGGGAAAAAGGGCCGGGCAAAATGGTGCTTATTACAGACGCCCTTCAGGCTATGGGGATGGGGGACGGAACCTATTTATTCGGAGGCCATCAGGTCACGGTCTCGCAAGGGGTTGCCAGGTTAGCCGACGGTACGCTTGCCTCGAGTACGGTCACGATGAGCGAAGCGCTGGCAAAAACGGTCCGGGCCGGAATCCCTTTGAAGGATGCGGTCGTTATGGCCTCGCAGACACCGGCGCAAATACTGGGTTTGGCAAACAAAGGGAGGATAGCGGCAGGCTTGGATGCGGACTTGGTGCTTATGGACGAGGATTTCGAGGTCCTGTGGACTATGATAAACGGAAAAATAGTTTATAATCGCGCCGATCATTCGGAGGTTTGAGGATGCCGTTGAAAATACTGGGGAATTTGCGGGGAAACAGCAGAGGGTGCCTTGCTTTCGAGCCCCTCTTTTTAATTCCGTTCAGCATGTACGGCACTTATGCCACGGTCTATATGTACCAGTTAGGCTTAAATGAAACCACGATCGGATGGATTTCATCGCTCGGTCTTTTTGTGCAGTTTTTTTCTTCGTTTATGAGCGGGTATATCACCGACAGGATGGGCAGACGAGCGGCCCTGCTGTACTTCGATCTCGTGAGCTGGACGGCTGCCACGCTGCTGTGGGCGCTCGCGGACAATGTCTGGTTTTTCATACTCGCTGCGATCGCGAACGGTTTTCAGAAAATCCCCAATACAGCGTTCTATTGTCTTCTGGTGGAAGACACCGATCCAAAGGAGCGCACCCAAGTTTTTACAGTGCTTCAATTCATCGTTGTGGTAGGAGGCATGTTTGCCCCGCTGGGAGGCGTGTTAGTGAGCCATTTTACGATGATTCCGGCAGTCCGCATCATGTATTTGCTCGCTTTCCTGTGCATGACCATACAGTTCTTCGGCCGGAACCATTTCACTCATGAGACGGAAATCGGGCTGCGCAAAAAGCGCGAGGCGAGGAGCGCCGGTTTGGCTGAAGGATTTAAAGAGTACGGAGAAGTGTTTCGCGGCATCTGGAGCAATCCTGCGCTGCTGTTGATGTTTGGCGTGTACATTCTGTTTAATTTACAAACGACGATGAAATCCACGTATTTGTCGCTCTATATGGTGGAATATTTGCAAATCGAGAATTGGCTCGTTTCGATTTTCCCGGCGATTTCCTCCGCAGTCATGCTGCTCTGCATGTGGCTTCTGCTTCCCCGCATTCCGCAGCGGCACATGTACAAAGCGCTGACGGGCGGACTGATCGTCTCGGTGCTGGGCAACCTGCTTCTCGCCGCCGTGTCGCCCGGCCATCTGGCCGGACTTACCGTGAGCACGATCCTGTCGGCCGTCGGTTCCGTCGTGATCGGTCCAATTCTGGAAACGGCCGTGGCCAATGTCATCGACGATGAGAATCGGGCCAAGCTTTTTGCCGTTCTTTCGGTTCTGATTCTCGCGTTCATATCGCCTGCCGGCATTATCGGTGGATGGGCGTACCACATTGATCCGCGGATCCCTTTTTTGCTCATTGTTGCGGCATTTGTGTTCAGCGTGGTTTTCATGGTGGAGTACATGAGGCTGGATCGTAAACAACGGCCAGTGTCTTATAAGGAACACGGGATTTGATATAAATGCTACCGGCTGATTAGATGTTGAAAAATAGAGTACGTATTGGAGAACTGACTTGTAAGGTGAATAAGGGAACGAAAAAAACGGAGTGGTGCCAGTGGATGATTATTGAAAGGAGCGTGTTGCACTTTGAAAATGCCTAAATGCCATTGTTTTCAACTGAACACTGAATACTGTATTTGTATAAATAAAAGCAGCCATGATGTTGGTCGCAAACACTTTTGGAGAGTTAGTTGAGCTGTGGAGAATTGCGAAAAATCTAAAAAAATCAGAAATAGCACGTAGAGTCGAGATTGTTGCCCAATATTTCACTGACATTGAGGTTGGTCGGGTAATTCCCTCCGAGGAGAAGATCCAGAAGCTGGTCGAGGTTCTGGATCTTGATGAATATGAGGCATTCAAGCTTGCCGACAAGTTGCCATTGTATGTCTATGAGGAAGCGAAGCGTAAATATTTCAGCCGGGGGAGCAAGGCAACCATGCCAATTCTCGCCAGTTTAAGAGTTGTCCGATACAGCGCAGCAGCATAACGTTTTCCACTAAAGCTCTATTTCCCGGAAATTTTCCCAAAATTAGCAGAACGCGGTTCCTTTATATCTCGATATTTCGGGTAAAAAGCGTAAAAAAACCGATTTCACATAAAATAGCGGAACTAGATTCCGCTATTTTAGTCGATATGTAGCAAAACTTGAGAATAGCTGAAAAAATGTACGCTATCGCTTGCGAGCGGCTGCTAGAGCAAGGATGTTCTGCGGGCGGCCGCTAGCCATTCTTCACACGGTGTTATTTCAGCGATTGAAAAGCTCTATCGGCCGCTTCCAGCGTATAGTCGATGTCCTCTTCCGTGTGGGCGATGGTGGTGAACCACGCTTCATATTTGGACGGCGCGAGGCAGATGCCTTGTTCCAGCATCAAGCGGAAAAAGCTGGCGAACTGCTCGCCGTCCGTGTCTTGCGCCTCGTCGTAATTCGTCACGGGATGGGCGCAGAAGTGGGTGGAAATCGCGCCGCCGACGCGATTCACGGTCAGCGGGACGCCGTGCCTTGCGGCGGCGTTCGCCAGCCCCGCCGCCAAGCGGGCGCCCAGCGCCTTCAGCTTGGCGTACACGCCGGCCTGCCCGAGCACCTCGAGGCAGGCGATGCCCGCGGCCACGGAGGCGGGGTTCCCCGCCATCGTGCCGGCTTGATAAGCAGGTCCAAGCGGAGCGACCTGCTCCATGATGGCCTTACGGCCCCCGTAGGCCCCGATCGGCAGACCGCCGCCGATGATTTTGCCGAGGGCCGTAAGGTCCGGCTCGATGGCTTGGCGGTTCGCCAGGCCATCATAGGTTTGCGCCGCGCCGTAATGGAAGCGGAACGCGGTGATGACCTCGTCGTAGATGACGAGGGCACCGAAGCGGCGGGCTATCTCGCAGAGCCCCTCGAGGAAGCCCGCCGCCGGCATGACCATGCCGAAGTTGCCGACGATGGGCTCGACCATGACCGCGGCGACATCCTCGCCCCACCGCTCAAGCGCCGCCTGCAACGCATCGAGGTCGTTGAACGGCACGGTGATGACCTCCTGCGCGATGGCCGCCGGGATGCCGGCGCTGTCGGGAATGCCGAGCGTGGACGGTCCGGAGCCGGCGGCAACAAGCACCAGGTCGGAATGGCCGTGGTAGCACCCGGCAAATTTGATTACTTTGGTGCGGCCCGTATATGCGCGGGCCACACGGATCGTCGTCATGACCGCCTCGGTTCCGGAATTTACGAATCTCACCTTGTCCAAGGAAGGGATGGCGTGCTTGATCATTTTGGCGAATCGAATTTCCAGCTCCGTCGGCGTACCGAACAGCGTTCCATTCGCCGCTGCCAGTGAGATCGCCTCCGCCACATGCGGATGGCCGTGCCCAAGAATAATCGGGCCGTAGGCGGCCAGGAAATCAATGTATTTATTGCCGTCCTCATCCCAGAAATAAGCGCCCTGACCGCGTTTCATAAACACGGGGGCACCGCCGCCGACCGCCTTGAAAGAACGGGATGGGCTGTTCACCCCGCCCACGATATGTTTCAGCGCTTCCGCGTACAATTGCTCCGAATTTTTGCGTTCCATAGTTCATCCTCCGTCTATAAATTCATGATGATTTCTGTCCTTTATGTATGAGCGTGATCTTGCAGGGAAAGAAGTTACCTTATCAGAACAGTATAACCAACCCGGACTAAGCAGGGCAACACAGCAACTGATGTTGAAGAGAAGTCCTTCTAACCGATGCAGCTTTTTCAGTGGCACGGACTTATCCGGGAAGCCATAGCGATCAAACGCTGCGAGCCGGAACGAGTGCATGATTCACAACTGAAGCGTATGAGTGACCTGGCACAACTGCTGCGTTTCATTCTGTCGGAAGGCAATCGGATCGTTCGGGATGTCTAGCGTACAATGACGCGGATGCTCTCCAGCTGCTTTTTTTAAGAAACCTGCCGTCATTTGCCCGGTTCCTTTTGCATGGTTGCGGCATCGTATATTGCAAAGCGTAAGGAGGTGAAAAACGTGAATCACGCAAACTGTTCTTTGCACACCGGTGGAAACAGGCACACTCCTTTTATTGCTAATAAATTGAAACTGAAACAAGCGCAAAGCTCGGGCTTCGGCTGGTCCTCCAGCAATTGGTCGGGTTATGCGGTAACTACAAGGAAGGGCGCAATCAACAGCATCGCGGGGGAATGGCAGGTGCCGAAGGTGAACACAAGAAAAAAGACGAGTTTCTCCTCCGCATGGATCGGAATCGACGGCTTCCGAAACAATTATTTAATTCAAGCCGGCACCGAGCAGGATTACTATAACGGCTCAGCCCACTATTACGCTTGGTGGGAAATCCTTCCGGCGGCAGAAAGGAAAATTCCGTTTCCAGTATCGCCCGGCGATCGCATGCGCGCTGAAATTCATAACTTGGGCAAAGGAAAATGGTCCATCAGGCTGATAAACCGCAGCAAAAAATGGACGTTCAGCACCGTGCGCTCTTATTCCGGCCCGCGGACGTCCGCCGAATGGATCGTCGAAGCGCCTCAAATAAACGGACGCATCACCGCTATAGCGGATTATGGCCGAATTACTTTTGATCGGTGCAGAGTAAATGGCAGGAAGCCGAAGTTATCGCGTTCAAACGGCGGAATCATGACCCAGAACAAAGTTCAAGTATCGACGCCTTCTTCTCCGGACATCGATAGAGACGGGTTTGCCGTCGCTTACGGACGGAAGGTTCCGCAGCCCCCCGTTTCCACATCTAAACGGAAAGCATCTTTTGCGGTGAAGAAGACGAAACCGCTTCTCAAGCCTGAGCTTACTGCAGTAGTCTAAATCTCTAAATGTTTATTTTTATCAACCTCGTGGGCGTCGTTGACACACGTACGTCCGGCACAGTTGCGGCCTCTGCCGCTGTACGGCAGAAGCCCTCCGACTGCACACCAACAACTCTCCGCCGCGGTACAGCGGCCGCCGCCTTCTATCCAAAAAAGCTCTCAGCCGCCAAACGGCAAAGAGCCTCACCCGTTACTTCTTTTTCAGATCCGTCGTCCTCGCTCCCGATGACCTTGTTTCCTCCGCGCCCGAGCCTTTCGGCTGTTCCGGGTCGGCTCCGCTGAGCACATCCTTTATATACGCCTTCAGCTTAGTGCTGTTCACAGTGATGACGGAGGCGCCGCCGATCGTACGCTCCACGAGCAGCGACTGGGGCGGAAGCTGCTTCCCCATTATGCCGTTAGCCTGCACCTCATAGCCGAGTGAACCGAGCTTCAGCATATCCGACATGGACATGTTCGTCTCCACGTACGGTTCGATTTTGCCCAAAATGACCGGAAGCTTGATCAGAGAGCCTGCGCTCTGCATTTTGTGGGCTACGGCCGAAAGGAATTTCCGCTGACGTTCCGTCCGCGAGAAGTCGGATAATGCGTCATGCCGGAAGCGCACATACTGGAGGGCGGTTTTGCCGTCCAGATGCTGCATTCCTTTCTTGAGGTCGATATCGTAAACGTGGTCATCCGCCGCGTCTTTGTATTTCATATCCTTCTCGACATCGATATCGATCCCGCCTAAGGCGTCAATCAAAGCGATAAACCCTTGAAAATCGGTGTAGGCGTAATATTGGATATCGAGGCCGGTGAGGTTGCTCACTGTTTTCATCGCCAGATTAGGCCCGCCGAAAGCGATCGCGGCATTGATCCGGTCTTTCCCTTGTCCCGGAATATCCACGTAGGTATCCCTCAGAATAGAGAAAAGGTAGGCTTTTTTCGTGACCGGATCCATCGAGGCAATCATAATGCTGTCCGAGCGGGGCAGCTCCGTCGTTTTTAACCCCCGGGAATCGCCTCCCAGGAGCAGTACATTGACCCGTTCCCTCCCCTCCCATTTGGGCGGCAGATTTTGCACGGAGTTAGGCATGTTATGGATTTTATTCGGGCTTGAAATGTGATTGGCGAACTGATAAATGCTAAGTCCCCAATAACCAGCTGTGCCGAGGGACAGAACAAATATGAATAAAAAAGTCCATTTGAGCCATTTTTTCATACAGCCCGGTCCTTTCCTTTGTACTTATTGAATCGGTTTTCTTAACTAAACGTTTGGTGTATCATAGGAAATGTCGAAACCTGACGAGAGACGGTCCATGCAATTGACATTAGTATAGTAGCGCTGAAGACATTGAGCAAGTATACTTTCTATACCAAGAAAACCTGCCTTTAAGCCGCGGTCGCGCTTCGCTGAATGGCCTCGGTAGAGGTTTTCTTATCTTTTCCATACAGGGACGTATTCGTTCAAGAATTATTTTCCATTGCCAGAACAGGAGGTTTTCATGTTAGCGATAGATGTTCACAAGCTTCGTAAAGAATTTCAAGTCCAGAAAAGCCGGGAGGGCATGAGAGGCGCGCTCAAAGACTTGTTCCGGAGAGAATACAAGCAGGTAACCGCGGTCAAGGACATCTCCTTCCAAATTCCCCAAGGGGAGATATGCGGCTACATCGGCGAGAATGGGGCGGGCAAATCGACCACGATCAAAATGCTCACCGGGATCCTCGTACCCACCTCCGGCAAAATCAGGGTGAACGGCTTTGTGCCATTCGAAGAGCGGGAGAAGTTCGTGCGCAATATCGGCGTCGTCTTCGGCCAGAGAAGCCAGCTTTGGTGGGATATCGGAGTGGTAGAGTCGTTCCAGCTGCTGCGCAAAGTGTACCAGGTTCCCGAAACGGAGTACCGCAAGCGGCTGGACGAGCTGGTGGAGCGGCTGCAGCTTTCCGAGCTGCTGAACCGTCCGGTGCGCAAGCTCAGCCTGGGCCAGCGGATGCGGTGCGAGCTCGCGGCTTCGCTGCTGCACAATCCGGCCATCCTGTTCTTGGACGAGCCTACCATCGGGCTGGATATTGTCGTCAAGACGGAAATCCGCGAGTTTCTGAAATCGCTCAACCAGCGGTATGAGACGACTATTCTGTTGACCACGCACGACCTGCAGGATATCGAAGCCCTATGCTCGCGGGTCATTATGCTGGATGACGGCAACATTATTTACGACGGCAGCCTGGAGGAGCTTAAAGCCAGATGGGGCAAAGGGAAAGAGGTCGTATTCCAGTTCCAGAGCCCCTTGTCCATCGAACGGCTTCAGGGGATGACCCGCGGGCTGGAGGTGGCTTGGGAGATGGATAACGAGCTGACGGGCAGAGTGTTCATTCCTTCCGATAAAGCCCGGATCTCGGAGGTGCTCAGCCGCGTGGTCGGAACGGTTGAAATCGCCGACATCAAAATCATCGAAACGGGCACGGATGACATCGTGCGCGAAATTTATAAATCCGGCTCCGCGGAGGCTGACAGCGCGGCAGTCGGGCAGGAAGCGGCCGTCCATGCTTAGCGCCTATAAGGAGATCATCCGTATTCGTTTCTTAATGATGCTGGCTTACAGAGTAAACTACTACAGCGGTATTATTATTTATGCCGTCAATATCGGGGCTTACTACTTCCTGTGGAAGGCGATCTACGGTTCACAAGAGACACTCGGGGGCCTGACACTGACGCAGATGACGACTTATATTGCCGTCTCCTGGATGGCGAGGGCCTTTTATTTTAACAACCTGGACCGGGAAATCGCGAACGAGATCAAGGACGGCAGCGTAGCGATCCAGTTCATCAGGCCGTACAACTACATTATCGTCAAAATGATGCAGGGGCTCGGAGAGGGCTTGTTCCGCCTGCTGCTGTTCACAACGCCGGGTATGGTGCTCGCGTCTCTGCTGTTTCCGGTGAAGCTGCCCAAAGACCCGTCCGTTTGGCTTATTTTTCTCATTATGCTGTTTTTCAGCTTCCTGATCAATACCCAGATCAATATCATTACGGGCCTTACCGCATTCTTCCTGGAAAACAACGAAGGCTTGATGCGCATGAAAAGGGTGGCGGTCGACCTGCTCTCCGGACTCGTCGTACCGGTTTCTCTGTTTCCGCTGTGGGCGCAGGGGTGGCTTGAGCTGCTGCCGTTTCAGGCGATCACTTACCTGCCGGGTTCCGTATTTACAGGAAGAGTGACGGGCGCGGCGGTTTATCAGGTGCTGGGCTTGCAGCTGCTGTGGTTCGTCCTGCTTACGCTGCCGCTTATCCTGCTGTGGCGGAGCGCCAGGGCGCGGCTGTTCGTGCAAGGAGGTTGAGGGGATGCAGAGCACGGCATTATTTTGGGAATACTTGAAAAATTACATGAAAACCCGCATGACCTACCGCTCGGATTTCTGGATCGAGGTACTGTCCGACCTGCTGTTTAACGGCTTGAATCTGGTCGTGATCCTGATTATGTTCCAGCACACGCCGCTCCTGGCAGGCTGGTCCAAAGACCAGGTGCTGTTCATCTACGGTTATTTTATGATTCCGCAGGGTATTTTTTCCACTTTCTTTAATTTGTGGGGTTTCAGCGAAAGATATATCGTCAAAGGCGAAATGGACCGGGTGTTGACCCGGCCTGTCCATAACCTGGTCCAGCTCATTCTGGAAAACATGGATCCCTCGTCGCTGTTCAGTGCGCTGGCGGGCGCGGTAATCATGGTCTATGCTTCATTTCATGCCGGCCTGGTTTTAAGCTGGTATGACCCGTTCGTCTTTCTGCTGCTTGTCGCAGGCTCCATTATGATCTATGGCGGGGTGTACATCTCGCTTACGGCGCTGTCCTTTTTCTCGGACTCGCCGACGGGGATTCTCCCGCTCATGTGGAACCTGCAGAACTACGGCCGCTATCCGGTGACTATGTATAACAAAATCATGAAAATCCTTCTCACCTGGTTGATCCCGTTTGCCTTTGTCGGGTTCTATCCGTCAGCCTATTTCCTGGACCGGGCCAATTGGGGCGTCTTCGCCTGGCTCACTCCTGTGATGGGGGCCGTATTTCTGGGCGCAGGCGTGACCGTGTGGAATATCGGGGTGAAAAGGTACCGCGGCGCCGGATCATAAGTTTTTGTACCATCTAAGTTTAAAGGAGTTGAACGGCGTTGACGCAAATGGAAGCGGGACAGCTTGTTCCCGATTTCAGCCTGCCCGCCTCAAGCGGCGGGACATTCACTTTGTCCGGGGCCCGCGGGAAGAAGGTGGTCGTTTACTTTTACCCAAAGGATATGACACCGGCATGCACTCAGGAATCCTGCGATTTCCGCGACTTCCACCAGGAGTTCGGCAAACTCGGAGTGGAGGTCGTCGGAATTTCCGCCGATCCTCTGAAAAGGCACGACAAGTTCATATCCAAGTACAAGCTTCCGTTCCTGCTTCTCTCGGACGAGGATCATGCGATAAGCGAGCAGTTCGGAGTTTGGCAGCTAAAGAAGCTGTACGGCAAAGAGTACATGGGCATCGTGCGCTCCACCTTTCTTGTCGATGAAGAGGGTCGGCTCGTCAAGGAGTGGCGTAACGTGAAGGTCAAGAACCACGCACAGCTGGTACTGGATGCCGTCAAGGCTTTACAGGATTAGGCTTCCGAAACTGCCGGAGAGTTAAGAGATTTCCCTGGATTTTGGGAATCTCTTTTTTTTGTGCCATATCATACTATTTCCCTACCTCCCATATAATCTACCAGTGCCAAAAAAAGAATCGTATCCGTGGGAGGAAGCGGGATGAACCAACACCAAGCCGGGAGTACCAGCAATAATCGGAGAAACGCAGCCGCAGCTGTTTTTGCCGTGATAATAGGAGTTTATGCCGCCGTCGTCCTGCCTTGGACTGCTTGCGCGGAAAGCACGGAGTCCGAGGATGCGCAGCAGACTGTGTATAAAGCTCTTCTTTCCGGCAAGCGTGCCGGCGAACTGGAGAGGGAGTACAAAGCGCCTGCGGAGCCAACGGTTTATTTGACCTTTGACGACGGACCGTCCAAAAATACGCCCCAGGTTTTGGACATTTTGCAGCGCGAGGGCATCAAAGGCACTTTTTTCGCTTTGGGCGAGCAGGTGAAGGAGTATCCGGACTATGCCAAAAGGATCGTGCAGGAAGGCCATGCGCTTGGCAACCATTCCTATAACCATGTGTACAAGCAGCTTTATTCCTCGTTTTCCACGTTTTGGCAGCAGATCCTGATGACGGACGACATTTTCTATCAAACTACCGGTCAGCGTACCAGGCTGCTGCGTGCGCCGGGAGGGACGGCCACCAATTTTGACGGATTTTATTACTATTATATGAATCAAGCCGGATTTACGGTGCACGATTGGAATATAGACAGCGGAGACGCAAGCAGGGCGGGGGTCAAGGCGGAGGAAATTTTATCTATGGTAAAAAAAAGTCCCCTGCGCCGCGAACTGGTTGTGCTGATGCACGATGGGGCGGGGCATGAAGAAACGGTGAAGGCGCTGCCGCAGATGATTTCGTTTTTTAAGGAAAAAGGATACGGCTTCGCTGCGCTGACCGAGGAAGTGAAGCCCTTCCAGTTCGGTCTCGCCAAGCTCAAATGGAGCAGGGGGACGAGCTATGACAAGTTTAAGGAATACTCGCGGGATGCAGCTCAGTACAGGGCCGCTCAAGGGCCGGAAACGGTAAGCCGGGTGCAGCCGCCCGCTCAATCGGCAAAGCGTGTAAAGACCGACCGGCCTTTGCAGGTAAAGCTTGACGGCACGTCATTTGTGCTGCAGCCGGAGCAGCATCTTTTTGAGCACGGCGTCTTTTACGTTCCTTTACGGACGCTGGTGGAGCAGATGGGCGGGACGGTGGATTGGAACAATGAACAGCGAATCGCGACAGCCAATTGGGGATTATATAAGCTTCATTACGATCTGGTTTACCATTCGATCCAGGTTGAGATCCCCGGCAAGCCCGCGCAAACTTACCCGATGGCAAATATGCGGATGCAGGACGGCAGGCTGCTCGTTCCGCTGCGGCAGACGGCAGAATGGCTCGGGGCCTCCATAATGGATTACGATCTGCAATCTTCTCCCAGACAGGTTAGCATAGCGGCCAAAAATGGGTATTATATTCATATCGGGCGGATTGTGCCTTTTTACATTAATCTTTCGCACAGGTGAAAAAGGACGCATAGCCCTGTTGTTTATGAAGTTCTTGTTTGTATACAAATGCCTCTCCGGGCGCGCGTTGTGACGTTGGACGGAGGGTGGTCAGATTGATGTCGCCGCAGGTGGCTAAACTTGTGGGTTTCAGCGGTTTACCTCATTTTTCACATCTTCTTGACGGGTTTTGAAGAGGTTATATATAATGAACCTACTAAATGAAAGGGGCTCATTATGACCAAGCCACATGAAATTATTGTTGTACTGGACTTTGGAGGACAGTATAACCAGCTAATTGCCAGAAGGATCCGTGACCTTGGCGTTTACAGCGAGCTTGTGCCCTATAATACATCGGTTGAAAAGCTGCGCGAGCTGAATCCGAAAGGAATCGTCTTCTCCGGCGGCCCTGCCAGCGTATACGGAGAGGATTCCCCAATCGTCGATCCCGGAGTGTATGAGCTCGGCGTACCGATTCTCGGTATTTGCTACGGTATGCAGATGATGGCCCACCAGTTGGAAGGTAAAGTAGAACGGGCCTCCAAGAGAGAATACGGGAAAGCGGAAGTGGATTTCAAGGACCAGTCCTGTTTCGTGCAAGGATTGGACAAGCGCCAGACGGTATGGATGAGCCACAGCGACCTGGTTGTCGAGCTGCCCACAGGCTTCGTTATTGACGCGAGCACCCACCACGCTCCTATCGCGGCGATGAGCCACCCGGAAAGAAATTTGTACGCAGTCCAGTTCCATCCGGAAGTGCGCCACTCGGTGCAGGGGAATGAAATGATCCGCAACTTCCTGTTCCGCGTATGCGAATGCGAGGGCGACTGGAGCATGGAGTCTTTCATCGACGATACGGTTCAGGACATCCGCAATAAAGTGGGGCAGAGCGAAGTGCTTTGCGCGCTCAGCGGCGGTGTGGATTCCTCTGTGGTAGCCATGCTGATCCACAAAGCCGTGGGCAAGCAGCTGACCTGCATGTTCATCGACCACGGGCTGCTGCGCAAGGGTGAGGCCGAAAGCGTAATGGAGACGTTTGCCGGCAAATTCGATATGAAGGTTGTCAAAATTGACGCGCGCGATCGTTTCTTGTCCAAGCTGGCCGGCGTTGACGACCCCGAGCAAAAGCGCAAAATTATCGGCAACGAATTCATTCGCGTCTTTGAGGAGGAATCGGCACAATTCGCCGATTTTGAATACCTGGCGCAGGGAACGCTGTACACGGACATCGTGGAAAGCGGCACGGCCACCGCGCAGACAATCAAATCCCACCACAATGTAGGCGGGCTGCCCGAAGATATGAAGTTCAAGCTCGTCGAGCCGCTTAACACTTTATTCAAGGACGAAGTCCGCAAAGTGGGAAGTGAATGCGGCCTGCCGGATGAGATCGTATGGCGCCAGCCGTTCCCGGGCCCGGGTCTCGCCATCCGCGTTCTCGGCGAAGTGACGGAAGAAAAGCTGACGATCGTCCGCGATTCCGATGCGATTCTGCGCGAGGAAATCGCGAAAGCCGGGCTGGACCGCGAGATCTGGCAGTACTTCACGGCGCTGCCCAACATGAAGAGCGTCGGAGTGATGGGAGATGTCCGCACGTACTCTTATACGGTGGGCATTCGCGCGGTAACGTCCATCGACGGAATGACCGCCGACTGGGCCAGAGTTCCCTTTGACTTATTGGAGCGCATTTCGAACCGTATCGTCAATGAGGTCGACAACGTGAACCGTGTAGTATATGATATTACGTCCAAACCGCCAGCCACGATTGAATGGGAATAAAAAGGGACAAAACCGGTTACCCTGCAACAATAGAATGCAACAAATTACTCTCTTTTATCTGCGTTGTTTAGCAAATACAAGGGAGTATTTTTTATGACTAAAATCAATAAGCCAATCTAGGATTTCCGGCTAATGTGCTGAATAAGCAGGCTTATTGATTGATTAATGCAATTTAAGCGTATAATAATTTAAAGGGATTAAGGATTGCGCGGCGTGTTAGCGGGTGAAAGCTATTGTGCTAGCTCGTACGACTCAGTTTCTAATCCGAACAAAGAGTGCTGAAATCCGAGATAATGTTCGTAAATTTTTATTGACAGGAGAAGACAAAATTTTTACAATATAGACGAACAACATCATATTTTTCGTATAATTTCAGGAATTGGCCTGGGAGTCTCTATGAGATCACCTTAATGATCCGGCTACGAAAACGGGAATAGACTTTTTGAAAAGTGGCTTCTTACTGCAGGAGAACCATTCTATAGGAGGGCCATTCTCTTTTGCAACAGCCTAGGTCACTGACGATCGAGGCTATTGTACTTTCTGGGTATCCAAACTATGTTTAGGGGGATTTCTCGCATGGAACGCTTTTTTAAACTGAAGGAAAATGGGACAAGCGTCAGAACGGAAATTATGGCGGGTTTGACTACATTTATGACAATGGCCTATATCCTCGCGGTAAATCCGAACATTCTTAGTGCATTCGGCTCAGGCGCGACCGGCTTGAACTGGTACTCGGTCTTCCTGGCTACGGCCCTTGCGGCCGGCATCATGACCATTGCTATGGGCGTATTTGTGAACTTTCCTGTTGCTTTGGCGCCGGGTATGGGATTGAACGCTTATTTCGCGGCTGTCGTTCTCGGGTCGCAAGGCGCGTTTACCGCGCAGATGGCTTTGACCGCCGTATTTATTTCGGGTATCATCTTTTTCATCCTGACTTTAACTAATGTCCGCCAAATGATGCTGATCGCCGTGCCCGACAACTTGAAGCACGCGATTACCGTGGGAATTGGGCTTTTTATCACAGTGGTAGGCCTGAAAAACAGCGGGCTGCTGACAATCGCCGTAGAAGCGGGCAAGGATATTCCCGCCCATAAATTTACGGACGTGCTGTCTTTTGAGACGGTTATGCATTTGGGGAGCTTGAAGGACCCTACGGTTGTATTGACGATTATCGGGCTGGTCCTGATCTCCGCTCTGATGATCCTTCGCGTGAAGGGCGCCATCTTGTTCGGGATACTGGGTACCACCGTCCTGGCAGCACTCATGGGACAAGTCCATTTTTCGGATTTGACGAAGCCGGGCACTGTGTGGGTTCCTGATTTCACGAAACTGGCTTTTGCCAATTTTGACTTTGCGGGCGTGATGAAAACGGGCATTCTTTCCGTCATAGCGACGTTCACATTTGTTGAATTGTTCGATACTTTCGGGACGATGGTGGGAACGGCCAACCGGGCCGGAATAATGAAGAACAAAGAAGAAGGCAACAAAAAAGTGGGAAAAGCAATGCTGGTTGACGCAGTAGGGGTCAGCGGCGGAGCGCTGCTCGGAACAAGTACGGTCACGGCCTTCATTGAAAGCGCGGCGGGTGTCGCGGAAGGAGGACGCACAGGACTTACATCGGTAACGACAGGCATATGCTTCTTGTTAGCCTTGTTCCTGGCGCCCATTGCGGCTCTCATACCCGGCTCAGCTACAGCGGCCGCGCTTATCGTGGTTGGTGTGCTGATGATGCAGGCTGTGCGTGAGATCGACTTCCAGGATCTTGTTGTAGGGATTCCGGCCTTCCTGACGATCGTATTTATGCCGTTTACCTATAATATCGCTAATGGTGTTTCGTTCGGCATCGTAAGCTATGTCATTCTGGCTACGGTAGCGAACTTCGGCG
>NZ_AP043884.1:3352500-3702500 GCF_055392555.1 Paenibacillus sp. JCM 18996
CAGAATGGTTGGAAATCATTCGAAGAGTGCAAAGGCAGAAGGGAGCTTGACTGCGAGACAAACAGGTCGAGCAGGGACGAAAGTCGGGCTTAGTGATCCGGTGGTACCGAATGGAAGGGCCATCGCTCAACGGATAAAAGCTACCCTGGGGATAACAGGCTTATCTCCCCCAAGAGTCCACATCGACGGGGAGGTTTGGCACCTCGATGTCGGCTCATCGCATCCTGGGGCTGAAGTAGGTCCCAAGGGTTGGGCTGTTCGCCCATTAAAGCGGTACGCGAGCTGGGTTCAGAACGTCGTGAGACAGTTCGGTCCCTATCTGTCGCGGGCGCAGGAAATTTGAGAGGAGCTGTCCTTAGTACGAGAGGACCGGGATGGACGTACCGCTGGTGTACCAGTTGTTCCGCCAGGAGCACCGCTGGGTAGCCAAGTACGGAAGGGATAAGCGCTGAAAGCATCTAAGCGTGAAGCCCCCCTCAAGATGAGATTTCCCAATTCAGTAAGACCCCTTGTAGACGACGAGGTAGATAGGTTCGGGGTGGAAGTGCAGCAATGCATGCAGCTGACGAATACTAATCGGTCGAGGGCTTAACCATAATACCCAAGAAAGTGAAGAGGAAGCTGACGAAGCGGAATCCGAATACTTTCTCGGGGCCCGAAAGAACAAACAAGCTTACGTTGAATTCGCTGCTAGTTTTCAGGGAATAAACACCCTGAATGAAATAAAACGTTTGGTGATCATGGCGAAGGGGAACCACGCGTACCCATACCGAACACGGCCGTTAAGCCCTTCAGCGCCGATGGTACTTGGACCGCAGGGTCCCGGGAGAGTAGGACATTGCCAAGCAACATGTAAAAAGAGTCCGCAGATGCGGGCTTTTTTTGCATTCGTTTCGGTGGTAACAACTCCGATAAACTGCGAGCTTTATTGCCGCGGGATTGGCGATAGGTTTAATTCAACCGATGGGATTGTTTGTAGTCCTGGAGCTTTTGCATCTGCCCAAAGAATATTTCCAATGGCTTATGGCAGCTAACGGGATTGGCATGATTGCAGGCGGAGGCCTCACCATGGGACTGTCAAAGAAAATTCCGCCGCTGGGAATGCTCGTTATCGGGATGGCCGTGAGCGCGGTAACTATAGCCGGTACGGGCCTATCCACCATTTTGTGGTTAACCCTTGCGCTGCAGTTGTTGAGCGGCTTTGTTATGCCGATGATTCAAATCGGTATCAACACGACGATCCTCAAAGATACGGAGCAGGAATTTGTGGGAAGAGTAAACGGGATTTTGAATCCATGTTTTATGGGAGCTATGGTGGTGACGATGTCGCTCGGAGTGCTGAAACAATCGTTTTCGTTGGTTTTGTTGTATGAAGCAGCTGCTTTGTTTTTTGTGGCCGGCGCGTTGGTCGTGATTCCCTTTATCCGTAAACGGGTGGAGGAAAAGCCGGTTCCCGGCAGTTAGAAAAGCGTCTGCGTACCAATTCCAGGGCGTACAGCGTGCAATGCAAGAGCAAAGCCCAGCCGGCTCCGGTGAGTCGGATGGGCTTTTTTGGTTGGAGGGCAGATCAAGTGCCCGTGTTTTGTGATCCAATCATAGTGTAAACGAGGTACTTGGCTGATCTATTGAATTAAAAACGAACTTTAATAAGTAATATTTTATAAAATGTTCGTCTTTTGTTGACATCTCCCAAGCAGGGCTGTTAAACTGTAGTTGTAAATGCAAATGAGAAAACATGTCGATTTGGCTCGTATATCGTCGGGAATATGGCCCGAAAGTCTCTACCCGAAAACCTTAAATTTTTGGACTACGAGTAAGGAATGAATCGGTTTAACACATCCCGCAGGGATGCTTTTTAATCGTGCCCGCCGATTCTTCCAAGCTCTGTAGTCCGTTAGATAAATCACTTTTGATTCTATCTTCGGGCTTTTTTTCTTGAGAATCAAATGCGACAGGTTCAGAAAATCTCCGAATCGGCATCGAACTGTGCGGGGAAATTTCCCGCTTCGGAAAGACTATGGAATGCACCGGACTTTTACAAGGGAGTGAGGTTATAACATGTCTGTCGAAGTAGGCGTCATTATGGGAAGCCAGTCCGATTGGGAAACGATGAAGCATGCGTGCGATATGTTGGAGGAGCTCGAAATTCCTTACGAGAAAAAGGTGGTATCCGCTCACAGGACTCCGGATTTAATGTTTGAATATGCGCAGACTGCGATAGACCGCGGGTTGAAGGTGATCATTGCCGGGGCGGGGGGCGCGGCGCATCTTCCGGGGATGGTCGCGGCAAAGACGGAGCTCCCGGTCATTGGCGTGCCGGTGAAGACTTCGACGCTGAACGGATTGGATTCGCTGCTGTCCATTGTGCAGATGCCCGGAGGCATTCCTGTCGCTACGGTCGCAATCGGCCATGCGGGAGCTGCGAATGCCGGGCTGCTTGCCGCGCAGATTTTGGCCGCTTTTGACCCCGAGCTGCAGCGTAAAATCAGGGAAAGGCGCGGCAGGATCCGCGATACTGTGATGGAAAAGAGTGATCTGGCTTGATGAACGGCGAAATGGCGGAGAACGGCAGCAGGAATGAAGTACAAGGTTCGGGTGGTCAGACCCACCGGACGATTCTGCCCGGCTCCACGATCGGTATTCTGGGCGGCGGGCAGTTGGGAAGAATGATGGCTTTGGCGGGACGGGCCATGGGTTACCGTTTTATTACTCTGGATCCTACAGAGCACGCGCCTTGCGGACAGGTGGCGGAAGAGCAGATTTTGGCTCCTTATGATGATGTAAAAGCGGCAAGGAAGCTGGCGAAGCTGTCCGACGTCATTACTTACGAATTCGAAAATGTGGATGCCGAGGTGACTTCGATCTTAATGAAGGAGGCCTACGTTCCCCAGGGAAGCGAGCTGCTGTACATCACCCAGCACCGCTTGCGGGAAAAAAGAGCCCTCGAAGCCGCGGGAGTGAAAGTGGCCCCCTATGTGCAAATTAAAAGTGAGCGGCAGTTGAAGGAAGCCTTGGCGGACTTTGGAACGCCCTGCGTGCTGAAAACCGCCACAGGAGGCTACGACGGGAAAGGCCAGTGGGTTATCCGTTCCATGGATGAAGCGGGCGAAGCTTATGAAACATTGAAGAAAGCCGGAACGGAGCTTGTTCTGGAGCAATTTATCCGTTTCCGGATGGAAATCTCGGTGATTGCCGCCCGTTCTGCCAGAGGAGAGGTCAAAGCATTTCCCGCTGCGGAAAATATCCATAAGGAAAACATCCTTCACCTCTCTATCGTGCCCGCGCGCATTGACGAAGAGCTGCGGAAGAAAGCGGAACAAGTGGCGGTACGGATTGCGGAAGCGCTTGAAGTAATTGGCCTCGTGGCTGTCGAAATGTTCGTAACGGAGGACGGGCAGCTGTACGTTAACGAGCTCGCACCCCGTCCGCACAACTCCGGCCATTATACGATGGAAGCTTGCCGGACTTCCCAGTTCGAGCAGCATGTCCGGGCGGTCTGCAACCTCCCTTTAGGCTCGACGCAGCTTATGTCTCCTGTAGTGATGGTGAATGTGCTGGGTGAGCATGTGAATCCGCTGCTCGAGTGGCTGGAGAGGCAAACCAGAGAGGACGCCGAGGTTTCCCCGAAGATCCATCTCTACGGCAAGCAAGAGGCCAAGGAGAAAAGAAAGATGGGCCATGTTAACCTTTTGACAGGGGAAGTGGAGAAAGCGTTCAGTTGGATTGAAAGAACCGGGATTTGGCGGGAGCAGGAGTAAGCCGGGCTGGCGACGGTGCTCGCGGAGAGAACAAGATTTGCAGCGATGCTTGCGGCGGAGTCACAGGCGCTGGAGCCTTGGCCGGAGGCGGAGCCTTTTATATAGGAGAACACATACAAGGAGGCTGACCGATGCTACCTAGATACAGCAGGCCGGAAATGGCGCGCATCTGGACGGAAGAGAATAAATTCAACGCTTGGCTGGAAGTGGAGATCTTATCCTGCGAGGCCTGGTCCGAATTGGGAGTCATTCCAAAGGAAGACGTGCAGGAGCTGAGAAAAAACGCCGGGTTCAGCATTGACCGGATTTACGAAATCGAGCAGGAAACCCGCCATGATGTGATCGCTTTTACAAGAGCGGTTTCGGAGACTTTGGGGGATGAGCGCAAATGGGTGCATTATGGCCTGACTTCCACGGATGTGGTGGACACGGCGCTCGGTTACCTGCTGAGACAGGCGAATGAGATCCTGGAACAGGACATTATTAACTTCATTGATATTTTAAAAGATAAAGCGATCCGCTACAAAGACACTCCGATGATGGGAAGAACGCACGGCGTACACGCGGAACCCACCACGTTCGGCCTGAAAATGGCGCTATGGCACGAGGAAATGAAACGCAACCTGGAGCGTTTCCGCTTCGCCGCGGACGGTGTTCAGTTCGGTAAAATCTCGGGCGCGGTAGGCACCTATGCGAACATCGATCCTTTTATCGAGGAATATGTGTGCAAAAAGCTCGGCACCAAGCCGGCTCCCATCTCGACGCAAACGCTCCAGCGCGACCGTCATGCCGAATATATGGCCACTCTGGCGCTGATAGCGACCTCGCTGGACAAGTTCGCCACGGAAATCCGCGCGCTGCAGAAAAGCGAGTTCCGCGAGGTGGAGGAACCGTTCGCCAAAGGCCAGAAAGGCTCCTCCGCGATGCCGCACAAACGCAACCCGATCGGCTGCGAAAGCATATCCGGCCTGTCCCGCGTCATCCGCGGCCATATGGTTTCCGCTTACGAGAACGTGACGCTGTGGCATGAAAGAGATATTTCCCACTCTTCAGTGGAAAGGATTATACTGCCGGACGCGACGACGCTGCTCAACTACATGCTGAACCGATTGGGCAATATCATCAAGAACCTAACTGTGTTCCCTGAGAACATGAAGCGCAACATGCAGAGCACCTACGGAGTTCCTTTCTCCGGCCGGGTCATGACGAAGCTGATCGACAAAGGCTTTTCCCGCGAGCAGGCATATGACACGGTACAGCCCAGGGCGATGCAGGCATGGGAGACGCAGCAGCCTTTTCGCGGCATCGTAGAGAACACCCCTGAGATTACGAGCGTACTTACTGCCGAAGAGATCGCGGATTGCTTTGATCCGAGCTGGCATCTGAAGCATGTGGATACGATCTTTAAGCGCCTGGAATTGATCTAAAGCGCTGCGTTCGTGCGGCTTATCATACGTATGTTAAGGATTGGACCTGAAACGGAGGGCGCAAGATGGCATCTAAGGCGATTTCAAGCGCAGTGGACTATGTAAAAGCCCCGCTGCTGTACAAAGGCAAGGTACGGGAGCTGTTCGACCTCGGCGAGCACTATTTGATCGCGGTGACGGACCGGATCTCGGCTTTTGACTATATTCTGAAGCCTGCCGTCCCGGATAAAGGAAACTGCTTGAATCTGATCAGCAAGTTCTGGTTTGAGAAAACGGCCCATTTTCAGCCGAACCATTTGGTGCACGCCGATGCGGCCAGGCTGGGTGACGTGATTACGGATGCCGAGTTGATGAAGGATCGGATTATGGTCACCAAGAAAGCGGAGCGGATTGATATCGAGTGCATCGTGCGCGGCTACATCACCGGAGGCGGCTGGAGGCAGTACCAGAAGACGGGTGGGATCAACGGGCGGAAGCTGCCTAAAGGGCTGCGCAAAAACCAGCGGCTGGAGCAGCCGATCTTCACTCCTTCGGCGAAGAATGATGTGGGCCACGATGAAGATATTTCGGTTGAAAGAATGCGCGAGCTTGCAGGCGCGGAGATTACGGACATTTTGCAGGAAAAAAGCATTCAGCTCTACAACTTCGCCCATGCTTACTGTGAGGAGCGCGGCATCATTCTGGCGGACACGAAGTTTGAATTCGGTATTGTGGACGGGGAGGTCATTCTCATCGACGAGCTTTTCACTCCTGACTCCTCGCGCTACTGGGCAAAAAAGAATTATGAGCTGGACACGGAAATCGACAGTATGGACAAAGAGCCGGTGAGGACCTATCTTTCAAATTCGGATTGGGACAAAAACAGCGAACCGGATGAGCTTCCCGCCCATGTTGTGGAGGAAACTTCCCGGAGATATAAAGAGATTTATAAATTTTTGGCGGAGCAGGCATAAGGGAAACGATTTCAACCAATGGTAGAATCAAAGGGAACAGGGTAAATATTTCGGAAGGGGACATTTTCCATGTTAAAAGCAACGGTTTACGTGACGATCAAGCAGAGCGTTCTGGACCCTCAAGGCAACGCCGTCCAAGGAGCGCTTCATTCTATGGGGTTTGCTGAAGTACAGAGCGTGCGTGTGGGAAAATACCTCGAAGTAGAGCTGGAGACGAACGACCGCAGCGAAGCGGAAAGCCGGCTGAAAGAAATGTGCGAAAAACTGCTGGCTAACACGGTTGTGGAAGATTATCGTTTTGAGATACAGTAAAATCCGAGATCAGGGAGGGTCAGTCCAATGAAATTTGCCGTACTCGTATTTCCGGGATCGAATTGCGATGTGGACTGTTATAAAGCGGTAGAAGATACGATCGGGCAAACGGCGGATTATGTGTGGCAGACGGAAACGGATCTTTCCAAGTATGACGCGATTCTTATACCGGGCGGCTTTTCGTACGGGGACTACCTTCGCTGCGGCGCGATTGCGCGTTTTGCCCCGGTGATGAATGCGGTAAAACAGGCTGCGGCCGACGGGAAGTACATCCTGGGGATTTGCAACGGATTCCAGATTCTGACCGAGGCGGGGCTGCTTCCCGGGGCTCTGCTTCGCAATAATTCTTTAAAATTCCGCTGTCATGCGGCGCTGCTTCAAGTGGAAAATAATTCGACACCTTTTACGAAGGACTATAAAAAGGGCGAGCTGATCAACATTCCGATCGCCCATGGCGAAGGCAACTATTACTGTGACGATACTACTCTGCGGGAGCTGAAAGCGAACGGTCAGATCGTATTCCGGTATAAGGCGGGTGCGAATCCGAACGGTTCGGTGGAAGATATCGCGGGGATTTGCAATAAAGAAGGCAACGTGGTCGGCATGATGCCCCATCCGGAGCGCGCGGTCAATGAGCTGCTCGGCTCCGTCGACGGAAAGCGGATGTTCACATCCATCTTGAACACCTGGAGGGAAAGACATGGAGCAGCAGCTATCAACTAAGGAACCGAACGCTAAGCAGATTGCGGAACAGCAGCTATACAAGCAGATGGGCGTGTCGGATGCCGAGTACGATCTGATCTGCGGTTTTCTGGGCCGGCAGCCGAACTATGTGGAAATTGGCGTGTTCAGCGTGATGTGGTCCGAGCACTGCTCGTACAAAAACTCCAAGCCGGTGCTTCGCAAATTCCCGACTACCGGCTCCCGCGTACTGATGGGACCCGGCGAAGGCGCGGGCATCGTCGATATCGGAGACAACCAGGCGGTCGTGTTCAAGATCGAAAGCCACAACCACCCGTCTGCAGTCGAGCCTTATCAAGGGGCGGCGACCGGGGTGGGCGGGATTATCCGGGATATTTTCTCAATGGGCGCGCGGCCTGTCGCCCTGCTGAACTCTTTGCGTTTCGGCAGGCTGCAGAGCGACCGCGTCAAATATTTGTTCGAGCATGTGGTCAGCGGGATCGCCGGATACGGCAATTGTATCGGGATTCCTACGGTGGGCGGGGAGGTTACGTTCGATGAGAGCTACGAGGGGAACCCGCTTGTAAACGCGATGTGCGTCGGCCTGATCGACCACGACAAGATCCAGCGCGGGGTGGCCAAGGGCGTGGGCAACCCGGTGTTTTACGTCGGACCGGCAACGGGCCGCGACGGAATCCACGGCGCAACGTTTGCGTCCGAGGAGTTGACGGAGGAGACAGAGGGAAGGCGTTCGGCGGTACAGGTCGGCGATCCGTTCATGGAGAAGCTGGTCATGGAAGCTTGCCTGGATCTGATCAACTCCGGCATCGTGCTCGGTATTCAAGATATGGGCGCGGCCGGTTTGACCAGTTCTTCCTCCGAAATGGCGAGCAAAGCGGGCAACGGAATGGAGCTGTACCTGGATGAGGTGCCCCAGCGGGAAACGGGAATGACCGCCTACGAAATGATGCTGTCCGAATCGCAGGAGCGCATGCTGTTCGTGGTCGAGCCGAAGGACGAGGCCCAGGCGAGAGCGATCTTCGCCCGCTGGGGGCTGGAGTGTTATAAGGTAGGCAAAGTTACCGACGACGGCCGTCTGAAGCTGTTCCATAACGGCGAAGTGGTCGGCGATATGCCGGTGACGGCGCTGGTGGACGAGTGCCCGATTTACAACAAGCCGTCTAAAGTGCCTGCTTATTATGAGCAGGGAGCGAAGATTGATACGCTTCGTTATCCGGAAGTGACGGATTTGAATGACGCTTTGGAAAAGGTTCTGGCTTCCCCTACGGTGGCCAGCAAAGAATGGGTTTATAACCAGTACGATTACATGGTCCGCACGGAAACGGCGGTTCAGCCGGGATCGGATGCCGCTGTGGTGACGATTCGCGGCACCCGCAAGGCGCTCGCGATGACAACGGACTGCAACAGCAAGTTCGTTTACCTGGACCCTGAAGTCGGGGGCAGGATCGCGGTGAGCGAAGCGGCCCGCAACATTGTGTGCTCCGGCGCGGAGCCGCTGGCGATTACGGATAACCTGAACTTCGGTAATCCGGAGAAGCCGGACATTTTCTGGCAGCTGGAGACCTCTGTAGACGGTATGGCGGAAGCCTGCCGGGTGCTGGGTACGCCGGTGATCGGCGGCAACGTCAGTTTGTACAATGAGAATGCCAAAGGTGCGATTTATCCTACGCCGGTGGTCGGGATGGTCGGCCTGGTGCATGATGTGGGCCATATTACGACTCAAGGGTTCAAAAAGGCAGGCGATGTGATCGTCCTGCTTGGCGAAACGAAGGCAGAGCTGGGCGGCAGCGAGTTTCAAAAGGTTATCCATGGCGTGACGGAGGGCCGTCCTCCGATACTGGACCTGGCAGCGGAGAAGAAGCTGCTGGATATGGTGCTGCACGGGATTCAGCAGGGGCTTGTCGCTTCCGCGCATGACTTGTCCGAAGGCGGACTGGCTGCAGCGGTTGCGGAAAGCTGCATCAGCGGCGGCATTGGGGCGCGTGTGAGCTTTGAATGCGGGGTGAGGGCCGATCATGCGCTGTTCAGCGAAAGCCAGTCCCGCATCCTGCTCAGCGTATCGCCTGATCGGCTGGATGCGTTGAAGCAGCTTGCCGGGGCCCGGGGTGTCCCTTATCAAGTGCTCGGCGAAGTGGAAGGAAACGAACTGCGGATCGACGTGAACGCCAAGCCTGCCATCCAGCTATCTGTGCGGCAACTCGAGAAGGTTTGGAAGGATGCGATTCCATGTCTAATGAAGTAAAGTCAGAGAGTAAGCTATGGACAGGACGTTTCTATAACGAAGGCAATAACAGCCATGACGGCATTATGGATAAACTGCAGGAAGAGTGCGGAGTATTCGGGGTGTACGGTCATCCGGATGCGTCCTCCCTCTGTTACTACGGCCTGCATGCGCTGCAGCACCGCGGGCAGGAGAGCGCGGGCATATGTACGGCGGATGCGGAGTATTTTGATTATCACCGCGGCATGGGGCTGGTGAAGGAAGTGTTCAACAACGACAACCTTTCGTCCTTGCGCGGCAGTACCGCAATCTCCCATGTGCGCTATTCCACCGCCGGAGAGAGCAAGCTGGCTAACGCCCAGCCGCTCATCTTCAAGTACCGGGAAGGCGATCTGGCGATTGCAACGAACGGGAACCTGGTGAACGCGCCCGCTATCAGGCGCCGTCTGGAAAAGATGGGCTCGATCTTCCAGACTACAAGCGATACGGAAGTGCTGGCTCACCTGATCGCCCGCTCGGAGCACGACGATATTGTCGAAGCGGTGAAGGACGCGCTGGGTCAAATCGTCGGAGGTTTTGCGTTCTTGATCCTGACGAACGATAAGCTGATTGCGGCGCTGGACCCGAACGGGCTGCGCCCGTTTGTGATGGGCAGGCTGGGCGACGCCTATCTGTTCGCTTCCGAGTCGTGCGCGTTCGACGCGGTGGGAGGCGAGTACGTCCGCGACGTGGCACCGGGCGAGCTGCTTGTGCTTGACGCGAACGGGCTGAAGGAAGACCGGTTCGCAGAGAAGCGCCAGAACTCGATCTGCGCGATGGAGTTTATTTACTTCGCGCGGCCGGACAGCGACATCGACACGATCAACGTCCACTCCGCGCGCAAGCGGATGGGGATGCAGCTGGCGAAGGAAGCGTTCGTGGACGCGGATCTGGTGACCGGCGTGCCGGATTCGAGCATATCGGCCGCCATCGGTTTTGCCGAGCAGACCGGGATCCCTTACGAGCTTGGGCTGATCAAGAACCGCTACACCGGGCGCACCTTCATCCTGCCGAACCAGGAGCTGCGCGAACAGGGCGTCAAAATGAAGCTCAGCGCGGTGCGCAAGGTCGTGGAAGGCAAGCGCGTCGTCATGATCGACGACTCGATCGTGCGCGGCACGACTTCCCTGCGGATCGTAAATTTGCTGCGGGAAGCGGGAGCGACGGAAGTGCATGTACGCATCTCCTCGCCGCCGTTCCAGAATCCTTGCTTCTACGGCATCGATACGCCGGACCGCAAGGAACTGATCGCCGCGCAGAAGTCGGTTGAAGAGATCCGCCAGGCGATCAATGCGGACAGCCTTCATTTTCTGACCAAGGAAGGGCTGCTGGAAGCGATTGGCAGAACCTCTGTGGAATTTAACCGCGGGCACTGTATGGGATGTTTCGACAACCGGTATCCGACGGAGATCGGGGAAGACGCCAAGATCGGCTGCGGCTGCGATTGATTGGGCCGGCCCTTCGGCCCTGCGGGCCTGCCGACCGCGACGACGATCGGATGAAATAAAAAGTAAAGACAAGGGAGCTGGATAGCGTGTCTGATGCATACAAACAGGCTGGAGTCGATATTGCTGCGGGCAACGAAGCGGTAGAGCGGATGAAGAAGCACGTCAAGAAAACGTTCCGCCCGGAAGTGATGACCGAATTAGGCGGATTCGGCGCTTTGTTCGGCCTGAACAAGGATAAGTACGAGGAGCCGATTCTCGTGTCGGGCACCGATGGCGTGGGGACGAAGCTGAAGCTGGCTTTTGCCATGGATAAGCATGATACGATCGGGATCGACGCGGTGGCGATGTGCGTCAACGATGTGGTCGTGCAGGGAGCGGAGCCTTTATTCTTCCTGGACTATCTGGCGTGCGACAAGGTTATTCCAGAGAAGATCGAGGGCATCGTCAAAGGCATCGCGGACGGCTGTCTGCAAGCGGGCTGTTCACTGATCGGCGGGGAAACGGCGGAAATGCCGGGCATGTACTCAGAAGGTGAGTATGACATTGCAGGCTTCACCGTAGGCATTGTAGACCGCAAAAAGATGATCGACAGCTCCGTCATCCGCCCCGGCGACGCGGTGCTCGGACTCGCGTCCAGCGGCGTGCACAGCAACGGCTTCTCTCTCGTGCGCAAGCTGCTGCTCGAAACGAAAGGCTACAGTCTCCAGCAGGAAATCGATGAACTCGGCGGCAAGCTGGGCGATGTTCTGCTGGAGCCGACCCGCATCTATGTGAAGCAGGTGCTGGCGATGATGGAAAAAGTGAAGCTCAAGGGCTTGGTGCATATTACAGGCGGAGGCTTTATCGAAAATATTCCGCGCGTCCTTCCGGACGGCGTGAATGTGGACATCGAGTACGGTTCGTGGCCGATCCTCCCGGTGTTTAAGCTCCTGCAGGAAGCGGGCGGCATCTCCAATAACGATATGTTCCGCACGTTCAATATGGGTATAGGGATGGTCGTTATCGTGGCGGAGGAGCAGGCGGAAGAAGCTGCAGCGATTGCCGAGAAGCTGGGCGAGAAGGTCTACCGCATAGGCAGCGTTACGGAAGGCAGCCGTGCTGTAACCTTTACGGGAGCTGACGTGTAATGCAGCCGTTCCGTATCGCAGTGTTCGCGTCAGGCAGCGGCTCCAACTTCCAGGCGATCGTGGACGCCGCCGCGGCGGGACGGCTCGATGCGAGCATCGAGCTGCTGGTTTGCGACCGGCCGCAGGCCAAGGTCGTTGAGCGGGCCGAGAAGGCGGGGATTCCCGCCTTTGTTTTTCGGCCGAAGAATTACGCATCGCGCGAGCAGTACGAAGAGATCATCCTGGATCGGCTGCGGGAGCTGAAGATCGATCTGGTTGTCATGGCGGGCTATATGCGTATTATCACTTCCACGCTCGTGGAGCCTTTTTACGGCAAGCTCATCAATATCCATCCGTCGCTTCTGCCGGCTTTTCCGGGGATTCGGGCGATAGAGCAAGCTTGGGAGTATGGAGTGAAGCTGACGGGGGTTACCGTTCATTATGTCGACGGCGGTCTGGACAGCGGGCCGATCATTGCGCAGCGCAGCTTCGAGATCTTTGAGAGGGATAATCTGGAGGATCTGGAACATCGTGTTCATCGTGTGGAGCACGAGCTGCTGCCGCAGGTAATCCAATGGATTCGTGAAGGCAGGGTACTTTTGGACGGACGGGTTGTAAGGGTCAGGGATGAGTAATCGCGCATTAATATTTTAGAATACAAATTACTTTGAAAAACGCAGGGGGTAGAACCGTGGCCATCAAAAGGGCATTGATCAGTGTATCGGATAAAAACGGATTGGTGGATTTTGCGCGCGGCTTGGCTGAGCAGGGGGTTGAGCTGATTTCCACAGGAGGAACCAAAACTTTGCTGGAGAAAAACGGCGTTCCTGTGATGGGTATCTCGGAAGTGACCGGGTTTCCCGAAATTATGGACGGACGGGTCAAAACCCTGCATCCCGCGGTGCACAGCGGCTTGTTGGCGGTTCGCGACAATGAGGAGCATCAGCGGCAGATGAAGGAGCTTGGGCTAGATTACATCGACCTTGTGGTGGTGAATCTGTATCCTTTTGCCCAGACGATTGTGAAGCCTGACGTTTCCTACGAGGAAGCCATCGAAAATATCGATATCGGCGGCCCGACGATGCTCCGTTCTGCGGCGAAGAACCACGCTTTCGTGACGGTGGTGGTCGATTCCGCGGATTACGCGGGCGTTCTGAAAGAAGTGAAGGCAAGCGGAGACACGGTCCTGGAGACCCGCAGACGCCTTGCGGCCAAAGTATTCCGCCACACTGCGGCTTACGACGCGCTGATCTCCGACTATTTGACGAAGCAGGTCGGCGAGCGGTGGCCTGAAAGCTACACGGTAACTTACGAAAAGGTGCAAGACCTGCGCTACGGGGAAAATCCCCATCAGAAGGCCGCATTCTACCGCAAGCCTTTGGCGGGAGCCGGCAGCATCCCTACAGCGGAGCAGCTGCACGGAAAAGAGCTTTCCTACAACAACATCAATGACGCCAACACGGCCCTGCAAATTGTAAAAGAGTTCAACGAACCGGCTGTCGTGGCCGTTAAGCATATGAATCCATGCGGAGTAGGGATCGGGACGACGATTCTTGAAGCCTGCCAAAAAGCGTACAATGCGGATCCGGTGTCGATCTTTGGAGGCATCATTGCGGCTAACCGTACGGTGGACAAGGAGACAGCGATCCTGCTCAACGAAATCTTCCTTGAGATTGTGCTGGCCCCGGATTTTACGGAGGAAGCAAAAGAGATTCTGACCAGGAAAAAGAATATCCGGCTGTTGAAAGTGGCTGTGTCAGGCGGGGCCAAGACAGCGCAGCCCGTGCTGACCACCGTCGAAGGCGGTGCACTGGTACAGGAAAGCGATGTTTACTCGCTCACGGAAGCGGATTTGAAGGTAGTAAGCGAACGCCGGCCGACGGAAGAGGAGTTGAAGCAGCTGCTTTTTGCGTGGAAGGTCGTTAAGCATGTGAAGTCGAACGCCATTTTGCTGGCCGCAGACGATATGACCGTAGGAGTCGGAGCGGGGCAGATGAACCGCGTAGGCGCGGCTAAAATAGCCATCGAGCAGGCGGGGGACAAGGCGAAAGGCGCGGTGCTGGCGTCAGACGCATTTTTCCCGATGGGCGATACTTTGGAGCTGGCAGCCAAAGCTGGAATTACCGCGGTGATTCAACCTGGCGGCTCCATCAAGGATGAAGAATCGATCAAAGCGGCTGACGAGAACGGGATTGCAATGATTATGACGGGCGTGCGGCATTTTAAACACTAAGATACTGCTTAACAGAGCCTCGTGCGTGCAGTTCCCCGTGTAATTGGAAAAGGTGAAGTTTCGTTTAGGAGGGTATCCATGCGTATTCTGGTTATTGGCCGTGGAGGCAGGGAACATGCGATCATCTGGGCATTGAAAAAGAGCCCCAAAGCAGCGGAAATTTTCTGCGCGCCCGGCAACGGGGGAATCGCGCAGCTCGCGCAATGTGTACCGATTGAGGAAAAGCAGTTCGAAGAGCTGGCGCGTTTTGCAAAATCGAAAGTAATTGATTTGGTGGTTGTTGGCCCGGATGACCCTCTTTCGGAGGGGATTGTCGACCATTTGGAGGGCCACGGCTTGAACGTGTTCGGCCCGCGTGCGAATGCGGCAATCATAGAGGGCAGCAAAGTATTTACAAAGGACCTGCTGAGAAAATACAGTATCCCGACCGCAGCCTACGAGTCTTTCAGTGAATATGAGCCGGCACTCGCTTACTTGCACCGGCAGCAGGTTCCTGTCGTCGTGAAGGCGGACGGGCTTGCCGCAGGCAAAGGCGTCGTTGTAGCCCGCACTATGGAAGAGGCGGAGAAGGCGCTGCGCGGCATCATGGTGGATAAAGTTTTCGGAGATTCCGGCGACCGGGTTGTCATCGAGGAATTCCTTCAGGGCCAGGAGATGTCGATTTTGTCGTTCGTAGACGGCAATACTGTCCGCCCCATGGTGCCGGCGCAGGACCATAAGCCGGTGTTCGACAACGACGAAGGCCCGAACACAGGCGGCATGGGCACCTACTCTCCGGTGCCTCACATACCGCAGGCTGTCGTGGATGAAGCGATTGAGACTATCATCAAGCCAACCGCGGAAGCCATGGTGAAGGAAGGCCGTCCCTTCAAGGGCGTGTTGTTCGCCGGTTTGATGATTACGGCACAGGGACCGAAAACGATTGAGTTTAACGCCCGTTTCGGCGATCCGGAAACTCAAGTGGTGCTGCCGCGGCTGCAATCGGACCTGCTGGACATTTTTTTGTCGGTAGTACACGGGGGTCTGGATCAGGTGGATATCGAATGGAGCGAGCAAGCAGCGGTATGCGTTATCGCCGCTTCCGGCGGCTACCCGGGCTCCTATGCCAAGGGGCTGCCGATTGAGGGCCTGGACGCTGTCCGGCGCTCAACCGTGTTCCATGCCGGTACGGCTATGTCCCCCGACGGCCGGATTGTAACGAACGGCGGCCGCGTGATCGGTGTCACCGCCCTCGGCAAGGACATTGCCGAAGCGCGAGCTAAAGCGTACGAAGATATTGAGCGCATCCGCTTTGAGGGCAAGCATTATCGTACGGATATAGCGAAGAAAGCTTTGGTGTAAGTGAGCAGTTCAGCTAACGGAATTTTCTTCCGTTATTCTCAAATTTGACTCGCGCCAATAAATATACGGTTCGGCCCCTTAATTCTGGAGAGTTAGTGGTACTATCCTTTGCGTCGCTGGGGTTGGAGGATGCCAAGTTCCTTACACAGACGGTAGGCTTTCTTATCGTTTATGATCAGATCATGCTCTCTGCGCAGACATTCTGCCAACAAACGGTATCCGTAAATATGTTCCTCACCCGACACCAACTCCATCAGCCAGTCTTTGACTTGCGCGTCGCTTATGATCCGACCCGCTCGGGTCAGGGAGTGCGCGCTTACAGGACGTCCGCGGCGGCTTTCCGCTAGAGACTTCGACGGGCGGGAGGGATGGATTCGGGCATAGTAAGTGGAGGAGGCCACACCGCCAAACGCAGTACCATGACTACTGGATGTCCCTGCTCGATGAACACTTTGTACCATACTTCTTCGAATACTTTATTTCGCTTCATCATGTAGATCGCCTCCCTATGAAAAGTGTACCTTATTTCCCTTGGTATTCTCCAATCCAATTAGGGGGCTTAAGAGCTATGGCTGCGAGTATTGGCCTGGTTGCTCTTAAGCCCCGCAGGGGCGGAAGTCGGAAATCGTTATAGCCTATATCCTCTATAGTATCCCATAGAGCAATTTGCTCAGGCACATTCTCTTGCTGTTTCCCCATCTTCTCCTGGATCTCAATGAACTCTATAAAAATGTGTCCGCTTTTATTCACTACGATAGCCGTTGCGCCACGTCCCTTTAACCATTTTATGGGATTATAGCAGATGCTTTGAACCACACCTCATTCCAAAACACCTCATTCCAAAACACCTCATTCCAAAACTCAAGGCTCATTTGAATTCAGCGCCGGCTGCAGGCTAAAAACATGGAAGCTGCTTTGCATTTTGCTTCATTTTTGGAGAACGGGGTTAAAGGGACTGTACAGAAGGAATTCTCTCGAAAGCTGTGCCGCAAGCGTCAATCTCTAATTCGGAACGGAGGGAAATCATGAAAAAATTCGTACTTTCACTTGTCATGGCCCTGTGCGTATCCTTGAATATGACCACGGTTTTTGCTAATCAAACATCGCTGCAAAACACGCCGGTTCAAAACCCAGAACTGCAGGCCCAAGCACAGAGCTCCCAGGAAACAGCAGCATATTCCTCAGGTAAAGGGAGCTACAAAGCACCAAGCGGAAGCACCACAGATGGAAATCGGACGGGACCGGCTCCCGGATATAGAACAGGTCCAAGAGCTCCTTCCACGGACGTAACCCGTCCACGATACCCGTCAGTGAATCAGCCTGTACCGCAGCCTGCACCGAAGCATGGATGGGGAAGCTTTTTCGGAGGAATGGCGGCCGGAGCGTTTCTCGGGCATATTTTACATCCTTTTGGCGGAATGGGCTATGGCACCGGTTATACTGACGGGTACGCCGGGTCAGGCGGATTTTCAATTCTAGGTCTTATTTTCTGGGGAGTCATCCTGTTTATTGCCTATAAATTATTCCGCAGATTCTGGGGGGGAAATAAATGAAAATTTTATTTAATGAACAAGACCTTACAAATGCAGTATGTGTTTTTGCTTCCCAGCGGTATAACGAGAACATGCACGATCTGCAGGGGGAACTGTTTTTTGAAGAAGGCAGGGGAATTTGGGCGGAAGTGAGCGGTCGGAACGGACGAAAAATACAGCTGTCGGAACAGGACATCATCGACGGTGCGGCTATTTACCTTGACCAGTATCATAATTTTGACCCGGGCACGCTGTCAATCGAGCTGCTGTTTGAAGAGAAACAAGGGATCTCCGCTGTCATTGAAGCTCGTTTGAGCTAAAACTATAGCATGCTTTTAATCGACGCTACCTTTATTTCCAGATACATCCTGGAAATATTCACCAACTAAAAAGCAAGTAGAAAGCTTTAATATCCCAGCAGATTCCGCAGAATAGCTGAAGCTTCTTCTCTCTGCAGGAGAAGAGAGTCCCTCTCAAAGCGGCCGTGCCGCAGATCGCCGTCGATTAACAGTAGAATCCAAGCGGTATAGATCGCGGAAAAAATATGATAATCCCTTTCAAAGTCACCATCTACGGGCCGGTTCAGTTTTTTGCGTTCGTCTATATACGCGGTTAAAATCCTGCAGCGGGCATCGATATCGAGAACCTTCCTGCGGTAAACCGGACTGGTGATGTCGATCAAATTAAACAAGTCCCAGAATACGCTGTTCCTCTGGATGTATTCCCAATCAAATACGATAAGCTGCTGTTCTTTGAATGAAATATTTAAAGGATTTAGGTCCCCGTGACAGATTACGTTTTGTCCAGCGATGCGGTCAGGGTCTTCTTGCAGCATGCCATTAAGGAGCCGGTCTATAAGATGAGTGTCCAGATGCAAATCCAGAAGTACAGACCTCAGCTCACTTTGCCGTGATGCCAGCTCCAGATGGACAGGCTGTAATTTGGGGGTGTGCCCCTCATATAGATCCGGCACTAATGCTGCGGGCAATAAATGCCACTGGGGCATCAAAGAAGCGACCCGACACAGGAAATCGGCTTCAAACGAATGGGTCAGATTGCCTAAATCCTCGAACAGCAGCCAATAGGACTCAGGATCTGTAGTATTGGAAACGCTTAACAGTTCAGGGAACCTAAGCGTCGACAGCCGCGCCAAAATCGACTCATACACCCACGCTTCTCTTCCTATATTTTCGTAATTAGTCAAATATTTGACGATCGCTATTTCCGGTTTTCCGTTTCTAAGAATGGAGATTCTTTCCACGGGTTTCCCGTTTCGGCCCAGATAGAGGGTTTCCGGATCACACGCCATTTTTTCTATAATCTCTCCCGATCTGGATATGCCAAAAGGTTCATACAGCACCGCCCCGATCCTCCCATCTCATTGCAACCGCATTCAACTTTGATGATAAAAAGTTTACCACACAGTATGCAAGAGTGGAAGGCAGCCACATCAAGGCTCATCGTTATTTTTCAGCAGAAGGGTCCGCCTTCTTTCATATACCTTATAAATCGCATAGCCGATTCCCGCAACCAGAACGACCGGCAACCAGTAATGTTCAATTAATCGCATTAAGGAATTCATTGGGGTTCCTCCCGCCTTTGTCCAGCCGTTTTTTTACAGCTAGTCTTTCTCAATCCGGACAAAAATATGCTTCCTCACCACAGGTGTGCCCATGCATGGACAATAGTATCAATTCCCGCCATAATGGTAAGGATAGGTAATATTTCAGCAAGGAGGGCTCTGGATGGCAAAACCGCAAGAATCCGTTGTCGAGCTGCATAACGTATCCAAAACGATCGGCGGCAGGCCCATCATCCGAAACCTGAGTTTCTCGGTGAACCGGGGGGAAGTGTACGGGTTTCTCGGCCCGAACGGCTCCGGCAAAACGACGACGATCCGCATGATGGTAGGCCTGATCTCCATTACGAACGGCGACATATACATAGAAGGCCACAATATCAAAACGGAGCGGTCGGAAGCGATGGCGCATGTGGGAGCCATTGTGGAGAATCCCGAGCTGTACGGATATATGTCGGGGATGAAGAATTTGATTCATTTTGCCCGGATGAGTTCGGAGCCGATCTCTAAAGCGCGCATGGATGAAATCGTAGAGCTGGTCGACCTGACCGATGCGATCCGCGATAAAGTAAAAACCTACTCGCTGGGCATGAGACAGAGGCTGGGCATCGCTCAAGCGCTGCTTCACAAGCCTTCGATTCTCATACTGGACGAGCCTACGAACGGCCTGGATCCCGCGGGAATCCGCAAGCTGAGGGACCATCTCCGCTATCTCGCCAAAAAAGAAAACATCGCTGTGGTCGTATCGAGCCATCTTTTGTCAGAGGTGGAGTTGATGTGCGACCGGGTGCTGATTATCCAGAACGGGCAGCTCGTCGATGAGATCTCGATTACGGGGCCGGCTCCGACTACATTGGCTCGTCCTGTGGAATTTGAGGTGGACGACAGCAAGCGTGCGCTTCAGCTCCTGAAAGAACGGGATGCCTCCGGCGAAGACGTTCCCTCATTCGAGGCTATGCAGCCGGCTGCGGAAGGCGACATGCTTGTCGTTTCGCTGGAAAAAGAACAGATTCCCGCTGTGCTGCGGGTGCTTTTGACTGACGGCGTACTGGTATTCGGAGTGCACAGCCGCACGCAATCGCTGGAAGATACTTTCCTCGAACTGACCAAAGGGGAGGCGCCGTTATGAAATTCATCCAGCTGGTCCGGAACGAATTGATGAAAATGAACAGCAAAAAGCGGAGCACTCGGTTCTTCCTCTTTTTGTTCATCGTTGCTTTGGCTATCGCCATCGCCATTAAAGTATGGTATCCGTCCGTGGCGGCCGAACTGAACTATGCCAAATACCCGCAGCTTATCTTTATGGGGTTAAGTATCTTTATTACGATGTTCTCCATCATTATCGGCGCGCAGACCGTTACGGACGAATACAAGGAAGGCACGATCAAGCAGCTGCTGATCCGCCCTCCGTCAAGAACGACGGTGCTTTTGTCCAAATATGCGGCCTGCGTAATTATGACGGCTGCTGCGTTTGCGGTGCTGCTGGTGTCCGCGTCGCTGATCGGTGCGGCCCTCTTCGGGACGTCGGACAAAGACGGCTTTACGTTCGGTACGACGCTAAAATATTACTTGTACGACATTCCGCCTGCGCTGTTCTATATGACCTTGGCCTTTTTCATGGCGACGGTGTTCAAAAGCTCTCCGCTTGCCATCATCACAGCCGTTATCGCGAATTTTATCGGCAGCACATTGATGCTGTTCATCAGCAGATACAGATGGTCGCAGTTCGTTATTTTTGCCAATACCAACCTGCAGATGTACGACCCGAATCCGCTCATTAACCGAGGCCAAATGCCGCTGTACGAAGGGATGACGCTCGGCTTCTCGCTGGCTGTCATAGTGCTGTATATTTTGCTGCTTATGACGGCGGCTTCACTCGTTTTTCAGAACCGGGATGTGACATAGAGGGTTTGCGGCAAGGGCTTCGCCATCAGGCGGGCTTTTTTGCTCTCCGGAAAGCGGGATGTCTGATATGCGCCGAGTCGGGACCCTTAGGTTGTACATAACATGTAATAGCTGCTGAGAAGGGGGTCAACAAGGTGTTCCGAACCTACGTGAAAACATATAAGCACCGCATTGGCAAAAACCATTACCTGGTCATCAAGATCTTTCAATCCGCTGTCGCCAGGACAAAGCTCGGCAACGCTCTCGCCAGCAATGCCGTCAATGTAAAAATTCTGAGCAAAAACAAAAAGCGTTGAATCCCGTCCCGGCGCACGTTGCGGTGCTGTAGGGCGGCTGCTCAGACGCCGTACGTAAGCTCCCATAAAAGGGGAGGTGAAAATGATGTCTAAAACAAAGAAGCATACCCATAAGACACGCGGCAAAAATACGGTCATTGTCAGGCAATCCACCAGCGCCAGCACCGGCCAGGGAGGGAATGCCTTTGCCATCAATGCGTCCGATGTGGGCGTTGTAAGGACGGATATCGCGCCAAAGTCATAAATTAGAGTGGACAGAAGTAATACAACAGCCCGCCCCCTTGAGAGGCCGGCTGTTTTTGTTGGATCCCCATATGCGAAACGATCACCGTGGATTAGAACGTACATATGCGACATAGTTTCCGTGGCTAAATTGGGGACGTGCGCAATATTATCTTTTCGTCTTGCGCCTTCTGCTTGCTGTAGAGCCGGCACGGGTTTTCTTTCTGCGTTTTCGGGGAACAAAATCTCTCGAGAGGGCGTCGTCTTTGGTGCCGGTTGTTTTGGTTGTTGCGCCTTTTTTGAAGAACAGCTTGAACAAGGGCGCCATCTGCTGAACATTGCCAAAGATTTTCTGCACCTTGGTCATGGTGGAAAGTATCCCGTCAATGCCGCCCATCCGGTCGACGAATCCTTTGATCTGCTCGAAATTGATGCCGGATGCCGCCGAAGAAGCGCCGCCTGCCGCACCGCCTGCTGCACCGCCAAAAGGAAAGCCGCCCCCTCCAACTTGAGGCAGGCCTTGAGCTCCGCCGAGACTCTGGCCGCCGCCAAAGAAGCCGCCTCCTTGCACGGGTGCGCCGCCGCCAAAAAATCCACCACCTTGTGGAGCTCCGCCTCCGCCGAAGAATCCCGCTCCTGGAGCCCCCCCTCCCGGAGCCCCCCCTCCCGGGAAACCTCCGCCGCCTGCCTGTGGTCCTGAAAAGAAACTGCGCGTAGTTACTTCTTGGTCGTAAGGGTTATATGTCATGGTTTCTCATTCCTTTGCCGTTTTACTACAGCCTATGTGATGGGCAAATGTTTGGTATGGACGTTTGTCACGGGTCGGGAATAATTTGATAGACCGGCATGCCGGGGATAAAATAAGAAAAAACGCAAAATCGGGGAATAGACGCGAAACGCGCAGGAGGAACCATGACCGCACAAAACTTCACCGCCCAATTGAACAAGCCCGACGCCGCCGGTACAAGGACAGCTCAAGGAAAGCAAGCGGCCCAAGGGATAGTGATTGCCCCTTTTTTAAAGCTGGAATGATTGGCGACAATAGTTTATACTTGGTAGATTGGAGAAACATTTTAATCCATTAACGCATGAAGATTTTAACGTCCTGAAGATTCGGGTAGAGAAGGATTTTGAGGGATGCTGTCGAAAAGGTATGCGTTACCAAGTTTACTAGGGGTTGATAAACATATGCAGCTTAAAAAACTGAACGATAAAGCGGTAGATCAGCTGTTTGAAGCCATTCTTACTCTGAAGGATCTCGAGGAATGCTATGTGTTCTTTGACGATTTGTGCACCGTGAACGAGATTCAATCGCTGTCCCAGCGGCTGGAAGTGGCGCGGATGCTGCGCAAAGGCAACACGTACAACCAGATCGAGGCGGAGACGGGCGCTAGTACGGCTACGATCTCCCGGGTGAAACGATGCTTGAACTACGGGAACGACGGCTACCAACTGACGTTGGAACGTTTGGGCCGATAGTCCGGCGGGACAGAGACAGAGGCACTTCAGGGGCTGACCGTCCGCCGTGCAACGCCACAAAATGAGCCGGGAGAAGCACGCGTTGGGAAGCATTCATTGTGCGGAATTATAATGGCTTCTACGCTGCATGGCACCACTGGGAATAAACAAAGTCACAAGGCACAATTAAATTGCGGCTCCTTCCGGGGCCTTTCTTTCGTATCTCTATTCATGACAGCGTTTTAACGTTAACGCATTAAGAAAGTGGGGGATGGTTTATGGAACGTTACGGAGTGCTCGTCATCAGCCACGGTTCGCGCGACGGGAAGTGGGTGCGGCTAGTGGATGAAGCCGTTGCGCAGGTGCTGCGTCCTTCGGACATTCCGATTGTGTCTTCTTTTCTTGAAATCGTAGAAGGGCGGCTCATTCAGGACGGAATCAGGACCCTGGAGCGGCAGGGAGTGACGGACATTATCGCGGTGCCATTGTTTGTCTCTTCCGGCAGCACGCATGTGGATGAGATCGGATATGCGTTAGGGGCCAAGCCGGAGCCTGAGCTGCCGACGGATCTGACACCTTTTGAACGGAGCGCAAGGATTCATTTTACGTCGCCGATAGATGATGACCCTATCATTGCCGCTGTTTTGTATGATAAAATAAAAGATCTAACGAACAATCCGTCCCGGGAAATCGTTCTGCTGATCGGGCACGGAAGTAAAGAACAGGGATTCCATGACAAATGGCGGAGAGGGTTAGAACTCCTGGCTTCAAGGGTAAAAGAACTAGGGGGATTCGACGAGGCGGATGCGGCGATGCTGCTGCCTGATCAGGTCCACCGTCAGATGAAGCTTTGGGCGGAGAAGAAGCCCGGGCACGCAGTAATTGTCGTTCCTCTGTTTTTGAGCGAGGGATATTTTACAAGAACTGTAATCCCGAACCGCCTGCAGGGGTACACTTATCGTTATAACGGTAAAGCGCTGCTGCCGAATGCATCAATTCCCAAATGGATAGAAGGGCAGATTGCGCCTTTTATACGATTACGGATAGACATAGATTGACACTGGAAATTTTATGGCGAGCGGGTGATACGGGAATGGCAAAAAGAGCAAGGCTCATTTATAATCCGACTTCCGGAAGGGAAGAAATGAAAAAGCGTCTGCCCGATGTCCTGCAGCGGCTGGAGAGGGGCGGCTTCGAAACCTCTGCCCACGCAACAATCGGGCAGGGCGACGCCACTTTGGCGGCACGGGAAGCGGTGAAACGCGAGTTCGACCTCATTATCTCAGCAGGAGGAGACGGCACGCTGTATGAAGTCATCAACGGAATGGCAGAGCAGGAGTACCGGCCGCAGCTGGGCATCCTGCCTTTGGGAACAACGAATGATTTTGCCAGGGCTCTTGCCATCCCGAAAAATGTCGATGCAGCCTGCGACCTCATCATTAAGCAGTACTCGCGTCCGATCGATGTGGGTAAAGTCAACCAGCGTTACTTCATCAATATCGCGGGGGGAGGCTCGATGACCGAGCTGACCTACGAAGTGCCGAGCAAACTGAAGACGATGCTGGGCCAGCTCGCTTATTATATGAAGGGACTGGAGAAGCTGCCGCGTCTCCGCCCGATCGAAATCTATGCCAGGTCAAAAGGCATCGATATCCACGAAAAAGTGATGCTGTTCCTCGTCACCAACTCCAACTCCGTCGGCGGCTTCGAGAAGCTCGCTCCGGATGCCAGCCTCAGCGACGGCCTGCTGGATGTTTTAATCCTGAGGCAGTGCTCCTTGCCTGAATTTATCCGTGTCGTCACTCTGGCACTGCGCGGCGAGCATTTGAACGACCCGAATCTGATCCATTTTCAGACCCGGCATCTGCAGATCGCCTCTCCGGACTATGTGCAAGTCAACCTCGACGGCGAGCTGGGAGGCACCCTGCCCTGCGTATTCACAAGCCTGCCGCAGCATCTTCGCATTATTGTGGATGAGACGGGCCATAGTAGTTATAAGTAGGGCGGGTTGTGAAGGTCGGGGACCAGCAAGCGAATTGTGCCAACACACGGTTCTCCCGGAGTGCGCTGCGGCACTGTATGGAGGGTGGTCAGGCCCCATATAGAGTAAGAAGAAGAAAGATTTCCGCAGACAAAAGCGTTGAAAGAATGGCATAGACAAAAACGTTGAAAGAATGCTCTATGGAGCGACTTTTAACAAAGGTGAACAATAGAAGTGGGAGCGATTAGTGTGGGTAAACAAAACAGCAGGGGCTCTCTCACCGTTCCGGTGGAGAAAAACGGCGAATACGAAGCGGACATTATCGGTATAGGCCACGAGGGAGAAGGGGTGGGCCGTGTAGACGGCTTTACCTTTTTTGTACCTGGCGCTCTCCCCGGCGAACGGGCGCTGGTCAAAGTGCTTAAGGTAAAAAAACAGTTCGGCTACGCCAAATTACTGAAAGTGCTCGAGCCAAGCGCCGACCGTTCGCAGCCTCCTTGCCCGATTTACAAGCAGTGCGGCGGCTGCCAGCTTCAGCACCTGAACTATGAAGCGCAGTTGAAGGTGAAACGGCAGACGGTAGTGGATAACCTGGAACGGATCGGGAAATTGAAGGTACGGAAGGGTTTAAATGAGACCTCCTGGGAGTCTGACGAGAACGGGGTCCAGCCCCACAGCGAATTTACCGATGGTCAATTAAATGATGATCCAGGGATACTGGTGCATCCTACTGTAGGAATGAACGACCCTTGGCGCTACCGTAACAAAGCACAGGTTCCGTTTGGAGAAGAAGAGGGCGGATTAATCGGAGGTTTCTACTCCCAGGGCAGCCACCGCATAATAGATATGAACGAGTGCCTTATCCAGCATGAAGCTAACGACACTGTTGTTAATGCCGTTAAGCAGATAGCCCGTGATCTGGGGATCAAGCCATACTCGGAGGAATCGCATACAGGCTTGCTTCGCCATGTGGTCGTAAAAGTGGGCTTCCGTACCGATGAAATCATGGTTGTTCTGGTCACCAACGGCGACCGAATTCCACGTGTGAACGAATGGATTGCCCGAATTCGGGAAGCGATCCCGCAGGTCAAGAGTATCTGCCAAAACGTAAATACAAAGCGCAGCAACGTTATTTTTGGCGATGTAACCAAAGTTTTGTGGGGCAGCGAGGTCATTTATGACTACATTGGCGCAGTCAAGTTCGCCATCTCGGCACGCTCCTTCTACCAGGTCAACCCGGTGCAAACCGAAGTGCTGTATAATAAAGCGCTGGAATACGCCGCGCTTAGCGGCGAAGAGACCGTCATCGATGCCTACTGCGGCATTGGAACCATCTCTTTGTTCCTGGCGCAGCGAGCCAAGCGAGTGTACGGCGTCGAGATCGTCGCGGAAGCGATCGCCGATGCACGAAAGAATGCCGAGTTAAACGGCATCACCAACGTGCATTTCGAAGCAGCCCCGGCAGAGGCGGTCCTCCCCGAATGGAAACGTCAGGGCATAACGCCTGACGTGATCGTGGTGGACCCGCCGCGCAAGGGCTGCGATGCGTCGCTGATCGCGACGATCCTCGAGATGCGCCCGGAGCGGGTCGTCTACGTGTCGTGCAACGCATCGACACTTGCCCGCGACCTCGCGCTGCTCGAGCAGGGTGGCTACCGCACGGTCGAAGTGCAGCCGGTGGATATGTTCCCGCATACGGTGCATGTTGAATGTGTAGTGTCAACATATAGAAAAGATCTTCTTGTAGGTGAAGGCGATGAGTAAGTCTCATCGCCTTCTTTTCTATACTTTAAAGTTATAGGTTATCCTCACATTGCCAGATTCTTTGACCTCGATTCGCTTGATAAGATATGTAGCGAACTTTAAAACCTGTCACTTTTTATACCCCCACTAAAGGGGAATCGGTAAGTTGAATTCACTAGAAGCAATATTTTTGATTTCTACACCAGAGATGTCAACTAGGGTTTCCTGTAAATTCTTTTTATCTATGTAATGCCTCTTTAGGAATTGAGAACAAGCTCTAATTTTTTGATAGTTCTCAGAAACATAATCATTAAAGATATTGTCAAAGCCATCAATTTTCATGTCTAAAAATTCTTCATACCAGCCCATACAAATTCCTAGTTTATAGACGCTGCAGTTGTCAAGGAATAGCACAGCCAATAACTCCAAATCTAATAAATCCAAAGTTCCTGTTACATCATCAACCCTTTTTCTTATTTCATCTTGTCCTCGTTTTTCTAAAAAGGATTCTTTTATTCGAGGGCCTATTTTCTTCATATGCATTGATACCGTTGCTACCGAACTGTAAAATTGTTGGGAATCATTTATCCATTTTTCAATTCTATTTCTTATTCGATCATTAACAGTCTCCAGACATCGTTCGTCAAGATCTTCATTTATTCTTGCTTGGATATGTTTATTAAAGGCATCAAGTAATGACCTGGATGCGTTCGATTCGTTGAAATCCTTTAGACCATGGAATTCCTCAAATTCTTGCACCTCATTGTCATATAATTCATCGTATAAAGCACTTTCGATTTCGTTAATGTCTAACGCATGAATCTCTTCCTCGATAATCCGCTCTAAATTATAATTTTCTTCAGAAAAATCGCTGCAAAACTTGTACAACTCCTTCCAATCCAAATCTTCAAGCCAGGAGTCAGGGTATGTGTTTCTCAAATTAGTCATCTTTTCATATATTGCTAAGAATAGGGGGCTAGATTCTGACTCTATATGATTAAGAAGTTTTTTCTCATCCTCACCTATTTTATCATTTTTGATTTTTTCATGAGTAAGGTCAAGATAGTCAATCATTGTTTTTATTTTTGCTATAACTTCAGCAGCATTTTTTTCATAATTTCTATAATACCGCTCCTTTTTTTCATAATTGCTATAATACTGCTCCCTTTTTTCTTTGTAATGAACATTTTCTCGTAGGTATTTATGCTTCACACGGTATTCCTTGTCTACGGATCTATCTTTGATTTTTATATTATATTGTTCAAGATATTTAATTAGTTTTCCCATATTTTTTGGCCATTCTGAAGTCGGGTTACTCATGATATTTCTCCTAAAGTTGGTATCTGGAACTTATATTCATTTTACATTTATATATTTTAATTCTCAACAAGAATCAAATAAAGTCTTGCTTAGAGGGAACCTCCAAGATTTACAATACAGTACGAGAAGAAATTCCAGTGATTCAAAGAAGATCTATAAGAAATGTGAAGGAGCGATTGTATGAACAAAATTGTGTTTGTATTTGATCCTAATGACTCGCATATTCAAATGGTGAAATTTTCTGATCTTGTATCGGATAAAATGAAACAAAAGACGAAGTTATTAATACCCGAGATTTCACTTATAAGATTAAGAAAAAATAAATTTACCTCTGAAATTGCTAAGGTGAATTTAGATTGGATCCGGCATAACTCAATAAATATTGAATTTTTACCGAGATCGGGGCGTACAGGGGCCTTGTATTTTTCGAATTGTTTGGAACAAATCGGTAGGGATTGTGATGTCTTTCTCTTCACTTCTACCACCCCGGTTCAGACCATCTTAAAGAGAAAAATCCCACTCCAAGGGTCGAGGCTAATTTCACTTTCTTTAATTAAACCCACAACAAACTATGAAAAGTTTTATTCTAAGGATGGAATTGTATTATATAGGGTTACAATGGAACCGCAAATAATAAACACAACAACATTTCGAACAAAGTACAGAAGTTCAGGTGAACCGTATGTTTACCCCATTCAATCAAGAGTGCTGTTGAATGAAGAGCCAAGAGGTTGGGTCAAATTTTAGTCCATTATTTTAGCTTTATTACCTAGTGATGAGTTAATAACATGACTTGGGGTGGTTACAATGCAGAAACGGGAACTAATTCAAGAGGTCAATAAACGTGGATTTTTGTTGACAGAAGGTGCTCTTAGGACATACATCGGTGCTAAGTACAAGCTTATCACCTTGCGGCAGCCGAAATCTGGAGTTGCAAATCAGTATACAAATGATCACTTAGAGCAAATATGCGAAATCATTGCTGCAAATCGTTTAGGCATACCTTTATCTGACATAAAGGACTATCTCAATTCATCAAACAAACTATTATTTTTAACTGAACGGATCATTGCTAATAAAAAGCGTGTAAAAAAACAACTTAGCTATTGGAATATTCTCATGCAGATAACTATGGGTGTTGAGTCGGGACAGTTTCAAAACATCAACGCAACAGATTTGTATTTGAGGTACTTTAAGGAGTCCGAATAAAAGTTGATAACCTTGTCAAGCTATACTAATTACTTTATCTCTATACTTGTGAACTACATTTTGATAGGGAATGTAAGGCAAGTGAATTGTCTTAAAATTAAATCAATATCATGTTTGAAGGAGAGAACAGCAAATTATGGACGCAAAAACACAAATTAATTTATGTATTGAGCATTTCAACGTTGAGGTCGAAATGAAAACGGCCGAAGAGACGATTAGAGAAGAAAACCACGAAGGCATCATCGATAGTGTGATTGAAGAACTAAATCTTGATGATTGGACGGGGGATCTTGTGGCGGCACCTCGGAGGGTGTTAAGAGAGTATGAGTCATGGATGAAAGAACGAATTGATGATGAAATTGACCAAAAAATAGTACAACAAATAAAGGAACATATCGGCAAATTTTTTGACGGAACAATTATTTCATCACTTCCTGAAGAAATGGCTTCCTTGGAGCAGGCATTATTGCTAAAAGTAAAACACTATAATCTGGAGTTGGATTACCCTTCTTTAGAGCTAGCGGGTTTAGTTTATAGCAACGAAGTCCCAGATTCTCCTTTTATGTATCATCAAACAACTTGGGAAACCGATGAAAGTTATCGTACATTTGTTCAAGCGTACTATGCACAAATTACAACCCTTACTCGAGAGCTGCTGCATCAATACCAAGTGGAAGCACTAGGAAAAATTCCGAACGTAGCAGCTGTTGTCAAAGAAAGGTGGAAATGAGTATGATATTTTGTTTTGCCGCGAAGACAAAAGGTGTTATGGGGATTACCTCGTTTGAGAAGCTATGTCAATTGTTCGAGGAAATTCAAAAAAATTTATTAGTGTTAGAAGAACTAATCCTTATATTAAACATTCAGCATGATTATTACAAGAATCTTAGTTCTAAGGTGGCGTTTCAAGATGTACAACGTTACCTTGCTGGGGAAGTACTCAACGGACTTTGTGTTAAGTATCTAAGTCATTTTTCTAAAAGTATGTGTTATAAAGAGAGCATTTCAGGTGAACAATTGGCCGCCGCTAAACAAAACATAAAAAATATCTGCCGCGAATTGAATAAGCTGTGCTCTCAAGGTATTTCGCTAAATCCAAATCAGTCTGAGGTTTTACTAAAACAAACGAAAAGAGCCCTAGCGGATCTGGTTTCTTTTGGCTTAGAACAATTTGAAATTCGGAGTGTACTCTATGAACGATCTAAAGGATTACAAGTACATAGCGACGTTGTTTTTGAAACAAGTAAATACAGTGAAGATCGGTGCCTGAAAATCTATTGCACATGGATTGAAAGGATAAAGAAATATGTTGTCGCAGGAAATTTTCAGAATTCATTTGAAAAAGAGTGATTGTCAGTATCGAGTAATCTTCTAAACACACTAAGTAATCCAAGAGAAATGCAACAACAAAGGCCTATCCTGTAGAAACCCCTAATCTAGAAAAAACTTGCCTTCGCACTTGGTGCATACTTTACAATGCTTAAAAAGGATTTTTTTGACTTTGTAATAAGACAAAGAGAATGGTCGGTGATTATATGGATGATTGTAAACGTAATATAAACGACCTTCAAATTGAACTGGATTTTATGAACGGTTTTTTCAGAGATAATAAAATTAAGGAACAGAAATTGCGTGAAAACATAATGAACAACCTACGAACTTTGAAGGAACTTCAAACTTTAATAGATGATGAGGACGTTTACGAAACAAAACTGTATAAATTTTATAATTATAGCTATAAGGTATATCATTTGCAAGAATACACTTTAAGTATTGTTGAGACGCTAAAGAAGCTGTTAGACGAGCCTTTGCACAAAAACTTCATGAGACAAATTGAACTGGGCACCGGTAAGGAGTTTGTTCCAGGGCATAAAGTAGAATGGTTTAAGGAAACCGTCCATATAACAAATGCTTTTCTGCATGCAAAATACATGTTGGACATGATATTAAAATATGGAGCCACAGGAGATGACGGAAGGGCACCTAACTTCGCATATGGTTGGGCAGCAGTCCTATGCTTATATAATATAAGGTGATTATTTCCAAATACAAACCTTTCAACTTTGAAGGAATAACATAATGCCAAAATTAAATAATGAAAATCCTTTTGGTGAAGAAGTGATTAGAATGAAACTACTTGATGAAATCATATGCCAAAGAGATCATATTTATCGGGTTGTTGAGCCATTGAATGTACGATGGATTCGTATTTATGGATCAGTACTGGAACGTAAAGAAACGGCAATGAGTGATGTGGATCTTTATGTTTCATTTGATAAACATAAGAATAGGTTGGAATGCTGGAAGCGATGCAAGCAAGTAGCTGATGTGTTGGAATCAATTTTTAGTCGTCGTATTAGTGTTCAGTGCGAATCTCATATATATAAACGGTTTCGTGAAACAACTCAAAGGGATTCAGTTGATCTTAGAGAATTGGAGCATTCAAAAAGCTATCAAATAACTCCAAAGTCCTCAACTTTGTACTATGAGATGCTTCGTCGTGATATTGATGAGTGGAACATATTTTACACTAAGTTCTCACAGGATTCAATCAAAGAACGACACTGGACACTTGATATGGATAGCAAATATCAACTCCATCAAAGGCAGTATCATGTAGATACTTTTTTACGTCGTAGCACCTGGTGGTTCTCAAGGCTCATGCGCCTTAAGGATAATGACATATTTAAACAAACAGAATTCGATGTCTTTGGTTTAATTCAATTGAGCGCCGAAGAGGAAAATACACTGGAATGGCGTCAACGTTGTGAAAGTAAATCTTTTGTAGAGGTCATTAGCTATATCAATAAGTGCGTTCAGGGGTTGTCCACATGGGTTAAGCGGAATGGACACTAAGTAATATCCTATAACATGTTTCAAGATTAACTCCTTGTAACAAATAGTGTGGAATGAAGGGGTGGTATATGATGAGTTGTCATGCTGACGAGGAGAAGTATCAATTCTTAGAGCGTATCTTTTTGTATAAAAATCAGATTATAGAACTTCACCAACAACATTATGATCTTGAAAAAAGGATGTATTATGGCGGAAAGTATCTTTCAAAAAGCATTCATATTTATCAACTGCCAAGCATTATATTGCCTTCAGTGAACCTTTTAAAACAAATTTCGTCACGTCTAAGGTTAAACCCATTTCTTGAGGCGTTAACCGAGCTTGCCAGAAAAGATAGATTCACGATTGAGCATAATTCGAGATGGTTGAAAGAACCCTTCTATATTTACTCTTTGTATATACAATTAGCCGTAATATTGGATTACCTTGTATTGTTTTTATCTAAGGTGGAAGCTTCTAACAAAGATAAATATCTATCCGTATACTGGACACTGATTTACATGTTATTTAGTTGTCACGAAGAAGATGAAATAAGTAATGAGCGACATGATAAGCGTTTCTTACAGAACATGGAGCAAATTTACATTGATCCTCAAGTGCATCACGAAGCTGTGATCGAGGAGCCTATAAACCCAAAGGTGGACAACACTCTAAAAGAAGAATATTTACCGGAGAATGAGACACTTGAATTAATAATGCAAGATATTATTGCAATGAACTTTGAAGCACTAAAGGAGTTGGCTAAATGATGATCCGAATCACTGTTGATCAACTCCATATCTTTCACGACAAAATAACACAATCAACCGGAGGGATGAAAGGAGTGAGGGATTTTCGTCTTGTTGAAAGTGCTTTGAGCAAGGCTTTCATCACGTTTGAAGGTAAGGATCTGTATGCGACAATTGTTGGGAAAATTGCAATGGTGACATTTTCACTGATCAAGAATCACGGGTTCGTGGATGGAAATAAACGGATGGGGATTGCCGTTATGCTGCTGTTACTTCGCATCAATGGCTTCCGCTTGAAATACGAGCAAACTGAGTTAGTGGAGTTAGGTTTAAGAACTGCGGCTGGAGAATTTAACAAAGAACAAATCGAACAATGGATTCAGGATCACAAAATATAGAGATAGACATCAACTAACTATGACGGAGAGGAGGAAAGGTAGAAGTGAAAACATTTGATTTGATATCAGATTTACACTTAGATTTTTATGTTCGGAAATATTGGGACTGGTACAAAGTTGATGTCACACCCACAGAAGTGGAGATTATCCGGGCATTCGTGGAGGCTATTACACCAGAATCACCATCACCGGTTCTCGTGATTGCCGGTGATTTGGGGCATAAGAACAGTCATTCACAGCTGCTTCTTACATTTTTAGCTGAAAAATATGATCACGTGCTTTACACATTTGGAAATCATGATCTGTACTTATTTCCCGATGAGAAGGAACATGCTATTTATAATTCTTCAGTTGAGCGCTGGGAGGAACTTAAGGAATTGAGCAGTGAAATTCCTGGAGTGATTGCGTTAGATGGCGATAAAGTGACCATTGATGGTGTCACCTTCGGGGGCACTGGGTTGTGGTATGACTACATCTATGGTTTAAAGCTTGGATATAGTTGGAAAAAACTAGATGCTTACTGGTTTTCTAACTTTAATGACTCTAATTATATTATCGAGTGTCCCAAGGTAGATGAAGAAAAGAAGAAACTCAACGCCATATTTGACGACTGTGATATAGTGATTACCCATGTTTCACCTGATGACTCGCATCTTAATCCGCGTTTTCAATGGAATCCAATCACAGCATTTTACTATTTTGACGGTTCTGATTTTCTTGCTCGAGCAAAGGGGAAAATATGGTGTTTTGGACATGTTCATTATAGACAAATGTACATGCAGCAAGGATGTTTACTAGTTAATAATTCTCTTGGTTATCCGGGGGAAATACGATTTACTAAGGCGATATCGATACCGTTCGACAATAATGAATATCTCATGTTGTTACAAAAGAATAATATGGACAGGTTTTCACAGAAATAGTCGAACTAGCATTAGAAAGTAACAGGTCGGAGCAATTACGGAGAGGAAGGACTTTTTATGGATTATTATTTTATTTCAGATCCTCACTTTGGGCATAAGAACGTGCTGGAATTTGAGAAAAGGCCATTTAGTACAGTCGAAGAGATGGATCAAGCCATTATTGACAACGTTAATTATACGATTAAAAAGAACGATATTGTGTTTTGGTTAGGGGATATGTTTTTTGCAACGAGTTCTCGACGGAAGGAAATAGCTACACAATTAACATCTAAAGGACGTCACATAGTGATATTGGGCAACCACGATCGCGGCCGAGTCACAAGTGGACAGTTTGTTCGTTTAGGTTTTTATCCTGTCAGAATGTATCAATTTCGCGAGTTTATTCTAACGCATGAGCCATTAAATATGACGAATCTGTTGTATCTAGAGGATCAAGGTATTCATGCGAATGTGCATGGGCATTTACATCTTCGGGATGAGGGACTAGATCACAATAAGTACTGTTGTGTTTCAGTAGAACGAATCAATTATCGACCCATTTCCTATGAGGAGATCAAGTTAAGATTATTATGAAAATACTTGAATGTAAGCCAATGTTATGTAGGGGTTCATAGCTTTCGATAAATTAAAAGACAACAAACAAAGAATTATCTGTCATCATTGTAGTTAGCAACAACTCGGTGTGGAGAAAGTTTTGCGAGCGATATATAAGTTAACATGCAAGATGTTGGGGTTAAGGAAACAAACAATGTTTGACAAGAAAACATAGGTACATAGGGTGAGATTTCACTCCGTACATACAACAGGTAATTATTTGATGGAAGGATTTGCATTGAAATTGGATGAATTTCTGAATATGCCAGACGACGGTAATCGCTACGAATTGGTAGATGGTGAAATGCATATGTTCTCGACGCCGTCCACTTACCATCAAGTAATCGTAAGGAACGTCGTAAATCAATTTAGTGTTAGGGATTGTGGGAGACATAGTGAAATTTTCTTAGGACCAATTAATTTGTTTATTCTAGGACAAGTTCTGACACCGGATTTCTTATTTGTACGGCATTGCAATCTCTCCATTGTCACTAGAAGAGGGATTGAAGGAACTCCAGATTTAGTTGGAGAAGTGGTGTCTTCTTCCAACACTAGAAACGATCTAATCGACAAGTTAGCTTTGTATGAAAGAACTGTCGTCAAAGAATATTGGATACTCTATCCTGAATTCAGGATGGTAGAGCAATATATCCACAATGGTCGAGAATATAGCCGCCCAAACAGGTACGTGTCAGGAAACGTGATTAGCTCTAATAATATTCCTTATGTTGAAATTAAGGTGGATCTACTGTTTGAAACCAAGTTGAATTTGTTTTGAAGAAAACCAGGAAGGGAAGAGAACGTTGAAGGTCCATTTTGCTATAAAAATTGATAGTTCAAGCAGGAACACAAAGGGATAGCATTTAATTCAACGCCCCCGAAAAAGTTTTGTCTGCGACATACAGTTCACAGGTAGAGACATTGGGATTTAACAAACAAGCAATGTTTGTTAAGAAAACAAGGTTCCCTCCATTATTTTTTTTATTCTTTGGCGTGAGCAATTTTGGAAGGTGAAAGTGTGTCAAATTCCACAGGTTGCGAGATGGTAGCAGGTACATTGTTTGGGAGGAGACTGTACAGTGAAAAGTCATGAAAATGTGTTTGAAAGAATATTGATAAATCGGTTTTCGTTTTTTCATTGGTTAGATGAAATGGGCAATCAGAAATCGACTAACTTTCTCATCGGTCACGGATGGTTCAATCTTCTGTGGGATTTGTCATTGAAGCTTGAGGAACTGATTGCAGTGATAACCGATGTTGAAGCAAAGAGGTTTTTTATCTACGAAGTGAAGCAAAAATACGGTGGGATGAGAGTCGTAACCTCATTCATTGATAACAAAAATATATTAAAACTCATTCATGAAATAGAGGATAAAAGTTATGGGGTATGTGAAGAATGTGGTAAGTCCGGCAAAACCAGAGAAGGTTCATGGATTGTGACATTATGTGATTGTTGTTATAGATCAGTGCTATATGCTCAAGATTAATTCTTTTCTTAAGAAAAGAGTAAGCCGAGATACTGATTTAGTGAAAAGGCTGGGAAGCTATTCTCAGTGATGCGCAATAAATTTAGAAAGCACAAAAATATGTCTGCCAGTTTGAAGTTCACAAACTAATTATTTGGCGCAAGGTAAAAAGGAGGAGAGGCTAAAACGGAGGGTAGACACGATATCTTCAGTTAGAAGAATTGGAGTATAGGAGTGAGTGCCAGATGGGGTTCATCGAATTTACCGACAAAGGCTTTGAAAAGGTTGTTAGAGAAAAACTGCAGCTTTCAGAAAGGCAGTTAACAGCTGAGGATTTGTTGCTATTCAACGGGGTTTTAATCGCAGATGGATATAGTGATTTTATAGAAATTCCATGGCATTCTGACTCATCTGCTTTTCAAATGACGTTTCCTAATTTGATGTTTAATGCGGCTGATTCAGAAAACGGTCAATGGGAGCCTGACTTAGTACACTTTTCACATATTCAAGCGTTGCATCTCTATGTGGCAACCGAAAATCTTAAAATCCTTAAGGATTTTAAGAATTTAAGAGAATTATATGTTAAGAGTAGTAAAACGGCAGACTGGAAATTTCTTCGTGGTTTGCCATGTCTTAGTTTTTTATACTTAAGAGAGTGTGAGTTTGATGATTTAACTCCTATCCGTGAACTGTGTCAGAAGCAGGAAGGATTGCCTAAGTCAAATGAGTTTTGGCAGCAGCAAATGCATCCGCAAGGGCTAACTCACCTCAGATTAAATTATTGCGGAATTTCTGACATCTCCCCTCTCGCGAAATGCAAACATATTGAAGACTTGAACCTTTCTCACAATGACATAACTGACATCAGTCCGTTAAAGGGAATAAGCTCTCTTTATTATTTGACTCTTCGATATAACAAGGTATCAGATATCACTCCATTGAAGGATTTGAGATTCATTTATTACCTCAATTTAAGGCATAATCAAATTTCTGATATTTCGGCACTGAAAGATTTTAAAAACAATCTCCGTCGATTGTATCTTGGTTACAATGAGATTGAGGATTATAGTCCTGCTTACAAATTGAGGTTGGTCGATCAAGACATTGAAGGATATAAAGAACATTATTACAAGGTAAAAGGCTGGGTAAATGGAAAAGAAGATTGATGTAATTTTTAAAAGGCAACAAAATGTGTAGATTACCCGGATGAGAAATAGACCTTTACGTGAGGCCATTCCTGATTTTCGTTTAAATGAAACCTGAAAATTCGTAAAGGCTCCTTTAACTCATTGGTTAGAGATACGAAATGACGGGGACGTAAGGGGAATGATGAATTTTGAAGGAACAGCAAACTAAAAAAAAGTTTCTTAATAAATTGATAAACCGATTCTTTTTCTATCAATGGACGGATGAAAAAGAAATTGAGCGGACGGCCTCAATTTCAATTGAACCAGGCTGGTATGATTTGCTGTGGGAAATTTCATTAAACATCGAAAAGGAACTTGCAAGAATAAGGAGTACAATAAAGCATAGATTCATTATTCAAGAGGTATATGAACAGTATGGTGGTATGACTTTTCGATACACCTACTATAATGATTCGATAGAACGAATTCTGCTAGAGGCAGAGAATAAAAGCAACGAGATCTGTCAAATATGTGGCCAGTATGGAAAACTGAGAGAAGAGGGAGACTGGATTCTAACACTATGTGATGAGTGTAACTCGAAGAGAAGATTTTAATAAACTATAAGGGAAGTATGTTCTGTGAGAACGTTCGTAGTTTCAGATATTCATGGGTATTATCGTACCTTTGTAACACTTCTATCTCGCCTGAGTTATAATCCGAGCAGTGATCGGCTTATTTTGCTTGGTGATTACGTTGATGGAGGGCCTGCATCCCTTGAAGTAGTCCGTTTGGTTCAACAGTTGGTAAAAAATGCGAATGTTCATGCAATTGGCGGCAACCATGACGATATGTTCCTCAATTGGCTAGATGACCAAGATTATCTCCCATCTCCTTATACCCTCCCTAAGAACGGTGGACTACAGACGATTCATTCATTTTGCCCCTGGTACAATTCAGAGATGGACGATACAAAGGCACGAGAATATATCAACAAGCAGTACTTCACTGAAATTAGTTTTTTGCGTAACTTACCCAACTTTGTTGAAGATGATTTTCATATCTACGTGCACGCCGGAATAGATCCTCAACAGAATGACTGGAAACAAACATCGCATAAGGATTTTCGGTGGATACGTAAACGGTTTTATGAATATTCTAGTTCACTGCCTACAAGTAAAGTGATTATATTCGGGCACGAGGTTTGTGCACGTTTACATAAAGATGAAACAAACTTTACTCCATGGTTTGGCGGTCAATTAATCGGTATTGACGGAGGTATTAAGTTCGGGAAATATCTAAATGCGCTTATTATCGAAGATACTGGAGAATATCATTCAGTGAGTACGGTAAGTTTAGATAATTAGATTGGTGATAACTTGGTGTTAAATTGGTGATAAAATCCAACATTAACCAACCTAAAACCCCAAATAGAACAGAATAAGAACTTTAAAATCCCAGTAAAATCAAGACTTCAGCGGACTATAACAGATTCTATCAGACCCAGTGACGAATCCGCATACGACACATGTTGAATGCGTAATGTCAACATACCGTGTTGACAAATAATCGGGAACACCTAAACAATTCTAGGAAATATCAAAAGCTAGCTCGTGCTCAATAAGCATGAGCTTTTTAATTATTATGATAGCAAATGCAGTTGGTCCCTAGTAACAGAGACCCCACAAAATTCCAAGAAATATGATATAATTACCTAATATAGATAAATTCGTTCGGAGGCGGTCTTTTGAAGGTTTTAGGGATTACTCTTAGGAAGAATGAATTGCATTACACGGTAATTGAAGGCGAAATGCAGAAAGAAGCCACTTTGTTAGAAATAAAAAAGATAAACATAAGAGTCACGGAAAGTGTTCCAGAACTTATGGATTGGTTTGAAAGTAGCTATAAAGAGATACTCGCAAAGTATACTCCTGATAAGGTTGCATACAAATTGCATTTAAATACAATAAAGGATCAAATGACCTACTTGCAGTTTCCAATGGGTGTTTTGAATCTTGTTTGCCATCGAGAAGGTATTCCTACTATATCACGCTCAACTAGCTATGTTACAGCACAGAGAAAAACGATAGCAAAGAACTACTTTCAACAATTTAAGGATAATTTGAAAGATACAGAGCTCGATGCTCTAGTGGTAGCTTGGAGCGAATTGGAGAGATAAGATGGACCAGACTTTAGATTTAAGCGGGACGAGTATAGATAAATATAGTATTAAACGAAAAATCGGTAATGGTAGTTTTGGAGCAGTTTATCATGTGATTGATATGGCTCTACAAAGCGAGAAAGCGATTAAAATACTAGATGTGAGTCACCCTGAGAAAGCTCTTGCTATGCTTAAAGAAGCTGAAATACCTTTTAAATGTCGACATAAGAACATCGTTACTATTAACGAGGCTAACATATTCCCTGTACAGGATTCTTTGAAGGTCGTCATAGATATGGAGTTAGTTAATGGCGGGTCGTTTGAAGCCAGTCAAGGAAGACAGTATATGCCGATTGTTGATGGGCTAAAACTGCTTAGTGATGCTTTATATGGTTTGGAATTCGCCCATATTAACGGCATTATACATAGAGATATTAAACCTGCTAACATACTTATTCATAACGGTATTCCTAAAATTTCCGACTTCGGTTTAGCAGTTCCTGTTGGAACAGAAATTGATCCTTGGGTTTGGTATAGGACTCACGCTGCTCCTGAGGTGTTTAGTGATTCAGTAGCTACTACATCAAGTGATATTTTTGCATTTGGAATGACTTTATATCGTGCGGTTAATAACATAACAAACTGGCGTGACTTTTTACAGAACATAAGAGACGCGAATGTTTTGATGCGAAATGGGAAGTTGATTGACAAACTTCCATTTGATCCAGTCATACCCAACAAAGTACGTCAAATCATTAAAAAAGCATGCAAATTGAACCCAACTGATCGTTTCCAGACTGCGGCGGAGCTTAGAGATGCAATCGACAAGCTAAAATATAAATGTCGATGGCAACCTATAGATGATGCAGTATGGGAAGGAGCTATGTATAAAGAAGGCGATACCGTTTCGGTTCTAGTTAATAGAACGAAAACAAAAAAAGAATTTATCGCTAAGAAAAATGGACGTACTATAAGTGCTGAAACGAGAAGTTTTAACACCGAAGATGAAGCGATTAAATATATGTACAGCTTTATAGCGAATAATACAGTCTACTAATGTATAATTGTCGGTTTGGTGACTTTTCGATAGAAACTTATGAACTGAAACTCAGGCTTATATGGCTTGAGTTTTTTTGATTTCAGTATAGATGGATACCTTAGGAGAACATATGCTTGCTGACATACTGTTGTACTTAACCTCATGTATAATAATGGAAGGTTAATGTCGATAAAAGGGAATTCGAATAAGGGTGTGGAATAAGTATAAAGTACTATTTGATGTTTCTTGATCGGAGGGATTCATTTGAACAAAAAAGACCTCTCAGAACGCGATATATGCTCAAAATACATAACACCTGCACTAGTTCAATCAGGATGGGATTTACAGAAGCAGATTCGTGAAGAAGTCACATTTACTGATGGACGAATTATTGTGCGTAAGAAAGTGGTTACTCGTGGCGAGAAGAAACGTGCGGATTACATCCTTTATTATAAAGCTAACATTCCGATTGCAATTATCGAAGCCAAGGATAACAAACACTCCATTGGCGCTGGGATGCAACAAGCTGTGAACTACGGTGATATTCTGGACATCCCTTTTGTTTATTCTTCGAATGGTGATGGGTTTCTAGAACATGACAGGACAGCATCCTCAGGAACAGTTGAGCGAGAGCTTGCGTTGGCTCAGTTCCCTTCTCCAGAAGAGCTTTGGCAACGATATAAGATAGCCAAAGGAATTGACACTCAAACTGAGGAAACGATTGTTGAGGACTATTATTTCACACAGGATTCGAAGAGTCCACGTTATTATCAAAGAATCGCCATCAATCGCACAGTTGAAGCCATTGCTAAAGGACAAGATAGGATCCTTCTTGTCATGGCTACCGGGACTGGTAAAACTTATACTGCTTTTCAAATCATATATCGTTTATGGAAGTCCAAGACAAAAAAACGCATCTTATTTCTTGCTGATCGGAACATCCTTGTTGATCAGACAATGACCAACGATTTTGCTCCGTTTGGCGATAAAATGACGAAGATTAAGAATCGGAAGATCGATAAGGCTCACGAAATTTATCTCGCTCTATATCAAGGGATATCTGGCTCGGAAGATTTTCAAAATGCGTACAAAGAGTTCTCCAGAGACTTCTTTGATCTCATCATCATAGACGAGTGTCATCGCGGTAGCGCTAAAGAAGACTCAGCTTGGCGTGAGATTTTAGATTATTTCACTTCTGCAACCCATGTTGGGTTAACTGCAACACCGAAGGAAACCAAAGAAGTTTCAAATTTGAGTTACTTTGGTGAACCACTATATACTTATTCGTTGAAGCAAGGTATTGAGGATGGCTTCTTAGCTCCCTATAAAGTTATTCGAGTATTGCTTGATAAGGATGTCGAAGGCTTTCGACCTACCAAAGGGCAGCGTGATAAATATGGCTACGAGATTGAAGATCGTGAATACAACAGTAAGGATTATGATAAAAACTTGATCTTGGAGAAACGTACACACACAGTGGCGAAAATGGTCTCGGACTACCTGAAATCGAACCAATCTCGAATGGCAAAGACGATATTCTTCTGTGTTGATATTGATCATGCTGAACGTATGCGTCAGGCACTTGTCAATGAAAATGCTGATATGGTCGCCAAGAATTCCAAGTACGTGATGCGAATCACTGGTGATAACGAAGAGGGCAAAGCTGAGTTAGATAATTTCATAGATCCTAACGAGCCTTACCCTGTTCTCGTTACGACAAGTAAGCTCATGACCACTGGTGTTGATGCAAAAACATGCCAATACATTGTTTTGGATTCCAATATCAATAGCATGATTGAATTCAAGCAGATTATTGGTCGCGGCACAAGAATTCGGGAAGATTTCGGGAAGTTGTACTTTACGATTATTGACTTCCGTAATGTAACGAAGCTCTTTGCCGATCCTGATTTTGACGGAGATCCGGTTGTAATTATTGATCAACCAGGTGGCGACATTCCCCCAGAAGATATCGAAACTGGTGACGGGGACGAACCGACAGATGATGATGGTTATGGTGGTGGATCATATGATGATCCTTCAACTGGTGGAGGGGATATAATAAATGACCCGCCCGCCAAGTATTACGTGCATAATGTAGAAGTGAAAGTGTTAAACCATCGGGTGTATTATTACGACAAGGATGGTAAGCTGATTACCGAGTCGCTGATTGACTACACCAAGAAAAACGTAAAGAATGAATTCAAATCTCTCGATGATTTTCTTCAGAAGTGGAATGAGGCTGACAAAAAAGAAGCAGTCCTACAAGAGCTTGAAGCTCAGGGCATATTGCTTGATGAACTAAAAGATGAAGTCGGTCAAGACCTTGATCCCTTCGATCTCATTTGTCATGTAGCCTTTGATCAACCCCCTCTCACGCGCCGCGAGAGAGCAGATAATGTTAAGAAGCGAAATTATTTTGCGAAGTACAGTGATCAAGCGAGAATTGTTTTAGAAGCTCTTTTGGAGAAATACGCTGACACAGGGATCGTAAACTTGGAGAGTATTGAAGTATTAAAGATCCCTGAATTTCAGAGCTTCGGTTCTCCAATCGAAATCGTAAAACGGTTCGGTGGGAAGCAGGGTTATATGACAGCCATAAGAGAATTAGGCAAAGTAATTTATTCAGCATAGATACGATTTAGGAGGAGCATTTAGATGTCAGTTTCTGCGATTATTAAATCTGTTCAAGATACAATGCGTAAAGATGCGGGTGTTGATGGGGATGCGCAACGTATATCTCAATTGGTTTGGATGGTGTTCTTAAAAGTATTTGACGCTAAGGAAGAAGAATGGGAGTTAATGCGCGATGAATATCGAGCTATTGTTCCAGAAGGATTACGCTGGCGTGATTGGGCAGCCAATGACGAAGGTATGACTGGCGATGAGCTACTGGACTTCGTCAACAATAAGCTTTTCAAAGAATTGAAGGAAATGGAACTGGACGAATATAGCGATCCCAAAGCTTTTATTGTTAAAGCTGTCTTTGAGGATTCCTATAATTACATGAAATCCGGCACCCTGATGCGCCAAGTCATAAATAAACTTAATGAGATTGATTTTACTACACAACAAGATCGTCATATGTTTAACGACATCTACGAGAGCATATTAAAGGACTTGCAGAATGCAGGTAATGCTGGAGAGTATTACACCCCCCGTCCTGTAACACAGTTTGTTGTTGACATGGTAAATCCACGGTTAGGTGAGAAAGTATTAGATTTTGCTTGTGGAACAGGTGGTTATCTGACCAGTACAATAGAACACTTTAAGAATACAGGTCAAATCAAAAGTATAGAGGATAATCAAATATTGCAAGATACGATCATGGGGATTGAAAAGAAGCCCATGCCTCATATGCTTGCTGTCACCAACCTGATTCTGCACGATATTGACGCTCCGAGGATCAAGCATGATAACTCGCTTACGAAAAATGTACGGGACTACCGCCCAATTGAACAAGTGGATGTTATCGTAACGAATCCGCCGTTTGGCGGAATTGAGGAAGACGGTGTAGAGATTAACTTCCCCGAGAAATTTCGCACGAAGGAAACTGCCGACCTTTTCATGGTACTCCTTATGTACCTTCTTAAAGACGGCGGTCGAGCGGGGATCGTATTGCCAGATGGATTTTTATTCGGTGAAGGCGTGAAGACAGCGATTAAGGAAAAGCTTTTGGAAGAGTTTAATTTGCATACGATTGTTAGATTGCCTAATGGTGTGTTTGCTCCTTATACAGGGATTAATACGAATCTGTTGTTCTTTGAGAAAGGCAAGCCAACCGAAGAAATATGGTATTTTGAGCATCCGCTTCCTGAAGGATATAAAAATTACACGAAGACTAGAGCAATCAGATATGAAGAATTCAATTTGGAAAAAGAATGGTGGAATAATAGGACTGAATCAGATAATTCATGGAAGATGAATATTCAACAAATAAAAGATAGAAATTATAATCTAGACATAAAAAACCCTAATAGAAGTCAGCAGGAGCTTAGTTATAATCCACTGGAAGCAATTGAACAAATTGTAAACAACGAAAAGAAAATCATTGATATTCTAAATAAAATAAAGCAAACACTTGAGGTAAGGATATGATCGAATTAACAAATTTGCTCCAAGAAGTTAGTCGACGGGAAGAGATTCAAAGCGATAAAGAATATAAGATATTAGGAGTTCGTTGGTATGCAAAGGGTTTGTTTATTAAGGATATAAAAAAAGGAAGTGAGATTCAGGCGAATTACATTTATAGAGTAAATAAAGGGGACTTTATTTATAGTAGACTTTTTGCTTGGAAAGGCTCATTTGCAATAGCAACAGAGGAGTTCGATGGTTGTTATGTATCGAATGAATTTCCTTGTTTTCTTGTAAAAAATGATCAGTTAAGTATTGAATATTTGATGTGGTACTTTAATCAACCCCGTGTATGGGATAATTGTTTAGAGAATAGTGAGGGAAGCACAGCAATAAGTCGTAACAGACTGAAGGTTGATAAATTTCTAGACATCAGAGTTCCACTGCCAACTCTTGAGATACAAGAAAAAGTTGTATCCAGATTAAATGATATTTACAACGGAGTCACTAACATAATGGAATTGAAAGAGGATTCCGATAAGCAAGTGTCTCATTTACGAGAATCTATTCTCAAACAAGCAATACAAGGTAATTTAGTACCACAAGACCCGACAGATGAACCTGCTAGTGTTTTGTTGGAGAGGATTAAGGCTGAGAAAGAACAGTTGATTAAAGAGAAGAAGATTAAGAAAGAGAATCCAATGCCTAAGATTATGGAGGATGAGATTCCTCATAAGTTGCCAAAGGGTTGGGAATGGGTGAGGTTTCAAGATATTGGAGAATTAGAGCGAGGTAAATCAAAACACAGACCTCGAAATGATGAGATATTATTTAACGATGGGAAATATCCACTAGTGCAGACTGGAGATGTAGCAAGAAGTAACGGTGTAATCAAAACATACAGTAATTTGTATAATGAGGTCGGATTAAAACAAAGCAGATTATGGTCCAAAGGAACTCTTTGTATAACAATCGCGGCAAACATTGCTGACACGGGAGTTCTAGATTTTGATGCATGTTTCCCAGATAGTGTTGTGGGTTTTTTACCATATAAACCCATCGAAAGCATGGGTTACTTCTATTATTTTGTAAAAATATCAAAAGACATGCTAAATATGTATGCACCATCAACGGCTCAAAAAAATATTAATTTAAGTATCTTAAACGATCTATTGATTCCTCTGCCTCCATTAAATGAAATGCAAAGAATCGTTGGAAAAGTTGATCAACTCATGGCACTATGCGATGAACTTGAGAAAGCAGTGGAACAGTCTAGGTGCGACAGTGAAATGCTAATGCAATCTCTATTAAAAGAGGCATTTAGTCAATCTGAAAAGGAAAATAATGTGGTAGATTTCCAGGCAGCAAAGTCTAATGATTTTGAGGACTGGGAGATAGCCGCTCGGTCTGACGGAGAGATTGATTCTGTAACAAAGGTTAAGATTAAAAATAGAGTGACTGAATTACTCGGTAATTCCCAGCAATGATACCGGCTGAAAAAGCAGAACAGTTGCTTCGTAATTTCAGTATTATATCAACCCCTGCTTCGAGTTTTGATAAAATATTTGAACATTATAATATCATCTATGATGAAATGGATTATGGTAATACAAACTATATGGGGAGCTTAATTCGTGCCGAAGGAAAGACAATTATTCTCGTTAATACGGATATAAAGAATGCGGGAAGAATTAATTTCACAAAAGCTCATGAACTCGGACATTTTAGCTTGAATCACAAAGGGGACAAGTTTGAATGTTCTCGAACCGATATGTTAGATTTTACAAGAAAGCCGCTTGAAATAGAGGCGAACCAGTTTGCAAAAGAGTTTCTTCTTCCTGAACAAATGGTCAAGCCCATCTCTATGTCTGCACCATTCGATTTCGATACAATCAAAGCAATCAGTAATGAATTCATGGTTTCAAAGCTCGTAGCCGTGTTTCGAATACTCGATTTTCATTTGGGGAATTATGCTATTATTGGTTCTATAGATGGTGTAATTGTTCATCTTGGGATGTCAAAGAGTCTTATTGGTAAAATTAATTTCTTGAAATCTGGTGACTCTCTCCATAACAATTCGTTTGCCAAAGAATGTCTGATCGCAAACTTTCGAATGACTGGTTATGAATCTATTGATACAAAAACTTGGGTTACAAGAAATAAGTCAGGCTCAGCGATTTCATTGAAAGAGTATTCAAGAGCAGATAAGTCGTCAGGAAGTGTCATGACTCTTCTCAAAGTGGATTTATTGTGATTCGTTATCCGTGAGTGGTCATGGTGTCAACAGTCAAAGGACAGGGTTAGATGGGTGAATAAGCATTATGGGTGTTCTCACTTAGTACTCGATACATGTAGAATCGGTGGCGTTGCTGGTGAGGGATGGTACAGAACGGTGAGATTTTAGTTGTGTAGCGGGTTTGGTGGGTAGTACAGATTTGAGAATGACACTAATACAGTCCTCAGAAATTGATATTGATGTTAATTTGATGTGAAATATCAACATAATATTTAATAAATGATGATAATCCGACATAAAATAAAATAAAAGTGACCACTAGTCTCGAATATTTGAAATGCTACGTAGGTTGAGGGTACAACTAGGTTAGAATTCAACGCAGTCATAAAAGTATGCTTTCCTTTAAGGACGACCTAAGGGCATTTATGCGGTTCGGTTTTGTCATTTGAATTAACACACACGAAGAAGACGCTGGGGAAAAGTTACCCACGCGTCTTTATTTTTGGACTTTAGTCTTGTTGGAAAACAGTGATTCGAACTTATCAGCCGCAGCCTGGTCCGCTGATCGCAGGGCATGGCCGTAAATATTCATCGTCGTTGTTATGCTTCCATGGCCAAGCCGTTCGGAAATGATCTTTGCGTGAACGCCTTGGTTAATGAGCAGTGTGGCCGATGTATGCCGCAGATCGTGGAACCGGATATAACGCAGCCCGTTCTTCTTAATGAATTGCCGGAACCATAGATAGGGACGTTCGTGATGGAATGGAGATCCATCAGCGTGACAGAAAACGAAATGCCATTCCTGCCGTCGCGATCTTTGCCATTCCAGGCGTCACCTAGCTTGTCCCGCTCCTTTACGCGATAAGAGTAATATTCCCGCAGCTCCTCAAGCACAGAAGGCGGCAGCGCGACTTTCCGCTTTGAGTTCTTCGTCTTAGGCTCCTTGACGATGATCTCGCCTTTCAGGGCATGTATGAGGGTCTGAGAAACGTCTATCACGCCAGTTTTCCAATCGATATGCTTCCATTCAAGTCCGAGCAACTCCCCGCGTCGCATTCCTGTGGTCAATGCCAGCGTAATCATCATGCGCCAGTGGAGAGGCTCTTTTTGAAGTGCCTGAATCATCTGGTGCACTTCCTGCTCATCATAAGGAACAATCTCCTTGTGGACTACTCTGGGCTTCTGAACAGCACCTACGGGATTGTTTTTGATAACGCGCCATTCTACGGCACGCTTGAAGATGTTCTTAAGGATGCGGTGATTAATCTGGATCGTCCCGGAAGAGAGGCCACCGTTCTTTTTGTTCCCTCGTCCGCCTTCCTGCCCAAGTTTTTCAAGAAAGTCCACAATATGAAGTGGCTTGATATCTTCCAACTTCAGATGCCCGAAAGCTGGCAAGATACGTGTTTTTATGTGGGACTCATAGGCATACAGCGTCTTGTACTCCAGATGCCTAGTGGCATATTTTGTCCGCCACTCCTGAACAAATGTTCCAAACGTCATTTTCTGCGGCGTGATATATTCCCCGGACTCAATCTCTTCCCGAAACTTTGAATATTCAGCGTCCAGGTAATCCTGCAGTCGCTTCTTCGTCTTTAGCAATGCCTCGTCTGTAATTGTGATCGTTTTGGTGTTCCGTCCATATTTCCCGTCCGGGCCCTTTCCTGTATAAACCGTGAAAAACCATGAATTACCTCCACGCTTTTGAATATTGGCCATATTATCACACCCTCTCCACTTTCAAATTTAAAAGTCGTCTGGCGTTTTCATTTCTTAGGTTCTTGGTATTCCGGAAATAGTGTTTTGAGCATGTCCAGGACGCGCTGCCGGTCCTGATCAGTTAGCCGGTGGCCGTTGTTCGGTTAACTCCCCTAGTTGAGTGAGAACGGTAATGCTCATATTGAACTGACAGATTTGCGCTATCTTACACCACCTATAACAGAAATTAGAAAGCTGTACCATGAAGCATTCAATCATTCGGTGATTTACGCTTTGTTACATTTATTTTATTGTTGATCGTATTCGAATACATACGATTGGGAAATTTATTTTCATTTATTTTCAAGGGAATGAGGAAAGATATTGAGGATATTAGAAAGTAATGATATATAGTGTTTGTGCAGTTTTGCTACAGATGTTTAAGTGGAGAAGCACCGCCTGATGGGTTTGGGGATTTAGCTGTTCCGAGAAAATAAAGTATTAGACTGAAAAATAAAGTGTTAGACCGAGAAAATAAAGTTATAGACTAGGCGACGACGTTAAACTCCCTCGAAATGATTCAGTATCCTCACTCAGGCTCATGAATTCGCAGGATTTCACTCTTAGCTCTATGTGGGAGAAGGAAGTACACGGAGGAGCAGGTAGCTTGAGGCAGTCTAAAGGGCATGCAGGAATAAGGGTGAGGCATAAACACCCAATTTGTTCCATATCCTGCACGTCTCCATGTAGCCCCTAGCGATTCTCACTCCCATGTCTCAACGGGTCTAAGCCCTTTCATTCCTTCGTCACATCTAACTAAGGGTGTGGAGGTCGGTCTTTCTAACGGAACGGGTCCGAGCCCTTTTGCGTAACGTCTCCCGATACTCCGTGCTTCTGATTTATCCTGCGAATGCATCAGCTGGTGAGAGTAAACTGATCTTAGGCTGCTTGCGGAAAGACTTTGGTAGAGTCATAAGCTTCGCTACTCTTGGCCAGCCCGACAAGCATACGGGCAACTTTACCGCATAATTTCATAATGGATTTCATTTTCTTTAACTTCTTCACTTCAACGTTGGAGTGGTGCAAGGCCCTGACATCCGGATTGGTCATCACCATACACATCGTCATGAGATAGAGAAAATGACGCAGACGAGGGCGGCCTCGTTTGCTGAGTACCATCTTTCCTCGCCATTTCCCGGAACTTGCCTCAGCTAGATTCAAGCCAGCATGTCGTAGTAGAGCATTTCCGTGTGCATAGCCACTTAGATCACCGGCTTCGCCTAGCACACCGGCTAAGCTCGTTGCATTTACACCTCGTATTTCAAGTAACTTTTGCGCATAGGGAATACGCCCCAGGATGAGATGGAGTTCATGCTCAATCTGTTCTAGCTGACGCTGTGCCAAATCGTATTCCTCAAGCAGTTGACTCAAGTGAAGCTTGTAGGCGTGGAGTGCCTGCGTAGCACCAACACTGCATTTGGCTAGTGCAATGAGCTGCTCCGCTCGTTTAACGCCAGCATGACGTTTGACATATTGCTTCCAACCGGCAAGGACCTGTTCAGTGGTTAAACATCTGATTTCCTCCGGTAAGGGAAAGAGCCTAAGCGTAGCAATGCTACTCGTGCAGGTAAGGATCTTAAAAACCTGGCGCAGCTCAGGTGTCAACTGCAAACGAAAATTACCCAAAACCGGCACTTGAATTTTCCCCAAAAGGTGCAAGTAGAAGGCCCGCGTAAGGCCGGTGAAAATCTATTTAATTTTCTTTTTCCTCATCCGGATCGGGTCGGAAAAATCCGGCTTTTTTCTTCTCTTTGATTCGGTAGCTCTCCCCCTTGATGTTAATCGTGCTGGAGTGATGGAGGAGGCGGTCGAGGATGGCGGTAGCGAGGACCGAGTCCCCAAAGATTTCTCCCCAGGCGCCGTAAGACTTGTTAGAGGTGAGAATGATCGAGCCAGACTCGTAGCGCTCCGCGATGATCTGGAAGAAGAAGTGGGCGGCAGTTTCATCCATCTTCCGGTAGCCGATCTCGTCGATGATCAGCAGATTCGGTTTGGTGAGCGCCCTCATTTTCTGCGTAATCGTGTTATTGAGATGCGCTTGCTGCAAGGTCTGTACCAAATCGTGTGCGGTGGTGAAATACACCGTGTAGCGCCGTTTAATCGCCTCCAGCGCGAGTGCTACGGCCAAATGGGTTTTACCCACACCGGGCGGCCCCAAAAAGACCAGATTCTCTTGGTGCTCGACAAAGCGCAGTGTCGCCAGGTCCCGGATGCGCCGCTCTTCGACCGACGGCTGGAAGCCGAAGTCGAACTGATCGAGCGTTTTGTGGTACGGTAAGTGTGCCATGCGGGTTTTCATGCGGATGAACCGGTCATGCTTAGCGGACAGTTCCTCCTGCAGCAGCCCATCCAGAAACTCCAGATATGTCCGGTTCTGTGCCGCCGCTTCCTCGGCATGGTGGTGCAGAATCTCCGGAATCCGGCTCCACCCGAGTTCTTCGAAAGCCTCTTGTAACCGTCGGTGACCACCATCATTGGATCACCGCCTCATTCAGAAACGCCTCGTAGACCGACAGATCGCGCACGACCACGTCGGGCAACGCTTGCTGGACTAAGCGCGGCATGGGCAGCTGCTTGGGCTTCCCGACTGCGGAGCGGATGCCTTCGGAATGCTTGCGGTCGAAGACCACCTCATGGTGCCCAGTGGCTTTGTCGTGTTCGGCGATGAGCTTGTCCCCAGCAAAAATTCGGAGGCGGCCATTGCGCTCATCCTGCACCTCCACTGTTTGCCCCACATACCGCCAGGGCACCGAGTAGCGATTCGCCGCATAGGAGATCAGGGAGTCGGCGGACACTTTGCGGGCATGCCGCTCCGCTTCATCGAAGGGGCGCACATTAAACTTCTGCAGAACTTCTTGCTGTAAACGCTGCAGCGGCACTTCATGCGTGGTGCCGTGGATACGGACATTGGCCACCGTATCGAGCCACAAGCGGGCTTGGATGTTCAGATCGGTCAAACCGGTAAAGGTGCGCACGCGCGGCCAAAAGTTTTTGCGTACATACGCGACACCGTTTTCCACTTTCCCTTTGGTGCGTGGACGATACGGCGCACAGCGCCGGAGCAGGAACCCGTGATGAGCGGCAAAACGGGCGAACCGCTCATTCCATACCGGGTGGCCCTGATCGTCCACACCGGTGACAACGGTTTTCATATTATCGTAGAGCACGGTTTCCGGCCTGCCGCCGAAATACTGCATCGCCCGGACATGGCAGCCCATCAGCGTATCCAGTCGTTCGTCTTCCGTAAATTCGAGGTACATCGTCCGGGAATAGCCAAGCACCATGACGAAGGCATACAGCCGTTTCGCCTCGCCCTTCCATTCGACTTTGAAATGTCCCCAGTCCACCTGCGCTTGTTTGCCGGGCGGCGTTTCAAAACGTTCGGTCGCTTTGGCGAGCACCGCTGGCCGCAGTGGCTCCATGAACGAACGCAATAGTCGGATCTGGCCCATGTAGCCTTTGGCTTTGATTTCGTCGAACAGTACCGCTGCGTTCAGGCAGCCTTCTTCCATTCGCGAACGGATGTAGTCTTGGAACGGCGCCAGGATGCTCGGTTTCGGCGTTTGCCGCTTGTAAGCTTGCGGACCGTCTTCCCGGAGCCACTTCCCGATGGTCTTCCGGTCACGGCCGAGTTCCTCGGCGATTTGCGTCTTGCTCATTCCTTTTTGTCTCATGTGCTGAATCACGTAAAACTCCCCATTCCTGATCATTGTCTCTCCCCCATAAGGAAGAGTGTCTGCCGATTATGGGGAATTTTCAAGTGCCATTATTGGGGATTTTAGCACTGCCGTTCACACAGGGAACACAATATCTACCCAACGATGAATCTGGTTAACAGCGCTGTTGAGCCGTTTAGTAACCGTGTCCCGGTTAGCCATGAGAATCCGTAGTTCCTCGAAGGCTTCTGGATGGAAACGTACAGGGGAGTAGTACCCGTTTTTGATCATATCCGCGATAACAAGTGCGTCTTTCCGGTCACTTTTAGATGGGGTATTGTCGCGGTTTTCTTTATTCTTTTTGACGAGGTGGGGATTTACAAGAACAACTTCAATTCCTTGAGAAGAGAGCCAACGAGCCAAACTCAGCCAGTAATGACCGGTTGGTTCCATGCCAACGATCACTTTGTTCAGCGTGTAGGTTTTGAATAGATCCTGAATCCAACGACCCAAGTGTTGAAAACCTTCGTTGTGATTTCCAAACTCCAGAGGTGTGCCCAGGGCGATTCCACGAAAACTGACAGCGCGAGCAACATGAGCTTCCTGGGCGATATCTACACCGACGACAAGATGGCTTGCGGTAATGTTTTCAATGAGTTGATTTTGTTTGTCTTGTGCCTTAAACTTCATAGTAGAGCGACCTCCTGATGTGGGATTTTAAGGGCTTTTGACCCGTTGCGTACTCCCATCGTACAGAGGCGCTCCTTTTTATTCAAACTCCTAATTATTCGTTTTACAGGAATTCTAACGGGCAGGATAGCGACACAACGATAATCTGAAGTATTGAGACAAAATTGGGTGAAGATGTTGGAGAGATATGAACAATAGAATGATGAAGGGAATTACGGGAGCAGTCCTAATTGATTTTGGATTAAAGTTCGTCCTTGAAACGATAAGATTTTTTCGACTGGTCATAGGTATGCAGCGTACCACAATAAATCACATTGACGATGATTTCAAAACGGTGTACATTTTGTATGTGCAAACAATTGGAGGACGTAAAATGATTGATAAATATTTTTCTACCTGCCTGTACTTTACTGCAAATCGACTGGCTAGAGTAATGAATAAAATGGCTGAAGAAGCATTCGCTACAACCGGATTATCCCCTTCGTATGCATTTGTAATTATGGTAGTGGAGGAGCAGCCTGGAATCTCTCCGAAGGAACTCAGTGAGAAACTACATCTTGCACCATCTACGTGTACACGACTTGTCGATAAGTTAGTAACCAGAGACATCGTTGAGCGCAAGCAAGAAGGCAAACAGGTGATGATTTACCCGACTGACAAATCCAAGCAAATGCTCGAACAAATACATCAGTCATGGGTAGAGCTGTCTCAGAAGTACAGTACAGTCTTAGGACAAGAAGAGGCAAAACATTTGACACAGCAAGTACATTCGGCAAGCGAGCAACTGGAATAAAATTTTTTATACAGACACTTGATTGTATGTGCAAACAAATATATAATTTGTATGTACAAACAAGTAATAAATTTATAGTGAAGAAGGGAATGTTAATTAATGGAAATATGGGCGAACGGAATTCTTACCCTGACTAACTGAGGCAGGATGAAACCTGCAAGTAAAGTGACATTGTTTTTTATGGGATGTAAGCATGAGTGTATTAAAGCCTGGTGTACTGTATTTTTATGAATTCTGTTCAAAAGACATTACGCTCGCTTCTTTTTTTAGAAATGACTTTGAACAAGGTATCAACCATTAGAGGAGACAACGAATGAAGACTTTAGTTAACGTAGCACATCCAAATATCACAAAGTCTCGGGTTAATCGGCGATGGGTTGAAGAATTAAAGAAGTATCCCGAGATCACAGTGCATGAACTATACAAAGAGTATCCCAACGAGGCAATTGATGTAGTAAAAGAACAGACACTCTTACTCGAACATGATCGAATCGTCTGGCAATTTCCGTTTTATTGGTACAGTTCACCTTCCTTACTGAAAAAGTGGCAAGACGAAGTGTTGACGTACGGTTGGGCATATGGATCGAAGGGTAACAAACTCCACGGTAAAGAATTGATGCTTGCGATTTCCACGGGAGGACCTGAGGTGGCTTATAGTGCAGTTGGTTATAACCGCTTTACCATAAGTGAGTTGACCACACCGTTTCAGGCTACGAGCAACTTAATTGGCACGAAATTCTTACCGCCATTTATGTTGAATGGCATCAACTATTTGTCTGAAGAAGACATTGCAAACAGCGCTCGGGAATACGCAAATATAGTTCTCGGAAACTATGAGCGCCTATGATGAGATTCAATTAGTCAAACAATCACATTTGAAAAGGAGCCAATATAAAATGAATTCAACAATTCTGGTAATAGGAGCAACTGGAAACATCGGCAAAGAGCTGGTCAAACTTTTAGCCAACAACGGTCATGCGGTTCGTGCGACCGTACGCCCCACGACTCGTATAGAGGAATTGAAATCACTGGGTGTCGAAATGGTTGAAGCTGACCTTCAAGATTCTTCTACACTGAAGGCGGCAATGAACGGAGCCGACAAAGTTTTTTTCGTGACACCAGTGGTTTTGAACATGGTGGAGTTATCCTACAACATTATTCAAACTGCAAAAGAATCAGGTGTGAAACATCTGGTTAAACTATCGGGAGCAGGTGCTGAATTGGAAGCCATTACATTGGCTAAATGGCACCGCGCGGTTGAAAAAGAAATAGAAAAATCAGGCATAGCCTATACATTCTTGCGCCCAAATTCGTTTATGCAAAACATCGTCAATTATAATTCCTATACGATTAAGGATCATAGTGCATTCTATGCACCTATGGGTAATGGGAAAATTGCACTGATTGATGCACGAGATATTGCGAAGGTAGCGTTCCACGTTTTAACCGATGATGGGCATGAAAATAAAGCGTATTATATGTCCGGTCCATCCGCAATTTCTTATCGCGAGATCGCAGATATCCTTTCTTCGGTGACTAGCAAATCGATTAAATATGTTGATGTTCCGGCTGACGTTGCTCGGCAATCCATGTTAGAAACAGGAATGCCTGCTGTCATCGTAGATGCCTTGTTGGAACTGAATCACATCAACAAACTCGGGTACACTGCAGAGGTTTCGAACACAGTAGAAGAAATTACAGGACAAAAAGCAACTTCATTCGAAACGTTTGCCCAAGATTATAAGGATGCGTTTGTTTGATAATATTTTTGCCGATTACCCCTTTCTTTTTGACCAAAGTCAAAACGGCGCTACACGTTTGGCGTATTATACAAGAAAAAAAATCAATACAGCGGAAAGTCCTCCATCAAGATTGTAATAGGGACTTTCTTGATGAATAATTCGCTAGAAGGAGGGTTTTGGGTTGGTATTCTTTTGAACTTTTCCGCTAGAAATAAATTTATTGCTATTGAACAAACGGGAGACGATAACTGAATAAACCAACGACGGTAGCCGACCAGTGATCGGTTGTTTTTTCATTGAAGTAACCCAGCTAATATCTTGTCAAGATTTTTCTAGTTAACGAGTAGTGGATTGATGTTATACTTGAAATTGAGCATGCCAAATAACCTTCCAATACAATTATGGAAGGTTTTTCACGAATTTCAGTAAATTATAAACTAAGTTAATTCGTGGAAGGCTTCTTTCCTGTTAAGCATAGCAAAGATCCAATGGAGCAACTTATTCACACAGGCGATCATCGCTACTTTATGGGGTTTGCCCTCGGACATTTTCTTGTCATAAAAGGCTTTAAGCTTTTTACTTCCGGTACGTCTCAACCCGCATAGCACAGCCATATATAAGGCGTGCCTCAGGCTGCTGGAGCCTCGCTTCGTGATCCGGTTAATTGTTGCGGTAAACTTACCGGAGATATGCACGCTTGGATCTACACCAACGAAGGCAACGAGCTTCTTAGGATGATTAAACCGACTGATCTCACCAAGTTCGGAAATAATCGTTGCAGCGATTTTCTCTCCGATACCGGGGATCGACTGGATAATCTTATATTCAACAACTTCATTTGCAAAGGCATCTATTTGCTTTACGAGGGTTGATAGATGCTTTTTGTAATGAAGCAACATATTGATGTACATACTCATGCTGAACAAATGACTTTGGAATAGAGCTTTCCGAAAGGGATTCCGGGTCGCCGCTGCCATAAGCTCTTGAGCCTTATCCTTAGCCCATTGTTCGGAACGATGTGGACATAGAATCGCGATCCTCTCCGTTAATTGAGCTTCACCGGCACTCAGAACAGCCTCAGAAGTAGGGAATTCTAATAAGGTTTGTAAAGAGATCACCGAATACAAATCCCCGAATACGCCCTTATACTCGGGAAACACTTGATCTAAAACCGCATGGAATTGAAGTTTGATCTGAACAAATTGATCCGTTACCGATTCATGCTGTCTTGTAAGATTACGAAGGTTTAGTAATTGAATACCTCTTTTCTTACGGGGTTCAAAATCTTCCTTGTAAAAGAACTCGCATAAAGCATAAGCATCAACGGCATCTGTCTTCACTTTACGTAAGCTTGAAGACTTTTTCGCTTGATAAGACAGAAGTGGGTTTATAACAATGTAAAGGTAGTTATGTTCATCCAGAAACTGAGTAACAGGGGTATGGTAATGACCTGTTGCTTCCAGAATGACCATCGGTAGCTGTCCTGTCATGGCTTGAATATCTATCAAGAGTTGAAGGAAGCCCCCCAATCCATCACGGGTGTGAAGGACAGTAAAGCTTTTGCCATAAGGCTTTCCCTTGTCTAAGAAGATTTGACCTTTACTCTCTCCACTAGCAACATCCAGTCCAAGTACTGGATTCATCCTTGTATCACCTCTATGATTTTATTTGCCGGTATCCCCTAGTCCTTCTTGCAGTGTCATAGCTTCGCTTGTTATACGAGATCTATGTCTCAACCAGCCTCAAACATGTTTCTACAAGTAGGGGGCGAACATGTTACTTCACGGGATCACAGTCCCTCGGGCAGTGACGTTCTACCCCGGCTACCCGTAAACTAAACCCCTTAAAGAAAAAGAGGTCAACCCAGTAAAAACTGGTTAACCTTATAATACGAAACGGGCAGAAGAGTAGAATAATATTTCGTTTCTAATTGTTAATAATTAATAAATTTGCATACTTTCCGATTCCCGAAGTACAATTGTTTTGGGGAATATTGAAAAGGATAATTGAGACTCCAAATGTGGCAGACCGTGAAGCACCACTGAATTTCATAGCTGTACTCATATCGGATTGGCTGGAGCAACAATCAGCTTCATGATTAATAACCCATCCAACGCAGAAACGCATCGTATCAGAGGAATTGAGACGTTTTGAAGAATGCTGATGATTCTATCGTTAAGTTATAATGTGCTTGTATCAAGTAAAAAACGAAAAGGAGCTCACTATGAAAGCACTGGTCACTGGCGCAAATAAAGGAATCGGTTTCGAAATCGCTCGAAGTCTTGGTAAGCGTGGCTATGACATTCTCGTTGGAGCGCGTGATGAAGCCCGTGGGCAGGCAGCAGTCGAAAAACTTGCCGCACAAGACATATCAGCGACGTTCATCAAGATTGATCTGAATAATCTTGACAGCTTGCATGCAGCGGCTAAAATGGTTAATTCGCTCGATATTTTGGTCAATAATGCTGGAATTCCTGATAGTGTTAAGCCTGGGCGCGCGGCGCTCGACCTCGCAAAGCGCACATTTGACTATACAACTGAGGATTTACGTACGACGATGGAAACGAATTTTCTCGGCACACATGAACTCATCAAAAGTCTGCTGTCATCTCTGACAGACAACGCGAAAATCGTCAACATCACCGTTCCGATTTCGCCGACCAACTTTTGGCACCCGCTCGCTTACATTGCGAGCAAGGCAGCACTCAACGTGATGACACTGACTTACGCTTACGAGTTTGAAAAAATGGGCAGCCATCGCCAGATTTTCGGCATCATGCCTGGCGCTGTCGCAACCGACTTGAACGGCATGGAAGCTGGTGCGCACGGCGGATTCGTCAAGTCTCCCGAAGCCGCTGGGCAGATGAGTACCGACATTATCCTGTCCGATAAGAATCAAAATGGCCAAATTATTCAGTACGATGGAAAGATTGTTACAGATTATGAGATTCAGCTGAGAGGCTAGAAACATCAAGCTCTGTCAGTGGTACTACTTCGACTGGCACTTTAGTTACATAGGGCTAGCTTAATGATTTACACAGCCTCTCCGATAGGACAAAATTTCGTTACAATCGTGACGTTCGAGCATTTCATAGAGGATACAAGTTTATCCCAGGCATCACGGCCTCTATCGCCACGAAGGGATCAATCCCTTCATGGCGCACTTTTATGAATGCCTTCCCTAGATTGGCGAACTGCACGACTTTTTCATTGATGGATATACCATTTTGTTTCTGGATTTCTTCTTGGGCATTCCGACTCTTAGATAAAAGTGACATGGTAGTTTTATTCATAATGGTGTCATTTCAATTCCCTCTTCAATGTATAACTAGACAGTGATTAACTGATTATAAATTTCAAAAAAGCATTCTCCAAAAGGCTTCGAATACAGCCATACAAAGTTTGTCAGCGTTGGCCGAGTCACGGATCATGAAGTCGGTCGTTGCCTCCGCTAACGGAGACGATAGTTTAATAACGCGGCGGCAATCTAAGACTTTATTTTTCAAATCCTCGTATATTTACAGATCCTGTCTCGAAAATGAGAGCTTTCTTTTTAACAGAAAGTAGTGCGGTTAAACAAAAGAGGGCAAGGGATTACTTAGTCAAGGTTGTAAATGATTGCATAAATGTCCTGTCCGATTACTCGGACTATTTCATAGTTCTGCCTTTGGATGATATCTTTTCGGAAGATCAAGAAGATCGAATGGCGTTTTTGAAGAAAAGCTCTTACTCGTTTATCTCAAGCCTTTTTGTTAACCCCTGTACAACAGAGGAAGAATTTTTAGGTAAATATCATTCTCTTAAGGAGATAGAACAAGATATCAGAGCAGATTTACTTGATAAATTAATCCTCAATGATAAGAGTGATGTCTCTATTTCTCTGCAAGAACGAATTGAAAAGAATCTAAATGATATTCTGTCTCTTGATGTTTTAAGACAAAGGATGGGGGAAGCAGAGATTTTTTTAATGGCCATAGGGCAGTATTTCATGCAAATCATGGATACTATTCTAATCGCGTATTCATACAAATTAATACCTTTCATTAGATCAGATGTAGTATTTAATTATTTATTAATTACATATCCTATGATATCGGAAGAAAAAGCAGCTGTTACCCTCTTAGAACAGACTACCATAACTTATATATTTCAAAAGATGTACGGGAATTATGATTTTTCCTCCATCACATTCTCTGATTACTATTCCCATGTTTCCGAGAATAGTATTATTGATTCTGTGATTGAAAAGTCGCAGAATAAGGGGGATAGCGTTTTTGATTTACAAATTAGTGAAATTGCTTCGTTAATAAAAGAAGAATGTTCATCATTTTTACCTGCATAATTAAGAAAACAAAAAAGCCACTATCAGTGGCTTGGTGAAGGGCACATCATACTACATATGTCCCACACTATCTGCACAACACATGTGGAGTGCGTAGTGTCAACATATAGAAATTTGAACTTAAATTAAGGTTTACAAGTGATATGTACCTGAAAACCGAGTTCTTTACAAGTAGAGATAAAGGAAGACAAGAGCCAGAGTAATTGTATAACTTGATAAGCAGTTGATCTTCCTTCTTTAAGATTGGTTAAGAGCGATAAGGCTGTAACGAAAAGCGGCCATTTGTTCCTGTAGAGATGAATTCACAATGGTAAAGGCTCCTTTAGGAGATGTTTTGGGATGTAAGACCCCCATGGCTCCATTGTGAGACACCGCCAGAGCATTCGACACGACAGGCTCTGTGGTATTCTATCCGTGCACCGTCACCGACGTGGAGAATTAAGACTGAGGGACGGAGAACGATAGTTCAATAAGACAGCAGGAGTCTAGGACTGTAGTTTTCTGTCCATGGCTGCCGCGTTTCAATCTTGATGACAGTCTAATACTTTTTACGGTGTCTGACGGTTTTGAATTAGGATGGCCGCGTAAATTCAGCACATCTAGTCAATACTTTATTTTTCAAGACAGCAAACTAGCCTAATACTTGTCAAGGTTTTTCTAATTAAACTGGAAAACATTGTTAATATTAATAACAGTACATGACAAACAACCCTCCAATTTGAAGCTGCAAGGTTTTTCATACATTTGGTTATCTGGGTCACATCGAGGAAAGTTTCCTTGCGTTTACGTAGTGCAAACATCCAATGAAGGATCTGTTTTACGCAGGCGATCATTACAACTTTATGTGATTTACCCTCGGCTATCTTCTTATCGTAAGAAGCCTTTTATTTCTTGCTGCCCAAGCGTCGTAAGTCCTCGATATGATTTGGTTGTCTTACTCAGACTGATGAATTCGCAGGATTTCACATTTCGCTGAATGTCAATAAGAGGAAAATCAGAGGGGCAAATGGCTATCATACATTTTTTGTGCATACATGATTATATTAAGTACTTAATTTTGCCGAAATGCCTTTAAAAATACCAATCCCTGACATTTTAAGGGAGATTTTGTCCTGTACCTTAATATTTTTTTGAATATATATAGACAGATTATCTACTTTAAACTCATTATAGCAATTCGAATCCTTTGGTTTTTTGGGGATAGTGACCAGATCCTGTATTCCTACGCTACAACATCCTTTTATTTCAACGTTAGTAACTGTAAGATGTTTTCCTTTTGTTTCAATCCATCTTTTTGCTTTATCATCAAGTTCAACGATCATATCCATCACTCCCCAATTTTACAAATTCCTAACCTCAGTAGTTACTTTCAATATAGAAAGAAAATATTGAAATGTCAAACAACGAACGGTACAGCTCAGCCATAAATACTCACCACATTAAGAAAAGCGAATTGTTAGACGCCTTCTTATCTTTAAGAATACGACGTTTTTCGAGATTGGAAGAATTAAATCTCACTACAGTCGCCTTATTTAGGCTATGCAACGTATGAGTGCGAGTGGTTAGGTCCATCGGTCATGCCATTTATCTTATCAACAATTTACCTAGACAACGTACTTCCGCCTAAATGAAACATAAAATAGATAAGATGACTTTTAGAGGAGAGAACACTAACGTGGTTTACAATGATTATTATATTCGTCCTGCGTTTCAGCCCACACTTATTGATGACATTACAAAAGCAATTAACGGTCAATACAGTGCGGTTGTCTGTTATGAACAGTTGGCGAAACTGGCCCCTAATGAGGAAATCCGCAAAAAAATACTTGAAATACGACAAGATGAGATTAGACATTTCAAAGTTTTCTCGCACATTTACACTGCATTAACTGGCAGACAACCAACACCAAAGATTGCTGAACAATGTCCTTCAGAATACCGTGCAGGAATTAACTTTGCTTTTAAGGATGAACAAGAAACGGTAGATTTTTACTTAAACATTGCGGGAAGAACAAATGATCCATTTATTAAAGAGCACTTTCAACGTGCATCAGCTGATGAGCAAAATCATGCTGTGTGGTTTTTGTACTTTTTGACTCAACACTCAGCAGTAGCACATGAACCTTTAATAACTTAGATGACGGGGAAGGCTAGTTCATGTGTGTCGTCGGCAAGGCTGTCAGCATAGCTGGCAGCCTTCTTTATATTATGCTTTTCCTTTGTCACAGTTATAAGCCCCGCTTATATGGTAATACACATTTGACAACAAAAAATAAACAAGATATTATAATACCCATAGGGGTATATGTATAAGACAAACGGCTAAATGTTATAGCAAATTGAATCAAAAAGTGCCGTTTGACAACACTATGTTTTATATTTCACGCAAAACGAACGAACTTACAAATGTAAATTGTTCGAATTGAAAGGGGATATTTTTATGACAACCAAGTTAGAGCCGATGAATGCGAAAGAAGTCACTCGAATCGTGTTGAGCAAAGAAGAGCTTTTTATTCTTGATGTGCGTAACGAAACAGATTTCGCTGACTGGAAAATTGAAGGGGAGAGTATTGACATCATTAACATTCCGTACTTCGATTTATTAGAAGGTGTCGATGCCGTATTGGAGAAAATCCCGGATGGTAAGAAGCTCTTAGTGGTATGCGCAAAAGAGGGATCTTCGAAATTTGTTGCGGAACAAATCGTGGAGGCCGGCCGAACTAATGTGTTTTATCTTGAAGGCGGCATGAAGTCTTGGAGTGAGCATTTAGAACCGGTGAAGATTGGTGATTTAACGGATGGAGGTTCTATTTATCAGTTTGTCCGTATCGGAAAAGGTTGCTTGTCTTATATGATTGTATCCAAAGGCGAAGCTGCTGTGGTCGACACGCTGCGAATGACAGATGTTTACGAAAAATTTGCACAAGACCATCAAGTTCAGATTAAACACACCATGGATACGCACCTTCACGCGGACCATATTTCCGGAGGAAGAGCTTTAGCTGAAAAAACCGGAGCCTCCTACTGGCTGCCTCCTAAAGATGCTACGGAAGTTGTGTTCGATTACACGAAGCTTGAAGAAGGAGAAGTTATTACAGTCGGCAATACGATAATCAATATACAACCGGTTTACTCTCCCGGACATACAATAGGAAGTACGTCTTTGATCGTTGATGACCGGTATTTGTTAACAGGCGACATCCTATTTATTAAATCAATCGGCCGTCCGGACCTAGCTGGCAAAGCCGAGGATTGGGTGGGCGATCTGCGTAACACATTGTATAAGCGTTACAAAGAACTATCTGATGAACTGATTGTGCTACCCGCGCATTTCGGCAGTATTTCCGAGTTGAATGATGCAGGTGCTGTAACTGAAAGACTAGTCGAACTGTACAAGCACAACCCAGGCCTCAACATAGCGGATGAATCGAAATTCAGAGAAGCAGTGACAGAAAATTTACCGCCTCAGCCTAACGCTTATAAGGAAATACGTCATGTAAACATGGGCAAAATTGAGCCTGACGAAGAACTGCAGCGTGAAATGGAAATCGGGCCCAACCGTTGTGCCATTCACGACAAATAGTTAGTGGGCCGAAACACTTGCCGGAAAAAGCTGTTTTCTAAACGATCTCAAGCTAGCGTTTTTGTAGACGGTGTTGTCGGCGGTTAAGCTTGTTGACGACCATGAAATAATCCTGTATATTAACAGTATACCTATACGGGTATTAGTAGTGATCAATTGCACGGACCGAACAGACTGTTTAGTAAATCAAATTTTTTTAGAATTCGACATACCCCATAAGGTATATAGTATTTTGTTAATTAGAGTAAACTAACTCTGATTTTAGCAGGGAAGGGGAAGACAATGCATTTGGAATGGATGATCACCCTCTTTGCCATCGGTTTCTTGGGTTCTTTTATTTCGGGAATGGTGGGAATTGGTGGTTCCATTATCAATTACCCCATGCTGCTTTTTATTCCTCCAGCATTAGGCTTTGCGGCCTTCAGCGCACAAGAAGTGACGGCCATCAGCGCCGTTCAGGTCTTCTTCGCAAGTATGATGGGAATGCTTGTGTTCCGTAAAGGCGGACTGTTAAACAAAAAATTAGTATTGAATATGGGCACTGCCATCGTCATCGGCAGCTTCTTGGGAAGTTTTGTTTCCAACTCATTACCGAGTTCGGTAATTAACTTGGTCTATGCTGTCCTGGCTTTGATCGCAGCGGTTATGATGTTTCTTCCTAAAAAAGGCAATGATTCGCAAGATGTCAGCCAATTGAAGTTTAATAAGCCCTTAGCTGCAATCTTAGCCTTAATTATCGGAGTGGTATCAGGAATTGTTGGAGCTGCAGGAGCCTTTATCACCGTCCCGGTGATGCTTGTAGTCCTGAAAATTCCTATAAGGGTCGCCATAGCATCGTCCTTAGCGATCACGTTTATATCTTCGATCGGATCGACAGCAGGCAAGCTGATAGGAGGGCATATGCTGCTCATTCCATCCATTGTACTGATTGTTGCAAGTACAATTGCCTCTCCTCTCGGGGCGAAATTAAGCAAAAAGATGAATACCCGATATCTACAATGGATTTTAGCCGCTTTAATAACAGCGACTGTGATTAAGATATGGATTTCTATTTTATTCTAAGGAGGTCGGACCTATGTATAAAGAGCAGCTGCCCGAAGAGGTGTTGTTAAGAATTCAGCGGCGCGAGCCGGTTAACATTCTCGATGTTCGTGAACACGATGAATGGGAATCTGGCCATATTCCAGGAGCGAAGCATATCCCGCTTGGTGAAATACCAAGAGCGCTCAATGAAATCGATCCTAAACAAGAAACGATTGTTGTGTGCCGCGGCGGAAACAGAAGTAAAAGGGCTTGTGACTATCTAGCTCCCCTCGGTTACAACGTAATTAATATGCCAGGTGGTATGTCGGTCTGGACCGGGGATATGAAATACGGCAAATAAGCAGCTTATAACAGGAGGGAAAAATAATGACTACACTGCAAGTGGACCGTACGTTGGAATGTGAAGGGTTGGCTTGTCCTCTTCCGGTTGTTCGAACCAAGAAGGCCATAGATGACATGCAAGCAGGCGAAGTGCTGGAGGTCCGGGCTACGGACAAAGGATCGGTGGCCGATCTCAAAGGTTGGACCAGTCGCACAGGGCATCAATATATCGGCTTGAAAGAAGAAAATGGCGTATTTCGGCATTTTATCAGAAAAGCTGATGCTTCTGAAACCCAGCCTGAGAAAACATATCCCCATACAGTGAGCCTTGAGGATGTAAAGAGTAAGCTTTCAGCTAACGAAGGAATTAACATCATTGATGTGCGTGAACCTGCCGAATATGCTTTCGGTCGTATTCCTGGAGCTATTTCGATGCCGTTTGGACAGCTTGAAGAAAAACTCGCCCAGCTTGATCCGGCTAAAGAGTATTATGTGGTATGCCGAACAGGTAATCGAAGCGATATGGCCTGCCAGCTGCTTTCAGAAAAAGGCTTTAACCACGTAAAAAACGTAGTCCCGGGCATGACCGAATGGACAGACGAAATAGAAAATGACTAAAAAATCAAAGGAGAAATAGAAAATGGCTAATAAACGAGTTGCAATTATCGCATCCAACGGTGGTTTGGAAACGGCTTATAAAGTTCTGAATATCGCTACAGCAGCGGCTGCATTGGATTCAGAAGTGGCGATTTTCTTCACCTTTGAAGGGCTGTCTATTATTCATAAGGATTCCGAACAAATGCTGACGCTTAAGCCGGGTAACGAGGGCTTTGCGGAAGGATTCAAACGGGCAAATGTACCATCGATCAAGGAGTTGCTCGAGATTGCCAAAGAATCCGGCGTTCGCATGATCGGTTGTCAAATGACTATTGACGTCATGGGCCTGGAAAAAGAGCATTTTATTGAAGGAATCGAGCTCGGAGGCGCAGCTACGTTCCTGGATTATGCCTTCGATGCGCAAGTGACTCTCAACTTCTAAGAAAACACAACCGGTGGCTATTATAACTAACACTCAGGAGGAATGATTTAAATGGCAAATTTAGTTGTTGATGCAAAAGGACTCGCATGTCCAATGCCGATTGTTAAAGCGAAAAAAGGGATCGATTCGTTGGAATCCGGACAAATTATGGAGCTGCAAACGACGGATAAAGGCTCGATGAAAGATTTTCAGGCTTGGGTCAACCAAACGAATCATGAACTCATTGAATCCAGAGAAGATAATGGCGTGTTCACCTTTGTTGTCAAAAAGGGATAATAAAAATGTGAAAGGAGCTGCCACTTGAACGCTCGGTGGTGGCTTTTTTAATAATTTTCCATCCATTCAAATGAGTGTTCATTCACATAATTACCAGTAAGCCCAGGTTGATTATATACCCCATATGGTATATAATATATCATATACCAAAAAAGGTTTTTTATAAGGGGGAGGGCTTTTTGATCCTATATTTTATACTTTTCTTTCTTTTACTTTATTTGTTTCGACGTCTAAGTCCTGTAAAGGGTCTTAAATATATAGATGCCGGTTCATTTTCTCATCTCCTAAAGCAGAAAACGGACCATGTTAAAATCCTGGATGTAAGGGACCAGGGTGACTATTATGCTCATCATGTGGAAGGGGCCATTAATATATCCTTGGGCCGATTGCCTCATGTTAAAAAGAAAGAGTTACATGTTAACGACGAAATTATTTTAATTGCTGATTCCAAATACCACAGTAAAAAAGCCGCAAGAATATTGCAGAGAAGTGGTTTTCAGAACTTAACTTTTTTAGAGAATGGGATGTCGGCTTATCATCAGTTCAAGGATAGTCATCAAAACTATGGCGGATTATAAATGAAAACAATGTTCATTTAACTTTTTTAAATTAATTTATATCCATACATGTATATGTAAAAAGTGAGAGGATGGATTTTATGGCCGAAAACAAAGAAAAAACTACTATTGTACTGTTCAGCGGAGATATGGATAAAGCGATCGCAGCTTTTATTATAGCAAACGGTGCAGCCGCTTATGATCACGATGTAACGATCTTTTGTACGTTTTGGGGACTCAATGCTCTTCGTAAAGATGAGCCAATGCAGCTCAAAAAAGGCTTCCTAGAGAAAATGTTTGGAAAAATGATGCCGAGGGGAGCTAGCCGCATGGGCTTATCTAAAATGAACTTCGGTGGAATTGGGCCGAAAATGATCAAGCATGTGATGAAAAAGCATAATGCTCTCAGTTTGCCGCAGCTCATTGAATTAGCACAAGAGCAGGGAGTTAAACTGGTAGCCTGCACAATGACAATGGACCTGCTTGGACTGCAGCAGGAGGAATTGCTCGACGGCATCGAATATGCGGGCGTAGCCGCTTATTTGGGTGATGCTTCAGATGCAAAGGTCAATCTGTTCATCTGATAACGGCCTTCCTTTCTGTTGTGATTGTGTTTGTCCATTATTTCGGTAATAATATACCTACACAGGTATCAACGAAAGGAAGGATTCAATTGAAATATGATGATGATGTGAAAAAGCGATTACGACGCATCGAAGGCCAAATTCGCGGCGTTTTGAAGATGATGGAGGAGGAACAGGATTGCAAGGATGTGGTAAGCCAACTATCCGCGATTAGAAGCGCGGCAGATAAGGCTATGGCTTACATTGTTGCAGTCAACTTGGAGCAATGCATCATTGAGGAACAGGAAGCCGGTCGAGACAGCAGCAAATTGGTGCGCCAGGCCGTTGATTTACTGGTAAAAAGTCGTTAAATAAAGAGAACGAGGGGTTTTGTTATGGATAACAAACTCATTATTGATATAGTTATCGGCGCTTTACTGATTTGGTTTACTTATTCGAGGTTGGTAGGTGTCAACGGGCTTAAAACCTTAAATGCGAATGAATTTCAGAAGGAGCTTGAAAGTAACAAAAACCAAATGCTGATCGATGTTCGGGAGCCTGTTGAGCTGAAGCAAGGTTACATCCCTGGAGCAGTGAATATCCCGCTATCCCAGCTTAAAAATAGGGTGGGCGAAATTCCAAAGGACAAGAAAGTTTACTTGTATTGCCGAAGTGGAATGCGAAGTAAACAAGCTGCTAAGACTCTTAAGAAATGCGGGATCCCCGAATTAACTCATTTGCAGGGCGGCATCTCATCTTGGCAAGGAAAACTGGCTAAATATAGTGAAAAATCATTAGCGGTTAAACGCTAATGATTTTTTTGCATATGTAGAGTCCGGAGGCCGCACTTAAAGCCGTGAAAAAATTATTGTGAAAGCTGTCAGTCAGACGACGAGATTAAAAGTTAAGCAAAGTGCAATCATTAGCGGATAATCGCTAATGATTGTTTTACATAAAAATATTGGGGTTACATAAACTTATCTGGTACCAGTTTTTATCGAGTAATGCTCCACATAACCTTCGAGAGCCGGTAAGAATTCTTTTTTGTAATGCCCATGGGGGCAGGCTTTCACGACATGGCCAATCAACACTTTAGATTTTTCAGCGGTCAGAGCAGAATTGCACACTGGGCACAACTCGTGAAACCATTTATGAAATATCGGCATAAGATAAACCTCCAAATCCGATGTATTTACTAAGAATTATAGTATAAACGTTTAAGAATGAAAACAAAAAAATTTAGGAAAGGCAGATGAACTCCTATGTTCCATTATACGGTAGGGACGCATAAGCCAGTGAATGAAGCCATAGCCTCGTTGGAACAGAATTTAAAGAAGGAGGGATTTGGTGTTCTTTGGCACCTGGACTTGCAGGCGAAATTGCAGGAGAAGGGGTTAGGCTTCGAAGAAAAATATCACATTCTGGAAGTGTGTAATCCGGTTGAAGCAAATCGGGTTCTAAGTGAGAATCGAATCGTTGGGTACTTCTTGCCTTGCAAGATCGTTATTTATGAAAAAGGCCAGGCGGTAAAAATCGGCATGCCCAAACCTACGTCATTGATCGGAATGGTAGGAGGAGAAGCGCTGCAGACAATAGCTGAAGATGTGGAAGCACGGTTGAAGTCATGTATTGATCAAAGTATATGATCAATCGGACAAGTTTTGGGTTGCTTCGGCATTTTTTCGCTCAAGCCACTGACGGTTATGAAGAAAACACTGCAAAACTTTGAGAAAACAGAAGAACTTATGGAGAAAGTAAGAATTAACAGAAAGCGCCGGTCGATAGCAGCAACCCTCAAAGCATGTCTATCCCCGACTGCAAGAGCGCGCATCGTTTCCGCTATAAAACAGTTTTTTAAATGGGTTAAACAACAATACCTACAATACGACGTATCCCAGTGTATTGAATAGATATGAAAATCCAGAAGGACTTCATTAAGAAAATGTGTAAATCGCTTTACGGTGGTCAACAGTGGGACATAAAATTAAATATCCATGATAAACTGATAAAAAATATTATCACAAATTTGAATCGGTAATATTTCTTGTCATTTGATTTTTAATTCTACATCCAAGCAGAATCAGAATTTCATTTAACAATGCAAGTTCTTGTCCTATAACGATGTATGTTCTTGTCCTCCGACATCAAACTAAGAAGATTATCGTAAGTGCACGATGCTTTATTCATCGCAAGCACATGATCCAAATTTGGGTTTTGTGACTTTGCCACTGAAATCAAACGCTCGACGTCATCCACGCTATCAATGATGCCTATTATTTTTGAAAGACAACCTGCAGCCCAAACAGCAGTATGGGTCTTATCCCTGCTGGTTACTTGCTGGATGGTTTGCAGGCTTTGTCGCATCGTGGGCTCACACTTCTCCAGTTTACTAAAAAAGTCTTCCGCCAAACTCATGAATTAGCCTCCTCTGTTGCAATATTACTTAACTCCAGTTCAGCGGCGGCCATATGGCAGGTTTATTTTGGCTGTGGTTTTCTTTTGCCCCGGCTCCCATGCTAACAGCAGCTCCATCTCTTCTGGCCGCTCTTTACTCCATTCAATGAAACCATGATGAGCTAAGATGGCCAGAACGGAAATCACTCCGGACCGGCTGCGGCCCGTCTTCACGCAGAGTTCTTTTATCGTTGGCATTCGCCGGCGCCCAGCTGAGAAATTGGCAATCACACGTAACATCTTCCGCTCAATATCATTCAGCATAAAGCATAACCTCCTGTTCGTATTATAACCGAACAGGCAGACTTTTCTCATACTAAGCTCACTGGAGGAGAGAGAGAATTATTGTGATTAATATAGTGATTAAGTCGTTCCTCATAAGGATCCCATTTAAGGCAAGTGATTAACGATTTGGTGCTTACAAATTCAGATAGCTAGGCATCGACCCCGGAGCGGCGGACTAATCCCGGACAGCTGGCCGTCTTGCCTTTTGTTCTTGCAACGCTATCCATTGGAGAAGAGCGTCTTTTTTATTTTGCGGGAGGCGCCGATCGTGAAGCTCGGCAGTCCTCCCGCAGCTTCGGTCATCTGACAATACTCATAAACACGCCGGCGGGAGATCCCGAGGTAGTCAGCAACGTGTTGCGGAGTTAGAATATCGGGCAGCTCTTCCGCCCTTAAGAGCTTTTTTCTTGTGGTCACACGAATCTCCGTTTCTTTAAGCATGGGATAGCATGTATTCATTTCCTCTAATTAGCCTACCCTTAATGTAAAGGCTATAAGCGGCGAGGTGAATAAATTGACTGATCGAATTAAATAAGCCTTCACCAGAAGCGATCCATAAACTACATGTGCTTGTGGCAAGGCTTATACAAGAGCCGGAGTTTAAACGAAAAGCTGAGCTCAGACAGCAAAAAGAAAAAGAGCAGTCACAGCCAGAAAAACGATAGCTTTTATTGACCATGCGCATAGAAAAGACGGCAGCGGGCGGACTAATCCGCGAGAGCTGACCGTCTTTTTTAGTTGGCTCTGTTATCCTTGATTGTTGATATCTGACCAAAAGAAAAACCGCCCTATCATTACGCGGTTAATTCTGAACTATCGTTCTCCGTCGTATTATGAGGTCAGCCAGTTTTTACTGGTTGACCTCTTTTCATTTTAGTGGTGTATTTCTCGGTAGCCGGGGCAGATCGGTCGTTCCCCTGGGTCTGTAACCCGTCGCTAAAACTGATCGCCCCCTACTTGTAGAAACCATGTTTAAGCTGGTTGAGACGAATAGATCTCGCATAACAAGCGATGTTGTGGAACTACGAGCAGTGCTTAGGGGTACCGGCAATTTTATAAGGGAGAGTGTTTTATGAATCCAGTCATTGGCCTAGATATTTCAAAAGGAAAAAGTGATGGACAAGTCTTCTTAGACAAGGGCAAACCCTTCGGGCATTCGTTTTGTTTTCAGCATAACCAAGAAGGTCTTAGCCAGCTTTTAGGCATCATTACAAACGTACAAGATAGGACTGGGAAAACCCCAGCTGTCATCTTGGAGTCGACGGGGCACTATCATCAGGCCGTTATTCAGTTCCTAGAGGAACACGGTATCCTGTCTTTAGTTGTAAACCCACTCATTTCTCATCAAGCTAAGAAATCAAGTCTATGCAAAGTAAAAACAGATGCAGTCGATGCCTTTCGGCTATGCGAATTGTACTACAAAGAGGAATTTGAAGACCATAAACAACGCGGAGTTCAGCTACTGAATCTTAGACACCTGACACGTCAGTTTAACTCTCTAACGCAAATGTATGTACAGGTTAAACTGCAGTTCCAAGCAGTCTTAGATCAGGTCTTCCCGGATTACAGAGGTATTTTCGGTGATCTCTATTCGAGAGTTTCATTACAGCTTCTAAAACAGTTTACGACCCCTGAGGCTTTTCAAGCAGCCGGTGAATCTAGCATTGCATATGTAATTGCCTGCCTCTGCCCCAGCCGTTCTGAGCGCTGGGCTACTGACAAAGCAAGCCATATCGTGGCCGCCGCAACAAACAATCCTTTTCAGAAAGTAAACTATACGAGCCATCTTATAAGCCTAGCGTTATACATCGATCTACTCTTTCAGTACCAAGAGCATCTTTCCCACCTGCAAAGCCAGATCGATGCCCTTGCTAAAGAAGTTGAAGCTTATGAGATTATCCAATCGATTCCCGGTATAGGTAGCAAAATCGCTGCAACGATTCTGTCTGAGATCGGGGCAATCCATCGGTTTAATCATGCAAAAAAGTTGGTTGCTTTCGCAGGAATTGATCCTAGTGTTTATTCTTCAGGTAAGTTCACAGCGACAACCAATCGCATTACGAAACGTGGGTCTAAGAAGCTTCGTCACGCCTTATATCTCGCCGTACTGTGCGGTTTGAAGAAGACAGGATCTAAAAAATTACGTCAGTTTTACGACAAGAAACGCGAAGAAGGCAAGCCTTATCGCGCTGCCCTCATCGCCTGTGTTAACAAGCTCCTTCACTGGATTTATGCCCTATTAGTGAAGAAAGAAAGCTTTGTCGACATAGCTTAGTTACCAAATTTATCGTTCGGATGTAAAACCTTCCAGTATGCTGAGGGAGGATTATTTAGTGTGCCTATTTTTCAGTATACTTCCATCTCAAACTAAATTTAAGAGAAAAATGTTGACAAACTATTAGCTGGTTTTAGTTCAGTCAGCATCCCGTGTAACGCTTATATTTTGCAACGTATTGGTCATGATGCCGCAGTCCACGATCGTCTTGCCGCCCCTTCGGTACTAAGTCGAGAAACTGGTACGTGATGTTCACCATGTCAATGCCCCTAGCGTATGTCGAGTATGTATGAAAAATATCTCCTTCTTCATCCTTATAGAAGACGCTTACGCCTTCTCTATCTGTAGTCATTGGATTCTGAAGCATATAGTTGTAAAATGCTTCCTTCTTCTCTACTTCTTCATCCGTAAATGAAGCTTGGAAATCATAATTAAAATCCGTATTTCCCGAAGAATACCAAGGAAATGTCCAGCCCATTCGATTTTTGAACGCTTCCAGTTTTTCCAATGATGCACGCGAAATACATACGAAAGTCACATCACGGTGATTTAAGTGTGGGATCATCCCACTATAGTGATCTGCCCAAAAGGAACAATGTTTGCATCCTTGATCCCAATTAGGATTGAACATGAAATGGTACACAATTAATTGACTTCTGCCTGCAAATAAATCAGACAGTGACATCTTACCGTTTGGTCCGTCGAATGTGTATGATTTGCTGACGGCTTCCCACGGGAGGTCACGTCTCTGCTGTGTGAGTTCATCCCGCAGTTTCGTGAATTCCTTTTCTTTACGCAATAGTTCCTTCCTCGCTTCAATCCACTAAGATTGGTCGGCCCTAGCAAGAATTGCATCAGAAGAAGCGGGACTGGAATAGATGAGAGTAAATCCTTTTATTTTTGTTGGTGACCCTCATTTTAGCCATCCAATTTAAATGACGGGAGATCAGTTTATGAACGGTCGACACCCGTGGAAAAATTCCTCATTTGGCTTCAACTGTTAATTCGATTATTGACCGTGAATAGCAACGATAGCAGTACGTGGAATGCTATCGCCCAATCGGTTTGGCCATAGGGTCGACGATTGGGAATCGGATGAATATTCGCCACCCGGGTGCTGGACAGAAACAAACATCGTATGTTCGTTCGGAACGAAAGCGGGACCTGCGAAGGCCGCCCCTGTTGGGGCTGATGCAAACTGTGTGATCGAGAGCTCGGAACTTTTCGTCTTTGTGGCGATCACGTACAGGCCGTTGTTTCCGAACGATTGATACGTTCCCGAATGCAGTTTGTCCGGAGCGATGTCGCTTGCGATCCAGAGCTGCCCGGAGTTGTCGAAGGTGAGGTCCCGCGGTGATCTGAATCCGCTTGGACGGCCGCCTGTTACAATGATATCCATTTCGAAGCGATCTCCGGCCGCGCCGCTTAGTTCTTCGATGCGAATCACTTGCCATACACATTTCCTTGCGCGTCGTTGTGGATAAACGAGACGTAGGGAGCATTATCGGCAGGTCGGATAGCGATATCCCCTTGACGGTCAAGAGGCGTTGCCCCCAGGATGAGAGCGGCCTCCGTCGCATATACATATGTATCTGCCTCCTCTTGCAGCAGCGAAAGCAGCTGCTCTTGACTGTACCCTATTAAGCGCGGAAGGACGAAGTCGGAACGCTTCAATTGTTTCCCAACAGCTTCCATCTTAAGCGGAATACAGGTACCGTCTGCTAAATGCGCCGCATACAATGCTCCCTCCGTGAGCAGCTCCGAATTGTAGCGTCCTTTGGCGGCGTCGAAAGTGCCGCTGCTGACGAATTTGAAGAGGCATCCGCCGCTCGAGTCCCCCATATAGATGACAAGCTTGCCAGTGTCTGACAGCTTCATAACGGCACCCGCATGGTGAAAACGGCCGAGCGCCGTATGCTTGCGCGGTTTGAAGCGGCATCAAACGGGTCGATTTCGGTCATCCTTCCGTAATGAGCGGGATCCAGGCCGGCGTGCCGGCTTGATTCGTCATACAAGCCTTCGCCGCTCAGCGCCGTTCCCCATAATGTTGCGGTTACGGAGCGATTGGCTAAAGTACCCTGTACTCGTGTTGCATTGCGAACCGATTTTGATCGAGAAGCCGTACCGCAGAGCAAGAACTCGAATGGATAAACAAGCAGATTAGCGAGTTCGAAAAAAAATTCGGCGGAACCCGAAAGACATAGGGTGTGATGTAAAAGGGTGGCGAAACAAAGCATGCAGGAAAATTTAAGCACTTAACGAATATCTGAAGTGTGGGGAATTTACGGAGTTCGTAAATATGATGTTATACGAAACCAGGGAAACCTATAAAATCAAAAGGAGCAATTTCAATAATGAACATTCAACTGGTTCTATCGGATAACTTACCATCTGTATTGAAAATTTTCAAAAAAATTAAAATAGATTTAAAGAAGCAGAATAATGATCAGTGGAAATGGATTTATCCAAATCGATCTAATTATAAGGCTGACATAAAGAATGGAACCATGCATGGAATTACAGATGGAAATGAATTAATAGCCGTAGTTACGCTCGATGATATACAAAGCCAGCAATATCAAACATTAAACTGGAGCGATAAAGAAGGAAAACCATGCTGTATTCATCGTCTTGCAGTTGATCCGGACCATCAAGGTAAAGGTTTAGGCAAGCTTTTATTACAGTACATAGAGAATTTGGCAATCCAAAAGGGATATACAAGTGTACGAATTGATGTATATAAAATTAATGAAACAGCTAAAGCACTATACACACGAAATGGATATAAAGAAATAGGAGAAGTACGCTACCCGTTAAGAAAGCATTCATACATTACAATGGAAAAACAATTACAATAAAGAAATTTTGTTGGCTTCTCAAGAAGCCCCGGCATCGTATTACACCGTATTCACGCATCGGGACGGCATTAGCCGACCCTTGGTCACCCGAGGCATTTCGCGGGAGTGGAATCAGGTGTACACAATAATAACTGGTTATAAAAATGTAAAGTACATTTCCATGATTTCTTTTACTATGAAGTGTAGATTTAGTGTTGATCCTGAGCTCAGAAGGATTAATTCTGACGAGCTTATTGTTTATGATGTAGAAGTTTCCGAATTTATTCAAAGAAAAATAATCCGAATGAAAACAGAACAACCTGCACCGTTACTAAGCGATGTCGAGGTTAATCTGAAGATTTTTCAGAACAAACAAAAGTCTTATAAAATGGTTCTTATTCTATCTATGATCGATGAGTATCTCGAGTCACATAATCAAGACGTACCGTTCAACAAAGTTGCTGAACGGTTTTTAGCATATTATCAACATAGCAACGGGATAGGAAGAAAAGTAGATTCTCCACCCAATGGAGCAGCCTTCAGCTAGGGCGATTTTACGATTGGCCGCACAAGGTCGCTGCTTAAAACGCCAATCGATGCATTATCATCGATTCTTGAATTGAACAATGAAACACAGACTATTGCTTTTAAGGCGTCGATTTGGGCTGAGCTCGATGAGAAGGGGATAGATGAGCTACGAAGATATGCCTTAACTGAATTAGATTCTCGAAAGTCCCTTCATTCAATCCAGCCTTTTGCTGTCATCGTTTTCTTTTTGCTTTTTTTAAAGAATTTATTAATGAGCGTCTTTTCCTTATTTTCTTGCAGTTTACGCTTAACACCGGCAATCAGCAATTTCGATCTCAATTCATCGCGACGACTAAGTGAGTGTAATCTTTTTAGAAAGTGATCATCCATTTCCGATTCATCCTCCCATACGTCTCAATAGAGATGTAGACTATCTCCATTATAAGATTACTTTAGAATAAAGATTGTCGTATTGCATTGTCGGATTGTTACCATTTTTGTCGATGTAGAAGAGATAAGTGTTTATTTGGTTGAGGGATATTGGAAGGTTATATCGGGCCGGGCAAGCACATTCTTGGAGGAGGGCATTCGCAAGAATGAACTGGGCTGAATCCGCATCCTCATCCGTTTCTTTAAGGCTCCGGCGACACAACCTCTCGTAATTCTCTGGTACAAAGGCCCAAAAAATAGGCGTTTGCCTTAGTAACAAGTGCGGATTCCGCACCATACATTGAATCATGTTCAATACAGTTCAACCTTTCCTTCATGCCAATACCATTACCAAAAAAATAATGGAGGTTTTTACATTGAATGATTTCCAAAATGAACTTCAACAGTTGAGCGTTTCCCAGGTTCAGGCGGGTGAGATGACGCCCTGGAATCAACAAAGACAGTACGCGGCGGGTCAGTTTCCGATTGGCCTGAATACGGCGGACCCTTCACGGCTATGCGTTGGCTTTGGCGGCTTTGGCGGTTTTGGTGGCTTTTGTGGCGGTTTCGGCGGTTTTTGCAGCGGTTTTTTCGGCGGTTTTTGCCATCATCACTGCAGTTTTTTTTGCCATCATCATTGCGGTGGGTTTTGCCATCATCACTGCGGCGGTTTTTAGCATCATCACTTAAGTTAATCTCGCCGTTTTCCAGTTTCTTAGAGAAACCGCATCGGCTTGCGAGAAGCGTTCGCCCTTGTACAGCTACGGTTGTCAGGGGCTTTTCTCAATAATTACATGCAAGGCATGAGGGACGAATAGACGTACATATGATAATGAAGAATGGATGTCACATATTGTCAATCTGCAAGAGTTTGGAGGAGTGAAATGACAAATTTGACCCCTGCTGCGCGTCTGAAAGTAAAGGGGGACACATTTTTTCTCCCATTTCCGAACGACGGTGTCTATTTCCGGAATAACGTAGGCACGTTCCGTATGGAAGGCGAGATGATGGACCGGTGGATTGAAAAACTAATCCCCATGTTCAATGGGGAATACACATTGGCGGATTTGACTGACGGATTATCGAACCCACACCGGAATCAGGTGTATGAAATCGCGCACGTGCTGCACCAAAAAGGCTTTGTTCGGGATGTGAGTCAAGATCGCCCGCATCAATTGACAAATGGGATTATCCAAAAGTACGCTGCACAAATAGCCTTTTTAGACAGCTTCGGCGATTCTGGCGCATACCGGTTTCAGTGTTATCGACAAGCTAACGTATTAGCGATCGGGTCCGGTCCGTTTTTCGTTGCGTTGGTTTCTGCTTTAATTGAGTCCGGACTGCCTAAGATCCACATGTGGATAACGGATTCTGCGCCGACAAATCGGCAGCGGCTGACGGAATTGGCGGAACAAGCCCGTCGAACGGATCAAGAGGTGTTTCTTGAGGAGATCACCGCGCGGAAAGAAGGAGCAAGCGGTTGGCGAGACGTAGTGCAGCCGTTCCAATCGATTCTGTACGTATCTCAAGAAGGGGATGTCGAGGAGCTGAGGCTTCTCCATGCGGTTTGCAAAGCGGAAAAGAAGGTTTTCTTGCCGGCAACGTGCCTGCATCAGACAGGAATGGCGGGTCCGGTCGTACATCCGGAGTCTGATGGATGCTGGGAATCGGCATGGCGCCGCATACACCAGTCAGCTGTTTATAAGGACCCGCAGCTGCATGTCTTCACGTCCACAGCGGGAGCGATGCTGGCGAATGTAATCGTGTTCGAGCTGTTTAAAACGGTTACCGGAGCATCGGAGTTAAGAAATTCGTTCTTTCTGCTTGATCTGGAAACGTTGGAAGGAAGCTGGCATCCGTTCATGCCGCATCCTTTGATACACGGATGTGCGGCAGCCCAAAGGGTTCCAGTATCGAATCTGCGGCTTGATGTGAGCCCGGACAAAAGTGCATCGAACCGTTTGATGCTTTATTTTGACCGATTGACTTCGGCACAAACGGGGATTCTCCATATTTGGGAAGAGGGGGACTTGAGACAGCTTCCCCTCTCCCAGTGCCGTGTTCAGGCGGTTGATCCGTTGTCGGAGGGACCTGCAGGGTTGCTGCCGGACCTGGTCTGTACAGGTCTGACGCACGAGGAAGCGCGGCGGGAAGCGGGACTGTCCGGGATTGAAGCGTATGTGTCACGATTGGCCGGTGTGCTTATACAGACGAAAGAAATTGTCGGAATCGGAGCAGGGGAAACGGCTGCGGAAGGCGTTATACGCGGATTACAAGCAAATTTGGCCGAGCAGCTGGCCGCGCAACAGAAGGCTCGGAAGCAACCTGTCATCCGGGTGCAGTTAAGTAAGGTGGAAGATGAACGATGCCGGTTTTATTTACAGGCTTTGACCGCTATGAAGGGAGCTCCGATGATCGGCTTGGGAGAGGAAGTGTCGGGGTTCCCCGTAGTATGGGTCGGTACAGGTGATAACTGGTATGGCAGTGCCGGCTTGAATAGGACAATGGCGTTGCAGAAGGTGCTTAAGGCTGCATTGCATAAGGAGCAGAATAATTCCGTATGCCGCTCGGCTCAAGTGCTGGAAGCCTCGTCCGTGCAACTTGGAAAAGAAGTCGCGGTTCACCTTGTGATCCCCTCAAGTGGAGGAACAGATCAACCGGGGGTTTTGCAAGAGGCCCTGCAGATCTTGCACAAGAACGGCAAGCAACTCTTCGTTGTGGATCTGGCAGTGGAGCCTTTTTTGAAAGAGGGGCTCGATGGAGTGTTTGGCGTGTTGCTGCGAGAGGAGGAGTCCCGGTGAACACAGTGGTGGCCATTATCGGAGAAGGCGAGTTAGCGGACCTTGTATGCGGAGAGATGTCCGCCTTTTGCCGGGTTGTACGTCTGAACGATTTTAAGGCAGGAGTACCGGAAGGAACGGATTTCGCCTTGGTGCTGCACGATGCATGGCATCCTTCCGTTCATCGGGAGGCGGAAGAAGTGCTCCGGACAGCAGGCATCCCATGGCTGAGAGGCTTTGTCGCATTCGGCGAGGGTGTGGTCGGTCCGCTGATTCGCCCAGGTTTGCCCGGGTGTACACAATGTGCAGACAATCGGCGTCTCTTGGCGGGACGTGACCGCAAGGAGAGTTGGATGCTGCAGCAGCGTCTGGCGGAGGCCGGGGGAATCCCGTGTGACGCGTGGGCATCGCGCACCGGACTATTACAGATGGCATTCCTGCTCGTGACGGAGTCGCAGAAGGTGCTTCAGGGCAGCCGGTCCCGTTCGGAAGAACGGATGTTTTTCATATGCATGAAAACTCTGCAGTGCACAAGCCACTTCTTTCTGCCGGACCCGCTATGTCCGGTTTGCGGCCGTTTGCCTGATGACACGCCGGCATCGGCCCTTATTTCACTGCAGCCAAGTCCTAAGATCAGCGAGAAAAGCTACCGCTGCCGTTCGTTGGTGGAGCTGAAGGACTTTCTGGTCGAAGATTATCTGGATTATAAGACCGGTTTCTTGAATGGCAAAATGGTTGATCTCGTGTCGCCTTTTGCCGATGTGAGTGTGAATCTTCCGATGTTTCACCAAGATGAGACGACGGCAGGCCGAACGCATTCCTATGCGGAAAGCGAGCTGACCGCCATTATGGAGGGGTTGGAGCGGTACTGCGGTATGGCGCCCCGCGGCAAAAGGACGATGATCAGAGACAGTTACCGCAATCTGGCGGATCATGCTCTTAATCCTGTCACGGTAGGTTTGTATGCGAAGGAACAGTATGAACGGCCTAATTTTCCATTCAGGCCATTTAATCCTGACGACCTTATCGATTGGGTTTGGGGCTACTCGTTTTTGTGGCAAAGTCCGATTCTGGTTCCGCAACAGCTCGCCTATTACAGTTCGAGCTGCGGACAAGGATTTGTCTATGAAACGTCCAACGGATGCGCACTCGGAGGAAGCTTGGAGGAAGCCATTTTCTACGGCATTATGGAAGTGGTCGAGCGGGATTCATTCCTGTTGACTTGGTACGCGCAGCTGCCGCTCCCGCGGCTTGATCTTTGTTCCGCGGGCGATCTGGAGCTGGAGCTGATGGTCAACCGATTGCAGTCGGTGGCGGGATTTGATTTGCATTTGTATAACTCGACTATGGAGAACGGAGTTCCAAGCGTTTGGGCATTGGCAAAAAACACGAAACCAAATGGAGTAAACCTGATTTGCGCGGCCGGAGCACATCCGGATCCGGTGCGGGCGGCGAAAAGTGCAGTTCATGAATTATCGGGGATGATGCTGACCCTTGACGAGAAGTTCGATGCGAACCGGGAGCGGTATGTGCAAATGTATCACGACCCGTTGCTGGTGCGCGGGATGGAGGACCATTCGATGCTGTACAGCTTGCCGCAAGCAGAGGAGCGGCTGCAGTTTCTTCTGGAGGAAAACCGCCCTCTGCGGACGTTTCAGGAGGAGTTCAACAGGACACCGGCTCATCCGGACCTGAGCGATGACCTGAAGGACGTCCTTTTGGCGTTCCGCAGGTTGAACCTGGATGTGATTGTAGTGGATCAGACAGCTCCGGAATTGAAACGAAACGAATTATACTGTGTGAAGGTGCTGATTCCAGGGATGCTGCCGATGACGTTCGGTCATCATCTCACCCGTGTGACAGGGCTGGAGAGGGTGTTGAAGGTACCGGCGCTGCTTGGATATGGGAAGCAGCCGCTGCTTCCGGAACAGCTCAATCCACATCCGCATCCGTTCCCATAAAACCGCCTGAGGAGGGAATAGGATGAGTCTGGAGAAATTCCTGCGCAATCTCCATGAGGATACCTACGAGACCAGACCGCCGGATTGGGAGATTGATTGGGAGGACGCACCGCTGACATATAAGCTCTATCGCAGATTACCTGTCTTTCCTTTATCCTCTGAAGTACCGCTGTCGCTTGGTGGACAATCGTCCGCCAATCCCGATCTGACAACCATCGGTCATTTTCTTTGGCATGTCTATGGCCTCACCCAATTGAGCCAATACCACGCGGCGAATTCCATAAACCAATCGACGGGCCCGGTACAGATGTATCGGCGTTTCGTCCCATCCGGCGGCGGGTTATATCCGAACGAACTATATGTATATCTGAAGATAACGGATGTTCCTGTCGGAGTTTACCATTATGATGCGGCGCACCATCGGTTGGTATTGCTTCGTGAAGGAGATTTTGATTCCTATCTGGCCCGGGCTCTTGGCAACCGATGCGATGTGTCGGCTTGCTTTGGCGCCGTTTTTGTTTCGATTATGTTTTGGAAAAATTTTTATAAGTACAGTAACTTTGCCTATCGTCTTCAAGGGCTGGATACTGGCGTGTTGATCGGGCAATTACTTGAAGTGACGAAACGGTTCGGTTACGAAGCAGGTGTGAATTTCCAGTTTCTTGATCGGGCGGTCAACCATCTGCTTGGGCTATCCGACCGGGAGGAGAGTGTGTATGCGGTGATTCCGCTTTCGGTGGAGCCCGCCATATCCTGGTTTCATAATGGGATTTGCGGAGAAGGGGATGTCTCTGCGGCTGATTTGTGCCGGCAACTGCCGGTCGTTCGGCATGAACACTACGTGCGGTCGCAAAAAGTCAAGGAGTACCCGATGCTGACCGGGATGAACGAAGCGTCCATGCTGGGTTCAACAGGATCATTTCGGCACGTCGGGCTGGTGAAGCACGTTGACAGCGGGATAGAGGCGGTATATATGCCCCGCGTGGAGCGGATGTCGTATGATCTGGCGTCGATTTGCCGAAAACGATATTCGCCAGAGTCGGATTTCGTATTGAGCAAGGTGAAACAGTCGGAAGCGGCCGCTCTGTTACAAGAGGCGACGACTTCCTTCTCATATCACAATGATTTGAAGGGACCCCATGAGGAGACTGTCTCCCGTATGTCCTTGTACTGCTGTTTGTATAACGTCGAAGGCATTCCGGACGGTGCTTATCGCTATGACAGATCTGCTCATATGTTGCGTCGAGTCCTTCCCGGGGATCATCGGCTGCGGCTGCAGCAGGGAATGTCCCTGGGCAATGTCAATCTGTTCCAGGTACCGCTCTGCCTGCATGTGGCTGGTGACAAGGACTACCTCAAATCGGCATTAGGGTACCGAGGATACCGTATTCAGCAGATGGAGGCGGGCATGCTTGTTCAACGCTTGCTGTTAGCGGCGTCCGCGATCGGAATGGGAGGGCGGCCGCTGCTCGGATTTAATCCGGGTTTTTGTGATGAGATTTACAAATTGACTGAGCAAGGAAAAACCAGTCTGATCCAAATCCCGATCGGCCGCTATCATCAGCGTCCCCGTTTGGAAGGGGGCCTGCACAGCTAGCGGGAAGCGAACAGTTAAGTAAAATGTCAAAAGACGCTAAACAAAGAAATATTTGCTTAGCGTCTTTTGGCTTTATCTTGGCAATTAGACGGATCTATGTCTATAAGCTTATAATATCACTTGATTAAACTGCATTTGAACGGAGCGGATAAAGCCTGGCTTCTTTTTGGCCGATACTTGTGGTATCCTTATGCATCATGACATAGAGGAACGGTTTATAGAGACGCCACAAGTAATGGTAAAAAAATAGCTGTTCTTACAATAAAGGAGACAAAATGACATTTAATGATTTGAAGCTTACCCCCGCGATTTTAAAAGCGCTCAGCAAGGAGCGGTATACGACGCCGACACCCGTACAAGAGCAGGCGATCCCCGCAATATTGGCCGGCAGGGACTTGTTTGGCGTTGCTCAAACGGGAACGGGGAAGACGGCTGCCTTTGCATTACCGATTATCCAGCTGTTAAGCGAACAGCCAAGGAAACCGAATACGGAGCGACGGGTTCGCTCATTGATTTTAACACCGACCAGAGAACTTGCGATTCAGATTTACGATAACATCCAGGCGTACGGTCAATACACGAATTTGCGATCCATTGTCATCGTAGGGGGCGTTTCACAGAAACCGCAGGAGCAAGCGCTTGATCGAGGCGCGGATATTGTCATTGCGACCCCGGGCAGACTCATCGATTTGATGAACCAAAAGCATATCGATTTGCAACATGTCGGAATCCTGGTGTTGGATGAAGCCGACAGAATGCTGGACATGGGATTTATCAACGACGTGAAGAAAATCATCGCCAAAATGCCCGGCAAAAGACAAACGCTTTTCTTCTCGGCCACCATGCCGCGGGAAATATCCAACTTGGTTAACACGCTGCTGGTTAATCCGGTGAAAGTCGAAGTGACTCCGGTGTCCTCTACGGTGGATCGGATCGAGCAATCCGTTTATTTCGTGGACAAGGAAAACAAGCAGAAACTATTGACCCACCTTTTGCAAAATAAATCCATTGCTTCGGCATTGGTGTTTACCCGTACCAAGCATGGTGCGGACCGCGTGGTGCGCGGGCTGGCAAAAGCGAAAATTCCCGCCCAGGCCATTCACGGAAACAAGTCGCAAAATGCCCGTCAGCTGGCATTGAACAATTTCAAAAGCGGCGCAACGCGCGTGTTGGTAGCGACGGATATCGCAGCAAGAGGAATTGATATTGACGAACTTTCCCATGTGATTAACTTCAATCTCCCGAATATCCCGGAAACTTACGTTCATCGAATTGGCCGAACCGGCAGGGCGGGACTAAGCGGGGTCGCGATCTCTTTTTGCGAAAATGAAGAAATGCCATATCTCAAAGACATTGAGAAAATGATCAAAAAGACGATTCCCAAAGTCAAAGACCATCCCTATCCGATGATAGGCACAGATCTGCCTGTAAAGTCTGAAAGATCATCGAAATAAGTTTCTCAACTGGCTTTGGAATGAAAAATAAAAGCTTTTGCTGATTTTACCAGCCTTGCATTGACAAAATAATGCAGCGCTTGAAAGTTCAGTTCATGGCGCTGCCGCAGCCCCGCCTGAGGCCACTCCGGTTGAGCTTGCCCCGCTGGCTACTCCGGCGTTGACCCCTTTATTGCCGTTGGAGGTCAGAGTGGAATCCTGGTTATCGTTGTCCGTGGTATTGGTGGCGCTGGTAAAATTGTTCGTGTACACTAAGTCCCCCGTGTTAAAGGAGCCCGCTCCCGCAAACTCTTTGGATGAGTGGTCGGGCACGATCTGGAGCGTATCTCCGATAATAAGGGAGGAGCCCCCGCTGACATGGACCATCTTGAAGTTCCCGACAATTGACGGCATACGCAAACACCCTTCATTCTCATTTTCTTTGTTCATGGTATGTAGTATGCTGCCCAGATGTTAACGGGTGCGAAGCTGTCAATAAACTGAATGGGATATTAACCAAATTATCTTGGTATCCACGTATGTCCAATCGAAGATGGATGAACTTCATATAGTAATAACGTACTACAACTAATTTGTAGCGAAGGGGCAATGAAAATGAGCGGTTACAGTTGTGCCGGTTACAGTTGCGCAGGTTATTCAAGTGTTGGAGCTATCCTGGTTCTGTTTATTCTTTTGGTTATTATCAGCCGTACAATAGTGGGATATTGATCGATTTATTATCACGAAGGAGGTGAATGATATGGGCGGTTACAGCTGTGCTGGATATAGCTGCGCGGGCTATGGCGGCGGCTTTGCTTTTATCCTGGTTTTATTCATTCTCTTAGTTATTATTACTCGCATGATGGTATACTAAAAAATAGCAGTATAAATTAACCCGGTCCTTTATAAGGAGTGGGTTATTTTGTTTGCAGCAGTGCATCCATTTTTGAATTTTCATTCATGATCGCCGTTATGGGCGAATAGATATTCAGATTAGAGTGGTCCATAAAGCTATATAAATTTATACAGGAGGAGAACGTGATACATAACATTTCCAATACCCCTAAGGAAGAGACCGGAACAAAAGCAGCCAGAAGCATTGATCGCAGTGCGACCCAACATGTTCGCAATCCATTGCAGGCGATGTCCTACCGACAAGCTAAGGTGTTGGCCGTCGGCTCAAGCCGGTTTTTGTTATCCTTGGCTGCCATGCTTTTCGAATCCGGTTTGAGCAAGTTTCATGTTTGCATTACAGATTCCTCACGGACGGAGCGGCAGGGCTTGAAAGAACTCACCGATCAAGTGCGGAAGTTTGACTCCGAGGCTTCGATTGAAGAAATCACTGTTTCTAATAACGAAAAAGATACATGGAGACAAGCGGTACAGCCGTTTCAATGGATTCTATATGTCTCGGAAGAGGGGAATATCGAGGAGCTGCGGGCTCTTCAATCGGCTTGCAAAATGGAAAAAAAACCGCTTATTCCCGCCCTTTGTCTAATGCAGGCAGGAGTTGCAGGTCCACTTATACATCCGGACACCGAGGGGTGCTGTGAATCGTTGTGGCGGCGCATCCACCGCTCATCGCTTGTTAAAAATGCGGATCAGATTACCTTTTCTCCCACAGCAGGAGATATGCTCGCTAATGTTATTGTGTTTGAACTGTTAAAAGCGGTGACGGAAGCAGGACAGTCACAATTAAAAAATTCGTTTTATTTGCTTGATTTGCAGACGTTGGAAGGAAGTTTTCATTCATTCTTGCCTCATCCGCTGGTGACCGGAAGTATTGAGTTTGAATTGGTTGATGACTTAGATCTGGAACTCGCACAAAAACAGGGCGGTTGTGAGGCGGAAGCCTTATTTTCTTATTTCAGCCGGTTGACATCGAAGGAATCAGGCATTTTTCATCATTGGGATGAGGGGGATCTAAAGCAGCTCCCACTTTGTCAATGCCGCCTACAGGCAGCTGACCCGCTTTCGCCGGGACCGGCGGAGCTGCTTCCGGAATTAATCTGTACAGGTATGACACATATAGAAGCGAGGATCGAGGCTGGATTGGCAGGAATCGAGGCGTATGCGGCAAGGCTGGCCGGGATCATGCTGATGTCCGGACAGGCATCGAGAAGCTCAATTGGCGAGACGGATGATTTTATAGGTATGGGAGCGGGAAAAACAGTAGAAGAGGCCATCTGCCGCGGGCTGCAAAAATGTCTGACTGAAGAGTTAAGAAAGCAAATGTCTGATCGAGCCTCTGATGCGCTTACGGTCACACTTAACCGAGTGGAGGACCTTCAAAGCCGGTATTATTTGCAAGCACTGACCACCATGAAGAGCAGGCCGGAGATCGGGCTGGGCGAGATCCTGGGCTTTCCTGTCGTCTGGATCGGCACGGGCGATTGTTGGTATGGTTGTGCAGGCTTGAACAAGACAATGGCTCTGCGAGGTGCGCTGGAGTTAGCCCTGATAAAAGCACAAAACGATTTTACCTGCCCGCAGGCGCGAGGTGTAGAGCTTCCTGCTCTGGAAATGCAAGAAAAGATGCCGTTAAACCTTGTCATTGAGGCAATTCAAGAAAATCCACAGCATGAGTTTCTGCAGATGGCTCTGCAGGTCTTGAAACGAAATCACAGGCGGCTCGCAGTCTTCAGATCGGCTGTGGAACCATTTTTAAGAGAAGAGCTGGGAGGGGTTTTTGGTGTGATGATACGAAAGGGGGAGTCCCCTTGAGCTGCGAAATAACCGTCATAGGAGCGGGGCAGTTAGCGGATTTAGTGTGTGAACGATTGCCCGGTCAATACAAGATCATTCGTCAATCTGATTTCACAGGTAGAATAAGCGGAACGTCTAAAATGGTGTTGGTCCTCCATGATGTGTGGGATTCTTCGGTTTATGCCACGGCGTCAGAGGCTCTGAGGAATGCGGATTTAACATGGCTGTGCGGCTTTATTTCTTATGACGAGGGAGTTATCGGGCCGCTTGTAAACCCAGGTACTCCGGGTTGCTCCCAGTGTGCGGATAAGAGGCTTCGTATGGCGGGCGGCAACCAAAATCATATTTTGGAGAACCTGCTGCTTGGTGCGGCTCCGCGCAATGAATCGGTATCGCGATCGGCACTTGTACATATGAGCTGTTTGATCGTGAAAGAGGTGTCAAGCGTTATTCAGGGGAGGCCGGTCCACACGGAAGATCAGATTTATTTGGTTGATTTGAAAACACTGAAGAGTTCGCTGCATCCGTTTTTGCCTGACCCGCTCTGCGAGGTATGCGGTCGATTGCCGGACGACTCCCCGGAGAATGCCCGAATTACACTACAAACAAGCCCTAAAGTGAGCCCCAACATTTACCGCTGCCGACCGATGGACGACCTTAAGAAGGTTTTGGCCAGAGACTATGTGGATGAGAGGACAGGCTTACTAAACGGAAAAAGAGTGGACCTGATGTCTCCATTTTCCAACGTGCTTATGAATTTGCCCTCTGTAATGGGGAATGAGGTGACGGCCGGCCGGTCTCATTGTTTTACGGAAAGCGAGCTTTCTGCCATTTTGGAGGGTTTGGAGCGATACTGCGGCATTTTACCTCGCGGCAAGCGAAGCGTAATACACGATTGTTTCCGGAATCTGGCCCATCAAGCATTGGATCCCGCCACCGCCGGGCTGTACTCAGCTGAACAGTATGCACAGCCTGATTTCCCGTTCCAACCCTTTGATCCTGCAGCTCCGATGAACTGGGTATGGGCTTACTCCTTATTGGAAGAACGTCCAATTCTGGTTCCGGATCAGCTTGCTTATTACAGTATGGGCTGTGAAGGCAGCTTTGTCCAAGAAGCTTCTAATGGCTGCGCCTTGGGAGGAAGTCTCGAGGAAGCCATTTTGTATGGGATTTTGGAGGTGGTGGAGCGCGATTCGTTCCTGCTGACCTGGTATGCACAGTTGTCTATCCCGCGGCTTGACCCTTATTCCGCCCAGGACAAAGAATTACAGCTGATGGTTGATCGTTTGCAGATGGTGGCCGGATATGATGTTTTCCTGTTTAATATGACGATGGAAACCGGGATTCCGAGCATTTGGGCGACAGTAAAAAACAATAAAACAACCGGATCGAATCTCATTTGTGCTGCCGGCGCTCATCCGGATCCTGTAAAAGCCGCGAAAAGCGCGATTTTCGAGTTGGCCGGCAATATGGCATATCTGGACGAGATGCTGGAGGCAAACAGGGAAGAGTATGTCCGAATGTTGAATGATTCGTCCCTGGTAAGCCGAATGGAAGACCATTCCGCGCTGTACTGTTTACCTGAGGCTGAGGAGCGCTTGCAATTTTTGCTGGAAGCAAATCGTCAGCTCCGAACATTTGGCGAAGAATTCAACTATAAGCCGTCGCATGAAGATCTGACTGAAGATTTGAAGGATATTTTGCGCAAATTTAAAAGTTTGAACCTGAACCTAATTGTTATAAATCAAAGCACCCCTGAAACTATCCGAAATGGATTGTATTGCGTAAAAGTGATAATCCCGGGCATGCTGCCCATGACGTTCGGACATCACCTTACCCGCTTGTCGGGTTTGGAGAGAGTATTGCGTGTGCCGATGGAACTTGGTTATAAGGAGCAGCCGCTGAAAATGGAAAATCTGAACCGGCATCCCCATCCGTTTCTTTAAGACTTCATTCATCGAGTCATTGGCGGGCTGTCCAGTCAAAACAGCGGGAGGAATGAATGTGTACCCAGTTTATCCTTAGCAGGGCAGCCATTTGCTGGCTCCGACATACATTTACTTGGCATCTGACGACTCATCCTTTGTAACCGGGCAGGTTCTGCATGTAAACGGCGGCGTCATGACTGAAACCTGATTTGTCGCAGCGCCTACGACGCCGATCGTATTGTCCATCGCTGCAATCGTTCCGGCTACCTGTAGAACAAGGAAAAACCGCTCACATAATAGACAAAGCCTAAAGACGCTAAACAAATTAATATTTGCGCAGCGTCTTTAGGCTTTGGCTTGGCAATTAGACGTATCTATGTCTATAAGCTTATAATATCACTTGATTCAACTGCATTTTATAGAACTTTGCATAAATACCGTTATTTTTCAAAAGCTCTGCGTGTGTACCTTCCTCTGCAATCCCTTGTTGCGAAAGCACTATAATCCTGTCTGCATTTTTGATAGTGGACAGCCTATGTGCGATTACAAAGGTAGTGCGGTTCTTGGCCAACTTTTCAAAACTTTCCTGCACCACCCTTTCACTTTCATTGTCCAGGGCGGAAGTGGCTTCATCAAATATAAGGATAGAAGGGTTTTTCAAAAATACACGTGCGATGCTTATGCGTTGCTTCTGACCGCCCGAAAGCTTTACACCCCGCTGTCCGATATAGGCATTGTAGCCACCCGGAAGCTCCATTATAAATTCATGGGCATTTGCGTTTTTAGCAGCGTTTACAATTTCTTCATCAGTAGCTCCAGGCTTCCCATATAAGATGTTCTCTTTAATCGTACCCGCAAACAAATATACATCTTGTTGCACGATCCCGATATGGTGACGCAATGACTTTAGCTTTATAGTTTTGATATCCGTACCGTCAATTTTAATAGCACCTTCGCTGGTTTCATAAAAACGCGGGATTAGACTGCAAAGTGTCGTTTTGCCGACTCCGGATGAACCTGCAAGCGCTACATATTCACCGGGATTTGCCGTGATGTTTATATTGCTAAACACATAATTCGAGTCGCTGGCATACTGGAACCCTACATTTACAAATTCCACTTTGCCTTTTACACTTCCTAACACAGCAGCATCTTTTGCATCAGTGATGTCCGGCTCAACTGCCATAATTTCCATAAAACGTTCGAATCCGGCCACCCCGTTTTGAAGATTCTGGGTAAAGTTCACTAATCTTTTTACCGGGTCCACCAAAGTGTTTATATATAACAAAAAGGTAATCAACTCTGTCAGATGCAATCGGTTATAACTTATAAGAACGGCACCCGCGACAACAACCGAAATGTTAATAAATGAAATGAAGCCGGTCAAGCCGTTAAAGAACAATGCCTCAACCCGGTAACCGTTTTTCCTGCTTTCCAAAAACCGGCGGTTACTGCTTTTAAATTTATCCATTTCGATTTCTTCATTGGCAAACGATTGGACAACTCTAATCCCGGAAAGGCTGTCTTCGATTTGCGCGTTTATGTCCGCTATACGTTCCTTATTCTTTTTAAGGGCGTTTTTCACCTTTATGCTGTACCGATATGCAAAAAGAAGCATGAAAAGTAAAATAAAAAAAATAGCCAAAGTGAGTATCCAATTCATACTTAGCAAAATAAAGAACGAACCGATAATTCTCACCAAAGATATAACCGTATCTTCCGGTCCATGGTGGGCAAGTTCCGATATATCGAATAAGTCTGTTGTTATACGCGACATCAGCTGCCCTGTTCTGGCATTGTCGTGGTATTGAAACGAAAGCTTTTGAACATGCTGAAAAAGGTCGTTTCGCATGTCGGACTCCATCTTGGCTCCCATCACATGCCCAAAATAGTCCGTATAGAAGTTGCTGACATACTCAACAGCCATCAAAAACAAAAAGATTCCAACCATTTTTATAATTAACTCTGCAGCGATTCCCTCATCACTTATTGCATTTTTCGTAATATAATTTACCAGCATGGGATATGCAAGTACCGTCATCGAAGCCAGCGATGCAAAAATCAAATCCGCAAACAGCACCTTTTTATAAGGTTTGTAGTAAGCTAAAAATTTTTTTAACTTTTCCACGAACTATGCCTCCAAGCAAATTTTATATAGTGTCTCATCTTTTTCCCCTCCAGTCGGTTTATAATTATGGTAGCATCGCAATACCAAGCGGACAATGTAACAATTCATTAAAATCAATTCTTATCACCTTCGTGGCATAAGATTGTTGCACGATGCGAGTCGACGGCTGGTACACTGCTATACGCGGGTTGGGAACCACATTTATGCCTTCGTGAAGGGAGCTCTGGGGTTTGATTACCGACTATGTTTACTCTCACTTCCAGCCTTATGGTCACCTAAAGGCGGAGGATTTAGACTAGGTTGCATCATGATCAAGTCTATATTTAAAGTTTTTGAAAGCGCAATATGGAAAATGGAGGAAGTTGTGTTTTCGTGCCGAAATATTGATTACGATAATTCTCCTAAATTAATAAGGAAGTAAGGTTTCAATCCATAGTTATAATTTCAAGTTCAACCCGTTTTACCTTGCACAATAGCGGAATGGAAATCCGCTATCGGTGGCGGCGCGATATGTGAGAGAACTGCACTGGCATCCTAATAACGACGAGTGGCAGTATTACCTCACCGGACAGGGGCGAATGACGGTATTTGCGGGCAATGGCACAGCCGGTACATTTGATTATGGAGCCGGTGATGTCGGTTATGTACCTTTTGCTGCTGGGCACTATATTCAGAATACGGGTAACCAAACCTTATGGTTTTTAGAGATATTCAAGAGTGACCGATTTGTGGATGTGTCGTTAAACCAATGGATGGCACTGACTCCTCGTGAACTGGTAGAGAAAAACTTACATGTAGGCCCGGAACTGTTGAACGCACTGCGTAAGGAAAAATGGCCCGTCGTCAAATACCCAGAGTAAAGGAGATGAGAATTTTGAGTGAGCTAAGAACAGTTGAATTAACAAGAAACATGAACACTGTAGATTCTATATATAATGATTTATTAAAACTTGGCGTGTGAAATGGGGATATATTGTTAGTGCATTCTTCTCTTTCAAGCTTGGGTTGGGTTTGTGGAGGTGTTCAGGCTGTAATAATGGCTCTTAAACAAGCTGTAGGCAAAGGCGGTACCTTAGTAATGCCTGCACACAGCGGAGAAATTTCTGACCCGGCTGAGTGGAGTAACCCTCCAGTCCCAACGGAATGGATAGAAAAGATATATGAAAGCATGCCTGCGTTTGATGTGGATCTCTCGCCAACAAGGGGAATGGGACGCATTGCAGAGTTATTTAGGACCTTACCGGAATCTGTTAGGTCGAACCATCCGCAAGTATCCTTTTCTGCCAGTGGAAAATATGCAAATACGGTGACAGAGAATCATCAGCTAGCACCTCAATTTGGGATGAATTCTCCTTTGGGAAAATTGTATGAATTAAATGCAAAAGTACTTTTATTAGGTGTCAACTATGATTCTTGTACAAGCTTCCATCTTGCTGAGGCTTTAAATGAAAAGATGCCAAGAAAAAAAATGGGAGCCGCAATAATGGAAAATAATAAAAGAGTTTGGAAATGGTTTGAGGATTATGCTTACACGGATGCGGATTTTGAGCAGATTGGAAAGGCACTTGACGAAACCAGTTACGTTACATTAGGTAAAATTGGCAATGCTCAATGCAGACTCTTTAATATGAATGCAGGTGTTGATTTTGCAGGCAAATGGTTGGAACAGTATAGATTCGATACCTGATTTCAGGAGGCTAACCGTCAGGCGTGGAATCCTTAATCGAATTAAACAAGCCATCGATGTATTTCCCGAGCCTCACGCTAATTTCAGCTTTCAATACATCACGGATCAGTGTGAAGTCGCCCTCAAATCCGTTGCAGGTAAACCTATACTTCATTCCAGTATCTAACATTTCCTCATTGATTATCCTGATATTGTGTCGTCTAAGTTCTTTTTTTACTTCCAGGAAGTCTGTGTGAATCTGCTTTAACAGCACAAGGAGTGCGTTTATGTAAAGTTTTTTCAAGGAGTACGTCGAAAATTCAATCTGTTTAAGGTTCTTCTCCACTACATTGACGATAGCAGGCAGGATCGCGTAAGCCCGTATGAGCGTCAATTCTTCCTTTGTCGGCACTCTGTGAGATTCTGCAGGCTCTCTGCGCTTTATTAACGCCTCACGCTGCTCTGGCAGTGTCATGCGACTGGATTCCCACAGCCCATTTTTTTCTAATTTCTTGCTCATTTGTAATGTCCTCCAATTTTGGCGCTTCGTTCAAATGCCTGCCCTGCGTCGAGAAGTGATGATGCGCGTAAAATCGCTGTATTTCCATACCGCCGCTTGATTTTGTCTGTCGTTTTTTCCAAATTCCGTGTCCTCTCCCGATCTCCGAACAAGTTGAGCGTCAGCTGATATTCCGAATCATGGGTGATACCCGTCAGTGTAACCATGACCTTTCTTATAGGCAGTCCATTCCAATGAGTAAAAAAGATATTCTTTGCAGCTTCATAAACTTCATGAGTTATATTTGTGGGATCGGAAAGTGTGGTTTGCCTGTGAAAGCCCGTTGGGCGGTCGAAGTCGGCTCCTTGTGCGCCAGCGGTAACAACACGTCCCATATATGATTTAGAACGGGCGCGGCGGCAAACTTCCTCTGCCAGTTCAAGCAAAATCACTTCTATCTCCTCACGTTTTCCGTAATCCCTTGGCAGCGTCATGCCGTGTCCTATAGCCTTTTGCTGCTTGCCATACGTGTCCGGCGTCACAGGCGAATCATCAATGCCATTTGCGGTACGCCAATACACTTCTGCATTAATATCACTGTTTTTGCCGAAGTGAAGCCGCATTTTCTTCTTAAGTTCAGGTAATGGGGTCTTGGCAAGATGGCCGATCGTTATAATTCCCATTCGTGCAAAATGTGCGGTCATCCTTGACGCTACGCTAAACATCTTATGAACGGGAAGCTCCCACAGATGGGTTTCGATTTCGGACTTGGGTAATATGAACACGCCTTCCGTCTTTTTCTTGGCGAAATTGTCGCAGGCCATTTTGGCAAGGACCTTTGTAGAACTGATTCCTATTCTTGACCAAACCCCTGTCTGCAAATAAATCTTTGATTGGATCAAGTGTGCAATATACTCCGGACTGCCAAAGTATTTAATGGAGTGAGTTACATCAAGAAATTGTTCGTCAATACTGTAAGGTTCAACCATTTCCGTAAAGCCCTCCAAGGTTTCCGTCAAAAGCAACGAAACATCAAGGTACGTTTGCATTCTTGGCTTTATCACAATCAGTTCCGGACATTTGGCGATGGCTGTTCCCAGCCGCTCCGCCGTGGTCACGCCAAATTGTTTGGCTACAGGACAAGCCGCCAGAATGATTCCGGAACGTCTTGCAGGATCGCCTGCGACCACGACAGGGCGGTGCTGGTATTCGGGATGTGCAGCCTTTTCTACACTTGCGTAAAAACTCTGGCAATCGGCAAGCATGATGACACGGTCCATTAAGATCACCCCGAATAGGAATGTTTGTTCGTATGTAGTATAATAAGAATAGCGAACAAATATTCGCTTTGCAAGTGGGGAAATATTGACATTTTGAGGGTATTGAAAAAAACTTGGGTTATAGGGCGGAGAGCACTTACCTTTAGGTTATTAGGTTAGCTTGTTGTAAGCTCTTACGTGGAATCGGATTTGATTTTATAATGAAAGAGTTCAGTGTTGAGCCAGAGCGCGCTCCGTGTATGGCTATATCGTGACAGCCCAGATGCAGCATTGGAGAAAGCTCGGCGTTTGCTCGGCTATGAGCCCCGCTATTCCTCTATGGAAGCCGCCAGGGAATGGTAAAGTTGGTTGATTCGGCACAAGGATGGATAGGTCTTGAAGTTTCTCCCCTCAACTACATTACTTAGGAGGTAAAGAACATGCAATACCGCAAATTAGGCAAGACAGGCTTGAAGGTCAGCGAAATCAGTTTGGGCAGCTGGCTTACCTACGGGGGCTACGTGGAGCAGGATAACGCGGTGAACTCGATTCACAAGGCGTATGAGCTCGGCATCAACTTTTTCGATACGGCCAACGTGTATGAGCGCGGAGCCGCCGAGAAAGTGGTAGGTGAAGCGCTCAAGCGATATCCGCGCGATTCCTATGTGCTGGCGACTAAAGTGTTCTGGCCTATGGGCGACGGTCCCAACGACCGCGGTTTGTCGCGCAAGCACGTGATGGAGCAGTGCCATGCAAGCCTGAAGCGGCTCGGCACGGATTACGTCGACATCTACTACTGCCACCGCTTCGACCCGGAGACCCCCATCGAGGAGACGCTCCGGACGATCGACGACCTGGTCCGCCAGGGTAAAATCCTCTACGTCGGCGTCAGCGAGTGGACCGCTGTACAGATGGCCGAAGCGCTGGCTGTCGCGGACAAATACTTGCTTGATCGGATTGTGGTCAATCAGCCGGTGTACAATATGTTCAACCGCTACATCGAGAAGGATGTCATTCCGCTGGGAGAGTCCAGAGGAATTGGCCAAGTGGTTTTCTCCCCGCTTGCACAAGGGCTGCTAAGCGGCAAATATAAGTCCGTCTCCGATATTCCGCAGGACAGCCGTGCCGCCAAGCTGGAAGGGATGCGCAATGGCATAACGGCAGAGAAGATCGAGATGGTGGGCCGGCTGTCGGCCATCGCCGGCGAGCTGGATATCACTGTCGGTCAGCTCGCTCTCGCCTGGATCCTGCGCCAGCCGAGCATCGCCAGCGCCTTGGTCGGCGCGAGCCGTCCGGAGCAGGTAGAGGAGAACGCCAAGGCCTCAGGGATTGTGCTGCCTCCGGAAGTGCTTGAGCGTATCGAGGGCATTATCGGCGAGTCGAAGTGAGAATGAGGTAATGTTGTTAATACCAAATGACGCGCCGAGGATTGTTTTCCTTGAGCGTCATTTTTTAATTGTGTAGGAAATTATGATTTTCGGCGGCTGTAGATAAAATGTTGATAAATGTGCGTCGGCAGCTTTGCGCCCAGGCTTTATAAAGCGGAATAGATAGAAGTAACCGGTGATTTTCCATATATGGATGTGAGTGGCGATTCATTTTTAAGTGAAAAGCTTCAAATTCTTGACAAAATCAAGCAGGAATGCTATAAAACAAGTGATTGGCACTCGTGATGTAAGAGTGCTAACCCCTTACATACACATCCATCCCTCTATACTTGAAAGGAGAGACATTCATGACCAAACACGAGTTTAAAGCAGAATCCAAAAGACTGCTAGAAATGATGATCAACTCCATTTACACGCAAAGAGAGATTTTTCTGAGAGAACTGATATCCAATGCCAGCGATGCGATTGACAAAATTTACTACAAAGCCTTATCCGATCAGCAATTGGTTTTTGACAAAGAGGGCTACTACATCAAAGTCCACGCCGACAAGGCAAACCGAACGTTAACGATCTCTGACACCGGCATCGGGATGACTAAGGAAGAGCTCGAGAATAACCTTGGCGTCATAGCCAAGAGCGGATCGTTAGCTTTTAAGAAAGAGAACGAATCGAAGGACGGGCACGAGATTATCGGGCAGTTCGGCGTGGGATTCTATTCGGCATTCATGGTAGCGGATGTTGTCACTGTCATTAGCAAAGCTTTGGGCGGCGACGGGGCTTACAAATGGGAGTCAACCGGTGCGGACGGGTATACCATTGAGCCGTATGAGAAGGAATCGGTGGGCACGGAGGTTATCCTGAAAATAAAAGAGAATACAGAGGATGACCGATATGACGAGTATCTGGACGAGTATCGCCTGAAAGCGATCATCAAAAAGTATTCCGATTTTATAAGATACCCCATTAAAATGGACATCGTCGGCCAGAGACCTAAAGAAGGCAGCGACAATGAATTCGAAGACTATCAAGAAGAGCAGACGGTCAACAGCATGGTTCCGATTTGGAAAAAGAATAAAAGCGAACTGACTCCCGAAGACTATGACAACTTCTACGCCGAGAAGCATTACGGCTTTGATAAGCCGCTGAGGCATATCCATATCAGTGTAGACGGCGCCGTAAGTTACAATGCGATTCTGTTCATCCCGGAGAACATCCCTTTTGATTATTACAGCAAGGAGTTTGAGAAGGGGTTGGAACTGTATTCCAACGGCGTATTGATTATGAACAAGTGCGCCGACCTGCTTCCGGATTATTTCAGCTTTGTCAAAGGAATGGTGGATTCCGAGGACTTATCTCTTAACATCTCGAGGGAGATGCTGCAGCATGACCGGCAGCTGAAGCTTATCGCGAAGAATATCAAGAGCAAAATTAAAAACCAGCTGCAGAGCTTGTTGAAGGATGAAAGGGAGCAATATGAGCAGTTTTACAAATCCTTTGGCAGACAATTAAAATACGGCATCTACAGCGATTACGGAAGCCATAAAGAGGACCTGCAGGACCTGCTCATGTTCTATTCTTCCACAGAGAAGAAGCTGGTTACTTTGGACGAGTATGTATCGAGAATGCCGGAAAATCAAAAATACATTTATTATGCTTCCGGAGAAACGAATGAAAGGATCGAGAAGCTTCCGCAGACAGAGCTCGTATCCGAAAAAGGATATGAAATCTTGTACTTTACCGATGATGTCGATGAATTTGCAGTCAAAATGATCATGAGCTACAAAGAGAAAGAATTCAAATCGGTATCGAGCGGTGACTTGGGGATTGAACCGGAAGAAAATCACGACGGCGCGGATTCCGAAGAGAGCGGCAATAAAGAACTGTTTGAGTCTATGAAGAATATTTTATCGGGTAAGGTAAAAAATGTAAGAGTGTCCAAACGGTTGAGATCACACCCTGTATGTCTGTCCACAGACGGCGAAGTAACGATCGAAATGGAAAAGATATTGAAATCGATGCCGAATAATCAAGATGTGCGTGCCGAGAAGATTTTGGAAATCAACAGAAACCATGAAGTGTTCCAGTCCTTAAAGGATGCCTATGCCAACGATAAGGAGAAACTGAATCTGTTTACTAACCTGTTATACAATCAGGCACTTTTAATCGAGGGACTGGCGATAGAGGATCCGGTAGAATTTACTAACGATATATGCAAAATCATGGTTTCCTCCGGCAAATAAAATGCAACAAAGAGCTCAGGCTGAAACAAGGCTTGGGCTTTTTTTCTGAGTGACATGTTACAATATCTTAGGGTATATTTGCAAGGTGAGACAGCATTAATAATGAAGGATTGGAGTGATAATTATTAGTCGTTTTAATGACTGGTTAGGTGATAAATTAGCTATGTTTCTGTCTACGATGGGATGTTTCTATCTCATTTTTGCACTAGTGATTGTTCCGCTTTTCTTCCAGCATCCGACTGATCTTGTAGGATGGGTGCAGTACATCGTGCAGAGCATTTTCCAGGGAGTAGCCCTTCCCATATTGGGTTATGTGTCTAAAAAAGCTGGAGATAATCAGGAAAAGGTATTAAATGAAACGCATGATACAGTGATGCAGGAGCTGGCGCTTGTAAAAGAGGAGCTTACGTTGGCAAGAGAAGAAAGAGATTCTATTCAAGCTTTGATTGGGGAATTACATCATCATCTTGGGATTAACAGCAATACTAAATAATTTTTCTTTTTCTTTTGCCGAATAACAAGAGGGGGTGGCCCCGTGACCTTTTAAACCCCTTCGTCATTTTAGAGTCTATCGGTTGGGTTCGCGACAGGATAGCGCAGTAACAATATTTATTCTCCTTAGAGGAAAGAAGACAAGTATATCGAAAGAGTATTGGTGTAGGTTGCCAAATCAATGGAATAAGGGGAGCTAATCATGGAAACGGTTATTATAAACCAAAGAAAAACTTTTACATTGTTCGGTTTTTCCAAACTTCATGATGAAAACAAAGCCTATAGTGAAACGATTTTCGAATTGCTGGATCAGGTTTGGGCGGAAGTAAGAAACAAAGAACTCTCTCATACTGGCATCAATCATGTAGTTTATGAAGCAGATCATATTATATTTGCTGGGATTGAGTTGATCTCTCCGCCGAATGGAGATACATTACTGGAAAATAAGGATATTATTTTGCAAAAATATGCCTATTGCAAACACATCGGGCCATATAGTGAATTAGACAAAACATATAGGAGCATACAATCGACTATAGAAGCTTTAGGAGAACACCATGAGGCTCCGTTATTGGAGATATACGGACATTGGAATGATGATGAATCAAAGCTTGAGACAGAGATTCTCTATAATCTCAGATAAGTATCTGCGATTCGCGCGATAGCTTGCCGCTTCCCCGGTCATTTAACCGCTATATATATGCACTATTTGAGAGCTTGCTGCATAGCAGGCTCTTTTTTATTTGTTGAAGAAACGGGCGAGCGTTGACATAAAGCTTGAAGCGGATGGGGCCGAGGAGGACGACATCGAGCCTTGCCGGGAGAAAAAACGGAAGCTTCATAAGGAGCGGTCGGGCCAACTTCGTCTCGGAAGAGTTGCCGCCGCGCTTCAGCAGGATGACGAACGGATTAACGCGATATTCGATATTGTGATTGACGAGATCGGATCAGGCCGGGTGGATAAACTAAGCATAAAGCTGCATAAAGGAGAGGATCAGCAATGAGTACCGCAGTTTACTTCGGTCGGGAAGGCACTCGCCTGCTCGGCAAAAATCAGGATGTCCCTTACGATGGGGCGTACATTGGTTCAGGAGGGTCAGGGAAATCAACATAATAACTTTTCAGGACTATTGGATGGGTTTAAAAACCTCCATAGGACGCATCATTTCGTAATCTTCATGCTCCAGCATGTGACAATGCCACACATATCGCCCGGTGAAAGGTCCAAAACGGGCAATAATGGATGTAACGTAACCAAAGGGGGTTCGAACCGTATCTTTTAGTCCCATTTCATAGGCATCAGGAGGAGTGGGCGCTCCCGTGAAAATAAGGTTTCCGGTTTTTTGAAAATGAGAAACATCAAAGGGCTGGCGGTCAAGAATTTGAAAGTCAACCAAATGGAGATGGATGGGATGAGGAACGTCATCGATGATATTGATGATTCGCCAAATTTCAACAGTATGGACTTCAATTCTTTCGGATATGCGATCCATCCACATTTTTCCATCCAATAAATTCAAGGATCGGCCATATTGATCCTTGATTCTGACAAGCGTTAAATATCTTGTCCTTTTTGCCGCACTTAACGGAAGTCGTTCGAATTTTTCCAAATAAAAAGGAAGGGAACTGGTATCTGTACTTCGTAACGGAACGGTTACTCTGAATTGCATTACGTCTGTCGTTTCGGGGGATGCACTCTTGGTAACATTTTTGAGAATAATGGTTTGACCGTAGTATTGAGAAAAGTCAATTATCACATCTACACGCTCGGCACTCATAAGTATGAATTCATTTATTTTGACCGTTGTCTCAAGAAAGCCGCCATCCGTGCCAATTTGATAAAAAGGCTGATTGGATTCCATTTTTAATGTAAGGATTCGACTATTTGATGCGTTTAAAATTCGAAACCGGTATTTTCTTGGTTCTACATCCAAAAATGGATAAACCTTCCCGTTTACAAGAATTGTATCCGCATCAAAAGGAGAGACAAGAGAAGGATGAGGAAGACCTGCATCGTCCTGATCCGGTTTGCTGGGGTAGTAAAGCGAGCCGTCCGGGTTGAACGAGCGGTCGACAATTAAAAGAGGGATTTCATATTTTCCGCTCGGAAGATTAAGGGATTGTTCATGCCTGTCGCGAATGATATAAAATCCCGCCAGTCCCGCGTAGATGTTCAATCTTGTAATTCCGACCGTGTGGTCGTGATACCATAGCGCAGTGGCTCGTTCAATGTTTGGATACGCATAAACCTCTCGTTCAAACAAAGGTCCCGTTTGTTCAAAATTTCTCGTGAACCATGCTTCGGGGTAACCATCACTATGGGCAGGCGTTCTTCCTCCGTGTAAATGCACAACGGTTCTACCCTCTGGCAGAGTCATTTCGGAACCATGAATCGTTGTATCAACAGGAAGAAGGTGCTTACTGGGCAGATCATTCATCCATTTTACAAACACGGTTTCATTCTTCATCACTTCGAACGTAGGACCCGGAAACGCTCCTTCATAACCCCATAAATGGGTTGGTCCGAGGTCCCGGTGCAGCTTCTGGGAAAACTCCTTCATGGTCACTTCGTAATATGAACTATTATTGCTTCGATTCTTGGGAGATAACGTGTTTGGAATAGGCAGTTCATCCACGAATTTTTGCAGCTTTATCTTTGCTGGCATAAGAATTGACATCCTCTCCATTGTCAGGATCAACTGAGTAAGTTTATGAACGTGAACTTGTTCATTATGTTAGTTATACGTGTTCAAATCCGAGGCAGCTGAAAATGGAGGGATTAATGTCGTTTATGATGAAAAGAGCACAAGAAGGACCTAAAAAAAATCAAGGACATTGTTGAAACAAATGATAATATATGACATATGTCATACTCTCGGATTGACGTTTATAACTACTGCAAGGCTGCCGGATTGTCTATACTTAGGATAGACTACGGCGGCAGACTTCGACAACGTTGCCCGCGCGTCATTCTGAGGAGGAAACAATCACAATGGATCAGCCCAACATCTCGCATCTGAAAAAAGATATCGCCCCCTTTGAGAAAACCGATACGAAGGCAAGTATCAAACAATTAATCAACACATTGGTGCCATTACTGGCGCTCTGGTATTCCGCATACCTGAGCCTTTCGGTGTCGTACTGGATTACCCTTCCGATTGTGGTCGTTGCTTCCGGGTTTATTATCAGGACCTTTATCCTGTTTCATGACTGCTGTCACCAATCGTTCTTCAAGAGCCGCAGGGCTAATGATATACTTGGCACCATTCTGGGCGTCGTTACCCTCGTTCCGTATCAACAATGGAAGAACACGCATTCGATCCATCATTCCACGAGCAGCAACCTCGATAAACGGGGCATCGGCGATATATGGATTCTGACTGTTGAGGAATATACCGCTTCTCCTTTATGGCGCCGTATTGCTTACCGGATTTATCGGAACCCGCTTGTGATGTTCGGAGTCGGACCGATCGGTGTTTTTCTCATACAATATCGTTTCAACCGTAAAGGTGCGAAGCGGAAGGAACGGATGAGCAATTACTTAACCAATGCCCTGCTTGTCGGTTTGTATGCGTTGATGGTCTGGGCCATCGGATGGCAGGCGTTTCTGATGATTCAAGGGCCGATTTTCCTCATATCCGGCAGTCTTGGAATTTGGCTGTTTTATGTACAGCATCAGTTCGAGCATTCCTACTTTGAGAATGAAGACGAGTGGAGTTATGTGAAAGCTGCCGTAGATGGAAGCTCTTATTATAAGCTGCCTATGCTTTTGCAATGGATTACCGGAAATATCGGATTTCATCATGTGCACCACCTGAGCCCCAAAGTGCCTAACTATAATTTGGAGAATGCGCATAACGCATCGGTTCCCCTCCAGAAGGCAACGACGATCACTATCGGCCACAGCCTGAAGTCGCTCGGATTCCATCTGTGGGATGAGCACAAGAAGACGTTCATCGGTTTCAAGGATCTGAAGCTCGCGGTCAAGCAGGCAGCTTCGAGCGCTGAAAATAAAGCCAATTGGCAGGCAAGTGAATTGAAAACCTCGGAACGAGCCAGCTAGAATCGAAAATCTGTTATAATTAACTCAATAGGCATAGAATAAAGGGTGGGCGACCATGAAGAAGTGGCATCATATTTTTCACAAAAGCACGGGACTTAGTCCTTATGTATGGGTCGTCTTTTACATCCTCCCTTTTTATTTCATATTCCGTTCCTCCTCTACGTACGAAGTAGTAATCGGCATCATTATGATTTTGGTGTTCTTTGCTTGCTACGTACTTTCTTTTGTTTCAAAAGGGTGGTTGGTCTACTTCTGGACCAGCGTCCAGATTCTCATTTCGATCACTATGACCTTGCTGTTCGGGTATGTATATTTCGCTCTGTTTTTGGCGTTTTTTATCGGCAATATCCAGAACCGGATCGGGTTTGCTACACTTTACACTATTCATCTTCTAACTACGATCGCGGCGATTAACTTTGGTTTCGTGACTCAGAACCCTATTTTCCTTACCCAGCTGCCGTTCGTCCTGGTCAGTCTGATCGGCGTTATCCTGCTTCCCGTCACCACCTATAACCGGAACAAAAGAGATAAACTTCAGGGACAGCTGGAAGATGCGAATAAGAGAATTTCCGAGTTGGTCAAGCTGGAGGAACGCCAAAGGATCGCCCGCGATCTCCATGATACCCTCGGTCAGAAACTGTCGTTAATCGGTTTGAAGAGTGATTTGGCGGGCAAATTAATAACTAAAAACCCGACCCATGTGCAAGCTGAACTCAATGACATACGTCGAACGGCAAGAACCGCATTGAAGGAAGTTCGGGATATGGTTACGGAAATGCGCGGTACCCGGTTAGAGGATGAGATGTTTCGGGTCACACAGATTTTGAAAGCTGCCGAAATCGATCTCATCTTGGAAGGCGACCCAAGAATGGTCAACATCTCCCTGATGACCGAGAACGTCCTCAGCATGTGCTTGAAGGAAGCTGTGACGAATATTGTGAAACACAGCAATGCGACAACATGTTTGATCGCCATCGAGCCTTCGCCAACCGAGTTCGTTATCAAAGTAAAAGACAATGGTATCGGTATCGCCGAGGAATCCGCGTACTTCAAAGGAAGCGGACTCCGTGGAATGAAAGAACGGCTTGAATTTGTGAACGGTGTTATGGAGATTGTGTCGGATGCCGGGACAATGATCGTTTTTAGAGTGCCGATCGTGTTCAAGCAACCGGAAAAGGAGGCGGTGATATGATTCGCATCGTGATTGCCGAGGACCAACGCATGCTGCTTGGAGCTTTAGCTACCCTGCTCGATTTGGAAGAAGACATGAAGGTCGTCGGTAAAGCAACCAACGGCGAGGATGCCGTGCGGCTGGTTCACCTTCACAAGCCGGATATTTGCATCATGGACATCGAGATGCCGGGGAAGAGTGGGCTTGAGGCGGCCGAGGAGTTGAAAGGTACGGGCTGCAAGGTTATGATCTTGACCACTTTTGCCAGATCCGGATATTTTGAGAGGGCCATCAAGTCAGGCGCAAGCGGCTACTTGTTGAAGGACAGCCCCAGCGAGGAACTGGCGGACTCGATTCGAAGCATTATGGCCGGCCGCCGCATCTATGCAGCCGAGTTGGTCGATGATACCTATGGGCATGGAAATCCATTGACCGAACGGGAGAAGGAAGTATTGCTCCTTATCGCCGACGGTAAAAATACGAAGGATATCGCAAGCGAGCTGTATCTTACGAACGGAACCGTCCGCAATTATATATCCGTTATCCTCGATAAGCTCGGTGTCAGCAACCGGGTCGAAGCCATTACAAGGTTTAAAGAGAAGGGTTGGTTCAAGTAATTATGAGCCGGATTAGGATTCCAACGGTCAATTTAGACTGAGTCGTCTCTACCACTTTAAGTGGAAAGGCGGCTTTTTAATATATCCTCGAACCTGTGATAAAATCTTAAAAGATGCCTTATTCAAAAGGAAGTCTCCTCGTTTATATGGAATGAGATAGAAATGAAGATTCATTTTGCAACATATCAGGAGGAACAGATGAAGATTCGCGTATTGGCCATTGCGCCTTATCCCGGCTTGAAAGACTTGTTGTTGGAAATGGCAGAAGAAGAAAATTCAATTCATATGGATGTTGAGGTTGCCGATCTTCAGGAAGCGATACCGCTCGTCGTACAAGCTGAGCGAAAAGGATATCATATCATTGTCAGCAGAGGGGGCACCGCCGATTTGATACGCCAGCATGTTTCCCTGCCGGTGGTGGATATCCCGGTTTCGGGATATGATATTCTGCGCGTACTGACGCTGGTAAAAAATTCGAACTCGAAAGTAGGCATCATTGGTTTCCCTAATGTTTGCCACGGCGTCGCTCAGGTATCCAGTCTGCTGGATTTTAAGATTCCCATCTATGCTATCGGTCATGAGTCAGAGGTTGCCGATGTGATAAACAGGGCGTTTCGATCGGACATCCAAATCGTACTGGGTGATGTGATTACGGTAAGGATGGCACAAGCGATGGGGTATCGGGGCATTCTCATAACATCAGGAAAAGAATCCGTCGCCGACATGTTTGCCGAGGTTCGCAGAGTGTTTGAGGTCTATAAGCAGGGACAGGAAACGATCCGGTTTTACAAGGGAATTTTGGATGCCGATCCCCGGGGTACCATTGTAATAGACGATGCAAAAAAAGTGCTTTATGCAAATCAAACTGCCTGCCGTATATTGGGTCAACTGCACGGAGTGGAAGGGAACAATCTAATTCTGTTCTCCCCGAACTTGAGCAATTTGATTAAACAAGCGGATGAGCAGGCGAATGCCAAGCGGCGGCATTACGCGCAGATAAACGATCAACAGTTCATAGTGAGTGTTGTTAAGCATGAGACGGGGGGCCAATCGGGTTATTTGATTTGGTTAGATTCGATGGAGAATCAGCGGAATGAACAACGTTATGCCGCTTATATTCCGCCAAAACTGGGCACATTTGCTCAAGTGATCGGTTCGAGCTTGCCGCTTCAAAGAGCGGTGGCCAAGGCGAGAAAATTTGCACAGTCGGATCGAAACATTTGGATATTTGGCGAAAGAGGCACAGAAAAGTGTTTATTTGCCCAAGCCATTCACTCAGTCAGCAAACGCCGGGATCAAGGATTTTATATGATAGTCTGCGAAGAAGTCACAGAGGAACAAACGGATATGCTGCTTATCGGCGATTCTCAAGAACCTGGTCTTCTCCAAGGAGGATTTGCAGGCACCGTTTATTTAGAAAATATAGACAGGATGAGCAAAGCGGTCCAGATCAGATGGCTGCAGGCGGTGCGCAATACAAAAATACGCTTTATCGCTTCTTCTTCTACGCCAATCACTAAGATCAAGAATCGCGCCGGGTATAACAATGATCTGATTTTCGCATTGGGGGAAATGCACATGAATATTCCGCCGCTTCGGGAACGGCCCGAGGATATAGAGGAAATCGTCAGCGTAATGATTGGAGAGTATAATTTCGAATCGGGCAAACAAATTGTGGGCATGCGGGAAGAGGTGCTGGACCGGCTGCATCTGTATGAATGGCCTGGAAACCTGCTGGAATTGGAAAACCTCATTCAGGAGATGCTTATCCTTACGAAAGGCCATTATACGGAATGGAATGAAGTTAACGAAGTGTTGGCCCGGTTGGAACAGCACCCGGGCAATGTTTCGTCAAATGCGGCTTATGTGCAAATCGATATTAGCGGGACTTTCGAGGAAATTGAAGCGCGGATATTAAGGCTTATCCTTCAAGAAGAAGGAATGAATCAATCCAAAACTTCCAAAAGACTGGGAATAAACCGCACCACTTTGTGGAGGAAATTGAATTGATTGTTTAAAAAATAAACATTTCATAAGTTGATTGGGCTATGGGGACCATTTTATAATTTAATTATAGCGCTTACACGATTCATCGTGTTTCTTAAATAAACGTTTTGGGAGGAGTTATCCAATGAGTGTTTAAAACGTACATCGTGAAAGCGTTTTCGTTTATTTTGTAAAACTTTGTAATCGCTTAAAAAATGAATAACCCTAATTTAAGGAGCGATTGAACAATGGGCACATCTAAATGGTTCAAGATTATACCGGTTGCTTTCGTGATGTACATGCTCGCTTACATGGACCGGATCAACATTGGCATACTTATACCGTATATGCAGAAAGATTTGAATTTAACGTCATCCGTTGCCGGTGATATTGCCGGTATATTCTTCTGGGGTTATTTGATCCTGCAGATTCCGGGCGGAATACTGGCTACAAAATGGTCTGCCCGAAAGTTTATTTTTATTCTGATGATCTTATGGGGCATTGCTGCTATCGCAACCGGATTGGTGCAGACGGAAGGGCAGTTAAAAGTGGTCCGCTTCCTCCTAGGAGTAGCTGAAGGCGGGGTTTGGCCGGCCGTTCTCGTATTGCTAGCGTCATGGTTTACCCAGAAGGAGCGCGCACGGGCCAATGCATTCTGGATGGCATGTTTACCGGTTTCAGCCATGCTGATGGCGCCGTTATCCGGAATGCTGCTGGCTCATTTCAACTGGCATCAAGTTTTGATTATCGAAGGAATTCCTCCGCTTATCTGGGCTTTGGTCTGGTTCTATGCTGTCAAAGACAGACCGTCCGAAGCAAACTGGATGAATCAGGCGGAAAAGCAAAAGCTGCTTGAAGATTTGGCAGAGGAACAAAAGAAAAAGGTGAGATCGGAAGGCTTCGGAGCAGCTTTTAAAAACGGCAAGGTTTGGGGATTGGTCATTATGTATTTGTTCTGGATGACCGGTTTCTACGGTTATACGTTGTGGGTGCCGAGTGTAGTAAAAACGTTCACGAAAGATCCGGTGACCATGGGATGGTTAACCGCAATTCCATTTAGCTGCGCATTGATTGGAATGTTGCTGAATTCATATTGGTCTGACCGCCGGATGAACCGGATTCAACATGCGGCTGTACCGCTGCTCATTGGAGCTTTAACTATGGTCGCAGGTCAATTTGTAAGCGATCCCGTGCTGCAGATGGTGCTTCTCTCGATTACGGCAATATGCGTATATGCGCCGTATGGTCCGTTATGGGCGATTCCCACAGCAATTGTGCCAGCAGGAATAGCCGGAGCGGCGCTGGGTTTGCAAAATGCGATAGGAAACTTGGGCGGTTACTATGGCCCTAAAGTAGTGGGCATGTTGAAAGATGCAACAGGCGATTTCCACGCGGGGTTTTTCTTCCTGGCCGGCTCCCTGGTGGTTTCGGCGATCACCACCCTTATTTTGGGGCGTTTCTTAGATTCGAGCTCAAATACCGTCAGCAGCCGCAAACCGTTAGAATTATCGCAAAAGGTATAAGCATCGACGGCATCTTCCCTGATGCCGTCTTGTCTTAATTTTAGAGAAGGGAATGGGACGGATGGACTTTCCAAGATTAATTAAAATCAGACAGCATTTCTCGGGTCCTGTGGTGGAAGATATCGATGGAGTGGTTGCTGAGCAGCTCTCTCGAGCAGGGCTTGACGATAAAGTCAAGCAGGGCACGCGGATTGCCATAACGGCAGGCAGCCGCGGAATTGCCAATATCGCTGTTATCATCCGTGCGACCGTCAGAGAGTTAAAGAACCGGGGAGCGGTCCCTTTCATTGTTCCGGCCATGGGCAGCCATGGAGGGGCAACGGCGGAAGGACAAGTAGAAGTGTTGCATAGTCTGGGGGTTACAGAACAATTTTGCGGGGCGCCGATCCTCTCCTCGATGGAGGTTGTTCCTGTGGGCGAGACGCCAGAAGGAATGCCGGTATATGTGGACAAGAATGCCATGGAAGCGGATGGCATTATAGTGATGGGGCGCGTTAAGGTACATACCGATTTTAAATCGCCGATCGGCATCGAGAGCGGGTTAATGAAAATGGCGGCCATCGGGTTGGGGAAACACAAGCAGGCCCTGCTTATTCACAGTTACGGCGTTCACGGGATTCGCGACATTATGCCGGAAGTGGCAAAGGTTGTGCTGCAAAAGGCGAATATCGTTTGCGGAGTAGCGATCGTAGAAAATGCGTTTGAACAAACGGCACTCATCGAAGCGATTCCGACCGGGCAAATTTCCCAAAGAGAAGGGGAACTGCTGCAGTTCTCGGCATCCCTGATGCCTAAACTTCCCGTAGAAGATCTCGACATATTAGTCGTCGATGAAATAGGGAAAAACTACAGCGGAACTGGAATGGATACCAATATTATCGGCAGAATTCGAATACTGGGTGCTGAAGAGCCGGAAAGCCCGCGTATTAAGTATATCATTGCCAGCGATTTGAGCGAGGAGTCACATGGCAATGCGCTGGGCATCGGGCTTGCCGATTTGACGACCAAACGATTGTTCGGGACGATTGATTTTCAAAAAATGAATGAGAATGTTGTGACGAGCACATTTCTCTCGCGAGCGGCCATTCCTATCGTGATGGAAAACGACGAGGAAGCGATTGCAGCAGCATTGCGCGCAAATTGGGGAGTGCAGCCGGAAAGGGCGAGAATGATCCGTATACCCAGCACGCTTCACTTGGAATATTTGTATGTTTCGGAGGCTTTATTGCCGGAAGTGCAAAGTTTGCCGCACGTAGAAGTCATCGGTGAAGCGGAGGAAATGAAATTCGATAAAGCCGGATATTTTTCTAAATCGGATTATCATGTCCATTGACTATAGAAACCGATTTGGCGCAAAGCATTTCGGAACTGATTGGTCATCAATGCTCACATGGGGGGAACAACTTTGCAGCGTTTAGCCATCATTGCGGACGACTTGACTGGTGCCTCGGATTCGGGTGTCCAGTTTGCGAGAAATGGATACCGCACACAGGTTATTTTTGATTGGAAAGAGATCTTTAATGATTGCCTGGAAACGATTGTAATTGATACGGACAGCAGGTCCTTGCCAGGCGTACAAGCCTACGTACGAGTAAAAGAGGCCGCAGAAGCTTTACGGAATCAAGGGTTTTCTTTTATATACAAAAAAATGGATTCCACACTTCGGGGTAATCTCGGTCAGGAACTCGATGCAGTGGTTGATGTGTATGGTTTTGAAGCGGCGCTTATTGTTCCGGCTTTTCCGCGAATCGGGCGTACGACGGTTAACGGTGTTCATTATATACATGGTGTACCTGTCAATGAGACGGAGATAGCCAAGGACCCGAAGACACCTGTGCCCGAGGCGGATGTGGCCAAGCTATTGTCCCTGCAATCCAGGAGAAGTTGTATATCCATTGATCTTCCAACGCTGCGGAGCGGGGAGACGGCAGTGCGTCTCCGTATTGAGGAATCATTGAAGCATCCAGCACCCTATATAATCCTTGATGCTGAAACCGATGAAGATATGAAACTTATCGCAGGTTTGGTGGCTGATTACGAAAACCGGTTTCTTTGGGCAGGCTCCGCTGGGCTAGCCGAACATTTACAGGCCCAGGGGAGCGGGAATACGGGATTCCGACCGCAATTGAACATTAGCGCTGCTTATCCAATCATGCTTGTGGCAGGCAGTATTTCAAAAGTAACCCGGGATCAGGTCGCTGCGTTTAACGAACAGCCGGGCGTTGTCTCCGTCGAAATGGATCCGCTTGCTTTAATGGCATCTCCCGGGCAGTGGAACAGCGAAGAAGAACGCTGTTTTCGCTTGCTGGTGGAGGCACTAAATAAAGGACTCGATGTCAGCTTATATGCGGGGTCATCACCGGAACAGGTACGACTGGCTAATGAAATGGGAGCTCAAATAGGGCTAGATTCTTCCAGCGTATCCAACCGGATAGCAGATTCATTAGGAGGAATCGCCGGAAAGGTTGTTTCAGTTTGCCGACTGGGAGGGCTTGTTCTAACAGGGGGCGATACGGCAAAAGCGGTATCCAGACACATGGGGGTGCGAGGAATCCAGCTGCTTGCGGAATTGGAAGCCGGTATTCCCCTGGGACGCTTGCTTGGAGCGGGCAATTTGCTCGCGGTAACGAAAGCAGGAGCATTCGGAAATAAGGAATCGCTTCTTTATGCAAAGCAAATTTTGAAAGGAGAGAGTGCAATTGTATAAACCGATTATCGGAATCACCATGGGGGACGGCGCCGGCGTCGGTCCGGAGATCATTATGAAGGCTTTGAGCGATAAGGCCATTTATGATAACTGCCGTCCGTTTGTGATCGGGGATTTTAAAATCCTGGAGAGGGCAGGACAGGTGGTTGGAAGCGGCCTTCAGGTAAGCACAATCTCCGAGCCCGCGGATCTGGAATTTGTACCGGGGAAAGTGGAGTGTCTGGATTTAAATTTACTCCCTGCGGATCTTCCGTTCGGACAAGTTTCCGCCGCAGCGGGACACGCAGCTTTCATGTATTTAAAAAAAGCGATTGAGCTTGCAAACGAAGGTAAAATTGATGCCATATGCACGGCCCCGTTAAATAAAGAAGCTCTGCACAAAGGCGGACACCTGTACCCTGGGCATACGGAAATTTTAGCGGAATTGACAGGGACCACAGACTTCTCTATGATGCTGTCTGCTCCTAATTTGAAGGTTATTCATGTGACAACACATGTGGGCATTATTGATGCTGTGAAAATGATTAATCCCGATCGGGTTTATAAAGTGATCAGCCTGGCCCATGAAACTTTGGAAAAGGCGGGTTATCCTTCGCCCCGCATCGCTGTATGCGGCATTAACCCTCATGCAGGCGAGAACGGCCTGTTTGGTTATGGTGAAGAGGAAGAAAAGATTATCCCTGCGGTTGAGAAAGCTGAGCGGGAGGGAATTCGCGTGGTTGGCCCGCTGCCCGCCGATACTTTGTTTTACCGTACCAGAAGAGGCGATTTCGATATCGTGGTTGCCATGTACCATGATCAAGGGCATGCGCCGGTCAAAGTATTAGGACTGGAGGCCGGCGTTAATATCACAGTGGGCCTTCCCATTATCAGAACCAGTGTCGACCACGGGACGGCATTTGACATTGCCGGCAAAGGGATTGCGGATGATCAAAGCATAAAGGAAGCTTTGCGCCAAGCTGTAGAGCTGGCTCCTAAACGATAAGTATCCGCTCCATGCAGTGCTTCGCGTAATCCTGTATATTCGATCACAATATCAATACCTCTTTTCATTGTGGCAGGGAAGAACGCTTGAAACGCGCCTCCAATGCCGCCTGCAGCCCCTGCTCCCGGTAAATCTGGAGACGAATGCCTATGGGACAAGGCGCCTGAGCTTCTTGCTCAAAGCGCGGAGCAAGTGATGCGGACATTTTGCAAGCGTTGACAAAAAGGATTTATATTAGAGGGGGACATCATTATGCAATTAAAAAAAGCCATTGAAAAAGTACCGGGAGGAATGATGGTTATCCCGCTGTTATTTGGGGCATTGATCAACACGTTCTTCCCGAATACAGCCGATTTTTTTGGATCGTTCACAGGGGCCTTGTTTAAAGGGGCGTTACCGATATTAGCCGTCTTTTTCTTTTGCATTGGTACGACGATAAATTTTAAAGCAACCCCTTACATTGTAAAGAAAGGAGGGGCTCTGCTTCTGACGAAAATAGGGATAGCGGCCATAGCCGGCATCATCGCCACCCAATTGATCGGACATGATCCAGGCACGACGGTACTCGGCGGATTATCCGTATTAGCTATTGTCGCCGCGATGAATGATACCAACGGCGGACTTTATATGGCCCTGATCGGACAGTTCGGCAAAAAGGAAGATGCGGGGGCATACTCGCTCATGAGCCTGGAATCCGGTCCGTTCCTGACCATGGTTACTTTGGGAATCGCCGGTCTTTCTTCTTTTCCGTGGCAAACGATGGTAGGGGCCATTCTTCCTTTGCTTGCCGGAATGGTTGCCGGAAACCTGGATAAAGAATTTCGCGAGCTGTTCAGTAAAGCGGTGCCGGCTGTAATTCCTTTTTTCGCCTTTGGATTGGGCGCAGGGCTTGATTTTAAAAAAGTGGCACAAGCCAGCTTCACGGGTCTTTTCTTGGGGATTGGCGTGGTCGTGGTTACAGGAACGGCGCTGTTTATCGTTGATAAATTAACGGGCGGAAACGGAATTTCCGGATTGGCTGCCGCCACTACTGCCGGCAATGCCGCAGCGGTTCCGGCCGCTGTAGCCGCGGCCAACCCGGTATATAAGGAAGTCGCTTCTTCTGCAACGATTATGGTTGCTGCCAGCGTCATTGTAACCGCTGTTGTGGTACCCTTCGTGGTAGCCTGGTATGCAAAACGGCTCGATGCTAAACAGGGAACCAGAACCAGCTTAATAACGAAGGAAACCAGCGTTTAGAAGGAGAGATCAATAATGAAAACGACCTTATTGTACGGAAAAGGAGTTCTTCCAATCGAAGTCCCGGATCATTCCGTGATCATCGAACCGTATCATTTAAATGGTTTACAAGAAGAGAAACAAGCGGTTCAGGAGGCTTTAAGGAACCCCATCGGCCTGCCGCCTTTGCGGGAGATGGTACAATCTACGGACAAAGTGGCCATTGTCATCAGTGACATTACACGCCCAACCCCTAATCATAAGCTCGTTCCATGGATTATCGAGGAACTAACTCACGTACCCGCAGAAAATTTTGTTGTGATTAACGGTACGGGAACACACCGTGATCAGACAAAAGAGGAATTCGTTCATATGTTGGGTGAGTGGGTTGTTGATAATTTCCGGGTAATTAACCATCATTGTCACAATAAAGATGAACTGGTGAATGTAGGGCACAGCCAATTTGGCTGTGATGTATATTTAAACAAGGAATATGTTGAAGCAGATTTCAGGATTGTAACAGGTTTTATAGAGCCTCACTTTTTTGCGGGTTTTTCGGGCGGTCCGAAAGGAATTATGCCGGGGATTGCAGGGATTGAGACCATCTTGACCTTTCATAATGCCAGAATGATCGGTGATCCCTTGTCGACATGGGGGAACATGGTGGACAATCCCTTGCAAGAAATGACCCGCGAAATTAATCGGCTGTGCAAGCCTCACTTCATGCTGAACGTTACTTTAAATAAATCGAAGGAGATTACGCAAGTTTTTGCAGGCGAGTTATTTGAAGCCCATGATCAAGGCTGTGCTTTCACCAAAGAGCATGCCATGATTCCGGTGGAAGAGCGATTTGATGTCGTCATTACTTCTAATTCCGGGTATCCGTTGGACCAGAATCTTTACCAGGCTGTAAAAGGGATGAGCGCGGCCCATAAGATTGTAAAAGAAGGCGGAGTCATTGTCTGTGCTTCCGAATGTTCTGACGGAATTCCTGACCATGGCAACTATGCGGAGATTTTACAGATGAGAAAAACACCTCATGAGATTCTCGAGATGATCAACAATCCTGCCTTTCAAAAGTTCGACCAATGGCAAGTACAGAAACAGGCGGTCATTCAGGTCTGGGCAGATGTATATCTTTATTCCTCCTTACCGGATGAAGAAGTTGTAAAAGCTATGTTATGGCCAATCCATAATATCGAGGCCGCTTTAGAGCAATTCAAAGAGAAGTACGGGAACGATATGACAGTGGCGGTTTTGCCTTTGGGTCCTTTTGACAATACCTTATGTTAAAGGAGAATAATAACTGAATCCGATAACGAAGAGATTTTCCATGGATACATAACGCCAACGCTAAAGAAAGAGTGATTGCCGTCTATGCGGATATGGTCGCTCAGTCCGGTTTACCGGCCTGCCGGATGATTAGCCTGGAGATCCAACGGTCAGGTGCTGCTTTCTTTACAAAATAAGAAAACCTCTTATGGAGTCTACTCGACGGCCCTTGGCGGGGCCGTTTTTTTAACGTTAAACCTCCCATCGACGCAAATGTCAGCTAAGCTGTTGTCTAGCATTTTCGCTTCCCAACAAAAAAGATATTATTCTAGCCGGCTTTGTACCTCGATTTTTGAAGGAGTGAGATTGTGTTGAGGGAAAACAGATGGATTGGCCTTGCTCCAGGTGTACTTCTTGTCCGTTAATAACTACCGCTACCGAGCCCTCCATCAGGTAATGCAGTTCGCTTCCTTCATGAGAGTGAGGACGAAACTTCGAATTTGGCTCCAAAATAAAGAGGAATGATTCTATGCGATTGGCATTAGCAATCCGGTAGAAATCGACTCCGGGATAGGAAGGGATTTCATGCAAAACATGCGATGAATGTATGGGTTGAATTTTTTGTTCAAAGCAGATGTTCACTTTTCCTAATGAATGGTTTATAAAAAATTTCTGCGCATGGTTTTTTTTAGCATGCCATACGGCGTGAATCGATAGTAGGCCGAAGATGATCCAATTGGCGAGATAGGACCAGGTTAACGACCATCCTAAGTGATAACTCATGAAACCTGCAATAACCATACAATATTCTACTATGATTCCTCCAATAGTCCACATTAATGTGTAGAAAAACCATTTTTTAGCGGTATTAGGCAAAAACAGAACATAGAAACAGGCGATGACCGGGTAAACTCCGAAATCATCAAGAAGCTCAATCATCATCGGTTTCATATGGGTGTAAGGATCGGAATATTGCCATAACGGATAATAATGGACAACAGTATCTGACGCTAAACTCATTATCATGGCCAAAAAGGCGGTAGGATATATATTTGTAAATTTGTCTTTGCGAAAAAAAATGAAAAACACTGTCCAGGACAGCAGGAGTACGGCGATAAAAAACAAATGGACTCACCTCCGCTTCGATAACATTTGCAAACAATATACTACCCCGGAAACATCATAAAATACACTGAAAAAATTGTCTGACGAGTTATGTGCGCTTTGGTTTTCGTAAAAAAAACAGGTGCCATCTTAAATAGAGTAGTCCCAAAAAATAGAACGGCACCGAGTACCACAATTTCCAGCCTTTATAAACAATGTAGCCGGTGAGAACAGATAGATACTCCAAAAAAATGGAGAAGAGTACGGCTCCGATTAAATAAAAAATGAAATACAGCTTCCTTTCCGGCATAAAATTCAGAAAAATAATTACAAATGCGGGTGCCAGAGCCGCCTCAAGGGCAAGATATTTGAAATTTATCGACGGGTCGACAAAATCATACAGATCGATAATGTGACCGAAAGAAAGGTCGGTATATATCGTTAATGCAGCCATCCAGCCCCAAGTAATATATATTTCTCGCCCGGTCAAATGCTTAGGCATCAACCAAGCGATGACGAGTGCGATTGCCAATGAAGTATAAGCGAACACGTATCCCATTATGTTCCACCTCCAGTGATTTATATTATCCCATAATTTTTTCTTATGATTCGTCCCAAATATGACACGATTGAAATAGGACAGCGGTTAAAAGGTTTTTGCCGGGATCAACAAACAATTACTTATGAAACCGGTTATTAATCCTCAATTGCAGCGGCAACCGCATTGTGGAAGCAGTCCCGCAGACGGACAACCGATTTGCCGCGTCCAAAATGAACCCGGTTTGTCAGCAGAACCACGAATACCCCGGTTTCCGGGTCTATCCATAAGCTGGTGCCGGTAAAGCCGGTGTGACCGTAAGAGAGCGGGGACGACCAATCGCCGGACGAATCCCAGGGGTCTCCTTTGAGAACCCAGCCCAGTCCGCGGTTTGCGTTCAGATGAGCTGTGTGAGTCCGGGCTGCGGTCGCAGCGGATGAAGAAGAAAGCAGTATCCCATCATGATACCGTCCCCGGTTTAACCACATCGCCGCATAAATGGACAAATCGGCCGCAGTGGAAAACAGTCCCGCGTGGCCGCTGATACCGCCCATAGCTGCCGTGTTTTCGTCGTGCACATCGCCCCAGCGGAAGCTGCCGTCCATGAATTCCGTCGCGGCGATTCGCGGTTTGAGCGCTTCCGCCGGACAGTAAGTGCTGTCGCGCATGCCGAGCGGTTCGAAGATATGCTTCCGGGCAGCGGTGTCAAGGGGGATACCGAATAGCAGGGAAACGATTTCACCCAGCGTAATGAAATTCAGATCGCTGTATACGCAGCCTGTTCCGGGACTGAATGTCAGAGCTTCATTCCAGACCGCCGCTTTTATTTCCTCCGGCGTCCAGCCATGCGAATGCATGTCTTTGGAAGAAGGCAGGCCGGATGTGTGGGTCAGCAAGTGCTTCAGGGTCACTTCGGACTTGCCGTTCGCGGCAAAAGCCGGAACATATCTGCGCACCGGATCGTTCAGGCGCATTTCGCCCCGGTCGATAAGCTGCAGAATCAAAGGCAGAGTGACCACCACTTTGGTCAAGGAAGCGCAGTCATAGATCGTATTAAGCTGCACGGGATAATTGGCGAAGCCAGTGGCGATCGAGAGCCCGGCTTTGTGCGTTGCTACGATTTTGCCGTTTCTGCCGACAAAAGCGACGCCTCCCGGAATTTCCCCTCTTTCCGTTTCCCGGTCAAGCAGAAGGAAAGCGGTCTGCAGCTGTTTTCCATTCATCCGTTCTTTCTCGGGAGAGGAATATACCAGCTCCTTGTGCAGATCCTTATCCGATTTTTGTTCCACCTCAGTTCCCCCTTTAAGATCCTTTGCAAGTTCGAGTATAGGCCAGCCGATCATTTTCTGCAATTGGACAAGTTAAAGTTTAAAAAAATTGATTTATTGATACTTTATTTTTATATCGATATAATTCGAAGTGTAAGAGGATAATTAACAATATTTGGGTACGGACTAAGGCAGAAAAAAGCGGGGAACGACATGGACTTTATCATTGGGGTAGACGGAGGCGGAACGAAGACGGAAGCGGCCGCATTCGGCATGGACGGCCAGCTGCTGGGCAGGGTCCAGGGCGGCGCCTCGAATCCGCACGCTGTTAGTTATGAACAAGCGATCCCAAACCTGACGGCTGTGCTTGATGCTCTGTTGGCTCAACCGGGCCTTAGCCCCTCCCGCTGTAAAGCCGTTTGTTTGGGGTTGGCGGGGGTCGACAGCGATGAAGAGCGCACGCCGTTCCAATTGGCACTTGCCAATTACGCGCGAGAAAAAGGCAGCTCCTTTCAGCTGCTGATGAAAAACGACGCCGAGATCGCGCTTATGGCGGCGACCGGACAAAAGCACGGCATTATCGTGATTTCCGGAACCGGGGCCATTGTGTACGGCATAACGCAGCAGGGTGAGCGGCACCGCATCGGCGGTTGGGGGCACATCCTCGGCGACCCAGGAAGCGGATACGAAATCGGCCTGCATACGCTGCAAACCGTTATGAAAAGCTACGACGGCATGCTGCCGAAGACGCTGCTCACCGAGATGATCCTGGAGAAGCACGGTTTCCAGAGCCCTGTCTCACTTAGGGATTATATCTACGGTCCGGCGGTAAAAAAGCAGCATATTGCCGAATATGCGGAAATCTGCATCCGCGGCGCGGAAATAGGGGATGCATTGGCGTCGGGCCTGATACGCGATGCAGCTTCCAGGCTCGCGGCCATGTGTTCGGCGATGCAAAAGAAGGAGACTTCGTTCGCAGACACGAGCATCGGAGTGACCGGATCGATTTTCAAAAATTCACCTTTGTATCTGGAAACTTTTGAAAGCCAGGTTCTGAGCCAATCCAATGCCCCGGTTGTATTATCCCGGCAATCTCCCGTATTCGGGGCGGGGCAGTTTGCACTGCAATTCCTACAAGAAAGCTAAACCCGAACGAATGGAGGTTATTTATGGAATCGTCAATCAACAGCCTTGTCACTGAACAGCGAAACCCGAACACCGTCAATATCGACCAAAAATCGGCAATCGAGATCGTCTCCTTAATTAATGCGGAAGACCGTAAAATCGCCGGTGCGGTTCAATCGATCATTCCTGAAATCGCCGCAGCGGCCGAACTGATCACGGCTTCGCTCAAGCAGGGAGGCAGGCTGTTTTTTATGGGGGCGGGGACGAGCGGCAGGCTTGGCATTTTGGAGGCTTCCGAGTGCCCTCCGACGTTTGGAATAAGCCCGGAGTTCGTACAGGCAATTATGGCCGGAGGCTATGGGGCTGTCCACAAGGCCGTGGAAGGCGCGGAGGATAACGAACAAATGGGCGCGGCAGACATCGACCGGTCGGGCCTCCGCCCACAGGATGTTTTGGTTGGAATATGCGCAAGCGGCCGCACCCCGTATGTGATCGGCGGTATGAAGCGGGCCCGGCAGCTTGGCGCAAAAGCGATCGGCCTGGCCAACAACCCCAATTCGCCGATGAGAGAGCACGCTTCCATTATGCTTGAGGCGGTAGCAGGTCCAGAGGTCATCACCGGGTCAACACGGATGAAGGCGGGCACTGCGCAAAAAATGGTCCTCAATATGCTGACGACAACCTGCTTCATTCAACTTGGCAAAGTATACGACAATCTAATGGTGGATCTTCAACCGACGAATGAGAAGCTGGTAACGCGCGCCAAAAGGCTCATCCGATTGGCCACCGGCGCAGACGACGAAGTTGTGGACCGGACCTTTGACTCAGCGGAGGGCCAGGTGAAGACGGCGATTGTGATGATTATGGCAGGCGTGGACAGGGAGCGGGCCAGCGCGCTGCTGGAGCAGTCGGGCGGATATATCCGCAAAGCGCTGGCGATGCGCAAGAACAAAATAAAGTAAACATTACAGGAGGTTTACCTAATGTTCAAGTATAGTTTTGATGCACTCGTTTATTACGGAGAAGACATTGCTACAAGCATTAAGAGATTATCCGGATTCGGTTACGACGCCATTGAGCTTGTGGGTGAACCGCAATATTACAATCCGAAGGAAGTTCGCGATCTGGTAAATAGTCATGGCATTCAGGTATCCTCGATTTGCTCGATTTACAACGCAGAACGAGACTTGGCTCATCCTGACGCTAACATGCGGAAGAAAGCGGTTGAATATGTAAAAAGAATCGCTGATATGTCGGCGGAAGTGGATGCACCGGTTATGATTGTAGCCCCGGCGGCCAACATGAGAATCAAAGAACTCGGCAATGTGGAAGACGAATGGAAATGGGCAGTGGAAAGCATTCGTGAGGGCGCGGAATATGCGGCAAAGTTAAACGTTAACCTGTGTATCGAAGCATGGAACCGCTATGAAACTTACATGTTGAACCGTCTCGATCAATGTGTCGAAATGATGAAGGAAGTTGATTTGCCTAACGTAGGGATTATGGGAGATACGTTCCATATGAATATTGAAGAAGCAAATAACGCAAATGCTATACGCAATAGTGGAAACGCTTTAATCCATATTCACTTCGCTGATAACAACCGGGCAGCACCAGGTGTGGGACAAACGGACTTCGTTCCTGTGCTTAGGGCTTTAAAGGAGATTAACTATCAGGGATACGTGACATTCGAAATCCTGCCGGCTTCGGCAGACCCGTTCAGTGTTATGCATAAAGGTGGAGGCAAAGATTTTTTCGAAGATTATACCCAGAGATCGATAGAGTACATTAAATCTATTGAAAAATCCCTTTAATCCAAGAGGCGCTTATGAATTTAGTAAAATTGATTTGAGAATCAAAACAAACGGAGTTGCGAGGTTTCGCAGCTCCGTTTTTCTTAGGCAAAATTATACTAACGTGACGGAAATGCCTTTGTTTGTCAAAAAACCGATTTCTTCTTTTGGCGCAGAATAATCGGTGATGATATGACCGATTTCATCAATGCTGCAGACAAAATAAGTATTGATGACACCGAATTTGCTGCTGTCCGTTACCAAGACTGTTTTATTGGCGTTTTCAATCATCTTCTGTTTGATTCGGGCTGCCGTAAAATAAGGATCGGTTATTCCCTGTTTCATATTGATTCCGGATGTTCCTATAAAACTTATGTTAGCTCGAAAAGATGAAATCATTTTTTCCGCCATCGGGCCGACAATGCTGTCCGGATTCACTTCGCCTAAAGTCCCCCCGCAAATGATAACTGAAAGATCTTTTCTATTAATGAATTTATTGGCGATTGTAATATTGTTCGTGACAATCGTAATATTCGAGAAGGCAGTGAGCCGATCGGCAATTTGAAGGTTTGTTGACCCCGAATCCATGAATATAGTATCACCTTCTTTTATTAAAGCGGCAGCGGCTTCTGCAATTCTGGTTTTCTCCTCTACAAACCGGTCTTTCGTCTTTTCTTGCTCATTGTAGCCCGCTTTTTGTTCATTACGAATAATAGCCCCGCCATTAACGCGTATGATCGACTCTGAATTCTCAAGCTCCGTCAAATCACGCCGGATGGTGGCTGGAGAAACGTTTAATTCCTGACAAAGTTCATCAATTTTCATAAAAGGTTTTACTGTTAAAAGTCGAATGATTTCCCGGGGCCTATTTTTCACTGTTTTTTTTCCATTCCTTCTTTATACGTAATCAGTTCTCATATTCATTGTATTTCAATTTTTGATTAATATCAATCATAAAAATATACTTTTTTGATTCAATTTACTCAAAATTAATTTGTAATTGATACAAAGTTAACAATTGAATCGTAGTATTGAGGATAAGGAAATGATTAAATCTAATCATATGGAGCACAAACAAAAAACAATGGGGAGGACTTATTTTGAAACACAATCTTAAAAAGTGTGTCTCGGTTTTTACAATGACAACATTATTGTTGGCTGCATGCAGCGGTAAACCTGAAGCCCAGAATGCCGGCGCAGGCAAACAAGGACATGCTCCCGAACAGGTAAAAGGGCTCGTCAGGTATGATCCGCCGGTTGAACTAACTACGGTCAGGTCTACGGAATCGAACATCAAATTTGCCCCGGGCGAATCCATGGATAAAAACGCCGTATATGACAGTTATGAAAAAGACCTGGGAATTAAATTGAAAAACAACTGGGTTGTAGACTCAAACCAGTACAATTCCAAGATTGATCTCAGCATCGCTTCGGGCGACATTCCCGACTTCTTCAAAGTTTCACAATTACAATTGAAGAAATTGGTCGATGCCGATCTCGTTATGGATATGACGGATCTATTTGACAAGAACGTTTCGGATGAAGCCAAGAAATTTTTCTCCGTAAACAGGCAGCTGGATTCGGCCAAATTTAACGGCAAGCTTATGGCGATCCCGTTCACGGACAGCCCGACCAACTATTCCTCCTACTTATGGGTGCGCAAGGATTGGATGGACAAGCTGCATCTGCCTGAACCAAAAACGATGCAGGATGTATTAAAGATTGCCGATGCCTTCAGCAAACAGAATCCCGGCGGGGCTGACAAATCCTATGGGCTCGCGGCAACGAAAAGCCTTTATGGAGATGCATACGGTTTAACCGGATTTTTTAACGGTTACCATGCGTATCCGAGCCATTGGATTAAAGACCAATCCGGAAAGCTTGTTTACGGCAGTGTCCAGCCGGAAATGAAAACAGCTTTGAAGCAGCTGCAGGATATGTATAAAGCGGGACAGATCGATCCGGAGTTTGGTGTGAAAGATCCCGACAAAGAGAACGAACTGGTAACCGGCAATAAGATCGGCATGGCTTACGGCTTGTTCTGGCTGGCGTCATACCCGCTGAAGTCGGCGGCAGTGAAGGACGGGAAGCTGGTACAGGATTGGGCGGTATATCCGATCGCATCTGTTGATGACAAGCCAGCAATGACACAAGTTGGATTAGGAGTCAGCAGTTATTATGTCATTTCCAAGAAGGCTAAAAATCCTGAGGCGATCTTTGAAATTCTGAACAAATACGCTCAGCCGGAAAAAGATAAAGATAAGATTTATCAACTAGGCGTACCTAACAGCGATTATTATTGGAAGCTGAATCCGATAATTCTCTACCGTCCTGATTTGAATGTAAAATCCGGCGAGGTGCTTCCGAATGCGTTAAACACTAAAGATACCTCCAAGCTCACGGACATCCAGGATGCAATAAAGCTTTATGATGAAAGCCAAAAGTACCTTAATGGAGACACAAAATACTGGAACAGCTGGATGAAGTCGAGGGCCGGCGGATCATTGGAAATCATGAGCCAGTATGACAAACAAAATCGCTACCTGCCAAGTGAATTTTACACTACTCCAACACCGACGATGTCTGATAAACAGTCCACTTTGGATGCGAAGGAGCAGGAAGTATTTACAAAGATTATAACGAATCAAGCTTCGGTCGATGATTTCGACAAGTTTGTGGTCGATTGGAAAAGCCTTGGCGGGGATGCGATTACCAAAGAAGTGAATGAGTGGTATTCCAAGAAGGATAAGAAATAGTCAGGCATGAGAAATTCGGGGGAGAACGGTTTCCCCCTTTTTTCACCAGGCTTAGAGAAGGGGGATTGAACCGTGTTGGATAAGAGAGCGGAGAACAGGTTGACATTATCTCGTCCTTTTGCCAGGGTGAGCAAAGCTGCCATTCGTTTGAAGCCCGGCTCCAAATGGGCGAGGGAATGGCCTTTACACTTAATGATCCTGCCGGGTTTGCTGTTAATTATTGTCTATCATTATGTGCCGATGTTTGGAGTCGTCATTGCATTCGAAAAATTCATTCCATCAAAGGGTATATTCGGCTCGCAGTGGGTTGGATTGGACAATTTTAAGTACTTAATGATGCTGCCGGATACGGGCCGTATTCTTTATAACACGGTCTATATCGCAGTAATGAAAATGATTGCCGGATTTATTGCGCCCATTATTACCGCCCTGCTTCTGAATGAAGTAAGAAACGCTATATTCAAGCGCACCTGCCAAACACTGATTTATTTGCCGCACTTCCTGTCTTGGGTTATTCTGGGCGGGATCCTCATCGATATCCTTTCCCCTTCCTCGGGACTTGTTAATCAAATGCTGAAGGGATTCGGCATTCAACCGATCTTTTTTCTCGGGGACAACAAATGGTTTCCCTCTGTTCTCGTCATTTCGGAGGTATGGAAGGAATTCGGCTTCAGCACAATCGTTTATTTGGCGGCGCTAACCGGCATTAATCCGGCGCTTTATGAAGCTGCCGAGATTGACGGGGCCGGGCGTTGGAAGCAAACTTGGAACATTACTTTACCGGGCATAATACCGATCATTATTTTGCTTGGCACATTGAGTTTGGGAAACGTATTGAACGCAGGTTTCGACCAAGTGTTCAATTTATATAATCCGCAAGTATATCAGAGTGGGGATATTCTCGATACATTCATCTATCGGCTGGGACTTCAGCAGTTTCAATACGGCGTGGCTACCGCTGTCGGACTGTTTAAATCCCTGGTCTCTCTCGTTTTTATTTCGGTCTCTTATGTGCTGGCCTACCGGTTTGCCAACTACAGAATATTTTAGGAGAGGTGAAATAAACTTGGTTTACCAAATGTCTCTGGGCAGAAGATTGTTCCTTGCCTTCAATTATGCTTTCCTGGCTTTGCTTTCGCTGCTTTGTATCGTTCCTCTTCTGCATATTCTTTCCATTTCCCTCAGCTCGTCCTCTGCTGCCGCTTCCGGCGCAGTTAAATTGTGGCCCGTTGAGTTTTCGGCCGCATCCTATCAGCACGTTTTGAGCATGAATCAATTTTTGGCGTCATTTGCGGTTTCCATCGAAAGGGTGCTGCTTGGCACTTCGCTTAACCTGGTTTTGACGATGTTGATTGCCTACCCGCTGTCTAAGGAGCAGAAGGATTTCGGCTGGAGGACGATTTACGTTTGGGTTTTCGTGTTAACCATGTTATTTAGCGGCGGTCTTATTCCATGGTATATGACGATTAAAGCAACCGGTTTGCTCGATACTATCTGGGCCCTGGTGCTGCCGGGCGCGGTACCGGTGTTTAATGTAATCCTGCTGCTTAATTTTTTTCGGGACTTGCCGAAGGAGTTGGAAGAATCTGCGAAGATGGACGGGGCCGGCCACTTTGTAACGCTTTGGAAAATTTTTGTACCGTTATCTTTGCCCGCTTTGGCAACCATTACGCTGTTCAGTATGGTCGGCCATTGGAACAGCTGGTTTGACGGGTTAATTCTCATGAACCGCCCTGAGCATTGGCCTCTGCAAAGTTTTCTGCAAACATTGGTAATCCAGGTCGATCCGCGCTTTCTGACGGAAGACGATGTGCAGAAGCTGCAGTTGATTTCCAACCGGACCATCCACTCCGCAGAAATCTTTGTTGCGGCCTTGCCGATTTTGCTGGTATACCCGTTTTTGCAAAGGTTTTTCATTAAAGGGATCACTTTAGGCAGCGTGAAGGGATAACAATCTACAGAAGAGGTGATCAGTTTGGCTGAGCTATTATTTTTGGGAACGAGTGCCGGAATACCTACTGAGAATCGCCATACTACCGGTATGGCCATTAAGAAGGCCGGCCGGCTTTATTTAATAGATTGCGGCGGTCCGGTAAGTTCGCAGTTAAAAAAGATGGGAGAAGACCCCAGGGATACTGAGGCAGTTTTTTTGACGCATTGGCATCCGGACCATGCAAGCGGTCTGCCTATGCTGATACAGGATTTGCAGTTGACGGGCAGAAAGAAGAGCCTAACGATCTACGGTCCGAAAGGAACGGACAGAAAAGTGAGGTTGCTGCAAACTATCTTTTTCATTCCGCCTGAGATTTACCCATTTGAATTGACGACAAAAGAATACGATGAAGATACCATCTTTAGCGATGATTTTATCGATATCCGTTTTTTCAAAACGAGACATCTGTCCCAAGAGTACTGGAAGCAGCTCGACGAAAAACATAACTATGAAATCGAACCGGTCGCTTATGGCTTGGTTGTCCGGATGGACGGCAAAAAAATCGTTCTAAGCGGCGACTTGTTGAATTCTGATGATTTGATTTCTGTTTTGCCGGGGGCTGATTTGGTTGTTCACGAGTTCGGACATATCAAACCGGATCTACTGCGCAATTTTGCCAAGGACTATAAAATACCGAAACTGCTCATTAACCATGTTCACCATGAATGGGACACCCGCGATCAGGAGTTGAAAGAGACGGTTTCAGCCGATTTCCCGGGAGAAGTTCAGGTAGCGCATGATTTATGGAGATTTCCATTATAAAAAGAAGGTGGCAAGATGGATATGAATTATCAAACCCAAGTAACGTTTTTGGGCACAACGTCTGCTCTACCCGACGTTGGAAGCGACACGGCAAGTTTTCTGATTAATGACCGTTACCTTGTGGACACCGGTTGGTCGTCAGTCGGAAATTTGCGCAATCTGGGCGTAGATCCTGCGCAAATCGAGTATCTCTTGTTTACGCATATGCACCATGACCATTATTTGTCATTGCCGTCCCTTTTATTTTATTTTCTGTGTGTCAGAAAACCGCTCAAGGAATTGAAGATCATCGGGCCGGTTGACGATGTGGAACGGGTAGTGAAGCTGGCCATGAATTTTCTGCAGACAGACACGTTTTATGAAAATTGCGATTTTCCGACGATCATTCCGCTGACCCCAGGGGATTCCTGCGAAGATGAACATTTTAGTGTTACAACATGTTCAACTAAACATCCCGTACAGGGGTTGTGCTATCGTTTTACAGATAAAAGAACGAATAAATTCTTCTCGTTTACCGGTGATACGGCCTACCATCCGCCGATTATCGAACATGTGAAGGGAAGTCCGCTGCTTATTCATGAAGCTGCAATGGGACCTTCTGCCGTCGACCAAGCGGATAACCTTTATTTACATTCAGGCGCAAAAGATGCGGCCGAGATCGCCAAGTCGGCCGATGTCGGCAAACTGCTGCTCGTGCACGGTTCCCGCACCAGGGCGGAAGCGTGTGTGGAAGCGGCTCGAGGCATTTTTGCGAAGGAAGTTGAATGGCCAAGGGATGGGCAAGTTTATGTCCTTTAGGTAATGGTTCGCTGAAAGCATGATTATGGGGGAATCCTTATTCAAACCATTCAAAGTTGAAAGGGTGAGACGTTTGGGCAGGCAGCTATCCAATGAGGGATTGATGTTTAGCAGATATCAAGTTTTGGGCGAGGAAACAACTACGGATACGGACCTTTCGGAGATAGCCGTTGAGATTGCAGCTGCGAATGATGGCCAATCTTTGCCGGCACGAGTCGTAGTGACGGCGAGCGATGGGAGTCACCCTGACGGGGCCGGAAACGGTGTTTATGCCGATGGGCGATTTTTTGTAGAAAGCAAATTTACCGTTATTCTGCCACCAGGTCACACTGAGATTCTCATAAGTTGCGGTCCCAACTATATCCCGCTTACCATTTCTACTGATGCTGCAGCAGGGAAAAAGCTTTATCTGCATGCCTTCCTCTATCGCTGGTTCTCTCCGGAGGAGAGAGGATGGTACGGTGGCGACAACCATGTACATTCACAGCATGACCTAACGGCAAAAATGAAAACCGGGCTTGCTTACACTGCGCTGCAAGGGAGAGCGAACGGACTTAGCTACATTACGGAAGCAGGCTCCCATGTTTCTTATGAGAACATTGATCAATTAAGCGATGATCGTTTTCTACTCAAATACGCTCCGGAGTTGGGCAGTGTCTGCTATACGGGTCACTTCATTACGCCTGGCATTTCGGAGCGGATCTCCGGAGAGCGGATGGCAGATATTTCGAAAAGGCCTTTGCCCGGTCAGGCCATTGCCGAAGCTGTGCATGAAAAGGGTGGTGTGGTGATGTACACTCATCCGCTCACCCCGCCTCATCAACTTCACTGGATGGGGGCTGCCGGGGCTTTTTCAGATGCCGTTTTAGGCCGATGCGCAGATGCGTTCGACGTTGATGCGACAGCAACCGAACTCTTCTGGTTTGCTATCTTGAACTTGGGCAATAAGGTGGCGTGCACCAGTTACACGGATAGTACGCTTGAACGTCTCCAAACGTTAACCCCCGGTGACCGAAGAGTTTATAGTTATGCTCAAGAATTCAGTTACCATGCAATTGTGGAATCCATACGGCGGGGGAATACTTTTTCCACTAATGGAGGCCCCGTATTTTCCTTCTTTACAATTGATAACCGCCCACCCGGAGATACGATCATGCTGCAAGAGGATGGCATCTACACCGCCCATTCCGAAATTCACAGCTTGTACCCGCTCAAGAAAGCCGAACTCTACCGGCGGGGTAATGCGGTTGCAGCATTTGATGTAACAGGCAGGGAAGGGGAGGTACACCTTACCCATTCATTCCGTGAATCGGAAAACAGTTGGTATCTGCTAAGAGTGGAAGACGTGCGGGGCCATTGGTGCATTACAAGTCCAATTTATTTTGAACCGGAACAAGCTGCAGACCGACCGTTCGCTTCCGCGATAATATTCGAAATCAGCAACCACTCCCGGTTTGTTGATCTAAGGAAAGAGTTCTTCGCACATATCATCGTCACTGTCTCTCCAGACGATCCGATAACGGAGGTTAAATTGATTAAGGATGGAGAAGCGGTTCAGAGCTTTACACCGGGTATGAAAAACGAGCTGCCGTCAGGAAAAATACCTGTTACGGAATTTGAGAAAGACAGTGAATACTCTCTAGGTTGGATCTGGCACCCAGAGTTGGATCGTAAATTTCATTTTCAGGCGGACTACCCGGTCACCGAAAGCGGTTGGTACTCGGTATGTGTATTGACGTTTAAGGGAGTGACACTCAAATCCGACGAGGTTCATTTTGACAGCACCAATGGATTCAGCAAAGAACTGTCGGTTGCCCATCTGTCAGGGAAAGACAGCACATTTGTACTGTGGGGTTATGGCGAAGAAATGCCTTTGGATGAAATCAAAGAACCCTATGAGGATCGTTGGTGGTATCCAAACAATGCGGGTTGGCGAATCGGCGCTGCATTCGGACAGGAGATATACGAGCTGCAAGGGGAACATCCTTACAAAGTCTCCGATACCAGCGCGGATCTTCACCCTAAACTCTTAAGCCTGTTTAAATCATCCAATATGTAAGGTGCGAACTGCGGTACAGAGTTGAAAACCATCTTAAGGAGGAAAAATAACCATGTTAGTAGATCTGCATATGCATTCCAACCACTCACGATGCGCCGATCCTGCAAATACCGTTGAAGCCATGGTGCAAGCAGCAGCTAAAGCAGGTGTGGATGGCATCGGTATAACCGACCACCTTCATCCGCATATTGATCCTGCCATATTTAAAAATAATCGCGAACAGTTAGCGGCTGTTAACGATGTGGATATCAAGGTTTGGGTCGGTGTGGAGCTGGATGTGATGACACTGGAGGGAGATCTGACGGGAAATCCTGAGATTTATCGGTCTCTTGACTATGTAATGGCGGGAGTTCATCATTATCACCTGGATTGGGTAGAAGGTCCGGACCTGTCCAAACCGCCAACCGACATTCTCTATTTTGCACAGAAAAATCTCCTGAATACCATCCGCAATCCATGGGTGAACGCAATTGGTCATCCGTGGGTCGGCGTGTTTAAAGTTTACAAGTTTGGCTACGATCTTTTAAAGCCGGAATGGATAGAGGAAGCGGGGATTGAAGCACGGAATAACCAGACAGCTCTTGAAGTACCGGCATGGGCCCTGTTCAAGGACGGAGAGGTAGACGAGGATTACTTGAATGCCATCGTCCGTCCACTGATTAAGGCAGGGTGCCCTATTATGACTGGGACAGATTCCCACCATCTTGAGAATATCGGCCGCCGTATCGATCAGATGACCCGTATTCTGCTGGAAGAGGGAGCGACGCAGGATCAACTGTGGTCGCCTCTTCATCTTGCTTCTCTTAAAGCATCGAGAGGGATGTAAAAGGAAGTAAATGCCGATAAATGTTCAGAAGCTGCTCAAACCCGAGTGGCTTCTTTTTTTTTCTTTATCTGTCTGTGCCCTATTGAAACATCAAATAAAATTCGTATATTTTATAGATTTACCTTATTTTTATAGAACTGGAAATATCATAGTATTATTACAAGCACTAGTAAATTGCGGTCAAACATTTTGAAAAAACGGAGGTGATTGTGTGAAAAAAACTGCCGATGAAGAAGCGAAGGAACTCGCCCGGACGCTTTACCGTTACGACAGCATCGCCATAGACAGGGTTCCAACGATACAAGATGTCGGTGAACAAGAAATCCGCTTTTATAAAGACCAAGGGTATCTCATTATTGAAAATGTTTTGACGAAAGAGGAAATTGGGCAGGCCCTGAGTGAGATCGACGATATTATACATGGACGGCTCAAGGGGCCTAGAGTACAAATCGTGAAACCCTTGGAAGAAATCAAGACTCCCGAAGAAAGGGTGTTTGCAACCAGGAAGGTATACGATTTTGTGGGCTATGCTCCTGCCATGACAGCAATTGCGAACCACAGCGGTATTCTGGGCGTTGCGGAAAAGCTGCTTGAGGACAAACCGAGACTTGTCGGAAACCAGGGACTTTTGAAGCCGCCGTTTGGCGGGACGGAAAAACCCTGGCACCAGGATATGGCTTACGGGGGGTTGTTTTTCAAAAAGCAAATATTGGGAGTATGGATTGCTTTGGACGAAGCTGGTCTCGATAACGGATGCATGCACATTATTCCGAAAACGCACAGGGACGGGGGCACACCCCACTATGCGTTACGGGATTGGCAAATCTGTGACAGCAATGTTGTCGTAGAACGCGACGTGGCCGTACCTTTGAAACCTGGAGCCATTCTGATTTTTTCCGGACTGCTTCACCACGGGACACCTCCGAATTTTTCCTCCAGAAGACGCCAGGCCATACAACTGCGGTTTGCACCGGATTCGTCCGTATTGATGAGTAAAGAGGAATTCAAATTGATGTTTACCAATGAGATGACGGATGCCGAGTGCTGAACAAATGATAAGCGGTATCCATGTCTCGATAATAGTTTACGGGAGGGTTCAATGAAAAAGAAAAGCGCTATGTTCGTCCTAACCTTCACCCTCGCTTTCACAGCAGTACTTTCCGCGTGCACCGATACGAAGAAGAGCGGCGATGGGACGGGAGACTCGGGGAAGCAAAAAAGCGGAGATCCTGCAACGGCAAAAGATTACACACTGCCCATTGTGTCTGACGGCTCCGTGGAATTAAGCTATGGAACTGCGGACAACTATTATGCCCCGAAAAGTCTCACGCAAGGTTTGCCGGTGTGGCAGGAAATCGAGAAGAAAACAGGTGTAAAGATGAAATGGGACGTTACCCCTTCGTCGCAATATCAAAACACCATGAAGATTCGGCTCGCTGCAGCCAAAAATCTGCCTGACATCATCAGCATTCCGGAAGCTGATCCGGTGAGGCTAGCGTCGACCGGGCTGATTATACCGATGGACGATCTCATTAAAAATTATGCTCCGAATATCAGAAACTTTTTTAAGCAGTTCCCCGAGCTCGAGAAAAGCATGAAAACACCGGACGGAAAAATTTACGCTTTATCCTCCGTAGTAACCGGAGCGGGCTACGCCGATCCTTATGGTTTATTAATCAGGCAGGACTGGTTGGAGAAACTGGGCTTATCGGAACCAAAGACGCTGGATGACTGGTACAAAGTGTTGAAAGCTTTCAAAGAAAAAGATCCGAACGGCAACGGTAAAAACGACGAAATTCCTTTTTCTCCCCGGGATAATCTGAGAGGTGTAGGACTGTTCGGCAGCGCCTTAGGGCTGCATTTGTTTTACAGCGAAGGCTATTATCCGGACGATAAAGGGAAAATTCAATATGAATGGATGGATGAGCGGGCACATCAACTAATTATTTGGCTGAACAAATTATACAAAGAGGGCCTTATCGATCCGCAGTTTATGACGAACACCGGCGAGCAAATAGACTCCAACATCACCAGAAACCTGGTAGGATTGTCAAACCATTTTATTAACAACACTAACCGATTCAATGCGGCGCAAAAACAAGCGGGCGTACCTGGCGCAAATTGGCAAATTACTCTGCCGCCTTCAGGTGACGGACAAAAGGGATTTTATGAGAAATACGGTCCCATCAGCGGCTGGCATGCGATTACGAAGGATTCCAAGCATCCGGAAATCGCTATGAAATGGCTGGATTACACCTACGCAAATGAAGAAGGCGCCCGCGCGGTTGCATTTGGTATCGAAGGAAAGAGCTATACGATGGTAAACGGAAAACCGGAGTTCACCGATTGGGTAGCCCACAATCCCGATGGTCTTTCGTTTAACGAAGCGCTCAGATCGCTGGGAGCGATGCCGACCACCGCATGGATCCGAAGCCACGAAGGCCCGCTCTCTTATCAGCCTGTGGCTACGCTAAAGCTTGATCCGCCTCTGGCGAAGCAGGCTGAAAAAGTGAAATCCTACTTGATCGATTCATCGCAATACCTGCTCGGCCTTCCCACGCTTGATGAGTCCGAGGAAGTGGCGCGTATAATGACGGACATAACGACTTATCGGGATGAAACCTTAGCCAAATTCATTACAGGCCAGGCTCCGATCGACTGGAACCAATTTACGGGCAGGCTGAAATCGATGGGAATTGAGCAGATCGTCAAAAGTAAACAGAATCAGTATGACAGGATGAAAAAGTAATCGTTAAGTGGAGGTGAATACAATTAGCACTGAGTTAAATGTCACCGCCGAAATGGCCGTCCCGCCTAAACGAGCCAACGTTTTTCAAAAATTTTTCAAAAATGTTTCAAGAGATAAACAGCTGCTGCTCATCATATTACCTGTGGTTGTCTATTACATTATTTTCCATTATATCCCTATGTACGGGGTCATTATCGCCTTCAAAAAGTTCCAGCCGTTAAAAGGGATCCTCGGAAGCACATGGGTAGGCTTTAAATATTTCGAACAATTCTTCAACTCGATCTATTTTTGGCGGTTATTGAAAAACACCCTGCTTTTAAGCATAAACTCGTTGTTCTGGGGATTTCCGGTGCCTATTATTTTTGCTCTTTTATTAAATGAGCTCAAGGAGCGATTTTTCAAGCGGTTCGTCCAAACCGTCAGCTATTTGCCGCATTTTATCTCGCTCGTTGTCGTGACCGGGATGATCGTCACTTTCACGTCGCCTCTGGATGGAGTGATCAATGTCATTCTTCAGGCATTTGGTTTTCAGCCGATCAATTTTTTGAATGAACCGGGATGGTTCAGGACGATTTATGTGTCTTCCGGCATCTGGCAGGGTTTTGGCTGGGGCTCGATTATTTATCTGGCCGCCATCGCAGGCATTAATCCGCAGCTGTACGAAGCCGCCGAGGTGGACGGTGCACAAAGATGGCATAAAATACGGCACATTACAATTCCGGGTATCATGCCCACGATTATTATCCTGTTCATATTGAATATCGGCCAGCTCATGGACGTCGGATTCGAGAAAGTATTGCTGCTATACAGCCCCGCTACTTACGATACGTCGGATGTGATCGGTACTTTTGTTTATCGAAGAGGGATCATGAATTCGGAATACAGCTACGCTGCCGCAATCGGCCTCTTTAATAACTTGATTAACGTCGTTTTTTTGGTCTCGGCGAATTATATAAGCAGAAAAGTATCCGAAACATCTTTGTGGTAGAAGGGGGGGCGCGCGAGTGGCAGCAATAAAAAGGTCGGCGGGAGAAAGAATCGTTGACGGACTTATCGTGGCTTTTATGTGCTTGGTGATAGCACTAACGTTATATCCTTTTATTTATGTATTCAGCATGTCGATCAGCAACCCGATCTATGTCATAGACCGGTCGGTCTGGCTGTATCCTAAAGGCTTTTCTTTGAAGGCGTATGAAAAAGTGTTTGAAAACCCCGATATTTGGACTGCGTATTTCAATACGGTTTTTTACACTGTGGTGGGCACTTCATTGAATATAGTCATGACGATTCTCGGCGCCTATCCGCTGTCCCGTAAATCGTTTTTCGCACGGAAGCAGTTTATGTTGTTTATTATCGTTACGATGTTTTTCAGCGGCGGGCTCATTCCCATGTTCCTGCTGATCCAGAATCTCGGAATCTACAACACAAGATGGGCTGTGATCCTGCCGGGTTTAGTCAGCACGTTTCTGATCATCATTACCCGCACTTTCTTCCAGTCGATTCCCGAAAGCCTGCATGAATCAGCCAAATTGGACGGCGCCGGTGAATTAAGGACATTGACAACTATTGTGATCCCTTTATCGATGCCGATTATTGCAGTTTTGTCCTTATTTTACGCCGTGGGACACTGGAACAGCTTCCTGCCTGCCATGATGTATTTGCCTGACGCGAAGCTTCAGCCGCTTTCGTTATACCTGGTGAAGGTGCTTATCCAAAATTCGGGTACGATGCTCGAGGGAATGGTGGACCAGTACGACCGGGCCATGTTTACCGTCCAACTGAAGTTTTCCATGATTATCGTAGCGGTTTTGCCCATTCTGGCCGTTTATCCTTTTTTGCAAAAATACTTTGTCAAAGGCGTAATGATCGGTTCATTGAAAGAATAAGAAGTGACTGTTGGAGGGAGATCCTATGGACGTAAAGCAGTTGGAAAATTTTCAGCTATCCATGTACGATGTGCAGCACCAATTGAAGCGCCATGTTTACGAGAGGTCTTTGCAAGCGTTCCGGATGGGCGATGAGGCACGCGATTTAATTACTTCGAAGGAACAGCTTGAGGAGCGCCAAATCTACATGAGGACCAAATTTACCGAAGCGGTCGGCGGTTTGCCTGCAAGCGATACGCCTTTGAACGCGACGGTCACAGGCGTTGTCCGATGCGACGGATTTTCAATTGAGAAAATCATTTATGAGTCGCGTCCGGATACATACGTCACCTGCAATTTATATGTGCCGGACGGAATTACCGCGCCCCAAGGCGCCGTGCTTTATTTGAGCGGGCATCATGAGCAGGCCAAACACCACCCGGAATATCAAACCGTGTGCCAGCATTTAGTAAAATCCGGACTCATCGTTCTGGCCATCGATCCGATCGGCCAAGGAGAAAGATTAAGCTATTACGAACAAGCTTTGGACGGTCCTACGATAAGATCGTGCACCGGAGAGCATGATTATGCCGGCAGCCAGTGCTGGCCGCTCGGAGACGGCCTGGCACGTTATTTTGTCCATGACGGCATGCGGGGGATCGACTATTTGTGCACGCGTCCGGAAGTGGATTCGGACAAAATCGGTGTTACCGGGAATTCGGGAGGAGGTACTCAAACTTCGCTGATGATGGTTTGCGATCCGCGTATCGCTGCGGCTGCGCCGGCGACCTTCATCATGAACCGGAGAACATACTTGTTTGCCGGCGGCGCGCAGGATGCGGAGCAAATTTGGCCGGGGATGTCAGCTCTGGGATTCGACCATGAGGATATTCTGCTTGCCGTAGCTCCCAAACCCGTGCGTGTGCTCTCCGTCCAATATGATTTTTTCCCGATTGAAGGAACGAGAACAACCGTAGCAAGGACGAAACGCTTTTGGGAAATGTACGGCGCCGGAAATGATATCGATCTGATTGAAGATGCATCCGTTCACCGTTATACCGAGGCGTTGGCTCAAGCGGCAGCTGAGTTTTTCTCCAGGCATCTGCTTGACGAAACGGGGTCTGCTGCGTCAAGCGAAATTAAAACATTGCCTCCGTCACAATTGTGGTGCACCGAGACCGGCCAAGTCCGGAACCATTTCAATAACGCGCGTGCGGTCCATGAAGAAAACGCCGAACGGCTCAGGGAACTGGAACAAGAACGCTACTCCGTCTCTCTGGACGTGTTAAGGCAAAGGGCGATGGTCTGGCTTAAGGATAGGATATGGAACGAGCGGACGCCCTGCGATTTCAATCCAAGACATGTCCCGATAGGCTGGGTGGATGACCTTACCGTTACAAGCAGCCTTTGGTGGTCGCAGGAAGGTATTTTTAACCATGGATTCCTGTTCAGAAGCTTCCTTTATCAGAATGAGGAGCTGCCCTTGACGATCGCAGTGTGGGACGAGGGCACGGACGAAATTCAGCGGCATTTGCAATGGATCAGAGAAACGTGCGAATCCGGGAGGGCCGTCCTGGTGTTGGATACGTCGGGAGCAGGGAAGCTGACGCCCAATCCGCTGAACGGACATGACGCCCGGAGCTTCTACGGGGTGATCCATAAATTGTCCGATGATTTAATATGGTTGAACGATAGTCTGGCGGCGATGAGGACCTATGACGTTCTGCGGGCGATAGAGTTTTCCGCTCAAATACCGGGGATTATGGCAGAAGATATTCGGCTATACGCTCACGGGCGGCAGGGGATGTATGCTCAACTTGCGTCCTTGCTCGATGGGAAAATAAAGGCGATCGATGTCGCCCAGGGAATGGGAAGCATGAAATCGTGGATCGGTGCAAGGCATTATGACTCACACGATATTATGAGCATCGTCCTACCGGGAATGCTGAAGTATTTTGACCTGCCGGACCTCGGTTTTAAACGATAGATTGGCCAAAGGAGAGATATTTGTTGAAAAAATATGCGATAGTCGGCGCCAGCAGCAGGGGGATGCACATGTATGCGATTCCGATCGTTCGGGATTTTGCAGACACTGCGCAATTGGTCGGGATTTACGATCCCAATTTCAAACGGGCTGAGCTGGTCAGGGATAAAACGGGCGGTGATTTTCCGGTGTACTCCAGTTTTGAAGAAATGATAGCCGAAGCGAAACCGGATGTTGTGCTTGTTACTACGATTGACAGCTACCATCATTATTACATTATAAAAGCGCTAGAAGCAGGCTGCGATGCGATCACGGAAAAGCCGATGACTATCGATGAAGAGAAGGTCAATTCCATCCTGGAAGTCGAGAAGAGAACAGGGAAAAAGGTAACCGTTACCTTCAATATGAGGTTTATGCCTTTTGTGAAAAGGATGAAGGAGCTCATTCAGGAAGGGTCCGTAGGCACCATTCTGAGCGTGCATTTCGAATGGTTTCTGGATACTAGGCATGGTGCCGATTACTTCCGAAGATGGCACGGCAGGAAAGAAAATTCCGGCGGGCTGCTGGTACACAAATCGACGCATCATTTCGATGTGATCAACTGGCTGCTGGAGGAAGAGCCTGAAGTGATTTCGGCCTTCGGCACAAGGAGGTTTTACGGGCCCACGCGGGAGGAACGGGGAGAACGCTGCCTGACCTGCAGTTACACAAGCTCATGTGAATTTTATTTTGACATTTCCCAAGGGGCGACGGGCGAGCTGTATTTGCAGAATGAAGATGTGGACCAATATTACAGGGACAAATGTTTATTCTCCGAGGAAATCGATATTGAAGATTCGATGAGCGTCAGCGTCAAGTTTTCAGGCGGCGCCTTGATGAGTTATTCTTTGACCGCCCATTCCCCATATGAGGGATTCAAGCTTTCCATCAACGGCAGCGGGGGCAGGATGGAAGCCGAGTATTTCCATGGCAGCATCGGTCCTTATGCGGGGCAGAATGTGAACCGGCTGCGCTTATACAACCGTAAGCAGGAGGAAATTTCGATCAACGTTCCTGTTGTGAACGGAGTCCACGGCGGCGGGGATGAGCGGCTTCTGCAGATGCTGATCAGAGGGGACGTGGAGGATCCGCTCCGTCAGCAGGCCAGCTCCTGGGATGGCGCGATGTCCAATATCATCGGGATCGCCGCAAACAAGTCAATAAAAGAAGGCAGGCCGTTTCGGGTGGATGAGTTGATTCACAAAGTGTAGCGAATCGAACACGCAACGGCTGCACTTAGGATCAGAGGCTGTTCCATGAGCGGATTTTTCCGTGAGGGGCAGTCTCTTTGTTGTTTAGGCCTCACTCAGCACTAACGCATTCCTTCATGCCATATTCCCGGATTGTAAATAACCAGAGACTGGGGTGCGGCCCAGCTCATTTCCTGGATTTTTGCAATCTAGTTTTTCGGCGGGTTGTTGTGTCTGGTTCTGCCTCTGGTTTATAAAATTCCGATAGCCGTCGCCCACTCTATTACGGCGGCGGCTTTTTTGAGCACTGCCGCGACCAAATTCCCTTTGTCCGAATTGGCTGGCAGCTATATTATGGCGGGAGCTGTCGTAGCTCTGTTAGGAATGTCGGGCCTATTTGAAAAAGCGCTCCGTTTCGTGCCCAGACCGATGCTTGACGCCATGCTGGCGGGGCTCGTGCTGAATTATATTGTGAAAATGGTTCCGGCCCTGAAGCAGGCTCGGCTGATCGGAGGCCTTGCGCTGGTCGGATTCTTGATGATGCCGAAGCTGTCCGCAAAAATTCCGCGATTCTGGGCGTTCTGGCGTTCGGCGTCATCGGGCTGCTGGTCAGCGGCTCCTTGCCGCCGATCAAGCAGGCGGCAGCAGCGCTGCCGCAAATGGCAGCGCCCTCCTTTACAGCAGGCGGTTTTGTGGCGATTACGATTCTTTGCCAGTATCGGCCAGAGTGCACGTCCTAGCCCAGTACCGGCCAGAATGTACACGGTCCTTCCCCGGTACCGTGATAGCTTGCACACTCCCAAAACGCCTGCGAGGCCATATGCTGCTCTCCAGCCGCCGTTTCATTAAACCGGTTTAACTCAGCAGAATGCTTGTTATTACTTGTTGTCAACCAAATCCAACCAATTTACAAAAGCAATATTTCAATTTGAAACAGAGATAATAAAACCGTTTTATTCTATTCAGGAAGGCTCAGATATACAAAAAAAGGAGAGAAACGAGAATGAAAGCCAAGAAACTCACACCCATTGTGTTAGCTATCGCATTCGCATTGACCGGCTGCAGCACCGGCGCCAAGCAAGTAACTACCAGCCAAGAGGTGAAATCGGGAGAAAAGGTAACCAGCGACGCGGAAATCAACAAGGAAGGCGTGAAAACGAACAAAGTGGAAGCCGGGGACTACAAAATCATCAAGTTCCGCGCGAGCAGCAGCGACAAATCGGCGCCGGCCCGGATTTACAACCTTGTTGAAGCAGCCGACCGTTTGAATAAAAAGCTCGAGAAAGAAGGCGCCAAAGAGCGCGTTCAGGTGGAAGCGACTCTGGCAGAAGCCAAGGATGAGGTGATGAGGCAGAACATCATTTTTGCGTCCCAAAGCGGCAGCGCCCAGGAAATATACGCACTCGCTTTCGATAATATCGGCTGGATGGCCGACGGCAACTACGTTTTGCCCCTTGATGGTATCGAGAAAGATCCCGCTTTCAGCAAACTGATGGAGGGGTACTGGAACGCAACCAAGTGGAACGGACATACCTATGGAGTTATTCAGGATACGGAAGCGCGTGGCGTTATTTTCAACAAGGATCTGCTGAAAAAGCTGGGTTGGACTGACGACCGGATCGCCGCACTGCCGGAGCAAACTGCCAAAGGCGAATTTACTTTGGACGATATGGCGCAAGTCGGCAAGGAAGCGGTAGACAAAGGACTTGTCGAAAAAGGCTTCGGTTTCACGCATGACGGCGGCAAACAGCTGCTCCCTCTGTATATGGCGTTCGGCGCCAGGTTCTATGATGACAGCAATGCGAAGTTCATCTATGATGGACAAGCGGTACACAAGACGCTGGACTGGGCGAAAAAATGGGTGGACAGCGGCGTTATTAACAAGGATTCCATCACAATCGGCCGCGATGAGAATTTAAAGCGTATCGTAAACGATAAAGTATTGTTTATGATTGCCGGTACTTGGGATGAAGCGAAATTCAGAACCAAAGGCTGGGTAGAAGGAAAAGGCAACCTGACCGCTGAAGAAACGATCAAGAAAATTGGCGTCATGGCCGTGCCTGCAGCTGAAAAAGGCGGCAAACCGGTTACACTGTCCCACCCACAAGTGTACACTGTGGCGAAAGGGTCACCAAACGGCAATAGACTTGATCTGATTAAGCGCCTGTTTGTTGAAGTGTCCGCACCGGATATCCAGGTGACGCACGCTTTGCAGAGCGCGCATATTCCTTTTACGAAAGAAGCGCAGGAAAGACCGGAAGTGAAAGGCAACCCATGGATACAAGAGCAAATTCCTCTCACTAAATACTCCCAGTTTGTTCCTTCGCACCCGCAGTGGGGCAAATATTCCGACGTTCTGCAGGATGCGATGATCAACCTGGAAGGTGGAAAAATGCCGGCGGATGAAGCAGCCAAGTATATTCAGGATCAAATCAAGCTGAACATTGGAGCCGACCATATTATCAATAAATAGCGAGGATACATAATGGAACAGCAGAAGGAAACGTTATGGCAAAAATTAAAGGATGACTGGTTTGCCGTTCTCATGTCATTACCCCTGGTGTTTAATCAATATGTTCTGTTTGCGGTCACGGCGACCATCATTATCCTGATATCCTTTACTTCCATGAATTACAAATTGAATTGGGACTTCTCGGGCCTCTTCAACTATTACAAATTGTTTCACGATCCGCGTGTGCCTTTAATCTTGTTCAACACCATTCTGTTCGTTATCGGGTCTTTGGCATTGAAAGTGGGCTGGGGTTTTTACCTGGCCCTTACCACTTCCTACTACATCAAAAGCGAACGGATAGGGCGGTTTTTCCGCACCGCGTGGATGCTGCCGAAGGTCACGCCGGGGGTGGCGGAAGCTTTTCTATGGTATTTGATCTTTTCACCGAGCAACTACGGTTTGGCCAACATCATCGCCAAGACGTTCTTCGGAGCCCCGCCAAGGCCGTGGCTGACGGAGTACCCGTTATTGATCAACATTTTACTTGCGGGGATTATGGGCTCCACCTTTACGATGGTCATCTTATCCTCTGCTATTCAGTCGATTAACAAGTCTTATTTTTATGTAGCACAGTTGGACGGCGCGTCGCAGTGGACGATTTTTAAAGATTTGCTCATCCCCTTTCTGAAGTGGCCGCTCATGTTCCTCATTATCTGGCAGGGACTTTCGATATTGACCTCTTTCGAGTCTGTGTTGCTGCTCACGAACGGGGGCCCCAAATACGCGTCGGAGACCTGGGCGCTGTATGCGTACCACCAGGCTTTTGCTTCTATGGAAATAGGTTACGGCTCGGCGATTATGCTGGCGCTGCTGCCCATTATTGTCATTATGATGATTGTCGTATATAAGGTATTTGGCTTTGATAAAATGATGAACAACGTAAAATAACGAAGTGTATCAAAGGAGAAAGCTATGGAGGTTCTCAAGCGGAAGAAATGGAAGCGGACCAATGAAACCGGGCACGCCGATCTTTATCATTGGCTGTCCATAATCATATTGACGGTCATTTCCGTCCCTATGATTTATATTTATGTTTATGTGTTTCTTGTGGCGTTCGCCGGGCATCTTGACGGGTTTATTCCGACCAGCTTTACGCTGAAAAATTTCAGTTTCATGTGGTCCGAATTCGTCCTTGGAAGCTTCCGGTACTCCAACATTTGGCCAATCTTCGGCAATACTCTCATTTTTGCTGTATGCTCCTCTCTGCTGGAGGTTGCCTTAAGCCTGATGGCAGGCTACGCGTTATCGCGGGGACGGTTTCCCGGAAAGACGGCGCTGCTTCAGTCGACGATTCTGACGCACGCATTCCCGGCCGTGACCGGGTTAATTGCGTCGTTTTATATTCTGAAAAATGTGGGCCTTTTAAATACGCTGACGGGTGTGATTTTGCTCAAAGGACTCGGCGGGGTGGGAATGTCTACCTGGATTATTAAAGGCTTTTTCGATGAGGTGCCGAAGGAGCTGGATTGGGCGGCTAAAGTCGACGGTTGCGGACAAGCGAAATCGTATTTTAAAATATTCCTTCCCTACATTTGGCCAGGTGTCGCTGCGATCTCTCTGTTTGCGTTTTTGGGCGGCTGGGGCGAGTATGTCCTGTTATCCGTCTTTATCTTCGACAATCAGCTGTTGACGCTGCCGATCATTATGCAGAGCTTTCTGCGTGAAACAAGCGCCGAGGCAACGGGATTCATGATGGCGATCGCGAGCCTCTATATGCTGCCCGGCCTGATTTTGTATTTCATATCGCAAAAGTATCTGGACAAAATCAAGATATAATAAGCCACTCGGGGAGAAACGAAATGAACATCAATTTGAAAGGACTTAGCAAATATTACGAGAACAGCGAGAAGCCCGCTGTCGAAAACCTGGACTTATTTATCGAAGACGGTCACCTCATCTCGATTCTCGGACCGTCGGGGTGCGGCAAATCGACAACGATGCTGATGCTTGCGGGTATTTATAAAATTTCAGCGGGTGAAATCTTGTTCGACAAGGAGCCCGTCCAGACCAAGCACCCGAAGGACCGCAACATCGGAATGGTTTTCCAGAACTCGGCGCTGTATCCGAATATGACTGTCATGGAGAACATCGCGTTCCCGCTGAAGAACAACAAGGTACCCAAAGCGGAGCGGGTTGCCAGGTCAAGAGAAGCCGCGCGGCTTGTGGAAATGGAAGATTTTATGACCCGCAAACCAAAGCAGCTCTCCGGCGGCCAGCAGCAGCGCGTGGCGATTGCCCGGGCAATAGTTAAGGAGCCTAAGCTTCTGCTGCTCGACGAACCTTTGTCCAGCCTGGATGCGACGCTTCGCATTACGCTTCGGGAGGAGATTCGCAGGCTGCAGAGAAGACTTGGCATCACGACCATCATGGTCACGCATGACCAGGAAGAAGCCATGGCCATGTCGGATAAGATTGCCGTCATGAGAGACGGACGGCTGCAGCAGTACGCAGCGCCGGAGGAACTGATTTCCAGGCCGGCCAATTGGTTTGTGGCGAGCTTCCTGGGCCTGCCGACGATGAACAGACTGGATTGCGTCTGGCATGAGGTTGGGGAATCGCTCAAGATCATAGGCACGGATCAGGACTATATTATAAGAGGACTGCACGTGGATAAGGATAAGATCGATAGAAATCAGGAAGTGATTCTGGGTTTCCGGCCTCATGATATTGAAATCAGATTCGATGTTCCTCCAAATGAAAGCGAATATTTAAAGGGCTCCATAGGAGTTATCGAGTACAACGGCAAAGAGAAGATATTAAATTTGAATGTGGATGACAAAATCATTAAAGGGACTGCGCCGATGACAGCGAGTGTTCATCCTGACGATCCGGTCTGGTTTAAGATTAAAACATTAAGCTATCTGTTCCATGCATCGGGAGATCAGGAAAATATTTCGCTGACTTCGCAAGGGAAAATCAGAGCAGGAGAGAAGATATTACATGGATAACAAGGGAAACGGTATCCGGGCTTTACTGTTTGATCTGGGAGACACCATTATGATCGAAGAAACCGAAGTGAAAGACGAGTCCGGTGTCACTCAATCTGCGGAGGTGTTTGAAGGCATGGTGGAGCTGCTCCAATATTGGGCGTCCCGCGGCGTTCCCATCGGGCTTGTCGCCGACTCGTATGTGGGCACCTGCCGCAACGTATTGTCTCGGCACGGTGTGCTGGAATTGTTCGACACTCTCGCCATTTCGGAGGATGTCGGAGTGGAAAAGCCGAGTCCTATCATATTTGAGAAAGCGTTGACCGACCTGAATGTAGCGGATGACGAGCGGAGCCGTGTGCTGATGATCGGCAACAACCTTTCTCGGGATGCGCTTGGCGCCAACAGGCTCGGATTGGTCTCCGTGCGGATTCAATGGAACGAACGTTATCCCAAGGCGCCGGCCGCCGAAATGGAAACCCCTCGGTACGATGTCCAGAACAGCGCCGATCTGCAGAATTTGCTTCAAAGGTTAAATAACGAGTATCTGGCTGTGAAATAGAGGGAGTTAGACATATCCTTTATCGCGGCTAAAATACATCGGTGTTACGGAGGGACATACCGCGAGGAGGAGGGAAGACATTTGGCTACGATTGAAGATGTTGCCAAGCAGGCCGGTGTTTCGAAAAGTACCGTTTCGAGTGTGTTCAGCAAGAAAAGGCCGATCAGCAAGGAAGTAACGGAGCGGGTATTAAAGGTGGCAGAGCAATTGGAGTATAAGCCCAATTATTGGGCCCGCATGCTGACAAGCAAGAAAACCAGCATTATCGGCATCAGGATGCACGGGGAAAAAGTAAAGTTCAGCCAGTTCCACCTCGCGCTGCTCAACGGCGTACTGAAAGAATGCTATGACGCGGGTTATCGTCTGCTCGTAAACACGCTGTCGCCGGAATATCTGGGAAAAGTGGAGCATATCTCGTCAGATCCGGTTGACGGAGAAATCTTCCTTGACCCGGACCGGGACGACCCCCGCATTCGGGAGAAAATTTCGCTGGGGAAGCCTCTTGTTATCGTCGGCAGACCGCCTGAACGATATGAATCGCATATTTCCTACGTCGACAATGACAATGTTCTGACCGCACAGCGTGTAACCGAGTACCTGCTGAGCTTGGGGCACCGGAGAATTTTGTTCCTCAACGCTCCCAAATCGCGCACAGTATCGGAAGACCGTGAAAAAGGGTACCGCAAAGCGTATGTGAATGCCGGACTGTCTGTAGACGATTCCTTGATTGATTACAGGGACGAGCAGTCCGCATCTTCCGAATACGGCTATCTGTCGACCAAGCGTTTGGTGGCAGCTGATCGCTCGATTACAGCTGTGATCTCGGATTCGGACAAAGTGGCACTCGGCGTATATAAGTGTGCGTCCGTAATGAATTTGCGGATTCCGGAGGATTTATCCGTGTTTGCTTTTAGCGACGATTCCGTGTTCGCCCCCGAATTTGCGCCTCCGCTGTCCGGAGTCAAGCTAAACGCAGAGACGCTTGGGAGCGAGGCGGCGAAGCTGTTGATCCGCCAGTGCGCACAGGAACAGCAAACCGCGACAAGAGTTTTGATACCGACGCAGCTGGTATTCCGCAATTCCTGCACAGAGGCGAGACGCCGGTGAGACGCCGGGCGAGATCAAATAAAATCTATAGGGAGGTTGTTCTTTTTTGCATATAAAAGTGATGAGCTTTAATTTGCGTTATGATAATCCCGGCGACGGCTTGAACGCATGGGGAACCCGTAAAACCCGGGTGCGGGCCGCTGTCCGCAAGCACGATCCGCTGCTTGTTGGAACCCAGGAGGGATTGGCCGGAATGCTCCAGGACCTGGACGGGCTTCTTCCTGGCTACGCCCGTGTCGGTGAAGGCCGGCGTGGGGGCTCGGAGGATGAGCATACCGCCATTTACTTCAAAGAAGACGAGCTGGCGCTGGACGACTGGGGTCAATTTTGGCTGTCAGAGGAGCCTGCAAAGGCAGGAAGTATCAGCTGGGACAGCAATCTTCCGCGCATCTGCACATGGGCAAGCTTCCGGTTCGCAAATCAGCAAAACACGGGAATGACCGGTCAAACGCTGCGCATCTATAACACGCACTTGGACCATATAGGGGAACGCGCGAGGCAGGAGGGAGCGAGCTTGATCTGGCAGATGATCCTCAAGCATGCTTCCAACGATTCCGGCGAACAGGTGCCTGTCCTCTTGACCGGGGATTTCAACTCTTATCCTGACAGTGTGGCAATTCAGTTTTTACGGGGTGAGCTGGAGCTTGGCGGTGAAAAGAGCCAATTGATCGACGCCTATTCGGTATTAGCTGATGATGTCGGCCGCACCGCACATGAATTCAAAGGCGGGGAAACCGGGCAGCCCCCGATCGATTATGTATTTGGCGGATTTGGCTTGCAACCGGTGGAAGTGTCGATAGACCGCAGCGAGTTCGAAGGCGGCTATCCTTCCGATCATTATCCGGTGGTCGCTATTTTTGAGAAAAGGTAAATCAATTCATCGGCAACTTTAACAAAGCTGGCTGTTCCTTCAGTCAGCTTTGTTTTTTTGTTTAAGGTAAAAGAGCTTCAGGCTGCACAAATTCAATTTTTAGTTTACAGAAAATTCAGTGTCATATATAATATATTATATCCTATGTAAGGAGAACTAACGATGATGAATAGACCAGCACCCATGCCGCTGAAGATGCAAACGCATTCAATTTTGAAGGAAGCGATCATAAACGGAAGTTTGAAAGACAACGAGATGCTCACCGAGAAACGGGCTTATGAGCAGTTTGGGATAAGCAGAACGCCATTTCGGGAAGCGGTTCAAATGCTGGAGATGGAAGGTTGGGTTTACACCATTCCTTACAAGGGGACTTATGTGAGCCCGATAACGATAAGGGATATAGAAGAAGTGTTCGAGCTTCGCATGATTCTGGAAGGCGCTGTGGTGCGTAAGATCGCAAAGCGGATGGAGGAAGCCACGATTGATCGTCTGGAATCCATTGTTTCGCAGATGAAGGTTAATGCCGATGAGCAATCGCAAAACGAGTTTTTGGGCTTGGACCGCGATTTTCATGACGTGTTATACGAGGCCTCCGACAACCGGAGACTGTGTGCCCTGATCGAGCAGAATTCCGACCTGATAAGGAGAATCGGAATGAAAATTCTGCATAGGGAAACCCGGCGCAGCGAAGTCATTGAAGAGCACCGCAGCATCATTGACAGTCTGACAACGGGACAAGCGGAAGAAGCCGTCATCCACCATTTGGAAAAGGCAAAACGCACGTTCCTTGAACTCTATGAGGGGGGTGAACAATAAAACAGGAAAGAGAGGGAAGCGGCACAATGTGATGGAGTGGAAACAAAAAAATAGAGACAGAAAAATTAAATGGAGGAATTTGTTTGAAAAGGACAAATCGCAGATGGTTAATTGTTATTCTCATTTTTTTGGCCACATCCATCAATTATATGGATCGTTCGAATTTAGGGGTCGCAGGTCCGATCATGATGAAAGAGTTAAATATGTCTAAGACGGATTTCGGTATTTTAGGTTCCGCTTTTTTCTGGAGTTATACGTTGATGCAGATCCCGGTCGGATCAATTGTGGACAAGCTGGGACCGCGCATTACCTACGCCGTGGCGGTTGTTTGGTGGTCTATTTTTAATGCGCTTACGTCAACCGGCCGCTCGCTCGGCGCGTTGATTGGAATTCGGGCTTTGATGGGTATCGGCGAGTCTCCGGCTTTTCCGACCAACACTCGTGTCATCTCGGACTGGCTGCCGGTGCAGGAGCGCGGTTTTGCAAACGGTTTATTTACTACAGGCATTGCCGTGGGGGCCGGATTGACTACCCCGCTTGTTGTTTGGGTGGTGCAGACCTTCGGCTGGCAGATGTCCTTTGTTATCAATGGGGCGATCGGGATCGTCTGGGTGTTCGCGTGGCTTGCTTTCTTCAAGAATAAACCGTCGGAAGCGGGGATCAGCGAGGCGGAGCTGCAGCACATTCAGGCGGGACAAACAGTACAAACGGAAGCTGAAGGTCCCCGGCTGCGCTGGTATCAGTTGTTTAAAGTGAAAAATGTATGGGTGCTGCTGTATGGTTTATTCGCGCAGGATTATCTGTTGTATTTAATGCTGACCTGGCTGCCAACTTATCTGGTAGTCGAAAAGCATATGACTCTTGTGAAAGCGGGCTTTAACGCGATCCTTCCGTGGATAGCCGCTTCGGTCGGCGCTTTGGTGGGCGGATACTTGTCCGACCGTCTGGTGAAGAGCGGATGGAATTCCGTGTCGGCCCGGCGTTTGATCATGACAGTCGGAATGATTCTATCGCTGGCCATTATTCCCGCAGCATTCGTGGACAGTGTGCCCGTTGCGGTGGGACTAATCTCCCTGTCGCTGGGCGGGATGATGTTCGCCAACAGCTCGTCTTGGGCGATTGTAGCGGATATTGCTCCCCGTGGCTCTGCGGGTACTTTGGCAGGAATGCAAAATTTCATCGGCAACCTGTCCGGCTGGATTGCGCCGATTTTAACCGGATATCTTGCCGATAGACTGCATAACTTTGTTGCGGCTCTTGTCATTGCAGGTGTCATCGGCGGGATTTCGGCAATCATGTATCTGTTTTTCTTGAAAGCGCCTGCACAACAACAGCAGAAAAGAAAGGGGTTAACCGCCTAATGCACCGCATTCAACCACAACCTTTAATCGAAATGTGTTCGCTTATTTTAGAAAAGCAGGGCATTCCTTCGGATCAAGCGAAAATTATCGCCGCTTCTTTGGTGGAAGCCGATTTAAGAGGTGTTAGCAGCCACGGCGTCATCCGGATGTCTATCTATCTCCAGCGCTTGGGAAAGGGCGTTATTCAATCCAGACCAAATGTGCATGTCGATTATGAAACCGCATCCACTGCCGTTGTCGATGGAGAATACGGGATGGGTCAAGTAGTTTCCCAGAAGGCAATGGACATCCTGTTCGAGAAAACGAAGCAATCCCCGGTTGCGGCTGTCTCGGTTCGGCACAGCAACCATTTTGGTGCAGGCGCTTACTGGGCCATGCAGGCGCTTGAACAAGATATGATTGGAATCGCGGTCAGCAACGTGGAACCTCTTATGGTCACACCTGGCGGAGCTGCAGCGAGAGTGGGGAATAATCCCATCTCCATCGCCGTGCCGGCGGCATCTGAGAAACCGATCGTGCTGGATATGGCAACCAGTGTTGTCCCTCTGGGCAGAATCGTAGCCGCCAAAAGCAAGGGGCAGCCGATTCCGGAAGGATGGGCAGTGAACAGCCAGGGAGAGCCCTGCACAGATCCGGACGAAGTAATCAACGGAGGTTATCTGTTCCCTGTGGGCGGGCCCAAGGGCTATGGTTTAGCCATCATCGTGGATATCTTATCGGCTGTATTAAGCCAAGGCGCCATCGGGGAAGAGATCGGATCCTTGTACCAAAACTTGAACCGGCCGAATGACATCAGCCATTTTTTCATGGCTCTGCGGGTAGACGGCTTTATGAACCCGGCCATTTTCAAAGCTTCCGTTGATCGGTATGTCCGGTACATGAAAGATACTCCGCTGGCTCCCGGCTCTTCTCAAGTTTATCTCCCGGGTGAGATCGAATTTTTAAATAAAGAGCGTCATCTGGCGGAAGGAATAGCCTTGCCGGAATCCGTGGTGCAGGAACTGGCGGTATTTGCCAAGGAAGCGGGCATAGCGGATCGTTTAATTCAACCGTTGTTCGCGTGAGCAGCAGTCCTTTCATCAACAAAAATATTCTCGACAAGAGGGGCATTGACTATGAAATTAGTAAACTTTGCGCAGGGAGATCAAATACGGCCGGGAATCAAAACGGAAAAAGGCATTATTGACGTGTCTTCGACGCTTGGCCGAATTTACACAATGGAAGAAATCATCGCCGAAGGGGATGAAGGGATCGCCAAGCTCCAGTCTTTGGCTGTCCGGCCCGATCTGGTTTACATTGACGAATCGGAGATCGCTTATGCGCCGGCTGTTACCAATCCCGGAAAGATTATATGCGTGGGCTTGAACTACATCAACCATGCGGAGGAATCCAAAATGCAGGTGCCGACGACGCCGATCCTTTTCAGCAAGTTCAATAACGCACTCGCTGCCCACCAAGAGGAGATTCAACTGCCGGAAGATGCGGAGAAATTCGATTATGAAGCGGAGCTTGTCATTGTGATTGGCAAAACCGCCAGGAACGTAAGCGAAGAAGACGCCTTGAGTTATGTCTACGGCTACAGCGCAGGCAACGATCTGTCAGCCCGGGATCTGCAATTTCGCACGGGACAGTGGCTGCTCGGCAAAACATGCGACCAGTTCGCTCCTGTCGGACCTTATATCGTTACTTCGGATGAAGCGGGGGATGTAAATAATTTACATATCGTATGTAAAGTAAACGGAGAGCTGCGCCAAACCGCGAATACGAAAGATATGATCTTCAGCTGTGCGGCGATTATCAGCTACGCTTCCCGCTATATGACGCTGGAGCCTGGGGACATCATTTATTCCGGCACGCCGGACGGCGTCATTCTCGGTTATCCGGAAGACCGTCAGCAGTGGCTGAAATCCGGTGATGAAATTACGGTATCGATACAAAACGTCGGTACGCTTACAAATGTATTAAAGTAATAAGGAACAAGGTTGCTTGGAGACAAGCAGCCGATTTCTTTTACTGAGGGGGAGGAAATTATGACGACTACCGTTAAAAATCACTATGCCTTTGGACAGTATATCCACGGTGCCTGGAGAGGGTCAGCCGAAACCTTCGCTGTTTACAACAAATTTACCGGTGAAGAGATGGCAAAGATCGGCAGAGCCTCCCGCCGGGAAGTAACCGAAGCCGTTGACGCCGCTTTGCAGACATTTAAAACTCAAAAACTTACACCAAACGAGCGATACAATATTCTTATGCGGGCGGCTCACATTTTGGAGGAACGAAAAGAAGAGCTTGCTCTTATTATGGTAGGCGAAGTAGGCAAAGTGCTGAAAGATGCAAGAGGGGAAGTGGATCGCGGAATCCAAACTTTAATTGCTTCGGCGGAAGAGGCGAAACGTATCGCAGGTGAAGGCGTTCCACTAGGCCAACCGGGTTTTGACGGAAAAATCGCGTTTACGATCCGTGTTCCGGTAGGCGTTGTAGGCGCCATTACCCCGTTCAATTTCCCCTTGAATCTGACGCTGCATAAGGTCGGGCCGGCTCTGGCGGCAGGAAACACCGTGGTATTAAAACCGGCTGAAATGACTCCTGTCATCGCCTGCATCTTGGCCGATATTATGGCTGAAGCGGGCCTGCCTGCGGGATTCTTGAACGTGGTGAACGGATTCGGTCAGGAGACAGGGCAGTATTTGCTGGAAGATGAAAGCATCGCGATGTTCACTTTTACCGGAAGCCCGGGAGTGGGCCGTCAAATTAAAAGCGCGATAGGAATCCGCAAAGTGACATTGGAATTAGGCAATAATTCACCCAACATTGTACATGAAGACGCTCCGGATTTGGCCAAGGCGGCTGAGCTTTGCGTCTCGCGCGGCATGGCAAATAACGGTCAAGCCTGCATTTCCGTACAGCGGGTATATGTACACCGCAATGTCTACGACATGTTTGTTGAACAGGCGGTTGAAGCAGCAGCAGCTTTGAAAGTCGGGGACCCGGCAGATCCAAGCACAGATATCGGTCCGATGATTTCGGAGAAAGAGGCAAAACGCGTGGAAAGCTGGATTGACGAGGCTATTGCGCAAGGAGCGAAAGTGGCTTTCGGCGGAAAGCGCAACGGGGCATTCATGGAGCCTACGATTCTAGTCGATGTAAAAGCGGATATGAAGGTGATGTGCCAGGAAATTTTTGCGCCTGCGATCAATATTGTGCCGTATGATGACGTGAATCAAGCTTTCCAATGGGCGAATGACACCCGCTTCGGCCTGCAAGCAGGATTGTTTACGTCGAATCTCCAGCTGGCTTTACGGGCCGCTCATGAATTGCAATTTGGCGGAGTCATTATTAACGACGTTTCCACTACCCGTGCGGATGTCATGCCGTATGGCGGCGTGAAGGACAGCGGAATCGGAAGAGAAGGCCCGAAGTATGCGGTACAGGAAATGACCGATGAGCGGATCGTAGTGATCAACTTATAAAAACTTGTTAAGAAAAGGGGAGACAGTATGAGAAAGACGTGGGAATTTTTTTCGACGGAACAAATCGTGTTTGGACAGGGCTCTATCATAGAGCTTGACCGCATACTTCAACGTTTAAAAGCGAAAAAAGTTTTCCTGGTCACGGATCCGGGAATCAAAGCAGCCGGCATTGCGGATAGGGTCATCTGTTTGTTGGAGCAGGCCGGTTATGGGGTTGAGGTGTTTGACAGTGCAGTGCCTGAGCCGCCGGTTCAAACCGCATTGGATTGCTTTGAATTCGCCAGGTCGAAAGAAGTGGACGCGATTATCGGACTCGGCGGGGGAAGCAGCATCGATCTGGCAAAAGTAGTCGCTCTGCTTCTTGAGCACGGAGGACACCCGAAGGATTACTTCGGAGAAAATAAAGTGCCTGGTCCGATCTCGCCGCTTGTTGCTGTTCCCACTACAGCGGGCACCGGCTCGGAAGTGACGTCTGTTGCCGTCTTGACGGATGTCGAAAACAACATCAAGATAGGGATATCCGACAATTATCTCCGTCCGGCCGTAGCGCTGCTTGATCCGGAATTGACCGTCGGTTTGCCGCCATATGTCACTGCCTGCACCGGAATAGACGCTCTGGCGCACGCGATCGAAGCTTTCACTGCCAAACCGTACGCATACATTCAAGCCGAAGGGCAACTGCTTTTCCAGGGATCTCTCCCGATCAGCGATGCTTTGGCCTTTCAGGCCATCGAGCTTATAGTCGGCAACCTGACTAAAGCGGTACAACAAGGCAGCAATCTCGAGGCGAGATCGAACATGCTGCTGGGAAGTCTGTTAGCGGGACTTGCGTTCTCCAACGCGGGAACGGCGGCTGCCCACGCGCTGGCTTATCCGATAGGCGGCCTGGTCAAATCCCCGCATGGAGAAGTGACCGGATTGCTGTTGCCGTATGTGATGGAGTACAATACCTCTGTTGTTCCGGAAAAAATGGCAAAGATCGCTCTTGCGTTTGGCATTGGTGCGGAAGGCAAATCGCAAAGGGAATTGGCCTTGGCCGCCTCCGGCTGTGTTCTAAATCTTGTTCAGGAGATCGGTCTTCCTGTCAAACTCTCGCAGATCGGGATTTCGGAGAATGACATCCCCGGCATTGCCGAGAACGCCCTTCCTATTGTCCGCCTGGTCCGCAATAATCCAAGGGTCCCCGGACAGGAAGGATTCGAATCGATTCTTAGCAAAGCGTTTTAATTCATGAGGGCAGATCAGGAGGTGCCGTATTTGAACTCGCAAAATGTATCGAGCGGTATATTATCCGCCGTGATGTGCTGCACTGGTCCGGCTGTGATTGTGATCGACGCGGCAAACGCCGCGGGCTTCAGCAGGCCCCAGCTCATTTCCTGGATTTTTGCGATCTACTTTTTCGGCGGCTTGATGTGTCTGGTTCTGCCTCTGATTTATAAAATTCCAATAGCCGGTGCCCACTCTATTACGGCGGCGGCTTTTTTGAGCACTGCCGCCGCCCGGTTCCCGTTATCCGAATTGGCAGGCAGCTATATCATGGCGGGAGCCGTCGTCGCTCTGGTAGGAATGTCGGGCCTATTCGAAAAAGCGCTCCGCTTCGTGCCCAGACCGATGCTTGACGCGATGCTAGCGGGATTGGTTCTGAATTATATTGTGAAAATGGTCCCGGCTCTGAAGCAGGCCCCGCTGATCGGAAGCCTCGCGCTGTTCGGATTTTTGATCGTGCCGAAGTTGTCCGCAAAAATTCCGCCGATTCTTGGCGTTCTGGCGTTCGGCGTCATCGGGCTGCTGATCAGCGGTTCTTTGCCGCCGATCAAGCCGGCGGCGCCAATGCTGCCGCAAACGGCAGCGCCGTCCTTTACTGCCGGCGGTTTTGTGGCGATTACGATTCCTGTCGCCTTTCTCATATTAAGCAACGATATCGCGGTGGCTCTCGCCGCCCTCAGAAAAAACGGCTACGAGCTGCCCGTGGGCAAGATGCTGGTTTTTTCAGGGTTCGCCACTGCGCTGGTTGGCTTTTTCGGAGGACACGCGGCCAATGTCGGCGGCATGATGAGCGCCGTATGCAGCCAGGAGGAGGCGGGACCCAAAGAGAAGCGGTACTGGGCGGCGGTCATTTCGGGGGGAATCGTGGTCCTGTTCGGTCTGTTTGCGTGGGCGGCTATTGCAGTCATTGAGGTACTGCCAATGCCTTTCATTACCATTATTGCCGGATTTGCCCTGGTGGGCGTGCTGATGAACAGCCTGCAGTCCGCTTTTTCCGCTTCTTCCTACCGTTATTCCACTGTTTTTGCGTTTGCCATCGCCGTGTCCAACATTTCCTTTCTTGGCGTGGCTTCGCCGGTGTGGGCCCTTCTGTTCGGAGTGGTTTCGGCAAAGATTTTGAATGAGGGGGTTCACGCAGATGCGGGTTTGCAAGATTCGTAGACTCGGCCCCAAAAAAGGTTGGACGAGGAAATAGGTTCGTGTTATCTTTAAAATAATTGAATGATTTACTCGAAAGAGATCGAACGGGGAGCTTGCAGGTCCCGCGTGTTCGATGAACAGGGAAGTCCGGTGAGAATCCGGCACGGTCGCGCCACTGTAAGCGGGGAGCGGCTTCCACCATGTCACTGTCCTGGGTTATGGGGCGGGAAGACGGAAGCCGGCTACGATCCGCAAGTCAGGATATCTGTCTACTCGAGGGAACCATCGCCTACGCGAAAATAGGAGAGGGGGGAACGGCTCTACGTCAGGCACGTAATTCCGCCTGCAAGTCAATGCGCATTTCGGCATCCCTTTCATAGGGGTGCTTTTTTAGTTGACTACTGCAGCAGTTTTCTCTGCTTACGATGCGGGATCAACTAAATGGCAAGGGTGGCCGAAGGGGAACGGCTCGTACGACAGCAGTTTTTACCTACCTACACTGCTGGATCTACTGGTGTTTTTGGAGAATAGCGGAGTTCCAGGGCGTTATTCATCAAACCAATGAGAAGAATCCGATCGATAACGGATTGTTAAGGCTTTATTTGGTCGTTTGAACTACAGGGAAGGGGGATTCAGCGAAATAGAGCCTCCAAACGGCGTTATCAGATGAGCTTGCACAATAGAGAAAAGAATAACGCCTCGGAAATCCGCTATATCGCATGCAACCCTCTGCTTGAACGAGAATTAGACAAGACATGGGACTTCTTATTGAGAATTGTATGAGAGGAGAATGTAAAACAGATGGAGAGTAAGAGATTGATTAAAAGGATAAGCATGTTTCTGCTAAGCTGGTGCCTGATAATATCCATGCTTGGCGGACTGCTGCCGGCGCACGCGAATGGGGCCGCAAAGGGGCTTGTTGCTGTTCCCCAGGCGATAGAGGACGCTGCAGGCTACATATTGGCGTCAGATGGAAATACGCTCACGGATTGGGATGCGTACGCGTTGGCCAAAGCCGGGAAGCCGGTGCCGGATTCGTATTTGGCTTCGGTCGGCAGTAAGCTTCAGCAGAGCGGAGGAAGTTACGGCAGCGTCACCGACTATGACCGGATAACGCTGGCTGTGAAGGCGGCGGGGGGCAATCCGGAACAGATCGCCGCCGGATCGAATTCGTACAATCTCATTCAGAGTATTTATAACAGCGACGTGATGACCGCGCAGGGAACCAACGGCGCGATTTATTCGCTGCTGGCGCTCGGCAGCGGCAATTACAATATTCCGTTAACTGAGAGGTGGAATCCGGATAAAATCGCCGCTTGGCTGCTTGCGCAAAAAAACGCTGACGGCGGTTGGCCGCTCGCAGCCGGGGGAGCCAGCAGCGTAGATATTACAGCGTCTGCCATAAACGCGCTCTCCAAATACAAAACGCTTGCCGGAGTACAGCAGGCGATCGACGGCGGCATTCAATGGCTGTCCTCGCATCAATTGGCAAACGGAGGATTTTACGAGTTTGGGGAAAATTCGGAAAGCACCTCGCAGGTCATTCTGGCCTTGTCCGCTGCCGGCATCGATGCCCGCGGTTCGAGTTTCACGAAGGCGAACGGCAATCCGCTCAGCTATTTGTTCAGCTATCGGCAGAGCGACGGCGGCTTCGCCCACGTGGCCGGCGGCCCTTCCAACGCGGGTGCCACCGCACAGGCGCTAATGGCCTTGGCCGCTTACCACACGTTTACCGGCGGCAGCAGTGGATCGTACGATGCTGTCCTGACCGCCGGGATCGTATCGCCGTCCTCAGCCAGCGTCACGGTGCACGTGGCCGGCCCGGCGGGGATTATTGCCGAAGGTCCGGCAGCTGCGGGCAGCGCTTATGACGCTGTCATCCAGGTGCTGGGGAAGGCAGGTATTACACCGACGGAGAGCCCGGGCCATTTTATCACCGAGATAGCCGGAATCAAGGGCAGTAACAGTGCTTTTTGGCTGTATAACGTCAAACGCCAGGGCTCATGGGATTACGCCAACACGAATAATCTTGGAATGTTTGACTACAAGCTGCGGAGCGGCGATGAAATTTATCTCTACTACAGCGGCCTTGACACTGCGGTGGTCAAATCGGTCACGGTAGATCCCGCGCTGCCGGTGGCCGGGCAAGCTTTGCAAGTGAAAGTAGAACAGTCGGTATGGGACTGGGTATATAACAGAGAGAATGTGACAGTGGCTTCCAGCGTGTATGTGGAGCTGGGCGGCCAAAAGGTGCAGACAGACGGTAAAGGGGTCGCTCTATTCGCGTCCGGTCTGCCGGCCGGCAGCTATAAAGCCGTTGTGAGAGGCGAGCGGCCGGGGATGGCCCCGAAAATCGCAACGGATACCAAAGCCGTTCAGATCGGCTCGGCCTCCATTCAAATTGAAGGCTCCTCAAGCACATACGCCGTGGGGACGGCGAGCTCCCCGAATTTGCTGGACAGCGTTCAACAGCTTTTGGCCGGTAAACAGGTGCCTTTCAAGATCGAGAGCGCCAGCTTCGGAAAGTATGTGAAATCGATCGGTTCCGATGCCGATTCCTGGAGTTATGCGGTCTACCGCCAGGGCAAATGGAGCATTCCACAGGTGGGAATGGCGGATTATACGCTTCAGCCGGGCGATCAAGCCGTCATCTATTACGCCGGGTACGACGCGAAGTGGAATCCGACAACGTATCTGGTCGATTCCATTACGCTGAATCCGGCGCAGCCTAAAGCGAGCGAATCCTTTACCGTCAAGGTGAACAAGACGCTCGGTTACGATACGCCTTCCCCGGCAGCCGGGGCTCAGGTGAAAATCGGAGGCCTCACCGCCGTCACCGACAATCAAGGCACCGCTACTTTTGCGGGGTTGCCCGAAGGAGTGTATACGCTCGACATTTCGGGTTATGTCACCGGCGGAGGGCCGAAGATTGTTCATACCTCGCAGACTGTGACCGTCGGGCCGAGAACCGTGGCGGCAGGCGGAGGATCGGATGCCGCTGCAAATCCGGTCGTGAATTTATCAGTAGCCGGAGACAGCGGGATGGGGACCATCCAGTCTTCGACTTGGGTTTCATTGCGGAGCGGCGATACGCCTTATTCCATTTTGATCCGTGCATTGGGCGCCGGCCGCGTCCAATCGTCCGGTTCGGGCTCGACGGCGTACGTACAGGGCATTGACGGACTGAAGGAATTCGACCGGGGGCCGTTAAGCGGTTGGATGTACGCGCTCAACAGAAACTACCTGAGCAGGGGAGCGGATTCCGTGATCTTGAAATCAGGCGATACGGTCGCTTGGCGGTATACCCTGAACGGCGGGAAGGATTTGAATAAAGAAGCTGATCCGGAAGGAACGTCCGGTGCGTCAGGTGCGGGAGTGCAAGCAGTGCAAACCGGCTCTGCGGTGGCGGATGCTGTGCAGAAGCTGGAGCTGGCCTATGATAACCCGAAGCCGGTGGACGAGATTGCCAAGCCGGCCGTTGTGCTGAACGCGGACAAAAAAATGTCGGCTGATGCCGCGGACAAGCTTAAGAACGATCTGGCGGCCAATGTGGTTAAAATGGAAAAAGCGGTTTTTGCGGATTCCGCGACAGTGATTGCTGACGCCAAAGAAGAAATTCAGCTGCAGATTCCGGCAGGAGCGCTTAGTAAGTTCACGGCCATTACGGTCAGTGAGCTGAGTATCTCCGGACGCAGTGAGCTCGTTTCCCCGGTTTATGAATTCGGCCCGACGGGCCTGTCGTTTAATAAACCGGTACAAATCTCGATAAAAACACCGGTGGCGGCGGAAAGCCTGGATCAATTGGCGCTGGTGTGGCTGAACGAGAAGACGGGACAGTGGATTCCGGTGCCGGCCGTGATCGATGCCCAAACGGGAGTTGTGACCGGGCTCGTGCACCATTTTACGAAATTCGCTGTAATCAATAAGTCCAGATTGGCGGTGCCCGTCGCGTCTGATTCGGCCAAAGAAATCGGACCGTCCATTGAACGGGCGTCCAAATGGCTTAAGGGCGGAGCGGAGCTGAGCGACTGGTCAGCCTACGCGCTGAGCAGAGCTGGTGTCGCCATTCCGGAGAATTACCTTACGTCGGCTGAAGCCAGGCTGAAAGAGAAAAATGGCGTATTCCGGAACGTAACCGACTATGAAAGGCTGGCGCTGAGCGTGCAGGCGGCCGGCGGCAATCCGGAGTTGATCGGCGGCTTCAACCTGATCGAGCGTATTTATAATAACGACCGTATGGAAGCGCAGGGCAGCAACGGTCCAATCTACGCGCTGCTCGCTTTGAACGGAGGAGCATATCATATTCCCGCAGATGCAAAGTGGACGAGCGAGAAGCTGCTGCAGTGGATTCTGGATGTGCAGAATGCAGACGGCAGCTGGCCGCTGATGAAGGGTGAAGCGGGCAATCCCGACTTGACCGGTGCCGCGTTGGCAGCTCTAACACCTTACAAAGAGCGGGAGGCAGTAAAAACCGCTATGGAGAAAGCGGTCAAATGGTTCGGCTCCAAGCAGTCGGAAGACGGCGGCTTTGCACTAGAAGGAGCGGAGAACGCGGAAAGCACGGCACAGGTGCTCTGGGGTCTTTCAGTCAGCGGAACTGATCCGGTGAACAGCCCATATTTCAAGTCCGGAAGCAAGAGCATGCTGGCTTACCTGCTCAGACTGCAGCTGAGCAGCGGCGCATTCCCGCACAAAAGCGGCGGGGAAGCGGAAGTGATCGCCACGGAGCAGGCATTAATGGCGCTCGGTGCATATCAAGCGTTCCTGAATCCAGTGAGCCAGGCGCCTCGGGCTCCGGCTTCGCAAACATCGGCACCGGCTTATGCCGACCAGGAGGACATCGCCTTCTGGGCTCTGCCGTTCGTGCAGAAGGCTTCGGTCTACCGCATTATGGAGGGGACCGGTGCAGCGGTTCCAACCTTTGAGCCTAAAAAGCAAGTTACACGCGCGCAGTTTACCGCGATAATGCTGAGGCTGCAGGGCGAAGCGCCTTCAGGTGACGGTAAAACCGCTTTCGCCGATGTAGCTGCGGATTCATGGTATGCGGGATATGTGGGCAAAGCGGCGGCTAAAGGCATCGTGGAAGGCATAAGCGCGGACCGGTTCGCTCCGGAGGCCGCGATTTCACGGCAGGAGATGGCCATTATGCTGGCGAGGGCGCTGGGGTTACAAGCCGCAGGCAGCGGTTCTGCAAGCTTCATTGATTTGAACCACTCGTATCCGGATGCGGTACCTTTCATCCAGGCCGTCCAGGAGAAGGGGCTGATGGAAGGCGACGAATCCGGACAGTTCCTGCCGCTGGATCCGGCAACTCGCGAGATGGCCGCTGTCGTAGCGGTAAGAGCTTTTGAATTGACAAAAAAGCAGTAATTGCCCAGGATGAGAAGAGCCCGGTTTGAAGGGGCTCTCCTTTCCTTTTTTTGTAAGAAAAGATAGTGTAAATTTGAGGGCAGCGGGCTCTATGCAGTGGCGGGTACTACTCTGAATGGTGCATTCGCGGCGTTAACGTATTTTTATTCCTTTATTTTGGGCGAACAGTCTTTTTACCCATCCACGTCAGCCTTTTGGCCATAAATAACGGAAACGCAGTGCGTTAATTCTGGGCAATAACCGGGAAATGCCGCATTAGCGGAATAAAATTCCTTTATTTCGGCTGCAATGTTCTAAAGGAAGCCGTTAGGCGTTTTACTTATGAAAAAAGGAGTCCTTTAACCGAATCAACATCATTCACGCACATCCGTTGGATTTTGTTCACTCCGTGCTCGGAATTTGATTGGATATGGTTCTTTTCACTGCACAAAATGCAATGCGGCCAGATTCATAAAGAAATTTGCTAATACTCTAGTCCAACAAGTCACAGGGAGGAGATCAGATGAAGAGTTTATATATATTCGCTGTCGCCGTGCTGCTCGCTGCCTCAGGCTGCGGTCCGCAAACTCAGCCGCAGGCCGCTAAGACGCCGTCACACGCCCAAGAGGCAGCTCAAGCGCCGGCTGGCAGCTCCGACGCCAATGCTGCAGGCACTGCGCCTGCGCAAGAAGCGGCGAAGTCCGCTGAAACAGCGCCGGAGGCCGCCAAGCCGACTGACCCGGCGGTCAAGTCGGAGCAGCAGCCCGAGCCCACAGCGTCCGGGCAAGTGAGGCCCGCGCCGGGCAAGCTCGACGCTCAGCCGCAGGCGGGCCCGCCGAATAACCGGGCGGAGCCTGCACCGGCTGCACCGGCGGCCCAACCGCCCGTCAGAGGCGGGCAGTCGGCCTCGCAGCAGCCTGCAGCCGGCAGGCAGCCAGCCTCACAGCCGTCTGATCCCGGACAGCCGGGAGGAACTGCTGCAGCGCATCAACCCACACAGCAGCCCCCCGTCTCCGCTCAGACTCCTGAGAAAACCGCGTTACAAATCAGCATAACAGGGGACAGCAAGCGCGGGGTCATTTTAAAGGAAATCTCCGTGCCTTTTCAGGAAGGAATGACGGTGATGGATGCGCTCAGGCAGGTGACCAAAGAAAATAAGATCCAGATGGAATTCCAGGGCAAGGGAACATTCGCATATGTACAAGGCATTGATAACGTGTACGAATTTGATGGGGGACCCAAAAGCGGATGGGTGTACAAAGTAAACGGCGTCGCGCCAAGCCAGGGAGCGGGCTCTTATAAGCTGTCGGCAGGCGACAAGCTTGAATGGCTGTACACGCTAAACCTTGGAGAAGACGTAGGGGCGATAAAGAAATGAACAGCGGTTTCCGGTCGTTCCATCCGTTTCCCTGTTTTTTCTTTTATATGGGCGTTATGATTCTTGGCATGATCGTAACCCACCCGATTTACATTTTAACTCTTCTGCTGCTTTTGACGCTGCTTGCCGCCTTGAACCAGGAACACAAAGCCTTGGCAAGCATGTTGAAGCTTTATCTTCCGGTTAGTGTGCTGTATGCGATGATCAATCCGCTGTTTTCCCATCGGGGGCGTCATATTTTGTTTTACCTTTGGGATCAGCCGGTCACGTTAGAGTCGCTCGCTTACGGCATTTATTCTACGGTCAATCTGCTGGTGATTCTGGTGCTGTTTATCTCTTTTAATTCGGTGATCACGCCGGCCAGGTTCCTGTATTTGTTCGGGTCGCTGTTTCCGAAAATCGCGCTACTCATCGTCATGTCGATGCGCTTTGTTCCGCTGTTAAGGCGAAGGCTGGCGGAAATTTCGTCGGTGCAAAAAATGAAGGGCGTCGAGGTGGGGCACGGAAGCCTGCGCAAACGAATGACGGCCGGAATGAAGCTGCTGCAGATTCTGCTCACCCTTAGTCTCGAGGAGGCGCTGCAGACGGCGGATGCGATGAAAGCGAAGGGATATGGCTCGGGCCCGCGCGGCCGTTATGAGGAATTCGTTATGCGGCCCCGGGATTGGGGCTTGTTCGGGCTTTTATCGGCATTGTTTGCAAGCTGTGTCGTATTCCGGTCTCTGGGCTACGGCTCTTATCGGATTTTCCCGACGCTTGGAACTGTGACGCTGCAGGGGTGGGAGACGCTGTCGTTCGCCTGCTTTGCGCTTTACGCGGCAGTGCCGGTCATCGTGGAAGCAAGGGAGGTGTGGCTGTGGCGATCCTGGAGATCCAAGAATTAAGCTTTCGATATGCTGCGGGGGAACGCGCTGTGCTGGACGGAATCAACCTTTCGGTGGAACCCGGTGAATTTGTGCTGTTGTGCGGGACTTCCGGCTGCGGCAAAACCACTCTGCTCCGCCATATCAAGAAGGAGCTCACGCCTGTCGGTGCGGGAAGCGGGCAGGTGCTTTTTCAGGGCAAGCCTCTTTCGGCATATGACGACAGGTATGTTTCGAGAAATATCGGGATGGTGCAGCAGAGTCCGGAAAATCAGACGGTCACGGACAGAGTGCTGTCGGAGCTTGTGTTTACGATGGAAAATGTGGGGTTTACAACCGATCTTATGCGGAGGCGGGCAGCCGAGCTGTCGCATTATTTCGGGCTGGAGGCGCTGCTGGGCAAGCACGTGTTTGAGCTGTCAGGCGGCCAAAAGCAGCTCGTGCAGCTGGCCTCGATGCTGGCTTTACAGCCGCAGCTGCTGCTGCTCGACGAGCCGACGGCGCAGCTCGATCCGCTGGCGGCCCGGGAGCTGATCCAGATGCTGCAGCGGATCAATCAGGATCTTGGACTGACGGTCATCGTGGCAGAACACCGTTTTGAAGAGCTGCTGCCTGTCGTTGACCGGGTGGTAGCGATGGACAATGGTGCCATCAGGTACACGGGAACATCGCGTGAAGCCGTGCAAGCGTTTTGGTCGGACGAGCATGGCAAGTGGGAGGATTTTGTTCCGCCGATTCCGAGGCTGTTTTTGCAGGAGACGGGGAGCCGGAATGAGCGGGCACCGCTTACTCCGCTTACGGTCAAAGAAGGCAGGCAAATGCTGCGGGAGTTCCCCTCATTGGAGCGCGTCCGGCAGACAGCGGCTGCGGAGCCGGAGGGCAGCAGCTCTGGTGATCGGACGATTTTGCTGGAGTGCAGGGATCTGTATCTTCAGTACAGTCCACAAGATCAGGCGCCGGTGCTGAAAAATGCTTCTCTCCGTGTGCACACCGGAGAGGTGCTCGCTATACTCGGTGCGAACGGATCCGGTAAAACTACTTTGCTGAAAGCCATGGCAGGAATTCTGAAGCCGCAAAAAGGCAAAATCCTTCTCCAGGGGAAGGACTTGGGCAAATGGAAGCCCCATGAACGCGCGGCTCGGATAGGGTTTCTGGATCAAAATCCGCTGACCTATTTTATCGAGGAAACGGTGCTGCTTGAGCTTCAGCAGGCTGGGGCCCGGTCTGAGCAGGGGGGCGCCGGCCGAGATTCCCAACGCGCGACTCTCCCGGCGCGTAATGCGGCGCTGCACGGCGGGTGGTCAGAAGCAATCGCGGATGTCGTGGAAAGGTTCGGCCTTGGCGATGTCCTCGGCAGACACCCTTACGATTTAAGCGAGGGGGAGCGCCAGCTTGCGGCATTAGCGGCAGTGATGCTGTCTGGGCCCGGTCTCTTGCTGCTCGACGAGCCGACGAAAGGGCTGGATCCTGCGGCCAAGCGCCGCTGGGGAGAGCGGCTGCGGGAGCTGCAGCGGATGGGCAAAACTGTTGTCATGGTCACGCATGACGTGGAATTCGCCGCAGACTATGCCACCCGGTGTGCGATGATGTTTGACGGCACGGTCGCCGCCGAAGGGGCACCTTCGTCGTTCTTCCGCGATAACTTATACTACACGACGGCGATGAGCCAGCTGCTGAGGTGGGAGTGAAATGACGCGCGTCCGTTTCGCTTTTTGCATCGTAATCCTGTTATTCGTCGGCGCGCTTGCCTACATGGCCTGGGCGACAGACGAGCAGTATTTGCCCATCGCCCTGCTCCTGGTGTGCAGTTCGATCGTGCCGTTTTTTCTGCGCTTTGAAAGACGGTCCCTTCAGGCCCGCGAGATCGTTTTGCTGGCCGTACTTTCCGCGATAGCCGCCGCCAGCCGGGTTCCTTTCGCCGCTTTGCCCAGCGTGCAGCCCACTTCGTTTGTCATCATCGTTTCCGCTCTCGTGTTCGGTCCGGAAACGGGCTTCATGGTTGGCGCAGTGGCCGCGATGGTGTCCAATATGTTTCTTGGGCAGGGCCCCTGGACTCCCTGGCAAATGTTCGGCTGGGGAATGATCGGTTGGACGGCGGGCATCCTGTATCAGTGGGGCTGGCTGAAAAACCGTTTTATGCTGCTGGCCTTCGGGTTCGTTTGGGGCTTTTTCTTCGGGTGGATCATGAATATTTGGGTGCTGGCCAACATGGGGCGCGATCTGACCTGGGCTGCGGTGCTCGCTGCTTATGCCGCCAGTTTTTACTTCGATTTGGCCCACGCCCTCAGCAACGTCTTTTTCCTGGCGGTGCTCGGTCCGGGGTGGATCAAGATTTTGCAGCGCTACAAAAGGAAGTACGGGTTGTTGGAAAAATAATGTCAGCTGCGGGGTCGATCTATGGTTCGACTCTGCTGCCTGGATTTCTGCGCGGCATGGCAGGGTCAATCATTAGTTACATTGGCCCATAATTAAATTGGAAAAAATCACTTTACAAACCGGCCCTCGGTCGCTATTGGACAAAAAGTCGCTAATGCTCCTCTTTACCGATTTCCTGGAGGAATGGAAGAATTTGATATATCCGGAAGCTGCGGATAGACAACAACCTGGAATAAAAGTACAATTACCAATAATAAACATCTGGCTAGGCAGTGAATCAAAGTACGGTTTAGCATGCGGAGGAATCTATGCTTAAATTAGACATAAATAAGCCTGAAGAGCTTGTACGAGTGGCCCATGCCTTATCCTCTGAGGTCCGTATAAAAATTCTGCAGCTGCTGAACAACAGGAATATGAACATAATCGAAATTGCGGAATCAATCCAAATCCCTGTTTCTACGGCTGCCTCCCACATCAGGATACTGGAAAAGGCCGGGCTTATTTTGACTGAATTGCAACCAGGCATCCGGGGAGTCATGAAAGTGTGCAGCAGAAGCTTTCACGATGTGCATATGAATTTGAATCCCGGCACTTATTTGCAAAACTATAAAAACAAATACGAAATTGATATGCCCTTGGGACAGTTTGTCGACTGCTTCGTCAGTCCCACCTGCGGTATGGCGAATTCACAGCAGATGATTGTGCCGGAAGATCAACCTTCCAGCTTTTTTCATCCCCACCGCGTGACGGCCCAACTCATTTGGTTTAGAAAAGGTTATGTGGAGTACAAGTTTCCGCTTGGAGTTTCCAATAAGGCCGGGATCGAGTCGCTGGAATTCAGCTTGGAACTTTGCTCGGAAGCCCCAAGCTACGACAATGATTGGCCGTCGGACATCACCGTGTGGGTGAACGACATTGAGATCGGGACCTGGACGTGTCCAGGCGATTTTGGCGGAAGGAGGGGACGGCTTAATCCGGCTTGGTGGTCTGAAAACAGCACGCAGTTCGGCTTATTGAAAACCTGGAAAATTGACAGGACCAAATCCTCTGTGGACGATGTGCCGATCTCGAGCGTAAATATCACCGATTTAAAGCTGCCCTTGAGCGATTCGATCAGTTTTAAGATCGGCGTAAAAACGGAAGCGGTTCATAAGGGCGGTATCAACCTGTTTGGAAGAGAATTCGGGGATTTCGACCAGGATATTAAAATGAAAGTGTATTACGTGAATGAATAGCTGGGATTGCCGCACGCAGCACCCAAAGTAAATTGAACAGCACTTTTGACAGTAAAGTAATAAATGCGAGTGCAGCGGGATCCCTGTAGTGGCAGGAGCTGCTGCTGTGAATGGTGCATTTGCGGCAGTCATGTGAGCCTCAAAACGCCAAATAGCCCGGCGTGTTCCGCCAAGCGGGGTTAGCGCTCACGCATTAACGGATTTTTATTCCCTTATTCACAGATTTCCCGCTCCCCGACTCACATTAACGGAATACAATTCCTCTATTTTGGGAAAACAGGCTTTTTACCCATTCCAACCAGCGTTTTGGTCATAAATGACGGAATCCCAGTTCGTTAATTCCGGGAAATATCCGAGAGGGAAGCCCGGTATATTTTCACGTTCATCAAAGTAATCCAGTCTGCTATGAACTAGTCCAGTCCCAGTCATGATAAACAGGTACGCTGTCTTATTTACCTGAAGGGTGGATTTTGTTACTTTTCTAACGCGCGCACCTCTCCGGCACGCGCTTCGGGGCTGCACGGTCGATAGTCAGACTCGAAAAAAGACTTTTATTTATTACAACTATATTGTAAATAAGTAAATAAATGGTATAATAAAAGCGGTTACATACCATATTATTCTATTTTACCCATCTAAACACCTGAGAAACAGCGAATTTTCCTCTAATAAGTTACATAAACATTGTAATAAAACAGATACAGTGTTTGTGCTGACTTACAAAAAAACAATCTTGAAAGGGGAGTGCAAGCTTTGAAGAAAGGGCTTTCATTGTTACTGTCACTAGTCCTTGCATTCAGTCTGCTCGCAGCATGTTCATCAGGCACAAAATCCGCAGAAGGGGACAAAAAGCCGGCTTCGTCCAACCAGAAGGTTGAACTGGTGTTCTGGTCCTTGTTCAGCGGCGGCGACGGGGATTTCATGCAGCAGATGATCGACGGCTTCAACAAAGAAAATCCGAACACCCAAGTGAAGAACGTGAAGCTGGAGTGGGCGGAATATTACACCAAGCTGATCACGGGAGTATCCTCCGGCAACGGGCCGGACATCGGTGTGTCCCATACCTCCAAGCTGCCCGAGCTGATCAAGCAGGGCGTCGTCAATGAACTGGATCCGATCGCGAAAACAGAAAACCTGGACTGGAACCTGTTCAACCAGAACATTTTAAACTCCACGGTGGTGAACGGCAAACATTACGCGATTCCGATCGACACGCACCCGTTTATTATGTTTTATAACAAAAAGCTTTTGAAACAGGCCGGCCTGCTCGACGACAAAGGCAAGCCGGTGATGGAACAATCCGCAGAAGGCTTTGTAAGCTTTGCCGTCAAGCTGAAGGCCAGTCTGCAGAACAATCAAATGGCTTTCGCTTTCCCAAGTAAAGGGGACGATCCGTACCGGCTCTGGTGGTCGCTTTATCACCAATTGGGCGGGAAGGATGTCATCGCCGATGATTTGAAAACGCCATCAATCGATATGGATAAGGCCGTCAAGGCGGCGAATTATATCAAGGACTTATACCATAAGCATCAAGTCATCCCGCTGAACCTGGAAAACTTTACGAAGACCTTCCAGGCGGGCAACTCGGGATTCTTCATGTCAGGCGTATGGAACACCGGAACAATGGAACAAACGAGTGGACTGGAATTCGGCGTAATGCCGATCCCGAAGTTTTTTGACAAGCAGGCCACATGGGGAGATTCCCACACGCTGATCCAGCCGATGCAGAAAAAACAGGATGCGAATAAACAAAAAGCGGCTTTGGCCTTTATGAAATACGTTGCCGACCACGGCGAAATCTGGGCGAAGGCGGGACACATCCCGGCAAAAGCGAAGATCGTCGACGATCCCGAATTCAAAAAGCTTCCTTACCGCAGCGATTATGTTTCAGTAGCCGACACCGTTGTGTTCAACAAGCAGTCGCCGTATAACTGGCCGATGAAAACGGTCATCATCCGCAACCTGGATACGATCTGGAGCAATACTGTCCCTGCGGAAGAAGCGTTCAAGAAAATGCAGGAGGAACTGAAGACCGTCATCAAGTGATCGCCTTGCGAAATCTATAGTCCTGGCCGCCCGGAGGCTTTCCTCCGGGCCAACCCGGATATCGTGAGAGAGGTGCGCAATGAAGAGCAAGAAAATGACCGGGAACATCAAGGCAGTGCCTTTCCTGCTTCCTTTTTTCATCGTCTATGTCCTGTTCACGGTGTACCCCATGCTGAAAGGCTTGCAGATGAGCCTCTATCAATGGACTCTTATCAAGCAGATGGACTACGTGGGTTTCGCCAACTATACAGCGATGTTCAAAGATCCGCAATTTTGGCAGGCTCTATGGAATACCACCTTATTCGTGCTTTTGTCCACTCCGGCGATGGTTGTGCTCGCTTTGGTTCTAGCGCTGTTTGCCAACATGAAAACGAAATTCCGGACCTTTTTCCGGGGGAGCTTCTTTCTTCCGGGAGTTTTATCCGTATCCGTCATTTCCTTCTTGGCCATCTTCATGCTGCAGCCCTACACCGGATTTGTGAATTCTTTCCTTCATCTGCTGGGCAGCAAGGCCGAGCCGTTCTGGCTGGCCGACAACAGGCTGGCGTGGGTATCGATCATAAGCGTGACGCTATGGTGGACGGTCGGTTTCAATATGATTTTGTATCTCGCTTCACTGCAGGATATCCCCGACTATTTGTATGAGGCGGGAAAAATCGACGGAGCCACCGACAGCCAGCTGTTCTGGCATGTGACTCTGCCGCTCCTTGCGCCTATCACGAGGATGATCCTCCTGCTGCAAATTATCGCTTCGTACAAAGTGTTCTCCCAGATTTGGCTCATTACTAGAGGGGGACCGGGCACCAAGACAAGGCCGATCATCCAATACATTTATGAAACCGGATTTAAAAATAACGATCTGGGCTACGCAGCCACCATGTCTTACGCACTGTTCGTCATTTTGCTGGTGCTCGCCTTTGTACAGCTCAAACTAAAGCCTAAGGAGGAGGTCTAGGTGAAGTCACCCGCTCTGCTGACGAGAGTCCGGCTGGTCCTGGCTTTTATCCTTGCGTTATTTTTCCTGATCCCGGTCGTCTGGATGCTGTTCGTCTCTGTCAAGACGGAAGGCACTCCGATCAAAACGCTCATCGACTGGTTTCTGCCGCCTTATACTTTTATGAATTACGCTAACGTGCTCGGCAAAACGCCGATGCTCAGGTGGATGGGAAACAGCCTGTTTATCGCGCTTGTCAAAACGGTACTGACCGTGCTGTTCACATCTCTGGCCGCTTTTGCCGTTTCCAAAATTGATTTTCATTATAAAAATTGGATTTTTCTGTTTTTTGTCGCAGGCTTGATGATTCCGGGAGAGGCGACAATCATTCCGCTGTATGCCGTTGTCAAAGATATGGACTTGCTGGACAGCTACCTGGGCATTATTTTTCCGGGAATTGCTGCTCCGCTTGGGGTCGTCATTCTGAAAAGCTTTTTCGACGGTGTGCCTAAAGAAGTCCTAGAGAGCGCGGAGATGGACGGGTGCGGCTTGTTCAGGATTTACAGCACCATCGTCCTGCCTTTGGCCAAACCGGCGCTTGCGTCGCTCGCGATCTTCACATTTATCGGTTCGTGGAACAATTTTCTGTGGCCCTATTTGTCCATCACGAGCGAGGAGCTTTATACGCTGCCGGTCGGCATTCCTACTCTGCTGTCGAACTACACGGTGGATTATGTCACTCCCATGACGGTCAACGCCATAGCCTCCATACCGGTCATCATTGCTTTTATTCTGTTTGAAAAACAAATTGTACAAGGGATCAGCTTCACCGGAATCAAAGGATAAGAGAGGAGAATTGTAATGGTAGACGAAAATAAAGGGGTGCGCCAGGAATACCCGAGACCGCAGTTTGCAAGGCCGGATTGGATGAATTTGAACGGGGAGTGGGACTTCCGCTTTGATGACGGCAACATTGGCGAATTTCAGCAGTGGTATAACGGATCTGTGATGGACCGCAAAATTATCGTCCCTTTCAGCTATGAAAGCAAGGCCAGCGGAATCGGGGAAGAAGCGCACCACAACAACGTATGGTATCAGAAAAAATTGCAGCTTCCGGCGGAATATGAAGGCAAGCGGGTCATTCTCCATTTTCAAGCGTCAGATTATCGGACCAAGGTCTGGGTAAACGGTATTTTTATCGGCCAGCACGTTGGCGGGTATGCGGCTTTTTCGTTCGATATTACCTATGCGATCCAGGATTTCCAAAGCGAGCAGAACGTCGTGGTCAAAGCCGAAGACAGCATGAGCTGCTTCCAGCCGAGAGGAAAACAGAGATGGAAAGACGAGAACTACGGCTGCTGGTACACGCAGACTACCGGGATCTGGCAAACGGTATGGCTCGAGTTTCTGGACGCCGCCTGCATCCGCGATGTGAAAATAACACCGGACATCGATACCCGCTCCGTTCGTTTTGAGTATCAGATAGACGGTATGGCCGGACGGGATTTGCGTGTCGAAACGGCGATAACGTTCCAAGGAAAGCCGGTGAAGAAAGTATCGTCCCTCGTCGACAGGGAGTCGGTGAGCCTGAGCCTGGACATCACAAGCGACATCCATGAATGGAGAGTTATGCTCTGGCATCCGAACCGGCCGAACCTGTACGACGTGGAGTTTGTTTTATATGACGGCGAACAACCGGTGGACCGCGTGACCTCGTATTTTGGAATGAGAAAAATCTCTATCGAGAACGGATACATATATTTGAATAACCAGCCTCTGTATCAACGGCTGCTGCTTGACCAGGGATACTGGCCGGACAGCCTGCTGACGCCTCCATCCGAGGAAGCGATCATCGAGGACATCGACAAGACGCTGGAGATGGGCTTCAACGGCGTCAGAAAACACCAAAAGATCGAAGACGCGAGATTTTTGTACTGGTGCGACCGGAAAGGACTGCTGGTATGGTCCGAAATGGCGGCCGCTTACGAGTTCTCGGATGAAGCGGTGAGTCATTTCTCGCAGGAATGGGCGGATATCGTCCGGCAGAATTACAATCATCCGTGTATCGTAACTTGGGTGCCGTTCAACGAATCGTGGGGGATTCCTCAAGTGTTGACCGATCGGAAGCAGCAGGCTTTTACCGAAACGATCTACCATCTGACGAAGTCGCTCGATTCCACCAGGCCGGTGGTCGTGAACGACGGCTGGGAGCATACCGTTTCGGACATTCTCACCCTGCATGACTATGAGGAATTTGGCGCAAGGTTCGCTGCCCGTTACACGGATAAGGAGCCGCTGGTCAGCAACGAGCGTTCCTTCAGCAATTACAAGCTGGCGTTTGCCCAAGGCTATGAATATAAGGGCCAGCCAATCATCATCAGCGAGTACGGCGGCATCGCGTTCGACGAGGGAAAAGGCTGGGGGTACGGCAGTATGGTCAAGTCGGAAGAAGATTTCCTGCAAAGGTACAAAGACATTACACAGGCCATTAAGCAAGTGCCTTATGTATGCGGCTTCTGCTATACCCAGACTACCGACGTCCAGCAAGAAATCAACGGCCTGCTCACGGCAGACAGAAAGCCGAAAATCGACCCGCAAAAAATTCGCGACATTAATCTTTCCTAAACATCCAAGGAGGAAAAATAAATGGAAGCCCTGAGACCGCCCGCAGTACCGCTAGTTACCGTTGACCCTTACTTCAGTATTTGGTCGTTCAACGATCGTCTGCATGAAGGGGTGACCCGTCATTGGACGAAGCATAACCACGGCATGTTTGGAATGGCCTTAATCGATGGAGCGGCATGGCGGTTTATGGGCGGCGCCGATATCCGCAACGATGTAGAGGCGCTGGCAGCTCCGGCGATGCTGCAGACGAGCCTCGTCGTGCTGCCTTTATCCACGGTATACACGTTCGAGGCGGGCGGGATTTCCTTGACTGTGGACTTTACTACACCGCTGCTGCTTGATGATCTGGACGTATTGTCAAGGCCGGCTTCGTATGTTACTTTCCAAGTTCGTTCATTGGACGGGCATGACCATAATGTACAGATTTATTACGATGTGACGGCTGAGGTTTGTGTCCACAGTCCGCAGCAGCAGGTCGAATGGACAGGGTTCAAGCAGCCGGACGGCAGCCAGGCGTTGAAAATGGGCACGAGGAAACAGGCTGTGCTGCAGCGAAAAGGCGACGATGTGCGAATCGACTGGGGGTATGCTTACCTGGTGGTGCCTTCTTCCGTACCTGCCCAAACGACGATCCGTTCAGAGCAGCTGCGCCGCATGGTGGCGGACAGCGGGGCATTCGATGCAGAGCTTGACACCGATATGCCGCGTGCGGCGGAGGAGAATATGCCGGTCATGGCGGCGATGCTCGATCTGGGCCGGATCGGAGCGGAGGAGCAGTCCGGCTTCCTTGTTCTGGCTTACGACGATATTCTGTCGGTCGAGTATTTCCATACCCGGCTTCCCGCGTATTGGAGGAGAAACGGGATGACGACCGGACAAATGCTGGCGGCCGCAGTAAGCGAATACCCGTCTATCATGAGCAGGTGCCAAGCGGTAAACCAACAGGTGCGGCAGGATGCGCTGGATTCCGGCGGGCAGAAGTACGCCGATATTTTGTCGCTGGCTTACCGCCAGGCTATCGCTGCCCACAAATTGGTGCAGGATGAAGCGGGGAACGTTGTGTTTTTCTCAAAAGAAAATTTCAGCAACGGCTGCATGGGGACGGTGGACGTAAGCTATCCTTCGATCCCGCTGTTTTTGCTGTACAACACCGAGCTTGTCAAAGGGATGATGCGGCCTGTTTTCCGATATGCCGGTTCCGACGAGTGGCCTTATCCGTTCGCTCCCCACGATGTCGGGCGTTACCCGATCGCCAATGGCCAGGCGTACGGATTGAACATCGAACGGCAGATGCCGATTGAAGAATGCGGCAATATGCTGATTATGGCTGCGGCTGTATGCCTGGCGGAGGGGAAGTCGGATTTCGCCTCCGAACACTGGCAGTTGCTCACGCAGTGGGCGGAGTATTTGAAGGAAAACGGCATGGACCCCGGCAAACAGCTGTGCACGGATGATTTTGGCGGCCATTTGGCGCATAATACAAATTTAGCCGTGAAGGCGATCATCGGCATCGGCAGCTACGGCTTGCTCTGCGGCATGCAGGGAATGGAGCAGGAGAAGGACGAACATTTGCGGCTGGCACGGGAGATGGCTGTTCAGTGGGAAGAAATGGCCTGCGACGGCGACCATTACAGACTCGCATTCGATGTCCCGGACAGTTGGAGTCTGAAATATAATTTGGTCTGGGACACGATCTTCGGTTTAAATCTGTTTGCTCCGGAAATCCGCCGCAAAGAGACCGCCTATTATTTGGCCAAACGCAATCGTTACGGCACGCCTCTGGACAACCGCAAAACTTATGCGAAAGCCGATTGGCTCCTCTGGGCCGCCACGCTGGCTGACAAACGGGAGGATTTCGAAGAACTGGTGAATCCGCTGTGGGATTTCCTGCACGAATCCACCCCGCGAGTTCCGTTTACGGACTGGTACTATACGATTGACGGAAGAGTTGTCGATATGATCAACCGCTCGGTTGTAGGCGGCCTGTTTATCAAGATTTTGTCGGACAAAGGGTCATTGGCAAACGAGAGGGAGTCTTTGATGACTCTGTAAAATGGCGGGGCACAGGATCAAATCCTGCGCCCTCTTTTTTTGAGGAAAAGCTTGTTATAGTTTATCTTCCTTAGCTGGTTAATTTTGCTCTATCTCTCTCCGTAGGTCGGCCGAACAGAGCTATCAGCCTACAAATTGCATCAATAGCTTGTTAAACTTGTCGCGTTCTTCCCAGAAAGGGCCATGACCGCTGTATTGAAACGGGACAAGCTGTGAATTCCTTATTTTTTGATTTAGTACGTGAGCTTGTGCAAATGGAATCACTTTGTCATGAATGCCGTGAATGATTAAAGTTGGGATGATTATTTTTTGCAGATCAGCATCAAGCTTCTCGTCTCTTAACAAAATTATGATTGCCGCGGTTGACCATCCTGCTGCTTGCAATCCCAACTGGAAAAACCAGTCTGAGAACGGGCCGGTTATATACTGAAAGAAAAAGGTGTCCGTCACTCCCCGCATCATCTTGGGCCGGTCATTTAATGTTTCGATCAGAAGTCTGTCGGCAGTTTCTTTTGTTAAGCCTGTGGGCGCTGCCGCGTCTATAAGAGCAAGTTTGGACACTCCGTAACCATTGTGCCGGGCCATATAATGAATCGCAATCGCTCCGCCAGTGGAGTGACCCGCAAGTGTGAAGTTGTCTAAATGGAGTGCACCCACTACAGTGCGGAGATCATCTGCCAACCGGTCATAATTGTAGCCGCTCATCGGTTTATCCGACTTGCCGAAACCTCTCCAGTCAATTCCTATACAGCGGTATCCCATTGCTGGAAGAACATCAAACTGATACTCAAACTGTTTATGGCTCAACGGCCAACCATGTATAAACACAATGGTCTTGCCGCCCCCGGGGTTTATATCTTCCACATATATATTTACGCCTGGTTCTACAGTGATAAAGTATCCCACGCCGATTCCTCCGTTTAGTTAAAGTGGCACACAACTTATGATACTCACCTAAGGAAAAATAGGTGAGCGTCTACTCTTGTTTGTACGCGATGTGGGAGGAACTGTGCCGACAAATATAGAACTACGCTAAATGTTCAGCTATAGAACTAAGCTATCTGATATAGCGAGAGTGCGAACAGGCGATGGCAGTCATACCGGTTATTCTCTTTTTCCTTTTTATGCAGAAGTATATAATTCAAGGTATAATGGCAGGAGCTGTAAAAGGGTAACTTTTAAAATGATTATGAAGGCATACCATGGCGGGAAAATTGAAGTTGGCAGTCATCGGCACAGGCAATATTTTCAAAAATGCGGGAAGCAGTCAAATTATGATAATGGGAGAAGTGAAGAGCATGGAATATGGGATAACTTTTCTGGGAACCAGTGCAGCGGAAGGGATTCCGGACCCGTTCTGCAAATGCGGCATATGTGAAAACGCGCGTCAAAAAGGCGGCAAGGAAGTGCGTACAAGGAGCTCGCTTAGGCTGAATGAACGGGTACATATCGATTTCGGTCCGGATATTTTTAGCCAATCTTTAAACTGCGGGGTAAATCTGCATGAGCTCAGGCACATTATCATGACCCATACGCATGAAGACCATTTTTGCATCAGCCAGTTCAGTTTACGCCAAATGGCACTGGACAGCAGGGAAGAGCCGCTGAAAGTATATTTAACTTCTCCCGCGTATAAATGGGCTTTTGAACAGCTTGGCGAATACGACCTTTCCTTGATAAACCGTGGAATTATTGAGTTCGTGGAAATCGAATATCTGAAGGAATATGAGATCGAAGGGATGAGAGTTCAGGCGTTGAAAGGCAACCATCGGGCGCACGGAAAAGGCGAACAGGCCGCCAATTACCTGATCACTCTTCAGGACGGCCGTAAAATGTACTATGCTGTGGACACCGGGTATTATTTTGAAGACACCTTTGAACTATTAAAGCCGCATACCCTGGACCTGCTCGTCATGGAGTGCACTTTTGGTTCTATTGCGCTTGGAGCCGGTGCGGAGCATCTTGATGTGTACAGCTTTGTCAAGGTGTTGGAGATGCTTCTGGAGCAGGGCACGATCAACGCGGGTACACGGATCCTGGCGACGCACATTAACCATGTGCATAATCTGGATCATGAGGGACTCCAAGCTTATTTTGCACAAAATGCTCCTGTGAAGGTGGAAATTGCCTATGATGGCTTGTTGATTTGAGATGGCATTGGAATAAAAAAACGCCAAGTGAATCTTGGTGACTTATTTGTTGTATAGGAAATTATGATTTTAGGTGCGGCTGTGGATAAGCGTAGCCCCTGCTCCATCCGCTTCCCAATGTGCTAGAATGAATGCAGGGAGAGGAGGGGTCCTTGTGGAAGAGCTGACGCTGCTTTTGTTCGAAAGAATGGGGATTTTGCTCATTTTGACGTTTATCTTGACGAGGATCCCTCTGTTCCGCCAACTGCTCGACCGGAAAAAGTCCGCCGGCAGCATCTTGATTTTTTCCTGCCTGTTCGGATTATTCGGTATCCTGGGGACGTACGCCGGGGTGGTCGTGCAGGATAATATAATCTCCTCCTCGTTCTGGATGTTTCCGCTTGCTCCGGAGCAAGCTGTGGCGCATTCCGCGTTGGTCGGCGTCGTTATCGGCGGCCTGATGGGCGGGCCCGCTGTTGGAGCCGGGGCGGGGCTGATCGCCGGGACGCATTTGCTGTATATCGGCGGATTTACCGGGCTCGCTTTCGGCATCGCTTCGCCGCTGACCGGAATCCTGGCCGGCGGGGTAGCCAGGTTCTTCTCCCAGGAGCGGGTTATTTCTCCTGTGAAAGCGCTTTTTATCGGCATGTTTGCGCCGATTCTGCTGATGGGGATGATCCTCATCTGCACCTATGCCCCCGGCAAGGCAATCGAGTTGGTCGATTTTATCGGCATCCCGATGGTGCTGACCAATAGTGTGTCGATTGCCATTTTTACGACCATGTTGCGAGTTGCGATGCTTGAAGAGGAACGGGCGGCGGCCTACGAAACGCAGAGGGCACTGAAAATTGCCGAGGCTGCGCTTCCCCACTTGAAGCAGGGGCTGGGCTACCAAACGGCCGAAGCCGTCGCCGGTTTATTGATGCGCGAGCTGAAAGCGGCGGCCGTCGCGATCACGGACACGGAGCGCATTCTGGCGCATGCCGGTATCGGAGCAGCGGTGCACATGCCGGGAGAGGAGATCAACTCCCCGCTGTGCCGCAAGGCGCTGGCTACCGGAGAACTGCAGATCGCCGACAGCCATGAGCAAATTCAGCCGTATCATGGGGCGCTGGGAGCGGCGATTATTGTTCCCATCAGCCAAGGCGTTGCGGAAGCGGGGCTGATCAAGCTGTACTTCAAGCGGCCGCAGGAAATCCGCACGGTGGAAATCGTCCTCGCACAGGGCTTAGGCCAGCTCATCTCCTACCAGCTAAGCGCCGCGATGCACGAAAAAATGACGCACCTGATGAAGGAGGCCGAGCTCAAAGTGCTGCAGGCCCAGATCAACCCTCATTTTTTGTTCAATACGCTCAATTCGATCATATCGCTGATCCGCGTTAACCCCGACATGGCGCGGCATGTTACAATGCAGCTCGGCACGTTCATGAGGCTCAACTTGAAGATTATATCCTCTCAGCGGATTTCCATCCGGCAGGAGATGGACCTTTTGAACGCATACATAGAAATCATCAAAATCCGGTTTGAAGACCGGCTGGCTGTAGTTTGCCAAATCGATCCGGAGCTTGAGGCGCTGCCCATTCCGCCCGCAACGATTCAGCCATTGGTGGAAAACAGCATCCAGCACGGGCTGCGCAGCAGAACGGCCGGCGGCGTGATCCGGATAGAATTAAAAAGAATTGGCGGGCGCGCGGAGATTTGCGTCGAGGATAACGGGACCGGGATCCCGCCGGAAGTGCTGGACAAGCTGGGGGAGAAGCCGGTGTCGAGCAGCGAGGGCAACGGCATCGGCATTTATAACATAAACCAGCGGTTGATAGCTCTTTTTGGCAAAGACGCACGGCTGCGCATCGAAAATAAAGAGGAAGGCGGATGCCGGTTCAAATTTTTCATACCATCTACGCTTGCGGAGGCGAGGGAGTCGAATGAAGCGCATTAAAGTAATGATAGCGGAAGACGAACGGTTAGCCAGGGAAGAACTGTCCTATCTGTTGCAGCATGAGGACGATCTGGAGCTCCTTCCCAGCGCGGTGAACGGAAGGGAATTTCTGGAAATGGTGCGGACCTGGCAACCCCAAGCCGTGTTTCTGGATGTGCAGATGCCGGAGATGGAAGGCATACAAGCGGCACGCATGCTGAAGTCGTCGCCGCATTCCCCGTTCATCGTATTCACGACCGCTCATGAAGATTACGCGGTAGAGGCATTCGGCTTAAACGCCGTCGATTATTTACTTAAGCCTTACAGCCAGCTGCGGCTGAAAGAGACACTGCAGCGCATCCGAGCCAAGCTGGCCGAACCGCAGCCGGAGCCTTCCTCCCTGTCGCCAAGAAAGGGCCTGTCCGCTCCGGGCGGGAGATTGAATAAACTGCTGGTCGAAGACGGGGAAAAGCACGTGCTGCTCGATCCGGAAACGATACTTTACGCGGTCAGGGAGGAGAAGGTCATCCGTATTCACACGGCGGAGGGGCAGTGCATCACGTCCAAACAAACGCTTCAGGAGCTGGAGGATAGGCTGGAAGGCTACTCCTTTTTCCGTCCCTACCGCAGCTATCTGGTTAATCTGAAAATGATCGACGAGCTGGTACCGTGGTTTAACGGGGCATATAACCTCATTCTGAAGGATGCCAAACGCACTGCGATCCCCGTGTCGAGGGAAGCGGCCAAGGAATTGTTCCGGATGTTTAAGGGTGAATAGCGACGCAAGGTTAAACAACGGCTGAATAAAAAGACCCACCATCACGAGTCGGATGCGCGGGTCTTATTTCCGGGGAATGCCAAATCCTTTTTGGATAAAATATGGATAAATAGCCCCCAAGCAATCCGTTCGGACCTGCTTTTTAACGCTTCACACTCTCTTTTGAACGATTGGCGCACGGTTATGTCACAGAATGTTCAAAACCGTTTATAATTCATTTAAGCGCTTTCAATAATCGTCAAGGAGCTGATTTCATGGCAGAAAGACATCTCATCGAAACGATATCAAGCAGGCAGGGGAGCTACAATCTTCAATCTTATGAATCCGCTTACAATAATTTTGACTGGGAAGAGATTGAGCCTCATTTTACATGGCACCGCACAGGGAAATGCAATATGGCCTACGAGGCGATCGACCGTCACGCTGAAGGGCCGCTGAAGCATAAAGTCGCTTTGATCTATGAAGCCGATGACCGTAAAGAAAAATATACATTCGAACAGCTCGGCAAAATGTCCAACAAGTGTGCAAATATGCTGTTAAACCTCGGTATCGGGAAAGGGGACCGCGTCTTTTTCTTTCTGCCCCGCTCTCCTGAAACATATGTCGGCATATTTGGAACGTTAAAGATCGGGGCGATTGTCGGCCCGTTGTTCGAAGCTTTTATGGAAGGCGCCGTGCTGGACCGGCTGGCTGACTCCGAGGCGGTGGCGGTCATTACGACCTCTGCGTTGAAACACCGTATTCCAAGGGATAAGCTGCCGCATTTAAAATATCTCATTATCGTCGATGAACAGGCCGAATGGCTGCCCGGTGAAATCGATTTTCATCAAGCGATGGCGGAAGCCTCCGAAGAATTGGAAATCGCTTGGGTGGATCTGGAGCATCCGCTTATTCTGCACTACACATCCGGCTCGACAGGTAAGCCGAAGGGTGTGCTTCACGTGCATAGGGCGATGATCCAACACTACATTACGGGGAAATGGGTGCTGGATTTACAGGAAAACGATATTTACTGGTGCACGGCGGATCCGGGCTGGGTTACAGGGACATCCTACGGCATTTTTGCACCCTGGCTGAACGGAGCGACGAACCTGGTTCGCGGCGGACGTTTTTCTCACGAACGGTGGTATCAAACCCTGCAGGATCATAAAGTTACTGTATGGTACAGCGCTCCGACGTCATTCCGCATGCTGATGTCGGCAGGCGAGGATACTGTGAAGCAGTTCGACTTGTCCAGCCTTCGCCATCTGCTTTCCGTCGGCGAACCGCTGAACCCGGAGGTGATCCGCTGGGGATTGAAGGTGTACGGCAAGCACATTCACGATACATGGTGGATGACGGAAACGGGCGGCCATATGATCGTCAACTTCCCGTGCCTGGATAAGCGGCCGGGCTCGATGGGGAAACCGTTCCCCGGCATTCAAGCCGCGATCGTGGATAATGAGGGCAAAGAACTGCCGCCTTACAGTTTGGGGAATTTGGCGATACGCTCCGGATGGCCGTCGATGATGCGCCAGATTTGGAACAATCCGTCCAAGTACGAGGAATACTTCCGCCTGGAAGGCTGGTACATTTCGGGGGATTCCGCTTACATGGACGAAGACGGCTACTTCTGGTTCCAGGGACGGGTGGACGATGTGATCAACACGGCGGGCGAACGAGTCGGGCCGTTCGAGGTGGAAAGCAAGCTCGTGGAGCATCCGGCCGTGGCTGAAGCCGGCGTCATCGGCAAGCCCGACCCGCTCAGGGGCGAGATTATCAAAGCGTTCATTAACTTGCGGGAGGGCTATCATGAAAGTCCCGAATTGCTGGAGGAGATTCGCCAGTTTGTCCGCAACGGGCTGTCCGCGCACGCGGCGCCCCGGGAATTCGAGGTTGTGCCCAAACTGCCCAAAACCAGATCCGGCAAAATCATGCGCCGGGTACTGAAGGCCCAGGAATTAGGCCTGCCCACAGGAGACCTTTCCACATTGGAAGATTAAATTTAAACATTGGAGGGATAGCGGCATGAAGGGTAAGCAAAAAGATTACGCTGAAGTCTGGCAATCCGAGAAGTTTAGGACGCTGATTTCCCGCAAAAAGCGGTTTATTTTCCCGATGACCATATTTTTCCTTGTCTTTTATTTCGCACTGCCGATCATGACTTCGTACTCCAAAGTGCTAAACGAGCCGGCCATCGGGCCGATCTCATGGGCATGGATATTCGCCTTCGCCCAATTTCTTATGACATGGGCATTGTGCATCATTTACTCCAGGAAATCGGCACAATTTGACCGTATGGTTGACGAAATCAAAAGGGATATGGGGGCATAACCAATATGGCATTTACCCTGTTTTGCGCGATTGTCCTGCTAACGCTGGTCATTACGTATTTTGCCGCCAAAAATACAAATAACACCAGCGACTTTTACACCGCAGGCGGAGGATTGAAGGGCTGGCAGAACGGGACGGCGATAGCCGGAGACTATATGTCCGCCGCCTCCTTCCTAGGGATTGCCGGATCCATAGCTCTTTCAGGCTTCGACGGATTTTTCTACAGCATCGGATTTCTTGTGGCTTACCTTGTTGTGCTGTATCTGGTAGCAGAGCCGCTAAGAAATTTGGGGAAATACACGGTTGCGGATATGATCGCCGCGAGGTTTGAAGACAAAAAAGTGCGCGGGGTCGCCGCTTTAAACACGATCGCCATTTCCATCTTTTATATGATCGCGCAGCTGGTCGGGGCGGGCGCCTTGATCAAATTGCTCCTGGGACTTGATTTCGCGACATCCATCCTGATAGTGGGCGTGCTCATGACCGTGTATGTCGTATTCGGCGGTATGCACGCCACAAGCTGGGTGCAGATCACGAAAGCCGTACTGCTCATGGCCGGCACATTTGTCATCTCGCTGATTGTTTTCGCCAAATTCGGCTTCAGCCTGACCAACATGTTCGAGCACATGAAAACGGCTACGCCCCTGCAGGAAGCTTTCCTGAATCCGGGCAATAAATACAAAGTTCCATTGGAGACGATTTCGCTAAATCTCGCTTTGGTGCTTGGCACCGCCGGACTGCCGCATATCCTGACGCGCTTCTTCACGGTGAAAGACGCGCCGACCGCCCGCAGCTCCGTCGTTTACGCCACGTGGATCATCGGAATTTTCTATATCATGACCATCTTCCTCGGCTTCGGCGCAGCCGCGTTCGTTGGCGCAAAGAATATTACAGCCGTCGATAAAGCAGGCAATATGGCCGCTCCGCTTCTCGCCAAGGCGTTGGGAGGAGACTTCTTGTTCGCCTTCATCTCTGCGGTGGCTTTTGCCACAATATTGGCGGTTGTTACCGGGCTCGTGCTGTCGGCGGCATCGGCTTTCGCCCACGATTTCTATGGCCATATCCTCCGCCGCGGCCAGGCCACGGAGAAGGAACAGCTGAAGGCTGCGCGCTGGGCCTCGATCGGGGTATCGGTGCTGTCCATCATCCTGTCGCTGTTTGCCCAAAAGCTCAATGTAGCTTTCCTGGTATCGCTCGCTTTTGCCGTGGCTGCCAGCGCGAATCTGCCGGTCATCCTGTTCACCGTGTTCTGGAAAAGATTCAATACCACCGGGGCGATTACCGGTATGCTGACCGGCTTGCTCAGCACAATCATCTTGGTCGCGCTCAGCCCGAACGTCTGGGATCCTCAAACCGGAAAAGCGATTCTGGTCGGGACTCCGCTCTTCAGCATGAGTAATCCGGGCATTATATCGATTCCTCTCGGCTTCGTCGCGGCTTATGTGGGAACACTGCTTTCCAGCACAAAGGACGAGGCCAAATACCAGGAGATTATGGTAAAAGCCAATACAGGCGCTTGATACTAAGCCACAGGGTACGCAAGGGATTGATCAACTAAAATAGCTTACGCTGAACATAAAGGCCGATCCACAAGGGGTGTTACCGCTCTATGGATCGGCCGTTTTTCGTCTTTTCTTTCGGCAGCTCATGTGCGATGATGAAAATATATGCATCAAGCCCCAGGCGACAGGCAGGAAAGGGGGAAGACGGCGTGAATATTTCGGGATTTGTATTTTTTCTGGCAGTCGTCATCGGCACGCTGGTGATCACATACTATGCGGCCAAGCGGACAATGAACACGAACGATTATTATGCTGCCGGCAGCAGGCTGAGCGGTGTGCAGAATGGGCTGGCGATTTCAGGCGATTATATGAGCGCGGCATCTTTTCTCGGCATTGCCGGGTCAATAGCGGTTTACGGTTTTGACGGGTTTTATTACTCGATCGGTTTCCTGGCCTCTTACGTTATCGTCCTCTACATTATTGCCGAGCCGTTGTATAACTTGGGACGTTACACGATGGCCGACGCGATAGACGTACGTTTTCAGGACAACCTGCTGAGAGGCAGTATCGCCATCAACAATATTATAATCACGATTTTCTATATGATCGCCCAGCTCGTGGGAGCCGGGGGATTGATTCATCTGCTGATGGGCGTTGACTATTCGTCCGCGATTATGATCGTCGGCTGCCTGATGACGATTTATGTCGCTTTCGGCGGGATGCTGGCGACCTCATGGGTTCAGATCATCAAGGCTATTTTGCTCGTATGCAGCACGTTTATCGTCAGTTTGATTGTGCTTTCCCGTTTTCACTGGAATGTGATAGCGCTTTATTCACACATGACGCACGCCACGCCGCTGGGTATTGTATATTTACAGCCGGGCAATATGTTCGAGGGGCCGCTGGACACGCTGTCCTTTAATCTGGCGCTGGTGCTGGGAACCGCAGGTCTGCCGCATATCATCACCCGGTTCTATACGGTTAAGGATACGCGGGCTGTCCGATCTTCCGTCATGACGGCGATTTGGATCATTGGCGCCTTCTATGTTATGACGATTTTTCTCGGCTTCGGCGCGGCGGCATTTGTCGATTGGCAAAAGCTGCTCAGCGGTGACAATCTGGCGGCTCCGCTTTTGGCGAAGGCGCTTGGCGGGGAGTTTCTCATGGCCTTTATTACGGCGGTTGCGTTTGCCACCATCCTCGCGGTTGTGTCGGGTTTGGTGCTGGCGGCCTCGTCCGCTTTCTCACATGATGTGTACAGAAATATCCTCCGGAGAGGGCAAGCGACGGAAGCCCAGCAGATGCGGGTAGCACAGTGGTCGTCGGTTTTCGTCGGATTAGCGGCAATCATACTCGCGCTCGGCGCCCAAAAGCTGAATGTCGCGTTTCTCGTGTCCCTCGCTTTTGCCGTTGCGGCTTCCGCCAATTTGCCGGTGCTGCTGCTAACCTTTTTCTGGAGAAAATTCAACACATTCGGTGCCATTACAGGGCTGTACACAGGTCTGATTTCTTCTGTACTGCTCGTCGTCATCGGCCCGAACGTAATGGATCCTTCCCTCGGCTGGATCCGTGCGGACGCGATTTTTCCTCTGAAAAATCCCGGCATCGTTTCCATTCCTCTCGGATTCCTCGGGGGAGTCGTCGGCACCTGGCTGTCGCTAAAAGCGAATCCTTCGGACCGTTTCAACCGGATGCTCGTGATGGCCAATCTGGCCGTTGATGAAAAGAACAGGCAGGCAGAATGAATTTTAATTGACAAACAAACACCCGTTAGTTAAGCTTGGAAAGTAATTACCGGAACTAACACTCATTAGTCTGATGATCAATTTTGACGAACGGAGCTTTTTTATGAAATCAATTTATAGAAGGCCAGGGGCGGAAGCCATTTTCAACAAAGCTTATGAGCAGACGCTGCAGCAGTGGGAAGTGCCTTACGAAGCGCTGCAGGTCGCTACCCGTTTTGGAATGACCCATGTCATAGCAGCCGGACCTGAGGACGGTGAACCGCTGGTATTGCTGCATGGTTTTGGTTTCAGCTCCACCTTGTGGGTGGATAACATTAAGCCGCTTAGCTCCAAGCATCGCGTGTATGCGGTGGATGTTATCGGCGATATAAATAAAAGCGTGGCGACACGGCAAATCGAAAGTAAACAAGATTGCGCCGATTGGTTCGCGGATGTGCTGGACGGATTACATTTACAAAAAACAAATGTGATGGGACTGTCTTATGGAGGCTTTTTGGCGCTAATTTTCGCGCTGCTTCTGCCGGAACGGCTGCGCAGGGTGATCGTGATGAGTCCCGGAGCGTCGCTGCTTCCCCAAAGAAAGAGCTTTTTTCTGCGCTGCTTGATGGCCGGCATCTTTCCCTCCGCCAATAGGTTAAACAAATTAATGGACTGGATGGCCGCAAAAGGAAACATCGTCAACTCCTCAGTGAGAAACCAGTTTATCGTAGCAATGCAAAACTGCATCCCCCGTATTAAAGTTTTTGCAACTTATTTGCCGGACGAAGAGTTGAAAAAGATACAGTGCCCTCTGCTGCTGCTGGTCGGCGATCAGGATGTGCAGTACGATGCGCGTGCCGCGATTCATAGGGCGCTTAAACTCATTCCGAAGCTGGAGGCAGAGCTGATCGAAAACGCGGGTCACGGTTTGCCGATGGAACGGCCCGACATTGTAAATGCGCGCAGTCTGGCTTTTTTAAATTGAAGTTGCTGCATGGGGTGTTAGCGCATTATCGGCCGAAATGATAATTATGGTTATCACGGTTATCCAAATTGGACATGATAATGTTTAGCGAATACTCTTCCTGGAGTTGAAATTTGGCGTCATGAACCGTGGACAATATAAAAAAATGCTGGATCTGCTGTACAAGTTTGCCTCATGGCTGCATTTGGGCATCTTTATTATTATTCTCATCGCGCTGTGCGTCGGTATGGTCGGGTTCGTTGAAAAATGGCTGATCATCTTGAATGATCCTCCTTATGTGCTGAACCAGTTTCACCAAGTGGCGGAGGATATTTTTTCGTTGATTCTCGTGTTTGAATTTATGGAGCTGTTAAGGGAGCGGAACGCCATCCGGCTCACCGATATTCTCCTGACCGTTTTGGCACGAAAAATGCTGCTCTCCCCGGAGGATAGCAGTCTTATTCTTCTGCAGTCCCTGTCGTTTTGTCTGGTCCTTATGATCAGAGTGATCTGGAGCCGGTGCTCGAAGGAATAAGGTGCAAGCGTGACGTTTAATAAAATGGATTTTTGGAGGCTTACTCATTGAAACCCATCATCCCGTTCGAACCCGTAAGGCATGAAACCATCCCTGCTAGCGACCTATGGACATATCAAATCAAGTGGGACGGGGTTCGAATTCTAACGTATGCCGACGGCAGCGGCGTCTCCTTGTATAACCGAAAGCTGAACGAGCGGACCCGCCATTATCCGGAGCTTCACGACATTGCCTCTTACTGCCGGGCCGAATCGGCCATTCTGGACGGTGAGGTGGTTGCGCTGGGGTCCGACGGCAAGCCCTCCTTTCATGAAGTCATGCGCAGGGACGGGCTGCGGCGGATGGAACGCGTCGAACAAGCGCGTAAGGAAGTCCCCGTTTATTATATGGTGTTCGATATTTTATTTTATAACGGAAGCTGGGTGCATCAGCTGCCGCTGCGTGAGCGGATGGAGCTGCTTGGCAGCCTGTTGGTTCCGAACCGGATAGTACAGCATGTGGCATCCCATCCTGACGGGCAAGCGCTGTTCGAGCTGATGAAGCGGCAGGGCATGGAAGGGATCGTATGCAAAAATCTCGACAGCACCTATGTGATCGGGGGGAAGAGCGAGAGTTGGGTCAAGGTGAAAAATTACGGGGACCTCATTGCGGCAATCGGAGGGTTTACTCTCAGGGGTGACACGGTGAATGCCGTTCTTCTCGGCTTATATGACGAAGAAGGACGATTTTGGTATGTAGGCCACACCGGAACGGGCAGGCTCTCGCAGTCGGATTGGCGCACACTGACGGAGAAGCTGGCCCCTCACGTGATAAAAGAGCGCCCTTTTGCCAACAATCCGGAACGTCACAAAGATGCCATATGGGTGCGGCCGACGATGGCTGTCAAAGTGAAGTACACGGAATGGCGGCTGGACGAGGGAAGGTCGCTGCGTCAGCCGAGCATTCAGGCTTTTGTGGAAACCGCGCCGAAGGATTGTGTTTTTGGGCAGGTAAAGGCAGAGACGATGGGCACCGGACAAGCTTGAGCAGAAAGCGATGGGACTGGACGAGCATGCGCGGTAAACTAATACAGCAATGTGTCCAGTGGAGCAACTACCCCAATTTCTCGTTCTTAAGCGCTCGCTTCGCCTACGCTGCTTTTAAGATGCCGAGCCGATTTTGAACCTCTGAATGTCACAAACGAATATATTATTAACCCGGACCAAATAAACGAAAAACTAATCAATTGCGCTCTCGTAAAAGGCTCGTGGAACATAAAAATCGCAAGCAGCAAACTGGTCGTCGGGGCAATATATTGGATGAATCCGACCATGGAGAGCGGAAGCCGTTTGGTTGCTTCGGCAAACCAGAACAAAGGCAAAGCTGTGGCTGTCCCGGATAATAGTAATAGAATCAGAGACAATCTTGACAGAGTAACAAGAGTAGAGGTTCCTGCGATTTGAACATACAACAAAAAGAAAAGTGAAACCGGAAAGACAAAGATAGTTTCCCATGTGAGCCCTAACAAGACATCTAGTTTTGCTATTTTTTTAGCAAGCCCGTATAACGCAAAGGAAATCGTCAGAAAAATAGCTACCCACGGAACATGCCCATATTGCACCGCCATAATGAAAACACCAAAACCCGCAAGAATAATTGCAATCCATTGACCGATGTGCAATCTTTCTTTCAAGAAAATAACTGCGAATAACACACTTATAAGCGGATTCATATAGTAGCCCAGACTCGTTTCAATTACATGATTGTTATTAACCGCCCAAATGAACAGAAACCAATTCAAGCTTATAAAAGTGGAACAAAGAAGGACGGCAATTTTGCTTTTTCCACCGGAAATGACATCTTTTAGCTGCCTCCAGCGCCTTGCTGCAAAAACAAGAACGGCAACAAAGACGAACGACCATACGATACGATGGGCCAGAATCTCCCATGCGGACATCGTTTCAAAAAGGTGCCAATATATAGGAAGTAACCCCCAAGATAAATAGCTTAAAACTCCATAAATGATGCCCCTCTTCATAAGCGATTCCCCTTTATATGTGACTCTACTGGAAAAAGTTCATTTATCATATCATTCGTGAATCTTCTGGAGTTTTCCAGTTTGCTAAGGAAATACTTACGGTCTACTCGCATTAAATGAGGATCGTTATAAATATCATCGAGACGTTCACTAATAAATTCATAAGTATGATCAGGACGAAATCCGGCTTTCCACCGACGTCTAACTGCCTTTTCAATATCCTGCGCTTCCATCAATGTCAACCCGTACAACCTGTACGAATCTAAAACTGCCATCCCGGCACCCCCTGCGCATAGCGTGATCAAGTAAATTGCCGTTAATAATGCTGTTATGGGCTTAATAAACATATCGGTTTTTTTAACTGCCGCAATAAAGTGTCTTTATACCTAATTCCCGAACCTATTATAGCTTACCATAAGGCAGAGATGCTGTTAATTTTTGTCGAAACCTCAAAATGTTTTTATAAATTCTCATAAAAGGTATTATTAACGCCAAAATTCCCCGCCTGTCAGGACGGGGAATTTGTGGAGGGCAGCATATAAATGTCATTATGCGGATGGTCCTGCAGCTGCGATTTAACTAATCTTCCATCGCTTACTAACTCGTTTAATTTTTGCTCAATATCTGACGGTTGCACTCCCAAAATATCCGCCGCTCTAACCGTTGAAATCGACATATACTTCGGTTCTTTTGCCGATGAATGGATCATCGTATGGAAATATTCGTAGAGATTGTCTTTATTTATCAATTGGCACCTGCTTTCCTGCCGCCCATACATAGAATGTCCAAATGACTGGGAGATATAACCTGTTTCCGTGGGGAAGTTTTTCGCTAATTGAACGTTTCTCCCAGGTCCAGCGACAGGGTGAGGCAGGAAGGTCGTTCGGCAGCCGACTAAGGCCTCAAATAAAAAATGGCGATTTGCGTGCGGTCGCGCAGGTGAAGCTTTTGCAATATTTGGGTGACGTAATTTTTGACGGTTCCTTCGCTGAGATACAGCCTTTCCGCGATTTCCTTGTTGGAGAGGCCTTCGGCAATGTTTTCGATGACCTGCTGTTCCGTCGCGGTAATTCCGAATTTTGCGAAATCTTTGGTCTTTTGGGTCGTTTGCTGCAGGAAGAGCGGCAGTTTTTTGGCAACGTCCGGATGGACGAGCATATGGCCCTGCATCACCATTTTGATGCCTTCGATGATTTGGCCGGGAGAAATATTTTTCAGGAGATAGCCGTTCACCCCATGCTTCAGCGCTTCTACGATGTAGTCGTCGTCGTCGAAGGTGGTAAGGATCACGATGTGCACATCCGGCCGGTCCCGTTTGATTTTTTTGGCGCTCTCTACACCATCGCAAACCGGCATTCGGATATCCATCAACACAAGGTCTACATCCTTGGTCCGCAAACAATAGGAATAGGCTTCTTCTCCGTTCCCGAAGGTGTCCAGGACTTCAATGCCCGGGTCTTGATCCAATATGTATTTAAAGCTCGCCCTGATAAAAGGATCGTCATCCGCAACGATCAGCTTGATCACTTCACTCGCTCCTCCTTGTACGTGCTTGGTTGTTCTCGCGTCTACCCCGCATGATTCCGGTACGGCACAACACTCCGAACGATAAACCGGTCCGTTGTCTCCGTTTCGACCGTTCCGCCTAGCAGTTCAATCCTTTCCTCCATTCCGCGCAAACCGAGCCCTTTTACGATGCTTCCGACGGGCGGGCGGCCATTGCTGCTGACCGACAAGGCGACTTCGTCCGGCGAATAGTCCAGTCGGACGGAGATCGCAGTAGCCTGGCCGTGCCGGACCGCATTCGTCATTGCCTCCTGCGCATTCCGGTAAAACGCAACTTCCACGCTCGGATAAATGACGCGGGGCATGCCGCTGACCGTGAGCTTAACCGGTACCCCGCTGTCTCTCGCGAAATCCTCAGCCAAGCTTTGCAGCGAAAAGCTGCGGGTCATGCGGTCATTGGGTTTTATTTTTCTCACGGTCGCACGCAGCGTTTCCATGCTTGCGGACAACTGGTCGCGCACGTGATAGAGCATTTCCATCCCCTTTTCGCGATCCTGCGGGAAAGTGCGGATTACCGCTTCCGTCATCAATTTGACACGGATCAGTTTGTGTCCCAGTTCATCATGGATATCCTTGGAAATTCGGTTCCGTTCTTCGGTTTGAGCGGCATTCTCTACCTTTTGCGCATACTCGATCAATCTCCTGCGGGCTTCGTCCAGTTCGTAATGACTTTGGCGCAGAGTATCGTATAACGCCTGAATCTCTTCCTTTTGCCGCATAATGCCGTCCATGAACATCAAGGCGGCAAGGATGACGATAAACATCAGATTCGCCAGGAGGACCGTCGCTGCCGGTTCGCTGTAGATGACCGCATTCATGCCCGCCCATTGCAGCGCCGCAAGCAGCCGGTCCGACGGTCTTCCGCTGTTAGGACGGAGAGTGAGCAGGACGGCGAAGGACAGTAAATACAGGAACCCGCCGTAAACATAGCTGAGACCGGTGCCGAGTGAAATCTGCATTAGGATGATCCACGGTGCGGCCGCTGAACGCTCCCATCGCTGAAGATAAGCATGCGGGGCAATATAGAGCAGCGTAAAGAAGGTATACATGTAGTAGGACTCTATAGATGAGGTGTACACCGTGGTTATGACTGCAATCAATATTAGCAAAAAGCGGATGGCAAACAGCTTCTGATTCATCGAAGGCAACCCAACCTTTACGTTTGTGCGTCCCGGGGACCGTAATGGCAAAATTATAACATGACTTAAGTCATCCTGTACTGATGACTTTCTCTACATGGCAGCAGGCATGCGGGGTAGTAAAATCAAGATATAAGAAAACCTTTGACGAAGCTCTTCAAGGATGGGCGACCGCGGTTTATAAGAGGTTTTCAAAGTTCAACCAGGTGCTGGGAGGAGATCCATATGAGTTTCATTGAAATCCGCAACGTCATGAAACGCTACGGCAGCAAATTATCGGTTGACCATTTGAATCTTTCGGTTGAGCAAGGGGAGATCTTTGGTCTGCTGGGCCCTAATGGCGCGGGAAAAAGCACAACGATCAAAATGATGAGCGGCCTGCTCAAAATCGACCAGGGCTTGATCACTGTCGAAGGAATCGATGTGGGGAGAAGCCCCATGGAAGCGAAAAGGCGCATTGGCCTGGTACCGCAGGAGATTGCCGTTTATGAGGATTTGTCGGCACGGGAGAACGTAACTTTTTTCGGCAAGCTCTATGGTCTGAGCGGTTTGCTTCTGAAGGAACGGGTGGTGGAAGCGCTCGATTTTGTCGGCCTGCTGGAAAGGCAGAAGGATAAGCCGTCCTCGTTCTCGGGAGGGATGAAGCGGCGGCTGAATATTGCGTGCGCCATTGTCCATCATCCCAAGCTGCTCATTATGGATGAACCGACAGTGGGTATCGATCCCCAGTCGCGCAACCATATCCTGGAATGCGTCAAAGAGCTTAATCGGATGGGCTCGACGATCATTTACACCAGCCACTATATGGAGGAGGTTGCGGCAATCAGCAACCGTGTGGGTATTATCGACAACGGCCATTTGATCGCCTCCGGCACGCAGGAAGAGCTCAGAAGGCTGGTCGCGGATGACGAGAAGCTGCGGATCGAGGTTGCCGAAGTTAAACAGCAGGCCATCGACGAACTGAAGCAGTATCCGGCCGTGAGCAAGGTCCTTGTAGAGGATGATACGATCGAGATTTTCCTGAAGAACTCACAAGTTTTCCTGCAGGACATTCTGTTCATTTTGCAGAAATTCCAGGTTTCCATCCGGTCGCTGACCCGCCAGGAGCCGAATCTGGAGACGCTGTTCCTGTCTTTGACCGGCAGAAACCTGCGGGATGCGTAGCAGAACTGCCACCATATGGAAGAAAGGAAGGTTTGTCAATGTGGACCATAGCGATCAATGAACTCAGAAGACTGCTGCGGGCGCGTTCCGTCCTGTTCCTGCTGATCGTCGCGCCGCTTACTCTCATTTTTATACTGGGCTCCGCCCTGGCGAATGTGTTTAACCCCAAGGATCAAAATTTCGAAGCCGTGAAGCTCGTCTATTACGATGAAGACAAAGGACGGCTGTCGCAAGGATTTGAAAGCTATCTGCAGGCTATGAAAGGGGAAGGCCGTCTCACAGCCGCCGAAGAGAATTCCCGTGAGGATGTGCTGCGGAAAATCAAGAGCGGAGAAGCCCAGTTCGGCTTATATATCCCAAAAGGCTTTAGTAGCTCGGTGCTGCAGGGAAAAGAGGGCGGCTGGGAACTGATCAATGGCGGCGACAGGATTAAAAACAGAGTCGGCCGACTGATCATGCAGTCGTTCGTCGACGAAACGAACCGCATGCAGTCTGCGGCCATCGTGCTGGGACCGAAAGCGGCGGAACCGTCCGCCGGCAGCTCGAAAGCCGTGCCGGAGCCTGTGTACGTTGAAGCCGGTAAACTGAGCAAAGACGGAAAGGAATACTCGGCCCTGCAGTATTATTCCGCCACCATGCTCGTGATGTTTCTTTTGTTCTCGGGATTGACGGCGGCCATCGGCCTGCTGAAGGAAAAAGAAGCGCATACCCTGCTGCGGCTGCAGTCCATGCCGGTGTCGTCTTCGCGGATCATCGCGGGGAAATTGTCCGGAACCAGCGTGCTGTCGGCAATCCAGGCCTCGGCGATCATTGCGGTCACGGCATTTGCCTACGGGGCGGATTGGGGCGGTTCGCCTTTCTACCTCGTTCTGATCTGCCTCTCGACCATTATGGCATCGATGGGGATGGGCTTTATCGTCGCGTTCCTCTTTCGTTCGACAAAAACCGCGTCCGGCGTATTTGCTTCCTTTATCGGCTTAATGACGTTTGCCAGCGGCGGGATGATGCCGACCGACGGCACCCCGCTTGAGTATGTCAAACCGTTTACGGTAAATCATTGGGCCTCGAACAGCTTTATCCGGCTCATGAGCGGACAGTCAGGATATGCGGTGATCGGCAATCTGGCTGTGCTCGCAGCCATGGCCTGTGCATTCATGCTGATCGCTTTTATGCTCTATCGAAAGGAAGGATACCATGAATAGCCTGCATATCGCTGGTAATTTGCTCAAAAGGATATTTTCGGACCGCAAAGGCTGGTTTTCCTATCTGGTGATGCCCGTCTTCGTCATGTCGCTTATAGTGAGTTTCATCGGCGGCGACAGCACCCATGTCGTAAAGGTTGGCTATGCCAACCAGGATCAGGGCGTGTTTGGCGAGGATGTCATAGGGCAGGTTGCGCAAAAAGAAGAGTACCGGTTCGTAAAGATGGATGAACGGGAATTGACCGAGGGAATCCGTTCCGGGAAGCTCTCGCTTGGCTTAGTCATCCCTCCGGATTTTACGTCAAAGCTGCTGGCCGGCCAGACTGTGCCCATCCGGAATTATTATTTGAATATATCCGAAGCTTCGTTTGGACTGGAATTTTCGTTGAAGCAGAGTGTCGGGCAGCTGGAGAGGACCACGCAAGCCGTCCGTGCGGGAGGTGCCGCGGCAGAGCAAATTCCGGCACTGGTGGAGAAGGTTCTGGCGCAGCAGGATAAACATCAGGTGAAAACGACGGTGACCGATACCGGAAAAACTGTCAACAACAACCTGTATCTGGTCATTGGATTTATGCTTTATTTTGTGATGGGATCGATTGTGAACTCGCTCGCGCTGGTGCTGGAGGACCGCAGCCAAATGACGATGACGCGCATCTATACGGCTCCCGTACGTTCGTATGAAATCGCGCTGGGCAATTTTCTGGGGAGCTTCGCCGTGGGATTGCTGCAAATACTGGTAGCCATGGTGATCACTAAGTATATCGTCGGGTTTGATTACGGCATCGGCTTCGTCCCGATGTTTGTGATCCTCGCCTTCTTCCTCCTGGCCGCCGTAGGAATCGGCAGCGCAATCGGCGCGCTGGTGAAGAACAGCAGCAACATCGGACAGCTTAACGCGCTGGTCATTGTCCCGACCTGCATGCTCGGCGGATGCTGGTGGCCGCTCTCGATCATGCCGGGATTTATGCAGAAGATAGCGAATTTTGTCCCGCAAACATGGGCTATCGATGCCGTGGAACAATTGGCTGCAGGGCAAAGCCTGATGCAAATCGGATTGAATTTGGGGATTTTGGCGCTGTTTGCCGTCATTTTTCTCGGTTTCGGCTCCGCGGTGTTAAGGCCGGCCGAGAAGGCCGCTGCTTAGGCGGAAGCGCGGCATGAGGATATCTTGCATATCACATGTCGTGCAGCGCCGCAATACGCGACGGTGTATGCTACAATGGTGAGGGACTGACGGCTTTTTCATGAATCCATTTTGGAGGGAAAAAATGAATATTCGGCTGCATACTTCACTATGTGAGATGTTTAATGTCCGCTACCCAATCTTCCTAGCAGGTATGGCAGGCGGACCCACCACGGCAGACCTGGTGGCTGCCGTATCGAAAGCGGGCGGATTGGGCACGCTGGGCGCCGCATACATGGAACCGGCCGCAATCCGGGAATCGGTCCGCTCAATCCGCGGGCAGACGGATGCGCCGTTTGCGGTGAACTTATTTGCGGATCGCTCGGCCGACGACAATTCGAGAATCGTGGAAGCCCAGCGGCAGCTGAACAGCGTACGCGATGTACTAGGCATACCTCATCCGCCGGAAAGTGCGGTGGCAACTCCCGATCGTTTCGAAGAACAGTTCGCCGTGCTATTGGAAGAAAAGGTGCCTGTCATTAGTACCGCTATCGGCGTTCTTCCGGAGCCGATGATGCGGCAGGCCAAGTCGGCAGGAGTGCGGACTGTGGCGATGGCCACCACTGTAGACGAAGCCATCCTGGCCGAACGGGCGGGGTGCGAGGCCGTTGTGGCGCAAGGAAGCGAGGCGGGCGGGCACCGGGGAACGTTCGACCTCTCGAACAATCCCATGGGCACGAATATCGGCACGTTTGCGCTGGTACCGCAAATTGTCGACCGCGTGAAGATTCCGGTAATCGCAGCCGGGGGAGTTATGGATGGCCGTGGACTTGTGGCGGCTTTGGTACTCGGAGCGCAAGGAGTGCAGATGGGTACGCGTTTCCTCACGGCGGCAGAGTCGGGAGCCCATCCCGCCTATCAGCAGGCCCTGCTCCAAAGCACGGAAGAGAGCACCGTGATAACCAAGGCGTTCTCAGGCCGTCCGGCCAGAGGAGTGCTCAACGAATTTATCCGGCAATGGGATGCCGGCGGAGTCGAGCCGCTTCCTTTTCCCACGCATAATACAGTGACGCGCGATGTCCGCAATGCGGCGGCCCGGCAGAATAACGCGGACTACATGTCTTTGTGGGCCGGCCAGGGTACAAGACTCCTCACCTCGGGACAAAAAGCGGAGGAGATCATGGCCGAGATCATCAACCAGGCGTTGGCCCTGCTGCATTAGCTTCTTTTAGACTCTTTGATGGAAATCTTACATAAATTTTATTGGGCACCTGCTTTTTGAAAAGCAGGTGTCTTTTTTATTGTATAGGAAATTATGATTTTCGGCTGCTTTAACGGTTTGATCCCCCGCCGTGCAGTGTCGCAACGCGCCGGAAGAATCGCGGGTTGGCAATATTAAAGGGGAAACCTGCCTTTAAATCGCGGTCGCTCATCCTTGTATTGCTTCGATAGAGGTTTCCATATAAATAACAGACACTGGTTAACCGGACGCGCTGCGGGTTAAGTAATAATTGATTACTAAAATTTCGCCGTCTAAGAGGTGTTGAATGGACATGGAGACTATAACTATACGCTTAAACGGTAACGAAGTGCAGTGCAAACCGGGAACAACCTTGCTTCAGGCAGCAACCGATAATCATTTGTTCGTTCCCAGTATATGCTATAACTCTCAATTGGGGCCGATCCAGACCTGCGATACTTGTTTCGTCGAGGTCGGCGGAGAATTGGTTCGGGCGTGCAGCACCGTCGTGCAGGCGGACATGCAGGTATCTACCGAGTCCCCGTTGGTAAAAGAAGCGCAGACAGAGTCGATGTCGAGGATACTGAAAAATCACGAGCTATACTGCACTGTGTGCGACAACAACAACGGCAACTGCATTGTACATAATACAACGGAGTCACTGGAAATGAACCACCAAAAATATGAATTCAAACCGAAGCCGTACAGTGTGGATTTGTCGCATCCGCTGTACCGCTATGATCCCAACCAGTGCATTTTATGCGGACGGTGTGTGGAAGCGTGTCAGGATCTGCAGGTGAACGAGACGCTGTCGATCGATTGGAGCAGGGAGCATCCTAGGGTGATCTGGGACCAGGACGTTCCGGCGGATCAATCCTCGTGCGTTTCCTGCGGCCATTGCGTAACGGTCTGCCCGTGCAACGCGCTTATGGAAAAGTCGATGCTTGGAGAAGCCGGCTATCTCACAGGGATTGCGTCGAACCTGCTGGAACCGATGATCGATCTCACCAAAGAGATTGAACCCGGCTACAGGGAAATCTTCATGGTTTCCGAAATGGAAGCCGCCATGCGCAAATCGAGAATCAAGCGCACCAAGACGGTATGCACCTATTGCGGGGTCGGCTGCAGCTTCGAGGTTTGGACAAAAGACAGGCACATTTTGAAAATTGAACCAAATGTGGAAGCGCCGGTCAACGGGGTTTCGACTTGTGTAAAGGGCAAGTGGGGCTGGGATTTTGTCAACAGCGAAGAAAGACTGACCAAGCCGCTCATCCGAAAAGGGGACAGGTTCGTCGAATCGACCTGGGAGGAAGCGCTGAACCTGATCGCCAGTAAGCTCGGCGGCATCAAGGAAACCTACGGCCCCCATTCCATAGGATATATTTCTTCTTCCAAATGCAGTAATGAAGAGAATTACATTTTCCAAAAATTCGCCCGCGCGGTGATGAAGTCCAATAACGTGGACAATTGCTCGCGCTACTGTCAGACACCGGCGACCGCAGGCCTCATGAGGACAGTGGGACTGGGTGGAGACAGCGGCACGATGCATGACATCGCAAACACAGAGCTGGTCATCATAGTCGGCGCCAATCCCGCCGAATCCCACCCCGTGCTGGCGACTCGGATCAAACGGGCACATAAACTGCACGGGCAGAAGCTGATCGTCTCGGACCTGCGCAAGAACGAAATGGCGGAGCGGGCCGACCTCCATCTGCATGCGAAGCCGGGAACCGACCTGGTGTGGCTGTCAGCGGTGACCAAATACATCATAGATAAAGGATGGGAAAACCGCGAGTTTATCTCCAAGCATGTCAACGGGTTTAAGGATTATGTGAAATCGCTGGATACTTATACGCTTGATTATGCGGAGAAAGTGACCGGTCTCAGCAAGGCTCAGCTGATCGAGACGGCCACGATGATCCATAACGCCAAATCGGCCTGCATTCTCTGGGCGATGGGCGTGACCCAGCATCTGGGAGGCACGGATACAAGCACAGCCATATGCAACCTGCTGCTTGTCACCGGCAACTTTGGACGCACAGGCACCGGTGCTTACCCTTTGCGCGGACACAATAACGTCCAGGGGGCGTGCGATTTCGGTACGCTTCCGGCTTATTTCCCGGGCTATGAACCCGTCACGGACGACAAAGTGCGGGCACGGTACGAAAAGGCCTGGAATACCGAGCTTCCGGTCGAACACGGCTACAACAACCATCAAATGGTGGAAGGAATCCGCAACGGCGACCTTAAAGCCCTTTACTTGTTCGGCGAGGATATGGCGCTTGTCGACTCCAATTCCAACTTTGTGGAAGAGATGTTCGGAAAGCTTGAATTTTTCGTCGTGCAGGACGTATTCTTCAGCAGGACGGCGGAATTTGCGGACGTTATTCTGCCGGCCGCCCCAAGCCTTGAGAAGGATGGGACTTTCACCAATACGGAGCGGCGCATCCAGCGTTTCCATAAAGTGTTCGAACCGATGGGCGATTCCAAACCCGACTGGTGGATCATTCAGGAAGTGGCCAACCGGCTGGGGGCTAACTGGAACTATACCCACCCGGGAGAGATTATGAAGGAAGCGGCCAGCCTGGCGCCGCTGTTCGCCGGAGTCAGCTATGAGCATCTGGAGGGCTGGAACAGCCAGGTTTGGCCCGTTGCTCCCGACGGACAAAGCACGCCTCTTCTATATGAGAACAACAAATTCGCTTTTCCCGACGCAAAAGCAAGACTTTTTCCCGTCGCTTGGACACCGCCTTACAAGCCGGAGGAGATCTACGACCTGCATCTGAACAACGGCCGGATATTGGAGCATTTTCACGAAGGCAATATGACTTATAAAGCGGAAGGGATCCGGCATAAAGTCCCTAACGCATGGCTGGAGGTGTCGCCGCAGTTGGCTGCGGAACGGGGAATCAAGGACGGCGCCCTTGTACGGCTGGAGTCTCCTTACGGCGCGGTGAAAATTCCGGTGCTCATCACAGATAGGGTGCAAGGCAAAGAATTATACCTCCCGATGAACACGCCGGATGTGGATGAGGCGATTAACCGGTTGACCAGCAGCTATTTCGACAAAGTGACGGATACACCAAACTATAAAGAAATAAATGTACGAATGGAAGTCTTGGAGCCGGAAGGCGCCTCGCCTTTACCGTCCGTCAACCACCGGTTCGCGAAGCGGAATCCGCAGCCGGGCGTAAGAGTGGAGGATAAATGGGAGCGTTCGGATTTTGAGCCCGTTGTTGAAACGATCCGAAAGGAGAACGGACAGCATGGCACAATCAATTAAGTTTATTGAAAGAAAAATCCCAACCGAAGAAGAACTTCAGGCAGAGTCGCTCGTCGAAATATTAAAGGCGGTCAGCGATAACCGCCAGGCCATCATCTCTTTCCTGGACATCCTCAAGGAGTTGCAGGAAGCCGGATTGCTTGATATCGTCCAGGGCATTATGAAAAACCGCAGCAATCTCGGATCGGTCGGCTTCGAATTTATCAAGGTGGCGAACGTACCAATCATGCTGAAAAATATCATCCTTGCCGTGCAGTTTTTAGGCCGGCTGGATCCCGCGAAGACACAAAAGCTGATCAGCGGCATTGGCAGCGGTCTGGAGCAATCGATGCACAAAGGGGAAGAGCCGGCCAACTTATGGGGATTGTTAGGATTATTGAAGGACCCGAACGTAACGGCTTCGATCTCAACCACGCTTCATTTTCTGCGGGGTTTGGGAGAGGAATTGAATAAACCTGAAGATAAGGTATAATAGTCTTTATAATAAAATTGAGAAACAGACCTTAGTCCGGCATGCTGCCGGACTAAGGTTGTTTAGTCTCACTTTAATTATGTTATTCTATATCAAACGACCGACCGCTTACGAAGACCGGAGGAGAAGTGATGAAAGACCATACCGAGACTGCCCGCAGCGGGCGTTTTGCACGGCATGCCATTCAAGTGAAGGAAGCTCTGCAGAGAATTGAAGCTCACATCCGCCGGCTCCCTGCTGAGGAAGTGGAGCTTCACGAAGCATGGGGCAGACATCTGGCCGTGACGGTCAACGCAGGCAATACGCTGCCTCATTTTCGGCGCTCGGGCATGGACGGTTTCGCGTTGCGTACGGCAGATATCGGGACTACGTCCCCGGACCAGCCTGTGACCTTGAAAGTGATCGACTCCATTCCCTGCGGCAGTACGCCTAAATGCGCTGTAGGCGCCGGGCAAGCTGCAAGGATCATGACGGGCGCAATGGTGCCTGAAGGGGCCGACGCGGTGATCATGCTTGAAATGACAAGGGAATCGGAGGACGAGGGTCAATTTTATATAGAGGTAGCCAAATCGATACCGGCCGGCAGCAATATCTCGGAGATTGGTTCGGAGCTTACCGAAGGAACGGAGCTGCTTCAACGCGGACGGAAAATTTCCGCCGGAGAAACCGCGCTGCTCGCCTCTTTCGGCTGGTCTCGCGTACCGGTGTTCCGGAGACCGAAGGTCGCTATAATCGGCACAGGCTCGGAGCTGCTTGAAATCGATCAACCGCTCCAGCCCGGTAAGATAAGGAACAGCAATATAAGCATGCTGGCGGCGCAGGTGAAGCAGCATGGGGGAGTGCCGCTTTCTCTGGGCATAGCAGCCGATAATAAAGAGGAAGTGTCGGCGCTGCTGGATCAGGCGTTTGTGCAGGCGGACCTTGTGATTACGACCGGCGGCGTGTCCGTGGGCGATTATGATATTTTGGCCGATATTTTCTCACAATGGAAAGGGACCAAGCTGTTCGACAAGCTCGCCATGAGGCCCGGCAGCCCGACAACGGCCGGAATTCGCGACGGGAAGTTCCTCTTTGCGCTTTCAGGCAACCCGGGCGCCTGCTTTGTCGGTTTTGAACTGTTGGTCCGGCCTGTGCTGCTTGGGATGCAGGCGCAGGAAAATATATTTTTACGCGAATGCACGGCCTTTCTTGCCAATGATTTTGATAAAGTCAACGCGTATACCCGTTACGTCAGGGGCGAATGCCGCATAGAGGACGGGAGGCTGGTTGCGGGGCAGGTGGGGAAGGACCAATCGGGTATCCTCACTTCCATCAAGGATGCGAACTGCCTGCTCGTCATCCCCCCCGGAGGCCATGGAAAAAAAGCGGGAGATCGCATTACCGTGCTTTTATTAAGTTGATTGGGCGTAAAGCTTTTATTAGGAGTGTGGAGGATGGAAAATCACAGCAAGGTTAGGGATACTCTGAACAGGCCGCTGCGCGATTTGCGGATTTCCGTTACAGACCGGTGCAATTTCCGCTGTACGTACTGCATGCCTGCCGAAATTTTTGGGGCGGGGTACGCTTTTTTGAAAAAAGAGAAACTGCTCACTTTTGAGGAGCTCACCCGTCTTACGAATATATTCACCAGGCTGGGAGTGGAAAAAATTCGCCTCACCGGGGGCGAACCCTTGCTGCGCGAGGAACTGCCCAAGCTGATCGGCATGATCGACAAAGCCGAAGGCGTGCGGGAGATTGCCCTGACGACCAACGGCAGCTTGCTTGCGAAGAAGGCGGCCGAACTGAAGCAGTCGGGCCTGCGGCGGGTGACCGTAAGCCTGGACAGCCTGGATGACGAGCGTTTTGCCATGATGAACGGCGTCGGTTATTCGGTCAAGCCGGTTCTGGACGGGATAGAGGCGGCGGCGCGGGCGGGTCTCGGGGTGAAAGTGAACATGATGGTGAAAAAGGGGATCAACGACAGCGATATTTTGCCGATGGCCCGTTACTTCAAGCAAAAAGGCCATACGCTGCGCTTCATTGAATTTATGGATGTCGGCAACACGAACGGATGGAAGCTGGACCAAGTGGTGCCCAGCCGCGAGATCGTCGAAGCCATCAGCGCGGAAATGCCTCTGGAGCCGGTCGGGGCCGATTATTACGGTGAAGTGGCGAGCCGTTACAGATACTCGGGAACCGATGTGGAAATTGGGTTCATCTCATCTGTGACGCAAGCGTTTTGCTCTACGTGCACAAGAGCCAGACTATCCGCCGAGGGACGTCTGTTCACCTGTTTGTTCGCGTCGGAAGGCACCGATCTGAGGACGCCGCTGCGCGAGGGAGCCACCGACGAGGAACTGGAAGAGCTTATTCGGGGCATTTGGATGAAGCGGACTGACCGTTATTCGGAGATACGGCTCAACCAATCTCCCGGTCTCAGAAAAGATAAAGCGGAAATGTCCTATCTGGGCGGCTGAGTTTATAATTCATGAGCAGAAGAACAGCCAAAGCTCCGCAACCCGATTATTCAATTTACTTTCCCTTGATGCTTTGCATCCACATGCCCATTGCCATCCACACACACCCGACGGCAACCAACAACCCATGAGCCACCCGGATCTGCTGAGTTCCAACATATTGCGGAAGGTACAGCAGAAATCCGAGAGCGAACGGAATACCGCTCCATTTTGGCATGGTACGAGATTTCCAGACCGCAATGGCAGCCATGATTGAGCCAAGCGCAAGCAACACAAGCCCCGCCAGGATCATGACGAATCCGGGCCCGAAACGGACATCATTAGCCAGGCTGACCAGGGTGACGCTATGCTGCTTGACTGCTTCTTGGCCGATCACGTGCAGTCCGAAAGCTTCAGCCCCGTAGAACGGCAATGTCAGACCTGTCCCCAGCCAACTCAAGACAAGCCCGCGGAATGCAAAACGCTGAACAGTTGTCTCATGAAGACAGATGTACAGACCAAACAGTCCCAACGTCAGCAGGATGAAACCCAGCATTGCCAGCACGTGCGCCCCAATCCATTCCGTGGAAGCGAATGCCGCAGCTCCAAACAAGGACGTTTCATCGGAGAAGGGGCGAAGCACGGGATACACGAGAAACAGGACTCCGGAGACAGCTAGTGTCATAGCTGCAAGGCGAACACGAATAACATGAGCAGATTGTGGTACGAGGTTTTTCTTCCCGAATTTCATACTGGTTACCCTTTCTGTCTCCAAGTTCGGTTGCTTCCCCTCTCAACATAGAATATTAATTCGAACATAACTAATCGCATTAGTTTATGCAAGTGTTTTTTTAGTTAATAGGTTACGTGGAGAACGATAGTTCAATTTATTTGCTTGTACTCGCTCCGGTGATGGATTAACATTATACCAATGGGCTAAAATCACTGTTGTTACCGAGGGCTGTCCATCGGCTGAACAGTGCTGATCTATTCACCGAAAGGACGTGCAGAATGCACTCTCCGCCGCAACCCGCAAACTATCGCATTCCGCTTTTTTGTATGGTAACGCTTCTTTTCTGGTTCTCGATGTACACCTGTGTGCCGATCCTGACGGCCTACGTGGAAAGCTTGGGCGCTTCCAACAAAATGGCCGGGCTGATCGTGGGAATGTACGGACTCAGCCAAATGCTGCTGCGCATCCCGGTGGGCGTCATATCCGACCGTATCCATAAAAGAAAAATGTTCATCGTGCTCGGAATGGTCTTTTCCATACTGGCCGGCGCCGGTATTCTGCTGACCGACCATCTGAACTGGATACTGTTCCTGCGCATTATAGCCGGTGCCGCCGCGGCGACCTGGGTGGATTTCACTATCCTTTTCGCCAGTTATTATCCCAAAGACGAAACGACCCGCGCCATGGGCAATATCACTGTATACAATTCACTCGGGCAGATGCTGGGAATCTTGTGCGGGGGCTGGTTCGCCGATCTTTATGGCTGGGAATCGGCGTTTCTGGCCGGAGCGGCCGTGGGATTGATCGGGATGGCCGGGGCGTTTTTCATAGTGGAAAAGTTTGAAGACAACCAGCAAAAAATAACTCTCCAGGGAATCGGGGAGGTAGCCGGCGACCGCACCCTGCTGACGGTGTCGTTTCTTTCCATCTTGTTTCAAGTGCTCACTTTTGCAACGGTGTTCGGCTTTACGCCGGTGTATGCCCAGTCTTTGGGCGCCACGAAGCTGGACATGGGGCTGCTGACGTTCTGTTCCACTCTGCCGACCGCGCTCGCGGCCTGGTTGGGAGGAAGGCATCTCGCTCAAAGGCTGGGTGAGCGGAATGTGATCATTCTAGGATTTATTCTGAGCGGAGTGTTTACGGTGCTGATCCCCTTTACAAGCTCGCTTTGGATTCTGGTCCTGACGCAGTCTCTGGCCGGATTCGGCCGCGGCTTCACATCGCCTGTGCTGATGTCACTCAGCATTAAACATATGGCCCCGGAGAAGCGGGCGACGGCGATGGGCTTCTACCAGGCGATTTATGGATTGGGTATGTTTGCGGGTCCTTTGTTTATGGGTGCGGCGGGAGATTGGCTCACTCTGCGGGAAGGGTTCGTCATCGTCGGAGTGCTCGGCTGCGTGACCGCCCTATTGGCACACCTCATGCTGGCCAAAGTCCTCGTTCGAAGAAGCGCGCTGAACCACATGGCTTAAGGATTGCCTTAACCTTCTGCTGCAAAAGGGACAAGGATGGGTTATTATGAACGTAAAATATTCAGCATACCGAATCCTCCTGTAAAGTAGAGTGAGCCTATGAATGCCATCAAGACGAGACTTCAAAACATAAACCTGCGGAACAAACTCATCTTTGTTTTTTCCTGCTTTATCATTATACCTTTCTTCATCATCGGCGGGACCTTGTCCTGGCTGTATGTCAATTCCAACCGGAGTATGATTCTGGCCGCCGCGGTGGAAAATAATAAGCAAATCGTCAAAAACATCGACAACTCGTTCAACCCTCTGCTTAGGCTGTCGATGTATCCGGAGCACGATCCGGCCATTTTTCAAATCATGCGGAAAGACTACGAAACGGCGCTTTACCCGCTGTACGAAAGAGAGAAGGATTACGATACGGTGGGCGGAATAATCCGCAACAGCATGCTGCTTTATACCGATTTGATCGATTCGGCGGTGATTTACCAGAGCAGGAACCATATTATCGTCGGCAGAAGCAACAATGAGTATATGGATCACCGCTACCTGGAAAATGAATTCTACAACGAACCTTATGTCCAGAAAATACTGCAGAAGCAGGGGCTGTATGTCGCCGTAGGCGTTCATCCCGAGAAGCTGGTGTCCTACAGCCACGTCTCTGTGGTTTCCGTTGCCAGAGCGATTGTCGACCCGTATTCGAAAGAGAATCTCGGGTTAATTATGTTAAATATCGGCATCGACAAGCTGAAGCTTTTGTGGAGCGATATCCATTTTACGGAGAATACGAAGTTTTACCTGATAGATGAGAACAAAAATATAATCTACAGCAACAACGGCAGTGAAATAGGCAAGCCGGCGGCAGAGGTGCTGGGACAGGACAGCGTCAACATAGTCGGGGAAGAGCAGGCGACGCGGGCGACCCCGGACAGCTACTTCATTACTTCCACTTCGCGCCTGTCGGACTGGAAAGCGATTACGATCATTCCGAAGAACGAACTGTTCCAGTTCGTGGACACCATTGTCAGGACGATATTTATATCCCTGCTGGCGTTGCTGGGTTTGTCCATTCTCGCTTCCATTTACATCGCAACCAGCATTACAAAACCGCTGTCCGTCCTGAACCGCAAAATGAAGCTGGTTTCCGAAGGCAACCTTGACGTGTCGATCGACATAGAGCATGGGGAAGTAGGCAAAATCGCCTTTACCATCAACCATATGCTGAACGAAATCAGAAGGCTGATCCGGCGGATCTATGACGATGAGCAGGAAAAGCGGCAGATGGAGATACTTGCGCTGCAGTCGCAAATCCGGCCGCATTTTATGTACAATACTCTTAACGTCATTAGATGGATGGCCAAGATCCAGGGCGCAGCCGGGATTGAAGAGGCGCTCACCGCGTTCTCCTCTGTCATTAAATTTACGGCGAAGACCGAAAGCGACTATGTCACGATCCGGGAAGAGCTTGAATTTATCCGCAGCTATACGAAAATACTGGATTTCCGGTACCTGGGCAAATTCGAGGTTGAATATGACGTTGAGCCCGGCGTGCTGGAATATAAAACTTTGAAATTTCTGCTGCAGCCTTTGGTGGAGAATGCGGTATTCCATGGGTTTGACGAAATTCCGTATAAAGGGAAGCTAATGATTCGAATCTATGAGGAAGCCGGTAAAATCATCATGACCGTTGCCGACAACGGCAGAGGTCTGTCCGAGGCGGAGCTCGAGGGGCCCGAACCGGGGAAGGAGATCGACCCTATGAACTCCATCGGCATCCGAAATATCCGCAGAAGGATAGAGCTCCATTTCGGAGAAGGGTTCGGCTTATGGATTACGAGTGAAGCGAACAGCGGCACGGTCGCGAAGATCGTGATTCCCGTCGTTCAAACAGAATTGAGGTGATACTGCATGAAAATATTAATTGCGGATGACGAGCCGCTCGTCAGGATCGGCATCAAATCCGCCGTACGCTGGGAAGCGGGCGGAATGGAGATCGTGGGCGAAGCGGCTGACGGCGAGGAAGCGTTGAAGCTGATCGCGGAACGCGAGCCTGATGTCGTCATCCTGGATATAAAAATGCCGAAAAAAGACGGCATAGAAGTGCTGACGGAAATCAAAGAGCAAGGAATTCCGGCGAAAGTCATTATTCTAAGCAGCTTTGACGACTTTCATCTCGTGAAAAAAGCGATGAAGCTTGGCGCGGCGGATTATTTTCACAAGCCGGGCATGAACGAGCAGGAAATCGAAGAAGCGCTGGCAAAGATCAAGGATGAATTGGAGATCGGCAGTCAGGATGCGAAGGAAACTCCCGGACGCGCAGCCCAGGTCCATTCCAGGGAAGCGATGGTGCGAAACCTGCTGCACGGAAATCCGGACGGAATCGGGCAAACAAAGCTGAGGGAAGCGGGCCTTTACGTTATGATGTTCAGCATCAGGCAGTACGCACTGGTGGTGAAAAGGTACACGAAGAACAACGCCTCTATCCTGCCGAATACGGTCATGAGCATTGTGTCCGAGCTGCTGTCCAAAGAAAATGAAGTGGAGTTCGCGCAGATCGACGACAATTTATACTCGGTAGTTATAAGCCACAGTGAGACCAGGAGCGCTCAGGCTTCCTTTTCCCATGTGAACGATATTGTGTATTTGATCAGCTCTTCGCTCAAACGGTTTGTCAATATTGACGCGGTGATAGGTGTGAGCAGCTCTTTTCAATCGTTCCAGGAAGCGAAGCAAGCGGCCTGGCAAGCGAGGCAGGCTTTGGAGCAGAAATTTTACCACCCGAACGATCCGCTGTTTTATTACCAGCACCGTACCGGGAACGACGAACAGACGCTGGAACAGGCGAACGCGTATATTGTGGGCATGAAAAACGGCCTAAAGGACGAGAAATACGAGGAATTTGCCTATAATTTGGCGGAGTGGGAACAGTATCTGAGAGACACGGAGTGCATGAACGAGAAAGACGTCAAGAAGATCTACGAAGGGCTGCTGTTTATGCTGGAGAACGGGGAGGATTATCTGGAGACGAGAAGCCGGATGGAGGAAATCGAGGATTTCGGCGAGCTGTCCGCCTTCTACCACTCGGTGTTCAACAAAAGGCTCGAGGCCCGGATTTACAACAAAAATAAAGATTACAGCCCGCTGATCAGAAATATTGTGCAGTATATCGAAACGAATTATAAAGAGAACATTTCCTTGAAAAGTCTAGCCGAGCAGTTCCAGGTGAGCTCCAATTATATAAGCAGGCTGTTCAAGCAGGAAGTGGACAGAGGATTATTCGACTATATCAACCAGATCCGCATCGAGAAAGCGAAGGAGCTGCTCAAGGATTACCGGTACAAAATTTACGAGGTCGCGGAGAGGGTCGGGTTCAACAGCCAGGTCCATTTTGCCATCGTGTTTCATAAGTATGTGGGAATGGCTCCCAAAGAATACCGCAAGGAAACGGTTTAATTCTATTAAAAAAAAGTAAAAAACATTAAAGAAAATCGTCAGCCCGCGGACTGGGGAAAATAACAAAGGATATTCTATTAAATTAATCATTATTTGGTTAATTTTTTTTTGCGCTTGAAACCGGTAACCTTATATCGTAGACAAAATTAATCAGGGGAGATGACAGCAATATGAAAAGGCTTACGGCGATCGTACTCCTTTGCCTGATATTAGTAGTCGGCCTGGCCGCATGCGGGAACAGCAGCAACGGCGGTGCACAAGCGGGAGACGGCGGCAAGGGAAAAACTACAGTAACTATGGGGTTCTGGGGGACCGCACAGGATTTGAAAACATACCAGGAGATGGCGGCGGCCATTTCGGAGAAATATCCGGATATCACGCTCAAGATCAAGCAATATCCAAGCAGCGAGCAGTTCTGGAACACACTGCCGGGTGAAATTGCGGCGGGTGTGGCGCCTGATTTTATCAAACTGACTAATGAAGGTGCTTTCGAGTACATCAACAAAGGATTGTTTGCTCCGTTGGACGAACTGCTTGGACCGGCCGGCGTCGATATGAGCCGTTTTACTCCGTCGGCAGTGAACATTTGGAAAAAAGACGGTAAACAATACGCGCTTCCGAATATCAATATGCCTGCTATGTTCTTTATTAACGAAGAAATGTGGAAAAAAGCCGGCCTCGGCGACTATCCGAAAACTTGGGACGAAGTGGAAGCGGCCGCCAAGAAATTGAAGACCAAAGATGTGGCCGGAATCACGATCAACATTGACGCGTACCACATCACCAACTATGCGAAAAGCTACGGCGGCGGATGGGGCAACGGAAAAACGATCAGCACTCCGGAGAACGTCCAGGCACTGCAAAAGATTTTCGACATGTATAAAGAGGGCGTAGCCGTAACTCCTAAAGCACTCGGATACGGTTGGGACGGCGAAGTGTTTGCCAACGGAAAATCGGCCATGACCACAGGCGGTTACTGGTATAAAGGCTACTTGAAGGATGCGGCTCCGAACCTGAAATATGTCGTTCTTCCCGTACCTAAGGGCACAGTAAATGCAAGTACGATGATCTCTGACGGTTACGTCGTGCTGAAGGATGCCAAAAACAAGCAAGCGGCGCTTCAGGCAGCGAACTATATGACCAGCGACAAGGTCGAAACCGAATTTATGAAGCTTGGTTTCAATCCGGCGGTGACAAGCCTTTCTTCCAAATTCTTTGATGAAAATCCGGAATTCAAGAATGTAAAAGGCGCTTTGGATTACAGCACCGACTTCGATTATCCTGTGGAAACGAAAAAGTTCATTGACGAGCTCGTGAAACAGCTGGAAGCATCGATCTTGGGCGGAGCGAACAAATCGCCTAAAGACATTCTCGACGGGATTCAATCCCAATTCAAGTAATCTGCTTGATGGGGTGCCGGTTTAAGGACCGCGCCAGTAAAATAATCTGCCCGTTCCCGTTTCCGCTGAGAAACGGGAACATCTGTTTAACGATAAGATAACCAAATTTAGGGATTTAGGAGGATTACGATGGCTGCCTATGAGAGCGGAAGCGTTAGTTTACAGGTAGAAGTCAGGAAGAAAAAGTCGCTGCTGCGTTCTATCGCGGATTCGGATTTTGCCGTCGGATGGCTGTTCAGCCTGCCCTTCCTGATTTTATGGGCCTGGTGGTTTTTGTATCCGTTCGTGCAGTCTTTTCTGCGCAGCTTTCAGGATGTGAAGTTTACTGCTCTGGGCAGCGCGAAATTTGTGGGATTACAAAACTATGTCCGTATTTTACATGACCAGGAATTTTACCGGGCGGTTCTGCACTCACTTGAGATCGTTTTGATCGCTATACCTGTACAGACGTTTCTGGGACTTGTAATGGCGATCCTGGTGAACCAGAAGCTAAACGGAAAAGGCATCTTTCGGACGGTCTTTTTTATCCCGTATATCACCTCGCAAATTGCGGTCACTACCGTATTCATGATGCTGTTTAAAAAAGGCACGTTCGTTACGCACTTTTTCACTTACTTCGGGTTCAAGGATGTAACGTGGTTTGCAGACACCCACTATGCGCTGTTCTTTGTCTGCGTTTTATTTATTTTCCAACAAGCAGGCTTCAGCATGATCGTTTACTTGTCCGGGCTGCAGGAAGTTCCCAAAGATCTGTACGAAGCGGGGCAAATGGACGGGGCGTCCAAATGGGCGCAATTCCGCTACATTACGGTCCCTTACCTCAAGCCGATCACCTTCTTCATCGTTTCCGTCGCGACCATTCTCGGTTTCCAGATTTACGACCAGATTGCCGCCATTTCCAGATACGGAGCGTTGGGGTCGCCTGCGGGAGCTACGAGCACAGTGGTAACCTACTTCTACCAGCACGGTATCCGTTACATGAACATCGGTTACGGAAGCGCGGCAGTTGTCCTCTTTTTCTTCATTATTATGATCATTACATTCCTGCAAAAAAAATGGCTGGACGATAAGGAGTGATATCATGACGGCCAATAAAAGGCTTTCCCTGTTAGGCAATTATGCGATAATTATTATCCTTGGATTTGTTTTCATCCTGCCATTTCTCTATACGTTATACACTTCTGTATCGACCATGCAGAATGTCAATAAACTGGCCGGAATCTCCAGCTGGACTTTGAACAACTACAAGCTGTACTTTACCAATGACGCCTATAATGTGCCCAAGTGGCTGCTGAATACAATCATTATGACCGGCGTTGTCATTATCGGGAACCTGATCATTAACCCGATGGCCGGCTTTGCCCTGGCGAAGGTAGATTTTGCCGGAAAAAAGGTCATTTACTGGATTGTCGTAGCCACGATGATGGTGCCTTACCATATGATTCTGATCCCGGTTTACGTCAATATGGCCCAGATCGGATGGCTTAATTCTTATGCGGCTTTGACGGTTCCGTTTTTGTACCAGTGTTTGTACATCTTTATGATGAGGCAGTTTTTCATCCAGGTACCGAATGAATTCATCGAAGCGGCGAGGATCGACGGATTGACGAAGATGGGAGCTTTCTGGCGCATTGTGTATCCTTTGGCGAAGTCGCCGCTGATTACGATGTCGATCCTGGCTTTTGCGGGTACATGGAACAGCTATCTCATCCCTAGCACGTTTACCAACAACCCGGACAAATATGTCCTCGTCGTCGGCTTGAACAGCGTAAAAGATATGGTGTTCGAAAATACGCCGCTAATTATGGCCGGAGTTGTATTATCCACTCTGCCGATTCTGATCTTCTTCTTTTTATTCCAGCGGCAGTATATCGAGGGCATTTCGAGCTCCGGCATTAAGGGATAACGAGCGTCTGGCCCAGGCCATTCTTTGCGCAACGGATCGATCAATAAACCCAATGGAATGAGGCATAGACGATGGACTACCGGGTCATTAAAGAAGGCGGATTGTTTCTGCTAACGGATAAAAATGGGGATATCACCGGCAACAACGAGATAGGCCATGGCTTATATATGAAGGATACGCGGTTTTTAAGCCGAATGGAAATTTTTATCGACGGGGAAAAGCCCGAGCTGCTTTCTTCCGCCGCCAATAAAAGCTATCTGGCTTCCATCCGGTTAATGAAGGCGGCCAAAGATGAGGGAGCCGTCGAAATCCATAGAGAGCGGTTTATATACGATGGAGTGCTGTACGAGCGTTTCACTCTGACCAACTATTTTCCGGGTGCCGTGAATTTCCGTTTCGCTGCGGCTTTGGACGCCGATTTTCAGGATATGTTCATTGTCCGTAAGTACCGCTCGGGAGAAGTAGGTGCAAAGAGGGGTCAGGACACGGGGTACCGCAACATGTCGATCCGCTACAGAGGAGCCGATGATATTGTGCGGGAGACCCGGATTGCCTGGGACCGTGATGAGACGAGTGCGGATGCGGAGGGAAACGTGCAGTTTTCGATTCGGTTGGAGCCGCAGGAGACGGAACGGATTTGCTTCTTCATTACTCCCGTGCAGGAGCCCCAGTGTCCGTCCGTTCTTGCTTACGACGAAGCGCTGGAAAAGCTGGAAGCTTCTTATGAACGCTGGTATGAAGAAACGTCGCGTATTAGGTCGGATTCCGACGTGTTTGACGGTCTGTTCCTCCGCGGCGCACAGGATTTGCGCATGCTGATGACAGATGTCGGCTATGGTGACATGCCTGTCGCAGGGCTGCCCTGGTTTGCGGTCCCTTTTGGCAGAGACAGCCTCATTACGTCCTTGTTCATGCTTCCGTTAAATCCGAATAAAGTCAAAGGAACATTAAGGACGCTGGCCGCTTACCAAGGCACTGACGTGGATCCGTGGCGCGACGAACAGCCGGGCAAAATCATGCACGAGATACGCTACGGAGAATTGGTGAACACGAAGCAGTCGCCTTTTTCCCCGTATTACGGAACGGTCGATTCGACGCCTCTGTTCCTGGTGTTGATCGGGGAGTACTTCCGCTGGACCGGAGACCTTTCTTTAGTCGAAGAGTTAAAGCCTAACATCGAACGCGCGCTGGAGTGGATCGACCGTGCCGCCCGGGAGTCGGGATTCCTGACCTATCATCAGGAGGCGGAGAAAGGCTTCCCCAACCAGGGCTGGAAGGATTCGAGCAATTCGATCGTGCACCGGTCCGGCGAGTATGCGTCGTCTCCTATCGCGCTTTCGGAGGTTCAGGGGTATGTGTACCAAGCGAAAATGAGTCTGGTTCCGATTTTTGAATTGATGGGCGAGGCGGCGTTTGCGGCCAAGCTGGAGGAAGAAGCGCAACAGCTGCAGCTGAGATTCGAGCAGTCTTTCTGGATGGAGGACAAACAGTTTTACGCCATCGCGTTAGACAAGGACCGGGAGCAGGTGCGTTCGGTGACCTCCAATCCGGGACATCTGCTGATGACAGGGCTGCCTGAGGCTTCCCGGGCGAAACAAATAGCCGCAAGATTAACCGCCGAAGATATGTTTGGCGGCTACGGCATCCGCACCATGAGTACAGACGCGGCCGGTTATTATCCGATGAGCTACCACAACGGCAGCGTATGGCCTCATGATAACGGCATGATTCTGCTTGGATTAAGCCGAATGGGGTATAAAGAAGAAGCGGCGGCTGTTCTATCCGGTTTGCTGGAGGCGTCCAGGTCTTTCGAGTATCAGCGTCTCCCTGAGCTATTCTGTGGCTATGATTCGGAGCTGGGCTATCCGGTGCCGTATCCGTCCACATGCTCGCCGCAGGCGTGGGCGGCGGCGACATCTGTCGTTTTTATGCAGGTGATGTTAGGCTTGAATCCGAATGCGCCGGCAAAGGAAATCGTCATCGATCCGTTCCTGCCGGAAGCTATGGACAAGCTGACGGCGGAAAATATTCATATCGGTTCGGGCCATTTGTCTTTAAAAGTTACACGCAGCCGGCCAGGCGGGAATATTTTTAACGTGGAAGTTCTGGACAATACTACAGGCTTTGAAGTGATCCGTTCATAGAAAAATCAAGGTGAGGCTGTGAATACATGAATAAAACTTGGTGGAAAGAAGCAGTCGTCTATCAGGTGTACTGGAGAAGCTTTTTGGACACCGATGGAGACGGTTATGGAGATTTGGATGGGGTTATTCAAAAGCTGGATTATATCCGCGAGCTGGGCGCCGATGTGATTTGGCTGAATCCTTGCTACGGCTCTCCCGATGTGGATAACGGCTATGACATTTCCAATTACCGGTCCGTGATGCCCAAAGCCGGAACGATGGAAACGCTGGAAAGGCTGATCGGGGAGGTTCATGCCCGCGGGATGAAGCTCATTATGGATTTGGTCGTCAACCATACTTCCGATCAGCATCCATGGTTTATCGAGTCCCGTTCGTCCAAGGAGAATCCGAAGAGAGATTATTATATATGGCGCAAGGAAACGAACAACTGGAGATCGTATTTTACCCCGTCCACATGGGAATACGATGACAGTACCGGCGAATATTATTTCCATTCCTTTGCGGTGGAGCAGCCGGACCTGAACTGGGAAAATCCGAAGGTCCGTGAAGAAATCTATGATATGATGCGCTTCTGGCTGGATAAAGGCATCGACGGATTCCGCATGGACGTGATCAACCTGCTTGCGAAGCAGGCGGGCTTCCCGGATGCGAAAAACCCTGACCATATTTCTTATCTGGGCAACAATCCGGGCATCCATGAGTACCTGCAGGAAATGCACGACAAAGTATCGAAGCATTACGATATTTTCACCGTCGGCGAAATTCCGTTCGTCACTCCGGAGGACGGGGTGCTGTATGTAGGGGAAGACCGCGGGGAGCTTCATACTTTGTTCCATTTTGAAGTGGCGGATTATATGGCGCATTGGGATATGAATCGGTTTAAGGATATCCAGAAAAGATGGTATGAAGGTCTGTGGGGAAAAGGCTGGAACTCCCAGTTCCTCAACAACCATGACCACACCCGGCTTGTCACCCGGTTTGGGAACGACACCACCTATCGCGTGGAATCGGCCAAATGCTTTGCAACGCTGCTGCATACGCTGCCGGGCATGCCGTACATTTACCAAGGCGAAGAAATCGGCATGACCGGTGTCCGCTTCGGCTCGATTGAAGACTATAACGATATCGCGATGAAAAATAAATACAAAGAAGAAGTCGCAAAGGGAAGAGATCCGCAGGAAGTGTTCGAAAGCCTGCTTCATCTGTCCCGAGATAATTCAAGAACTCCCGTCCAGTGGAACGGATCGGAGAATGCCGGGTTCTCCGGCGGCACGCCGTGGATCAAAGTCAATCCCAATTACAAAGAGATTAATGTAGAGCAGGCTTTGGCCGACCCGGATTCCGTGTTTTATTATTACAAAAAGCTAATAGAGCTCAGAAAAGAAAATGAAGTCATGGTCTACGGCAGCTACGAGCCGGTCCTTGAGGACCACGAGCAGGTCTATGCGTATTTACGCGTCCTGGATGGAGAGAAGTGGTTGGTCCTCCTGAACATTTCTGATCAGCCGGCAGTTTGCCAGCTTCCCGCGCCTGCGGCTGCTGCAGCTAAAGAAACGGTGATCGCGAATTACCCGCAGCAAGCCGGACAAAGCGGCAGTTCTGTTCAGCTGCAGCCTTATGAAGCAAGGATTTATCGCCTGCAGCAGTAGCACCAAAAAGGACCATCAGGAACAGCTCATCCTGATGGTCCTTTTTGGTGCTACCCATACGTTTGTGCGTGGGGAGGGAATAAATATGGGATTCCAACCGCTGTTGAAGTCGTGTTCCATTGAATTTATTAAGCGGTAAGAACACGACTTCAAAGGCGGCCGCTACCGCTTTTCCACCCCATACTCATTCCCTGTTCTCTCTCACTTGTTGTATTCTTATACTCCTTTAAACGGTTGGACAGCAGAACCTGGCTTGTCTCTTCCTCGCTTCAAAAGTTTCGTTTAAGTGTTGGTATGTGATATAGCGGATTTTCGAGGCGTTATTGTTCCTTGTATTATGTGAGTTCACCTGATAACGCCCTTTGGAGGCTCTATTTCAGTGAATTCCCCTTCCGCTATCGATCGCAATCTGTCATCACAATATCAATAACGCCCTTTAAATCCTCTATATTTCAAATAGCTCTTAGCCCCCTTTTTCGCAATAAGCGCGGCTCCCTTTGGCCTCCCGTCCTCCTTGCCGGTTTTTTCTGTAAAAAAAGGTTAACATATCCTTTACAAAACGCCTGATCATCTTTATTCTCAAGATATATACCATTATATCGAAGGTGAGACCATTGAGATGAAGAATATTTTTAAGGCGCTTTCATTTCAAAGCATGTTTTTATTCTCTTTTCTCATTTTCACCTCTATACTTCTCCTTATTTTTGGAATTACAAGCTACTATATTACAAATCAAGAGATTGTCAATCAAACCATTCATTCACGCAAGCTCCTTTTAAATGAGATCAATAAACAGTTGACGGCCCAAATGCAGTCAATCGAATACGACTCTCTGGCGATAAGCAGCAGTCCCCATGTAATCAATTATTTGCAGTTTCCGGAGGATTCTTATGAACGCATTGAATCCGATCAAGAAATTCTGGGCGACTTAAGCCGTCCAAGCTATATAAAGAACGAAATTCATTCGATACAGCTGTACGCCAAAAATAGGAGAGGCAGTCTCCAGATCGGAGCGAACGGCGTTTACAGCTATGACTCGATCAGGCAAACCTCCTGGTACGGGCAGATCAGTAATGCGGACAACTGCTGGGTGGGCGCTCATCAAATTGAAGTGGAGAGCTACCCGACCAATGAGACGACGGTGGTCACTTATGCCAGGAAAATACTTTCGGCTTCAGGTAAAGAAATCGGAATTTTGGTTATTAATGTGAAGCTCTCTGCTATTCAACATATTGTTTCCGCAGGCTCAGTGGATTTTAACCGCTATATTATCGATTCCAGCAACCGGCTGATTACCGAAATCGTCGACCAAAGGGAAGGGCAAAACTCATATATCAACCATAAAGACAAAATTGGTAAAATACTGGATCAATCCATGAATGAACAATTTTCCATTTTTAGATTAAACAAAAAGGAACTTATCATTTGGAGCAAGCAAAACAAAAGCGGCTGGATCACTATGGATATGATTCCCTGGAACAGCATGGTCAGCGGAAGCAAGAAAATAGAAAAAGTAATTGTCGGCTCAGGGCTGATCTGTATCATTTTGGCGGCGATTATGGCTCTCCTTCTGTCTAGACAGTTCGTAAAACCGATCCGCAAGCTCATCCAGGTGATGAATCAGGTGAAGGTTGGAAACCTGAATCTCCATATAAGCAACCAGTACCAGAATGAATTCGGGAACTTGTACAACCATTTTAACCACATGATATCCCGGATTCAGCATCTGATGGAACAAGTGAATGAGGAGCACCGGAAGAAACGGGAAGCGGAGCTGCAGGTACTGCAGGCGCAAATCAATCCTCATTTCATTTACAATACGCTGGACATCATTAATTGGCATTCCATCGATCACGGAGCCCATGAAATCAGCCGTATGCTCTCCTTACTGGGCAAAATGCTTCGTATCGGACTGTCCAAGGGAGCTTCTTTTATACCGATCCAATTGGAAATACAGCATCTGGTCTGTTACATCGAGCTGCAGAAAATCCGATACCAGCACAACATCTCTTTCAGCATCAATATACCGGAATCGATAGAATCCTATTTCATACCCAAATTAGTTATCCAGCCGTTTGTGGAAAATTCCATTATGCATGGGATTGGCAATGTAAAGGAGGGGGATATCAAAATCATAGGCGAGGAAAGCGGAAACGATATTATTTTCACCATTATGGATAACGGGAAGGGCATGGAGCGCCATGATTTGAATTCACCTGCTGTAATGCTGGGCGGAATCCGCAATGTGCATGACAGAATAAAGATGTATTACGGACAAGAATATGGCGTCGGTATGGAAAGTGAAGTTGGTGCCGGGACGGTTATGACCATTCGTATACCTAAGATTGCGCACAATCTGCAGTATAAAGGAAGGGGTGCCTGAATGCTTAAAGCCGTTATCGTCGACGATGATTTAATCACCTTGAACGGATTGCAAAAAGCGGTGGATTGGAAGGGATTGGATATAGAGGTTATCGGGACAGCGCAAAACGGCAATGAGGGACTTGACCAAATTAATACCCATCAGCCGGATATTATTCTGACGGATATTTTTATGCCCGCCATGAACGGTATTGAAATGCTCAAACAACTACGGGAGCAGGGCAATGAAGCTGAAATTGTGATCCTCAGCGGATATCAAGACTTCATGTATGCCAGGTCGGCGATGAAATTGAATGTTAATGACTATTTGTCCAAGCCGTCCACGATTGATGAGATTGAGAATGCTATCAAAAATGTTATAGAAAAAGTAAGAAAAAAGAACAAATGCGAACGGGAAGAAAAGGAATTGAAAGAACTGCTGCAGTATAACGGCAGGCTTACCCAAAAACAGGTGTTAAAGGAACTGCTTGAGCCGGGCTGCGCCCATCCCATCCTGCCCAAGGCTTTAAAGTACCTGCAGATGGATTTATCGTGCCATTATTGTTCAGTGATAATTATTGAATTTAGCAAGGACAGAGACCGAATCGGGTGCAAACCCAGTGAATGGTTGTTGCTCAATTATGCGGTGAGCAACATCGTTGATGAAATGGTGCAGAAAAATAAAGGGATTTACCTGGCGGATATCCAGCGCAATATGATTACGGTCATCGTCAGCGTGGGAAAAGAGGCCGGCAGAGAATACATTGAGCGGCGCTCCAGGGAAATAGCAAACGAATTTCTTCTCAATATAAGCAGCTACCTCAAAATCCACGTCTGGGCGGCGCTTGGACCGGTGGTGGATTCGATAGAACTGATCAAAAATTCCTATACAGAAGCCATAAATTTATTGGCGGAGCGCGAGAACTGGGTGGATAAACGATTGATCTCCCAACAGGATTTGAGCCATCTGACGCGTAAATCTCACCGCCGTCCTACAGAATGCTATTTCGCGCTTAATGACGCCGTATTATCCGGAGATCGGGAATCGGTGGAGATGAAATTGAAGGAACTGAAACTGACCATTACCGTAAACTCCATGCCAGGGTTAAGCATAAACGCAGTCAGGGACTTCGCCGTTGAATTTATGGGTATTTTGATGGTCTCTCTTTATGAACACGCGCTTTCCATGGAAGAAATCCTCACTGATTTTAACCTGTATAAAGAGCTGGAGGGCCTGTATACTGTCGATGATTTGGAAGTATGGTTACGGGTCACTCTTCTTCCGGTCTGCAGTTATATCGAATCAAGGAATACAGTGAAGCATAAAAAAACAATCGATTTCATCGTCAGGTATATCCGGGAACATTATGCGGAGGATATTACGCTGGATATCATCGCGGAGAAAGTTTTTTTGACACGCAATTATTTGAGCCAGATCTTCAAGCTGGAAACCGGAGAAAATTATAATAATTATCTGACACGCGTACGTATGGATAAGGCGAAGGAACTTATTCTGAAAGGAAATTACAAGCTGTATGAGATCGCCCGAATGGTAGGGTACAAAAACACTGCTTACTTCAGCCAATTGTTCAAAAAATACACAGGCAGCAATCCTTCAGAAATCAATCAGTGAAGTCTCAATAGAGGTTTTGTTAATAATAATTATAGATTTCTCTTATTTCATTACCATACACTGCCATTTATAATGGCTGTAGTACGATCAGGGGGCACAAGATGAGCAGGAAAAGAGTTAGGGGCACGCCTTTATACATCGTTTTGTGCGCATCCCTAAGCCTGATGGTACTGGCCGGCTGCAGCGGTCCTATCCGCGCCAAAGATAAAGGGGATACCAGCCGGAGTGAGGCCGAAAATATAGAACTGCGCTTCGCGTGGTGGGGCAGCCAAGGCAGACACGACCGGACTTTGAAGACTATAGAAAAGTTTCAGGAGCTCCATCCCCATATCACAATCAAGCCGGAATACTCCAGCTGGGATGGATATTGGCAGAGGCTTTCCACTCAGGTGGCGGGCGGCAGAGAGCCGGACATTATCCAGATGAGCATACTGTACATAAAGGAATATTCGGAACGTGGTGTGCTGTTAGACCTTGAGCCTTATAAAGGAATAGAACTTAAGACAGACGAGTTGAATGAAGATATTCTGCAACATCAAGGCAGCGTGCAGGGCAGGCTGACCGGTATTCCGATTGCCGATAACGCTTCTGTCCTTTTTTACAACAAAGAGATGTATAAGCAGGCCGGTGTCGAGGCGCCGAAAAAAGATATGACCTGGCAGGAATATTTTGATAAAGCCCGTGAAATGAAAGGGAAATTAGGAAGCAAGGTATACGGAGCACTGGATTTCTCCTCCAGCTATGAAGGGTTTATGTATTATCTCAATTCTGTAGGGGACCGCTTGTATAACGATAACAGGCTTGGATACGAAGATCTGAATTTAAAAAATTGGCTCGCCATGTGGGATAACGCCAGGCAAGAAGGTCTGGTCCCGCCTGCGGCCGAAAGTGCGGCATACCTTTTGGGCTCGGGAGATCCCACAAAAGATCCGTTGATGAAAGGGATTGTGCCTATATATGGTCCCGGCTGGACGAGCAGTTTTGCGGCATATGAGAATGTGATGAAGGACAAAATCGGCATGGTTTCCGTCCCCCGTGACAAATACACCGGCAGTGTTTTGGAGACCGCGATGTTTTTAACGGGTTCGGCTAAGACAAGGTATCCCAAGGAGGTCGCGATGTTTATCGATTTCTTCGTGAATTCGAAGGAAGCGGCGGACATCTTTGAAACGGAGAGAGGCATTCCGGAAAATAAAAAAATCCGGGAGTCGCTTACCCCTAGATTTACGGACAGGGACAAGAAAACGATAGAGATGCTCGATCACGTTACGGGCAGTCAGCCTGCCTGGTATGACGCGGGTCCCAAAGGGGCAGGGGAAGTGAGCAAGCTGTTCGAACAAGTGGTACAGAAACAGCAGTTCGGTAAAGCAAGCATAGACGAAGCGGCAGCTGAATTCCGGGGAGAAGCCGGTAAGATTTTTGAGAAAAATAAATGAGGCACAAACCCGTAAAGGAGGATTCCATCTTGCGGCAAAAGAAATTTTCCATCATCGGCTGCCAGCATGCCCATATTGAGATTTTTATTGAGGAGATGCGGGCGCTTGAATATGAATGTGCAGGAATCTATGAACAGGAAAATGAGAAGCTGGCCAGATCAGTTGCGGAAAAGTTCGGGATTCCAATTGTCTCTGAAAAAGAGACCCTGCTGGAAGCGGGCATCGAAATCGTAGGCTGCGCCTCGATCAACAACGAAAAAATTGACATTATTGAACTGTGTGAACGGCACGGAAAGCACGTTATGGTAGACAAACCCGCGGTGACGGGCAGGAGCGATTACGAGCGCCTCGTTTCCGTAAGGGAAAGAGGTAAAATTCAAGTCGGTATGCTGCTGACGGAGCGGTTCACCCCCCCGGTGTACACACTAAAGAAGCTGATCGAACAAGGCATACTGGGTTCGCTTGTCAGCGTAGGGATACGTAAACCGCACCGATTGAATCCTGGCCTCCGTCCCGAGTGGTTTTTTTCGAAAGAGCGGAATGGGGGGGTTGTCATTGATCTTCTTATCCATGATTTCGATCTTCTTCGCTGGTTTACAGGCAAAGAAGTCGCTGCTGCAGAAGGATTTATGGCCAAAAACATTCTTCCTGCATACGCCGGCTTTTACGACGCAGCTTTCCTGCAGGTGGTTATGGGAGGAAACACGGCAGCCCAGCTCTATGCGGACTGGTACACGCCTGAAACAAGCTGGACATGGGGAGACGGAAGAATATTCGTATCCGGAACGAAAGGATGTGCGGAAATTCGCACCGCCGGTGACCCGTTTATTTCCAAAAGCCCGCTTTTGCTGCAGGTCACCGATGCTGGGGCACCGAGTTTGGTTGATTTGGAGTGCCCTCCTGCAACCGTTTCAGAAGATTTTTTAAACCGCATCCGTGGGGACGATGCTTTGCTGACCTTTGACGATCTGTTAAAAGCGACAAAAGCAACCATTGATGCGGATGAAAATGTACGCATCCTAAATGCATTTTCCTGAAAGGGGGGTGATGTTGTGGAATGGAAAGGAAAACGTGTCGACACCGGGGAACCTATCCAGGTTGCCGTGCACAATGGTGTAATCCGATCGGTTGAGGCCGCCGAAGATGACGGGCATTTGCCATGGATTTCACCCGGATGGATTGATCTGCAGGTCAACGGCTTTGCGGGCTATGACTTTAATGACGAGACAACCACAGCCCAGGATTTTATAGGCGTTACGAGAGCCATGTGGACCAAGGGGGTGACGTCTTATTTGCCTACCGTCATAACGGGAAGCTTCGAACGGATTTGCCGAGCAATGGCGGCATATGCAGAGCTATGCGAATCTGCGGATGAAGTGAATTTCTCCATCCCGGGTATCCATTTGGAAGGGCCTTATCTGTCTGATGAGGACGGACCGCGCGGCGCGCATGACCGGGCCCATATCAGAAATCCTGACTGGCAGGAATTTATGGAATGGCAGAATGCGTCCGGCGGTAGAATTCGTCTGGTTACGGTTGCCCCGGAACGGGAAGGAGCAATATCCTTCATCCAAAGACTTCACGAAGCGGGTATTATTGTCAGCCTCGGCCATACGAACGCTACAGCCGAGCAGATAAACCAAGCCATTGAAGCGGGAGCGGCGCTCTCAACCCACTTGGGCAATGGAGCCCACCCGATACTGCCGCGCCACCCCAACTACATATGGGAGCAATTGGGAGACGACCGACTCTGGGCTACCTTCATTCCCGACGGACATCATTTGGCTCCAAAGGTACTCAAATCGATGGTGCGGGCGAAACAAAGCAAAGCGCTGTTTGTCAGCGATTGTGTGAAATTCGGTGGGCTGCCGCCAGGGCGTTATACAAGCGAAATCGGGTCGGAAGTGATTCTTCACGCCGATGGACGTTTGAATACTGCGGCTAACCCTGCTATTCTGGCGGGCTCCGCCCAATCCCTGGATCTTGGGATTGCGTCTGCGTTGCAAAAGGCGGGAATTGATTTAAGCGAAGCCATCCAAGCTGTTACGGCCAGACCTGCCGAGGCGATGGGGTTTGACAGATTAGGCCGGCTTGAGCCAGGTGCTGCAGGAAATTTAACGCTGTTCCATTTCCCGGATCCGGATGGAGAACTAGCCATCGTCGAAACTGTTGTAAACGGAAACATTGTTTATAAATACCGGCAACAAAACAAACCGAATGGAGTGAAGTCAGATGCAAGTTAAAGTATTGGAAAATCCCGAGAAGTTGGGTTATGAAGCGGCTGTTTATTCCGCTGAAGTGCTTAAAGAGGCCATCGGGAGAAAAGGAAAAGCACGGATCATTTTATCGACGGGGGCATCGCAATTTGAATTTTTTAAAGCTTTTGTACAAATGGATGTGGAATGGAACAAAGTGGAGATGTTCCATTTGGATGAATATGTAGATTTGCCTGAAAGCCATCCTGCCAGCTTCCGGAAGTATTTGAAAGAAAGGTTTCTCAGCCATGTGAACATTAAAGAAGCCCATTTTGTAAACGGTGAAGGAAATTACGAACAGAACACACAGGAACTCAATGAAGCCGTGGCCATGGAACCGGTGGATTTGGCCTTGATCGGAATCGGCGAGAATGCCCATATTGCCTTTAACGATCCCCCTGCAAATTTTGATACTGATCAACCTTATATCGTAGTGGATCTTGACGAAGCATGCAAAAAACAGCAGGTGGGCGAGGGATGGTTTTCAACAATAGATGAGGTCCCCAAAAAAGCGATAACCATGTCAGTCAAGCAAATCCTCAAAAGTAACGTTATCGTTTCCTGCGTCCCCCATAAGGTGAAAGCCAAGGCGGTCCAATTGACGCTGCAGAGCGAAATCACAAACCAAATTCCGGCTACCATTTTAAAATCACATTCGAACTGGACTCTTTTTATCGATAATGAATCCGCCTCCTTAGCCGAACCGTCGGTATTAAACAAATAAGCAGAATAAAAGGATACGAAAAACCTTGGAGAGGTGAACAGAATGAAGACATTAAACGTCGGGATCATTGGGCAGGGCCGAAGCGGACGAGATATTCACGCCTATTCTTTAAGCAAAATGCCTGAATATTATAATATTGCCGCGGTGGTTGATCCGCTCAAGGAGCGGCGAAACAGGGCTAAAGAGGAACTCGGTTGCGATACTTATGCGGATTACCGCGAACTGTTAGATAGAACGGATCTGGATTTGATTGTAAATGCTTCGCCCAGTCATCTGCATGTGCCGATATCGATGGATATCCTGCAAAGCGGGTTTAACGTGCTTTGTGAGAAGCCGCTCGCCAGAAGAACGGAAGAGGTCGACGCATTGATCAAGGCTGCAGAAAGTTCCGGAAAGCTGTTAGCCGTATTTCAGCAATCGCGTTTTGCCCCTGCCTTTGAGAAAATGGGAAAGGTTATAGAATCCGGAATCCTTGGCCGTATTGTACAGATCAGCATTGCCTACAACGGTTTTTCCAGGAGATGGGACTGGCAGACGCTTCAAGAGAACAACGGAGGGAATTTGCTTAACACCGGCCCTCATCCGCTCGACCAGGCATTACAGCTGTTCGGACCGGATGCACAGCCTCAGGTTACATGCAGCATGGATAGCGCCAACACGTTCGGAGATGCGGAAGATTATGTAAAGCTGCTGCTTCAGGGCGAAGGTCGTCCGACGATTGACGTGGAAATCTCATCCTGCTGCGCGTATCCGGGCTATACATACAATGTGCAAGGAACACAAGGCGGATTGCGGGGATCGACCTCCCATTTGGAATGGAAATATTTCCAACCTGAGGAAACTCCGGAGCAGAGGCTGGTCTCAGTGCCTTTAAGCAAATCGGATGGGACACCGGCCTATTGCGGAGAACAGTTAATTTGGCATGAAGACAGCTGGGATATTACTGAAGAAGCGGGCAAGGATCTTTTTCTTTCGATGGCTGCGTCTTTTTATACGATGCTTTATGACACGCTAACCAGCGGGACGCCTTTAAAGGTAACCGTCGAGCAGGTCAGGCGGCAGGTCGCCGTAATGGAGGAATGCTTCCGTCAAAATCCTTCGTTTCAAAAAGGAGGATTACGAGTACCATGAACCTGCAAAACGCACAGAGGAGAGCGGAGCTTTACAGGCTGCTTGGAGATTTGCCCAGCCGGAAGGAAATAACCGTCGATAAACTATTCGAGGAAGAACGGGAAACCTACATATTGGAAAAGCTGGTGCTGCACCTCAATGGAATAGAGCCAGTACCCGCTTATTTCGTACGTCCGAAAAATATGGCAGGGCCCTCGCCCGCCGTTGTATTCAATCACTCTCACGGCGGATTTTATACAGCAGGCAAAAACGAGCTGCTCACGGGAGCCCCTTACATGCAGGTGCCCCCTTACGCGGAACAGCTGACACAGAAAGGGTACTCGGCTATAAGCATAGACGCCTGGGGCTTTGGAGAGCGCCATGCAGAAGGACGTACAGAAAGTATGATCTTTAAAGAGATGCTTTGGTCGGGCCGGGTAATGTGGGGCATGATGGTTTACGATACACTGCGTGCGGTCGATTACCTGGTGACGCGGCCGGATGTGGATTCGCAGCGGATTGCCACTTTGGGAATGTCTATGGGAAGCACGATGGCCTGGTGGGCGGCCGCGTTGGACCGGCGGATCAAGGTTTGCGTCGATCTTTGTTGTATGACCGATTTCCACGCCCTTATAGAAAATCAGGGCCTTGACGGCCATGGAATTTATTATTATGTTCCCGGCCTGTTGAAGCATTTTACGACGGCACAGATCAACGCATTAATTGCACCCAGACCGCATCTAAGCCTAAACGGTTTATTTGATTTGCTCACCCCCCGGGACGGTTTAGACAAAATCGATACAGAATTGAAAAGCGTCTACCGTGAGGAAAATGCGCCGGAAGCCTGGAGCCTTCAAAGATATGAAGCCGGGCATCAGGAGACCCCCGGGATGCGCTCGGAAGTAATGGCATTTTTGGGCAAATGGCTGTAATCGGTCGGGCTTAAGGGACGCCGGAAAAGCGTGATTTCACCAACTTCCGGAGGGAAGCGCAGCATAAAGGTCCAGATACCTGCAGCAGCAGACTGGATTCCGGCGAAATGCGCTTCCCTGCAGCCCTCCCCAATTTCCTCAAGCTTGTGAAGCTTTCTTTATCTCCAGCCGCTGAATCTCATATGTATGATAACCCTCTTCCATCTGCGCTGCGATTTTCACCAATTTCTCCACGTCGCGAAAAGAGTACAATCGGTTTCCTCCCTCGGTTCTTTCAGGAAAAAGCAGCTTCCTTTCCTCGTAATAGCGGATTTGACGGACGGACAACCCGCTCAGCTTGCTGACAGTTCCGATAGAGATTACTTTCTTTTCTGCCCAAGCCATGATTTCTCATCTCCTATACGCATGATCTCTCTATTAATGTTATGTTATATTACATATCTACTATTTGACAAGGGGTTTTAATCCTGATTTTATTAATATTTCATTTTGTTTGTTAGATTTTATAACATAAATTATAGACTGGCTCCATGTTCTTTGATATTCTTACATTAGGTGAAAATTGGAAATTTACAATGAATTCTATAGATTTCTCTTATTTTTAAATTTCACCTTGTCGACTAAAATTGAAAAAAAGCTTCAGAAACGAGTGACCAAGCGGGAGTTACAAAAAGGGGTGAGTGATTATGTCAATCGAAACGGAGCTCAAAGTGAATTTGAAGCAAGCACCGGCCGCACAGCGAAGTAAAAGACTATTCAACCGCAATGATTTGACAGGGTTTCTGTTTTGTTCTCCTTTGATTATCGGTGTGCTCACCTTCGCGATCTACCCTATGCTGGCAGCGTTGATTCTAAGTTTTCAGCAAACAGCCGGTACGGCTCTGGTCGGGAAATGGGTCGGTTTCGGCAATTACGCCTATGCCTTAAAAGACTCGGTTTTTTGGAAATCTCTCTACAACACCTTTTATATGGGATTCTTGTCGGTAGTTATGGGTATCGCCGCTTCGTTTATACTCGCCAGTTTGATTAACAGCGTAAAGTGGACCAAAGGGAAAAACATTTTCAAAGGAATTTACTTTTTACCGAATGTCATATCGGCGGTTGCCACGACTCTGCTGTTTTCCTTCCTGTTTGCCCCAACCAAAGAAGGCCTGCTCAACTTCGTATTGGGAGTGTTCCATATCAGCCCCATAGGCTGGTTCACCGACCCGAAATATGCAAGATTCAGTATTGTTTTAATGAGCATGTGGGGGGCCCTCGGCTATAACACAATTATCTTTATCGCAGGGCTGCAGAGTGTTCCCAGGGATCTGTATGAAGCCGCGGAGGTGGACGGGGCAAGCGGCCTGAAGAAGTGGAGATACATTACCATCCCGTACCTGCGGCCCATCTTTGTATTCATGATTATTATGGGAACCATTCACGCGATGAAGCGGTTTACGGATGTGTGGTTAATTGGCGGTACAGCGGGGAACCCCGGCGGAACCTTGATGACCTCTGTGCTCTATATTTACCGAAACGCTTTTCTTGCGTCCCAGATGGGCTTGGCTACAGCTGCTTCGTACCTGCTGTTTATTGTCATTTTAATTCTGACCGTGCTTTTGCTTGGATTGAACAAGAAGAAAGACAGTTTCGATTGAGGGGGAAGAACAATGGCTCAAGGAAACGTGATCGTACCTGGCAATGAACTTCAGCACAGTTCAAGAAAACGAAGAGAGAGGGCGGTACAGTGGTTTATTATCATTATGCTTAGCCTGGGCTCTCTGATCATGATCGTTCCCCTCATTTGGATGCTCTCCACCAGTTTTGATTGGGGGGCCAGACTGAACATTACGTTCCCACCCAAATTTTGGCCTGAAGAACCTTCTGTGAAGACATATAAAGCCGCGTTTACGAACGTTCCGATGATGAAATACATCCTGAATTCGGCGTTAATCAGTGCCGGTGTCATTCTGGTCAGCTGCTGTTCAGCCCTTCTTTCCGGATATGCGCTCTCGAAAATCAAATTCAAAGGTTCGAATTTTGTGCTGGTGCTGGCTCTGAGCACAATGATGATTCCTTTTGAAATGACGATGATCCCGCAGTATTTGCTGTTCACCAAAATGGGGTTGATCGATTCTTATTGGGCCTTTTACCTGCCGGCGGTGAACTATGCATTCGGGACTTTCCTGTCAAAAGCGTTTATCGACCAACTCCCTTCCAGTCTGAGGGAGGCCGCCATTATGGACGGGGCGAGAGAATTCACCGTGTTCTCAAGGATCTATTTTCCGCTCTGCACACCAATTGTGGCCACCATGGTAATCCTGCTCTTCCTGGGGGTCTGGAACGATTTGCTCTGGCCTTTGCTGGTCTTGAAAAACTCTGCGAAATACACGATCCAGCTCGGACTGGCTATGTTTACCTACAATAACGGGGTCAACCATCTGCCGTCTATCATTATGGCAGCCACCACAGTGAGTCTGGTGCCGGTGATCGCCGTCTATCTCTCTCTCCAAAAATACATAATCGAGAGCATTGCCCTTACAGGGATCAAACAATGATGATTTCGGAATCCGCCCGGGAGGTGACTAAGACAGGCTGCCGGATAAATAAAGCAGGAAATTGAACATTCAATCAGAATGAGAGGGGAAGTTCTTCTATGAAAAAGTGGGCACGCGCTGGGATGGCAATACCGTTGGCATTATCTCTTTTAACTCTTGGAGCCTGCTCCTCCTCGGAACCGGCTTCAGGCTCGAACAGCAAAGACAGCGGCGATGGGCTTTCGGGGACTGTGAGGGTGGCACTCGCGGGTTGGACGCTGGAGAACGGGATCGACCCTCTGACAGGTGCGGAAACCGTTGGATTGAACCAATTTTTAAAAGACACCTTCTATAAGAAATACCCGAAAATCAAATTGGAAATTTATCAGATCCCGTGGGAAAACGCAAAAGCCAAACAGTATGCTATGATGATGTCCAAGGAAGTGGACGTGCTGTACACCGGGGGAGCCTATGCGGCCCAATGGTATCAGCAGGGATTGCTCAAAGAGATCGACGATCTCATCAAATCGGACCCGGAATTTAAATCGGACATTTATCTTGATGGGGTTTGGAACAAATCGTACAGCACCAAATCGCTTGACGGAACTAAACAATTCGGTATTCCGGCCGTGCTTGGCAGACGGGAAACCATTTTTGACAAGAAGCTGTTTGACGATTGGGGAGTAGCGCCGCTGGGCAGCAAACCGACTCCGGAGGAAGTTTTGGAAAATGCGTTGAAAATAAACGGCAAAAACCCGAAAACCGGAGAACAGAATTACGGCATATACTGGAGCGGAAACTCTCTCAATGGTTCCACTATCGTCGCTTTAGCGTTAGCCTATAATGCAAAAGGCGCAGAAGGAAGCCTGGCAGATATGAAGAATATCAAATGGAAGCTGAATTCCCCCGAAATGGTCAAAGTGCTGGAATGGATCAAGAAAGCGGCTCCGCTGGCTCCTCCGGGATTCGTAAATGCGCAGGGTGCGGAAAACTTCGGTTTGGACAAAAACAATATCGCTATCGGACTGGATCAAACCGGAGGTTCCACGATGAGCCAGTTCCGTACGAAGAAGGATAAGAATCTGCTTGACCGATTTGAAGTGAGAATGAACATGGGCCCTAAAGGCGAGGGCTGGGTTGCGGTTGACCCCATGATCATGTCCAAGGATGCGAAGAACGTAAAGGCTTCCTGGGAAGTAATGAAGTTCCTTGCCAGCTATGAAACACAGAAGCATAATTACCAGTATTTCGCTTATACGCCGACACTGAAGAATCCCGATTTTCTTTTGCCGGAGGATAAGTATGTGAAGACCGCGCTGGAAATCGCAAATGTCGGCCACTCGGAGCTGCTGGATGAAGCCAATCCGTTCTTCCTGAGCGATATCGTGCCTGCGATCAACGGATTCGCCAGTAAAGCGGCAACCGGAGCAGCGCCTGACATCAAAGGATTCCTGGACGATCTGCAGTCCCGTGCGGAAAAATGGTCCGCAAGCCAGAAATAAGTAAGCCAGGGGTGGGGCTGTCCCCGCCCCTATCACATGTGAAACTTGGAGGAATCAAAACTATGCTCAAAGGAATCAACCAATGGTGTTTTCCGGCAGGCACTCCATTGGAAACCATTTTTGAAACCTGCAAACGAGCCGGTTACGACGCCGTTGAACTGAATTTGTACGCGCCAGGCGGTGTAGGCCTGACAATGGATACCACATCGGCTGAAGCGGAACACATCGGCGCTTTGGCTGATCAGTATGGTCTGCAGCTTCGCAGCCTGTCCACTGAATTATTGGGCAAATATCCGCTGACATCTGAAGATGAATCCGTCCGCGAGCAGGCGAGACAATCGATCCAAAAGCAGCTGGAACTCGCAAGTATGCTTGGCATAGACACGATCCTGGTCGTCCCTGGCAGAGTGAACGATCGAATTTCGTATGATACCTGCTATAAGCGCAGCCAGGAAGAGCTGAACAAATTGCTGCCCTGCGCGGAAAAGTATAAGGTAAAAATGGGGATTGAGAACGTTTGGAATAAATTCCTGCTGTCACCGCTCGAAATGGCACGTTATATCGATGAATTCGATTCCCCTTGTGTATGCGCTTACTATGACGTGGGCAATGTTCTGCTCTTCGGCTATCCTGAACAGTGGATCCGTATTCTGGGACATCGCATCCAGAGGGTCCATGTAAAAGATTTTAAACCGGCTGTAGGCAACTATAATGGCTTTGTGCCGCTGCTCGCGGGAGATGTCAACTGGACAGAAGTGAGGCTCGCTTTACAGGAAATCGGCTATAACGATGTGCTGACCGCAGAGATTGATCCGTACGCAAGCTATCCAGAGCAGTTAATATTCGATACGGCAAGACATATAGACGTCATCATCGGCGGGGAACCGAAATAACCAAAACGGAGGAGCAGGACAAATGATACGTATGGCAATAGTCGGCGTGGGCGGAATAGCAGCGGAGCATTTAAAATATTTCAATGAAAACCAGCAGTCAAAGCTTGTGGCTGTTTGCGATATAGTGCAGGCTAACGCGGATAGAATCGCCAATCAGTACGGTGTAACCCCATATACGGATTTTGACATAATGCTGGAAATGGAACAGTTGGATGCCCTTGTGGTGTGCGTGCCTCCTTTTGCCCGCCAGGAAATCGAAGAAAAGGCGGTTAGCCGTGGAATACATCTTCTTGTGGAAAAGCCTCTAGGCCTGGAGATGGAAATGGTGAGAAAAAAGGCACGGTTGATTTCAAGCTCCAATATTATTGCCGCAACAGGATACTGCCTGCGCTATCTGGACACAGTTGCCAAAGCCAAAGAATACTTACAGGGTAAAGAGGTGGCCATGGTGCGCGCCCATCGCTTCGGAGGCTTCGTAGAAACGCCGTGGTGGAGGGATATGGCTAAATCTGGCGGGCAGCTTGTGGAACAGACCACTCATAATCTGGATTTAATGAGATACTTGGCAGGCGACATCAAGAAGGTGTCGGCTGATATGGCTCTGAGAGTGATGGATGATATTCCCGGAATCAACATTCCGGATGTCTGCTCGGTCAATGTAGTCTTTGAGTCGGGCGCGATCGGGCACCTCGATACTTCTTTTGTCGAACAGCCTGACGGACGTTCCAGCCTTGAAGTCATCGGACGCGGGTTCCGCTTGACTCTGGATGGGACTACGCTTACTATTGCGGAAAAACAGCAGACGACCACTTACAAGAGCCAGGTTAACTTTTACAAAGAGCAGGACGATGCATTTATCCAAGCCATCGTCACCGGAGACCACAGTTTCATCCTTGCCCCTTATGAGGAAGCGCTGAAAACTTTGGAAGTCACGCTGGCCGCAAACGATTCCGCCAAGTGGGGACGGCCGGTTACTATTTCGCAGGAGATGGCAGTATAAAAACAAGGAGATGCTCCCGTTTTATTGCGGCAGGGCATCTCTGCTGTTGTTGACAAAGGGAGGGACTAAAACGATGAAAATCGGATTAAGCACGTACAGTTTGTCAAGGGTGATTAAAGCGGGTGAAATGGATATTTTTGCGGCGATTCAATGGATTGCGGATAACGGGGGACAGCATGTCGAAATTTCTCCTTTCGGATTCTCTTTTGAGGATGACCCTGATCTTGCCGATGCCGTACGTGACAAGGCGGGCGAAGCAGGTCTGGAGCTTTCCAGTTACAACATTTCCGCCAATTTTATTAAAGACAACCAGGCGGGGTACGAGAAAGAAATTGAGCGTGTCAAACAGCATGTGGATATCGCAAGCCGGCTGGGAGTTAAGCGGATGCGCCACGATGTGGCATTCCGCCCCAAGAATGAGTGCTCGATCGCACGCTTTGAGTCGGATCTGGAACTGCTTGTGCACGCCTGCAGAACGATTGCCGATTATGCGGCGCAGTACGGCATTACGACGAGTGTGGAAAACCACGGGTTCTTTGTCCAGGCCAGCGATAGAGTGCAGAGATTGATTGAGGCGGTAGGGCGGGCCAATTATAAAACCACTATGGACATCGGAAATTTCATGTGCGTGGATGAAGATCCGGTCGCTGCCGTGAAAAAGAATCTGCCTTACGCTTCCATGATCCATTTGAAAGATTTTTACCTTCGCCCGTCCTATAACAACCCCGGAGAAGGCTGGTTCCAGACAACTAGCGGCAATTATTTAAGGGGTGCCATCGTCGGGCAGGGAGATATCGACATCAGGGGAATTGTGCGGGTGATCAAGCAGTCCGGTTATGACGGCTATATCTCCATTGAGTTCGAAGGCATGGAGGACTGCAGATCAGGCTCGAGAATTGGAATGGAAAACGCCAAACGGCTTTGGTCGGAAGTATGATCCGCAAAAAGGGAGGAGAAATGGACCAGTGAAATTCGGAGTTTGCACCAGTATCGAACAGGCTCATATCGTTCATGAAGCCGGCTTTGATTTTGTCGAGTGTACGGTGGTTTCTCTAAAGCCGGAACAAAGCGACGCCGAGTTTCAGGAAACGTTGGACAGGTTCCTGGACAGCCCGGTGCCTGTGGAAGCGTTCAACATTTTACTGCCCAGGGAACTGAAGATCGTCGGCCCGTCCGTGGACACCGACCGCATTAGGCGCTATCTGGAGAAAGCGTTGGAAAGGGTAAAAACAATCGACGGAGAAACCATAGTGTTCGGAAGCGGCGGCGCGCGCAGTTTGCCGGACGGTTTTTCGAGAGGACACGCGGAGGAGCAGATCGTCAAATTTCTTCACTTGATAGCGGACTACGCTGATCCGCTGGGCATTACCATTGTAATAGAACCATTAAACACTACCGAATCCAACATCATTAACAGTGTTCCGGAAGCGATCGATTTTGCCAATAAAGTGAATCGGAAATCGATCCATGCGCTGGCTGATTTTTATCACATGCATAAAGAAGGAGAACCGCTTGAAAATATCGTAATATATAAGGACCGGATCAAGCATATCCATGTCTCGGACAGCCGCTATGCTCCCGGAATGGGCGACTACCCTTACGATACTTTGGTCGATTGCATACAGAGGGCCGGGTATGACGGACGTATTTCGATCGAATGCTTATGGAACGATTTCAGAAAAGAAACCGCGGACGCCAGACATTTTTTGGACCGGAAATTTAAAACGTTTACATCGGCCGAGGATTAGTTGTCCTCGCGAGCACCTGGAGGTGAAAGCAGCAGAAAACTGGTCTCCCGGGACATCTTCCTTTACAATAAAAGAAGATATCCATACCAGGTTGAAGAGAGGGAGTCCTATGATACGATTTGCCGTTATCGGCACCAACTGGATCACAGAGCGTTTCATTAAAGCGGCCCGACTGACGGAGGAATTCGCTTTGACCGCCGTTTATTCACGAACGGAGGAGCGGGCAAAGGAATTTGCCGAGAAGTATAATGTCACACACATTTTCACAGATTTGGAAGTATTTGCATGTAGTCCTGAGTTTGACGCCGTGTATATCGCCAGCCCCAATTCCTTCCATGTTCAGCATGCGATCCTCTGCATGGACTATGGGAAGCATGTTTTGTGTGAGAAGCCGATAGCCTCCAATGCATATGAACTGAATAGCATGATCAGCGCGGCCCAAAGGAACAACGTGCTGCTGATGGAGGCTTTAAAGTCGACGCTTCTTCCTAATTTTGGGGCCATTCAAGACAACTTACATAAAATTGGACAGATACGCCGCTATTTTGCTAGCTACTGCCAATATTCCTCGCGCTATGACGCCTATAAACAAGGCACGGTGCTTAACGCTTTTAATCCGGCGTTTTCCAACGGGTCTTTGATGGACCTCGGCATTTACTGCATATATCCGATGGCCGTGCTATTCGGGAAGCCTGAGCGGATCAAGGCGGAGGGCGTGATGCTGGGTTCCGGAGCGGACGGGGAAGGGAGCCTCGTTGTGAAGTACAAGGAGATGGATGGGGTCATCATGTATTCCAAAATCACCGATTCGCAGCTTCCTTCCGAAATCCAGGGGGAGAATGGCACGATGGTCATCAACAAAATCAGCGAGCCCGATAAGGTGGAAATCCGTTACAGGGACGGCGCGATAGAAGATATCTCCCAAGCCCAGATCGGCGATGCGATGTATTATGAGGTTAAAGAATTTATAGGTTTGCTGAAAAATGGAAAGCTGGAGTCACGTGTCAACTCTTTCGCTAACTCCATGGCTGTTATGGAAATAATGGACGAAGCCAGGCGGCAAATGGGACTTGTATTCCCGGCCGATTCAGCAAGCGGGAGGGAGTAAACCGATGATCAAATGGGACGGGCATACCCACACGCAGTTTTGTCCTCATGGCAATGGGGAAGAACTTAGGCTTTATCTGGACAGGGCAGTGGAGCTCGGATTCGACCGGTACACGGTGAGCGAGCACCCTCCTTTGCCTGAAGGCTGGCTTGAAGACGAGAAGCTTTTTAAGGAAATCGCGATGGAGCCTTGGGAACTTCCGGCTTATTTTGATCACGTGCTCAAAGCCAAGGAGGATTATCAAGGGAAGCTTGAAGTGACGGTCGGCCTGGAGCTGGATTTTCTGCCGGGCCAGGAATCGTTTTCGCTCAAGCTGATTGAGCCTTGGTCGCATCTGCTGGACGATTTGGTGGTGTCGGTGCACTATTTGCCTGGTACGGGGGGCATGCGATGCATCGATTATACGACGGCAGATTTCCGAAAAGGCTTGATTGAGCACTATGGTTCGATGGAGCGGGTAGTCGAAGAGTACTACCGGCACGTGGAGCTGGCCATCGAATTTGCGGCCGGACTGCCGGGACGCAAACGTATCGGACACATCAATCTGATCGAGAAGTTTGCGAAGGAACTGCCTCCTGTCGATCCGTCCTCGATCGAGCATCATTTGAAGCGGCTGCTTCCGAAGCTTGTTCAATCGGGTGTAGGCGTCGACGTCAATACGGCGGGGCTCCGGGTATCCACCTGCGGCAAGCCGTACGTGCCGGCCTGGTTCATCGGCAAATGTATAGAAGAGGGCGTCCCGTGCGTATTCGGCTCCGATGCCCATCGTCCCAGTCATGTGGGACAGGATTGGGAATGGTTTGAGCGGACTGTAAAGGCGAATGCCGTTTAGTGTCGAGTCAGCAAGTCGTTACAGTACACTACAATATAAGGGGAGATAACGATGTCCAAATTAAAAATCGGCGTGATCGGAGCAGGTTCCATTTCGGAGGTTCATTTTAACGCTTATCAAAAAAATCAGGATGTCGAGCTCTATGCCGTCTGTGATTTGAATGAGCAGCGGGCGAAGGATAAGGCCGAACAGTATGGCGCTTCCAAGGTATACACGGATTATAGCCAATTGCTCGCCGACAAGGACATCGATGCGGTCAGTATCTGCACCTGGAACAACACCCACGCCAAGATCAGCATCGACGCCCTGCAGGCTGGGAAGCACGTGCTTGTTGAAAAGCCGCTGTGCAAAACAGTGGAAGAAGCTTTGCAAGTGGAGAAGGCGGTACAGGAGAGCGGGAAGCTGCTGCAGGTCGGTTTTGTCCGCCGGTACGCCTCCAATACGCAAATTCTAAAGCAGTTTATCGATGCCGGGGAGTTGGGCGAAATCTACTACGCCAAAGCGTCCTGCTTGCGTCGGTTAGGCAATCCGGGAGGATGGTTTTCGGATAAGGAAAGATCCGGCGGCGGCCCTCTCATCGACCTAGGCGTCCACGTCATCGATATATGCTGGTACCTGATGGGCAAGCCGAAGGTCAAATCGATCAGCGCCAACGTGTACAACAGATTAGGCAACCGCTCCAATGTCAAGAATCTTTCTTTCTACAAAGCGGCGGATTACGATGCGAGCAAGAACACGGTTGAAGATATGGCGAATGCCTTAATCCGGTTTGATAACGGCGCTTCTTTGGCTGTGGACGTCAGCTTTACCCTCCATGCCAAGAAGGATGAACTGGCGGTAAAATTGTACGGGGACAAAGGCGGGGCGGAATTGGAGCCGGAATTGGCCATTGTCGGCGAGAAATACGACACCGTGCTGAATCTGACGCCGCAGGTGGATCACCTGTCGTTCGATTTTGCGTATGCCTTCCAGAACGAAATCAACCACTACGTGGACAGCATCCTCGGCCGCAAAAAGACGCTGAGTCCGGTGCAGGACGGCGTGGAAATGATGAAAATTTTATGCGGCATCTATGAATCCGGGGAAAAAGGCATTGAAATTCATTTCTGACAAGCACAAAAGGGCTCTGCTGAGGCGGGTCCTTTTTTGCAAGCTGATTTGAAGAGTTATACATTAATTGGTTTTTCTGGTAGAAGCGCTTACAAAAACAGCCTGACATTGAAGGAGGAGAACATGAATCCGATTAAAGCGGCATTAATTGGGATAGGCGGATTTGGGAAGGCCCATACTGAAATCATCTCCCGTTTAACTCGGGAGGGCGTATTGTCGTGCCCAGCATTTTGCGAACCCAATGCGGATAAATCGCCAGAGCAGAAGGAGCAATTGGAAGCGATCGGAGCTCGGCATTATGCCGATTATCGAGAAATGCTGAAGCATCCCGGCCTGGATTTTGTCGTCATTGCCACGCCGATCCCCTTACATAAACAAATGTGCATCGATGCCCTGGAAACCGGAATTCCCGTACTGCTCGAGAAGCCCCCGGCTGTGGCCATTGAGGACCTGGATGCAATGATCGAGGTGCAGCGGCGGACAGGCCGACTGGCGGCGGTGCAGTTCCAGAATACCTCGGGAAAAGCGTTCCGGCTCATGCTGCAGCAATTACGGGAAGGTCTGATCGGCGAATTGAAAACGGTCACAGCTGTCGGCATGTGGAAAAGAACGCAGCAGTACTACGACCGGACTTACTGGGCAGGCGCCATTGTATATAACGGGGAATACGTGCTGGACGGCACGCTTTGCAACCCTTTTGCCCATTTGGTGCATAACGCATTGCTGGCTGCAGGCGCCGGCCATGCCGCACAAGCCGAGCCGAAATGGGTTCAGGCGGAGCTGTACAAAGGGCATGATATTGAGTCGGAGGACACCGCCTGTGTAAGAGTAATGACCAAAAACGACGTACTGGTCCATATATACACCACTTTATGCAATGCCGCGAACGAAACTCCTTATATCAAAGTGGAAGGTACCGCCGGACAGCTGCACTGGACATACGAGAATAAGCTGACCTACACCGATGAGCAGGGGAAAACTGAGAATTACTCGTTTGGAGACGAAAGTTTGCTCCGCAACATGTACATCAATATGATTCAAAATACACGGGGGGAGGAGGACGAATTATTTTGTTCGCTTGCCGAAAGCCGCAGCTTTCTGTTGACGGCCAACGGCGCATTTACTTCGACAGGCCGTATCCACCCGATACCTAAAGAGGCTCTGGATATCCGACCTGAGGAGGATACGATTGCCACCACCATACCAGGCATTCGAGAACTGTTCTCTGAGGCTTCCGAGAGAGGCAAGCTCTTTTCTGAGCTCTCCATTCCGTGGAGCGTACCCGGTGCCAAAGTCGAGATGTCCGGTTACAGGAAGCTTCGGTTGCCAATGTCAGATGTTCTGCCCGAATCGTAAGGGTAGCCGAGCCCCTCATCAGCACGCAAGATCCATGAAAATGTACAGCCCTTGACCAAGAGGATACGAGAATGTCCGGATCATCGCACTGCGTCGTGCGTGAGCATTGGCCATCGGGTTATTGAAAATATACCGTCCGCATATATAACCCAGACATGAGGGAGATTCCTTTTTAAAAGCGAGAGAACGTTTAGTTAGAGCTTGACCGGTGCATAGTATCAGAATTTGTACAAATTTATACACGGCAAAGCATAAAAAACACACCAGCTTGAACAAATGTTTCAACGCCTTTGATAACGGGTAATAACCAAAGGTTTCTATTAGGAATTGATAGGAGGGCTATTATTGAAAGCGCTTAATTTATTGCTTGTGTCGGTTGTTATTTCTTTCTCTGTCGCAACACCTGCTCTGTCAGCTGTGCCAGGTATCGATCCGTCGGCAGAAGGAGCTTCAAAAGGCATTGTAGCTGTGTCCCATCCCTTGGCTGCCCAAGCAGGGCGAATGATTCTGGAACGAGGAGGGAATGCGGTCGACGCCGCTGCTGCCATCCAAATGGCTCTGAATGTCGTGGAACCGATGATGTCAGGCATCGGCGGTGGCGGTTTTATGATGATCTATAAGAAGGACACCAATGAAATCTCGATCATCGACAGCCGCGAAGTTGCTCCCGAGCATGTCACCCCCCAGCTGTTTCTGGATGCGAAAGGAGAGCCGGTTCCTTTTGAAGAGCGCCACACGAACGGCAAAGCGGTAGGGGTGCCAGGAACGTTAAAAGGAGTCGAGACGGCGCTGGCGAAATACGGGACTAAGACGCTTTCCCAGGTCATCGACCCGGCTATCGGCTATGCCGAACAAGGCGTCCCGGTCAATTGGGCTACCGCCAAATACATACAAAGCAATAAAGCGAAGCTGGAAAAATTCGGGACGGCAGCCAGCGTTTTCGTACCCAACGGTTCACCTCTAAAGGAAGGAGATTTGCTTGTACAGCGGGATCTGGCCAAAACGTTAAAGCTGATTAAGGAGAAAGGCTCCAATGTGTTGTACAACGGCGAAGTGGGCGAAGCCCTGGTTGCCGAAGTCAACAAGAGCGGCGGTTCCATGACGATGGATGATGTCAGAAAATATACGGCAAAGCAGCGGGAGCCCGTAAGAGGCACCTATCGCGGTTTTGAAGTGGCTTCCATGTCTCCGCCAAGCTCTGGCGGTCTCACCGTTCTGCAAATCCTAAAGCTGATGGAGGGCTACGATGTCCAAAAGATGGGGGTCAATTCGGCCGATTATTTGCATCATTTGATCGAGTCCATGCATTTGGCCTACGCAGACCGTGCTGCATATATGGCGGATGAGGATTTTTATCCCGTGCCAAAACAAGGACTGCTGGACGACCAATACATCAGCAAGAGAAGAGAGCTGATTGATCCGACCCGGGCAACCGCTTCGATTAAAGCGGGCGACCCTTGGAAATATGAAAACAAAACAGCGGCGCCAAAACCAAAGGTCCAAGAGGAGAAACCGATTGGCCAAACGACGCATTTCTCCGTTATGGATCAATGGGGCAATATGGTGTCTTATACGACCACGATTGAAATGGAGTTCGGTTCCGGTATTATGGTGCCCGGCTACGGATTCATGCTGAACAACGAGATGACCGATTTCGATGCGGTGCCCGGCGGAGTGAATCAGGTGGAACCGGGCAAGCGGCCCCGGAGCAGTATGTCGCCTACACTGGTTTTGAAGGACGGGAAACCGTTCATGGCCGTCGGATCACCCGGCGGGCCGACCATCATCGCTTCCGTTGCGCAGACGATCATGAATGTGATCGACCACAAGCTTCCGATTCAACAGGCGATTGTCACTCCGCGTATTTATTCAAGCTCTTATCCGAATGTCGATTGGGAACCTGGGATCGATCAGGATGTCGTACTCGCGCTGCTGGGCAAAGGGCATCGAATGGCGGAAAAACCGGATAATATCGGGAACGTCCAGGCGGTTATTTTCGATGCCGATAGCGGCAGGATGTACGGGGGAGCGGACAACACGCGGGAAGGCACAGTGCTTGGCGTTGATGGCGTAACCTTTACGGCGAACAGGCCGAGCCCGGCACAGCCGCAGGAGCAAGCCACGTTCACACTGAAGATTAACGGGCTCGCCTACCCTTACACCGCCTCCCAGGTGATGATCAAGGATGGCAGCAGTTATATCGCCGCGGATAAACTGATCCTTGGCCTCGGAAACGACGAAATCAAGCTGAAAGTAAACAAGCTTGAAATTAATGGCACTCTTTATCTGCCTGTGAGAGCAACCGCCGAATCGTTGGGTTACAACGTATCCTGGGATAATGATAGCCGCACAGTGCTTTTACAGAAGGAAACGGATAAAGGGTCAGACGAGGTGGAAAAAGCCTATAAGGAAGATAAGTATAAAATTACGAGATAGAAGCAAGTGTGTAATTGATAAGGTCTGTATATGACGGATTGCCACGTCTAGCGGATTCCCTAAACAAAAACCCGACCTCCTCTATTTTAGAGAAGATCGGGTTTTTGTTCGACATTCTTAATCCTTTTGGAAGCTTCAATATGAAAATAAAAAAGCAGCTCGGATTTCACCGTTGCTGCCTAATGCGTTAATTTCCATTCTGTAGTGCTCAGTTCCTTCACGTTAAGCTGGATAATAAGAAACTCCAAGTCGCAATGGCGCCTGGAGAAGAAGCCCTTGAACAAATGGAAGAAAAGGCTGGTGCTATTACATTCGTTCAGGGGGAAGAAATTTAATAATCCTTTGAAAGTTCACCCAAAAGGAAGCTTGCAAAAATTCTTACGCGGGATTGTCCCCTTTCGTTAGACAGTGAAAAAGAAGTCCATAGTAGTATGGATTAACTTTTGTCTACCGGAGGGGGTTTTCATATTTGACTTTTAAGGTTCCTAAGACGCATCTTTCTGCATAAGTTATACCATGGGGATGGTCTAAATGAAAAACAAACATATAATATGAATGCGTTTTCACTAAATGAAGGAGTGATCCGGTGAAAAGGAAAACTTTATTGTTCCGGCCAGGCTTCCTGGCAAAGGTAATGATCCTCTGTCTGACTTTGCTCCAAATCCCTGTCATCCTTCATACACATGATTCCCTCACAAATCATTCTTATGCTGCCTCAGCTGACCGTCCAATATATAAATCCACTTATCTTTGGAAGACGAAAGAACTGCTGGACAACCGGGTGAGCACATTTCAATTTCTTGAGCAAAACGGTGTTAATCTTCTGTTTTTGCAAATTGATCCGAGTGTTTCCAAGGCCGGTTACCGCTCTTTTATCCGGGAGGCCGCAGGCCGGGGCATTGAGGTTCATGCTTTAGGCGGAGCTGCCAACTGGGTACTTCCGGACCAGCAAATTAACCTGTACAAATTTATCGAGTGGGTACGGGTTTACAACGACAGCGCGCCGGTCCAGTCCAGGTTTAAGGGAATCCATCTCGATGTAGAGCCTTACGTCACAAAAGAGTGGGCAAATGATCCCGACAAGATGATAGGATTATGGAGAGATACGATTAGCGGCTTTGTGGAAGAAATGAAAATGGATACGCCTGGTTTGACCGCCGGAGCGGATATGCCGTCTTGGCTGGAAAACTTGTATGTCTACGACGAACTGGGAGTCCGCACCACCTTATCCAATTGGATGATCCGCACTCTGGACCAAACGACACTGATGGCTTATCGCGACAATGCAGCCGATATCATAAACAGTGTATCCGTTGAAATGAATGAAGCAGAGAAGAGCGGCAAGCCCCTTATTGTTGCGGTGGAAACTTTGCCAAGCAGCGAAGGTCCCATTACCTTTTACAATAAAGGAAGAGCTGCAATGATGAAGGAACTGGGCATAGTAAACGATACCTTAAAAAGCCGGGCCCCCTATACAGGATATGCGGTTCATGATTTTGCCGGATGGTCCGGTTTAAAGGAGTAAAAATGAACAAACCATTATAAATTTGATCTGCTCCAGGGCAGATCTTTTTGCATGTGCACACCGGACAAAAAAACGGGAGTCCTATCAACATTTTTGCACAATATGATTTGCGGCTGTTTAACTTTCCTTATATATGGGTATAAATAATAGGTGTGCTAAACTACAATCTGGCATAGGTATATTTAAATTCTGGAGGTTGTTTATTAATGGAAACAGGAACAGTGAAATGGTTTAACGCGGAAAAAGGGTTTGGCTTTATCGAAAGAGAGGGCGGCGAGGATGTGTTTGTCCACTTCTCTGCCATCCAGGGTGAAGGCTTCAAATCGTTGGATGAAGGCCAACGTGTACAATTTGATGTCGTACAAGGCCAACGCGGTCCGCAAGCGGAGAACGTTGTGAAACTTTAAACCAACCCAATTGGCCTGTTCTTGCCGATGTGTCAAGAGCAGGCTTTTTCGTGTGCACAAAAAAAAAGAGCCCGGAAAGCTGCCTTCCCAAGCTCCTCTCGTTTATTGTTCAACCGGTTCCAACGTCTGTTTTTTCTGCAATTTACGAAGCCTTACCCTGGATATCCGCAAATTGTCCGTTTCCTCGACAACCAATTCAAAATCCTCGCTGCACTTCACTTGCTGTCCTTTGCTTGGAGGAATCTCTACTTTCGAATACATCCAACCGCCAATCGTGTCGTAATCTTCCGTATCTATCTCAAGTCCAAAATGTTCGTTTACAGTATCAATCAGCAGCAAGCCGTCAATGGAATAAGTATCATCAGGCAATTTTTCAATGCTTGCGCGTTCTTCGTCAAATTCGTCCTGTATTTCCCCCACAATTTCCTCGATAATATCCTCGACCGTGACCAGGCCTGAAGTGCCTCCGTACTCATCGATCAAAATAGCCATCTGTGACTTCTTCTTCTGCATAACCTTCAGCAGTTCGCTGATCTGCATAGATTCCGGTACATTCAGTATCGGTCTTATAATGGTTCTAATATCCTCAAGATCGGTGTATTTCAAAAGGTCTTTGATATGGACAAAACCGATGATGCTGTCTTTATCCGTTTCACAAATCGGAAATCTCGTATGCATTTCATCTAAAGCGGCCTGGCGCTGTTCTTCATAGCTGCTGTTCGCGTATAAACAAACCATTTCTGTCCGCGGAATCATAACTTCTCTAGCCGTAGTATCCGCAAAGTTAAATATATTATCAACAAGCTTCAATTCATTATTGTCAATGAAACCGCTCCTGTTGCTTTCCTTCATTAAAATCCGGATTTCTTCCTCCGTATGGGCTTGATCATGCTCTGCCGCCGGCTCGATTCCGGATAAGCGCAGCATCCAGTGGGACAAACCGTTCAGCATCCAGATAAACGGATACATGATTCTATACAGAAGCACCATCGGAGCCGCCGACAACATCGATACATTCTCCGCTTTTCGAATCGCGTACGTTTTGGGAAATTGTTCCCCTAAGGTGATATGGAATATAGTAATAAGAATGAAGCCGACTAAAAAGGAAACCGAATGAAGCCATACATCACTCAATCCCATCTTGATAAAAAGAGGCTCCAGCATTTTGGAGACAGTGGGCTCGCCGATCCATCCCAAACCAAGGGAAGCGAGCGTGATGCCGAGCTGGCAGGCGGATAAATAGGCGTCCAGATTGTTTAATATTTTCTTGGTGTATTTCGCGTTGCGGTGTCCTTCCTCTGCGAGCGAATCGATGCGGCTGCTCCTTACCTTAACCAAAGCGAATTCCGCGGCGACGAAGAAAGCGTTCAGCAGTACAAGAACCAGAACAATAACAAGATTTAACCAAATGGGTAACGGGTCGTTACTCAATAATATCCCTATCCGAGCCACGCGGCTGGACAGGTACACCTCCTTTAAATGTAAAATCCGGATTACGGCGCTCCCAGTTTAAGTTTGGACCATTTCACCGTCAATTTCCCAATGGACTCACCCCACAACATTTTTGCAGTATAAAATATCTTTATTATACAGGTTATTCGATTAGTATTCAAAAGAAGATATTTAATACTCTGCAATTTCTTTCAAATTCTGCACATTGAATAACCGGGCGTAAGCCCCATCCAGCCTCATCAATTGTTCATGGGTGCCTGTTTCTTTGATCTCCCCGTTCTCGATGAGTACGATCCGGTCGGCATGGGTAACGGTGGAAAGCCTGTGTGCGACAATGAGAGTGGTTCTGTCTTTAGCCAGCTTTTCCAGAGATTCCTGGATCAAGTGCTCAGACTCCAGATCCAGGGCAGAAGTGGCCTCGTCGAGTACAAGGATCCTGGGATCTTTAAGGAATACTCTCGCTATAGCCATCCTCTGTTTCTGTCCGCCGGACAGCTTGACGCCCCGTTCACCGATCTCGGTATCGTACCCATTCGGCAGGCTCTCGATAAAATCGTGCGCATTAGCCGCTATCGCCGCGCGAATGATCTCTTCCTCCGAAGCGCCGGGCTTTCCAAACAGGATATTCTCACGCACGCTGCCGCTAAATAAAATATTATCCTGGAGCACCATGCCGATCTGGTTTCTCAAGCTTTTGATTGTTATGTCCTTTATATCTGTCCCATCCAATAGAATCCTTCCCTGCTGGATATCGTAAAAGCGCGGGATCAGGCTGATCAGGGAGGATTTCCCCCCGCCGCTCATTCCCACAAAAGCCACCGTCTCTCCCGCCTGGATGTTTAGCCGTATATCTCTTAATACCCAGTCTTCCGAACCTTGATATTTAAAATAGACACGATCAAACTCAATTTCGCCTTTTACTTCGTTCACGCGCTTGGCGTGCGGGGCATCCGAAATATCGTAAGGCTCGTTCAAAAACTCAATGACACGCTCCAGCGAGGCCCCGGCTTGCGTCAGCTCGTTGGAAGAGTTGACGATGCGGCGAAGCGGACTGTACAGACGGTCCAAATAAGCGAAAAAGGCGACAAATGCACCTAAAGTGAGGTGCCCCTGGATCACCTGGTAACCGCCATAGGACAAAACCAATAAAGGAGCTACATCTGTCAGCGTGTTGATAACCGCATTGGTCCGGGCATTCCATTTGGTCAAAGCCAGCGCTTTTTTCAGGAAATTGCCGTTTTTCTCGCCGAACCTTTCTCTTTCCACTTTTTCCAGCGTAAAGCTCTTGATCACCGGAATTCCGTTCACCCGTTCATAAAGATATCCCTGCATTTCCGCTAGTGCCTGAGACCTTGACTTGGACAGTTTCTTCAAATTCCTGTACAGCTTCTTGACGGAGAAAGCATAAAAGGGGAAAACAGCCAGGGCCGCCAGCGTTAATCCAAAATCCATATGGAACATAAAGCCGACGGCAATCGACAAGGTAAATAAATCAAGCCAGACATTCATCATGCCGGTTTCGACTATGCTTTTCGTTTGCTCCGCATCGTTGATCATCCGGGAGATGATTTCACCCGTTTTATGATTGTGATAGTACCTCAGAGACAGCTTTTGGATATGCTCGTACAGCCGGTTGCGCAGATCATAAAGAATTCTGCTCGTCGTCAGCTGGGCAAAATATTGCCTCATGTACTCGATAGGGGCCCTCACCACTACAAACAGCGCAAAGGCACCCAGCATCACGTAAGCCAGCTTTTGCGTCTTGACTGCGGCGGGCATTGGACCGAGCAGTAAATCATCGACCACATATTTCATAATCACTGGCAATGTAAGCGGGATCCCGAATTTGATCATTCCGATGATGACGGTTATCAGCACAAGCCTCCAGTAGGGCTTTACAAACGTAAGGTAGGTTTTAAAGCTGGACATAGGGTAGGTTACTCCTTTAAAAATGGCCGGTAGTTGGAAAAGCAGCAAGAAAAACAAGAATAACGCCCCGACAAGGCGTTAATTGCTTTCGCTGATCCCGCAAGACTTCTTTCGTGAACTCTCGAGATGACAGTCCGACCATTGTGTTGTCTTATCTCGCAGGGCTTACTCGTGAATTCTCGTTGTATCTGCTCTCCGTCAAGTATAACGCCCATAGCCTCACAATGAAAGATCGATGTGCAATTTTCCAAGAATAAGCTCCTTCAGAGATATAGCGAGAAGAGCACAAGTGAAAGAGAACAGGGGAATGGGGACGCTTCTTCTCCCTCACACAAACGGCGGTTCCCACGATTTCTTGCGCCATCCGATTCGCTCGGAAATGACATTCATCTCCCGGTCAAGCCGCACGTCGACACCGAAGGGAAGCTTGCGCCCATAGCTGAAACGGACGTCGCTCCAGCTCACTTCATAGCCGTCCGCTACTTCCTTGCAGGTGACATGGATGCGCTGCGCGAATCTGAGGAAAGCCCGGACCCCGTCAATTCCCATCGTAGCGAGGATAATTGTATTCTTCTCTTCCTTAGGGTACGAGGCTTCCAGCTGGATCTGCCTATGAATGATTTTGCCCGTATAAAAGCAATCCTCCGATTCGATCACGAACTGCCAATGGAACCAATGGAAGCTTGGGAGGACATGACAAATGCCCGATATCTGAAGCTCCTTTGCCACCCGGTTGACCAGAACATAATGCTGCCATGACCTGAGCAGGATATAACAAAAGCTGATCCCGTAGATCCAAGGAAATATAACAGCCGGATTATATCCGTATAAGAACCAGAGCACTAATCCTGCACAATGCAGCACAAACAAGAAGGGCTCAAAAATCGCGAGGATATCCAGATGGACCCATTGCGCTGAAAACGGACGGGTGCTTTGCACTCCGTAAGAGTTGAGCGTATCGAGCAGCACATGCAGAACAACCGAGAGGAAGATCCATAAATATAAAACAAACCAATGCTGCAGCACGCCAAATCCGAAACCAAGCGGCAGGGCAATGAGGGCGGGCCATATAAACAAGGCGGGGATGGAATGAGTAATCCCCCGATGATATTGGATATAGGCCGCAAAACCTTTTACCCTCAACACAGTGTCAAAATCCGGGGCATGCGATCCGATTAAAGTCCCCGTAAGCACGGCATTCGCCAAATTCGGATCTTGTACCAGGGCAGGGTCGACATACGCCAGTCCAGCCAGCGTCGCGCCGAGCACCAAATGACTCGCTGTGTCCATCACGATCTCCTCCTTATTGTTCATGAGCGAGTATCAAAACTGAACCGTATCTTTTTTAAGCCACACAGTGTCCTGATCCTCTGCCAGTTCTTTCCCGCCGCCCTCGGGCTGCCACCGTTCCTCCGCGTTGAACCAGTAAAACCATTGATCCGGCACCAGAGCTATCGCATCTTCCAAGGTTTTGTTCAGCCTGTTTGTCGCCTCGGATCTTTGATGGCGTTCGAACTCTTCGTGCAGATGCAGCGGTTTGCCGAATACCAGCTTGTGATTAAAGCCGTCGCTTCGGCAGCCGTAAAATGGAATGACAGGCGCCTGCTGCTCCAAAGCCAACACTGCGGCTCCCATGGGACTCCGTGTGGGCTTGCCGAATAACGTGGACGGCGGGAAATTGGGGCGATAGAAATCGCCAAGCAGTAAGACGACTCCATTTTCCTGCAGGTGCCCGCGCAGTTTGCGCATCATCTGCAGTGGAGGCGTGATATCGTAATCGAGTCCTTTACAGCCCATCTGCTCAAACCTCAAGTAGATGGGCCGGAGCTCCTGGCTTTGCGCGGTTGCAACCGTCATGCAGCGAAATTTTTGCGATAAATGCCAGTAGTAATAGAAGAAGTTGCCGGTATGCGGCGTGAAGATGATCGCGCCTTTTCCTTGGCTTAACGCTTGTTTCAGAAAGGCTTCCCCTTCCGATGTGAACCTTGGCTTCGATTTATTAGGCTGCGCGGCGGGAGAATCGATAAGAAGTTCATACATGGTCGCACAAAGGTTGAAAAAGTAATTCCTGGTGCCGCGGCGAACGTCGTCATGGTCCAGGCTCTTCAGCGTCTCCTGCATGTTATCCATCACCCGTGCCTTAAGTTTACCGGCGCATAGAAGCATCACCCGGCTTATAATAAAACAGGCCATGAGCACAACGGGCCGTGGAATCAGCAGACGCACCCATTTTAACAGACGTTCGCTTTCCGTCATTTTTCCGATCCAGTCGTACAACCTTATCCCCCGTCCTCGGTCATGCTTCTTTTCCAAGAAAACGCCGCTTATATTTACCGGCTATTTTGTCGGCTTCCAACACGATAAAAAAGTCGGTCGTATCGAACGCAGGGTCATATGCCGGCTCCCCGCCGATTTCCGCTCCCAGCCAGCAGTATCCTTTTAACAGGGGAGGAAGCCTGCGGTACATTTCTTTCTCGTTCAAGTCCATAGGGAGCAGGCTTAAGCCTTGCACCCGGTGAGTGTCAAGCGGCCGGATGCCGAAGCGGTCCGTGATCATTCCGCTCTTTGCCAGCATGCTGTAAACCTCGTTCGTCTCCTGTGTGCCGCTGGAATGGAGGCTCGCGCAGCCGATCAAATAGCGGTATCCTTCTTTGCGTATATAATCCGCAATCCCTTCCCACAGCATCTGGATGGCCCTGCCGTTCCGGTAATCGCTTGCAACACAGCTTCGGCCGAGCTCCAGGCTGTTCCATTTGCTGCCGGAAAAAGACGTCAGATCAAATTCGGTCTCCGAATAAAAGCCTCCGTTTTGCAGAGCTCTGCGCCCCGGAAGCAATCGATATGTTCCAACGACCCTGCCCGCGTTTAAATCTTCAACGATAAGATGGTCGCAGTATTCATCGTAAGCGTCGCGCTCCAATCCGGTGTCCGTGATCAAGTTCGTATTTCCTTCCTCTTCCACAAACACCTCATAGCGCAGCCGAAACGCCTGCTCTATTTCATCCGTGCGCTCTGCAAGCCTCACCACAAGGGGGTTCTGCTGCTGCTTCAAAATTTCGGCAGGTTTGCTCATCGGGTCACTCACCTTTCCATAACAGATATACAGGTATACTAAAATTAAGTTATTGCAAATTCATTGTAGCTTTCTAGGTTTAACACGGTGTTATTGGAATGTTAATTTTTTGTATATTCGGGAATGGCCGGGATCGTTTTTGAGCATCTTAATCAGATAACGGTACAGAAAGGTTTGTTGGGATGGGTACAATAGGTATAGCATTAGGGGGAGGCGGAGTGGCGGGAACCGCCCACATTGGAGTATTATCCGCACTCGAGGAGGCCGGGATCCGGATCGATTACATTGCGGGCGCAAGCTCCGGTGCGATGGTCGCCGCGTTGTATTCGTACGGCTACACCTCATCCGAGTTAATGGAGTTTATTCCGGCCTTCAGCAATAAATACCTCGATTACGACTATATCAATTTTATCTCGAGATTTGTTAATTTCGGCAGTAAAATCAAAGGGTTTATCAAAGGGGAACGAATCCGGGCTTTCATCGCGGGCAAAACCGGACATGCTCAGATGACCGATTTGAAACTTCCGGTCTGTATCACCGCTACGGATTTAAGGCACGCAAAGCAGGTATTATTCGTCTCAAGGCCTTTAAAATATGATTGCGAAGATGTGGATATCATACCAGAGATCGGAGTGGCCGATGCCGTAAGGGCCAGCTTGTCGATACCGGTTCTGTTCAAACCGTTTGTGTTCGGGGACAGGGTGCTTATTGACGGAGGACTTATGGACAATTGCCCGGTTGCCGCGGTGCGCGCTTTGGGCGCGGAGCAGGTGATTGCGGTGGATCTTGTGTGCCCCGATCCGGTTGATATGCCGTTCGACTCTTTAAGGTCGATTATAGCCCGGACGGTGACCATCAACCTGGCGATTAAAGCCAAACACAATACAATGCAGGCGAATATCGTCCTGAAGCCGGAGGTCGGCTCGGTGGGAGTGTTCGATTTTTCCAAGCTGGGCAACTGTGTCGAAAAAGGGTATGAATATACCCGGGGCCGGATCAATCAGATCAAAGAGGCGCTGGAAAAGGACCCGGTGGGGGTATTGTGATGTTTAGCGGGCCATTGTTCCAGTAAAAATATAAGAAGGCTGTTGCTCAAGAAAATTCATCTTCTTGAGCAACAGCCTTCTTTTTTAAGTATAGGTTATTGAGCGCCGTCCACGGTTTCTCCATCCGCCGCTTTCGGATCGTTCGCCTGCTTGTCTTTCCAAACGGTGGTTACCTGCTTCTGGATCCGCGCTTTTTCTTTATCCAGCAGTGAGTTTACCAATTGATCTTCACTGACTCCTTTATCCTGTCCGATTTGGGACAAGGTTTTACCAGCCTTCAGCTGCATAAGCAGATCCTGCTGAGTCATTCCTAGGATGGAGGCTGCTTCATTTAAATTACCTTTCCCTTCGCGGCCTTCTCGTCCAAATTCACCCCGTCCGGCGAATCCCTTTTGATCCACTTCCTTGGTGATATGGTCCACAAGGTTGGCTTTCTTTTGATCGGCCTGCGCTTGAGTGATTTTACCGGCTTTCATCGCATCATCTGTTTCAGTCGTTTCCTGGCTCACGAGCAGATCAATCACCTGCTGCTTGTCAATTCCTGCGTCAGCCGCGAGATCTGCGAGAGATTTTCCGGCCTTCAGCTGTTCCTTCAGCTTCACAGAGTCAATTTTCAGCAGTGAAAGCAGCTGTGCATTTTGCTGTTCGTCGTGTTTGAAGCCTTCGCCGTGATGGCGGCCTTTTGGGCCCTGGTCCTGGGCTGCATTTGAAGCGGACTGTGTTCCGGCAGCAGGTGGGGCAGTATTCGTGTTCGATTGGGCAAAAACGGAACCGGACATAGCGAGTGTCAGACCTAATGCGATAGGCAGCAATTTTTTGTTCATTTTACATCACTCCTCTAATAATTTGGTTTGTTTCACGGCTGCACCATCAATATAGCCCGGTTTGGTGAAAATACGGTGAAAAGCGCACGGGAATGCAGAACAATTTTGCCAAGGGAAAATTAATTCTATTTAAAGGTTGTCTTTATGTTCTTTTCATCCGGGGCCGGTATAATGGTGCAACAAACTTGCCAACTAAGCCCAGAAAATTACGTATAACTGCGAAGCTGATGCCGGGATAGTTTGCGGGGAGCCCCATATAAAAGGAGACTGATGTTGCATGAATATACTGCTCGCGGAAGATGATAAGCGGTTGGGAGAATTGATGGTGCACATGCTGAAGAAAAAGGGCGTAAACACGGTGGATTGGGTCACCGACGGCGAAGACGCCTATGATTATACGGTCGCGGCCCATTATGACGTGGTCATTCTGGACTGGATGATGCCCGGATGCGAAGGGGTCGGCGTGTGCCGCCGTTTGCGCAAAGAAGGTTACTCGGGGGCCACTCTGCTGCTGACGGCGAAAGACGCTCTGGACGAGCGGGTGGTGGGGCTCGAATCCGGGGCGGACGATTATTTGGTGAAGCCTTTTGAATTTGAGGAGCTGTGGGCCAGACTGAGGGCTTTGAGCCGCCGGAATTATGCCCCCATTATAGAAGAAGAGGTACATATCGAAGATCTAGTGCTGCATCGAAGCAGCCATACGATCAGCCGCCAAGGGCACAAAACGGAATTAAGCCCGCGGGAGTTTCATCTTCTTGACCTGCTAGTGCAGAATAAAGGACATGCTTTGCCGCGTGAGCTTATTCTCGACCGGGTATGGGGGCTGGATTCGGAAGTATCGGCCAAAATCGTCGACGCCACGGTCAAACTGCTGCGCAAAAAGCTGATCGGCTACGGCAAACAAGATTTGATCAAAAGCATTCGCGGGGTGGGATATAAACTTGAAATTTAATATGGTTTCCCGTATTCGGCGAGGGCTCGCCAAAGATTTATTCATACGTACGCAAAACCGGCTGACGCTTCTGTACACCGGGCTGCTGACGGTTTTTTTGTTCCTGTTCATCATAATTGTGTATTTGCTGCTTCACACGGTCGTCTCGAACCAGCAGAAGGACGATATACGCATGCTGGCCGATCAGGAAGCTAACGTTATCCGTGATTATTGGACACATACCAAGGGAAGGAACCACTTCGAAGTGGACGATCCGAATCTTGTGATCACGGGAAACAATCAGCTGTTTTATTATGTGCTGGGCCCTGACGGCCAATTGATCGGAGGCGCGGAAATCTTCGGCAGGCAGCGTCCGGAGCTTCTGCACCTTGTTCAGCAGTGGGAGCCTGACCGCAGTGAGTTTCAATTCGGGACTCTGAAGTTAGGCGGCCGCGGGAATGAGGAGGACGGCAGAAGATTGGGGCCGCCGGACAAGCAGGATATCCAATTCATTATGACCGCCCGTCCGATCATGATCGGCGAACAGTTGGCAGGCACTCTCTATGTCGGCAATAATATTTCTTCCACTTCCAGATTGTTTCAGTGGCTGCTGATCATTCTGGTGGGATTGGCTGTGATTTTCTCGGTGGCTGCGTTGTGGGTCGGCCGTTTTATGTCGCGCAAGGCCATGATCCCGATTGTCCGGTCCTATACACGGCAGCGTGAATTCGTCGCAGACGCGTCGCATGAACTTCGGACGCCGCTCAGCGTACTGCTGTCCTCGATCAATACGCTTGAAATGGAAGAAGAGGGGCGGGACGAGTTCTCCCGAGGGCTGCTCTCCAACATGAAGGATGAGGTGAAGCGTATGGCCAAGCTGGTCGGAGACCTTCTGCTGCTGGCCCGATCCGATTCCGGCAAGCTGGAGCTTGCAATGGAAACGGGCGACTTCCGGCCTCACGCCGAAAAGACCCTGCAGTCCATGGCAGCTCTTGCCGCATCCAAAGAAATCTCTATGCAGCTGCGCGCTCCCAAGAAGGTTATGGTGCGTGCCGATTTCGGGAAGCTGAACCAAGTGCTGTACATTTTGCTGGATAATGCGATCAAGTACACGCCGGAAAACGGGGAAGTGAAGATTGGGCTTGCCGTTGTAAACGCCGAAAAACGTCCCGTCCTGCACATGTCGGTGGAGGATTCGGGGCCGGGGATTGCTCCGGAGGACCGTGAGAGAATTTTCGACCGGTTTTATCGGGCGGACAAATCCCGTTCCCGCGACCAGGGAGGGCACGGTCTGGGGCTGGCGATCGCGAAATGGATTGTAGAGGCGCACAGGGGCAGGATCTCAGTCACCGGAGCTCCGGCGCGGGGCAGCCTTTTTACCGTCACCGTGCCTCTGCAGCAAGCAGCTGAATCTGCGGCATTGCAGTGAAGGACAAGAAGGACACAAATTGACAAACAGGGATCCGTCATAAGTATTGTAGCCGCGGCATTGCTGTGGGGAAAAAAAGAAGTATTGCGCGTCGAAAAACACAGTTGCCTTTTCACCGTCATTTCACCATTCTGCCGTACATTTGGTTTTGTAAGGACAAGCCATTTACACGGCAAGGAGGTGAAAGAGATGAATGGAAGGTATAAAAGATGGATGCTGGCCGGGCTGCTTTTTTTAATCTGCGGTGCAGTGCTGTTAGTGGTTATGAATATGGCTGAAGTGCATTCGCATACAGGGGAAATGGCCCGGCAATACGGAGCCTTGGACGAGGGCCACAGCACCGCAGAGATGTTTAGACACGGTCACCAGGGATACAGAGAAAATGTTCACGCGGAGATGGGACACTATGGACAACATGAAGAAGGTGCCGGAATCATAGCGGTCGCTGCGCAAATAGGCCTTCTGCTGCTGGGACTGTTCCTCTGGAGAATATCCGGCCGGTCGGAATTCCGCAAATGGACCGGCATACTGCTTACTGCCGCAGGCGTGGTTACACTGCTTCCGATCGTGATCGCTCTTCCGGTGCTCGCTTTGATGGCTTATTTCATTTATAAATTGACCCGTAACAGCGGTGAGTCGGCAGCGGTGGATGCGCCTTATTTTTACGAGGCGAAAACATATCCGGATTTTCTTGACGAGTGGGAACAGAAGGCCAACAAGGCAGGCAACGAATCTGAGAAGAATGAGTCAAACCATAAGGGGGAATAGAAAATGGGAATTTTTAAACGTATGCAAAATATTGTCACCGCGGATATACACAATCTGCTGGATAAGGCGGAAGATCCCGTCAGCATGCTGAAGCTTTACACACGGGAGCTCGAGGAGCAGATGGCAAAGGCGCAGGAAGCGCTGGCCAATCAGCTGTTTGCGGAAAGAAAGCTGGACGCGCTGATCGGCGAGACCGAGAAAACTATCGCGAAGCGTACCCGTCAAGCAGAGCTTGCGGTCGACCGCGAGGAAGACAACATTGCCGAGATGGCACTGCAGGACCGGATCAGCCATGAAAAAAGGCTGGTTGCTTATCAAAGCCAACGTGAAGCGCTTCAAAGCCAGGTCACTACATTGACCGAGCAGTTCAAAAAGCTCAAAGAGGCTCACGCCGAACTGCAGTATAAGGAGCTCGTCCTTACTTCCAGACTGAACGCGGCCCGTACGATACAAGAGACCAACGCGTCGCTGCGATCTTTCTCAGCCGACAGGCTGCTGAAAGAATGCTCGAGGCTGGAAGCGAGAGTATGGCGGATGGAAGCCGGAGCCGAAGCCAGCGAGCGGGCGCACCGCACGCTGAACGGCGCGTATGACGATGAGAAGGTTAAGGTTGAAGTGCAGTCGGCTTTGCGGGAGTTGAAAGAGGCGAAGGCTCGGTAGGGTAAAAGAGGTTAATTAGTTACCGAATGGTACAGTAGGATTTCTAAATGCAAGACCATGAAAATGCACCTAGCGTCTTGGTATTTTTGGTTGCAGGCTACTTCCAATTTTACCAAGTCCGCGCTGGTGTATTTTTGTTTTTTTAAGAGAAGTATTAAGTTTAAAGTTGTACGCTTCCTTGATCTTTTTTTCCTAGAAATTAAGCCAGTATACCTCAGCACGCCTAGCGATTGGGAGTACAGTTCCTTGGCTAGTTCAAGATCTTTCCTCTCTTCTAATCGGATTACACTTGCTCCCTTCACATTACCCACCCTTCTCCATCACATATACCGATTCTGGGTTATGGATATATTCATCTAGGAAATAGGGGCTATGTGTCGTCATAATGACCTGGGTTTTCACTCCTTTAAGCATGGTTAATTCAAGGACAACTGCAACAAGCTCCCTTAAATCATTCTTCTTTGCTATCTTCGTGGAGAACGATTTCTTTCCATCCCCATCCTTTTCCGCCTTTGATGGAGGTCAGCGGGGTTACTTTGTGTTTTCATCTTAATAAAACCTTTACGTGCAGTTAACGAAAAGCGGTCGATAGGTCGATTGGGCGAGTTTTATAATGGGTAACAGAAAGATCGTTAAACCGGTTTAATGAATTGAAAAAGCAAGCGGCAGGAGGGACACGATGGCCAGAATAGATGATGTCGCGAAAGCGGCCGGCGTGTCCAAAGGGACGGTTTCCAGTGTGTTCAGCAGGAAGAGACCGATCAGCCGGGAGGTGACGGAACGGGTTCTTGAGGTGGCGCGGGAGCTGGGATATTACCCCAACCATTTGGCGCGCAGCTTGGCCATTCGCAAAACAATGATCGCCGGCTTGAAGATGCCGCTGTCCAAGGACGGCGCGCTGTCCGGATTTGAGATCCAGATGATCAACGGGGTTACTAAGGAACTGTCCAAGGAGGGCTATCGGGTGCTGCTCGATACGCTGCCCGAAGATGACGATCCGGTCTCTTTCTCCATCGATCCCGTGGACGGAGTCATACTGATGAATCCGACCAAGGAAGACCGGAGAATTGCCCGTTTGACTCAGATGGGGATCCCGCTTGTCCTTGTCGGCAGGCCCGATCCTTTGGACTCCACGATCTCATATGTCGACAACGATAACGAAAGGTTGGCTTACGAGGTCGGTCTGCATCTGCTGGAACAAGGGCATACGAAGGTACTGTTCTTAAACGCTTCTCAAGGCATGACGGTTGCGGCGGATCGGGAAAGCGGATTGATGCGTGCTTTTGCCGAACGGGGAGTGCCGTTTAACCGGGAGCTTGTGCTCCATTATTCACGGGCCGTCCACAGCAACAGCACCGATTATGGCCGTATGGCACTGCACGAGGCTTACAGCGGTCTGGATTTTACAGCGGTAATTGCGGATACGGACCGTGTGGCGCTTGGTGTCTACCATGCGGCCCGGCAGCTTGGCCTTTCGATTCCGGAGCGGCTGTCCGTTATTGCGCTGAGCAATGACGCCCGTCTGGCGCAGGAAATGGCGCCCAAGCTGACGACGGTGGATTTGTTTGGGGAAGCATTGGGTATGGAAGCGGCCGGTCTTTTAGTGCAGCTGATGAAGGGAACCGGCGCCGTAGAGCGCCGCATCCTTGACGCGAGGCTTATCGTGCGGGATTCAAGCCGTAATTGATTTTAGTTCACTACATACAGGAGGATTATCCATGAACACAAACCGTAAAGTGCTGGGCGCCCTAATGGCTTCAGTTATGTTCGGCGGAGTACTCACAGGCTGCGGCAATTCGACTAATGGAGCGCAGCAGTCCGACACAACCAAAAAAGAGGACCGCTCCCTGCACATCATTGCCGGAGTTGTCGGGGGCAAGACGCCTGACGAGAATACGCTTTTCGAGAAAGAGATCGAGCGCCTCACCGGCATTAAAACAAAGCTGGACCATCCTGCCTCCGACTTCGACCAGAAGCTGCTTACGGCTATATCAAGCGGCGAGAAGTTCGACCTCATCCAGACGAGCAAGGAAAGAATGAACACATTCATCGAGCAGGGCATTCTGACGCCTTTGACGGATCAGGTGAAGAACTCGAAGACACTGCAGGATCCGAACGTGATCCCTACCCAGGAGTGGGACCAGGTCCGCACCAAGGACGGCAAAATTTACGGCGTATTCACCAAGTTCCAGGGCGGCACCATGCCGATCGTGCGCAAGGACTGGCTGAAGAAGCTGAACCTTGAAGAACCGAAAACTCTGGACGACTATTATAAAGTGCTGAAAGCTTTCACGGAACAGGATCCGGACGGCAACGGCAAAAAGGACACTTATGGGTTGTCGACCGCGGGAATGTATGAGCTGCAGGGCTTTTTCAGCGCCGCAGGCTTGAAGCAGCGTTATGTGGAAAAGGACGGAAAGCTGGATGTGCCGTACTCCACGGACGCCGCCATTCCGGTCTACGAGTGGCTTGCAAAGCTGTATAAAGAAGGCATCCTCGATCCGAATTTCGCAACTAACGACTCCGGCAAAATGCGCAACCTCTTTCTCACGGATCGTGTGGGCATGATCACTTACTGGGACGCTTGGGTCGGCATGTTCAACAACACCCGCAAGGAGCAGGATCCTAATACGGCCTTTGAGGCCAAAGGGCTGCCGGGTGCTGTCGGTCCGGACGGGAAAAATATGCTGCGGCGCGGAGATCCTGACGTTTGGGTGATACCGTACAATGCGGAACATCCGAAGACTGCGTTCGAGTTTATCGAGTGGTGGCACTCGAAGGACGGCATTATGCTGGGAAGCTTGGGGATCAAGGATAACGACTACACGGAAAAAGACGGCAAGTACGAGCTGACCAAAACCGGCAAAGATCACGGCATGGACCACGGGGTTCCTTTCTGGTACAACAAAAACGTCCAACCTCCGTTCGGCAAGCTTCCTGGTGTGCAGGAAGCGCAGGATCTGGTCACCAAATACGGTTCACTGGAGCTCACTCCTCCGAAATGGAAAGACGCCGAAAAGATTATCAACGACTACTCATTCAAGGCGATTCAAGGCCAGATGCCGGCTGCCGAAGCGGTGAAAAAAATGCGTGAAGAGCTGAAAGCAAATAAACTGATCGATTAAGAAGTGATCTTTCACAAGGGAGGGAGTATGTTTGCGAAGTCTCGCCGGGAAGGGGGACAATGCGGACATGCTCCCGTCTCATGTTTTTGCAGTGGGAATGCCTTGAGGAGGGATTTTCGCTATTACTTTGCGGGGATCCGAAACAATAAACTTATTTTCTAATAAAGGCGGTGACTCCTTCTGAAAGCGGTATTGAAATACAAAATGCTGTACCTGATGATGTTGCCCGTTATGGCGTATTTCCTTGTTTTTTCCTATTATCCTTTGGTGCGCGGCTTCATCATTTCGTTCCAGAATTTCCGGCTGATCGGGAACCGCCCTTTTGTCGGCTTCGATAATTATATGTCAGTACTCAAGGACAAAGCGTTCTGGGACGCGCTTGAGAATACGCTGGTTATCGGTGGAGGGACGCTGGTTATCGGTTTTGTCATGCCTATCTTGCTCGCGCTGTCTTTAAACGAAGTGTTTGCCAAGTGGTTCAAAAAAATAACGCAGATGGTCGTCTATTTGCCGCATCTTTTTTCCTGGGTCGTAGTCGGGGGCATGTGGATTCTGATGCTTTCTCCGGATACGGGCATCGTCAATCAGATTATGAAGGCATTCGGGGCGGCGAAGCCAATCAGCTTCCTGTCCGTGGAGACGTACGGAAGATGGGTGATGGTGCTGACCTCCGTCTGGAAGGAGATGGGTTTCACTTGTATCCTGTATCTCGCGGCAATTATTGGGATCAATCCCTCTTTGTACGAAGCGGCCAGAATCGACGGAGCCGACCGCTGGCAGCTGGTCCGTTTTGTGACCCTCCCGCAGCTTGTTTCGACGATGAAAGTAGTGATCATTCTCAATGTGCTTGGCATCCTCAGAATGTTCGACCAGATTATGGTTATGCGCAATGGCGCTATTGCAAAGAAAGTAGATGTGGTCATGATGTATACGTATCAAAAAGGCATGTTAGAGTTTAAGGTCGGGACTGCGACGGCTGCAGGATTTTTGGTGATTCTGGCCACTTTCCTTCTGACGTTTGCCGTGCGGTTGCTGATTCGTTACGACGAGGAGTGATGAGGTTTCCATGATGCGATACGGGCTTTATACCGGTTGGCGGAGCCGGGTGTTCGACACAGTCAATCTGCTTTTTCTGCTGCTGCTTATTATGACGATGATCATTCCTTTTCTCAATACGCTGGCGCTCGCTTTTTCCACCAATTTCGCTTCGATGCAGCCGGGGATCGTCCTTTGGCCGAAGCAGTTCGGGGTACAGGGGTTTACGACGGTGTGGAGCCGGATGCAGCTGTATGTGCCTTTTATGAATAATGTGATTGTCACGGCGGTCGGCACGGTCCTACACGTACTGCTTTGCTCGCTGGCGGGGTACGTGTTGGTGCAGAAGGGGCTGCCGGGCAAAAAGCTGATGCTTTCCCTAATCCTGGTGACCATGATGGTGCCGGGCGAGGCGATTATGATTCCTCTTTATGTGATCAACAAGGAATTGGGGCTGCTGAATACGCTCAACGCACTGATTATTTCTGGGCTCATTTCGGGATTCAGCGTGCTGCTGATGCGCAACTTCTTTCAATCGGTGCCCGGAGAAATGGCGGAGTCTGCGAGAATGGACGGTGCGGGGGATTTCAGGATCTTTTTCCGGATCTATATGCCGCTTGCCAAATCCGGCCTCGCTACGGTCTCGCTGTTCGAGTTCGTCAGCCGTTGGAACCAGTTCACTCCTGCGCTGCTGTATATCAACAACCATGCCAAATACACGCTGCAGATCGCTTTGAAGTCGCTGATTATCGATACCGACGCCACGTCGAGCAATTTTATAATTACAAATAATGTCCGGATGGCGGGGATTGTCATTGCCCTGCTTCCGCTGATCGCCATTTATCCTTTTGTGCAAAGATATTTCGTCAAAGGCATTATGGTGGGAGCGAATAAGGAGTAGACACCAGGCTTTGTGCACAGAGAGGGAGGAGAGCGTATGAATAATTCCGGGAAAAAGGGTGCCGCCGCAGTGTACACGCGCCGCATCGAGCGGCAGGAGCAGTCATCGTATGTGGAGATTCCGTTTGAAATGCCGGCCGGAGTGGAGGAGCTTCATGTTTCGTATGAAGTGCAATCCCACGGGGAGGCAAAGGCGGTGATCGACCTCGGCGTCAGGGACGTGCACAGGGTAAGAGGCTGGAGCGGCGGGGCGCGAAGCGGATTCCGGATCGGCCGGGAGCAGGCGACTCCCGGGTATCTGCCGGGCGGGCTCGAGCCGGGGGGCTGGGCGGTGCTGCACAACGCGTACCAGGTGCCCGAGGAAGGCTGCACCGTGACGGTCACGGTTGAGCTTGTGACGGAATCGCCCCGCTGGCTGAAGGGTGACCTGCATATGCACAGCGTGCACAGTGACGGGAGCTTCACGCTGGAGGAGAATGCGGCGGAGATGGAGCGGCTGGGCTGCGATTTTCTTGCGATGACGGATCATAATACGTGCAGTCAAAATTTTGCCTATCCCCGTGGTACGGGGCTAGTAATGATTCCGGGCATGGAGGTCACGACGAATTTCGGCCATGCCAATCTGCTGGGAGTAGCGGATCCGTTGGACGATTTCCGTGTGGCCGGTCAAGAAGACGTTAACCGCAGACTGCGGACGGCGCGAGAGCGAGGCGCGAGTATCGTGCTGAACCATCCGCACTGCGATTATTGTCCTTGGCTTTGGGACTTTACTGTGGACCATGATTGGGTAGAGGTATGGAACGGCCCTTGGCGGGAGTCGAACAACCGCGCGCTGCAGTGGTGGGACGGGCAGCTGCGGAAAGGCCGCCGGTTGGTGGCCGTGGGAGGAAGCGATACCCACCGGCCCGACCCGTTTGTGAGGCATGGTTCGCCGACGACGTTCGTTTATGCGGAATCCCGGACGGTGCAAGGCATACTTGCCGGCATAGCAAAAGGCCGGGTGTGTATGGCTTATGGGCCGCAGGGGCCCTTTGTGGAGCTCGGCTGCGGTGAGTACATGACAGGCGACGTTGTGCCTGTGATTCCTGCCGGCCATGCGGTGAGCATGCGGGCCAAAGGCGTTCGCGCCGGCGACCGGGTGCGCCTGATCAGCGATCGGGGACTGGAGCGGGAATGGGTAACGGCGGCGCAGGACCTCAGCGAGGTCCCGCTTGAGGAGAAGTTTACGGCCACAGGCCGGAAGTATGTCCGGGCCGAAGTCTGGCGATGCTTTGAGGAAGCGGGAGGAGCGCTGCTGCTTGCCGCAATGACGAACCCGATCTATTTCGGGGAATCTATTTGACACTATTCTTCCGACGAGGTGAATGACCTATGAAAACATTTCCGCTCATTACCGCGCACACCGGCTGTATGGGAACGCCGGACAATACTTTGCGTTCAGTCGAAAGCGCGTTGAAGCACGGAGCCGATGTGGTGGAGGACGATATCCGAATCACCCGGGACGGTGTGCTTGTACTTGCGCACGATGATGCTGTGAGCCTGCCTGATGGAACCAGGTACAGCATCTCACAGATGACTTACGCCGAATTAAGCGAACTGGATATAGAGGCCCACAACGGCGCGCCGGGAGAAACGATGCGCATCATCAAGCTGGAATCGGCTCTGTCCCTCATTCAGCCGTCCGGCAAACTAATGAATCTCGACCTGAAATCCGACGATTGCGTCGAGCCTGTTTCCAGATTGGTGGAAAAGAACGGACTGCTTGATCAGGTGTTTCTGTCCGGCTGCGAGGCCGGCCGGGCGCATATCGTGCAACAGCTCAACCCGCGCCTGCGCAAGCTGCTGAATGCCGAACACCTCTACTTTCAAACCCTGCCTTACAGTGAAGCGGTCAAGCTGAACTGCGAAGACGCCTTGAGCGCAGCATGCATTGGCATCAACATTCATTACAGCGCAGTCGCACCGGAGCTTCTGCAGTCTGCTGCCGGGCATCGCCTTCCGGTATACGTATGGACGGTACACGAGGAAACGGAGATGAGGCGCTTTCTTGCCGCCGGCGTGCACTCTATTACGACACGGAACGTGGAGGCTTTGGTGCGGTTGAAGCGGGAGACAGTGGTATAAACTTCTTTGCGTGTTATGAGATGGTAAACGATTGTGTTACTCAGCAAGTGATTAATGCAAATTTACATAATCTAGCCGAGAAAGCTCTTGCCTTTAGGCATGGGATGAATCGGCTTAGGATAAGGGCTGTCATTAGACAGCTTATTTAATCCTACATTTCTGCAAGTTTTGTGTTGCGATTATATATTCATACCGATACCATCAGACTATGGGACTAGACTATAGAAGAACTGCAACAACCGTATCCCTAATCAACTCCTATTGTCCACGATATCGAAGAAAAGTATGGGTCAAACCAGTGGAAGATTGATGTAGAAATCCAATGTGTAAGTCAAGTGCTATTACCACTTTTATTATTGTTTCATAGACCCCGCTGGTCCACATAATCAAGGCTTCCGTTCGGAAGAGGTGGCGGGAGCAGGGATCCCCCAAGTGACTGCGCCCATATACAGCAGAAACACAATACCAATGAGGATCTATGTGACCTTGATCCACGCCACAGTCAAGAGCAATATGGAAACACACCGAGGATCGCGAGGATAATCAGTATCATATTGCAAATTGCAGCTGTTAGTACCAGACTAGAGTTTTCTCATTGGGCGACTGCCATTTTTACAATAACTTTATTTGATCCTACAGTTTATTTTACATAATCTGACTATCATTGTACGTATCGAAGGTGTCAAACTTAGTTAGGGAAGGGGGAAAGGCTAATGATAGGAAAGACTTGGAGGCGTATTCTTAAGCGCATTGGAAGAAACAGGTGGATAGCTATGCCGGCATAGCTGCTATTACAGTCCAGGCGCAGCGAGCGGTTAGACGTGTCAGAAGGCTGGCGTGCAGCGAGCGGTGATGATGATGTGTCGGAGGGCTGGCGCCCAGCCAGCGACACTGATGCGTCTAAGGGCTTGCGTGCAACTAGCGTAATGATCTGTTGGAGGGCTGGCGAGCAGCGACGGTGAAGATGCGTCGGAAGGCTGTCGCACAGCGAGTATGCACAGTCACTACACCAGAAGCGGTATCCGAGAGATACCCTTTTTCTTAATTGGGGGTGAACAGGAACATAGTTTTAATACAAAACAGCAGTTTCGGGACAGTTTTTGTTTGGAATTTTTACAGATAATACCGAGATAATTAATATGGGTACTACCCTTTTGTTCATTTGTATCATTCTCGAACCAGGACGTACCTTTAATCTGATCATTACACAGTCGTTAAAAGCATCGGGCGATGTCCGATTTTCAGCATTGATGGCAATCATCTTCCCGTTCTTATTAGGTATACCTCTGGCATACCTGCTTTGCCTACGATTCCATATGGGACTCACTGGATTGTGGTGGACAATGGCAATCGATGAATGGTGCAGGGCGATTCTCCTGGCCATCCGTTGGAAGAGCCGTGTGTGGGAAAAGAAAATACTGGTTAATAATATGGAATCTGGATTATCGATCAAAGGATAGTGATAATCTCCCCTGATGAATTTCATGCGAAAAGTACACTAGTAGAAATGTAGTGGCTGCTGTAAGCCCTTAAATGAGTCAGTTTTGTCTAGGATTCCATGGGGACTTTAATAAGATACTATCCAATGTGAAATTAAAGTTACCTATCTTTTGTTCGGCATTAGCTAAACGGTGTAAGAATAATCCAACTCCAGCTGAGCCTGTTCCAAAGTGAGTTGAAATTCTAAATTTGTCTAATTTATCTGCATGCCTCCCATTCCAATTGCAATCGCTCTTTTAAATCGTTTATAATTGGAACTACTTGAAAAATAAACTATAATTTTCCTTATTGCAAGAGAAAATACGGATTTCCTAATAGCTATCCAATCTCGGTATTTGTCTAAATCCTTTCCATCGAAGAAAAAAAGAGCGCGCCGGCCACAAAGCCGGAACACTCTTTTGTTATTTACTGCAGCACATACAGCTGCACGTCCTGGAAACCAAAATTGGCTACCATATCTCTATGACCGGGAATGAAAATATCAATGCGGTTTCCTTTAATCGCGCTTCCCTGATCCGTAGCGTAGGCAACCAGCCCGCCGTCAGGCAAGTTTTTGAAGTTATAGCCGGTAATAAAAACTTTGGATCCCATCGGGATGACGGCAGGATCGACAGCAATGGTTCCCAGCTTCAGCGGGTTGCCATAATAATCGACAGCTCCCCATCCGTTCTCTTCAGGGGAATCCGAATAAGCGGAGGCCGTCATCGACATAATCTTCTTATAAGGCAGGGCTTGTCCGGAAACATTCACGGTATTCGCAGATGCCGAAATGATATTTGCGGACGTTGATGCTTGACTGGCCTGAACAGTGTTCGCCTTAACGGGGGCTGCGGAAGGCAGGGTCAACACTAAGCCGGGGTATAAATTCAGAGGATCGAGTTTCGGATTGGCGGCCATCAGCTCTTTTAAAGGAAGCTTCAGCTTGTTCGCAATAATCCAGTACGTATCTCCCTCCTGAATCGTGTAGCGGACATCGGGAAGGTTCAGGGTTTGCCCTGTCTGCAGGTTCAATGGATCTACTCCCGGATTAGCCTTTTGTATCGACTCCAGCGGAATATTTTTGGCTGTTGCAATTTTCCACATAGTATCGTCGGGCTGAACCTGGTAAGTTGCTGCGAATGCGGGTGTCGCAATGCTTGCGATCGATAGACCTAATGCCAGAGTAAAAAAAGTTTTCCTGGTGAACCGTTTCATGTTGCTCCTCCTTTTAATGGGCCTGCGAGGTTAGTTGTCGGGTTTGGGATGAGGATACATCCCTTCGCTAAAGCGATTCACCCCAAAGACGCGGCTGCGTCATGAAGCTCTCCCCCGCACTTTGGAAACATGGAAATCCTTCCAAAGTTTTGGCATTTTTCGAGATTTATCGTACCATACCTTTCTTTTTTGATGAATATGTAATTATTGGTAAAATGTTTAAGCCTGCGTTTTATTGGGTAATAAGGGGGTTGTTTCAGCCATCAGCTTGCATTGCCGCAGGTATTCAGTCCGTCAGCGCAGCAGCTCGCTTTTTACCATGCCGTAGGCATTGCGGTCGCCTTTCTTGGCGTAGAACCTGAGGCCGTCCAATCCTTTGAAGAGCAGGGCACATCGCAGCCTTTCTTCGAATTTGGGAATCTCGCGCCCCTCGCTCGTCCAAACATCGCGCACCATTTGAGGAATTTGCAGCTGAGGGGTCCATAGATGCTGTGTGGCCAAATCGAACACAAAGTCTCCGTACATGGCCATTTCCCAGTCGACGATGCCGGTCACGGTGCGCCCGTCCGTCAGCATGTTCCCCAAGTGGAAATCTCCGTGCACGAGATAGCGTTCTCCGGGCGAACATTTGGCGAGGTCCATCATGATGGCATACAAGTGCTCGAATACATCCCGCTCCAGGAAACTATGCTCAAACAGCGAATACCAACCTTCCCAAAAACCGGATTGCTCTTTCAGAAAAAAAGACTCGAGAAATTCCAGCCAGCTGCCATAAACTCCGTCTCCCGAGGGCTGGATCCACCCGTAACCTTTGGACTTGCCCAGGGAGACCCGGTTGATTGCAGAGAATTGTTTTACCAGGTCGGGCAGAATCTCCTTCACTTCATTTTGCGGGCAGCTGACGATCGACCGTCCAGGAGCTTTTTCCGCAATGGAAAAGTATAATTCGCCCGCCCTGCCGACCTCCAGCACCTTCGGAACCGGTATGCCCTGTGATGAGAACGTTTCATGTATATACCGCTCTTTCTCAAAGCCTTCCCCGCTGCCGTTAAAATGGATGACGAATTCCTTGTCTTGATGGCTGTAGCTGAAAACTTTGCTCAATTCCCCTCCTTCGATCGGATGGAGACGGGAAACCGGCCCGTTCAAAAGCTTTTGCAAAAAAGCTTCCGCCGTGCTGATATTCATTTCCGGTTTAAACGTACTCATCCTCCATCAGCCTCCCGCTCTTGTCCTAAGGACGTTTTTTTGGTCGATATTACCATGGGTTTATTCGTTAATTATGGATTATAATTGGTATCGGTTAAAAATGTGGCAGGGAAAGGAACTGGAATGAAAAAAATCTCCATCATTTTGTGTGTCGTCATTAATGCGTTCATCTGGTCAAATGTAATTGCGTCTGCTGCGGATTTTACGGACATACCGGGAACAAGTCCTTATCTTCCCTATATTGAAGAGTTAAAGAAGCTGGGGATCGCGGACGGCATTGCTGACGGGTTATTCGGTCCCGAACAGGCCATGAGCCGGGCGCAGTTTGCCAAATTTGCGGCGGGTGCTTTTCGGTTGAACGACAATGGGGGCCGGGTTCCGTTTACGGATATCGGGGGCCATTGGGGCTCTGTGTATATACGTGCCGCTTATGAAGCGGGTATCGTGGACGGTGCAACGGAAACGGCATTTTTGCCGGATCAACCCGTCACCAGGCAGGAGGCCGCCGCCATGGTCTGGAGATATGCCCGTAAACAAGGGCTGTATCCCGACACAAGCTCGAGCTTTAAGGAAAAGCCCGACACCTGGGCGCTGGAAGCGGTCAGCAGCGTGATTTCCCATAAATGGTACGGAGCGGACGTTAAGATGGCTTCCGGCGTATGGTCCTACCGTCCCAAGGAACCGATGAGCCGTCAAGAAATGGCTGCGCTGCTTGATTTGGCGATGAAGGAGATGCCAGGGTATGTGAAGACATACCTCACTCAAGAGAAACCGATGTATAAAGCCACTTATTTATGGAATACCGGCCAGCTTCTGAATAATAAAGCCGAAGTGTTTCAGTTTCTTCATAAAAACGGCGTCAATCTCGTTTACCTGCAGATGGATCCGGATGTTGCCCCGCAGGATTACGGCAGCTTTATCGAGGAAGCCGGCACGCTTGGCATGGAAGTCCACGCTTTGGGCGGAGCGCCCGACTGGATTTTGCCGGAGAACCGGAATAAAATGGACAAGCTTGTCGACTGGGTTAAAACCTATAATGCAGGCGCTGCGGTCAACCGGCAGCTTAAAGGAATCTGTCTGGACGTAGAGCCGTACATTTTGCCTGTGTGGCAGCAGGACACAGACAGGATGCTGGGCTTATGGAGAGATACGGTAGACACTTTCGTCAAAGAAGTGAAAACAGGCGCCCCCGGCTTGACTGCTGGTGCTCAGCTGCCGTTCTGGCTGGAAATGTTGAAAGTATCCGACGGGAACGGCGCACAAATCCCTTTGTCCGACTGGATGATCCGCAGGCTGGACCAGGTCACCCTGATGGCTTACCGTGACAATGCAGCCGATATTATCAGCATCGTGGAGAATGAACTGAACGCAGCGGAGAAACAAGGCGGAAGCATTATCATCGCCGTCGAAACACGGCCGAGCAGCGAAGGGCCCATCACCTTTTATCCCTATGGACAGGCTTTGATGCTGCGGGAGATGGATAAAGTCATCGGTACGATCCATGGCCGCGCCTCTTTCAAGGGATATGCAGTCCACGACTACGAAAGCTGGTATAGCCTTAAGGATTAGAAGGGCGGTATCTCTTAAGCCCCCTAATTGGAGAACTTTGCCGCCATTCCGCAGCATAAAGCCCCCGGCGCTGCCTGCCGGCAATCCCGAGGGCCATGAGTGCGAACCGGCCCAATCCATGCAAGCATTCTCAGGGCTGGCTGGCCGGGCCATCATGCCAATCAGCCAGGCACCAGTGACCAGCCGGATGAATTATTTGATGTAGAGCCGGCTGGTTTCTTCCCAAATTTCCCCGGGCTCCAGGCCAATCAGGCCGATCTGTTCGGCTGGGAGGTCCATATTAGGAGCATTCACCAGGTTCACTTGCGGCTCCGGGCAAAAGAATCCTTCCGTCGCGTTATTGTTCCAGATCATCCATTGCTTGTAAGCCGTGCCGACATCGTAAACGAGAGTAACCCCGTTGCGCGAGTCGGTCAATTCCATCCGGTTGCGGCCGTCCTGCGGCCGGGAAGTATAATGGTTGTCCATCGGCTCGAAGAAAGGCGAGACGCCCTGTCCGCGCATGAGCTCTTCTTCCTGTTTGAGCGGTTGATATTTTCCCGTGGGCAGCATCCGTTCGTCAAGCTCCCAGCGTTCGCCGATCGTCATACGGAAACGGTAATCCGAAGCGGATCCGCCGGAAACGAAAGGCGCGTTAATGGAGGTGTGGAACGCGAGCAGGCAGGGCATGCGGTCTTTGCCTTTATTGCGCACGGTCACATGCTGAAACAGTCCTTGCCCGCTCAACGTATAGCGAAGCCTTACCGTGAAAGTGTGCGGGAAATAGCTGTACACCGGATGGCCTTCACGTATATGCAGCACCAGCGTGACCCGGCTTTCCGTCTCATCGGCCCCGAAGGATTCGACCTCCCAGGGAATGTTGTGCAAAAATCCGTGCAGATGGTTTCCCGTGCTCTTTTCGTTCACCGGGAATTCGTAGGTTTTGCCGTTCCAGGGGAATTTGCCGTCTTCATAACGGTTGGGCGGAAACAGCACCGGAATGCCGTTGATGATCGGGTTGTTCTTAAACGCTTCCATTTCGTCCGCCAAAGGCTCCTTCAAAAAGGTATACTGCTTCTCGATATCCCGGAAGGCGATCAGATTAGCGCCGGTGTCGGGCAGAACCGCAGCCTCGTAAGGTCCGGCCTGCAGCCATACCGCGCTCTCCCCCTGATAAGACTCCTCGAATGCTCTTGGTTTAGTGGACATATTTTCCTCCCTATGGTAGTAATAGATTAATAGTATCATAAAAGGAGGAGTTATTCCTCTATGGCCTGATTGGTGAAAGCGTAAACCCAGGTTCACTTGACTGTTTCAATCGCTTTTTTTGGCGTTAATGGTCACTATATTTTACCTGTTCACTTTTTTTTTGTTTTGCGCAACAATTGTAGACGGTCGTGCGTCCATTAAATGGCGCGTTCGGAAGTGTGTCTCTCAAAGGGGGAACGAAATGAAAAAGCTGGTCATCATACCTGCATACAACGAGGAAAAATCGATCGGTTCCGTGATCCGCTCAATCAAAAAGCACCATCCCGACATGGATATCGTCGTCATCAACGACGGGTCTTCAGACCGTACAAGCCAGACGGCCCGGGAGACGGGTCTTGCTTTTGTGGTGGACCTTCCTGTGAACGTGGGGATCGGCGGAGCGGTGCAGACAGGATATTTGTTCGCATATAGAAATGGATACGATATCGCCACTCAAATCGATGCCGACGGGCAGCATGACCCGGCCGATCTGGAGAAGGTGGTGCGCACTGTGGCCGAAGGTCAAGCAGACTGCTGCGTCGGGTCGCGTTTCGTCGAAAAGACGGAGTACCGTTCGAGCCTGTCCCGCCGTACAGGGATCCGTTACTTCTCCTGGATGATCAAGTGGACGGTAGGCAAGCGGATCACCGATCCGACTTCGGGTTTTCGCGCAGTCAATAAACCGGTGATCGCCGTCTTTGCGGGTTATTACCCGGATGACTACCCGGAGGTGGAGGCTGTTGTGCTGCTTGAACGTATGGGCTTCCGTGTAAAAGAGACCTCCGTGCAAATGCACAACCGGGCGGCAGGGCGTTCGTCGATCACCCCGCTGAAGTCGTTTTATTACATGCTCAAGGTATCTCTTGCGGTCCTGATTACTCGTATAAGGAATGTGACTTAACATAATGAACATTTATTTGGTGTCCGTCTTTTTTTGCGCAGCCTTCGTGCTGTTTACCGTGGAATTGATCCGCAGGCAAAAATTGGCTGAACGTTATGCTCTGCTCTGGCTCGTCCTGGGCTTGATCATGCTTTTGTTCAGCTTGTTCCCGCCCATTCTGGAGTTCGCATCGGGCCTTCTTCATATTTATTATGCGCCTTCGTTCCTTTTTTTTGTGGGACTCTTGTTTTCTCTGATTTTTATCATGCATTTGACGATCGTAATTTCCAAGCTTCACCGCAAAATGACGCGCCTCGTCCAGGAAGTAGCGCTGCTTAAGGCCAAGCTCGGAGACGAAGAATCTGCCGGTTCCGATGGCCCGGATGCTTCTCGCGCCGAATGACGAGAGGCGTTTTTGCGTGAGGAGAAGTCTGGCCGCCCGTTGTGCCGCGGCGCTCGCAGGGAGCATCGTGCTTTTGGTAAACCGCGCTTTGGGGAAAACGGACTGTCAGAAGAGTATATCGCAAGGAGTGTCGAAATGAACAGAAGCCGGTCATACAGCCCTCTGTATAATTATGCAGTTTGGATAATCATGCTGATTGCTCTTGCTTTACGGTTCCACATTGTGCTCAGCATGGACTATCAGCCTCTTGTTTTTGACCAGCTGGAATACGTGAATTTGACTTTACGTTGGTTGGAATCAGGCATTTACGCTTACAGGGATACGATGCCCAATACGCTGGTCACGCCGGGTTTGCCGGTGTTTCTTGCCGCTGTGTTCAGTCTGTTCGGCTACCATCCGCTGGAACACGGCCTGATGGCTGTAAGGCTTTCGCAATGCTTTATCGGTGTGGGGGCGGTCTGGTTTATGTATAAGCTGGGCGCGCGCTTGTTCCACCCTGCAACAGGTGTGCTGGCCGCTTTTTTCGCCGCCGTGTATTCCCAGTATGTCATGTCGGCGACGCTCATTTTAACAGAAGTTCTTTTTCTTACCTGTTTCACAGCTTTTCTCTATCTGCAGGTAAAAGTGATCCAGGAGAACCGTCCGGGGGACCACATCCTGATGGGCGTCCTGCTCGCGGTCACGGTACTGATCCGTCCGAACATTCTGCCTTTGGCGGTCATTCCGTATGTGTTTCTCTGGATCCGCCACCGGAAGCTCTTTCTCCCGATGATTGTCAGAGCGGTGGCCGCTTTTGCCGTTGTGATGATGCCGTGGTGGATCCGCAACTTCATCACTTTCCATGAATTCATCCCGATCGCGAAGGGGGAGTCCGGCAATCCCTTTCTGGGGGGGACCGACCCGTACGATAGGGGTACAATCGATTGGTCGAATATCAACCCCGAAGATCAGTTCGCCGAAGGAGTAAGACGGCTGAAGCAGGGGCTGCGCGAGGATCCGTGGCTGTGGATACGCTGGTATACGGTCGGCAAGTTCAAGGTGTTTTTTTTTCACAGATGGGTTGGGCCCTATCCGTTATATATACCCAAATGGCTTGACATGCTGGAACTAAAGCTGCACTATTTGCTCGCTTGCGCAGGTTGGGTGAGTCTTGCGGTCATGAGCTTTTTTAACCGCTCCGCCGCTTATTTATTCGTGACCGGGCTGTTATTACTGGCCATCCACAGCTGTTTTGTCGCCGTTGACCGTTATTCGTACGGTATGATGCCGTTCCTGATGCTGGGCTTAGCCCAAGCTGTGGCAGGTTCGCTGCGGTTCATCGTCAGCAGGAAAAAGAACGCCGCAGGAGTTGTTTAGCTGCCGCACACTCAGACTTGGCCGCAGCCTATGGTTAATTAAGCATGGCGGTACCGCACCAAGTTCCCTAAAAGACGCCAGCGCATCAATTTTCCTAGAACATTCGGCATTGCCCCAATTCCCCTGCTATACGCAGTATTATGGAACATATCAGAAGGACCGCCAGGCGATTTTTGCCCTGACGGTTTTTTTCACGTCTCATACAAACTATAAACAAAGCGCTTGAACGAGTAAGAACCCAGGCAGAGATCAGGCTATCCCTCCGTCAAATTAACCGATAGGGACAGCCTTTTACAATGCTACTCGTTGTTCTCCTGCTCTTTCTCCGTATATTGATCCTGGTCGCCGCCGTAAATAAAGTCTACTCCCGGCTCGAGGCCGGGGTGGTAGCTCGCTTCCTCCGTTAATTCTGCTTGGTTGCCCAACGTTTCGTAGTTATTCTCCGTCATCATCATTCTCCTTTTTTGGGAAAGTATGCGCGGATTTCATTAAAATTATGCAACTCACTGCCGCTTTATCCTTGCGAGCTGATTGGATGAATAGAGTATATAGGTTAAAGTCAACTTTAAGTCAACAGCACATCGGGAGCGCCTACCTGCTATTTTTCACCCTCCGCAAATTGATACTGATGAAATTCTATGTTAACAAAAAATTCATTTCCTTTTTACAGTGCACATACATAGATTTAATAAATTAAAGTTACTATGACTGTAGATTGAAAAACTATTATTTAGGGGAGAGATAGAATGTTCAAGAAAGCGGCGTTGTCGGTTATTTCCATCTTCACGGCTTTTTCATTGGCAGCATGCGGCACCACTCAAAATCAGGCATCCAGCCCAAGTCCAGCACAAGGAAGCGGTACGGCTGCCTCCGACAACAAGCAATCCAAGGTGGATACACTGGTGATAGCTTATCTTCCGAATGAGGCAAAAGAGGAACTGGCTGAATCCCGCCAAGGCTTAGCAAAGGACCTGGAAGCTGCTCTCCATGTAAAAGTAAAAGAATTTCTCGCAAGCGACTACAACGCAGCAATCGAGGCTATGAGAACAGGCAAAGCGGATATTGCGAACTTCGGACCCCTTTCCTACTCGCAGGCTCACGAGCGCGCAAAGGCAGAGGCTCTGGTGGCGCCGGCCCTTGACGGTAAAATAGAAAACAGCGGCTACTATTCCTACATTGTTGCCAATAAAAAGAACGACAAAATCAATGCGATCACCGATTTGAAAGGCAAGAAGTTCGCTTTCGTCGACGCAAATTCCACCTCAGGCAACCTGGTGCCTTCTTTTGAAATCCTCAAGGCTCTGAACGACAGCAAACTGACCTTCGAGGACCTGCATACCAATGGAAAGTTCTTTGAATCCGTCACCTTCTCCGGAGCGCACCAAAACGGACTGCAAGCCGTAGCCAAAGGAGATCTTGACGCCGCTCCGGTCGCTTCCGATATCTATGAGCGCGAGATTCAAGCCAAAAGAGTGGACGCGGAAGCCGTGAAAATCATTGCCAAGTCCTCCATGATTCCAGGTTCTCCGATAGCGATCCGCAGCGACCTGCCTGACGATGTGAAAAAATCAGTCAAAGATTTTCTCCTGAAATACGATAACGAAAAATATTTTACGAATTTCGTAGGCCAGAAGCCCGGACAAAAGATCCGTTATGCTTCGATCGACGATGCTGCATACAAAGATATCTACGAATTGAGGAAAAAGTTCGGTCTGTAATATGTCATGTGACAAACGAATATAGGGCAACAGGGCAAAGGGACATCCCCTTTGCCCTTTGTGCAGGAGGCGATGAAATTGAACAAACCTTTAATAATAGAGCATTTGACCAAATCCTACGGTCCGGGTGCGGCGGCCGTGCAGGATGTCAGCTTTCAACTGGGACAAGGTGAATTTGTGGCTATTATCGGGCCCTCGGGTGCCGGAAAGTCGACGATTCTAAGATGCATTAACCGTATGGTTGAGCCCACGGAGGGCAGGATCCTGTTCGAGGGACAAGACATCAGCCACATCCGGGGCCGAAAGATCCGGGAAGCCAGAAGGCGCATCGGAATGATTTTTCAGCACTACAACCTGGTTTATCGCCTGACCGTAATGCAGAATGTTATGCACGGACGGCTCGGCTACATGTCGACAATGGAAGGCGTGCTGAGCCGCTATAAGGAAGAAGATAAGCAGAAAGCTCTGAAGCTGCTGGAAAAAGTAGGCTTGCTGGAGTATATGTACAGGAGGGCCAGCGAGTTGTCCGGAGGCCAAAAGCAAAGGGTCGGCATAGTCCGCGCGCTTATGCAAGAGCCGTCCCTGCTTCTGTGCGACGAGCCGATTGCTTCCCTGGACCCTAACAGCTCGAAGGTGATTATGGATTTGATCCGCAATCTGACACAGGAATGGGATATCTCCTGCATTGTCAACCTTCACCAGGTTCACGTGGCCAAAGAATATGCAACCAGGATTATCGGCATACGCCAGGGGAGGCTCGTTTTTGACGGACCGCCTTCCAAGCTTACCAATCAAATGATTGAAGAAATTTATAATACTTCCATGGATAATCTGATGATCAACGAGGAGGTACAGGCCATTGTCTGAAAAGCCGAAACGCCTGCCTTTAGTTGGCCGCAGTGAAAAAAAGTACTACACCCTCGCGTTGATTCTCATCGTTGTTCTTTTTACGGCAGCTACTGCTTTTACGCAGTACAATCCTTTTGAAATTATAAAAGAACGCAGGGTTTTCTGGAACTTTATCTCCCAGGACTTTTGGCCTCCGGATATTATGAGAGTGCACGGGCTCTGGGAGGCGATGCTGCAGACCATAGAAATGGCGCTGGCGGCCACTTTTATAGCGTCCTGCTTCGCTTTTGTTTTTGCGTTTCTTGGCTCGAGTCTTACATCGCCTTCCCCGTGGCTTGCGAAAGCGGTACGCGCGATAGGTTCGTTTATGCGGAACATTCCTGTACTCGTCTGGTCTTTTATTCTTGTCGGGGCTTTCGGGATCGGTACTTCGGTAGGTTTGATCGCGCTTATGATTGAAACCTTCGGTTTTCTTCTCCGGACGTATATCGAAACGATAGATGAAGCAGGAACGGAAACATTAGAGGCGATGGACGCGACAGGGGCCAATTTCTTTCAAAAGCTGGCCCAGGGAGTAATTCCGGCTGTAATCCCGGGCTATATTTCCTGGTTTCTTTACTCCGTTGAGATTAACATCAGGGCGTCCACAATAGTAGGAATGGTCGGCGGAGGAGGAATCGGGCTTGTGCTGATGACCTATATCAAGTCTTTTAAATATCATGTGGCCGGCGCCATTATACTTTCTATCGCTGTCGTAGTTATTCTTGTGGACTTGACGACTAACTGGCTCAGAAAGAAGGTGCTCGTCTGATGAATGATTCATATGCACCTGATGTCCGGGATAATAATGATAAGTTTTCGCCCGGAAAGGCAAGCAGTTCTGGAAAGATCATCATAAACAATCCCGAATACGACCGTCCGTTAAATTTGTTCATGGCCATAATAGCAGTCATTTCGGTCGCCTCGATTTTAAGTCTGAATATTGAATGGATGAAGCTTCTGTCCCGTATGGGCAAGCTTGCGGGAGTGTTTGCGGATTTGTCGAAATTCGATTTCAGCAATATCGGGCTTGTGCTCACGGCGTTTGCCGAATCGGTGGCGGTCACCATTCTTTCCACTTTGTACAGCCTGGTCACCGGCCTTGTAATGGGCGCTTTCATGGCCAGGAATATCACTCCCAGCCGGAAGCTGGCCGCGGCACTTTCAGCTTATAATTCATTTATACGCGCCGTGCCTACTCCGGTGTGGGTTCTGCTCGCGCTTGCCTGCATCGGATTTGGCCCTGCGCCCGGCATTATCGGACTGTCTTTCCATGCGGCAGCATTCTTTGCGCGAGCGTTCGCGCAGTCTTTTGAAGAGGTCCCGCAGGATATTATCGAAGCGCTGCAGGCTACAGGAGCGGGTCGCATCCAGATTTTCTTCAGCGCGGTCCTGCCTGCGTCGATCACAGCCTTGATCGCATGGGGAGCGATGAGGTTTGAGATTAATTTTGCCGAATCCGCAATACTTGGAATGGTAGGCGGAGGGGGAATAGGTTATTCCATCGCCGCCAGTATGACCGGGTACCACTTCGGCCGCGCCGGCCTTGCGATCCTCATGGTGTTCGTGTTTGCTTACTCGCTTGAGCTCACATTTACTGCGATAAAACGAAGGATGAAGATTTGATTTTAAAAGTGATGCAGGATGAATCCGTCCTTCGTCACTTTTTTTCGTCTTATTAATTTATTAATATTCGTCTTACACTGCGTTAACCTTTCCAACTTGGCGACAAGTTACACTGTGTTCGTAAGCAGAAGGCAGCCCATTGCCGGTGAAGGTGTTCGGGAAGGAGGGAATCAGGTTTGATCGAAAAGCCCAATGGAAGGTCTTATTACTTGCAGCTCGCCGATTATCTGATCGAGAAAATCAAGTCCGGCGAGTTTGCCGCTGGAGAGAAGCTGCCTTCGGAAACGGAGCTCAGCCGCCAGTTCAACATTAACAGGTACACCGTACGGCAGGCGATGGCGCGGGTAACGAATTTGGGCTGGATTTCCACCCATAAAGGAAAAGGCTCTTATGTGGTACAGCGGCCGGAGACGATCTTATATAAGCTGTCGGCCCGCACCAGTTTTACGCAAAATATGCAGGGGATCGGCAGAAAACATACAGGCCGGCTGATACGTTGGCAGAAAATCGTGCCCAGCTCAGAAATCCGCCTCGTGCTGGATTTGGGGCCGGAAGAAAAAGTGTACGAGCTGGAAATTCTGCGGAGCATTGACGGGATCCCGCTGACGGTCGATACCTCCAATCTGCCGGAAAAGCTGATGCCGGGGTTGGAAGCGCATTTGGAGGATTTTACATCATTGACCAAAATCTTGAGTGAAGTTTACAATATCGAATCCATCCGTGTCTGGGAGCTGGTCGAAGCTTCACTCGTGAGGCCGGAGGACGCGTTGCTTCTCAACATGTCCGATGATTCCCCGGTTCTGCTGACCGAAAGGCTCTGCAGGACGGCCGAAGGCATACCGCTGGAGTTTGCTGTCGGACGCATGGCGAGCGGTTTCGGTAAAATTATGCTTGAATTTTCAAATAGCTGAATTACTGGGATATGTAAAAAGTTATAGAGTCAATCGAGAGGGAGAGGGCCATGGACGCAGACAAACGTACTGAATTGTTAAGCGGGTTGCCGCTTGAAGCGCTGGCGCCTTTGCTGGAATCGTTCCAGGCCGCCGGGAGCGTCGAGATGCTCAAGCCGCCGCAGGCGGGCCTGGCTATGATGCGGGCCGTGGAATCGGCGGAACAGGAAGTGTTCCATGTAGGGGAGCTGCTGGTAATGGAATGCACGGTGTCCGTGGATGGAGTGCTGGGATATGGGGCGGTGCTCGGCGGCGAGGAAGACCGCGCTCTGCTGTCCGCCATTGTAGATGCGGTGTCCACTGACCCGGACGAGAGCTGGAAGCCGCTGCTGCGCCAGCTGGATGAGCTGCTTGAGAGGGAGGAAGAAAACCGCAAGCGGGAACGGGCGGAGCAGTTCGCTTTGATTCGCCGTTCGCTGGTGCAGTTTGAAATGATGGACGACGAGAAGGAGGAGGAGAAAAAATGAGCCGCACTGCCTCTTACGATGAATCCATGTATACTCAAACTTTGTTCCGCGCACTGCTCGATGGCATGGCCAGGCCTGGCAAGGTGCAGAGCATGGAAGCGCCGACAATTCCTTCTCCTTACGCGAATGACCGATTTTTGATCGGCATCCTGCTTACGCTGTTGGATCAGGAAGTGACTTTAGCCATGGATGCGGCTGGAACGGAAACATCCCAATTTGTCCAATTGTATACTTTGGCGCGCAGAGCCGGATGGGAGTCGTGTGATTTCGCTGTGATAGACGGCGCGTCTCCGGTAGACCTCACTCTTTTGAAACGCGGAACGTTTACGTTTCCCGACGAGAGCGCAACCGTTATCTGCAGGGCCGGAGCTGTTTCGGACCGCCTGGAAGGGGCTCGCTCTTTGACAGCGCAAGGCGGGGCTGACTTTGCACAGGGCCAAGCCGATCAGCCGGGAGCGGGCGGTTCGATAAACCAATCCCTGCTCAAGCTGAATCTGGCCGGACCAGGGATTAAAGACAGCCGCACGCTGTATTTGTACGGAATCAAGGAACAATTTATCACTCAGCTGCAGGTGTGCAACATGGAATTCCCCTTGGGGATCGACCTGATTCTCTATGACGGGGACGGCCGTCTCTGCTGCATTCCGCGTACGACACAAATTCGGCTGGAGGGCAAATAGATGGCATACGCAGCTGTACGGGGCGGAAAAACCGCCATTGACGAAGCCGCCAGACTGGTGGAATACTTCCGGTTAAAAGGCGGCAGCAGTCCAATCGAAGTCAGGCAAATCCGGGAACAAATGCGTGCGGCGGTCGACCGGGTCATGGGCGAAGGATCGCTGTACGCCCCCGATCTCGCGGCCCTGGCGTTGAAGCAGGCGGAAGGGGACACGCTTGAGGCCTCGTTCCTGCTCAGGGCTTATCGTTCCACGCTGCCCCGCAACCTTTATACTCTGCCGATCGATACTTCGGAAATGCAGGTCATCCGCCGGATTTCCGCCGCTTTCAAGGATGTGCCGGGCGGGCAGTATTTGGGCCCTACGCGTGACTATACGAAACGGCTGCTCAATTTTGAATTGATGGAAGAGGATGAGGCTCATGTCCGGCGATTCATAGAGACCTACTTGAAAGGCCGTGATACCCTGCCGGAATACGCTTCCCAGGGAGCGGCCGAAGCATGGGGGGAGGGCCGGTCTTTTCCGAGAATGGTGGATTTGCTGCGCAGGGAAGGGCTGCTGGAGGATCGCGGCAGTGACAAAAGGCTGCAGGCTGAGAGCGTGGTCCAAGATATTCTTGAGAGTGCGGTCCACGGTGGCAGACGAGAGCAAGCGGTGGGAGCGGTCAACGGCGGTAGAAGAGAGCAAGCGGAGGGAGCGGTTCAAGCTGGCACACCACAGCAAGCGGGGAGTGTGGTAAACAGTGCGTTGAACACGCCTGCTCACGAAGCTGTGGAAGATATCACCCGCGCTTCGCTGAAGTTCCCCGCCTCCAGGGCGGCCAAGCTGCAGGCACTCGCGAGAGGCGAGACCGGAGCCATGATGGCGCTCGCTTATTCGAGCAACCGCGGGTACGGTCATGTCCATCCGACACTCGGAGAGCTGCGCGTCGGTTATGTACCGGTGCGTATTCCGCATCCACTTAAGGAAGGCAGCGCCATCACCATCGGAAGCGTGCTGGTGACGGAAGCGGAGATTATCGCCCGCATGGAGGAACGCACTGACGACCCGAAACCGAAATTTTCGCTCGGATACGGTTTGTGCTTCGGCCACAACGAGATCAAAGCGATCGCGATGGGTACGCTCGACCGGGCGATGGTGCCTGAGAACCCGCAGGCGCCGGCCGAAGATGAAGAGTTTGTGTTGTACCACATCGACGGCATTGAGGCATCCGGATTCGTTTCCCATTGGAAGCTGCCGCATTATGTCGATTTCCAGGCGGAGCTGCTCCGAGTCCGGTCGATCCAGGAAAGGGAAGGTGACGCGAATGGGTGACTACAACTACGGCTTCATCGACGAGAACAGCAAAAAGGAGATCCGCCGCAAGACGCTGAAGGCGGTGGCCATACCCGGATACCAGGTGCCGTTCGGTTCGCGCGAACTGCCCATCGCCCGCGGCTGGGGAACGGGGGGCCTGCAGCTCACGCTATCGATTGTGGGACAGGGTGACACCGTCAAGGTGATTGACCAAGGCTGCGACGATTCAGTGAATGCCTGCTCCCTGAGGGATTTTATCAGCGGGGTTACAGGGGTTGCCACGACTACGGACACGCTGAAAGCAAGCATCGTGCAGACGAGACACCGCATTCCGGAGGAGAGAATGACCGGGGAGCAGATCCTTGTATTCCAGGTGCCTTATCCGGAGACGCTCCGCTGGGTCGAACCAAGCGAACAGGAAACCCGGCGGATGCACGCGGAGCGGGATTACAGCAAAATGTGGGTGTTCCTCTACGAGGATATCGTCAAGTGGGGGGAAATCACACTTTCACACCGCTATCCGGTTCAAGTGAACGAACGCTACATCATGGACCCTTCGCCGATTCCCCGTTGGGATGTGCCCAAGCTGAACGAGGCGGAGACGCTGTTTCTGTTCGGGGCCGGCCGCGAGAAGCGGATTTACGCCATACCGCCTTTTACCAATGTCACTCCACTGCAGTTTGAGGATTACTATTTTTCCGTGGAGGACTTCAAAGGCAACTGCTGTTCCCACTGCGGAAGCACGGATTCTTACCTGGATGAAATTTTTGATAAAACCACGGGCGAACGCAGTTATACCTGCTCGGATACAAGCTACTGCATGAAAAGGCGCAACCAACAAGCCGGCGTCCCGGTGGAAATCGGAGGAAGATGGAATGGCTGAACCGGGTATTGAGCCGCTTGTGAAGGTACGTGATTTCAGCAAAATATACGGCCGGGGCTGTCCCCTCTGCACCGAGATGACCGGACCCGCGTACGAACGCAATATTTGCCCCGCCTGCGGTACCATCGTGGCCTGCTCCGGCGTCAGCTTCGATGTATACCCCGGGGAAATCATCGGCATTGTCGGCGAAAGCGGATCGGGCAAATCCACGCTGATCAAGGCGCTCTATTTTGACGAGGAGGCATCGGGCGGCGAAGTGCAGCTTTCGTGCTACGAGGACGGGAAGACGAATATCCTTTCTCTGAGCTCGCAGAAAAAAAGGTGGATCCGCAACCATCTGCTCGGGATCGTGTACCAAAACCCTCATATGGGCCTCAAGCTGGATTTTTCGAGCGGGGGCAACATTGCGGAGAAGCTGATAGCAGCGGATTGGTACAACGTGTCGAAGATTAGGGACAGGGCGAAATTCCTGCTGGAGAAGACGGAAATTCCGCTGCAGCGGATGGACGACAAGCCGAAGTACTTCAGCGGTGGTATGCAGCAGCGCGTGCAAATCGCCAAAGCGCTGGCGAACGATCCCCCGCTTCTGCTGCTCGACGAGGTAACGACGGGATTGGATGTTTCCGTGCAGGCCCAAATTCTCGACCTGATCCGCCAGATCCAACGGGAGCTCGGCATTACGATGATCGTCGTCTCCCATGATTTTTCCGTGATCAGGATGCTGACGGACCGGACCATTGTCATGAAGAACGGCCGGATCGTCGAACAGGGGCTGACCGACCAAGTGATGGAAGACCCGCAGCACCCTTATTCCCAACTGCTGATCAATTCGATGATTTGAGGTGCGAGATGAGTATACTTTTGAAAGCGGAGCATGTGAAAAAGGTGTTTACAATGCACCAATTCGGCGCCAGGCAGCTTGTCGGCTGCACTGATATTGATTTTGAACTGGAAAAAGGGGATTTCCTCGGCATCACAGGCCGCAGCGGAGCGGGAAAATCCACGATTCTGAAATGCCTCTACCGCACCTACCTGCCTACTGAGGGACGTATCTTGTTCGAGTCGGAGCAGTTCGGAACGGTGGACATTGCTTCGGCGTCGGAGCAGACGATCATCGCGCTCAGGAAGCGGGAGTTGGGCTATGTGTCTCAATTTCTTAACGTGCTGCCCCGCATCACGGCGCTTGACGTCGTTGCGCACGCGCTGGTCGAGACCGGCTGCGACCCTGCCGATGCGGACAGCCAGGCCCGCAAGATGCTGGAGCATTTTCAACTGTCGGAGACGCTGTGGGACGCCTATCCGAATACGTTCAGCGGAGGGGAGAAGCTTCGGTTGAATCTGGCCCGCGCGATGGTAAAACGTCCCCGGCTTCTGTTGCTGGACGAACCTACGGCCTCATTGGACGCCGGCTCGAAGCAGGCCGTAAAGGAGATCATCCTGACTTTGAAAGAGGCTGGAACGAGCATGGTCGGCATTTTTCACGATCTGGATTTTATGGAGAGCGTCGTCGACAGACAGCTGCGGATGGAGCAGGGACGGCTTATCCACGGGGAGGCTGGCGTATGCTGAAGCAGCGTGGTGTAACGGTTATACATGGGGGACGGATGATTCTTCCCCAAGCGGTGGTGAAGGGGGGGTTGGTGCTGGACGGAGGGCGGATCCTGGAAGTTATCCCCGGCGGGGTGCCGCAAGAATGGCTTGAGCGGGCGGACGCCGCGATTGATGCCGAAGGCATGTACGTGCTGCCGGGCATGATCGACATGCACTGCGACGCGGTGGAGAAGGAAGTCCAGCCCCGTCCGAATACGAGCTTTCCACTGGACCAGGCTTTCTATGAACTGGATAAAAAGCTGGCGGTAACCGGCATAACGACCATGTACCATTCTGTTTCCCTGGCTGATGGGGTCGGCGTACGCGACGATAAGCAGTGCCTGAACATCGTCTCCCGGTTTCAGGGAAAAGGCCGCCGGTCCATGATACGCCACAGGATTCACCTGCGCTACGAAGTAACGAATTTGACCGGGCTGCCCAAGGTGGAGCAGATGATCGAGGACGGGTTAATCAATCTGTTGTCTTACATGGACCATACGCCTGGGCAGGGCCAATTCGCGCGGCCGGGAACATACGAGGCTTATGTGGAGAAAACGTACGGCACGAACGGGGAGGAAGCGTCAGAGCTGATCGGCAAGCTGAAGGAATGGCAGCTGAAGGTGGACTGGGCCGCGTTGCGCGTGCTGGCTGAGAGGGCGCGGGACAAAGGGATCGCGCTGGCTTCCCATGACGATGATTCGCCGGCCAAGGTCGATTTCATGATGCAGTGCCCGCTGACGATCAGTGAATTTCCTGTGAACCTGGAAACGGCGATATACGCCAGGCAGATGGGCTTGCACACCGTCGTCGGAGCGCCGAATATCGTACGCGGAAGCTCGCACAGCAGCAACATGCGCGCTATGGACGCGGTGAAGGCGGGAGCGGCGGATATGCTGTGCTCGGATTACCATCCGCCTTCCATGCTGCCCGCCGTCTTCCGTATTGCGGAAGAGGGAATCGCTCTGCCTGACGCGGTACGGATGGTTACGATCAATCCTGCAGCAGCCCTGGGCATAGCGGGCGAAGCCGGTTCGCTGGAGGCAGGCAAGCAGGCGGACGTACTGCTGGTCGAAATGTTCGGCGGCTATCCGCTGATCCGGCAAACGATAGTGGGAGGTCGTACCGTCTACCGCTCGGAGTATCGGGAAGATGCGGTGGATGCGATAGCTGATCGGCACGCTGATGCTCAATCCGGAAAGGCTGCAATGGCGTCTGAAGACCACCAGGCACCTATGCCGCCGGGACGTGAGGGGGTCGCCCTGCAATGACGGAGCTGATCACAGCGGGAAAGGCAATCCGTGAACTGGAGCCTGAGAGCGATTGGCCTGACTACGCCGAACTTCTACGCGTTCTGCATGACGGCGAGATATCCTCCGGAGACGCCGCAAGCATACTGGAGCGTATTGCCCGGTACCCCTATTACAAGATCTTCCTGGCCGCACTTCCGGAATCCGGAGAAATTATCGGCACCTTTACCCTCATTGTGATTGATAATCTGGGACATGGTGGCGCCGGTTTTGCCGTTGTCGATAACGTTGTAGTGACGCAGGACCGTCACGGTCAGGGTATCGGGCGGTGGATGATGGAGCAGGCGATGGAACTCGCCAAGAAGCAGGGCTGTTATAAGCTGATGCTGTCAAGCAGTTTGAAGCGCGAGAGGGCGCACCGGTTTTATGAAGAGCTGGGCTTTGCCCGGCATGGGCACAGTTTTCTCATTGAATTGCAGCCTGACCTGAAAGGGAGGGAATGAAGATGAAAGCGGATCTCCATTGTCATACGCGCATTTCAGACAATTCATTTACAATCCGGGAGGTGATCGAACAGGCGCAGGCGAGCGGGATAGCTTGGCTGGCGATTACCGACCACGACACGACAAAAGGGCTGCAGGAGGCGATAGGGCTCGGTTCTTCGTACGAAGTGCATATTGTGCCGGGCATAGAGATATCCGCCTATGATAAGGAGCGGGGGTCGCGAGCTCATATTCTCGGACTGTACATCGAACCGGGACATCCGGCGCTTGCGTCTCTCTGCGATCCGATCGTGTCGCGCCGCCATGAGCTGTCGAAGCGGATGGTGGCCAAACTGCAGGCGGCAGGCTATGACATTTCCTGGGCACAGGTGCAGCGGTATGCTGAAGGAGGAACTGGCGTATATAAGCAGCACATCATGCATGCTCTGCTCGACGCAGGGTATACCGACGCCATCTACGGGCCGGTCTATAAGAGAATTTTTGCCCGGCCGGAGAACGGCCGTACAGCCGGTGCAGCCTATCTGCCGATGGAATATGTCGACGCGGTGGACGCCATCCGCGCGGTGCTCGAGGCCGGCGGGGTGCCGGTCCTCGCCCATCCCGGCCAATTCCGCAATTTTGACGCCGTTCCGGCTTGGGTCGATGCGGGACTGGCGGGCATCGAAGTAAGGCATCCGCTGCACAGTGCGGCCGATGAACGGTTCGCGCGCGAAATCGCTGCCCGCTATAATCTTATAGAGACTGCGGGCAGCGATTTCCACGGATTCTACGGAGAGAATCCGGACCTTTCCATCGGCAGCTATACCACCGGCGAAGCTGCTGTTTTAGCTCTACAGGCGCGTAAAGCGGCCATAGCGGGAGGCGGCAGCTGACCGCTTTTATCCGCAGCCGCAGGTGCTGCGCCGCAGGGGCTGTCCCGCAAGTGGTTATGTCCACTTGGACGCAGCTCTTTTTTTGTTTTATAGGAAATTATCATTTTCGGTTGCTGTGGATAAAGTGTCGATAATTTGTAACTGCTGAGTTACCTTCGATTACCTGGGCAGTTGCATGGATAAGTGTGCGTTTAAATACATTCGTCCACTGACAGATGTTTTTGCGCAAACCCCCCCGTTTCCTATGCAGTAGATCGCCTTTGCACCCCCCCGGCGTTATATCGTGTAGAATCGATCCAGTTTCAGCGATATTTCCCTTCTTTAGCGGTTTGACCGCCCGCGGTGCAGAGCCGCCACGCGCCGGAGAACCGCAAGTTGAAAAAATTAATGGAAATCATCCATATAATTTGAATTCGATATCAATAGAGCTGCATTTACCTGGAAAACCTCTATCAATATCAACTGTTATTTTAATAATTGACTGAGAAGGATTGAATTAACGGGTGGTTTTCCAGGTATTTGTATAGGAAAGCATTCAAACAAAGCAAATATCAGCATATTTTCCCGTTAATCTAAGCAATCCAGTATGCCGCGGGCCAGCACATACCGGACGACCCTTTCACCACTGCCGCATAAAGAAGGGAGAAGCCAGCCTTTTGCACATAAATTTCTTAACATCTTGACCGCTGTCCTATGATCGATCTCAAATCCAAGATGACTGCACAATGGGACTGTTTATCACTGGCACGAAAAGTACCACTTTGCCTCTAAAAAAAAAGACGACTCATTATTGAGCCGTCCATGCGAACCGCGGTTCCAGTGTATCAAGCTTACCCAACTTGAGGTTAATTTCCTGAAGCAAATCCAGCATTTGAGCGGTTTGCTCATCATCCAATTATACCACCTCTACGTTTAATTTTATCATGCTCGGACTGAGCCGCCAACGACTAATTTTCCGCCGGTCGCCAGGGTGCGGAATGAACGGTTACGGAATTTTATGTGCTTTCCTGAAGCTCAGCTCAGCCTCTTCTTTCTGCACGCTGCAGTGGAGTAGCGTTTTTTCGCGCGGGACAGTATATTGGAATAAGAGCATAAAATTCATATGACATTAGAAGACAGGATGGGTGATGGACCAATGATACATATGCCAAAAAAATCCTTTGTCTTGGAATTGCTTCCTTTTATATCGGTATTATTTCTTGTGGAGTTTGTCAGGGGGGCCTTCCTGGTCTCGTTTTTGCCTACATACGCTGTCGATCAATTGGGGTTTACCGTGGCAGCCGTCGGGATCGCCGTATCGGTCCATTATTTGTTTGACACTTTCGTGAAATCCGTTGCAGGTTACCTGTTGGATCGGCTTTCGATTAGGCTTATAATAAATACAGGTTTGTTAATATCATTAATCGGATTGTACGCTATGAAGAACGCTTTCCAATTATGGCTGTTAATCGCGGCGGCCGCTTTGTTCGCTATCGGCATATCTCCGATTTGGCTCATCTGTCTAAGCAAAGTGACCTCGCAGCACCGCGCCGCGCAGATGGGCATATTATATACCTTCTGGCTGGTCGGATTGGGCTCCGGCCCTGTAATCATGAACTTTGTGATTGATAAAAGCTACAACCTCTCCTACTGGCTCATGATTGGATTGTGGGCGGCTGCGTGGCTCTTGTCGTTAAGGATTAACAACCGTACGGAATCGATACCGGAGACGATTGCCCTCGGCAAGCAGCTGTCCATGCTTTGGGAGCGGCTGAGCGGTCTTGGGTCATTGCTGCCTGGCATGATTCTGCAAACGGCGGCCGCAGGGATTCTGGTGCCCGTCCTGCCCGGTTTTGCTTCAAAAAAGCTCGGGCTGCATTATTCCCAATATTCATACCTTTTACTCATAGGCGGCGTTTTTACTGTTATTTTTTTGATACCGATGGGTAAATTGTCTGATAAGTGGGGACGAAAATGGTTTCTGATTCTGGGCTTTACCGGTTTTTCCGTCTCCCTTTTCAGCCTGACCTTCGTCTCTACACTGTGGCAGGCTTTAGCGAGTGCGGCCGTGCTCGGTTTTTCTTATTCGGCTGTGCTTCCCGCCTGGAACGCTCTTCTGGCACAGTATGTCCCGCAGGAGCAGCAGGGAACGGGATGGGGGGTTTTCTCCAGCGTGGAAGGGATTGGCGTTGTGATCGGCCCCATCATCGGCGGATGGCTGGCCGACCGTTATCACGAAGGTGTTTCCATCTGGGTAAGCGCCGTTATCCTGGGATGTATCGCTCTTTATTATCTTCTGTTCCCGCCTAACGGTGCATGGAAAAAGCTAGGCACTTAACTTGGGAAGGAGCATGAATGTCATGAATCACATTGTCAAAGTCATCATTATTTTATTGACTATTTATGCCATTATTCCCACTCTCCTCATACGTATATTCGGCTTCGGCGTCTTTAGAAAGGGTAAAAACAGCCCGGGGATCGCATTAACTTTCGACGACGGCCCGGACCTTGAATTTACACCTCGTCTACTTGACCTCCTGGCACGCTATAAAATCAGGGCTACGTTCTTTGTCCTCGGGTCGAAGGCCGAACGGCTTCCGGAGATCATCCAACGTATGCATAACGAAGGTCATCTGATCGGAGTCCATAATTATATGCATTGGTCTAACGCCATCATGTCTCCCTGGAAGGTGAGAAAACAGTTAGACCACTCGGTGCATATTATCGAACAGATTATCGGGAAAAGGCCGGTCTACTACCGTCCACCTTGGGGAGTGATCAACTTGTTCGATTTCCTTCTGTTAAAAAGGTTTCGCATGGTGCTCTGGTCGATTATCGTCGGAGACTGGAACAGCAGGGGCGGGAAGGATAAAATCGGGCAAAGATTACTTTCTCAGCTGAGGGATGGGGCAGTTATCCTTCTTCATGACAGCGGGCAAACCCTCGGCGCCGATCAGGATGCTCCCAGGCATATGCTTGAAGCATTAGAGGAGTTCCTGGAGCAAACCTCTCTGCAGGGATATTCATTTGTTACGATTGACGAGAAAATCAGAGTGGAAGTGCGGAACGGACAGAAAGCTTTAAGCTGGCAAAAAAGGCTGCTGGTAGCGGTTTGGCTGAAGTGGGAGCACTTATTTCATATCTTGTTTAAAGTAAAGCCAATCGATCCGGAAAACTTGATTTTGCAGAGCAGGCTGTGTACATACCGCGGAAAAACCATTGTGCTGGAGGATGGGGAACAACTGCGCAAAGGGGACCGGGTCGTCGAGCTTCATCTGAATAACGAAATGCTGTTCAAAATGGCCAGAGAGGCCCGTTCGATGGTACAGCTTGCGGTCCAGATGAAAAGGGCGGTACAGGTGCTGATGCCCAAAATCGAAGAATGGATCTTCAAAAATCCCAACTATGGGGAGATCAAAGGAGTTTACGGCATTACAATGGTTTACCGGGGCACCAGGCAGCTAGGATTTACCGTTGCCGATTTATCCAAAGGGATGTTTTATTTCTTTACCCGGCTTTACTTGCATCTCTTGCTTTCTATCATCCACCCTATGGGCAGAAAAAGATTGGAAGTCAAAGGCGACCTTCTGACTCCCAAGGTGGTGGCTATTTCGGTTAAGGAGCTGAGGAGAATCTATCGGCCGGAGCAGGAGCAGGAAATCACGGCGCCGGCGCAGACTGTTCCATCTTTCTCCGGTTATGAAGAGAGAGTGTGCCAGTAGTTTAAGAGAGGAGGCCTTCTGATGACAAATCGCACACCACGGATTCTTATTCTCACCGCCTCCTATGGAGATGGGCATTGGCAGGCGTCCTGGGCGCTGGAACAGGCTTTTCATAGTCAGGGAATCGAGGACATCCGGATCATGGATCTGATGGAAGAAGCTCATCCTTTACTGAACGGGCTTTCCGCATGGTTATACAAAAAAAGCCCTCTGTTGTCCAGGTTCGGCCTCGATTATTACGGTTGGAGCTACTATCTCACTCGGGAACGGAAGCATCTCGGCCCGCTGTATAAATATTTCAATTTTCTTGGTAGAAACAAATTGTTGGAAGAAATCCGGAATGAGCGCCTCGATGCTATCGTCAGCACATTTCCGTTCGGCGCCGCTCCTCAGGTTTGCCGCGATTCGGCGATTCGCACCTATACCGTGATTACCGATTACGCACTGCATGCTCGCTGGCTTCATCCTTTTACGGACAAGTACTATGTTGCAACGGAGGAGCTTAAGGAGCAGATCGTGAACAGGGGAGTTCCCCGAAACTGCATTGAGGTGAGCGGCATTCCGATCAGGGAAGCGTTTTATGAGGAAGAGCCTTTACGGGGGAACGGATTCAGCGAATCGTTGGACATGAAGCGGCAGACCGTTCTCCTACTGGCCGGCTCCTTTCATGTGGATAGAGAGATCATAGAAACGGTGAATGCGATACTAGCGCTCGGCGGGTGCCAGCTGGCGGTCGTTTGCGGCCGGAACGAAAAGCTCCGCATGAAGCTGAGAGAGCATTGCCCGGCCCAGCCGGACCTCCATATCTTCGGATTTGTCGAAAATATGCATGAATTAATGGCGGTCTCCACCTGTATAGTAACGAAAGCCGGAGGGCTCACGCTGTCGGAGGCGCTGGTCTTGCGGATTCCGCTGTTTATATTCAGGCCGTTCGGCGGGCAGGAAAGAGAGAACGCTTTGTTCTTCCAGCGCAAGGAGATGGCTTTCCTCTCGGGCAGCATAGGCGAGCTGGCGGCTCAAATCGGCAGATTTCTGTCGGATCCCTCTTATGCGGAAGAAGTCAAACGCAGGATGGAGCCGCTGTCGAAGCGGCAGGGGGCCGAATTCATCGTGAGGGATATACTTGGTACTTTGCAGGAGGGAGTGTCCGGGACAGTCACTGAGCACAGCGTGAAGCAGGGAGCCAGTCCCGATTATAGTGTGTAGGCAAATCTCAGAACACTTTAATCCTACCGTAAAATTTTCTATGATAGAATAGACAGGAATAGCTGATATACGAGGAGGGTACATATGAAATTTCTGCTGGCTCCAGACTCTTTTAAAGGTACGATTACGTCTCAACAGGCGATAGAGCTGCTGCAAGAATCCGCAATCAAGCATTTTCCCGATGCGCAGTTTCTGCAGGTTCCAGTGGCGGACGGCGGAGAAGGAACCGTGGAAAGCCTGGTGTGGGCAACCGGAGGCCAGATTCGCACCGTTGCGGTGACGGATCCTTTAGGAAGGCCTGTTCAGGCTAACTACGCGGTGACGCCGGATAACAAGGCGATTATCGAGATGGCCAAAGCGTCCGGCCTCCCGCTGCTTGCTCCCGAGGAACGCAATCCGCTGCTTACCACTTCCTATGGCACGGGGGAGCTGGTGAAGGCCGCTTTGGATGAGGGTATACGCGACTTTTATATAGCCTTGGGCGGCAGTGCGACGAACGAAGGAGGAACGGGCTTCGCCCAGGCGCTGGGCGTCAAGTTCCTCGACAGGCATGGCAAATCGATCGGCATGGGGATTGGAAGAAGGATCAAGCAGATTCACCGAATCGATAGGGACGGAGTGGATCCCCGAATCCTCGAGAGCAAGATCACCGTCATCTGCGATGTGAACAACCCGCTGACCGGTCCGGACGGCGCGACTTATATTTACGGGCCGCAGAAGGGAGCGACGCCCGGCATGCAGGTAGAGCTCGAGTCCGGCATGATGCATTATGCGAATGTCATCCAGCGTGAGTTCGGGGTGGATATAACGGAAATGGCGGGAGCCGGCGCTGCCGGGGGCTTAGGCGCTGCCTTAGTCGTCTTCTTTAAAGCGCAGCTTAAGCCAGGGATTGACGCGGTCCTGGATTTTGTGCGGTTTGACGATTTGCTGCACGATGTCGATCTGGTGATCACGGGGGAAGGGTGCATAGACGGGCAATCCGTTTTCGGCAAAGCGCCTATTGGTATTGCCGCCCGCGCCAAGAAGCACAATATCCCCGTAGTGGCGATGGCGGGCATCATGGGACAAGGCGCCGAAGCGGTATATCAACACGGCATTGACAGCATTATGGTGACGGTGAACAGGACCATGGGTCTAGATGAAGCTTTGGCCAGGTCGGTCGAGCTCTTCCGTGACGCTTCCGATAGAATGTTCCGCATGCTGAAGGTCGGGATGTGTTTGAACGGTGAGTGAGGCTGTCATAGATGGGGATTGGTCCGATGTTAAGTATCGACTTGAGATACTGTTGCAACGTTCACCCGCTTAAATTGTCGCGGCAAACTGCGGCAAACCTGGGTTGCTTCGAAATTTATGCGTATAATCGGCTGGGGGCCAGGAAATAGTAATCTTTGGCAGTAAAAACAATTCAAGGAGTGAACCCCAATGCCGTACGGCGCGCACGAAACGATGGAAGTGCATGAGATTTTGATGGAGAAAATCAATGCGATTACCCATTTCAACCTTTACGCGAAAGAAACGCAAAACCCGCAGCTGCAGGACATGATCGCACGCCACCAGCAGGAGGAGATCCTGTCGTATAATGAAATTGTGGCATACATACGAGAAAACAAAGGGTTTTCCCCGATTCCGCCTAATACGGACATCAAAGGGGTCAGCGAGCAGCAGATTCAATACGGCTTGAACAAACCGCCGCAGTTTGCGCCGCAGTCCGACGCCTCATTGAGCGACGAAGAGATTGCGATCGCTATGCTGTTGTGCCATAAAAACGGTGCCCGGAATGCTGCTTGGGCTTCCCTGGAGTGCGCCGATCCCAATCTGCGCCGGATGCTGCAGAACAGTTCGGCATCCTGCGCCAATCAGGCGTACGAGGTGTTCCTGTTGATGAATGAGCAGGGATTGTACCAGGTTCCGACATTGAAAAACCAGACTGCCGAAACGTTCCTTCACAGCTACCAGCCGGCAAACGAAGCTCTTGAGGCCCAATACGCGGAACAAGCCGGGGGTAACGCAGGGTACGGCGGACAAGCAGCAGGATTTGCGAGCCAATCCAGTGGTAACATAGGATATGCCGGACAAACGGCGGGATATCTGAACCAATCCGGAAGAAACATGGGATTCAGCGGACAAAGTGCGGCGTATGCCAGCCAATCCGGACGAAGTATGGGATATGGTGAACAAATGCCGGGCTACGCAGGCCAATCCGCTTACGGCAACGAAAATTATGCCAACCCGAACATGGCCGGCAGCGGCAGTATGATGAGCAGTAGTCTGAATGCAGGTTCCAGAAAAAGCGTCCTGTACGGCGATTCCGCGCAGTACGGAGGAATGCAGGGATATGGAGCTTCTACATATCCGACCGCAGGCCGCGGCGGTTCCTCCGCCCAGAACCAGGCAAGCCGCGCTTCGGTGTATGGCAACCCGAACGCACAAGGCTCGATGCCGCAGTAATCAGTCAAACATCAATAATTGAACTCACAGCAGGCTGCCGGCGGACTCCGCCTGGCAGCCTTAAACGTAATCAGGAGGTTATTCGTATGCAGCCATATTCGCAAAAGCCGCAGCAAGGAATGAGCTTACAGCAAATGCCTTTAAGCACTCAAGAGCCAAACAGAAATTGGGGAGACTTTTCCTCGCAGGCAGCGATGCCGCAAAATCCGGCGGGTGATGATAATCTGCACCAAGCGCTGGAGCGGGCAGGCGCAGGCAACTTTGCGCAGCAATTGCAGCAAATCGCTCAGCAGCTTCAATTTTTAATGGAACGTCTCCATTACGCACAGAATCAAGTACAAACCCAAGCGCAAGCACAGCTTCGCGAGTTTCAGCAAATCCAGCAGGAGATAGCCATGGCCGTGCAGCAGCTGCAGCAAGCTCAAATGTCCGCCGGCACTCAGCCAAACATGAGGCAATAACGACAACCAGGTTAACGCTCAACGAAGTAGATCGAGGACAGATCGCCGCAGGCAGTCTGTCCTTCTGTTTTTATCGGCGTCAAGATTGCCCACGTCAAGAGACAAATATAAAAAGAGGAGAAAGATTTAAGAGTTCGAAAAATACCTTTATAATGATATAATAACCTGAGACGAAAATGGCCGGTTCGGTTACAACAGTGTGATTTTAACTTCAAAGGTGAGATGAATGGCGCAAAGCAACATTGGCATGAAAACAAACGCGGTCCAGGCAAGGGATGAATTGAGTTTTTTAACAGGGGTAAAAGACTGCGTCCCCACGTTATTGGGATATCTAAGCATCGGATTTGCGGCAGGGGTGGTCGAGAAAACGGCAGGGCTCAGCATACCTGAAATTGCCTTGCTGTCGCTGCTGCTTTATGCCGGGTCCGCACAGTTTATATTTGCGGGAATGTTTGCGGCGAGCAGCCCGGCTTTTTCTATTATTTTTACTATCTTTTTTGTAAATATCCGGCATCTGCTGCTGAGTGCGGCGGTGTCTCCCTTTTTTCGGAATTATTCGCCTCTGAAAAATATGCTGATAGGCTCTCAGCTGACGGACGAGACTTTCGGTGTGGCGATCTACCGTTTAACCAACGAAATGCACAATAAAGATAAATGGATGCTCGGCCTGAACATTACAGCCCATATCAATTGGTTTGCTGCGAATATAGCCGGGGCTTTTTTAGGAGCGTGGATCCCTTCACCTGAAAAATACGGTCTCGATTTCGCTTTGCCGGCCATGTTCATCGGACTTCTCGTGCTGCAATTCATAAGCCGCAAGAAAGTGATTCTGGATTTGCTCGTTGTCGCGGGAGCGGTCGCGTTATTTGTAGCCTTCAGCTTTGTTTTATCAGGATACATCGCCGTTATTGCGGCCACTGTTTTAGCAGCATGTCTGGGGATGGTGTTGGAAAAATGGAAATAAGACAGCAGGTTCTTTGGATTATTATAGGCACAGCTCTTGTCACGTTCATTCCGAGGGTTCTTCCGCTGGTTGTTTTTAGCCGTATTCAGCTGCCGAACTGGGCGCTTCGCTTCCTGAATTTTGTGCCGGTTGCAGTAATGGCAGCGCTGGTCGCACAGGAGTTATTAACTTACAACAATAAAATGGTGCCTCTTGTCCATAACGAGAAATTATTGGCTTTAATTCCAACGTTTGTGGCGGCAATCTTGACGAGGAGCCTGTTATGTACCGTTGTGGCGGGGATTCTGTCTATGATGGCGCTCAGGTTGGCGTTTTGACGGCATATCGTTGTTAATGCGGGAAGTGTCGTATATTGAATGGTAAAACACCATCGATCAGTCGATGGTGTTTTTGAGTTCGTCTTATCCTAAATCGTGGAGCGCCGGCCATTTAAATTCCAGTATATGGTATACTAATTAAACGCAAAAGGTGTGTCGATCATTGATGTGAACCTATTTAAAGGAGGATTCTTTATGGATAAGTCTTCTCTCTATTCGGTCATTGCAACTCATCCTTCAGGCTGGAATATGGGTTTTCATGCACATATGCCTGGCAGGAAGGCAGTACTGTCACCATGGAAGAGGCCCGTAAAGAATGGGGAATATAAATGTTACGAAAAGGATCGTCCGGTTTTCCTCAGCCGGGCGGTCTTTTTCTGTATGCCGAGACCTCAGGTGATTTTTAATAAAAACCGGCACAGATTTATGATAGAATAACGGTGATACACTGTAATTGTTAAATTTAGTAAAACCACAAGTGTCCCGGAGGACGCGGCGGAGCTTATCGGGAAAGGAGTGTTTCTTTGTTTGGGATTGCTCATCTTCTTTTGAATATATTTTTTATATTAATATCGATCTTTATATATTTTTCATTTGGCTTCTATCTGAAAAAAAGGAATCGGAACGCCTTCATAATCGGCCTCCTCTCTAGTTTTACAGTAATTTTATGCATGTCATTTCCCTTTCAAATCTTCCCTGGATACATTTATGATTTGCGGATTATTCCATTACTGATTTCCCTGCTTTATGGCGGCGTCCCCGCTGGATGCGTTGTTCTCATAGTATTGTTTGCATACAGGCTTTATATTGGCGGCGACGGTCTGCAACTGACAGTGTTTGCATACTCTGCGACAACCGTTCTGACTTTGTTTTTCTTGCGCTCATACAGTAAACTTTCGTCAATAAGTAAAAATTTGGTTGGAGTGTCATTAGCCTTATTCGCTTCAGGGTTAGTAACGATTCTGAGTGTTATCAAATTGCAAAAAGCCACTGTACTAAATGAAACTTATGATTCGTTTTTTATCGGTTACTTTACCCTGCACGTCCTATGTATGTGGATGGCGATTTTTTTAATTGAGACAATGAGGGAAAATATAGAAATGCGGAATGAAATACAGCGTGCAGAGAAGTTACAGGTTTTGGGAGAACTTGCGGCAGCCATTGCACATGAAATTCGCAACCCTATGACGGTGGTAAGAGGATTTGTCCAATTATTAAGATCTCGAGCAACGAATGAAACGGACCTTAATTACGCAAAAATGGCAATTGAGGAACTGGATCGTGCCGAATCCATCATCAGCGATTATCTTGCTTATGTTAAGCCCGAAATGGAAAAGAAAGAAACGATTGATGTGAAAAAGCAGCTGATTAATGTAATCAATATTATGGAGCCCTATGTGAATTACAATGGCATTGAATTGAGTTACAGCCTGGAGGAAGCCTTGTTTATAATTGCTGATTCCAAAAAAATAAGTCAGGTTTTCATTAATTTAATTAAAAATTCCGTCGAGGCGATGGAAGAGGGCGGAATGATCCAGATCAATGGATATTTGAAGAAAAGATATGTAGTAGTTGATGTCATTGATACCGGGATCGGCATGACGAATGATCAAATTCAAAGACTGGGTAATCCTTTTTATTCCACCAAAGAAAATGGCACTGGCCTTGGGCTAATGGTAAGTTATCGAATCATTCAAGCCATCAACGGTAGAATTTATGTTCAGAGCGAAAAGGGCAAGGGGACTAAATTTTCCATATGGATTCCCTCTGTATCATGGGAGGCCGCTCCATAGCCCACCGAATTGACATACCAAAGATACGACGAATGAGCTGCCCGGCAGCTCTTTTTTCTGTCGACAAGAATGTATGCGATTCAATTTGTGTTCAACATGAGAATTTTTTAATTAGCGGAGGCAGCGATTATTTTAACCAGTCTCAAAGAATAAGCTTAGTAAGGACCGCAGGATACTGCCTGGCCCGATGCACGCCCTTGAAAAGGAAAGGGGAATCTGCCGATGAACCCTGTTTTGATAATCGAAGACGAGGAAAAAATCGCCCAGCTTCTTGAGATGGAGCTCTGTCATGAAGGTTTTGTCGTTGAATGCGTCTCTACAGGAAAAGAAGGGCTTGCGCGGGCGCTTTCCGGTAAATGGAGCATAATTTTACTGGATGTGATGCTGCCGGAAATGAGCGGTATGGAAGTGCTTCGCCATTTTCGCCAAACAGACGCTTTCACACCGGTCATTTTGCTGACTGCCCGTGACGCCACGCCAGATAAAGTCCAAGGCTTGGATCAGGGGGCAAACGATTATATAACCAAGCCTTTTGAAATGGAGGAGGTCCTTGCCCGGATTCGGGCCTGCCTGCGCAGCAGGACTCAGTGCCACCCTATCGGTGAAGACTTTCCTCTGCTTGCAGTCGGGGATTTGACGGTAAATCTGAAAACAAGAGAAGTCACCCGCAAGAATATAAAAATCGACTGCACGCTAAAAGAATTCGATCTGCTGCTCTACCTCATGGAAAACCATGACCGAGTGCTTACCCGTGAACAAATACTTAATAAAATATGGGGAAGCGATTTTACAGGGGATGCGAATGCAGTGGACGTCATTATCCATTATTTGAGAAAGAAAATTGATTATCCGTTCAGCGAGCCGCTCATTCAAACCTGTCGGGGAGTCGGATACAGCATCAAGGGCAGCGTGAAATGAGCATCAAGATCAAGATCGCAATAATAACTACTTTATGGCTGGTTGGTCTAATGGTAGTCTTCAATATCATAGTTTACTTCGCCTTCATACGGATTGCCACAGAAAGCGAGCAGGAGATCCTAACCGATAAAGCGAAACGGCTTCTTCAAAAAGCTGACCCTGCTGAGCTGTTAAAAGGCGGGGAGAATGAACTTCTTCACAGCTTTTTACCTGATTTAGGTTTTATTCGAGTGCTTAACTCCAAAGGCCAAATTATAGAAAGCGTACAAGCAGAGGATATAACGAGTCAATTGGAGCCCGAGTTCGTGGAAACATTCGAATCCGGGCTGTATAAAGAAGGGATTCATCGGGTTCTGGTCGTCCGTATTCCTTTTAAATCCGCAATTGGAAAACCAGCCACGTTAGAAATGGCGGAAGAACTGGATTCGTTGGAAGAGAATATTCACATTCTCATTTACATTCTTGTTATTTCTTCGTTGGCTGTATCAGCAATGAATGTCATCGGCAGTGTATGGTTATCCAAATTTATACTGCGGCCGATTACGGGAATGGTCCGTACGATGGAAGAGATTGAAAAAAGCCTTGTCTTCAGGAAAATCGACCTGCACCAAGGAACGAAAGATGAACTGAGCGGCATGGCCTCCACCTTCAATAGAATGATGGACAGGATTGAGAGCAGCTTTATCAGGCAAAAACAGTTTGTTTCCGATGCTTCCCATGAGTTGAAAACTCCTCTGACCATTATAGAAGGCTACGCCAGCATGCTCCGCAGATGGGGATTGAAGAATGAAAAAATCGGCAGGGATGCGGCGAACACTATCCATTCTGAAGCGGTGCGGATGAAGAAAATGACGCAGCAGCTGTTGGATTTGGCTTCTACCGAGAATGAGCCGGAGCTTTTGAATGAAAAGATCGATCTGGTTTCCTTTTGCAAGGATTGCACGGATATGCTCCGGAATTTGTACCAAAGGGAAATCGAGGTGCTTTCGACGTCCACAGAAATGTTTTTATGGGCAGATCCTCTGAAGATCAAACAGCTTCTGCTGATTTTGCTCGATAATGCGCTTAAGTACAGCAGCAGGGTCATTCAAGTCATTTTATCTGAGAAAGCAGCCGCGAACGGCGAACGCTTCGGTGTAGAAATCCGTGTAAAAGATCAGGGGATAGGGATACCCGAAGAAGACCAGGTCCGTGTTTTTGAGCGGTTTTATCGTGTGGACCCGTCGCGTGACCGGAAATCGGGGGGAACCGGCCTTGGGCTTTCCATTGCAAGCAATATTGTGAAGCTGCATAAAGGGACGATTGAAATAGAAAGTGCCAGAAATGCCGGTACCACAGTTATAGTTTTTATACCGGCGGCGCGGTAATTGATTACTCTGCAGCATCGGTGGGAAATGGTGCGGCAACGCACACACTTGAGCGCAAATCACGCACTTGAGGTCAAAGCAACGGACAAGACGAACAGGAAAAACTCCTGTTAATCTTGCCCGGATGTGCTGTTATGGATCCTTTTGCTGGAAAAGCTCCAGTTAATGTTGTCGAAAATGTCTCCTGCATGCTCAAGTTGCCGAATCACAGGGAGAAAATCCCGTTAAATCAGATACGTACATCCAAGCAAGCGGATTAGATGGAGCTTTTCCTGTTGCTTGATTGCTTGGCCTTGCATTTCAAACTTTAATTCAGCTCCCCTGATTAATATACATCGTTCAACCCGCGTCATGGCTGGCCACCCGGCCCGCATCCTTGTCGTTCTGGCGGGCGTGGCGGAGCAGTTCATCATAGTAACCGCACATGGCGACAAGCTGGTCATGCGTTCCCTGCTCCACGATCTCCCCGTTCTTCATCACGAGTATTCGGTCTGCGTGCATAACGGTGGAGAGGCGGTGCGCGATGACGAGCGTTGTCCGTCCTTCGGACACGGTCTGGAGCGCCTGCTGTACCAGCTGCTCCGTGTGCGAATCCAGATTCGCCGTAGCTTCGTCGAGAATAAGAATGCTCGGCTGGAACACGACGATTCTGGCAAAGGAGATCAGCTGCCTTTCACCGGCCGACAGCCCGCTGCCTCTCTCCGACAGCAGGGTGTCGTACCCATCGGCCAGCCGTGCGATCATCGGATGCGCGCCTACGAATTTGCACGCTTCCACCACCTCATCCCGTGTAATGTCGTCGCGGAACAGGCGCACATTGTCAATGATGGAACCGGAGAACAGGAACGGTTCCTGCTGGATTAGGCCAATCATCCGGTGCAGCTTGTGCTGCGGGATGAGGCGGATATCGACGCCGTCGATTTCGATGCTGCCCCCGTTAACGTCGTAGAACCGGTTCAGCAGGGAAATCATCGTACTTTTGCCGGCGCCTGTAGTGCCGACGATCCCGATCATTTCGCCGGGACGGATATGCAGATCGAGCTTCGGGATGATCGGCCGGTCTTCGCTATAACCGAACCGGATGCTGTTGCAGTCGATTTTTCCCTGGACGGTCTGCAGGTCTACATCTGCAATGTCCTTCGGATCCGCGTCCTTCACTTCGGGCCTGGTGCTGAGAATGTTCCAAATGCGGTCCATAGACACCATCGTTGACTGAAAAGTGTTCCACTGCATCGTAATTTGGTTAATCGGCTGGAAAAATTGGCGGATATAGCTGATGAACGCGTACAGCACCCCGTATTCGATTTTATGGTGAAAGAATGCCATCCCCCCGAGCCAAACGATCATCACCAGAGCCACATTGCCAAGAATATCGAAAGTCCGGTTGAAAAATACGTTGGAGCGAATTTCCCGCAGGTTGGCCTGCCAGTAGCTTTTGTTATGCTGGGTGAAGCGTTTGAACTGCTCTTCTTCCTGGTGAAAAGCTTGGATGAGGCCCATACCGGCCAAATTCTCCGCCAAAAATCCGATCATGCGGGACAGCCTGCTTCTTGATAATTGATATGTTGTTCTCAAATAAGTGCGGAACAGGATGGCCACGGCGGCGATAACCGGCAGCACCAGCAGGGAATACCATGCCAGCGCTGGATCCAGGCGAAACATGAATACGATTATGAGCACCAAAGTCAAACCGTCACGGATGACGCTGAGGAACACTTGGGTAAAGAATTGCGATATGGCTTCCGTGTCGCTGGATACGTTGGTCACCAGGCTCCCTGAAGAGAATCGGTCAAAGAAAGACATCGACAACCGGGAAATATGGTCGAACATGCTTTTTCTGATGCGGGCCACGATGCTCTGCCCGGCATGCTGCAGCAGATTATTCTGCAAATAAGTGAAAATAAAGCTGACCGAAGACAGTCCGCAATAAATCGCAGCGATCCCGATCAGGAAGCCTATATCCGTGTTTCCTTTGGATAAATGGTCGTCTATCGTAATCTTGACGAGGTAGGGTTGCATCAGATCCGCCGCAATTGCAAGTATAGTACAGAAAAAGATGGCGAGAAACGTTAAACGGTGCGGTGCGGCGTAGGCCACAATGGCTTTGAAAGCTTCCAGGCGTTTGCTTTGAACGTTGATCTTGCTGCCCTCCGCAGCGTTGCTAGACATGGTTCAACCCCTCCTCCTGGATGCGGTGCAGGGAAGCATACACTCCGCCGGCGGCGAGCAGCTGCTCATGTGTGCCTCGCTGTACGATCCTTCCTTTGTCCAATACGATAATTTCATCCGCATGCTGGACGACGCTGATTCGATGGGAGATGATCAAAGTCGTTTTATTTTGACGCGCCTTGCGCAGGTTGTGGAGAATCCGTTTCTCCGTGACGGCATCTACAGCGCTCATACTGTCATCGAGAATCAGTACAGGCGAATCCTTGATCAATCCCCTTGCGAGGCTTGTTCTTTGACGCTGGCCGCCCGAGAGGGTGATACCTCGTTCCCCGAGCCTGGTCTCGAAGCCTTCAGGAAACTGAACGATATTATCGTAAATCATTGCCTGCTTTGCGCCCCGTACCACATCGCTGAGAGGGGCTTCACGGTTGCTGAAAGCGATATTATCGTGAATCGTGGTGCTGAACAGGAAGCCGTCCTGCGGAACATAGGCAAGCTGAGTGCGCAGGCTTTCGAGCGTGATGTCCTGGATGTCCGTGCCGTCGAACAGAATCGCGCCTTGGGGCGGTTCGTAGACACGGAGCAGCAGCTTTACCAGCGTGGTTTTGCCGCTTCCGGTTTTGCCGACAATGCCGACGGTTTTGCCTGCTTTGATCTTCAGGTCGATATCCTGCAAAGCCTCATCCTTGGCGCCGGGATAAGCAAAAGAAAGATGACGGATGCGGATTTCTCCGAGATGGTTCAAAGGCTGTGCGTCTTCCGTTTCGCTGACGTCCGGCACCTCGGACAGCAGCCGGTTCACACGTTCGAGGGAGGCACGCGAGCGCTGCATCATATTGATGACGTTGCCGATCTGCTGGAGCGGCCCCATAATGATCCGCAAGTACAGCGTAATGGCGACGAAATTGCCCAGCGTAATTTGGTGCTGGAGTGTCAGGTACCCGCCAACCAGCAGTGAAACGACGAGAGAAATCGCTCCGAGCAGGGGCAGAAGGGCCTGAAACAATGAGGACAAACGCACCAGGCGAAGCTGGGCGTCCCGAATCGCGTCCACTTTTATGCCGAACCGGTGTCTGGATCTGTCCTCAGTGGCAAAAATTTTGGTTACGCGTATCCCTCCGAGCTGCTCCTCCGCCGATTCCGTCATCGAGGCCAGTGACTCCTGCACCTTCATCGACCGTTCGCGGATTCTGGGCCCGAAAAAGACGACAAGAAACGGAATCAGCAGCAGCGGGCAGATACAGATGGCGATCAGGTAAAAAGGGATGGAACTCAAGGCCATCATAACGATACAGGAGAGCAGCAGGAATACGGCATTCGTCGTCTGATTCACTCCGTTGGAAATCGATTCGCGGACCGACGTTACATCGTTCATCGCGTAGCTTAGCAGCTTGCCGATCCCTTGTTTGGAAAAATAATGCTCGCTCAGGCTGGAAAACTTCCGGAACAGTGTCTGGCGGGTGGTAAATTCGAACTTGCGTCCCATTCGCATAACAGTGTACTGCCCCAGTCCGAACAGAATGCCGTACGACACTCCGATGGCCAGCAGCAGAACGCTGTAGTGAATAATATCCGCTTTGTTCACGTCTCCCTGCTGAAGCGCATCCGTAAACTGTCCCAGCACACGGGGGAGAGCCGCTTGATCGATGTTGGAAGCGATAATGAGAATAACCGCCAACAAGTAGTAGGGCCAATGGTTTGTCACGAACTCTTTCAGCAACCGCCGGTCATCCATCCCCTTCATCTCCATTTCAGTTAAAGTCACCTGCGAAGTGAGGTATCTTTTCCCAACGCTTACCTCTCCCGGCGTACGTTGTGGCGCTCACGTCGGGAGGTCCGACTCAGACCCCATGCTGACTTGGAAGCCACTCCACGCAGATTACGGTAGCCCGGTAAAAACGGGTAAGAAAAAGGCAGGACGCCGGAAATCGCGCGTCATGCCCCTCTTTCCTATAGTTTCAAGATGTAAATTAACCAAGCTGTCTTGTAAGAAGTCCGGAACTCCTGTTCAATTCTGTTTTACGCCAAAAAAGCCCATTTGTCAAAAGAAATTTGAAAGCCTTTCCAAATTGCATTTGCCGCCAGCATGTTCAGAAAGGGGACCGGTAAGGCAGAAGAAGCCCGACAGCCCGTTTCATTGAATCGGGCTGTCGGGCTTCCGGTTACCTTAATTTAAGGAATCATCCAGGAGAATACGGTAAATTGCAAGTAAGTAATGACACATACCGCAAAAAGAAGGATAATGCTATGTTTCACCGTAAACCGGAAAAGGCTCGATTCGCTCCCTGAGATGCCTACTGCCGCACAGGCCACTGCAATGGATTGGGGAGAAATCATTTTTCCCATCACCCCGCCGCTGGAGTTGGCTGCAACAGCCAACACAGGATCCATGCCTACGCCGGCCGCGGATATTTTTTGCAAATTGCCGAAAAGCAGGTTTGATGATGTATCCGATCCGGTGATAAAGACGCCGAGCCAGCCCAGTATCGGAGAAACAAAGGGGAATAAAGCTCCCGTCGAAGCCAAAGCTTTACCTAAGGTGACACTCATGCCGGAAGCGTTGGTGACGTAAGCGAAACCCACGACAGAACAAATCGTTAAAAGGGGGATCTTCAATTCATTAATCGTTTCACCGAAAGTAATAATCCAGTTTTTCCAGGAGATTCCCAGTATGAACTTGCTCACGATCGCCGCGACAAATACGGCTGTCCCCGCAGCGCCAAGCAATTCCAGCTTAAACACGGCGGCAATGGGCTTGCCGTTTGATCCGATGATCAGATTATGGAGTCCGGGTACAGCCGGATGGTAGCTTAATGCATTGCCGAGCCAGTTTACCGCCTGAAGGAACCCGTTTGATCCTTTATATCCGCCAATTAGAGCACTTTTGAAACCGTTGACACCCCATAATGAGATAAAAACCGTAAGCACTAAAAATGGAGACCAGGCTTTGAAAATTTGGCCGGCTGTATATCGGTCGAAGGATTCAGCCGTTGCAGCAATAGCACTCTTTGCAGCCGCATCCACTGAATGCGCGCCAGCAGCTTCTGTTTGCCCAAAGCGAAAGATGGATGCCGGCTTCCAAACCTTTAAGAAAAAGGTCAAACAGAGGATCGACACCAAAGAGGAAAGAATGTCCGGCAGTTCGGGTCCCAAATAGTTTGAAGTGAAGAACTGACTGACGGCAAAAGAGACACCTGTGACCATAATCGCGGGAAGAACTTCCTTTGTTTTTCTCCATCCGACCATCACAAAAACCATGTAAAGCGGAATTAAAACTGAAATAAACGGCAGCTGCCGGCCAACCATCTTGGAAATGTCGGACACCGGTAATCCGGTTGGACCGGCAACTGCGGTGATCGGAATCCCGATTGATCCGAAGGCAACCGGCGCAGTATCCGCAAACATGCATAAACCGGCGGCATATAGAGGGTTAAATCCCAACCCTACCAGCAACGCTGCGCAGATAGCCACCGGGGCCCCGAAACCCGCAGCCCCTTCCAGGAAGGCGCCGAAGCAAAACGCAATCAATAATACCTGTAAACGGCTGTCTTCGGTAATCGAAACAATGGAAGATCGGATAACATCAAATTGCCCGGTCTTCTGTGTCAGCTTGTACAAGAAGACAGCGGTTACAATAATCCAGGCAATCGGAACAATTCCATAGACTGCTCCCTGCACTGCAGACATTACCGCCATGGGCGCCGGCATCCGATACGCTATAATGGCCACTGCAAGGGAGATCGCCAATGTCGCGAATCCGGCATAAATTCCTTTCATTCTCTTGACCGCCAAAGCCCAGAAGAAAAATAAAGTAGGCACAATGGCGACAAGGGCAGACGGGCCCAAGCTTCCGTTGATTGGCATAAAATTCTGTGTCCATGACATAATTATCACCCTCATCATAATTTATAAATCGTTTACCAGATATCCGGCATCATAGCTAGTCTTTAATACCGGATATGTAGAGCACTTCGTCAACTGACAAAAAAAGGTGCGGTGATAGGGTCATCAGATGAATTTGTGAAAGCGCTTTTCCGATAGTCATGATTATAAGACATGTTCACAGAACTGACAATATGCTAAATAAAAATTTTACAATCGAACAGCTTCGCTACTTCTGCAGAGCCTTCATAACCTGATCCAGATGCTTTTTCATCGAAAGCGAAGCTTTGTGAACATCTTGCCGGGCAATCGCCAGATAGATCTCCCGGTGTTCTTCGAACAACTGCCGCAACGATTGAGTCCCCTGCTCCAGCCATAACCTTCTGGAAACTTGCATCGTGCCATGAAGGGACTCGGACAATCCCTCCATCATTGTTTGCAAATAGGGGTTCTGAGTGGCTTTTGCAATCGCCAGATGAAAATTAGCATCATACAGTTGGCTCATCTCTTCATTCTCGACGGCGTCTTCCATTTGCCCAAGCATATTGTTTAATTCTTGCAGATTTTCCACAGAACGGTATTGAGCCGCTAACTCGACACATCCGATTTCCACGATGGCACGCACCTGCATAAGCTGAGACAAATTATCTTGGTTTGCGGATTTTAACTGTTCCAGTGTATTTTGCAGTGCGTTGGAAGAGACGAAGGTTCCTCCGCCTTGCTTGGATTCGATCAATCCATGGGCTTTTAAATAAGACAGCGCTTCCCGGATGGTCGACCGTCCTACCCGGTATTGCTTTGCCAGATTTTCTATCGTATCAATCTTCTGTCCTTGTTTTAACGTCCCGTTTTGAATTCTGCGCTGTAATTCTTCCGCGATAATCTCATAATTTTTTTGATTTAAATTCATAGTCCGCTCCTGTCCACACAAAAAAATGATATTAATAATCTACTATATTTTAAGAAATTATGATATACTCCAGGAAATGATCTGATGACCTGCTAACTTAATTTAAGGAGGCTATTGTGTGATTTCAGCAGAATTAAAACAAAGCTTGAAAACCATTGTCGGCGAGAAATATTATCTTGATACCCCGAACGAATTGTATGCGTATTCATACGATGCGACTCCGATTTTTCAAGCCATGCCTGATGCAGTGATCATCCCGGGTGCCGTGGAAGAGGTGTCGGAAATATTAAAATTGGCAAATGAACACGGTATTCCGATCGTACCCCGCGGATCGGGCACCAATCTGGCCGGCGGATGCATTCCTGTGGAAGGCGGAATCGTTGTCAATATGACGCGGTTCAATCAGATCCATGAAATTGATGCGAGGAATTTAACTGCTACGTTAGGGCCCGGGGTAACGACGGCGGATCTCCATAAAGCAGTGGAGGCCGAAGGATTATTCTATCCTCCCGATCCGGGCAGCATGCGGATTTCGACGGTGGGCGGGAACATGGCCCAATGTGCCGGCGGAATGAGAGGACTGAAATACGGGGTAACCAAAGATTATATAATGGGCCTCCAATATGTGCTCCCTTCGGGAGAAATTTTACGCTGCGGAGGAAAGAACGTAAAGGATGTCGCAGGGTACGATATGACCCGGTTGATGGTCGGTTCCGAAGGGACGCTGGGGATTATCACAGAAATTACAGTGAAGCTCGTTCCTTTACCTGAAACAAAAAGGACGTTGGTGGCTTATTTTCACAATCTGACGGATGCCGCCCATACTGTAGAGCGGGTAATCGCTTCCAAGATTATTCCTGCAACAATGGAATTTCTGGATCAGTCCACTATGAAAGTGGTCGATGAGTTTGCAAAGCTCGGCCTGCCGCTGCAAATGAAATCCATGCTGTTAATCGAGCAGGACGGGATTGAAGACCAGGTCATCCGGGATATCGAACGGATCGCCGAAATTGCCCGGAGCGAAGGCGCGGCCGATGTGCGATTAGCCCAGACGTTCGAGGAAGGCTCCAAGCTGTTGGCTGCCCGGCGCTCGGCTCTGGCGGCTCTTTCGCGGCTGCGCCCCACTACGATTCTGGAAGACGCTACTGTTCCCCGTTCCCGTCTGGCTGAAATGGTGGAGGAAGTTGAGCGGATTGCAGCAAAATATCAAGTCCGGATATGTACCTTCGGGCATGCCGGAGACGGCAACCTCCACCCGACTTGTATGACAGATGAACGTGACAAAGAAGAGATTCATCGCGTTGAGCAAGCTTTTGAAGAGATATTCCACTCCGCCATTCGTTTGGGAGGGACCATCACCGGAGAGCACGGAGTAGGGATGGCCAAAATGAATTATCTCCACCTCAAAGTAGGTGAGGGCGGAGTTGAATTAATGAAACGGATCAAGGCGGCATTCGACCCGAACAATATCATGAATCCCGGCAAAATATTTGCGAACAGCGCCCGTCGAAGAGTGGTGGTGAAAAAATGAGCATCGGCCAAAAACCTTCTTTTGAAACGCAAAATTTGAAATCCGCCCTTCTGAACAATTTCAACATGGATGATATTATGAACTGCATGCACTGCGGTTTTTGTCTCCCTTCCTGCCCCACTTACCGCGAAACGGGAATGGAATCCTATAGCCCCCGGGGCAGAATCGCATTGATGAAAGGAGTTGCCAAGGAGCAGCTGGAAGTCGATGCAGAATTTGAAAAAAATATGTATGCGTGCCTGGGATGCCGTGCCTGTGAAACTGCCTGCCCTGCCGGAGTCCCTTATGGGAGTATGGTTGAAACCGCACGTAAAGTCGTGGAAGACAAGAAGAAGAGCGAAAGACGGACTCCATTCATTCGCAAGCTCGTATTTGATAAAGTTTTTCCGCATCCGAAACGGATTCATGCTTTAGGCACAGCTTTATGGGCGGCCCAAGCAGCAGGGCTGCAGGGTTTGGCCAACAAGACAGGGTTAATTCGCATCCTTCCGCGGGAAATGGCGGAAATGCAGCACTCTGTAGATAAAATAGCCTCTCCGCTGAAACGCAAAAAACGAAGGGCCATTATGGCGGCCGAGAATAAATCGCTTTATAAAGTAGGCATATTTACTGGATGTATAATGGATGTTATGTTCTTTGAAACAAATGAGGCAACGGCCAAGCTGCTCACTAAAGTCGGATGTGATGTGATTTTCGTCGATAATCAGGCGTGCTGCGGGGCGTTGCATGCACATGCCGGGGAAAAGGATGGGGCGGTTGAGTTGGCGAAACGCAACATCGAAGCTTTTGAGAAATCGGGCGTGGACTTTATCGTGGGTAACGCGGGCGGCTGCGGAGCTGCCCTGAAGGAATATCACCATTGGTTCCATGATGATCCGGAATGGAAAGAGCGGGCGATGGCTTTTGTGGCAAAAGTGCGTGATGCCAATGAATTGCTTGCGGAACTGCCGCCTATTACGTTCAGTAAAGCTTTAAATATCCGGGTGACTTATCAGGATTCCTGCCATTTGGCTCATGGACAAGGGGTGCGCAATCAGCCCCGTCAACTGTTAAAGAGTATTCCCGGAGTGGATTTCGCCGAAATGCAGAATGCCGAAAGCTGCTGCGGTTCGGCCGGTATATATAACATCACGAACTTTGATATGTCGATGCAAATCCTGGACGGGAAAATGGAAAATGTCAGCAAAACTAAAGCCGACGTCATTGTGACATCGAATCCGGGCTGTTTGCTGCAGATGAAGCAAGGGATCATTCGGGCAGGCCTGCAGGACAGTATGGAAGCTGTGCATATTATGGACCTGCTATACCGGGCATTATAATTCGCCTTAAGGCTGTCGTGATAACATGACAGCCTTATTTATTATAGGTTCCCATCAACCCTCCGCCAACACAGTCGGCTGTTCGGCTTCGTTATGGCCGATAAACAGCCATACTCCCGCCAGCAGCACGACACCCGCAAAGGCTTGAATTGCGGTGATTTTTTCACCCAGCAGCAAGTAGGCAAGAAGGGTGGCTCCCACTGGCTCGCCGAGCACGGTCATGGACACGCTGGCAGGTTTCAAAAATTTCAGCAGCCAATTGAACAAATAATGTCCCAGAATCGTCGGTACGAGCGCAAGCAGCAGAAACACGCCCCAATCGCGAGCAGGATAACCTGCGAAGGGATATCCCAATGCGGCATTGTACACAGCGAGCACGCTTGCAGCGATGAAGAACACGACAAAGCTATAGACGAAGGCGGAAAGATGCGAGCGCAGGGAGCTGCCGAACAGCATATGGAAGGCGACCGCAACTGTGCCCAGCAAAGACAGCAGATCCCCCTTCAGAGCCCTGGCCGACAGACCGAAATCGCCCCACCCGATCAATAGGGCACCGCAAATCGCGGTAATCATGCTGAGCAGCGGCCACAAGCCCACATTTTGCTTGAACGCGATATAAGCCCCAAGCATTACAAGAATGGGCTCCAGCGCCATTATGGCGGTGGAACTGGCTACAGTAGTATAACGCAGGGAACCCATCCAGAACAGAAAATGCAGCCCCAGCGCCAATCCGCTAATGAACAGGTGGCCCCAGGTGCGCGGCTTCAGCTCTTTAATGGCAGGTATGTGTTTCCACACAAAAGGCAAAAGAAGCAGATTTGTAATATATAAGCGGTACATCGCGATGACCGAAACGGGCGCTTCAGACCAGCGGACAAAGATCGATGAGAAGGAAATGGCTGCAATCCCGATCAGCAGGATGAGCCACATCGGCATGGGAAAGCTTTTACCAGAGTTCATAGCGTATACTCCTTGGAGGTTAAAATGTTTAGTTGATCTTGCTCGCTGTACTTTTTCAGTATAAAATGATTGCAGCTTAAAATAAATGATTGAATTAATGTTATGATGCACAGTGTCTGACAAGCTGTCAGCGATTACAATCCATAGGAGGATCTGCGCATGATTAAACAAATAGGAACCGTAGCGGTGTATGTGGAAGACCAGCAGGAAGCGAAAAAGTTCTGGACCGAGCAGGTCGGATTCGCGGTGGCGGCGGAGCGGTCGATGGGGCCGGGAGGGTTCTGGCTGGAAGTGGGGCCGGAGGGCCAGAATACGCGGCTTGTCATTTATCCGAGAGCGATGATGAACAATTGGGCGGAGCTCAAGCCTTCCATCGTGTTTGAATGCGATGACATTCAGAAAACCTACAGCGAAATGTCCGCCAGGGGCGTTAAATTTCTGGAAGAGCCGAAGGTGATGCATTGGGGCGGTTTTGCCCGGTTTCAGGATCCGGATGGCAACGAATTTTTGCTGAAAGGTTAGCTCCTAGGGTTTGCGGCACTCTCTTTTTCCCAATGGAAGAAGGGGGTGCTTTTTTATTGTTAAAAATTTGTATAGGTGATTCAGGCAGATTATTCATGTGTATATACGAATTGAATAAGTCTGCACCCAGGTAAATACATATGATAGGCCTTTAGCAGTACATAAGCCAAAGAGACGCATCGAAGTTTGAGCAAAGGAGCCGTTAAGGAATGGAACCAAAGGTTCCCCTTAACGCCAGCTTCCTTAAGTACTCTCGAGTTCAAGGACGCGGCCCCGCATTCTTTTTCCTGCACGGCTTACATATCCTTCAATATCACATTTGATGTGGAGGAGAAGAAATGGGCTACGAAGCTTCTGTTATGTTCGAGCACCGGTTCTGGCTGCAGGTGTTTGGGGATCACGCGCGGTTTATCAAGAGCAGCCTTTCGCCGGATGAAAAAGAGGAAATTGCGCGGGCGGAGCATTTTATCGGTGTGTTTGACCAGCTGTATAGTATGGTGGCTGCAGGCCAGACGCCCGGAAATTTGCCAGCCCTAAACCAGGCCGCTTACAAGGCGATCGCAGAAGTCAGAACCTTCAAGCTACATTTGTTAAAAAGGCATCTGACCGAACCGAAACTGGGGCTCCATCTGCCTCCGACCTTTGTTAACCATATGATGAATGAAGCGGAAGAAGCCCTTCGCACCTACCGCCCGATTGCGTCCGGGGAAAATGTACCTGTATTCAGCGATATTCATCTCCATCTTCTGTGGCTTCTGGATGCGGTCGGGCATTCCGATTCGATGGACGCCGCGCTGGATCCGGTCGAAAAAAACCTGAAGAACAAATCGAAGGAATTCGGCAGGCAGTTTCAGCATTTTTATATGAAGGCCGTCGAGATGGCGGGATATTTGCGCACGACGCTCACGCAGTTTCCTTCTTTGTCCAGGTTCAATAAAGAAGTCGAGCTCGAGATGCTGCTGTTCCGCAGATTTCTGAACGAACTCGCGGAGCTGGATTTAAAAGCGGAGACGCTCGGAACGCTGATGCCGCTGATGGCGGACCATATGGCGAGGGAAGAGTGCTATTATCTGATAAAGCTGTCTCTGGTATCCGAGGTGGAGCCCCCGAACTGCGACCCCGGGAAGCCCAGAGTCGAATAGCAGGATTCGCTAACCTGATCCGGGGCTGTCCCAACAGGCACTCAGCGAACGAAACAGAGGACTGGATCTATTGATATTATTGGGGTGAGTTATTTGGAATATTTTAAACAGCTTAGAGCTTGTGTTGAACGTAATCCCATTAAACTGCCTGGATCGTTATTGATTTTACGAAATGAATCCGGACAGATCCTTTTGCAGCAGAGAACAGATGGCAGTTGGGGATTGCCGGGAGGACTTATGGACTTGGGAGAAGCATTGGCAGGCACCGCAAGCGGAGAAGCTCTGGAAGAAACCGGATTAAGAATTGGAGAACTGGAATTAATTGATGTGTTATCCGGACCCGACTACTACGGCAAAATCTCTAATGGGGATGAATTTTATTCGGTTACTGTATTATTTTCTGCGCAGGAAGTGACGGGTGAGACAAAAGCTGAAGGAGCTGAGTCCACAGCGCTTAGGTATTTTGATTTGGGAAATTTGCCCGAACCTATGGAACAACAATATCTGGACTGCATCGCTGCCTACAAAAGGAAGATCAACCTGGCGAGTTTCAGGTGAGAGGCCGCACCAATCGCTTTCAACCATCAGTCTTCGAATCTCTCTTCCTTCAAAGACCACAGCAGGAAGCCAAGGCCAAAGGCCAGCGTAAACAACGCCCCACCAGTCAGGGACCATCCGATCATCACCTGAAAAATAAGCGCCATCGAATATAAGGAAATGCCTGAGGTAAGCACGGTCACACAGCGAACGAAATCGCGTTCACCGCACGGGTCGCTTCGTTATATCGAAGTTCAATATTCCGGCACGGACCGGACCTTGGTTAAATAATAGAATGGCATCATGTACAAGCCGAGGAACAGCATGGCCGGAATGGCACCGACCCAATAGTAATGGAAGGTCAGCATCCCGTATTGGGCGCCGCTTGCCGCCATCCCCAACACTTCCAGCGCTCCGAGATTGGCGGACAAAAAAGCCATGGACGTGATCCACGGGGGAATGGAACGGTCGGACAGGAAGGAGTCCTCTCCTGTTTTCATCCGGCTTTTAAGAATTAACCCGATCCCTATCACAAAGACAAAATAAATGCTGATGATCAAATAGTCCACCAAGCCGGTATGAAATAAACTGTCTTTCAAAACGCAGGACTCCTTTCTTAAGCGGCTTCTCATAAGTCAGCTTTACGATTTTAACCAAGTTTGCGGCGATATAAACACCTGAGCGGGTACCCACATATATATATAACGGTATAAGCAAAAGAAAGAAGGTGCGGCATGATCACCGTTATGCAAGCTCCGGTACACCCTGAATCGCTTTTTTCGCAAGTTCCGTTAAACGAGGTTCAGCGGCATATTGTCGAAACCATGGCGAGAAGCCCGGAAATGTACAGCTACGATTCGATGGAACAGCTGAAATTCGAGCTTACGCTGCGGTATAACACCGTTGGTGCCGCTGAGGCGCTCAACTTCAGCGGGGCGGGCTTCGCCAATTATGACGAATCCAGGTGCAATCCGGAATATTGGATGCTTACCCCTAACGGGGGGTTTCAGCTGAGGGCGGGCATGAAATCCTCTGATGCTATACAGGATATTTATTACCGGGGCCCGCTTTACGCTTTTGAATGCAGCATGGCCATGGTCATCGTATTTTATGGCGCGGTGCTCAAATCGATCGGCGCAAGCAATTTCGACCGGATGTTTGGCGGCTTGTTTATCCATGATTGGCATTATGACCAGGACCTCGGGCTGACGACCTATGACCAGAATGAGTTCTTGCCGGGTGACGTGCTGTATTTCAACAATCCCGATTTCAACCCCGCTACTCCGGAGTGGCAAGGGGAGAATGTCGTATATATGGGCGGGGACCTCTACTTCGGACACGGAGTCGGCATTATTCCGAAGCGCCAGATGATCCATTTTCTGAATATGCAGAGAAGAGGGGGCTTGTTCCTCCGGTCCGCCTATTTGCTGAGGCAGGCTACCCGTCCGGATTACAAATACCTGTCCAGATTCAGCATCGGATTCATGAACAGGCTAATGAGGCACGAGGACGAAGGACACCGGCTGATCAAGGCGAGAGTAGGTTACAGGACTTATATGGAAATGTAGTGTTTGTAAGCCGTCAGGCTGAAGCAGCGTGGCGGCATTGGATCTCTCCAAGTATTTCTAAATAAAATTTTGTATATATCTGATAAAATGTATATAATGGCTTTTGCAATAAACAAAATGGGTAAGGAGTAAGCTATGAATGCCGGGTTAAAAATCGGACTGGCCTCCAGCTCGCCACGCTCCTGGGTTGAAGATTATTTGCATCAGTTCGGCATTTATTCTTATTTTGACGCGATCCGCACTCGGGATGATGTGGTCAAGGTGAGTGTGACCTTAGGCTGGATTCGATGACCGATAAGGAGCTGGACCTGCTTATCGCAGAATTGACAACGTAGCTTATTCCTCGCCATAACAACCAGAATTTCATAAAGAGGTGGTTCTATTGAAAAAATTTGGACTTGCGCTGCAAATTCTCATCGGACTGGCCCTCGGTATCTTTGTCGGGGCGCTGTTCTACGGAAATCCCCAGGTGGCTGCGTATCTTCAGCCTATCGGGGATATTTTTATCCGGTTGATCAAAATGATTGTCGTTCCTATCGTTATCTCCACTTTGATCATCGGCGTCGCCGGGGTAGGGGACATGAAGAAGCTTGGCAAGCTTGGCGGCAAAACGATTCTGTATTTTGAACTGGTTACGACGCTCGCGATTGTGATCGGATTGCTGACAGCGAATCTGCTGCATCCCGGCATGGGAGTGAATCCCGAAGGTTTGGCCCGGACGGACATCGGCAAATATGTGGACACAGCCGGGGAGACGCAGAAAAAAGGGTTTGCGGATACTCTGGTGCATATTGTGCCCAGCAATGTGTTCGAATCGATCAGTAAAGGCGACATCCTGCCGATTATTTTCTTTTCCGTCTTCTTCGGGCTGGGAGTTGCGGCAATCGGGGAGAGAGGCAAGCCTGTGCTGAGTTTTTTCCAGGGCGTCGCGGATGCGATGTTCTATGTAACGAATCAGGTGATGCGTTTTGCTCCGTTCGGGGTATTTGCGCTGATCGGCGTGACGGTCTCCAAGTTCGGAGTGAGCTCGCTGCTTCCTTTAGGAAAATTGATACTGGTCGTGTACGGGGCCATGATTTTCTTTATTCTTGTGGTCTTCGGCCTGATCGCCAAATGGGCGGGGATACGGATATTCAGTTTGTTTAAAATTCTCAAGGACGAGCTGATACTGGCCTATTCCACGGCAAGCTCGGAAGCGGTCCTGCCCCGGATTATGGACAAAATGGAAAAATTCGGCTGTCCGAGGTCCGTGACCTCTTTCGTCGTACCTACCGGCTATTCGTTCAACCTCGACGGTTCCACACTGTATCAAGCGATAGCGGCGATTTTTATCGCCCAAATGTACGGAATCAATCTCTCTATAGGCCAGCAGATCACACTGCTCCTTGTGCTGATGCTGACTTCCAAAGGAATAGCGGGCGTGCCGGGGGTCTCGTTCGTCGTCCTTCTGGCCACTCTTCACACGGTCAACATTCCTGTCGAGGGGCTCGCTTTTATCGCAGGAATCGACCGGCTTCTCGATATGGCGAGAACCGTGGTTAACGTGATGGGCAACTCCCTGGCCGCGGTGGTCATCTCCAAATGGGAAGGCGTCTATAATGCGGAAAAAGGCCGCGAGTACATGAATTCGCTGTAAGTGCGCACGGAGCATGCCTAGGCGCTGGAGACGAAGAACCATCGCAGTGCATGCGGCCTTCAATTATTTGAACGGCTGGTATGGTCGAAGGTATATTTTTCCGGGGCAAGGGGACCTTACTCTTAAAAGAAAAAGGAGACTCGCCCATGGCCAGAAAACGTCCCCGCAGACTAGTCGTTCCCGAAGCCTCCGGGAATATGGAGCAGTTTAAAGCCGAAGTGATGAAGAACGAGGGTTATCCAGTAAACGAGGCGAGGCCCAATCTGGTAAAATACGAAGTGGCCCGGTCGTTGGGCGTACCGCTCAAGCAGGGGAACAACGGCAAGCTGACGACGGAGGAAGCCGGCAAAGTTGGCGGACGCATCGGAGGCACGATGGTCAAGGAGCTGATCCGTATGGCTCAGGAGCAGCTTGCCCGTAACAAGCATAACAGGTGAACCGGCTGTGGGCTGTGGCCGGCGAACGCAAGAACGAGGCTGTCCTAAAGCGGATTTCATTCCGCTGGAGGGCAGCCTCGTGGTTTATCTTCAAAGCAGTTGGTTTCAGATGCAATGGTTGATTCACATTGTATAACCAGGAGCGGTACAACGAAGCCGGAAAAGATGAAAAGTGGCTGATAAACAAACTTGGAACGACAACATACAATGACGATCTAACCACCATTTTATTGGCGACTGTCGATAGCGACGACAACCTGATGATTTACGGTAAAGGCCAGTTTTAAAAATAGTTCTGACAACAATCTGAATCAAGATTTGCCACATCGAGAACGCTGCTCCCTTTTTCCAAACTGCTTCGGTTGCTCAGCTATGACCTCGAGCCGCGGACACGTTGTTTAAGCAGGTGCGGAACGGTTTCATATATAATAGATTCCTCCTCGCAGGCTGCGACAATGTCGGAAACGAGGGAAGCTTTTCTTTGGATGGGTCAATGAAGGACATCGGCTCCTCCTTGAGGAATAAGTATGTGTTGGGATTCTACCATTTTTCGTGTGGAAAAAGCATACAGTAAGCGGAAGGGAGGCTGTCTTATGCCTGATAGGACTTACACGGAGCAGGGGCGCTCCCAGGAGGGGGAGGAGGCACGCAGCAGCAGTGCTTTGGAGCGGGAAGAGCTGGTGTCGAAACGCTATCGGAAAAAGATAAGGGGCAAGCATCTGGTGGAGTTCTTCATGGAAATCAGGCAGCAGGGAATCTCTCTGGACGGGCTGGTTTTTGTATGCATCGGCACGGATCGTTCGACAGGGGATGCGATCGGGCCGCTGGTCGGCACACTGCTGGAGGAAGCGGGATACACCAGAGTGGTCGGAACGTTGAACTATCCCTGCGACGGCAGCAACATGCAACAGAGGCTGAGCGAAATCCCCTCGGGGAAGAAAATTCTGGCTATTGACGCGTGCCTGGGGCAGCCAGCTTCGGTAGAGATGTACCAGGTGTCCAACATGCCGCTTGAGCCCGGCACAAGTATGGGCAAGGCGCTGCCTGCCGTCGGGGACTATAGTATAGCGGCGATCGTCAACGTCATGGGTGGAAACAAGTTTCACATTCTGCAGACGACCTCATTGAGGCGTGTGTTTTGTATGGCGGGCGAGGTTGTGTCGGCGATAAAACAAGTCTTTCCGGTGACAGGCGGCGGTGTTTGACTTCCCACGGGGGAAAGCGCTTCCGACGTGAAGAAAATTCAACTTAATAATGGAGGTCAGGCCATGAACTACAGGCGACTGGGAAATACGGATATGTGCGTAAGCGAAATCAGTTTCGGCACGTGGGCGATTGGCGGGTCATGGGGGCAGGTGAACGATTCTGAATCGCTGAACGCTCTCGCGCGTGCGATCGAGGCAGGAGTTAACTTTTTTGATACGGCGGATGTGTACGGGAACGGACACAGCGAGGAGCTTCTCGCGAAGGCGACGAAAGGGAAGGAGGACCAGATCCACATTGCGACGAAGTTCTGCCGGTCTGCGGATATCCACGATCCTTCGGTTTACTCTATCGGTTCGGTCCGTTCTTTCTGCGAAGCCAGTCTTAAGCGGCTGCAGCGGGAGCGACTCGATCTGTACCAGATCCACTGTCCGCCGATTGAAATTTTGCGCGATGGCTCGGTGTTCGCCGTGCTGGACAAGCTACGCGATGAAGGCAAAATACGTGAGTACGGCGTGAGCGTGGAAACTGTGGAGGAAGGGCTGCTGTGCCTGCAGTATCCTAACGTGAAGGCTCTGCAGGTGATTTACAACATTTTCAGGCAAAAGCCCGCCAAGGAACTCTTCCCCCAAGCTCATGAACAAGGAGTCGGAATTCTGGTGCGACTGCCGCTGGCAAGCGGACTGCTGACCGGCAAGCTCAGGGAGAACACCGCGTTCGACGCTGGCGACCACCGCAGCTTTAACCGCAACGGGGAAAGCTTCAACGTGGGCGAAACCTTCGCAGGCCTACCTTACGAGAAAGGCGTCGAGCTAAGCCGCAAGCTGATGTGGATTGCTGAAGGCAGAGAGAATATGACCCGGTCTGCGCTGCGCTGGATTTTGGATAATCCCAACATCACCTGCGTAATCCCGGGCTTCAGGAATGCCGCCCAAGTGGAGGATAACCTTGCCGCTTCGGAGGTATCTCCGTTTTCTTTGGAGGAACATGCGCGCCTCAGAAAATTTTATGAAGACGAAGTTAGCCAATATATTCGCGGCGCGTATTAATCATACAAAAGGACCAGTGCCGGCCTCAGCAGCGGTGGAAACAGCGGCCGGACCTGTGGCGGACCAAGGGGCTGTCCCAAAAGCAGAGAAATATCTGGGGACAGTCTTTTTTTCATGCCAAGACGTGCTCACAAAAAGTGTTGCCGCTTGACCCTCTTCTGAGCGAGCAGCAGATGGTGCATCTGAAACAGAAATGGCAACAACGATAATAAACAGTGGAAATCTGCTGATGGCAAACGCGACAATAAGGCTCGGACATCTCTTGGCCACCAGGGCCAACTGAGTCTCCATTTAAAATTAAGAACTTTTTTGCCGCTATTCATCTTAAACCGGGCTTTTCAAGCGTTCTATCTAAATTATTCAAAATATAACTGAAACCAGATCCGCTAGTTTTGGGAAATATCCGGGAAATGGCGTTTTAGCGGAAAAAACTTTCGCTATACTCTCTGGCCGGCCCTTTTAACGTTAAAGAAAGAGCCGGCCTCATGCGGATTTCACCACTTACTCACCGGAACTGCCTTGTTGTCTTTTATCAGGCGAAGGCCTCTATCAGCAGCCAAATGTTCAGCGATAAAATGATCACCGCACATAAGATCGATGCGGCTGTCACCCATTTCCGGTTCACGAGCACGCCCATGATATCCTTCCGGCGAGTGAAGTAGATCAGCGACAGGATCGGAATAGGAAGCACGATGCTGAGCACTACCTGACTGAAGACGAGCGTCAAAGTCGGGTCGACTCCGATCGCCACAATGATAAAAGTCGGCAGCATCGTGACGATCCGGCGAATCCATAGTGGAATGGAGAATCCGACGAACCCCTGCATAATGACCTGCCCCGCCATCGTGCCGACAACCGAGCTGGAAATTCCCGAAGCGAGCAGCGACGCCAAAAAAATTCCGGCTGCGGCTGTGCCCAATATCGGTGTCAGCGTCTGGTAGGCTGTCGTGATGTCCGAGATTTCATGGTTTCCGGTAGAGTGGAAGGTGGACGCGGCCATATACATCATTGAGATATTCACGAATCCCGCAAGGGCCATGGCGATAATGATCTCCTTGGAGCTGAATTCCTGGATTTTCTCCGCTTCCCGGCCGTTCCGCGGAACGACACGGTCTTTGGTGAGATTGGAATGCAGATACAGGGCATGCGGCATTACCGTAGCGCCGATCACGCTGACAGCGAGCATGATACTCTCCCGGCCGCCCAGCCAGGGGACGACGCTGTGGTATGCCACCTGCCCCAAATTAGGCCGGGAGAGCACGGTTTCCGCCAAATAACAGAGCCCGATGAAGAGCGCGAACGCGGCGATAAATTTTTCCAGAGGCCGGAAGCCTTTCTGTTCCATCTGGAGAATCAGGTACGTCACGATGCCTGTAATCAGGCAGGCTAGAAGCATCGGAGTGCCGAACAGCAGATGGATGGCGAGGGTCGCACCGAGGAATTCAGCCACGTCCGTTGCCATAGCGGCAATCTCCGAACCGATCCACATGATGACCGACAGCCATTTCGGGCAATAGTCGCGGCATAATTCTGGAAGGTTCCGTCCGCTGGCAATGCCCAGCTTGGCGGACATATTTTGCAGCAGCATAGCCATCAGATTCGCCAACAAGGCGACCCATAACAGCTTGTAGCCGAACTGCGAGCCGCTTTGGATGTTGGTTGCAAAATTGCCCGGATCCAGGTAAGCTACCGATGAAATGAACGCCGGCCCTAAAAAAGGGATGAGCGCTTTAATACCCTTCCGTCTTCCCGTGATGGCTTCACGGGCCGCGATTTCAGTGGTTGACGAAGCTCTACCGCCCTGTGCCGTCTCCGTATTCTTCATAGTCAGGTCCCCTCTCGGCCAAAATGAATACGAGTTATTACCTCATATGGCGACGGGTCAATCAGTAAAGGGAGACTGATTATCTCCAGACTTCAAGACCTCTGTCGAAATGTTGCTGTCGTATTCAGGAAAGCTTTAAATGGGCGTGACGTCGGGTTATACTTTCGGTACGAGGTGAGGTGAGGACGCTGGAAGCGGAATTGTTTAACCAAGTGTACGAATCGATCGCGAAAAAGGAGAGCACCTATGATGGTTTGTTCTACACTGGCGTCAAGACAACGGGGATCGTATGCCGGCCGTCCTGCCGGGCGCGAACCCCGAAGCGTGAAAACATAATGCTGTTCGGCACGGTGGACGAAGCGATACGTGCAGGATTCCGGCCGTGCAAAAGATGCAAGCCGGAACAGCCGGGTCCCCACGGACCCGATGCGGCGCTGGCCGAGCAAGTGAACGCTCTGATTAAACAGAGGCTTGGCGAGCCGTTGACGCTTAAGACGCTGGCGTCTGTGCTCGCGGTCAGCCCGTTTCATTTGCAGCGGCTGTACAAGCGGTTCACCGGCCGCAGTCCGGCGGCCCAGCTGCAGAAGGCGCGAATTGAAGCCGCAAAAAAGATGTTGGCGGAAGAATCCCCTTCCATCGCGGATATCGGAGCGGCTGTGGGCTTTCGCAGCCCTTCGCATTTTGCCGTGTGGTTCCGGCGGGAGACAGGGCTTTCCCCCAAGGAATATCGCGAGCTTCCGCAAGAAGACAAGGCTGGGTTTTGCGGGGAATAACGAGGGAACGGAACAAGGAGGCCGGCAATGAGAGAGGACACTATATTTTGGACAACCATAAAGCCGATGGGGCAAAACTGGACACTGCTCGCCACCGGGAAAGGACTGTGCCGCGTCCTTTTTCCTCACGAGACGCTGGAGAAGGCACTGCCTTGGCTGCACCGCCATGCAGCGGGGTTGGCGTTGGTGGAGGAGAACGGCATCTTCGAGGAATTCGGAGTGAAGGGGCTGCTTGAATCGTATTTTCAGGGCGAGCTGGTGATGTTTGATGAGGTGCCGTTAGATTTGTGGGGCACGCCTTTTCAAAAGGCGGTCTGGACAGAGCTCGGACGGATTCCGTACGGTCAGACACGCAGTTATCGGGAAGTGGCCGAAGCGGTGGGTCGGCCTTCGGCTGTACGGGCCGTTGGAGCCGCTAATGGCGCGAACCCTCTGCCGGTCCTGCTTCCCTGTCACCGGGTGATCGGCACGAACCGCAAGTTAACCGGTTACCGTGGAGGCTTAAGCATCAAACTCGCCTTGCTGGAGCTCGAAGGAGTTGATCGGGTTGAGCCCGTTGGACACGCGCGATTCGTGCTTTGAAATTCCGCTGCCGAAGGAGTTCCGGTTTCAGCACTGTCTTGACTACTTGTCCCGTTCGCCTAACGAATGCTTGTATGAGATTGAGGATAGGCAGATCATCCGGCTGCTCCGTATTGACGGTAAGAAAACCTTGGTCCGGATCGGCTGTCCCGATGACCTGCACCTGCAGGTAACAACCATGCAAGGCCGGTCAGCGGGAGACAAGGTCAAAGCAGAAGCGGCGGGCTTCGTCCGCGACTGGTTTGACCTGGAACGGGATCTCGGCCAGTTCTACCGGATGGCGGAGGTTGATCCCTTGCTTAGCGATCTCGGCAAGAAGTTTTACGGTCTTCGGCTGGTGGGAATTCCCGATTTGTTTGAAGCGCTCTGCTGGGCCATTATGGGCCAGCAGGTGAACCTTGCTTTTGCATACAAGCTGAAGCAAAGATTGACGGAGACATTCGGCGATTCGCTGGAGTGGGATGGCAGGACCTATCGCCTCTTCCCGCTGCCCGATGAAATCGCGGGAGCAAGCCTGTCAGATTTGTGCGGCCTGCAGCTCACAAAGATGAAAGCGGCGGCGATACTGGAAGCCGCCGATCTGATGCAGCGCGGCGTGCTGTCGCGCGCACGCCTACTGTCGCTGGGCAGCTTTGATGCGGCCCAGCAGGAGCTCCTGCGGATCCGCGGCGTGGGACCGTGGACGGCGCATTATGTCCGGATGCGCTGTTTGCGCGATCCGTCCGCTTTTCCGATCGGCGATGCGGGACTTCGCAACGCCGTCAAAGAGCGGCTGGCTCTCGGCCGCAAGCCGACTGTGCGCGAATTGCAGGCGCTTTTTGCCGATTGGACCGGCTGGGAGGCTTATGCGACTTTTTTGCTGTGGCGGTCCTTATACTAATCTATATAGTTGAATTAAAGTTTGAAATCGATTGGGTTACGTATCAAGTAAACAGGAAAAGTTCCCGTTAATATGCTTTCTTAGATGTACGTATTGGATCTAACGGGAGCTTTTCCCGCAAAAGGATCCTTCAGAGCGTATCCGGGCAAGATTAGCAGGAGCTTTTCCTATCCGTCTTGTCGGGTGCTTTGCTCTGAAATGGATGCGCTTTACAATTACTTTAGTTTGTGGAAAATGTCAGTTAACAAAAGACTTGTATACTTTTCTATGTTGCATATAGTTCAAATCGCATAGAAAAGGAGATTTGATATTTATGAACCTCAAGCGTAAAAAGATCGTTGCAAGCATCGCACTGGCATCATTGCTGTTTGGTTCAAGCGTGTACGCAGCATATTCGACAGCCGGGCCAAAGGCCGACGGCACAGGTGTGACCTCCGGCGGGTGGTATCTGACACCGGCCGGCACTCAGGTGGGGCTGGGGAATTTTCCGATGGATGGCGCGGTTAGCCCTGATAAGAAATATTTCGTGGCAGCCAACGCCGGAACAGGTACTCAATCTTTGCAGGTAGTCGATACGCAGCAGCAGAAAGTGGTCCAAACTATCTCTTACGAATCTCCCGAAGCTCTGTATATCGGGCTCGCCTTCAGTCCGGACGGCAAGAAACTGTACGCTTCAGCCGGCGGAAACAATAAAATCCGCGTGTTCAACTTCGATAAGGGCTCTCTCACCGAGCAATCCCCCATTATGATGAAAGATGATAAAAATACCAATTTTTATCCTGCCGGAATGTCTCTGTCCCCTGACGGCAAATACCTTTATGTAGCAAACAACTTGAATTATTCGGCGTCCCGCATCGATCTTGCCACAGGACAAATTGCCGCAACCGTTCCGGTTGGCAAGATGCCTTATGCTGCGGTGCTAAGCCGTGACGGAAGCGCATTGTACGTCAGCAACTGGGGCGAGAGCAGTGTAAGTGTGGTGGATACGAAAGATTTTGCCGTGAAAAAGACGATCGCAGTAGGTCTGCATCCGAACGCTATAGCGGAAAATCCGGTCAGCGGCTTCCTTTATGTTGCCAATTCAGATAGCGATGAAATTTCCGTCATCGACCCGAAAAAACAGCAGGTCATTCAAACTGTATCACTTGCTCCGTACCGCGGGGCCCCTGCTGGAAGCCAGCCCGATGCTCTGACGGTGAGCGCTGACGGCAAAACGTTGTACGCAGCCAATTCCTTAAATAACGATATTGCTGTGATCAGCTTGGGTGAAAGCGGGGAAAAGGATCAGGAAGCGCGAGTCGAAGGTTTGATACCAACCGCCTGGTATCCGACGGGCGTCTACCTTGGTCAAGCCGATAAGAAACTGATGGTTCTCAATGCCAAAGGGCTTGGAGCGGGACCCAACGGCCAGAATCATCAATGGCTCGGAAATATGATCAAAGGCACCATGTCCTTCATTAATGTTCCGGATAAACAGCAGCTTAAGACGTACACCAGCCAGGTCAACGGCAACAACCGTGTGAAAGAGACGGAAGACAATAATTCGGATAAAAAAGATTTTCCTATCTCCCGCGTCGATGGCCAGGACCGTTCACCTATTAAGCATGTTATCTATGTCATTAAAGAGAATCAAACGTACGACCACGTATTCGGCGATTTGGGCAAGGGCAACGGCGATCCGAGCCTGGCTTTGTACGGCAAGGATGTTACGCCTAACCACCATAAACTCGCGAATCAATTCGTTACCCTTGATAACTTTTATGCCGACGCCGAAGTGAGCGCAGACGGGCATAACTGGACAACCGCTGGCAAGGCTAACGACTATGTGCAAAAGAACTGGCTTGCCGACTATTCCGGCCGCAACCGCGATTATGATTTTGACGGCGGGGGCGGAGGCAGCCTTCTGGATGACGCGCCATATACCAGACCGAAAGCGGGATATATATGGGACGTTGCGATGAGAGCCGGCCTGACCTTCCGCAATTATGGGGAATTTGCCTATAATTATGATCCGGCCACCAAGCAATATTTGCCCAACAATCCCAAGACGACTGACTTCAGAGGCAATTATGACCCCAACTATCCGAGCTGGGATTTGAACATCTCCGACATGGTCCGATATTACGAGTGGGAGAAGGAGTTCAAACAATTCGAGAAAAATGGCAACCTGCCGCAATTTGAAACTATATATTTGCCAAACGACCACACTGGCGGCTCGAAGTGGGGACCGCAGCAGATGGTTGCCCAGAATGACCTGGCCCTTGGCAAACTCGTTGACACTATCAGTCACTCCAAATACTGGAAGGATACGGCTATTTTTGTTGTGGAGGACGATGCACAAGGCGGAGTGGATCACGTGGACGCTCACCGAAGCGTGGCGCTCGCAATCAGCCCTTACACGCAAACGGGCAAAGTCGACAGCACCTTCTATGATACGCCGTCGATGCTTCGCACCATGGAGCTGATTCTCTGTTTGAAGCCGATGACCCAATTCGATGCTGCTGCAATACCGATGGTCAATTCTTTTACCAGCCGTCCGAACTTTGCTCCATATACAGTAGAGCAAACGAAATATTGGGTCGATAATGAAGGTCAGGCACCAGCCGGCAGCCCTGCGTCTGCCAGCACTCAGGCACCAGCGAACAGCACGGCATCAACGGCAAATCAGCCTGCAGTTCATCCTTCGGACATGGATTTCTCACGGCCGGATTCCGTTGACCGTCATAAACTTAACCGCGAGAATTGGAAGAAGATCAAAGGTTACTACCCGGAGCAATCCAACCAGAACTAATATTGCTTGAAGAGCATAAACATCAGCAATAAAAGCACTCGGTCACATCCCAATGTGATCGGGTGCTTTTTTTTTGTGTATTACCTTTATCAAATAGCCCTCGGCAGCCACGCGCTAGTGCTCCACTACTTATTCCTGCCAGGCTTGTTGTCCAAATGATGGTTATCCAGCGAATTGCCGCACAAGTCTATAGTACAGAAAGTCATATAGCCTACTAACCGTAATAATGACGTATTTCACTGTTTGACGAGGTCAAATTTATTATGACGTTACTGTAAACGCGCCTGACGCGATTGGCGTACTGATGCTGCTCACTTTTATGCTGACTCTCGTCCTGGTCATGATGGGCGTCAGCGAAAAGCTGCTTTTACTGCGGGCCGGCTTGCTTTTTCCCGAAAATGGAGTATCGCTTATTTCCGCAAGGTCATCAGAATTATGAATGCCATGTGGGGCACGGTGTTTCTGCTCGAAGCCGGGGTGCGCACTTTTCTAGTCTGGTGCACCCCGAGTTTCAGGGAAGGGGATTGGGCAAAAGCTTGCTGAGCTTCGCGGAGGAGTATGCGCTGGATAGAGGATACTCCAGTATCCGGCTCGATGTTTACACGCAAAATCCGGCGGCGGTAAGGATGTACGAACGGGCGGGCTATGAGCCGAGAGGCGTGGTTCGTTTTCCTTTTCGGCTCGTGCCGTATCTGTGCTTCGAGAAAATATTCGAGGCAATTGATGAAAAAAGAATTCATCAAGTGAATGTACACTGTTTGTAGTTCATAGCCTAAAGCGCGACAGTCCGGAACTCTCCTTTGGGGTTTTGAACTGTCCTTTTTGTTTTCATAAACTTCAGTTGCAAAAACTAATTAAATTAGTTATTTTATTAATATAAATAGTAAAGGAGCGGTGTCAATGCAAGTAACCAAAATAGGCGCAGTTTATCAAGTAACGTTTATGCCAAGATTGTTCCCGGTTAATTGTTACCTCATCGAAGAGAAGGAGACGCTTACTCTAATCGATGCGGCTTTGCCTTACAGCGCCAAGGGCATCCTGGAGGCAGCCCGGAAAATCGGGAAACCGATTGCGAACCTCGTGCTGACGCATGCCCATAACGATCACGTAGGTGCTCTGGATGCTTTGCGGAACACTTTGCCTCATGCGACGGTAAGCATCTCCGTAAGGGATGCTCGTCTGCTGTCGGGCGACCGGTCGCTGGATCCAGGCGAGTCGGACACCCTGATCCGGGGAGGAATCCCGAAGAACGTGAAGACCGTGCCGGACGTGCTGCTTCAGGAAGGGGACCGAATCGGTTCGCTCGAAGCCGTCTCCGCCCCGGGACATACGCCCGGATCCATGGCCTTCTTGGACACGAGGAGCAAAGCGTTGATCGCCGGAGACGCGTTTCAGACACGCGGAGGCGCAGCGGTTAGCGGGACGGTCAAGCCATGGTTTCCGTTTCCGGCGTGGGCAACCTGGAACCGGGAGGCCGCGGTAGCGAGCGCCCGAAAGCTGGCCGAGCTGAAGCCGGAATTGCTCGCTGTCGGACATGGCAGAATGATCGAAAATCCCATGCGCACTATCGGTGAAGCCATCGCAGAGACGAACAGAATGCATTAATCGACGGAAGAAGGAGGTATTGCGATGCCAAGGATGGGTTTGGATGTTAGCGTTGTATTGGTCAAGGCGGCCGAGATAGCAGATGAGAAGGGGCTCGACGGCGTTTCACTCGGGGAATTGGCCCAGCGGCTCAACGTTCGGGCGCCATCCCTCTACAACCACGTTGACAGTTTGCCGGCATTGAAGCAGAAGCTGGCCATTTACGGATTGAATCGCCTTCATGAAAGAATGACGCAGGCAGCCGTCGGCCGTTCTGGAGACACGGCCGTGCGTGCGCTAAGCGAAGCCTATGCCGGATTCGCTCGTGAGCATCCTGGACTGTACGACGCGACCTTTCGCGCCCCTGATTCCGGTGATCCTAAGCTTCACCTGGCGCAGCGGCAGGTCGTTGACCTTGTCGTCCAGGTGCTGAGTGTCTACGAACTGAAGGGCGACAACTCGCTGCATACGATTCGCGGACTGCGGAGCATTCTGCACGGATTCGCGTCCATCGAAAGTGCGGGAGGATTCGGTCTTCCGCTTGATCTCGATGTTTCGTTTGGAATGCTGATCGATACGTTTCTGGCCGGAATCCATTCTCAATTAAAGGAGGACAGGATTTGAGCGCTGTTGTCTTGCTGCAAGCCTGGTATCTATTACTTCCCCATGACTTTACTTGAGGTAAGCAGTGCACCATTTTTTCAGTAATTTATGGAATTGGCTGATCACGCTATACTGGAGGAGCAAAGACTGTTGTTTAGGACAAACCTATCCAGGAGGAGTGAGAGAATGAATCACAGAAGACTGGGAAAAACCGGGCTGAAGGTATCGGAAATCGCGCTTGGGTGCATGGCGTTCGGACGTTGGATCGATCAGGCCCAATCGTTTCGGGTTATGGATACGGCGCTTGATGCGGGTATTACGCTATTTGATACGGCTGATGTCTACGGACGCGGCATGGACCGGCGCGATCCGCTGCTTTCGGGAGAGTCTGAGGAGATTATCGGGCATTGGATGAAGGGAAAAAGGGACAAAGTGATTCTCGCTACCAAAGTACACGGCCGTGTGGGTAATGGACCGAATGATGCGGGGCAGAGCCGTTACCATATTATGCGAGCGGTCGAAGACAGCTTGAGGAGGCTGCAGACGGACCATACCGATCTTTACCAGGTCCATTCGTTCGACGATGAGACTCCTCTTGATGAGACGCTGCGGGCTTTGGACGATTTAATCCGCGACGGAAAGGTGCGGTATATTGGCTGCTCCAATTTTCAGGCATGGCAGATTGCCAAGGCCCACGGCGCAAGCAGCCTGAGCAATCTGCACCGCTACGAGAGCGTGCAGCCGCAGTACAGCATTATCGCTAGGGAAGCGGAGCGGGAGCTGCTGCCTTTTTGCCGCTCGGAGGAGGTTGGCGTCATCGTGTACAGCCCTCTCGGCCGGGGCATGCTGACTGGCAAATACCGCGCTGGAGAAGCTCCGCCGGAAGGTACGCGCGGAGCTGCAGGGGAACAGCGGCTGAAGCAGTTGATGGAAGATGAGCGGAATTTTGCCATTGTGGAGCGGGTGAGTCCGATAGCGGAAGCGAAAGGCTGGACGCTGGCTCAGCTTGCTCTGGCCTGGGTGCTGAGCCATAGCGAGATTACTTCGGCCATTCTTGGCGCCTCGAAGCCTGAGCATATCACCGATGCGGTGGTCCATCTTGGGGAGCGGCTGACGGAAGAAGAAGTCATGCAAATCGACAGGATCAGCGATAAGTAAACGACGGGAGGGTGAGCGCACTTGTTAAAGAGAAAACTTGGACAAACCGACATGGAAGTGAGCATACTCGGGTTCGGCGGAGCAGAGATCGGATACGAGGATTCGTCGGTCTCGCAGGTCGAGCGGCTGCTGGGCAGCGCTCTGGATGCAGGCCTGAATGTCATTGATACGGCCGAGTGTTACAAGACAAGCGAGGAGTTAATCGGCAAAGCGGTCGGACACCGGCGCGACGAGTACTACTTGTTCACGAAGTGCGGGCATGCTTCCGGATTCGAGCAGCCGGATTGGGATCCGCAAATGCTCAGTCAGAGCATAGACCGCAGCCTGCGGCGCCTCGGTACCGATTACGTTGATTTGATTCACCTGCATAGCTGCTCGGAGGAACTGCTGCGCCAAGGAGATGTAATCGACGTACTGAAAAGGGCGAAGGAAGCCGGCAAGGTTCGGTACATAGGATACAGCGGAGACAGGTCTGCAGCGATGTATGCGGTGACCTGCGGGGCGTTTGACACCCTTCAGACCTCCGTCAACATTGCGGATCAGGAGGCTGTATCAACCACCCTTCCGGAGGCGGAGACCCGCGGGATCGGTGTCATCGCGAAGCGCCCGATCGCCAACGCCGCCTGGAAAACCGGACAAAAACCCGAAAGCTCCTACCATATGCCTTACTGGGAGCGGCTGCAGCTGTTGGATTACGATTTCCTGCGAGGCGACCTGACCGGCTCGATAGAAACAGCGCTGCGCTTCACTCTTAGCCTTCCCGCCGTTGCAACGGCCATCGTCGGCACCTCCAACCCCGAAAGATGGGTGCAGAACGCCAAGCTTGCCGGACGGGGTTCCCTGCCGCAGGAGCAGGTGGAGGCCATTCGCCAGCGCTGGATGGAGGTATCGCATGGCAGGGATTGGCACGGACTGACCTGATATGTAATTTTAGACCGGTGAAAAGAAGGTGGCCCCATGTGCAACGGTTTCTCCGCGGGCTGTCCTTAAGCGGATAAAATTTTCTGTTCTGGACTTTGTTCGGTAAAGCAGCCGATGTGGGTAAGCATACTTTTCAGCATCAGACGCTGATACCTATTGCTACTAATCTTGAATATGAAACGCCAAACAATTGTTTTCCCTGGGACAATATACCGTTGACTGGCGGTTCGTCTTGGATTTTCGTTTGAGGCCACTGTAGATCTTGCGGCATCCGAGCTCCGTCTTGTTTACGAAGTCCGCAATATCGCGATAGTCGTATTCGAAGGCTTCCCGAAGAATGACCCCTGTCAAGTAGACAGCTATTAAAAAGAACTTTTAAGCAGCCTGAGTCTTGTATTCATAAGGACTCAGGTTGTTTAATTTTTTCTGGAAACGTTCATTGTTATAAAAATGGATATAACGTTGAACAGCGTGCTTTACTTGTTCAACCGAATGAAAGGAATAAAGATCAAAGCACTCTGACTTAAAATGACTGAAAAAGTTCTCCATACATGCATTGTCCCAACAGTTTCCTTTTCGGGACATGCTACCTTTCATATGGTATCGTTTAAGCAAGTTGTTAAATTGACGAGACGTGTACTGGAAGCCTTGGTCGCTATGCAGGAGGATCCCTTTCACATTCCGTTTTCTCTTTGCCTTCCTGATCGTGTCAAACACCAGCTTTAAATCGTTTCTGCGACTGATGTGGTAGGCTACAATCTCATTGTTGTACAGGTCTTTAATCGCAGACAAATAAAGTTTCTGTCCATTGAAAATTAGATAAGTAATATCGGTTACCCACTTCTCATTTAGATTAGAGGCTGTAAATTCCCGGTTAAGGTGGTTGTCCGAGATAACGTAAGCCTCTTTCTTGCCGTAGTAAGGTCTTTTCTTTCGAATGACTGCCTTTATCCCTAGCTCTCGCATGAGCCTTTGCACACGCTTATGGTTGAGGTGCAGCCCATGTTTCCGCATAAGCCAGACCTTTACACGACGGTATCCATAAATCCCTTTCAATTGTCCATGGCATTCTAACATTTTCCCTTTAATTGCCTCGTCTTCCCGTTGTTTTTGGGACACAAATGTCTGTCGTTTTTTCCATCTATAGAAACCACTTCTGGACACTTGGGCCAGCTCACATAGCAAGATGACATCGTAACCCTTGCTGGCTAATTCCTGGATAATGGCAAACTTTTTACCGCTTTGTACAGCATCCATGCCTCCTTTCACATTTTTAAGAGCTTTTTTAGCAGTTCATTCTCCGCTTCAAGACGTTTCAGCTTCACCTCCGGATCTTCGGGTCGTGTTCTCGGTCTGCCTTTTCCAAGGCCATTTGCTTTTCCCCGTTTTTCCTCAAGCCCCTTTATGCCCTCTGCCTCAAAATTCTTCACCCACCGACGAACAAGGGAAGGGTCAATCGCTAATTCCCTCGCTACGGTCTTATAGCCCATTCCTTCTTTAAGATAAAGGTCTACTGCCTTTTTCTTGAATGCAACATCGTATGTTCTCGCTATTTCGCCCATAGAAAAAATCCCCTCCACAATAGACATAGTAAATGGCTTTCTTTTTTCTGTCTACTATGAGGGGTCACATCATAACGATAGGGATGCTTTTTTTCTGTTTAGCATTATTTTGGCTTGTCCTGGTTTTGCCCGCTTTCCTGCTTTGCGCTCCAGTTTTCAGCCTGCGGCTCGATATCTTGGCCTTTTTGTTCCTTTTGCCGCTGCTCCAGGGAGTCGTTTTCCCTATTCATTTCGTTTCTGACCTCTTGCCCTTTTTCCTGTGCCATGGTGTATTCCTCCTGTATCCTTTGTCTATCAATAAATACCCTTATTCGGGAGCGGGAAAACATTGTTTCTGTAAAATGCAGTCTGACGGCGGGACCTCGTGGTAAAATATGTTAGAAGCTTCGAGTATCCGTCTTATTTTTTGAAAATAACTGTTAAACGCCTAAAATAACAATGATCCCCTATAGGAGGTGCCCCCGTCTGAAACTGGACCGCCTGCTGGCCATTACGATGCTGCTGCTCAACCGCCGAAGAGTAAGCGCCAAAGAACTCTCCGAACGCTTTGAGGTATCCCTGCGTACCGTTTACCGGGATTTGGAAACCATCAATCAAGCGGGAATTCCAGTTGTTTCCTACTCCGGCATGGCTGGAGGCTATGAAATTATGGACCAGTACAGGCTGGACCGCCAATTTCTTTCTTTGGAGGAGCTGCAGGCGATCATTATCGCTTTAAAAGGCATGCGTTCCTCACTTGAAGATCACGATATCGGAAGCCTGTTGAACAAGGTAGGGGCGATGATGGCGAGATCGGAGCTGGGTACGGCCGAGAGCATGAGCCAGCAGCTCATTATCGATTTGAATCCCTGGCAGGAGAGGAAGTCGGAGAAGGAGAATCTGGGCGTCCTCAAAAAAGCGATCCGGAACAGACAGTTGATTCGTTTTTGTTATACAAGCTCTAACGGAGAAAATTCCGAACGCGTGTGTGAGCCGATGGGCCTTGCGCTTAAGGGGTATATTTGGTACTTATACGGATTCTGCAAGCTTCGCGAGGACTTCCGCATCTTCCGCCTCTCCAGGATAGAGCAGCTTACTGTGCTGCCGGACAGATTCGAACGACGTCTAGAGACGCTGGAGCAGCTAGATTATCGCTGGCAGCGGTCACACGACCCGGTCTGCGTCCGTCTGGTGCTGCAGTTTCATCCGAGAGTGAAAGCCAAAGTACAAGACTATTTTGAACAGGGGCAAATTGCGGCGCAGCCTGACGGCTCCTTGCTTGTTACGAGTGTCCAGCCCGAAGAACCGTGGCTTTACGGGATGCTGCTCAGCTATGGCGCCGATGTTACCGTACTGGAACCGGAGTCGGTGGCGCTGGCGGTCAAACAAAAAGCGCAGGAAGTTGTCCGAATGTACGAGACAATACTGACATAATGCTGTCAGGGTAGTTTGTTATATTATAGAAGCACACCAGAGAGACTCGTAGGGAATACCATTATTGAAGGAGGTTTTTAAAGTATGTTTGTGACTGTAAAAGATTTTGCCGCCGAATGGACCAATGAGTCTGCAGCTACACAGCGTGTCATGAATGCATTGACGGACGAGTCGTTAAGCCAGGCTGTCGCTCCCGATTTCCGGACACTCGGCCAGCTCGCTTGGCATCTGGCAGCTTCGATCCACGAAATGCTTTCACGCACAGGGCTCGATTTCCCGGCTCCCGAGGGCGGCGAGCACGCTCCGGATTCGGCTTCGTCCATTGCTGATACGTACCGACGTGCCTCTCAAGCGATGCTGGATGCCATTCAAACGCAGTGGACGGACGAAACTCTGGCCAAGACAAGCGACATGTACGGCGAACAATGGCCGAACGGGCTGACTCTGCGCATTGTGATCCAGCACGAAATCCATCATCGCGGACAAATGACCGTTCTGATGCGTCAAGCGGGCTTGCGTGTTCCAGACATCTATGGCCCAACACGCGAGGACTGGATTGAGCGCGGGATGCAGCCTCTGGTCTAGGAGCATCCAATCCAGTTATATTGCACGGTACTTAGAAATGACAGCATTCAGAAAAAGCGGTTTTTGAAGATGACTTCGAAATTTTATAAACATTAAGCGGCCTGAAAAACTTTTTTTCAAAAGTTCGGGGCTGCTTTTTTTGTGCCTTTGTTTCATGAGTGCCCCATCGGTGTAAGAAGAGGATAAAGTTATCTGCAGAAGTACGGCAAGCAGTACGGACCCTTCGGGTACGGGACTGGATTTTAGTTCAACCAATTGTGAAGGGGAGACCGGACGATGAAATTAGTCAATCATATCAACCACATGGACCAGGAAGGCAGCGTATATTGCTGTCTGCGCAACAGAGTGGTGAAGCTCACCTCCAAACAAAAGGAAAACTTCTGCCACGGCTGCATGATGTTTGGCGGTTTTATCCGGGGAGGCGGGGTGGAATGCGAATGGCTCGACTCGCGCGAAGTAAGCAATCCGCATATCGTATTCGATCCGAAACAGGAGTTCATCTCCAACCAAAAACGTCAGACTCGCCTGGACGTAACGGCGCAGCTGGCGAATTAGTCTATCGATGCATTAAGTCAAATGGCTGTCAGCTTTTGAGCCGGCAGTCTTTTTTTCAAAGAGCATAGCCCTGTCTTCATGCGACGCGTTGATGGATTGAAATTCTCACGAACTCGCTTCTACATAGTCACAAGCATTCCCTCGATCCACTCCAATTCATCCTACCTTTTACGTTTACGGTAATCGGTGGGGGATATGTTTTTGATGTCCCGAAATACCCTTCCGAAGTAGGCCAGACTTCCGAATCCAATTTTCTCCGCAATTTCAGTCACTGTAAGATTCGGTTCCATGAGTAAAGATTCCGCTTTATAAATGCGCAGAACATTGACGTATTCTATCAAGGTTTTGCCCGTGATTCTTTTAAATAAACGGCAAAAATGGCTGGGGCTCACGTTAATCATTTTGGCCGCATCATTAATGTTAATAGATTGGTTGAAATTTTGTTCAATATACTGAAGTAAGATGCGAAATTCTTCAGAAATTTCCGCATTCCCACCCAAAGAAGATCTGTTGTGACCGGTGACTTGATGAAAATTACGGATCATTAATCCGAGGATATTATACAATTTAGATTTGATAATCAATTCATAGCCGGCTTTTCTATTTATAAATTCCTGAATGAGTTCTTCAATAATGCTGCGAATTTCTATAGAGTGAGGATCGGAAGAATCGAAAAAGTTCGGTAAAGTTATAGTGCGGTCCAGAAGGGGGAAGGACAAGGGTATACGTATCGCTTTCGAGAAATGTGACATGGGAGGGGACTGGAACCGGGGAGACTGGAATATCGCCCACAATCCGATTTCCTGGGAAATGATGTTTAACGCCGTTAAACAATTCGGGATCCACGGTCCCAAGCCGTTTGTATGGCACCGTACTCCCGGTTTTGGCGATTCGAATTGGACAGATATTATTTCCATCCTTAGGGAAAACGGCTACAATGGCACTATAGACATTGAAGGTTATCACGATCCGGTGTATCGCGATGAACTGGAAATGACCGGTCAAGTGCATGCGCTGAATTATTTGAAACAATGCCGTGGCGGAGAGTATGTTCCCAATCCGAAATAACGGCGGACATAAGAGGAGGATGGAGAAACTATGGGAAAATTCAAAGTAGTATTGGCTGGCTGCGGAAGCATGGCTAACGAATGGGTTAAATACGCCCTCTCCAGGGAAGATGTGGAGTTCGCGGCCCTTGTGGACATCAAAAAAGAATTTGCCGATGCAATGGCCGGGCGGTACGGATTAACGTGCCCGACTTATACCGATTTGACGGCAGCTATAGAAGAAACCGGAGCGGATTTGGTGTTTGACGTGACCATTCCCGCAAGCCATTTCACTGTGTGCACGACTAGTTTGCTGCTCGGCTGCAGCGTCTTTAGCGAGAAACCGATGGCGGCGACGATGGCGGAGGCGCGGGAAATGATCCGCGTTGTTGAACGAAGCGGAAAATCGTTCTCCGTCATGCAAAACAGGCGTTATGACCCTAATATCCGTGCTTTTCGTGATTTGATTCAGTCAGGGACGATTGGCAGACCGGGGTATGTAGGAGCCGACTTTTTTATCGGTGCTCATTTTGGAGGGTTTCGCGATGCTATGGACAGTCCTCTGGTGCTGGATATGGCTATACATACGTTTGACCAGGCACGATTCATTGTCGGAGCAGACCCTGTCTCGGTCTATTGCCATGAATTCAATCCGCCGGGATCCTGGTATGCAGGCAACGCTTCCGCGATCTGCATATATGAAATGTCTGACGGGTCGGTGTTCTGTTACCGGGGCTCCTGGTGTGCGGAAGGAGCTCCCACTTCGTGGGAATCGGCTTGGCGCATAACCGGGGAACGCGGTACGGCGATTTGGGACGGACACGGTGCACCCTACGCGGAAATCGTTGCTTCCGGCGACCAAAGCGGCAAGTTTATCCGAGATTATGAGAAAGTTGAAAGCACCGTCAATTGGGGAGGAAACCGGGGCCACGCCGGATGTCTCGACGAAATGTTCGCCGCCCTACGGGAAGGACGCCCGGCTGAAACGGACTGTAAGGATAACATTCAAAGCATAGCGATGGTGCTTGGGGCATTGGAAAGCGCAAGAACCGGCAAGAAGATTGATCTGACGGATTATATGCTGCATGGATAAGCAAGTCTCATAAGGGGGCAAGTCATGTCCCCCCGATTTAATATTTTGGGCGGTAGGGCACCGGATATAATCCCGCAAAAAAATGGACAGAGAGGCAAGCTGCCACCTCTATCCATTTTTTTCGAGGGATCGTTCTATTTGCTTTGTTTAATCAGCTTCCGCACGAACCGAAGTATCGGTTTTCTTTTTTTGACCACGCCTACAATCTCGGCTCCCGCCAGCAGAAGCAGGGCCACGAGCAGCATAATGAACACGGTCGTGACGGCGGAAGAGGACGCTTTGGTCAAAATAATGGCGCACAACCCGAAGAAGGTTGAAGTGCCATACAAGATGTAAACGGTATTTCTCCGGCTGATCCCGAGATCGAAAAGGCTGTGGTGCAGATGGCCTCGGTCGGCGCTGTACACCGGTTTACGGTTGATGATCCGCCTAGTAATAGCCAAAAAGGTATCGAAAAGCGGAACGCCGAGAATGAGCAGAGGAATGATGAAAGACACAAAGACCGCCTGCTTAAAGCCCAGAATGGAGACAGTGGCGAGAAGGAAGCCGAGAAACGCGGAACCCGATTCGCCCATGAAAATTTTGGCCGGATCGAAGTTGAAGAAGAAAAAGCCGACCAGGCTGCCCAGCAGGACAGAGCACAAAATCAAAACGGGCACGTTGCCGGTGATCAGTGCAATGATAATAGTGGTTGCCAAAGCGATCCCCGAAACGCCCGTGGCCAGCCCGTCCAGCCCGTCAATCCAGTTCACCGCATTAATGACCCCGATGATCCAAAACATCGTAAGCGGGATCGAGAGCCATACAGGGAAATAAATATCCTGTCCGAACGGAATGTGGACTTGGTCAATGGACAGACCGAAGGCAATCACTACCCCGGTGGCAATCAGCTGGCTGAGCAGCTTCCATTTGGGTGAGAGTGTATATTTATCGTCGAGAACCCCGCCAATTTCAATGATAAGTGCTGCCAGAAGAATTCCTTCCAGCGGTTTTAACCGCTCCGAAGCAAAAGGAAACAGCAGCGCCATGGCCGCCATAAAGGACAAAAAGATCGCCAAACCGCCTAAGCGAGGCATATTGGTCGTATGCATGGAACGTTCATTAGGAACCGCGACGGCCCCGATGCGATGGGACAATTTGGTTACGGATGGCATGAGCAGGAAAATAAGTGCGACGGAAGCTGAAAATCCAAGTAACGCAAAGAGTGCCATTTTGAAAGCTTCACCTTTTTCTATGAAAATAATGAATACAACTTCTTTCTAACATGAATTGACCGCTTTGACAAGTTAAATTCTGCTAAAAGACCAATAAAGTCAGCTCGCGCGGTGCAGGTACTCCCATAACATTTTGACAATGGAGAGGGTGGTCACCAGAACAAACAATGGCTTCACATAAGAGGTGCCTTTGCGTATCGCTATCTGCGAGCCGACCAGCGCCCCTGCGATCATCGCAATCCCCATCGGCAGTCCGTAGGAGATTTTGACGGCATGGAGCAGGAAGAAGGTAATCAGGGAAGAAATATTGCTGGCAAAATTAAGCACCTTCGCGTTGGCGGAGGAACCGATAAAATCCAGGCCGACGATCAGGAACATAAAAATAAGAAACGATCCTGTCCCCGGACCGAAAAAGCCGTCGTAAAATCCGATGATAAACGAGCCGGCAGCCACCAGAATGCCTGACTTCACGGATAGATTGGTGAAGGTGGACACTGCGCCCCAGTTCTTTTTGAATAAAGTGTATACGGTGACGGCAATTAAAAGAATGACAATTAGCGGTTTCAGGAACTGGGACGGGATGAGCGTAACGGTATAACTGCCCAGGGCCGACCCGATAAAAGCGAGCGGGAACAGCCAGCGGACGAGCTTGAAATCGATTTTGCCGGAATGAAGAAAAGACACGGTGCTGGTAAGCGACGACATGGTGCCCGCCAGTTTATTGGTGCCGATGGCAAGGCTGGGCGGCAGCCCGGCAAATAAAAGGGCGGGAAGCGAAATCAGTCCTCCTCCGCCGACTACGGAATCTATGAAAGCGGCGAGAAAGCCTGCTCCGACCAGAAAGAAAATAATGTCCAGGCTTGGAAAGTCCATCATGAATTCACCTCTTATGTAAAATGTACAAATTTAAGTATAACGAATAGGCTTCCTTTTATATAGAGGTTGAGACAAAAAAACAAATGGTTGCTTTTTCCAAATGGGAATGATATTCTTCGGGCGAAGACGAACTCAAGGAGGAGAAACGGATGATCAGCAAGCTGGAGCATATTGGAGTATTTGTCAAGGATATGGACGAGTCGATCGAATTTTATCAGAAGGTACTGGGAATGCGGCTGGCTGCAAGAAAAACGCTGGACAATGGAGTAGAGCTGGGCTTTTTGTCGTTTCCAGGAAGCGAAAATGTGGAGATCGAGCTGATCGGCCGGGGAGAGGAGGGGCAGCCGGATGACGGGATTGTCCACCATATTGCGTTTACCGTGAGCGATATCGAGCAGGAGGCCGCACGCTTGAAGGAGCTGGGCGTTCGCTTGCTGGACGACGAGCCGAAGACGATTCTGGACGGGGTGAAAATTTTCTTCTTTTTCGGGCCGAGCGGGGAGCGTTTGGAATTTTTTCAGCCTAAGCAGTAGACAAGGAGAAGGGTGAAATAAAACTCCGATGCCCCTGGACTTCGATTCAGGTTTCGGAGTTTTTTTTGATTGTTCGGGGCTTCCCGCAAAGTATCCGCAATAACAGGCCCTGCTTCACTTTGCGGGGTGATATCTGCTCAGCCTCCGTATGAGTCACGGAAAGCTTTGGCCAAACGCTCCGGCTCGATATTAAGAATCGGGGCGATTTCCGGGCAGACATTCTCCACCCACCAGTCAGCCTGCGCCTTCCGGTTGCTGCGGTTTTCAAAAACCCACACTAAATTCAAGGCCACCTTCTTAAAATAAATCTCTTCCGCTTTAGCGACCTGCTGAGGGGGGATATACTGCTTCAGCTTCTTGATGGTCCTGTATAGTTCTCTGCCGCAGGCTCTGCGGATGCCCCTTGCGGTCGGAAACGGCGCTTTGTGCTTTTCCTGGTTGTTCATGGACATGGATTCACCTGCTCCTCTCTGCATTATCGTATGCTTCGAAAGCGGAGCGGGCTACTTTCCCGGACTGGTCAAATGACTATAATATAGCCGATCATCGGCCCGTTATGCGCTATATCCGGATGGCTCAGGCAAACGAGACGATAGGTGCCGGGTTTGTCGGCGGTGAAAGAGACAGTGGTTTCCTCTCCTTTCTTCACTTCCCCTTTTACATTCACCCCCTCGATGATAAAAGGATGGCTGACCCCGTTCACCCCGTAAATGCTGAGCCTGACCATTTCGCTTCTGTTCACCACGATCGTACCCGGATCCCAGCGGTAGGCTTCGATTTGTTTGCCGTCCGCTGAAACCGCCTTGAATTCTCCCGTCACCAGCTGGATTGTTCTCACCACCGTCCCATCCCCCGAGGTTCCTTTGTTTTGTTCCATTTTCAAATACAGCGCCCCACCGAATAAAAGAACAAGCAGCAGCGCCACCCACGCCCACCTTTTTTTAAGGTTTTCCCTGGCTCCCCGTAATCTATTGCGAACAACCTGCATCGTCCTCTCATCGTCCTCTCATTTTCGTCTAATCCTGCTTTCATGAATAATGTATATGCTGAAGCTTGTCATGCGATAACGGGCACTAAGCTGGTGGTTGTCCAACGGATTATGGTAGAATAAAAAAGATATTTTATCCGGGAAAGGAAAGGGATCATGTCAAATATCGTTCATAACATTCTCATGTTTTTCGAAGGCCTCGGGTATTGGGGAATTATGCTTGGCTTGATGATTGAGGTCATTCCCAGCGAAATTGTGCTGGCCTATGCAGGGTACGCCGTTTCGACAGGGGCGTTAAACTTGTGGTTGGCAGTGATTTTCGGTGTCATCGGCGGTACGATAGCCCAAATTTTCGTGTATTGGATAGGCCGTTACGGCGGCAGGCCTTTTCTCGAGAGATACGGCAAATATATTTTCATCCACAAAAAACAGATCGATATGGCGGAAGAATGGTTTAACAGGTACGGGACGGGCGTTATTTTTACTGCGCGTTTCATTCCGGTGGTTCGCCATGCGATTTCAGTTCCGGCGGGTATGGCCCGCATGTCTTTGCTGCGTTTTACGGTATTGACGGCTCTTGCCGTGATTCCATGGTCGATTATGTTTATTTATCTGGGCATGCTGCTGGGAGACAAATGGAACCAAATTAACCAGTACGCCGCTCCTTATACCAGAATGTTCATCTGGGCCGCACTGGGCTTGACCGCGCTTTACTTTTTGTTCAAGATTTACCGTAGGAACAAAAGCAAACATTCCTGATTTGGAGTCCATATCCTTTTTTTGCTAAAATGAAGGGGAATCTATTCTGGGGAGGGCGTTGAAGATGGGTGTCAATTTGGCGGATAAGCTCCGTACTGGTTTGAGTCCAGAGCAGTTTATAGAGAGCATGCAGCAAAATAAAGAGAAATTCATGGAATGGTATGAGAGCTTTGAGTGGGAAAACGAAGTGGACAAGGGATTTTTTGAATCGTTAAACAACCGCGACGACCTTCGCTGCCTCATCATAGCGGCGGATTGGTGCGGTGATGTGGTGCGCAACGTCCCCGTTGTTTTCCGGGCGATGGAAACGGGGGGAATACCTGTGGAAGTGCTGATTATGGAGCAGAATCTCGACGTAATGGATCAATTCCTGACTGCAGGCGGCAGATCGATTCCGGTCGTTATTTTCACCGATACCAGCGGACATGTGCTTGACCAATGGGGACCGCGTCCGCAGCATGTCCAGGCGGTTATGAACCAGTTCAGGATCCTGAACCCTGACCGGGAAGCGCCTGATTATCAGGAGAAGATAGCTGCAGCTCGCCAGGAAATGGGACGCCAGTACGGCGAAGGAACAAGCTATCAAAGTGTCATTGTAAAAGAATTAAGAGAGCTGCTTTCCCAGCATTAGAGGTGAATTGTCCATGATTAGCATAGAAGGATGGGCGCTTGGTCCACTGGAAACCAATGCTTACCTGCTCACGAATACGGAAACCGGCAAAGCCCTCATCATCGATCCGGGGATGAATCCGAAGTCGCTTGTGAAGCGGATGGAGGGGCTGGATATCGAGGCGATCCTGCTCACTCACGCTCACTTTGACCATATCGGCGGCGTGGATGAGATCCGCAAGCTGAAGAAATGTCCGGTATACATCCATGATCTGGAGGCCGACTGGTTAACGGACGGAAGGAAGAACGGGTCGTTAAGATGGCCGGAGCTGGGCGGGGCGATTACGACGGAAGACGCGGAATACCGGTTGGACGAAGGGCAGAAGCTCGATCTGATCGGGATTCAGCTGCAGGTCTTTCATACTCCGGGCCACTCGCCGGGCAGCGTGAGCTTCCTTTATGAGAACCACCTGTTTAGCGGTGATGTGCTCTTCCGCAATTCTATCGGGCGCACGGATCTTCCCGGAGGAAGGGAGCAGGATTTGTTGGATTCCATCCATTCCAAGCTGTTTCCGCTGGGTGATGACGTCAAGGTTTATCCGGGACACGGTCAAAGAACGACCATCGGGTATGAAATCGAGAATAATCCATATGTGTAAAAGTCGATTAGATCTTTGTGAAGCCAAGTTAGCCGAATTTACGGATCAAGTGTATCGGTCTGAAGGGCAAATTGAAGGCAGGGTCTTTCACGAAGATGTGTAATGTACTCGTTTAACTCAAGGCGTATCGGGGCTATTGACCATTTTACGGACATCTAGGTGTTCACCGTGTTCGGACTAGGTATCCCCCCATAGACTATGGTGTATTCAAAATCTAGGGAGGTGCCCCACCTTGGAAAAACCGATTCAACAGCCAATGACAATGCCGGCCCACGTGCCGAATTTAGTTAGCCCTGCAATGCAGCCGCCGATGGCTCCCAACCCGGTAATGCCTATCTACAAGCCGACGTCCATGCCGAATCCGGTAATGCCCGTAGTCAGCCCCGCAATGGGCCATCATATGAAGCCCAACATGGCTCCCATGGTCAGCCCGGCTATGATGCCGAATGTCGCTCCTGCCATGATATCCAATGTTGCCCCCATCTCCGCAGGCAAACATCCGCACCATGTGCTGCCCTACGCCCATTATCCGCATCCGCACGTCGTTTCGCCGTACAGGAGCCAGACTTTCGCACTTCTTGTTCTGTTCGTGCTGCTCGTGATCGTACTCCGGTCGATCCACCATTATTGAGCTGAGACGGGCGAAAAGAACAGAGCCCCGGCCACTTCCGTCGTGGAGTCCCGGGGTTTTTTGCGGATCAGTAGTCAGGTTTCATTTTGTAAAAAAATATCGAAAAGGGTGGACAATCTTGTCGGTTTCTGGTAAATTGAGTTCATAGCGATTATATACGTTTGCGAAGGACGCAAGCTTACGGGACTGCCCGAGGTTTGCGTCTTTTTTACGTTGAAGAAAGCTTAAGTCGCTAAGGCGAAAGGAGACTTTATTAACCATGAGAAAGGAGGTGAAGTGCGTTTGAACCGTAGTCGCAGCATTATGATCAGTTTTCTGGCTGCGGGATTGGCTGCTCTGCTTGTTTACGGCGTGTATGTCTTTCAATTGAAGCAGGTTGAACTGCAGCGCACGGTCAATGTGGTCGTGCCCAAAGATTTTATCAAGACGGGGACGATGATCAATGAGCATATGCTGGAGTACAAACCGGTCTTCACAGCTGCTTACAAGGCCGGCATGATAAGGGACATGAGGGAAATTGCAGGAAAGGAGACGATGGTCCCTCTGGGAAGGGATGAACCGGTACTCCAGTGGAAGCTGAACCGGTTCCATCTGCTGCCGAATCAATCCCAATCGACCTTCCAGATTCCGAAAGAATACATTCTGTCCGTTTCCAGCGGAATCAGGGCTGGCGACAAGGTGAGGATTTATTCGTCAGGGCCGGATGGCAACACCCGCAGGCTGCTGGCGTCCGAGATCGTCGTTGCCTCGGTGAAATCTGCGGCTAATGTGGAAGTGGACAACCCGAAGAATTCCAATCTGCTGTCGAAAGCGGAAGGGGACGAGGAGAAGATGTATTTGTCCCGCCTGGAGGCGAATGGGGCGATAGACCATATCAATCTGAATTTAAAGGAGGAGGAATGGTTTACAATCGACAATCTGTGCGGCTCGAAGAAGGCGAAGCTGGTTATTGCTTTCAGCGCTTCCTCAATAACGGCCCCATAATAAGAAGAAAGGCGGTAAGTGATGAATAAACAACAACCCGGAGGCAGCCTGATCGCTTTCGTCGGTTCCACACCGAATATCGGCACGACGATCGCCTCTTTTGCGGCGGCCGTTTCCTTGGCGCGGCAGCTTCATGGCAGTGTCGCGTACATATGTCTGAATTTGAAAAGCTCCAAGCTTCACCGCTATCTTGGCCGTGATCTTCCGGAGGTCAGTTTAAACCATCTGCGTGCTGAATTAAAGTCGCAAACCTTGAAAAGGGAACGTCTGCAATTTTACTGCGAGCCGGTCAAAGATGCCGCCAATTTACACGTGCTCTACGGCAATTTGCGGAGGGAGCAGGCGGATTTTTATACCACCGAAGAAATTGGCCACTTGCTGAGGACGGCGCGGGAGTCTTTTGACATTGCCGTCATCGAAGTGAGCGCATACTGGGATAACGCAGCGACGGTATTGGGGCTGGTGGAAGCGGATAAAAGAATAGTGGTGACCACGCATCAACTGTGTCATTTTCAAGAAGATTTCAATCAATGGATCGGTCAGGTAGGCGCCGTGGTTGGGCTGGAACCGGCGCAATTCTCTTGCATCATTACACAATCGGACAATTCCGTATTAAAAGTAAAGGATATAGCCAAAGAAACGGATACCGCTGTTTTGGGGCAAATCCGGCACCACTCCCAGGCGTCCGACTATTTGAATCAGGGTAAGCTGCTTGAGCTTCTTCGTTCTCCTCAATTGCAAGAGGATATTGAACCGATAGCGAAGCGGATCGTGAAGGAATTCGATTGGAAATGCAGGCCCGCGGTCGACACCAAGCCATGGATTCGGCGGGTGATGGCTGCCGTGTCTCAGTGAACGGAGGTGCTTTCCATTGAATGAAAGCAAATTCTCTATACTCGATTATGCTTCCAGCCAGAATCCGGTTCACAGCCTGCCGGCTGCTCAAGAAAGCTTAGCCGGCGGACAAACGCAGGGAGATTTTGAGCAATGTGTCGATTTTATCAGATCGGAACTAGCTTTCTGGAGAGGAAGGACGGAAGAAGAGCAGCAGAGATACAGTGAAATGCTGAACAAAGCCGTGCTGGGATATGACACGGAACGCAGGCAGATGCTGGCGATAATTGAAGATCTGTTAGCCAAGCGGAGAATAACGGCCATTCCTTCACCGGGCCAGCGCTTCGACACGCTCTCGGAAGCCGTGTTTGCCGAAGTCATCGGCATGAACGTACTTGAGCTGATTATGAAGAACAGGGCCGGGTTAGAGGAAATTCAAGTGGTAGGACGGTTAATTTATGAGGTTCGGGACGGGTACCCGTCTCTGTCCCCCTATCAGCTCTCCTCCGTGAAAGAACTGGAAAGAATACAGCAGAATCTTGTTTTATACAACAACGAATCTTTGAATACCAGGAAGCGATGGGCGGAAGTAATGCTGATCGACGGATCGAGGGTAACGATGACCGGGTTCGGGTTCACTGCTGAGCCGACGCTCACGATCCGATTGTTCAACGTCAAACATTTCAGCCTGCAGGCGTTGGCCCGGCCGGAGCAGGATACGATCGATGAAAAGGTCGGGGCTGTCATCCTTTGCATTCTCCGTTCCTATTTCAATATGGTTATAATCGGTCCCACCAACTCGGGCAAGACGAATCTGATCAAAGCCTTTATAGCGGAACTGCCGGATGAAGAGCGGATCGTTACCATCGAGAACAGATACGAGCTGATGCTCAAACGCGACTTTCCGCTAAAAAATATCGTGGAGTACGAGGTGGATGACGAGAACCTGGTCCATTCCGGCCAGCAAGCCTTTAAACTGGCCCTCAGGCAATCGCCCAAAAGGATTTGCCACGCGGAAATCCGGGATGATGACGCCAATATATATGTCAGAGCCTGCACCCGGGGGCATGAAGGAAGCATTACTTCAGTGCATGTCAACGAGCTTGAGGACGCGCCGGACGCAATAGCCGATATGTGCATGATGGATGGGCGGGGGATGGACCCGGCGAGGCTCACTAAGCGGATCACCGAATACGTCACCCAGATTGGCTTTCAGATGGGAATTGTCGATGGTAAAAGAAAGATTCTCCGTATTGGGGAATACTTGTACGACAAAGGGGAAATCCGTGTTCTGGATATTGTGCGATTTGATGCTTTTAAGAAGACGTGGGTTTATGGCAGCGGATTTTCGAGGCGTGCGGCACAGAGAATCCAGCGGATGGATCCGGCAGGCTGCCAGGCGATGGTAGAATTAGGGGTGCTGCCGCAGTGATAGTCATAGCCCAATGGAGCCTGCTTTTAATGCTTTTCCTGCTCATTTACATGTTTGCACATGGACTGCTGCGCACATTGACAATTCAACATAAGGCAAGGCTGCGGCTACGCTATGTGCAGAGGGCCAAATTCGGCAATCGGATGGCGGAATGGATCTCCCGGTACAACATCGTTCACCGCCACTTGAATGAGCTGCTGGAAGCCTCCTCCCGGAAGGTGGGTATAGGCCTGTTCCTCACTGCCAACGGTTTCCTGCTGCTCGTCGGTTTGACTGTCGGAGGCTTCTTTTTTCAATCGGTTAAAGGGGTTATAGCACTTTCGATCATACTGGGGATGTTGCCTTATGTTCTGCTGCGTATGAAGCTGCTCAGTATCCAATTGAAGACCAGGCTCGAGTTCCTGCCGGCCGTCGAAGTGTTCTATCAATATTACATTTTATGCGGGCAGAAAAATATGAAAACCGCGCTGAAGGAAAGCTTGGCGGAGAACAGGATCCGCTACCCTCTTCGGCCTGTATTTGAGCACCTTTACCGTAATTTGATGACGAACCAGGACACGGAGCACGCACTCAGGGTTTTCTCATTGGCATTAGGACATATTTGGGGAGATTATTTTGTCAATATGGTCAGGGTCGCTCTGGTGGAAGGGAATAACATATCCGACAGCTTGAAGGAACTGATCACCGATATGCGCAAAGCGCAGAGGGCCGACCAGGCGGAAAGAAACCGGCTGTTGGAAATCCGCATAGCGAATTTTACTCCGATCTTGTTTTTAGGACTATTTTTGTTCCTCAATTTTAAAATCAATTCAGAGAACGCTTATGTGTATTATGTGCTTGATCCGGCTGGGCGCAACATAGTGCTGGATGCCCTGTTGCTGATTTTTGCTTCCTTTATTATGGGATTATATTTATCGATGCGCAGAATGTAATGGCGTAAAGGAGAACAGCCGTGATTTCCGACGTTCAATGGCAAATCCTTAATTTTGTTTCACAAGTTGTGTTGTTCCTTCTCTGCTTCGTATCCATTTGGTCTGCTCTTAGGCTTCTGCCGGCCAGAAAGCGGAGATGGAAACTTGCACGAAGCAAGGCTGCTGCCCCTTTGAAGGCTCCTGGTTATTTGTTGAAGCTGCTGATGATTTCCCCCAGGGAAGAAGTCTGGGAGGAAAAACGCCAGCTGCTGATCGGATGCGGTGTGAACTTCGACGTTACATTATATGAAGCAGGCAGAAGGACAATCGGCTGCATTTCCTTCTTGCTCGGCACCGCAGGATATTTCGGCTTCCAACGGCCGATATTTACGCTGTTTGCGGAACCTGTATATTTTCTTCTGGCTGCAGCGATCGGTTTCATTCCGGTTATATTTGAGCGGCCGATTCTGGAGTATTTCAAAGGCATACGTTCCTACAAAATCATCCGGGAGGTTTATTCCGTCAGCAGCCAGCTCCTTTATTACTCCGGTTCCCGGATGAACTTACACAGCAAGCTCGCCCGGTGTCTTCCGTATACGCGGACGATCCGGAACGAAATGCATCTTCTGCTCAATGAATGGTACGGAGATGCCGAGGCCGCCATTCGCAGGTTTAAAATCCGTCTTGGAACGGATGAGGCCCATTCGCTGGCGGAGACGCTGCACTCGCTGCGGTTAAATGAAGATGAAAGCTACTACCTGCTGTTGAGGCAAAGAATCGGCGATTACAAAGAAAAGCTTGAGCTTCACAAAGAAAGCAAGAAAGAAACGGTTTCATACATCCTTTTCGTACTGGCGGGGCTGCCGATTTTGAATACGTTTCGCGTGTTCATCTATCCCTGGGTTGCGGAAGGACAGAAGCTGTTCCAATCCATTAATTAATCAGGAGGAGATTTCTTTGAGGAACATTCTAATGACAGTGATGATGCTGATCGTGGCCGCGCTTTTATTTACATCGATCATTAATTCGGGGGACACAGGCATGAGAAAAAACATCCAGACCCACGGCAATGTTGCCAATACGAACGTGACCGCTCTGACTCCATAAGGCGGAGAGGGATGGGGCTATGAGAACGATATTGATCACAGTCATGCTGGTTACCGTCGTTGCAGTAATCTATAACTCATCGATAGGCGGTGCCGGAGGGACGAAAGCGGTAGTAAAACTAAGCGGGGGCAAGGTCAATCATACGATTGAAAATATGAACCCTTGAGTAGGGGAACCGGGAATGAAATCCATTTTGACATTTGTTCTGTTTGCAGCTTTAATGTGTTGGCTTATGTTTGCGCCGGTCTATAAGCATGTGCTCATTACAAGGCAGGCCTTGCTCCAAAAGGAGGTCGACTATCTTCTGGAGGTGGGGGCGAACGGAGAGCACGGCTATATCCATAGGGCGATGGTCAATGATTCGAAACAACGTTTATCCGAACGCGGATTCGTTCCCTCCGACTTGGAGTATACCGTCACGACAACCACAGGAGCATCGGGAACGAATGACTCGCGGCCTGAGCTTAGAGGAACGGGCATTGGGCTGAAGATCACTTATCCTTACAAGAATCTGTTTATCATTGACGGCTTGATCGGGATGAGTCCCGTTGACGGTTTGTCCCGCATGGGAGCGTCAGGGATGAAGATGAGTGAATATGTTCCGTAAAGGCAGGAGGATCGGAGCGGGTGAGAATCCATGTACAAGCTGATTTTATATCTCATGCTCACGGTATTTGCCATGACGGTGTACGCCCTTGAAATCGATGAACAAATTTCGATGAACGCCTTGTTTCAAGGCAAACACGGGGTGGACAGAGCCGTCCATGCGGCGGCTCAACAGACCGATGCTGCCAAGCTGGCTCGCGGGATCTATTCTATTGATCCTTTGAAGGCGCGACTCGCTATGGACCAATATCTGCAATCGAACCTTTCATTGGACGCGCAGAATCGTCCTCTGCCCGGAACATTTCTTCAATCTCCCGCAGTAATAGAAGTGTTTAAAATCGTAAACGAGAATGAAAATTTTCCCTACACTTATACTAACGCAGCTTACGGATATACGGTAACCCTGAAGAAGCCGGGAGTAATCCTTATCGTCAGGATGGAATATCCGGGAACTTATAAAGTATTGCAGCCGATTGTCTGGCATATTAAAGGAGCCGCCGAAATAGTTTATTAATGTCTCACTCACGGTTGATACATTCGGCTCAGCCGCTCCTTCGCGGACAAAGCTTATATAAAAAACAGAAACCCCCAAAACAGTTGGGGGTTTGCTAGTTGTTATCCGCACGAAATCTTGTTCGGCGTTCGGCGTTAGCCGTCCCACGCCTTCGTCCGGCATAGCGAAACCTTAGGTTTCATGACAAGCGCATGGGCAGCCATCCTATTCTTTCCAAGAGCCAGTAAAAGGCTACAGCAAAAATAGCTGAAGACGCTCCTAACAGAATATATCTGTACCAGGAATATTTGCGCAGCTGCAGCAGCATGGGCAGGACTACAAACACAATCCCCATTTGACCGGCCTCCACTCCCAGATTAAAAGACAGCAACGAAGAAATAAAATACTGCTGTGGCAGTCCTATCTCCCCGAGAGCCCCGGCAAAGCCCATTCCGTGCACAAGCCCGAATCCGAAAGTAAGCAGCAACCTTTTGGCTGTCCGTTTGAAAAATAAATTTTCCGCCGCCACATAACAGATGGAAAGCGCAATAACGGCCTCAACCCAGGAAGCTGGCGGATTGATAACTCCTGAGGCCGCAAGGATCAAGGTGACACTGTGGGAGATCGTAAATGCCGTTACAATTTTGATAACATCCATAAACCGTACGGCAGCCACAATCAACGACAACAAAAATAAGATATGGTCATATCCCGTTATAATATGCTTGATCCCCAGCATGAAGTAGGTCCATAGAGAGTCCAGCATGCCCGGAGGATGCATCCTTTGAAAATGGTACGTCCGGCTGGAAGCGCTCATTACCGACTGATCCATATCCTGGCCATCGATCCAGAGCACAAAATTCCAATGATTGGGATCCGCATCATCGAACAGCAGATCGTACTTGAGCGTCAGATCCGAGATTTCCTTTGAAAAGGTGTACTTGAGCTGGAATACAATCCCCGGAATCGTTTCTTTTTCCGATTTATCAATCGTCAGAAGCTTCATGGAGAGCGGTTCCCCGTTTTGGGAGAGCACAATCTTTTTCCTTAAATAATCCTCGACTTCAGCCTTACGCCCATTCAACTCCCCTAAATCCAACTGCTTGTCATGGTCAGTATCAAAAAACAGCAAGCTGCGTTCGGGGATAAAGAGCTCGTAATCTACCGTGCTTATACCCAGAGTCAACGTGGAATATCCGTTATTGATCGGATGGGACAGCGCGGGATGCACACGTGCCACAAGCCCAAAAAGCAAAACCGCGAGGAACAAAAAAGAACAGAGAGAAATACGATAAACAAGACGATTCATTAGGCACCTCGATTTTGTAAAAAAAAGATGGAATATGGATAGAATTTTTTTCTGCAATGATATAGAATGTACTACAAATAAAAATTTCCTGTCTAAAAACTTTAATTGATAGATTTATTTTTATTCCAGATGATTTTTTAAGGAGGTCCATCTATGCTGCGATTGGGAGAGAAGGTTTATATCGTCGCCGACAGCTTCGAACAGAATCTGCCGGTTGGAGATTATGGCTATATTATCGCTTATGAAAGGAACGCTGACAACGTCTTTGATTATGTAGTCCGGGTGCCGAAAATGAGCAGAACCTATTACGTGCCGGCAGAGGACATCGAGCTGGAAGAAGTACTGCTGCAGAAGGAGGCCGACCGCCTGGAGCGGGAAGCTTTGATAGACTTCGCGTTGGCTACGAAGAACGAAGAGTTGTTCCGCAGAATCATGAACGGCGGGAATGTCGAAGCGGCGGAGGAAAAAAGCAAGGAAGTGCAGAGCCAGCAGGACTTCGTGAGGCAGATTAATTTGAGAGCGTGGATTTAATTAATCTGTCGCAACCTTTTGAGCCCTTTGAGGAGACGGACTCCCCAAAGGGTTTTTGCCGTCCGTGCGGGAGAGCCGCGATTTTACCGGGTACGCACACCGATTGTACTGCTGCCTGGCGCTGACAATCGGCTCAAAGGCGGAATTGAGTTCCCTCAGGCCATAGGCTATAATATTAAGAATGAGTTTGTGATAAGAGAGGTGCGTACAAAAATGAGCATTACCGTCAATGACGTGGAGCATGTCGCCAAACTGGCGAGGCTGGATCTCACCGAAGAGGAAAAACAACAGTTCACCGGACAGCTGAACGCGATCCTTAAATACGCGGAGCAGTTGAACGGTTTAGATACGGAAGGCGTTGAGCCGACAAGCCATGCTATGCCGGTATTCAATGTGGTAAGAGAAGACGAGGTTCGTCCGTCAGCTCCGCTGGATAAAGTGTTCTTGAACGCTCCGGAGGAAGAAGACGGTCAATTTAAAGTTCCGGCAGTTTTGGAATAATCTGCAACCGCTGCGCCAAGAATAGCGCCGGTTGTCAGAAATCTGCAACCGCTGCGCCAAGAATAACGCCGGCGAACATTTGAAGGGGGGCCCCTGTGTTGTCTTTGTTCGATCATACACTTCAGGAATTACACACCCGCCTGCGGAATAAGGAAATTTCCGTTTCCGACTTGGTGGATCAATCGTACCAAAGAATCAACGAGGTAGATTCAAAGGTCAGAGCTTTTCTGACTCTGGACGAAGAAAACGCGAGAAATACCGCCAAAGAACTGGACAAGTCCCTGGAAAGCTCAGAGCGCGGGATTTTATTCGGCCTGCCTGCGGGGGTAAAAGATAACATCGTGACCGAAGGGCTAAGAACAACCTGCTCCAGCAAGTTTCTGTCCGACTTCGTCCCGATTTATGACGCTGCCGTTATGAAGAAGCTGAAGAAGGCGCAGGCCATAACCGTCGGCAAGCTCAACATGGACGAATTTGCAATGGGCGGCTCCAACGAGAACTCCGCTTTTCACCCGACCCACAATCCATGGAACCTGGATTATGTGCCAGGGGGATCCAGCGGCGGATCGGCCGCTGCCGTGGCCGCCGGAGAAGTATACTTCTCTCTCGGTTCCGATACGGGAGGCTCCATCCGCCAGCCGGCCGCGTATTGCGGCATCGTCGGCATGAAGCCCACTTACGGGTTGGTTTCCCGTTTCGGACTTGTGGCGTTCGCCTCCTCCCTCGACCAGATCGGTCCGCTGACCAAGAACGTTGAAGACAACGCTTATGTGCTGCAGGCGATTGCAGGCCATGATCCGATGGACTCCACTTCCGCCAAAGTGGACATACCTGATTATCTCAGCGCGTTAACGGGCGACGTGAAGGGACTGCGGATCGCCGTTCCTAAAGAATATATAGGCAAGGGGATCGATCCCAAAGTCAAAGAAACAGTGCTGCAAGCGCTGAAAGTGTTGGAGGGACTGGGCGCAACCGTGCATGAGATTTCCACGCCTCATTCCGAATATGCGGTTGCAACCTATTACTTGCTGGCGTCCTCCGAAGCGTCCTCCAACCTCGCCCGATACGACGGCGTAAGGTATGGAGTGCGTACCGACAACGCCGATAACCTGCTCGAGCTGTATCACAGATCCAGAAGCGAAGGCTTCGGACCCGAAGTGAAGCGCCGGATCATGCTGGGCACCTATGCCCTGAGCTCCGGTTATTATGATGCTTATTACAAGAAAGCTCAGCAGGTGCGCACCCTCATAAAAAGCGATTTTGATAAAGCGTTCGAAGAATACGACGTCGTGATAGGGCCGACCGCTCCCACCGCCGCCTTCAAGCTGGGTGAACAAGTGGACGATCCGCTGACCATGTATTTGAACGATATCCTGACGATACCCGTCAATTTGGCCGGAGTGCCTGCAATCAGCGTCCCATGCGGATTTGCGGACGGTATGCCGGTGGGCCTGCAAATTATCGGCAAGGCTTTGGACGAATCGACCATCTTGCGCGTGGCTCACGCGTTTGAGCAGAATACAGACTATCATAAGCAGCGTCCCCAACTGTAGGTTGCAGGGATGGCAGGAGGTTATCGGTAACATGGCCATAGGCAAATACGAAACGGTCATCGGACTCGAGGTGCACGTGGAGCTGCACACGAACTCCAAGATTTTTTGCGGCTGTTCGACCTCATTTGGTGCTCCCGCTAATACACATACGTGCCCGATCTGTCTGGGACATCCGGGAGTTCTTCCGGTGCTGAACCGCCAGGCGGTCGATTATGCGATGAAAGCGGCAATGGCCCTGAACTGTGAGATCGCGGCCGAGACGAAATTTGACCGTAAAAACTACTTCTATCCCGATTCCCCGAAAGCTTATCAAATCTCGCAGTACGATAAGCCGATCGGAGAGAACGGCTGGATCGAAATCGAAGTGAACGGCGAAACGAAGCGCATCGGCATTACAAGGCTTCACCTTGAGGAAGACGCCGGTAAATTGACCCACGTGGATGGAGGTTATGCCTCACTCGTGGATTTTAACCGCGTGGGCACTCCTTTGGTTGAGATTGTGTCGGAGCCCGACCTTCGCAGCCCTGAAGAAGCGAAAGCCTACTTGGAAAAGCTGAAGGCCATCATGCAGTACTGCGAAGTTTCCGATGTGAAAATGGAGGAAGGCTCACTGCGCTGTGACGCCAACGTGTCTATCCGTCCTTACGGCCAGGAAAAATTTGGCCAGAGGACCGAGCTCAAGAATATGAACTCATTCCGCGGAGTGCAGCGAGGATTGGAATATGAAGAGATCCGTCAGGCGGAAGCACTCGACAGCGGCAACCGGGTGATCCAGGAAACGAGACGCTGGGATGACGCCCAAGGAAAGACGATTGCTATGCGAAGCAAGGAAGAAGCTCACGATTACCGTTATTTCCCGGATCCGGATTTGGTCAAGCTTTATATCGACCAGGAGTGGAAGGATTCTATCAGAGCTACGATTCCCGAGCTGCCGGACGCCCGCAAAGCGCGCTACGCAGCGGAGTACGGACTGCCGGCCTATGATGCGGGGGTAATAACCTCATCCAAGAAAATGGCTGACCTTTTCGAGGAAAGCTTATCTTACACGAAGGACGCTAAAGCTGTATCCAACTGGATTATGGGTGAGCTGTCAGGCTATTTGAACGCGAACAGCCTGGAGCTTGATGACGTAAAAATCACCGGCAAAGGGATGGGCGAACTGATCGGCTTGATCGAAAAAGGTACGATTTCGAACAAAATCGCCAAAACCGTGTTCAAAGAGTTGATTGAAACCGGCAAGGCGCCGCAGCAAATTGTGGAAGAGCAGGGCTTGGTGCAGATCAGCGACGAAGGTGCGATCAAGGCGATTGTCGACACGATCGTTGACAACAATCCTCAGTCAGTGGCGGATTTCAAGGCGGGTAAAGAAAAAGCGGTAGGGTTTTTGGTAGGACAAGTGATGAAAGAGACCAAAGGCAAAGCCAATCCCGGCTTGGTGAACAAGCTGATTTTGGAAAGACTGAACAGTTAATGCATCGCTGGTGCATCCTCGGAGCGGGGATGCACATTTCGACGCCGGCTTAAGCTCGAAGTGACATCCGCACGATAAAACTGATCGGGGGTTTCGGACTGGTTTTCGTTTGTCAAAACGAGCCGCGCCGCTAACCCTCTTCGCATTTTCTCCTGCGGCTATCGCTTCTGTCATTGACAAATAGAAAAAACTAACCGTAGAATAGATGGAACAAAACAATTCCGCGCTATTAGATCTCTGCAGAGACTTGGAAACGATCCGGGTCCTTTACGTATTGTTCGATAAATATAATAAAGCAATGGAGGTGGACAGAATGAAGACGGAGCTTGAACGCGCGTTGAACAAATTGAAAATGTCAGGTGTAAGAATGACTCCCCAACGGCATGCCATTCTCGCTTATTTGCTTCAGACGATGTCCCATCCTACGGCTGATGAAATATACAAAGCTTTGGAACAGCGTTTTCCAAGCATGAGCGTCGCCACCGTGTACAATAACCTTAAGCTGTTTATAGAAGCGGGGCTTGTCCGTGAATTGACCTACGGCGACGATTCCAGACGGTTCGACGCCGACATGACGGACCATTACCATGCCATATGCGAGCGCTGCGGCACAATCGCCGATTTCGAATATCCGCCGCTGCATCAGGTGGAGCAAACGGCTTCCGCCGAGACCGGCTTCTCCGTAAGGGGCCACCGCCTTGAGGTGTATGGCATCTGCAAGGCCTGCTCCGGCACGGAAGCAGCGCTCTCCCAATAAATAGGAATCTACAAAACTATTATAATTGAACGAACCTCCCGGAATTATAGTATAATTAAACGTGTCCACTGCCCGAAACGGCGGCCGGCACGTTTTTTCTTTTTATTCTCAATATCAAAGGACGTGAATCCGTGACAGTCAGCTATGTCAGCACCAGGAAACGCATTATGGCAGCTGCCGCGATATTTTTCCTGTTTTCTTTTGCGATCTCTCTCTTGTTGTTCTGGGAATATCACCCGTCCTCGGAGCATAAGAACCCAACCTTTTCAGGCAATCCCAAACCGGTTTTCTATAAAGGGAACATGCTCGATATTCCGGCGTCAGGGGAGAAGGAAGGGTTAAAACTGCCTTTTTCCGCTGCCCAAAAATACATTGACTCCACTATGATATATGAAGAAAGCACACAATCGGTCATTCTCACGTCTGCAGACAAAGTCATTCGGATGAAAAGCGGCGAGTTAACCGGGCTGGTCAATGAGAAGCCTTTTACACTCAAATCCCCGGTAGAGAAAAAGGACGGACAATTGTATGTGCCTGTTGAGCCTTTGGCGGATTTAACGAAAGTGAATGTCAGGGAGTCTCTTACAACCGGAGCCGTTATTTTGATGACGGAAGGGGAAGAGATTCATTGGGGGACAACCGCACGGAATGACAAGAAGCCGGATGCGACGATCCCTATGCGGGAAGAGCCTTCAATCAAAGCGCCGATCCTCGCGGATTTGAAGCAGCAGCAGAAAGTTATCGTATGGGAAGAGCAGAAGGATTGGTATAAAGTACAGCTGACGGAAGGTTATGTGGGATACATCCAGAAAAGCAAGCTTGCCATGGACCAAACCGAGGTCATCCCAAAGAAAGAATCCAAGCCGTTTCAAACCCCATGGAAGCCCGAAGGCGGTAAAATCAATCTGACCTGGGAGCAGGTGTCGGACAAAAATCCGGATACGGCGGCAATCCCTCCCATGCCCGGTCTCAATGTGGTTTCTCCGACCTGGTTCCATTTGGCTGATACAGACGGGAACCTGAAAAATTTGGCCGATCCCGCCTATGTGAAATGGGCCCACGACAACCAACTGCAGGTATGGGCTCTGTTCAGCAACAGTTTTGACCCCAAAATCACGACTGAAGCTCTGTCCTCCTACGATAAGCGGATGAAAATGACAAAACAGCTGCTGGGTTTCGCTCAATCGTACGGGCTCCAGGGATTTAACATCGATTTTGAGAATGTGAATGTAAAAGATAAAGCGAACCTCGTCCAGCTTATGAGAGAAATGACGCCTCTTCTGCATGAGCAGGGGTTGACGGTCTCTATGGACGTAACGCCCAAATCGAACAGCGGGATGTGGTCCCTGTTCTATGACCGCAAGGCGCTGGCGCAGACAGTCGATTATATGATGGTAATGGCTTATGACGAGCATTGGGGTTCGAGTCCGGTAGCCGGCTCCGTCGCTTCTCTTCCTTGGGTGGAAAAGTCCGTTAGCCAGATCATCGCGCAGGACGCGGTACCGCCGTCGAAAATTATTTTAGGAGTCCCGTTCTACACAAGAATATGGACAGAAGAGCCCAAAGAGGGGAAAACCGCGGTTACATCCAAGGCCGTATTTATGGAAACAGCAGCGAAACTCATCAACGAGAAGCAGCTCACCCCTGTATTTCAAGAGAATGTGAAGCAGAATTACGTCGAGTATCAGGAGGAAGGCAAGACCCTGAAAATTTGGCTGGAGGACAGCCGTTCCATGAAATCCAGAATCGAGTTGGTGAACAAGCTCAATCTGGCAGGTGTAGGTTCCTGGCGGAGAGGCTACGAGCTTCCGGAGATTTGGCCGGTGATCAAAGATGCGCTGGAAGGGAAATGAGCATCGGAGAAAAACCGTGTACCATGTAAATCTTCGAACTATGGTCCGGTTGTATTGCGGTCGAGCTTATTAAAAAAAGCGGGGCCGCCTCCGCTTTTTTAGTATCATGCTATTCGTTCGAAGCGAGCTCGGGGTCCATCGTTAGAATCGTTTTGCAGAACATGCACCGGTCCGTCTTTCCGATCATCTTGGTCATGCGGCCGCACTCGGGGCAGCGGATCGGCTTGGCGCTGGTGGACATCATACCCGCCCAAAAATAAATTCCCATGCTCACGAGCAGCGACAGCATCCCGACGACCATAAACACTACGGCGATGATTTTGCCGACGACACCCCAATTGAATACGACTCCGGCCAACCCTATGATCATTAACAGCATGCCGCCCATCGTGGACATCAGTCCCCACAGACGAAACTCATTCACTTTACTGGAACGTAGTATCATTATTATGGTCCCACTTTCTTTTAATTCATTATGCAATTATTACCAAAAATTTAAAATCGGCAGGAAAAACATAACACTCTGTAGAAATATATAATAGCATATCCCGCATTAATAGACTACCGGATT
>NZ_AP043884.1:3707500-3917731 GCF_055392555.1 Paenibacillus sp. JCM 18996
CCGGTGAAATTTTAATACCTGTGAAGATGCAGGTTACCCGCGACAAGACGGAAAGACCCCATGGAGCTTTACTGCAGCTTGATATTGAATTTGGGTACGATCTGTACAGGATAGGTGGGAGCCTAAGAAGCATGAGCGCCAGCTTGTGCGGAGGCGACGTTGGGATACCACCCTGATCGTATCTAGGTTCTAACCTGGGTCCGTGATCCGGATCGGGAACAGTGTCAGGCGGGCAGTTTGACTGGGGCGGTCGCCTCCTAAAGAGTAACGGAGGCGCCCAAAGGTTCCCTCAGAATGGTTGGAAATCATTCGAAGAGTGCAAAGGCAGAAGGGAGCTTGACTGCGAGACAAACAGGTCGAGCAGGGACGAAAGTCGGGCTTAGTGATCCGGTGGTACCGAATGGAAGGGCCATCGCTCAACGGATAAAAGCTACCCTGGGGATAACAGGCTTATCTCCCCCAAGAGTCCACATCGACGGGGAGGTTTGGCACCTCGATGTCGGCTCATCGCATCCTGGGGCTGAAGTAGGTCCCAAGGGTTGGGCTGTTCGCCCATTAAAGCGGTACGCGAGCTGGGTTCAGAACGTCGTGAGACAGTTCGGTCCCTATCTGTCGCGGGCGCAGGAAATTTGAGAGGAGCTGTCCTTAGTACGAGAGGACCGGGATGGACGTACCGCTGGTGTACCAGTTGTTCCGCCAGGAGCACCGCTGGGTAGCCAAGTACGGAAGGGATAAGCGCTGAAAGCATCTAAGCGTGAAGCCCCCCTCAAGATGAGATTTCCCAATTCAGTAAGACCCCTTGTAGACGACGAGGTAGATAGGTTCGGGGTGGAAGTGCAGCAATGCATGCAGCTGACGAATACTAATCGGTCGAGGGCTTAACCATAATACCCAGGAAAGTGACGCAAGGCTTCGAAGCATCTTCCGATTACTTTTCGGGGAGCCCCAAACCACTTGAAGGGAACTAAAAGAACAAAGACTTTACGTACGTTTCGCTGCTAGTTTTCAGGGAATAAACACCCTGAATTGAATATGATATTCCCTGATAGCTCAGTTGGTAGAGCACTCGACTGTTAATCGAGTTGTCACAGGTTCGAGTCCTGTTCGGGGAGCCATTTATGGAGAGGTGTCCGAGTTTGGTCGAAGGAGCACGATTGGAAATCGTGTAGGCGTCACAAGCGTCTCAAGGGTTCGAATCCCTTTCTCTCCGCCATAAGTTTGGCCCGTTGGTCAAGGGGTTAAGACACCTCCCTTTCACGGAGGTAACAGGGGTTCGAATCCCCTACGGGTCACCATTTCTATGAAACTAATATACATGATTTTCTTTTGACTTTACATTAAATAAAGAATATAATGAAAATCTGATTCCTTCTATGGAGGCTTAGCTCAGCTGGGAGAGCATCTGCCTTACAAGCAGAGGGTCGGCGGTTCGATCCCGTCAGCCTCCACCATAGAACTTTTTAACGACGCGGGGTGGAGCAGCCCGGTAGCTCGTCGGGCTCATAACCCGAAGGCCGCAGGTTCAAATCCTGCCCCCGCAATATTACTTCCTATCGCAAAGTAAATTCATCATGGATGGATACATTTACTTTGCGAGCACTTATCCTTTGGGATGATATTATACGGAGCTGTGGTGTAGAGGCCTAACATGCCTGCCTGTCACGCAGGAGACCGCGAGTTCGAATCTCGTCAGCTCCGCCATTTAATTTCAATCATGTAATGTAAGGCTCGGTAGCTCAGTCGGTAGAGCAGAGGACTGAAAATCCTCGTGTCGGCGGTTCGATTCCGTCCCGAGCCACTTTGTTAGTTTAATGCAGATGCCGTTGTAGCTCAATTGGTAGAGCAACTGACTTGTAATCAGTAGGTTGGGGGTTCAAGTCCTCTCGACGGCACCATGCAGCATTCCTGGAGGCTTAGTGAAGTGGCTAAACACGGCAGACTGTAAATCTGCTCTCTACGAGTTCGGTGGTTCGAATCCATCAGCCTCCACCACTTAAATACAGGGGCATAGTTTAAAGGTAGAACAAAGGTCTCCAAAACCTTTGGTGTGGGTTCGATTCCTGCTGCCCCTGCCAAAGTATTCAATATGGCGGTCGTGGCGAAGGGGTTAACGCACCGGATTGTGGCTCCGGCATTCGTGGGTTCAAGTCCCATCGATCGCCCCATTTCATATTGGGGATTAGCCAAGCGGTAAGGCAACGGACTTTGACTCCGTCATGCCTAGGTTCGAATCCTAGATCCCCAGTATTCTTTTGCGGAAGTGGCTCAGCGGTAGAGCATCGCCTTGCCAAGGCGAGGGTCGCGGGTTCGATTCCCGTCTTCCGCTCCATTTATTTTATGGCGCCATAGCCAAGTGGTAAGGCAGAGCTCTGCAAAAGCTTTACCCCCAGTTCGAGTCTGGGTGGCGCCTCCACCTTTTTATAAGCCGGAGTGGCGGAATCGGCAGACGCACAGGACTTAAAATCCTGCGGTAGGTGACTACCGTACCAGTTCAAGTCTGGTCTTCGGCACCACCAAATGTGCGTATTATGTGCCCTTAGCTCAGCTGGATAGAGCGTTTGACTACGAATCAAAAGGTCAGGAGTTCGAATCTCTTAGGGCACGCCATTTCAATCAAGTTTCTACATTAGCCGGTGTGGCGGAATTGGCAGACGCGCGCGACTCAAAATCGTGAGGGAAACCGTGGGGGTTCGAGTCCCTTCACCGGCACCATAAGTATCTTTACTGCCGTGCGCGTATGGCGGAATTGGCAGACGCACTAGACTTAGGATCTAGCGGGAGACCGTGGGGGTTCAAGTCCCTCTACGCGCATACCTAAAAAGCTCATTGATCTTAAACGGTCTATGAGCTTTTTTCATTGCTGCGGGTGGAAGGGCAGCCCCACTACGGTGAATCGCAAGAAGCTGTAGAGCTTCGAATCCGTAATGCCGACGGTAATATGATGGTTTGCCGGTCTTCGTCCGCTCTGTCTTTGATTCGATTAATGAGCAATTGAATGCCCATGCTGCCAAATTGATATGCGGGCTGTGAAGCGACAGTGAGAAATGGATCAATTGCGGATTCCTCGCCCAGATCGTTAAAACAAGCCACGGACATATCTCCAGGCACCTGCAGCCCTTTGGCTCTAAGAGCCCGGAGGGCGCCCAGCTCGATAAAGTTGTTGCCCGCAAAAAGAGCAGTAGGCGGAGTCGGCAGGCTTAGAAGCTCTTTAATATGAGCCTCGTCTTGATGAGAGGTATATCCAGCCTCCACAATCAAATCGGGATCTAAAGGGATATCGTTTAATTTTAGCGTTTGTAACCTGTTAGTCGGTCGCGTGAAGTAGAGATGTTCCGGGAACCTTGGATGCATGCGATTCGTCTATGCCCCAAGCTGGTCAAATGCTCGACCAGGCGGCGAGCGCCATCCCTGCTGTCTCCCAATACCCTGTCGCAATCGATCCCCGGTACTTCTCTATCCAGCAATACAAAAGGAATATTATGCTTCTCGAGCATTTTTAAATGATCGTACGACTGGTCTCCCGAGGGAGCGAATAAAACTCCATCGACGCGGGTTGATAGGATCATAGATACTTATTCTTTTTCCTTTAGGGTGTTCTCGTCGCTGTTGCCAAATAATAATCTGTACCCCTGACGCATCGCTGCATCCTCGGCCCCTCTGGCGAGCGTCGTAAAAAACGGATTGGTAATGTCCGTAATTAATAGGGAAAGAATCTGCGTTTGCTGCAGAACGAGACTTCGGGCTGCCGTGTTCGGGACGTAACTTAATTCTTCCATTACTTTGCGGACGCGGGACCTCGTCTTTTCGCTGATTCGGCCTGTGTTATTGATAACTCTGGAAACCGTCATTGCGGAAACGTCGGCTTGTTTGGCGATATCGTATATGGTAACCATGATGTGTTCATTCCTTTGAAAAACCTAATATTTTGCCTGCTCTGATTGTAGTGAAAAATGAATTGACAGCAAGTAAAGATGTTGTTATTTTGGTGTTATCGATAACTCTTTATGGAGGTGATAGAGATGGCGGACGAGATAAGGGCAGGCGCAGAGGCACTTGTAATGGATAACAAGGATCATGTAGCGACGGCGTTAAAGGATATGGAAGCAGGACAAACGATTGCTTATCGTTCGGGTGACGAGGTTGTGGAATTGAAACTTATGAATGCGGTTCCATTTGGTCACAAGGTGGCCATACAGCAGATTTCGGCGGGGACGAAAATCCGTAAATATGGTGAGGTCATCGGAAGAGCTACCACTGATATTGCGGCAGGCGAGCACGTACACGTACATAATGTGGAAGGGATCCGCGGACGCGGGGACCAGGCTAAGGAGGCCCTGAAGGTATGAGTACGATTCTTGGATACAGAAGACCCAACGGAGATATAGGGATCCGCAATCATTTGTTAATTATTCCAACTGTTATATGCGCCAATCAGGTATGTACGCGGATCACGCAAATGGTTCCGGATACGGTAGCGATTCCGCATCAGCACGGATGCTCTCAGATCGGAGCGGATAAAGATCGGACGTTTGATGTATTGGCGGGCACAGGAAAGAACCCAAACGTCGGGGGCGTCATCATTATTTCTCTTGGCTGCGAGGTTGTGGATCCAGTGGCTTTGGCTGAAGCGATAAAGTTAACAGGCAAACCTGTTGAGGTCTTCGATATCCAATCCGTCGGCGGCTCGGTAAAAGCCATTCAGCACGGAGTGGAGCTTGCCCGCAGGATGAAACAGCAGCTGGATGCGGAGCAGAAGGTTCCGGTGCCGCTGAGCGAACTACGGGTGGGAGTGAAGTGCGGGGGCTCGGACGCTACGTCAGGGCTTGCTTCGAACCCGGCGCTGGGTGCGGCGGCTGACTCGTTGATCGGAGAAGGCGGAAGCATCGTTATTGGAGAAACGACGGAAATTATCGGCGCGGAGCATGTTCTGGCCGAGCGCTGCAGAACGAGTGAAATTAAAGACCAACTTTACCATATCGTTGACCGTTTTGAAAAAGAAGTGGAGCGGATGGGAGCGGACATGCGCGGAGGAAATCCGAGCCCGGGCAACATTGCCGGCGGATTGACCACTATTGAGGAGAAATCTCTGGGATGCATCAGCAAGTGCGGGACCGCTCCGATTGAAGGCGTAATCGAGTACGCTGAATTGCTGCCGGGTAAAGGCTTGTATTTCATGGATTCACCGGGCAATGACATCGAGTGTGTATCGGGAATGGCCGCTGGAGGAGCCCACATTGTGTGTTTCACAACCGGAAGAGGAACGCCTACCGGTTCCGCGGTGATCCCTGTTATTAAAATTACGGGAAACAAAAGAATGTTCGACCGGATGTCGGACAATATGGATGTTGACGTCAGCGCTATGCTCGAAGGGACCTTGTCGCTCCAGGATGCGGGGAACCGCATCTGGGAGGAAATCAAAGAGGTGGCGAACGGAAAGCTGACCAAAGCGGAGGTACTGGGCCATCAGGAATTCAGCATTAACCGCATCGGGCCGAGCTTGTAAGCTGGACTATGGAATGTAGATCGGTTATTGTCTCGCAATGTTGATAGATGCGCGAGAAAGAAATTGAAGCGAATCCGATGAAAAGTTTTTTTAAACCCATTGGAGAGGGAACTATCCGGTGGGTTTTCTTATGTGTAAATAGGCAGCAGCTTTAATAAGGCTTCGAATATTTTTTGGGCCGGGGAAGCTCCCGGTACTTTGTCTCGTGCGAGCGGCGGCATGTACTCTTCAGGCTTTTTTCAGTAGAATAAAGGGGGAAGAACAATATAGAGAAGAGGCGCTGACATGTCAAAAAATAAATATTGGCTGATCGGACTGGGTACACTCTCGTTTATTGCCGTAATTACGATTGGTTTGCTGCTCCTTTCCCCCTCTCGAGACAAACAATCGCAGAAGGCGTCGGCTCCAGCCCCAGCCCCAGCGGAAAACGGAAGCGGTCCGGTATCGAAACCGCAGGAACCTGCTGCCAAGCCTGAAGCGGGAACCTCCGCAGGAAGCGGAAGCACACCGGACAATGGCGTGGCAGGAGGCCCGAGCAAAGCAGGCGGCGCCAGCGGAAGTGCTGGGCGCTCGGCGACAGAGGATAACAAGGCGGGCGCAGCCCTGCCGTCCGGAGGGAAAAAGCCTGCAGCAGAGCAAGGCGGAAGCGTTTCTTCTCCGGAGATTACGCCGGAGTATGCGGGTACTTTTATCAGCGATGAACAACATCGACTGGAAGGAAAAGCCATTATCTATACTAAAGACGGCAGGAAACTTGTAAGGCTGACCGATTTCAAAGCAGACGCCGGAGCGGAGCTGCATGCCATTTTGACGAAAAAGGGAGCTAAAGCCGCCGAAGGCAAGGACCTGGGTAAAATCGCCGCGAATGAACCGGTACAGGAACTGGAAATATCGGCATCCGCAGATTTTAATCAGTTCAACCAATTGATTCTGTACAATCCGGCTTCCAAAACGGAATATGGAAGAGCTTCGCTCGATAAGTTTTAGACGGAACCGAGGGCGAACGAGCAGCGTTCAGGAGGGAGAAAATGAATAAAACCCCGAGCAGATTTACTGGGCTTGAAGTGACCCCAAAAAGTTAGACACTATTTAGTTATGCTGCCTTCAAGGCATGAGTTCGGTACTGCACTGGGCTCATGCCTTTTAGTTTTGTCTTAATTCGTTTGTGATTATAGTAGTTGATGTATTTTTCTAGTTCCACTTTGAACTCTTCAATACTCTCGAATTCCTGTGTATATAAGAATTCGGATTTTAAGATGCCAAAGAAATTTTCGACAACGGCATTATCGTAACAATTTCCTTTGCGTGACATACTTTGAGTAATCCCTCGTTCCTTTAACGCCTGTTGATACTTACGCATTTGGTAATGCCAGCCCTGATCGGAATGAATCAGAAGTGTATCGGCTTCATTCAAACGTTCAAACGCTTGGTCCAGCATCCTGGACACAAGAGAATAGACTGGGCGAGAATCAATGGTATACGTAATAATTTCCCCGTTGAATAAATCCAACATAGGTGAGAGATATAGCTTCTCGCCAAATAGATGGAATTCAGTAATGTCCGTTACCCATTTCCGATTTGGTTTTGTTGCATGAAAATCTCGATTTAGTATATTAGGTGCGATTTTACCGACGTTCCCTTTATATGAACGATATTTTTTCATTCGAACTGTACATTTCAACCCAAGTTCACGCATAATGCGCTGCACCTTTTTATGGTTTACTAGGTGCCCTTCATTGTGCAGTTCATCTGTAATACGACGATAACCATAACGACCCTTGTGTTCATGATAGATGGCTGTAATGCGGGCTTTTAAGTCTGCATCTTTATCTCGTCGACCAAGTGTACTTACCCAGTAATAATACGTGCTACGTGGAATCTGAGCCAGTTGAATGAGTGAAGTAATGGGGAATTCTAGCCTTAGTTCAAATATTACTTGCGCTTTGTCTTGCTTCGTGATTTTTCCTTGTTTTGAACTAAGGCATTCAACTTTTTTAGGTAGGCGTTCTCCATTCGAAGACGCTCTAATTCTGCTTGTAGTGCTTCGACCGAACCTTCAACTTGAGTCGATTTCTTTGTTTCTTTTTTCATGGATGGACGCCCCTTTTTCTTTGGTTCTAGGGCGTCTTCACCTCGTTCTTCCAGAACTCTTTTCCACTGTAGAATGGTCGCAGGCGCTGGAATGTTATAAGTCGCGGCGGTTTCTAAAAGAGACGTCCCTGATTCGTTCATAAAATTCAGTACGTCCATTTTAAACTCTTTTGAATAGGTTGTATACCTTGTGACCAAGCCTTCCATGCCATGCGCTTGATAAAGGGACACCCATTTTGCAACAGATTTGTGATCCACGCCTATACGTGCTCCAATTTCCCTATACGATTCTTTCCCTGTCAAATAAGCTTGTACTGCTTGGAGCTTCTCTTCCGCACTAAATTTACCCATAAAAAAACTGCACCTCCAACTGTTAGTGGTGTCTAACAATTGGGGTGCAGTTCACTTCGGGGTTTTGGGCTTATATAAGGGATTACCAGCAGAAAGTGCGGACGATGATTACAAGCAGTATGAAGAGAACCAGGATCGCTGCAGCGGAGCCGTGCCAGCCGCCAACAACAGGGCCGCCTTTTCCGTGATGAGGATATCCGTAACCTAATGTCATGAAAATAACCTCCTTTGAATGTAATGAAATTTTATTGAAAGAGGATCTTAGTACACGCCATAGCAAAATCCGGCCAGTATAATTACCAGCAAGATAAACAATACAAGAATCGCTCCAGTGGAGCCGTATCCAACACCCGCTACTCCAGTCATTTTCAACTTCCCCCTTCCCTCAAGGCTTAATACACGATATTCCCATTCGCCTTGCTTTGATTGGACATTCGCCTGTTCCCGTGTGTCGATCAACGACAAAATTCACACGAGTCCACCTGGAGTGGACAGGACATTGGTCGGCATAATGCGATTTCGCTGAGGGGGAAGTGTGAATGAAAGCTTTCCGGGCACGCCTGTGTACTTCGTGTTACCAACGCTCTTTGATCCCGCGGGCCACTTATTTGTCGGATTTTTTCTAGAAAAGAGGGCTGAGTTTGAATTTTTGGATAAACGGCTGAAGGTCGACCTTTAGCTGCAGCAGCGCCGGTTTATTGTCTACGGTAAACACAAGCAGCTTGGGATCGACTGCCTCGGGCGATTCTATAAACAGGAATACGTCCTGGATCTTTTCCCGTACAAGCGGTAAAGAAGCGGCCACCGGAGGATCAAGCGGAATCCGGATGACGAGGCCGCGCTTCGGTTCCACCGAGACCTGCGGGACCATGCCTGTGACGCAAGAGAGCCAGCTGCGGGCCTGCTGCTGCAACTCTTCGGAATTGTGCATGGTCAGGACGACCTGCTCTTTGGCCACATTGAAAACCTGTACCTGCCCCTTCGGCTGTGCGCTAACGGTCAGCGGGAAGGACAACGCCATAACCAGCAAAAGCACGCAAAATCTGACAATATTCGTATACATTGGTTTCATTGCTATCACCTCATGGCTAACTTTCCCTGAATGGCTACCTTTTATAAAGGGCGTCTTTATTATGGGGAATTCCGCTGTGCGGAGCCTCAGGTCGGACGAGCGGCTGGACTTAAGTCCAGGTCGAAAAACCACCTTCGGTCTGTTTTAGAAATATGCGCAAAATCCTATTATAAATACATAAGCAAAACATCCAAAAACGTTTGGATAAACAAGAAAGGCGGTGAACAGGGCGAATGAAAAAAAACAGCGGTTGGCCCCTGCTGCTGATCGGAGTCGGAGCATTGATCGTGCTTCATCAGGTCGGCATTCATTTCGGGCATTTTGCAGGGACCTTGATGAGCTACCTCTTTCCGGCTGCACTTATCGCTCTCGGTATTTACGGCATTAAAAGAGGCAGTTTTTTCGGTTGGATCATCACTGTGGCGGGTTCAATCATGCTGCTGAACAAGCTCTCCTGGTTATTGATCTTAATCGCCGGGGCAGCGGTCATCTATTACGGAATCTCGCTGCTCAAAAAAGGCGGCAGAAGCAAAAAGCATACGATGGATATGAGGTGGAATGAACGATGAGCATGTTGAAAAGAGTAAGGGACATTACGATGGCGAGCCTGAACGACAGGCTCGAACGCTGCGAGGATCCGGTCAGGGCGATCGATCAATACCTGTACGACCTGGCGGAGCAAATCCGCCAGTCTGAGAGCTTGCGGCGCCAGTGCGCAAGCCACGCCGAGGTTATGCTTCGCGAATACAGCGAAGCCGGGCAATTGAAGCTGAAGCGCGAGCAGCAGGCGGTCCTCGCCCTGAAAGTGGGCGAGGAGGAGCTGGCGAAGCTGGCGCTGCAGGAGAAGCTGCAGGCGGAGGAGAGAGAGGAGCGCTATAAAGCGCTCTACGACGACAGCGCCGCCAGCTTGAGCGACGTGGAGGAGCGGCTCGAGCAGCTGCAGGCCGACTACCGCGAGGTGGCGGGCAAGCGCAGTTACTACGCCGCGAGGCTGGAGTCGGCGAGGCTGCAGAAGCGCGTGAGCGAGCAGGCCGGAGCGGGACGCGGCGGTTTGTCCGGTGCGTTCGACCGGCTGGAGGAGCGCGTGTCGTATATGGAAGCGGAGAGCCGTTCGCTGCGCGATTTGCGCAGTATGACCGCCGAAGCGGTTCACGGAGCCGGCAGCCTGCTGAGCCAGGCGCTGGAAGCGGAATTGGATAAGCTGCGCAACAAGCTGGAAGGAGCGAACAAATCGCAATGAACAAATTGTACCGTTCAAGAACAGACTCGAAATTAATGGGTTTATGCGGCGGTTTGGCGGAGAGTTGGCATGTGGATTCCAACCTGCTTCGGCTGATTGTTGTAGGAACGGCCTTTTTTTCAGGCGGCACCGTTATCCCGCTGTATTTTATAGCGTCTGTCATTATACCTAAAGAGCCGGTGTTCCATGATCTCTACGGCCCTAATCCGGGAGGCCCTCATGGGGGTCCATATGGAGACCCGTACGGCCCTCAATACGGTCCGCACGCTAACGGAAGTTACTGCGGATGGAAGCAGAGAAAGCATGAATGGAAGAACGAGTGGAAGAACGAATGGAAGCAGCGCAAGCATGAATGGAAAGACGAACTGAAGCAGATGAAACACGAATGGAAAGATTGGAAAAAGGGAGGCTTCGGCCAAGCCGGCTCCCATGAAGGAAATCCATACGCAGGCGGGCATTCCTCTTACAATCATCCGCCGCAAGGCGGGCCGGCTCCGGACGCTGCAGCGAAAAAAGCGGATCTGGACGATATGATGAAAGATTTGGAAACGAAAGCGATGAAAAAAGAACTCGAGGAGCTGCGCGCCAAGCTGGCCCAATACGAGAACAAAAAAGGAGACCAATAAAATGGGAGTATTTTCGAGATTAAAAGACATGACAAAGGCATCCATCAATGAGGTGCTTGACCGAGTGGAAGACCCGATCCTTATGCTGAACCAGTATCTCCGGGACATGGAAGCGGAAATCGCACAGGCAGAGGTTACTGTAGCGAAGCATATGGCGTCTGAGCGCATGCTGAAGCAGCAGAAGGACGAATCGGCCCGAATCGCCGCCCGTAAAGAAGCCGCCGCCGAGCAGGCACTGAGAAACAACCAGGAAGCCGCGGCAAGGCAGGCGTTGGAAGAAAAACTCTATTACGACCAAAAAACGGTGGAGTACAATGAGCTTCACGCCCAAGCGTCGCAGCAGTCCCAGGAGCTGATCGCACAGCTTCATGAGATGAAAGACGAATTCTACAAGCTGCGCAATAAGCGCAACGAACTGATCTCCCGCGCCCAGCTGGCGAAGGCCAAAAAACAGATGGCGCAGGTGACAAGCTCGCCTGTCATTGAAGGAGGCCACGCGTCCCGCGGTTTCCACCGGATGGAAGAGAAAATCGTCCGTTTGGAAGCGGAAGCTGAAGTGGCCCGCAGGCCTAACGTATACGGCAGCCAGGCAGGCGGCGTAAATTATGCTCCCGTTGACCCTGTAAAACAGAGCAAGATCGATGAGCAGCTTCAGCTGTTGAAGCAAAAAGTAGGCGGACAGAGCTCGGAAGCCGGCGGAAACAACTAAAGATTGAGAGACGGATCAGATTTCGCTATGAGAGCCCTATAAAATATGATATTCTACACATTAGGGATAAAAAGCTATAGGGCAGTACCACCCGCCTTTATAGCTTTTCTTTTCTGTACAGGTGGTGGAAAGGAGGCGCGACATGGACAAAAACGAAACCACTACCTCAAGCCGCAATACTGCCCTTGTTCTGGCCGGAGCCGGGATTTTTCTGCTGATTAATCATTGGGTAGACAGTGTTTTTACCATGGCCGCGCTCCTGCTGATAGCACTAGGTGTCTATAATATACGCGGCTCGTCCCGGAGCAGAGGCTTCATATGCCTTTTTACCGGCGTGCTGCTGTTGATTGGCAGCGATTTTTCCTTTCCGATTTTCCTGATTCTGACGGGGGTTGGACTGTTTTATCATAGGTCGAAAAAAATTCCCAAGGACAGTTCCTTTCAGCAAAAGCACAATTTCGTCAACAGTGTCAGATGGGGGAAGGAACCTTGGGTCGTGAAAGATATATATTATTGGCACATTATCGGAGAAATCCGCATGGATCTGACCACCGCTATTCTGGAACACAAGGAAACTACAATTATTGTCCAAGGAATTGTCGGCGACCTGGACATCATCGTTCCGGATTATCTCGCGGTGGAAGTGAACGCTTCCCTTGCGGTGGGACAGATGAACGTGGGGCCTCACAGGGAGGCCGGTTTCATTAACAAGACGGTGTGGCGCTCTCTGAACTACGAGGCAGGCGAGCAGAAAGTGAAACTTGTCATTGGTTATCTCGTAGGAGATATTGATGTAAAAGTGATGTAAAGCGCAAAGGAGGATCGGGGAGCCATGGCAAAAGAGAAAAAGAAGCTCACCAACATGGTGTGGCGCAGTATGGGCGAATCGATCCTCTTTTCTATCACCTTATGCGCAGGGCTTGTATACACTTTGTATTCGTACGGTTACATAGCAGGCTTCGAAACATGGCTTGAGCTGGTGAAGAGAGGGGCCATGCTGCTGGTCCTGGCGGCGGGTGTAGGGGCGGCTTACGGCTATTGGTACAGCAACGGGACGAAACAGCGCCTTGAGATGCTGGGCGACATTATGCTGCTGCTGGAAAAGGGCAATCTGTCGCGTAGAGTCCCTTATTTGGGCGAAGATGAAGTGGGCCGGCTCGGCGACCAGCTCAATGCGATATCGGGCAAGTGGGAGGAGCAGGTGTCCACGCTGCAGAGGCTGTCGACGAACAACGCGCAGCTCGCGGAGAAAGCGAAGCTGTCGGCCGTCGTCGAAGAGAGGCAGCGATTGGCGAGGGATCTGCATGACGCCGTGTCCCAGCAGCTGTTTGCGATATCGATGACCGCCACGGCAGTCGGACGGACTTTGGAAAAGGACTACGACAAAGCGGTCCGGCAGATACATCTAATAGAGGAGATGGCCGCGGTGGCCCAATCCGAGATGAGGGCTCTGCTGCTGCATCTTAGACCCGTTCACCTGGAAGGAAAAAGGCTGTCACAGGGCGTGATCGAGCTGCTTGAGGAGATGCGGGCCAAGGTGCCGATCGATATTTCTTGGGAAATGGACGATGGCATCCGGCTTGCAAAAGGTATCGAGGACCATCTGTTCCGGATCGTCCAGGAAGCGCTGTCCAACGCGCTGCGCCATTCGAAGGCGAGCAAGCTGGAGGTCAAGCTGCAGCATCCCGCGGATTCCGTGCGGCTGTCTATAAGGGACAACGGAGTAGGCTTCGATTTAGAGGCACAGAAGCACGCTTCCTATGGTATAGTTTCCATGAAGGAACGCGTCAGTGAAATTGGCGGATCGTTGCAGATCATTACGGCTCCCGATAAAGGAACGCGGATTGAAATCCGGGTGCCGATCACTGCGGAAGGAGAAGACGAGCATGGAACAGTGTATCAAGGTACTTCTGGTCGATGACCATGAAATGGTCCGCATCGGCCTCGCTGCCGTTCTCGGAACGGAGGAAGGAATTGAAGTGGTCGGCGAAGCCAGCAACGGACTGGAGGGCATTCGTCTTGCGCAGGAGTACCGGCCCGATGTGGTACTGATGGATCTTGTGATGGATGGGATGGACGGGATTGAAACGACGCGCGCGTTAATGCAGATCATGCCCGAGTGCAGAGTGATTGTGCTGACCAGCTTTCTGGATGATGAGAAAATGTATCCGGTGATTGAGGCGGGCGCTTTCAGCTACCTGCTGAAAACGTCCCGGGCCACGGAGATCGCCAACGCAATACGGGCAGCCGCTAACGGACAATCGATCCTGGAGTCTCAGGTGGCTTCCAAAATGATGAACAGGCTGCGCCAACCGAAGCAGGCTGCCGCCGCCCACGATGAGCTGACGGAGCGGGAAATGGAAGTTCTCCGGCTGATCGCCGCAGGCAAATCGAATCAGGATGTGGCGGGCGAGCTGTACATCGGCATCAAGACGGTAAAGTTTCACGTGACCAACATCCTGGCCAAGCTAGGCGTGGAGGACCGTACTCAGGCAGCCATTTATGCGCATAAGAACGGCTTGGCGAACTGATGGAACGGGACCATCATTGACTAGGCCGCTCCGCGGGCCGTACAATGTATGGAAAGTAATTCGATCAAAGGGGTACGGGAAGCCATGAGCGGAGCGCAGGCGGTCGTTATTCTGCTGGTCATTGTGATCAGTATTGTTTTCCTTCAGTTTGTCGGCAAAAAATATAAAAAGTAAGTAAGCCCCGTAATAGCGAACCCGCAGCTCCCGTCATAGGATAACAGGAGAAAGGTTCGGAGGCGAATTTGATGATACGAATGCGAATCCCCCGTTTGGACGATGGGGCTATATTTAAGCTGGTCATGCAGGAGCTGCTGCCTCTTGTCCAGTTGCATAAGCCGTGGACACAATTCAGCATGCCGGAGCTGAAAGCGCGCCTGAAGCACCAGACAACGTTTACGGTCAGCGCCTCAAGAGGCGCGGCGTTCGGTTTTGTCACGGTGAAGTCGAACCAGCGCGTGCTCAATATCGATATGCTGGCGCTGGATCCGAAATATCATAAACGGGGGTACGGCAAGGCCCTCATGCTTGCTGCGGAAAAATACGGCGTACAGAAGGGCTGCAACCGGGCCGTCCTCTCTGTCGATGAGCCGAACCGCAATGCCCAGGGCTTCTACAGTGCGCTGGGTTATCAGGTCCAACAGTTTGCGCCAGATATGAACTGCTATATTATGAGCAAGCCTTTACAGCAATAATTACACAGAAAACCAAAGCCCCGGTGAGTCCGCAGCTTTGGTTTACTAATTTCTTTCGGCTACACCGTGAGAAGGAACAATAGTGCGATAAAAGCTATGTCAAAAGTGAGCCGGCGAGGAACGAAAGGGCCGTCCGCACCGAATCCGAAAGGCGGAAATCCGGATAAATCGGTTGCCGCATCTTTCTCCACGGATCCTTTTCCTTTGGTCTTTGATGGTTTGCCTGACTTCGCTGCTGCCTCTTCTTCGCCGAATACCAGATGGCCGTTCTCAATGCCTGTCAGTACACCGACAAACTCGCTTCCGTCTCTCAGACACAGCAGAACGGTTCGACCGACTAACGGTCTGCAGCTGTCTTCACTGATCGGATGGATTCTTTGCATTTATAACACCTCCGTATTGAGATTACTCTTTAGCCTATTCAAGGCGCCTGACCAAGGCATGGGCATCCGCCTATTCGCCGCCTGCCCATTTTGAGGAATGAAACGGCCGCCGGTTGAGCAACCTGATAGAGTGATTTTTTGCTTGCAGTCTTGAATGGCGCATGAAAATGCAGTATGGTAAACTAATATAAAGTCAGCTGATAACCTCTTGAACAAAAATAATACATAGAAAGAATGATGAATACATGAGTGGTGCTGTGTTTTTAATTTTCGGGGCAACCGGGGATTTGGCGAAACGCAAGCTGTTTCCAGCGATTTACAGCCTCTATCGCGAGAAAAAACTGACAGAGCAGTTTGCCGTCGTAGGCTTGGCGAGACGTGAGAGAACCAACGAGCAATTCAGGGAGGAACTTCTCCATTCCATACAGGAATTTGCACGCTATAAAGTAGAGGACGATGCCGATTGGCAGCGGTTTGCGCAGCATTTCGAATACATGTCCCTCGATATTAATAATGTCGAAGGATTCAGGGAGCTGAAGCAGCGCGTGGACCAGCTTGATATCAAATATCAGACCGAGGGAAACCGGCTGTTCTATCTGGCCCTCGCTCCCGAGCTGTTCGGAAGCGTGTCCTACAACCTTCGCGACGGCGGAATGCTTGAATCGGAAGGCTGGCACCGGCTGGTCATCGAGAAGCCTTTCGGGTACGACCTGGAGTCGGCCGAAAAGCTGAATGCGCAGATTCGCCAAGTGTTCGACGAGTCGGAAATTTACCGGATCGATCACTATCTGGGCAAAGAAATGGTGCAGAACATCGGCGTAGTCCGGTTTGCCAATGCTTTCTTCGAGCCGATCTGGAACAACAAATACATCGCTAACGTGCAGATCACGCTTGGTGAAACCGTAGGCGTGGAGGAACGGGGCGGATACTATGACCATTCCGGCGCGCTCAGGGATATGGGGCAGAACCATATGCTTCAGATGGTTACGATGATGGCGATGGAGCCGCCAAGCCGCCTGCATCCGGAGGATCTCCGCGACGAGAAGGTCAAGGTGCTGCGTTCGCTGAGGGTTTACGATTCTTCCGATGATGTAAGGGAGAACGTGGTGCGCGGGCAATATACCGAGGGAGCGGTAAAGGACAAGCCTCTGAAAGGTTACCGTGCAGAAGATAATGTAGACCCGGGCTCCAATACGGAAACGTACTTTGCCGCCAAACTGTATGTCGATAATTTCCGCTGGGCGGGGGTTCCTTTCTACATTCGTACCGGAAAACGGCTCCCGGTTAAGACAACGGAGGTCGTGGTGGAGTTCAAGAATGTTCCGGAGAATGCTTACTACGCACAGAAGCATGTGCTTCAACCGAACCTGCTGGTGTTCCGAGTCAACCCGCTGGAAGGCATTTATATGAAGATGAATGCCAAAAGACCGGGCTCCGAGGGCGATATCGTGCCGATTGCAATGGACTTCTGCCAAAGCTGCCAAGTGGGCCTCAACACTCCGGAAGCTTACGAACGGCTCATTTACGACGCCTCCAGAGGCGATTCCACTTACTTTACCCGTTGGGACGAAGTGGCTGCTGCATGGGAATTTGTAGACAAGATTGCCGAGGCGTGGAAAGAAACGACAGAGGATTTGGTTTTTTATCCGGCTGGTTCATGGGGCCCCATAAGGGCCGAAGAGCTTCTGGCGCGCGACGGTTTCACCTGGTGGCCGGTCAATGGACAGACGGAGAATAACGTCACGTGGATTATGCAGGAATAGACCGGGACCCGTTTCTTTTTCACACCGCTATACGATTCCCATACAACAAAAAAGCTCCGAAAGGAGCTTTTTTGTTGTATGGGAATCGTATGTACCTTTTTTGCCCCAGCCCTCTTTCAAACGAAATGACGCAGTGCTATACTCTTCGTACCAAAGAATACGTCAGCAGATACCTCTCAACAAATGTGGACCGGCTGACGGAATTTCTTTACAAGATGCTGGGAGAGAGGCGTGTTAAGCTAATGTCCAGAAGGGCTTTTATCAAATGGCTGCTTCTCCTGTCGGGTGTTGTGGTGGCGCCCGTTGCGGCATTTTTTAATCCATGGAGGTTTTTTAAACCCAAGGACTCGGATCTTGCTCCAGATGACATTCTTTCAATTGCTCCCAACGCGAGTGAACCGGTAGCGCCTGCGGCGGGCGGCTCTTTGTTTGCCTATTTCATTCTGAGCGATCTTCATGTTACAGTGGATGAGGAAGGGCCTTCCCGAAGGCGGAAGATGGCTTTGGAGGATATCAAACAACTGCAGACCTCCTGCGATCATGTTTACAGGCGATCTGACCGATTTTGCCAGGGACAACGATTATAAACAATTGAAAAAAATTCTCGGTTCCTACAAGCTGCCTCCACTGCACGCGAATATGGGAAACCACGAATATTATAGTATTTGGATAGATAAGAACGGCGCGTTTAAAAAGGCAACCATGCCGAACGGAAAGAGCGACGCGATGTCCCGCGCATGGCTGGATGAGGCGAATTGGACTGTTCCCCTTGTTAAGGTGTAAGTTTAGGATATAAAAGAAATACAGCTTCAGGAAGGAAGACAAGATGAGTAAATTGTTACAACAGCTGCAGACAGAAGTGGAAAAACGGCGCACTTTCGCGATTATTTCACACCCCGATGCGGGGAAAACGACACTGACGGAAAAACTGCTGCTTTTTGGCGGCGCCATCCGTCTGGCGGGTACAGTAAAAGGACGCAAAGCAAGCAAGCACGCGACATCGGACTGGATGGAGATAGAGAAGCAGAGAGGGATCTCTGTGACGTCTTCCGTCATGCAATTCGATTATGAGGGCCATCGTGTAAATATTCTGGATACACCGGGCCACCAGGATTTCTCGGAGGATACGTACCGTACCTTAACCGCCGCTGACAGCGCAGTGATGCTGATCGACGTGGCCAAAGGGGTGGAGGCGCAGACGAAGAAGCTGTTCCAGGTGTGCCGGATGCGTGGGATTCCGATTTTTACCTTCATCAACAAGCTGGACCGGGAAGGCCGCGATCCGTTCGATCTGCTGGAAGAGCTGGAGGAAGTGCTCGGCATACGTTCCTATCCGATGAACTGGCCGATCGGCATGGGCAAAGCCTTTTGCGGAGTTTATGACCGGGAGAAGGAGCAGTTGGAGCTTTTCCAGGGCAACGACCATAAAGGCGTCGAGGTGCGAAAAGTAAGCGGCTATAACGACCCGTTGGTGCGCGAGATTGCGGGTGAGTTCCTCCACGATCAGCTTTGCCAGGAGGTCGAGCTTCTGGATGTGGCTGGGGACCCTTTTGATATGGAAAAAGTTATGGCTGGCGAGCTGACTCCTGTTTTCTTCGGCAGCGCTGTGAACAACTTCGGCGTGCAGACGTTCCTGGATAATTTCCTGCAGCTTGCTCCGAAGCCGGAACCCCGTAAAAGCTCGATAGGCGAGGTGCAGCCGACGGACGACAAATTCTCCGGATACGTATTCAAGATCCAGGCAAATATGAATCCGGCCCACCGCGACCGCATCGCCTTCCTGCGCATCGTGTCGGGTAAATTCGAACGGGGTATGTCCGTTCGCCATGTGCGCGCGGGCAAAGAGATCAAGCTGGCGCAGCCGCAGCAGTTTCTCGCCCAGGACCGGGACATCGTGGATGAGGCGTATGCCGGAGATATAATCGGGCTGTTTGACCCGGGTATTTTCCGCATCGGCGATTCTTTGTCCGAGGGCAAGGATATCGAGTTCGCCGAGCTGCCGACGTTCTCTCCCGAGCTGTTCAGCAAAGTGACGGTTAAGAACGCGCTGAAGCACAAGCAGTATCAGAAAGGCATCAATCAGCTGACGGAGGAAGGGACCATCCAGGTGTTCACTACGATCGGCTTTGAGGACACTATTCTGGGAGTGGTCGGCCAGCTGCAGTTCGAGGTGTTCGAGCACCGGATGAAGGCCGAATATGGCGTGGACATCCAGCTGCACCGCATGAACTTCCAGTTTGCGCGATGGATCGTTGACGACAAGATCGATCCCGGCAAATTTCGCATTAACTCTCAGCTGGTAACGGACAAGAACGGCAACTACGTGGCGCTGTTCGAGAACGAGTACGCGATGCGCACGGCGATGGAGAAGAATCCGACCGCCAAGTTTTTGGAGCAAGCTCCTTAAACGCGCCGGAAGAGGCGCGTGTGCCGGAGCGCGTTGCGAAGTTGGACGGCGGGCGGTTTGTTAATTTTCATAAAAAAAGCAAATGCTAACTCATATTGCAACTGCCCTAAGAAAGCGGGGATTTAACGTGAAAGAAAGATCCGGTTCGTTTGTGCCTTACATACCTGCTGCCCGATCGCTGCCTGAGCTCACCCTGATCGCAATTCTGCTGGGAATTGTTCTGGCTGTCGTATTTGGCGCGGCTAACGCCTACCTCGGGCTTAAAATCGGCTTGACAGTCAGTGCTTCGATTCCGTCTGCAGTGATTTCGTTAGCCATTCTGCGGGGAATTTTGCGGCGCAAATCGATCCTGGAGAACAACATCGTGCAAACGATGACCACGGCGGGAGAAGCGGTGGCTGCCGGCGCTATCTTTACCATACCCGCGTTGTTCCTGTGGAACCTGGCGCCAAGCCAGTTTTTGGTGTCGTTCATCGTATTGACCGGCGGGTTTCTGGGCGTCTTCATGATGGTTCCGCTCCGCAGGCTGCTGATCGTCAATGAGCACCATACCCTGCCTTATCCTGAAGGGAGTGCCTGCGCAGAAGTGCTGATCACGGGGGAGAACGGAGGCAGCGGAGCCAAGCTGGTATTCACGGGCTTCTTTGCCGGCGGAATTCTGAAAGCGCTGGGCGACGGGTTTCGATGGTTTAAGACGGAAATCGAAGCGCAGGTGTCGGGGTTTAAAAATGCGGTGATCGGAATGGACACTTATCCGGCTCTACTGGGCGTGGGGTACATTATCGGACCGAGAATCGCCGGACAGATGATAGCCGGAGGTATTCTGGCGTGGCTCGTAATGATCCCGATGATCGGCTTTTTCGGTTCCGCCGGAGCGCGGCCTGTTGCACCGGCCACAGCTGCGATTCCGGCTTTGGACGCTTGGGGCATCTGGGCGCAGTATATCCGATATATCGGGGCGGGCGCGGTCGCGACGGGCGGGCTCATCACACTGGTCAAAACGCTTCCGCTGCTAGTGTCCTCGGTTGGACAAACTTTCTCCGGTTTAAAGAGGGGCGGGGGTGTGCCGAGTTCTGCCGAACGTACGAACCGCGACATGCCCTCATGGGTTTTGCTCGGCGGTGTGGTCCTGCTGATTCTGATTATTGCCTTTTCTCCTTTGACGGACGTGGGCATAATCGGCGGAATCGCTGTCGCGGTGCTGGGATTTTTGTTCGTCACCGTCGCCTCCCGTATTGTCGGGTTAGTGGGAAGCTCTTCCTCGCCTGTTTCCGGTATGACTATCGCTACGCTTTTGATCGTTACACTGGTGTTTAAAATGACCGGAGTCACGGGGCAGACGGGCATGGTAGCGGCTTTAACGGTTGGAGCGATCGTTTGCGTTGCATTGGCAGTCGCCGGGGACATTTCCCAGGATTTAAAAACCGGTTACCTGGTGGGAGGGACCCCATGGAAGCAGCAGATCGCAATGATGGTGGGAGTGCTGGTGAGCGGCTTAATCATCGGCTTTATCCTGGTTATTCTGAACAAAGCGTTTATAATGGGCTCCGCCGAGCTTCCCGCACCTAAAGCCGTGCTAATGAAGCTGGTCGTTGAGGGCCTGATGGCGGAAAATCTTCCGTGGGACCTTATCTTTATCGGTGCGATGTCGGCGGTTGTGTTCGAATTCTTGGGTTTAAACTCACTCACCGTCGCGGTCGGCATCTACCTTCCTATCCATGTGAGCACGCCGATTATGGCCGGAGGGGTGGTGCGCTGGCTGGTGGAATATATGTCCCGCAATGAAGAAACCGCGAAAGCCCGTGTCGAGACAGGGACGCTTTTTGCCTCAGGGCTTATCGCCGGTGAATCCTTGGTCGGCGTAATTATCGCGATACTTATTTTTGTAAAAGTCCCTGTGCCCAAGCAGGTTGTGCTGAATGAAAACTGGTTTTCGCTTATGATCTTCATCGTCCTGGCGATTATGTTGGGGTGGGTATCCTATCAAGGGAAAAACAAATCGAGTGCGGCGGAGCGGAGTGAATGAGAATGGGGCGGTTGAACTTACTTGAGATGTCACCCGTACTGAAGGAAGGCCTTAAATTGGAACAAAAGGGGGAGGCCAGCGTATTGGTCATCCCCCGTAACAGCTGGTTGGAGCGGCTCTCGGTCAGGTTATGGAATCAGCCGGCCGCATTTCGCGTCAAGCTGGATGCGCTTGGAAGCCAGGTGCTGCGAAAGTGCGCCGGGCAGCATACCGTAGCCGAGATTGAACGCGAGCTGGCTTATGTATTCGGTGAACAAGCGGAGCCCGTCCTGCCCAGATTGGTGAAGTTTCTTGAAATAGTGGAAGCCAACGGCTGGATCGGATACCGGAGCGGAAAGAGTGTAAAGTAAAAACACTTGACTCGGGTAACAGTGGTGTGTATAATAAGTATTTGTAAACTCAATAACCCCTTTACTTTGTATAGTAACAGCACAATCTTTTTTTCCTCAGAAGTTTTTTCCTGGAACCAGCCGGTTCGACATCATCTTATTTCCCATAACCCGCAAAGAGTAGATGTGAAGAAGAAGGACGAAAAGACAAGTCTGTTACGGAATTTTGATAGACTTAATTCACACTGGCGCGGTCTTCGGAGCCGTAAGGATGGAAGAGAGGCAGGGCTTTCATTGTTTTAAGCATCAAATGATACTCGTTCTGCGAGAACGATGAATAAATAAGTAATGTGAGTTTGTGCAGATTGTCACATAAGAAAAGCACCCGGTCGCCGGGTGCTTTTCTTCATTTCGCTGGGACTACGGTGGTGTGTTGCAACAGAGTGTGACTCGATTCGTACCTTCAGCCAATGCAGTCTTACAGCGAGTTCCTGTAAATCTCCAGGACGTCGCTGCGGTCCAGCTTCTTGAAGTGGCCGAATTCGCCGTACACCATAGCCTTGTCCGCCATGACATCGAGCTGCGAATCGTCAATGTCATAGTCCGCGAGCCGGCTTGGGGCACCGATAGAGGTCCAGAAGCCGCGGACTGCTTGAATTCCCTCTTCGGCCACGGCCCGGTCGCTTTTGCCTGACGGATCCACGCCAAAAACGTTGACGGCCATCCGTTTAAAACGTTCAACGTCTGCATCCAGCGTATGCTTCATCCAGTTCGGGAACAAAATCGCCAGTCCGCCTCCGTGAGGAATATCATACACCGCGGATACGGCGTGCTCTAGGTTATGGGTGGCCCAGTCGCCCCGGACTCCCATGCTGAGGATGCCGTTCAAAGCCATCGTACCGCAGTACAGTATGGTTGCGCGGTATTCAAGGTTTTGAAGGTCGCCCAGCAGCTTCGGCGCGGTCTCGATGACCGTTCTCAGTATGGTCTCGCAGAATCCGGTCTGTACGGGCGCATTCTTGTCATGGTGAAAATACTGCTCGAACACGTGAGACATAATGTCCACCATGCCGTATACGGTCTGGTCTTGAGGGACTGTAGCCGTATTAGCAGGGTCGAGAATTGAAAACTTCGGATATGTAAAAGGCGATCCAAAGCTGAGCTTCTCCTTCGTTTCCCAGTTGGTGATCACAGCGCCGGAATTCATCTCCGAGCCGGTAGCGGCCAAAGTGAGTACGGTGGCGAGAGGCAGGGCGTCTTTGACCGTGGCTTTACGGGTGACAATATCCCAGAAATCCCCTTCATATTTAGCCGCCGCGGCAATCCCCTTGACGCAGTCAATGACGCTGCCTCCGCCGACAGCGAGGATAAGGTCGATGTTATTCTTTCTGCACAGCTCTGCGCCTTTATTGACCGTACTCAAACGAGGATTCGGCTCCACCCCGCTCAGTTCCTGGACTTGCGCACCCGCTTCCTTCAGATAGGACAGAACTTTGTCGTACAAGCCGCTGCGTTTGATGCTGCCTCCTCCGTAAACGAGAAGAACATTTTTGCCGTATTTGGGAACCTCGGTTTTCAGCTGCTCCAATTGGCCTTGGCCGAAAATCAGCTTCGTTGGGTTATGAAATGTAAAGTTATTCAAAGCAGGTAGCCTCCCTAAGTTTGAGAATAGAATCCTCCTTTATTATAACCATAAGTTCAGCTCATTCAAAATCAACCAGTTGCATACACATACGTGTAGGTACCAAAATTTTTGGATAAGGGGTTGGGTTTGTGCTGGAAAATTCTGAAATCCGTGCTTATGCCAGAAGAAGCCTGAAAGGCAAATGGGGAAGCTCCATCCTTGTCTGCCTGGTGTATACGCTCATTATCGGGGTCTGCGGCGAGCTGTCTTTTATCGGGTCGATTATTAATCTGTTGATTGCCGGGCCGCTCCATTACGGGTTGTCCAAATATTTTCTTCAATTGAACAGAGGCAGGGAGGCTTCGATCTCGAATCTGTTTGACGGCTTCAAGCCGATGTTCGTCCCTGCCTTGCTGACGATGCTGCTGACCGGGATTTACGTGTTCCTGTGGAGCCTGCTGCTGATTGTCCCAGGCATTATCGCCGCGCTGCGGTACTCGCAAGCTTATTACATATTAAACGACCAGCCCGAGCTCACGGCTTCCGAGGCGATTCGCACAAGCGCCCAAATGATGTCCGGACACAAATGGAAGCTGTTCCTGCTTTACCTGAGCTTCATCGGTTGGTTTCTGCTCAGCTTGCTGTCTCTCTGTATCGGGTTCCTGTGGATTATCCCTTATGTTCAAGCGTCTGCAGCCAAATTCTATGATACAGTCAAAAATGAATACGGCGGCAATGCAGCCTGATAAAGTCCTGCCGCGTCACGAGCCACCTTCTATATGGAGGTGGTTTTTGTATTGCCACAATATACAACTCAAAAAAACTAGACAGTGCCGGAAAAATATAATACTATGGAGAACATGTATAATGGAGAGCCAGAAAGGGAAGATAGGTTACATGCAAACAAATCATTCTAAAAATACACAGCACGCAGGAGATCAATTCAGCTCCATGGGCTTCATTCTGGCCGCGATCGGAAGCTCGGTGGGACTCGGGAACATGTGGAAGTTTCCGTATATCACAGGAGTATACGGCGGCGCTGCTTTCTTTTTGCTGTTTATCATTTGCCTGGTGCTTGTCGGGCTGCCTATTCTGCTTGCGGAAATGGCGATCGGCCGGGGCGGGCGGGGAAATGCGTCGAGCTCGTTTACCAATCTGTCAAACCGGAAAATATGGGGAGGCTTCGGGTTCTTGTCCGTGGTCGGCGCCTTTATGATAATGTCGTTTTATGGGGTCGTCTCAGGTTGGACACTGCATTACGCGGTAAGGTCTTTTTCCGGCAGCCTGTTCAATAACATGGATTTCAAAGGCCAATTCGTATCCTTCACTTCCGGCTATCTGCCTGTGTTCTGGCAGGCCGTCGTAATGCTGCTGGTCATTGTCGTAGTTGCGAAAGGAATTTCCGGCGGAATCGAAAAATTTAACAAATATTTAATTCCCGGGCTGCTTGTCATTCTGCTTCTGCTCATGTTCCGCGCTCTCAGCCTTCCCAACGCCATGGCGGGAGTAGAGTACTTCCTGAGGCCCGATTTCTCGAAGCTTTCCGCTGAGTCTGCTCTTGTCGCCCTGGGGCACGCTTTCTTCTCGCTTTCGCTTGGGATGGGAACGATGCTCACCTACGGAGCCTACGTTCAAAAGAACCAGTCTTTAGGCGCGGCGGCACTGGCGGTAGGCGGAGGAGACCTGCTCTATGCGCTGGTGGCGGGGCTGATCATTTTTCCGACGACCTTCGCTTTCGGGATTGAAGCGGATTCCGGTCCGGGCCTGGTGTTCATCACGCTTCCGGCGGCCTTTTCCGCTATGCCTTTCGGCAGCTTCTTCGCAGGCATCTTCTTCGTGCTGCTGGCCATTGCGGCACTGACCTCGGCCGTGTCTTTACTTGAGGTGCCGGTAGCGTATGTAACTGAAAAATGGCGCATGAGCCGCACAAAAGCTGCAGTCATCACGGGTGTGTTATGCTTTATTGTGGGGATCCCTTCGGCGCTGTCGACAGGCGGCCCGCTTTCCGGCTTTACCATCGCAGGAAAAGGCGTCTTCGATATGATAGATTTCACTGCATCCAACATCCTTTTGCCTGTGGGCGGTCTGGTCATTACCCTGTTTACCGGGTATGCCTGGAAGCGCGCAGGTGAAGAGGCAGGGCTGACCGGTTTTTGGTACAAGCTGTGGATGCTCCTTCTCCGCTACGTGGTTCCGGTTATGATGTTTCTCGTATTCCTGTATTCCATCGGGATTTTGCAGCTGATTTTGAAAAACCTGTTCGGTTACACTTTAAAGTAATGATCTTGGAAACCTCCGGAAACCGCCGTCAAGCGGCCATCGGAGGTTTTTTGCTGCCAAAGCAGAGGCCAACAATCGCCGCCTTTCATACACTATAGTGCCTGATGCACCAATTTGACGCTTATAGCGCAGAAAGGAAGACCATTCATTGAGCAGATACGTCGTGAGTAAATGGAAAAAGACAAAGGCGCTGTTTGGCAGCAGTAAGCTGTCTGAACATATTCCCGAAACACGCAAGCTGGAGGGAGACCATCTCAGGCAGATGCTGGAGAAGCACCGCATGGTTTATGTAAAACCCGATTCGGGATCGTTCGGCAACAGGGTAATTCGCGTGGAAATGACTGATACCCCGCAGGGTGTAAAGCTGTACAGCTGCCAATCCGGGACCAAGAAGCAAACCTTTGACTCGTTCCCGCAGTTGCAGTCGGCTGTGAAGGCGTTGACCCGGGGAAGATTATTTTTGGTGCAAAAGGGAATCCATCTGCTTTCCCACCAGGGAAACCGATTCGATCTGAGGGTTATGGTGCAGAGAGATGTTAAAAAGCGCTGGGTGGCCACCGGCCTTGCGGGCAGGGTCGCCGATCCGGCGAGAATCGTCACGAATTACCATAACGGAGGCACGCTGGAGGCGGTTGAGAAGCTCCTCGCTCCATACATTGACGGACAGTCGCGGGAGCAGTATATCCGTGACTTGAAAACGCTCGGTTACGATACTGCCAAGCAGCTTTCGGTCCGCTTTCCCGGGCTCAGGGAGATCGGGGTTGATGTGGCGCTGGACAGGGAACTGAAGCCCTGGATACTGGAAGTCAACACGAAGCCCGATCCTTATATTTTCGGCAAATTGAAGGATGAACGCAATAACGTCAAACTAATCATGCGCTACAACAGGCTCAACAAAACCAGGCGCAAAATCGCCGCCAAAAAGAAAAAGGTTTCCTGACATCCTTGAGCGGAGGCGCCGCTCTTGGATGTTTTTTCTTTAGAAGATAAGAAAGTATACATCCGAGAGCAGCGGGCTCTATGCAGTGGCAGGTACTACTTTGAATAGTCATTCACGGCGGTAACGGATTTTTATTCTGTTATTCCCAGATTTCCCGCTCCCCGCCTGACATTAACGGAATTCATTTCCTCTATTTTTGGCGAACAGGCTGTTTACCCGTCCAGGCCAGCGTTTTGGCCATAAATAACGGAAGCACAGTGCGTTAATTCCGGGCAATAGCCGGGAAATACCGCATACGCGGAATAAAACTCCCCTATTTCCGGGAAATGTCCGGGAAACGGGAAGACCGCTCGGAGTAAATCCAAAAAGCAAGGAGTGGAAAGTTTCTGGGGCAGCCTTTGGTGTCGTGGGAATTTATCGCTGCCTGCTTATTGACAGATTGGCTTTCGGATGAGAAAATGTACGCGTGTACATAATGTGATGACAGTATGAATTTCGGAGGGAGCCGCTATCGCAACCAGAAAAGAAGTTGCACAATTAGCCAACGTCTCCGAGGCCACCGTGTCCCGTGTGCTGAACGGCGTGGGCCCGATGAAAGACGGGACGAAGCAGCGTGTGCTGCACGCGGCGGAGGAGCTCGGCTACTATCCCAATGCCATCGCGCAGAGCTTCGCCCGTCAACGCAGCGGCAATCTCGGAGTAGTTCTGCCTTATGTGCCCAAGGTGCATTTGTTCTCAACGTACTATTTTTCCGAGATACTGAGCGGGATCGGGGAAGCGGTGAGGAGCAGGGGATACGACATGCTGCTTATACTGCAATCCCCAGCAGAGCCGGCCGATTACTTGAAGCTGTTCCGTTCGCAAAAAGTGGACGCCTGCGTCATTCTCGGCTCGCGCGACGTTCCCGGGGAACGCGATTCCCTGCGGCAGCTTGCGGAGCATGCGCTTCCGTTCTGCCTGGTGAACCAAAGCTATGAAGGAGAGAGCTTCTCGGAGGTGGACGCCGATCATGTGAGCGGAAGCTTCCTGGCTGTGAGGCATCTGATTGAATCGGGCTGCTCCAACATCGCGTTTCTCAACGGTTCTCCGCAGTATTCGAATTCCGGGGCGCGCTTGGAAGGATACCGCAGAGCGCTGTCGCAATCGGAGCTTCTTTACCGGGAAGAATGGGTCATCCAAGGCAACTACAGCCGAAAAAGCGGCTACGAATCCCTCCCGGCCTTTGCGCCATACAGGAAGGAGCTGCACGCTGTCTTTGCGGCGAACGACCGGATGGCGATCGGGCTGATGCAGCGGATGAAGGAGGAGGGCTGGATGCCCGGTCAGAATGTCGCGGTTGCGGGTTACGACGATTCCGATGCCGCGAAAGTGACGGATCCGCCGCTGACTTCCGTCTCCGTGCCTTTTTTCGAGATGGGCCGGCTCGCCGCGGATAAACTGCTGGACCGTGTCCAATCGGGCGGAGAGGATATTTTTCGAGAAAAGCTTCCTGTACGGCTGGTTGTGCGGAAATCGAGCGACATTCTACAATTTTCAACTTAAGCGTTTACATACGTGGCGACGGCCAGGCATACAAGTGGATATGTAAGCCAATCGAGGGAGGATATACGGATGAAGAAGATCAATGTGGGAATGATCGGCTACAAGTTTATGGGCAAGGCGCACAGCCACGCATACCGGGATTTGCCGATGTTCTTCCCGAATGCGGGGAAACCGGTAATGAAGCTCATTTGCGGGCGCGATCAGGCAGGCGTGGAGCAAGCGGCCAGCCAGTTCGGCTGGGAGGAATCCGTGACCGATTGGCGGGAGATGGTGCAGCGGGAAGATATCGATGTGATCGACATTAACGCTCCGAGCGACGCGCACAAGGAAATCGCCCTGGCCGCCGCCAAAGCCGGCAAGCACATCTTCTGCGAGAAGCCGCTCGCCCTGACGCTGGGCGATTCGCGCGAAATGCTGCAGGCAGCCGAAGAGGCCGGCGTGAAGCATATGGTTGGGTTCAACTACCGTTTTGCCCCGGCTGTGCTGCTTGCGAAGAAGCTGATCGAGGAAGGCCGGCTGGGTACGATCTATCATTTCCGCGCCTGTTTCCTGCAGGACTGGATTGTGGATCCGGAATTCCCGCTTGTCTGGAGACTGCAGAAGGAAATCGCCGGCTCCGGTTCCCATGGCGACCTTGGAGCGCATCTGATCGATTTGGCGCATTTCCTGGTCGGCGGTATGAAGGAAGTGATCGGAATGAGCGAGACCTTCATTAAGGAGCGGCCGCAGCCTTCTTCCATGACTGGATTAACCGCCAAAAGCAGCAAGGAAGCGCCTAAAGGCGAGGTTACCGTGGATGATGCGACCTTGTTTTTGAGCCGTTTTGACAATGGGGCGCTGGGCAGCTTCGAAGCCACCCGGTTTGCTCCGGGGCACCGCTGCACGAACTCTTTTGAAATCAACGGTTCCAAAGGCAGTGTGAAGTTCGATTTTGAAAGAATGAACGAGCTGCAGGTCTATTTTACCGAGGACGCCGAGGATGTGCAGGGCTTCCGCCGCGTTCTTGCTACGGATCCTTCGCACGCCTATATGGACGCATGGTGGCCTGCCGGGCATACCATCGGGTATGAGCATACGTTTATCCATGAAGTGCTGGAGCTGATGGATGCGCTAGAGCAGGACCGCCAGCCGGTGCCGAATTTCCATGACGGAGTGAAGTGCCAGCAGGTATTGGAAGCGGTGGACCTGTCCATCGAGAGAAGAACATGGGTAGAAATAAACGAGCTGTAAGAGGAGAGCGAACAGGATGAAGAAAGCATTGGTGATTCAAGGCGGTTGGGTAGGCCATCAGCCCAAGGAAGTTGCAGATCTGCTGGCCGGGGTGCTGAGAGAGGAACAGTTTGAAGTGGAAATTTCCGATACGCTGGATTCGCTGCTGGATGCGGAAAAGCTGAACCGGTTGAACCTGATTGTACCGGTTTGGACGATGGGAACGATTACCAGTGAACAGCTGAACCCTTTGCTCGCGGCAGTGAAGGAGCACGGAGTGGGAATTGCAGGCTGCCACGGAGGCATGGCGGATTCTTTCCGCAACGAGACGGAGTTTCAATATATGGTTGGCGGCCAATGGGTGGCGCATCCCGGCAATGACGGCGTGACGTATATGGTTCGCATCAAGGACCGCAGTCATCCTTTGACGGAAGGAATGGAAGATTTTACGGTCGTGTCGGAGAAATATTATATGCACGTGGATCCGGCGAATGAGGTGCTGGCGGTAACCGATTTCGGTGATGTTGAAATGCCTGTCGCATGGACCAAAACCTATGGAAGCGGCAAAGTGTACTACTGCTCTCTCGGCCATCAGGCGAATATCGTCGCTATGCCGGAAACGCTCGCTTTGATGAAAAAAGGGATGGTTTGGGCTGCGAAATAACTTAAAGCCTTAGGGAAGGCTCGGGGGAGATCACATGGACAAGTTTAAAGTAGGAATCATCGGATGCGGAAAGATCAGCAGTATTTATTTTGAAAATTGTAAGCGGTTTGATATTCTTGAAGTTGCTGCGTGTGCCGATCTGGATTTGTCGAGAGCCCAGGCAAGCGCTGAGCAGTACGGCGTTCCCAAGGCATATTCCGTAGACGCACTGCTCGCCGACCCGGAGATCCGGATCGTGATCAACCTGACGATTCCGGCGGCCCACGCGGAGATTTGTATCCGCTCTCTGGAAGCGGGCAAGCATGTCTACGTGGAAAAGCCGCTTGCCGTTACCCGTGAAGAGGGGCAGCGGATTCTGGAGACAGCGCACAGGAAAGGGCTTCGTGTGGGCAGCGCGCCCGATACGTTTCTTGGCGCAGGCATCCAGACCTGCCGCAAGCTGATCGATGACGGGATGATCGGCACACCGGTCGCGGCTTCGGCATTTATGATCGGCCGCGGCCATGAGCATTGGCATCCGGATCCGGCGTTCTATTACGCCAAAGGCGGCGGGCCGATGTTCGATATGGGGCCGTACTATTTGACGGCGTTGGTGGCGCTGCTCGGGCCGATCCGCCGGATTTCCGGTTCCACATCCATCGCGTACCCGGAGAGGGTAGTGCTGAGCGAGCCTAAAAAAGGCAGCCTCATCAAGGTGGAAACGCCTACGCATGTGACCGGCGTTCTGGATTTCCACGGCGGAGCTGTTGCGACGATGATTACGAGCTTTGACGCTTTTGGAGGCACGAGCCTGCCGAATATTGAAATCTACGGCAGCGAGGGCACGATGAAAGTGCCCGATCCGAATACGTTCGGGCAGCCCATCTATGTCCGCCGCAAGGATGAGAAGGAATGGGCGGAGATTCCTTTTACCCACGGCTTCGGCGGAAACAGCCGCGGAGTCGGCGTGGCGGATATGGCGCACGGCATCTTGAACGGCCGTCCGCACCGGGCGAACGGCGAGCTCGCGTATCATGTCCTTGAAGCCATGCACGCTTTCCATGATTCCTCGGATGAAGGCAAGCATTATGTGATGAAGAGCAGCTGCGATATCCCTGCTCCAATGCCTGCCGGGCTGGAAGGGTCCCTGGTTGATTGAGCTGCGGAGAGTTATTATGTACAATTTCTTTATGGACGGATTGATAATCACAAGGGACGGGGATGGCCGTATGTCGAATGAAGCGATGATGAAACAGTTTGGATTGACCAGAGGAGCGCTGCTGAAATTTTTGGACACGGTGACGGAAGAAGAGGCGAGCTTTCAGCCGGGAGGCTTCAATAACACGATCCGCTGGCTCACAGGGCATGTCTACAGCGTTGCCGAGAAGTTTTTATTCCAGTCACCTGAGCATCCGAAGGTCATTCCAGATTATTACCCTGAGCTTTTCGGCATGGGAACAAGGCCTTCCGAGTGGAATAGGGAAGCTCCTACGTTATCCGAGCTGAAGCAGCAGCTGACGTTCCAGAAGGAACGTATTGAAGCGCTCCCGGCTGCGCTTTGGGCCGAGCAGGCTCCGTTCCATTTCGCCCAGAGAGAATTGTATACATACGGTGACATGTTTGGCATGGCGTTATACCATGAGGCGAATCATCTGGGACATATGCAATCGATCAAACGTCTCGCAAACAAGTAGCACTCTTCGTTTTATCCTTATATGGCTGCATCCGCAAAGAAAGCCTGACTTGGCCGTCAGGCTTTTTTCTTAAAAGATAAGTAAGCAAGTATAAATCCGAGGGCAGCGGGCTCCCTGCAGTGCAGGAACTACTGTGAATCGCGAATTTACGGCGGTAACTCATTTTTTTCGTTATTCCCAGATTTCGGCTCCCCGCCTGACATTAACGGAATTCAATTCCTCTATTTTTGGCAAACACGCTGTTTACCCATCCAGGAGAGCGTTTTGACCATAATTAGCGGAAGCGCAGTGCGTTAATACCGGGCAATAACCGGGAAATACTGCATTAGCGGAAGTCATCACTGAGCAGATCCAAAAAAGAAAAAGGGTATTGGGTGGAAACTTCACAGGCCGCCTTATTGTCGTGTTCCAGCCGCTTAACCTCATCGAGGAACAGGGCACCAACAGCGGCTGGAACCCCATACCCTTTTCTTCCCCACGCGCAATAGTTTGGTTTACTGCAAAGATCTAAAGGACGCCGTCAGGCTTTTCTGTCGTCTTTGTCTTCCTCGTCCGGCGGGCCGGCCGGCAGGTTAGCACCCAGCACTTCCACCATTTTTTCGCGCAGAGCAGTGTCGCTGTTTTTCCAGATCATTTCGAACAATACACCCAGCCCCGGCAGCACCTTCTCTTCGGCGTCTATGGAATCCTGGATGATTTGGACCAATTCCTCATTTGACCTGCCTTCTACCCGTTTAAAAATCGCCTGTCTCAAAGATAGCAGAATCATGCTTAGAATCTCTCCTTCATGCTCGTCCCAAAGCTGATCTGCCGCTAAAAGACGGAGCGTGATTATTTGTCGCTAATTTGGCCGCTCTAGCTAAGATGTGCAGAACATCCATTTTTTATGCGCAGAGGTCTTGACTATTTTCCGCAGTTCCGGCTAAGTGCCGGGAGTAACACTCATGGTCCATAGGGTCAGATCCGGCTGGCGGCCTTTTTTTAAGTGGAATTCAATTGTGGTATAATACGGCAAAAGGCTGCGTGCCAAAAATCTTGAAATCAATTACGGAGTAAATGCGATGCCAGTTGAGATTAATTCGACACAGAATCAGAGAGTGAAAGATTGGGCGGCGCTGCTCGAGCGGCGGGGAAGAGACAAGCAGAAGAAGTTTTTGATCGAAGGAGTGCATCTGGTTGAAGAAGCGGTCAAAGCCAAGGCACCGGTCGGAACAATCCTCTATCTGTCGGATAAAGGGCCGCCCAAGTCGTTGTACGAAGAAACCCGCAGCCATGTGGAATGGATCGGTGTGAGCGAGGCAGTCATGGCCAAAATCACCGATACGCAGACTCCGCAAGGGCTGAGCGCGGTGGTGGATAAGCTGGTTTGGGGAGAGGAAGTTTTTGGCGGCCTCCGGAACGAACTTGTCGTCGCGGTGGACGGTGTGCAGGACCCAGGCAACCTCGGCACGATCATCCGCAGCGCGGATGCCGTCGGCGCCCAAGGTATTGTGCTCGGAAAAGGTACGGTTGATTTGTACAACCCCAAGACAGTACGCTCTACGATGGGCTCGATGTTTCATCTTCCCATAGCGGAGGCGGACCTCACTCAACTGCTGCCGAGAGCCCAGGCGGGCGGCGCGCAGTTGGTGATTACGGATTTGTCAGCAAGCAGAAGCTGTTATGATCTGGATTTGACCAAGCCGACCTGGCTTGTGCTCGGCAATGAGGGCAGCGGCGTTTCGCCTGAAGTATCTGCGCTCGTGAACGAGACCGTGATCATCCCGATGCGCGGTGAGTCGGAATCGTTGAACGTGGCGATGGCCGCTACGGTGCTGCTGTTTGAGGCGATGCGGCAGCGGTTGCTTAAATAAAATAAAGGAATAGCAAGGGATCACGCGGGGTATTTGCTCGTATGCTTTGACGAGGAGGGCCGGGCAACCAGTCCCCTGCTTTACAGAGAAGGAGAGGTTAGCATTAATCTGAGCATAAAGCCGCTTAACATTGTGTATCTATTTTAAAATGGGGATCGCCGACGTGTGGCTGTCCTTTGCCTTTGATCTCTTCCTTCGATCTATTTTTCTTTTTGTCAATTTAAAGGGGAATTGACGAAAAGTTAATTTCTGCCATATCGTTGCTATTCGATGATTTTTCGTAATTATGGGTATGATTCGGCTTCTGGTCCTCTAAATGCGCAGGGAGAGGGTGGAGAAAGAAAAGGGAAACAAATATAAGGATATCAAAGGCAAACATGGTTTGTGGCAAGAAGCAGAAGCGCAACCGGCGCGCGGAACCCAAGTCCTTGATTTCCCCAATCAGCATAATCAGCAAAATAAATATAATGCTCGCAGTTAATACAGCAGCGATTTTCAATGTCACCGCTATATAAGCAGCTGGCATCATTGCAATGAACATGGCTCCCATCATTCCGCCCATAATGCCGGATAGCAAGCCATCGAGTACGGCCATGGTGCTGATCGGCAACCCTGCAACCGCACCAATCAAGCCGGCAAGCAGCATGCTGATTATACACGCTTGAAAAAAGTGTCCGGGAAATAGGGCTGCGATAAATGTCCCGGCACCCAACCCAATGGTCATTGCAAGGCACATAGCGCTCATCATACCCGCCATGCAGGTAATTCGAGAACGATATTGGACAATAAAGCATAAAATCCAAACGGTAAGCAAGGAATATTCAATGATTAAGAGTAAAGATCCGGTCATAGTGGGCTTCTCCTCCTTATATTGGATACATATGGAGGGTATGTGTAAAATATGTACAACTTATTTTTCGCGGAAACTGTTGCATTTAATTACAAAGATACCGTTTCAAGCTCCCTTGACATACCCTATATAGGTATAGTATATTATTGCTATAAGGAGTGAAACATATGGATCCTAATAATACTTCATATGAAGAATGTTGTTCTGCAAAGGAAGAAAGACACAGTCATCATTCTGAGAAAATGAAAAGCAACCTGATCACTCGCTTAAACCGTATCGAAGGCCAGATTAGAGGAGTAAAGGGTCTCATTGAAAAAGACACTTACTGCGATGATGTGTTGAATCAGATTGCTGCAGTTCAATCTGCCCTGAACAGTGTTGGGAAACTTTTATTGGAAGGCCATATGAAAAGCTGCGTCATGGAACGCATTCAAGCAGGCGATAACGAAGTGATTGATGAACTTTTGATTACTGTTAACAAATTAATGAAATAATGTTACGCGGGAGGGAACCACTAATGAAAAATGTAACTTTGCATGTTGAAGGAATGTCTTGCGGTCATTGCGTGAATTCAGTTGAAGGAGCGCTGAAAATTATAGGTGCTGCCGGAAAAGTGAATCTGGACTCTAAATCGGTTACGGTTGAATATGATGAATCCAAAGTTACACTGGAAGCCATTAAAGAAGCAATTGAAGATCAAGGGTATGATGTTGCCTAAATATAGGATAAGGGGGCACTTTTTAAGTGACCCCTGCAGCTAATTTTTTTTGCATAAAACTATACCCTATGGGGGTATAACACTTTAACTGGAGTGATTGGGATGGAAAAAACTGAATTGGGCAATTCAACAGTGAAGAATTCGATTGATCTTCAAATTAGCGGAATGACCTGCGCTGCATGCGCGGCCAGGATTGAAAAAGGTTTAAACAAATTGCCTGGCGTCACTAACGCGAACGTGAATTTTGCACTGGAAACCGCTCATGTCGATTATAATCCCGAGAATGTTACCATCACAGATATGCAGAAAAAGGTAGATCAACTCGGTTATAAGGCGATGCCTAAAGGACAGGAAAATCAAGCTGAACATAGACAAAAGGAAATTGCACGACAGAAAGGAAAACTGCTGGTATCAGCTTTACTGTCGCTGCCTTTACTTTGGGCCATGGTAGGGCATTTTACATTTACCTCCTTTGTATGGGTCCCTAATTTATTCATGAATCCTTGGTTTCAGTTATTACTGGCTACTCCGGTTCAATTCATCATTGGATCCCAGTTCTATGTTGGAGCTTACAAAGCGCTGAAAAATAAAAGCGCCAATATGGACGTACTTGTTGCCTTGGGTACATCTGCAGCGTTTTTTTACAGCCTGTACTTGACATTTCAATGGTCGGCCATGGCAGAGCCGCATCATGCTCCGCCGATGTACTATGAAACGAGCGCAATATTAATTACTTTAATTATTCTAGGCAAATTGTTTGAAGCTTTAGCTAAAGGACGCACGTCGGAAGCAATAAAAACACTGATGGGTCTGCAAGCTAAAACGGCCCTTGTGCTGAGGGATGCACACGAGATCAGTATTCCTGTTGAAGAGGTAGCAGTCGGTGACGTGGTCTTGGTAAAGCCCGGGGAAAAAATTCCTGTGGATGGGGAAGTGCTCGAAGGGTCGTCATCCGTTGACGAATCGATGCTCACAGGCGAAAGCATTCCGGTTGAAAAAAGGGTTGGAGATAACGTGGTCGGCGCGGCAATCAATAAAAACGGAATGCTTAAAATCAAGACGTCGAGAGTGGGCAAAGAAACGGCATTAGCGCAAATTATCACAGTGGTTGAAGAAGCGCAGGGGTCGAAAGCGCCTATTCAAAGGATAGCGGACAGGATCTCGGGTATTTTTGTTCCCATCGTTGTCGGCATTTCTGCAGCTGCTTTTCTGGCTTGGTACCTTTTCGTCGATCAAGGCAACTTCGCCGGCGCTTTGGAAAAAGCAATCGCGATTCTCGTTATCGCCTGCCCTTGTGCACTTGGTCTTGCAACGCCTACATCAATCATGGCCGGTTCCGGCCGCGCCGCGGAATTCGGAGTGTTGTTTAAAGGCGGAGAGCACCTGGAAGCCACACATCGGATCCAATCGATTATTCTTGATAAAACGGGTACCGTGACAAAAGGCAAGCCTGAATTGACCGATGTGGTTGTGAAAACTATGGACGAAGCGTCATTTTTAGGTCTGGCAGGCGCAGCAGAGAAAAGCTCGGAACATCCTTTGGCAGAGGCTATCGTGTCAGGCATCGCGGCAAAGGGTATTCAAATCCCACAAGCAGAGCAATTTGAAGCTATACCTGGATTCGGGATACGAGCCATTGTGCAAGGAAAAGAGATTTTGGCAGGGACAAGGAAGCTGATGGCGAAATACAATGTCTCGGCGAATGAGGCTTTCATCGCAATGGAACAATTCGAGGAGGCCGGAAAAACAGCGATGCTGATCGCTATTGACGGGCAGTATGCAGGTATGGTTGCTGTTGCGGATACAATAAAAGACTCGTCCAGGGAAGCTGTCGCTCGCCTGAAGGACATGGGTATCGAGGTAATTATGATCACTGGAGACAACGAGCGCACGGCACAGGCGATCGCCAAGCAGGTGGGCATCGATCACGTGTTAGCCGAAGTCCTGCCGGAAGGAAAAGCGGAAGAAGTGAGAAAGCTGCAAGCTCAAGGCAAGAAAGTAGCCATGGTTGGCGATGGTATCAATGATGCTCCGGCTCTTGCGATGGCTGACATAGGGATGGCGATTGGGACCGGAACTGACGTTGCTATGGAAGCTGCGGATGTGACGTTAATGCGGGGCGATTTAAACAGTATTCCCGATGCGATTTATATGAGTCAAAAAACGATGGCCAATATCAAGATGAACCTTTTTTGGGCGCTTGCCTACAACAGTCTTGGCATTCCAATAGCAGCCATTGGACTGCTTGCCCCATGGGTTGCAGGCGCCGCGATGGCTTTGAGTTCTGTTTCTGTCGTATTAAATGCGCTTAGATTGCAGAGAGTTAAACTTTGACCCGTGATGCTTGGAAGGGAGAAGACAGGATGGATAAGTGTGGCTTTAGATACAGCTTCGATTGATTCGCGGTTTAATAAGGAAGGGGCATGTAACTCTATGAACTGGTCTATTCTGTTACTGCTGCTGTGTCCGCTGTCCAAGATGAAAGTAGGCAAAAATCCCAATGGAATCGCTTATAGATAATAAGAAAAAAGCCAAGTTCCTCAAAAGTCGGGATTTGGCTTTTTTATTCCTGTCAGAGCTCACATGAAGTCCGCAGGCGAGCCTGCCAACGTGCGCAAGCTTGCATCAAGCAGAAACTGTTCTGTCTGCACGCGGCCTATATTCGTTTATCATAAGAACCATTTCACAATCATTTTCCCGACGAAAACTATCACACACATATCTTGGATCCTTCCATAAAAAATAGTTCAAACGCATTCTTCTGCCGCAATTGGGGCACGTAATGGATTGAGGCAGTTCATGGACAGGTCCGTCATAGTTTATCATGGGCTGTGATCCCTCCTTTAAATGGTTTTGACAATCTATAAAGAGGCGCTCGCTAAGGTTTCTATTTTTATACTACAGCAGTTTTATTGCACTTACTGTCGAATTTGGTCTGATAATTTCAATGAATTCTTTTGTTCATAATTAACGAAACTGGCTGCCGGGTACCTGAGAAAATAGTCGGCAAATAAAAAAACGGAAAAAAAGTATATGACTTATATTGTCGAAAAAGGTCGGGAATGGCTAAATTTTTATTGTTTTTTAATGCGTTTCTAATTATCAGGCTTTATAATAGACAGTGTGCGGTCTTATCAATTAAATCTAGCGCAATCAGGCAAGCAAGGAGTGTTAAGTATGAAAAAGAAAGCTGTAACCATCGTTTTGGCGCTGATGCTTTCGTTAAATGCTTCAATAGGGATGGCAGCCGCAGCTGCAGGCCAGGGCAGCGCATCCTCCACTACGCCTACAACCACGTCAAGAACCGGGACATTTTCCACAGGCGGGAGCTCAAGTACGCACAGTACTCCACCCAGCCACTCGTCAACGGGCGGATTCAGCGGCGGCTCGAGCAGTTCCACTGCTCCCGGTTCAAGCAATTCAAGCAGCTCGGGCGCTCAAAGTCCATCGGCCGGCAGCAGTAACAGTTCAAACGGCCCAGCCGTAAATTCAAGCGGTTCGTCCGGGTTCAGCGGAGGCGCTTCGAATAAGTCTACGGTTCCTAGTGCGCCAAGCTCAAACAGTTCGATCACAAAGAACGGAACGACATACAGCACGGGCACCCAGAGACCGTCGTCAAATGTACAGAATGGAAGCACTACGAATCCCGCCACCGGAAGAAGCTATTACGGCGGCAGCACTTACTCCGAGGCAGTTCCTAACGGTAAAAAGCCAAGCAGCTTCTGGCCTGTAGCTGGCGCATTTGCCGCAGGGACATTTTTAGGCTCGATGCTGCATCCGCAGGGCGGTTATTTCCCGGCTGCGGGAGGCGGTTATGTCCATCAGCCTTTTTCCATTATGCCTTTATTGATAGATATTGGCATACTGATTTTCGTTATCTGGATAGGTTCACTGCTGTTTAAATCACTGAGAGGACGACGGGGATGAGAATACAATTTGACGAGCAGGACCTGATTGATTCGGTGTGTGTGGCGGTCGCGGCGAGGGCAAACCGGGGAAATGTAGAAGGCAGCGAGCCGAATCGGGTAACTGACATTAAGTTATTTTTTGATCAGGATAAAGGTTTTTCGGCGAGAAGCCGGCTAAATTACCAGGAATACTTTCTGAATCAGCAAGAACTCATCGATGCGGCAGCATTGTATCTGTCTTCTTACTATTCGTTTAATTCGAACAGATTGCTGATTAACTTATCGTGGGATGAAAGCACAAAACAATTCAGCGGAGACATCATTGTAGAAAGATAAGCGGCACACTTGCCCGTCTAGCCCACACAAAGGGAGAGGCGGGCTTTTTTTGCATTACTCATACTGCCTTTAAAAGAATGAACCCTACTGCGGGGCGCCGGTTGCTGTTGACATTGTTTGCTTATAGGGATATTTTTCCATTTTGTATAGCGGCGCGGGATCAGGTATTATTAAATCAAAACTGCGCAGGCGGAATTCGGAAATAGGGGATGTTGGAATTGAAATTGGAAAAACTGCCCGTTCTCGCAATCGTCGTTCCTTGCTACAACGAGGAAGAGGTACTGTCCGAGACGGTAGTCCGCCTCACCGGCATGCTGGAACGGCTTATTCTTGATAAGCTCGCCGCCGGCAGCAGCTACGTCCTGTTCGTGGATGACGGCAGCCGCGATAAAACGTGGAACCTGATCGAGTCGTTCCATCGAACGCATGCGCACGTCGCCGGCTTGAAGCTCGCCCGCAACGCGGGGCACCAGAGCGCGCTGCTCGCCGGGCTGAACTCCGCGAGAAGCTCTTGCGACTGCGCCATTTCCATCGATGCTGATCTGCAGGACGACCCGAATGTGATCCGCGACTTCATGACCAAATATCATGAAGGCTATGATATCGTGTATGGGGTGCGGCAAAGCCGGGAGAAAGACACGTGGTTCAAGCGGTTCACGGCACAGGTATTTTATAAAATGCTGCTGAAGATGGGCGGCAAGATCGAATACAATCATGCGGATTTCCGGCTTATGAGCAGGCGAGCGCTGGATGAGCTGGCCAATTTCAAAGAAGTGAACGTGTTCCTCCGTGGAATCGTACCGATGATTGGTTTCAAGACGACTCGGGTGTATTACGACCGGCACGAACGGTTCGCGGGCGAGTCCAAATACCCGCTGAAAAAAATGCTCGCCTTTGCATGGGATGGCATTACCTCGCTCAGCGTGACGCCGATCCGGCTCGTGTCCGCAGCCGGCTTCGTCTTGTTCTTCATCAGCATTGTGGCGGGATTGTACGCCATCGGCCAGAAGCTTGCCGGCAACACAGTAGCCGGGTGGGCGTCGCTGATGGTGTCGGTCTGGTTCATCGGAGGCATTCAATTGATCGGCATGGGACTGATCGGAGAATATATCGGTAAAATCTACAAAGAGGTGAAGCACCGTCCGCTGTATATTGTCGAAACCAAACTTCGGGCTTCGGCGGCGCCGTCCGCCGCACAGGTTACTCAAGGGAGGGAAGGAGCATGACGGCTTTGTGGAACCATTCGTTCGTCCGCTTCCTGCTCGTCGGTATCGTCAATACGATTGTCGGCTTGTCTATTATCTATGTTCTCTTGAATGGAGCGGGGATCGGATATTGGCCGGCCACTCTTATCGGCAACGGTATTGGAGCCGCTGTCAGCTATATGCTGAACCGGTCGTTCACATTTGGCTCCCGTACGCAGGTGAGACGGAGCTTGTGGAAATTTTTTGCGGTTGTTGCAGTGTGTTACTTTTTCTCTTATGCGATCGGACTTGGTCTTTCCCATCTGGTGCTTGCCGTCGCCGGCCGCGATGGCGCGTATTGGGCGCATAATGCAGCTGTATTGTTCGGTACAGGCTTATATACGGTCAGCAACTACTTAGGCCATAAATATTTTACATTCCGGCAGGTTCCGGTTCCTTTACAGGCAGGGGAAACGAATGAAATTTAAACGGCATCTCGAATTATGGACAATTGTTGCTGTCTGTGCGGTCGCCATCTACGTACTGATGGCGCGTCCTATCGCGGGCATCGCCGACAACGGCGATTTTTTGAGAATCATGAAGTCCGCAGGACTGGGTTACCTTAATCCTTCGATGAGCGATGAAGACAGATATTTCGGCTATATGACCCGGGAATTCAAGCTGGTTCCGATCGAAATCGGCGGCTATGCGTCAACGCAGCTCTTTCTTGTCCTTATGGCCGCACTGCTTAACAAGCTGCTGTACAGTACGACCGTGTTCGACATCCGGTTTATGGCAGCCGTCTATACCGTCTTATTGTGTACGGCGCTTTATTTAATTGTACGTTATAACAAAACGCGTTCCACCGGGTACAATGTCATCCTCGCCACAGTGGTTGTCTTCATATTCGCCGACATCGGCTATATCGGGTACTTCAATACTCTGTTCGGCGAGCCGGTGTCTTATGTATTTTTGCTGCTTACCGTGGCTCTAGGCATTGCGCTTATACGGCGGGAGCGGATATCTTTGACGATGCTCATATTGTTTTTTGTGTGCGCCATTTTTCTGGTAGGGTCGAAGATCCAGAACGCGCCTGTTGGCGTGCTCGCCGCGCTGCTGGGCTTTCGCTTCTTGAATTTCAGCAGGGAAAGGGCATGGCGCCGGACGGTCATCGGTTTTTCCGTGTTTTTGCTGCTCGGCTCGGCTGCAATGTACCTGTTTGCTCCCAAGGAGCTGAAGGAAATCAACATGTATCAAACGGTGTTCTACGGGGTGCTTAAGGACTCCCCAACCCCCGCGCAGGACCTCAAGGAGCTCGGTTTGCCCCCGGAGCTGGCGGTTTTACAGAATACGAATTTTTTCACGCCGGATACACCGATCCCGCAGCGAGACCCGCTGCTCTACGAGAAGTTTTACAATAAAATGAGCCATGCCAAAATTGCCGTCTTCTACATGAAGCATCCGGCACGGCTGCTGGGCAAGCTGGAGGTAGCGGCACAGAACGGAATGACGATCCGCCCCTATTACCTTGGCACTTATGAAAAAGCTGAAGGGCAGCCGCGAGGCGCCGTCTCGGGCAAGTTCGGCCTGTGGAGCGAATGGAAGCATAACCGGCTGCCGAATACATTTTGGTTCATCTTCGTTTTTTATTTGCTTTATTATTCCGTGCTCATTTGTGAGCATATTTGGGCGGACAGCCTGCGTCCAAAGGTGTTTGCGGAGCTCTTCGCCTGGATTGGGTTGATCGGCGCCGTTTCGTTTGTAATTCCGGTCATCGGTGACGGAGAGGCCGATATGGCCAAGCACTTGTTCCTGTTTAACGTCTGCTTCGACATGATGCTGGCAGCCGCGCTCCTATGGCTCGTACGTAAGGTCATGCACCTCGGGCGACACTGATCGGCGAGATAGCCAGCACGAAAAGAAACATTCATTCTGCACATACAAGAGATATTCCTCTGGATAACAAATACGCATGTTGCGAAAAGAGGTGGCAGAGCTGCTCAAAGTCATGGCGAATCAAAAAGCGGTGTTTGCCTGATAAAGGAGCAAAATACCTCTTAACCGCGGCCGCCTTAGAACCGCGGCCGCTTTATAAATCTTGGGACAAACGTACCATATCCACAACTTGTATGCCGTTCTCGAATATCTGTTCACTGTAATGCCTCAGGAAGAAGCCCCGGTCAATACCGGTCATTCTAAACCCGCATTTTTGATAAAGGGCCAGCTGTCCCACACTTGAATTGCCGGTGCCCACTTCGATCGTTTTATAACCGAGCAGCCTCGCATTGTCAACCGCATGGTTCACCAACCGTTTCCCTATCCCTTTGCCTTGATGCTTCTCATCAACCGCTATATTTACTAACTCAATTGTCTCAGACCGTGTCGGCAGCAACACATAGACACCTACAATGCCTTCATCCGCTTTGGCGACAAAGCACTGACCCCTGGCGATATATTCTTCAACCAGTTTCCGGGAAGGATCGGCCAGCAGAAGCAATTCCATCGGAGGACGCTCATCCGGACCTGGCTTTCGTATTTCCATGCTTCACTCTCCTGACGAGAAACAGTATCTTTTCCTACATTCGGCAAGCTGATGGATGACTCCTCTAAAAGGCGGAAATTTGCTGCTTTATTATCCGCGCATAACGGATTTTTTTTCTTTGCATGATCATTAACCTATAAGGCGGCAGCGGAATAAGATGAATTATAAATATTTCTCTTTACATGCATCAGAAAATTAAATAAAATAAGAAATATACCCGATAGGAATAGTGCGGATTAAAGAAGTGGGGAATACGACATGACGATTAGCATCGTAGCTATGGGTTTCTTCGTTGGCTTCATGGTTGGTTTAACGGGAGTGGGAGGGGCTGCCTTATTGACCCCCATACTGCTTATGATCGGTATCAATCCTTCCATCGCGGTTGGAACAGACCTGCTCTATAACTCGGTCACGAAATTGTTTGGCACGATCCAGCATTGGCGGCAAAAAACGATTGATTTTCGGCTGGTAAAATACTTGGCGTTCGGCAGTGTCCCTGGCGCAGTAGCGTCTATTGTGCTATTGCATCTATTCAATTCAGTTTATGCCAATCAAGAACAAATCATTAAACATGCACTCGGCTATGTCCTGATTATTGTGTCTCTCGCTACGCTGGTCAAAATCGTAATCGACCAGAAATACAATGCCGAGAGCTTCAAGACGAAATCACTGGGTGACAGTAAAGGCTTCACAATCGCTATTGGTGCAGTACTTGGTTTTATCGTGGGTCTTACCTCCATTGGCTCGGGTTCTTTATTCGCTTTAGTGATGCTTTATTTTTTTCGTATGAAGGCTTCGCAGCTCGTGGGAACGGATATCGCGCACGCCTTTCTGCTGGTTACAGCAGCCGGGATTATGCACGCAAGCTTTGGCAACGTCAATTATATGCTGGCCATAAATCTGCTGCTTGGCTCAGTGCCTGGCGTCCTGTTGGGAAGCACTTTATCGTCAAAAGCTTCGACCAAGATTTTACGTACTATTATAGCAAGCCTGATATTGATCAGCGGTTTGAAGCTTATTTAATGGTGGAAGTCAAATTCCCTTTAAAATCAAGAAAAAACGAATGCTGCGGCGGCAAGCACTCGTTTTTTTTTTCGGGGATTCCGTTATGCATTTTCAAATAGGACGCACATCTCTTCCAATGCTTCGAGATCGTCGTTTCCTATCGTTTTGATTGTTATGGCGGTGCCTTTGTGAATAATTTGCAATAAAAGCCCAAGCAAGCTCTTAACGTCGATTTGAACCGACTCATCGTATAAATAAACATAAATATTCGATTGAAAAATAGCCGCTTTCTGGGATATCGTTTTTAATCTTTCCAGCGACAAGTCGTTTTTTACAAGTATCCGATGTACTCTCATAACCCATCACCTTCATCCGATAGTCTTTATACAATAGCTTATTCGGATGCGGGTTTCAATAGGTTTATATACTTATTTTTATCGTCAGATGAATGCCGAACAAGACCATAAAAATCCCCTTCCGGCAACAGGGTCGCTCCATCCCGAGAGGATGAACGATGCCTCAGCAACCGTAAGGGGATTCTTTTAATTAGTTCCATTCATACTGATGGATTGGCAGCCTGCGTTCACTTCCCACTATTCGTTTCTGCGCTGACGGGCCCGTTCTTCTCCGCCCTTTTCCCCGATTTCCCGGTAAAATTCTTTGTCGTGGGACTTGGAAGTGGCTTCTCCGCCCTTATGGCCTATCTCCTGATAAAATTCCTTGTCATGGTTTCTTGCAGTAGCCTCTCCTCCCTTACGTCCAGCTTCTTCACGGCTCATTTTGTTCTGCTTGTTGTCCGCCATTGAAATCACTCCTTGTAAGTTATTGGTGATGCCCAAAATTCTTTTACCCTTGTCCTTTCAGAATAAAACAATCTATTGGACCGGATGGAAAAATTTTGCCGTCGCAGTCTGTCCTCACCGTGCGAATATTTCAGTCATCACCGGCCTTTTTTTCTATTGCGTGACTGCTTAAGAAAATGGTAAGGTGGTTGGGGCAGGCGAACACTTTCCTCTTAAAATAACACTGGTGGTGGGATTATGATGCAACTGATCAGGCAAATTCTTCGGCTGGCGATTCCATCGATTGCGACTTTTTCATCTATGACCTTTACGGGTCTGCTCGTCCTGATGATAGTTGGCAAATTGGGGGCTGCGGCAATAGCTGTGGTAGGAATTACGAATATTTTGATGTACAACATATGGGCGTTGTTTTCAGGCATCCAGGGAGCCATTAACTATTTGGTCGCTCAGAATCACGGCTCGAACAATATGAGACTGGGCAATCAGCGCATGCAAATCGCACTTATCGCATCAGCCATACTGGCCCTTCTTGAATTCGGTTCGAGTTTTGCGTTTCCCCATTTTATTCTGCAGGCCATGGGATCCAACGAAACGATTCTCAGCCTGGGAACCCCTCACGTCCAGGTGCGCATGTTCGCTTTAATGTTCAGCATCATTAACATTGTGTTCTTTGCCTATATGCGGGCCACAGGCGATACGCGGACACCGATGAACATTGCGTTGATCAGCAACGCTTTGGTTGTGCTTTTTACCTATCTGCTATGCTACGGGAAGTTCGGCTTTCCGGATATGGGACTGCAAGGAGCGGCATGGAGTTTGGTGATCGCGGAAGGCATCGGATTGCTGCTGAATCTTCTCGTGTACTTCCGGTTCATGAACGAAGCTTATTTGACGCGTACATGGGTGCCGATTGAACTGCCTCAAGTTCGGCTGGTCCTTTTTGAAAGTGTGAAGCTGAGCATAACGGAACTTTCCAACAGTATAGGGATGCTGGTATTCACAAGCTGTATCACCCGACTAGGGACTGCAGCCATTGCCGCCAACGAAATCGCGCTGAATATTCTCTCCTTCGGGTTTATGCCCTCCAATGGATTTGGTGCCGCTTCTACCGTCGGAATCGGCCAGGAAATCGGCAAAGGGCGGCCGCTGGAAGCCAAACGCTTCGGTTTGGTGACGGTGTATCTAGGGGTGGGATTTATGGCGCTGTTCTCGGTCTTTTTGTTTCTGTTTGCCTTGCCGGTTGCGAAACTGTATACGACAGAAACCGCCGTTTACATGACGGCCATTTCACTCATTCATCTGGCTTCGTTCATTCAATTGTTCAGCGGAGCGGGCATTATTTTTGCCGGCGGCTTACGGGGCGTAGGGGATACAACATTCTTGTCGCGGACGGCGCTGTTGTTCAATTGGGTTTTGTTTATCCCATGCACGGTTCTGTTCACACAAGTCTACCAGTTCGGACAGTATGGGGCATGGAGCGCGTTATGCAGTTTAATCGTCTTGACCGGTCTAGCCAACGGGTGGCGGTATTTATCCCTGAAGTGGACATCCGTCAGGGATAAGTCGACGCGTGTAACCGGGCGGGAATCGCTCAATGCTTGATGGGAGATGGAGCAGGAAAAAGCACAGTCCATTGGGATCGTGCTTTTTTTCAATGTTATCGGGGCGCTATTGCCGAGGCTGATCCATTTGCGAGATTTTATTGCGGGTTGGAATATTTTGTGATAAAGTTAACGGTGTACATATTAACACTGTTAATGTGACATTTTTTATAGAAAGGAGATATGGAATGGATTACAGGAAGACAGAGAGAAGAACAACAATAAGCAAAAAAGATATCCTGCTCGCGGCAACCGCGCTGTTTTTGAGTGAAGGGTACGAGAATGTGTCGATGAGAAAAATAGCCGGCAAAGTCAAATGTTCACCGACCAACCTGTACAATCACTTTAAAAATAAAGAAGAAATCCTTCTGATGCTGCTACAGGACGGTTACTCTATTTTTCTCAAATATCTGTTGGAAGCGGTAAATCGGCATGTTGATGAAACGAGCTCGATCAAGCTGAGAGCTGCTATGAAAGCGTACGTTCAGTTCGGACTCGACAATTCCGGTTACTACAAGCTGATGTTTATCGACAATTTAGAGCATTACGACAGAGTACTAACAGGAGAGAGCGACCGGATGAAGGGCTTTAAGGTTTTGGTCGAGCTAATACGCGAAGCCGTCCCTTCCAAGCTGATTGCAAGCCATGGGGAACTGGCGATAAGCCAATCGGTGTGGGCTGCGCTGCATGGGATTACTTCTTTGTTGAACATGTTTCCCGCTTTTGAATGGACGGACAGTGAGGCTTTAATCGATTTTCATTTGGATGCTTGCTTGAGAGGACTGGAGCTATGATTTTTTTGGCTTTTGGTTAACAGTGTTAACATTACATGGCATAGGGGAGGCTTGAAAATGAAAAAAGGGTTGCATGTCATATTCGGCACGGGTGCATTAGGAAAAGCGGTGATGGAGGAGCTGGTGGAACAGGGTGTGAGCGTACGAATGGCCAACAGGAGCGGAATCGCCGATGTTCAGCCGGGAGTGGAGCTGGTGAGCTGTGATGCCGGCGAGGTGGAGCAGGTGATGCGTATATGTAAAGATGCGGATGTCGTGTATAATTGCACAGGGCTGCCGTACAGGGAGTGGAACCGGCTTCCTGATATGATGAATGGGCTGATCGAAGGGGTAAGCCGGACAAATGCTGCTCTGGTGTATGGAGACAACCTGTATGCGTATGGCCCTGTCCAAGGCAAAATCAGCGAGAGCACGGCCTGCCGCCCGGTAGGCCGGAAGACGACGGTGAGAGCGCAAGCGGCAAATTTGTTGATGGATGCGCACAAGCAAGGCAAGGTTCGTGCGGCAATCGGGAGGGGATCGGATTTTTACGGACCTGGCGTTACGCTGTCTATATTGGGTTCCATGGTATTTTACAATCTGATCGCCAATAAACCGGTACAAGCGCTGGGCAACATCAATATGCCTCATTCGCTCATTTATATCAGGGATTTTGCCCGCGGTCTGGTTATGCTTGGAGAGAAGGAACGCGCGTTAGGAGAAATATGGCATATTCCATGCGATCAACCTTCCAGTATAAGGGAGCTTACCGGGATGATCGCCGCTCTTCTGGGAAAAACGCCTAAGTACCGGGTTGCTAATAAGATGATCCTTGACCTTATGGGTCTGTTCAGTGCTGAGATGAGAGAATTTCAAGAGATTTTTTACCAGCATAACCAGCCGTTCGTGGTGGATGACACTAAATACAGAAATGCGTTCGGCTCTAACGTCACTCCGCACGAGGAAGCGATCCGAACTACGCTCGACTGGTATTTGAACGGCAAGAAATCAGCAAATAATTAGACTTGATGAAAGCGTTATGCGCGAGCGGCTGCGTCATTGCTCTTGCCGGATGGGTAATAATTGCCGGGCTTAATAATAGAATGAAGCAGAAGACATGTCTTTTAGTGACATAAAACATAGCGAAAGAGGGATGAAGAGAACAGTGGAAATTGGGGGATCTGCCATTGCGGTGTTGGGAATCGGCACGGCCCTGCCGTCTCACCGCTTTACTCAGGAAGAGGCTTCGGACAGGTTAGCGGAGGCGCTGGGGGAAAACTCGCATGCCGGACGATGGGCGAAGAGAATATTCAGGCAGTGCGGTGTACAGAGCCGTTACACCTGTGAGCCGAATGTGACAGAGCCCTCCGGACGGAACCGGTATCTGCCTTCCACGCCTGATGACGAAGTTCCGACGACAGCAGAGCGGATGGAAGTGTATAGGCGCTGCTCCGTTCCCCTTGCTTTGGATGCGGCCGAGAAAGCGCTTCAGGACAGTGGAATCAGCGGCTCCGATATCACCCATCTGATTACGGTCAGCTGTACGGGGTTATTTCAGCCCGGCCTGGATATCTCGCTTATAGGGCAGCTTGGATTGGAATCCGATCTTACCCGCATTCCCCTTACGTTCCTGGGATGCGCCGCCGGATTGACAGCTGTGCGCATGGCCAAGGAGATTGTGGAACAGACACCGTCTGCGCATGTGCTGATTTGCTGCGTCGAATTATGTACTCTGCACATTCAGAATTCGGGCGAACGGGAGGATCTATTTGCGGCGGCATTTTTTGGGGATGGAGCTTCGGCCTGCGTTGTAGGGACACGAGGAGCTAACCGCAAAGGATGGTTCGCTTTAGGCAGCCATCGCACGGTGATCCTGCCGGATTCCACTGATGACATGGTATGGAGAATCGGCAATCATGGTTTTCAGCTGTACCTTTCCCCGCGTATTCCTGCTTTGATCGGAGAAAGCGTTCCAGCCGAAGTAAGGACTTTGCTGGACGGGGAGTCTTTGCCTGATCTGTGGGCGATCCATCCGGGAGGACGGGGAATTATCGATGCGCTTCAAACGATCTTTGGCCTATCGGATGATCAGACCCGCGCAAGCCGGTCCGTTCTGAGGGAATACGGGAATCTTTCCTCGGCGACGATCCTGTTTGTTCTTCAAGAGATGAGGGCTGAGCTCGAGCGGCAGACGAGCGGTCCCAAGGCAGGGATGGCGCTGGCTTTCGGACCGGGCATGCATGCGGAGCTTCTGCGCATTCAGTATATTCCGGCTGTGCGGATGCAGCAAGACGCATCAGGTGAGGTTTATGTTTAACTGGTTGGGGCAGCGGGCGGAAGCGAAGGAATTAATGGACGATTTCTCCATAGGGGGAGCTGATCTCAGGGAAGCGCTGAGGCATCTTCGGAGGCTGAACCGCATTTTTGCGGCGGCTGGTCCGACTGTCTTTGGCGTAGAAAAATTGTGGACCCAGGCGGGGAAGCCTCAGGAGTTATCCCTCCTTGACATTGGCGGCGGCTCGGGGGATGTCAACCGGAGTTTACTGCAGTGGGCGGAAAAGAATAACCTGGACTTGACGATTACTATAGCTGACCTTACGGAAGAAGCATGCGAAGAAGCAAGGTTGTTATTTCAAAAGGAGAAGCGCGTGCGAGTCATCCGATGCGATTTGTTTGAGCTTCCGGAAGGCTGCGCGGATTTGGTTACGGCCACTCAATTTATTCACCATTTTTCGGATGAGGAGCTGCCCCGGGCAGTAAGGGCTATGCTGCATGCTTCCCGGATGGGCATTGTGATTAACGATATCCATCGGCACTGGATTGCCTGGATGGCCGTTTGGATTGCCGCCCATAGCATCTCGCCAAACCGGTACATACGGCACGACGGTCCTTTGTCGGTGGCCAAAGGTTTTACTTCGTCGGATTGGGAGGAATTGAGAGGGAAGTTTGACGACTGCGAATTGTTTTATTGGTGGAGGCCGCTGTTCCGGTATGTGGTGACCGCCAGCAAGTGAACAACATTTTATAGGGCGCAGGGCCTATGGGGCGGTTATAATGAAGCGACATCTTCATGATGCGGTAATCCTTGGTGCAGGTATTGCTGGCGGAAGCATGGCTCATTTTATGGCGGCAAAAGGGTGGGAGACCGTTCTGGTTGATCATAAAGCTTTTCCGCGTCATAAAGTTTGCGGGGAGTTCCTTTCCCCGGAATCCCAGGCCAGCCTGGGTGCGCTTGGTTTGGATAAGGTGGTAGGTTCGCTTCAGCCTATAGAAATAGGGGCGGCCCGATTAATTATGCCCGGGGGAGCTTCTTTGGAAATTCCGCTGCCCGGGAAGGCTCTTGGTATAAGCAGATATTCTCTTGACATCGCCCTGCACCAGGCAGTGAAAACGATGGGGGGCGCTGTACACACCGGATTAACGGTTACCTCGGTGACACCGACGGACCGTGGATTCATGGTGGATTCGCAGCATAAGCAGGAACGAAAAATATGGGAAGCGAGAACAGTAATTGGCGCATGGGGGCGAACTCCGCGAGCCGGATTGACTGCCTCTGCCGCGCCCGCACCAAGTGAGGGATATGTCGGGATTAAATCGCATTTTGAAGGTGTAAAGCCGGAGCCTGTGGTTGAGCTATATTTTTTTCCCGGAGGCTATGTGGGGGTGTCGCCTATTGACGAGGAACGGGTGAACGTCGCTGCCCTCGTAACAAGAAAGGCATTTCTCGATGCCGGGAAAACGGTGAAAGGGGTGCTGGAGAGGGCTTCCTTATTCAATTCGGCGTACCGGGGCAGAATGGCGGACGGCCGTCCGATTCCGGGTAGTCAGGCGGCAGTTGCCCCTGTACTCACGACCCGCTCGGTGAATGCGTGGGATCTGATTCCGCATATCGGAGATGCGGCATCGGTCATTCCGCCGCTTTGCGGCGACGGTATGGCCATGGCCCTGCGATCCGTTGAACTATGCGGGCCGCTTGCGGACAGCTATCTGCGGGGAGCCATGGGACTCGCGGGCTGGCGGCAGGAGTATACGAGGGCTTTGCGCCGCGAATTTACAGGTCCGCTGCGATGGGGGAGCGTTCTTCAATCGCTGCTTGGCAGTCCGGCGGCATCTCCGATTTTGCTGCATCTGGGACGCCTTATGCCGGGTCTGGCTTTTCGTCTGCTGCAGGCCACGAGACTTCCGGCCTCCAAATCCATCCGGCCGTAAGGGACGATGTCTCTGTTCATTAAGCAGCCGATGAAGTATAATAGTCGCTAAACAAAGACGACTTGCAAGGGAAGGTGACCACAATGGAAATAAAATATTGTATGTCGTGCGGAGGTGCCCTGGAGACCCGCGATATCGGCGGCGGCTTGAGACATGCATGCTCCGAATGCGCCTTTGTCCACTGGGGGAATTACAGCGTCGGTGTCGGGGCCCTCGTCGTAAAAGACGGGAAAATGCTGCTGGTGCGCAGAGCGCAGGAACCGGGCAAAGGATACTGGACTAATCCCGGCGGATATATTGAGCAGCTGGAACTGATCCATGAAACGATAGAAAGGGAAGTGTTGGAGGAAGCCGGCGTTCAGGCTGCGGTGAAAAGCATAGTGGCCGTCCGGGATCAGCCTAGGCATATACATAACGTGTACATTGCCTTCGCCATGGAATATTTGGGCGGCGAGCCCAAGCCGGATGGAGAGGAAGTGGACGCAGCGGGTTTTTACAGCCTCGAGGAGATGGAGCAGATGAATGTGGCCGGTTTTACCCGGTGGCTCGTTGACATTGCCATGCAATCCCAAAACGCGGCTGGGCTGTCGGAAGATAAAGAGCCAATCGTCCCTCTCCCAGGAAACGGACTATACCGGATATAGACAAGCAGACAAAAGATCCGCAGTGCGCGGGTCTTTTTTGTAAGCGCATTAAAAAGGGGGAATATCGAGTGGTTATATTCAATAACGAACCACTTAAAAATTTGCTGAAAGGATGGATAGAGTAATTTTAATTAAAAACTTCTGACGAATGTATGGGTTTTTCTATTGGAGCCAGATTGTTAGCAGAACACCAACGTTGCAAATATCAATGGAGGGAAAAACATTATGAAAATCATTGTTACCAGTATATTCGTTCAAGATCAAGACAAGGCATTGGAGTTTTATACAGAAACGCTGGGCTTTGTAAAAAAGCATGACGTTCCCGTCGGAGAATTTAGGTGGATAACGCTTGTTTCTCCCGATGAGCAAGACGGTACAGAACTTTTACTCGAACCGAATGACCATCCTGCCGCCAAAGAGTATCAAAAGAAGATATTTGCCGATGGCATCCCAGCAACAATGTTTGGCGTTGCAGATATTAATAAAGAGTACAAACGATTATTGGAAAACGGCGTGAATTTTACTATGGAGCCGACAAAAATGGGCGACCTTACAATAGCTGTCTTCGACGATACATGCGGCAACCTTATTCAGATTGTGCAGAAGTAACTTTATGACGATATCTCGGTACTTAAAAGAAAAAAAGGAGTTGAAGTAACCGATATTTCAGATGCTGGCCATGGTAGTTTTGAATTTTGGGATCCCTAGGGTAACAAGCTACACACAATCGAGTTGAGGAAAATGAGGAAGGCGAATTAGTTTTAGTCATTTTAGCCGGAACTAGGGAAAATTTCTATGAAGAGCTAAAACGTTTACCCAAGGCCGCCGAAGGGTGGCTTTTCTCATGCTGGTTACTTGACATATTCGCAAAGCCAGGGATTTTTTTGTTTTAATCTGCAGAAACTTGGCTGTCTTTCCTGCTGTTATCCGAGCTGTCCCGCCCTATCCATAAAAAGCATGTAATCAAGATGAACGCAATCAGCGCCAAAAAAGGAATAGTAATAAATCCGAACCAATCCAGGTAATCCGTATTGCAAGGCACACCCGAGGTACAAGGCAGCAGCTCGGCCAGCCCCGGGATTTTTTGCTCGGCGTAATGGTACAGCGAGAATAATCCGCCGATGATGCTCAAAGGTAGCACATAGCCGGCCTGACGGCGGTCGTTCTTGTAGCTCGCGATGCCCAGCAGGATCACTTCGGGATACATGAAAATGCGCTGAAACCAGCAAAGCTTGCAGGGGATATACCCCAATATTTCGCTAAGATACAGGCTTCCTCCAGTGGCGGCAAGGGAAACGACCCAAGCCAAATAAAGCGCGTAAGGCTTCAACAGGGCTCGAAAATCGTCAGTCCTCATCTATTTCCCACCTTTTTGAGCGGATTCGATCTCTTTCTTCAGGGCATCGTAATTAAATATATCATCAAACTTTTTGCCGTTTATAAAAAGGGTCGGAGTGCCGGACAAGTTGTTCTTTTTCGCGATGGCATTATGCTCGTCCACTTCATTCTGATACGTCCTCGACACGATATCCTGCTGAAGCTTCGCGTAATCCACCTTGATGTTTTCCTTCTGGGCAAGGCTGGTGAGAAAATCCGGAGTAGCCCATTCGACCTTCTCATTCCCTTGGTTCCTGTAAACCGCCTCATAAAATGCCCAGTAGGCGTCGTTGCTCTGATGGTAAATCGACTGCCCGGCAAGTGCCGCCGTATTGGAATCCGGACCGATAATCGTAAAGTTCATAAAGTGCATGGAGGCCGCTCCGGTGTCGATAAAGTCCTTCTTCAGCCTCGGTTCGATTTGCTGGGCGAAATATTGGCAGGATGGGCATTTGTAATCCCCGAACTCGATGATTTTGACCGGGGCATTGGCGTTTCCCAGGACGGGAAGCTTGCCGTAATCAAATTGGGCGGTGGAGGACGGCCTGAACGCTATGGCCAGAACGACGATAACCGCAATAACTGCGAGAGTCGACCAGGTCAGTGTTCGTATGCGTCTCTGCTGCCTTTCCTTCTCCAGTTTGCGGAGGATTTTCGGCTTCTCCTTAGATGGCGTTTTGTTCAAAATGATCCCCGTCCTTCATATGATTTCAATCCACACATCCGCAAAGGATGCGGCGAAAAATCTGCATGGATTAATTATATTAATATTTCCTGTCTATAACAAATAAAAATGTATCCCCAGCAGAGCAGCCGAAAGCACAGCGCCAAATCCCACGGCAGCTGCGTCGATACGGTTCATCCGCGGGTACGAGGAGTTGCGGCCCAGAGGCTTGAGCCTGTACCCTCTCGCTTCCATAGCAAGGGCCGTGTCCTCGGCATTTTTCATCATGGATAAAAGCAACGGAACAAGGAAGATATGAACCTCCCGCCACCGGATCGATCCTTTTTTGACGTGCGATTTTCCGCGAGCTCGGACCACAAGAGACATTTTCTCCATTTCCCGCTGCAGCATGGGGATAAATTTAAGCAGCAGCGACGCGGAGAAAGTAACGGCGGCGACCGGAATCCTGAATCTTTCAAGGAAGGAGAAAGCCTGTTCCATGCCCATCTGCATAGATCTTCCGTTCGTGGTTGAGGCAAATAGGGAACCCAGAATCATGACCAGCAGGAAAAGGATTAATTGTTTAAAAGTTTGGACCGCCGGCAGAAAAGAAAAAGAGACAGAGTCTGCAACCGATGAATTCCCGTCAAAATTAAACCTAAGCCCCGATATCAAGGTCGAAAGCAGAAGGAAATACACAAAAGGGCGCGTTTTTGCAAGTATGCGGTATGGCGAACCGGTTAATCTTACGAGACCTAAAGTAACAACGGCGGCGAGCAGGAGGCCGACCCAATGCTCCTGCATCAGAATGCCGGCGGAAACCATTATGTAGAACAGCCATTTGGAGATCGGATGCAGCTTTTCAATGAGCGTCAGCGGCTTTGTCGGCGTGTGCGCGGAGAAAGAAGGTTGCCCTGCCGGCATGGGCGCAGACGAAGACGGCTGCTCCGTCGGCGCGGACGCGGACAAAAACGGCCTCGCCGCCGGCTTGCAATGGTCCGCCGTACAGACGGCTGCCAACTCTTTTCCGGCTTCCGGCTCACGGTCTCCCGCAGGCCTGTTGACGCAACGGGCTATAGCGTCCGCCGTTTCGGCGGGCGACAGGGGGACGCCGTTCAGCCTGACGCCGTGCTCCAGTAGCGACATATAAATCTGTATATTCGTGGACAAGCCCACACTCGCCCGCAGCAGAAGTTCGGGGCTCTGGCAGAGCTCCCTTGGCGTGGTATCCGCCGCAATCTTCCCGTTGTCCAGAAGGATGACGCGGTCGGCGAGAGGGAGGAACGTGTCCAGGTCATGGCTGGCAATGATGACTCCGCCTTCAAGCTTGCTTAACGTGATGGCTTCGGTCAGCGGCTTTATTGCTTGGGGATCGATCCCCGCAGTCGGTTCATCCAGCAGCAGCCATTCCGGTTTTACCGCCAGTGTAGTCGCTAAGGCCACTCTCCGTTTCATTCCGTCAGACAAAGTCAGCGCGGACTCATTTACAATCGATTCGGGAAGGTGGAGCCGGTGGAGCGCTTCCCGCATACGGGCGTTCATTTCGTGTGCGGATAATCGGTAAGGGCGCAGCGAATACCTGAATTCCTTTGAAATATTCTCCGCAAAAAGCTGGCGCTCAGGATACTGGAACACGATTCCCGTCTTTAATCCAACCTTGCTCTCTATCCTGCTGCCATTCCATAAAGAAATTCCATCATATTCGATGCAGCCTGAGCCAAGAGGAATAAGCCCCCCCAATGCGCTGAGAAAGGTGGTTTTTCCGGCACCTGTACGTCCTATCAGCAGTGTCAGCGTACCCTTTTCGAATGTACATCGGATATTCTCAAGCAGCGGAGAAACGGCATCTGATCCGCTGAATACGGAAACCTGGTTCACACGTATCGTCATAATGCGCTCACAGCCTTGCCAAGTTCCGCCGGAGTTAAGGGCAGCGGGCTCAGCATGAATCCCTGTCGAAGCAAATCGCAAGCGGCCTGCACGGTAAAAGGCGGAATAAAGCCGAGCTCCGTACAGAAACCAGGTTCTTTCCCTGACCCTCCGTAAAAGAAATCCCGATTCGTCCCGTCAAACACGATGCTTCCGTCCCGAACAGCCACAACCCGTTCGCACCAGGCGAGTTCATCGAGCAGCTGGGTGATCCACACAATGGTCTTTCCTTCCCGGTGCAGCTCCCGGACCAGACGGAGAATGACCTCGCGGGACAGGGGATCCAGCATGGAGGTCGCCTCGTCAAAAACAAGCACGGACGGATTGACCGCCAGAACGCCGGCTATCGCCAGCAGTTGCTTTTGGCCTCCGGAAAGCTGGGCAGCAGGCACTTCTTTGAAGGAAGCGAGCCCTACTTTCCGCAAAGCTTCTCCCGCACACGCATGCATAAGGGACGCTTCCACACCGTAATTTTCCATACCGAAGATGACGTCTTCGTATACCGTCTCTCCGATGATCTGCGCTTCCGGATTTTGAAAAATGAGCTGTGCAGCCGGCTGCGCAGGCGAACTGTATGCCACCGTGCCGGACGACACCGGAAAAAGATTGGCCAGCACCTTCGCCAAGGTGCTTTTGCCGCTGCCGTTCGCTCCGACAATAGCAGTCCACTCGTTCCGCTGAACAGTCAAATCCACATCCTTGAGGATCGTCTTCGTGCCGTCGAAAGCGTCAATGGAGCAGCTGACACGGCCAAGCGTTATGGCGGGAGAATTTATCATTTTCATATAGGCAGGCACCTTTTCAACAGCGAAATTTTGTGATAACATCCAATTGTTAACCAGTTAATCAGTAATTAGGTTAACAAAAGAGAGGGGAAATTTCAATGTATAAAATGTTTTCCGTGAGGGGCCTTGTGTTCAGCACGCTGTTCAGCGCCCTGCTCGTAGTATCCAGCTTTTTTAACATTCATTTGGGCTTCACCCCGATTCCGCTCTCGCTGCAAAATCTGGTTGTTATGCTGGCCGGGTCGGTTCTGGGAGCGGTATACGGGTTTTTCAGCGTGGCATTGGTGGTAGTGTTAACCGCGTTGGGGATTCCCCTTCTGCACGGAAGCGGCGGAATGTCCCTGATTCTCGGGCCGACAGGCGGATTTATCTGGGCATATCCTTTTGCGGCACTGCTCATCGGTTTCTTTGTAAGCCGTGTAAAAGGCAGGGGGGTACTGACTTTCCTGTATACTTTTGTCGTGCTTGAGCTATTCGGGTCCCTGCTCCTGTATGTCACCGGAGTGCCTTGGCTTGCACATGTCGCCAAGATCTCTATCGACAAGGCTCTTGTCCTCGGATGTTATCCGTATTTGCCGGGCGACGCGCTGAAAGCGGTCCTTGCGGCGCTCATTGCACTTCCCGTAAGACGGGTGTTTCCCGTTGCCAGAATGACAGGCGCCAAGCGTTACATAGAACAGTAAGAGCAGCTTGCCCGCCACCTTCTAAGAACAAGTTGATTTTCCTTTATGATATAGGTAATCGGAAAATAATACACCTTTTCGGAACAAAGAAATGAATATATAATGTAAGCGTATTCAATTTTCCGAAAGGGTGATCCAATGAAGTTGAAAGCGAAATTACCGTTGGCGTTATTGACTGCAATCATGGCTGTGTTTCCTTTGTTGCAAGCGTGCAGTAAAGACGGGGGGCAATCGGCATCTTCTGATGGGAAAGCATCTAAGTCGGAACAAAAAATAAAACTGAAATGGTCAACCTGGGGAAATCCCGGAGAATTGACGAGGTTCCAGGAATTTACAAAAGAATATAACTCCAGGCATCCCAAAGTTGAGTTTGAATTAATCCCGATCCCGAGCGACTATGAGCAAAAAATATTGACCCAGCTCAGCGGAGGGACGGCTCCGGATCTGTTTTATTCCGGTCTGGAGACGATGAGCAAGCTGATTGAAAACCAAACGATTGCAGAATTAACGCCGCTCATGAAAAGCCCGGACAGTAAAATCAGGGAAAGCGATTTCTTTGAAGGGTTGTGGGGACCGGCCAAAAAAGACGGAAAAGTGTATGGAGCGACCGTCGACTGTAATCCCAACATTATCTGGTACAATAAGAAGCTGCTGATGGATGCCGGAATTGCCGAAATGCCTGCTGACCTGTACGAAAAGGGGCAGTGGAACTGGAATACATTTAAAGGAATGATTGAAAAACTGCGCGCGAGCGGCAAGCACGGATTGGTGCTTGATAGCGCCTGGAACCGGTATTACAGCTGGGTGACCAGCAACGGCGGACAAATTTACAATGACAAGGGAGAATGGATCGGCGATAAAGACAGTAAATTCGTAGAAGCTTTTCAATTTCTATATGATAACGTAAAAGCGAAAAATATTACGTTCGGCGGAACACTTCCGAAAGGGCAAGGCGCAGACGCGATGTTTATGTCCAACCAGGTTGGATTTGTAGCTGCCGGCCGCTGGTATCTGCCGATCTTCAAGCAAAATAAGGATCTTCAGTATGATATTGTTCCTTACCCGACGAATACTGGCAAAAAGATTGAACCTGCCGCTGTCTCTACAGCATATATGGTTCTTAACAAGAATACGAAGTATCCGAACGAAGCATACCAATTCCTCAGCGAATTCGTTTCGAAGGAAGGACAAATCTTCCGTCTGCAGGGCGGAGGAAACGCGGTTCCTTCCGTTGCCAATGCCGATCAGGTGGTGTTGGAAGGCAATCTGCCCCAGCATGCCAAATATTTTTTGGACGCCCGTGAGGTGGGTTACGCGCTGACGCCAATGGAATCGGGAATTCCGGGTTTGACCAAAATTATCACAGATGAGTTGGAAGCACTTTGGTTAAAGGACGGCAAGCTGGACGAAACGTTGAAGACCATTAATGTGAAGGCAAACCAGAAGATTGCCGAATATAAGAAAGGCAAGTAAATTAATAATCGGATCACCGGAAAAATGAAGGAAGGATACCATACAGTTATGGTATCCTTCCTTTCATTCAGAGTTAAGCAAGCATATATCCGAGGGCAGGCGGTTTTAAGGAAGCCGTTTTCCTCTGGAAGCGATATAGAGGGAGTACCATTCTTCGCGCGAAAGCTCCACCTGCAGAGCCTCCGCACAGGCGCGGATCCTCTCGGGACGGGAGGTTCCAATGACGGGCTGGATGCCGGCGGGATGACGCATAAGCCATGCCAGCACAATAGCTTCCGGCGATACAGCCTTCTGTGCGGCCATGTCCCGGACGAGCTCCGCGGTCTGCCGAACGTTCGCGGGTTGGTCGTCCAGGTTCACGCTTCCGGTGTGGATGCCTTTGGCGAGCGGGCCCCAGGCCTGGATCTGTACGTTCTCCTTCCGGCAGTACTCCAAAGTGCCGTGCGGAAAGCTTACACTGGTGCCGGCGGCCTGGTTCACCGATATGACGGAGTCAACCCAATCGAGCTTGGCGAGACTCAGCTCCAGCTGGTTTACGAGCAGCGGCTCGTCCAGATGGGCCTGCAGGAACTTCATTTGCTCCGCGCTCATGTTGGACACGCCGAAGCCTTTTACTTTGCCGGCCCGCTTCAATTTCCCGAATGCTTCCGCCACTTCTTCAGGCTCCATAAGCGGATCCGGACGGTGAAGCAGCAGGATGTCGATATACTCGACGCCCAGTCTGCCAAGTATGCCATCGACGCTGGAGAGGATATGATCTTTGGAGAAGTCGAATGAGTTCTGGCGTATTCCGCATTTGGATTGAATGATCATCCGTTCCCGGAGCTCGGGACGTTCCTGCAGCACTTTGCCGAATGCCTGCTCAGCCCTCCCGCGGGCATAAATGTCCGCATGGTCAAACATGTTGATTCCCGCAGATAGAGCGGCTTCGACCGCCGCATGGGCGTTTGTGACATCTTCCGCGTTAAGGACGTGGCCGGGGTCCCAACCGCCGCCAAGGCCCATGCATCCCATAACCAGGCGGCTGGCGGGGACTCCGTGCTTTTGCAGATATAGCGCTTTGTTTTCCATTTAATTACACCTCTGTTTCGTACTATGAATGGACAATTCCAACGTTTATTTTACCATATCCGTGCAGGGGAGGGAATTTTGGTTAGCGGGCCTTTCTTCTTTTTTACCGTCCGGCAGCATACTGTAGGTAGTAGCGATTTGACTGCTTGCGTTGCTTCCATTTGCTTGCACCTACGCAGTCCCGGCAGGAGGAACGCCATGTTCAAGACGCGCAGGTGGAGGAGCAAACCTTCGGTTCGCACGAGCAGGAAGCGGAAAATTTTTTTAGCGTTGTTTATCCTGATGCTGTTTTGCTTGCAATTTTTTATCTTCATAGAAAAAAACATCAAGCCGCCCCTGATGAATCTGGCCAAAATCAGATCGAAGCAGATCGCCACCGAGTTTATCAGGGACGCCATCACGGAGCGGATTTCTCAGAACACGAATTTCGACAAGCTGATCGATTGGCGCACGGACAGTACGGGCAAGGTAAAAGGGCTGATGATCAATTACGCGGAGCATACGAGGATTACCGCCGACACGATCGATGTGACCCGGAGGCTGCTGCACGGATTGAAGGAAACGAAGGAGTATATCCCGCTCGGCCAAGCTATGAACAGCCCTATTCTGGCGTCCTTCGGCCCGCACATTCCGATCAGGCTGATTCCTGCCGGTGACGTTAATGTAGATCTGAAAACCAGGTCACAGAACAACGGGATCAATATGGTTGTGGTGGAGGTGTACGTTAAAATTGTAGCCGCCGTCACTGTCATCGTGCCTTTCGACTCGGAGACGGAAATTGTGGAGACGGAGCTTCCGCTCTCTTACTCGCTGATTGTGGGCGACGTGCCTATGTACTATTTTGACAATAAGGGAAATCCCGTCGGCTCGGCTTCCGGAGCCCCTCCGTCCGGCAGTGTGCCCAATCTTCCTTTTACGCCTTCCGCAGGCGCCGGCGGCTTGACGGATTCCGCAAGCAAACCGGAGGCAAAGCATTAGAAACGAACAAAAACCAGGCTCCATAGGCTTAAGGGCTGCCGGGTTTTTGCTTGTTCTCCGTGCTGCGGCTGCGGGATTCCCGTTCCCATTTTTTCAAATGAGGATAAGGATCGAAAGCCCATTCCGTCAACCCGTTATCCTTGTAAAGCCCGAAATGCAGATGCGGCGGAAACTTGCCGGACGTTCCCGGCTTGCCGTAGCCCGAGCTTCCCATCCAACCGATGGCCTGTCCCGGCCGGACGATGTCCCCCCGCTTCAGCTGCTTGTCGAACCCGGACAAATGCGCATAATAATGGTATACGTTGTTCAAGTCGCGGAGACCTATTCTCCAGCCCCCGTACGGGTTCCAACCCTTGACTTCAACGATTCCATAGCATGTGCTGAGAACCGGGACGCCGTAACCGGCGTAAAGGTCCGTCCCCTCGTGGATGCGTCGCCCGCCCCAGCCCCTCTTGGCTCCCCAGGTGCTTCGATAGGAGTAGTCTGCGGTCAAGGGCAGAGGAAATGCATGGGCATGCAGATCCAGACTGTCAAAAGCGCTGTAGATCGAGGAGAACTGTTTGATCCTTTGTACGCTCCGCGAATTATGGTAGATTTCCCAAAGGGAAATGAGCAGGTCCTCCTCGTTCGTTCCCCGCTGCTTCATGGCATAGGCGAAAGAATACAGCAGGTCGGCGTCGTTATTGGGGTCCGCTTTGCCGTCGCCGTCGCCGTCTTTTCCTTTCCCATGGAAGAAGGCGATGGATACCGGGTCGGTGTCGGAGTGGTCGGGATTGAGCAGTCCTGTCCATTCCGGCTCAGAATAATAGACCCCGATCGCTCCGTCCCGTTTAGGTCGTTTCTTAGCCGCTGCAATCGTCCGTTCGTATTGGTCCGCCGCGGCCAAATAGTGCCAGGGAATACCGGTGGAGGCGCTGATTCGATCGTACAGCTGCTTGCGCTGCGTAAAGATTTGAGCCATATCCGTGGGAGGGGGAGCAGGTGCAGCTGCTGCCGGGACGGAACCGACGGTAGGGGACAGTAGAAGCCCGAAGCTCACCATGGACAGCAGAATCGGGCGCAACAACCGGGTGCAGCGTTTCATTGGGAAATACCTCCGTGTACACTTTTAATGCAAATCATGTCGGATTTTGGCTATATGGTATAGGTTGTACATATTTTGTCAATTTATGCTAAAGGTTTCCTTTCCTTTTGACGGAGGCTTTTGTTATCATTTGAAGATGAGGAGGGGTACGAAATGCAATTTGACCATCGGGAAGAACACCGCGACGACCATATGATTCTGGTGCAGGCCAACCTGGACGACATGAACCCTGAATACTGCTCCTATGTGCTGGATTTGCTCTTGGAGGCCGGCGCGAATGACGTGTATTACGTTCCAATTGTAATGAAAAAAGGGCGTCCGGGAATCATGCTCAATGTGCTCGTATCGAAAGAAAGGCTGGAGGCGGCGGAGAGCATTATTTTTACGGAAACGACTACGTTAGGGCTGCGCTATATGAACGCGGCTTGCCACAGGCTTGGGCGGCAGCTCGAACAGGTAGACACCGAATGGGGACCGATTACGGTCAAGGCGGGCATTTATAACGGGGAAACGGTGCAGTTCGCGCCAGAATTCAAAGAATGCGAAGCCGCGGCAAAGCGGCATGGAGTTCCCTTGAAGAAGGTCTACGAAGAAGTGAGAAGGATTTATATGAACCGCCATCAGTCTTTGTAAAAGATTGGTAGTTTTTTTGTGTCCGCCCCGCTTTTTGGTGATAACGTCCAGCCATTCGACATAACAATGAATTAGACCCTACAAATCAAGGAGGATCAGCGTGAACCAGTTCAAAACTTACTATCCGTATCACAGCCCGTTCGATCCCTGTCCGCCACTCACCCCCAAAGTTTACAACACTCCGCCGGAGCTTTACTTGACTTATCAGCCGATGAATTTACCGCAGTTCAGTCCAATGGAGGCGTTGAAGAAGGGCACATTGTGGCCGTCATTGTACAGCCCTTACGAGAGCAAACAGAATTAGGAGAGGAGGAGGCAGACCTTGCGGAACGAAATTTCACCCGCTTCCCAGAACATGATGCAGGGTGCGGCAATGGGTCCGGGGCTCAATGCGGTATCGCCTTATATGCCGAACCTTGTCTCCAATGTAACGCCGAACATTGTGCCTAATGAGATGCCGAATCTCATGCCAAACACTGTGCCCAATGTAATGCCGAACAGTATCCCTAACGCAGTGCCCAATGTAATGCCGAACAGTTTCCCTAACGCGCCGCATACGATGTCCGAAGCTTATTACAAGCTGCTGGAGGAGCTTCAAGCCGTCGATTTTGTGCTGGTCGAGCTGACACTCTATCTGGACACGCATCCTGCGGATGTTAACGCGCTTCAGCAGTTCAACCAGTTCGCCCATGCGAGACACGCGTTGGCTGGCAGGTACGAAAAAGAATACGGCCCGCTGCTGCAGTATGGCCACAGCTACACCAGAAGCCCATGGGATTGGGCCAAATCCCCCTGGCCCTGGCAGGTATAGAGGAGGTCCAATATGTGGATTTATGAGAAAAAGCTGCAGCATCCGGTGAGGGTCAGCAAATGCGATCCCCATATGGCCAGATTACTGCTTGAGCAGTATGGAGGAGCGGACGGCGAGCTTGCTGCTGCACTGCGTTATTTGAATCAGCGGTATTCGATTCCGGATAAAGTAATAGGTTTATTAACGGACATAGGCACGGAAGAATTTGCTCATTTGGAAATGATTGCCACAATGGTGTACAAATTAACGAAGGACGCGACGGTAGATCAATTGAAAGCGGCGGGACTGGGAGATCATTATGCGAGTCACGACAGAGCGTTATTCTATCAGAATGCGAGCGGAGTGCCGTGGACTGCCGCTTATATTCAGGCCAAAGGAGATCCCATCGCGGATTTATACGAGGACATTGCTGCGGAGGAGAAGGCCAGGGCAACCTATCAGTGGCTGATCGACCTGACGGACGACGAGGATTTGAAAGACGGACTTAGGTTTTTGCGGGAGCGTGAAGTGATCCACTCTATGAGGTTCCGCGAAGCGGTGGAGATGCTGAAGGAAGACAGGGAGACGAAGAAGATTTTTTAGGGCGATTCGGCGAAAGTGCATCAAATGTAAACAAGCCCCTTGCGGGCTTTTTTCGTTGTTGTATAGGAAATTATGATTTTCAGTGGCTGTGGATGGGTAGATACATTCATCCGCTGGGAGATGTTGTTTTGGTAAATCCCCTCTATTCCAAACCAGAAGGTCACCTTAGCGTTATAGTTGTGTTGGATCGATTCAGCTTCAGCGGATATTCCATTAAAGGGAATTCCTCCATTTAATTTGACTTCGATTTGGTTGGAGATGCATTTAACTGGAAAAGTTCCATCAAAATCAGCGGTTATTCTAATATTTGACCCGAATGGGTTGAATTAACGGGAAATTTTCCATGGATACGGATGGGGAGGCAATCAAACTGAGCAAATATCAGCATATTTTCCTGTTAATCAAAGCAATCCAGCATGCCGCGGGCCAGCACATTCCGGGCAACATTTATGGCGGTAACGTAATGGTCACACAGTACGTTAATTCCGGGAAATAACCGGAAACACCACATCAGCGGAATAAAATTCCTCCAAATCCGGGAAATGTCCACGGTTCTTCTTAAAAGTAAAATTCACTAAATATGAATAATAGTTTTACATTAAACAGGCCAAAACCATATTTACATTTAACACTTGTGAATTATAATCCGTGTGTGATCGTTCCATATCAATTTTTTAATGAGAAGGAGAGGTTGTTGTGAAGATTGTAGTAATGGGAGACTTGCATTATCACGCTACCGATGAAACGGTTCCTGGATGGCTGGATGCGCGTAATGGCTTCTACCAAACGTTTCTGGCACGGTTTTTAGAGATTGAAGCGGATGCCCATATTTCACTCGGGGATTTAACTAATTATGGTACTCCTTCCGAGCTTCAGGAAGTTTACGGAATGCTTCAGCACAGCGACAGAACCTTTTATCATGTTTTGGGAAATCATGACCTGTATGCGCAAACCCGCAGGGAAGTTCTGAGCTTGACCGGACAAGCCCGCTATCATGCCATAACGACTGACCGCGCAGTGCTTGCATTCATAGACACGGCAAGAGAAATGGACTATGAGGACTGGGGAGGCTGGATTGACGAAGAACAATTGCACTGGCTTGAAGCTATTGTAAGATCCTCCGGCACCAAGCCGCTTTTAGTTTTCGCTCATCATCCGGTATACGATACGACAACCCGTTCTAATGAGGACAAAGGCTCGATTCATCCGGGCATCGATATGTGGAGGATTCTGAGCCAGAAACAAGGAACAGGTATTTATTTCAACGGACATACGCATGTCGACTCCATTGTAACGCAGAATAACTGGACTTTTGTGCAGGTTTCCGCCTGCCTGGATCAGCATGCCGTACGGATCGTGGATATTGAACAGGAAGAGATTCGTATTTCTGCCGTAGATATTCCGGATGCAGTGCTGACAGACAATGTACAGACCTTGTATAAAAGCATGCAGCATTTTACTCACAATCCTGAAGCGCGCGGACAAGACGCGGATAGGGAATGTAACGTCCCCTTAGTGTTGGCAACAGAACAAAAGTAGTATTTTATTAATGCGTTAACGTTCAAAAAAAGAACAGAAATTCCGGATAATCCCGTGGATTCTGTTCTTTTTTTTAAAGTTATTGGTGTGTATGCGCATGGACGGGATGCGGGAGTTCTTCCGCGAGGTCGGGATCTTCGCTGTAATCGTGCCCATGTACATGGCTGTGTTTGTGCTCGTGCAAATGCTGATCCTTCGGATGACGGCCGTCATGCTTATGATCGTGGTGATCACCTTCGCGGCTGTGCTCATGCTCGTGGCTGTGACCGTCTCCATGGTCATGTCCATGGTGGTGATGCTCATGATGGTGCTCGTGCACATGCTCATCTTCGCAGGACACGATATCGTGGTGGACATGGAACTTCGTCAGGTACGGATCGCTGTTGCCCACGATGACCCGAAGCACGTTCGGCTGGTTCGGCAGGTCGCGCGTGCCTGCGCCGTAGCCAATGGTCTCAACGATCATCGGCGGCAGGCCGGAGCTGAATTCGTCCACCAGGCCGGAGATGATTCCTGCGCCAGTAGGGGTAGTCATTTCCAAAGTATATTTCGTGTTTGTGATCGGCAGCCCTTTCATCATTTCAAGTGTGGCGGGAGCCGGTACGGGATAAATGCCGTGGTCGCAGTGAACGATGCCGGAGCCTAACGGTACAGGGGAGGATATAATTTTCTCCACATTCAAAGAGTCGATAGCCAAGGCGACACCGACAGCGTCAACGATGGAGTCGATCGCTCCTACTTCGTGAAAATGCACCTTTTCCACGGGGATGCCGTGGATTTTCGCTTCCGCTACGCCAATTTTGGCGAAGATAGCCAGGCTTAGCGCGGTCACTCTTTCATTAAATCCCGCTTGGGCAATCACCTTTACGATCTCCGAATAATGGCGGTGGCGGGTAGGCGGATGCTCGGGATCCGGCAGCACGTCCGCTTTCATGGCGGAGATTCCTTTTTTGTTTACGCGTTTCCATTCAATGGTGTAAGGCTCCAGCTTGATTTTCTGCAGCTCTTCTTCTATGTAAGCCCGGTCTGCGCCCGCGTCCACCAAGGCGGCTAATGTCATATCCCCGGAAATGCCGGAGAAGCAGTCGAAAAAAAGAATACGCAACAGTTTCACAACCTTTCTGACATATTTTTATTAATTAGGCCTGCGTAATACCCCGCCCCGAACCCATTATCGATGTTGACAACCGCAACACCCGGAGCACAGGCGTTAAGCATGCTGAGCAGCGGAGCAATCCCTTGTAAATGGGCCCCGTAGCCGATGGAGGTCGGTACCGCTACCACGGGTTTGGACACGAGGCCGCCGACCACACTGACCAGTGCGCCTTCCATCCCCGCCACCGCGACTATCGCATTGGCTCCCCTGATTACATCAAGCCTGCGAAACAGGCGGTGGATGCCGGCTACCCCCACATCATACACTCTTTCCACATGGCTTCCCATACATTCCGCCGTCAAAGCCGCTTCTTCCGCGACCGGCAGATCCGAAGTGCCCGCACATACCACAGCGACATATCCGTCGTGCACGGCCAGTATCGGCTTCTTGAACCAGGTTAAGGCTCGGGCGGCTTTGTGGTATGTGATTCCGTCAATTTGGGAGAGCACGTATTCGGCCTTGCCCTGATCGATCCTTGTCGCCAGTACCCGGTCCGAATGTTCCATGAGCTTGTTAAAAATGGCAGTCAAATGCTCAGGCGTCTTTCCTTCCCCGAAGATGACCTCCGGAAAGCCTGTCCTTGCTTCGCGGTCCACGTCCAATTGGGCGAATCCTAGATCCTCCACCCTATCACCGGTAGTCGTCAGAGCGGCTATGAGGCCCGCTGCTTCCTCAACCGGCAGTTCTCCGGACCGCACCCGTCCAAGTAGAGTCTCCAAATCTTTCATAGGGGCGATCTCCTCATTTTCCAGCTGAATTAATTCCTTGTCTAGTTTAACATATCAGCCCGGATATCCTCCACCTCTATCTGGCGGATTAGCTGGGAAATGCTCTAACGTAGCGGATTTTTGGGTCTGGGATGGGCGTGCATCCTCCGGTACTTAACTGAACTTTGCCGTTGTTGTGGACTGTTTCAGCTTTTTTGGTATAATACATTACAAGAACGGCCGAAAATTATGCAAGAAAGTGCAGAAGAGTCAAAAGGCTTGATTCCAACTTACTTTCCGTGCCCGAACAGAGCTTTTTATCCAAAAGAGAGAAGGGTAGCTTATGGCCATTACCAGTGAAAGAAAACCCGATTGGTTAAAGATAAAACTCACGCAAGGCGAAAATTTCAAAGAACTGAAAAGCATGATGCGGAGCAAAACGCTGCACACCGTCTGCGAGGAAGCGAAATGCCCTAATATACACGAATGCTGGGCCAACCGCACGGCTACATTCATGATTCTGGGGGATATTTGCACAAGAGCGTGCCGTTTCTGCGCCGTGAAGAGCGGCCTGCCTACCGAGCTTGACCTGCAGGAGCCGGAGCGCGTGGCGGAAGCGGCGGAGCAGATGATGCTGAAGCACTGCGTGATCACTTCCGTAGCTCGTGACGATCTTCAGGATGGGGGCGCCTCTATTTTTGCCGAATCGATCAAGGCGGTCCGCCGCAAGCTTCCGATGTGCAGTGTGGAAGTGCTGATTCCGGATTTTATGGGGAACGAAGAGTCACTGCGTGTGGTGATGGAGGCCAAGCCGGATATCCTCAACCATAACATCGAGACCGTGGAAAGAATGTCGGACCGTGTCCGTTCCAAAGCGAAATATGCGAGATCTCTGGAGCTGCTTGACCGGGCCAAAAAAAGCTACCCTGCCATTCCCACCAAATCCAGCATCATGATCGGAGTAGGGGAGGAGTGGGACGAAATTTTGCGAACGATGGACGATCTGAGAGCCGTGAACTGCGACATCATGACGATCGGCCAATATTTGCAGCCTACGCCCAACCACCTCACAGTGAAAAAATATTACACCCCCGAGCAGTTTGCGGAGCTCAAAGAGGAAGGTATGAAGCGCGGCTTCAGCCATGTGGAATCCGGTCCGCTGGTGCGCAGCTCCTATCACGCCCATGAACAGGTTCAGTCCGCCCGGAAAGCGTAAAACCACCCAGGAGGTGTCACATGTATCAGATCGCAGGCAAAACCTATGAAGTCGTCACGGATTACCGCGACGGGTGGAAGCCGGATGCTTTTAAGGAACGGTTTAGCGAAGTGTTGGAGCGTTATGACTATATTGTCGGGGACTGGGGCTATAACCAGCTTCGGCTGAGAGGTTTTTTTAAAGAAAACCACCCTAAGGCGACCAAAGAAAACAGCATTGCGAGTTTACAGGACTATTTGAATGAATACTGCAATTTTGGCTGCCCTTATTTTATTATCGAGAAAGTCCCCGGCAAGGCGGGGGGCGGCAAGGAACAGGCCGGAGCGAGCTCTGGAGGCTCGAATAGCGGCAGGGAGCACGAGAGGGAGCAGGCCAATGCTAATAGCGGTAAGAAGCACGTGAAGGAGCAGGCTGGCGCGAAGGAGCATGTGCAGGAGCAGGCCAGCGCAAAAGGTTCGAAGCAGCACGTGAAGTAGCAGGCCGGCGCTAGCGACAACGCTAAAGAAAATGCCAAGGATAATTACAGCTCTCGTGAGAAAGAGAAAGAGAACACCCCGGCTTGATCTTACAAAGAGCCCTTCTCCATAGTGTAGGAGTGGGGCTCTTTCTGTGTACGCCCAGCATGGCGACTTCTCCAGGGTGAGTAGTCCCGATTGGGGCTGGCATGCTCCTACCATTAGCCTAGGGCAGAGGAAAAGCGGACTCAGAGGGCGTTATTTAAATTGTTTTTAGTGTTGCGGCGTCATTCATTACTTCAACCTTACCTACTTGCGCTTCCGCATCCACCGAACAAGCACATACCATGGTCAAATAAAGGTACACATTGATTCCTTTCATCATAATGAGTCCGCTTTACTTCACATTGCACCCGACAAAAGCATCCCTCACGCGGTTCCAGAAAGGATGTGGACGGTATCGAGCAAATCTCACCTTTGTGGACGCCGAGACCATCGTCCGTACGGACTCAATATCGCTCCGCTGGATATATTTATGGTCCAGGGAAATGAGCAGCATTTGGTGCTCCTTCGGATAAATGTCGCAATGGTGATGCTTTGGCAGAATCATCGATGATCCGAGCGTCCGGTATACGCGGTTATTGATCGAGGCGATTTCGGCGATCTGGATCGCTTCGATGGAAGGGTGCAGCATCGCCCCGCCCAAGCTTTTGTTGTAGCCGGTGCTGCCTGAAGGGGTGGATATGCAGATGCCGTCGCCGCGAAAGCTTTCGAAAGGCACATCGTTCACATGAAGCTCCGCAACCAAAGTTTCCTCGATGCCTTTTAACGTGAATTCATTAAGGGCGAGGTGGGTTTCAATCGCACCGGAACTAGTCCGGATTTCGATCTCAACCAGAGGGTATCTGACGATCTGGGCTTCCGCCGTCTTTTCATGCATCAAGTATGCAAGATGCTCCAGATCCTCCGGCTGCCAATCGGCAAAAAAACCGAGCTTGCCCGTGTGGATACCGACAAACGCTATGCATTCCAACTGGCTGATATACTTATGAAAAGCCCGCAGCATAGTACCATCCCCGCCGATCGAAAGCACGATTTCCGGATTCTCCTCATTGTGATTCCACCCGAAAGACTCAACAAGCTTATGAAATTTTTCGGCTAAACGGATAGAGTCCTCATCCCCGCGATCGACAACATGATAATTCAAGATTGTACCTCCTAGGCTGATAGTCGTTGTGGTGCAGTCCTCTCCATCATAATCAAAATGTGCCTATAATACAATGTGCTAGTATGAACGTGAAAAAAGCCGGAGGAATTCCCCCGGCTAAAGCCATAGTGTGTGGATGGGCGCGTAACCGGCATGTCATGTATCAATGAATTCGGCCGCCGGATTGTAGCGCTTTAAACAGGCTTTTGTCCATGTGCAACCGCCATGTATGTGCCGATACATTTGGCCTATGCACACTATGTGGTCGTAATCAACGGCAGCTCGAAAGAATCGCTGAAATTCGGTGACACCGGACGGACACGCACGGAAAAATGCGGCCCATGCTTCAAATGCGAGGGCACCTCCGCCACGTACACGCAGACACCGTCATGGATGTGCGAGAGCTCCATCACAGCAATGACAGGCTTCCAAACCCCGGCTTTCACTTCTTCGTAGTAGATGACTTCGACAGAAGTATCTTTGTACCAAACGGGGCCGAATCTGATTCTGGCCGTCACCTTTTTCGGAGGGGTGCCATCCGCCGCCGGGGAGGAGAGAGAGGCTCTGTTTAAGCCTTCTACGGCTGACACTTTTGCGATTAAGCTGCCGCTTAAGCCACCACCGCTGCCTGAGCCCGCTGCGACCGTGCTGCCGCTTAAGCCACCACCGCCGCCTGTGCCAGCGCCAGCCGGGCTTCCGCCAGACCCTTTCCCGACGAAGGCATAGCTGCTCGCGGGATCGTCGTCGACTCCTAGAATGGCCACATTCCGCCAATTCTCACGGATGAACCGTTTATACTTTCCGAGCTGCTCTGCCAGGGCATAACGGTTATGCTCAAGGCGTGCGGACCTCTCAATGACGGGAATGTAGGCTTTTTCCACATATTCCTTTACCATGCGTTCCGTATTGTACACGGGGGCCAGCGTTTCCATTGACCGCTTCATCAAGCCGACCCACTGGGGGGATGGGGAAGAAGCGCCGTAATATAACGGAATAACCTGCTCCTCCAAAAGTTTGTAAAGCGACTCCGCATCGCCCAAGCCGTCTCCGCCAATGGCCCATCCGTTGCTCCCGTCGTAACCTTCCTCCCACCAGCCGTCCAGCACGCTGAGATTGACCACTCCGTTCATCGCCGCTTTTTGGCCGCTCGTGCCGCTCGCTTCCAAAGGACGTTCTGGGTTGTTGAGCCACACATCCACGCCCCGAACCAGAAACCGCGCGAGCTCCATATCGTAGTTTTCCACCAGCACGATTTTGCCCCTGAAAGCGTCCATGCGGGAGTACTGGTAAATCTGCTGTATGAAGCTCTGACCCGGCAGGTCCGCCGGATGGGCTTTTCCTGCAAAAATAAACCGCAGCGGACGTTCAGGATCATTCAGCAGCCTCTCCAGGCGGGGGAGATCGCTGAAAAGCAGATTAGCCCTCTTGTAAGTGGCGAACCGACGCGCGAAGCCGACCGTCAACTCCTCTCCGGACAGGTCGCTGTCCACAGCGTCTATGTGAGCTTGCGTTTCGTTGTTCCTCGCATATTGAACCTTAAGCCGTCTGCGGACTTCCTCCATCATTTGCCGCTTCAATCCTGCATGAGTCTCCCTCAGCAGGTCGTCCGGGATATTCGAATACGACGCCGCGCGGCCCACAACATCCCCGGAATTTGCATTATCGTGCGAGTTGCCTGCCGACTCGGCATAAAGCCTCTTGATCTCGGGGGCCGTCCAGGTACCTCCGTGTACTCCGTTCGTAACCGAGCGGATCGGGACGCTTTCCGGTTCGATGCAGCCGTAAAATTCGCGGAACATCTCCCTCGACACCTGGCCGTGCAGCTTGCTCACCCCGTTGCAGAAGGAGGCCGTGTTCAGCGCCAAATACGTCATATTGAACACATTGCGCTTGTAGTCCATTCCCAGTTTGAGAAAATCTCCAGCATTCAGCTGATACCGGTCAAAAAAGGGCCGAAAATAATGCTCCAAGAGTGCAGGGGAAAAAGCGTCATGTCCCGCCGGCACGGGAGTATGCGTGGTAAACGTCGTACTCCCTTTGGCGGCTTCAAAAGCCGTATCGAAAGAGTTGCCGGAGAGCATAAGCTCCCTGATTTTTTCAAAAGACAGGAAAGCGGCATGCCCTTCGTTGATGTGGCACATTTTAGGCCGGATGCCCGCCGCTTGAAGCGCTCTCATTCCGCCGATGCCGAGAAGCATTTCCTGCTGCAGGCGCAGCTCATGGTCGCCCCCGTACAGGCGGGAAGTAAGCCTCCTGTCCTCAGGCCTGTTCCTGCTCAGGTCCGTATCTAGCAAATACACGCGAACCGTGCCGACCCGCACCATCCATACCTGGGCGTGGAGCGTTCTGCCGGGCATTTCCAATGAAATGAAGACATCTTCATCTTTATATTTGGCGGGGCACACCGGCAGCCTGGAAAAATCGTAGCTCGGGTACTCCGCGCTCTGTTTGCCCTCGCTATCTATTTTTTGCTTGAAATATCCTTCTTTATATAAAAGCCCGACTCCCACCAAAGGCACGCCCAGGTCGCTGGCCGCTTTGCAGTGGTCTCCCGCGAGGACGCCAAGCCCCCCGGAATAGATCGGCAGCGACTCATGGAAACCGAATTCTGCGGAAAAATAAGCGATGGTATGTACGGCGTATTGTGGGTGAGCTATCCGGAACCAGGCGGCGCCGGCGCGGTAATTTTCCCATACAGCGGTTACCTGCCGGAGTTTATCCAAAAATAGTGTATTTTCGCTCAAACGGTCGATCTCGGCGGGAGGCATCTCGGACAGCAGCTGAACCGGATTGTGGTGCACTTGTTCCCATAGTTCTGCATCGATTTCCCGGAATAAGGACAATGCCTCTTCGTTCCAGCTGAACCACAAATTATAGGCGATCTCGGCTAAAGGCTGCAGGGACGGCGGCAAGCTAAGATTGCTCATAGATTCCACTCCAATAAACTATAGTTTGTTTTTTTGTCGGTGAAGCATGAGGACGGTGCGACTGAACAAAGCATAAATGAGGTGAAGAACCGGAATCAGCGCAAGAACTCCGATCATCAGCGTTCCCGAAAGCGTAAGCAGCGGGGGGAGGAGGGACGGAAAAGACGAAGATGTCAAATCCTCCGGGAGAAAAGCGGGCTGCACGGCCATCAGGGACCGAAGCGGCCTCCATAATATATATACCATTACCACTGCCAACAGACCATGAATCAATCGGGCGAGCAAAAAAGGGACGTAGCGCATGCCCGTGTGGTTGACAAGGGAGATGATCTGCGCATGGACGGAAAGGCCGCCCCAGGACAGGACAAAAGCGGCAATGGCCGCTTTATGCTGCAGCGAAATGGCCGCCCCGGATTGTCCTGCGGCTTTGGCTCCCAGCGTCACTTCGAACAGGCCGCTCACGACCGCTTCGGACAACGCTTGCGGTATGGCGGTCATGTGCAGCACCGAGCTGACGCAGACGTAGAGGAGCCGCATGATTCCTCCCGCGGTCAGGACCTCGAGCACAACGGAGAAGAAGACCACCAACCCCCCGATGACAAAAATAAGCTGAAGCGACGATTGCACAGCCTGCCGCAGCAGAGTGCCAAGGTCCCGGCCGTCGGCGAGCCGGGCCCGGTGCATCGCTCTCAAAGCGTTGAAAAGAAGGGAGCGGTCCGATTTGACGCCCGCCGGTTTACGATGGATCTCCCGGCTGCCGTGGAACCTCATGAGCAGTCCGAGCAGCAGGGCTGAGCCGTAGTGCGCCGCCGCAAGCAGGACGGCAAGGCCGCCATTATGAAAAAAGCCGACGGAAACGGCACCGATCAGGAATATCGGATCGGAGGTCGTTGTGAAAGCGACGAGCCGCTCCCCCTCATCGCGGGTGACCAGTTTCTGCTCCCACAGCTTGGAGGCCAGCTTCGCGCCCACCGGGTAGCCGGAGGCGAAGCCCATAGCCATCACAAAGCCGCCGATTCCGGGAACGCGAAATAGCGGCCTCATCATCGGATCGAACAGAGTGCCGAAAAAATGGACGATTCCGAAGCCCAGCATAACCTCGCATATGACCAGAAAGGGCAGCAGGGCGGGAAACAGCACGTCCCACCATATAGAAACTCCGCGCAGCGCGGCGTGCAGGCTTTGTTCCGGAAACAGCAGGAGCATCGCGGCCACTCCGAAAGTCAAGAGGCCAGCCCAATGCACAAGGGTAACCCGATTTTTCCCCATTACCATCCTTCTTTCCGAGTCGCTTTGTCTTGGCTGAATTATATTTATGTTCCGGCCGGGACAGACATGCCTACTGGAATCCCGGCAAAAATATGTTACAATAAGACTATCCATTCCTTAATGGACCGATAAAGCATTGGAGGGATCCGTAATGGCAGCGATTGTAACCGGACTTCTCGTTTGTGGGTTCATCTATGTGATCAGGGAAATGAATGCCAAGGAAGAAGATCTCGAGCGCAAGATGTAATTTTAACGCCGATGCTAATGTCCGCATTAGCATCTTTTTTTAAATTTTGGCTGTCCCCGCGAAGTATCCGGAACAAGCTGCGAAGCTTCTGTTCACTTTGCCCGGGGTTAGTTTGAAAGTAAAGGAAGATAGACATGACAGAGGAGAGCAGACAGACAATATACGAGTGGATCGGAGGCGCGGACACCGTCCGGCGGGTGGTGGAGGCCTTCTATCCGAAGGTGCAGGAGAATGCCGTGCTGTCCCCTCTATTTCCGGGCGATATCCGTCCCGTAATGGAGAAGCAGTATCTGTTCCTCACCCAGTTTCTGGGCGGTCCGATGCTTTACTCCGAGCAGTACGGGCACCCGATGATGAGAGCAAGGCACCTGCCTTTCGAGATAGACCGCGAGAAGGCGGACAATTGGCTCCAGTGCATGAAAGAAGCGCTGGCCGAGGCCGGGCTGGATGCCTACAAGAGTGAAGTCGTCCTGGAACGTCTTTCGGGGCCTGCTTCCCATTTTATCAATAAACATTAATTTATTTGTCCAAAGGGCGTGCACACCATGGTAGACCCGTTATATCCCGTCACAATCCGCTGCGTTATGTGCGAGGTTCCCTTTCAAACGATGAAAGTGCGCCCCAGCTTTAAAAAGAGCGTGAAGACAGACACCGATTTTTGCGTACACTACAAGGATTTTAATCCCGATTACTATGTGGTGAGGGTGTGTCCCGCCTGCGGTTATGCCTCCACGGAGCATTCCGGCACCGCTATCAATCCCCTTCAAAGGGAGCTGTTTCGGGAAAAAATCGGCAATCGGTGGGCGATGAAGGATTACGGAGGGGAGCGGAGCTGGGAGGACGCCTTGGCGGTTTACAAGCTTGCACTCGTCTGTGCACAGCTGAATTCGGAGAAGGACCGCGTCGTAGCCGGGCTTCTTCACCATATCGCATGGCTCTACCGCTACCGGGAGGACAAAGAGCAGGAGGATCGTTTCCTACGCTACGCTTTGGAACGGTACATTGCCGTATTCGAGTACGAAGGGCTCGATGTCAACAACGCAAAGCTGATGTATTTGATCGGGGAGCTGAGCCGCAGAACCGGCGATTTCAAGGAAGCGGTCAGATGGTACGGACGTGTCATTAACGACAAGAGCATTATGGATGCCGCGATGATCAGAGCCTGCAAGGAGCAGTGGAGCGCCGCGAGGGAAGAGATGATCGAGAAGCGGATGGAATTGCCTGAAGAGATGAAGCTGCAGGGATGACGTCCGCGGGAATAACAAAACGCCGAGTCCCGCTTTAACTGTAATTGCAGCTTCGGTGGGTTTCAGCGTTTGCGGTTCCGGATGGTTATTTCTTCCTGACCGGACGGTCAGCCAGCAAATAGTCGGAGTCATTGTCTACCAATGTGATCTTATTATGGCAGCAGGGAAAGACGAGCAGCTTCTTGCGGCCTTCGCGGATACTCTTTAATTCCTTGGGCCTCAAGGGAAGCAGCACGTTCGCCTTCCCGCAAAACGGGCATTCGTGTACATAGATGTCTCCCATAACCGTTTCGTAAGGCCACGCGTTTTCAAAAGGGATCATGGCGGTTTCCTTTACTGATCCGTCCCGCCGTCTTGTCCTGCTTTGTCTTCTTTGGCTAGCTCGGCCAGTTTTTGCATTAGAATATGCTGCGGCATATGCATTAAATGTTCCAAAGGCACATTCAGCTTATTGGCGAGCTTTTGCGCCGTTTCGGGTGAAATTTGCAGCGGCTTCATGGATCCTCATCCTTTCTTTACGGGATTGCTTTCCTGAATCTAACACAAAAGTGCACACGGAATCAAACCCTGTTTTCGGAATTCCAAATTTTGTCCGCGAAATTCAAAACGTCTGCATACGGAAAGGTGAGTCGTTTTATGAAAAACCAATTGGATGCAAACTGGAACCTGGATACGATTTTTCCCGGAGGAAGCGATTCGGCACAATTCGAAACCTTTCTTGACTCGTTGGATCAGGAAATTGCCTCCTTCCGCGAGGCGTTAAACGGCACCAAGGCAGAGCAGCTGAAGTCGGTGCGGGAACTGGCCGCTTTGGCTCAAAATTTGCAAACCATACTCGTGAAACTGGAAGAAGCGGGATCCTTCTGCGCCTGCCTGGCCGCCCAGAACGACAAGGATAAGAAAGCGATCCTGCTCGGCGGCCGAGTCCAGAGCATGCGTGCCGAATACGCTTCTTCGCTGACTCGGATGGACCAGCTTCTGGACGCTGTGCCGGACGGACAATGGGCGGAATGGATGAACAGCAATGAGCTCAGTGCAATCCGGTTTGCGCTCAACGAAAGAAGAAAACTCGCCGCCGAAAAGCTGTCTCCGGAGATGGAATCGCTAATCAACGAGCTTTCCGTAGACGGCTATCACGCGTGGAACAATGTGTATGATACAACTGTGGCGGGCATCAAAATCCCTTATGAAGAGGACGGAGAGACCAGACAGCTGTCGGCAGGACAGTTCTTCAACAAGCTGCTGCATCCCGAAGCGGCGGTCCGTCACGAGCTTTTCGAGCGTTGGGAGCGGGCTTGGGCGGAGCAGGCCGATTTTTGCGCGGAAGCATTGAACCGGCTGGCCGGTTTCCGTTTGAAGGTGTACGACCGGAGAGGCTGGGACAGCGTGCATAAGGAGCCGCTCGCGCTCAACCGGATGTCCCGACAAACGCTGCAGGTGATGTGGGATGTCATTAGCCGCAACAAGCCGGTGTTCGCAGACTATATGAACAAGAAAGCCAAGCTGCTCGGCAAAGAGAAGCTGGACTGGAACGATGTCGAGGCTCCTGTGGGCGAATCCGGCGGCACAATCTCTTATGCCGAAGGGGCCCAGCTGATCTACGACCAGTTCAAGCGCTTCTCTCCGAAGATGGCCGATTTTGCGCAGCGCGCTTTCGAAGACCGCTGGATTGAGGCGGAAGACCGCCCCGGCAAACGACCCGGCGGGTTCTGCACCTCTTTTCCGGTGAAAGGGGAGACCCGAATCTTTATGACTTACTCCGGCACGGCCTCCAATGTGTCCACTTTGGCCCATGAGCTTGGGCATGGTTACCACCAGCATGTGATGACGGACATGCCGGCGCTGGCCCAGCAGTATGCGATGAATGTCGCGGAGACGGCCTCAACTTTTGCCGAGATGATCGTTTCCGACGCAGTGGTAAAAGCGGCCGCCAATCCGATGCAGAAGCTGAACCTTCTGGATGACAAAATCAGCCGCTCGATCGTATTCTACATGAATATCCACGCGCGGTTTATTTTTGAAACGAACTTCTATGAGGAGCGCCGCAAAGGCCTTGTCAGCGTGGAAAAGCTGAACGGTCTGATGGTGGATGCCCAGAAGGAAGCTTTCCAGGATGCGCTGGGTCAATATCACCCTCACTTTTGGGCGGCAAAGCTGCATTTTTACAGCACAGACGTGCCTTTCTACAATTTCCCGTACACGTTCGGCTACTTGTTCAGTACAGGGATCTATGCGGCCGCGATCAAGCAAGGAGCAGGTTTTGAGCAAAAGTACGAGGCGCTGCTGCGCGACACGGCGAGTATGACGGTGGAAGAGCTGGCCTTGAAGCATTTGGGAGTGAACCTGACTCAGCCGGAATTTTGGCAGGATGCAGTCAATTTGACCATCGCCGACGTGCACGAGTTCAACGCGGTTATCGAGGATTTGAAGGTTTAGACAGGACTCTGGCGCCAGGTGCTTTCTAAATAACAATACTTGGAGAGAAAGCGTCTTTTGCTCTCCACGCTACAAGTGAGGTTATGGATAATGAATATTGAAAACTGCACAGTATGCGGAAAGATTTTTGTCAAAGCCGCTAAAAGCTACTGTCCGGAGTGCTCGCAGGAGCAGGAAGCTCTGTACCATGAGGTGAGGGATTATTTGAAAAAGCACCCCAAGAGCACGCTGCTTGATATCCATGCGGGCACTGGCATTGCCATTTCCAAGCTGATTGAACTGCAAAAGGAATATATTTCGCTCTCATGAGATTTCATGCGCTTCCGCGCGGGGAGGTTGCCGTAATGTTTCGAATAGAAGGGCTGCATCATGTTAGTCTTGATGTGCGTGATGTGGAGAAGTCCAAATCTTTTTACAGGGACATTATCCGTCTGCAAGAGCTTGACAGGCCGGACTTCGATTTCGCAGGGGCCTGGTTTGCCGTGGGTGACACGGGTCAGCAGCTTCACTTGATCCGGCACGACGGCGAAACATTAAGGCAGGGACCGATAAACACGAGGGACGGCCACTTCGCTATCCGGGTGCGGAGCTACCGGGAGACGTTGGACTGGCTGCGGCAATGCGGACTGGAGCCTGATGCCAGGCCGCACGCAAGGGCTGGATTCCCGCAGATTTACGTGCTGGACCCCGACAATAACATCATCGAATTTAACGCAGAGGTGCTGGACGAGAAGTAAGGAAGTTCGACGCAGACATGCTGGATCCGGACAACCTTAATACGATTTATTTCCCGATATTTTAGCGGATTTTTTTTCCTTTATCACCTTTAACCCGGCTTAAGCTGCTTATTACTGAACCAGGTCTTAAACTGACATGGCCAGCAAAGTGAATTTACACAAACTTATAAATAACGATAAAAAATGGACATTTTTTTCACAATAAAAGTCTTGTGGAAAATATTATTCCAACTTAACCTCACTTTTTGTGAAAATATGTTGAAATTGGGCCGAGTGACGCAGTATATTAGTACTACACCAGGTAGAATTTCACAGCATCGACAGCATTCCAAAAAAAATGGAGGGATTTAATGTTTGAGCAGTTGCCATTGGCTAGGCAGCTAGATGTCGTGTTTAGAGAGATTGGCGATGAATTGTCGGTTGTGGATTCCGGCACGGTTTTTGTGCAAATCCGCAACAACATTATCGGAAAGTTTGGAGTCAGGCATTTTTTCGAGAGCACGGGCGGCGAGGTCAGAAAGACACAGAGCGGTTTGTCCGCTATCCAACAGGTTTCCTTCCGGAAGATGGCGGTGGAGTCCCTGGTTTTTAAGAGAAAGTGGACGCACGGTGAGATTTGTTTCGATTTTGCTGTAAGACAAGGCGCGTTGAATGCCAGTGTTCAGTTTGAATCGAATTACAATATGGCCGCTGTAGGCACCTCGGCTTTGAGTTCAAGAACAGAGAGATAAGTTTTAGCCATTATTCTATCTTATTACATACGACGTTGAGCCTTCCTTTTCATCCTGTCGGGGTGATACGATCCCCTCATAGTAGACAGAAAAAAGAAAGCCATTTACTATGTCTATTGTGGAGGGGATTTTTTCTATGGGCGAAATAGCGAGAACATACGATGTTGCATTCAAGAAAAAGGCAGTAGACCTTTATCTTAAAGAAGGAATGGGCTATAAGACCGTAGCGAGGGAATTAGCGATTGACCCTTCCCTTGTTCGTCGGTGGGTGAAGAATTTTGAGGCAGAGGGCATAAAGGGGCTTGAGGAAAAACGGGGAAAAGCAAATGGCCCTGGAAAAGGCAGACCGAGAACACGACCCGAAGATCCGGAGGTGAAGCTGAAACGTCTTGAAGCGGAGAATGAACTGCTAAAAAAGCTCTTAAAAATGTGAAAGGAGGCATGGATGCTGTACAAAGCGGTAAAAAGTTTGCCATTATCCAGGAATTAGCCAGCAAGGGTTACGATGTCATCTTGCTATGTGAGCTGGCCCAAGTGTCCAGAAGTGGTTTCTATAGATGGAAAAAACGACAGACATTTGTGTCCCAAAAACAACGGGAAGACGAGGCAATTAAAGGGAAAATGTTAGAATGCCATGGACAATTGAAAGGGATTTATGGATACCGTCGTGTAAAGGTCTGGCTTATGCGGAAACATGGGCTGCACCTCAACCATAAGCGTGTGCAAAGGCTCATGCGAGAGCTAGGGATAAAGGCAGTCATTCGAAAGAAAAGACCTTACTACGGCAAGAAAGAGGCTTACGTTATCTCGGACAACCACCTTAACCGGGAATTTACAGCCTCTAATCTAAATGAGAAGTGGGTAACCGATATTACTTATCTAATTTTCAATGGACAGAAACTTTATTTGTCTGCGATTAAAGACCTGTACAACAATGAGATTGTAGCCTACCACATCAGTCGCAGAAACGATTTAAAGCTGGTGTTTGACACGATCAGGAAGGCAAAGAGAAAACGGAATGTGAAAGGGATCCTCCTGCATAGCGACCAAGGCTTCCAGTACACGTCTCGTCAATTTAACAACTTGCTTAAACGATACCATATGAAAGGTAGCATGTCCCGAAAAGGAAACTGTTGGGACAATGCATGTATGGAGAACTTTTTCAGTCATTTTAAGTCAGAGTGCTTTGATCTTTATTCCTTTCATTCGGTTGAACAAGTAAAGCACGCTGTTCAACGTTATATCCATTTTTATAACAATGAACGTTTCCAGAAAAAATTAAACAACCTGAGTCCTTATGAATACAAGACTCAGGCTGCTTAAAAGTTCTTTTTAATAGCTGTCTACTTGACAGGGGTCACATCAGGGTGAGGAGGCTTTTTTTTGTGTAGGGGAGTGGGACCATGGCATCAATCCGCATTTGGGAGTTTTGTCCATGAAAGAAAGTGGCCTGTGAAGGGCCACTTTGAACGTTAAGTATGGAGGAATCGACTATCTGGCGAACATGCCAGCAAGTTGTTGTTCAGCGATTTGGACCATACGACGTACCATATGACCACCTATCGCACCTGTATCGCGAGTAGCCATGTACCCGTAATAGCCGTCTTGAGGGATCTGAATACCCAACTCTTGTGCAACTTCATATTTCAACTGCTGCAAAGCTTGGTTAGCTTGAGGAACTACCAGAATATTCTGGTTGCCGCCGCCACCTTGGCGCCCTTGACCTTGACCCATTATAATCACCTCCTGTGATAGGTAGTATAAACCAGTTTGGAAATGTTACTCATATAAGAAATTGGTAATTTTGACCATACTGGGGCAAGATGAATAGACTTTTGAAACACGCTACAAGCCGGTGTATCTTTCCCTTTACTTATCTCCTTTGTGTGAGATAATGGAAAAAACGAACGGAATGGGGAGAATCCATTGCTGCAGAAGCTGAACAAAACGCTTGAAAAATGGATGCCGCTGATTACTCCGAGCAGTGTGTTCATCGGAATCCTTTTGGCCTATCGGATCGAACATCTGACCTTTCTGGTTCCGTGGATTTTCGGGTTTATTACTTTGAACGGAAGCTTGAGCCTGAATTTTAAGGATTTGCAGCGGGCGCTGCAGCAGCCTTTTCCCATTATAGTATCGCTGATGCTGCTTCACGGTATTATGCCTCTTGCCGCGTGGGGGATGGGCAAGCTGTTTTTGCCTGGGGATCCGTTGCTCGTAACGGGGCTCGTCCTGCTGCTCGCGGTTCCTACCGGCATCGTCAGCTTTATGTGGGTTTCGATCTATAGAGGTCATATTGCCCTCACGCTTTCCATTATTCTGATCGACACGTTGCTGTCGCCTTTTATCGTGCCGGGCATTCTGTCCATTATGGTTGGGGCCGAGGTGCAGATGGACGTGTGGGGAATGATGAAAGGCCTGCTCATTATGGTTGTCGCGCCTTCCATACTTGGGATGCTGCTGAATCAATGGACGGCCGGAAAGATCAAGAAGAGTTGGGGCCCCGCGCTGGCTCCTTTATCAAAGGTGGGATTGGCGGCGGTCATTATCATCAACAGCGCGGTAATCTCGCCTTATCTGACCCAAATGTCAGCGAAACTGGTCTGGACGGGGATTCTGATTGTTGCCGTTGTCGCGGCCGGATATATGGGGGCTTACTTGCTGTCGAGGGCGCTAAAATGGAGCAGGGAGCTGGCCGTCACCATGACGTTTAACTGCGGCATGCGTAACATCAGCGCGGGTGCCGTCCTCGCGATTGCGTATTTTCCGCCCACTGTGGCTATGCCTGTCATTATCGGAATGCTGTTTCAGCAGATGCTGGCTTCTTTGTTCGGTTTTGCCCTGTTCAGGGAGAAAAAAGATGTACCTGCCGCAGCTCCCAATACGTTGGCGGGATGACGAACGGGTACTGCCTGCACAAAACAGCCTGCTGAGTTTGTCTCAGCAGGCTGTTGCCCGATGCCCAAAAGTCCGGGTATGATGCCGAAGGTATTCTGACTGCTGAGCTTGTCCCGGCAGGATTTTGGCGGCTGCAGCGCGGCACACAACAATGTCTTTTACTTATGTACAACTTCCAAGGTTACCTCGAAAAGCCGTGAAGCGCCCTGCTCTAAACCGATAACTCCGGTAGTCGAATAGTCCCGATCGACGTTCGGCGCATCCGTTACCCATGTGTAGGGCTCGAGACAAATAAACTGATCGGCCTCTCCCTTGGTGTAGATGACCCAATGCTTGAAATCGTCAGAGCCGCTGTAACGGATATCACAATCCGGACCGGAGAGGACGGCCAGGCACGGATTGTTCCCGATTTGGAAAACGGTATCCATATTCTGTCCCTTGAGGTTCAATCCTTGTGCAAGTCCCTCGTACATACCCAGCCCGGCAATCTGCCCTGTCGGAATATTCTGTTCGTCCAATTCCCATATTCCCGATACGGGGAGCTGCAAAGTCCAGCGGTCGGGCTCGCCGCCCAGCAGGAACCATGTATGCAAGCCGTATCCGATCGGTGCTGTGGCGTCTCCCTCGTTGGTAACGGCGAGCTTTTGCACAAGTGAAGATCCTTTCAGCTCGTAAGTGACCTCCAGCTTCAAAGAGTGTGGATACTGTCTAAGCACATTCTCATAATCCCGGGTGCGGATTTCACAGGTGATGGAAGCGCTTCCCGATTGCTCGCCGGTTCCCGTCACTTGCCACGGCTGAGTGCGGAACAGCCCGTGGATATGGTTGCCTTGCGGATGGTTCACGTTAAATTGATACTCTCTGCCGTCGAAAGAAAAGCGGCCCTGGCGAATCCGGTTCGGGGGAAAAAGGATCGGGGTTCCGTACTGGATGGGATTGTCCTTCAGTTCCTGAGGGGAAGGCGGGACGCGCAGCATTTCCCTGTCCAACACCTGGTCGTACACGGAAATCACGTTGTTGTTGATGCCGGGGCATAAGGTTACGGTCAGCAGTTCATTGCTTATTTTGTACACGGGGGTGCCTTGCCAAATGTCTTGTTTGATCATCAGCTATAGAGACTCCTTTGCCAAATAAAGTATGAATAACGCTTCCATTATATGAAATTACCGGCCGAAATCATAGTTCGGATATACGTACTGCGTGGTGGGAGGAGTGATTTTTTCCACTTTTTCCACCTTCAGCTGCATCACTTCGTTATCCTCGAAGTTCGTTTTCCCGATGGTCCCGGTAACTTTCACCCACGTGTCGTTCGGAAGGGCGGAAGCGCGGCTGTAGTCTGCCAGTACGCCAAACGGCGAAGCGTCGGCAGAGCAGCAGGAGACGGCAAAGCGGCCTACTACAAACTGATTCGGAGACATATTATTTTCCCTGTGTACAAAACCGCTGATCTCCATTTTTTTGCCGATAAAAGGGTTCAAGTAGAGGTCAATCGTCGTTAACGTTTCCATGTAGAGCTCATCTTTTACGGGAATGGCTGTGCCCATTTGGTAGAGCTGCATGGCAAATTTGGCGTAGTGCTCCGTAAATTTGTCCGAAGGAAAAAGCTCGTTGCGATTGGCATCCAAATCCGAAGCGCCGGAAGCCGCGCTTTTTGTGGACTGGCCGTCGGGCGCTCCATTTCCCCCTTTGCCGGCCGGCAAAGCGGAGGAGGATTTCACGCTGCTTGCGCTGTTCAGGTTAATCCCTTTTTTGGCTGCGAGGGAGCTTCCCATAGAGGCGTCGGGCAGCAGGAAGCCGAAAGCAAGGGGGAGCACGAACAGGCCGTACAGCAGCGTGTTTTTAAGCGCGGAAGTGGAGGGAAGGTGCTCGCAGTCGCAGTCCGGCTCTCTTGATCCCCACAGTGAGATGATCCCGCTATAGATTTGATAAACAGCCATTGCGTAAAAGGCGACGGCAGACCATTTCACATAATCCGCCATCCGTGGGGCTATGTAGTAAAGGATACGGTCCGTTTTGGCAAGATAGGCGATGTATACGGCAAATCCGAGCAGGATGGCCCCTTTGAGAAGATGATGAAGGCTTAAAGTTTTGGCGGACATTGTACCACTCCTGACAAATTAATGAAGGACAAACCTTTCGAAGACCAAGGATCCGGCTAATACCACCGCGGCAACCAGAGGGAAAAGAAGCAGCACGAAACGGGTGCGGAATACCGACAACAGCATGAGTGTACTTTTGATATCCAGCATCGGCCCGAACACGAGAAAGGTTAGCAGGGAGCCGGCCGTAAACGTAGTGCTGAAGGATGACGCCACAAAAGCGTCCGAAGTCGAACAAAGCGACAGCACGTAGGCGAAGCCCATCATGAACAGGTGCGAAACGATCGGTCCCTGTCCGACGGAGACGAGGCTTTCGCGGTTAACGCAGGTTTGGATCAGGGCGGTGAGAATAGCTCCGAACATCAAATACTTGCCCATCTCGAAAAATTCATCGGAGGCGTGGCTCAGCAGCCCTGACAGACGGCCTCCGTGAGCGTGCGAATGGCCGCCCGAGGCGTGTTGCCCTCCGCCAGCGTGCGAATGGCGGTGGCGATCGTGAGTGTGAGCCTGAGGGTCGCCTGGGCGAGAGCCGCTCTGAGCGTGCAAATGCGGGTGAATGCTCTCGTGCTGATGGTGCCGCGCCTGCCCGTTGCCGGAAAATCCGCCGCTGTTTGCGGTGCGCAGAGGCTGCATGATTTTACCAAACCGGTACACGGCCAGCCCGATGATTACTGCCGCCGTGAACGCCAGTCCCATACGGGAATAGGCGATTTCGGGCCTGCTGCGGAAAGCCATATAGGTTGAGGCGTATACGACCGGATTAATGATCGGGCCGACAAGGATGAAGACGATTGCTATATACACGGGCATTCCCTTATTCATCAGCCTGCGGACGACGGGAATCATCCCGCATTCGCAGAGAGGGAAAATAATCCCCATCAGGCAGGCGAACAAAATGCCAAGCACCGGATTTTTGGGAATGAACCTCTGGATGGTCTCCTCCGAGACGAATACCTGCAGCACCGCGGAAACGGCGACGCCAAGCAGCACGAACGGGAAGGCTTCAAGGATGATGCTGAGAAAAAGGGTTTTGAAGGTCTGCAGATCGATAGAAGGCAAGGAGGGCAGGGAAATTCCGCGGTCGGTCAAAATAAGGAAAAGCAGCAGGCATACCGCGGCGCTGATGTTGATTCCAATCCGATATATAGTAGTTTGCACGAGCGTGACTCCTTTTCTGAAAGGTCTGGAAGGGGTTTTCTTCTTGTAATCATTATTATAAGCTATGCGGCTTGCCGGGAATAGAGGACAACTATTTCCGGCGGGAAGCAGAGTTGACATTGTTTGGAAGTCGGGTATAATATGTAACAATACAAATTGCGATGACGAGGAAGAGTAAAGGGCAGCAAAGTCTCCACAGAGAGCCGGTGGCGCTGCAAACCGGCGGGACTGAGCCTTTGAATGGGCCTCCGAGCTTAAAGCCGAAATCCGGCTTGTCCGCCGGCGCGGCGGGCGCGGAAGTAGGCGGCACGGTTCTCCCCGTTACAGGAGCTCAAGGTTTCCCGGCCGGCTTGGCAGGGAGACAATTAGGGTGGCACCACGGTCTTTCGTCCCTTTCGGCGGAAGGCCTTTTTGTATTTACCGGGAATCACTGACAAGGAGGTTTTATCAATGGACAAAAGAGTATTATCCGGCATCCAGCCCAGCGGCTTTCTGACCATCGGCAATTATATCGGGGCGCTGCGCAACCATGTAAAGATGCAGTACGACTATGAGTGTTTCTTTATGGTGGTAGACCTGCACGCGATAACTGTGCCGCAGGATCCGGCGGCGCTGCGCGAGCAGACGGAATCGCTGGCCGCGCTTTATTTGGCGGCGGGTCTCGATCCGGACAGGGCGATTCTGTTCTTGCAATCGCACGTTCCGGCACACGCCTATTTGGGATGGCTGCTGACGACGATCACCTATATGGGAGAATTGGAGCGGATGACGCAGTATAAAGATAAATCCGCAGGCAAGGAATCCGTAGGGGCAGGGCTGTTCACTTATCCTTCGCTTATGGCCGCAGATATAATGCTGTACAACGCTGACCTGATTCCTGTAGGAGACGACCAGAAGCAGCATATCGAACTGACCCGCGACCTGGCGCAGAGGTTCAATAACCGCTTCGGCGATACGTTCCGCGTTCCTGAGCCTTATATTCCTGAAGTAGGCGCAAGAATTATGTCCCTGGACGATGCCTCGAAGAAAATGAGCAAAAGCAACCCGAACGCAGGCAGCTATATTGCGATGCTGGACGAACCGGCGGTGATTCGTAAAAAGATCAGCCGAGCGGTAACGGATTCCGGGCGCGAAGTAAAGTACGATCCGGACAGCAAACCGGAAGTGAGCAACCTGCTCAGCATTTACTCCGTTTTTACGGGCAAAAGCATTCCGGAGATCGAAGCTATGTACGAAGGCCAAGGCTACGGGCCGTTTAAAAAGGAGCTGGCCGAGGTAGTCGTATCCGTGCTCGAGCCAATCCAGCAAAAGTACCGCGAGATCCGCGAATCCGGCGAAGTGCCGAATATCCTGCGAAAAGGCGCCGAGAAGGCGGCTCCGGTCGCGGAACAAGTGCTGCGCACAGCCCGGGAGCGCATGGGCTTTCTTCTGTAGAATAACGCATCCCGTCCCGCTCATCCGGCGGGTACGGGATGTTTTGCGTAATCAGTCAACTATATAAGTTGAACTCAGTGAAACACACGTGTTACTTGATTACTCTGCAGCCATCTGCGCGGCTTGGCACGGCTCCCACTTCAGCGCAATGACACCTGACAATACGAACAGGAAAAGTTCCTGCTAATCTTGCCCTGATGCGCTCTGAAGGATTCTTTTGCTGGAAAAGCTCCCGTTAATGTTGTGGAAAATGTCTCCTGCAGGCTCAACGTGCGAAATTACAGGAAGAAAATTCCGCTCAATCCGATACATACAGCTAAGAAAACAGATTAGAGGAAGCTTTTACTGTAACTTGATGCGTAGCCGTATTTATTTCAAACTTTAGTTGAACTTTGCTGGAACTTAAAGCAGACTTTTCGAGCGTAAAATCTATGGAGTCCGTCAAGCAAAAGACTTAAAAACATTCGAGCGAAATAGACACCTGTGGCACATAGCAACATTCTGCCAGCCTACGGAGCTATAGGACTCTGCCGTAGGACGGGCTGATGGCACAACCCTGAACTTGGGAGTTGTCCGAAGCAGAAATGAATTGAGGTCGCTAACTACCCAAGAATCCACGCCTTTAGGCGTGAGGAGTGTCAATCGGACTTCTTTCCGGCTTCCGCCTTCCTCCGAAGTCTCGCTTTCAGGATAAAACCGTATCCGATAAAAAACAGCGCAGCCGCGGAAAAAAACAGGACAAGCCACGGCCTGCCGTAGCTTAAGGATATGCCGATGCCGGTGAGCAGCATGATTCCGACGATGGAGAAGAATAGCGCTAGCCGTGAGCTCATATCAGTCTCAACTCTTTCTGTAAGTAGTCCATAAATTATATCAAACTTTTCATGAAACCGGTGTATATTCTTTGCTTCAGGTAACATAATAAGCTTGCAAGCTTGCAAATACATCTCAGATCAGAGACAGATTGAAAGGAGTGCTTTCTAATGGGTCAAGGTCAAGGACGTCAAGGCGGCGGAAATCAGAACATTCTGGTTGTTCCTCAGGCGAACCAAGCTTTGCAGCAGTTGAAATATGAAGTCGCTCAAGAATTAGGTATCCAAATGCCTCAAGACGGGTACTACGGTTATATGGCTACGCGCGATACTGGCGCTATCGGAGGCCATATGGTGCGCCGAATGATTCAAATAGCTGAAGAGCAGCTTGCAGGCGGGTTTCGTTAATCTTTACTTTACCAGAAGTTAGCATAATAGAAGCTCAAGGGTTTGCCGCCCTTGAGCTTTGTTTTTGCATGCGGGTTTTAGTATAAATCGACTTTCAGCTTCTTGTTCAGTTTGGATTCGCTGACCCAGCCGACGTAGGAATCGATCGTTCTATAATCCCGGTCCATATGGACTACCGCCACGAACGGGTACTTTTTGCGATACCGGTAGCGGATATCGCTCCATCGCACCTCGTAGCCCCACTGATGCTCCTTCACCTCGGCGCACGCAAACGACGAGAAGTACAGCAGCGCCGCCACGTTCGGATTGGACTTGGAATGTTCGATCGCCGGGTGGTCAGAGCAGCGGGTGCTGTCCACCCACTTGAGCCGGGTGCCTTTCAGCTCTCCCAGCTGGTATTCCCCGTGCGGCCTTTTTTTCACCACATTCCAAATTCGGACATCGTATGTCGGCAGCAGGTAATAGACGTCGCCTTCCGCATAAGCCGGGTCCTGCTCCTTCAAGCCTTTTTCAAGCCTGTAGTGAATGAGGGAGCGCCAAATGTAGTAGAATCCGATAATAACGTATAACGCGGGAAAAATGACCTGGGGCCGGGCAAGCTGGAACAGCCAGAGCGCCAAAGCGGCCACATGCGCCGCGAAAATGAACATATCGAAGATATGCATAATGTTCCAGGAAATCCATTTTTCCGTGAAGGGCCGGAAAGCCTGGGTGCCGTAAGTATTGAACAAATCGGTGAACACGTGAAAAGCGACAGCGATAAACACCCACATTGCCACATGAAGGATCGGAAGGCCTTGAAAAATAAGTTCGAGCAAAAGCGTGATCGCCGCGGTCCAGATTGCAATCGCCGGCAAAGAATGGCTCATCCCCCTATGGTTCCGGATATACGTGGCATTCCCCCCGAACCGGGTCAGACCGTCAAAATCGGGAGCCTGAGAGCCGAGCACGGTTCCCAGCAGTACGGCGGCAAATACTCCGGAGCTTGTGGTTACGACGGGATCGACGGTTGCAAGCCCTGCCAGCCCCAGGCCGATGACCAAATGTGTTCCTGTGTCCATGAACAGTCCTCCTTCAAAAACCGAGCGTTTATAACTCATTATACCCGTGTTAGAATGACTTTGGGCAGCATCCTTATTTATTACCCAAAAATAATAAAAGGAGCCACACTATGGGAAAAGTTTTTTTGGAATATAAAATATCTGCAGAAGACCGCGAGGAATTTGTTTCATGGATGAAAAGCAGTCTTTCCCTGCAGGGGTCGGCAGAGCTGTATGAAGGAACCGATCAGCCCGGCTTGTTCATGGAGATATGGGAGGGATTGGAGTATGTGGACTATTTGACGGTGAAGAAAATGAGGCTTGATCCCGCACATCCGGACTGGGGGCGGCTTCACCGGTGGGTTTCCGCGGACAAGCTGAACATATGGCATTTTGGAGCAGTAAAATGAAGGCTCGTGACAGCAGAGCAAAGCTATGCCCGAAGCCCGGAAAAAAACCAAGGCTATCCCAGGTTCCGGAATAGCCCTTCGAGGATATGAGCCTGCATCCTGCGGCCGAAGAAAAACGCCCCTCGCAGAGGCAGGAAAACCGCTAAGTATTGTTATTCGCTGCTTGAGTCCCGCATAGGGTAAGCATATTTCAATTCCTGGTCGAACGTGATGTAATCCAGATTTACCATCAACAGCAAATAGCGCATTCCTGTGTGAGGATCGCTTATGACAATATGGTCGCGCCCGGCGGCCTCTACTACGCCTTTGAAAATTTTGGCGTTCCATTGGCTGTTGTTCTCGAATGTCATATAGACCGTCGCTACTTTACCCCGATTCAAACGGAGGATGTTTTCTATATAGGATTCCTCGAATGGTATGGCGCCCGGGGCTGCGCCAGCCGACGGATGATGGCCGGGGGAAGTTGGCATGCCGCCTGTATGCGGGCCAGCAGGCAGTCTCGGATAACCGGCTCCGGGATAGCCCGCTCCAGGGAAGCCTGCGCCTGGGAAGCCGGCTCCAGGCATACCAGCTCCAGGCATACCTGTGCCTGGGAATCCGGCTCCCGGCAGTGGCGCTCCCGCTGGAGGGGCGTTCAGACCGCCGCCGAGGGGCGCTGCTTTGGCATTAGGCTGTGTGCTGTAAGGCGAAACCATGGGCGGAGTGTTCGGGCCGTAAGGCGACACGGCCGGAGCTGGAGCGTTTGGGCCGAATGGCGAGACCATAGCCGGAGCGTTGGGCCCATAAGGCGAGACCATGGACGGAGCGTTGGGCCCATAAGGCGAGACCATGGACGGAGCGTTGGGCCCGAACGGCGAGACCATGGACGGAGCGTTGGGCCCGAACGGCGAGACCATGGACGGAGCATTAGGCCCGTAAGGCGACACGGCCGGAGAAGGAGCATTAGGCCCGAAAGGTGAAACCATCGGCGGCGTATTCGCTCCGTACGGCGAAACGAGCGGCGGTGCCGGAGGATTCGCCCCAGCCGGCGAAATGACTGGCGGTCCGGGCGGGTTGGGCTTAGTGGAAGCGGGCGAAACAAAACCGGGTTTGTTCGGAGCGTTCATAATTGACAAGCCTCCTTATTGTATATGAAATTTCCCATTAATTAATGTATTAGCAAGCATGCAACTTTATGTTTCGCCGAGAACACTCGTGATTTTAATAATGAAATGAATCGGATTCGGATAAGACGTGCCTTTTGACACGTTAAGAACATGATGAAAAACCACAAACTTGCCAAAGCGATTAGTGAAGTGTCTTGGCATCAATTCAGAAAGATGCTTGAAAACAAAGCAAAGTGGTATAGACGTATTGTCGTTGCAGTAGGCACAACCTTTGCTTCTTCTCAGCTTTGTTCGGTTGTGGATACCAAAACAAAGAGGTTAAAAACATTATAATCGTTCTGTCTTATTGACTGGCCTCACCTTCGATGTTAGAATCACATAGTATCCGCCACAATTTACAAAAAAAGGAGGGCAATACCGATGATTCACTTCCATATCGGCTATGTTTGTGACCGACAACTGAATATCGGTTTGCCTCTGCCCAGCTCATATCCGCTATACATAAGCGTCATTACTCCATGACATTCCCTTTTTCACCGAATTTGCACCATTTAAAGACCAGGGATTAGAAGAGGCATTCCGGTACGCGCCGGCCTGTCTCTTTTTTCATTAACGAGAGGAAGTGGGGATTGTGTTCAGCATTCTTTTCAAATTAAAATGGTTTTTCTCGATGTACCGCACCCGTTATATTACGGCGGTCGGCTTATTGATCCTGGCGGGTATGCTCGAGATGATTCCTCCCAAACTGCTGGGCCGCGCGGTGGACCAAATTTCGCAGGGCACGCTCACGAGGTGGGATCTGGGAGGGACTTTGCTGTTCTACGGACTGCTGCTTGCCGCGCTCTATCTGATCACTTATTTCTGGATGTACCGGTTGTTCGGAGGATCGTTCCTCGTAGAAAGGATACTGCGCTCCCGCTTCATGGGGCATCTGCTGCGGATGACGCCTACATTCTACGAACGCAACCGCACGGGGGACTTGATGGCGCGCGCGACTAACGACTTGAAAGCGGTGTCCCAAACGACGGGCTTCGGCATTCTGACGCTTGTCGACTCCAGCATCTTTATGTGCACGATCCTTATCACTATGGTGTTCCTGACCTCCTGGAAGCTGACGTTCGCTTCGATGCTGCCCTTGCCGTTTATAGCGCTTGCGATCAGATTTTACGGGAAAAAGATACACGAAAGATTCACCGCGGCTCAGGACTCCTTTGGAGATTTGAACGACCATGTGCTGGAGGCGGTATCCGGGGTAAGGGTGAACCGGGCGTACGTGCAGGAAACGGCGGACCAAAAACGATTCGGCGCGCTGACGGACGACGTGTATGAGAAGAATGCCGCCGTCGCCCGGGTGGACGCCTTGTTCGAGCCTACGATCAAGCTGCTTGTGGGAGCTAGCTACATGGTGGGCCTGGGATACGGAGCTTATCTCGTATTCCATAACGATATGACGCTTGGAGAACTGGTCTCTTTCAACGTGTATTTGGGGATGCTGATTTGGCCGATGTTTGCCATGGGCGAGCTGATTAACATCATGACGCGGGGAGACGCTTCTCTCGACAGGGTAAACGAGACGCTTGCCTATAAAGCCGATGTGAGGGAGCACGAAGAGCCCGAAGAAGCGGAGCAGCCGGGCCGGATTGAGTTCCGTGAGGTGGGCTTTCGTTATCCGTCTTCCACTACGGAGAATCTGAGGGGCGTCTCGTTCCGGCTGCCGCGCGGATCCACACTCGGCATCGTCGGCCGGACGGGAAGCGGCAAGTCGACCTTGATCAAGCAGCTGCTGAGGGAATATCCGAAAGGAGAGGGGGAGCTGACCCTTTCCGGGATTCCGATAGACCGGCTGCCTATGGAGCAGCTGTACGGCTGGATCGGTTATGTGCCGCAGGAGCAGATCCTGTTCTCGAAGACCGTCCGGGAAAATATTCTGTTCGGCAAACAGGACGGCACGGAGGACGACATCTGGCAGGCGATGGAATGGGCGGCTTTCAATCAGGATATCGGCACGCTGTCCGAAGGGCTGGATACGCTGGTCGGCGAGAAAGGGGTCGCCCTTTCCGGAGGCCAGAAGCAGCGGGTGTCGCTGTCCAGAGCCTTGATTTCCCAGCCGGAAATCCTCATTCTGGACGACGCCATGTCGGCGGTCGATGCCCGAACGGAGACAAGAATCGTCGACAGCATCCGCCGGGAGCGGCAGGGAAAAACGACGATCATCGCAACGCACCGCCTGTCTGCCGTGCAGCACGCGGACCTTATTCTGGTGATGGAGGACGGAGCTGTCGCCGAACGTGGAACGCATGAAGAGCTAATGGAGCTCGGCGGTTGGTACAAGGAGCAGTTCGTGAGGCAGCAGGCGGAGGCCAATTTAGGATAAAAGTCCGAAAGGAAGTGAAATTGTGGGTATAGGCAAAAGGCTGTTTCATTATGGTTGGATGTTTAAAAGAGCGTTCGTGTTGGCTTTTCTGATGCTTTGCGTTTCTATAGGCGCGGAGCTCGCGGGACCTTTTATCGCCAAACAAATGATTGATGTAAACATAGTCGGCATAGAAAAGCCTTGGTATGCAGCGGCGCCGGACGCGGCCAGCGTAAGCTATAACGGCCAGGGGTACAAAAGAGAGGACCGCTTCCAGCCGGGCGAAGCCAAAGGGAAGGAGGTCCGGGTGCTGCAGGTCGGGCGGCAGTTTGTATTTGTGGACGGAGCACTCGCTTTCGACGGCAAACGCGACTGGAAAAACGGCAAGCTGACGATTTCAAATAAAGACAGGTCGGAAACTTATGAAGCGAGGAAGCTGAGCGCCGGAGAACTGTTCGCCTTTTACAAGCCGGAGCTGCCGTGGCTTTACAAGCTGGCCGGCATTTATATGGGACTTATCGGAGTTTCTTCCCTTTTTCATTACGGCCAGCGGTATTTGTTCCAGACCTCGGCAAACCGGGTCATCCGCAAGCTGAGATATGACGTCTACAAGCAGATCCAGCGGCTGCCGATCTCATACTTTGACAATCTGCCGGCGGGAAAAGTCGTCTCCCGGGTGACGAACGATACGGAAGCGGTCAAAGATTTGTTCGTCAGCGTGCTGTCCAATTTTTTCACGGGTATGGTGTATATTCTTGGGATTCTTGGCGCTTTGTTTCTGCTCGATGTCCGGATGGCGCTGCTCTGTTCGCTGATTGTGCCGGCTCTTGCCTTGTGGGTCGTGGTCTACCGGAAATTTGCCACCCAGTATAATATTGTGCTGCGGGCCCGCAACAGCGACATCAACGGGTTGATCAACGAGTCCATACAGGGGATGCCGATTATCCGCGCGTTCCGCAGGCAGAAGGAGACCACGCGCGAGTTCGAGCAGTTGAACGAAGAATATTACACTTACCAGAATAAAATGCTGAATCTTAACTCATTGACAGGCCATAACCTGGTCGGTGTGCTGAAAAATCTGACTTTTATCGCCCTGATCTGGTATTTCGGCGGAGCTTCATTGACGGGGACCACGGTGATATCGCTTGGAGTGCTGTACGCTTTTATCGACTATTTGAACCGGCTGTTCAATCCTGTGGTCGGTATCGTCAATCAGCTGGCGAACCTGGAGCAGTCTCTCGTGTCGGCCGGAAGGGTGTTCGAGCTGATGGATGAGCCGGGGCTCGACGTGTCGGAGGAAAGGATTCCGAGGTATAAAGGCCGCGTCGAATTTGATGCTGTGTCCTTCGCTTACAGGGAAAAGGAGAAGGTGCTGAAGAACATCTCCTTTAAAGCAAATCCGGGCGAAACGGTGGCGCTGGTCGGACATACGGGTTCGGGCAAAAGCTCGATCATGAACCTGCTGTTCCGGTTCTACGACCCTCAGCAGGGGTCGATCCGCATCGACGGCACCGACATCCGCGAGTGGCCGAAGCAAGGGCTGCGCCAGCATATGGGCATCGTCCTGCAGGATCCTTTCCTGTTCACCGGGACCGTGGCGAGCAATGTTTCGCTGGACGATCCTGCGATTAGCAGGGAGCGGGTAGAGCGGGCACTCGAGGACGTGGGAGCGGGGCCGCTGATTGCCGGGTTGCCCGGCGGCGTGGACGAACCGGTGCTGGAAAAAGGAAGCACCTTGTCCGCCGGACAGAGGCAGCTGATATCATTCGCGCGGGCTTTGGCTTTTGACCCCGCAATTCTTATCCTGGACGAAGCGACAGCCAGCATCGATACGGAGACCGAAGCGGTCATCCAGAAAGCGCTGGATGTCCTGAAGCAGGGGCGCACGACTTTTATTATCGCGCACAGGCTTTCCACGATCCGCAGTGCGGATCAAATTCTCGTGCTGCACCGGGGCGAGATCGTGGAGCGCGGCAACCATGAGGAATTGATGAGGCTTCAGGGCCGATATTTCCAAATGTACCAGCTTCAACGGGGACACAAGGCGGAGGCAGCGCAGGAGGCCAGGGAAACCGAGAGCGGCGCTGCGAGTGAAGGGCGAAGCGGCCCTGGCAGTCGGGTGGCTGGAACGGTCGGGTAGCCGGCAATGTAGGCAGCGGTGCAGCCGAAACGAAGGGCCGAAGTTCCGTCTGTGGCAGGAAGCGTGAAAAGCCCCGTTTCACGTAAATTCTCTTAAGGGAGATGGCAGCTTGGATAAGGCTGTCTTTTTCTGCGCAGATATGATACTAATGGTAGAGACTGTATTCTTATAAGGAGTGTTCATCTTGAGGTTTCGACTGATTGCGGGCATCGCTGCGGCTTTTCTTGTCTATGCGGGTATAAATTACTACATCGGATGGCATGGAGCGCTGCTGCTCGGCTATATTTTTCATGTATCACACAAGACTTGGTACTGGGCTCTTTTCTGGTTGGCAGCGTTTTCGTATATTCTCGCCAGAGTGGGGTCGCGGTTTCTCCCCGGATCGATGTCCGGCTTTATGAAGGTGACAGGCTCCTACTGGATGGCTGTTATGCTGTATTCGATCCTTCTCCTGCCTGTTGCCGATATTTGCGGGTTGGTGCTGGAGCTGTGCGGCGTGAGCAAAGATTTTTACATACCCATGCTCGGCCTGGCATGCCTGCTGATTCTGCTGGTTGTGTTTGCTTTCGGTTCGTGGAACGCCTGGAACCCGATTGTGCGGAGGTATGAGCTGACTGTGGCCAAAGCCGCCGGTCCTTTAAAGGGGCTGCGGGTGGCGGTTGCGTCCGATATTCATCTCGGGACCATTGTGGGAAACAAACATCTGAAGCTGCTGGTCGAGCGGATCAACGGGCTAACGCCAGACATTATTCTGCTGCCAGGCGATATTATTGATGACGATATTGAGCCTTTTATCCGGAAGAAGATGGCTCAGGTGATGAAGCATCTGCATTCACGGTTTGGAACCTACGCGGTGCTCGGAAACCATGAGTACATCGGGGGGCACATCGAAGAGTTTGTGAAGCAGATGAAAGCGATCGGGGTCGTAGTGCTGCTGGACCGTTCGGTGAAAATTCATGACAGCTTTTATCTGGTTGGAAGAAAGGACAGGGCGGTCCAGCGCTTTGGAAAAGGCAAACGGGAAGACCTGCAAAGTCTGCTCGAGGGGCTTGATCGTTCGCTGCCGCTCATCCTGATGGATCATCAGCCTTATGAACTGGACAAAGCGCAGTCCGCCGGCGTCGATGTGATGCTTTCGGGGCATACCCACAGAGGGCAGATGGCGCCAAATCATTGGATTACACGCAGGCTGTTCGAGCTGGACTGGGGCTATCTGCGCAAAGGGCAGCTCCACGCAGTCGTATCGTCGGGGTACGGTACGTGGGGGCCGCCGATCCGCATCGGCAGCCGTTCGGAAATTATTGAACTCGCCATTACTTTTAAGCCATAGATTGCAAGCCAACAGGATTGTAAGCCGCAGTTTGTACATATAAAGTACAAGTCAGAAGTGCAAACCATAGGTGCAAACCCAAAGTGCAAGGCATAGAGTGGGAAGAAGTCAATGGAGGTGGACTGTCATGAATTCGCTCGCAACCAATACCAAAGCACGGCCATCCTTAATCGAAGGACCGATAGCCAAAACGCTTTTCATGTTTTCCCTGCCAATTTTGTTGGGGAATGTACTGCAGTCGTTGAACGGTTCCATCAATTCCGTCTGGGTCGGGAAGTTTCTCGGGGAACAGGCTCTCGCCGCTACCTCCAACGCCAACGTAATTATGTTCTTCCTCATCAGCGCGATCTTCGGGATCGCTATGGCTTCGGTTATTCTGATCGGGCAAAATCTGGGAGCGAAAAAGATTCACGAAGCCAAGAAAGTGGTCGGGACGAGCTCGGTGTTTTTTCTTATCCTCTCCATTATAGTTGGGGGCATCGGCCTGATTTTTTCTTCGACGATCCTCGATTTGATGAACACACCTGCCGACACAAAGGAAATGGCGGTTTTGTACACCCGGATCATGTTTGCGGGAGTTCCGTTCATCTTCGGTTTTAACCTGATTATGGCGGTGCTCCGCGGCTCGGGCGATGCGAAGACTCCGTTTTACTTCCTGCTTTTGTCGGCGGTGCTGGATGTGGCGTTGAACCCGCTGCTTATCGTGGGCATCGGCCCGTTCCCGAAGATGGGGATTTCCGGTTCGGCGGTGGCTACCTTGATTGCCCAGTTTGTCAGTTTTGTGCTGCTCATTCTGTTTTTGTACCGGAAGAAATATTTTCTGCGCATTACCCGGGAGGATATCCCCCTGCTGCATCTGGACTGGGGTATCATCGGCACCACCATACGCAAAGGGGTTCCAATGGGCCTGAATATGGTGGTCGTCTCCCTGAGCAATCTGTTTTTGTTTCAGCTGGTCAATTCATATGGCTCCGAAGCGGCGGCCGCTTTTGGGGTGGCGAGCCAGATTTCAAGCTACATCCAAATGCCTGCGATGGCGATAGGAGGGGCTGTCACGTCGATGGCGGCGCAAAATATAGGGGCCGAAAAATGGGACCGTGTGTCCCGGATCACCTGGATTGGAGTAGGTTTCAACGTGCTGCTCACCGGCTTTCTCGTGGTGCTTGTCCATCTGCTGAACCGCCAGGCGCTGGCGCTGTTCCTTCCTGCCGGGGGAAAGGCGATTGATGTGGGAATTGAGATCAATAATATTACGCTATGGTCCTTTATTATTTTCGGCATTTTTAATGTTGTGGCGGGTGTGGTGCGGTCGTCCGGGTCGGTTGTAGTTCCGCTTGTCGTCACTTTCATCGCGCTGCTGTTCTTCCGGGTGCCGCTGGCCTTTTTTTTGAGCCATGCCTTTGGCTTCAGCGCAATCTGGTGGAGCTTTCCCATCGGCTTTACTGTGGCCGCGGTGCTGAACGTGCTGTACTATTTTTTCGGCAATTGGAAGAAGGCGAGAATGGTGACGAAGGCCGAGCCGGCGATGGAGCAGCAGGTGCGGTAAAACGGAACAGACCTTGAATTGAGGAATCAGGGTCTGTTCTGGAATAAATTGCGTGATCACACCACCAAATGCCTCCGCACCTTCTCCTCGTCCAGCTCGGCCGCGGTGCCTTCGTCGACGATCGTGCCCTTGTCAAGCACGTAATAGTAATCCGCGACCGCGGTGGCGAAAGTGAGGCTCTGCTCGACGAGCAGGACGCCCATCTCTTTGCTTTGCTTGATCGACTCGATGACCGACTCGATCTCCATCACGATGGAAGGCTGGATGCCTTCCATCGGCTCATCGAGCAGCAGCAGCTTCGGCTCGGAAACCAGCGCCCGAGCAATCGCCAGCTGCTGCTGCTGCCCGCCGCTCAGGTCGCCGCCCTTGCGGTGCAGCATCCCGCGCAGCGCCGGGAACAGGGCGAGCGCCGCCTCGGGCAGCTCGCGGCTGCCATCGCTGCGTGCCTCCAGGCCAAGCAGGAGATTTTCCCCCACCGTGAGTTGGGGGAAAATCTCCCGGCCCTGCGGCACGCAGCCGATGCCCGCCCTGGCGCGCTGCTCCGGCAGGGCGGCGGTGAGGTCGCGGTCGTGGAACGCGACCGTGCCCTTGCGGGGGCGCAGGAGGCCCATGATGCAGCGCATCAGGGTAGTTTTGCCGACGCCGTTGCGCCCCATCAAGCATACGACCTGGCCGGCAGGGACGGCCAGGTCCAGACCGCGGAGGATCATGCTCTCTCCGTACCCGGCTTCAATTCCGCTGAGCTTAAGCATGCCGCTCACCCCGCCTTCCCAGATAAACCTCCGTAACCCGGTCGTCCTGCTGCACTTCTTCCATCGTCCCTTCCTTCAAAATGGTTCCCTCGTGCATAACAGTGACGGTTCTCGCAAACTGCCGGACAAACTCCATGTCATGCTCGACGACGATGACCGTCTGGTTTTCGCTGATTTTATGAAGCAACTCCCCGGTTTTTTCGGTTTCCTTGTCCGTCATTCCGGCCGCGGGCTCATCGAGCAGCAGCAGTTCCGGCTCCTGCATCAGCAGCATGCCGATCTCGAGCCATTGCTTTTCACCGTGCGACAGAGAGCCTGCTTTTTCCCTGGCTTTTCCGGACAGGCCGATCATCTGGGTGTTGGCAAGGGTGCGGTCTTTCTGTTCTTTCGTCGTCGTGGCGACCAGGGAGCTCAGGAGGCCGCGCTTCTGCTTCATGGATAACGCGAGATTTTCCATAACGGTCAGGGCTGCGAAGATCGAAGGGGCTTGAAATTTGCGGCCTACCCCAAGCCCTGCGATCTGATGCTCTTGAAACTTTGACAGATCCAAATTTTCTTTGAACAGGATCCTGCCTCTGCTCGGCTTGATTTTGCCGCAAATCACATCAAGCAGCGTGGTCTTGCCGGCCCCGTTCGGTCCGATAAGAAAGCGGAGCTCGCCCGAATCGAGTTCAAACTCCACACCCCGCAGCGCTTTAAAGCCGTTAAATTCCACTTCCAGCTGCGCGGTCCTAAGAATGGGCTGACTCCGGCTCATTTTGCGGGGAGTTGTTTCGATCATGTTTCTCGCCTCCTGATAAAAAATTTAACAGCAATCGTTTGGTTTACGTCTACTGTGGCAGCGTCAATCCACAAAAGTTTGCTTCGGCTGCGGGGAAAGCCCCTCTTTTAACTCAGGAACGGCTCTTTTTTCCATGGAGGGGGATGGTTCAAGTCCCACCCGTTTTTCCACTGCGTCGCGCAAGGTTCCTACAATCCCTCTTGGAAGGAACAGAACGACAACGATAAACATCCCGCCCAAAATAATCGGCCAGCCGTCGGGAAACATTTCGCTGAATACAGTTTTGGCGGAATTCGTCAGCACGGCCCCGACCAAACCGCCGACTATCGTAGCACGCCCTCCGATGGCCACCCAAAGCACCATTTCGATCGAAGGGACGATACCCATCTGTGCGGGTGAAACGATTCCCTCCTGCAGGACGAACAGCATACCCGCAAGTCCCGCCAGAGCGGCCGAGAGGCTGTAGACGAACATTTTGAAGGTGACAGGATTGTACCCGAGGAAACGCACGCGGTTCTCTCCGTCGCGGATCGCCACGAGGATTTTGCCTAAACGGCTGCCTGTGAGCCATATGGCCAAAGCGACAACCGCGGCCAATACGACGACAGTCAAATAATACATTGACAGCTTCGTTTGCGCGGAATTGAAATCCATCCCAAGAAACGTTTCAAAATTCGTCAGCCCGTTCGTTCCTCCGGTGTAGCCCTGCTGTCCGATGAACAATGTAACCATAATGATAACGAGCGCTTGGGACAGGATCGAGAAAAAAGTGCCTTTGATCCGGCTGCAAAAAGTGAAATAACCCAGCGCCATCGCGAGCAAAGCGGGAACGGCCACGCCGAGCAGGATGGAGGCGATGACGGAGTGAAAGGGCGCCCAAAACCACGGAAGTCGATCCACTCCGCTCCATGCCATGAAATCGGGCAGCTGCCCATGGGAAGCCTCGAGCTTCAGATGCATTGCGATACAGTAAGCTCCGAGCCCGAAATATACGCCATGGCCCAGGCTCAGGATGCCGGTGAAGCCCCAGATCAGGTCCAGTCCCACAGCCAGAATCGCATAAGCCAGAAATTTGCCCAGCAGAGAAAGGCGGAAGTCGGACAGCAGCAGGGGAGCAAGCAGCATCAGTGCAACGAGGACGCCGCCCAATACGATTTTCAAACGGGTAGTCTTGAGGTTAAGAATCATGCGATCACATCCTTACGTTAGTCTAACTGCCTTGATCTTACGGTAAACAATCCGGCAGGCTTCCACTGCAGGAAAGCGATCATCAGCGTGAACACAAGCACTTTACCCAAAGTGGCGCTGGTGCCGTACTCCAGGGCGGTGCCCAAGACACCGATACCGAGGGCGCCGGCGACAGTCCCGGCCAGCTTGCCGATTCCGCCCAGCACGACGACCATAAACGCATCCACGATGTAATACGTGCCGATCGTCGGGCCAATGGGTCCGAGCAGGGTGAGGGCGCAGCCGGCAACACCGGCGATACCGGAGCCGAATGCGAACGATTGGGCGTCGATACGCCGGGTGGAAATGCCGAGGCAGGAACCCATCGGCCGATTCTGCATCACGGCCCGCAATCTGCGGCCGCCGGCTGTGCGGTAAAGATAGAAGTAGATGACCAGCATGCAGACGGCAGCCAGGGCGATGATGAACAGCCTTTTGTAAGGAAGCATCAAATCCGCGTTAATGGTTAGCGCCCCTTCGAGCCAGGCTGGGGATTTGACCGCGACATTCGGAGCTCCGAAGATTTGACGGGCAAGCTGCTGCAGGACAAGGCTCACGCCCCATGTGGCAAGCAGGCTGTCCAGCGGCCTTCCGTACAGAAAACGGATCAAAACTGTTTCCAAGAGCCATCCCACCGCAAACGCAACAAGGAAAGAGGCGCCTAGCGACAGAACGAAATACCATCCAAACGCGGAAGCCGGGAGAAACTTTTGGAAATAACTCTGGATCAAGTACGCCATGTAAGCCCCGATCATAATAAATTCTCCATGGGCCATATTGATGACATTCATGAGTCCGAAGGTGACCGCAAGGCCCAGAGCGATGAGCAAAAGGACCGAGCTGAGGGAGATGCCGTTAAACAGTTGGAGCAGCAGCAGATTCATCATGACGCCTCCTTTTAAGATATTGCCCTGTGAAAAAGTTACCGGGACAGCGCTTTGCCTGCCCTCTGGAGAAAAAGGACTGCCGGAGCAGTCCAAGGTTCGGTTATTTGGAAGGGGCGACTGCAGCTCCCCAAGTGTACGTTTTCAGCCACGGATCCGGTTTTACCGGCTTGCCGGAGTTCCATATTTCTTTGAATTGGCCGTCTTTCTGCACTTCACCGATGCGCACGGTTTTGTATACATGCTGGGTGTCGCCGTCGATCTGAAGTTTGCCTCCCGGCGCGTTATACTCGATTCCTTTGGCTGCGGCTTTTACTTTTTCCACATCCGTAGAGCCCGCCTTCTTGACCGCCTCCGCCCACAGATAGACTCCAAAATACCCCGCTTCAATCGGGTCGTCGGTTACCCGGTCTTTGCCGAATTTGGCCTTGTAGGCTTCAACAAATTTTTTGTTCTCCGGCGTATCTGTGGTTTGGAAGTAATTCCATACCGCATAATGGCCTTCCAGAATCGGTGCGCCGATGCCCCGGATTTCTTCTTCTGCGATTGAAACGGACATCGTTGTGATGTCTTTGGAGGTAATGCCCGCATCCTTCAGCTGCTTGAAGAAAGCTACGTTGCTGTCTCCGTTCAAGGTGTTGAAGATGACGTCGGGCTTTTCTTTTTTAATTTTGCTGATGATGGTGTTGTAATCGGTATGTCCGAGCGGTGTATATTCTTCGTCAACCAAGCTGCCGCCTTCGGCTTTCAGCTGTTCCTTGATAATCTTGTTGGCAGTTCTGGGAAAAACGTAGTCGGAGCCGAGCAGATAGAACTTTTTGCCCTTATTCTGAAGCAGCCAGGTGACGGCGGGCACGATCTGCTGGTTGGTTGTCGCCCCTGTGTAGAAAATGTTAGGCGACGTTTCCAGGCCTTCGTATTGAACGGGATACCAAAGCAGACCTTTGTTCTGTTCGACCACGGGAAGCATCGCTTTCCGGCTGGCGGAGGTCCAGCCTCCGAAGATGGCGGCGGCCTTGTCTTTTTGCAGCAGCTTCTTCGCTTTCTCCGCAAACGTCGGCCAATCCGACGCCCCGTCTTCGATGACCGGCTTCAGCTTCTTGCCGAGCACGCCGCCCTTAGCGTTGATCTCTTCGATTGCCATCAATTCGGCGTCTTTCACGGACACCTCGCTGATCGACATCGTGCCGGTCAAGGAGTGCAGAATTCCGACCGGAATGGTATCCTCACCGGCTGCCGTCGCTGCAGGCTTGGAATCGGCGGCTGCCGCTGCCGGTTTGGAGTCGGCCGGTTTGGCGCAGCCCGCAAGTACGGACGCGAACGTCATCGTCAGCGCTAATGCGGTTGCGAAGCTTTTTCTGGTGTGTCTCATTACGTCCCACTCCCTTTAGCAAATTTTGGTTTACACGAGAAATCATAAAGGCAGTGTGATTTTTATGTCAATATATTTAACACAAATTTTTTCATGTTAAGTATTTTTATTAATTTATGTTAAATTTATATGAAATTAGTCACTTTTCATGAATTTAAGCTTGAAAATCGAATATATTCTTGATTTAATGTAATAAAAACTTACATAAATTCATTTACAAGTTAAACAAATCCGAATATAATGGTGTAAAAAACTCCCATTATTCGGGAAATGTGCCGCAATTTCATTTAAAAAGTGAGGAGATGGTCGATGTGCAGCTTACGGAAAGAGAGAAGGAGAAACTGCTCCTGACGATCGCGGCCGATCTGGCGCGCAGAAGAAAGGCCAGAGGCGTGAAGCTGAATTATCCGGAGAGCGTGGCATTGATCACTTCGGAAATCCTGGAAGGAGCTCGGGACGGATTGACTGTTGCGCAATTGATGGAGCTTGGGACTAAAGTGTTGACCGCAGACCAGGTTATGGACGGAATTCCTCATATGATCCATGAGGTCCAGGTCGAAGCGACGTTCCCCGACGGAACTAAGCTGGTGACTGTCCATCATCCCATTACAGCTTAGAGAGGAGGCGGCGGCAATGATTCCTGGAGAGTACAGAACGGTGCAAGGAACCGTCGAGTTGAATGCGGGAAGAAAAACGGAGACGATCCTTGTGGTCAATATGGGCGACAGGCCGGTGCAGGTCGGCTCGCATTTTCATTTTTTTGAAGTCAACCGGGGTTTGAAATTCGCAAGGGAGCTGGCCTTTGGAATGAGGCTCGATATTCCGGCGGGTACAGCCGTCCGTTTCGAACCGGGGGAAGAGAAGCCGGTGCAGCTTGTGGAGCTTGGGGGCGGCAAGATGTCCTTCGGACTGAACGGATTAAGCCGGGGCGAGGCCTTGAAAGGGCAGATGAGCAAGGAAACGCGCGACGCGTGGAAGAACTGGGAAGCTGGAGGCGACGGAGGCAGATGAATGTGATGGATCGCAAGTCTTATGCCCAGATGTTCGGGCCGACCACGGGCGATGCCGTCCGGCTGGCCGACACCGAACTGTGGGTGGAGATAGAGAAGGATTACACCGTCTATGGAGATGAGTGCAAGTTCGGCGGGGGAAAGGTCATCCGGGACGGGATGGGCCAATCGAGCCGGGCTGTCCGGGCCGACGGAGTGCTGGATACGTTGATCACGGGTGCCGTCATTATTGACCATTGGGGGATCATAAAAGCCGATATAGGGCTCCGCGACGGGAAGATCGTCGGCATCGGCAAAGGGGGCAACCCGGACATCATGGACGGGGTGGACCCGAACATGATTGCAGGCGCCGGCACCGAAGTGATCGCCGGCGAAGGCCGGATCGTCACCGCCGGAGGCGTCGACTCGCACATCCATTTCATCTGCCCGCAACAGATTGAAACGGCGCTCGCCTCCGGCGTGACCACCATGATCGGCGGCGGCACCGGCCCCGCCGCAGGCACGAACGCCACCACGTGCACGCCCGGCGCATGGCATATGCGCCGGATGCTCGAGGCGGCGGAGGCGTTCCCGATGAACCTCGGGTTCACCGGGAAAGGGAACGCGTCGTTCCCCGAGCCGCTGATCGAGCAGATCGAGGCCGGAGCGATCGGCCTCAAGCTGCACGAGGACTGGGGAACGACGCCGGCAGCGATCGACACCTGTCTAGGCGTGGCCGACAGGTACGACGTGCAGGTGGCCATCCATACGGACACCTTGAACGAGTCCGGCTTCCTCGAGGACACCCTCGCCGCGATCGGCGGCCGTACGATCCATACGTATCATACGGAGGGAGCGGGCGGCGGGCATGCCCCGGATATTATCCGGGCCGCCGCCGAGCTGAACGTGCTTCCCTCGTCCACCAACCCGACGAGGCCGTACACGGTCAACACCATCGAGGAGCATCTCGACATGCTGATGGTGTGCCACCACCTGGACAGCTCCATACCGGAGGATGTCGCTTTTGCGGATTCCCGCATCCGTCCCGAGACGATTGCGGCGGAGGATATCCTGCACGACCTCGGCGCGTTCAGCATGATATCTTCCGACTCCCAGGCCATGGGCCGGGTCGGGGAGGTCATTATCCGCACATGGCAAACGGCGGATAAAATGAAAAAACAGCGCGGTCCGCTGTCCGCGGATTCCGAATACAAGGACAATTTCCGCGTCAAACGGTACATTGCCAAATATACGATCAATCCCGCCATTACTCACGGCGTATCGCATTTGGTCGGCTCCGTCGAGGAAGGCAAATTCGCCGACCTCGTGTTGTGGCATCCGATGTTCTTCGGCGTGAAGCCGGAGCTGGTGCTCAAAGGCGGCGTCATCGCCTACGCCCAGATGGGCGATCCCAACGCGTCGATTCCGACGCCGCAGCCGGTATACGGCCGGCCGATGTTCGGAGCGTTCGGCGGAGCTCTGCACAGCTCTTCGATCACCTTCGTTTCCCAGGCGGCTTACGATGCGGGCGTCCACGAGAAGCTGGGGCTGCGCAAGCGGGTGGAACCGGTGAAGAACTGCCGGAGCTTGACGAAGAAAGATATGATCCATAACGATTCGACGCCGCAAATAGAAGTCAATCCTGAGACTTATGAGGTAAAAGTGGACGGGGAACTTGCAACCTGCGAACCTGCGGAGGTGCTTCCGATGGCACAGCGGTACTTTCTTTTTTAACCGGTCATTTTTTCCGTAATTCACAGATTTCCAGCTCCCCGCCTGACATTAACGGAACGCAATTCCTCTATTTTGGGAAAACAGGGTTTTTACCCATCAATGTCAGCGTCTTGGCCATAAATAACGGAAGCACATTCCGTTAATTCCCGGAAATATCCGGGAAACGCAAGACATCTCGGCCTACATCCAAAAGAGAAACAGGGTATGGGGTGGAAATTTTCACGGGACGCCTTTGGTGTCGTTCTTCCCGCCGCATGCCGTAAGGAGGTGAACTAACGCTGAACCGACCGGAGCAGTTTCATTGGCTATCCTATATGCAGCTTCTCGATACCGCCCTGCCCGTCGGGGGCTTCTCCCATTCCTTCGGCCTGGAGTCGATGGTACAGGAGGGCAGGCTGTCCGATACGACGCAGCTCAAAGAATACATTCGGGCGATGCTTTTCCACAGCTGGGCACCCGGGGACACCATGGCCGTCAAGGCGGTCTATGTTTACGCGCCTGACCGAGATTACGAAGCCATTTGGCTTGTCGACCGGATGCTCCACATCCAGAGGAACGCGCTGGAAACCAGGGAGGGCCTCCACAAAATGGGCAAAAGGCTTCACAGGTTGGCCCGTTCCCTGTACCCTGACATGGATATTGCGCCACTGGAGACGGCGATCAGCGAACAGCGCTGCTTCGGAACCCATCCGTTGGTGCACGGCTGGATCTCCTATCAATTGGGAGTACCGCTCTACATGGCGGCCGAAGGATACTTGTACTGCTGTGCGGCAGCCTGCGTGAACAGCGCGCTCAGATTGATGTCGATGGGGCAGACCGAGGGGCAAAAGGTGCTCGCCGACGTGCTCCCTTATACGATTGAGGCGTGCAAGCAGGTTGAAGGGCAATCGCCGCTGGAGGCCTACTCCAACTCGGTGGGGGCCGAGATCGATATGATGAAGCATGCATCGCTGTATTCCCGGCTTTTCATGTCTTGACTCTTTTTCTCTTATGCTAGCGTTTGATAGCCATCTTAAAGGAGGAATTTTTATGTGCCAGGGACAAAATCATCACCATCAAGAGTGGCAGACACCCATATTGGGAAAAAACAGGCCCATACGCATCGGCATCGGAGGACCGGTAGGTTCCGGAAAGACAGCGCTGGTGGAGCGACTGGCCAAAAGAATGAAGGACCGCTACAGCGTTGCGGTTATAACAAACGATATTTATACGAAGGAAGACGCGGAGATCCTGATCCGGTCCGAGGCGCTGCCTGCGGAAAGAATCATCGGGGTCGAGACCGGCGGCTGCCCGCACACCGCGATCCGCGAGGACGCTTCAATGAATTTCGAGGCGGTGGAAGAGCTTGAGGAGAGGTTCGAAGACCTCCAGCTGATTTTTATCGAGAGTGGAGGAGACAATCTGGCGGCCGCGTTCTCCCCGGAGCTGGTCGATCGTTTTATTTATATTATCGATGTCGCCCAGGGCGAGAAAATTCCGCGCAAAGGCGGTCCCGGCATTATGCGTTCGGACATGCTGATTATTAACAAAATCGACCTGGCCCCGCATGTGGGCGCCAGTCTTCAAGTGATGGAGAACGACACGAAGCGGATGAGAGGCGATCGGCCGTTCGTGTTCACCAATCTGTTCAGCGGTCAAGGGCTGGATGAGATCGATCACTGGCTTGAACATGAATTGAGACATGCGTGAAGCGACATTAGCCGCTTCCTTCGACCGGCCCGCTGGCGGCGGAACCCGGCTGAGTGAAAGATATCACACTGCGCCGCTCAAAATCGCCAAAGCGTTCCCTTTTGACCACGGCCAGCTTGGGGTGTATATGATGGATGTCTCGCCGGGGATGATGGACAGCGACCATTACCGCATGAACTGGAACCTGAAGCCGGACTCCAGTGTGTACCTGACCAACCAATCGTTTACCAAAGTCCATCCCAGCCATACGTCGCCGAGTGTCCTGCAGCAGACAATTATAATAGAAGAAAAAGCGTCGCTTGAATACTTTCCGGAGCCAATTACGCTGTATAAGGCCGCACACTATGTGGGCTCGACGGAGGTACGGATGGGGGCCGGCGCCTCCCTGGCGATGGCGGAGATCGTTTGCCCCGGCAGATCGCTGCGGGGCGAGCTGTTCCAATACCGGCTGTACGATAACCGGCTGACCGTGTTTTATGAGGATGAAATGATCTATTATAACCGGCAGAGGATGGAACCCGGTGAGCATTGTTTACAGTCTCCCGGTTTGTTTGCAGAGCATACGCATTACGGTTCGTTCTTTGTTTTTTCGGATAAAATCGAACCTTGTCACGCAGGGCAGCTGCGGGATGCTCTCAATGACTGGGCACATCTGCGCTTCGGGGTTAGCCTGACCTATAAATACGGGTTGGCCCTCAATGTGCTCGGAGGCCGGGTGTGGGAATTGCAAAGCTTTCTCTCCGCGGCATGGGCGTCCGTCAGGCAAATACTGTTCGGGCTCCCGCCCCTCGCGGTTAGAAAATAACTTTCGCTCAATGTATGGTGGCGCTCCAAGATCCACTATTGCGATTCCGTCGAATGTTGATCATAGGTCTATCTCCGGACTTCGGTCTCCGGCCGTTCCAGCGAGTACAACTCATCTTCTATAGAAAGCATCCGCTCGTGCAGCAGTTTTCGCGCATCCTGCACCGCCTGGTTGTATATATACGGCCCGATCACTTTGATCATATGGTCCAAAAGCGCCTCCGCTGCAATGCTTCCGATCTCCTCCGAACGTTCCTGTATAAAATACTGCTGGACGGACTCCATCATCCGTTCTTTTTTTTCACGCGGCAATTTGCTGAACACGGATCCTCACTTCCCCCTTCGGCAATTTATTGCGGCAATCCACAAAATTACCATATTAATGAAGAATATTCCCTCGAAAAGGGCATCCTAATTTTACCGTATCAAAGCGATAGGGAGAATGCAAACATCCTGTGAATGTAATTCGAACAATGTATGAACTCTATTTGCAGTCTGTTGTCAAACCACGGCGGGATTGATATGATTACTTTTATGAAATAAGTCGTTTGTTTTAGGAAGATTTTGAGGAGGTCAAGAATTGGATAAAATTTTAACAGGAGAGATACTGCCAAATTCGCTTCCTGCGGAGGAATCGTCTCGGGCCCAGGCCCAGCCGGCGACTTTAAAGGATTTTATTATACTAACCAAGCCCGGGATCATTTTCTCTAACTCCATCACCGCTTTCGGCGGATTCTGGGTCGCTTCGAAGTGGGACATCCATTGGTGGACGCTGCTGTTCATGATGATCGGCACGGCGCTCGTTATGGCTTCGGGCTGCGTGCTGAACAACTATTTGGACAGGGAAATGGACGCCAAAATGGACAGCAAACAGGGCCGGATCCTCGTCAGAGGCGGCGTCCAACCGGAGGTTGTGCTCGTCTACGGAATTACGCTTGGGGTTATCGGACTGATGGTGCTCTTTTTCGGAGCCAGTCCAATGGCTTCCCTGCTTGGGTTGATCGGATTGTTCCTGTACGTATGGATTTATACCGCCTGGTTTAAGCGCACTTCGGTGTGGAGCACCGTGGCGGGAAGCTTCTCGGGTGCTGTTCCTCCTATGATCGGGTATGCGGCAGTACATCCGAACCTCGACGCGGGAGCCTGGATCCTGTTCGGCATCCTGTTCCTGTGGCAGCCGCCTCACTTTTGGGCTCTCGGCATCCGCAGAATGGAAGAGTACAGAAACGCCGGATTCCCGCTGCTGCCGGTAGTGAAAGGCACTTATGTCACCAAGATTTCGATGGTCCGCTATGTGGTGCTGCTTGTGCCGGTATCGATGCTGCTGTTCTTCTACGGCTACACGGGCTATATCTACCTGGCGTCGGCGATCGCGATGGGCCTTTACTGGACGTATCTTGTGGTGAAGGGCTTTAACGCGAAGGACGAAGACCAGTGGGCGAAGAAAGTGTTTATTTTCTCGATTAATTATCTTACGCTGCTGTTCATCATCATGGTGCTCGACACCGTGTCCAAATAAGCGCCAAGAATGCAAAAGGAATTTCCTCCGGGGATTCCTTTTTTCTTGAATTATCTCCCGTCCAGAAAGGAATGTCTGATGAATACGTCATTTTTCGCGAAAAATTGGTACAAAATGCTCGTCATGGCTGCGCTGATCGTTCTTATCGGAGTGATGGCTTACAAGCTGACGGCGGGCAAGAAACAAGAAGTCCCTTACATGAAAAAGGCTGCCGATTTCCAAATGCAGAACGTAGACGGAACAGCGGTGAGCCTGGCGGATTTGAAGGGGAAAACGTCGCTGCTCTATTTTTTCTGGGCGAATTGTCCCGACGTCTGTTCTCCTACAACCTATCGAATCTCCCAAATCCAGGAGAAGCTGAAAGAGAAGGGAGTTTTTCCCGGCAATACGGCACTCGTATCGATTACAATCGATCCGCAGCGCGACACGGCGAGTTCGCTCAAAGAGTTTGGAGGGCGCTTTCAAGCTGAATGGAAGGGATGGTATTTCCTGCGGGGGGACGAGGAGAAGACGAAGGCGCTTGCCAAGGATTACGGCGTATTCGTCAATAAGGAAAAGGACGGCAGCTTCACCCATTCCAATGTGCTGCTGCTGGTCGACGGCAAAGGGGATTTCCGCACCTATTATACCGCCGACGAAGATACCATTAATATAGATAGAATCGTGAGTGATATGGTGCAGGTGAGCAAGGAAACAAAAAAATAAAGGGGGATGGCAGTAGCTTCTGCCTTCGTATTTTTCTTGCCGACATAGGCATCACCGGCCCGATGGCTACAGGCGCTTGTCCTTTCCTGCACGGTGTTAATCGGGTTTATTCATTAGCACTTTATACGGGTCTTGGGGAGGGTAGACAATGTAATCGTCGAGGCCCGCTTTTTCCAGCTGCTGGATGAGGTATTCGTCCGGCGTCCCTTCTACCCCGGCATAGCCTCTTCTAGTGTAAATCTGCTCCGCATCGGGAAAAAGGTCTCTGAGCGCGCTCCGGATTTTTTTGCCTGAGGGATCGTTGTCCATGAACAGGTACACTTCATACACTTCGCGCTCACCGATCTTTTTGCGGAGGGACTCCAGTTTATGGGTATTCAGCGTACCGAAGGTGCAATAGATAGACACTTCATCGTGCAGCAGCCTCTTTAGGCGGCTTTTGTCGTTTTTGCCTTCCACTATGATCGCCGGATGCATGTCGTTCTCCTCGGATGGTATTTATTAACCCAATATACAACAAACAGAGAAGGGAAGCGACAAACAGGCGCACAGCATCGTGGCCGTACTATTTGTACGAAGTCAACATCAAATAATGATTGGGGTTTTGGATCGGAATAATATATAATGAAAATAGGGGGTGTTCAAGAGTGGATGAAATTTTGAATCGTATTTTAGACGAAATGAAGGAAATAAAGTCAGAAATGAAGGAAATAAAGTCAGAAGTGAATGACATAAAGAAAGCGCAGCAACAACACATGGAAATGACCACGCAATTAATTCATAGTGTCGCAAATTTGAACGGCGAAGTCGAAGAATTGAAAGATGAACTACAAGTAAGCAAGGGGTTGGCTATAACCGCTCTTGAGGAAACCTCCAGAATTAAAAGCAAACTTAAAAATTAAGAGGCAAGTTAGATTGGAATGGATCATCGGTATGCGCTTTGAACGAAATATATGGAGGAGAGGGAGCGATGATGCTTGCTCTTTTTTAGTTTTTTGACTGGGAAGTCGCGATTCTTGGTATAAGTAGACTCACTCACAGATCCCGCTGGATATATTCAGGTAAATTAAAGGGAGCGAAAGTGCGAGCACAAAAATGGACCATAACGGCAAATTTTTGCCGTTATGGTCCATGCCTCCAAGCGATAATGCCACGGTACTCTCTCTGAACCTATCTTTTTCCATGAAATCCGCCTGAGCGCCTCACTCCACAGCGGCCTAGGACATCAACGCATCGGCGAAAACACTGTACGTGATCAACTCGTGCGCGCACTCACTCTTACAGCCGCCTAGGCCATCGAACGCATCGTCCGGAACGGCAGCAGCGTCAAAGCCAGCATCAAGCAGGCAAAAGCGAGAAAGTACGAAGACATATGCAGCCTGAGCTGTCCGGCAACGACCGGGCCTATAAACGCGCCGATGGAGAAGGAAATGGAGAGCAGCGAGAACATCCGTCCATATCGGGAGGCGCTGGTCAAGGCAGCGAGCAGGGTGGACATCGCCGGGAAGATCACTCCCTTGGTCATTCCAATCAGGAACAGCGAGGCGTACAGCGGGACAGGCCAATGAACGGACATGCCGAAAAAGATGAGCGCGAGCGCCAAGCTGCCGAATATGGTGCGAGTGAAAGAAGAAATCCGGTTGAGAAACAGCATGCTGAGCGTAACCAATGCACCAAGGCTGACCAGCGAGAACAGGATTCCTGAGGTGAGCACAGAGTTCTGCGTCGATTTCATCAAGGGCAGTTCAAAGAACAGAATCCCTTGGGAGCAGGAGATGGCCAGAGGGATAAGAAAGAACAGCCACGGGATCGTCTCGTTCTGCGCAGGATCCGGCTCAGACATACCACTGGGCCTGCTGCCCGTGTTATTGCGGCCCGCATGGCCCTGTCCCCGGGCGCCATGTGCCGCTGGGCCGTGGCTGTTATGGTGGTGCATATGCCCAATGAGCATTCCGGCTTCTTTGCCGCCTGAGCCCGCTCTGTGCTCCTTCACCCCTGGAATCGCCAGAAGACCGGTAATAATGAGGCCCCAGCCGAGGAAAGAAAAGGAAGCGGCAAAACCGAACTTGGCTACCAGGTAGGCTCCGGCTGCGGGCGATACCACGGAAGCCAGCGTATGTACCAAACCGTTGCCCGCCATCAATTTTCCTTGATGCACCCGGTCTTTGGCGATTTTGGCGAGCATTGCCAGGCAAGCCGGCGACAGGAATGCCAGCACGAATCCGCTGATGGACCGGATAATGAGCAGCTGCCAGGGATCCGTCACCTTGGATTGAAAAATAAGCACAATCCCTGCTACAATCAAGCTGGTCACGATAAACATTTTGCTGCCGTAGCGGTCGACGCCGTATCCCGCAATCAGATTTCCGGGCAGGTGGGTGATCGAGTACATTCCAAGGATAAATCCGATAAATGAAGGCGCCGCCCCCAGCGACAGAGCAAATGGGGAGAGGATCGGGTACTGCGCGTGCAGATCAAAGAAAGCGACAAACATAAATAGATACAGCCATACCGCCGTTTTCACGGGCTTCACCACCTTGGACATCTGGTTTCTGTTTTTCCAATGAACATATCCGCGCCACAGCGACATTTTGATAGCCTTCTGACAGGGGCGCTGCCTTCTCATTTTGCTTCAGCGGCTCTCCCCCGATTTGTCCATTGGACGGTTTACTTACTTGTACGCTGCTTGTCTTCCGGTTAGTACGAAAATTTATACAAGCAGTCCGAAAGGAGGCTCTCTATGGACCCGGTCATTTTATCGGCGCTTGTTTTGCTCGCGTTATCGATTGTCTTCAGATTGGCCAGAACTTATAAAAACAGCAGAGGGAGTAGCGGGGAGGAGATCAGGCGGAAGCTGGAGATGCTGCGCAAAAAAAGGGATGAAGAGTAATCAGGCCCTATAGTATGATAGAATAGCAGGAATCAGATAGGGGAGGGATCCTTTTTGGATCAGTTGGCGGCTTTTGCGCAAGACCGTTGGTTTATTATCGTAGGGGCGATCATCGCTCTGCTAATCGTGATTTCGATCGTCAAGACGGTGCTCAAATGGGTGCTGGTTCTCGCCATCATCGCTGTGGTTCTATATTACGGCGCGAATTATAAAGATCAGCTTACCGGGCTCTCTAACAAAGCTGTGGAAACGGTGGCGCTCAGCGCCAAAGAAGGTGCGGTAAAAGCTATTACTGCGGAAATGAAAGACGCGAAGTACAACCAGAACCCGGACGGGACTTTTACGATCACTGCCAAAAGCATTACTGTGGAAGGCAAGCCCGGAGCGGACGAGGTGAAAGTGACTTTTATGAAACAAAGCTTCTCCGTCAAAACGGACGAAATGATCAAAGCCTTCATCGAACAGGCAAAGAAAAACACAAATTAACTGATTTTGAACAGTCCTATGAGAAAGGAGGAACAGCAGAGTGAACGAAAGGTTCTTTTCTTCTATGAATTGGATTTCCGTTTTCATAGTAATTCTTTTCGCCGCATCAATTATCCAGGGATTGCGCCGCGGCGCTTCGGGATCGGCCAAACGCCTGCTGCAGCAGATCACGGATGTGGCCTTGACGCTGCTGAGCCTTTATGCGGCCTGGCTGCTTGCCAATTGGGGCTCGCCCAAGCTGCAGGCCTACCTGACGGACAGCGCAATCATCATTCCGCAGGAGCAGATGGGATTTTTTCAGCAGATGTTTTACACCTTCGTGACTGGGATAAGAGATTTTTCCCTGCTGCGGATTTCCGTGCTTTTCCTTGTCGGCTACAGTGTGACTAAATATATACTACGCTGGATTTGTTCCCCCTTCCTGTACAGCCTGGCGTATCGTGAGCAGCCTGAAGAGCAATCTTCTTCCTTTTGGAGCTCGCTGGTGGGAGGCGTTCTTGGCGCTTTGATGGGCGCAGGCCGGGCATTGATCCTGATCGCGCTGCTGTTCGCCTATGCCACCTTATTTCCGCAAACGACGCTGGCGGGCTATATCGGCGCCTCTTCCATCTATCAGAAGGGCGCGTCCGAGGTGGTGAAGCCTATCACGGGGGATTTTATCGCGAACAAAATTCCGGTGTTCACCCGTGCCGTAGAGCAGGAATTCAACCAAATTATACAGCGTAAATATGAAGTGATCGACGCCAAAGTTCCCGACAACATTACCGAGGCGGCCAGGCAGATTACCGCTGACGCCAAGACGGACGAGGAGAAAGCGAGGCTTCTATACCGCTGGGTCGGCACGAGAGTACAGTACGATTGGGACAAAGTGAATCTGTACGAACAGAAGCGGATATGGAAAGAGCAGACGCCCGAGGATACCTTCCAAACCCGCAAAGGCGTATGCATAGATTACTCCCGATTGTACGCGGTGATGGCCCGTGCGGTGAATCTGGACGTCAAGGTCGTCACAGGACTCGGTTATGACGGCCGCGGAAGCTACGGTCCTCACGCCTGGAATGAAGTCAAGCTGAACGAGCAGAACAAATGGGTGCCTCTGGATTCCACCTGGGTGGCGAGCGGCGGCAACTGGTTCAATCCTCCTAATTTCAACCAAACGCACATAAGAGAGGCATGAGCCGACGCGTTCCTCTCCGGGTGCGCGTTGCGGCGCTGTACGCCGGATGAAAGGAACACCAGATTTCCCGTAAAAAGGAAGGCGGTGTTCTTTTTTTAGCACGCAGAATTTGGTACACTTAAGTTAGTCTGCCGCGAGGTTTGAGCGGTGTTTTTTGAAAGGAAAGGAAATCGGGCAATGAAAACAACGATTCAAATCGACGAACCCCAAAAAGTGGAAAAATTGAAGCGGCGCAAGTTCATGACGCGCATTAATCTGTTCTTTTTCTGCACTTTTATTCTTTTTTCCGTCCTGATTGTGCGTTTGGCGATGCTGCAGTTTGTCGAAGGCAAGGATTTGGCCGCCAAGAAGCTTTCCGTTACGGAAAGGAAGACTCTGATTCCTCCGGTACGGGGGAATATTCTCGACAGCAGCGGCTATCCGATTGCATATACGAGCCCGACGCAATCTTTGTTCTTCCGCGTAGAATCTCCCCAGAAAAAAGATGATGTCATAGCGTTGGCCAAACGTCTGGCGGATGTATTTGAGAAATTCGGGCGTAAGGACAAAAAACAGCTGACGGCGGATGACATTATCAAGACGATGGATGTCGGCTATGACCTGGACAAGAAGGAGACCAAGAAGCCGAGCTATAACTGGGTGCCCCGCAGAATCAAGCCGGATTTGACCAAAGAGGAAATCGCTTATCTTATGGAGCACCGCGACGAGTTCAGGTGGATCGACGTGACGGAGGAAAGCATCCGTACTTACGATCCCAAGACAATTGCCGTGCAGCTGGTCGGCTATATGAAGTCCTTCTCTGCAGCGAGGGAACCGACCCACGGACTGCCCTTTTATAAAAATAAAGATAACACCGAAAATTACCTTGACTCGGAAGATGTGGGCTACAGCGGGTTGGAGCTGATGTACCAGAAGGAGCTGCGCGGAGAGACGGGAGCGAAGAGCTATCCGGTCAACGCCTCCGACAAAATTATCGGCAAAGTCAGCATTTCCAAGCCCCAGAAGGGGAACAACCTGCAGCTGAGCATCCACAAAGACATTCAGTTGGTTACGGAAAAAGCGATTACGGACCAGATCGAGTTTCTTCACACTGAGGAGGCCCGAAGGATTTCGGGCGGTTACGGCTACGCGCCTAATGCGAGAGCGGGCTATGCCGTAGCTATGGAAGTGAAGACAGGGCGTGTGGTGACGATGGCAAGCATGCCGGATTACGATCCGAACGTATGGAATGGCGGGATTTCACAAGACAATTTAAATAAAATTCAACCGTTTGTAAACAACGGCACGATCAGGACGTCTTACCCGGACTGGCCTGAGAAGGAAAGAAACAAGCACCCGTCCTCTCTGGTCTATATGGGTTCGACCATTAAACCGCTGACGGTATTGTTCGGGTTGCACAATAAATTCTTTGACACCTCGTACCAGTATAACGATGTAGGCACATTTAAATTCGGTCTCGATAATTCAGCGATTTCCAACTCGGACAGACATGCATGGGGACCCATCACTCCATCGCAGGCTATTGAGCACTCGTCGAATACGTTTATGTCGGCCATGGTAGGCTCGCAGCTGTATTCAAGGTACGGGGCAAAGGGCATGCAGATGTGGGCGGATTTCCTCGCCAGGTTTGGCCTGGGAGTTGACACAGGGAGCGGTCTGCCCGGAGAGTTCTTTGATAACAATATTCAGAACGAGTTTTTTGCCAACGCCAAAAGAGACTCCGCCATGTCCGCTCTGATCTATGCTTCCTGGGGGCAGAATGAAAGGTATACGCCGCTGCAGCTGGCACAATATGCGGCCACTTTGGCTAACAAAGGGAAGCGGATGAAGCCGCAGTTTGTAGATAAAGTCACAACTTACGACGGCGTCCCTGTCAAGACTCTGGAACCGGTTATTATGGATCAGGAGCAGTTTCCGGAGCAGTATTGGAATGCTATATTCACAGGAATGCAGAAGGTCGGCAAGCAGGGGTTTGAGGGCTTTAACTATTCCGTGGCGGCCAAGACGGGTACTTCAACCCAGACGGTAGGCGGCAAATCGGTGGATAACGCCGTATTTATCGCGTTTGCGCCTGTAGAAGATCCCAAGCTGGCGGTTGCCATCGTTATTCCGGAAGGTGGATACGGTTCATGGGGCGCCGCTCCGATTGCACGGAAGATGTTCGACGCTTACGATAAATTTTATGGACTGGGCGCAGCGCCGAATCCGGCCATACAAATCTCGGAGTAATCGGAACAAGATGTACGAATTGAACGACTGGATGACGCTTATTGAAAATTGGCTGGCCTTTCTCCGTGGTGTAACCATTGCGGCTGGAGGGCGGCCTTTTTGCGTTTCACCGAATGGAAGAAAATGACTTTGTGTCTGGTAAAATAATACAAACAGTTTCGCATGCGCCGCGTTCGGGTAATCGTTATCTTAATGTAAATTGCTCAATGATATGATCCCGAGGGGGTGGAACAATAATGGGTAAGATTGCTCTGGTTCCGCTTGACGCGAGACCGGTGACGAGAGATCTGCCTGTTCGGATCGCCTCAATAGCCGGCTGGGACGTATTGGTCCCCTCGAAGGAATGGCTGGGCCATCTCAAAAATCCCGGAAATAGGAAAGAAATCATTTCCTGGCTCACCGAGGTCAGCGAAGAAGCGGATGCGTTTGTCATCTCTTGCGATATGCTGGGATATGGAGGATTAGTACCTTCGCGTGTTTCCACTCTGACCGAGAGGCAGATTAAATCGAATCTTCAGGTCATCCGTTCGCTCAAAAAGCGGTTTCCCCAGAAAAGGATATTCGCCTTCAGTATGACGATGAGGATCGCGAATACGAACGACATTGAGGAAGAGAGGGAATACTGGGCCAAGTATGGGAAGTTGATCTGGACATGCTCGTACCATACGCACCGTTATGAGGCGACAGGGGAGACGTCCAGTGCCGAAGCGGCAAAGAAGGCAAGGGAAGCGATTCCCGTGCAGATTTGGCAGGATTATGTGGAAACGCGGGCCCGCCGATTTTCCATCAATCAATGGATTCTCGGCCTGGCGAAGGAAGGGGTCATCGATTTTCTTGTGTTCTCGCAAGATGACACGAGCGAATATGGTATGAATATCCAGGAACAGCATAGAATCCGGGAGTTGATCCATCAGTACGGATTGGGGATGAAGGTGCTTGTCTACCCTGGAGCGGAGGAAGTGGCGAGCACCTTGATCACCAGATTATTGAATGAAGCTGCAGGCAGGCGGCCGCGGTTCTTCCCGATCTATTCCGGCATGAAGGGGCCGTTTATCCGCGCATTGTATGAAGACAGGCCAATTGGGGAAAGTGTCGTCGGACATATTTTTGCGGCGGGCGGGATGATTGTGGACCATCCGGACTATGCGGATATCATCCTGGCGGTGAACACTCCCGGAAAGGAGCAGGGAGACATGTTGAACAGCCATAATCTGTCGCAGGTCAATACTTCGGACCGGAACATTCCGGCATTCATCGATAAGATTAAATACTACCTGCTCCAAGGCAAAAAGGTGGGCATAGCGGACTTGGCTTACGCCTATGGAGTGGACCCGGTGTTTTACGAACTGCTCAAGGCCCAGGTGGAAATCACGCGGCTGGCCGGTTTTGCCGGCTGGAATACGGCGGGAAATACGCTGGGGACCTGTATAGGCCAAATCTGCTGCCGATTGGTGGACGATTATAGCCAGCAGTCCCATATGGAGCTTCTTATGCTGCGTATCGCCGACGACTACCTCTATCAGTCTGTCGTCCGTCCGGAGCTGAACGAGTGGCTTCAAACGCATAATAATCTGACAATCGGCCAGTTGAAGGATGAAGTGGAGAAACGGCTCAAGCCGTTGGTGGAAGGTCTGCACAGACAGCTGTTCGCGTGTGTTGACGGCATCTCGTATTCACTGAAGATTGAAGATATCTACCAGCCGTGGCACCGCACCTCCGAAATCGGCCTCGACTTTCAACTGATGGAGCACTCTTGAACGTCGGAAGAGCCCTTATGGAAGCTCTTCCGATTTTTTTCGGATATTTTAGACGGGTAAAAACGTATCCCACACATTTCGAATGGTATTACACCGAACAAGCAAAAAAGGAGCTGCTGCTTAGCAAACCCCTTCACATTCGTTTCTTGTCCCCAGGATCTAATCATAAAAGCATGATATTCAACCAAGCCCCCTCCGTCCGGAGTGAGTCCGCTACTCCAACCCGGCCTCGGAGAAGACCCGGCGGAAAGCTTCTGCAGATTTCCGCATCAGCACTTCGCTGGACTCGGTCAACGGCTCCGGAGTGAGAATTTCCTGCGAAACGGCTCCTTTATATCCGATCCGCCGGAGCCCCTGCAGGAAGCTCGTCAAATCGATGACCCCTTCTCCCGGGTACAGCCGGTTGTTGTCGAGAACTTCTTCCACAGGCACATTCGGTGCGTCATTGATATGTACGTGAACGATTTGTTCCGGGCGGAGGCGGAGAATGTCATTCAGGTCGGCCTCCGTCGTGTACCAGTGGTAGGAGTCGAACAGCAGGCCGACATTGCTTTCGCCGATCGCTTCGATCCAATCCAGAGTGCTGTCCATATCCCAGATAAAAGGGTGCTCCCAGCGCGTGCGCAAATGATGGGGACCTACAAATTCAAGTCCCAACCGAATCCCGTACGGGCGGAGCAGCTGCGCGCAGGTGCGCAAACGGCGGGTCGCGATCGCCATGAAATGGGCCGCGTTATAATCTGTGGAAGGCAGCACATAAGTACAGCAGGAGGTACAGCCTATCGCAGCGGCGGCCTCGGCATCCCTGATCAAACGTGAAAGCCCTTTCACAAAACTTTCTTCATCATTTCTCCATTCCAGCGGCAGTCCGATGGCACCGATGACCACCCTATGCTCCTTAAGAAATTCACGGCAGGCGGACAATCCCTTGCCTGCAATCCACTGCTCCAAAGAACTGCCGTCCGTATCGACGGCGCCAAATCCGTTCTCTCCCGCGAGGACGATGAACTCTTCCAAACTCCCTACTCGTCCCAAGCCTGCTGATGTTACTCCTTTGATCATTTTCACATTCTCCTTTCAAATTCAATTCATCGATAGAGGATGTTGAGCGAACCAGGGCCCTGCATCACGTACATGACCCTGTCTAATTTCACATTAGCGGAAGAAAGCGCAAACATCAAGAAGAAAACAAAGATTCGAACCATGAGAAGGCCAAATATGAAGAAGAACGTTTCGTCAATCGCTCCATGGTATGATATACTATTGTATCGAAACGGGTAGCGTAATATAGTTTGGCGGGAGGACACAGTATGTGCGGAATCACGGGATTGCTATATTTTGAAGATAGAGAACCGACACACGAATTATTGAAGAAAATGACCGATGTGATCGAGCATAGAGGGCCAAACGATTCGGGTTTCTGGACGGAGAACAGGATCGGGCTGGGTTTTCGCCGCCTGTCCATCATCGACCTTAAGGAAGGCCACCAGCCTATGGCGAATGAAGATGAAACCGTCTGGATCGTATTCAACGGCGAAATTTATAACTATAAGGCGTTGCGGGAGATGTTAATTTCGAGAGGGCACCAATTCAAAACGCACAGCGATACGGAAGTGATCGTGCATTTATATGAGGAATACGGCGAGGACTGTGTCAAGCATTTGCGGGGGATGTTCGGATTTGTCATTTGGGACCGCAGGAAAAAGGTGCTTTTCGGCGCAAGGGACCACTTCGGCATAAAGCCGTTCTATTACTGCAAAAGCGCAGATCGGTTCATGTTCGCCTCTGAAATCAAAAGCTTGATCGCGTCCGGCACACTGGAAAGGTCGATTCGCACGGAAAGCCTGCTGAACTACCTCACATTCCAGTACGTACCGGAGCCCGACACGATGTTCGAAGGCATCCATAAGCTTCCCCCGGGGCATACGGTTACCGTTACCTTCGACGGACAGATGACGGTGCGCAAATACTGGGACCCCATGCTCGAGCCGGAAGACAAGCCTTTTGACTATTATGTCGAGCTGCTAAGGGAGACGCTGAAGGACTCGGTCATCCACCACATGCACAGCGATGTCGACCGCGGCTGCTTCTTGTCGAGCGGCATCGATTCCACCGCTATTGCGGCCCATATGAAAGCGATCGAGCCGATCCGCACTTTCTCCGTCGGGTTCGAAGGGCCGAACAACGAAACGATCATTGCCTCGCAAACTGCGGAGGCGCTGGGTACGGAGCATTACAACAAAATGATCACCAAAGATGATTATTTCAACACCCTTCCCACAGCGGTATGGCATCAGGACGAACCGGTCGCGGATCCATCGGCGATCGCTCTTTACCATGTGGCCGGTTTGGCAAGAGAACACGTTACCGTCGTCTTGTCCGGCGAAGGAGCGGACGAGCTATTCGGCGGATACCGGATCTACAGGGAGCCGCTGTCGCTCCGTCCGCTGGAAATGATGCCGCTGGGCGTCCGCCGCATCCTGCATGCAATCGCCCGCAGGCTGCCAAGCGGACTGACAGGCCGCAACTACTTGCTGAGAGGCACGACTCCGCTGGAGGAGCGTTTTATCGGCAACGCCAAAATATTCAGCGAAGACATGAAAAGCGAAGTGCTGCGCGTTGACGAGGAGATGCTTCAGGAATACAGGAACCCTTTTGACATCGCAAAGCCGTTCTATGACCGCACGAAGCATCTGGATCCGGTCAGCCGCATGCAGTATATCGATATGAATCTGTGGATGCCGGGCGACATTCTCATGAAAGCCGACAAAATGACGATGGCCCACTCCCTGGAGCTCCGGGTGCCGTTCCTGGACAAGGAGCTGTTTGAGGTGGCGAGAAGGATTCCGGCCAAATACCGGATTGCGCAAGGAACGACAAAATACATCTTCCGCAAAGCGATGGAAGGGATCATTCCGGACTTCATCCTGAACCGCCCCAAGCTCGGTTTCCCTGTGCCTTTAAGGGACTGGCTCCAAGGCTCGCAGGGAACGCTGCTGCTGGAGAGAATTAAAGCGAGCGGGATTGAGGACTATGTCAATATAAAAGCCGTAGAGAACATGCTGGCCAAGCACCAGAGCGGGCAGGGCGATTACGCTAGAAGATTGTGGATCGTTTATATTTTCGCCCTGTGGCACATGGCTTATATGGAAGATGTGCCTATGCTAGCTGCAGCTTCTTATAGATAATCGAGGAACTGGATGGAGAGAGACCATGGGAAAATATAAATTAGTCGCATTGGATATGGACGGCACTGTGCTCAATGAATTGAAACAAATTTCGGAGGCGAACCGCAAAGCAATCTACGCCGCGCTCAATGCGGGAGTTACCGTTATTTTTTCCACCGGGCGGGGCGTACAGAACGTACAGCCTTACGCGGACGAGCTGAAGCTCAAGACGCCTATCGTTGCGGTTAACGGCGGCGAAGTGTGGAGCGAGCCTCATGTGCTGCTGCGCCGCCATCTGCTGGATGTGGAGCTGGTGCGCAGAATGCACGGGATGGCCGTTAAGTATGATACCTGGTATTGGGCCTATTCGGTGCAGGGCATGTTCAACAAGGAGCAGTGGGCTGACGACATCGATAAGGCGGAGTGGCTGAAATTCGGGTTTTTTATCGAAAACCGGAAGGTTCTTTCCGAAATTCGGCAGGAGCTGGAATCATGGAATTTGCTTGAAATTACCAACTCTCACCCGGACAATCTGGAGCTCAACCCGAAAGGCATCAGCAAAGCGAACGGGGTCAAAGAGGTATGCAATCTTCTCGACATCGACATGTCGGAAGTGATAGCGATGGGCGACAGCCTCAATGACAGCTCCATGATCCTGGCCGCCGGCCTGGGAGTGGCGATGGGCAACGCCCAGGAAGAGGTTAAGAAGCTGGCCGATCTGGTTACGGCGACGAACGACGAAGACGGTGTGGCCAAGATCATCAACGAATACGTGTTGGGTTAATCGTGCCGACGTCTGCAGCAGCGGGGTGCACAACACTGCCATGCGGATCTTCCATCATGCCGACCATAAGGAGGAATGTTATGAGCATTGTGGGCTGGATCTTGATTATCGCGCTGTTTGCCGTCGGCATGGCCGGAGCCGTTGTGCCGGTACTTCCGGGAGTAGTGGCAATTTACGCTGCTTTTTTCGTATACGGTCTGTTCTTCAGCTTTGCTCCGTTTGGATTCTGGTTCTGGTTTATCCAGACTACGATTGCGGCGGTCATTGTTGCAGCTGATTATATCGCAGGCGCGATGGGAGTCAAGAAATTCGGGGGCTCCCGCGCATCCGTCATCGGAAGCACGATCGGGATTATCATCGGGCCTTTCGTCATCCCGGTCGTCGGTTTGATCGCGGGTCCCTTTCTGGGGGCGATGCTGGGAGAATTGACGCAGGGAGCAAGCCTGCACAAGGCGGTACGGGTAGGATGGGGATCGCTGCTCGGCTTTTTTTCCAGCGTTGCCGTGAAAATCATTTTTCAGGCGCTGATGATTCTGCTGTTTGTCATTTGGACGGTAAGCTTTAAATAATTCAGATATCCCTCCAAGGGACAATTAGAAACAGTGAGTTAGCAGAGGAGATTTATTCATGTCGAAGGACTCATTAGTTAAAGGAACGATCATCCTGACGGTGGCCGCTCTTGTGGCCCGTTTCCTGGGCGTGTTCCAGCGGATTCCGCTTCTCTACCTGCTTCACGATCCGGGAATGGCTACCTATGGTATTGCGTTTAACATTTACTCGATTCTTTTGGTTGTGGCAACAGCCGGAATCCCGAGCGCGCTCAGCAAGATGATATCCGAGCAGACCGCTCTTGGCAATTACGCCGAGGCTAATCGGATCTATAGGGCGGCTGTCTATTTCGCGCTCGCTGCGGGCTTGGTCATGACCGTCCTGCTGGTTGCGGCCGCGCCTTATTATGCCGTGTATAGTAAGGACCCTTCGGCTGCGCTCTCCATCAGGGCTCTCGCTCCCGCGCTGCTGCTGTTTCCTTTGATTGCGATTATGCGGGGATATTTTCAAGGCAGGCAGAACATGCTGCCGAACGGGCTGTCACAGGTGATCGAACAGATTCTGCGGGTGTCCACGGCGATAGGGCTCGCCTATATGCTGCTGAAGCTGAATTACGGCGATGAGGCCGCTGTTGCGGGAGCGTCATTCGGCGGAGTGATGGGCAGTATCGCGGCGTTCGCTGTGATGCTCTATTATGCTGTAAAGCTGCGCAGATCGGACCTTAAGCAGCCTGAGGTGGTCGAATCGATCGCTTCACAGGCCGGACGGCCCCAAACCGGTTTTATGCAGATCTACAAAAGACTGTTTACCCTTTCTATCCCGATCGTTTTATTTTCGGTCACCGTGACGCTTATCTATTTTATTGACTCGACGATTACGATCGGATTGTTGGAGAATCAGATGACCCACGCGATTGCTAAAGAAACGCTCGGTGTGCTGACAGGCAGAGCGCAATCGCTGGCGGGTTTGCCGATCATTCTGGCCATCGCTTTGAGCCAGTCGGTAGTGCCGATTATTTCCTCGGCTTTTTCGAAGAAAGATATGGCGAGAGTGAACAATCAGACGACAAGGGTCATGCAGCTCTCCGTGCTAAGCGGTCTGCCTGCCGTTCTGCTCGTTTGTATAGCGGCCCGTCCGCTCAACGGATTTCTCTTCGGATATGATAGCAAACTATCGATCGGCATGGTCATTTCAATTATCATCTACCTGACCATCAGCTCAATGTTCCAAATTATGATGCAGACGACCGGCGCCGTGCTTATGGGATTAGGCCAAATGAAAGCTTTGGTCATACACGTTTTTACTGGCATTGCCGTCAAGCTGGCATTTACTTATATTCTGGCGCCTACATTTGGAATCCACGGAATTATAACTGGGACGTTGATGTGTTTTATTGTCATGACCTGGCTCAACATGCGGGTATTGAAAAAGACTGTGAACTACTCGGTTCTAGGCAATAGGTGGCCCGGTCTCATCCTCACAACTGTGCTGATTGTTCTGGCCGGCTCCGGGCTGGAGTATGTGACGTATCACCATATCCATTGGTTCGCATGGCAAAGGCTGAACGATATGGTCAGCACTATTGTAGTGTGCGGGGTTGTCGGGCTGCTGTACCCTCTGCTTCTAATGGCAACAAAGGTTGTCACGGCGCATGATTTGGATGCGATGCCGGGCGCCGTACAAAAGCTGGTGTCCCGCATCGGCCGGCTGTTCAAACGGGCCAAGTCTTGAAGTAGATGTTATAACCCCAACGTGCGGTTCTCTTGGCGCGCGTCAGCGGCGTTGTACGACGGTGGTGAGCAGGCGGTGCGCGGGAGTGGTCAACCTGTTTCATCTGAACTGCGTTCCCGTCATCACCGCAATCTCCAGCTTGTTTAATCCGAAGCAGCATTCATTCGTCATATCGAAGGCCAGCGGAGGCCGGATGCTTTCAAAGAAGGCCAGCGGGCTTAAATCCCGGCACCAGTCTCCGGGCGCCGGTTCAGGTAGCGGTCTGTCAGGCCACGCGTCTTCCAGCTTCGGGCTGTAGTAACGCTCCGCTCCCGGCTTGAGGGAGCAGTTCACCAGACGGGCGGCTGACGGTTCTACACCTGGCCGGGGCTGGGGAACACCGTTGATTTTACAGGCGGCTCGCGCAGCCTCTTTCTGGACGGCACCGCGAGCCGTCTTTTTTGTGCTTGTGTAAAGCTGCGGCCAATAGTCCGCGCGGGAACCCGTATGCGGAACCGCTGCGGTGAAGCGGCGGGCCCCCTCATGAACCGCCGGAATACCGAACAACATGCCGTACAGCTTTTTCCCTATTTCAATGCGCTCCTGCAGATCACCGAAATTCTCAAGGATTAGTCCAGCCAGGCGAAGGCTTGCCGCGCCATCCGTTTCCTCATAAGGAAAGACCACATGGTTCAGCTGAAGCATCGATTGAGTTTGAAAAAACATCGTTTCCAGGACGCTCGCCTTGAAGTGGTCACTTCTCACGATCCTTCCTTCTATGTAATTTTGCTCGTTTATAATGAGCCCGGTTGTGAGCAGCGCAGAATCCTGATGCTCCCAGAACGTGTTCCATACCGGACGCATAAATTTGGATACGCTCAAATGTGGCAGCAAATGGGATAAGTTTGTTTGGTGCTTCTGTCCTTCCCGGTACAGCAGCAGCTGAGGATAGGCGTCGCCGAAGATGAGCGAGTTGGCAGTCTCCAAGAAGACAAACACCGCTTCCCGCTGGCGTTCGTTCAACAGGCGCGGAAGCAGTTCGCCCTTCAAATCCGTCATGGACCAGCCGCCGTTGCGGGACACGCAGTGGGCTAGGAAGGCCCAGTGCAGCTCCGGATGCATCCGGTATATCTCAGCATAGGCCGCCGTCCGGGTGATGTTGTTCCGGTTCAGCCGGGCGGTTTCCTGCCGGATAGAGGCCAGCATCGATTTCTCTGCCGCTGTGAGAGGTTCCGAATTTGAATGACTCTCCAGCAGCGTTTTCCTTAATTTGGATTTGACCGACTCCGCAGACTCTTTGGAGAGGGGAAGTGTATGGGCGGTGGGCGCCGTATGCAGATTGGTTTGAAGCGAACCCCATTTGCCGAGCAGCAGCTGGAGCAGGCTCTGGGGAAGAGTTTTTAGCGTGCCCATCATCTGTTTCCACTGGGGGCGGCGTATTTTTACAGCGGACATTGGCATGCCTCCAAGACTCATTTATAGTTAGGTTGCCCTGTTAAGTCTATTTTATGGGAATAAGGTGGATGAAATGAGATTTTTTTCCTATTCGTACGTATAATGGTTTGATATAGTAATTTATAGCAGGATTAAATAGGAGAGAGTGATAGAATGAGAGGTTTGGCGCAATGGAAGAAACGCTATTTAGCAGTGGGTGGTACGATGATGCTGCTTTCGGGCTGTCAGCCCGTTGGCGGGGTGGACCTGGGCAAGGTGCTGGTCAATTATGCGTCGGTACAATCCTATGAAGGCTCAGGTAAATTGTCGTTGGAGCTGGTGCAGGGAGTTACCTCCAATGTGTCCGCGGACGACCGGCAAAAACTGGAGCTTTTTAAGAATATCGAGCTAAACATCATCAATACCAAAATGCAGGACGCGCGGAACATTTCGGTCACCGGAGAATTCGTCTACACCAAAGGCCGGATTCCTTTTCAGCTCTGGATATCGGATAATCAGACCGTCGTCAAGCTCGAAGGGGCGCCTCAGCCGATCGTCATGAATGGAAGGCCTGGAATGCTCGGATCTTCTTATTTGAAAATGCAGGACCAGCTTAACGCCAAATCCAGTGATATCTCAACTGTCTTGGCCTCTTTCTTCAGCAAAACCATGCCTAATACGAATACCGTTTCTGTCGAGCCGGCTAATGTCAAAGTGAACAATGAATCAGTAAGCTCGCAAAAAATCCATACCGAATTGAAAGGGACCGAGGTGCTGCCTTTGGCGCAAGCGCTGCTGTCCAACATCCTGGCGGATGAAAAAGGGTTAAAGGAACTCATTTCCCAGCTTTATGACCTGGTGCTGCCTGTAATTAAAGAGGCGATGACGAGCGCCGGGCCGGAGTCTTCCAGGAACGAGGCGATGCAGCCCTACATGGAGAATAAGACATTGGCCGTAGAATTCGTCTATACTGCCGTCCGAAACTATTTGTCCCAGACGCTCGGGGCACTGGATACGTCGGCGGAGCAGTGGCTCTCAAGTCCGGAGGGAAAGGACGCCAAATCTTTGCTTACGGACGATCTATACCTGAAAACGGATCTCTACATAGACAGTGCGCTAAGCCCCCGCATAGTGAAGACAGAGCTTCAAATCCCTGCAAATGACGGAGCGAGCGGCATCAAGGCGGTCAGGATGGTGTCCGAGAACGACTTGTGGAATGTGAACGTCAAAACGACCGCCACCCCGATCGATATCCGGAACAAGCTGGAAGTGGGAAATGAATTTAAGCCGAATTTGTTTTTGAACTCGCTGGATAAGCAATCTGAGCTCTACAAACTGATGGTGGGCGAGCTTCATATGAACCGGAAAGTGATCAAGATGATCATGAATTCCAATGATGTGAGCCCTTCCTATAACCGGCCTTACATTAACCGGGATGGATTATCCATGGTTCCGACGCGGTTCGTCTCGGAACGTCTGGACGCCGATGTAAATTGGAACGGAAATCTGAATCAGGTGACGATAACGGACCAGGCAAACGGAATTGTCATCGTCCTTACCGTCGGCAGCAATGCAGCATTGGTAAATGGCAAGGAGCAGGTAATGGATTCCGCATCGGAGTTCAGAAACAGCTCAACCTTTGTGCCGGCCAGATTTATTGCCGAGCAGCTGGGCGCGAAAGTGGAATGGGATAATGCCACGCGCACGGTGACGATTACGAAAGAGTAACGAGTTGGAGGACGGTCGGGGCGGCCGTCCTTTTATTTTAATATCGCCTAAAGAACACCGAGCCTGACAGCATTCCTGCTGCAGGCCCGGTGTTCTTTCAATTCATGCTATTTTTCCTGTGGCGTAACCACTTGCCAACAAACCCCAAACGGATCACGCACACGGCCAAACATCGCGCCCCAGAACATGCGCTCGAACGGCATCAGCACTTCGCCGCCTTTACATTTAATGGATGGCTAGAAAGTAAGGTAAAAGAGATATTGTTAGGAGGAGACAAATGAAGACCTCCCTTGATTATTATTATTCTTATATATGTAGGTTAATTTCCCCCACTCGAACCTGTCGCTCCGTCTTTGGAGCTGCCTTTCGATGTCCCGGCACTATTGGAACTCTTAGAGTCGCTGCTTGTCGGACTTTTTGCCGATGCACCGCCAGTGGAACCTTCTTTGGAAGCTCCTGCGGAACCTCCTGCACTGCCGGAACTCTTAGAGTCGCTGTTGCCTGTCGAATCTTTAGTGGAGCTGCCAGCGGAACCTTCTTTGGAAGCACCAGTGGAGCCTCCTGCACTTCCGGAATCTTTGGAAACACTGCCTGTCGAACCGCTGCCGGTACTTGTTCCACTCTCGCTTTTAGCATTGTCGCTGCACCCTGACAACGCCAGTACTGAAGACATAGCAACAGTTAAAAATAATACTCCTACTTTTTTCAATTTCTGTATTCCTCCTCGCTTCTGTTATTCTCGTTGTGACCTAATAGATTTACCCATCAAAAAGTCGATTGAAACAGCAGGGTTTTCCGATGAGTTCCGAAAAACACGAAGGGGCAGCGTCCAATCCATTGCATTTTGTGCAGCAGACTAAGGGACATGGACAGTGGATAAAAGCTCCCATTGTAAAAAGCGGCTAGGCCCCCTAAATCCGGAGTCCGCACCAATTAAAACCGTAGTTTATCAGAATAGCTCTATTTCTCGAGATTTTACAGGGCTTTGTGGAAGATCGAACGGTCTTCCAGTTGCATGACCCACTCTGAAAATTTAGCAGGCGGCATTCGTTTTAAGCTGCCGTGCATTTTTCGATTATTGTAAAAGTCCATGTAACGATCGATCTCGGCGTAAGCCTCCTCAAAGGACATGAAGTCCATCTTTGAAAAGAGGTCACGTTCCAGCAAGCTATGGAAGGATTCAATATATGCATTCATGTTTGGGGTTCGCGGCGGGATCCGCTCATGAACCATTTCGAGACTTTCACAAGTATCTCCGAAAAGTGTGCTGACGAATTGAGGCCCGTTGTCCGTGCGAATCACGGGTAGCGTTTCTCCCGCATGGATTCGCTTCTGTAGCGCTCGCCATAACGTTTGACAGGCATGTTTGGCTTCGCATACAGGACCTCTATAATAGTCGACGACGACACGGTCGAACACATCAATGATGCTGAGTACAAAAAAGAAGCGTTCACGACCAGGAACATAGCCGTATTTAATATCCATTTGCCACAGCTGGTTCGGTCCAGTCACTGTGCGGTTCTTAGGCAGTCTGCGAGGGTGCTTGGTGTGCTTCTCCCGCTGTTTCTGCAGGATACCGAGTTCCTTACAAAGTCGATAGGACTTCTTTTTATCCAGCACCAATGCGCGCTCATTTCGGAGAGATTGGGCGAGGAGCTTATACCCATACACATGTTCCTCGCCTTCTACAAGCTCCAAGAGCCATTCTTTAATCTGTTCATCGCTTATTTTCTTCCCTTCGGTTGTCAATGAATAACCGGGGCAGGGCCTACCTTTCTGGCCGTTAGACGCGTGAACTGTCTCTGTAGCCGCTCGCTTCCTCCGATCGTAGTAAGTTGACTCTGACAGACCTATGATTCGCAGAACTAGCGCTGCTTGTTCACCCCGCTTAATAAACCGGTCTGCTATTTCGTATTTTTCGGATAAGCGGGGTTCTTCTTTTTTAAGAGTTCACGCAGTATTTCAATCTCAAGCTCTTTTTCACCAAGAATTTTGACTGCTTTCTCATATTTCTCTTCGACCTCTTGAAGCCTTTTCAGCTCCTGAATTTGTTCATCAGTCGAAGGGATTTCGTCGGTACCCACTTGATCTCGGTACTCCCTAAGCCAGTTACGGATGGTCTCGGGATGAATCTCGTATTTTCTAGCTAATACCGCAATCTTGATCCCTGAGAGGGCCTCTCGAACGATCTTTAACCGAGTCTCTTCAAATACTTTTTTCGAACGCATTTTGTCCCGCCTCCCATTACCTTCAGTCTAATTTATTGGGGGCTCGGACTCCAGTTTAATTAGGGGGCCTAGGAGAAAGTACAGTGTTTTCGCTTGAATTTTCCAATTCCCCTGCTTTCACCGAAAATCCGTTGTATGAAATGCAAACGGCAGCCCGGAAATTGGATGTATTCGGAAGTTCTGTTGCAGGAAATACAATCCAGCTCAGATCAGAAAGGAGCTTCCAACAGCTTTAGTTCAAAATACCTCCAATAGACCCGCATCGCTAATTCGTATTTGGCCATGGCCACACTGCCCAAGTTTTTACTGCTGCCGGCGTATGCTTTTCCATCATTCGGAAACCATATGGGTTAGGCATAAGTAGACATGGACTAGTGACAAGGTGGTGCGAAATGAAGGAGCAGACATTTTCTATACAAATTAACGACACGGACTACTTGTGTCAGCCTGACCAGAGCATTTTGCAGGCGGCCGAGTCCCATGATTATTACATTCCGCATATCTGTTATCACGGTAACTTGGGTGCCATCCAGTCCTGTGATACGTGTATGGTGGAAGTGGATGGGGAGTTAAAAAGGGCGTGCGCCACCAAAGCCCGGCCAGGGATGAAAGTGAGCAGCCTGTCGGCCAGGGCGAAGGAGGCGCAGCTTGAGGCCATGCAGAGGATTTTGCAGAACCATGAGCTTTACTGCACCGTCTGCGACAACAACAACGGGAATTGCACCGTTCACAATACGGCCGAATATTTGGAAGTCGAGCATCAAAAATATGAATTTAAACCAAAGCCGTATCCTCCCGATAACTCGCACCCATTCTATCGTTATGAGCCCGATCAATGCATTCTTTGCGGCCGCTGCGTAGAAGCCTGCCAGGATCTGCAGGTGAATGAAACGCTGACGATCGATTGGAATCTTGAAAGGCCGAGAGTGCTTTGGGATAACGGGGTTCCCATTGATGAGTCATCCTGCGTATCCTGCGGGCACTGCGTAAACGTATGTCCATGCAATGCGCTGATGGAAAAATCGATGCTCGGCGAGGCCGGATTTCTGACGAAGATTCCGAATGACGTACTGCTGCCGATGATTGACCTCACTAAAGAAGTGGAACCCGGTTACCAGGAGATTTTTGCCATATCCGAGGTAGAAGCCGCCATGCGGCAGGCCCGCATCAAACGGACTAAAACGGTCTGCACTTATTGCGGCGTCGGCTGCAGCTTTGAGGTTTGGACGAAAGACCGGGATATTCTGAAAATCCAACCTCTGACGGAAGCGCCGGTCAACGGAATTTCAACTTGTATCAAGGGAAAATTCGGATGGGATTTTGTCAACAGCGAAGAACGGTTAACCAAGCCGTTGATTCGAAAAGGAGACAAGTTTTTTGAAGCGACATGGGATGAAGCTTTGAATCTGATTGCGGACAAGCTGAAAGAGATCAAGGAAACGCACGGCCCGGACTCTATCGGCTATATCGCTTCATCGAAATGCAGCAACGAGGAAAACTTTCTATTCCAAAAATTCGCACGCGCCGTCATGGGAAGCAACAATGTGGATAATTGCTCCCGTTATTGCCAGTCTCCGGCAACGGCGGGACTTATGCGGACGGTTGGAATCGGCGGCGATTCGGGGACCATCTACGACATCGCCAGCTCGGAGCTGGTGGTTGTTGTCGGAGCCAATCCGGCCGAATCCCATCCCGTATTAGCTACACGCGTCAAACGCGCCCATAAGCTCCATGGTCAAAAATTGGCGGTTATCGATCTCAGAAAGCATGAGCTGGCGGAAAGAGCGGACGTTTTCCTTCGCCCTAAACCGGGCACGGATCTGATCTGGCTGTCCGCCGTCACTAAGTACATTGTCGATCAGGGATGGGAAGACCGGGAGTTTCTGGGCAGCCGTGTGGATGGGGTGGAGCAGTACATTCAATCTATACAAAAATACACGTTGGACTACGCGGCAGAGAGAACAGGTCTCACGAAAGAGGATTTAGTACATCTTGCCACTATGATCCACGAAGCCAAAACCGTTTGCATCCTGTGGGCCATGGGAGTTACTCAGCACATGGGCGCAACGGACACAAGCACGGCGATATGCAATTTGCTGCTGATCACAGGGAATTTTGGACGCCCCGGGACGGGTGGTTATCCGTTAAGAGGACATAACAATGTGCAGGGAGCTTGTGATTTTGGCACCATGCCAGCTTGGTTTCCGGGCTATGAAGCCGTACAGGATGAGACGGTTAGAGCTCGCTATGAGAAAGCGTGGGGCGTGCAGCTCCCTGAAAAACCGGGCTACAACAACCACCAGATGGTGGAAGGCATCCATAATGGCGAGCTGAAAGCCATGTATTTATTCGGGGAAGAAATGGCATTTGTCGATTCGAACTCGAATCACGTTCAGGCCGCCTTCGAGAAGCTGGACTTTTTCGTGGTGCAGGATATCTTTTTCTCCAAAACCGCCCATTTTGCCGATGTGGTGCTGCCGGCTTCGCCAAGCCTGGAAAAGGACGGGACGTTTACCAATACGGAAAGACGCATCCAGCGTTTCCATAAAGTTTTCGAGCCGCTCGGCGATTCGAAGCCGGACTGGCAAATCTTCCAGGAAGTGGCCAATCGCTTTGGGGCAAACTGGAACTATACGCATCCAAGCGAAATTATGGCGGAAGCGGCCAGCCTGGCGCCTATTTTCGCCGGAGTCAGCTACGAACGGCTGGAAGGATGGAGCAGTTTGCTTTGGCCTGTTGCGCCTGATGGACAAGACACGCCGCTTTTATTCACCGTGAAGTTTGGATTCCCCGGCGGAAGGGCCAAATTGTTCCCGGTGGAGTGGACGCCTCCTTATGAAGCTGGAGAAGAATACGATCTCCATTTGAACAACGGCCGGCTGCTCGAACATTTCCATGAAGGAAATATGACGTACAAATCCGACGGAATTTCGCACAAGGTGCCGACCGAATGGCTGGAGGTATCGCCGGAGCTGGCGAAAGAACGGGGCATAGACAGCGGCGCACTGGTCCGGCTTACCTCGCCTTACGGCCATGTGGAGGTACGGGTAGAAGTAACGGACCGGGTACACGGCAACGAATTATATCTGACGATGAATTCAAACGAGAACCAGTCGGCTGTGAACTATTTGACAAGCAGTTATCACGACCGTGTCACGCACACTCCGAATTATAAAGAAATGGGTGTCAAGATGGAGATTTTGGAGCGGAAAGGAGAACGGCCGCTTCCCCGCGAGAACCATCGTTACGGAAATCGTGTGCCGCAGCTGGGCGTCAGGGTGGAAGACAAATGGAAACGGTCGGATTACATACCGATTCCGGAAATTATCGACGGGGGGGATAGCATTGGCCAAGGCGATTATCGACATTGATAAACAAGTCCCGAATCAGGCGGAAGAGGAAGCCCAATCTATTCAACAAATTCTAAAAGCGGCCTCCACTCATCGCGAATCGCTGCTCGCATTCATGGATGTGCTCGATGAGCTGCATAAAATGGGAATTTTGGAGGCTGTCCAGGCCATGCTGAAAAACAAGAAGCAAATCGCTCTCGTCGGGCTGGGCCAGTTGAACAAACCGGGTGCGCACCGGCTGATAAAAAACGGGATGGGAGCCGTACAATTTTTGACCACACTGGATCCCGCGAAGCTTCAAACCATATTGAACGGTGTGTCTGCGGGCGTGGAGCAAGCTGTCGAGAAGGACCCAAACAAGAAAAAGCCGGGATTATGGGGTATGGCCAAAAGCTTGCGCGAACCCGAAGTGCTGTCCTCCATGTCAATGCTGACGAATTTTTTAAAGGGCATGGGCCGCGGTTTGAACAAATCTCACTGATTTTCATGAAAGGGTGCGTTTAGTTGGTTACAAAAACCATGGTTATTCAGGGTATGAATGATCAATCCGATGCCGACAAAGTAAGTCAAGCCCTGCATGAGATATGGGGCATCAATAAGGTGAATGTGAGCCTTAACCGCGGGGAAGTCACTTTCTCATATGATGAGTTATCGGCTTCGCTGAACGATTTTGAGGAGGCTGTTCTCGAGCTGGGATTTGAAATTGAAACCGGGGATCAGATAGTCGAAAGCAGCCTGCATGATTGGCATACCGAAAATTCGGCTGGGGGAAACGGCAATGCCAAACGTCTGTGAAGTGTGCGGAATCGACGAAAAAACAGCGGACACTAACTTAATGCAGAACCATCTGCATATTTGCCCGAACTGCATGAAGGACCGGCAGCTGCTGGAATTCTGGGGAAAACCGGACGAAGAAATCCAATAAGCGAAGGTAGAGTGGCTGTCCATGATGTATGGGCGGCCTCTCTGTTCGTTTGCGCATGTATTGACATCGGTTCTATTCTTTGTTAAAACGGTATAAACCGAAAGCAAAAACAATCCAAAGGCAAAGGCTGGTGCTTCTCATGCAAAAAGTTAACAACGAGCAGGTGTTCGAGCAGAATATAGCCTCCGATAAATTGACAATAGCCGTTTTTAAAGCGACCTGGTGCAAGGACTGCCATTTCATTGAGCCGTTCATGCCCGAGCTGGAAGAAAAGTATGGCGACAGGATCAATTTTATTGAACTGGATCGGGATGAAATGGCGGATTTGTGTGAAAAGCTGAACATCCTCGGCATTCCGAGCTTCATCGCTTTCCGCGGCGGCAAGGAGCTGGTCCGCTTCGTTTCCAAGCTTCGCAAAACAAAGGAAGAGATCGAGCAGTTCTTCGACCGTGCCATCGAAGTTTCCAACGCGGCGGCAAAGTAGCGGTTTTACGGTTTTTCTTGCCTTTTTCTCTTCCATCTCTTTAACAAAAAAGCCGCGTTCGGCTTAGAACGTGCTCTATATCGCCGGGAACCGTTGCGTGGAGGACTGGCATAAGGGGTGGAAGTGCGGAGCGCCCGCCTTTGAACTTTGGTTCCTTCCACCTGACATAATCAGGGAACCAAAGTTCAACAGCGGCTGGAACCCGTTATGCGCAGGTCGGAACCCCGGCAGTTTCCCGCATCAGACACTTTCTCCAAGAACGTGTCTTTTTTGTGCCGTCAATGCATTGTAACATTCAAAATGGATTTGCCTTAAAAATATCGATATAATAATACTTGACATCATTCGACGATGTTAGCATAACGGAATCAGGTGATATGAATGAAACAAGCTTCTGATTTTACTATAAAAGAGCGGATGCAAGCCTACTTGAAAAGATTCTCGTACGCTTCGGCGATTGGAATGTTCCTCATTCTGGTGATGGGCGCATTGGTAACGAAAACCGAGTCCGGACGGGGCTGCGGAGAGGATTGGCCGCTGTGCAACGGGAGGTTTATTCCGGCCTATACGATCGAGTCTCTCATTGAATATAACCATCGGCTGGTGGTAGGCGCGGTGAGCATGATTTTGCTGGCCACGGCTCTTCTGGTATGGATATACAGTAAACGGAGCGATGCCAAATTCTACGTGTCCGGCGCCTTGCTGTTCACTTTGCTGCAAGCGGTGCTCGGCGCTTTGGCCGTCGTTTGGCCGACGTCTTCCGCCGTTCTGGCGCTCCATTTCGGATTCTCTCTCATCGCTTTCGCCTTTACTCTTCTGCTCGCCATCATTTACTCTCCTTACGGAGGCAAAAAGACGGCGGATGGCGGATGGGATTCCGGGCAAACTGAGCCTTTAAAGCTTTCAAGCGGCTTGAGCACAGGAATTTGGCTCATCGCTGTTTACTGCTATGTGGTTGTTTATCTTGGCGCCTTTGTGCGGCATACGAACTCCACCGCCGGCTGCATCGGCTGGCCGCTGTGCAACGGCAAGCTCGTTCCCGCTCTCGAAGGAGCCACGACAATCGTCTTCATTCACAGAGTGGCCGCTATCTTGTTTCTTGTCTCCGTGCTGGCCCTTTTTCTGTATGTACGAAAAAGCCACCGGGGCAACGCAAATTTTTATTCGTGGGTGAGAGCCGCTTTAATTCTAACCGTACTTCAGGTGCTCAGCGGGGGTTACCTAACCTATATGATTGGGCATGACTGGTATTTGCTCGCCAGTTTGCTCCATACAGTGTTGATTTCATGCCTTTTCGGCTTGCTCAGCTACTTGTGCATGCTGACGTTACAATGGGAACCGGTTGAGGGAAAGGGAGAAGGCTATGTCGTTCGGCAATCTACGCGCATTTCTTGATGCGCTCCGGCAAGAAAATCAATTGATTGAAGTCTCCGCGCAAGTAGACCCTTATCTGGAGATCGCGGAGATCCACCGCAGGGTGATAGAGGAAGAAGGTTCCGCTCTTTTGTTCACGAATGTAAAAGGGAGCCCGTTCCCCGTCGTGACGAATTTGTTCGGGACGAGCCGCAGGGTGGACCTGGCGTTCGGTCCCAAGCCTGAGCAGCTGATGAAGGATATTATAGCGGCTAAGGACACCATGGTTCCTCCCACACCCAAGGCGCTGTGGAACCAGCGCCAAATGATCTTCGACCTGCTGAAAGTGGGCATACGGAGCGCGAGCCGCTCGGAAGCACCGATTCTGCAGGTATGCAACCGTACGTCGCCGCTGTCCGAGCTGCCGGTGATCACGAGCTGGCAGGAGGACGGCGGTCCGTTCGTCACGCTGCCGCTCGTGTACACCGAGCATCCGGACGGCGCCGACCATAACCTCGGCATGTACCGAATGCACGTATATGATGGCCGCACGACCGGCATGCATTGGCAGATCCACAAGGGCGGCGGTTTCCACTACCACGAGGCCGAGAAGAAGAACGCTTCCCTGCCCGTGACCGTATTCCTCGGCGGCCCGCCCGCGCTGATCGCCTCCGCGATTGCGCCGGTGCCCGAGCACCTGCCCGAGCTGCTGCTCGCTTCGCTGATCATCGGCCGCAAGCTGCCCATGGTGGATAACCCCATGGGCGGGCACCGCCTCGTCGCCGAGGCGGAATTCGCGATATGCGGCGAAGTGCCGCCGCATATGCGCAGAGCCGAAGGGCCGTTCGGCGACCACTTCGGCTACTACTCGCTCACACATGATTTTCCCGTTTTCAACGTCAATCATGTGTGGCACCGCAAGGACGCCATCTACCCGGCGACCGTCGTAGGCAAACCGCGCCAAGAGGATTACTATCTTGGCGAATTCCTGCAGCGGCTGCTGTCACCCGCTTTCCCGCTGGCGATGCCTGGCGTACGTTCGCTGTGGACGTACGCCGAGACCGGCTTCCACCCGCTGGCCGCCGCCATCGTCCGCGAGAGCTACTCGCGCGAAGCGCTGGGCTCGGCCTTCCGCATCCTTGGCGAAGGCCAGCTGACGCTGACCAAATTCCTGATCGTGACCGATCAGGCGGTCGAGCTCTCGGATTTCCCGAGGCTGCTCGAGACCGTACTGGAGCGTTTCAACCCGCACCAGGATCTGTTCGTGTTCGGAAACACGTCACACGACACGCTGGATTACACGGGCCACAAGCTGAACCACGGCAGTAAAGCCGTGCTTATGGGCGTGGGCTCCCTGGTCAGGGAGCTGCCGCGCTCCTACACAGGCGCCGCGCTTCCGGGCATCACCGGCGCTGCGCCTTACTGCGCCGGCTGCCTGGTCATCTCCGGCGCGTCCTACGAGCAGGATCCCGGCCTCGCCCAGCGGGTGCTGGAGCAGTCGGCCGCTCAGCTGCAAGATTGGCCGCTGGTGATCCTGGCGGACAGTACCGGCATTGTCGGCAGCCAGACCGCTTTTTTATGGACGGTATTTACCCGCTTCAACCCGGACAGCGATATGTACGCGAAGTCTTCTCTGCAACGGCATCATGTAAGTTACGAGCTGCCTCTTTTGATTGACGCCAGAATGAAACCGGGGTATCCGGACGAATTGTTCCCCAGAGAAGATATTGTCGAGCTCGTCGATCGGCGCTGGAAGGATTATTTTGCTTAAACGCTGCGTAACCGGGATGGAATGCAGTCCTTTTTACCGGCGCATACTATCTTAGTACGATTCACGGCATCTTCAACAAACGCAGCAGGAGAGGGCTCATTCTTGCCAGCTTGCCCGGGGACGAAGGAGTTCTTCAGGCGGACGGCGGGAAGAGCCTTTTCCCATCCATTTAACGCGGGGGTAGAGCATAATGCTGAGAAGCCTGTTCGGGATGCCAAGGCGGCGCGATGAAGGGGAACTGCTGGAAGCGCTGCAGAGCATTAAACAATGGATGAATTGGATCCACGGCAATATTCGGGACAGCGACCGCAAGCACAAATTCAAAATCCGCTGCAGGATGTTTCTCGCAGCATTGGATGAAGTCGAACAAAGCTTGTTTGCCGCAGAGAAATGTGCAGTGAAGATCAACAAAAAGTTCACCGATGAAATGTCGCAGGAAGAGAGCGACGAATATTACCGGTACGTTTATTTCTATAAAAACGGATTTATCCGTCTGTTCTCCATCCTTGACAAGCTTGGATTTTTTCTGAACGACTTGTTCGGGCTGAAGACGGAATCGGTCAAACGCAAATTTTCGTATTTTACCGTTCTCAGACAGATGAGAGGCCACGCCAAGTATGCGCGATTCGAGCAGCAGCTGTACGACTTGAAAGAGAGTGTAAAAGAGCCGCTTGACAGACTCCGAACACAGAGGAATATGGAAATCCACTCGTTTAACGCGGAATCGATTGATGACATGCTGCTGACCAGCCCTGATCTGTTCATGCATATACAGGTGGAGGATATCCGCCAAAATTTGCTCGATCTCCGCCAAGGGCTGCAACTGGTGTGCCAATCGGTTTCCTTGACTTTTCAATATGTGCTGGAGATGAGCGAACAAGGCGAACTTCCTCTGCCCCGGTAACTTGAGTGCAGCTTCTCCGCTGTAGTATAGTAATTAAAAGAACGGCGCACAGGAGGCCAAGTGATGGGAGAGGGACGAAGGACGGCTTTAATTACCGGCAGCGCCAAAGGATTAGGCAGGATGAGCGCTCTCCATTTGGCCAAACAGGGATATGAGATCGCAGTGAATTATGTGAACAGTGAGCCGGAAGCTTATGAATTATGCGGGATGATCGAACAGCTGGGAGTCCGGGCTGAAGCTTTTCGAGCGGACGTGTCCAAGCCGGAAGACATCCTGCAGCTGGTGCGGCAGGTCGAGGGCCGCTTCGGCGGAATCGACGTGCTTATAAACAATGCCGGCCCTTTTATCAGGGAAAGAAGAGTTTTTGCCGACTACAAGCCGGAAGAGATTGATTACTTGATGCGCGGCAACTTGCTGGGAGTCATCGAGCTGGATTATCTGGTCCTGCCGATGATGAGGCGGAAGCGTTGGGGACGCATTATCCATTTCGGCTTCGGCCATGCGGCTGAGGCGAGAGGGTGGCCCCACCGGGCTGTATACGCGGCAGCGAAGGTCGGACTGGTGTCCTTCACCAAATCGCTGGCCGTAGAAGAAGCGGTCAACGGCATCACGGTCAATATGCTGTGTCCGGGAGACATTCGGGGGGAAAATAAAGAGAAGAGGATCGAGGACGTCGAGCGGGGTTCCGACCAGGAATCTCCGGTTGGGCGTCCAGGCACGGGAGAAGATGTGGCACGGACGATAGCCTTTCTCTGTCAGTCCCAATCCGATTTTCTGACAGGGAATATTATTGACGTTTCCGGCGGTTTGGACCCGATCCGCAATACGATCGAAGGGGCCAGAGAAGAACGTTAAATCGGACAAGCCGCGGCAACTGCCACAGACCGGGTTCTCCTGAGGCGCTTTGCGGCGCTGTACCGTTGGTCAGACCCCCTTCCACTGGAGGATGCCCGAAACAAAAAAAGAGCTCACCCTAAGGTGAGTCTCCGTGTATAGAATGATGTTAGAATACTTGAACGACTTCTTCAATGCCTTCGACTTCTTCGAGCAGGGCTCTTTCGATACCGGCTTTCAAAGTGATAGTGGAGCTTGGGCAGCTGCCGCAGGCGCCCATCAATCTCAATTTAACGATTCCGTCTTCTACGTCGACCAGTTCTACATCGCCGCCGTCGCGTTGAAGGAAAGGACGCAATTTATCAAGTACTTCAAGCACTTCGTCATACATGGTTGTACTTTGTGTATTCTCGGACATGCAAATCAACTCCCTTTAGACTCGAAGTCCATTTTTAACATATGCCTTCGGTATGACCTTATTATAATACAATTACATTAAAAATAAAATGGCTGGTGAACACAACATGAGACCGATCATTGAATTTTGTACGAACAATATGCATCATGGAACGGATGAGATTATGAAAAATCTCGAAAATAACCCCGAATACGATGTGATTGAATACGGCTGCCTGGGCAACTGCGGGGAGTGCTACACAAACCCTTACGCCTTGGTGAACGGCGAGATTGTGTCCGCCGAGACGGCTGACGAGCTGTATGAAAACATCCTTGCCAAAATCAAAGAGGCGGAAGAGATGTTCAACCTGCTTGGGGAATAGAGGCTGATCATCCGAAGTGGTGCTTGGATCTCCACAGCACTCCACTCTTGATAAACCGGGGTACTGTTCCTGTCATCACAGTGCTTTTGCCCAACAAACCGAATCCCGATTTCTTGCCGAGAGACCCGAGCACCCCCTTAAGCTTGATTTGGCCGAGCTTGGGGGTTTCGCCTTTCCACAGGTCGAGGATGACATCGGCGATCTGGTCGCCCTGTGCCATCGCCGCCTGTCCGCTGGGAGAAAAGGGAAGGCTGGCACAGTCTCCGACGACATATACCTCGGGGTGCGTTTCCACTTGATGATACTTGTTAATGATCAGGCGGCCGGCGCCATCCTTGGGCAAGCTCAGGTTCTGGACGACTTCGCCCGGCTGGATGCCTGCTGTCCAAATCGTACAGTCCGTATAGATCGGCTCATCCCCGTTCAGCAAAATTCCGCCCTCAATACGGCAAAGAGACACACGGGAACGCATTTCGATGTCATGCTCTTCGAACCATCCGCGGGCGAATTTCTGCAGCTTTTCCGGGAAAGCGGACAGGATGCTGGGCCCCCTGTCGATAATCCGGATGTTCAGGTCCGGCCTGCTTTCACGCAGCTCCGCCGCCATTTCCACTCCGCTCAGCCCTCCGCCGATAATGCTAATCTGGCCGTAGGGCTTCACGTCATTTACGTTTTGGTAGGTTTTGCGCGTGGCTGACATCGTTTGGATGCTGTTCGTGTACTGCCGGGCCCCGGGAATATTGTGGTACCGGTCCACACAGCCCAATCCGATTACGAGTGAATCGTACGATAAGGGCTCCTGTCCTTCCAGCTGAACCAGCCGTTGTTCCAGATTGATCGAAGTAATCTCGCCATATCTGAGAGCGAGCCGAGGATCGTCAGGATAGGCAACGCGAACCTCGCTTTCGGACACCGTGCCGGACGCGAGAGCGTAATATTCTGTTTTAAGCCCTTGGAAAGGCATTCTGTCGACCATCTCGATGATCGTGTCCTTGGGCAGGTCTTTATCCAGCAGCCGGTTCGCGATCGTCAATCCGCCGTAGCCGCCGCCTAAAATAACAAGCTTTTTCATCGTAAAACCCTTTCTGTGTATAGATTCCCGCTTCTGCGCCGTTCCCGGGCGCCGCGGATCTATGAACAAACGATGCGGATTCCCTGGAGATCAGTAAACTTGGATATCGTTATAGAAAGTGTCCCTTTCCACCGGAATGCGTCCCGCGCCCTTGATGAGCCAAACAAGCTCTTCACGGGTTAATCCTTGCGGGGACAGAGCTCCTGCCGCATGCGATATCCGTTCCTGCACAATGGTACCGTGCACATCGGACGCCCCGAAGGTAAGAGCCACCTGGGTCAATTGAGTGCCCAAATTAATAAAGTAGGCTTTAATATGCGGAATGTTATCGACCATCAATCTGGAAATGGCGATAGTTTTCAAATCGTCGAAGGCCGAGTTTCTTCTTTTGATTCCCGCCGATACGCTGGCAGGCTGCACCGCGTTTGGTATAAACACCATAAAACCGCCGGTTTCATCCTGCAGCTCGCGCAAATGAATCATATGCTGCAAACGCTCTTCCAAAGTCTCGATCGACCCGTACAGCATTGTAGCGTGGGTCTGCATCCCCAAAGCATGGGCGTTGCGCTGAACCTGCAGCCATTGGTCCGTGGTGGCTTTGCCTACCCCCATCTTTTTGCGGTATCTTTCGGATAGAATCTCCGCACCGCCGCCGGTCAAAGTGCTTAAGCCCGCCTTCAGCAGCGTTTGGAGCACTTCTGTGTAGCTTAATCCGCTGATCCGCGAGAAAAACTCGATTTCAGCCGCCGTATGAGCTTTTATCGTCACATCGGGATAGCGTTCTTTCAGCGCTCTGATGGAGTTCACATAGTATTCGAAAGGTACATTAGGATTATGCCCTCCTGTGATATGGAACTCCCTCATGCCGGGATGGTAATGGTTGTCAATAAATTCGAACATTTCTTCCGGTGTGAGGGTGTACGCTCCCTCTTCGCCTTCGTCCCGGCGGAAATGGCAGAAAGCGCAGTGGGCTTCGCACACATTGGTGAAGTACAAGCTCATATTCTCGATAAAGTAAACCTTTTTTCCGTTCATGCGGAGGTTCATTTTGTTCGCCATCTGGCCGATGCTCAGTATATCTTCCGATTCATACAAAAACAGGCCGTCCTGCAATGACAACCTTTCGCCGTTTTCAACCTTTTCCGCTATTTCCGCCATCCGGCGTTGATCATTTTCTATGGTCAAGCTCATAAACTATTACCTCCCATGATTCCTGTTTAAACGTGCGCAGCCCATTATAGTACAATGTTATCTGATGAAACGGGTGCACAAATGTACATGCAGTCCGATAATTCCCCAAAAATCTCCCTATCATTATAAACCCTTAGTCTATTGGCGGCAACAATATGAAATATTTTGACGACATATACATTTTTTTAACATGATTTTTCAAAACACACGGTTTTCAAATTTTGTAAAATCATGTACAATTCTATACTGTTGGTATTTCGATGGAAGGGTGAATAAAATGGGAACGGTTCTAGTGTTTAATCACAATTCCTCAAACCTGACTTCGGAAATAGAGAGCTTAAGGGAGCGGATGAACCGGCTCGGTGAAAAACATGGCCCCCTTCATCCGGACGTGCAGAGCTGCAGCCGGGAATTGGACAAGCTGTTGATTCAATTCTGCAGGCGGAAGATTTAATTTCTTCCGTTCACTTGAGGGATTCTATAAATACAGGTATACTTAATGCAGTACCGATTCCTTAAAGTGTTGACAGGAGGGATTTTCAATGATCAAGATCAGCGAAACCGCTGTAAATAAAATTAAAGAGCTGCTTGCCGCGGAAGAGACTCCGAACATGTTTCTTCGATTGGGCGTAAAGGCCGGAGGCTGCAGCGGATTTTCATACGGAATGGGCTTTGACGACGAACAGGCCGCATCCGATGAAGTGATTGAAATGAACGGTTTGAAGGTAGTTGTGGACGAGGAAAGCCACAAATACCTCAACGGCGTGGAGATCGATTTTGAAGACAGCGGAATGGGCGGAGGCTTCTCCATCCACAATCCTAACGCTGTGGCGACATGCGGCTGTGGAAGCTCTTTTAGAACGGCTGCTGACGCTGGAAAGATAGAGAAATGCGATGACGAACCCGCAACAGTATAACGCTTTTGGGTCGTCGTATAATCATCGATTTTTGAATCAACAACCTTGATGGCGCCTAAGTTGGATTTCTTAATTGAAACCTTTCAGAATTGTGTATGAGCAAAATACACAAAATCTGGGAGGTTTTTATTTTAGCTTATTTCAAACGTGAACACATTTTGTGAATTCCAGCATTATGGTATCCTGTTGCCAGCCAATGGAGCTCAGAGGTGGATGATATTTTTTCCTGTTTGGGGCGCGGACAAAGGGGGTATTAAAAGATGACGCATTGACCGCAAGAAAAAGGGCCCTGTTGGGGCCCCCTGTACGATGAGGGATTTTCTTTCAAACTCTCGCTACAGAAATCTCGGGTGAATCGCTTCTAACACCGGATCGTGTCTTTGGCACACACCTCCGCTTCTATATGAAGTTAGAAAAGACTCTCCTTGAGTTGCTTCGCTGAATGGTTCAACGCTACCATCTCCTTAACTCATCGTACATAAGCAGTATGCTTTATTCTTGTCAAGGGTATACAAAATATTTTTATTTTTTTGCCGATCAGAGGCTGTGTATAACTTTGTCCACATTATCCACCTAGGCGGGAGACATAAAATGACACATATCAACAGGTAGTCCACAAGATATACACAGATTGCTGTGTATAACGGTTACATTGTTCTATTTTTGCATACATGGTAATATAAGGAACGAGATAAAAATATTCCAAAAAAATGGAAAATCAGGTGATCTTAAATGAAAGTGATTTCCAACGAAACCTTGCTGGAATCTTATTTCAAAGCGGTGGATTTAAAATTGGATGCCGATTTTTTAGAGCTATTGTTGGCGGAAATCAAGAGAAGACAGCTGACCTTAGAACTGGCAAGATACGACAAAATCAGCTGAAATTGCCGCTCCATTGACCTACACTCACAGGGAACGTGCTGCCGCATTCCGCACAGTAGCCGCAATGTATACATACATGATTCTGAACGTCCGCATACCCGTTGGACAAGCTGATGTCCTCCGCCTGCCGGTAAGGAGAGTAGGGGCCTAAATAATCGTCCATACGGCCGCAGTCCTCCGCGCTCGTAAGGCATTTCGGACACTGTGCGGACAAGCTTTGCAAACCGTTGCAGATGGGGCAGTAATAAGACAAAGGGCATCCCTCCTGGTTAGACTGGTGTTTGAGGTCTAAACAAGAATAGAATACCCTTTTTTCGTACAAATATCGGTAAGGATGCTACAGCTTCATGTTGCTGCTGTGGCCTGGGGAAAGCTTGGCGGTGGGATCGATATACACTTTCGCGTTGTTGATTGCCGTCGGAGCCTCGCCAAATCCTACCGCGATCAGGTTCAGTTTGCCCGGATAGGTAGTGATATCCCCTGCGGCAAAAATGCCGGGTATGTTCGTCTCCATTCTGGAGTCTACCGTAATCGAGCCGCTGTCAATGTTCAAACCCCACTCAGCGATGGGCCCGAGGGAAGAAACGAACCCGAAGTTCACGATAACCGCATCGACCGCCAGCTCTGACTGTTCCCCGCTTTTTACATCAGCCAGCACTGCTTTTTCTATGCGGTCCGCGCCCTCCAGCTTGACGATTTCTTTGGGCGTGACCACGTTCACTCTGGAGTTCATCAAATTCTCCACGCTGTGCTCATGCGCGCGGAACTTGTCTCTGCGGTGGATAAGCGTAACCTGCGCGGCGATCGGCTCCAGCATCAGCGCCCAGTCTACTGCGGAATCTCCGCCTCCGCTGATCAGGACCTTCAGCCCCGCAAACTGCTGAAGGTCGCTGACGAAGTAGTAAAGATTCTTTTTCTCGTATAAAACGGCTTCCGGCAGTTCCAGCCTTCTGGGCTCGAACGCGCCTACACCTGCAGTGACAATCACGGCCCGGCTGTAATGCACGCCTTTGTCCGTAGTCACCTCAAACAGCCGCTCTTCCACTTTGCGCAGCTTTAGCACTTTTTCCTCAAGGCAGACCTCTGTGTCAAAATGCTTCATCTGCATGGACAGGTTCTCCACCAGCTGCTGTGCGGTAATCTTGGGGAACCCCGCCACATCGTATATGTACTTCTCAGGATACAGCGCGGCGAGCTGTCCTCCCAATTGAGGCATGCTTTCGATAATTTTGACCGAAGCCTGGCGCATCCCGCCGTAAAAACCGGCGAACATTCCTGCAGGCCCGCCGCCTATGATGATGATATCGACTACATTGATTTCTGAGTTCTCATTTGACACTAAAAAGCACCTCCGGGACTTGGATCGAACATCTTATTAATTATAAACGACAGCCGGGAAGGAAAGAAGCGAATTCACCGTATTTCTATTTTTTTGTATAAAAATAACACTTGATATTTAAAAATGGAAATTATATGATGGCATGTGAATGGCCTAACAGGAGATGTCAGCGAATTACTGCGCGATTATTATTATTTTCCTTTCCGAGCAAAATAATAACTTTGAATTGTGCAATCGTTTGTGTAATTTTTCACAATATTTGTTGGACAAAATAGACATATATAAATGAACGAATGGATGGAGTGGAACCGCATGAGCAAAATACCCAGAATCGTTATTTTAGGTGCAGGTTACGGCGGGATTTGCACCGCTTTGCGTTTGCAGAAGGAACTCAACTATAATGAGGCTGATGTCACTCTGGTCAACAAGCATGACTACCATTACATAACCACTCACCTTCATATGCCGGCAGCCGGCACCGACAATGCCGAAAATGCCCGCGTAAGCATTCTTCAACTGATCGATGAGTTCAAAATTGATTTTATAAAATCCACAGTGGTGCAGATCCGTCCCCAGGAGAAAAAGGTCATCCTTGCAGACGGCACGCTCTCCTACGATTACCTGGTGATCGGCTTGGGCGGCGAGCCTGAGACTTTCGGTATTCCGGGACTGAAAGAATATGCGCTGAGCATCCGCAGCATCAACAGTGTCCGCTTCATTAAAGAGCATATCGATTACTGCTTCGCCAGCTTCAAGCAGACTCCCGAACGTACGGATCTGCTCACTTTCGTGGTGGGCGGCGCCGGATTCACCGGCATCGAGTTCCTCGGCGAGCTCGCCGACCGCATTCCGAAGCTGTGCAGGGATTTCGATGTCGATCCAGCGTTTGTCAAAATCATCAACGTCGAAGCCGCTCCGACCGCTCTGCCGGGCTTTGACCCCGAACTTGTAAAATACGCGATGGAAGTGCTGGAGAATAAAGGGGTTACCTTTAAAATTGCGACGGCGATCAAAGAGTGCACCCCGGAGGGCGTACTTCTGGCTGCGGATGAGTTCATTAAAGCCGCAACCGTTGTATGGACAGGCGGCGTCCGGGGCAACCGTCTTCTGGAGGAAGCCGGATTCGAAGCTATGCGCGGACGGGTTAAGGTCGATCCGCAGCTTCGTTCCCCTCAATATGAGAATGTCTATATTATAGGAGACTGCTCGCTGGTGCTTAACGAGGAAGGCAGGCCTTATCCGCCTACAGCCCAAATTTCGATGCAGCAGGCGGACACTGTGGCCGATAACCTGGTCGCTTCCATCCGCGGCAGCCAGCCCAAGGAGTTCCAGTTCCATAATAAGGGCGTTGTAGCTTCTTTGGGCAAAGGCGAAGCTGTAGGTGTCGTGGGAAGCCGTAAACTCAAAGGAAACGCGGCCGCCTGGATGAAGAAGCTGGTGGATATTCGCTACCTATACATTATCGGAGGGATACCGCTCGTGATTCGCAAGGGGCGGTTTTAGACTAACTCGATACTACGGCTGGGGGTAGAAATAATGAGACACTGCAGCGTACAGGTGCGGGGGCTGCTGACAAGGCATGAGCTCGACCGTTACAACGGTTTGATCGATGTGGGAAGCTATTTGGAGTCACAACAGCGCTATGAGCTTGCGGCCGTCGTGCAAAAGGAAATCGACACTCTAATCCTTCCCGCGATCGAACGTTTAAAGGAAAAGAGCCGCTCCCGGGACCGGGAGACCGAGGAATATTTATCGCGCCGGGCACAGGCAGAAGCTGAGATGGCCGTTCTGGCGGAAGAGGACAAGGAATAAAAGGGAGCGGCTTCAACAGCGCTTAAGACCATAGTAAGAAAAACCGTCAGGATCATCTGTACCTGACGGTTTTTCTTAGTAAAACAATCGTTAGCGCTGCCGCTTCTTTATGGCTTACTTATATTTTCAGCATCTGTTTGAATGTGGATTCAGTGAGCAGGTTGCCGACGTAGAACTCGCCGAACTCCCCATAACGCGCGCTGACTTCGTCGAACCGCATCTCGTAGACAAGCTTCTTGAATTGAAGCGCGTCGTCGGAGAACAAAGTCACGCCCCATTCCCAATCGTCAAAGCCTACCGAGCCGGTAATGATCTGCTTCACCTTGCCCGCGTAGGTGCGCCCGATCATGCCGTGGCTTCTCATCATCGCGCGTCTTTCTTCTAAAGAAAGCATATACCAATTGTCATTGCCCTCACGCTTCTTGTTCATCGGATAGAAGCAGATATGCTTGGCTTTTGGGAGCTGAGGCTTCAGACGGGCCAGAATGTCCGGATCCTCCATAGGATTGGTTCCCGGCTTGGCCATGTAGCTGCTGAGCTCTACAACGGATACATAAGAGTACGCCGGTATGGTGAAGCGGGCGAAAGAGGATTTGTTAAAAGAGGTTTCCAGCTCGCTGAGCTCCTGCAAGCTCTCACGAAGGTGCATAAACACGAAATCGGCCTTGTGTCCCACAATACTGTATACGGCGAGGCTGCCGCGCTTTTCCTCTTCCACCATGTTCCACTGCTTAAGAAAAGTGTAAAGCTCATCTTCGGCCTGGCGTCGTTCCTCCTGGGTGGCGCTGTGCCACAGCGGCCAATCGATAGAATGGAAATCGTGGAGGGCGTACCAGCCTTCCAACGTCTGCAGTGCTTCGCTCATTTGAAAATAACACTCCTTTTACTTATTATATGATTGTTTCATTGTATCGAAAACCGTTTCAAAGGGCAAACAGACAATCGTTGACAACCGGGGTTCCGGCGGATTACACTAATTGAAGAACAAGCTTACGGACGAGTGATCTTCAGGCAAAAAGGAGTGCTTTGTTTGATTAATCTGCTTCAGCTCATTATAGTGACGGTTCTGCTGTTCGTGCTTTTTTTTGGAATCGGATTTATCCTCAATATGTTGATGAAGACGACATGGTTTCCCGTATTCGGTTATGTCGGCTTGATCGTCGGCCTTGCCGTATATTACTCGACAGGTTCGCGCGGAATGAATATTACGGATTACGGTGCCGGGGATCTTATTCCTGTCATAGGCGGTCTGGTCGGCGCTTATATCAGCGGGTGGGCGATCAATACGCTGCGGACGAAAGGCTATAAAATGTTCTAAATTAATGCCGGAGGAGTTTCTCTCTGGCTTTCTTTATTTTGCTGGGGAATTTAAAGGAGGTTAGCATGGGCAGAAGAGGGTGGGCTTTGACAGTAATAGGAATGCTCGTTGTTGCTGCGGTTGCACTGACGGCGATACTGCCAAAATCGTCAGGCGGCAATGGGAAGACGAGCTGGGACGAGACGACGGTAAGCGAAGGCCGAGGCAAACAAAAAATCGTGCAACTGTTTGTGGAAGGCACAATCGCGGAGCAGGCCGGATTTTCAAGCAGCTTCAGCTCCAAGAGCTTCATCAAGCAGCTGGACCAGGCGCAGAAGGACCCCGATGTAAAGGCGGTGGTCATTCGGGTGAACAGTCCGGGCGGTGAGGTGGTGGCTTCCGACGAAATACATAATAAAATCGAGGAAGTGAAAAAATCGGGCAAGCTCATCGCTGTAAGTATGGGCTCTGTGGCTGCTTCCGGAGGATATTATATCTCGGCGGGTGCAGACTTTATTTACGCCAATCCGGCGACGCTGACGGGAAGTCTCGGAGTCATTTTCTCCGTTCCCAACTATGAAAAAGCCGCCAGCTTAATCGGCTACAAGGAAAATACCATAAAAAGCGGGGAATTCAAGGATATCGGCTCGCCTCTGCGCGAAATGACCGCCAAGGAAAAAGAAATTTTTCAAGGATTGGTCAATGAGAGCTATCAGCAGTTCGTAACGGTCATAGAAAAAGGGCGCAAGCTTCCCCGCGACAAGGTGCTCGCTATAGCCGACGGAAGAATGTATTCAGGCCAGCAGGCCAAGGAATTGGGCTTGATCGATGGATTCGGGAGCCTGGAGAGCGCAACACAGTACGCGAAGGACAAAACCGGGCAGCCTAATGCCAGGGTGGTGAAATATTCGGACAAATTTTCACTGAGTTCCTTGTTCGGAGGCATGCAGTCGAAGCTGAAATCGCCGCTGTCTCAGCTTGTTGAGGGTTTCATGCCGGAGGTTTCACTCGGACCGCGGCTGCTTTACTTATATCAATAAATAAGGAGGGAATTTACATGGAAAATACGTATTCTGGTGAAAATTCTGTGATCGGCGAAGGATGGGTGTCCGGCGAAACCGTTCCGCGGCGTTACGCCGGATTCTGGATCCGGTTCCTCGCCGTTATTTTGGATGGGATTATCATGAATATCGTGGGTTATGTGCTTAAACTGGCAACCGGCACAACAAGGGGAGACACTCCCTTATGGGTATCGCTTCTCAGCCTGCTTATTTCCTTGGCCTATTATGTGATCTTAACAGCCAAGTACGGACAAACCCTGGGCAAAATGGTCGTCGGTATCCAGGTCATCCGCCAAGACGGAGGTCCCGTCTCGTTTGGCACTGCCCTGCTCAGGGAAGTGGTGGGCAAATTCGTGTCCGGCCTTATCCTGGGAATCGGTTATTTGATGGTCGCTTTCGACCCGGAGAAAAGAGGGCTGCATGACCGTATCGCTTCCACGTATGTGGTTTGGAGAAAATAGGGTGCAACAGGGCGGATGAATCTTCCGCGAGGGGGCAACCTAAATGTAAGAAATCTATAGCTGGAGGTTTTCTTATGCCCTTCCTCAGTGTAAACGGCATCTCTCTGCATTATCACGTATCAGGAAACGGGACGCCTATTCTTTGTATTCATCCTCCATTATTAACAGGTGAAAATTTCAATTACCAGAAAGCTCAGCTGTCCGACCGGTATAAAATCATCACTTTTGACATAAGAGGACACGGAGCCAGCGCGCCTTCCAAACAAACCGTCACTTATCCGCTGATCGTGGAGGATATGAAGTCGCTCCTTGACGCTCTGAATATTGAGAAGGCTTATTTATTAGGTTATTCGACAGGCGGCTCGATCGCTCTTGAGGCGATGCTGACTTATCCGGATCGTTTTGTAGGCAGCATTATCGTCAGCGGGATGTCGGAGTTTAGAGATTTCTATAACAAATTCCGCTTGAAGTTGGCCGCGGTCTTATCAAACCGGTTTACCAAAAGGCTGATTGCCGCAGCGATCACTTGGGGCAACTCGGATATGGCATATACCCGTAAAAATCTGTTTACGAGTGCGATGCACGGTTCCATTCAAAATATCCGGGAATATTACCAATACAGCTTGGCCTATAATTGTACGGACAAATTAAGGAGGATCCATCAGCCGGTTCTGCTGGTTTACGGGGACAAGGATTCGTCTTTCTTCAGTTATGCGCGGACTCTTTATGAAGGGCTGCCTAACAGCAAAGTACAAATTATAAAAAACGTCAAACACCAGATCCCGACAAAAGCCGCCGCTCAGCTGAATGATCTGATCCGCCTTTGGGTAGAGCTGCAGCAGGAGCATATTGAAGGACCGGCTGCAAAGAACGCGGAGTGGGAAGAGAATCTGCATCATTCTCCGCTGATTGACCAGATGGTGGAGCCGGACAAGCTTCGTCTTTGATTTATAATACAGCGCCAACCGGCGGTTTCAGGGCTGTTGACAAAATGGTTTGACTTTGTCACAATCCCTTTACGCGCGGTTTTTTTTGTGCACTTCTATATGCGCATGGTGTCGATATTTATGGTAGACTGGTAGATATAGATTATCGTTTTTGGGATGGAATGAATGGAATGAAAATAACGAATACGCTGCATTTTACGGAGAATCACCGGTTCTGCGTATACAGGGATTTCTCCTTGAGCGCTTTGGATTACCGGATGCTGTCCGGAATCTATCAACCTATGATCGGAGCTTTTGCCGTCAGTATATATACGACCTTGTACGGGCAGCTTCCCGCCGATAAGGCGGGCTACTCCTCTCTGGAGCAGCAGAGGAGGCTGTTTCTTTCTCTCGAGCTGGAGCCCGGTGAAAGGGGCCGCAAGTTTCTGGTCGAACACACGTCCCGGCTGGAGGCGGTGGGGCTGCTTGAAACGTCGCGGAAATTCGCCCTTGCCTCCGAGGATTATATTTACGAGTATGCGTTGTTCCAGCCGCTGCCGCCGAACGAATTTTTCAAGAATCAGCATCTGAGCTTGCTGCTGAGGGATAAAGTCGGCAAGTACATGACGCTGCAGCTGCGTGACGAGATTGTGGCTCCCGAGCCCAAGGAACTGGAGGACTGTTCCTCCGAGAATTTGTCGATGCCTTTCTATGAGATTTTCCGGCTGAACACCCAGGTGATCGATTTTGAGCTGGAGCAGGCGCTGTATGAAACCGCTTCGGGCCGGCACAACGAGTCCAGGGCGAACATTACCGCCAAGGGCTTTCTTTACTCGGACATCATTATTAGGTTCCCCAGGGAATCCGTTAACCGGGAGTACGTCGAAGGCCTGAAGTTTCTTCCGGAAGAGATGGCCAAGATCAATTTTGCCGCAAAAAAATACGATCTTACACTCCATGAGACCTGCCGGCTGCTGGATGAGGACGGGATGTTCGACGGAGAGGGCCTTTTGCAGGAGGACCTTTTTCACCATAGAGCGAATTTGACTTACTACCAGGAAAAAAAGAGGGACGAGGAACGGACCAGGCAGCTTGCCGCCTCTGCGCGCAAACAGTCCGCAAACACAGCGGAAGAGGGCGAGGGAAAGACGGTGGAAATGGCCTACTACCTGGAGGTTCCGCCTTTGCTACAGGGCCAGTGCGACGCGCATCAATACAATATGTTCCTGCGGAATTTATCTTTCAAAGAAATGCTGAAGAAGTTCTTTCCGAACGGGTCGGTTCCCGGCAATCTGGAGAAGCTCTTTGACAAAATTGACCTGAATTACAGGATGAACGAGGAAGTCATCAACGTGCTGATCCATTATATCCATATGCATGGGAAGACGTGGGCGGCGCCTTACATCGAATCGGTGGCAACCGATATGCTGGGCAAGCAGGTCAACACTTACGAGCAGGCGGTCGAATTTGTGCGGGAGAGGACCAGGTATAAGGACAAAGCGGCAAACGGCGGAGCGTCGGCTGGAAAAAGCAGGGGAAGAAAGAAGCCGGCGATTCCTTTTGTCCAGGATACGGCGGTTTCGCAGACGAACAAGCTGACCAGGGAAGAATTGGACCAGATGATCATGGAAGCGAAAGAAAAGTTGAAGTAGAGGTATGAGGAAACGGAAGCAGAGCGGAAATAGCGGTGCAAGGATGCGGGAAAAGTTGCAGTCGAGGTACAAGGCTGCGGGAGAAAAGTTGAAGTAGAGGCGCGGGGAACGGATGGGGCGGCGTCTGCTCCAATCAAGCGAGTAAAAGAAGGTGAACAGCGATGGAATCTCTGGGGGAACTGCTGCGCAATATGCCCAGAAATGAGGTTATGAAGCAGGCCGAGGAACGGGCGAGAGAGCTTTTGGCAGACCCGTTGATCTATAAATTCCGGACGAAGCATCCCGAATTGACCGACCGGCATTTGAAAATAAATATGAACCGGTTATACCAGTACGTGACCGAGCACGCTCACTGTACGCATTGTCCCGGTCTCGAGCGCTGCCCGAACGATTTTCAGGGGCATTATACGATGCTTGAGGTGCAGGAGGCGGGCGGCAATACGTTTATTAACGACTTCAAGGTTTCCTGCAAAAAGTTTCTGGCCAAGCAGTCGCAGGATGCGATCAGGAAACGGATACGCTCCTTCTACGTGGATGACCGCGCGTTGATGGAGGGTTACGATATTGAGGAGATTTACAGCAGCGACCTCGACCGGGGCCGGGCGGTCAACGAACTGGTCAATTATTTGGCGGCGACGAAGAAAGAAGGGCTGCAGAAGTCCGGGCTGTATCTGTCGGGGAACCTGGGGACGGGCAAAACCTTTTTGATGTGCTATATGCTCCATGAGCTTGCCAAATCCGGCTACACCGGCGCTATTGTATACATGCCTGATTTTTCAGAGGACCTGAAAGCGATGTTCGGGGATCCGCTGAAGCTGAAGGAGACGGTCGACCTGCTCAAAGAAACCGACCTTCTCGTGTTTGACGATATCGGAGCGGAGAATTTGAATCCCTGGCTGAGGGACCATGTGATGGCTGTCATCCTCAATTACCGGATGAACCGCAAACCGACCTTTTTTACGTCGAATTACGATTTGGCGGCTCTGGAGCGGCATTTCAGCTTCACGTCCAAGGACGGCGAGGAAGAATTCAAGGGCAGACGGATTATGGACCGCATTCGGCCTTTTGTGGAAGAGATTCGGGTAGAGGGACGCAATCAGCGAGGAGTCGTGTAGGATGGCTGGCGAGTGAGAAGGGGCTGTGTCATGGTCTGAACACTATTGTGCAAGCGCCGCAACGCGCCTGCTCTAATCCCGGAAGGCCGCGAGATTGGTGGTTTCTCGTTGTCACCGTACCGGTAACAAAGAGATTTGCGTGGCGGTTTAGCTCTTTTCACAAAACTATCGGTGTCTATTGGAAGATATTGCAAACGATTTTAGCGGTAGATTTTCTTGTGTGCACAATGTATATTTTCTCCCAACCGTACATTTTACTATAAAAAAATCTGTCCTTCAGCGAATTTCATCGCCTTGGGACAGACTCTTCCACTCAGTAGCTGTCCTCCCAAGGAGAGACGGCCTATGTACGGAAAATGTTACTTATACAGGCTCACAATCGTCGCAATAACCGCAACAACCAGCATGAAGCCAAAGAAAGCTCCAAAGCCTATCGCCGTATCCATGAAATCGTTTCTTGGCTCTTCATTCACGTGCTCTCTGGGATCGCTCATTGCTATTCCTCCATGCGCTTGGACTTAGTTAATTTTAAGTATACCCAACAGTGTGCTTTATTGTAAAGCTGTGGAAAGTGACAAATAAGCAAATTTTACTGGCACACGGCTGCAGGCTTCTTCTTTCTGCGCTTCATCAGGTTTGAACAGTGCCGGGCCGGTGGTATATAATATTGATGACAAATTGGATGCTTTACGGAAGGAGAGATTCTTTTATGGCAATCGTGAACGTATCGGATTCATCCTTTAATACCGAGGTACAGCAAGGTACGGTTCTGGTGGATTTCTGGGCGCCTTGGTGCGGACCTTGCAAAATGATCGCTCCCGTGCTGGAAGAGCTCGACGGGGAATTGGGCGATTCCGTAAAAATCGCGAAGTTGAATGTTGACGACAATCCGGAAGCGGCCAGCAAATACAGCGTGATGAGCATTCCTACGCTGATCGTTTTCAAGGATGGACAGCCGGTGGATAAAGTCGTCGGTTTTCAATCGAAGGAAGCGTTGAAAAGCGTTCTTTCCAGGCATCAATAATTCAAAATCCAGTAGGTGTGAAAAAACTCTTTTTCTGGTATATTGGGAAAGGAGTTTTTTTGCTGTATTTAAAGGTTTTCTGAAGAAAGGGGATGCCAGCCATGACAGGACATTTGGACGGGGACAACACAGGACGCCGGATGGAGCAAATCCGGAACAAGCTGTCGCTGCTTCCCGATTCGCCAGGCTGTTATCTGATGAAGAACAAAGACGGAGTCATCATCTACGCGGGAAAGGCCAAGGTGCTGAAGAACCGGGTCCGCTCCTATTTTACGGGAAGCCATGACGCAAAGACCCAAAGGCTGGTCGGGGAAATTTGCGATTTCGAATATATTATTACCGCCTCTAATATGGAGGCCCTGATTCTCGAGTGCAACCTGATTAAGAAGTATAAGCCGCGTTACAACGTGCTGCTGAAGGATGACAAATCCTTCCCTTATATCAAAATCACGCACGAAGAGCACCCCCGCCTGGAGGTGACGAGGAAAGTGGTGAAGGATAAGGGCAAATACTTCGGGCCTTATCCGAACGCTTTTGCGGCCCAGCAGACGAAGAAGCTTCTGGACCGGCTGTTTCCGCTGCGCAAGTGCAGGACTCTGCCCGACAAAGTCTGTCTGTACTATCATATCGGACAGTGTCTCGGGCCCTGCGTGCAGGAAGTGTCTGCCGAGAGTAACGAGCAGATGGTGCAGGAAATTAACCGTTTCCTGAGCGGCGGCCATGAGCAGATCAAATACGAGCTTATGCGCAAAATGGAGGCCGCTGCGGAAGAGCTGAACTTCGAACGCGCAAAAGAGATGCGCGACCACGTAATCGCCATAGACGCCGTGATGGAGAAGCAGAAGATCAACAGCGCGGACGCGAAGGACCGGGATGTGTTCGGGTATGCGGTCGACCGGGGCTGGATGTGCGTTCAGATTCTATATATGCGCCAAGGCAAGCTGGTGGAGCGGCATGCCTCGTTCTTCCCGTACTACGGTGAGGAATACGAGGATTTTATGTCTTATGTGACGCAGTATTACAGCGATAATCCGGCTCTGCCGAAGGAGATATTCCTTCCGAGTCCGGTCAAAGAGTCGGAAGCCGCCGAGAGTGAGGATGCCGGTGAAAGTGCGGAAGCCGTTGAGAGTGCAGAATCCGCCGAAGATGCGGAGGCCACAGACAGGATATTAGCGGAGCAACCCGACGCATCCGAAACTTCGGAGGAATCCAAGCGGGATGAACGTGAAGCTCTTCAAAGTTGGCTGAAGGTAAAGGTGTTTATTCCCCGGCGGGGCTTGAAGAAGCAGATGGTGAAAATGGCGGATGACAACGCCCGGATGGCGCTGGAGGAACGCTTCCGCTTAATGGAGAAGGACGAGCGGAGGACGGTCAAGGCTGTCGAGGGGCTCGGACAGTGGCTTGGAACTGGCGCGATCCGCCGGATTGAGGCTTTTGACAACTCCAATATCCAGGGGACGAATCCGGTGTCGGCGATGGTGGTGTTTACGGACGGCAAGCCGGATAAAAAGGAATACCGCAAATACAAAATCCGCACCGTGCAGGGTCCCGACGATTACGAGACGATGCGGGAGGTGATACGCCGCCGGTATGAACGGGTGCTGAAGGACAATCTGCCGATGCCGGATCTGGTGGTCGTCGACGGAGGCAAGGGGCAGATTTCCGCTGCCGTCGACGTTCTGGAGAATGAGCTGGGCTTGTTTATCCCGGTGTGCGGACTGGTCAAAGACGCGAAGCATAAAACCGCCGAGCTGATGACGGGGGATCCGGCTGAAGTGGTGCCGCTGCCCAGGGACAGCCAGGAATTTTATTTAATGCAGCGGATCCAGGACGAGGTGCACCGTTTCGCCATCTCTTTCCACCGCGATACGCGCGGCAAGTCGATGATCGCTTCCCGGCTGGACGAAATTCCGGGGGTCGGTGAAAAGCGTCGAAAAGCGATGCTGAAGCATTTTGGCTCGTTGAAACGGATAAAAGAAGCTTCGGTGGAAGATTTTAGGGAAGTGGGCATCGGGGAAAAGCTGGCCGCGCAGATTCTGAGAGCGCTTCGCGTGACAGATTCGCAGGATGCGGCTGGCGGAGAGGAACGGTCGGAGCCTGCCGGGCCGCCGACACAAGTGGAGCCTGCCGGGCATACCGATGCTAAGCCTCCCGGAACTGCCGGATCGGCTGTACACGCCGGGCCTGACGAAGCGGAACGAACTTAGCGAGTCTGCCGGAGCTGCCGAACGCGGCTGAACCTAGCTATTTCACGGTACGGAAACTCCCCGGCTGCTCTGGCCGAAGCAGAGGGAATGCGTACGAAGCATAGGGAATGCGTAACGCGCTGAAGGATACTTCGGTACCCTTCAGATCCTTTTGCTGTACATAGAACACATTGTTTATCCGCGAGCAAAGCGGGTAAATATATGCATTCCTTAACCCTTAGAGGTGATCTTTTGACTAAACGGGATAATCCTTTCTTACACCTTACCCCTCCCAGAATTCTGGTGTTGGGCTTTGCGGCCATCATTCTAATCGGCGCGTTTTTATTATCTCTGCCCATCTCATCTACGGGGAAACCGGTGTCCTTTATCAACGCTTTATTTACAGCTACTTCGGCTACATGCGTAACCGGATTGGTGGTGGTGGACACAGGAAGAGACTTCACCGTTTTCGGCCAGATCGTCATTATGCTTCTTATTCAAGTGGGCGGCCTGGGCTTTATGTCTATGGCTACGCTGATTGCTTTTGTTATGAAAAAGAGGATTTCTCTGCGTGAGCGGCTTATTCTTCAGGAGGCGCTCAATCAAGGGAGCATAGAGGGGATTGTGCTGTTAATTCGCAAGGTCCTGATTTATTCTCTGACCATCGAGGGGATAGCAGCGGTCATATTTGCCATCCGCTGGTCTTTTGACATGCCGGTCGGCAGAGCTGTTTATTATGGGATATGGCACGCCGTTTCGCTGTTTAACAATGCGGGTTTTGACCTGTTCGGCGAGTACCGGAGTTTGACCGGATATGCGGAGGATTTTGTCGTTAACTCGGTGGCGATGGCCCTGATCGTTCTTGGCGGCATAGGATTTGTGGTCATGGCGGAAGTAGTGGAATACAAGCGGTCTAGGCGCAGGCTGTCGCTCCATTCCAAAGTGGTGCTGGCTTCAACCGCTCTGCTCATCCTGGTCGGTGCCGTGGTGATTTTTGTGTTTGAATATTCGAATTCCAGAACGCTAGGTCCTCTGAGTCCAGGCGGAAAGGTGCTCGCCGCGTTCTTTCAATCGGTCACGCCCCGGACAGCCGGAGCCAATACGGTGGATATCGGAGGAATGAGGCAGGCATCGCAGTTCTTCATCATTATACTGATGTTTATCGGAGCTTCTCCTGGCTCGACCGGCGGCGGGATCAAGACCACTACCTTCACGACCCTGGTCGGCGCTGTATTTGCAATGACCCGGGGCAAGGAGGATATCGTGTTCTTCGAACAGCGCCTTGGCAAAGACAGGCTCTTGAAAGCCATAACAATAACTCTGCTCGCGCTTTTTCTTGTGGTCTTTGTTGCCATGGTGCTCTCCACAACGGAACATAAATCTTTTCTCGCCATATTGTTTGAGGTAACCTCTGCGTTCGGAACGGTGGGCTTATCGATGGGCATTACCACGTCCCTGACCTTATTCGGTAAAATAATGATTATTTCGATGATGTTTATCGGCAGGCTGGGCCCTCTCACGCTTGCTTATGCCCTGGGTCCGAAGGCGCAGAAAGAGCTGTTCAGGTATCCCGAAGGAAAAATTACAATAGGTTAGGAGGCGGCAGCCGTGAAATCGCAGTTTGCTGTAATCGGTTTGGGGCGTTTTGGAGGCAGTTTGGCTAGAGAGCTTACCACCCTCGGCTATGAAGTGCTTGGAATCGACAGCGATGAAGAAATGGTGGAGGAGATGAAGAATCACCTCACTCACGTCGTAATAGCGGATACGACGGACGAAGAGGTTCTCCGCGCCATAGGGATACGGAACTTTGACGTTGTTGTGGTAGCGATCGGGGACGATATTCAGGCGAGCATCATGACCTCGATTTTGTTAAAAGATCTTGGAGTCCGGCATGTGGTGGTCAAAGCGGCGTCCGAGCTGCAGGGAAAGGTGCTGCAAAAAATCGGCGTCGACCGGGTCATTTTCCCGGAGAGGGACATGGGCGTGAGGGTGGCGCATCAGCTGGTTTCACCGAATTTGCTGGATTATATCGAGCTGTCGAAAGAATATACGATCGCGGAGCTTTCGGTTCCGAGACGCCTGGACGGGACAACGCTGAAGGACCTGGACGCGCGGGCCCGTTTTGGCTGCAATGTGGTCGCCATTAATAAAGGCGAGAGGCAAGGCGTGATTATTGCACCAAGCGCTGAGGATGTTCTGCATGAAAATGATCTTCTCGTACTGATCGGAACGAATGAGCAGATTGCGGACTTTGAGAGGGAAATGATTCTGTAAATTGTCAGGCTGCCGGCAGCAGGTGTCTGCGTCAAAATTTCCTGATTGGAGAGAAGCCGATGGAAAACCCGGTATTACACGATGTGCAGCATATTCTGTATCTGCTTCTGCTTATTCTGGTACTCGGCATGGTGTTCGGGAAGCTGTCAGAATGGCTGCGTTTGCCGGATGTGGCCCTTTTCCTGGTGGCGGGGATCGCCGCCGGACAGGCGTTTCACTGGATCGATGTGCCCGGAACATCCTTCATGAACCAGTTCATTCTGACAGTCGGGTCCGCCTTGATCCTGTTTGACGGAGGGAGGAATATCCACCTTTCAGGATTGAAAAAGGTATGGCTCACGGTCAGCCTGCTTAGCGTTCCCGGCGTGGCTGCGACGTGTGCGGTAACAGCTGCGGCCGCCCACTGGCTCCTTGGCCTGCCCTGGATATACGCGGTGCTGCTCGGGGCGATCATTTCTTCAACCGATCCCGCGACCTTGATTCCCGTGTTCAAGCAGGTAAAAATCCGCGAAAAAGTAAGGGTGGCGGTGGAGAGCGAGTCCGCTTTTAATGACGCGACCGGCTCGATCCTTACTTTTTCCGTGCTTGGGATCATCGTCGGCGGGGAGTCGATTTCTTTGGGCGGGGGCATCCTCGATTTCCTGAAAACCGCTTTGGGCGGCATTGCTGTGGGTGTCATCGTGGGGTATGCGCTCTCATTTCTGGCGGGACATCCCAAACTGGGCCACTTCCGGGCGTATGCGGCTTTGATGATGATAACGGCGGCTTTGGGAGCTTATTTGCTTGGGGATCTGCTGCATGTCAGCGGGTTTATGGCTACCTTTGCCGCGGGTTTGATATGGGGGAATGCCCATCTGTTCCGTCTGGAAATGAAAGAAGAGCTGGAGGAGATGGGCCATTTTGCCGAAAATATTACGGTAATGATGCGCATGCTCATTTTTGTGCTGCTCGGCAGCCAGGTGAACTTCACGCTGATTCTGGCTTACTTGTGGCCAAGCCTTGGCATCATCCTCGTGTTTATGTTCATTGCAAGGCCTCTGACGGTACTCATCAGCGCGCTGCCGGACCGAAGTGCCGGATGGACGTGGAAGGAAATCGCGTTTATGTTCTGGGTAAGGGAGACGGGGGTTATCCCGGCGGCGCTCTCTGGCATGGTGGCCGGTATGGGGGTGAAGCACGCGGACCTTATCTCGTCGGTCACGTTTATGGCGGTGCTGCTCACCATCCTGCTGCAGGCCGGCACGACCGGTTTGCTTGCGCGGAAGCTGGGGCTGGAAGCGGAAGGTGCCGCATCTCAGGGCGGGGAGCAGGACTCTGGAGGTTGAAGTGATTTACCTCATACCTGCAGATTTGCTTAGAAGCTAATTGAAAAAGATGTATACGGCCGCCCGGCGGGTGCAAGACCGTTTTTCAGCCAGTGAGAGGGCTGCTGCGGTCTTTTTTCTTTTGTGTGGAGTACAAATTTAAATCTTGGCAACAGTATTCATGACGGAATCAGATTTTCCTTTGGTTGATGTTGAAAACGCTTTTTCGTATCATTAGATCAGAAAGAACTTTGTCGAAACATGGCAAAGGAAATTATTAGTTTAAAAGGAGGGCATTCTAATGAATACGACGGCAGCCCAGAAAAACGCGTCCGGAGATCTGAGAGTTCAGGTTCAGCGTTTCGGCCGTTTTCTCAGCGGTATGGTCATGCCTAACATCGGCGCGTTCATCGCCTGGGGTTTGATTACCGCTTTATTTATACCGACAGGTTGGATTCCCAACGCCTATTTGGCTAAACTCGTAGGACCGATCATCACTTATTTGCTGCCTGTCTTGATAGGCTACACCGGCGGACAGATGATTCACGGTACGCGCGGCGGTGTCATAGGAGCCGTAACTACCATGGGGGTCATCGTGGGAACGGATATTCCGATGTTTCTTGGAGCAATGATTGTCGGCCCGTTCTCGGCCTCGGTTCTGAAGAGATTCGACCGGGCAATTGAAGGCAAAATCCGTTCAGGGTTTGAAATGCTGGTCAACAACTTCTCTTCCGGGATCATCGGCGCGCTTCTTGCTTTGCTTGCTTACACCGTAGTAGGACCTTTCGTGCAGGTGATCAGCAAAATGCTGGCGGCCGGGGTGCAGTTTCTGGTTAACGCAGGCTTGCTGCCTCTCGCTAACGTTTTGATCGAACCGGGCAAGATTCTGTTTTTGAATAATGCGATCAATCACGGCGTGCTCAGCCCAATCGCGCTGGAGCAAGCTTCGAGGACGGGAAAATCCATTTTGTTTATGCTTGAATCCAACCCGGGTCCCGGACTTGGAGTCCTGCTCGCATATTGGCTGGTCGGCCGGGGCTCGGCAAAGCAATCGGCGCCGGGAGCGGCGATCATCCATTTCCTGGGAGGCATTCACGAGATTTACTTCCCTTATATTCTGATGAATCCGCGCTTGATCCTTGCCACGATCGCGGGGGGAGTGACAGGAACGTTTACCTTCTCGCTGTTTAACGCGGGGCTGGTTGCTACACCTTCTCCGGGAAGTATATTCGCTTATATCGCGATGGCGCCAAAAGGCGGCCTGCTGCCGATATTCAGCGGTGTAATTACGGCGACCGCCGTATCGTTCCTGATTTCGGCCCTGCTGCTGAAAACTTCGAGAAAAGACGCAGACGAAGATTTGGACCAGGCCACCGAAAAGATGCGGCAAATGAAAGGCTCCGGCCAGACGGGAACGGCGGCAGCGGTGTCGGCTTCAGCATTGGAGGCAGACCCAAAGCCGAAATCGGAAATTAAAAAAATCGTCTTTTCCTGCGATGCCGGCATGGGTTCCAGCGCAATGGGCGCGTCCATCTTAAGAAAGAAAATGAAAGACGCCGGGGTAGACGTAACGGTGATCAATACGGCCATCAGTGAAATTCCCAAGGACGCGGATCTCGTGATCACCCACAAATCGCTGACGGACCGCGCTAAAGCCCAACAGCCGCAGGCGGAGCATGTTTCGATCGATAACTTCATGAAAAGTCCGGAGTACGACGAGCTGGTTAAAAGATTGAGCTGATAATTGAAAATTTGAGCTAAACGCTGGCTGCGGCCAGCGTTATCTCCATATTGTCTGTGAGGAAGAATGGCGATGAACTTTTCAAACCGGCACCGGCAAATTCTGGAGCTGCTGCTGGGCCGCAAGGATGAGATCACAGCAAGCGAAATTGCCGCGCACATCAAGGTCAGCACACGAACGATCCACAGAGAGCTGTCCGAATTGGAAAAGGAGCTGGCAAGCTTCGGGCTGGAGCTTCATAAAAAATCCGGAAAAGGCGTGCACATCGACGGTGCCGAGGAGAAGCTTGAGGCGATGCGGCAGCTGTTGATAGATCCTGGTTCCGTGGAATTTTCTCCCGATGAGCGTAAGGTCATGACGCTTTGCATGCTGCTGGAAGCAGATGAACCGGCAAAGCTTTACGCTTTGTCCCGCGACCTGAAGGTGACCGTACCCACCGTCACTTCCGATCTGGATGAGCTGGAAAATTTGATCGAGAAAAGCGGCCTTGCCCTGGTGAGGAAAAAAGGTTATGGCGTGGAAGTCAGCGGTGCCGAAGAGAGCAAGCGGAATCTGATCTCCCGGCTTGCGAGAAATCATTTGGATGATTCCGACTTGTTCGGCACTTTGACCGGGAACAGGAGGAAGTCCGTAACGCTTAAGCTGCTCCAGATGGTCGGAAAGCAAAATATGATGAAAGTCGAAGACTCGTTATGGCAGCTGGAGGAGAAATGGCTTAACAAGCTGACGGAAGCAGAATATACGGACCTTCTCATCCGGGTTTCGGTTGCGGTCGAGCGAATTCGAAAGGGCAAGCGGGTGGAAGGAAGCGGGACGACGGATCAAGAGAGCCGGGATCCTGCACTGCGGCAGGCCGTGCGTCAATTGGCGGAAACGCTGGACTTGGCTTTGACTGCGGAAGACTTCGCGTATCTCGTCAGGCTGCTGGAACCCAAGGCGGAGACGGATCCCAATCGGCTGCTGCTCCAGGATGATCTGGGTTTAATGGAGACCGTGCAAAGGTTAATAAATTATATCGAGGATAAGACGGACATTGCGTTCAGGGAAGACCGTTCGCTGCGCGAAGGATTGATCAACCACATGGAGCCTGCGCTGCTGAGAATGAAAGAAGATCACCCTGTACGCAATCCTCTTTTGGCACAGACAAGGAAAGACTACGCCTATTTGTTCGGCATTATTAGGGAAGCCGCAGATGAAATCTTGACGGGGATCGATGTGCCGGACGAGGAAATCGGATTTCTGGTGATGCACTTTGGAGCGTCCATGGAGCGGCTGAAGCAGTTTCGTCGTAATGTGAGGGCGATCCTGGTATGCACCAGCGGCATCGGTTCGTCGCAAATGCTCGCCGTCCGGCTTGCCAGGAAGCTGCCACAGATCGACATCATCGGCCGCTCTTCCTGGTTCGAAGCCGTACGGATTCCGGAGGAAGAGTACGATTTAATCATCTCCACCGTCGACCTTCCTTTGGAGCCGGACCAGTACATTAAGCTGACTCCACTGCTGACAGAGGAAGAGACGGAGAGACTGCGGCATTTTATCAATGAAGTGACTTTGAAGAAAAAAACAAGAGGCGTTCCCGAAGCGCCTGCTGCAGATGAGCCTGCGGATGAGTGGCTGCGCAGCCTGCAGGCATACTTGAATGAAATTGTAAGGCTCATGGATACTTTCCAGGTATACACATTGGACCGCGGATTCTCCGATTTGCGGGAAACGCTGGAGACGGTATGCGGGCTTATTCAACAGGCCGGCATCATCGAAGATGTGGAGCCGGTCGTAGAGCTTTTGCTGGAACGGGAACGGCTGAGCAGCCAAGTGATTCCCGGCACGGGTCTTGCTCTTTTTCACACTAGAAGCGAGCGGATCGGGAAACCTTCATTTTCTTTGTTCCGGTTAAGCCACGGCCTGCCTTTGCACAAGGACACTCCCGCTCAGGTCAAGCATCTTCTGCTTATGCTGGGTCCCCGGGAGCTGTCCAAAGAAAGCCTGGAAGTGCTGAGCGAAATCAGCTCCCTGCTGCTGCTGCCTGAATTGGTTGAGCTGATGGAAACAGGGACACAGAGCGAAATCAAGCATTTTATGTCCATGGAACTGGCAAGATTTTTCGAAAATAAAACGGAAACGGGGAGAAATTCACCATGAGCATCTTATCTAAAGAAAAAATCAAGCTGAACATCAATGTCAAAGACAAATTCGAGGCCATCCGCATCGCCGGTCAGCTGCTGGTTGACGCAGGCCATGCCGCTCCCGCTTATGTAGATAAAATGATTGAAAGAGAGCAGTCGCTGTCCACATACATGGGCGCAGGTTTGGCTATACCCCACGGCACCCAAGATTCCAAAGGAATGATCTCTTCCACTGGATTGTCGATCGTACAGATTCCCGCGGGCGTGGACTTCGGCGAGGGCGAGCCTGCTTACCTGGTCATAGGAATCGCAGCGTCGGGAGACGAGCATATGGGGATTTTGACCAATGTCGCTATGATCTGCTCCGAAGAAGAGAACATGGAGCGCATCCGCAGCGCGTCGACGCCCGAGGAAATGATTCAAATTTTCGAAAGAGGGCTGGAAGCATGAGGGCGGTTCATTTTGGCGCGGGAAATATCGGCAGAGGCTTTATCGGGCTTCTTTTGTCACGCTCGGGATATGAGGTATGTTTCATTGATGTCAATGACTCGCTTGTAAACCTGCTGCACCAAAAAGGCGAATATACGGTTTCATTGGCGAACGAGTCGCAGGACCGGTTTACCGTAAGCGGCGTTTCCGCATTGGACGGCAAAGAACTGGAGGAGGTGGCGAAAGCCATCGCCCATGCAGATCTTGTCACCACCGCAGTAGGTGTCAACGTGCTGAAGCATGTTGCCGGAGGCATCGCCAAAGGGATTGAGCTGCGTACGAAGCTGGATCTCGGGCCTCTTGCCGTCATTGCCTGCGAAAACGCGATCGGCGGCAGCAGTCAGCTCAAACAGCATGTTTACTCTCATTTGAGCGAGGAAATGCGGAGCGAGGCGGATAAAATCACCGCCTTTCCGGATGCCGCGGTAGACCGGATCGTTCCGATTCAGCATCATGAGGATCCTCTTCATGTAACTGTGGAGCCTTTTTATGAGTGGGTCATCGACCGTTCTCAAATGTTCGAAGGGTTTAAGCTGATCGAAGGGGTTCATTATGTCGATAATCTGGAGCCGTACATCGAGCGTAAACTGTTCACCGTGAACACGGGACACTGCTGCGCGGCTTATCTTGGATACGTGCATGGTTACACGACGATACAGGAGAGCATGGCCGACGGCGAAATCGCCGCCGAGGTGCGTCAAGTGCTGGAAGAGACGGGCGCGCTGCTGGTTAAGAAGTATGGCTTTGACAGCGGGGAGCATAAAGCATACATCGATAAAATCCTGGACCGCTTCCGCAATCCGTACTTGACGGACGAGGTTGTCCGCGTCGGGCGTTCTCCTATCCGCAAATTATCTCCCAACGACCGGCTGGTTCGTCCCGCTTTACAAGCGTTTGAGCTTGGTCTGAGCGCGGATCGCCTGGCACTCGCCATGGCTGCGGCCCTCCATTTCGATTATGCGGAAGATCCGGAAGCGGTTGAACTGCAGGCGGCGATCAAGGAGAAGGGGCTGCGGGAAGCCATTGCCCAATATACGGAAATACCGGCGAATCATCCGGTGCATGAAAACATCGTTCGTCAGTATGGACTCTTAAAGCCATCGCTTAACTCTTAAACGGAAGGGGAATTCAATATGTCCAGCATCGCACACATCATAACCGGCACCGCCGCATCCCCGGGCATCGCCATTGCGAAAGCTTACCGTCTGAAAAATCAGAACTATATTCCAACGCGCACTGCCGTGCCGGATCCCAAGCAGGAAGTATCCAGATTTCAAGAGGCCGTCGAAAATGCAAGGCGGGAGTTGGAAGACATCCGCGACCTGACCGAACAAAAGATGGGGTCCCAGAAAGCGGAAATCTTCGAAGCGCATATGCTGCTCTTGGAGGATCCTGATCTGATCGATGTCATCCTTGAAAATATTTCTGCCGAGAAAATCAATGCGGAGTATGCGCTGTACGAAGTATCCCAAGGCTTTATCGAGATGCTTATGGGCATGGATAACGAGCTTTTGAGAGAACGGGCCGCTGATGTCCGCGACGTGTCCGGCCGGATCATGGGCCACCTGCGCGGCCAGGCGGATGCCGGAGTTTCCGTGATTGCGGAGGAGTCCATCTTGATCGCGGCGGATTTGGCGCCTTCAGACACGGCTCAGCTCAACCTGGATTATGTCCGCGGCTTTATTACGGAAGTCGGAAGCCGTACCTCCCACTCCGCCATCATGGCGCGTTCTCTTGAAATTCCCGCGATCGTCGGAGTGGGAAAAGCGGCTGCCGAAATTGCCGACGGCGCATGGGTCATTATGGATGCGGCGGAAGGAAAAATCCTGGTTGACCCAAGCGAGGAAGAGCTGAAGGCGTACCGGGATAAAAAAGAACGGGCTGACCAAAGGAAAGCCGAGCTTCGTCAGCTGGCCGGGCAGCCTACGGTCACAAAAGACGGCAGAAGAGTGGAGCTCGCCGCCAACATCGGCAGTGTGGAAGACGTGCAGAAGGTGGTCGACAACGGGGCCGAGGGTATCGGCTTGTTCCGCACGGAGTTTTTGTATATGGGCCGCAATTCGCTGCCGACGGAAGAAGAACAATTTCAGGTATACAAGTACGTGCTTGAAAAAATGGAGAACAAGCCCGTTGTCATCCGGACGCTGGATATCGGAGGAGACAAGGAACTGCCTTACATGAAGCTTCCGGCGGAAAGCAATCCGTTTCTCGGCCTTCGTGCCGTCCGTCTTTGCCTGGACCGCCAAGACTTGTTCCGTACTCAATTGAGGGCGCTTCTCCGCGCCAGCCGGCACGGCGAGCTAAAAATTATGTTTCCAATGATAGCCGTTATGGAAGAACTGCTGGAAGCTAAGCGGCTGCTGCAGGAGGAGAAAGACAAACTTATCGCGGAGGGCATTGAGGTGGCCGGCCGCATTGAGGTGGGCATGATGATCGAAGTGCCCGCTGCGGCTTTGGCTGCGGATGCTTTAGCCAAAGAAGTCGATTTCTTCAGCATCGGCACGAACGATCTCATTCAATATACGATGGCAGCGGACCGAATGAATGAGACGGTGTCCTATTTGTACCAGCCGTGCCATCCATCCATCCTAAGATTGATCCGGATGGTAATCAGCGCGGCGGAGCGGGAAGGCCGCTGGGTAGGCATGTGCGGTGAAATGGCCGGAGACGAAAAGGCTATCCCCCTGCTGGTCGGAATGGGCTTGTATGAATTCAGCATGAGCGCAAGCTCCATTCTGCCCGCCCGTGCTTTGATCAAGAGGACCTCCCGCCAGGAGTGGTCCGGTTTCGCGGATCAGATCGTATCCATGAGAAATCAAACCGAGGTCCTGACATTTATCGAGAACAACATGAGGAGTGAGTCGCATTGATCACCAAGACGTATACTGTCGTAAATCCATCGGGGTTTCATGTTCGCCCTACGAAAATATTTGTGCAAAAAGCCAGCGAATTTCCTTGTAAAATCAGCGTCATCAAAAACGGCAAGAAAGTGAACGGAAAAAGCTCTCTGAGCATGCTCACGCTGGGAATTGAATTGAATGACGAAGTGACTCTGGAGGCTGACGGAGAGCGGGAAGAAGAAGCGGTGGAAGAATTGGGCAAGCTTTTTGTCCAAGTTATGGAGGATTAAGGCCGGAGGCTGAAAGGCGGTTTGAGCCAAGGCCATATTTCAAGCTAATAAGTGCAAACATGTTGTGACTGGAAGCGCCCTTTTAATCGGGGCGCTTTTTTTGACATTGCGCGCGGCGGGTGGTCAGACCCCATGCTGGAGGCTGGATTTTAAATAAATTATTATAAAATTTTAAATTAACAGTAGAAAATCGTTATTCCATGTGATACATTTTGTATCATAACAAACTAGAGAGGGGACATATTTTGAGAAGTAAAGGCAGCCCGTTAAAACATATTATTTTGCTATCTGCCGTGTTATCTATGTTTTTAGCCGCAAATGCAAATGCGAACGAACTGCTAAGCGATGTCGAAGGCTCTTACGCGAAGCCGGAAATTTTGAGGTTGGTTGGAGCAGGTATTATTAACGGATATGAGGACGGAACTTTCCGGCCGACTAAAGCGATTACACGCGCCGACCTTGCCAAAATCGTTGTCTTGTCCATGAAACTTGAAGAGAATGCTGATGCGGCTTCCGGATTTACCGACATTCCGGGGGATGCATGGTACAGGGGATATGTGGGAGCATTGGTGAAAGCGGGTATTACTCAGGGCACCTCCATAACAACCTTCTCCCCTAACGATACGGTAACGAGGGAACAATTGGCCGTGTTCTTCATCCGGGCTTTCGGTCTGGAGGAAACGGCAAAAGCCGCTACGGCCCAGTCAACCATAGCGGATATGGACAAAGTGTCTGAATGGGCTCGACCCTATATATCGCTGGCCAATCGAATCGGCTTTATCAAAGGGATCGAGAATGCGGACGGTACCTTACGTTTCGCTCCGGGGGAAAAAGCGGAAAGACAAGCTTTGGCCAGACTCGCTTATGAGTTCAACTTCAATCGCCAACAATACGCGGAGTCCGCCGCGCGAATCATCAAGGAGCTAACGGATGCGGCCCATCACACACAGAGTCCCGACGGCAGTGAAGGAATTTCGCCTGCCAAGCCGGAACCGGGCCCGGCCCCCCCTACCGCAGGCGCTCAAGTTTCGTCAGGAGCGTCAGCCGGCACGGGATCCAGTTCACCGGTTTCAGGCAGTGAAGGCTCGCAAGGATCGTCGTCATCCGGCTGGGCACCCGCTGCACCGACGCCCGGTCCGGGCAAAAGCCAGGACTCCGGCATAACCGCACCGGGAGCGCTGCCGCCCGGTGAGATACAAACCGCTGTCGACGCCATCAAAGCGCTTGCCTCCGCAGAGCAGCTAACGCTGGCGGACAAGCAGGCGGTAAAGGCGGCCCGGCAGAAAGTAGAGGCGGCCAAAGCCAAGGGTGCCGTAGATGCCGATATCACCAATCTGTACCTGCTCACCGCGTGCGAACAGAAGATATCCCAGCTGGAAACGGCGCAGCCGCCAACCGTCAATACCAACATCATTCAATCGGCATACGCGAGCATCGGCGGTCAAAATATTCCGGCCCAGATTGGCGCAAACAATACCATATCCTTTAATCTCCCTAAAACATTAAAGGATACGGACCGCTTCTCCGGTTTTTCCGTACAAACCTCCGGAGATGTCGAGAGCATTTCGGTAACGATGCTGGGATTGACGAAGACTGTTTCATTTCAGGACGGTACCGCAAGCGTCACAGTAAGCCAGCTTATGGGGAGCTTGGATAAACGGGGCGACGGCGTCTCGGTGGGAACGCTGAGAGCATTAGCCGGGGGAATGCCGGTGACCCCCGCAGCATCCATTAAGCTCCGCAACGGAAGCAATAAGAGTATTACCTTGGTTTTTAATCCATAAGCAGAATATCGTTAACCATTAGTTTTACTTTAAATAGGGAGGAATGTTTCCTTGTATTCCATTTTTCATAACAAAACTCACCGCAGCAAATTTGCCCTTGTGATGATCTTTACGATGCTCTTTTCTTTATTTGCGGCAGGGAACTTGAACTTTGCGGCTGCGGCCGATTCAAAGGCATATGCCGGCGCCGGCGGCACCGATCCATTCAACGATCTGGACGGATCTTATGCCAAGCGGGAAATACAGGCGTTAGTGAACACCGGGATATTAGCCGGCTTCCAGGACGGAAGCTTTAAACCGAGAGAGGCCATGACCCGGTCTCAGCTCGCGAAGGTTTTGGTTCTTTCTTTGGGGCTGAAAGAAGACGCGGCCGCCTCCGTTCAATTCTCGGATGTTCCCGCAGATGCCTGGTATAAGGGATTTGTCGGAGCACTGCTCAAAACAGGCATTACAGACGGTACGTCGCCCACCACATTCTCACCGGAGAGCCGCGTTACAAGAGAGCAATTAGCGGTATTCTTCATACGCGCTCTGAAATTGGAAGAGACGGCGAAGATGCTGCCGGCCGACACAACTTTAGCGGATTTTGCCGAGATCTCCGAATGGGCTAAACCTTATGTTTCCCTGGCTTTTAAAATCGGCTTCCTGCAGGGTGTCGATAACGGTAAAGGAGCGGTGAGCTTTATGCCGCGGAGCTTCGCCGAAAGACAGGCTTTGGCGCGATTGGCATATGAGTTCAAATTTAATCAAAAGACGTATGCTGACAAGGCCGCGTCCTTGATTCCGGAGCCGGCCCTGACATTGGAGCAAGCGGTGAAGGCGGCGAATGAAGCCATCGCTGCGCTGCCCATCGTATCTTCTCTGGCAAAAGAAGACAAGGCCGCCGTTGAAGCGGCTCGTGCGAAGGTAGACGCCGCTCGAAAGCTGGGCGCACTGGATAAAGATTTTACAAATTTATCGAAGCTGGACGAAGCAGCGAAGAAAATCGAAGAATTACTGAAACCGCCTGTTATCTCCGGCGGAGGCGGTGTTGTGTCTGATTCCGATTCGTCCTCGCGTCCGTCGGGCAAATGCTCTATCGACGCAGGCGAGTACACGGGGAATATCACAGTCTGCAAAAATGCCAAATTATTCGGTCCTCAGAACGGAACAGCAGTTATTCATGGTACTTTAATAGTGGACCCGGGTGCCGCTGGCGATTTGTCCTTGCAAAATATTAAAGCGGACGAGGTCAAAGTTCTTTCCGGTGCCGCAAACTCCATACACTTTTTGACCAATATTACGATCACCACATTAACAGTCAATACGATACAACAAAATAATGCCGTGAGGATCGTCACTTCGCAAACGACTGTGATTGCTACTACTGTTATTCAATCGCAGGTTATTCTGAACTCTGAAGCCGGATCCTTCGGAAATGTGCAGGTAACTTCTGAAGCGAACAGCCGGCAGGTGGATTTGCAGGGTAACTTTACCGGAAGTATATCTGTGGCGGCCGCGAGCTCTACAGTAGTCATTGCCCAAGGCTCCAACGTGTCGCAGTTAAATGTGGCTGCCAGCACCACCATTGTGTCCAACGGTATTGTCAGCCAGCTTTCCGTCACTTCGGCGGCAGTGAACAGCCAGGTGAATCTGCAAGGCTCGTTCTTGACGACTGTCGTATCACTGGCGGCTGCAGGATCTACATTAAACGTGGTGGGACAGAATACGTCGGTTTCGCAAATCCAGGTCGCTGCTGCTGTAACCATCAACTCCAGCGGCACTGTGAATCAAGTGGTGACTACAGCGGGGGCCGAGAATCAACAAGTGAAATTTGTCGGCTTGTTTTCTGCCACTACCATTATCGTGGCCACGGAAGGGTCTACTATCAACGTTGCGCAGAACACGACGATTGCCACAATTAGACTTGTCAATATTACAACTGCCAGTCTTATTTCTAACGGAACCGTTACTACTGTTCAGTCCACTACGGTGGTCAGTGTAGTATTGACAGGCAGCGACACTGCCTTAAAAGACCGAGCCAAAACGGCTGCTATCAATGCCATTAACGCACTGCCTGCGACGATAACTGCCAGTGATAAAGCGGCAGTGGGCCGGGCGCGTGAATTGGTGAACGGAGCCCTAAGCCTTGGGGCGACTTTCAACGTCAACGAGTTATCGAAATTGGTCCAATCGGAGAGCAGGCTGACAGAAATGAAAAACGAAGCGGTGCAATCGGCTATTCAAGCGATCAGGTCGCTGCCCGGCATAATAACGCTCACGGACAAACCGGCAGTTATCGCAGCCCGTGCTAAAGTGAGAGATGCGCAAGCGTTGGGTGCGAAAGATGCGGATATCACCAACTTAAATGTACTGGTTTCCGCAGAGAATACGATTGCACAGCTGGAGCAAGGAAGCGGGGACGGCGCGGCCGCACCGATGGTTATCTCGGCAGCCGCGAAGATTGGCGGAAATGATGTGCAAGCGAATGTCGCTGGAAATCAAATCACATTTACCCTGTCTAGTGGCTTGAACAGTTCGGATATGGTAACAGGCTTTACAATTAACGCCAGCAGCAATGCGGACAAATTAATTGTAACGGTTATGAACGGCATCACAAGAACAATTACGTTCCGCAACGGCCAGGCCAACGCAACCGTGAGCGAATTGCTCGGTCCTTCCATTGATCCGCAAGGCAATGGGGTTGCCGTTGGAACCTTAAGAGATTTACTTGGCAAACAAAGCTTGGAAGTAAGCGGTGAATTAAGGGACATTTCCGGTAATCCCAACCGTAAGTCCATTGTACTGCTGAGGCTGGTCAAAGATTCGAATGCCCCGGCACCGGTGTTGATTAATGCATCCGCCGTGATTGCAGGTAATGATATTACGGCAATGATTCAAACAGGCAATTTCGTGACGCTCGAGATTCCGTCGACAATATCGGATTCATCAAGAATCACCGACTTTAAAATGAAATCGTCCAAAGAAGCCAAACAGCTTACATTCACTGCCGGTGGGGTAAGCAGATCCGTGTATTTTAACGACGGCAGCGTGAATCTCGCTGTAAAAGATTTGCTTGGCAAGTTGGATCCCCAACAGGACGGTATCACAGTAGGTACGCTCAAACGCGCAATGGGCGGCAAGAATTTGACCATAGCCGGAACCTTGACCGATACGTCCGGCAATCAATCCACGGTGACTTTAACGATCCTCATCACTACTGATACAGTGGCACCTATTATTAAATCCACTGCAGCAGAAATCAATAGCAGAAATGAATTCGCTTCTATTGAGAGCAGCAATCGAATCTCATTTATAGTCCTCAAATCGTGGCCAGACACAGAAATGGTGACAGGATTCACAATTAATGCATCAGACGACTCTTATCAGCTGTCGGTTACGTCAAACGGTCTTACCAGAACGGTCCCGTTCCAAAATGGAATGGCGCACATGACTGTGCGGGAGTTTCTAGGTGATCGATTTGATCCTCAAAACAACGGAATATCGGTCGGTAAGCTGAGAGAGCAGCTTGGAAGCGAGACACTCACCGTTTCCGGGATATTGAGGGATCATTCGGGGCTTCAGTCAAATGTTACAATTATCGTTAAACAAGGGTAGACACTTAACAGTTGATGCCAATGCTTTAAATGAGTAGGGAATTATCGTAAACAGGGTTATCCGAAGAGCGGACAAATCTGCTTGAGGACAGCCCTGTTTTGCGCTAAAAAAGAAAATGCGGCTGCCCAGACTGATTGCCCAGACCGCTAGTGGACATTTCCAATGCTTAGGCTTATAATAAGTCCATGTTAAACTAAGCCAAATTAAATAACGCCAGGGGAGCTGGAATTGGCCGGCTGAGATTGTATCCCTCAAGATACTGACCCTTTAACCTGATCTGGATAATGCCAGCGTAGGAATTAGTGCTATTCATGTGCATCTATGCGCTCCTTGATCAGGGGCGCTTTTTAATTTGTCCGGACTATAGGAGGATGGGGAATGAAAATCAGACAGAGAAAAGCAATGAAATGGTTGATGAGCGGGCTGCTGGTGGCGGGCCTTACAGGATGCGGGGCTGGAGCCAAGAAGGCTGAACCGGGTTCGAACGCAGCGGCTCCGCAAACGGGCTCGAAACCGTTGACCCATATGAAAGTAGTGCTCGATTGGACTCCCAATACGAATCACACCGGGCTGTATGTCGCCAAGGACCAAGGCTTTTATGAGAAGGAAGGATTGGATATAGAAATAATCCAGCCTGGCTCGGGCGGCGCCGACGCGATGGTGGCTTCAGGGGAGGCTCCTTTTGGAGTCAGCTATCAGGAAGGGGTTACGCAAGCGCGGCTGCAAGGGGTGCCGCTTGTGTCCATCGCTGCCGTGATTCAGCATAATACGTCCGGCTTTGCGTCTCCGGCAGCCAAGAACATTAAAGCTCCCAAAGATTTTGAAGGAAAAACCTATGGAGGCTTTGGTTCTCCCGTAGAGGAAGCGATGCTGCAATCGTTAATGTCCGGTGAAAAAGCCGATGTGTCCAAAGTGAAAATCGTCAATGTGGGGGAAGCCGACTTCTTCACTGCGATTAAAAAAGACATTGACTTCTCCTGGATATATTACGGTTGGACGGGCATACAGGCGGAGCTGCGCAAGGAACCGATTAATATGATCTATCTGAATAAATACGATCCGAAGCTGGATTACTACACTCCGGTGATCGTAACAAACGAGAAGATGATCAAGGAGAAGCCGGACACGGTGAAGGCTTTTATGGCGGCAACTGCCAAAGGCTATCAATATGCGATCCAGAAGCCTGAAGAGGCGGCAGGCATTCTGCTGAAGGCGAATCCGGACCTCGATAAAAATCTCGTCGTCGCCAGCCAGAAGTGGCTCAGCCCGAAATATCAGGACGACGCTCCCCGCTGGGGCGAGCAGAAGAAGTCTGTGTGGGAAAATTACGCGGCCTGGATGCAGGACCATAAACTGCTGGAAAAGAAGCTTGACGCGGACGCAGCATTTACGAATCAGTTCCTTCCGGAATCCAAATAAGCGAGATAAGGAGTGGTTATCAAATGGCCAACGCGCTGCTCAGCATTCAAATTATACCGAAAACCGTAAACAATGAAGACGTCATCCCTTATGTGGACCGGGCTATTGAGGTCATTCAGCAGTCGGGGGTAAAGCACCAGGTCAACCCGCTGGACACTACGATGGAAGGGGATCTGGACGAGCTGCTGGACATCGTAAAACGTATGAATGCCGCGATGTTAGAGATCGGCAGCCCGAGCGTCATTTCCCAGATCAAAATTCTGTACAACCCTTCCGGCGCCTCGATGGATAAGCAGACGGAGAAGTACAGGCCATGAGCAGCAAATATCGCCCGTTAAAAGCAGGCTGGCCGCCCCTTGTGGTGGTCATCCTGTTTTTGGCGATATGGCAGGCGTGCGCGGTGCTGTTCGACATTCCGGACTGGCTGCTTCCTGCACCTTCCCTGATCGTGCAGGAAGGGGCTGCCGGCTTCCCGAGAATTTGGACACATACGTTGTCCACGATTCGACTTACTCTGCTTGGATTTGCAGTCGGTTCCTCCGTCGGGCTGCTGCTCTCCTTTGTGCTGCACTTGTTTCCTCTTGTCAAAAGGGGTTTTTACCCGCTGCTCATCCTTTCGCAAAATATTCCCACCATTACACTCGCTCCGCTGCTCATGATCTGGTTCGGGTTTGGACTGCTTCCCAAGCTGATCGTCATTACATTGGTGTGCTTTTTCCCTGTTGCGGTCGCGGCCTTGGGAGGGCTCACGCAGACCGATTCGGCCATGATGAATTATATGAAAATGATTGGGGCCACGAAAAAGCAGATTTTTTTCAAGCTGGAGCTGCCTGGCGCCCTTCCTTCTGTCTTCTCCGGGCTGAAAATCGCAGCGGCTTACAGCGTCATGGGCGCCGTCATCGCCGAGTGGCTTGGATCGGACAAAGGGATCGGAGTATACATGCTGCTGCAGAAAGCCTCGTTCCGGACGGACCGCATGTTTGTGGCGATTTTCATCATCGTGCTGCTCAGCTTGGGCTTATTCGGCTTGATCGCCTGGGTGGAAGGCCGTGTAATCCGCTGGAAGCCGGGCAAATAGACAGGAGGACGCCATGGAGGCCAAGGATCAACTTAAGCTAACCGGAATTTCCAAAACCTTCCCCGGCCAAGGAGAGCCGGCGCCTGTGCTTGAAGAGATTTCGCTCACGGTGGGAAAAGGGGAGTTCGTCACCCTGATCGGCCCGTCGGGCAGCGGGAAAAGTACGCTTTTTCATATTATCGGGGGGCTGGAGCGGCCTACCTCGGGGCACGTGTTTCTCGGCGGGAAGGAAATCACCGGGGCAAAAGGCTACATCAGCTACATGCCGCAAAATCACGCTTTGCTTCCGTGGCGAACGATAGAGGGCAATGTCATTATGGCGCAGGAAGTAGCGGGAGTGCCTAAAGCCGAAGCCCTCAGGAAAGCAAGGGAGTGGCTGCCGAAGGTCGGTCTGGAGGGGTACGAGCGAGCATACCCTTCTGTACTGTCCGGCGGGATGCAGCAGCGGGCGTCGTTCCTCAGGGCGCTGCTCAGCCCGCAGGAGCTGATGTGCCTCGACGAGCCATTCGGCTCGCTGGACGCGCTGACGCGGCAGGAGATGCAGGACTGGCTGCTGCGGATGTGGGAGGCGAATCAGCGCTCAGTCCTGTTCGTTACCCATAGCATCGATGAAGCGCTGTTTTTGTCGGACAGGATCTACCTGTTATCAGGCAAGCCGACGGTAGTGCTGAAGGAGATAAACGTTCCTTTTTCGCGGCCAAGAGAAGAAGGAGTCGTACATAGTGTGGATTTCATCCGCTTGAAGGAAGAAATTTACGGGCTTATGAAGAAGGAGCAGGAACGTTCGAGGAGAGGGAAACAATGACCGGAATCGATTCTCACATTCATTTGGATAAGTATGCGCCTGAAGAACAAGCGCACATACTGCAGGAGCTGCCTGATATCGGGATTGAGCAGCTTATTGCGGTTTCCATGGACCTCGCTTCCTGCCGAGACAATCTCACACTGCATCGTCAGCATCCGGGCAGAGTGAAGCCGGCGTTCGGCTTTCATCCGGAACAGCCGCTGCCGTCAGATGCGGAGATGGACGCACTGTTTCATTGGATGTCGGAGCACAGACGCGAGATGACAGCGGTCGGGGAAGTAGGTTTGCCATACTACATCCGCAAGGAAGCGGAACGCGAAGGCAGAAGCTTTGAACTTGCGTTTTACATCGGTCTGCTGGACAGATTCGCGGAATTTGCCGCTGCTGAGCGGACGCCAATGGTGCTGCACGCGGTATATGAAGATGCGGATACAGCGTGTGATCTGCTCGAGAAGCATGGGGTGACGAAAGCCCATTTTCACTGGTTCAAAGGAAGCGCCTCCACCATCGACCGCATGAAGCGCAGCGGTTATTTCATCTCTTTCACGCCGGATATTTGGTATGAAGAGGAAATCCGGAATCTCGCTGCGGCCTACCCGCTTGAGCTGATGATGGCTGAGACGGACGGGCCTTGGCCGTTCGAAGGGCGTTTCCAAGGCGAAAGGACGCATCCCCGCATGATCGGCGAGGTCATACGCAAGATTGCCGAAATCAAGGGGATACCCTTCGAAGAAGCTCGGGACACGATCTACCAAAATACCTGCAGGTTCTATAATATCCGCTAAAGCGGAAAAGAGGCCCTGTGGAAAACCCGGTTATTGGAGCGGCCAAGGCTGATTTTCACGCTTCTGAACCGGGCGAAGAAGATGAGAACGTCCTAAACAATTACGGTTACCTGGCGGTGCTGAAATGCCGCCTTGCTTTGTCCACAAACTGGCGCGCCGCTTCGTTCAGGGCCGTTGTTTCGTTAAAGATGAGCGAGGTCGTCCGCTTGGCGGATTCCAGCTCCGGTATGCTGCGCACGACCAGACGGTTCTCTTCCAGCATATCCTGCCGGACATACGATTTGGGCAGCAGAGTGGCTGCCTGGCAGGTCGAAACGAGACGGATAATCGCTTCGAACGAATCGATCTCCATTTTGACGTCGGGAAAAATGGCTGTGCGCATGAACAGCTCGTCTGTCAGCACGCGGTACCAAGTGCCTTTGGAGAAAAGGATCATGGACAGCTCATGCAGATCGCTCATTTCTATCGCTTTTTTTTGCGCATGGGGGTGGCCTTCCGGGAGCACCAGGCAGAGATGGTCGTCAAATAAAGGCATGCAGACCAGGCCGGGATGGTCGATAGTGGAGGCGAGCAGGCCGACATCCACCTTTTTCTCTTTTACCATTGAGACGACTTCATGCGTTTTGCCGGTCAACACTTTAATGTCCGTATGAGGGGTCTCCGATGTGTAAACCGTTACAAGGTCGGGAAGAGTAGATTGCAGAGTGGTCAGCGAAGCGCCCAGGATGAAGGACCGGTTCGTTTTGGCCAGTTTATATTCATTGATGGATTGGAGAAAATTGCGCTGCATCCGGCGCGACTCTACGGCGAATTCGTAGCACAGCTCCCCGACCCGGGTGAGGATCAGCTTCTTGCCTTTGCGTTCGAACAGCTCTACGCCCAGTTCTTCTTCCAGCTTCCTTATTTTTCTCGAGAGGGCAGGCTGCGATAAATTCAAGATGGCTGAGGCTTTGTTTAAGCTTTCATGCTCGACTACGGTTGCGAATACGTTCAAATTTTCCATGCAGTTATTCTCCTTATGATCATTCGTTATAAGTAATTATACTAAATAAGCACTTCCATTATAAGCTACATAGAGGTACGATATTAATGTCACTCGTTGTTCACAATTGGCAAAGCTTACATTTTTGTCGAAATTATGAAGATTGGCGCAGAAGCTGCATTGACGCTTGTCTTAACGGGGAGTACAATGAATCATGGTTTTAACAGGCGTTTTATAATCAAGAGGAGGGAATCCATAAGAGATGGCTGCAAATTCTTATTATTACCGCAAGCTTCACTCTTTGCTGGGTGTAATTCCGGTAGGCGCTTTTCTGGTCGAGCATTTATTGACGAATTACTCCGCGCGCAAAGGGCCAGAGGGTTTCACCGAGGCCGTTAACTTTTTGAACGGGCTGCCGCTGGTGTTCTTCCTGGAATTGTTTGGAATCTGGCTTCCGCTGCTGTACCATGGCGTCTACGGATTGTACGTCGCTTATACGGCGCGCAACAACGTCACCAACTTCAGCTATTTCCGCAATCAAATGTTTATGCTTCAGCGTGTGACGGGGGTCATTACGTTTATTTTCGTTGTATGGCATGTGTTCCAGACCCGCCTTCAGGTGGCGCTCGGCACTACTACCCACGCAGGGCTGGGCTTAACGATGCATGACATCGCCTCCAATCCGGTGTACTTCGTGCTTTACTGCATAGGTATTCTGTCGGCTACTTTCCATTTTAGCAACGGAATGTGGTCTTTCCTCGTTTCCTGGGGCGTCACTGTGGGACCCCGCGCTCAGCGCATTTCCAGCTATATCTGGATGGGCGTGTTCGTGATCATGGCGGTTATGTTTATCCTGTCTTTGACCGCGTTCATCGATCCTTCTTTTGCAAATACAACAGCTATGAATATAAAAGGGTAAAGGGTGTGAACAACAATGGCTAATTCAAAAGTGATCGTAGTAGGCGGAGGCCTTGCGGGCCTGATGTCTACCATTAAAGCTGCGGAAGCCGGGGTTCACGTGGAGCTCTTCTCCCTGGTCCCGGTCAAAAGATCCCACTCCGTCTGCGCGCAGGGCGGCATTAACGGAGCGGTCAACACCAAAGGCGAGGGCGACTCTCCTTGGGAGCATTTTGACGATACGGTTTACGGAGGCGACTTCCTGGCCAACCAACCGCCGGTAAAAGCGCTGTGCGACGCGGCTCCCGGCATCATCCACCTGATGGACCGGATGGGCGTTATGTTCAACCGTACTCCGGAAGGACTGCTCGATTTCCGCCGTTTCGGGGGAACGAAGTATCACCGTACTGCGTTTGCCGGAGCGACTACAGGACAGCAGCTGCTGTATGCGCTCGATGAGCAGGTCCGCCGTTGGGAGACCGCCGGTCTGGTGACCAAGCGCGAGCATTGGGAGTTTCTGGGCGCGATCATCGACGACGACGGCGTTTGCCGCGGAGTATCCGCGCAGGATTTGCGCAGCATGGAAATTCATACTTTCTCTTCCGATGCGGTCATTTTGGCGACAGGCGGCCCCGGCATTATTTTCGGCAAATCGACCAACTCGGTGATCAATACGGGTACAGCGGCTTCCGCAGTTTACCAGCAGGGTGTTTACTACGCGAACGGAGAATTCATTCAGATTCACCCTACGGCCATTCCCGGAGACGACAAGCTGCGCTTGATGTCCGAATCGGCGCGCGGTGAGGGCGGACGGATCTGGACCTATAAAGACGGCAAGCCTTGGTACTTCCTTGAAGAAAAATACCCCGCATACGGAAACCTCGTACCCCGTGACATCGCAACCCGTGAGATTTTCTCGGTCTGTATAGACCAGAAGCTCGGAATCAACGGCGAGAACATGGTGTATCTCGATCTTTCCCATAAGGATCCGAAGGAACTGGATGTGAAGCTGGGCGGGATTATCGAAATCTATGAGAAATTCATGGGCGACGATCCGCGTAAAATTCCGATGAAAATCTTCCCTGCGGTCCATTACTCGATGGGCGGCATGTGGGTAGATTACAACCAGATGACCAATATTCCGGGACTGTTCGCTGCCGGAGAATGCGAATACCAATACCATGGCGCGAACCGTTTGGGTGCGAACTCGCTTGTTTCTGCGATTTACGGAGGCATGGTGGCCGGACCGAAAGTGGCCGAGTATATCAAAGGGTTGGATAAACATGCGGAAGACATCTCTTCCTCGGTGTTTGACAGAGAGAAGAAGAGACAAACCGATAAATACGAAGGCCTGCTGGCAATGGACAAAGGCTCCGAGAACGCCTATGTTATCCATAAAGAGCTGGGCGAGTGGATGAACAACAATATGACGGTCGTACGCTTCAATGACAAGCTCCAGCTGACACTGGACAAGATCCAGGAGCTGAAGCAAAGATACGGCAATATTTCCATGACGGATACTGCCCGCTGGAACAATCAAGGCGTAGCGTTTACCCGCCAGCTGTGGAATATGCTTGAATTGGCGCAAGCGATGACAAAGGGCGCTTTGCTGCGGAATGAAAGCCGAGGAGCGCACTACAAGCCGGAATTCCCTGAACGCGATGATGAGAACTTCCTGAAGACGACCAAAGCCAAATGGACTCCGGACGGTCCGCAAATCAGCTATGAAGATGTGGATGTTTCTTTGATCCCGCCTCGCAAGCGCGACTATACAACAGACAAGAAAGGAGGTCATTAATCATGGCTGAAGCACAAACAGCGAACAGAACTGTAAAGTTTGTGGTCACACGTCAAGATTCTCCTGAAACCAAGCCTTACACCGAAGAATTTGAACTTGCCTACCGTCCCAATATGAACGTCATTTCCGCATTGATGGAAATTCAACGGAATCCCAAGACTGCGAGCGGCAGCAAGACGACTCCGGTGTGCTGGGAATCCAACTGTCTTGAGGAAGTGTGCGGCGCCTGCTCCATGGTGATCAACGGCAGGCCGCGCCAGGCTTGTACCGCACTGATCGATAAGCTGGAGCAGCCGGTCCGCATCGCCCCGATGAGCACCTTCCCTGTCGTCCGCGACCTTGTCATCGACCGGAGCAGAATGTTCAACGCTTTGAAGAAAGTGAAAGCCTGGATTCCAATCGACGGTACCTACGATCTCGGTCCCGGACCAAGAATGGCCGAGTCCAAACGGCAGTGGGCTTACGAACTGTCCAAATGTATGACCTGCGGCGTTTGCCTGGAAGCCTGCCCGAACGTAAACGAGAAAACCTCGTTCATCGGGCCTGCGGCAATCTCGCAAGTGCGCTTGTTCAATGCTCACCCGACGGGCGAGATGAACAAGGAAGAGCGTCTGGACGCACTGATGGAAGACGGCGGCATCGAGGGCTGCGGCAACTCGCAAAACTGCGTACGCTCCTGTCCGAAGGGTATTCCTTTGACAACTTCCATTGCCGCAATGAACAAAGATACAACAAAACATCTGTTCAAAAAATGGCTCGGAATGTAATATAGATCAGAGAAGCCTCAGACTGTCGAATGTAATAAACATCAAAGAAGCCTCAGACCGCCCAATGTAATAAACATCAAAGAAGCCGCAGACTTTTAGTGTCTGCGGCTTTTCTTAAACTGAAAGGAGCCTCGTATCCATATGAAGAAGAGACCGCAATCAGGAACCGATTATTCGCCGCAATTTGAAGCTTACGTCAGCAAAATGCCGGAGGGGGAGCTGCCGGATATTCTCATCGAGCAGTCCAGGGAAACGGTGAATCTCTTCCTGGGCTTGACGCATGAGCAGGCCAATCACCGGTACGCGCCGGATAAATGGAGCGTCAAAGAAGTGCTCGGGCACATGGCGGATACGGAGCGTGTGATGAGCTACCGTCTCCTGCGTATTGCGCGCGGCGATCAAACGCCTCTGGCGGGTTTTGAAGAGAACCTGTTCGTGAACGGGGCGGATTTCGGCAGACTCTCGTTAGAGGAGCTGTTGCAGAATTACGAAGCGGTGCGTCAAGCTACGTTGACTTTGATAAAAGGCATGCCGGAAGAAGCCTGGACACGCCGCGGCTTCGCCAATGGCCATGAAATTACCGCACAGGCGCTTGCGTTCATTATTGCCGGCCATGAGCTGCACCACAAGCAGATCGTTCAGGAGCGGTACTTATCGTAACAGCACCGTGGGGCCAACTCCCTATTTTTTACAGGACGTGGGTCAGCCTCAAAAGATGGTGACATACGAGCGGCATCAACAAGCTGCCGTCTTCGGAGCCGCTGTTTCTTACGGCAACCGGCTTCATCGGGGACGGCCAGGCGGATGTGAAGCATCACGGAGGAAAGGACAAGGCGGTATGTGTGTATTGTGCTGAGCACTATCCCTATTGGCGGCAAGAACGAATATATTTAACGAGAAAGAAAAACCGCCTGCCGGGCTTTACAAAGTGCAGGTCACTTTGCAAAGCCCGGCAGGCGGTTAATTTTTTGTGCTTTGCATATATTCGACTTTAGTCATCGTTGCATCATGATCCTGTTCAATCAACTTCATCCTTCGATTCATCTTCTTTAAGTTTACACTGGTTTCCGAATGAAAAATGTGTAGCGTTTCCTTTACCTCTTTGACTTCATCGGCTAGCTGATCGATTTTGGCATTACTGGCTGCCTACATCTCGAAGAGCTGATCGATTTTGGCATTGCTGGCCGTCTGCATCTCGTACAGTTCCTCAAGTTTCGCATTATTTGTTGCTTGCATTTTTATAAGGCTGGTTATCATCTCTTCTATGCGATGCAATGAATCGGACATTTTGACAGCCTCCAGAAGACAGGATAGGCACATTATATCAAATTTGGTGCGGCATGGCACGGCAGCCACTTCAACCCTGAACACCCCACAGACTAACAGGAAAAGCTCCTGCTAATCTTGCCCGGATGCGCTCTTGTGGATCCTTTTGCGGGAATAGCTCCAGTTAATTTTGCAGAAAATGCTTTTTGTGTAGTCAACGTGCCGATTTACATGGACAAATTCCCGTTAAATCAGATATGTAAATGTAAAAAAAGTAGATTAGATGGAGCTTTTCCTGCAACTTGATGCGAAACCGTACGCTCTGCGTACTTTAGTTCGATTTAGCAAAGCGTGTTGTTCCCACCAAGTCCTTTTCCTCAACTTCCTGCTGTTTCTCCTCTTCCTGCTTGCGCAAAAACTCCCTTCCGTACTCCCCGTGCGGATGAATGTTTGCGTGCTCCATCTGGATGGTGGAATGCCCGATACCGTATTTTTGCGTCAGCACTTCGTTGATTGCCAGGATAATGCAGAACGGCTGGATTTTTTCATCGACAAATACGTGCGCGGTCAAGGAATAGTGATCGGACGAAACAGCCCATAGATGCATCTCGTGCACGTCCTCCACACCCTCGACTTCTCCTATAGCTGCGCGGATTTCATCAAGGTTAAAATGGGCGGGAACGGACTCCATCAGAATCAGATAGGATTCTTTAAGGATTTTGATGCCCCCGGTGAAAATGATGCCTCCAATTACGATCGAGACAAGAGGATCGAAGAACTGCAAACCTGTAAAATAAATAACGATCGCCGACACGATAACTCCGACAGAGCTGAGCAGATCGCCGAAAAAGTGCCACAGCGCGCTCTGCACATTGAGATTCTCTTCTTCTTTCATAGAACGGCTCAGCACTATAGTAAGCACCAGATTGACGACAAAGCCGATGGAGGAGATCGTCAGCATCAGGCCCAGTTCAATCGGCTGGGGCGAAATAAAGCGCAAGATTCCTTCAATGAAAATACCTATGGCGATAATCGCCAGCGCCAGCCCGTTGAGGAAGGAAGCGACAATTTCAAACCGGAGGTACCCGAATGTGTACCGGGCATTGGGAGGCCATGAAGCCATATAGATGGCGAACATGCTCAGTCCTAAAGCGATGACATCGGATATCATGTGGGCGGAATCGGACAGCAGAGCCAAAGAATTCGAAAGCAAGCCGCCGACAATTTCCACTATAGTGAAGAATAGAGTAATAAGAAGTGTGGTCCACAACGTTTTCTTGGACCTGCTTTGTTCCTTTACATGAGATAGGTGGTGGTAATCGTACATATGCAGCCTGCTCTCCGTTAATTTTGAAAAGGATTATGCCCTGAATTATACGATACCTCGCAGCCTCCCTGCAAATGAGTGATAATTATTTTTTTGTCTCGAACCGTTGACGGATGCAAAAATATATGGTTAAATTTATACAATTAGAAATTTAACTAAATATAAAACTTGATCTCGTTTGCAAGAGAAGGAGGGGGCCATGTCCTTACAGCTCGTGTTTAAAGCATTGTCGGACCCGACGCGAAGAAAAATACTCGATCTGCTCAAGGAACGGGATTTGACTGCTGGGGAAATCGCGGATCATTTTCAAATGACGAAGCCCAGCATCTCCAATCACTTGAATTTGCTCAAGCAGGCGGAGCTGGTATGGGACGAAAGGAAGGGGCAGCACATTATGTATTCTTTGAATACGACGATTTTTCAGGATGTGATGAAGTGGGCTATGCAGTATTATCAAACAGAAGGGAAGGAAACGAAATGAGAAAATACGGAATACCTCTGATTCTGCTTTTGGCGGCGGCAGTGATTTCCTTGTGGAGCTACCCGAAGCTTCCTGATAATGTAGCCACCCACTGGGGAATGAATATGCAGCCCAACGGCTATTCACCGCGCTGGCAGGCGGTTCTGATTATGCCGGTGACGATGATCGCGATCTATCTGGTTTTTGTACTGATCCCTGTGCTCGATCCCAAGAAAGGCAATTACGCCAGATTCAAGTCCGGGCTGGACACGGTGATGAACGGGACGCTGTTGCTGCTGTTAATCGGCCATACCACCATCATCGCTTACGGATTGGGCTATCCAGTGGACGTGTCCACCATCATGGCAGTTACGGTGGGCTTGCTGTTTGTGCTCATAGGCAATGTCATGCCCCGTTTCCAGGCGAACTATTTCGTCGGTGTCCGCACTCCGTGGACTCTGGCGAACGAAGAAGTATGGAGAAAGACCCATCATCTTGGCGGCTGGAGCTTTGTGCTCGGCGGGCTTGCCGTTATCTGCACCGCGTTCCTCGGCGCCGCCGTCCAGTTTACGGCGATTGTTTCCGTAGCCCTGTTGACAGCAATCATAACCCTGGCAGGATCAAACTATTATTATAAACGGGAAACACGCGGGAATTAGGATTCGTGAACCGTTTCCATTTTTGTTACACAAATGAAATGTTTCTGTTATGGTTCCATAATATTGATCGGGTACTATAATAACCAAGACCCCCTTTTTAATATATAAACCTTGCAGGACCTGCCCGTTGCAGGTCCACTTTTTTTGCCCCGGAAACAAAAAAACCGCCCTAAGGCGGTCTCCTGACGATGTGCAGCGTCAATGTCTACAAATCCACAAAAATTCTTTCCTTCTGTTTAAAATAAACCCATTGCTTGAAGCCCAGCTCTTTCAGCTTGCTTCGCACTTCTTCGAATTCGTCGCCGACGCGGCTTGGCTTGTGGGAATCCGAACCGAACGTCACCTGCACTCCATAATGCCTCGCCTGCTCAAGCATGATATGGGAAGGATACCAGCCGCCAACGGTTTTTGTTTTGCCGGAGGTATTGATTTCAATTGCGATGTCGCAGTCGGCAATGACTTTCAGAGTCTTCTCCACGATATCGGTTTGAATATCCGAAAACTCGGGATAGAAGCCCTTCATCGCGTCGATATGGCCTAGAATCTGGAACATGCCGCTGTGCGCGGATTGCTGGATGAGATCGTAATAAATCTCTTTCTGCCGGACCTTCTGCTCCTCGTTCAATCCGTTCCAGCGCTTCTTGTTGAAAATGCTTACTCCGTCCGTCTGATGGACCGAGCCGATGATATAATCGAAAGGATAACGCTCATAGATGTCTTTGTACGCCTGGATGTGCTCCGGGAAAAAATCGGACTCCACACCAAGCAGCACGTCGATTGTTCCTTCGTACTTTTTTTTCAGGCGGAGCACTTCGTCGATATAGTTCGGAAAGTCGCTCTTGGCCATGGCGATTAGCGGATGCAGCTGATCCTCGTCGCTTGCGAAATAAGGCGAATGGTCGGAAATTCCGATCGCCTTGAGGCCCGCTTCAATGCCTGCGCGAACATAATCCTCGATGTCGCCTTCGGCGTGGCCGCATCTTCTGTGGTGGGTATGCAGATCAAATTTCATGGGAACCTCCTCTCCTGGGCAGCAATGGATAATAAAACTATTTTAACCGAAAACGTCTGATTGAACCACCTTATTCCGAACCGAGGAACTGGTATTCCTGCATGCCCATCAGATCGTTCAGGAACTGCTGCATGGCGGAGTTGAGATAACGTCCGGATTTGTAAATGACGCCTACCGGGTGGGAGGTCTCGAGATCGGCGACCTGGATCATCTTCAAGGACCCGAGGCGAAGCTCGACCGAAATGGAAAGCTTGGAGATCACGGCCGCGCCCAGATTGAGCTCCACCATGCGCTTAACTTCTTCCGAGGAAGAGAGCTCCATCACGATCTTGGGCACGATTCCATGCTTTTGCAGCACATTATCGATAAATCTTCTTCCTGCCGTTTCGGGGGAAAGCATGATCAGAGGTATATTCCGCAGCATTTCCACGGCAATCCTGTCGTACTTGGCTAAAGGATGCTCAGGAGACACAACAAGCTCGAAGGTGTCGTAATACAGGGCTGCCGTCTGCAGGGAAGAGCTCTTGTCGAACAAGTAGGTAATGCCAAGGTCGATCGTGCCGTTCTCCACGGCGTACATAATTTCCGATGTCGTCATGGAATGGATGCTCGTCTTGATCATAGGATATTGGTTCTGGAAATAAGACAGCACCCGCGGAAGAATCTGCATCGCAATCGAGGTGGTCGTCCCCAGATGGATATGCCCCTGAGGGGCCTGGTTCAGGTCGGCCAGCCGCTGCTTCAAATCTTCCACCGTCTGTAAAATAATCTGGGCGTGGGTCAGAAACAGCTTGCCGCTTTCCGTCAAGGTAACCGGTTGGTTGCGGTCGATCAGCACTGTCTGGAATTCGTCCTCAAGGCTCTTCATTTGGGCCGATACTGCGGGCTGCGTCAGATTGAGCAGCTCTCCCGCTTTGCGGAAGCTCATCGTTTTGGATATCGTCAGCAGTGTTTCCAATTGGCTAATGTTCAAAGTCGACCCTCCAGAATAGATAATTTCTATATAAAGTCATGGTACATATAAAATTTATTTTTCAATAAAACTATTATATGATACGCTGTCACGGCCTTGCAATAGCCGGGAATAACGGAGGAGGCCGGATATCGCAGACAAAGCCGGACGCAGTAAGGCGAAAGCTGCAAGATGAAAATTTTGTAAAATACACGGGCGGATATTGTGTACAGTTCAAGTTTAAATATAGAATAATGAAATGCACTTTAATTTGAAATATGAAATGAGGGGACTAGTTTGAGCGCCACTTCAAATGTTAGATTAACGGTCATCGGATTGGCCATGGGTTTGCTTCTGGCTGCGCTGGACCAAACGATCGTATCGACGGCGATGCCTACGATTATCTCCAAGCTGGGAGGGCTCGATTATTTTGTGTGGGTGTATTCCTCCTACCTGATCGCGAACGTCGTTTCCATGCCGATCTTCGGAAGGCTGTCCGATATGTACGGCAGGAAGCTGTTCTTTTTGCTCGGCATTACCGTATTTATGGCCGGTTCCGCGCTGTGCGGCACATCGGGCAACATGACGCAGCTGATAGTTTACCGCGCGATCCAGGGGATCGGCGGCGGCGCATTGATGCCGATTACGTTTGCGATTATTTTCGATCTCTTCCCGCCCGAGAAGCGCGGCAAGATGCAGGGACTGTTCGGCGCGGTATTCGGCCTTTCCAGCGTATTCGGACCGATTGCAGGCGCGTATTTCACCGACCATTGGACCTGGAATTGGATTTTCTATATCAATCTTCCGCTGGGCGTCGTCTCCTTCTTCCTGATCGCCATGGCCTACAAGGAAGGTGTGGAAAGAAGAAAACAGAAGATCGACTGGTTTGGAACGGTAACAATGATGGGGGCGGTGCTGCTGCTGATGTTCGCCCTGGAGTTCGGCGGCAAAACCGTCGGCGGGGTAAACTTCGAATGGAGTTCGGTCAGCGAGCTGTCTCTTTTCGCGGGTAGCATCGTTTTTCTGGCTCTTTTCCTGTGGATCGAAACCAAGGTGGAGTCGCCGATCATTCCGCTCGGCTTGTTTAAAAACCGGCTCTTCACTTCCTCGATGGGTGCGAGCTTCTTTTACGGCGTGCTGCTGCTCGCCGCGGCTTCTTACATACCGCTGTTTATCCAAGGGGTGTATGAAGGCTCGGCGACCAATGCGGGCATCGTGATGACTCCTATGATGCTTGGCGTCGTGGTAAGCTCCACTTTAGGCGGGCGGTTTATCGGAAAAACCTCCTACCGCAATATTATGCTGGTTTCCGCCGTTCTTGTCCTGCTCTCGAGCCTGCTGCTGTCCGGCATCTCCGTAAACACTTCCCGTACGCTGGTCACGTTTTATATGGTGCTTATGGGTCTGGGCGTCGGCGCTTCTTTTCCTGTCATCTCGGTTTCCGCCCTGCATAAAATCGAATTCCGCGAGAGGGGTATCGTCACTTCGTTGGTCAGCTTTTTCCGGACGATCGGCTCAGCTGTAGGAATTATTATTCTCGGCACGGTCCAAAGCTCGTATCTGAAATCGAAGCTGTCGAAGCTCGCCCCGAATCCGCGGTTCGAGAATCTTAATGCGAATGCTTTACTGCAGCCTGAAGTAAGAAAAATGATACCGAAGGAAATCCTGGATCAAATTACGGCGGCTTTGGCGGACTCCATCGCCCATGTGTTTGTATGGTCTCTCGTTATGGCTGTGGCTGCGCTGCTGTTTATCCTGTTTATGGGAAAAGCCAAGGAACAGCTGCCGGCCAAGGCTGCCGAAAGGAAGACTGTCGGCGCGAAGCAGGGAGTTTAGCTTTTTTGAACGTCCGGTTTTGGGCGAGCTTTTCTGTGTAAAGATGCCTCTATTTTGGGCAAACAGTCTTTTTACCCATTGAGGCCTTCGAGCAGTTCGGCGATTTTCATCGTTAGCAATTGGCCTTGAGGTTTCGTTACAGGTTTGCAAAAGCCCGCTTAAGAGACGTATTCTCGAAGGTTTTTTGGGCGCAACAATAAATGAGTTAGGCATATGCTGAAGAGAATTCTAGATATTGAAAGGAGGAAAAGGCTTTGGCCTATCCTTATTATTCATATCCAACGTATTCTCTTCCGCACAATTTAAAGTATGAAACTTTAACAGTGGTTGAGCCTTGGGTTAGACACGGTTTACAAGAAGCCTATGCTATATCGACTGAACATGCTTTAAGAGAAGCAACTGCAATCACCTATTTAGTGGGAAAAGGTTATAATCCCGCAGTAGCTCATCAAATCGTGGAGTCCTGGTGGCATGCTCAGTAAAAAAGAGCGCCCAAGCAATTCCAAGCACCCTGAAGGGTGCTTTTTCATTTGTGCAAAACCTGGCATAAACATCGGAGCCGAGTGATCATGGATTCTTGTCCAGGTGCCGCAATATTTGAGAGAAGCCAGATTGTTGAAAATTAGAATGACCGGTCTTTGCTGGCAGCAGCTGTTTTTTCTGAACGAAAACAGGTTGTCAATTCCAAAAATATACTGTATTGTATTAATCAACGACAACAACATATCGCGCACCGGGTGCTTGATGAAGTCAGGCTGAGATAATGACCTTATGTCATTGACCGGAAATCTGATCTGGGTAATGCCAGCGTAGAGAATAGCATGTGACATCAAACCGTCCGGTTATTCGTGGCGGTTTTTTTTGCTCCTCTGGCACCCCTTTGTTGTCCCGTTAACCAAATAGGCAACGCCAGCGGAGGAAAGCCTCAGCCTTTGTGTACACAAAGACCGCTTCTTTTCCGCCCGCGGTCTTTTTTAGCTGCGTGCGCAGAGGAATCTCCGCTTGTACCAATTCATTTATACCGAGGAGGAAATGAAAATGGCAAGCGAAATCAAATCAAATGAAAGCATCTCAGAGCCGACGGCTTTTCCGGGCAGCAAGAAGGTCTATGTCCAAGGTTCGCGCTCTGACATTCAAGTTCCCATGCGTGAAATCGCCCTGTCTTCGACAACCGGTGCGAGCGGCGAGCAAGCCAACCCGCCTGTAAGGGTCTATGACAGCAGCGGTCCTTACACGGATACGGGTGTTCAAACGGATATCCGCGCAGGCCTGCCTGCGAACCGTCGGGCATGGATCCTGGAACGCGGCGATGTGGAAGAAATTACAGGTAGAACGGTCAAGCCCGAGGACAACGGATATGTGAACGAGGCCTCGGTAAATCAGGTGGAAATCTTTCCCGGTCCGAACCGCCGGACATTGCAGGCCAAAAGCGGAGCCAATGTCACGCAAATGCACTATGCGAGAAAAGGGATCGTTACCCCGGAGATGGAATATATCGCGATTCGGGAAAATGTGTCCCCTGACTTCGTGCGCAGCGAGGTTGCGTCGGGACGTGCGATTATTCCGTCAAATATCAACCATCCGGAAAGCGAGCCTATGATCATCGGCCGGAATTTCCTGGTCAAAATCAACGCCAATATCGGTAATTCCGCCGTTGCTTCCTCTATTGACGAAGAGGTCGAAAAAATGCGGTGGGCTGCCCGTTGGGGTGCGGATACCATTATGGACTTGTCCACGGGAAAAAATATACACACAACGCGCGAATGGATTATCCGCAACTCCCCGGTGCCTATCGGAACCGTACCGCTTTATCAGGCATTGGAAAAGGTTGGCGGCAAAGCCGAAGAGCTGAGCTGGGAAATTTACCGCGATACGCTGATAGAACAAGCCGAGCAGGGAGTGGATTATTTTACGATCCATGCCGGAGTTCTTCTGCGCTATGTGCCTTTGACGGCCAAGAGGGTGACGGGCATCGTCTCTCGCGGCGGTTCCATCATGGCGGCATGGTGTCTTGCCCACCATCAGGAAAACTTCCTTTACACTCATTTTGAAGAAATTTGTGAAATTATGAAATCGTATGATGTGGCTTTTTCGCTTGGGGATGGGCTGCGTCCCGGATCGATAGCGGATGCCAACGACGAGGCACAATTCGCGGAGCTGGATACATTGGGTGAATTGACCCAAATCGCCTGGAAGCATGATGTGCAGGTGATGATCGAGGGCCCGGGACATGTGCCCATGCATTTGATCAAAGAGAATGTGGACCGGCAGCTTGAAGTTTGCCAAGAGGCGCCGTTCTATACGCTCGGACCCCTTACGACGGATATCGCGCCCGGCTACGACCATATTACTTCGGCGATCGGCGCGGCCATGATCGGATGGTTCGGAACCGCCATGCTGTGCTACGTCACTCCTAAAGAGCACCTTGGCCTGCCGAACAAGAATGATGTCCGTGAGGGAGTTATTGCCTATAAAATCGCGGCTCACGCGGCCGATCTTGCCAAAGGCCATCCTGGAGCCCAGGAGAGGGACAACGCTCTGTCCAAAGCGCGGTTTGAATTCCGCTGGAGAGACCAGTTTAACCTGTCTTTGGACCCGGAAAGAGCGATCGAATACCATGACGAGACGCTGCCGGCGGAAGGAGCCAAAACGGCTCATTTCTGCTCGATGTGCGGACCGAAATTTTGCAGTATGAGAATCACTCAGGACATCCGGGAGTATGCGAAGCAGCAAGGGCTGCAAGATCAGGAGGCTATCGAAAAAGGGATGGAGCAAAAGGCGGCCGAGTTCAAGGATGCGGGCAGTGTGATTTATAAGTAAAAAAAAGATTTCCGAATGTTCCGCACCTCATATTTGCGTGAGCCTCAAAAATTCAGCCAGATCTTTGCAGACCGCATCCGGCTGAATGCCGGACTCGGCAATGTGAAGTTCCACATTGTCCGCCGTGGCCAGGCCCGTGAGCACAAGGGCCGTCCTGCACCCGGCGGCTTGCCCGCCCCCGATGTCGGTGCGGATGTTATCGCCGATCACCCACACGTCCTGCGGGGGCAAGCCGCCCAGCTTTTCCAGCGCGTAGTTCATGATGATCGGCGACGGTTTTCCGATCACTACCGGCTCGGCCGCGCTGGCGGTCTGTATGGCGGCTCCCAGCGAGCCGGCGCCGGGGTTCAGCAGACCATCTGAAGGCAGCAGATGGTCCGGGTTGGTCATGACGAAGCGGGCGCCGTCAAGAATGGCCCTTACGGCAGCGGCCAGCTTGCCGTAATTGAACTCGCGGTCGATGCCCTGCACGACATAGTCGGGCCCCTCATCCGTCAAGGTGAAGCCGGCGGCGCGAAGGGCATCCAGCAAGCCGGTCTCGCCGATGGCGTAGACCCGGCCATTCTTCCGGCGCTCGCTCAAATACTGAGCGGCGGCTTGGGCGGACGTGAAGATTTCCTCTTCACCCGCGGCAATTCCCGTCTCCCGCAGATGATCGGCGACTTGTGCCGGAGTTTTGGAGGAGTTGTTGGTCATGAGCAGGAACGGCAGACGCCGGTCCCTCAGATGCCGCACGAATTCCGCGGCATGGGGGATCGGATGTTTTCCATGGTACAGCGTGCCGTCCATATCGAGAATAAAGCCGGGCATTAGTTTCTTCCTTTCTGAATCAAAGATTAAGCTTATCGTAACAAAATTAGCTCTATCAGACAATTTCGGGTGAGGCGCACAAGGAACAAGAGGCGTACAGGGAACGAGGGTCGTACAAGGAGACCTCTGCTATTTCCGTAACTTGTCCGTTCTCGTAATTTGCTTCCCATAATTTGTATTGACAATAACCAACATGGGATGTTAATATCTAACAAAATTGATGGAAGGGCTTCTAGGGAAACGGAATTGAGCTGCGCCGCAGCGACGTTCCAACCGAGCGAAGCCGGGCGCAGGGCGATCGCCGCGCTACACCGTAGGGATAAAAGACCTTCGGCAAGTTCCGCTGCTTAAGCGAAGCTTCCGAAGGTCTTTATTGCTTTAAAGAGTCATCAAGGTGATGCTGACGGAGTGACGGCTCTGCATGAGCGGTGAGGGGGAGAGACGATGACAGCCATACGGGTAAACGGGCTCAGCAAAAGCTTTACGGTAAAGAAGAAGCGCGAGGGCTTTCTGGGCAGCGTCAGCTCTTTGCTTAAGCCGGAGTTAAGCGAGAAGATGGCGGTCCATCCCATTGATTTCACGGTTGAGCAGGGAGAGATGCTTGCTTTTCTGGGGCCCAACGGCGCGGGCAAGTCGACAACGATGAAAATGCTCACCGGCATCCTGCATCCCACGTTCGGAGAAGCGGAGGTGCTCGGATGCTGCCCCTGGAAAGAGCGCCGCAGGCTCTCATTCAGGATAGGCTCCGTTTTCGGGCAGAAATCGCAGCTGTGGTACCACCTGCCGCCGATCGATTCCTTTGAGCTGATGAGCCGCATATACGAGCTGGACCGGACGGAATTTTTCAGGCGCAGGAATAACCTGGTGGAACGCTTCGAACTCGGCCCCTATCTGAATACAGCGGTCAGAAAGCTTTCGCTTGGCGAAAGAATGCGCTGCGAGATTGCGGCTTCCCTGCTGCACCGGCCCCAAGTCGTGTTCATGGATGAACCGACGATCGGGCTGGACGTCGTGATCAAGCAGAGAATACGCGATTTGATCCGGGAAATGAACCGGGAGGAAGGGACCACTGTATTCCTGACGTCCCACGATGCCGGAGATATCGAGCAGCTGTGCCACAGGGCGATTGTGATCAATCACGGGCAGATCATTCTGGACGACACGGTAAGCGGGATGAAGCGGTATTATTTGACCCATAAAACCGTCAAGCTGGCGCTGACGGAGGAGCCCTCATCTTTACTTCTCCACGGAGCCGAGGTAGCGGAAAAGGCCGAAAAGACCATGACTCTAACCGTTGATTTATCCCAAACTACAATCGAGGCCGTGCTCGCCGAGGTGATCCAATCCTGCCGACTCTCGGATGTGACGATTGAGGATCCTCCGATGGAGCATATCATAGCGCAAATCTACACCAAAGCAGGAAAGGAGGCCGGCTGATGCCCAGTCTTCAAGCTTCCGCCCAAACCGCAAGGCCCGGCTCCCGATTGTTTATGAAAAGCGCCAAATATTTCGCCATCGGCAAAATTACGGCCCGCAACCAGCTGGCATACCTGTATGAGATGCTGCTCAGGTCCCTTTTTATCCTGGTGATTCTCTATGTATTGATCCAGCTTTGGAGGGTGACTTACGAAGGGCAGTCGTCTCTTGCCATCTCGGGTTTTACTTTCCAGCAAATGGTGTGGTACCTGATCTTCGCCGAATCGATCGTACTGTCGTGTCCGCAGATGGCGCTGAAGATCGAAGGGGAGGTGAAAAGCGGAGATATCGGCTACCAGCTCACCCGCCCCGTAAGCTATCTATTGTTCCAGTACGTCAGCTATTTAGGGGAGGCGTTGCTCCGCTTGGCCATTACCTTCAGCGTGGGCTGCTGTCTGGGAGTCGTCTTGTTCGGCTGGCCCGCGCTCGGCTGGGGATGGCCCAGTTTTCTCGTTACCGCTTTCGGGTCATTGACGCTGTATTATATTTTAAATATGATAGTGGCTTTGTGCGCTTTCTGGGTAGAGGAGACGAGAGGCATTGAATTTGTCTACCAAAAAATCGTGTTCATCATAGGAGGGATGATGCTTCCTCCGGAAATGATGCCGGATGCGATGAGAACGGTGTGCTCGTGGCTTCCCTTTCAGTCTATTGTGTATGCTTCGGCCAAAACGGCCGTCCGTTTCGATCCTTGCAGTCTCTTGTCGGCGCTCGGTATCCAGTGGCTGTGGATCTCGTTGTGCGGAGCGCTGCTGGCTTACATGTACAGGAGAGGAGTGCGGAAACTCAATGTCAACGGCGGTTAACACTCTTAAGTTTGTCTGGACGTGCTGGAAGCTGAATTTGGCGGGAGCCATGGAATTCCGGGTCAGCTTTCTGCTGACGGCAGGCATGATGTTTCTTAATGATATGGTTTGGCTGCTGTTCTGGGGACTGTTTTTTCAGAAATTCAACAGCGTCGGCGGTTGGGGAATGCACGAAATGCTGATGCTGTGGGCTACCGGTTCAGCAGGCTTCGGCCTCGTGGCGTCCTTCTTCGGCAATACTATGCGGCTGGCCAATATTGTGTCTACGGGAACTCTGGACGTATATTTAGCCCAACCGAAGCCTGTTCTGCTCAATGTGCTTATCAGCCGTATGGCCGTGGCGAATTTGGGCGATATTCTGTTCGGCTTGGCCGTTTATGCCGTATTCGGGGAGCCGACACTCGCGGGGTGGGGAAAGTACATCCTTTCGCTGATCCTGATCATGCTGCTGTTCCTGACCACAATTCTAATCGTTCAATCGCTTGCTTTTTATATCGGCAATGCCGAGGGGATCGGCCAGCAGTTCACTGGCTCGATGGTTACGTTCAGCCTGTATCCCACATCTATTTTCAAGGGCTGGGGCAAGCTCATCCTCTTCACAGTCGTCCCCGCCGGTATAATCTCGTACGTGCCTGTTGGTTTGCTAGGGCGGCTGGATACAGGATTTCTTCTCCATGCGGCGGCAACGCTTTGCTGTTTTTGCGTATTTTCAGTGTGGTTCTTTCACAGAGGGCTAAAACGGTACAGCTCTGGGAACACTGCGGGCATAAGGATGTAAAAGCGGCCTGCCGCTGTGCGAATGACCACCTTGCTCGATCCGGGGAAAAGCCGTTTTTCCGGAGTTATAGGCACCGGCTGCAAAAATTGAATCTAAGTTCCTATAAGAACGGACGATTTTTGCCTATACTTGTCCTTGCGAATCCGATATAATTAGTGCATTACTACCAATCTTTTCTAACATGGATCGACATTCCATGACAAAATTTTATTCGGATGAGTATCGGTAACGGAGGCGTCGCAGTCGCTATGAAGGCAGAATTGATTCATCCTTTTCTGGAGTCGGCAAGAATAGTCATTGAGCAGGTTGCCAATGTTCGTCCTTCCACAGGTGAGCTCGGCATCAAAGAGATCGTGCCGGTGGGCGGATACATACGGATTTATATAGGTATGACGGGGCAAATGGAGGGGGACATCGTGTTCATGCTGCAGGAAGAAGTGGCACTCAAGGTGGTATCGGCCATGATGGGCGGATATATCCTCACCGAAATGAACGAGATTACCCAGAGCGCGATTTCCGAGCTCGGCAACATGATCAGCGGCAACGCCAGTACGATGCTGTACAACCAGGGCGTCCGGGTGGACATTACGCCTCCCAAAGTTGTCCATGCTTCCGGAGAAGCGCTGGGTTCAGTCAAGGCTTTGACAATTCCGTTAATTATGGAAGGCATAGGAGAGTTGGATATCCAGGTATTGATTGCCTGAGATGAACGCAGACGGAGGAGCGGCCCGATGAGAGACTTACATGGCAGGATCGTTGTCATTACAGGCGCAACCAGCGGGCTGGGGGCACTATTAGGCGGCAAGTTCGCGGACAAAGGAGCGGTGCCGGTACTCACGGGCCGTTCTTCGGCCAAGCTGCTGGAGGCCGCTTCCAGGTTTCCCGGAACGCTGGATACGTATGTTATGGACGTTACCTCCTCCCAAGATGTCGAACGCACGGTGAATGAGATTATGGAAAAGTACGGGCGCATCGACGTCTTGGTCAATAATGCCGGCTTCGGTATATTCAAGTCTGCGCTGGAAGCGCCGCTCAGCGATTTTGAAGAGATGATGGACGTCAACTACATGGGTGTAGTGCGCTGTACCAAAGCCGTGCTTCCTCATATGGTGCAGGCGGGAGCGGGGAATATCGTCAACATCGCCTCTATGGCGGGGAAGATCGGTACGGCCAAATCGTCCGGCTACACAGCCAGCAAGCACGCGGTGTTAGGTTTCACCAATTCCCTGCGCCAGGAGCTGATTGGCTCGGGTGTCGTTCTGAGCGCGGTGAATCCGGGACCCATCGATACACCCTTTTTTGAGAAAGCGGACCCATCGGGAGGCTATGCCTTTAACGTGCGTAGGTTTATGCTCAAGCCTGATCGAGTTGCGGACGAGGTGGTCGATGCCGTCGTGCGTGACATTCCCGAGAAGAATCTTCCTTGGATCGCCGGCTTTGGCGTCAAATTGTATCATTTATTTCCCCGTATGCTTGACGGGATTTTTGTGAAGATCGTCAACCGCAAATAACATTCACCGCGCTGCAAACTTCCTTTTGGCCCGATCGTTCTTTATTACGCACATTAAATTTAGAATTTATATCTCTTGAGTGACGGCCGACTGTCTACCGATAAGATCGGGCAGCTTGAAATCGTTTGCGGGGAGGGGTTTATGTCCAAGCTTTTGGCTTTATTGGTGACGGAAAAATTTGTATCATTGCCCAAGATGGTACAGGAGCAGGTATATCAGGAATTTAACTCGCTCGTCTACCCGGGCGTATATTATATGGTAAAGGAGCGCGCCGCTGCAGAAGATGTCATCCAGGAGGCTTTTTTGCGGTCGGTTAATAAAGCTCCCAGGCTGGCGGAAACGGACAAGCTGGAAAACTGGCTCCGAAAATTGACAAGGAATGTCACCTTGAACTATTTGAAAAAGCATAGGAGAGCTGTCCGGCAATTGGATCCCAAAGCATTGGAGTCCGCCGTCGAGGCTGTGTGCACGTCCGCGGTCTCTACGCTGGAGGATCAAATCGAGGCCAAGATCCTGATTGAAACGGTGCTCGACTACGTGGGCAAAATTAAGCCGGATTACCGTCGCATTTTGGAGATGAGGTGGGTCAGGCAGATGACTTACAAAGAGATGGCGGATGAGCTCCAGGTCACGGAGGGAATGGTTCGGCAGAAGCTGTATAGGGCGAGGGAAGCGGTCCGCGATAAAATAAAGCAGGAATGGGGTAACCAGGACCAGGGAGGTTTGTGAAACCAAGGAAAGTTACATATAATAAATATAAGCAGCCAGACAGAAATGAGGTAGATCATGGTACCCAGTTTTGAAACGCTTAAAATCTCACCGGATATGGTCCATAAGCTCCGGCGGGGAGCCATCGATGATCCGACGCCGATACAGGCGCAGTCGATCCCGTTCATTCTGGACGGAAAGGATCTTATCGCCCAGTCCCAGACGGGTACAGGCAAGACGCTCGCTTACCTGCTTCCGGTGCTGCAGAATATCGATCCGTCAAGCAAACAGCTGCAGGCGGTTATTCTTGTCCCTACCCGGGAGCTCGGGATGCAAATTTTTCAGGAGGCGGAACGTTGGTCTGAAGGGACTGGCATTCTGGCCCAATCGTTAATCGGAGGAGCGGCGCTTTCCCGGCAGGTGGACAAGCTGAAGCTTCATCCCCACATCGTGGTAGGGACGCCAGGCAGAATTGTCGAGCTGATCAAGGTGAAAAAGCTAAGCATGCATTATGTGCGTACGATCGTTGTCGATGAGGCGGATCAGGTTTTTGACCTGGGGTCGATGGCGGAAGTGGAAATCATTCTGAAAAGCGCGCTTCGGGACAGGCAAATCCTTTTTTTCTCCGCAACGATCCCTCCGGAGATCCAGCAAATTGCAGACCGTTGGATGAAGGATCCCGAGTTGGTGCGGATTGAGCCGGCCCAGCGGACTTCCGCGACCGTCGAGCATCTACAGTTCGTTTGTGACGAGAGAGACAAAATCGATACCTTAAGAAGGCTGGTCCGATTGTACAATCCGCGGTCGGCGATGGTGTTCATCAATGATACCGACGGCATAGCCGAGGTCACCGAGAAGCTGAAGTATATGGGCCTGTCGGCGGAAGCCTTGTACGGTGAGGCCGGCAAGCAGGACCGGGCGAGGGTGATGAAAGCTTTCCGCGAAGGAAGCGTTCAATTGTTGGTTGCGACAGATGTGGCCTCGCGGGGATTGGACATCGAGGATGTGACGCACGTCATTAATCTCGATCCCCCTGTGGATGCGGACCATTATGTGCATAGGGTCGGCCGTACGGGACGCATGGGCAAGAAAGGCACGGCAATAAACATCGCTGCGCCTAACGAGCTGTTCATTCTGCGTAAATTTGAAAAGCAGCTTAACATTGAGATACAAGCTAAACAGCTGTACGGCGGAAAAATTTACGACGCTGACGAGTTCATACCGCAGAAGTCGCGGGGGATCAAAAGACACCCGGATACGGCCGCAGATTCGGCGGTCAGGGATCCGCGGACTGTGGGGAGGGAGAGGGCACCACAGCGGGTGCATCAGCCGCCAGGTAAGGACGGCGCACCGGCCCGGATGAATGAGGAAGCGTTAGTCAATGAGAGCACGGACAGTTCGTCTATCGCGCCGAGCCGGAAGAAGCGCGAAGAACCGGCCCGAATCCGCCAAGCAGCGGGAAGCGGGAGCCCGGCAAAAGCCGCGCGCGGGACGCCGGACAAAACCACAGCGAACCGGGAACGGGACCGCAAAAACAAAGGGGCTCCAAAGTGGCTAAAGGCCAAGCAGTCGAAAGAATAGGCAGATATGGGTTCTCCGTTGAAGGGGGACCTCTTTTTTTTGCCTGTTCATCTGGGTAACAAAATATTTATTATTTCCTATGGAGGCAAAACGATGATAAAGAAGCTGATCTATTTCGTTGCGGGCATAGCCATTATTGCGGGCCTCATGCTGCTTGGAGTCTTGGCTTATATTAAGCCCGACAAGAGCCTGGATTTGAATTATAGAGAGGTGGCGTTGGCGGGCAAGTTCAATGAAATCCTGAAAACACGCAAATTGGAGATCAGGCTGTCTGAAGAGGAAGTGGACCATCTGCTGCGCAAAGGGCTAAGCCAGAGACCTCAGGTTTCGGCCGACTTGGCCGTGACAGGGGCCAGGTTCTCGCTGAACGGAAACCGGCTGACGGCGGATGTGAACCTGTTATACAGGGACCTGGTGCCGATCGGGGCCACTCTGAATTTTACATTGGATTGGAAAGATCCTTACATTGCAGCTGAACACACGGAGACTCGGATAAAAGCGCTTAATGTTCCAACACGCTTGTTCAGCATTCAACCGCTTGAGATGAGGGCGGACGAAAACCTGCCCGAGCTGATCAGAATCCAGAATGTGGTGATTGAGGAGAAGGACATAAAAATCGGGTTAAAGCTAAATCTAAGGTAGAAGAAGGCCATGCATGCTGGGAAAGGAGAATGACGATGACTACCTGGGCCGCTGACCGCGGCAAAGATTTTTCCGGTTCGGAGCAAAGCATCTGGATGCGCAGGGACGATAATTTCTCTGAAAATCGTTTTCTGCAGTTTTTTGCAGGAGTGTATGCGATTATCTGGGCGCTGCTCGCCATTTCACCGCGAGACCGGACCGGCTGGATGTTGGAGAATGTCCTGATTATCGCTTTTCTGGCAGCTGTCATTTTTACCTACAAGAAATTTACGTTTACCAACCGCTCCTATGTTCTAATGGCTGCTTTTTTGGTGCTGCATACGATCGGCGCCCATTATTCCTACCAAGCCACTCCGCTGGACGGGACAATGAAAAATATTTTTCATTCAACGCGCGGCAATTACGACCGTGTGGTTCATTTTTTCTTTGGTGTGCTGCTTGTCCTGCCGATTTCCGAGGTGCTTGAACGGGTTGCGGGCACGGCACGGCTATGGGCGTACGGTCTGGCAATAGCGGTGGTTACCGCTGCGGGGGCGCTGTATGAAATCGGGGAAATGTGGGTCGCACTGCTTGCTTCCAAGGAAACGGCGGACCAGTTTCTCGGCATGCAGGGAGATCCCTGGGATTCACAGCACGATATGGAGCTGGCGTTTTACGGCGCGATCCTCACGGTGACGGTCACCCTGCTGGTTCGGCGCAGAAAAACGAAGAAGGCCGGCCATACTTGATTTACGCATAATTTTCCACCTGCCAATGGATACTGTAGAATAACCCGACAAAAGACGCATGGTTGTTGAAGCATATTCCGAATGCGCCCTTTCGGTACCTTCCGCAGGGAGAGTTCTTATACTACAAATCTCTATAGAGAGAAAGACAGGCAGGTGGGTTTTATGTGCGAACGTTATAGTTTAGCCTCTTCCTTATCCGATATCGAAGCCTATTATCAGATCGACAAGATGGCTTTTCCCTTCAAAAGCAGCTATTTGCTCGAACCGACACAACCGGTTCCCGTCATTGTCGCAGAAGGGGGATCGAGGAGGCTGGAGCATTACAGATGGGGGCTCTTCCCTTTCTGGGCGCCGGATTCCATCAATGCGGCGAGCGAAACTGTGGCGGATAAGCGGGCGTTTCGCAAAATTTTTACCAGCCGCCGCTGCGTCATCCCTTGTGACGGCTACTATGGCTGGAAAGCTGAACGGAAGGTGAAGCAGCCGGTCCGATTCGTCCTCCGTCATCAAAAACTGTTCGGCTTTGCCGGGTTTTACGATGTATGGCTGAAGCCGGGCGGGGAAGAAATCCGTTCGTGTACTATACTTACCACGTATTCTAACCGCTTGGCCGCAGTCTACCACGAACGTATGCCCGTTATACTGGATCAACAGACGGCTAACCGCTGGCTGGATGCCCGGATAACAGACAAAGATATATTATCCTCGCTGCTTATGCCGTATGACGCCGAGGAGATGGACGTTTACCCGGTGACAGGTGAAAGAGGCTCCGACTGCGGTTCAGCGGACAAGATGCGGGACATGCTGCTGAAGTTTTCGATGCAGAAAGACTAACGACAGCTGGAGACGCCAGAAGTAACAGTGCCTTTTGTTGTCTAATGCTTCTTGTGCACATAGGTCGGATACACAATCTCACCCGTGTCGAGCTTGGCGATTTCGTCCGGAGACCATCCCGCCAGCTTGTTTTTGCCTGTGATGTTGGTCAGCTTGATATCGTACTTTGTCTGCAAATAAGTGTGTAGTTGGGCCATATCCGGTTCTTGCAAATCCTTCAGCTTCTTCTTGCCGTTGATCTGACCGAGAATGACACCGATCGACTCGGCCGCGAGGCTCGTATTCGGCTGGATGCGGGCGCTGCCGTAGGCGATGGCGGAGGCGCCGACATTCTTGCCGGCAACGATCACGTTATCGTAGTTCTTCAGCAGGAAGCTGCGAAGCGGCATGCCGTATTTGTCGGGACGGCCCATCTCGATGCCCCACTTGTTTGCGCTCGTTCCCTGCAGATCCAGCGGATATCCGGCGATGCTCACGTTGTCCCAGAACATATGGCCGCCAAGCATATCGGAAGGCTTAAGCACATAGTCCGTTTCATAATGGTTGTACTCGCGGATATACAAGTAATTCGGGTAGCCGTTAATCTCTGCGTTCTCCCAACCGACCATGCCTTTGCGGAAATGGTTCAAAATAAGCGGCGTTTCTTTCCTGCCCAGCTCAAGGCCCCCCTCTACCGATTTGGGATCGGAAGGGTCGACGGTGTATATCAGCAGCGCATTGATCAAAACCTCTCCGTCCCGCTGATTGACCGCGTTCAGCCCTCTCAGGAATACCCGGTCATTGGACGGTTTATATTGGCTGGTCATGCCGCTTAACCCGATTGCAAAGCTCTCGTTCACCGAACCCCCGCCGTATTTTTTACTTTTTTCCTGAGGGGTAAGCGAATTGAAATGGGCGGAAAATTTCTGCCAATCCACATTCTTGAACTTCATCATCATGCCGGCGCTCATATACTCGATATTTTTCTGTCCGTAAAATTGTTCGAGCCCCGGAAGGCGGGTCACCTTCAACCTGCTCAGCAGCGCGGCGTCATCCGTATTATCCACATAATAGGATGCGGTAATCCTCTTCTTGGCACCGTCCTTCGATGTGTAAGTTATCGTCTGAATCGATTCTCCACTGCTGCTTGCGGGAGCTTCTTTAACATCAATGATCTTGACGCCCTGCTCTATAGGAAGATTACTGCTCAATTTGCCAAAATAAGACTGGAACTCCGGAAGTTTGCGTATCTTAGCGCTGCGGAAGCCGTCGAACAGCTCTTTTACCCGGCCCTGCAGCAGAGTTTTGTACGCGTCGTCCCGGGCTTCGTCGAGGAACAGCATCTCTCCCTGCAGCACCTGCCCGCCAAAAGCGTCCCTCGGGTCGATCACCTTCACCTTCAGCCCTTCATCCGCGGCGGCGCGCGCCAGGTAGAGGCCTTCCAGCTCCGTTCCTGCCAACAGCACATCCGTCTTCTCCAAAGGGATTTCCGGCTCCGGCTGGGTTTTCGCTTTGGATGCATCCTTCGGACTGTCGGAAGACACCTCGGTGCCCGGTGAGTTTTTGCGGGATTCAAGGAGAGAGCCATTCCATCTAATAACCATAAATAAAACAGCTGCAAGCACTGTGAATGCCGCGAGCAGCACCCAGATCTTTTTCTTTTTAACCGGCATTCTATTACTCCTTCGCTAGCATTTTACCGAAATTATTGTACCATTTTTCATAGATTGGCAATACCCCCCCAAAAGTTTCAGCGCCGCCGAATGCTTTACCGAAAAGATGAACACTTCGCGAAGGTTCAAAGAAAAAACAATCCATACTCAAAAAGAGAGGAAGTGCAGTGAAATGAATTCTGTATTTAAAAAAGTGGTTGTAAGCTCTTTGACTCTAGCATTGGCTCTGGGAGGCTCTACGGCTGCATTCGCCAAGGACAGGGACGATGACCACGAGAACGAAAAGCGCAATGTGAAGTGGGAACACAGATCGGAACAGCGGAATCAACAGAACAATGATGATAATGAGGACCATCAGAGACATCAGACAGGTTCGAACATTCAAATTAATCTTAATTTTGAAGACATGAGAGGGCAGGATGTGCAGTGGGCTATGAGATACATAGCCAGCTTGGCGTCCAAAAGAGTGTTTGAAGGCTATGAGGACGGCACTTTCAAGCCTAACAACCATATTACCAGAATCGAAGCTATAACGGCCGCAGTTCGCTTGTTAGGTCTGCGCAGCGAGGCTGAGGCCAAGCAGGGGACGAAGCTGTATTTCTCCGATGCAGTCAAGATTCAAGCGGCGTATCCTTGGGCCACCGGTTATGTGGCTGTAGCGGCCGAGCACGCCTTGTTTATGGAAAGCGACAACGCCGTCCAACCGGACAAGTCCGCAGACCGTTTATGGGCAACGATTCTATTGGTAAAAGCTTTAAAGCTTGACGGTGAAGCGAAGACCAAGATGAATGCCGACCTGACTTTCAAGGATGCGGATAAAATTCCCGCCGGAGCGCGCGGATACGTAGCGGTTGCTGTGGAAAAGGGCTTGATCGACGGCTATGAGGACAATACATTCCGCCCGAATGCTCCGGTCAGGCGCGCAGAGCTTGCCGCCCTGCTTGACCGTACCGGCGACAAAATGCCTGAAGATAAGAGCCTGACTAAAGGTACGGTAATTTCAAGCGTTTCCGGCAACGTCCTGACCGTCTCTCAAGGCGGCGCCCCGGTTGCTTTAACGCTTGACCTTAACACCTTCGTATTCCGCGACGGCCAAAAAATAACGGTCACCGATATTAAAGCCGGCGAAGAAGTAAAGGTCCGCACTTATAACAACGTCGTCGTATATATCGAGGTCGTACAAGCTGCGCTGCCAGCCATAGCCGAAGTCAGCGTACCCGGGTGGTACAAGCTGGGCACGCTGAACAATCAAGGCGCATTATCCACAGTCACCATTTCACAACTTGTAAACAATAGTACCACAGTGAGCGATGCAACTTACACTGTCGCTTCGGATGTGAAGATCCAGGGCGAGGGTCAGCTCACTCTGAACCGCTCAGTTGAACTCAAGGTGACCGGCACGACCGTACATTCGATTATTTTGAAGTAGAGTCAGATGATGGGGGTATTGAGGTCAAGCGGTGATCTGAACCTGAACTACGGCATTATATGTGAAAGCTTGTCAAGAGTTTGAAGTTTCTGTTGCACACAGATTACTATAGTAACTATGCTATGAAACATATATATAAGGTTCAAGCGACTCCAAGGAAAGACGAGTTGCTTGAACTTTTTTATTGTCTAGGAAATTATGATTTTCGGTGGCTGTGGATAAGTGTTGGTCTGAGCACTTGCCGTGCAGTGTCGCAATGCGCCGGGAGAATCGCGGAATGGGAAAAAGTAAAGGGAATTCCTCCATTTAATTTGACTTCGATTTGGTTGGAGATGCATTTAACTGGAAAAGTTCCATCAAAATCAGCGGTTAATCTAATATCTGGCCCGAATGGGTTGAATTAACTGCACATTTTCCAGTTATATGACCAGCAAGGCAATCAAACTGAGCAAATAGAAGCATATTTTCCTGTTAATCAAAGCAACCCAGTATGCCGTGGGCCAGAACATTCCGGGCAAACCCTTTCACCATTGCCTCGCAAAGAAGGGGGCAGCCAGCCTTCTACATAACTTTTTCCACATCAAGACCGCCGTCATATCAATTCTTTAAAATGACGCTCTACATCTTTCGACCGGAACGGCCAGCCAAGTCTGTCTCTCATACCCCTCCACAAAAACACAATGCTTCCACTCGGCAGAATGGAACGGTATGTTTTTCGTCACTTGCCTCTCATTATAATTTATGAACAAGACAGTCCCTGTCCTTAGAAACAGATTTCTGTCTTTATTCACCCGAAGGGTTATTTTGTTCGTAACAGCAAGCTAACACCTTGATCATGAATCGCTTATGATATATTCGGACAGCTTAGCGCAACAATCCACTCCGATAATCGTTAAATAAAATGAACGGTTTCAACCCAAAACCGACATTTATGGATTGGTTTTTTGTGATTGGTTACTACGGGACCTTATTGGCAATTTTCCTTGGACTTTATTACTTTAACCACTGTTTTAGCAGTAAGAATATTAAGAAGGCTAATAGCAAAGCGCTTCCGACGCTAGAAGAGCGGTGGATAAATGATTCGGAGGTTATTATTTTTTAAGAAGAGAACGTATCCTTCAAAACGGAAAATACAATAAGGCCGCCGAAATTGCTCCGGCAGCCTTCTGGCACTGATATATTTTCAAGCAAACAACATTGGAGCCATCGAGAAGGTTTCCGTGTTCAAATAGCTAAGATCCGGGATGGAGTAAATCACGGACAGTTGGCGGATCCTTTTATAAATAGTCCGTAACCTGACGGAATCCATCTCCTGGATCATCGCTTCATTAGCTATGTAATCGCGTAAGCTTACCTTAATAAGATGGCTGCTGGCCCGGAGTTCTACATACTTATCTCTAGACATGTGAAGCCGCGGATCCAAAAAATATTGGGTCTGTTTTGTCGCTTTTTCGTACAAACTCACACATTGCTGGCTCACCCTCTGCTGTCTAATCCTGCCGGAAACATCTTCTATGGTGAGACTTTTATTTACAGGGTCGAGCGAACTGCTTTGTAAAAAACTTATTTCATGGAGTTCAACCCCTTCAAGCAACAGCCGGATAATAATGGCATCCTGTGGGTTGATGCAATCGTTCTCAATGAAAAGCAGATTCTTCATAGACAATTCGTTCATGTTTGTAAAAGTCATCCCTTTCTATTTGTTCGTGGGCGGATACTCCGGCATCTAGCATTATAGATTATTTAAGTGAATAAATATGTCAAAAGAACAGAGAAAAAACAAGATACTTTCCGACAAAATTTTACAATTAATTGGATTTTTAATCCAAAAAAAGCAGCCGGTTCGGCTGCTTTGCTCACACGCTGACTTTATAGATCGAGATAAATTACTTTACAGTCACATTCTGAAGATCCTGCACGCCTTGGAAGATCAAGTCGAACAGCGTCTCGATGTGCTCTTCCTCAATACAGGAGAAGGCGACGCGCAGATCGGTGTCGCCCAAGGCGATGGTGCCTACGCCATACTTGTCAAGCAGGAGCGTGCGAAGCGTTTCCGCGTCTACTGTCTTCAGCTTCAAGCACATGAAATAGCCGGAGTTGAACGGGTAATATTCCCACACATCGCCGTATTTGCCGCTGTCGAGCAGGCCTTTTACCTTATTTGCCCGGCCCTTCATAATGTCGAATTTCTCCTGCTTCTGCGCGGCGAAATCCGGGGAAGTCAGGGCGTGCAGCACGAAGGTCTGCGAAGGGTGCGGTCCGCTGGAAATGGTGGCGCGGATGATCCCCATCGTTTTTTGCTCCAAAGCGTTGAGCAGCGCTTCGCTTTCGCCGGCATAGGTGATGAAACCGACACGGAATCCCCATACGTATTCTTCCTTCGTCGCACCGTCGATTTTGACGGCAAGCACGCGAGGGTGAAGGTCGGCCAAAGCGCCGAACAGCGATTCATGCATCGAATCCTCGAAAAACAGGCCGAAGTAGGCGTCATCCGTCACAGCCACCACATTAATTCCGGCTTCCGCCCCGGCGGCGATAGCGGCCAAGATGCTTTTGCCTTCTTCTTGCGTTGGGGAGTATCCTGTAGGGTTGTTCGGGAAGTTCAGGACGACAATGGCCTTGCCTTTCTCCTTTTGAGCCAGGATGGCCTGCTTCAATCCTTCCGCATTAAACAGTCCTTGTTCATTATAGAGAGGGTAGTTCACCATGCCCGCTCCGCGGCGAATTCCGAATGTGAGTTCGTAGTTCTCCCAGTTTTTGTCCGGGATAATGACGCTGTCGCCGCTGTCCGCAAACAGGTCGGCCACAATGCTCAAACCGTGTGTCAAAGCGTTGGTGGCGATCGGATTGCCGAAGCTTTTGCCTGCCAGGGACGGGTTCTCTTCCAGCATCTTTTTGCGCCATGCGGCTCTTAATTGGGGCTTGCCCGCAGGAGGCGCGTATTCGTATATATCTTTCGGATCGTAGGCGGATAATGTATCTTGAATAACCTTCAAATGCATCGGCTTGCCGCCTTCCAAAGCGGTCCCGATGGTGGCGTTAAACTTGTTCGCTTTCGCTTTCGCTTCTGCGGATTGGCTGAGGATGCCTTCTTTCGGGAAGTAAATTTGCTTGCCCAAACCGGAAAGCATGTCATAGACATGCCGGTTTTCTTGTTCAATGGTCTTGTTGAGGAGCTGCGCAAGTGAATTCATTACTTTCATCCTTCCATAGAATGCGATCATTTTGCTGTCATTATATCACTTTCAAAAGTGGGCGTCACGGCGCTTTGAGAAAAATGCC